>CAWJWJ010000002.1:697500-2893915 GCA_963846575.1 uncultured Nitrospiraceae bacterium | reverse complement strand
GGACCGGGCTGCCGCGACTTCGGGTCGCCGAGCTTCGAGTTCGACTCACTCGAGCTCTCCGGGCCCACCAAGGCGACCCTCCAGCGCCTCGCCGCCTGCATCCTCACGGGGTCGCTCAAGGGCCGCAAGGTGCTGCTGACCGGCCACTGCGATCCGCGCGGCGAGAACGAGTACAACATGGGCCTCGGCGCGCAGCGGTCTGCGAGCGCGAAGGACTTCCTCATGAGCCTCGGCGTTCCTGCCGAGCAGGTGACGACGTCCTCGCGCGGCAAGCTCGATGCGGTGGGCACCGACGAGAGCAGCTGGGTCAAGGACCGGCGCGTCGACATCGAGATCCGCTGACCCCGCCGCGTCTCGCTAGGGCGAGGGCCCCCCCACTCAGAAAAACGTTCCGGCGCCACTGTTTGCAATTCCCCAATTTTCCCAGGCATTTATTTTGAAACGTAATTATAATTTTTTTTAATTTCGGCTACCACCCCCTCGGAAAAATTGCCTTACTTGAGGGGGGCCCTTTCAGGTCAATTTATAAAAACGTATTGATAGGGCCTGAAAAGATTATCGGAAGATTGTTTTTGGGGCCACGGGCCTCATATAGGTCTATAAACCTTGATAAAAAAACATTCAAAAAACCCTTAAGGTCCTCCCGGACTCCTCAACTACTGACCGGTTGTTACAGGGTCACCAGGGCTATTCCCGGCTCCTCGTAATTTGACCACTGGGTGGGGCAATTTTTTGCCCCTTCAAAAACTTATTTGGCTGAGCCCTTTTTTAAAATAAGCTAGGCCTATCTAGTAACTGATGCTAAAAGCGTGAAGAGTTGAAATGTTGCCGATCAATGGACAGTGATCATTCAAACCTAAACACGTTCAACTATAGCCTACTCACGTGAATGAGGGTCGCCGTGTGTTGAAGACCCCCAGGTGGAGAATTGTAACGGTGCGTATGATGCATGGAAGTGGACTAAAGAACGGCAGCTGTGGCTGCGTAACCTGCGTTGTGTGCTATAGCGTGCGTGCATCTGTGATAAAAGTCACGTCACAAAATGTACACGATTGATTGATTCTTCCGCGTCATCAATAATTAACGAAACTAGGCTATAGATTGAAGATTTTATTATACAGTGTTGTTTAAAGTACTTTTCAAAAGTACTTTAAGTACAAGTACAAGTACTTGAGCAAAAAAGTACTTTAAGTACAAGTACAAGTACTTCAACTGGAAAGTACTTAAAGTACAAGTACAAGTACTAGAAAAGTACTTAAAGTAGTACTTTAAGTACAAAGTACTAAAAAAGTACTTTAGAGCCCAGCAACCAGATACACCCGCCGATTTCCTGATGCTCCTCGCAGCGGTCCCTGAGCGTGTTTCGTTCGACATGTCCGACCACCCCCTCGTTCAACGGGATGCATTATTCTGTCCAAAAGATCTCTTCTATAAGGTTCAAGCACTCGCCGAGAACCGCTGTGCGATCCGGTTGAACGATTCCGCGCTCGTCCGAGTACGGGCGAAAAGCATCGCCAGGGTCCGAGCGCGAGCACGGCACAGCGAAGAAACCACGATCGAAGAGATTTATGTCGAATTAACAAAGATTCTGAGCCTTCCTGGTCACATCACGCTCACCACAAACCCCCATAGAGCTCGACTACAACCGAGCCGCGCTTATGGCACTGCCGAACGGGAAGCGGCTGTATGACGTCGCGATCCGTGCAGACAAACCGGTCGTCGTCACATCCGATACCTATTTAAGCCAGGCCTTTCTTCAGGATGTACTCGTTAAGGCCGGCTTCAGTAGGGTCCATCGCGTTTATACGTCCTCGGAATTTGGAAAGAGTAAGCAGCACGGATCGCTGTTTGACATCGTTCTGAAGGATTTGAACTGCTCCGCTGGCCGGGTGCTTCACGTTGGCGATAATCCGTTGTCCGACGCAACGGCCGCGCTGGGCAAGGGGCTCCGAAGCTTCATCTCCACCAATCCGAAGCAACGGCTTAGGTGGCGCTATGGGCTTAGTGACCGGCCGAGCGGCGATCAGGCTGTTTCGGCTCGGCTGTGCGACATCAGTAGGGCCGCTGAGGAGCAGCCGCTTGGAAATAATCAACGTATGGTGATCACTCGGAGCGCCGTCGAGCATCTCTCCTGGCTATATGAGGGGTTTGCTGCCTGGTTAGTCCAACAGGTATCGAGTCAGGGGTACACCAGGGTTTACTTCGCTTCTCGTGACGGCCTAATTATGAAAAAGTTTTTTGATGTCACCGCGAAAGCCTTGGGGGTCTCGATCGAGAGCCGGTACCTTTATGTTTCACGGGCAGCACTCTATCCAACGCTAGTTCTCACCGATTCGAAGATGGCCCGTCGCCTGTTTTGCCACAGCTGGGACCACCTGACGATGACACAAGCGCTGAGGCGCATGTTGCTCACTCACGAGGAAGTTAGCGATGACTTGGGGAAGTATGGACTCGCCGATCCTCTTCTAGCGTCGAATCGAGTAACAACCTCGAAGCTTAGCAGGTTTCTCGATGCCATCTGGCCGATACTGTCTGCGAAAAGTGAGGTCCACTGCAGCCTCGTCGCCGACTACCTTCGCCAGGAATGCTTCCTAACCGACGAGCCTACGGCGTTCGTTGATATCGGGTGGCATGCGTCGCTACAGCATTGCCTCATCAAACTCCTGTTACATCGGGGTCTCAAGAATACCGTCCAGGGGTACTATCTGGGGACCTTTGCTGGGCCGGATGCGTCACCGGAAGTACAGGCCAAAGGATTTCTGATTGAGAATGATGTGCCGGCGTCGATCTCTAACTTACTCCGAGCTGGCCCTTCTCTGGTCGAACTGTTCCATGCAGCGGGTCACGGATCTGTACTTGGATATGAACGCAAAGACAATCGTATCTTACCCGTGCTCGAAGAAAATGAGAGCGAGCAGGAACAGTTCCGCACGGTCATCGAACCATTACAACATGATGCATTTGAGTTTGTGGCCGCGCGTCTGCGCCGAGGAGTTAAGCCGACGGCTGCAACATTCCTCCCGGAACTTGTGGCCCGCCTGGGGCTGCGAGTGATCCACAAACCAACCATTGAAGAAGCCGAGGTCTTCGGACGGCTGAAGATCGCCACCGACTTTGGCGGCAGCATGAAAAGCCTCACCGGAGCGTGTGAATGGAACCTCTCGGAGGTAGTGGAGAGACAGGCTTCCGGACTGCATCCCTCCTATGTGGTATCCGGGATTTTTCAAGCTCAAAGAATCGGCCGGCAAGCGAATCTTGTAAGGATCCTGGGATGGACGAACCGCGTGACACTCGCATTGACACATTGGCCCTCAGGGAAGAATACCGCGACCAGTATTTTTTGAATCGCGACCCGATCTATCAAGACCGCTTGTTATGGCGCGCGCATACCTTTCGGCACATTATCCACCTCCTTCCCAATCAGTCGATTTTGGAACTGGGGTGCGGGCGGGGATTGCTTACGCCACACCTCTGTCGCGTGTCGAGAGGTGAGAATCCGGTCACGTCGGTGACTTTTCGGCCTCACCAGACCCGTGCCGACTCCTTACCCGACGAGGTCGAGTTTCTTCACGTCCCCGCACTACCAGGTCCGTTGCAGGGGAAACAATATGATTTCATTGTGGCGATGGATTTGTTGGATCAACGTAACTGTGGTTGGTTTTTACAACACATCTATGAGTTGCTGCGCCCGGGCGGCCAAGTCGTCTTCTACGAAAGCAATCCATGGAACCTCGCCTTGCGAGCCAAGCACTTCTGGCGCCGTCGATGCGGAGGCGATGATCCACGTCGCTTATTAAATCGTCCGGTACTCTACGAGTTGATGTCGGAAGTCGGATTCATTCGAGTATTCGCCAGCTACAACGATTTCGTGTATGCACCGTTGACCCGCTCGCTGATCTGGTTCCTCCGCAATATGTCGATTCTTCTCGAGAATGCCAGGGGGGTGCAAACGTTTGCCGGCTCAATCCTGCTGCACGCCCAGAAGCCGCCTCGTACGACCACCAAGCCACTTCGTTCCCTTTGCGAACATACGCAACTTCATCGCGCGATCTCCGTCGTGATTCCCTGTCACAACGAGGAGATGAATGTCGAGTCCCTGGTGACTCAATTAATAGCCCTATACGGGGACTATCTCCATGAGATCGTTCCGATTGAGGACAATAGCCGGGATCACACTGCTGAGGTGCTCCGCCGCCTCGCACGCGCCGACTCACGCATTAAGCCGGTTTTCCGCACTCCGCCGAACGGGGTGGGAAGAGCGCTTGCCGATGGGTATCGAGCGGCCACAGGTCAGTACGTCCTGTCCATGGACTGCGATTTTCAACATCTCCTGCCTGAATTCAGGGATCTTTTCGATGCAGCGGCCCAGGGATACGATGTCGTGATTGGCAGTCGCTTTTCACGCCATAGCGTATTGCTCAATTATCCCTTTAAAAAAATCTTGGCTAACCGCGCCTTTCACGCACTCGCGCAAATGCTTTTCTTGCGGCAGTTCCGGGATCTCACCAATAATCTCAAGTTGATGCGGCGCGAAGTGGTAGAGAAGCTTCAACTGACACAGCCACACTTCGCCGTGAATGCCGAAACGGGACTACAACCTCTGCTTATGGGGTATTCCGTCAAAGAGGTGCCCATTTCCTGGATCAACCGGACACCTGATATGGGCATGTCCTCGTTTCACCTCGGCAAGGTAGGCCGAGGTTACATGATGGTCCTGTTTCGGCTGTGGTGGAGACATCTCACAGGAGCGATACCGGTTCGTCCTGAGAACAAATCATCCGGTCCTTCCAGTCCCCAGGCACCGAACGCGAGGTAGCAGCCGTGGGGTCACCTAACAACGAGCAAGGAACAATGGTGCACGGGAAAGATTTCCCTCTGACAATTCCTTTGGTGAAACAGGCGTCTGGCAATACAGCAATCTGGCGCTCTAATTTATCAGTGCGGCTTCTCGTGTTGACCATCTGGCTGGGAATGGTGATTGTAGCGCTGGTTAATTGGTTCCACGGCAGTCGAAACGTGCCGTTTAGCGAGGATTGGTTGCTAGTCCCAGCACTCACCGGCCACGAACCTCATCTCGGCACATGGCTGTGGTCTCAGCATAACGAACACCGTGTCCCTGTGCCGCGCCTCATTCTCCTTGCGTTACTCAATGTGGGGCAGGGTGATTTTCGTGTTGGAGGAGCATTCAATATCCTTGTCCTCGGTGCGATTGCCTTGTCGATGATGGAAACCGCGAGGTATGTTCGCGGCGGTAAGGCGCGGGTAGCGGACGCGTTCTTTCCGGTCGCATTCCTCCATCTAGGGCATACGGAGAATATGCTGTGGACTTGGCAAATTACGCAGGTCCTCCCCGTGGCCCTGCTCTGCGCGGTCATGGTAATTGTGGTTGCCGGTCGTTTTCCTCGTACAGCCGGACCAACTATTGCAGCCGGTGTCTGCATTATCATGCTGCCGTTAAGCGGTGCGAATGGGCTCTTGTATGCACCGCTGTTTGCGTTGTGGATCGGCTGTGGGGGGATTGCGATCCTAGCCGGTCGTGCCAGTGAAAACATCGCTGGGGGAAGCTGGACAGGCTGCTACTTGTTGGTCACTTCCTTTGTGACGCTGGTATTGTCCGGGCTATATTTCGTTCAGTACGAACCTCCCTCGTATGGGGCCGAATCGCCGAGTATACTTGCCGCACTCTATGCCGCCATGCAATTTATCGCGCTAAGCTTCGGCCCGGCCGCACGGATGTCTTGGCTTCTGTCCATCTTTGCAGCGATTTGCTGTCTGCTGCCCGCCGTTTTATCTGGCGCGCGTCAGCTTCTCATGCGGCAGGACACCAACTCTTTCCGCGCTGTGGGACTCGCAATCTGCGCGGCAAATTTGTTGTTGTCTGCCCTGGCCATTGGGTGGGGACGGGCACAAGTACTTTCGTTGTGGGGAGGGAGCTGGCCTATCCGTTACTCCCTTTTTGCGGTGCCCATCCTTTGCGTTGCCTACTTTGTTTATGAACTCTATGGATCGAACCTCACGCGAAAGGTAATCCCAAGCCTTCTGGTCGTTGGAATGTTCCTCCTCATCCCGGCGAATGCCAGCCAGGGAGTCCGATGGCACGATTGGTATCTCCAGGGTGCCGGAGCATTCGATCAAGACGTGCGGTCTGGAGAATCGGTGACCAAGGTAGGCGAGAAGAATCGTGAATACTTATATCGATGGATGGACACCAGTTTTGACAAATTGAGAATGCTTCGGGAAAGCGGCATCATGCCATTCGCGCGCATGGCGGAAGAAGCGGCTTTTCCCGAAAGAAGTGACACTGGTCGCCAAACGGTTTCCGAACCTCTCGTGACAGAATCACGGCCGCTGGCCAGGAGACGGTTTCGCTTTGTCATGCCCGAAGCCGGCGAAGTGTCTCTTGTGTGGGGCATCGACGGCTGGCAAGTTGCTCCCGAGGTGTTTCGTCCGGTTGGAACAATGGTGAACAACCATGTGTTGCACACACCCATGAACCGACAAGATGATACATTCATCGCCCAACTGGCCCTTCCCAGAGGTACATCAGTCGACTACTGTTTTCTCATCACGAAGAAACGTGGTGCATTCGATATTACCTGGCCTCTTTGCGAGGGGGACTACCACGAGCGGTTCACCGCAGACGGGGTGAGGGAGGTCCGTTCCAAAGTCAGCCTTGCAATGGTGACGCAGGAAATCCGCTATCAATCCTTGGAGGCCAAAGAAGTTCACCTTGTGTGGGGCCTTAACGGCTGGAATATCGCCCCCAATCCCCTGTGGCCTGCCGGCACGATCATTAGTAATAAAGTCATGCACACCCCTATGATTCTGCGGGAGGGGGTATTTGTGACCATCCTTAGAGTGCCGGTCGACACACTAGTCGATTATGGTTTTCAAATCACAAAACGGCGAGGCTTGTTCGATTTGGTGTACCCGGTGTTTGACGGCAATTACAGCGTTCGACCGATTCAGGATGGACAGATCGACATTCAAGCAAAGCCTGGGCTATTCCCTTGACTGATTTCACTGGCGTTCGGGGTGAAAGAGACTGGAGTGGGTTGCAGGGCAAACAATCAATACCCGTCACATGTGACGTATTCTCAAATGAGATAGAGTCAGCCGCATTAGCTCGTGCAAGAGATATTCACCATATACGGAGGCCAACAGCTATTGTATGAGTGACCCACAAGCCCCGGAGCCATCACCAACAATGGTGGCTTTCATTGTGCCGTCCCTGAATAACTCCTCTGCTCAGGATGAAGATGTCGTTCAGTTACTGCTCTACGCAGCGACCAGGATGGAACAACTGCTCACAGCTTCACCAACCCGAGTCGTGAAGGCAACGATTCTCTCCGTCGAACAGAGTATCAGCGGGTGGGTCAATTTCGAGGGCCTCTTCTCAGACAAAACCTTGAAGCACGTCACGGTTGAACCACTGAAGGATCCTATAACCCCTTGCCTCGCCATTCCAGCGCATAAGGCCGTCTATCACGTCTACGAGTTCTTGAAAGAACGCGCATTCGAGGAGGTGCACTGCCTGGACCGGTACGGCTACGTGTACTATCCGGCGCAGGCAAAGCGGCTCGGCCTCTTTTGTCTCAGTACCCTATTTTGCGTTCACGTCGTCGGGGGAACCATCTTTCGCCGCGAGTGTCAGGACTTGCTCCTCGATGATCCCGATCTCCTGGCCATAGATCTCCTGGAACGAGGTACGGTGGAACGGGCAGACATCCTCTACATTCACGATGCCAAAGCCTGGGATTGGTACGACCAGAAAGTCGTCCTGAATTCTGACGCCAGGTGCTGTGACCTGACGTGGCCGGTATCCCTTGCGCCCTCCGTGGTCTCGGAAGGTGAAACTGCTTCGGAATCACCAGCACTGATCTATTTGGGACCTCTTGGCGCCGATGGAGGGTTACCGCTTTTCTGTGACGTCGTGGATCGTTTGGTATCTGCGAAGCAAGAGCCAACGGAAATTATTTTTGTAGGCGCTGGCCAAGCGGTAGGTGGAGTGGATGCGGTAACGTACATTCGCCTACGGAGCTCAGGCTGGCGTGTACAGACGACGATCAGACGAGACCTCTCTCTGGCGGATGAGCTCGCGTTCGTTGCCGGCCGACCGGGGATCATCGTCTGTAATACGGCTCGGCGTAACCATCTTCGGTCACGCCTAATACTGGGATGCCACCAGAACGTTCTGCATATCGGTGCAGCAGACGAATCTCATCCCTCCATTAGAGAACGAGACGCCGGTCTCCTCCCCGGGCAGATATTCCAGACGGTGAATCGGCTCCTACGAAATCCACCCCAGAAATTCACTGTTGCTATCTCGCCTCTTACACAGCTCTGGAAGGGTGGGCGAATCTTTCCAGACCATGAAAGCGTCATGCCATCTCTTCCATTAAGCTCCCCGAGCGAGCCTCAACCCAAGGTAAGCGTCTGTATCACACACTTCTCGCGTCCGCAGAAATTACGCATGGCGCTCCAATCGCTCAAACAGCAGACCTATCGCAATTTCGAAGTGATCGTGGTGGACGACGGCAGTCCGGCTCCCGACGTCCAGAAAGAACTCGCCATGATCAAGGATGAAATAGAGCCGTTGGGGTGGTGCATCCTCTTTCAGGAGAATCGTTACCTGGGTGCGGCCAGAAATTTCGGGGCACGGCACGCGACGGGAGAATATTTACTCTTCATGGACGATGACAACGTGGCGAAGCCGCATGAACTCAGCACCTTCGTCGCCATGGCGCAACGGACCGGCGCGGATATTATCACGGCATTTTGTGATGTTTTCGATAATGAGGCGACGTTGGAGAATGACGCGCCACCGCCTCTCCGGTTTACTCCTTACGGAGCGGATCCGGCATTGGGCATTTTCACGAACTGCTATGGAGACGCCAACGCCTTATACGCGCGCCGCGCGTTCGATAAACTCGGAGGTTTCACGGAAGATTACGGTATCACGCACGAGGACTGGGAGCTGTTCTGTCGCGCCTCGCTCGAAGGTATCACTATCCTCTGTATTCCGGACCCGTTGTTCTGGTACCGCATGGACCAGAGCGCGATGTTTCGCGGACCACGCACACAACTTCATAAGAGCGCCAATCTACGGCGACATATCCGGCCCTACCTGGAAAAGCTGCCGCGTTATCAGGCCAATCTGGTGCAGCTGCTACAGGGACTCTCCACAACATTGCCGCTGACTACGGTTGGCGCCGCCTCACGCGAGGCCTCGCCGCTGGCCCTTCGTCAACCCGACGCCCCGCTGCCTTACGGGCGGGTGGCAGTGATCACGCGAACCAAAGATCGCCCCCTGCTGTTGCGTCGGGCCATTCGTAGCGTGTTGGCCCAAACATTCAAGGACTGGGTATTGGTGATCGTCAACGATGGCGGGGATTGTGAACGGCTTGAGAAGGTTGTGGATGAGCTGCGAGAGGACTTGGCCGGCAGGATATTGGTCGTACACCACCCGATGCCGCTGGGCATGCAATCCGCCTCCAATTCCGGCATTGCTCATTGCGAGAGCGACTTCGTCATCATCCACGACGACGACGATTCCTGGGACCCCACGTTTCTGGCCCGCACCGTATCTCATCTGGATGATCGTAGCTGGAACGCCCGGCTGGGTGGAGTGATCACCTGGTCCTGGGTCATCGTCGAAGCTCTGTCCGAAGACGGCGCGGTGAAAGTCCACAATCGATTCGTGTTCAACGACAAGCTCCATAATGTGGCCCTAATCGACATGGCCGTAGAAAACCGGTTTCCGCCGATCTCGTTCCTGTTTCGTCGTGCGGCCATGGATCACATCGGCCCCTTTCGCTCTCAGCACGGACCGCTGGGTGACTGGGAGTTCCATCTTCGTCTGCTGCAACACTTCGATGTCGATGTGATCCCTGATCCGCTGGCGAATTATCATCATCGGACCAATACCACCACAGGCATTTATGGGAATTCAGTGCACGCACAGAAAGATCAACACCACTCTTCACGAATTGATCTTTTGAATGATGCGCTCAGAACCGATCTTGATTCTGGAGCCGGTCTGTCATTGGCTGAACTCCTGACCCTGGGGGAACTGCATCACAGTTCAAAAATGGAACAGGCCAAGGAGTTTCAGCGGCTTCACGATTACTTATGGACCATTGAACAACGCGTTCAGTACATCGCCACGCAGGTACACACATCCAAACATCAACACCGTTCGAGAAACAGAAGAAATCTGGTGTCGAATGGAGATTTCCGTCATTGGCCAGGATTGGGCCCGAGTCAAAGCGGACCACATAATACCTACACGTTTCGGGATGTCATTCCCGGCTGTGTGCTTTGTTATGACGGGCGCCAGGTATCGTGCCGTCTCGAACAGCGCAAGTGGACAACCGACGGCCGGCAACTGCCATTCGGCAAAACATTTCTGCATATAGAAAATGACGGATATACCAAGGCAGGCTCCTGGTTCGCGATTGAATTCACTATTCCCTCGGCATTACTGCTGTCTGGTCAAAGCATTACCATCTCTGGAGTCTCTCGGCTCAATGCCATACAAAGCTGGATTATCGCGGGCGGGCGATATCTACTCGGCGACGGGCGTCAGCTTGATTGGCCCGATCATCGTATCGAGGTCGCTTCGGAGTTTGCACGATGGAATTGCACGGTGATGTGCCCAGCTATTCAGGAGACAGAGGTTCGCCGCGGGCATCAGTCACGAATTCTTCTTAAGCTGCCATACGATCAGCCATTCGATTTCGACCTGACCAATGTGCAAGTGGAATTGGGCAGCGAACCGTCGGACTTCGAATACGGTAGTGGCAAGCTATCCCTCCGTCACACGTTCCACGTGCTATGGGATCGATTGAAAGTAAAAATGAGAGTGATGAGAAACGCGATGGAATAACTAGAAGTCGCTTTCACACGAGCAAAATTGGAGGCCCTGTTGTCGGTCATTAATTGGAGTTTGATTGGTCACCTCGTGGCCAGAGACTTTCGTATCCGGTACTCGGGCTCTCTTTTGGGTGTGGTATGGTCATTGCTGATACCAATGGCTCAGCTTGGGGTTATTGTGTTTACGTTTGGCAGTGTTGTCCCGGTGAACATCGACGATTACCCCGCGTTCGTGTATAGCGCACTCCTGCCGTGGACATGGTTCAGTAGCTGTCTTGCGTCAACAGGACCGCTGTTTTTCAGTCACCGTGACCTCGTACGTCGACCCAACTTTCAGCCCGTCATCCTGATCGTCGTAAATACGCTCTCAAATTTAGTCACCTTTCTCCTGAGTCTTCCGCTCCTGTTTATCCTGCTTGCCTGGTATCAACGCAGTGTGACGGTGAGCCTTGTCGCACTGCCTGCCCTTCTGGTCATCCATGCCGTCATGATCGTGGGCTTGAGTCTCTTAGTTTCGACATGGAACGTGTTTTATCGGGATGTCGCCCAACTTGTGAACATCATCCTCTCCTTACTGTTTTTCCTTACCCCGATTTTCTACCGGCCGGTGGTGGAGTCCAAATATGCCGTCATCTTTCAGGTCAATCCTCTAGCGGTGCTGATTTCCTGCTATCGGAGTGTTCTCTTTAAGGGCGCCTGCCTGCGTGGGATGCTTGGGCGCACATTACGGCAGTGAGTGTCGTCTTGCTGGTGTGTGGGTATCTAGTATATCGCCATGATCTCCCCGAAGTCGTGGACACGGTCTAGGAGCGACGTATGCAAGCAGCTATGACGGTCACAGCATTGTCGAAGCGCTACCGCATCTCCCGCCATAAAGTGACCACTATTCGCGAAACCATCGACCGATGGTTACAGGGTCGGCAGGACTCGGCGAGTACGATGTGGGCTTTGCGCGACGTCACGTTCACCATTGAGCAGGGGCGGGTCTTCGGCATTATCGGCCATAACGGTGCTGGGAAGAGTACGCTTCTGAGGCTGCTCTGCGGTCTTGGTCGACCCACGTCAGGCCGTATCGAGTCCGGTGGTTATGTGAGCGGGATCCTGGAGCTAGGGGGCGGTTTTCATGGCGAGTTGACCGGACGACAAAATCTCATGACGGTTGGTATCCTTAACGGGCTCTTGGCATCGGAGGTCAAGGCCAGAGAACAAGGCATCATCGCCTTTTCGGAATTGGAGGATTTTATCGACCAACCGGTTCGCACCTATTCCAGCGGCATGTATCTCCGTCTCGCATTTGCCGCATCAGTCGAGTTTGATCCTGCGATTCTAATTATCGACGAAGTGTTGTCCGTCGGGGATGAGCGGTTTCAACAGAAATGCCTCGACCGCATTGCGGCGTTCCGAGCGTCCGGAAAGACGCTCGTCATCACCTCGCACGATACGGACCAGATCCACAGACTATGCGATGAAGTACTTGTGCTTGAAGAAGGGCGCGCAGTTATGCAGGGCGATCCCAAGAGCGCCATCGCTTGCTATCATGACCTCATGCGCCAGCGAACGGAACGTCGAGCGGCTCAAATTCCGGGTGGTCGCACGCGATCACTCGTGGCTCACACCGGGAGCAGGCAGGGAACACAGGAAGCTACGATTGCAGCAGTCCAGTTAGTTAACCGGGACGGTCACCCAGTAGAAACCGTACGCAGTGGCGAAGGAATCATGGTACACCTGGAGATCGGCTTGCCCCCTTCAATTGACGACTTCGCACTCACTCTCGGTATTTTTAGCGACGCTCATGTCAAATGCTTTGAGGCCACCATTTCCTCGGTCCAAGGAACGTTGGGCAAGATCACCTCCCGCAGTTCCATTCGATGTCATCTCAAACAACTGCCATTGTTGCCCGGCTCTTATTTCATCAATGTCGGGATTTATCCGACCGACTGGTCTTATGTCTACGATTTTCACTGGCAAATGCATTCGTTGAATGTGTTCGACGAAAGAACGAGCAACTCGCAAGCCGGAGGAATTGTCGCCGTGGAAACAAACTGGGTCATAATTCCCTACGGTGATTCGTGAGAGCGGCCATTCGCGTGGCGGGCATGGCCTGTTGGTGTACGATTATGACGCCATTTGGAGGGACACAGGCCGGTGCCGAGACCGCGACTGCTGTGCCGGTTAGCCCGTCACGAACGTTGACCAGGGAAATTCGTTATCACATGCCCGAAGCAGGCGAAGTATGGCTTGTGTGGGGAGTGAATGGTTGGCACACCCTTCCTGAGGCTGCTCGACCTTTAGGGACAGTGATAGGAAAAAACGGCCTCATGAACTCTCCGATGACCTCACAAGGAGACGTTTTTACGACAAAGCTGCTGGTTCCAAGCGGCACTGCGCTGAACTATTGCTTCCTGCTCACTAAAAAGCGCGATGCATTTGATATCACGTGGCCTCTTTGCGAGGGAAATTACGATGAGGTAGCGACGCGTTCTGGAGTAACGGAAATAGGCTCAAAGCTCTCTTTGTCCCTGGTGACACAGGAATTTCATTACTACATGCCCGATGCTAAGGAGGTGTCGATGGTATGGGGGGTGAATGGATGGTCTCCGGTTCCAGAGTCGTTGCGTCCACCGAATACGAAGATGGCCAATAATGTCATGGTGACTCCCATGAGAAAGAGCGAACAGGATTTCGTCGTATCGCTGAAAGCGCCTCGCGGGTCAGCGATCGACTATGGATTTCGAATCTCCCAGTCCGCGACAGGTGCCACCGTTAATATTTGGGAGGGCGGGGGCAGGGAAGGGTTTCGTGAAGTCGTGCGAGATGGTACGTCAATTCGCGTGAAAAGCAATGCGATCGTCTTGCCGACCGGATACCTGTATCGTGACGAAGACAAAGGATGGGGGCCGTCACTCACGATTCTCGGTGCTATGGCGGGGCCCCTTCTATTGATAGGGTTTCTAGTAACCTTTCGTCGGCGACTGGTGAGGAATCGACACGCGAATCCATTCCAACCCCGTCGACAGGATCCAGGCTGGGTGATCGACAGCATCTTGACCCTCACCGGGGTGTGCCTCGGACTGATGGGTGCAGAACAGGCGCTTCGCAACTTTTATCCTCGCGAAGGATTCGGGACCGCAGCGGAAGCCGACTGGTTTCGGAACGCGGCCTACAGTGCGGCGCAACTGTTTACGACTGATGCCAGGTTAGGCCTACGACCGTGGCTGCGAACCGGGAGGTATTCTGAGTATGGGACACTGCATAATACCTATACCGTAATCAAAGACCCAAGCCATATACGGCTCCTGTTCGTCGGCAACACAGTGACATATGAGGGAACATTGCTTCATGCTCTAAAAAGCCTCCATGGGGAGGACATGCTCGAATATTGGAATGCAGGAGTGCCAACATTCAACACGCTGCAGCAAATAGCGTTCTATCAGATAACCAACACTCACATCGCCCCCGATCATGTTATCCTGACCATCGAACCGGATGACGTGGGGAGCATTCCCTTTGCCTTTAGAAATCAAACCGCGGAACTGGAGGTGTACCGTCCTGCCGTCCCACGGAAAGACCTTGACCCTGGACGGTTCGAGAATTTCTATCTTTATCGATATTTGAGAGGTCTGACGATCTCACATCGAGAGAGTCAAAATCGCCTATGGGAGGAATATCACGAAAGCTTCAAGATTTTCAGGGATAGACTCACACGCGATCATATTCGATTAAGTGTCGCAGTCCTTCCGGCACTAAGTTCCAGGCAAGAGTGGAGCCGGTCAGAGATGGCCCGGCGGGAAGCTCTGCTGACAATGCTCACGGAATTACAGATTGAACACTACGATCTTTCTGAGGTCTTCGTACCCGGTAAGGCGTGGAGCGCATCACCTCCTCAGCCCGGAAGCAGAGGTTGGGAGCCGTCTTCTGAAATTGCCCTTGCCTTTGCTCAGTATATGACTCATCAAGGTCTCTTTCGTTCCAAGAACAACAGGCCATGAGGGACCATGGGCATCCCCAATTGAATCGCGCCATGTCCAAAAGCGCGGATCATGTTTCGCACGACTTGGACTCTGGCGAATCCATAGCAGGCATATCCGGATTGGTATCCATCATTATTCCCTGCTACCAGCAGGCACACTTTCTACCGGATGCGATATCCAGCATCCTTCGCCAAACCTATTCTGATATTGAGATTGTCGTTGTCGATGACGGCTCGACGGATCGCACGAGAGAGGTCGCTATTTCACATCCGGCAGTCCGTTATGTGACCCAAAGCAATGCAGGGGTTTCCGATGCGAGAAACACTGGCTTCGGAATGAGTCGGGGTGAATATGTAGTATTTCTGGATGCCGATGACCGCCTTCTTGCGGATGCGATCGAAATAGGCACACGCAGTCTTAGCGAGCACCCCTCTTGTGCATTGACGTTCGGGACCTTCTTCATGATTGATGCCGAGGGCAACCGTCGTAATCCCTCCTTCCCCTTGACCTCTCTTACCTACGGCTATAAGGAACTACTGCAAGAGAACGTCATCGGGAATCCAGGGGTGGCCCTCTATCGTCGATGGGCGATCTCGGCAGTCGGCGGGTTCGATCTCGTTAACGGGCCGGCCGGCGACTATGATCTCTATCTCCGGATCGCACGATTGTTCCCTCTCGCATGCCATCGACATCCGGTGATTGAGTATCGTCGTCATGCTGCCAATATGAGCAACGATCCGGGCATTATGCTCAAAGCCTGCCTCTCGGCTCTCAACAAACAACGACCCTTCATTAAGAGTAATCCGAATCTCACTTCGGCATTGAACCGAGGCAGAATCAATTGGAAGCTCTATTATGGCGAACCGTTAGTCAGCAAGGTTGAAGAGGATCTTTCCAATCGAAGGTTTAGGGAAGGGCTACGCGGCCTGCTCCTGCTTGCCACCTGGTATCCAGAAAGATTTCTCACAGGCCTTTTCCGAAAAGCGACCAATCTGAAAAGCCTTTTGCGCTAGGTCGGGCTGTCTCTAGTCTGCCAGTACCTCACCCTACGGTTTGCCCTGTGGTTGGTTCGAACCATAGTATTAGGCCCATTCGCTTTTCAGGCCTTGAGCCTTTGCTCAAGCGGCGTCCACAGGAAGAACATCCTGAAAGCAGCTCAAGGGTGTGAGGAGTAACATTTTATTGAAACCAAGTGTGGTTGATCTAAAACTTGCCTCAAGCCAAGGATTAACCCTAACCAAGTGTGCTAGGACCACACTGTCTCACCCGGGGGTTCACCCCAAAGCCTCGTGCTAAATTTGTGCTAAAACTCTGCCGAAATGATGACAAAGGATGGAAGTATTGGAACAGACAGACACGTCATAACTAGCTAATTCAAAAGATAAAAAACTGGAAAACCTTCGCAAAATCAAGCCGCTAGTAAAATGCCACTTGCCGAACTTTTAAGGCGAGGGTCCTGGGTTCGAATCCCAGCCGACTCACCATTCATTAATAGCTTCTGCAGTTCCCCCCGCTGCAGCCTGAGTCTCATAGGCCAATCCATAGAACAACGGATAGGCTTCTTCGAGTCCTTCCACGGCTAATCTCAGTTTTCGATCCCACTCCGGGCCCCCATGGGAATAGTTCGCCGTCATGCCCGGGATGCGATGGCCAAGGAGCGTCTGCCGAGCTTCGTAGTCCACGCGGCCCTGTGTACGGAGTATCGACCCTCGATGCGCATCGTACCCCCTGGGTCAGGCAGTGGGTACAAGATGGCAAGAGGACGTAGAGTTCATTGGCATGAAAGGCGGCGACCAACTCCGGCTTCGTACAGGTCGGCTATCTGGGAAAGCGGCTCCGACGTACCAGGAGCTGGGGAAGCGCCGCTGCGCGTGGGCTTTGTAAGACCTCCTCCTGTAACACAGCCCAGTCTGCTTCGATGACAACCAACAAGGGCCTTTCTTGGCCGACGCTAGAAAGGATCTTGGCCGCGATCCGCCGGCCCTGCTTCTGCGGGTGGGTCACCCCCCGCGTGAGCCCTTGTGCACTTGCGAGGGAACGATAGCTTTCGAGAAGTTGATCGCTGAACGCAGTTCCCGTCTCTTCGATAGCGCTCACCCCATCCCGGATATAGTCTAATAGTGCCATTGCCGAACGTCATATAGAGAAAATATTCACGACGCTGCATCCAGCTTCAAGGCAGTATTAGAGGACATCAACAGGGTTCGAGCGTTGGGCTATGAACGCTCAAAGCCCATTCCAGTTGTTGCAAAGGCCTATGACGGATCGGACTGCAGCGCGCCCTGCACTCGGGCCAGCCGGCTCTCAAACCGTGTCCGGTCATGCGGGGACTCCACGGTGCGTTGGGCCACTTCGGTGATCCACTGGAGGTGTTCAGAGAGTACGCGTCGCCGAATCGGGCTGGTCGTCCGACTGCCGATGGTTTCAAGTGCGTCTAGCATGCGCAACAGAATGGCGACATTGCCGACACCGCTGCCTCGAATTTGGTCGAACGATTCGGCCACTAGACTCACAAAGGTCGGTCCGACAGCGAGCACCCTCAGATCCTCTCCCTCGTAGCGGTACAACGAAGGGATGTCTCGTGAGGCTAGGTGCGCTAGAATCGCTGTGAGATAATCCACGCACATCACCGCCGTCGTAGTGTCATTGACACCCGGTGAGAGCGCTCGCAAGGCGATATCCACGATCTGTCTGATACCGAACGTGACATCCTGTTCCAATGTGCGGTGTCGGCTGAGGCTGTAGGCTTGCTGCAGGGCGACGATCATATCTTGTTCTGGCGGATGCGCGAGCGCAAGCGAGGCCAGCACGGTGTCATGCACCACAAACTCGCCGATGCCACGCTCCATCCGCACGATGGTCTGCTGCGCTCTCGCCAAATCCAGAATCGCCGCAACATTCACGTTTTGGACATAGCCATTCCCATTGGCGCGGACGGCCTTCCAGCTTTGCGTTGGCACGGAGGAGTGCAGACTGATTGGTCGCGCTGTCATCGTGTTCGTGTCCGATTGGTTCGGGAAAGATCCGGTCAATAGCCAGCATTGTTTCGGCGGCCACTGACGCAATAATGCTCGAGGCCTGGATCGACGAGGCGATGTGATGAATAAAGAAAATGAGGACGCTGATGCCGGCGATCGCCAGGACGACGCCGCACGTGACCGCCAGACTCGGAATGAACCCGCTCTCCTCGCCTCCACGTATGGTTCGCAGTACGATCAGGCAATAGACGAAAATGCCGGTGAAGACGCCAAGCACGACCTGGGTGACGCGATCACGCATGAAGTTGCGTAGGACACGGGAGGTGTATTGGCTCGACGCGAGCGCCAATGTCACCAAGGTCATCGAAAACGTGGTCCCCACCACGGTCATCATCGAGGCGGCGATCGTGGACAACATCACCCGTGCGCCTGCCGCACTGGCGCCGAAGAGGCGGGGCCAGTTCTCCAGCCATTGATTGTCCCCGGTGGAATCCACTTCAATCAAGGCGAGGGCGAGAGCGATGCTGGCGGCGATAATGAGCGACGGAACAAACCAAAAACTTTCCTGCACCGCTCGCCACCCAACCCGTAATTGTGCGCTCATCCTACAGGGACCTTTCGGTTGTTCCGACGGTTATTCGTCTTGTCGTCGAGGAGCGAGTGGGAGTGAGTCTTGCTATCTGCCGTGAAGTAGAGGGGGGCACATTTGTCAACCCTCGCGCATAGGTTTGCACAGGATGCCTTTCTGAGGGTCATTATATACGTTTGCGCCGCTCACTGTAGCCAGCCCCCCAAATTCCCGATACCTGAGTTCTCGGCTCCGCCGGGCTATCGCTTCACCTTGCTTAAGTAATCCTAAGGATGCATGGGAATATCTTCCTCTATCTTTTCCAGTGGCTTCTAATTTCCCCTAATGCACTTGCCACAACTTGTAAATATACGATGGGATGGCTGATTGGAAGAAGCAAGGATCCCCATGCCACGAGGGAAGGACAGAGAGAGAGGCGGCGTTAAAGCACTTTCAACAATTCGTGAGGGACCAGATTATCTGGTATCAAAGTTACTTGTGCTCGATGTGTGCTGACTCCCGCAAGAACCTCGACACACAATAGAAGCAATAGAGTCGTTGGAGCATCACTCACTGCGCGATGCATAAAATAAACGGGGGAACCTTAGTGCAAGCGGGTAGACGTTTCCTAAATCTATCCGCGACTGATCTCAGCTTTCGATCCGCTCTCCGGGCCCCATGGGAAGAGTTGGCCGTCATGCCATGCGATGGCCAAGGAGCGCCTGCGGACTTGGTAGTCGACTCCGATATGCTGCAACCCGGTGGCGAAGGTATGCCGGAGGTCATGAACGTGCAAATCGTGAATCCCGACCCGCCGGTAGGGTGACTCCGGTATCCTTCCATGCCCCCCGGGCCTCCAAAGCCCGAGAACTTTCACTGGAATAAGGAGCGCCCGGTGAGAAAGAGCAGTTTTAATCAACGGGAACCGTTCTGCAGCCCGACTGCGTCCAACCAGGGGTTCCCCATCTTTACCTACACGGGAAATGGATGGTAGCCTGCCGCATGGTTCCTTTCTACCGCCACCGATCGCAAGAATGAGCGAAGAAACGCGCATAGCGGTGAGCGTGCTCGTGGAGCAGCTCGATCGCGCCGACATTGCCTACTGGAATTGGGATGTTCAACGCGAAGAGATCTATTGGTCAGCTGCTTGCCGGCGTCTGTTCGGTATCCCTGAATACGAGCCCTTGTCGTATAAGCGATTTCTTGGGACCGTCCATTCGGACGATCGGGTGTATGTGAATGATGCGGTTCAGTCATGCTTGAAAAGCGCGACCACCCGGGAATACGAATTCGAGTATCGCATCACGCTGCCAAGCGGGCAGCTTCGATGGATTCACGCCAAAGGCAGCGTCACGGTAGAAGAAAAACAAGCCGTTCGTTTAGCCGGCATTTCTCTAGACATCACGCGGCGCAAACAGAGTGACGAACTGGCGCTCTTGGAGCAGGGACGATTACAGGCCGTTCTTGAGCAGTTACCCCAGGGCGTCATCTTTGCGGAGGCACCGAGCGGACGCCTCGTGCTCGTCAACGATCAAGTGGAACAGATTACCGGACATCACTTCATTGCCTCCGAGGGGATCGAGCAGTATGCCAGCCATAGAAGTTACACTCGTGAGGGACGCCTCTATTCGGCTGCGCAATGGCCATTGGCGAGAAGTATCCAGCAGGGCGAAATAGTCACGCGGGAGCAGATCCGCTATGAGCGGCCTGACGGGCGCACGGTCTTTCTTGAGGCGAGTTCCACTCCGATCCGAGACCCCAATGGTGCGATCATTGCCGGGGTTGTCACGTTTGAAGATGTCACCCAACAACGGGTCGCGGAAGAGGCGCTCGGGGCTCATCAACGACTGCTCCAGACAGTCACGGATAACGCCACCGTCGCGCTGTTTATTATCGACGCCAACCAGGATTGCCGTTTCATGAATCCCGCGGCTGAAAAGATGACGGGGTTCACGCGGCAACAGGTCCAGGGCTCCAGCTTTCACAACATTCTGCATGTTCGCGGCAGTACCGGAGGATCATGCCCCTCGGTCCCCTGCTCGTTGGAGCACCTGATTGCTGCCGACACCAAGCTGCAACACGAGAATGTGTTGATTCGGAACGATGGCCAGATTTATGAAGTGGCCCTCACGGCGAGTCCGATCGTGGATCACGATGGGGTCGCATCCGGAGCGGTCATCGAGCTGGTGAACATCACCGATCGCAAACGAGCAGAAGAAGCGCTGCGAGAGAGGGAAAGACGGCTCCGTTTGGCGTTATCGGGCGGCCAAATGGGCACGTGGGATGTGGATTTGTTGACCGACGAAACGACCTGGGACGAGAAGGAATATGCGTTACTGAGGTATCCGCTCACGATCAGTCCCTCAGCAGCAGGGTTTTACGCGCGTGTTCATGAGGAAGACCGGCTCCCTGTGAAAAAGGCCGTTCGTCGTGCCATCGAGAGCAGGGGAGAGTTGGAGCATCATTTCCGTATTGTGGGCGAGAACGGAGAGGTACGGTGGTTAGCCAGTAAAGGGCTGGTGCTCACGGACTCTCATGGCCATCCCCAGCGCCTCGTCGGCATTAATTATGACATCACTGACCTGAAGGCCCATGCCGAAAGCCTGCAACTCTTCGCTCAAGAATTAGAAGTGCGAGTCAACGAACGAACGGCCGAGTTAGTCAAGTCACAGGAGTGGCTGCGCGCCATGGCGACTGAGCTGAATCTAGCCGAGCAACGCGAGCGAAAGCGGCTCGCAGATGAGCTTCACGACCACTTGCAGCAACTTCTGGTGTTGGCCAAATTGAAGCTGAGTCAGGGCGTCCGCACGTCGCAGGCCGTCGCGTCGAACCTGGAAGTGATGCAACAGGTGAACCACGTGCTCACCGACGCGCTCAACTATACACGGACGCTTGTCTCTGAACTGAGCCCGTCAGTTCTTCACGATCACGGTCTGCCGGCGGCGGTGAAGTGGTTGCGCGAGTATATGAAGAAGAAGTACGACTTATGTGTGACCGTGTCTGCGCCAGGGACGCTGAGGGGCCATGTACCCCATGAACAAGCCTTGTTGTTGCTTCAATCCGTGCGGGAGCTGCTTATAAATAGCTGGAAACATTCCGGTTCAGGGGAGGCCGCCGTCGTGCTCCGGGAACACGACGGCCTGTTGGAAATTGTGGTGCAGGACTCCGGAAAGGGATTTCAGCAGGCGGCATTCGAAACGCCGGCTGAATTGTCGTCGAAGTTCGGACTGTTTAGTATCCGGGAACGGATGCGGGCACTCGGCGGTTCCCTCGAGATTGAATCCGCTCCGGGATCGGGAACCAGAGCACGTATGGCCATACCGATGCAGGGAGAGTCTCAACGGAACCCCCCGCTTCTCCCGGGTAAGCTGACGCTCAATGTGGCGATGCCGGAATCTCCCGATGTCATTACAGTCTTGCTCGTGGATGACCACGCAATGGTACGACAAGGCTTACGGAGTTTGTTGGAGGGCTATCCGGTGTTACAAGTCATCGGCGAAGCGTCCAATGGTGAAGAGGCTCTTGATACCGTTGAGAAACATCGTCCTGATGTCGTGCTCATGGACATTAACATGCCGGGCATGAACGGCGTGGAGGCCACCAGGCGCATTTCTCAGCGTTTCCCAAAGACCATTATCATTGGACTGTCGGTCAATGCCGAGGGCGAGTCCCGCGAAGCCATGATCCAAGCGGGGTGTTACCAATTATTGACAAAAGAAGCCGCGGTAGACCAGTTATATACTGTCATCCAGCAGGCCATGAAGGGCGTGCGCGAGTAACGCGACAGGGAGGAGAGTGCGATGTCACAGACCAGCAACACGTTTCCGACCAATGAACGTGACCGATTAGGGGCCCTGTATCGTTACGAGATTCTGGATACCCCGCCCGATGGTGCGTTCGATGAGCTCACGCAATTGGCGACATACATCTTTAATGTGCCGATTGCGATCATCAGCTTGGTGGACCATGATCGTATCTGGTTCAAGTCACGGGCCGGCGTGGATGCCCAGCAAGTCGATCGGGCGCCAGGACTCTGTGCCTCTGCCATCTTAGGGGATGAGGTGTATGTTGTTGACGATGCGTCCCGGGACCCTCGCACCTTAGCGAACCCGCTGGTGACCGGCGCCTTGGGGCTGCGCTTTTATGCCGCTGCGCCCTTGCATACGACAGACGGATACAACCTCGGGACCTTTTGCGTCATTGACAAGAATCCCCGGTTCTTTACAGAGCAGCAGCGAAGTATTCTTCCGGCCTTGGCCCGAATCGTGATCCAGCAGATGGAGTTAAGTTTGTCGATGCGCCGGCATTACGCCCATGTTCAGGCGGCGTTGGGAGAGGCACTCGCGGAACTGGAGTTGATGAGCCTTGGCGACAAACGAGACCTCGTTGCCGTGATGGAGAAGCTGGACAGGCTCAAAAGAGATCTTGCCGCTGGCAGTCCGTCGCTAAAGACGTAGCAAATCCTTCGCCTCGTACGAGGGGCGGCCTGATACCGGTGATCCGGTCAAATCCCAGCCACGCGGCTGCAGTACTCGGCAGCGTGTAAGCAGGCGAGGGGCCTGGGTTCCGGATCCCATCCGACTCGCCATCATGGTCACTCTTGATTGGCCCGCGCCTCCCCTCCCTTTCCCTGCGCTTGATCGATCTATGAGCAGGGCGTAGAGTAATAGTTCCCCTTCCTACCCACCTTGTTGTTAGAGAGGTGGTGGCCATGGTCTTCCTTCGAGCAAAGATCCATTCCAACCAGGGTATTCCTCAGAGAGTCGCGGAGAATCCCTTCGGCGGTCCCTGCTTGTCTCACGCTGCCTTCGCAAGCAGGAGCGGCAATGCTCCGCTTGTTTGTTGTGGCCCGGGCGACGCGCCAGGGACGTGCCGGGGCATGCAGGAACAGGTCGCCCGGGGGAAAGGGATGGTGCTGACGCCTGAAGGGGAGACTTCGAGTCGAAGATTGGCTGGTGTCCTGATGATTCACGGCAAGAGGAACGAACGGAACAGGCATCATTTGACCTGAGGCGGCGGAGACGACCCTCCGCCCATTCAGGAGGAAGAGAGTTCACCATGCCCTTGCGTATCACCGATGATTGCATCTCCTGCGGCGCCTGTCTGCCGGAGTGTCCGAATGAAGCGATTTTTGAAACGCGTAGCAGCGCTGAAGCGGGCGGGTATCACGTCGGCAAGGGCCAGGGAGTCGGCGACAGCGTGTACGTCATAACTCATGATCGCTGTACAGAATGTGTGGGCCATTTCGACGAGCCGCAATGTGCGTCGGTCTGTCCAGTGGATGACTGCTGCATTCCGGACCCTGGCTATCCGGAATCCAGGGCATCGCTGCTGGAAAAGGCCAGGCTCATCAATCCCGACAAAACGATCCATGCCGACAAAGGCTGGAGCCGGGTTCGCGAGTAGGGCTGCGACTCTTCTTCCCACAGGGTCATGCTACAACCTGCCACACGCGGGCGTGGAGGCCGCAGGACCCGCATGCTTTCTGCTCGCTCCGTGAGCGCACGGTTGGCGACATGTCTCACGTTCGAACGTTGCCCAGTTAGCGGCCATCATGAAGCCGGCGCATGTTTAGGGTTGAGGATGCCTGGTGAGATGTGCAACATAACGAACGCGATCTTTAGAATTTTACCTGCCGGGTAAATCGTTTTACCGATTTTCCGCCACATCCGCGACGCATGGCTCCTCGAACGTGGAGTGACACTGTACGGCCGGTGGCGTCCGGGCACAGGAAAGGAGCATTTGCATGATCATGAAGGGACGTTTCGTCGCGCGGTGGACGGGGGGTATGGCCACAGCCCTGCTGAGCGCGGCTCTATTCACGGGCTGTATGCATCACCCGGGGGGGATCGCGCCCTCGACTAAACCGCTCCCGGGCGGCTATACCGAACTAGGCAATGTGCGAGGGCAGGATTGTGTCTATCATCTTCTCGGACTGATTCCCCTGACCGGGGGCAACGAGACGCGGAATGCCGTCCATGACGCACTCCGGACAAAAATCCTCGCGGACGCCTTGGTAGAGGTCACGGTGGATGGATATTACCAGCACTTCATTCTGTTCTCGCGCGCCTGCACCCAGATATACGGTATGGCAGTAGAATCCAAATAAGGTAAGGGGGATGACAGAAGCCAGGGCTAGGTGAAGAGGGTACGTGGCAGATGGTCTGGAAATCCGGCGGGCGGCGAACCTGGCAGCGGAGGAAATGCCGCCAGGTTCACCGCCTCAGGGAGCCGCTTCTATCTGTATATTAATGTTCTTTGCGTTGTAGCGTGGTCGCGTGGCCCTGCTCGGTGATGTAGGCCTTCACGTGATCGCCCGCAACGACCTTATCCAGCTTGGTGCTCTTATCGACATGAACCCTGTGCTGTTTGCCGTCCTCGTCCTTGATCGTGTAATACTCGCCATCCTGGTTCATGAGAGTTCCGCTGATCGCGTCTTTCATCAGCCGCTCTTTTAAAGAGGGCGTCGCTTCCTTGTCGTCCATGGGATTGGCAGCCTGTACCGGAGCGGCAAATAAGGCCACCGCGAACAGCGCCGCAAAAAATGCCATGAATGGTTTCATCCTAACCTCCGTTGTGTAAAAGTTTCTGGCTCATTGGGGGTCGGCCTAGTGCGCGATCATCCACTTTTCAATTCAGCTTACCGTCCTGTCTCGAAGCGTGACACTGGGAATAGCCCCTGCTGATGTCCAAAAGGCCTCGAGACCGTGCCCCCGGAATGTGTCGGATGGTGGTCATGCGGCAGGCACACACCTCGCCGTGTCATGAATCCAGACCAACCCCAGCCCCCTAGGGGAACCCCCAGGTCATGGAACCCGTCCATTGTGGCACATGTAGGTGGCGCATCAGCCGAGAAGAGAAGCCTCGAAACTTTCTCCTACAGGTGCATAACATGGGTGCCGGACAAACGGTTCGACGGCGCTCGGTTCTGGGAGTTCGACTGGGATGGAAACGAACAAATAATCGCCAGCTGCGCGTCACGCAGCATGTCACGAGGCCTATGGGAAATATAGCCCTACACGTTGAGCATCTCACGAAGCGCTACCGCATCGGCGCCGCTTCCCGGCACAATACGCTCCGCGATCGGTTGGCCAGTGCAATGGCCTCGTGGCGAACGACGCGTTCCACTGAGAGCCACAAACCTACAATCTTTTCGGCGCTCAGTGATGTCTCTTTCGACGTCACACGCGGCGAAGTGTTCGGGATCATCGGCCACAATGGGGCAGGGAAGAGTACGCTGTTAAAGATCCTGTCGAGGATCACGGTCCCCACATCGGGTACGGCCGACATTTATGGTCGGATCAGTTCACTCCTCGAAGTGGGAACCGGCTTTCACCCGGAGCTGACGGGACGCGAAAACATCTACCTGAATGGTGCCATCCTGGGCATGCGCCGCGCCGAGATGAAGCGGAAGCTCGACGAGATCATTGATTTTTCCGGGGTGGAGGACTTCATCGATACGCCGGTAAAACGGTACTCCAGCGGGATGTATGTGCGATTGGCATTTTCAGTGGCCGCCCATCTGGAGCCGGACATTCTGATTGTGGACGAAGTGTTGGCGGTGGGAGATGCGAGCTTTCAACAGAAATGCCTCGGGAAAATGCAGCAGGCCAGCCGGGGAGGCCGCACGGTCTTGATCGTCAGTCATAATTTGCCCGTGATCGAAAACCTGTGCCAGCGGGCCATGCTCCTCTCCAAAGGACGAGTGGCCTTGATGGGTGGAGCCCGGGAAGTTGTGGAGGCCTACGCCGGCATGACGGCGGACCTCTCCAAAAGTGCGGTTCACGAGCGGACTGATCGGCAGGGGAAGGGGGATGTAAGGGTCACCTCTATTGAAGTACTGGATCAGAACGGGCGTGTTTCTCCCTCCGTCATCTGCGGCAGAGACACCATTGTGAGATGGCACTACCGGTGCGTACCAGACAAAGTGGTGCGCAAATGCCGGGTGGAACTTTCGCTGCATGCCAAGATCGGAGATCCCTATGAGACCGCGTATTTCCTGATGTCCACGGATCTGGTGGACCCGTCGCCTCTCGACCTGCACGGCGAGGGCTGGATCGATTTTCGGATTCCTGAGCTGCCGCTGTCCGGCGGACAATACTTTGTGATGTCCTATGTCGAGAGTGACAGAGAGGTTCAGGATTGGATTCACAATGCGAGTCTCCTGGTCGTCGTCGATGGGGATTTCTACGGCACGGGAAAAACCTATCCTCCCAATTGGAGAGGGAAGTGCGTTCTCGTGAAATACGACTGGGAACAGTCGAGCCATGCCGCTCTTCAGTCCCGCCGCTGATGCGGGGATCCCTTCCGCGCCCGAAAAAAACACCGCTGCTGTACTTCTAGCTCGCTACATCCTGGTCACCGAATGCCCCGATGCGGCGTGGGTCTGTTGAAATGCGCTTAGTGCGAGCGTCGCCATGAGCCGATCATGGTTGTCGCAACATGACTCGCTAGGGTGATACCTAGTGCAACCACCGGTTCAAGCGCGTATGGTGGTACTGAAATTAAATCGTTGCGCACTGCTTTGATCCGTGATCAAGCCCTTTGATGTAAATCCCTCGATTAGGATAGTGAGTAATGCCGCAGTTGATCCCGTCTCTCGAGCCGTTCGAACATCAGAACTATGTCACGACGTCACTGGCGCCGAAGGGTCCGACGGCAAAGATCGTGCACCTGAGTACGTATGACGTTTCAGGTGGAGCTGCCCGGGCGGCCTATCGTCTGCATTCGGGATTGCGTCAGGCCGGCGTCGATTCCTCGATGTTTGTGCGCGAGTCGGCGACGAAGGATCGCTCGGTCATCAAATTTGAACCATCCGGCACCTTCTGGGGCAGAATCGAGCGGCGTCTTCGACGCGAACACCTGCAGCGAAAGCTGCGGCCCGCTCTCCATCCCTCGAGCGAACGGTTTGAACCGTTCCGACTTGATCGCTCCGAATATGGACCCGACTTGTTTTCGCAACTTCCTGCCCACGACATCCTCAACCTTCACTGGGTCGCTGATTTTGTGGACTATCCGTCTTTGGTGGCCTCTCTGTCGAAGGGACGGAGGATTGTCTGGACGCTGCACGATATGAATGCGTTTACGGGCGGGTGCCATTACGATCTGGGCTGTGGCCGGTACCTCGACCAATGCGGCGAATGCCCCCACCTACGCGCGTCGGGCATGAACGATCTGTCCCGTGAAATCTGGCACCGGAAGAAATCACTGTTCGACCGCCTCTCCAAAGACCAGATTCACTTCGTGACACCCAGCTCGTGGTTAGCCGACCAGGTGAAGCAAAGTCCTATGCTGAGTCGCTTCTCTGTGTCGGTGATTCCGTATGGGATCGATCTTCAGGAATTCGCACCACGCGACAAAACGAGCGCCAGAGAGGTGTTCGGCATTCCGCAAGGGGAAAAGGTCGTCTTGTTTGTCGCGGATGGGCTGCCGCTCCTAAGGAAAGGTTTTGAGGTCCTGGTGCAGGCCCTGGAACATGTGCGCACCCGAATTCCCAAGCTCCGTTTAATTACGGTGGGACACAACAGCCCTGATCTCGGGGGAAGACTCCCCCATATCAACTTAGGGCACGTCAATAACGATCGCCTGTTGTCGAATATTTACAGCGCCGCCGATCTTTTCGTCATTCCCTCATTGCAAGACAATCTACCGAACACCGTGCTCGAATCCATGGCCTGCGGAACGCCGGCTGTCGGGTTCGATGTCGGGGGGATTCCGGATATGGTGGAGCACCGCAAGACCGGTTTGCTCGTTCCACTCCATGACGCAACCGCCTTGGGTGCCGCGATGCTGGAGCTGCTTCGGAGTCCGGATCGCCGCTTGATATTTGCTGAGAACTGCCGGCAGTCCGCGCTCACGAATTTTTCTTTAACGCAACAAGCCCGCCGGTATTATGAACTCTATACCCGGCTCCTGCACCAGCCTGCAGCGTAGACATCTCAAGCCGGGGACCCGGGAGGCGCGTTAACTCGCGGGACTACGGGGAGCCGGCCTGTTCCAATATATTTAAGGCAACCGGCCAGGGATTCCCCCAGTGGCACCGGTTCGGCCCGGGAGTAGGATGGCGTTGATGTGACGGTGATGGATGGGGCGCTCCGGGTTTGTGCCGCCGATGCCCATCGAGGTACCCGGTTCGCGTAACTCTCATGAGGTGGAGGGCTTATGTTTCTCAAATGGGCGGCCATATTTTTTGTGATTGCCATGGTGGCGGCGGCATTCGGATTTACCGGAGTGGCCGAGGGAGCCGCCGACGTGGCTAAGATCCTGTTCTACATATTCCTGGCGATCTTCTTCACGTTTCTCGTCGCAGGAATTGTGGTCGCGCGAAAACTGACGACGTGACACCGTCACCTCGTGGGCGCATGTGCCGGCTGGGGCTCAGCTTCCCTCCTTGTGCGATGACTCCGGTCGCGCACCGGTGTCAGAGGCGAATATTGACGGGAGTCCGGGCAAGCGGCAGGACGAATCGCAAGGGCGTCGGTAGTTCAGAGGAGGGGAAGTCGCGAGACCTGGGTCCAATAATCATGAAATCGGCTGAGCTGGGTTTTAAACTCGTTTAAGTCCACCGGCTTTTGGATATACGAGCGGGCTCCCTGCGCATAGGCGCGAACCACGTCCTCTTCCCGTTCACTCATGGTCAGCATGATGACCGGCAGGGAATGGAAAGCCGGTTCCTGCTTCAGCGCTGCCAGCACCTCAAAGCCGTTCTTTTTGGGCATGTTGATGTCCAGAAGCACGGCATCCGGGGTGGGGCTGGAGGAATAGTGTCCTTCACGCCGGAGATACCGCAGGGCTTCTTCACCATCCCGGACCGCGCTGACCATAATGGCGCGGTTCATGTCCGCAAACGCTTCCTGCACGATCAGAATATCGTCCTCATTGTCTTCCACCAGCAGGATCTCGAGTGCTTGTTTCGAGGCCCTGTGTGTCATGCCGGGTTCGGCGCTCCGAATGTCACGATGAATTGAGAGCCGCCACCCGGTCGGGGCTCGACCCACGCCCGTCCGCCGTGGCGCTCGGCGACTTGTCGGACAATGGCCAGCCCTGCCCCGGTACCTTCGATTTCCCGGCCGACCATGCGCTGGAAAAGCTGAAAAATCCGCTCCGCATGCTCAGGCAACACACCGGGACCGCGATCCCGGATGACGATGCCGTTCGCCGCAATCTCTAGGCCTTCCGCCCGGTAGGCATCCACCTCCACATCCGGCGGTTCGCCGTTCAGGCGGAATTTCAACGCATTGACCAGCAGATTATACATCCCTTGGGTCGCCCATGTGCGATTGACCTTCAGTCGGGGGAGACCCGGGAGCACGCGTACGACGGCACCGGTTTCCCGGACCTTGTCTTCGAGCTGACGCAGCGCCTCTCGCACGAGGCTTTCACCGTCCACCTCCTCCGTGAGCAGTTCCATCCGCTGCACGCGCGAGACTGCGAGGATATCCGCCATCAACTGATCCATCCGTTGTGCCGCACGGATGATACGCCGCAGAAAATCACGGCCTTTGTCGTCGAGTTGTGCCGCATACCGGTCGTGAACCATCAGGGAGAAATTTGAAATCGATCGGAGTGGCTCCCGCAAATCGTGTGAGGTCACGTAGAGCAGCGTTTCGAGGTCGCGGGTCTTGAGGGAAAGATCCGCTGTCCGTGCGGCCACACGGGCTTCGAGTTCTTCCTGCGCCCGCCGCAACGCCTGTTCCGCTTGCCGGCGCGCCGCCAATTCATCGCGGAGTTGACTGTTGACCTCCTGAAGCTGCTGCGCGCGTTGGAAGATTTCGATCTCCATTTCCAGCGCACGCGTCTGCAGCTCTTGAGTCGCGTGGTGCTGTTCGTATCCTCGCTGTTTGAGTCGGATGAACTCGGTGATGTCTTCGACGCGGTGAATGAGATAGCACAGGTGCCCGTCCTTCCCGAACACGGGGGAGTTCACCGGACTCCAATAGCGTTCTTCAAATCCACCCCCCTCGGACTCCGGTCGCCGAATGTCGTACTTTTGCACCGCCATGGCATCCGGGATACGCTGCTGTATGACCCGGTTCAAGGACGCGCGCAGGTTCGTGGTTCCGGTGGCGTGAAGATCATCGGGATTGTCTGGAAAGACCTCGAAGAGATCCCGCCCCAGGATTTCGCTCCGTTTCGTGAGGGTCGCCTTCAGATAGGCATCGCTGACCGCCACGGTCCGGAAGTCCGGAGTCAAGACCAGGTAGAGTCCTGGTGCCGATTCAAAGAGGGTTTGAAAGTCAGAGGCTGGAATCGGGGAATGGGGACCGGGCAGGGTATCTGGCATCGTGCATCAGACTCCGGTTGATCACCGTGTCGGGTTCGCGCGCGGGAAAGGGTGTCAGCATGAGACCATGACGCGTGCCGACAACCGGCGCTGCGCCACTGGCGCAACAGGTCATTCTGAACGAAGGAAGAAACCGGCATGACCGGCATTCGACTATATCCGGCGTGACGGCGCTGATCAAGTGGCAGGTGCCCGGCAACCGGTGGATCTGCGGCTCCGGCCAACAGAGAGAGGCCCGAAAAACCTTTGAATAGACTCATTCACCCTCCTATGCTGGAGGAGGCCTGCTGCGGGAAATCAGGTCGGAGCGCCGAAGGGTCGCTGAAAGTCCATCTCATGCACGAAAGGAGACCTGTCATGTCCTGCTCGAGATTGACGCTGTCCAAGCTGCTGATGATTCCGTTGCTGAGCGTCACGCTCAGTGGCTGCTCGACCACCGAGACCATCAACGATTTCCTCTCGTCGACTTCCCCCGGAGACTGGTACAGCCGTGACGGGTTGCCGAAAGCCGAGCATAAGATGGATGTGTTTCTGGCGAGCAACATGGAGAATCTCAAAGACGACCTGGCAAAGGGGCGGGGCGAATACCTGGAGGCGGCGAGCGAGCTGTTGGCTGTCGCTCCTGAGCGCCGGCCTGAGTTTTCCCTGCTCGCACAGGAACGGTACGAGCTTCTCGCGGCTCAGGACAGGAGCGGTTTGGGGGCCTCTTTGCTCGAGCTATCGCGGCCCCTGCAGACACGGTGACGGCTGTCAGCGGTCGCAGCTGGTCGGACCCGGAGTCTGCCGGCTCGTCGAGAGTACCTTGGGCGGATTCCGCCGGCACATCGTTGTTGAAACCCCGAGGCGGGCGTTGGCGAGACCGCATACGTCGACGGCAGGACGGCAACTGGTCGGGTTACGCTGGCACATGACGGGCCAATGCACAGCCCTTGACCGGGAGACTCGCACGTGACCGGGAGCGGCATGACGGGATCACCCTTCCACGTCGCGGAGCGCGTGGAGCGAATCGAATGGGACCGGATGTCGCGCGATCTCGACGGGCAGGGCTACGCTTTGGCTGAGGGACTCTTGTCGACGCACGAATGTGAGGCGCTGGCGGCGCTCTACCGGCAGGAGGAACTGTTCCGCAGCCATGTCGTGATGGGACGGCATGGGTTCGGGCGAGGGGAGTATAAATATTTTGCCTATCCGCTGCCCGACCCTATCGCCGGTTTGCGAACCGCGCTCTACCCTCATCTCGTGCCGACTGCCAATCGGTGGAATGAGGCGATGGGCATCGACGTGCGATTTCCCGACCGGCATGCGGAGTTTCTCTCGCGTTGCCACCGGGACGGACAGGTCAAACCGACGCCGCTCCTCCTGCGGTACGGTCGGGATGATTTCAATTGCCTGCATCAGGATCTTTACGGCGAGCATGTGTTCCCGCTCCAGGTGACGCTTCTGCTCTCCCGGCCGGGACAGGATTTCACCGGCGGCGAGTTCGTGATGACCGAGCAGCGCCCGCGGATGCAATCCCGGCCGATGGTAGTGCCGCTTCGACAGGGTGACGCCGTCGTCTTCGCGGTGCGGCACCGTCCCCTCCAAGGTGCGCGGGGGTATTACCGCGTCACCCTGCGGCATGGCGTAAGTCGTCTCATCTCAGGCCATCGCTACGCGGCCGGGGTGATTTTTCACGACGCCCGATGAGACCCTTCCGCGTTGTCCTGCGATCAGTTCCCCCGTGAAATGATGTGCCTCTCTCGCCTCCGGTTGCCCGGCGATCACCCAACGCGAGCGTGGCACAGCTGTCGCACCGAACCCTGTTGAACCGGGCCGCGTGCGGTCAGGGGCCGATACCGTGATGAGGCCTGCCCCTCCCACTCGGCCGGCCGAGGTGGTTCATTTACACCGCTGGTGGTGCGCCTCCACCAGAGGGGTTCCACACAACCTCGCTCGAGAGGGTCCGTCCTCTCTAACCAGCTGATTTCACATGCCCGCGCTCGAGCATCCTCAGGGCGTCGTCCTTGCAGTTCAGACAGGGAGAACACGATGTTGGGAGAGAGAGGAGGTTGCCCATGGGGATGGCCTGGCCGTTTGGACTCAGCACGGGTGACAAACAATGTCTGGGGCGAGTGCTGGTGGTGGACGACGAGGAATCAATTCGAAGTCTGTTGCGGATGATGCTAGTCCAAGCAGGGTACGATGTGGAGGAAGCCGAGGACGGTGGAAAGGCGGTCGAACTATTGAACAGCGGTGATAATCCGCTGATGGTGGATGTCATCATTTGTGATATCCGAATGCCCCGTATCAACGGAGTGGAGGCGATCAGCTATTTTCGCGCCCAGTACCCCTCCCTGCCGGTGATTGTCCTGACCGGATACCATGATGAACAGCTGGCCTTCTCCCTGCTCAAGGAAGGTGTTGTGGAATACCTGGAGAAACCGGCAGAGCGGGACCGAATGCTCGCTTCCGTCGCGCGCGCCATCGCCAACCGCCGGTTCAGTTTCTACCCGTGATGTGTTCGTGACCAGCGGACGCGAAGCAGGACCATGGACGGGACAGGTGATGGGCAGCCCCAGCTTGCACGCCTTCCGTTCTGTTCCTGCCGGTTTGATTTTCCACCGGCGGCTTCTTAGAATCCTCCGACAAGACCGTACCGTTGAGGAGGATCTGCAGTTATGCATCATGCCCTTGCTGACGTGACTAAACTCGTTTGTCCCCATCGCCTGGTTGCCGCGGGCCTGCTCGGCCTGTTGTTCACGGGGCTCCTTCCGATTCCGCTTGCGGCGGCAAGGGGAGGAGGCAAGACCGAAGTGCTACCGGTGCAAAAAGCCGCTCCTGCAGCGGTATTCATCGAGACGACAGGCAGTGAAGCGGAGTTACGACGACAACTCCGTACCAAGACCGGAGTGCTCGAACTCAGCGCCTCGACCCCGAAAGTGATGTTCTCCCAAGCGCCGACCGGCGCCTATGGTTTCATTGAGCCGAGGCCGTTAGGGCTCGTGTTAGTCACGCGGAGCCCGGACCTCGCTTTAGAACGATCGGCGCCTGGGGCCAATGCGTATGAGGTTCATAAATTAGCCGATGGGAGCGGAATGCTGGTGGGATTTGTGTCGATGGATCTCATCAATCAGGTGGCCCCGGAGCACCGTCCGAAGACAATCCGCTTGGCGCTTCATTCGAACCCGTCGGACAAGGCCACTCATATCGTGGCGGTGCCATTGGTCAAATTGGCGGCCGACCGCATGCCGATCCAACTCGATCCGAAGAATCCCGCCGGGCCGGTCATGTTTGACATGGACCTGCAGAGCAGCACGAATCGTGCGTCGACTCAGGGCGGACCGTAGCGGCGCGCTGTCCGACGCGCGGCATCGTAGCTGTGAGCTAATCGGCGACCTTGACCGTGATGCTGTCCGTTGCCAGATCTGCATCTTTATGGTCGTGATCGGCAACCTTGACCGTAATGGTGTGTTCGCCCTTCGGCACATGGGTAAAGGTCCCCTTGAATCCCTTCTGATAGGTGCCATCCAGATAGACATGCGCATGATTATTCTTGGGAGCATTGAGGATTTCATAGGTGATGGCAAACGTGTTCTTCACAGTCTCACCGTTGTGAGGCGAGAGAATGCTGATGCTTGCCGGACCTTGCGTTGCACCGCTTGAACTCAGGGCCACGGCAGCGCCGAGGGTCAGGATACAGGCCGCGAGGAACACACGATTCATGGGAACCTCCTGTAAAGTTAAGAGTGCCCGACATCAACGTGCCGTCGCTGGTGCGTCGGTTCCGCCCCCGTCAGCGCACGTTGGCGCAGGGTCCGCTGCCAGCTGGCAGAGAGGAGACTGCAGAGGCTTAATCGTTCGGCGGCAGTGCGGTCCTGCCGCTCATGATGCATGACGCGGTTGGCCGCCGCGACCGTCCATTCGGGACAAGGGCGGTCGATGAGGTGAAGGGATTGACGGGTATCGACAAACCCTTCCTGGAGGACACGAAAATACCAGCCCGTGAAGCCCAGCCGTTCAACCTGGAGCGCAAGGTCCTTGATCTGCCACCGGCGGGTAAGTTTCCAGCAGGGCTGGCGTGGTTGAGAGATTTGAATGATAGCCGAGCCGACCGAATACACGTCCCCGATGCAGACCTCTGTTTCCGTGAGTTGTGCCAGCGTGAAATTTTCTCCGAACGCCCCTCCACGGAGCTGGTCAGGGGGGAGCACGGAAGTCCAATGGGGCCAGTGTGCCGCCGGGTAGGCGCACACCGCCTTGTCGAGTCCTCCATGGTGAACGAGGTCTGCCTGCCCGTCTCCTGCCAGATTGCTCCGGCTGAGCCAGACGGGGCCCTGCGCCGGTGATTTATAAATCCCCGTCGTCCAGGTCCGCTCCGCAGAGTCGGCACCATCAGTGGATGGTGCCGATCGCGGGAGCCCGATCTGGATGGACTGCAACAGTCCGGTGATCGTGCGGGTGCTGTGCTCTGTCCTCATGATGAGCCACGCCGGGTGAGACTTACAGAAGCCGGACCCGGTCTCCTCGAACTACTCGACCAGGTGTTACGACTGTCGCGTAGACGCCCACGGCGGCGCGATTGTGCTGCACGGCCGTCCGGAGAATGCCGGGATCTTCCGGTAAGTCTCCTTGCGGCAGGGTTGTCATGACGCAACGCGCGCAGGGACCAGTCACCTTCACCCGGACCTCTTCGCCGATCGCCAGGGTCCGGTTGATCCATTCGTTTTCGACGAAGGGCGGCGCCGTCTGGGCCGATGCCACGACCAGGTTCGGTCGAAACCGCCGCGTTTCGAAACGGCCTGCCGGGTACAGCCCTCTGAGGGCGTCCAGGCTGGAGGTGGTCATGAGGTGCACGAGCGCGCTATCGAAGAACGTACCGGCCGGCATGGCTTCATCCGTGACGGCATTCTGTCTGGCGCGTCCCTGTACGTCAGGCCAATACTCTTCGAGCTGAGGCGAGGCCGGGACGACGCCAGTGAGGCGGACGGCTCGACCCAGTATGGCCGAGAGCCGGGTTTCGATGTCCGCTGACCCGCCCGTGGTCCAGGTTCCGTCCGGAAACATCACGTACAGGGGGCCCTCCTTGCCATTCGTGTGCATCGGTGCCAGGACCGCGCGACAGTCGAACAGGCGTCCCCATTTTTTCGGATGTTTGGCGCTGGCGATCTTGCCGTTTGAGGCATCGACGACAGCGTAGCTCCGGTCGCCTGCCATCCCCTTCAGGGTGATCTCCGCCGCATTTAATTCTTCACCGCGCATCGATTTGACGGGGTAGCGCCATAGCGTAGCCACCGTGCCGGCCTCATCAGGCTGTATCATAGTCATCAAGGGCTCCATGGTTATCTGCCTGATCAACCTAGCGTCCTGCCGAAGGGTGCGTCAAAGCGTTTCTTCTGATTAGATTGATCAGTTCTAGTTATGATAAGAAGAGCCCATGGAATTCCGACATCTCCGGTATTTTCTCGCCGTGGCGGACGCCCTTCATTTCACCAAGGCCGCGGAGGGGCTACCCGTCTCGCAGCCGGCCCTGTCTGCACAGGTCAAGCAGTTGGAACAGGAAGTCGGGGTGCCGCTCTTTGATCGTGTCGGACGTTCAGTGCAACTGACGCGGGCGGGAGAGATCTTCCGGGAGCATGCCCGGCGCGCGTTGCGGGAGATGGAACTGGCCCAAGTGGCGATTGCCGAGGCGGAAGGTCTGCAGAGCGGGACCCTCGCGGTCGGTGTGGTTCAAACGGTGAACGCCTATCTGGTGCCCGAAATCGTGTCCCGCTTCTCGAGTCTCCACCCTCACGTCGCGTTACGGCTGGATGAGCTGTCCGGTCCCGATATTGAATCCGGTGTGAAAAGCGGGTTGCTGGACGTGGGTATTGGATTCGTGCCGGTCACCTCCGAGCGGCTCGAGAGCCAGACGATGTTCGAGGAAGATTTTGTCTTGATCACGTCCCCGCGCCATCGTTTGTCCAAGCGACGGATCCTCTCGCTCTCGGCCCTGGGGGACGAGCCCCTGATTCTCCTGCCAGGCATCTTTTGTACGCGCCGGTTACTGAATGCGAGTTTTGCCAAGGCCGGCATCCAACCGAATATCATCGTAGAAATGAATTCCATCGAAGGCATTCTGGCTACCGTACGGACGAGTAAGCTTGCGACGATCCTGCCGCGATTGTCCCTGGGGCTCGATCGCAATCGTGCGCTCCGGGGCATTCCACTCAGGCATCCGACCCCGCGCCGCGCGGTCGGGCTCCTGTGGAAGAAAGGCGGGTATCACAGCGGTGCCGTCCGGGCGCTGGCCGATCAGGTCAGGGCCGTCGTGAAAGAGTGCTGGCGGTAGAGTCATTCATCTCTCCCTCAACCTGATTGTGGCCGGGCTGGCCGATGGACTGCACGAACTGATCGCGTTCCTGCCCCGGTGCGCCGCAATGAGGATGTTCTTGTTTCAGACCGGTCATCCGGAGGCAGCCCCTTCCGGGGGGCCTATGCTTGAATGTCGTTGGCGCCCGTGGCCGCGTTCCGGCCATGTGCGGGACGGTCAACCAGGCTTCTGTGGTCGCGGGGGCAGATAGGGTATGATGCGGAACATCTCCAGATTGCATGCCGGCTTCAACGGCGTCTCCCAGGACCAGCGACTCTTTACAGCAAGCGCAGGATACAATGGGACGGAAGGAATAGCGGTATGGCGGAGTCGATCTCATTCGTGTCCTCAGTGAAGCGCTGGCTCATCGGTTTGTCCGCAGCCTGCATACTCGCCCTGGGGACCTATGCGGTGATGACCAGATCCGACGAGGCGCAACCGCAGGGGGCGCAGAGGCGTGGCACACAGGGGGCGCGAAGCACGCCCGTCGTGGCCGCCACCGCCAGGACCGGCGAAATCAGTATCTATTTGAACGGCCTCGGATCGGTCATCCCCATGAACACGGTCACGGTCAAGAGTCTCGTCGACGGCCAGTTGATGAAGGTGCTCTTCAAGGAGGGCCAGCTCGTGCGCAAGGGCGACCTCCTGGCCCAGATCGATGCACGCCCTTATGAAGTACAATTGCTGCAGGCCGAGGGCCAGATGGCTCGCGACCAGGCGCAATTGACCAATGCGCAACTGGATCTGCAGCGCTACAAGGACCTCTACAAACAGAATTTCATCCCCAAGCAACAGCTCGATACTCAGGCGGCGATGGTGCGGCAACTGGAAGGGGTCGTGAAGGCCGACCAGGGGCAGATCGACAATGCCAAGCTGCAGCTCACCTATGCCAACATTACCGCTCCCATCAATGGACGGGTGGGGCTCCGTCTCGTGGATGCAGGGAACATCGTGCGCGCGAACGATTCCAACGGGCTCCTGGTCATCACGCAACTGCAACCGATTACGGTCGTGTTCACCCTGGCGGAGGATCATCTTCCCGCCGTGTTCGAACAGCTGAGGCAGGGAAAGCAGCTGACCGTCGAGGCGTTCGATCGCGAGCAGAAGGAGAAGCTGGCGACCGGAACCCTGCTGACCGTGGATAATCAAATCGATCCGACCACCGGGACGGTCCGGCTGAAGGCCGTGTTTCCGAACGACGACAGCGAGCTCTTTCCCAATCAGTTCGTCAACGCCCGCCTGTTGCTGGATGTCAAACGGGATGTGGTGTTGATACCTTCCGCCTCCGTTCAGCGGGGACCCAAGGGGCCCTTCGTGTATGTGGTGAAAGAGGATCAGACCGTGACCGTGCGCGACGTCGCGGTAGGTGTGACGCAGGGAGAAGAATCCTCCATCGACCGCGGCCTAACCTCCGGTGAGCAGGTCGTCGTGGACGGGACCGAGAAATTACGCGAGGGCAGCAAGGTCGAACTCCGGCCGGCGCCCGGGGCCGTCCCGGCGAGTCAGGGAGGTCCGGCCCCCGGCCCCGCGCCGGTACAACCGGGGAAGCGGACGTGAACCCTTCGAGGCTGTTCATCGTGCGACCGGTCGCAACGGTCCTGACGATGATTGCCATCCTGCTCGTCGGGGCCGTGGCCTACCGCCAGTTGCCGGTCTCCGCGCTTCCGCAAGTCGACTACCCGACCATTCAGGTGATGACGTTTTACCCCGGGGCGGGCCCGGACGTGATGACGTCGTCCATCACCGCACCGCTGGAACGCCAGTTCGGCCAGATGCCCGGACTCATCCAGATGACCTCCGTCAGTTCAGGCGGAAGTTCGGTCGTCACGCTGCAGTTCAGTCTCGAGATCAACCTGGATGTAGCCGAACAGGAAGTGCAGGCCGCCATGAATCAGGCCGCCACCTTCCTGCCGCGCGACCTGCCGACTCCGCCCGTCTATAGCAAGGTCAATCCCGCCGACGCGCCGATTCTGACCCTGGCGCTGACCTCCGCGACCCTGCCGCTCCCGCAGGTTCGCGATCTCGCGGAAACCAGATTCGCGCAGAAGATCTCGCAGCTTTCCGGGGTCGGTCTGGTGAGCATCAGCGGCGGGCAGCGTCCGGCGGTGCGTATCCAGGCGAATCCGCGCGCCCTGGCGTCCTACGGGATGACGTTGGAGGATTTGCGATCCGTGGTCGCGGCCGCCAATGTGAATCAGGCAAAGGGCGGATTCGACGGCCCGCGCCGGTCCTCGATCATCAATGCCACGGATCAGCTCTTCTCCGGCAGGGAATATGAGGCCTTGATCATCGCCTATCGAAACGGCGCCCCGGTGCGCCTGTCCGATGTCGCCGTGGTGATCGACGACGTCGAAAATACGAAACAGGCAGCCTGGAAGAACGATGTGCCGGCGGTGATCGTCAATATACAACGTCAGCCGGGGGCCAACGTCATCGAGGTCGTCGATCGGGTCAAGCGCATCCTGCCGCAGTTGGAGGGCACGCTTCCTCCCGCCGTGCAGGCGACGATATTGACCGACCGCACGACGTCGATCCGCGCGACCATCCGCGACGTGCAGGTCGAGTTGGCCCTGGCGGTGGCCCTGGTCATTCTCGTGATCTTCTTGTTCTTGCGGACGTGGTCCGCCACGGCGATTCCGGCGGCGGCGGTTCCCCTCTCGCTGGTCGGCACCTTCGGGGTGATGCACCTGATGGGATTCAGCCTGAACAACCTGACGTTGATGGCCCTCACGATCTCGACCGGGTTCGTGGTGGACGATGCCATCGTCATGATCGAGAACATCGTGCGGTACATCGAGCGGGGAGAGTCGCCGCTCCAGGCGGCCCTCAAGGGGTCGAAACAGATTGCGCTTCACGATTCTCTCCCTGACCGTCTCGCTGATCGCCGTGCTGATTCCGTTGCTCTTCATGGGCGATGTGGTGGGACGATTGTTCCGTGAGTTTGCCGTGACGCTGAGTATTACCATCCTCATCTCCGCCGTCGTCTCCCTGACGCTCACGCCGATGATGTGCGCCAGGCTGTTGCGCGGCCGGCGGGAGGAAGAGCCCGGCCGGTTCGCCCGGGCGTCGCAACGGGTGTTGGACCGGATCATCGCCGGCTACGGGACCAGTTTGCGCTGGGTGCTGCGTCGGCAGAAGGCGGCGTTGGTGCTTACGGCCGGCACGTTGGTCCTGACCCTGATGTTGTTCGTCATCATCCCGAAAGGCTTCTTTCCGATCCAGGATACGGGCATGATTCTCGGCATCACCGAAGCCCCGCAGTCCGTGTCCTTCAAGACGATGGCCGATCGCCAGCAGGCTCTGGCAACGGCCCTTCTGGAAGAACCGGCGGTCGAAGGCCTGTCGTCCTTCATTGGGGTCGATGGCACGAATGCGACGCTGAACAGCGGGCGGATGTATATCAACGTGAAGTCGCCTGATGAGCGGCGGGAGGAGATCCGCGACCTGATCCGGCGGCTTGCGGCGCGAGCCGCCGGGGTGGACGGGATCACGCTGCACATGCAACCGGTGCAGGATCTGACGGTCGAAGACCGGGTCAGTCGCACCCAGTTTCAGTACACGCTTGAAGACGCCGATACCGCCGAGCTGCACCGCTGGGCGTCCAAATGTTGGAAGCGCTCCAACAACGGCCTGAACTTCGGGATGTCAGCAGCGATCAGCAAAACCAGGGGTTGGCCTCGTTGGTCGAAATCGACCGCAAGACGGCCTCCCGGTTGGGCATTACCCCGCAACTTATCACCGACACGTTGTACGACGCCTTCGGGCAGCGGCAGGTCTCCACGATCTTCACGCAGTTGAATCAATACCGCGTCATTCTCGAAGTGATGCCGGAATTTCAAAAGGGGCCGGACGCGCTGCAGCTGATCGAAGTGCGCGGAAGCGGCGGTTCGGTGCCCTTGAACGTGTTCACGACGGTGACGGAAACCAAGGTGCCGCTCGTCGTCAGCCGGCAGGACCAGTTTCCCGCTGTCACCATCTCCTTCAATCTTGCATCGGGGAGTTCGCTCGGAGAGGCTGTGGAGGCGATCCGGCAGGTGAAGCAGGAACTGGGGCTGCCCGCCAGCATCCGTGGCAGTTTCCAGGGAGCGGCACAGGCCTTCCAGGCCGCCTTGGGGAATGAACCCTTGCTGATCCTGGCTGCTCTGATCACCGTGTATATCGTGCTCGGCATTTTGTACGAAAGTTACATCCACCCGCTCACGATTCTGTCCACCCTGCCCTCGGCCGGCGTCGGCGCGCTGCTGGCCTTGATGGTCCTGCGCATGGAGTTCAGCGTCATTGCGCTCATCGGCATTATCCTGCTGATCGGCATCGTGAAGAAGAACGCGATCATGATGATCGACTTCGCCCTGGATGCGGAACGGAGCGAGCGCAAGTTGCCGGAGGAGGCCATTTATGAGGCGGCGCTGCTCCGGTTCCGTCCGATCATGATGACGACGATGGCCGCGCTGCTGGCAGCCCTGCCGCTGGCGATGAGTTCCGGCGTGGGATCGGAGCTGCGGCGGCCGCTCGGGGTGTCGATTGTCGGCGGCCTCTTATTGAGCCAGCTCCTGACCCTCTATACGACGCCGGTGGTGTACCTCGCGCTGGATCGGCTCGCGGCCCGATTCCGTCGCGACCCTCGCCCCGGCACGATCCCGGTAGGGGTGCCGGTGGGACCGTCATGAATGTCTCGGCTCCCTTCATCCGGCGTCCCGTCGCGACGATGTTACTCACGATCGGCGTCACGCTGATCGGTCTGGTGGCCTTTCGTTTCCTGCCCGTCGCCTCGCTTCCCCAGGTGGAGTTTCCAACGATCAGCGTGTCGGCCTCCCTGCCCGGCGCGAGTCCCGAGATCATGGCCTCTTCGGTGGCGGCGCCGCTCGAACATCAGTTTTCACGCATCGCCGGCGTCACCGAAATGACGTCTTCGAGCACCATCGGGGGGACCAGCGTGACCCTGCAGTTCGAGATGGACCGCGATATCGACGGCGCCGCACGCGACGTGCAGGCGGCCATCAACGCCGCTCGCGCCGACCTGCCGGCCAATCTCCCCAGCAGTCCACGGTACCGCAAGGTCAATCCGGCCGACGGCCCCATTCTCATTTTGTCGTTAACCTCCGAACTCGTGAGCCAGGGAGAGATGTATGACGCGGCGTCGAGCATCCTCCAGCAAAAGCTCTCTCAGGTGGAAGGGGTGGGGCAGGTCTATGTGGGCGGAGGATCGCTTCCGGCCATACGGGTCGGCCTCAATCCCACGGCCCTGAATAAGTACGGCATCGGTCTGGGCGATGTCCGGCAGGTGCTCATCTCGACCAACGTGAATCGTCCGAAGGGGCAGCTGGCTTCCGATGATCGCACATGGGAGATCAGGACCAACGATCAATTGCACCGCGCCGAGGACTATCAGGACCTGATCGTGGCCTATCGCAACGGACGCGCCGTTCACCTCTCCGATGTCGCGACGGTCGAACAGTCGGTCGAAGACCTGCGCAACATGGGGATGACCAACGGGAAGCCGGCCGTGCTGGTGATCATCTTCCGGCAGGCCGGCGCGAACATCATCGAGACGGTCGATCGCCTGCGCGGACTGGTGCCCCAGTTGAACGCTTCGCTCCCGGGCAGTATTTCGTTGTCCGTCGTGATGGATCGCACCCCGGTGATCCGCGCCTCGCTGCATGAGGTGGAGAAGACCCTCCTGATCTCCGTCGCGCTGGTGATTCTGGTGGTATTCGTGTTTCTCCGCAACCTGCGGGCCACGCTGATTCCGACGATTGCCGTCCCCGTGTCGCTGATCTCCACCTTCGGGGTCATGTATCTGGGCGGCTATAGCCTCGACAACCTCTCGCTCATGGCCCTCACGATCGCCACCGGGTTCGTGGTGGACGATGCCATCGTGGTGCTCGAGAATATTTCACGTTATCGCGAACAGGGGATGCCGGCGATGGAGGCCGCCTTCCGTGGAGCCAAGGACGTGGCCTTTACGGTGCTCTCGATGACCCTGTCGCTCGTGGCGGTGTTCATCCCGATTTTTTTCATGGGGGGCATGCTCGGACGGCTGTTCCGGGAATTCGCGGTGACGCTCTCGGTGGCGATCCTGGTGTCCCTGGTGGTCGCGCTCACAACCATTCCGATGCTCTGCGCCCGGGTGTTGAAGTCGGAACCGAACGGCTCGCATGGCTGGAGTTATCGCGTGAGCGAGCGGATCTTCGTGGCCATGCGCCGCGGGTATGCGAGCAGCCTGACGTGGGTGCTGCGGCACCCTCGTACGATGCTGGTGGTGACGCTCGGTACGATGGCCGTGACGGTCTATCTGTACATCATCGTGCCGAAAGGGTTTTTCCCCCATCAGGATACGGGCCGGCTCTTCGGCAGCATTCAGGCCGCGCAGGACATTTCGTTTCAAGCCATGCGGGAAAAGCTGAACGAGGTGATGGACATCGTGCAAAGTGATCCCGCGGTGGACCAGGTGAACGGCTTCACGGGCGGCGGCGGGTACGGCACGACCAACACCGGACGGATGTTCGTGTCGCTCAAGCCGCTCGAGGAGCGCGGTATGAGCTCCGATCAGGTCATCGCCAGGCTGCGTCCGAAACTGGCGAAGGTTGCCGGTGCCCCCACCTACTTCCAGCCGATTCAGGATTTGCGCGTCGGAGGCCGGGCCAGCAGCGCACAATACCAATATACGCTGCAGAGTGTGGACCTGCCTGAACTCAACACCTGGGCTCCGATCGTGGAGGCCAAGTTGCGAAGCCTGCCGGAGATCGTGGACGTCAACAGCGACCAGCAGGACAAGGGGCAGCAACAGCTGGTGGTGTTCGATCGGGCCACGGCGTCGCGGCTCGGATTGAGCCCTCAACTCATCGACGATACCCTGTATGACGCGTTCGGCCAACGCCAGGTGTCGATTCTCTACACGCCGTTGAATCAATACCACGTCGTGATGGAAGTGGCACCGCAGTATTGGCAGAGCCCCTCCGCCCTCCATGACATCTATGTCCGCGCGCCGACGGGCGCCCAGGTGCCGCTGAGCGCCGTCACCAGATACGAGGCGGCCAATACCCTCCTGTCGGTGAATCACCAGGGCCAGTTTCCCGGCGTGACCCTGTCGTTCACCATGGCGCCGGGCGTGTCGCTCGGTGCGGCGGTGCGAGCTATCGACCAGGCCATGCATGAGCTCGCGTTGCCGGCCGGCGTGCAGGGGACGTTTCAGGGCACCGCCAAGGCCTTTCAGTCTTCGGTCGGAAATCAGCCCTGGCTGATCCTGGCCGCGTTGCTCGCCATGTACATCGTGCTGGGGATCCTCTACGAGAGTTATATCCATCCCCTCACGATCCTCTCGACCCTGCCATCCGCCGGGGTCGGCGCCTTGCTCGGCCTGCTGCTGTTCGACACGGAACTCACCATGATCGCTCTCATCGGGATCATGCTGCTAATCGGCATCGTGAAGAAGAACGCCATCATGATGATCGACTTCGCGCTGCAACGGGAGCGCATGGAGGAGGGCACGTCGCCGGCCGAAGCTATTTACGAAGCCTGCCTGTTGCGGTTTCGTCCGATCATGATGACGACCATGGCCGCTCTGCTGGGCGCGCTTCCGCTGGCCGTCGGTACGGGGGTGGGGTCGGAGCTGCGGCGTCCGCTGGGCATCGCCATCGTGGGCGGCCTGCTGGTGAGCCAAGTGCTGACCCTCTACACGACCCCGGTCGTGTATTTGTATCTCGACCGTCTCCGGCTCCGTTGGGCCAAGTCCCGTGCCGGCGCCCTCCATCCCGCCGCTTGAGCGCGCCATCGTCCGCCACCAGGCCCACGCGCGCCCGGACGGTGGCGTTTTCTTTTCCCCCCTGTTTACAATGTGCGGAACCGTATGGCACCGACGATACGTACCATCAAGGGCCGCATTGTGCTGGCGATTGTGCTGGTGGGCTGCGTCCCGCTCGTGATCGGCCTTGTCCTCGCCTACATGTCCGGCATGCAATCGCTGCGGGACCTCATCGGCGGCAACCTGCAGGCGGTGGCGGTGCAAGCAGCCGACCGGGTGACGATGTTGGTCCAGAGCGAAATTCAGGCGGTCCGCCTCCTGGGTTCTGCTCCGCTCCGGGTGCGTCAACCGGTGGAGGGCGCCAACCGCGCCTATCCCGCAGCGCCCGGCGAGGCTGCTGAGCTCATCCAGGAACGTATGCAGGTCTGGGAAACGGGCAAGGAAGCTGCGGCGCGGTTATTGGATGACGGGCTTTCTCGCTTCCTCCTCGACACGAAGGTGCGAAGCGGAAACAAGGTCGTGGGCCTCTTGATCGTCGACCGGTTCGGCTCACTGGTGGCGGCCAGTTCGGAACCCGATCACTATTCGTTCAGCCAGGAACCCTGGTGGAATGCGGTCCATGCTGGCGGCACCGAAGGGGTGCATGTCAGCGGATTGATACCTGCCAAGGAAGGGTCGTTCCGTACGCCGGAAGAAACGATCGATATCGCGGTGCCGATTCTGGACGACCGGCACCATACCGTCATCGGGGCCGTCAAAGCCTCCTACCGGTTCGACACCCTCTTCGGCATGATCAACCAGATCCGGATCGGGCAAACCGGGCATGCCATGCTCTTCAACGCGGCCGGAGAGCCGTTGGTCTGTCCCATCCTTCCCCGGCAGGCCCATCGCATTCCCGGTCAGCTGATGGCCATGATCGTCTCGTCCGATCCCGGCTGGGGAATTGCCGATGACGACGGGCATGGCGGAACCGATACGGTGGTGGGGTATGCGCCCGTCACCGGTCTGACCCTGCCGGACAACAGCTGGCATATTTTTGTGCGGCAGCAGCCGGTGGAGAGTTACGCGCCGATTCGAGACCAGCTCCGCAACCTGGCGGCGATCGGACTCGTGATGGTGGGGCTCCTGTGGGCGATCGGGCGCTATGTGGCGACCAGAATTGCGCGTCCGATCCAGGTGTTGAAGACAGGAGTCGAAGCCATCAGCCGGGGAACCTACGACGGTCCGCTCGATCTGCGAACCGGAGATGAGTTCGAAGAACTGGCCGGGGCGGTGCATCGCATGGCGGATCGCTTGCAGGCGTCACGAACGGAGCTGGAGTCCCTGAACGCGGCGCTGACTCATCGCGTGGAAGAAAAAACGGCTGAGATCACCCGGCACATGCGCAAACTGGAGCTGTCGGAACGCCTGGCCACCCTGGGCAAGGTCGCCAGCGGGATCGCCCACGAGATCAACAATCCGCTCGGCATCATCTTGAACCGGATCGAATGCATGGAGGCCGATGCGGCCCAGACACAACTGACCCATGAGGTCGAGCGGGATCTCGCCACGATTCGCATTCAGGCGGAGCGGATTTCCCGGGTCACCCGCAGCATCCTCACGTTTTCCCGCGGCACGGTGTCGACGTTGAAACCGCTCGACTTGAATTGTGTGGTCCGGACTTGCGTGGCGATGTCCGGCGAACGGGTGGCCGGGCGTGCCATGCGGCTCGAAACCCGGCTGGCGCCGGAATTACCGCCGGTGATGGGAGATCGTGACCGGTTGGAAACCGTGCTGTTGAATCTCATCAACAATGCGATTGATGCGGTGACCGGGTATACGGCCCAGGGCGTGATCACGGTGAGCACGGCCCGCGCGCGCATGAATGGAGACGAGTGGGTACGGGTCACGGTCTCTGACAACGGGCCGGGCATTCCAGCCGCGATCCTGGACCGGGTGTTCGATCCGTTCTTCACCACCAAGCCGGCCGGTCAGGGGACCGGGCTCGGCCTGTTTCTCAGTTTCGGTATTCTCTCGGACCACCGCGGCCGGATCGAGGCGCGAAACGGGACCGCGGGCGCGACGTTCGATGTGTATCTGCCGGGCACGGGCCTGGGAATTCCGGTTGATGAAGGAGCACCATGGGGATTGCAGGAAAAATCCTGATCGTCGACGACGAGCAGGATGCACTGGACAATTGTCGCCGCATCCTGAGCCGCGTCCCGTACGACTGCCTCACGGAATGTAATCCGGTGCGCGCGCTCGAGATCATTCAGCGCGAACGCCCCGGCCTGATTCTCACCGATCTACGAATGCCCGATCTGGACGGGATCGAAGTCTTGACGGCCGCCAAGCGTCTCGATCCTTCCGTGCAGGTCGTCCTGCTGACGGCCCACGCCACCGTGGAGACCGCCGTGAGTTCCATGCGGTATGGGGCGTTCGACTACATCACCAAGCCGTTTGCGAGCAGCGATCTTCTGCAAGTGGCCCGTCGCGCGTTCGCGGCAGGGAGCGCGGGTCTCGGTCCGGAAACCGTAGCGGCCGGACAACAGGAGGACCGGAATCCGATGCCTGCACGCAGGCCCGCCAGATTCGCGTCCGTCATCGGCGAAAGCCGGGCCATGCACACGGTCTTTGATCTGATTCAAAAAGTCGCCCCCACCCATTCGAACGTCCTGGTCTACGGGGAAAGCGGAACAGGAAAAGAGTTGGTCGCGCATGCGATTCATGACGCCAGCCTCCGGGCCGACCGCCCCTTCGTGCCCGTGGATTGCGTTTCCCTTCCCGATACCTTGCTCGAATCGGAACTCTTCGGCCATGAAAAGGGGGCCTTCACCGGGGCTCACGTATCAAAACCAGGGTTGTTTGAAGTGGCGTCGGGCGGGACGGTCTTTCTCGACGAAGTCAGCGGGATGAGCCAGACCCTGCAGTCACGCCTGTTGCGCGTCTTGCAGGAGCGGCACATGCGACGGGTCGGCGGAATCCGGTTCATGGAGGTGGACGTGCGCGTGATTGCAGCCTCCAATCAAGATCTCGAAGCGGCCTGCCGGCGCGGTGAGTTTCGCGAGGACCTCTATTACCGCCTGAACGTCATTCCCATCGCTCTGCCGCCGTTGCGGAACAGGGACGGGGATATTCCGCTCCTGGCCAGGGAATTTCTCCGGCGGTTCCTGAAACAACAACGACCCGGCGCCGCGTTCGTGCCGGAGTTGAGTGCGTCCGCGACGGACCTGTTGTGCCGGTACTCCTGGCCGGGCAATGTCCGTGAACTGCAAAATGTCATCGAGCGGGCTGCGGTACTCGCCGAGGGTCCGCTCATCTTGAATGCCCACCTGCCGGAGCGCCTGCGCAAGATCGAGACGGATGATGCAGGTTCCGGCGAAGCCGCGTCGTTCAAACATGCGAAACAAGCGGCCGTCACCACGTTTGAGCGCAGCTTCCTGATCGAGCTCTTGAAGCGGCACGAAGGGCACATGGGCCGCGCCGCGCGCGAGGCCGGTGTCGACCGCAAGACCATCGAGCGCATGGTGAAGAAACACGGACTCCGCGCGCTCTGTTGATGCCCCGTTAAGCAGGCCGGCCGTTTCCTGAAACGGTCAAAACTCACCGTTTCCGATGGCCGGACATTTCGTTCGACGTGACCGGCCTCCGCCATGGGGCATCGATGTCCCATGCGGGCGCAATCTTCCGACCACCACACTTCGATAACAAACTCGATCGCTTACACCTGTTTCACCCGCTGATGATGGGGCATCGATGTCCCATTTCCCGATCCGGCCGTGATCGTTCTCCGCCACAATTCACGGCGGATTGTCGCTTTTTCAGACTGTTCAGATGAGGAACGGGAGTTGCTCTACTGCCGTTGGTACGTACAGGTCCAACGGTGTAAGGACCACAGGTCACCCGTCCGGTTCACGGATGAGTGAACAAAGGACCGGCCTCCGGAGTGATCCACTCCATGAGCGGCAGGTTCGGCGGCGCCTGACCGAACGATTTTGAATTGAGGTTACGGTGATGACGGTTTCACGAGGAGGTAGAGGCATGAAATCGGCACGAACTAGGGCGAGCAAGGGGTCTCAGCGAAGGCCGTCGGCGGCCTGGATGTCCCTCATGGGTCTGTTGCTGCCATCGTTGTGCGTCGGGGCATTCCAGGTCGTCTCGGCGGCGCCTGCCGACCTGCATGCGACGGCGCACGAGACGCCGGCCTGGGCGGAGCGACTCAAGGGGCAAACCATCGTCGAAGATGCGCATGAAGGGCATGTCGAGCGGACGGCCATGATGGAGCGGCAGCACCAGCGCATCATGGACAAGATCAACGATCAGCTCGCGCAGGATTCGAACCATCAGCGCACCGATGGGATGTACAACAACGTCAATATGCTGCATCAGTACGGGGCCGGGGCCCAGGACATGTTGTTGATGTCGAACAGCGGCGTCGAGCCCGTGTCGTTGTCGGGTGGGCGCTGTCCCGCTGGCGCGCCGGTCCGGAGCTACGACGTCTCGGCCATCAACGTCGAGATCACGCTGAACATGTGGCTCGATTTTTATCCCGGCTATATGTACGCCCTGACCGAGTCGCTTGATCAGGTTCGCGCTGAAGAGACCAAGAATCGTGACGCGCGCGAGCAGGACGGATTCGATCCGGGCGCCGTGATGAACGGATTGCAGAATCAATGGATTCAACCGCTGGTCCTGCGCGGCAACCAGGGCGATTGCGTGAAGCTCACGCTGCGCAACCAGTTGGAAGGCGACGAAGAAGTCAGTTTGAACATCCATGGCTCCAGCATGATTGTGTCGTCGACCGGTCAGCCGGCCACCACCACGAATCCCGACAGCATCGCCGCGCCGGGAAAGGCGGTGGAGATGGAATGGTACATCCCGCCCACGCAGCAGGAGGGCAGCCGCCAATTCCATTCCTATAGCAACGATCGTGAGTTGACCGTGATGGGACTGTTCGGTTCCTTCGTGATCGAGCCGAAGGGATCCGAGTATCTCGAACCGCTGGGGACCGGAGATCCCAAGCCGACCAAGAGCGGGTGGCAGGCCATCATCAAGAACGGAGCCGGCCCGGATTTTCGAGAGTTCGTCCTCTTCTACCATGAGGTCGGAGATGAGGCCTTTCGCCCGCTGAACAAAAAGGGCGACTTCATTCCGCAGCGCGATCCCCTGACCGACGTCTACCGACCGGTGGCCCGCGCGCTGAATTACCGCAGCGAGCCGTTCGGGGTCGACAACATGCAGACCCAGCACGAATATTTCGGGTTCGAGGACGAATCGATGGCCTACAGCGCCTATACGTTCGGCGATCCCGCCACGACGATTCCCCGCAGTTACCTCGGCGACCCGGCCAAGTTCCGTCTCGTGCACGGCGGGTCGGAAGTCTTCCACTCTCACCATCCGCATGGCGGCTCCATCCGGTGGCCGCGAAGCCCCCGGGCCATCGATGAAATGCCGCTGTGGCATGCGGCGAAGAACGGTCCGGTGAAATATCCGGTGATCCGGATGAAGTCCGACCGGGTCGACGTGGAAGTCATCGGCCCGTCCGAAACGATGGATCTGGAAACCGAGTGCGGGTCCGGGCTCTGTCAGCAACTGGCGGGAGATTTTCTGTTCCATTGCCACGTCGCCCATCATTACATCGCCGGGATGTGGGGCTACTGGCGCGTGTACAACACGATCCAGCAGGGAGCGAACCATAACGACGTCATGCCGGACCTGTTGGAGCTGCCGGACCGCAAGGGCCGCATCAAGACGGGCGTGACGTCCGATGAGCTGATCGGCAAGACCGTCGATTGGTTTGGGAAACAATTCAAGATCATCGAGAAGGGCAAAACCGATTGGAAGGCGGAACCGGCCATCGTCACCCTGAAAGACTGGGTCGACATGCAGTTCCCGCCGCAAGGGCTGCCGGGACACAAACAGGATGAGCGGGACCAGACGCGTTCCTATGATGCCAGCGTGTTGAACTGGGGCTGGCAGGGCAATCGCGCGATGACCGAGCCGGAAAACACCGTCCCGAATCCGCGCTACCAGTCGGCCCATCCCGGTGAACGGCTGCCGATTGTCTTCGAGCCCTTGACCGGCAAAGTATCATGGCCGCATCTGAAGCCGCATTTCGGGCGGCGCGTCCCGTTTTCAAAAAATCACAATCCGTCTCCCTGGCTGGAAATGATCCACCTGGACGACGACGGATTGCCGAGCTCGTATCCTGCGAAGCCCGGTGAGAACGGGCGGTGGAGCCTCTGTCCTGAGAATGCCGGCTCGAAGAAATACAACGTGCACTTCATCAACACGCCGATGACGCTGGCCGATCAGCAGGGCGAGACGCCGGCGATCAAGGATGAAGGCGGGTTGATTTATGTCCTGCATGAAGAAGAGGCCGCGATCAGGAAGAACAACGACCTGAAGTACCCGTTGGTCGTGCGGTCGAACATTTACGATTGCGTCGACTGGATGTTGACCAGCGAATGGGAAGACGACGACTACTCGAATTTCCATTCGTCCAAGGTCAATACCCATTGGCACTTCCTGCAGTTCGACAACCAGTCGTCGGACGGCGTGATCACCGGCTTCTCAAACGAACAATCGGTGCGTCCCTTCACCATGCTCGAGAAGAAGACCAAGAAAGGTCTGCCGCTGCCGCTGAACACGGTGTTCACGAAGGCCGCGAAGAAGGGCGACCGCGTGATTACCGTCAAGAATGCCGCGCAGTACCATCCCGAAGTGGAAATCCTGATCGGCGCGGACAATGTGGGCGGGAATGAAGTCGGGCGGATCAAGTCGATCAAGGGCAATGAACTGACCCTGGTTCGGCCGCTGAAACACGATCATCCGGTCAAGGATATCGTGACGGTGGAATTCGTCAGGCAGCGGTTCTGGGTCGACTCGGACGTCGGCACCGTGTTCTGGCACGACCATGCGTTGGGCCGGATTACCTGGGGCCATGGCGGGTTCGGCACGATGATCGTCGAGCCGGTCGGATCCACCTACCACGATCCGAAAACCGGGAAACCGATCCGGAGCGGGCCGCTGGCGGACATCCGGACCGTGGAGCCGGTGGGGTATGGCGTCAACGGCAGCTTCCGTGAACTCATGGTCCAGTTGAACGATAGCGTGCCGCACACCATCAATATCGTCACGGCGGGCAACCCGCCCGGTCAGCCGATCGAGGTGGCGTTGGAAGCGGGGAAGACCGTGTCCTTCCCGATTCCGGACCATATCAAGATGACACCGATGCCGTTCCTGAACGGCGGCACACATACGACCGGCGGCAGCCTCAATTTCAGGGCGGAACCGATCTCGGGCCGCCTGAAGGCCGATCCGGATCCGTCGAAACTGTTCAGCAGCGCCGTACACGGCGATCCTTACACGCCGATGGTGCGGGCCTACCTGGGCGATACGGTCGTGTTCCGGCTGTTGCAGACCATGACCAACGAAAGCATGGTCTGGACGCTGTCCGGTCATACCTTCTTGACTGAACGGTATGCCGGCGACGCGAACCGGAAAAACTCCATTCATATCGGCATCGCCGAGCGGTACGATCTGGTGGTGCCGCAAGCCGGCGGGCCGAGGCTGCAGTCGGGCGACTACATCCACTTTAACGGTCGCTCGTCCAAGTTCTCCGAGGGCGCCTGGGGTGTCCTGCGGGTGTTGGATAAGGATGTGCCGGATCTGCAGAAGTTGCCCTCCGGTTACAGCGGACGCAATGTGATTCCGCCGGCACCGGCGGTCTGTCCTGCCGATGCGCCGGTGAAGAGCTTCAACGTCGCGGCGATCGATTTCCCGTCGATGAAGTTGAACCAGAAGGCGCCGGACGCCATCGAGGTCGATTTCGAGCGGACCATTCAAATGGTCAACCCCGAGGCCAAGATTTACGTCTTGGAGGAAGACGTGGCGACCGTGGCGTCCGGTGCGCAACCGATGCCGCTGACGCTGCGGGCGAATATCGGCGACTGCCTCAAGGTCAAGCTGACCAACAGGATGAAGGAGAGCCGAGCCTCGTTCTCGGCGATCGGTCTGGCGTTCGATCCGAAGGATTCCCTGGGCGCGAACGTCGGCAACAATCCGGGCGATCAGACTGTCGCGCCCGGTGAGAGCCGGCTGTACACCTACTACGCCGATCCATTCATCGGAGAGACCGCTTCCCTGGTGTGGGATTGGGGGAATGTGATGACGAACCCGCGCAACGGCCTGTTCGGCGGAATCGTGATCGGCCCCAAGGGAGCCTCCTATCGCGATCCGAAGACCGGCGCGGATATTTCGACGAAGAATAGCTGGATCGCGGACGTGATCGTCGACCGGACCATTCAGGGCTACGAGCATCGTTCGAACTACCGGGATGTCGCCCTGTTCTTTCAGGATGAGGACAACATCATCGGGACGAGTTTCATGCCCTATGTGCAGAACACGGCGGGATTGACCGCCGTGAACTACCGGTCGGAGCCGTACAAGTTCCGTGAATCGAACGGCTGTACCTTAGGCAGGATGTTCCAACCCTGTTCGGTGGATCAGCCCGAGAGTCTTGCGACGCCGCTCATTGAGGCGCATGCGGGTGATCCCGTGCGCATCCATGTGTTCGGCGCCAGCAACGAGCAGAACGGCATGTTCGGTGTCGAAAAACATGAATGGCCGATCGAGCCGTTCATGCGCGGGGCCGACCAGATCAGCGTCGTGGAGTTCTCCGCATCCGAGACGCTGGACGCCTTCATTCCCGCCGCTGGCGGAAGTTTCCGCCTGCCGGGCGACTACGTCTGGAGCAACCAGCGATTGCCCTACGCCCAGTCCGGCCAGTGGGGATTGCTCAAGGTCCTCCCGCTGGACGACCAACGGATTCTCCCGTTGAGTCAGCATGGGCCGTCGACGAAGAGGGCGAAGTCGGAACAGGGGGAGGGACAGATTTCCCGTTCCACCGCGTCCATGCCGTAACGAGTCGGGCGGCGCCTTGCTCAGCGAGGCGCCGCCCTCTGCCTGTTGCGGCGGTGGTCACTACACAGAGGCAGGGCCTGAACGCTGTCATTCAGTGTCCTGCCATCCTCGAAGCACCGCCGCTCAGATCGATCACCCGCAGTCCCCAGCCGGCCGGCACCAGCTTAGAGACTCACAACTACTCAGTCACGCGGATGAACGGGTCGAGGTCGCGTAAGCGCCGCAGGCCACCCGTGCGCGCAGCCGGTTAGGGTTCGACCTGAATGGTGAGCGATGTGGCCGTCCAATCGGACGATGGAACGGCGGCCACCGTTTGCGTCACCGGATGGACCGGGGCGGGAGGCTTCGATGCCTCCATGGCCTGTTGCTGGGGCGGTGGAACGCCGACCGGCGGAGCCGGCGGCTGGGGAAGATCAGGGGCCGGCGGTGGCTGGTTGGTGAGGGCGGCCGGCGTGGGATCGTAAATGGGCGTGAGCCCCCGGCTGGCGACTTTGCTCAGGTCGCGTCGAAGGTCCATGACTTCTTTGGCGACCACCGATCGGGTCATGACCAGGGCGGTACCGGCGGCGGGTGCCGGAACGGATCGGACCCGCTGACGAATGGCCCGGGCCGTGTCCAGGTCGGTGGACGCGAAGACACGAACGGTATCGATCCCGGCCGGATCGGCATAATCCCAGTGGAAGCCCGCGTGGTTGCCGGATTGTGGAGAATCGGGAATCGTCACCTGTTCGCCTGCCCGCACGTGCCCATCGGGATAGAAGGCCGGTTGTTGATGGTCGTTGGGAAACAGCAGATTGAGATGGCCCTCGGAATCGACATCGACGATCGTGATGTAGCTATCGCCGCTCGCCTGAATTTCCAGTTGCAGACTGTTGGACGAGCTTCTGGGTTCCCCATTCCGGCGAATATGATACTGAGCCGGCTGCGTATCCGCGACGACGGCGATCCCCCGCGTGGCCCGGCGTGCGCTGCCCGCCACTTTGACGGCGAGCTTCAGTTGAGAGGAGGGGTTGTCCAGGGTCAGGAGTTCGGAGGCATTCGCGGAACGTGAGAGGACCAGGGCGAGGCCGGCGCCCCATTGGGGGCCGTCCATGGCGAATGAACTGATGACCTGTAAGCCGTCGGCTGAATAGAGTTGCAGGCGGTTGTCCTTCACCTCGACGAGGTACTGCGCCGGTTGCCCGGCCTCCACGATCTGGGCGTCGCGTCCGTACTGTTTCAACACCGCTTCGATCTTGGAACGTTGGCCGGGCGGGACATCCAACAGGCGTATCGGGATGCGCTCCGGTGGAGCCGCAGGAAGAAACGCCACGGCCCTCGCGCCGGGGGGAATGGAGAACGGGTCACTCTGTGGCTTGGCCAGCGCGTCTTTCCCACGAACCTGCGTGACGGTCAGGACCCCGAGCGCCTGCCCCGGAACGAATGCCGTCTCGTTCGGCGGAAAGACCGTCCAGCTGGACCCGGGCTGTGCACCGAGGGGAACTCCCTGGAGCAGCAGGAACCCATCGCCTCCGGCGGCTTTCACTTCCACCCAGGGAAGACGCGCCGGGGCGCCAGCCTCCGCCGGGGACGCCGGGGCCTTCAAGGAAGGAAGGAGCGGCCTGTCCAACAGAACGGGGGGAGCTTCCAGTTGCGGCTCCGGCATGGACGTGCGACCGAAATGGGTTTGGATGCGCCGCATTTCGCGTTCGACGCCGGCAAAAATGTCGCGCGGAGTCGCGGCCCGGTCGGCGCTCCCGATGCTCTTGGCCAGGGAGTAGGAGAAAAATCCGTGATACCGTCCTTCAACCGGACCATCCAGGGCTTCCTGATTGGCCGCGGCCCCGCTCATGAGGACATACCGTGAAGCCACGACCGGCACCACCTGGCGGGTCTGCACGGCGGAGGGGCGGTACAACTCTACCCTGCTGTCCTTGGGGACGGAACGGGTACGGATATCGAGAGATCTCGTCGCCGTGCCGGAATGGCAGGAATCGAGCACGATCAAGACGCTTCGGGCCTGGAGCCGGGAGAAGATCTCATCCAACTCGTCATCGGTAATATCCCGCACATTGGCCGTCCGGCCGTCGTGCGGAACCAGTGTCTCGTCCAGGTGATCGTCCGTCTCATCGCCGCTGAAATCTTCGACCTGGGATCCATGGCCGGAATAGTGCACGTACACCACATCATCCGGGCCCGTCTCCTTGGCCAGCTTGTCGAATGCGGCCAGCATCCCCGCGCGGGTGGCAGCCTGGTCGGTGAGCATCGTGATGCGTTGCGGTTGAAATCCCCACCGCGTCGTGAGGACCTGCCGCATCGTTTCGATGTCGTTGAGGGAGCCGTTGAGCGAGGGCAGCGCCTGGTAGCGGTTGATGCCGATGAGCAACGCGCGTTTCGTGGCCGTCTTGGTGGAATCGGCCGCCCGCCCGACACCGCCCATGGTCAGGATGGCACAGGCGAGCGTCATGCAGCAGAAAGATCGTGGGGTCATGTCCTGTCCTCGTGTCCTGATCCGTGGGTCGGATCGCGCGGGTAAAGGTTCATCGGCGGACCAACTCTGCCTTCCGGATCAGATCGGTTTGTTGCTGCAGCCGCTTGAGGCTGGCCTCGAGTCCTGCCGATTCGGCCGCCGGGATGGTGATGGTATAGACGCCGTCCGCGGTGGGCCCATCGACGAGGCGGCCCTTCAAGTTCAAAATGACGGCCCGGATGCGCGCCTCGGATGCCGACTTCTGGAACACCAACATGACGCGGACGGCCGCCGGCGAAACACCCCGGCTGGTGACCTGGTCAGGGGGCGGGATGGTTTGCGGGCCGGCCGTCCACAGGAGCAGGGCGAATTGACCGATCAACAGGGTCGCGGCGAGTGCGGGGACCCACCGCGGTGCGAACAGATTGCGAAACCACTGCTCCACCGCATGGCCGGCCCATCCATCAGATGGCGACGCATTGGGACTGTGACGAGCCTCCCGTTCCGTCCGGACCTGCGCCATCACGGCCTCCTTCACATGCAGGACCGGCGTGGGCTCCGCGGCCAGCGCCGCCTGCAGCGGAGCACGCAGCTGGGCCAGACTGTCCAGTTCAGCGCGACAGTCGGCGCAGGTCGCCAGGTGCTCATCCACCGTTCGTCGTTCGGCCTCCTTCAAGGTGCCGGTCAGATACCAGGGAAGGAGTGTCGCAGCCGGGTGGGCCATGGAGGCTTCGTTCGGCGTCGTCATAAGACGGTCTCTCTGGAGATCGAGCGATTGATCTGTCGTTTCAGCTGTTGCTTGGCGTAAAACACGCGGGTTTTGACGGTATTTTCCGGAATGCTGAGCAGCAGCGCGATGTCTTCGTAGGGAAGTTCCTCGTAAAACACCAATCGCAACACTTCCTGATGTTCGGGCGACAGGGCACCAAGCGCCTGCCGCATCACGGTGGCGAGCTGTTCCCGTTGAATCTGTTCGATCGGCGTGTCCTGTTGGCTGGGAAGATCGGGCAGGTCGTCGATCGTCACGGCCTTGTGATCAGGCCGGCCGCTTCGCCGGACGGCATCGAGGGCCTTGTGACGGGCGATACCGAAGATCCATGTCGAGACGCGAGACTGATTCGCAAAGTGGCAGGCTCCGCGCCACACGGCCAGCATGACTTCCCCGACCACCTCTTCCGCTAGCGAATGGTCGCGCACGAAGGTGCAGATATAATGGAACACCCGCTTTTCGTAGAGTCGGTACAGAGCTTCGAAAGCGTGGGTGTCTCCGCCTGCCGCCCGCATCACCAGCGTGCCCTCCACCGCGTTGTGCTCGTGAGTCGCGCTCATGGGCCCACATGTTCGAGAAAAAGGCAGAGGTACCGACGTGCCGGCGCCTCTGCTGTAACATAGAAGCCGGCAGCCTCTCAATAGCAGCCGGTTGACCCGCCGGGGACCCGGAGCCTACAATCCCGTGAACCTTCTCCGGATCGCGGCGACAAACGGCTAGACGGTGAGGTGCTACGATGAACGGATGTCACAGGTCGCCCAGAGTTTCTACCGGTCAACATGCGGGAATTCTGGCATTTCTGCCTTTTCTCCTGTTAGCCTCCTGCGCTGCCGCTCCCTTCCTCATCCCCGCTGGAATCGAGTTTGCCCGGAATCTGCTCATGACCGGCAATAAGAACTACGGCGGGAAATATTCCGAAGACATGAATCGGCTCATGGTGCGTCTGAGTACGCCCTACGTGGCCATGGGTTTGCCCATGGGGACGTCGCCGGCCGCGCTGGTTCCGCCGGTGATGTTGCAGCAACAGCAGCAGGCGATGATGAATCAGATGGGGGGACAGCCCGGGATGGCGGGCCAGTCCGGCGCCGCTGGATATGGCGGCAGCTATGTCGATCCCTACAATCCCACCGGCGCGATGCCTGGCGCCGGCTATCCACCGGGAGGCTACGGGCAGCAGGCCTATGGGTACGGCGGAACGGGCGGGTATGGAGCCGCGCAGAGTTCGGGGTACGGCTACCAAGGCCAGGCCGGACAGTATTACGATCCGAACAATCCCTACGCCTCCGTGCCTGGCATGAACGTCCAGGCTCCGGCCTACGGAATGAACCAGCAGTACGGCGGGCAATATGGCGGACAGTATGGGGGCCAATACGGAGGACAGATGGGCGGCTATCCGCCGCAACCGGGCTATCCGGGCGGGCAGAACCTGCCTCCGCAGCCGGGTTATCCTGCCGCGGCCCCTGGAACGATGGGACAGCCGATGGCTCCCGGGTACCCCGGCGGTCAGGCCATGCCGGGTTATGGGCAACAACCGATGCAACAGGCCATGGGCGGGGCGTACCAGCAGCCGATGGATCCCTACCAGCAACAGGGGATGCAGGGTTATCAGCAACAGGGCATGCCGGCGGGGTACCAACAGCAGCCCATGCAGGGCTATCAACAGCCGATGGGCGGGCAGCAATATGGCTACCAGGGACAAGCGCCGAATATGGGCGTGGGATACCCCGGTCAGATCTATACGCGGTCGGTGCCGGGACCGGCGGAGCCGGTCACGTTGGATGTCGCGCTGATCCGTCAGGTGACGACTCCGACCGGAAAAGAAGTCTCCCTGATGCAGGACGGTGAAGCGCTGAAGGGCGGACCGGAAGGCGACCGCTTCAAGCTGGTCGTGCGCACGAACTGCGAGTGTTTCGTCTATGTCGTGTCGGTGGATGGTTCCGGCTGGGCGCAGCCGATTTTCCCCGTCGCCGACGGCACGGTCGTCAATCCCCTGAAGCCCGAAACCGAACAGGCCTTTCCAGACGGGCCCTACTGGTTCACGCTGGATCAGTTCAAGGGGGTGGAGACCTTGTTTCTGGTGGCATCACCGGCGAGACGTACCGATCTGGAGGAGATCCTGACACAACTCGCGGGGCAGCAGCGGCCTGCGGGGCAGGCGGCTGCCCAGGTCGAGGAGCCGGCGGTGCTCCCCAACGGGTTCGGAAAAACTCAGGCCGGTCATGCGACGCTGGTGCGGGATGAGGCACAACAGCCGGCCCAGGTCACGGCGCTGTCCTACGTCGCGGCGAAGCCCGGTGAGGACGTGCGGGTCACTCGCTGGTTCAAACACCAATAGGGGTGAGGCTCGTCACGGATCGCATGAAAACGACGATGCGTACGGCCGGCCTCTGGATGCTGGTGACGGGTGTGGTGCTCGCCGGGGGGAGTGATGCCCCGGCCCTCGGGCAGGTGTTTCCGCCTCGCTCCAACACCCCGTCGGTTCCGGCCCAACCGAATCTCTCACCGGGCCAGGCCCACACGGCGCCACCACCGGGACAACAGCCGATGCCGCACGGGCTGGCTCCGCAGGGTGCCGCGCCCGGTCGATACCAGTCGCCGCCTCCCGCGCCTCTCACCAAAAAAATTCCGCTCGCGCTGCTCCTCGGCGGAGATCTCTCGAAGTCGTTCGTGCAACTGACCAATTTGCGCGGCCAAATCGATTCGAACTTTACCATCGGGCGCAGTCTGGCCGGACGATTCACGGTTCCGCCCTATGTGCATGAGGCTTCAAATGGAGGCCGTGTGTACGTGCATGCCAATGGCCTCTCGAATCCGCCGGTCGTCAAGTCGGAAGGCACGGAACTCCATTTGGAGTTTCATTTTCCCTCGTTACAATTCAAGACCTATTACCGCGACTACTCGCCGGAGGGCGATCAAGCGGTCGGTGATACCGTGGGCGAGAACGCCATTGTCGATATCTTCATCATCCCCACGACCAACCAAGGGGGGTTTCCGACCTATCAAGCCGTGCGGACCGGATTTCGCGGAGGGTTGAAAGCGCAGGACAAATGCGTCTATTGGTTCGATGTGCTGTTTCCGATCAACATCTGCGACGTGTCCAAGAAATACCTCGAGAGTCTCGCCAACGCCATTGAGACGGGTGTGCGCGAAGCTCTCAGCCATCCGCAAACCCGCAGCCAGTTCGATCAGGTGGTCTGGCAGACCCTCCGTAGCGATCTGCTTATGCAGGCCGGTATCAACCCCATGAGCCCCGCCCAGATCCAGGTCATCGAATCGTCTTTCCACGGCACGGACTATGTCGTGAAATACCTGCCGCGGTAAGCACACAGGCCGTCGAATCCTGCGTTGTGCCCCCGGTGATGCCCTGTCGTCGTCATACCTGTTCCGATCAGCGCAGCCATTCCGCCCGCCGGCTCAGGGGATCTTGAACTGAAGGTGGGCTCCATTTTTGGGGGCCGCCTGCTGCACCGGTCCCTGATAGGCCGTCGCGTAAAACTGAATCCAATCACTCGTGCCGGACTGTTTGGGAGACGAGGCCTGGGCGTTGAGCCGCCATGCGCCGGGGAAGATCAAGAATGCCGGTGGCGCGCCGTTGCCGAACCCCATGTATCCGGTGGGTGATTGCGCCTCGGCCGCGCTCACGGGAATGGTGGTGTGATGAACCCAGATCCCCTTCGCATCTTTTCTCTGAATATTGACCATGTACCCCGTCACATTCCACCCCTTGGGCGGCGACAGCTTGATCAGCACCGGCGTTTGCGCTACGACCGTTTGTCCGCTCGCGGGCGACAGCACGGAGGGCGAGAGGCCTGCGCTGTAGGATGTCCCCTCTGTTTTCTTGGCCCCTTGCTGGAGCTGTTGGGATCTCCGTTCGGAGGCCAGAGCCGCATCATATTGCGCATCGACCACTTTTTTCTGATCGCTGGTGAGAGACGAGGTGTACGGCCGTAGGGAGTACTTGGTGATCTGATCAAAGATTTGCCTGATCAAGCTTCTTGAAAGATCCCCCGATTGATTGGGCGGGTAGGCACTCGCGGGGGGATTAACCGAGGCGACGACCTGATCGCACTTCACATTGCGGTCCCGCCACGGATCCGCAGCACAACGCATGGAGGCGAAAAACCGGCCGTAGGGTCGGGAGGGTTCGTTGATCGCGGGCGGGGGCACACTAATCTCTTCCGTGGTGTTCCCGTTCGTGGGGTCGTACCTGCCCACAGTGGTATACGTGACCTTAACGGGGAGAAGTAGGCGTGTATGGGCCAGGTCGCATGTTCCGGTAAATAAGTAGGTGGAAGGCGTGGGGGAAAGAATGACTTTTTGCAAGGCGAATTTGTAACAATACTCTTCCTCAATTGTCAGCAATCTGCCGGATGCCCATGCACCCTGTGGGGTCGCCATACTCATCATCAGGCAGAACGCCAGTCCAACACCACAGACAGAAATCCTCACAAGTCTCATGAAAGTCTCCTTTTCTGACAATCGGTACGGCAGATCGTTGAAACCTCAGTGGATACGGATCTGGTTCTTTCAGCGCTTCTCACGACAATGGGGTGCGGGCATTGCTCCGGTTTGGTTGTTCGTCGCCTAGACGTCATTCGTGAACCGCTGGTTTCTATTTCTGCTCACGATGTGCCTGGGTTCCTCATGGATTCAGAAATGGATTGCGCTTTTTCGTCTGAGCCGAGTCTTGATAGGCATCCTGATGGGGCGTCACGTTAAACTCCACCCAGTCACTCACGCCTGACTTTTTCGGAACGGAAACTTGTGCATTCAGACGCCACCTCCCCGGCGTGACCAGGAATGCCGGGGGCGCGCCATTCCCGAATCCCTTATAGCCGGCAGGTGATCGCGCCTCGGCTTCACTCACCGGGATGGTGACGTGATTGACCCAGGCCCCCTTCGCGTCTCGTCTTTGGATGGTGACCGTATAGCCGGTGACGGTCCACCCGTTCGGCGCCGCCAGCTTGATAGGAACCGCGGTCTGTGACAGCAGGATTTGTCCGGGTCTTGGCGACAGGACTGACGGATGGAGCAGTGTTCGGTAGACGTCCGCCGCTCCGGAGGCACCGGAAGCTTCAGACTGAACTGCGCCCTTCTGGATCAGCTGTTGTTTGTTCATCGCTGTCACATAGGCCTTGTACTGCGCGTTCAGATATTGCCGATGCGTATCCTTCATGCGGGCCGTATAGGGCCGCCGATAGCCCTGGATGTGGCTGGTGATTTGCAACACCACGCTCCGGGCGTAATCTCCGTACGGACCCGGTGGATAGTCCGACGCCGAAGGCTTCGACGAAGCGGCCACCTGGTCGCATTTCACGTTTGGATCGCGCCAGGGATCGGACGGACAGTGCATATAAGCCAGGAAACGCCCGTATGGGCGGGAGGGCTGGCTGATGGTCGGGGCCGGGATGTTGATGTCCTCGGTGACCTTGCCTGTCGCGGGGTCGTAGGTGCCTGTTCCTGTCCAGGGGACGTCCACGGGGATCTGCAATCGCGTATGACGCAGGTTGCAGATGCCGCCGAACAGGTAGGTGAAGGGTGGCGGCGAGAACGCGACGCGTTGGGGAGCGTGGTCGATACAGAAATAATCCGGCCCAAGCTCGAGGAGCGTGCCCTTTCCGGAGGCCTGCCGCGGCGACACCACCATGAGGAGCGCACAAGCGGCCATGGCGAACAGTCTGAGCCTGTGCATCGGGACCTCCTTATGAAACCGCTGGTGCCCCGGGAGACGATGGGCGTCGCCGCGAGACCGGTGGGGCGACACTTGTCCGACGAACCTGGACCAGGCCAAGCAGCAGTGAGACACCTGACAGACACCACACGAAGCCATCGCCGATGCGGGTGTACAGGGTTCCGGAGGATCCGAGAACCACGTCGCCAACCACCAGGCCGGCAGCGAAGATGGTGGCGCTCTCCGCGACGACCTGCCCGTAGGAATCGATGATCTGCGAGGGTCCGGTGTTCGACGCGAGCAGGACCGGCACGCGATTTTCAACGGCCCGGAAGACGGAGGAAATATTCTGCTGCTTCGCCGCCGCCGTCCGGCCGAACCAGGCCGGGTTGTTCAGTTGCACCAGCAGGCGCGCCCCCGCTTGCACCGATTCTCGACTGAGATCGCTGAAGAGGCTTTCCCAGCAGATCATCACGGCGAACGGGCTGCCGTCCGGAAGGCTGAAGAGACGAGATGCCTGGCCCGGTTCGGAATCGAAGCGCTTCCCGCCCATCCATGCCGGCCAGGGGACCATCGTTGCCAGCGGGACATATTCGCCGAACGGCACCAGGAGCCGTTTGCGGTAGGGTGGGGGGAGCGGTTCCCCGGGGGAGACGAGATAGGCGGAATTGTAGGCCCGCCGGCGTGATGTTCCCGAGGCGTCGCGTGAGGCAAACTTTTCGACCTCCGAGACACCCAGTACGATCGGCATTCCAGCTTCGTGGGCCAACACCTGCAGATCGGCGGCCAGCAGCGGGTCGGCCTGCAGGTTTCCGGCAATGGCCGTTTCGGGCCAGGCGATCAAGGAGGGCCGTTGCGCGGCGGCGGTGAATGTGAGGCGCTCGAGGCGCGTGAACGCGGCGTGGCGGCCTTCCTGCGTATCCTGCTCGCCGATCTGAATATTCGGTTGCAGGGCGGCCAGGCGAATCGTGTGACCGGGAGGGTCGGCGTGAAGTGCCAGGGCTCCTCCGCCCTGCGCCATCGCGAGGAGCACGGCCGCGAAGGCGGCCTCCCGCCAGGCGCGACGCAGGATGAGTCCGGAAAACGCGAGGCTTGCGACCATCACCACGAAGGTCACGCCGTATTCGCCCGTGATCGCGGCAAGCTGCAGCAGGGGAATATTGCGGTGCTGGGTGTGCGCGAGGGTGCCCCAGGGGAAGGCAAGAAATCCCGCATGGGCGCGTACGTAATCCAGCAGCACCCAGAGGGCGGCAGCGGGGAGGAGGGGCGTGACGCCGGCGCGGGTCATGAGCGAGAGGCCCAGACACCAGCCAGCGGGATACAGGGCCAGGTAGCTCGCGGCTAACAGTGAGTGCTGCAGTTCGAAACCGGGAACCTCGAATACCCAATGAAGCGTGCCATAGGCGGCACCCAGGCCACCGGCGAATCCGACCGCTGCGGCCAGGGGGAGAGGGGCCTCATGGCAGGCGATGATCATTGGCACGAATGCCACCCATGCGAGCCAGCCGAGATCCTGTTCCGGCAGGGCCCAGGTCCAGAGCGCGGACGTGATCAACGCCAGGCTGAGTTTAGCGACAATCACACGTACCCCCGCGCCGGCCCGTTTCACGTCACGCGTCCTCTGCCCGCCTTGAGGGGCCTCGTTGCCGTCGTCCACGGGCTGTCAGAGGTTTACGTATTGCCGCACTCGAACCGTCACCTCGAAGGCAATGTCGGCCGTACAAGATTGCCCGCGCGAGTCTTTGATCGTCCTACCGACATACCCGTTCACAGTGGCCGGGAGCAGCTTGAGCGGTTGCGGTCCAAACCCTTGGAGATAGGCGCCGCTGAGTGTGACCGGATCGTCTTCGTAAAATGCCCATTGAGGCCAGCCGAGACCGGCCGATGCACTCACTTCCTGCTTTGTCCAGGCGAATTCACTGATCGCGACGTGGTTGCCCTTGCTGGTGCTGAAGCCTTTCTTGTGGTAGGCCGCGTCGGGGGAAGTCCACGAGAATCTGATTTCACTCTTGCCCAAACGATCGCAGTTGCTATTCAGTTTGAACCGCAACGGGCTGATCGTGATATCGAACAGGGGATCGAGATCGAGCTCCCACTTGATCGCGAAGTTCACGGCCTGATTGCCTGGTTGCTGCTCGGTCAGGAGGATATCGAGCACCATGTGACGCGGGTACCGGTTCCCGTCCGGATCGTTTTGAAAATCCCGGAATCCGGTCGACGGGTTATAAGGACCCTGCCGCCATCGACTGCCGGACGAGGCGCTGTTGTAGGTGACTTTGATGTTCACGGGGTTGGTCACCGCGAGGCCGGGCGGGGCCGAGATGAGCATGCTCAAACTCTTGTGTCGCAGCTGCAACGCGTTCGCGATTTTCGTGAGGTTCGCGGTCGGTGCGGTATAGCGATCAAGAGGGGCTAAGGTGCCGGGCCTCAACCCCGTGGTGCCAGGCACCAGAACCTTGGGCGCGGCTCCTCCCGCTTGCGTCGTCGGAGGCTGAACCAGGCCCGGTTGCACGCGGCGATCGGGGATGACGCCGCGTTCCCGGATTTCAGAGGACTGATTCGATCCCGGCGGATCATCCGCTGCCCCCGTCGTGGACAATGTGACAGTGCTCAGGATGACAACACAGAGGCTCACGGTTCCGGTCACGACCTTGAACTCAACCATGGAGCACCTCACGTTCTATCCACGGACCTGAGGTAACCACTGCTTGCAACATCGATTGCCGTGACTATTTTGTCATGGACCCCTGGCCTGGAGGGCCCTGAGCCGCCCCGCCTGGTGTCGCTGGAGCCATTCGGCCGATCCCGGGCGTGGGTTGTTTCATGATGCAGCCGCCGTTGCAGGGATTGCCCTGGTGCGGGACGCAGCCTCCCTGCGCGCTGAACACACATTGTCCCAAGGGACGCATGCAGACACAGTTGCCGCTCCCTCCCCCCACGCCCTGTCGAATGGCTCGCTCCTGAACCTGACTGCTGTCGGACGGCGCGGCGCCTTGTTCTTGAGTTGTGGGCAGGGACGCCGGAGTCTCCCCGGCTGCCGGCGACTCGCGGGTGAGCAGAACCATTGCCAAGAGCCCCACCGTGGCGAGTACCTGGTGCATCGTCACACCTCCCATGACTTGCTCAGCCGATCCGCCATTACTGGATAATGGCCGGCGATGCCAAACCGAATACGACCAGCTGGAATTTCTCGTTCGCCGTCGCCGCGCCATCGCGCCTGGTGGTGAGCATCATGCCTCCCGACGCACTTTTGAAGATGCCTGCAAAGAACCCGCTCGAGGTCTGAATCGCATAGGTACAGTTGCCCTGGTCGATCAACCGGAATTTTTCCCAGGCCTGGACCTGCGTCGCGTCGGTGTGAAAGATGGGCGCGGCGCCACCGATACAAGGGCCGCCGAACAGTCCTCCACAATCCGGCGTGTGATACTTCCGGTCATACTTCTCGACTTGCCCGCCCCCGCCGAGCGCGGTGACGTAGGTCCTGCCGTTGGCCGTCTGGAGGGCGTAGGTGCCGTCGCCCTGCCGGATGAATTTGTATTTCATGTCCGCTTCGCGCGAAAAATTCGTCAAGCCGAACCCGGGCTTTCCCTCGTACTTTGTGGCGGCCAGGAAATTGCCGTCGGCGGCCATCACGCCATACTCATAACCGGACCCCGGATCTCCGCATTTCACGATCCTGAATTCCTCCCAGGCCTGGATCTGCTTGGCGTCGCTGTGGACGGCATCCTGATACCTGCCTCCGGCGTTGACGGCCGTGAGAAAATTCCCCTTGATCGTTCCGATGCCGTAGTAGGGAGGCGGGGAAGTACCCAGGTACACGAGCCGGAACCGTTCCCAGTCTTTGGGTTGCGTCGCATCGGTATGGAGCACATTCGCCGTCATGCCGCCGCCGTTCACGGCGGTCAGATAGTTCCCGCTCGCTGTCTGGATGGTTTTGTCGTAGGGGGAAGGAGGGGTCGCGATCGCCAGCTTGAACTTCTCCCAGGCTCCGGCCGATGTGGCGGACGCGACGACGACGGGGTCGGCGATCCGGCCGCCGCCGTTGATCGCCGTGAGGTAGAATCCCTTTTGAGTCCGGAACGCGAACTCGCCGGGGAATGAGCTCGTCAGATGGAGGACGAGACCGCCCGGCGTGGCCATCACGGACCCCAAGGCCCCGGGCGCGATCTGCTTCACTCCACGCTCTTGGACCTCGGTTCTGCTCTCCCCCGCCGTCACGGGTTGATCGCTAGACGGTCCGTCTGGAATGACGGGGACTTCTCTGGCCGTTTCAGCGCCCACCCCAGGAGCAGTGGGACCCCGATCGCTCGTCGTGCATCCGACCGTGGACAGGCACAATGCGCAAAACGAAACTATGAGCAGCACCTTCGCGTTCATGTTCCCTATCTCCCCCCCCGATCCGTTGCATCGCTCATTCATGGAACACACTCATTGGATCTGCAGTTTTCCACCCCCGGCCGGACTGATGGTGATGTTACAGGAACCAGTACATTCTCCCAGGCAGAAAATGCCGTCGGGGCTTCGGAGTGGTTCGCATTTGCCCTTCTTCGTACAAGCGCTGCACTTCACGTCCCAGGTCCCGCCGCTGCCTCCGCCGGCTCGTTTGGCAATGACTCTGTTGCCCGGGAGCAATTCCAGCACATACCCTGGCTTGGGCCGTAAGCGGTTGTTTTCCATCACGGCACCTTCGAATTCCATGCGCGGGGCCATGCCGGGCCCGAGCCGGGGTACTGCCCGTTCCTGAATGTCGCTCGATTCCGATTCGCCCGGCGAGGGGGCGCCGCCTTGCTGAGCCACCACCATCGGCGCGTCGCTGCAGGTCTCTTCCGCTGTTGTGCTCGGGTTTCGCCCGCCGTCCTCCGGCGCGGACCAGGCTACGCTTGCCGTGAGAAGACCGATGCTGATCAAAATTCCGTAAATGCTCGACCTACCCATGATGAACTCCTTTCCCATCCTCACTGCATCAACACTTTGGGGGCGCCAAGTTCCACGCCGCAATACCCGTTTGTGCATCCGTCGGAGACGCAGTTTCCCGTCGAAGGGCCGGTGGTGACGAGTTTGCATCTTCCTGAGGCGGCCTTACCTGTGCAGACGCATTTGATTCCGGTCCCCGGGGCATCGTTCTTTTTCTTTGCCAGCACTCCTTCGCCGTTCGGCAACACCTGAATGATGTAGCCGGGCTTTGCCGTAATGCGGCTCCCTTCGACGGTGGCCTGAGGAAAATCCCGTCGTGGCAGGACCGGAGTCATTCCCGGTGCGCCGGGTGACATTCGGGGTACTGCCCGCTCTTCAACGGCTCCAGCACCTGCGCCGGCATCTGACGATGACGGGCTGTCGCCCGTGGCATCGGCCACCAGCATCGGCGTGGCGTCGCACTGTAGCGGGGCGGTCGCTGAGGCACCGTCTCCCCCGGCACTTGCCAGGCTCAAGGATGTCCCCGCCAGAACGGCACTTGTCAGGAGGAAGCCGAACAGTCGTGATCTCAGTCTCATCATGCGCTCCTTTTGTCATGGCCGGAAAAGGGTCCCTCGGCCGTGTGCTGTCGCCGAGGCCAAGTTTATTGAATGGTCAAACCCTGATTGGCCGCCTTCAGGGCATCCACCATCTTGCAGGTCCCCTGGCATTTTGAAAACCCACCGGCCTCGCAGTAGGCGTTGCCGCTTCCACCCACGAGTTTGCATCCGCCGCCCATTCCTTTTGAACATTGGCAGGTGACCTTGATACCGGTCCCGCCGCCGGCAGGCTTGAGCATGGCTTGATTGTTAGGCATGACTTCAACGACGTACCCAGGCTTGGCCGTGAGGCGGTTACCCTCGATGATGCCGCCACCGACATCCTGACGTCCCGCAGGCGGTGCCATCCCACCAGGCCCCATCCGTGGAACCGCGCGCTCCTGCACGTCGCCGGACGGCGGAACGGTGTCGCCGGTCGAGGACATGCCGCTGTCGGCCGCGGCGACCTGTAACAGGGGGACTTCCGCACAGGACTGTTCTTCGGTCTCTGCTGCGTGAGATGGCGTCGACCAGCCGATCACAAGAAAAGACCCCAGTAGCCAGATCATCGCCAATGTTTTCTTCAGTCCTGTTTGCATCACCCTCTCCTTTCTCCTCTGTGCAGGGCGGTCCACATTGCCCACCCACCCGGTCACCGTTCTGGCTACCCGGTCTGTCGGGGCCGTATGGCCCGAGGTTCAATTGTCTCAGCCGCTATTGCAGCGGTTTTTGGCAGCGTCCGTTGACGCATTGCAGCCCCGGCTTGCAGCCCCGGCTTTTCGTCACCTGACCGATCTTATACGGCCCGCACGTCTCTCCTACACCAGCCTGAGTCGTGCCTGCGCCCGAGGGCGCGTTGGGGTTGAAGCCGGGATTCTGGCAGATCCCCATCAGGCACCGCGGACGAGTCGAGGGGCAATTCGAATCGGCGTTACAGGGAAGTGGCTGGCATTCCTTTCCGATACCGAAGGGTTTCCGTGAATCGAGACAGACGCGATCGGCCGCACATTGGTCGGTGTTACTGCAGGCCGCAGCGGCCGGCTGCAGGCCGGGACCAATCAATGAGCCGATCACCATCGTGGCAAAGCCGGCCAGGAGAAGGGACCGGAGGCGGCTCGATTGGGTAATTGGCGCAGGCACGTGAACTCTCATCTGCATGGCGACCTCCTCAAGGCTCAAGGTAGGGATAGAAGCGGAGCGTTTTAGTGATCTGGTACTCAAAATAGGCCTGGCAGTTGTCGTTACGGGCCTTCAAATTGCCCTTCATCAGTTGTGTCCTGGCCGTCAGGAGGTGATTCGAGTTGGGGGGATTGAGTTGAAAACCGCACCCGGCCGGGAGGCAGGTCCACAACATCTCCGTGACGGCGTTATCTTCATCGTAAAACTCCGGTTCCTCGCGGTTGAGCCGCTGAGACCAACTCACTTCCGGCCGGGACCAGGCAAAGGCTCCAATGGTGGTTCGTGATCCGGCGCGGGTGGAGAATCTGACCTTATGGTATTGGCCCTCCGGCGAGTGCCACGCGAAAAGGATTTCGCTTTTTCCGGCGGCGTCGCATTTGCTGATCAAGTCGAAGGCGAACGGACCCATCGCCACGTCGTACAGAGGATCCAGATCGGCCTGCCAGGGCAGTGCGTAGGTCGCCCATTCACCGTTTGGCAACTGTTCCCTCAGGGACACGCTGATGGTCATGTGACGTGCTTTTCCGTCCGCTTCCTTGTCGTTGTAGAGAAACCGGTTCCCGGTCGATCGCACGTAGGACTGCGTGATCCGCTGATTGCCGGTCGGGGAGTAATACCCGATGCTGATTTCGACCGGCCGGGTGACGGGCAAATCGGGAGGCGCGACGATGAGTGTGGTCAGGCTCTTGTGCTTCAACCGCAAGCCATTGGCGACCACGGTCAGGTTGGCGGTCGGGGCCTGGTGTCGGTCCGGTCGGAGCAGTTGTCCGTCCATCGGCGCGACAACGCCGGGTATCGTGGTTTTGGGAGCGGTGGTGGCTGCCGATGGGGGAGCAGTGGAGGGCCTGAAGGTCCCGGGCATCGTCCGATGGTCGCGGATGACCGCCCGTTCCTGCACTTCTCCGCCCTCTGCCGCCTCCGCTTCGGTAATTGGTGGCGCCGGCTCTTCGTGAGTCGGGGCGTCAGGGGCCGAGGGATTGGTGTCAGCCTTCGCTCCGGTGAGGAGGGCCGTCGAGAGCCCGATTGCTAGAACCGCCTGTGTGATCAGTTGAGTCGTTCCCGTCGCCATGCTCGCTTTCCTCTCCGAATTGTTACTTTCCTGAGTTGCCCGATTCCGTGGAAGACGGAGCCGGTGTCTCGCCCTCGATGCCGCGCCGGAAAACCGGGGCGTTTGTGCCTTGATGTGAGAACGGGGCTACGGAGGGTTGCCGCGAGCCCGGGTCGAGCGTGCCGGGAAGGACCGGGGGAGTCGTCCCGCCCAAGTTCGGTCTACTCAGGTCTTTGACGGGCGTACAGCTCGAGTAACCCTGGCCCGAAGAATCGGCCCTACATTCATTGCAGTGCTGCAAGACGCCGTCTTCCAAGACCCCGGCGCTATTTTTCCCTTTGCAGCTCTTTCCGTTCAGACTGCAGCTTGCGACCTTCTCCCAGTCCAACCCCACGCCTTTCGAGAAGGTCTTGCAACTACAACTGCAGTAGGTTTTTCCCGGTTTTAACTTCGGCAACGCCAGACTGACCTCGGCCCATCCTATGATCAGCGCTAACCCAAGAAGTCCAATTGACAAGCCCTTCACGTGGCTGCGATGGATGCACGGCAGATTCTGCATGGTGGTCCCTTCCTCGCTGTGTCTGGCGATAGAGTTAACGTTCGTCGGCTCCCATTTACTGCGGACTCTGTGGTACCGATGAGCCGTGAGTGCTGGGCGCGGAATCCTCAGGTGTCTCGCCCTCGATGCCGCGCCGGATAACCGGCGCGTTTTGTTTGGTGAGACCATATGGCCGCACCGTGCCGAATCTAGTGCCTGGCGGCACGGTGCCTCGCGCCGGAGTGCAAATGACATAACCATCCGTACAGCGGTCCTTGCAGTTTTTGACGTTGTTGCCGATGTCGATCAACTGGTCGCAGTCCTTCTTGCACTTAGCCTGTTCGTCTTTGCACTGCTTCTCGGTTTTCTGCGGCCCGCTGCCGGTGTTGGGGGCAGCCCAACTGAACGACGTCACGAGGACCAGCACCACGCCGACGGCCAGACCGCCACTCCAATAATTGGGACGAGGATGAGTCATGGCTCCTGTGTCTCCTTTTGTCGTGACCGATTGAAAAAGGGGTTACTTCTCTTTTTCCCCGGATTCCAGGGGCGGCGGTTCGATCTCCTGTGTGCCTTCGATGCCGCGCGGGACAATCTGTTCGAGTTTGCCGCCGGGAACGCGACCCGGGGGCTTCGTAGCCAGCCCGGGGTTGACGCAGAACATGCCACCGTTGTTCGTTTTCTCGCATTCCATGCAGCTGTGCAATTTGCCGGTCATGCCGTCTTTTTCTCGCCTGCATTTTTTGTTGTTGGCGAGGCCGCAGTCATACCGCTTCTCCCAGGACGGAGTGAACAGGATACTGTCCTGTGTCGCGCAGGTGCATGAGCAATACCGCTTGCTGCCGGGCGTGAGTTTCGGCACGGCCCAGGCCGGGTTCGTCGAGAAAGTCCACAGAACCAGCACCACCAGGATCATGAGCGGTCGAATCGCGTGCATCATGATGGCCTCCTCTGCCGCAAGCGCGTCATGCCCGCGGCGTGGGCGGAACGTGATGAACTCCCAGTCGATCTACTTGCCCTGTTCCTCGGGGACGGTCGGAGATGGCGTGGCACCTTCCCCGTCGACGCCGCGGCGCAGGACGGGGCCGTTTGTGCCGGAGAATGTTCCTGCCGGCCCACCCCTCATGGCGGCCATACATCTGTTGAAAGCATTGCCGCAATTCACATCACAGGTTTGGATCTTGTCCGAGGCGGAACCTATGGGTAGATGAGTGCCGTTTCTACAGCCGTTTGCACATTCAACATTCTGCTTCGTGCAGGCATCCGTCTTCTTTTCTTCGGCCGTTTTGGGGCGCGAGGTTTTTCGTTCCGCGAACGCGGTGGTTGGGGTGCTCCACAACAGAAAAAACCCCAGCAGGGTCATCAGAGAAATGAAGAGATTGACGGTTTGTGCCTTGCCGGATCGTCGGGGATGGCTGCATGACAGGCGACTCTGCCCGAGCATTCTGTTCGGGATGTTCATCGGAAACTCCTTTAGTCAGGCCCGTTCCGCAATGCGGACGTGCTGGTTTTTATTTGCCCTGTTCCTCGGGGACGGTCGGCGATGGCGTCGAGCCTTCACCCTCGACCCCGCGCCTCGTGATCGGCGCCTTCATGCCCGCTCTTGGAAATCGGGGTGGGCTTGGAGGCGGGGATACCACCGGCGCATTCTGAAGCAGGCCTCCGGGCATTCTCGTCGCCCCGCCTCTGGGATTCTTGAACGATTCGATCTGCTCACAGTCTTTACCACCTTGGGCGTTGCCGGTGCAGCACATGTAGTCGCCGCTGGGGAGACACTCGACCCAATGGCCGGGTTTGTCGGGACAGGTCGCGACCCCGATGGTGACGGGGCCTTGGCAGTTCTCCGGATTTTTTATGGGTACGGCCTGCGCTGGAAACGATTGCCCCAGCAACGTTCCCAGGATCAACAATGCCGTGCCAGTGTGTCGAACGATGCTTGTCCTCATAACTATCTCCTCTCAATTGCGGAGTGAAATCATTCACCTGCGGCTTGGCAGGACGCGTACTGTCAGTTCCTCAAACAGCTGCATTCGACACCATTGGAGGTATCGCACACCGCGGAATGTCCGCAGACGTTTGAACTGAACATGTTGTTGCAATCGGCGTCTCCATGGCAGGTGCACGACGTCACGCCGCAGGAAAAATTCATGGCGCCGCCTCTCGGCGGGATCGGCGGCCGTGTCACTTGCATCCGAGGGACGTTCATGTAACCCGACTTCTGCATCGGCGTCGCGCGTTCCTGTACCTGAGCGGAATGTCCGGCCACCGTCGCCTCGCTGTGCATCGTTGACACAGGGGCGGGATTGTCCGCGCAGCCTGCCACTCCGGCAGCAAACAGCAACATGCAGACTAAAACCGTGGACCGTGCGAATTTCATGGTCTGTCTCCTTCGATTGAGAAATGGGGAAGATGTCTACCTTCCGATACGATGTTGGTTGAGACCTATCGAACCTGCGAGGGTGCCATCGGACCGCCGGGCGGCGGAGCCGTACCGGGCTTGCCGCCTGAAGGAGGCGGAGGTATTTGTATGGAACCGGGCGGCTGTTCCGGCATTATGCCGGGAAGCTTGCCTTTCATCGCCCTGCCAAGCGAGACGCAGGACGAGTCGTTACAGCAGGAGATTTCACCCGTCGCGCTATCACACATGAACGAGAACGACCCGCCCTGAGTCTGCGCGTTGTCAGCCATGTTCTTACAGGCCGCAGCACCGGCGGGGTTCCTGGCTGCGAGTTGATTGAATTTGTCGGCAGAAATGGAACAGGCACCCGCACTGTTCGACGGCCTTCTGGGTGCACCGTGGGCGACCTGCTGCACGGTCACTGCCAGCATCAGGACTAGTGTGCCGAGATAGACGACAGTGATTCGATACCTCATAGCCGTGATCCTCTCATCCAGCTCGTTGACAGCATGTTATCCCCTTCGTAATGGCCGGCAGGTGCAGCTCTGACTCCCCGCCGGGCAGGAGCCCGGGCAGAAGGGCGAAAGCAACTGGCACTCGGCTGCGGTATGGCAGGAACATTCCGTGAGCGTCAGCGGCACCTGATATCCGCAAAGATTCGGCGGGAGGGGAGGCATGGTGCCGCGACTCATCGGGACAAACTCGCAGTGCTGGCTGCCGGCGGGGCAGGAGTTGGGGAAGAGCGCGGAGAGAGGCTGGCACTCCGCCTGATTGAAGCATTTGCATTGGGTCATCATGTGCGTCAGCGTACGGCAGAGGTGCGACGGCGGGTTCTTGCCGGACGGCGGAATGCCCTTCTTTCCCACCGGCCCGCGGTCAATTCCGCGCCCTGTGATGTCATCCTGGTCAACCGGCGCGAGGGGATGCTCATCCGGCTCCTGCACCGGGTGTGACTGAGACGTCTGTTCAGGAGTGGCCGGCTGATCCTTCGGCTCTGCGGCCTCCAGGGCGGCCGATAACAATAGTGCCAGGATGCAGCTCGTCCCGAACAACATGTGCCGCCCGTACCATGCTCGTCTCATCAAGATGGTCTCCCTGCTGCCCCGCCACATGGTCGCCATCTCAGCATTGAGGTTTGCTCCGATGGAATGGCACTTACTTCCCCTCTTTTTCTGAGGACGTGGGCTGTTCCTCCTCGACTCCCCGGCGCAAGACTGTTCCCGGAGCGGGGCCGGCCATGCCGCCCGGTGAAGCCGGTGTCTGTTGGAGCTGCCCTGGTATCCCTCCCGGCGGGACACGCATTTGATTCGGGTTTTCCGAAAAGAGACAATCTCTGGTCCTGCCGCTATGACTGCCTGATTTACACGCGTGGTCAAGGCATCTTTCTCCTGTCGATTCGGTGAACTGCACACCCTGCGATGGTCCATAATGGACTTTCCCCATTTCGTCCTGGTACATGCAGGTACATCTGCACGTCACAGATGTTTTTCCTTTCTTTGGTGCTGCCCAACCGACGTCCGCCGACAGGAGGACGCTCAAGAGGCTACAGACTCCCAGACCGGCTATTGGAAGCCATGCGCCTCGCATACTCTTGATCCCCGCACAACCGACGATTCCGAAGTCTGTGGCAAGCGGTGTCATAGGATCCTCCTTCAATGAAGTGATTCCTGAGTCTGCCTCACCATGATTTATTTTCCTGCCCGGGCTATGAGTTCCTTGAGTCCGTTGACGTCCAGCGCGCCGGGGACGAGTTCGGTACCGACGATGAACCCCGGCGTGCCGCTGATGCCGAGGTTTTTGGCCAGGTCGCGATTGCGGTCGATCGCGGCTTGCCATTCGGGATTCGCCATGTCGGCTTCCAGGCGTGTTCGATCCAGACCGACTTCGGCTGCGGTCGCCAGGATGGACTCTTTCGTCATGTCGCCTTTGGAGGCGAGCAGCGCTTCATGAAAGGCCTGGTGTTTGCCTTGGGCTTTCGAGGCCAGTGCGGCCTTGGCTGCCAGTTCGGATGCCTCGCCCAAAATCGGCAGATCCTTGTAGACGACGCGCACGCGCGGGTCGTCCTTTTGCAGCTGGGTCACAGCTCCGGCCGCACGCTTGCAGTACCCGCAGCGATAATCAAAAAACTCGACCAAGGTGACCTCGCCGGACAGGTTGCCGCTGACCGGCGACGAGGGATCTTGAAAGAGCTGCTGTTGATGTTTGCCCAGGGCGGCTTTTTGCCGTTCCTTTTCCTCCGCTTCCCGCTTGGCTTCCAGGGCCTGGAGCGACTGCTCGATGACCTCCGGGTGAGTCCGGATGTACTGCTCGATCACCTGCTCCATCGATTGTCTCGCTGCGGGATCGAGCGTCGGCTCCTTCGCGAGGCTCAGTTGGGGGGCGCAGGCCAGGATAAGGGCGGGCAGAGTAGCGATACTCACGAAACGTCGGCGATTCATCGGGCCTCCTTGAAATCTGATGACGATGGTTGCTGCTGTGTATCCGCATTCATGGGTCGTTGATCCGGTCGCTGTGGTTCATCCTCAGCCGGCATTATTTGTCGGCTCCGTCTCTGTTGTCGCTGTCTGGCGGAACGGCGCACAGTCTGACCTCCTCGGGGCGCGAGCGCCCCATGACCCGGTTCAGGAACGTGGTGATCGCCGGAACTGGAGCCGCTGCTCCATCGCATTCCGGGGTTGCCGGGTGGGCGGAGAGGATAGAGGTTTGCGATTCTGCCGTTGCGCCTATACTCCTGCCGAGGCCATGGGCCGGGGGTGCATCCGCCGGCCGCCTGTCAGTGATCCGGGCGGTACCAGGATCGCCGGCTTGAGCCGTCATCCAACCGCCCAGAGTAGCAAGGATGAGGAGACTCACTGCGAGGCTTCGTTGTGATCCTGTACTCATTGGAACCTGCCCGGACGATGCTTGCGAAGGTTTCCGTTCCTGGCTCGTGAGTCGGGACGGAGGCCCGTGGGGTTCAATTGGGCTGGAGATTGAGAGGAGGGGGAGGAAACGGGGAAGGGCGATGTGCCGGAGGGCTGTACGATCATTCCGATCCTCCCCAGGGCGCGCCGGATGCCGCTTTGTAGCCGGTGCTGCAGGACGGCAGGAGCATACTCAGGTGGACGCCTCTGGGTCAATCACGTAATGCGGGAATGCTGGTATTTATATTTGTCCAGAACTCCGCCTGTACGTAATGAAAGTCGCCATCTGTGGGTAAGCCGGACTATCGATCTCAGGAACGTATTCACATCATGCAGGCAGATCCCGGAGTGCGGCTGCCATGCGTGCTGTCACCAGTTCGAACAGGTTAATTTGACGCTGGCGGGGGCGGAAAGCATTGGCACGTAATTATCTCTCACAAATGAGGATGGATGCCTGTACCCGTTGGTTTTTGTATGAAGCGTGTTTGGACCGTCCCGCAGTACCCCTCTTCCGATTTCCTGACCCAGTACCATGAAGCGAAAATCCAACTGCTTCTGAAAAATGAGATTGCGGTTTCGTAAACTGTAGGTCAGGTGGGTGTTGCCGTCCGGGCGAATATAGATATCCCACGTGTAATCACAGGAACCGACGCTTCTGGAGGCGTTCCGCCAATGGTGCATGTTGGTGTAGAGCGTGACGCCAAGTGCTGCACGCCGAACCACGCCGGCATACCTGAATTTTATCGTTCCGGTATGTTCAACACCCTCAGCCGGACAGGAATCGATCTGAATGGGGATCGGTACCTGCTTGCGCTCCCCGGGACCCAGGGAGACCGTGAACGGCTGTACATGCAACGCTGGCGCGAGAGACTCGGCGGTCACTGAGATGTTTCGGGCCTGCTGTTCGGCATTAACAAACGTGATGCTGGCTGGCACAGGAACGACTCGATTACAGGGGGTGCCGTCACGAAACATGGTGATGGCGGTATTGTCGATCGAGCCCAACACGCCGAAATTGATGCCTTCGAAACGAGCGCGAATCGAAGCCGTGCGCGACCACGTTGACGGGGTCGATGGCGTATTGGTCACGATGTCGAAGTCGGAGCTTGTCGCTCCACTGAGTTCCAGAGTGGCCTCATTGTCTAGTATAAGTGTGCCTCTCATCACAAACCTAAAATGGAAAATCTAGATGTATCAGGTCATCGTTTTTGAACGCTGGAGATCCTTGCAATTGACTAACACGAATCCTGCTGTCCCTTGCGGGACATACCCAAAGAAAGGGTGTGGGCCTGGAGCAGGTACACATCAGTCTTGCGCCCCATAGCGGTTGTGCGTTCACCTCAGGGAGCCGGCGGGAGGGCATTAGAGGATCGTCGCCTCCCGGGCCGATCAATCTCAGTTTGACAAGAGACGGTTGTTGGTCTGGACGCGTGAGGTCAGGGCCAGTAACACATCTGACTGCAAGAGGATCACCCGGCCGTGGAGGCGGGAACTCGTACACCAGTCGCCGCCACGAGAGCGTTCGCCTTAGTGCTCTTGGTCCGCAGTAGGGGCAGCTGACATCCGAAAATTTTTCGTATGTCATTGCTGGTAATGTTCCTCCCCCAAACACGCGAACAGGGCCACGGCCTAAGGGCGGCAGACCGTAAAAGGATCCTTTGATGTCTTTCAGCTCCCAAAAGGGCATAAGCTCTGGACCTATGAAGACCTCAAAGCTTGCGACAATATCTTCGATTACCTTGTCACTGCTTCGCGTGTCCGTTTCGGGGCTTGATGTTTCCAGCATTGCATTACGGAGGCACCAGGTCTTGTCCTTCTTGATAAATTTGAAGTGGCTTTGAAACTGATAGCCGCGAGCCCTCGCGGCTGCAACAAATCGTTCCACCGCCTGTCCCGTCAGCTCGTAAGTTTGTAGTTTGCCCGGCTCTAGTATCACGCTGATCGAGCGCGTGCTAGAGATACACCCATGATGTGCAAGGCTGGTCTGCAGGTAGAAGTGATGAGTCCCGTAGTGCGGTTCGGTCAGCGTGAAATTTGTCGTCAGCACCGGAGTCGTAACCGCATGCCAGGGGACATTTTTTTTGGAAAACGCGCGATCCGCGTTGAACTGCGCCTCCGGGTAGCGCTCTGCCGCCGAGAACTCCGTCATGCGATAGAACGACGGCTGTTTCTCGAAGTCGGCTACCACATTCACGGTCCTGCTGGTCGTCTTCATTCCCCCGGCCACTTCAACGTGGACAACCTCCGCACAGTGGTGTCCCGGTGTGGTTGTCGCCGAAATAGTGCCGCAGTTGCTGGGCAAGGGGCTTGATTGGCCTTGCTGCAGGCGAATCGTACGCTTGATGGTGGCACCGTTAGTCATGGTGATCGTCTCTTCTTTGTTGGCGAAGCCGTTCCGAGACGTGCGGATTGTTGTCACGCCGACGGGAAGAGGCGTATTGTAGCGGCCGTTCTGATCCGTCATTCTCTGCATGCTTTGTCCAGGCATGGCGAGGCAGAGGTAGACGTTCGAAATCGGCGTGCCGCCCTGGTCGGTGACAGTAATTTGCACGCCTCCCAATTCGCTTATAATGCCTTCGGCCATTCTCGGTGTGAGGATCGAGAGGCCGCATGACAGCACACAGAGACAAAAAAGTGGTGTTCTGGTAGAGGCAGTGAGAGCGCGCATGCTTCATCTCCTTCCGTCGTTGCTCATTCGATTCGCGAATTTCCTCTCGTGATTGTCAAACGGCCTGTTATGTATTGAGTTGTACTCGATCCCGCCGCCGAGAATCCGTACTGTCAACTCGGGTGCCCAGGGGGCCCTCCTATCGAAACATGCCTGGTCCCACTTGCGCCGGTTGCAGTCCGCAAGGTTTTCCTAAGGCGATCCATTGTTGGAACTTGGCCGCTAAGGTTGTCTGCGTTCCAGGAGTCGCTCCTGCCGGGGCACGTTGCGGCGCGGTGCCTGGGACAAATGCCCATCCGATCAGGGTGTCCATCTGGACATGGCTCACCAATGCTTGGTCGTTCGGGAAGAGCGGATTGAATGTGCGAACGAGGTTGCAGACCTCTATCCACGGCTTCACGGTGATCGAGGCGTTTCTGGCAGCATCCGGCTGGCCAAGATTGACGAAGCGAGCTGAACTCACCACATGCCAGCCTGCTATGTTGTGACAGTTCGCACAGGTCTGACTCCCAATATCTCTGTGGTTCACTCTGGTTGTGGCGGGTCCAGGAATGACTCCGCCGTGGCAATGCAAGCAGCGCGAGTGGGAGAAGATGGGGTAGAGTTCATTGGCGAAAAAATTGGCCGTCTGTATGGCAGCACGCATTCGATCCCGCTCGAAGTTTGACTGGCTCGTCCCGCCGGGAGGAACGGGAGGGATCCCTCCGCCCGGTTGCCCGCTATTGAGCGCGAGGCAGGGATTTTGGATTGTGCCGTTTCCTTGAAGGGCAAGTGTAATATTGACGGTTTGATTGCCAGTTAGAATCACGTTTTTGGTCGTGCGCACATTGCCTCCGGCCCATGCTTTCGCCGTGACCGTCTGGTCATTGGGACCTAAATTAAATGTCGCGAGACCAGTGCTGTTGGTCGCCAAGGTCTGTCCCATCTGCTGGCTACTGGTGGGAGTCTGGAATAAGCAGACCAATGCGTTGGGAACGACGGCTCCTGCATTCGTGCCCTGCTGCACGGTTACATTGAGCGTGCCTGCAAACGCCTCAGGGATTGTGCAGAGCAATAACGACACAATGACTGCGGGTACTCCAAGTTTCTTGACTCGCGAAAACGCTCCGCTATCACTCATGGATTTCTCTCAGCTGCTGATGGACTTCCTGCTGCGGACCTCGGGGGCGATGCAGCGGTGACTGACCCTGTCATACGTCCAGAAATGCTTCTGTACACTTTTTTAGATTACATCTCATGTGAGTGAGAATGCTGGAACGTGCCTCCACCACTCCTTCAGCGTCATGAGTGGTGTAAGTGCCCCCTCGTCACAGCCCACCTATGCTTTCCCCTTTTCTGTTTTCCCATTCGGCTCTCGAATCTCCTCTAGTCGTTCCGCGTCCGCCTACTAGTGAGAGACGGAGGGACCCAGGTATTGAGAGCATGTTGAAGGCTATTTCGCGGTCAATGCGCGAAACTCCGGCGACAGGGTCTGGATCGGTTTGAGTTTGGTTTTGAGAAGCATCGCCCGGAGTACAGGATCAGATTTGGCTTGAGCGTGCAACGCCCAGAAGGCCTTGGCATCCCCGATAAACTTGCGTTGAGCCGGAGAGAGCGGGGTAAGGGGATTGGCCGGTGAAGCTGCCTGAGGGCTGTGGCAGCCGCTACAGATTCCATACCACCATCGATCGAGGTTGCGTCTGTCCGTATAGAGGGTGCCTTGGCAATTCCCGTTGCTTTGGCAGCCGTAGCCGCCGCCGCTCGGCGCATCTTCACCGGCTGCGACCGCCGTAGCGAAAATCTCCGGCGCCTGAGAGCCGGGAGGCCTATCCACCTCCATCGAGATGGAAACCAGGGCGGTGATGGCAATCACACAGAGGCTGAGTCCCATGCGTCGATTCATCATGTCCTCCATCCGGTTGTTGGTGGCCGATGCCTGTCATCCGTTCTCTGCCGTCATCCGGAACAACCAGCGACCACCTGCAACGTGAGTCGCTGGTTGCGCATCAAGGTTCAGCCTTGTCACTGCACCGGGGCCGACGAAGGAAGCAACGTCTGCGTCCAGGCCTTGGCGGCTTTGGCGTCGGAGGCTGCCGGCTTGGTGCATTTCTTCCCGCGTACGCCGTAGCTAATGGTGTCGGTGCGGATCGGGCAGGTCCCGAACGCTGTCCCGAACTGGACGATTCCTTCGATGACGGTCAGGATGCTTTGGCCGTCTTCCTGAACTTTGAGATTGAACTCCGTTTCTTTCACCGCCGCCGTCGCGACCGGGGTTTCGACTTCAAAGGCCTTCGGCCCGTCTCCGGCTGTTTTGGCCCAGACCTCACCCTGCGTGAGGCGGAGGATCCAGGTCGTCGGCTTGTTCTTCTGCCAGCGCGAGAGAATTTTGAACGTCGTCTCTTCGTTGAGGGCGATGTTCACCCCTTGTTTTAATTGCACGTAGGCCTGGCTCGAGGCGTCGGTCTTGAGCACATCTCCTTCATAAAGTGGCAGGGTCTTCCGGCCCTGCAGCTGCTCCTGGACGCCATCCGTCCGAACGATCGTCAGGGTACCGATGGCGTTGACGGCCCAGCCGACCGGCGCACTGGCGGCACCGGCGAGCGAGGCCAGGCCGACGAGTGTCAATGTGACGGCCATCGCACCAATGAGTGTCTGTTTTGTCATAGAGTCCTCCATGCCCCCTGGAATGCCGATGTCGATGTTAATCGTCGTATCGCCCGGCCCCTGTCAGCCGGACCGCTGCTGAAATCATCGTGACACGACTACCCGGATCGGCTTGCGCCCGACGGGAACCGTGGCGATGACCTGGCTCGTGCCGGTATCAATGACGCGCAGGTCATTGCCCTTGTCGTGACCGACGAACAGGCGGGTGCCTTCCGGGTTGGCCCAGATACCGTTCGGCCCTTCGCCGACGCTGATTTCATCGATGATTTTCAGGTGTTTGGGATCTGCAGGGACTGCGAGCACCTTGTTGAGCCCGCCGACCGTCACATAGACGTTGGGGCCTTGGATCCCCTTGTAGCCGAACGCGATCTGCTGCGGCTTCGCTCCGACCTCCAACGTGCCGGCGATTTCCTGTGTGGCCGGATCGATCACATAGATGTCCGTGCCTCCGGTATTGGTGCCCCACACGAAGCCCTGGGGGCCCACGACCAGAAAATGCGGGTTGGCTCCGACCGGGATGGCCTTCACGATCTGGTGGGTGGCGGTGTCGATGATGTTGACGGTCTTGTCCCCCGAGGTGCTGACATAGGCGAACTTGCCGTCATGCGAGAAGGTGAGGCCCGTGGGGCCTTTGCCCGTCGGAATGGTTCCCAGAATGCGAAACGTGTCCGTATCGATGATCGAAATATTGTTGTCGCCGATATTCGCCACCCAGGCCTGCTTGTTGTCGTTGGTGAGCGCGACGACGTGGCAGCGCTGGCCCGTATAGATTGAGGCGATCGTTTCCATGGTTCCGGCATCCATGACCGAGAGTCGGCCGCTGGCCAGGTTGGTGGCATAGATGCGGCGGCCGTCGCGAGAGACGGCGATGTCGTGAGTCGATTGATTCTTCGAGTCGATGCTTCCGATCGACGCGAACGTCGTGGCGTCGATCACGCTGACGTCGTTTGAGCTTTCATTGGCGGTATAGATGCGGGACGGAATTTCGACCGGCGCCTTGACGACTTCGACTTCCGCGCAGCCTGACAGCACTGCGAAATGTCCGCACACGATAAATAGAATAATGAATGATAAACGCTGCATGTGATGGCCTCCTTACATCGACAACGAAACGGACTGTGCGAGAAATACGATGGAGCGGGACTACCTCACCTGTCCCAGCACCAGTTGTCCTTCCACTTCTCCCTTTTTAATGGGATGCTGATTCTGGCCGGTCACGTCCGGCACCTTCTTCGAGACATAACTGTAGGCTTCGTCCACGGTCACGATGCCGTCTTGATCGGTGTCGGCGCTGCCACGCAACCCTTCCAGCAGATAGTAGGTGAAGACGCCGTGGCCCAGATCCTCCCGCTCTTCGCTGACCTCGCTGGCTTTGCTCGCGCTCAAGACGATGCGTCCCTTGCCCTTCGACAATCGATTCAAGAAGGTGTCGGAGACGATGGCTCGGCGCGAGGCGGTGGCAAAGGTACGTCCGGCGGTCGCCCCGCTGTAGCAGGAATCGCTGATAAAAATGACGCGCTCCGGCGCCAACCGGTTAAAGATCGTCTCGACCTCGCGCATCGGCAGGCCGGTGGTATAGAGGTCTTTCGGATCCGCATCGTAGGGAACGATGTACTTCTCCAGTCCGTCGTCGTCGGAGGCTGAGGCATCCGCTTCGGGGGCGCCATGCCCGGCGTAATAGATGATGACGGTGTCCTTCTCCGCGGCTTTGCGTTTCAGTTCGGTGCCCAGGGTGCGCTTGAGGCTGGTCAACGTGGCCTGTTCGTTGAGCAGCAGGGTAATCTGCGCCGGCGGCACGCCCACATTGCGCGTCAAATATTCATTGAAGGCCAGCGCATCGAGGTCCGCGTACCGGAGCGGGTGGACCGTCTTATACTTGGAAATCCCGATCACGACCGCCCAGACCTTCCCGCGATCCATGTTCCGCATGACGGTGATGGTGCGTTGCGTGGAGAGATTGTCCCGGTCGATCGCGGAGACGAGAATGTCGTTTTTGCCTTCCTTGAGCGTCAGCCGTTCTGAGAATTCCAGGTTGGGTTGGGAAGCCGGCGCGTCAGGCCTGACGGCAATCCCGCGCGCCTCGCGATGGGTGAGCAATTGACCGTTCACACGAATCTCCACCCGCGCGATGCCCCGTTCGCTTGCGGCGGCGCCGGCGAGGAGGATCCTGTCCGCGGTGACCTCCGCGCCGTCGGAAGGCGAAGCCAGGGCGATGACCGGCGGCGCGTTTTGAAAGAGTTTCATCACCGGCGCGCCCGCGATGACCGGCACCGGCATCTCTCCTTTGGCCGGTTGGGCGGTGTCACGCACGTCACGTTTGGCGATCCAGCCGGCCTCCTTGTCCGTCATCTGCACGCGTAACCAGTCGCCCAGTTCGCCCGTCACCGCCAGCGCCTGATCCTTCCCTGCCGAGGCGATGACGGAGGTTTCGGCCCCGGCTCCGCTGTGGATTTTGGCGGATGCTTCTCCGACCGCGACGAGTTTGTTGGTGGCCATGATTTGCGGGGCGGCACGATGGTCGATGGCCAGCGTCACCGTTTCGTCGAGCGTGACGTTCATGCCCCGTTCCCGGATGAGGAGTCGAAGAGGGATATCGTCGAGTGTGGTGTTGCGGCTGACGAAGAGATTCACCCGGGCGGTTTTCGTCTCATCTGGTTTGAGCGATCCGAAGTCGATGACGGAGTGGCTGAGGCGCACATCATTCGAGGAGGAGAGGTTCACATCGACGGTGGTCTGTTGGGCCGGAACCGCACCCACATTCTTGACCGTCAGCAGCACATCCACGGCTTCGCCTTTCTGGATGCGTCCGTCCCCGTTGCCGACCGACTCTTCGGAGCCGTCATCCAACACTTGATGAGTAAAGGCAAAACGCGGCCGTGGAAGACCCGTGATTGTCAGCGCGGCTTGCAAGGGCGCCGGCACGAACCCGTTGTACTCTTCGAACAACAGGGACAGGGGAACGGTGCCGTCCGGGCGGTCGGCCGGCAGCGGCAGAGTGACGCTGTCGGCGGCGCTCTCCCCGCCGTCGAGTTTTCCGAGGTAAAACAGGATGCCGTTCAGAGCGGGATCGTCGCTCTGTGTCCTGGCCTGAAACCGGTAGAGCGGTCCCTTCCCCCGGTTGGTCACGTTCAAGGTCAGGGTCACCGGCTGTCCCGCTTTCAGTTCGACCGGGCGGATGGCGAGTTCCGCTTCGGGCAGGGGAGGCGGGGAGGGGCTGGCGCCGGTCTCGTTTCCCCGCTGTTTGATCTTGTCGGCCAGGAGTGCGTTGACGGCCGCCGACACGCTTGGTTGCAGCCGCGCGGTCTTATCGCGTCCTCCGCTGGCCACGACGAGTCCGTCGGGAGAAATGGCCAGCGCGCGGACTGCTCCCTTATGGCCCGTGAGTTGGTAACGTTCATGTCCCGAGCCGATGTCCCAGACACGGACCGACCCATCGGCCCCGGCGGAAATCAGCGAACGGCCGTCGGGTGAAAAGGCGATCGCATGAACCTCTCCCTTGTGGCCCAGGAGGGTGAGCTGTTCCTGATCTGTCTCGGCGTTCCAGATGCGGACGCTGCCGTCGCCTGACGCGCTGGCAAGGAGCCGGCCTCCCGGTGCAAAGGCGACGCCGTAGACGGCGCCGGTATGGCCTGTCAGGAGACTGCGTTGACGTCCCGTGGCGAGGTCCCAGAGGTGAACGCGCATGTCGCTGCTTCCGGTAGCGACCGTCGTGCCGTCGGGGGAGAAGGCGATGCTGTACACGATGCCGAACTGGCCTCGAACCGACCGGATCTCCTTGCCGCTCGCCGCATCCCAGAATCGAAGGCTGCCGTCGTTGCCCCCGGTGGCGAGCATTTTTCCGTCCGCCGAAAACGTCACGGCCCGTACCGCGCCGAAATTGGATGTCACGGCATGGACCGGCTGCCCTGAGTCGACGTCCCAGAGTCGTATCGACGTATCCGCGCTTCCGGAGGCGAGGAATTTCCCGTTCGGTGAGAACGCCAGCGCATGGACGGCTCCCATGTGGCCGCGAAGGACCTTTTGGTCCCGTCCGCTTTCCGGGTTCCAGAGCCTGATGGTTTGGTCGATGCCGGCCGTGGCCAGGAGGTGCCCGGTCGGCGAATAGGCCATGGTGAGGATCTCGCTGTTGTGACCGCTCAGAAGGCGGGGGGAGGTATCAGGCAGAGTGGCTGACAGAGGGACCGGGGCGAGGGTCAGGATCGAGAGGGCCGCGCTGAGAGCCCACCGAAACCTGCGCATGGAATCCCCCTTTCAAAACCCGATGCCTTCTGCGTTCTCATCCTGGTCGGGATGCCGAAGAAAGGCGACCCTTCGCTCGTGGCCTTTCCTTCTGTCGCGCGTGCTGATGAATAGGTTCAACCATACGCAGGAGGGCGTAGTCTATTTTTCAGTACTCCCTCTTGTCAATGCGGAGATGGGCGACTTTTCGAAAACCCTGGTATTCCGGTCGGCCTCACTAACTGTCCGGCCGGAACGATGGACCGTCGCACATTTCTGAACGAAGTCTGATGAATGAGCAGGCCCTCCCAGGCATCACGATCAGCTCATGGCGGACATGCAGATGCTCCCGATTGAAAGGTGTAAGCGGCTGTTGTAGACTCGCCCTCCTCCGGCAATTCGCGTAATAGCCTGTGCGACGATTGTTGAGGGATCTATGCCCAATTTAGCTCTTCGATTGGGTGCCTTGTTCGCCATAGTTACTCTCGCCCTGACACCCTCTCTTGGATGGGGCGGGCAGGATAAGGGGGCCGCGCGCGGAGCCAGTCCCGTTCTGAAGGCGGTTCCCGGAGAGGTCTCGATCGAGGGCCAGTATTGGGCCCTGATCGTCGGAATCAACGAGTATTCAGGCGCCCCGAGGTTGCACACCGCAGTGGCGGACGCGATGGGCATCCGTGACGTGCTGGTGGAACGCTACGGGTTCAAGCCGGAGCGCATCAGAATGTTGCTGAACGCGGATGCGACCAGAAGCCGCATCGAGGGCGCATTCGTCAAACTGGCGCGCGAGGCCGGTGCCGCCGACAGTGTGTTGATTTATTACGCCGGTCACGGGCAATACAGTGATGACAATCAGTTGGCCTGGTGGGTTCCGGTCGATGGAAACATCGACGAACCCGGATCGTGGATCCTCGACGCCGCGATCCGTAATTATGTCGCCGTCATGCGTGCCCGCCACGTGTATGTGATCGCGGATTCTTGTTTCAGCGGCTCGCTCTTTGCTCAAACCCGCGCGATACTTCCCCGCCTGACCGACCGGTACTACGCGAAACTCTATGCCAAACGTTCCCGCTGGGGGTTCACCTCCGGAAGCACCGAGCCGGTGGCCGACCAGGGGAAGGACGGGCATAGTGTGTTTGCGTATCACCTCCTCAAGTTTCTTCGGGACAATGAGGAGCCGTATCTGGTTCCAAGCCGTATTGCCGACAGCGTGATTCCGCTGGTTGCCCGCAATGCCGATCAGATGCCGCGCAGTCAGCCGCTCCAGAATGCCAATGACGAGGGCGGACAATTCATTTTGCAACTCGCGTCTGCGGCACAAGCCCTGCAAGAACAAAGTGCCAAAGCCGAGCAGGGCATTCGACAGGAGCGGGATAAAGCGCAGCAGGAACTGCAGAAAGAGTTAGAGCGTCTGGCCGAGGACCGTCGCAGGATCGAATCCGATGCCAAGGAAAAACTGGAGCGGGAACGGGCTCACCTTGTCGAACTCGAGCGTCAGTTGGAAAAGCAGCGCCGTGACGAGGCCGACGTCAAGCGTCAACTCGAGGACGAACACCGGCAGCGTCTGGAAGCGGAACGACAGGCAGCCGACGCCCGGAGGGGTGGTGAGGCAGCAGAACAGGCGGCCAGGCAAAGAACTGTCTCCGAGCAGCGCCGCGCTGAAGAAGAGGCCAGACGCAGGGCGACGGAGGAGAAGAAGCAGCGTGAAGAACTCGAGCGGTTGCTGGCGGAGCAGCAACAGCGTGAGGCGGACACGCGGCGTGCCTTGGAGCAGGAGCAGATTCGGAGACGGGAGGCGGAACGGATTGCAAAAGAGGCTCCCGTCAGAGGGCAGGCCCCGGAGCCTGAAGAAAAGCCGCGGAAAGGATCTCCCCCGCCGTTTGTCGGGGGGTTCTGATGAGCGCGCAACGCAGAGTACGTATGACGTCAACGCGTGGAAGGGCACAATTTCTGGAGGAGGATGCGCATGGCACCTGTGAGGAAGACACTATTTGCGATGGTATTCGTCATGACCGTGATGGCGACGATGTCGGTTACGCCTGTCACGGCGGCTGAGGATCCGGATGCGACCAGTCGCAGGATTCTGGGGGACCGGTTTTCCCTTGATATGGGCATGAAATTTTGGGTTGCCAAATGGCAGGCTGCCGGGTTCGCGCGGGGCATCAGCGCCTCCCGGACATCGGATACGACCGCCTTGATGGGCCCCAGCGTGACCGGTTCCTTCAAACTCCGCGACGATGAGTTCATGAACCGGCTCTCCGTCAATTTTACCTGGCTGCAGGCCGGCGGATTTGATTTCAGTTCCTTCGGCAACGATGTGGCTCCGGGATTTCCGGGACGAACCGACAATACATCAGCCACTCGCCGTGATTATTCCATTTCCGCGGCTCTCTCCATCTGGCGTGGGTTCGGCATCTTCGGCGGTTACTATCACATGCAACAACGTTTCAGCGGCCAATCGTTGACCCTGAGCGTTCCGGCCAAGGAATCCGTCTGGATCAGCGGCCCGATCATCGGTGTCTTCGGGTCGGGCGCAGTCGCCGGACCGGTCAGTGCCTACGGGAATCTTGCCCTCGGTTTTTACGACGAAAATTCCAACGCCAGCGGACAGAGCCGCGTGACCGCCAATGGCGTCACCGGATATTCGGCTGAGATGGGGCTTTCGTTCGATGGTCCCGCTCTGAAAACGGGGGCCGGCCGGATCGGGTCTGCGATTCAGGTGGGCTTTCGCGCGCAGATCATCAATATCAACAATGCCCCGACAGCCAATAATGACATCACCTGGGGACCCACGTTTCAGGTGATCGCCCGGTTCTAAAACTGGCCCGGGTTCTTATCGACTCCGGGCGATGAACGTCCGATGTCCCGGCAGCCGCACCGTCCGCTGCCGGGACTTCTGCCGCACCTTCGTGCAAACCGTTCCGGCTGCTGGTTCCACCCGGTTCCACCTGCTTAATCGCGTTCGATTCGGTAGGCCACCCATTCCTGCACCGTCTGGTCCTCGTTGTATCGGAAAATGACTCCGACTTCTCCCTCTCCGACGGCAGAGTGATACCCGACGTAACGACCCCGTGGAAGGTTCAAGGTCGATGTCGGTGCACCATAGGCCTGTTCTACCGCTTCTGCCGGTTGTCCCGTCCTGACTCCCCGGATGGTTTCGCCGGCGGCCCCCCGTCCGGTGCTTGCAAAAAAGACGACTGACCTCGTGGGTCCCGCCCCTCTGACGAGGGCCGTGACACGGGTGTCGGCCTTTTCGATCATCTGAACGGTGAGGGGCGGGGTCCCGTCCACGTCTTCGTCCCAGCGCCCCAGGATGCGGACGTTGGCCGCCTGCAGAAAGTCGTTCGCCGTGATGTCCCCGATGTTGAGGCCATTCACCTGGTCCGGAGGAGAGGGGGGCGCAGGCGCAATCCCCTCGTCGCCCTCTGTCGCAGCACGCCTGGCAGCAAGATTATGGGCCGCTGTCCGGTCACCCATGTCTGCGGCCTGTTGCCATTCCCGTATCGACTCGTCGACGTGGCCCTGATGGGCGAGGATGATCCCCGCGATGTTCCTGGCGTGGGCCATCGAAACGGGTAGATGCTGTGCGCGGCTCAACAGGAGGGCCTGGCCGGCCGCGGTTGCCGCGGATTCATAGTCGCCCAACAAATCGAGTACGCAGGCCAGGTTGAGCTGGGCAGCCGCATAGGAAGGATGCATCCTCGTCGCCTGTTCGAGTGTCCGTCTGGCCCGCTCCAACAACATGTGTCGCCGTGCGAGACGCTCTTCCGGAGTCAGGTCGAGTTGCCCTCGAGTGGTTTCGCCGTTGAGGCGCGTATCGGGATCGATTTCGACCGGATAGATGAACCGTCGGTCGGTCTCGCTCTCCCCTTGCAGGGCGGCGAGCAGGTCGGCTACCGCCGCATTACTCAGGACTTCGGGGCTGGGGAAGTCGGCCGCGACGCGGGTGAAGATGCGCCCCGCGCTTTCATAGTCCTGGATCAGGAGGGACTGCACGCCGGCTTCGAACAGGGGAATCAATGCCCGCAGTTTTTGTTGGGCCTCGCGGGCGGTGTCCTTCCGCTGCCGCAGATGCTCGTAGGCCGGCAATGCGGGGTCATAATGGTAGTGGAGGTAGATGCTGTCGAACAGTTGGGATGCAACGGAGACGGTGGGGAGCCCGGCGAGGTACCCATAAAAACCTGCGAAGTAATCGGCCTCCGCCTCCAGGCGACGCCGCTCCGAGGCCGTTTCCGGCGGGACGGGTCCGGCCGGAGCCGTGCCCTGTTCCGGAGGGGCCGTCTGACGCCGGGCGAAGGCCCGGTTGAAGTCTTCTGCCCAGGCATGGTTGCGATAGAAATGGGCCAGTTCGTGGCCCAGGATTAAGGCCAGCCCATGAGAAGAACTCGATGGCAAGGCTGACTGCACGAGATCGTAGAACTCTTCCTCCACATAGATGATTCGACGGCTTGGCGAATAGAGCGCGACATCGAAATTTGATGCCTTGCCCGCCACCATGCGGAGATCCGGCGGCATGCGGGAGTCACCGATCGTGCGGACCAGGCGGTCATAAATAGTGAGCGCGTCTTTGACTTTAGGGTGAGACGGGGGGAGCCACGTTTCGCCGTAGGAGGGCGGCGTCAGGATCACGAGCAGGACGAGTGCAAAAAAAATCGTCGGCCTGGACCTCGTCACAGCAGCCTCTTTGTGGAGCGTCGAACTCCATCCACGTGAGCCGGGTCCTCTGCCGGAGCGAACCTAGGGTTGTTGTTCGACCCGGACCGATTCTATGGGCAGAAATCCACTTTCGATCAGTTCGCCTTGCGGGGATCGGATGACGTAGGGGATGGTGACGTTTTTGCTGGGAATGTAGGGCGATTTCGTCTGGAAGGTCACGCGATCGCCGTTTACGGTCCAATTTCCATCGTCGAGCGAGTAACTGCCGGCTGGAGGCGTCAAGGCTTCCAGCACTTTAAGCCCCTGGTCCAGCTGCTCAGTCGAATCGAGCAGTCGGCTAATTTTACTGGTGAGCTCGTCAGTGCGTTGTGTGTCGTCCGCCGCGCCGCCGCCGTCTTTTCCGCTGAACCCGAATCCCCGTTCCTCCGACTGCGACAACTCGTTCCGCAGGCTGGCGATCTGGACGTTCGCCGATTCCTTTTTGGCCAGCAGTTCTCTCTTGACCGGGCCGGGACTGCTGATGGTCGCGCCCTTGGCAATTTGAACCGATGCCTGGCAGGTCCAGCTTTGGGCGCCAAAGCCTTGTTGCGTCCCTGGCATTCCGCCGGATACTCCACAGCCGGCTTGCACGGGGCACCCGCTGGCCCCTAAGAGGCAGAGGGAGGCGACAACCAGAGGCCACGAGTGACGAGAGGAGGGGATACGCATGGGGGACCCTCTGGTGGATGTGTTCGTCGGCAGCAGTCCTATAAAGAAAGTCCGGCGCCCAGTCAAGCCCCGCGGAGAACTCAGTGACTCATGCCGGGCGCACTGAGTACAAATTGACGATCAATCGACCAATCCCCCTGTCCCCGCATGGGATCCTGCCTGCCCACGACTCCCTCCGATTCCACCAGTTCTTTGATATGTGGAATGGGTCGCACGGAAGTCAGCAGAATGTAGGTGTCGGTGCCGAAGGGTTCATGTACCGTCATGGTCCCGCTCCCTCCCAGGGAGATCCGTACAGCGGCCGTGGATGCCTGCTTGAGCTGAGCAGGGGTCGGGAGCCAGTTTTCCTTGTCCTGGGAGGAATCGTTGGGATACAGCAGGGTCGATTGCCCCTGTTGGTCGATCACAAAGACATAGACATATCGTGACTGTATGCCCCACGAGTCCTGCACGCGGCGGACCGACTCCAGATCGCCATTGAGCAGTAGTTGATAGGATCCGGCTACCAGGGTATCCACCGTCACCAGAGTCCTGTTCGCGAGTGCTTCAAACCCGAGCCGGTAGGGAAACCGTCCGTTGTCCTCAGGTCCCTTGACCGTCAACCAATGGTGTAACTTTGCCAATCTTGAAACGCAGTCGCGGAGGCCTCCCGCCTGGCAGGTGTCGTGATGTGTGCTCTCGCTCCCCCAGGCAGTTCGAACCGGCAGAGGCATGGGAGACGTACGCGATGAGGTGGCGGCAGTCGCCGAAAACGCGCGGAGCGCCCAGGCATGCTCACTCTGCTCGGAGAGGGCACGGCCGATCAGAACGTAATCCGCTTCGTCCGCATCGCGCGTCACTTCGGCTGCGAACTCTGCCGGGAGACCGGGACCGGTCAGCCGTTCGCGAAACGCACGGGATGGCGGAATATTCATAAAGAGTTTGATCGGTGAGCTGTCCGCTGCGAGCGAGCCGATGATCTGTGCGACGGTGGGCCGGGGTCCCAGCGCCACCGGGAGCTTCGACGGCGGGCTCTGGATCCATTCCGCCCCGTTCCAAAAGATCAGATGGGTGGGGGCCGTGACGGTCGGATCTTCCACCCAGGTGGCTGAAGAGGGCAGGGCCCCGCGTAGATCCGATGCCAGGCGCAGGGCACCGGAGACATCATCGGTCGTGGGCGGGAGCCAGAGCCGGAATGGTCTGTCGGTGCTACTGCCGCGGTGGACGATTTCGAACTCGTCGCCGGGCCTGAGGTCCTTCCACGACCCCTGGAGAACCATCGCCTGGCTGACGAGCAGATCGCGCACGCTGCTGATGCGCAGCCGTAGGGATCCGCGGTTTGATGTCCCGGCGGCCCGGACCAGTTCCGTTCCGACGGTCAGCCCCAAAGCCGTTCCCCCCTGCATCTCGACATTGTCTGATCCATAGGCGCGCACGACATTGAGTCGGAGCGCATGCTCGTGCCCATCGACTGTGCCTCCGAACAACGGCGCATGGCGACTCGTCGGGGGGCCTGCGAGTTCCGGGTCTTGATTGTGGCCTCCGGCTTTGAGTTTGGCCGTGACCTGGTCGAAGACCCGCTGGGCGGTCGCAGTGGACGGTAGTTCATTCAGCGTATCGACCAGCGCGAGGGTGAACGCGCCGTGCCATTCCTTGCGCTCTCCGACCCGGCGGGCCGCCTCCCGCGCCGGCTGGTCTTCTTGTGCGGCTGAGACAATGAGGGCTCCCTCGCGTTTTTCCGGTTCCCGGCCAGGTGCGTGGACAGGCGGTTCAGGTCCAACCAGCAAGGCGACATCCCGTGCGTCCTCCTGGAGTGAGCGGACACCCATGGTCATGGGGATGAGTCCCCGGGAGATCGAGCCGCTGTGGCAACTGTCGAAAATCGCCGTGAGTTTGGCCCCGCGGTCCAGCACCTGCGTGAAGAGCCGGTCCCATTCCTTATCCCGAATATCGATGATGCGTTTGGGATCGGTGTTCAGGTTGGCATCGGCAGGGACGATCGTTTCGTCCCTCCGATCGAGTTCCGGGGAGCGTGAGTTGTAAATCCTGGACCCATGCCCTGCATAAAAGATCACGCTGAGATCACCCGGCCTCGCGGCGTCGATGAGATGGTGCTGAAAAGCAGTGAGGATGTTGGCGCGCGTCGCCTGCTCATTGGTCAACATCAGAATGTCTGCGTCATGAAACCCGAACCGGTGGATGAGCACCTCCCGCATGGTGGTGGCGTCGTTCACCGACCCTTGAAGATTCTGCCAGGTTCGGCGGCCAGGAGTGCCGGAGAAGGAGGGGTCCGTCAAAGGAGAGCGGCCGCGATCATACTGATCGATTCCGACCAGGAGCGCCCGCCGGACTTCCGCGGTAACGCTGACAGGGAGACTGAAGGCGACGAGCAGCAACGGGATGAGGAGATGCCTGAAGGAGACACGAACGCGCTTCATGAGTCGGCTCCGCGCAGATTCTGAACACCGCGCCAGAGAGATGGTACCAGAACTCCGTCTCGTTTTGGTACACTGTCGCCGTAAATCTGCAGGGGCTAAGGGCTGGCGCCTCCAGGGTTGGAGCTGACGTGCGATGGGCCCCGGACACGGGGCGAGCTGATCAGAGATTCCACGAGGCGGTTCGTGGTCGATTATTTCAATATCCTGGGACGGCTGAAACACACGCTCCAACGAGCGGCGCGCCCGCTTAGTCCTTATTCGGCACCGGCTGTCAGGCTCTGGCACGGTCTTCCGCCTTTCGCGCAGCATCTCCTGAAGAGTCTGGTCATCGGTCTCGGAGCCGCCATCTTTCTTTCCGTTGCGCGCCCGTACCTGCCGGCCTTCAATCTCGCGGAAACCGCCGCCACCGATTGGGCGATCAGCTTCTGGAGGGACCGCCCCGCCCACAAACATTCCCCGCTGGAACGATTTGTCTTCGTCAATATCGATGAGCAGTCCCATCAAGGCTGGAACGAACCGTTGTTCGTTCCGCGGGATAAGCTCCTGCGGCTGATTCAGTTCGTCGTCGAGGCGCACGCCAAGCTATTGGTGGTGGATATCGAGTTGGTGAAATATGTCGGACCGTTACAGCCTGCACCGGGTCCTGCCCCCGCTCGCCAGACACTTCCCGATCCGGATGCCTCACTCGCGGACTACCTGCACACCTATTCGCAGGCATCGGCAGAGGCCGGAAGGGCGTCAGCCGTCGGGAAGCAGTCACCCACCCAGATCATTTTTGTCCGCACCATTGGCCAGTCTTTGCGTCACAACATGCCGGAGGGGATGGAGGGCTCCGCAGCGGGGGAGGGCGACGGCTCCGGCCTGTTTTACGAGGAACGGCCGTCCGAGTTTTTGGAAACCGTGGTGAAGCCATCTCCGGTGCTGCACTGGGCTTCGTCTCTCATTCAGCGGGATGAGGACGGGGTGTTGCGAAGCTGGCGTCTCTACGAGCCGACCTGTTTGGAGCAGGCGCCCAATGTCGTGCCCTCCGTGGCACTCCTCTCGTGGGCGTTGATCCGCCAACCGCCCATGGACGGCGAACCATTTTCTGTTCAAAGATTTCTGGCCGAATTGCGGCGTCGATTCGGACCCCCGGCAGGGCAGTGCCTCGACGGCAATGGCGCCGTGGCGTTATCGGCCCATCGCCAGGCCCATCAGGAATGGCGGTTGAGCGATAGCGTGCTCCCCCGTCCGGTCGTCATAAGTCCGCATCTGACGGATCTCGAACAGCGGATTTTTTATAAATTCTACCCCGGGTCCGTACAAGCCGAGTATTTCTCGCAGGTGCAGGCCTCCATCATCACCGATCCTCAACCGGCGCGTCCTCTCAGTTCGGACTGGCTGGCGGGCAAAATAGTCGTGATCGGATCGAGCTACGCGAGGGCGGGTGATAGTCACGCGACCCCGCTGGGCGAGATGTCCGGCGCTCTCATCGTCATCAATGAGATCAACGCGCTGCTGGAGTATGGCCAGATTCTGGAATTGAACGTCGGCATGCGATGGGCCATCCTGATCGCCATTGTGGCCGCCTTCAGCCTGTCATTCTCCTACTTCACCAAATCGTGGGGAACCCGGGTGGCTCGTTTCGTCGTCAACGTGTTGCTGGTGCCGGTCAGTCTGTGGCTGTTTCAGTATGGCTGGTGGCTGGACGTCGTGTTTCCGTTGCTGGTTCTCCAGGCCTATGGCCGGTTCATTGACTTCAACGTCGAATCTCCCAAAATCAAACGGGAGCATATCCGCCCGCGGGCTACACCATGAGTAATCAATCGTCGTCCCTGCCTCTGAACTTCCTCTCGTGCATGCTGGCGCTGGTCCTGGGAGCGACAGGCTGGACGGGGCTGTCGCGCGCCGAATCCACGGCCGACGTTCGCACGGCGGTCGGTTACGTCGAACAACTGGTCGGCGACATGACGGCTTTTTCTCTGCAACGAGCTGAGGCGCCTGTATCGCTGGCCTTGCTGTTGCCCGTCCGGCCGGGGGACCGGGTCGTGGTGCAGGGACCTTGGAATAAGGTCCTGCTCCGATGCGGGAACCGCCGGATCACGGTCACCGAAAAGGAGTCTCCGTATGTCGTCCCCCCTGCCGAATCACCGCCTGGATTCTTGATGCGTCTGGGCACGTTGCTCATGGATCTCGGCAGCCGCCTCACGGCGCAGCAGGTGAGAAGGGTGACCAAAACCAGCACCAGCAGCCGTGGGGAGGATGAACCCCTGGTGATTCCCCTGCTGGAAGGGGGGATGAGTCAACTGGCAAACGATCTGACCGGGTGGTCTCTAGCCTGGAAGGGCGGGGAGCCGCCGTATGGCGTCGAACTGGTCTCGACAGATGCCACGCATCGCGTGCTGTTCAAAAAAGAGGGAGTCTCATCAGAGCGGATACAGATCCCGATGCCTGGCGGGGCGTCGCGTGAACAGTTCGTGCGCGTCAGCATTCACGATAGCAGCGGCCAGGAAGCCCACGCTAACTTCGAACTCATCCCGGCGCGCCTGGTGCCGTCTTCACACCGGACCTTGAGACTATCGAAGGTGCCGGACATGCTTGGCGCTCTGTTGCAGGCGGATTTCCTGATGAAACAGGATCCTGTCCGTTGGAGTTACCAGGCCTACCAATCGGTCGCGCCCCTGGCGGACTCATTCGAACCGGCCCACTGGTTGCGAGATTGTCTGGAGGACAGCTCCTGGTGCTACCGGCAGTAGCGGGAAGCGGAGGGGCCGGGGATCGCGCCCGGGCGAACTCGCACTGACCGGTCTCCTGTCGGGCCGCGGACGGCGTACGTGGAACCGGAGCGGCCTGGTCCCGTGCAACGTTCAGTTTGCGGGATCGGTCGGGAGCTTCGTCAGTGTGATGATCGTATCGTTGTCGCCGAGTTCGAAGCTGATGTGGTCCCCCAGAGCGAGCCCCTGAAGGAGGCGCCGGTCCTTAGCTGCAAACGATCGGACGTGTCCTTCCGGCATTCGCAGGGTGATCGAAATCCCGGCTTCATCGATCGACACAATCGTGCCGCCGAGAAGAGCCATCTGCGCCAGCGATTGGGGCACCGCTCCCGCTGCACCGAGGCCTCCTGCCATCACCAGCACCGTTACCAATAGAGGAGCAATCATAACCACGCACTGTACTCCTTTTAAGATAGGAAAAAACTGGGGGCTTCCCTGGTCACGCCCATCGAAGAGACTGTGTCACAGTCATATCGAACTTTCGATGCGGCGCCTGACGGTCATCCCCTGATTCATGCTGCCAGATGGGATTTTAAGCTTGCGCTCGTTCTGCAGCCCTTCTATCGTGGGAACCAGGTGCACATGACGCATGACGATTCGTCCCTCATCCTCACGCTCAATGCCGGATCGTCCAGCGTGAAGTGGGCGCTGTTTCGCAGCGCCTCCCCGCCGGTCCGGCTCACGGGAGGGGCGATCGAACGGATCGGCCTTTCAGACGGACTCCTCAAAACCGTCGATGCGCAGACCGGCCGGACCGATCGACGAACCGTTCAGGTGGCGGACCATGCCGCTTCCGTGCCAGTCCTGATCGACCAGCTGGGCAGGAGCGTCAAGGGCGTCCCGGTTCAGGCCGTCGGGCACCGCGTCGTGCATGGGGGAAGTCGATTCTCAGATCCTGCGCTGCTGTCGCCCGAGGTGATGGAGGAATTGCACCGGCTGAGCCCGATCGATCCGGAGCATCTGCCGGCCGAAATCACCTTGATCGAAGCCTTTGGTCGACAGTATCCGCAGGTGCCGCAGGTGGCCTGTTTCGATACGGGATTCCATCAACGTTTGCCGCGCGTCGCTCGGGTTCTGGCCATTCCGCGGCGTTATGAAGAGTTGGGGGTGAGGCGCTATGGGTTTCATGGTTTGTCCTATGCGTACCTGATGGAGGAATTGGAGCGGATCGCCGGGCCTGAGGTTGCTCGCAACCGGATCATCCTGGCCCATTTGGGAAACGGAGCCAGCATGACCGCGGTGCGAGACGGCACGAGCCTCGATACGACGATGGGATTCACCCCTGCCTCGGGCCTGCCGATGAGCACGAGGTCCGGCGACTTGGACCCTGGTCTCTTTTCCTATTTGTCACTGGCTGAGGGCATGAGGGCGGAACAGTTTCAGGACCTCGTGAATGCCCGCTCCGGCCTGCTCGGGCTGTCGGAGACGAGCCCGGATATGCGTGACCTGCTGGAGCGGGAGACCGGGGACGTGCGCGCGGCCGAAGCCGTGGCCTTGTTCTGTTATCACGGGAAGAAACAGATCGGGGCCTATGCAGCGGCGTTGGGCGGCCTTGATCAACTCCTGTTCAGCGGGGGAATCGGCGAACATGCTCCCGTCGTGCGGGCTCGTATGTGCGAGGGCCTGGAGTTTCTCGGTATCGAACTGGATCAGGTCAGCAATGAGGCCGGGGCTGCGGTCATTTCCACCCCGAAGAGCCGGGTGACGGTACGGGTCATGCGCACCGATGAAGAAAGTCAGATTGCGCGATCCGTCTGCCGGTTGCTGGCATCCCACTCAAGTCATTGATCTATGGGCAGTCGCCGCCACCGGTGGCGTGCGAGGCGTGACGGACCATTTGCACCTGAAAGAGGGAACTCATGAACCAAACGAATCAGCAGGCGAAGCAGGCACTCAGCCCCGAGATGGTCCAACGCATCCATGCGTACTGGCGCGCAGCGAATTATTTATCCGTCGGACAGATCTACCTGTTGGATAATCCGCTGTTGAAGCAGCCTTTGAAACGGGACCATATCAAGCCGCGGCTGCTCGGCCATTGGGGAACGACGCCGGGATTGAATTTTATCTACGTCCACCTCAATCGGATCATCAAGGAGCAGGATCTTCCGGTGCTGTACATTACGGGACCGGGGCATGGAGGGCCGGGGATTGTCGCGAACGTGTATTTGGAAGGGACCTACAGCGAAGTCTACCCCAACATCTCTCAGGATGAAGAAGGCCTGCAGCGCTTATTCAAGCAATTTTCCTTTCCCGGCGGGATTCCGAGCCACGTCGCGCCGGAAACCCCCGGATCCATTCACGAGGGCGGTGAGTTAGGGTACGCGCTGTCCCATGCCTACGGAGCGGCATTTGATAACCCTGATCTCATGGTGGCCTGCGTGATCGGAGACGGAGAGGCCGAAACCGGCGCGCTTGCCGGGAGTTGGCATGGGAACAAGTTTCTCAACCCCGCCCGGGACGGGGCCGTCCTGCCGATTCTCCACCTGAATGGCTACAAAATTGCCGGGCCGACCGTGCTGGCGCGGATGCCGCCGGACGAACTCGAATCCTTGATGGTCGGGTACGGCCACCAGCCCTTCTTCGTCGAAGGCGACGATCCGGATGAGATGCATCAACTCATGGCCTCCACCCTGGACGAGGTCACGGCGATGATCCGGCGCATCCAGCAGGAGGCCCGCTCGAAGGGGGCGACCGGCCGGCCGCGTTGGCCCATGATCGTCCTGCGGACACCGAAGGGATGGACGGGGCCGAAGGAAGTGGACCGGAAGCCTGTGGAGGGCAGTTTCCGTTCCCATCAGGTCCCGATGGGAGATATGGACCGGCCTGAACATGTGCTGCTGCTGGAAGAATGGATGAAAAGCTACAAGCCGGAGGAGTTGTTTGACGACAAAGGGACATTGATGCCGGAACTGGCCGCGTTGGCTCCGGCAGGTGCCCGGCGCATGGGTGCGATTCCTTGCGCGAACGGCGGCAGCCTGCTCCGCGATCTACGTATGCCTGATTTCAGGGACTATGCGGTGCCCGTGACGAAGCCGGGTGCCGAACAGGCCGAGGCCACGAGAGTTCAGGGTCTGTTCTTGCGCGATATCCTGAAGATGAACCAGACGAACTTCCGGGTCGTCGGACCGGACGAAACCGCCTCCAACCGGTGGACGCCGCTTTTCGAGGTGACCGATCGCTGTTCCATGGAGGAGACACTGAAGACCGATGAACATGTCGCGCCGGATGGACGTGTCATGGAAATCCTGAGCGAACATTTATGCCAGGGATGGCTGGAAGGCTACCTGTTAACCGGACGCCATGGGTTTATGAGTTGTTATGAGGCGTTCATTCACATCGTGGATTCGATGTTCAATCAGCATGCGAAATGGCTCAAGACCTCGCGCGAGATTCCCTGGCGACGGCCGATCGCCTCCCTGAATTATCTCCTGACATCGCATGTCTGGCGGCAGGACCACAATGGATTCAGCCATCAAGACCCGGGGTTCATCGATCATGTGGTGAATAAAAAGGCCGAGGTGATTCGCGTGTATCTGCCGCCCGATGCGAACACGCTCCTCTCGGTGACGGACCACTGCCTGCGCAGCCGCGATTACGTCAATGTGGTCGTGGCGGGCAAACAGCCGGCTCCGCAGTGGTTGGACATGGATGCGGCGGTCCTGCACTGCACGGCCGGAATCGGCATCTGGGAGTGGGCCAGCAACGACCGCGGCAATGAACCGGACGTGGTGATGGCCTGTTGCGGAGACGTGCCGACCATGGAAACCCTGGCGGCGGTGGAAATCCTGCGCAACGCATTGCCCAATCTGAAGGTCCGCGTCATTAATGTCGTCGATCTGATGAAGCTGCAGCCTCCCAGCGAACACCCGCACGGACTCACGGACAAAGAGTTCGATGCCCTGTTTACGACCGACAAGCCGGTCATCTTCGCTTTTCACGGCTATCCCTGGCTGATTCACCGCCTGACCTATCGGCGGACAAATCATGACAATCTTCACGTGCGGGGCTACAAAGAAGAAGGCACCACGACCACGCCGTTCGACATGGTGGTGCTGAACGATCTGGACCGCTTTCACCTCGTGGCCGATGTCGTGGACCGCGTGCCTCAACTCGGCGCCTGTGCGGCCTACCTCAAACAGGACATGCGTGACAAGCGCATCCGGCATACGGAGTTCATCGCGAAGTATGGCACCGATATGCCGGAGATCCGCAACTGGCAGTGGAGCGGCCGACGCTAGAGGGCGGGCATGACGTCTCCCACGATGGTGGTGCTGTTCGACGTTGACAACACCTTGCTGGACAATGACCGCGTGACGGCGGATCTTAAACAGCATCTGGAGCAGGCCGTCGGATCGACGCGGGAGCAGCAATACTGGGAGATTTTCGAGCAACTGCGCCGGGAGCTGGGCTATGTGGATTACCTCGGCGCGTTGCAACGGTATCGCCTGCAGTATCCGCGCGATCCGCATCTCCTGACGGTGTCGCACTTTCTGGTGAATTATCCCTTTGCCCAGCGGCTCTTTCCGCAGGCCCTCGAGGTGGTGCGCCATGTGCGCCACTGGGGGAAGGCGGTCATTCTCTCCGATGGAGACGTCGTCTTTCAGCCGCGCAAGATCGATTGCTCGGGTTTGCTCCACGCGGTGGAAGAGCAGGTGCTGATCTATATCCACAAGGAGCAGGAGCTGGAGGACGTCGAGCGGCGGTACCCCGCCGACCAGTACGTCCTGGTCGATGATAAACTGCGGATACTCACCGCGGTCAAAAAATACTGGGGAAGCCGGGTGACCACGGTCTTCGCCCGTCAGGGACATTACGCCAGGGAGGCTGAGGCCGAGCGAACCTTCCCTCCGGCCGACCTTTCGATTGCACGGATCGGAGACTTCCTGGCTTTCGATCGTGAGCAGATCCTCGCCGCCTCCCGTCCATCCTGATCCTATCGCGCCCGCTTCCCTCTCCCGGCACGTTTGTCTCATCTCGACAATTTACGCGAACGCGTCCAAAATGGGGCCCTCCGGTGGGCTGCCTCCTGAGGCCCGGGGAGTGCCTGTGGCCCGGTGAGGCCGCGCGGAAGGAGCCTCGACTGCACACGTGTTTCTTTGACAGGGATCAATCGTCACTCCGGATGTCACGGGCTTGAAACGGATTCTGCGCATGATCGACGAGAGTGAACATATTCAGGCGCACGAGTTGGAAATTGTGCGGCATCGCGCATTGCTCGAAGTGTCGAAAGCCATTGCGGCTCACCGGGATCTGCATGAATTGTTTCGTGATCTTGCGCAGCGGCTTCCCCAGGTCGTGCAGGTCAATTTTGTGGCCCTCTCGCTGTATGATCCCGCTCGGGAGCTGATCCGTTCCCACAGCATTCAGGCTAATGTTCCGGCCGACATCGTGGGCGGCCACGAATGCCCGCTCGACGAGTCCCCCAGCGGATTGGTACTGCACACGCAGCAACCGCTCCTCATCCCCGATCTCACAGAAGAACGCCGCTGGCCGGGGACTATCGGGCTTATGCGGGAGGACGGCGTCAATTCCATCTGCATCGTGCCGCTGACCACGGCCCTTCGCCGGCTTGGCACCCTGGGGTTCGCGAGCCTGCGCAAGGCACCCTATGACGAGAGGGACGTGGAATTTCTTGAACAGGTCGGCAAGCAGATCGCCGTGGCGGTGGACAATGTGCTCCACCATCAGGAGTTAGCCCGTGACCGCGATCAGTTGCGTCTGCTCCTGGAAGTATCGGAATCCATCGCCTCGCACCGCGATCTGGACGAGTTGCTGCGCGATCTCGCCCGGCGTCTCCCTCACCTGGTTCCCTTCGATTACATCAACGTGATTCTGCATGAGGCCGGCCGCGACGTGATGCGTCTCTGGTTTCTGGCCACCTCGCAACCCAGCACGATTACCCCCGGGTTGGAAACGCCGGTGGCGGAATCCCCGGGGGGATGGGTCTGGCAATACCAACAGCCGTTGATCGTCAACGACATCGCCCAGGAGTCGCGCTTTCCGAAGCTCCTGACACTGTTGCGGGAAAACGGGGTCCGATCGTTTTGCGCCGTTCCGCTCACGACGGCGCAGCGGCGTCTCGGTGCGATGGGATTCGGAAGCCTGCAACCGAAAGTCTATCAATCGGATGAACTCGCCTTCATGCGGGAGGTGGCGAAGCAAGTGGCCGTGGCGGTGGACAATACCCTCAACGCGCAGGCGGCCCTGGCCGCTCAAGAGCAGTTGGCCCGGGAGCGCGACCGGCAGCGGATGCTGCTGGAGGTCAATAATGCCGTCGTCTCCCATTTAGACTTGAGCGCGGTCTTCACCGCCGTGAGCGAGTGCCTGCGCAAAGTCATTCAGCACGACGCGTCCAGCCTCCTGCTCTATGATTCCGCCACCCAGCGCTGCCGGGTCTATGTCCTGCATTTTACGAAGAATCACTCCGTCATCGAAGATTGCAGCGGAAATCCACTCGTCCCTTCTCCTTCCGGAGTCGCCATTACTACCAGGCAACCGGCGGTCTTTCGAGAGCGGGACTTGCGGGAGATGGCCGCCATATCGCCGATTGCCAGGTATATTCTCGATGCCGGAGTCAAATCCCTCTGCTGCCTGCCGCTGCTCTCACATAACCAGGCATTCGGCGCGCTGAATGTGGGGCGGGAGCGTGACGACGCGTTTATGCAGGAGGATGTCGAGCTGCTGAATCAGGTGGCGCAGCAGATCGCCATCGCGGTGGAAAACGGATTGGCCTACCGGGAGATCGCCGACCTCAAGGAGAAGCTGAGTAAGGAAAAGTTATACCTGGAGGAAGAGATCAAAACGGATTATGACTTCGAGGACATCATCGGAAACAGCGCCGCGCTTAAGCGAGTCTTAAAACAGGTGGAGATCGTGGCGCCGACGGATTCGACCGTGCTGATTCTCGGCGAAACCGGCACGGGAAAGGAGTTGATGGCACGGGCCATCCATGACCGCAGCAGCCGGCGGGAACGCACTCTGGTCAAGCTCAACTGCGCCGCGATTCCCACCGGGCTGCTCGAAAGCGAATTGTTCGGGCACGAGCGCGGAGCCTTTACCGGCGCTATCGCGCAAAAGGTCGGACGGTTTGAACTTGCCGACGGGGGAACGCTGTTTCTGGACGAGGTCGGTGACATTCCTCTGGAATTGCAGCCCAAGCTGTTGCGCGTCCTGCAGGAGCAGGAGTTCGAGCGATTGGGAGGGACGCGGACGATCAAGGTGAACATCCGTCTCCTGGCGGCCACCAATCGCGATCTCCGGCAGATGGTGGACGAGAAGATCTTTCGAAGCGATTTGTATTATCGGCTGAACGTATTTCCCCTCACTATTCCGGCGCTTCGCGACCGCCGCGAAGATATCCCGTCGTTGGTCCGTTATTTTGCCCAGAAGTTCGCCCGGCGCATGAAAAAACGCATCGATTCGATTTCAGCCGATGGAATGACGGCCCTGGCGCAGTATGAGTGGCCCGGCAACGTGCGTGAATTGGAGAATGTGATCGAACGAGCGACGATTCTTTCTCAAGGAGGAGAGTTGCAGATCGCTCTAGAGCAGCTTGTGCCCCGCGCTAACCAGGAGACTCCTGTCGTGAGTACGTTGGAGACCGCAGAACGGGTCCATATCACGCGGGCGCTGCAGGCGGCGAATTGGGTCATCGGTGGGCCTCAAGGCGCAGCGGCTAAACTTGGAATGAAACGTACGACGCTCCAGTCGCGAATGCAGAAGCTCGGCATCGTTCGTCCCATCTGAGTCGGAGCCGGGAAGCGGCGCCGCTCATCCCCCGTCCCATCCTCACCGGCACAGACACCAACACGTTCCCTGTTGTGCGGGTCGCGCGTTCCCGACCGTCGCCTCAGAGGGGTACGCGCGGACGCCCTTGACCGGGCATCAGGAAACTAGTAGTACTATAATAGTTTCTAAGGTACCCATGAAACATCCTCTATCATCCCGCACCGCGCCGCTCACTGTGGATGCCCGGTCCGCCGCCGAACGGATCGTGGTTGCTGCGCGTCATCATTTCCTGAGCCATGGTTTCCGCCGCGTCACGATGGATGATCTGGCGGAGGAGCTGGGGATGAGCAAGAAAACGCTGTATGCCTCCTTCCCCAGCAAGAGACTGCTATTGGAGGCCGTACTGGCGGATAAGTTTCGCCATGTCGAGGCGGACCTCGACGGGATCACCTCGCGGGGTTCGGCGGATGTACTGGCGTCGCTGCATCAGTTGCTGGCCTGCATGCAACGGCACACCGACGAAATCAAACCGCCGTTCGTGCGGGATATGCAACGCGAGTCACCGGAGGTCTTCGGAATGGTCGAGCGCCGGCGACGGGAGATCATTCAGCGCCATTTCGGAAAGTTGCTCGGGGAAGGCCGCAAGTCAGGGATTATCCGCAAGGATATTCCCGTCAACGTGATCATGGACATTCTGTTGAGCGCGGTTCAGGCGATCATGAACCCGCCCAGAATCCTGGAACTGGGCCTGTCGCCGACGAGCGGGTACTCGGCCATCATGACCGTCATCCTGGAAGGTGTGTTGACCGGGTCCGTAAGGAAAAAAACATGAACCTGTTGTCGACCGTGCGCCGCCCGGCGAACGTCTCCCTCGCTGCCGCATTGTGGACGCTCTGCGCCCTGGCGGGCTGTGCCAAGCAGGATCGCGATGTTCTGCAAGGGTATGTGGAAGGTGAATTCGTCTATGTCGCTTCGCCGTTTGCCGGCGCGTTGGAGTCGCTTCACGTGCAGCGTGGCGGCCAGGTTCACGCGGGTGATCCGCTGTTTACGCTCGACAGCACCTCCGAACGGTCTGTCAGGGATGAAGCGGAACGGCGGTTGGCGCTAGCGCGGGCCACGTGGGAAGACGTCAAGAAGGGCAAACGTCCGTCAGAGATTGCCGCCATGCAGGCGCAGCTGAAACAGGCACGGGCGGCTTTGAAACTTGCGGAACGAGAACTGACGAGGCAGGAGGGACTCATCGGCGTCCCGGGTGCCTCGGTCGAACTCGAGGTCGACCGGGCCCGCGCCACCCGGGACCAGACGCGTCAACGGGTGGCGGAACTCGAGGCTGAATTGCAAACGGCGCAGTTGGGGTCTCGAAAGGACCAGGTCCTGGCGGCGGGAGCGGAAGTTCGGGCCAGGGAAGCCGCCCTGGTCAAAGCGGACTGGGAGTTATCTCAAAAACGCCAGAAGGCCACCAAAGCCGGGTTGGTGTTCGACACGCTGTACCGCGAGGGTGAATGGGTGGCAGCCGGCCGGCCGGTCGTAGTGTTGTTGCCGCCCCAGAACATCAAGGTGCGCACCTTCGTCCCGGAGATCCTGATCGGTACTGTTCAACCGGGCCAGCCTGTCCTCGTCTCGATCGACGGCATCGACAGGCCGCTCAGCGGCAAGGTGAGTTACGTGTCGCCGAAGGCTGAATTCACGCCTCCGGTGATTTACAGCCAGGAGAGCCGCAAGAAGCTCGTGTTCATGGTGGAAGCGGTCTTTGCTGCCGACGTGGCGGCCAACCTCCACCCGGGGCAGCCGGTCGATGTGAGACTGGGGTCAGCTCGATGACGAACGGACGGGTCTCAACCGATCTGGTGATCGACGTGCATGGAATGACCAAACGGTTCGGTGCACGGACCGTGGTCGATCACATCGACCTACAGGTTCGCAGGGGTGAAATCTACGGGTTTCTCGGCCCGAACGGCAGCGGGAAGACCACGTTCATCCGCATGCTGTGCGGGCTGCTCCGGTCCGATGAAGGAAGCGGCACCTGTCTGGGGCATGATGTGATCACCGAAAGCGAGGCGATCAAGCTCGAGGTCGGGTACATGACGCAGCGGTTCAGTTTTTACGAAGACCTGAGCATCGCCGAGAATCTCGACTTCGTCGCCCGCATCTTTTCAGTCCCTCGTCGGAGGGAGGCCGTACAACAGAGCATTGATCAACTCGGCCTTCGCGGCAGGGAACACCAATTGGCAGGGCAATTGTCCGGGGGCTGGAAGCAGCGGCTCGCATTGGCGGCCTGCCTCATTCATCGGCCGAAACTGTTATTGCTGGATGAACCCACGGCCGGGGTGGACCCGAAAGCGCGCCGTGACTTTTGGGAGCGCATCCATGACCTGGCCGCCGAAGGCCTGACCTTTCTCATCACCACGCATTATATGGATGAAGCAGAACGTTGCCATCGGTTGGCCTATCTGTCGTATGGGAAACTGCTGACCCACGGGACGGTTCCGGAGGTCATTGCCGGGGCCCGCCTGACCACATGGTCGGTCGTCGGGCCCGGGTTGCACGCCCTCGCAGAGCAACTGCGAGGGCAACCGGGTGTCAAGCAGGCGGTGGCCTTCGGCAGCATGTTGCATGTGAGCGGAGATGAAGCCGCGGCACTCGAGCAGGCGATCGCGCCGTTTCGCACGGAGCCCTACGAGTGGACCAGGATCGGGTCGAGCCTCGAGGATGTGTTTATTCATCTGATGGAACATTCGACGGATAACGTCACATCATGAACCGGCACCGAAGGTTCTCACTCTCCCGGTTCTGGGCCGTGGTGGTGAAGGAATTCGTCCAGATGAGACGGGACCGCGTGACCTTCGGCATGATGATCGGTGTCCCGCTCATGCAGCTCGTCCTGTTCGGCTTCGCCATCAATTCTGATCCGAAGCACCTCCCGGCGGCCGTGCTCATGGCTGATTACGGTCCCCAGACCCGCACCCTGCTGACGGCTATTCAGAACAGTGGCTACTTCAACCTCGTGCGGCAGGTGGAGAGTGAGTCCGCCGCACGCGATGCGCTCGCGCGGGGCGAAGTTCAGTTCGTCATCACCATCCCCGAGAATTTCACGCGCGATCTGCTGCGTGGCGACCGTCCGGCCCTGTTGATTGAAGCCGATGCCACCGACCCCGCCGCGACCAGCAACGCGATCGGCTCGCTGCGGGTGACCATCGACAGGGCGTTGCAACGTGATTTGACAGGTCCGTTGGCCGACCTGGCCGGCAGCGACGGCCCCGTCGACCTGCGCATCCATGCCACATACAATCCGGAAGCGGTCACGCAATACAACATCGTGCCCGGCTTGATGGGCGTCGTGCTGACGATGACCATGGTCATGATCACGGGTTTGGCCATCACTCGCGAACGTGAACGCGGCACGATGGAAAATCTCCTGTCCATGCCGACCCGTCCCTTCGAGGTCATGATCGGAAAGCTCGTCCCCTACATTCTCGTGGGCTATGTCCAAATGGGACTGATCCTGCTGGCATCCGCCATCCTGTTTCACGTGCCCATGATCGGGAGTCTCGTTCTGCTCCTGCTGGTCACACTGGTCTTCATCGCCGCCAACCTCGCCATGGGGATCACGTTTTCCACCGTGGCTCAGAACCAGTTGCAGGCGATGCAGATGTCCTTCTTTTTCTTTCTGCCATCGTTGTTACTGTCCGGGTTCATGTTCCCTTTTCGGGGGATGCCGGTCTGGGCCCAAACGGTCGGAGAAGTGCTTCCACTGACCCACTTTCTCAGAATCGTGCGCGGCATTCTGCTCAAGGGAAATGGTTTCGAGGATGTCATCCTGCAGCTCTGGCAGATCCTTCTCTTCGCCGCGGTTGCGTTGGTCATCGGCGTGAAGCGCTACCACCAGACCTTGGATTGAGTCCGCTGATGGCTCTCCCTGCAGGCGCCGCGGGCCTGCCGTTGGGCAGGACAGGCGCCGATTTTTCGGCACGGTGCCGCATAGTCGGCTCAACAGGGTCGTCATCATACTGCCCTCGTTACCGTAGTCCCCGTTGTTTTGAACTGAAACGTCGGCTCCAGGAGGCTTGCCCGTTCATCCGGCCTGTTGTGCCATTTCTGGAATGACTTATGCGTACTACCGGCCTGTCGGTTGCGACGTTATCGGGCACAGTGCTGGCGGCAGCGATCGAGAAGGGAGTGCGCCATGAGTTGGATGATGGTAGTTGCACCGTACTTGTATCCAGTGGCACTGGTGGCTGCCGCTGCACTGTGGGACGTATGGCTCGCCAAGACTCGAATGCGGGCAGTTCGCGTGAGGACCCGTTGACCGGTTGTCGATCCGACGCCTTGCCGACGACAAACGTGCGGGGCATCAAGGGACATGTGAGGATGACAGGTCAAGGAACGGAGGCCTATGATGGCAACAGCAATCAGGACTGAGAGAGGGCCAAGCCACATCAGGGGCCCGATGGGGAAGTCTCCCAAAGGGGTGGAATATTGCTCGCGTTGCGGCGGTCTCATGGTCATGGACCAGTTGATCGATCTGCCGTCTGAACGTTGCGTGCAGTGTGGAGACGTCGTGGATCCGGTCATCCTGCTCAATCGTCAGCGTACCGCTACGATCGGAATGAATTGAGCTCGATAGGAGGACGAGGCATGGGTTTAAAGATGATCCGCTTCGGCATGGCCTGGGTTGTGGTGATGCTGTTCGCGACAGACGTCAGCCGGAATGCGCAGGCGGCGACGAACGAACCCCGTTCCGCCACATTCCTGAAGAACCACGTTCCTGGCGTGGAAGGCAAGGATTGGAATATCATCACGGTGGAACTCCAGCCTGGTGCCGCTCAGTCATGGCATTTTAACCCTTCCGAGGAGCTGCTGTATGTCCTGGAAGGTCTCGGTCAGATGGCTATGGAGGGAAGGCCTCCGGTGACTCTGAAACCGGGCACGGTCGCGACGCTGGGTTCGACACCGCATCACCTGTTGAAGAACACCAGTCGAACGAAGACTCTGAAGCTTCTCGTCGTTGTCCTCATCGACAAGGGACAGCAACACCCCCTCATGATGTCCGCACAGGACGGAACGACCAAGCCTCAGGCCGTGCCGGACTCGGCGAAGTCATCGGGAATCGGCCTGGTGTTTTAAAAATGGTTCTATTGGCGAATGGCAATTTGTTTCGTGGGGTAACGGAGATGTCAGCCTGTCTCTCAGGCCGCATAGTCGGCCTGAAGTGACTATGTATTGAATCCTGTCGAGGAGAGAATTATCCTGGACCCGGATCAATCGATGAATCGGTGCCCCGGCCGTTACCATGTGAGTTGAGAAGGAGCCGTGGATGTTGCGAGGGTACAGCACATGACCCGTCAGACTATGATCAAATCCGCTCTGTTGCTTGGCACGGTGATCGCCTGCGCTCTGCTGTTGGCCGAATGGAAGCATACCGCGATGCAGAACACGGCGGCCGCGTCCGCGAACCAACCTGAGCAGATGGAGGCGGTGACGGTCGCCACCGTCAAACAACTTGAACATCGCCCCGTGACTACGTCGATCGGAACCGTGCTCGCGCTGCGCTCGATTACCTTAAGCAATGAGGTGGCGGGAACCGTCCGTCACGCCGCTCTCACGCCGGGCGAAATTGTCGAGGCCGGTTCCGTCCTCGTCACCCTCGACGTCTCCGTGGAGGAGGCCGAGCTCAAAGCGCAGGAGGCCCAGGCTGCCCTGGCGAAGACGATCCTGTCACGCAGGCAGAACCTGAGACAGGATCTTGCCACCACCCAGGAAGAGGTCGATCGGGCCCGCGCGGATCTTCAGGTCGCCCTCGCCCAGATAGCCCGGACCAAGGCCATCATTGCCCGTAAAACCATCCGCGCCCCGTTTCGTGCGCGCGTGGGCCTGGCGGACGTGCATCCCGGCCAGTATTTGAATGAGGGCACGTTTCTGACGACCCTGCAGGGCATCGACGATGCCGTGCATGTAGACTTTTCGGTTGCGCAGCAGGTGGCCGCAATCTTGCGGGTGGGGGAAACGGTCAACGTATTGACCGGCGGCAATGCGTCACCGATCCCCGCGAAGATCGTGGCCATTGATGCGCGGGTCGATCCCACGACCCGCAATGCGATGGTGCGTGCGCGGATCAAGAACGGAACTCGAGCGCCCTCGCCCGGGGCATCCGTGCGAGTCCAAGTTCCGGTCGGTCCCATGCAGCAGGCCGTGGCGGTTCCCGTCAGCGCGGTACGCAAGGGGCCCGGAGGCGACCAGGTGTTCGTGATCGCGCCGGCTGAGGACGGCAAGACCAGAGCCTATGTGCGGCGGATCGATAGCGGGACCATGCTCGGGGATGAGGTCGTCGTGCTCGCCGGGTTATCTGCGGGTGAACAGGTCGCCGCCTCCGGCTCCTTCAAGCTTCGCGACGCGGTGCTCGTGGCGGTCGCCAATGCCCCCCAGCCTGCACAGGGGCAGGATCAAGCCGGCGAGCCTCGCTGAACGGACCGTAACCCCGCGAAGAGGACCTTTCCACATGCGTTCCATCACCGATACTTTTATCAGACATCCCGTGCTCGCGATCGTCGTCAACCTCGCGATCGTGCTCATCGGGTGGCGGGCGCTCACCGTGCTGCCCGTGCAGCAGTATCCGAAAATCGAGAGCTCCTCGGTCGTCATCACCACCATCTATTATGGCGCCAGCGCAGAGACGGTGCGGGGATTCCTCACCACGCCCATTGAACGGGTGGTGTCGGCGATCGGCGGCGTAGACTATCTGGAATCGACCAGCCGGGCCGGCGTGAGCACCGTCACCGTCCACCTGAAGTTGAACCACGACAGCACGGCGGCGCTGGCCGAAATCACCGCCCGCCTCCAGCAGGCCCGCTCGGAACTGCCGGCGGCAGCCGAACCTCCCGCGGTCGAGGTGCAGCGCGCCGACCGTCCCTATGCCTCCTTCTATCTCAGCTTTTCATCGACTGGCCGGGACGTGCCGGGGATCACCGACTGGCTTGCGCGGACCATGCAACCGCAGCTTTCCACCCTGGCCGGGGTCCAGCGCGTGACCATCGAGGGCGGCCGGCAGATCGCCATGCGCATCTGGATCGACCCGGATCGGCTGGCCGCGCTCAACCTCTCGCCGGGCGACGTGCAGGCAGCCTTGCGACGCAACAACTTCCTCGCAGCCGTCGGCCGGACGAAGGGCAACGTCGTGCAGCTCAACCTGCTGGCCAACACCGACCTGCGCTCCGTCAAGGAATTCGAAGAGCTGATCGTCAGTGATCGGGGCGGGGCCATGGTGCGTCTTCGGGACGTGGCCCGGGTCCAGCTTGGTGCCGAAGAGGCTGAGATGATGGCGAAGTTCAGCGGCCGCGACGCGGTCTATCTCGGAGTCTGGCCTCTGGTGGGCTCCAATGAGATCGAGGTGGCTCACCGCCTGCGGGCCGAAATGGAACGACTCCGTCCGACATTGCCGAGCGACATCGACATGCATCTCGCCTATGACGGCACGGTCTTCATGGAAGATGCCCTCAGAGAGATTACCAAGACCCTCTCCGAGACGATCATGATCGTGGGCCTGGTGGTCTTCCTCTTTATGGGCTCGGTTCGCACCGCCCTGGTGCCGCTGCTGGCGATGCCGGTTTCGCTCATCGGTGCCGCGATCGTCATGCTGGCTTTCGGGTTCAGCCTCAACCTGTTGACCATGCTCGCCATCGTGCTGTCGGTCGGCCTCGTCGTGGACGACGCGATCGTCGTAGTGGAGAACGTCGAGCGGCATGTGCGCCTGGGCAAATCCAGGCTGGAAGCCGCCCTTATCGGCGCGCGGGAGTTGCTCGGCCCGATCATCGCGATGACCATCACGTTGGCGGTGGTCTATACGCCCATCGGGTTTCAGGGCGGCCTGACCGGCTCGCTTTTTCTCGAGTTTGCCATCACGCTGGCCGCGGCAGTCGTGGTCTCCGGCGTGGTTGCCATCACGCTGTCGCCGATGATGAGTTCGCGGTTCGTGCATCCACAGGGCAAGCAGGGCTGGCTGACCCGGCACGTCAACCGTGTCTTCGACGCGGTGCGGAACCGGTACGCCAGGCTGCTCGACGGGGCGCTGGAGATGCGGTGGGCGATTGTCGTCGCCGCCCTCCTCGTCATGATCGCGGCGTTGCCGCTCTACACGTTCTCGCGGCAGGAGCTCGCGCCGGTCGAGGACCAAAGTCACATCAGCCTCTTTCTCGAAGCGGCTCCGGATTCGACGCTGGAGGCGACCGACCGCGAGGCGGACACCGTCGTCAAAGCGATCACGTCATTCCCCGAGGCGAAGTTCATGTGGTCTCTGACCACGTCCTGGGGGGGCTTTGGCGGGATGGTCGCCAAAGACTGGCATGAGCGGGCGCGTTCGACCGAGGAGATGTACGGCCAGGTCTACGGCGCCGTGTCGCAAACGCCCGGGCTGCGGGTCTTTCCCCGTCTGGATCCGCCGCTGCCGACCCCCGGACAGTACGATGTCGAGCTGGTCTTGCAATATGATGCTCCGCCGGAGCAGATGCTCGAGACCCTTGGAGCCGTGGTTGGCGCGGGTTGGCAGAGCGGCAAGTTTCTGTATGTGGACACGGATTTGAAAATCGACCTGCCGCAGGCGCGGGTCGTGCTCGATCGCGAGCGTCTCGCGGATCTCGGGCTTGACCTCGCCGGGGTCGGGCAGGAACTGGGGACATTGCTCGGCGGGGCCTACGTGAATCGTTTCAACTTTTTCGACCGCAGCTACAAAGTCATCCCGCAGATCGGTGATGAGGACCGCGCCACAGTCGGTCCCTTGCTTGATTTGAAGATCAAGACTCCGAGCGGCCAGCTCGTGCCGGTCTCCACCTTCACGCACATCGAAACGGGGACCGCCCCCCGCACGTTGAATCGTTTTCAACAGCGCAACGCGGCCCGGGTGTTCGGCGGCGTCAAGCCGGGGGTGACGAAGGAAGAAGGATTGCGCGTGCTGGAGGAGGCTGCGGCTGCGGCGCGTGGCCCGCGAGTGGTGCTCGACCATGCGGGGGAGTCCCGGCAGATCCGTCGAGAGGGTTCGGCGCTCACTGTCACCCTCGGGTTTGCGGTCCTCCTGATCTATCTGGTGCTGGCGGCCCAGTTCCACAGTTTTCGCGATCCGCTGATCGTGCTGCTCGGTTCGGTGCCGCTCGCGATCTCCGGCGCGCTGGTGTTCAGTTTTCTGGACCTCACCACGATCAATATCTATTCACAAGTGGGTCTGATCACCCTCGTCGGCCTGATCGCGAAGAACGGCATTCTCATTGTGGAATTCGCCAACACGCTGCAGGCTCGCGGTCTTTCCAAGGACGCGGCCCTGCGCGAGGCGTCCCTGACGAGGTTACGGCCGGTGCTGATGACCTCGGCCGCCACGGTCTTCGGACATCTGCCTCTGGTCCTGGTTTCCGGGCCGGGAGCTGAAGCCCGGAACAGCATCGGCATGGTGCTGGTCACCGGCATGACCGTCGGCACTCTCTTTACCCTGTTCGTCGTCCCGGTGTTTTATTCCCTGATTGCGGCCCGGCATCAGCCAAGCCGGCTCGACGCGGAGAGCGATCAGGAGGAATTGGTCCTGGCCGAGGGCCAGGTCGCACGCTAAAGGCGGCGGAGAAGCCGCGCGGCGAAGAGAGTTGTCTCGCAGGATGTCGCTGCTGCAATGAACAGGCTCGACCGGACAACCGCTCCCGCGGTGAAAGGAGCCTTTAATGTCCTATCCCGATCCCCGCTACCGTGGCGACGAGGGTGAGGTCAGTGCAACCATTCGCCCCGTCAATGAGGCCAGCCCGCTGATGATCGGTTCCGATACGGCCGTCCACTATCTGGCCACCGGAGCCTCCACCAACGGACAATTCGGCCTCTATCGGTGGGATGCCAAGCCACGCACGCCCGGCCCGAAGACTCACTTCCACCGGACCATATCGGAATCGTTCTTCATCCTGTCCGGGACCATCAGATTCTTCAATGGAGACCGGTGGATCGACGCGAAGCCGGGAGCGTTTCTTTATGTCCCGGAGGGAGGCCTGCACGCCTTTCACAATGAGGCGGACGAGCCTGCCTCGATGCTGCTGCTCTTTGCTCCGGGTGCGCCCCGGGAAGGGTATTTCGAAGCCCTCTCGGAAAGGGCCGCCGGGCGTCCGTTCACCGCCCAGGAGTGGCTGGATGTCTGCCTCCGGCATGATAACCACTTTGTCTGACCGGGGACGCGAATGGCTTCTGCGGCCGCCACGGGGGGAGTGGCCGGGGTTGAACACAGCGCGTCTGCTCGACCGGAAAGGATCAGGCAATCCTGATCTGCTCGATCGGCTCGAGTGGTGCCGTGCCTGAGCGGTCAAAGCTGGTGGCGGCGGCTCTGCGCGCCATGGATGATGTCCGTGACCGTACACCCTGCAAAGAAGTGGAGACTCCATGAACGAGAAGGCGAGAGTGTCCGAGATTGCCCCCGATCTGTTTGCCCTGTCGATCTATGTGCCGGCCTTCAATCTGCGGTTCAACCATTTCCTGATCAAGGATGAGGAGCCGCTGCTGTTTCACGCAGGGATGAAGCAGATGTTCCCGTTGCTGCGGGATGCGGTGGCCCGCGTGATCGATCCTTCGAGCATTCGATGGGTCAGCTTCAGTCACTATGAGGCTGACGAATGCGGGGCGTTGAACGAGTGGCTGCAGGTGGCGCCTCGGGCGGAACCGGTCTGCGGGCTTGTTGGAGCGGCCGTCAGCGTGAACGATCTAGCTGTCCGTCCAGCCCGCGTGTTGGCACAGGATGAGGTGTTGAAGATCGGCAGGCACCGGCTGCGCTTCCGGCAGACCCCGCATGTGCCCCACAACTGGGAGGCGAGCCTTCTCTTTGAGGAAGTCACGCGCACGTTGTTCTGCTCGGATCTGTTCACCCACAATGGGGACGTGGCGCCGCTCACGGATTCGGATGTGGTCGATCGCGCGAAACAGGGGTTGATCGAGGGGCAACAAGGGCCCTTCGCGAATGCCTACCCCTACACGCCGTTGACGGATCCGATCCTCCATGGACTGGCCGATTTGCAGCCGGCGCGATTGGCGCTCATGCATGGCTCCGCCTTCGAGGGCGACGGGGGGCAAGCGCTACGCGATCTGGCGACGGCCATGCGCGACGTGCTGGGATCGACCCCTGTGAAAGTCTGACGGCAGCTGGATCGTAGGGTGAAGCGACCCATGGGAAGCGAAGGATGATCCGGCCGGTACGCTGACCTGTACCATGGTCCCGGCGCGCGACCGAACGGGGCAGATCCTTGAGCCGCTCACGGTGGAGGAACACAGCGGAAGATACGAAATGCCCGCGTCGGTCCGGCCCGCTGCTCCGGCGTCAACCACACCGATAACGAGATCAATCGCCAGCCGGCTCACCGATTAGCGACCAGGACACGCGCGGGCGCTGGTCTCACCGCGCAATACCCGCCATGCGCATCGACTTTCGAGAGCGACCGGGTCCGAAACTGTTCAGCCCGTTCAGGGTCCTGACACAATTCTCTGTAGGGAAAGGAGCGACGATGACCGCACATCTTGAGAAAATCCAGGTCCTGGCGCGGGACTTGAGGGATGACAAAGAGTCTCCTCGCAAGCCGCGTGAAATGTTAGGAGGATATGCGCTGGCCGCACGGGCCGTGGATAAATGCCGGGCCGAACTCGTGGGCCGGGAAGGGGAGTATCTCTCCAATTGCCCGCTGGATCAGCGTTGGCTGACGTTTGCCGGAATCAGATACGATGAATTCAGATCGTTCGTGTCCACCGGGGCCACTGACGAGCAGATAGCCGAATGGATCGCTGCGCATGCGAAAAAGCGGCCGCAGGCCGAACTCGACGCGTGGAACAAGCGAGAAGGCGCGGTGCGAATCAGTTGAGCGCGACCTGGGGCAGGTCGCGCATGGTCGCGGCCGGTCGATGAAGGACGTGGCCTCTGCCAGACCCATGCCCTCGTAGAGACGGAGAAGGCAAAGGGCTTCAATGGTGCGTCCGGTTCCACTCTTACTTCGCCACAGCCCGCAAGCACGGCCTGAACCGTCCGGACCGCAGGCGACTCACGGCCGCGTTCGCTTGTCAATTCCGCCGGCACTCTTGGGACCGGTTCATCGCAGCGCACTCCTCCTGGCTCCTCTCTCGGCCCATTCAATTTTTCAGGGAAACCGCCGATATAGATCTCGCCGCCATCTCGGTTCAGAAATCAAGATGACTACCTAGGTACTCGCCGGGGATCCGAGCGGGTCGCGGGGCACAGATAGGATGTAACCGGTCTCGAAGCCTCGTTTGGACCGGGCGGATGGCGGGAATGCCTCCGCTTCCCCTGACGACAAGGTCTTCCTACGACCATGACCCCCGAAACCATATGATGTAAGGGCCTGCCGGCAGGCTCCGCGGGCCGAATCCCGCTGAACTCAGGCGCGAACGCGCTGGGTAGAACGAAGTTGTAGCGATACCGGAGGAAGAGCCGCCAATGGAACCCAGCTTGACGGGCCAGTCCTTCGCTTTGGAGTCAGAGACTGCACACACGATTTTAAACAGCGCGCTGGACGCTCATATTTTGATGAACCCGGCCGGCACCATTGTCGGCTGGAATCCGCAGAGCGAAATCATTTTTGGATGGTCCGCAAAAGAAGTCTTGGGACGCCGGCTTTCGGACGTCATCATTCCGCCTGCGTATCGGGCCGCACACGAGCGCGGGATTCAGACCTTCCACGCCACCGGGAAAGGTGCCGTCCTGGGGAGACGCATCGAGGTCGAGGGCTGGCATCGCGACCAACGCCAATTCCCCATCGAGCTGACCGTGACCTCGGCCAATACCGAACAGGGGTGCCTGTTCAGTGCGTTCGTGCGCGATATCACCGCTCGCAAGAAGGCGGAGCAATCGCTGAAGGACGCGAAGGAACGGGCTGAACAGGCTGCGCGGGACCGGGCCGGCATCTTGGCTGCAGTCGACGTGTTTTGTATTTATGTCGATGCATCCGGTGTGGTCACCGAATGGACGGCTATGGCGGAGCAGACCTTCGGCCTGACCAGGAACGTGGTCTTGGACCGGCAGCTGCAAGACCTTCCGATTGCTTGGAATTGGGACGAAGTGCTCGGCATGATGCAGCTCTCCAGAACGCGAATAAAAGTGCGTATGCGGCAGGATGCCGGGGCAGATCGACTCATCGGGATGACGGTCACGCCGGTCGTGCAAGGCCACGGCACCGGGTACATCTTCATGGGGAAAGACATCACCGAACAGGTCAAGCTCGATCACGAGATCGCCCAGTCGCAAAAGCTGGAATCCATCGGCCAGCTGGCGGCGGGCATTGCCCATGAGATCAACACTCCGACGCAGTTCGTCGGCGACAATACTATGTTTCTCAATGAGTCGTTCATCGATCTCCTGCGCGTGCTGCAGCAATATCAGGTCCTGCTCGAAGCCGTGAAGGCAGGCGCCTGCTCACCCGCCCTCATTGAAGCCTGCGAGAGAGCCAACGACCAGGCCGACCTGCAATACCTCTTGTCAGAGATTCCCCAGGCGATCTTCCAGTCTCTCGACGGGATCGCCCGGGTGGGAACCATCGTGCAGGCCATGAAAGAATTCGCCCACCCGGGAAGCAGCGAAAAGAAGGCTGTGAGTTTGAACAGTGCCATCAAGAGTACCATCACCGTCGCCAGCAACGAATGGAAGTATGTGGCGGAGTTGGAGACGAGGCTGGACCAGTCGCTCCCACCGGTGCCCTGTCTGGTGGGCGAACTCAATCAGGTTCTGCTGAACATTATCGTGAATGCCGCCCATGCCATTGCCGACGTCGTCAGGACATCCGGGACGAAAGGCACGATTACGGTCTCCACGAGCCGGGTTGAGGAATGGGCCGAGATTCGTATTGCCGATACCGGAGGCGGCATCCCGGACTCGATTCGATCAAAGATCTTCGATCCGTTTTTTACCACCAAGGAGGTGGGGAAGGGGACCGGGCAGGGGCTGGCCATCGCGCGTTCGGTCGTCGTGGACAAGCATGGCGGCACCATTACGGTGGAGAGTGAACCGGGCCGGGGCACGACGTTCGTGATACGGCTCCCGCTTGCGGCCCCGGGTGCTGCATTACCCGGCCAAGGAGCGTCATGAAGCGGCTGTTGTTTGTCGACGATGAGGAAAATGTGCTCAATGGCTTGCAGCGCATGCTCCGGCCTATGCGGCACGAATGGACCATGGCCTTTGTCAGTGGCGGAATGGACGCTTTGCAAACCTTGACGCGGACGCCCTTCGACGTGGTGGTGTCGGACATGCGGATGCCGGGCATGGATGGCGCGAAACTCCTGAAGGAAGTGCAGGACCGCTTTCCCCACATCGTGCGCATCGTGCTCTCAGGACAATCCGATCAAGCCATGATCGATCAGGCGCGTGGTGCCGCTCACCAATATCTCGCCAAACCGTGCCAACCTGACAAGCTGAAGGCCACCATCTCGCGTGCGTGCGATTTGCGTGACTGGCTAGTGAACGATGAGTTGAGGCGGCTCGCCACCGGGCTGAGCAGTGTGCCTATGTTGCCACGCCTGTATGGCCAACTCACCAGGGAGCTGGCCGCTGAGAATCCCTGTCTGCAGACGGTGGTTTCCATTATTTCGAAAGACGTGGGCATGACCGCCAAGATTCTGCAAATTGCCAACTCAACCTGTGGCGGCCACGGCGACGAGGTGTCGACGGTGGAGCAGGCGGCGAACATGTTGGGGTTCGAGGCCATTCAATCCATGGTGCGCCTGGGCGAGGGTTGTTCTGTGCTCTCCACTGCCGGTAGCGGCCATCTCAATGTCGAACGTCTTTGGCAGGACAGCCGGGAGACCGGGCTGATGGCGAGGGTGATTGCACGGGCCGAGGCGGCCACGCCACAGACGATCGAGCAAGCGGGCACAGCCGGCCTGCTTCATGAGATCGGCACGGTCGTCCTTGCGGGACATGCCAGCGCAGGATATGCGGCGGCGCTCCAACTTTCCGCCGATCGCCGGATTCCCGTCTGGATGGCGGAACAACAGATCTTCGGCTGTACCCATGCGGAGCTGGGAGCCTATGTGCTCGGGTTGTGGGGGATCAGCGGCCCGATCGTGGAGGCCGTGAGATACCATCATGCGCCGGCCGGTCATGCGGGGAACATGTTTTCTCCGTTGACGGCCGTGCACGTCGCCGATCTGTTGCAACGTGAAGGCTTGCCGGCGAGGCCGGAAGCGCCGCTCCTGTCATGGGATACTGCCTATCTGGACCGTCTGGGGCTGGCCGGTCGAATTCCAGCCTGGCGTGAGGCGGCCGTGGAATGGCGGAAGGAGCCAGTCCATGAGTGACACCATCCTGTTCGTCGACGACGAGCCCAATGTACTGGAGGGCTTCAAACGGCAGCTGCGAAAGGATTTTGACGTGGACACGGCGACCGGCCCCCAGGAGGGACTGCAGGCCATCGCCGAACGCGGCCCCTTTGCCGTGGTCGTTTCCGATCGGCAGATGCCCGGTATGGACGGGGTGGAATTTTTGCGTCAGGTGCGCGAGCGTTCCCGCGACAGCGTCCGGATCCTGTTCACCGGGAACGCCAATCTTGAGGCAGCCGTGCAGGCGATCAATGAGGGGCAGATCTTTCGCTTTCTGACCAAGCCCTGTCCTCCGGATCTCCTCATGGACACGCTCACAGCCGCCCTGCAGCAGCACAAGCTGATCACCGCGGAACGTGAACTGCTCGAGCAGACATTGAGCGGCAGTATCCGGGTACTGTGTGACATGCTGTCTTTTGCCAACCCCGAAGCCTTCGGGCGCTCCTCCCGCATCACCCGCTCGGTACAGGCGATCTCCGATCAACTCCGGCTTCCTGATCCCTGGCTGACCACCACCGCGGCCATGCTGTCACAGATCGGCTGCGTGATCCTGCCGGAAATCGTGCTGGATAAGGTATACCGCGGGGAGAGATTATCGGCGGAGGAATCCCAGCTCTATAAGCAGCACCCCTTCATGGGCGCGGACATGGTGGCCGCCATTCCCCGGATGAAGCCCGTCGCGGAGATCATCCGGTTTCAGGACAAGCCCTTTCGTGCCGCGGAGGGGTCTCAGGATCCCCACACCGGGGAGGGACTTCCCATGGGAGCCAGGATTCTCAAGGTTGCGCTGGATTTTGATGCGCTCCTCTCGTCGGGCAAGTCACAGGCGAGCGCCCTCACCCTGTTAAAAGGGCGAAAGGATCAGTACGATCGGAATGTCCTCGAAGCGCTGATTGCCTGCGTCACGACGGATGTAACAGCCAAAGTGATGGCGGTCGGGCTCGCCGACCTTCAAGATGGCATGATCCTGGTAGAAGATGTGCGCAGCAGCCGGGGCGAATTGGTGGCGTCGAAAGGCCAGGCGGTGAACCAGTCGATGCGGATGCGGTTCCGCAATATGGGCAGCGCCGCCACCATCAACGAGCCGCTCAGGGTCGTACCTCCGAAACAGCCTGCATCGCCTCGAAGCGATCCGGGCGAGCGCGCCGTGAGTCACTTCGTGCAAAAGCTGAAGGCGTCCTAGCAGCCGGGCCGCGGTCCGTCCGGCTGAGGTCCGCTCCCTCATGTATTCAATGACGAAGCGGACCGACAGCGAATTCGACCAGTCTGTTTGAGATCAGCGGAACCCCGGTGGGGTCAATCCTTCCGGAATCACGACCATCGTAGCTGTGACCCGGTGCGCCCCACACTCCTCTGAGTAGCTAGACGCCTGCATGGGCCGGTCTCAAATCCGTACGTCCCTGCGCATCTACCCTGATACCTTCTTCGATACCCAGGGCCCCGCCGCCCAGCGACGCCACAAGAGACAGCATGGCTAACACAAACATCCACAAGGCTGCGGACGCGACGTTCTTCATGGTCGCATTGGCCATGTCCACTGATTTTTCCTTGACCTCCTGTACTTTCGCCTTTACAGGCTCAACCATGCCGATGGAAGACTGGACGACTTCCTGCGCCTGTGTTTTGGACAGGCCGAACTTATTGACGAGCACATTCATGGCGGCATCCCGATCCAATGCGGTTAACTTTGCTGTCAGCTCGGCTAATCCCGCATCGGTCACCTGACTCAGGGCCTGTCCGCTCTGTGCTTTTTCCGTGATCTTCGACGCATCTTTCTTGATTTCACCCGGCTGTAATTCCGGTTTTTGCGTGGCTTGTAGAATGGATTCGATCTGTTTTCTCAATCCTTCCGAGGAGACAGTGGCGCTCACATCGGTCCTATCCACAACCTTGGAGACGGCGGTGCTCACCCCCTGGCCTGCTGCTTGACCGATCGTTTGGAGCCCCGCTCCGAACGCGCTGAATAACCCGCCGATCATCGTCGCCATCGCCGTCGTCGTGAGCCAGGCAAAGACGAGCCACGTCACGCCCCACACGACCGCCCCGTGATAGAGCCCATCGGAGCGCAGCGGCGCGCCGGACAGGCGCGAAGTCACATAACCCCCGATGAAGGCCGAGATCAGCATTGAAATACCGGTCCAGATCCCGGTCCCGAGTGGAATGCCCTGCGCCGCCTGTGTTTCGTGTAGATTGATCGACCAGGCACCGATCGCGATTCCTAAGAGCGTCAGGACCATCTGCACCGCGACGCCGACGACGAATCCGGCAAAGACGGCGCTCCATCGAATCTGCGAGCCGCCGATGCTCCAGGCTCCAACTGTGCGTGAGAGTTCCATGTTCACTCCTTGTTGTATGTGTACTGTGGGAGCTGTCGGTGTTACTTCCGGAAGGGTCCCGCCGGGATGAGGGATTTCCCACTGGCGGTGATGGGAGGGTCGGTTCCTTTACAGGGTGAGTTAGCGTAGTACGGCGTCTCGCGTTCAGGACCTCGGCAAAACCCTAGATTTAACACTTAAATAGATTAGGGTAAGTGTTTCACGGGAAGGCACTCACGGTAGGCCTGCGGAGTCGTCGTGCCAGCGGGGCCTCGTGTACGACCCTTTTGGGGTGCGGTCATGAATTTGACGGGGGCTATCGGCGTGAAAGGAAGGCCCGGGCCGGCGTCCGGAGCCTCGAGCAAACCGTGGTCACGTTATCGCCCGGAGTCGCTATCACTCAGCTACCACCCGGGAATCATCTCCATTAAAAAACCTGGTCATGTCTTGGACGACTGGAGTCCCGTTCGGGTTGTACCACGTCATCGCTGCGGCAAGACCGATATGTCCGACACCATGGTACACCTCCGATTGCACCACGCCGCCTTGTACCTTGATGCGTTCCTCCAGCTTTTTAAGGTTCGAGTATTTTACCGTCTTGTCGGCATCGCCATATAACAGCAGCATCGGCGGTTGGTGACCGTCAATGAAGGTGGTGACCTGCATGTTCGGATAGTTGCCCGGAGGACCGAACATGTCTTTCAGATCGGGCTCATCCGGCGTGAATGCATAGGGACCCGCGAGGCCGGCAAAATCATGCACCACCAGCGATCTGTTTTTGCCCTCCTGTGCAAGATAGCGGGCATCCGCAGCGAGTAGTGCCCCGATATGAGCCCCAGACGAATGTCCCGCAATGTGAATCCGTTCCGGATTTCCATGGTATTCGCCAACGTGGTCATAGACCCAGGCCAGCGCTTTCGCCCCATCCTCGACAAAATCAGGAAAGCGTACCTGCGGATACTTACGGCAGTCGGGGACGACGACCACAAAATTCCTGTCCGTGAACGTAGCCCCGACAAACCGGTAATCCTGCTTGGTTCCACTGGTCCATCGCCCGCCATACAGGAACACGATCACATCGAATGGCTGGTCCCTTGCACCGGCAGGCATATAGATATCGAGTTTTTGCAACGGCTCAGGTCCATACGCCACATCCTGCACAACCACCATATCGTCGAAGCGCGATGGAAGGTTGACCGCCGTGAAGGCCACTTGCGTGCAGGAGGATGTCACCAAGAGCATGAGGACCGGTATCAGGTGAAAAAAACGTTGCAAGGCGCTCCTTTCCGACTCGAGGTGTCACAGGGGGAACAGATGGTGCCTGCGACGTCACTTCGCCCTCGATTGAGTCAACCATACGTGGTCTCAGCAGCCTATCACCGGACTTGCGCCAACAGGGATCGGGGCTCACTCAGCCTCTCTCGTTGTACCACGCGCTTGGAATCGATCGGAGCGATCTGCCTCGTGGGCGTCGCGCGTTGTCGGGAGAGTCAGCAGAGTTTCAGACACTGTGAATCACGTGGGGCCTCCGACACCATTGGCTACTCTCTACATACTGCGCCAGTGTGTATGTCCGGGAAAACTCGGAATCTCCATAGTACAGGACGCAAGGTGCTGTGAGTCTCCCATGGCCCTGTCTTGCAATGCCCCTCATCGCGCGAGTGAACGAAGATGCTGCGGTCCAGACTGGAAGCCACTGCAGCCGGCCCTGCCCGGGAGGAGACGACGGCGCAGGGTTCCCTCAACGCCTCCCGGCGATGGATCTCCGGAGCACTCGTTTCAACGTTGGGAAGGATGAGAGAGGACACCGCCGCCTCCTTGGAGTGAATGTTGACTCCGCTTTCCAGCCGCAGTAGCGTGGATCAGTTCCCTAACTTCCGACGACATCGAGGAGGCTCAAATATGCCGCAGACGGATCAGCCCGGAACGCCCACCCCGCAATTGTTTTTTCAGACCGCCAACGCCTTTCAACGAACGGAGGCCCTCAAGGCCGCCGTTGAACTGGATCTGTTTACGGCGATCGCTGAAGGAAAGGAGCAGGTGGCGGCGCTCGCGCAACGCTGCGGTGCGGCGGAACGGGGAGTCAGGATTCTGGCGGACTATCTCACCATTCAAGGTTTCCTGACCAAGGAGGGTCCCGGGTACAAACTTACGCAGGATTCCGGCCTATTCCTCGACCGGCGCTCTCCGGCCTATATGGGATCTCTCCTCGGGTTCCTTCTCGCTCCACAATTTACCGAGGCCTTTCGGAACATGACCGAAACGGTCCGGAAGGGGGGCACCGTGCTGGAAGGGGCCGGCACCGTGACGCCTGACCATCCGCTGTGGGTGGAGTTTGCCAAGGCCATGATGCCCATGATGGCCAAGCCGGCCGAGGGAATCGCTCAAATGGTGAGCCGAATCGAGCCCGGTGTGAAGAAGGTATTGGATATTGCGGCGGGGCACGGGTTGTTCGGGATCGAGATCGCCAAACGGTGCCCCTCGGCCGAGATCGTGGCGCTGGACTGGCCCAACGTGCTGGCGGTTGCGGAAGGCCTGGCCCGCCAGGCGGGCGTTCAGCAGCGCTATCGGACCATCGCCGGCGACGCGTTCCAGCAGGACTTCGGGACCGGGTATGACGTCGTTCTCCTCACGAATTTCCTCCACCATTTCTCCGCCGCCACATGTGAGACCCTGCTTCGTAAGGTCCATCGGAGCCTCACCGCCGGTGGTCGGGTCATCACGCTGGAATTCGTGCCGAACGAGGACCGTGTCACGCCTCCCATGGTGGCTGAGTTCAGCTTGATCATGCTCGCGACCACTCCGGAAGGGGACGCCTACACCTTCAAGGAATTTGAGCAGATGTTCCGCGCCGCGGGTTTTGCCCGGACCGAACTGCAGGCCCTGCCGGGCGCGCTGGAGCAGGTGCTCGTGTCCTCAAAGTAGCTCGACGGACCAGCCCGCAAACAGTGCGGGCGAGGAGACGGGTTCGTTACTGTCTCCGTCCAGGCGGCTGAAAATCCCCGGGAGGATACCCCAGGACGTCGATGAGGGCCGACGATGAAGCGCCGGGATGGTGCATGACGCTGAAACTGCCGTCGGTCTCCAGGACGACGGCATGGACATCTTCGACGGTCGTGTGGCCATTCGCGCGGATGGCCGCACGAACTTCTTTTTCCGTCACCCGTTCATGCCGCATGGCGGCCTGCTGCCATTGCCCCTGGAACAGCAACAGCCGCGGCTGCGCTTTCACCAGGCGTTCCACCCTGTCGAACCGTACGGACAACCACGTGATGCTCCACTGCAATGTTATGAGCAGGCAGAAGGCGAGTGCGCCTTGTGCGAGCGACGTATCCTTCGAAAGGAGGATGGTGGCCAGCGTGGAGCCGAATGCGACCGTCACGACCAGGTCGAACGCATTCCATTTCGACAGGGTCCGTTTGCCGGCAATTCGCAACAGGAGAACCAGCGCGACATAGGCGAGGCTCCCGATGACGAGCATGCGGAGGAGTGTCGCTCCATCTTGAAAAAACATCCTGTCTCCCGGTGCACAGGGTATCGGGCCATCCGGCTGTCAGCGCCGGTGACCGTTTTGGGTTTGACCTGATCGGGACCTTAGGCAAGTATTCGGGGTCATGTCAAACGGCCGGACTGAGCGTGAGCGGCCTACCGGTCCCGGCTCGACGAACAGCGGTCATGGCAGCTCACAGACGGGACTAGGGGATTCTCTCGTTGACAGGGTGTGCCCATCTGGCTACGGTAATTGTGTTCAATTCCCCGCACTGCCACGTCGGCCATTCACCACACACCCCGGGAGGACGCGATGCCATCATTCATGCGCGGTTATGCTCCACAGACCTACGCCTTGATGCGCATCGTGACGGGGTTTCTCTTTCTCTGGCATGGCACGCAGAAATTGTTCAACCTGCCGATGCCGCCCCCGATGGAGCTCCCGGCCTTCGTGGTGTTCATCGCAGGCCCCATCGAACTGGTGGGCGGGTTCCTCGTCATGATAGGACTGATGGCCGGCTGGGCGGCCTTTCTCTCAAGCGGGCTGATGGCATTTGCCTACTGGATGGTCCATGGCACGCAAGCCCTGTTGCCGATTCAGAACCAGGGCGAACTCGCCGCCCTCTATTGTTTTGTCTTTCTCTACATTGCGAGTCAGGGATCCGGCATCTGGAGCGTGGACGCGGCCCGCAAGGCCGCCTAGTCCGCGTGGAAACATGCGCGACGTTCTGTCTGTCAGCACCGGCAAGTTGAAGCAGGTCGTGGACCTGACCGATCGCCTCGAGGCCCTCATCCGCAAGGCCGAGATGCAGGAAGGGATCTGTGTGGTCTTCGTCACCCACACGACCGCTGCCGTGACGACAGGCGAAATCGGGGAGGGCACCGAACAGGATTTTCTCCAGATCATGGAGGAGATGATCCCGCGCATCGAATTCCGGCATGCCCACGATCCGTCGCATGCCTGGTCCCACATGGCCTCATCGATCCTGGGACCGTCCTTGACCATTCCGGTGGCCGGGGGCAAACTGATGCTCGGGACCTGGCAATCCGTGATGCTGGTCGAGTTGGATGGTCCGCGCGAGCGGGACGTGCATGTCATGCTGATGCCCTCATGATGCAACGGCCCGGCAGCGGGGGCTTCGCGGCCGTTTATACGAAGGAGGTCTCCTGATGAATCAAAAACGGCGTATCCACGATGCGATCGTCGGACTTCTGGTGACGGCCGGCGTATTGTTGGGCCACTATGTCAGCGCCGCCTGGCTTCTGTTGCCGGTGTTGCTCGGCGTCACATTGATCCAAAGCGGGGCCACTGGCTTTTGCCCGTTATACTACGTGCTCGATCGTGTGCTTCCTTCACGCGACGTGGCCGATCCCACAGCCTGCGGCGTGAGATAAGGGGGACAGGGGGGAGGTTCTTATGCGTATGCTGCTGGCGGTCGACGAGTCCGAGAATTCTCAGCGCGCCGTCGAATATGTCGGCTCGCTGCTCAGCCGAACGCCTGATATCGCCATCACGCTCTTTCACGTGTTGAAGCCCATGCCCCGTGAGTTGCTGGAGCACGGCGGCTCGGAGAATCCCGCCGCCGAGGCCCTCCTGGGGGAGGAGTTGCGCAGGGAGCAGGACACCTGGATCGAGAAGGAGCGGGAAGCCGAATGCCGGGTCCTGAATACGGCCTTCGAGACCCTGAGACGATACGGTTTCGATGAGAGCCGGGTCGCATTGAAGTTCGGCCATGAGGACGACATCGCACGCAACATCCTGGAGACGGCGAAGGCCGGTGGCTCCGACACTATAGTCCTTGGACGCCACGGGACGTCACGGATCAAACGGATGTTCGGCGGCGGGGTGACCGACCAGCTCCTGCGTGATGCCAAGGGCCTCGCCATCTGGGTGATCGAGTAGCCTTGATTCCCGCAACCGGTTCGGCCAACCGACTATAGCGCTCCTAAGCCCATTCCCTGGGCCCGGGCCATCCGTCGCGATGACCGGGCCTCACTGCATCCCTACCTTCCTTCGATCACGGTACGATTCAGTTCATTTGCCTGAGTGGAACGGCCGCTGCCGGCTGTTGACCAGAGCCCTGTGCGACCCGCACGGGTCCGGCACCTCTTCTCGTTGACTCCGTCGCTGCGACCGCAGTAATTTAGCCTCCTGCTTTTTCCCTTCACCTGGAGGACCAACCGTCATGGACGTGACATACCGCTCGGGCACGGTCGACGATGCCAAGGCTTGTGGTGCCGTCTGTTATGAAGCATTCAAGGCTATTGCCGGCCAGCACAACTTTCCGCCGGATTTCCCTTCGGTCGAGGTGGCCGTCGGCCTCCTGACGATGGTGCTCTCGCGCCAGGACGTCTATTCGGTCGTGGCCGAGCGCCAGGGCCGCGTGGTGGGGAGCAACTTCCTCTGGGAGGGAGACACGATCGCAGGGATCGGCCCGATCAGCGTGCTGCCGACCGAACAGAACGGCTCCATCGGACGCAGAATGATGGAGGTGGTTGTGGAGCGGGCGCGGACGAAACGGTTCCTCGGGGTTAGACTGGCCCAAGTGGCGTACCATAACCGGTCGATGTCCCTGTACAGCAAACTCGGATTCGATGCGCGCGAACCGCTGTCCTGTCTGCAGGGGACGGCCTTGAACATCGAGATACCAGGTTACGCGGTGCGAGTGGCGACGCCCCACGATCTGGACGCCTGCAACCGGCTGTGTCTCAGCGTGCACGGGCATGATCGTCGTCAGGAGGTCGCCGATGCGATCGCGCAGGGCACCGCGCGCGTCGTGGAGCATGACGGGGCGGTGACCGGGTATGCCACGGATATCGGTTTCTTCGCCCACGCGGTGGGGCAGACGAACAAGGAGCTCAAGGCGCTGATTGGCGCGGCAGCGGCGTTTGGGGGGCCGGGATTCCTGCTGCCGACGCGTAACGCAGATCTGTTTCGCTGGTGCCTTGCGCAGGGGCTGCGTATCGTGCAGCCGATGACGCTCATGACCATGGGGCTCTATCAGAAACCGGCCGGGGCATTTCTTCCGTCGGTCCTCTACTGATTCGCGAACGGCCGGATGGAGCCGGGGCACCGGTTTACGTACACCCTGAGGACGTAGCTACCGGGGAAGAGCCGGGCATCCGCCCGGATCAACCGTCCGGGTCTCTTGGCAGCGGGAAGAGGATGCCTGCGGTCGGGGCTGAGACCGGTCGCTCGTGCTGTTCTCTTCCTGCCGTGCCAGGCAGCGCGCGCCGGGTTATCGCGCCGGGGAAGTCCTTCGTCGGCGCAGGAGCTCCGCGCGGTGACGGATGGCCACCATCCTGTCTGGCCGTTTCTCCATCCATTGGACGTCCGAAGTTGAGGGCCTTGCGGGGGGTCGTCGACAAACCGCTCGCATACCTCGGCGGCGGCTTGCTTCAATGCGGTGAGACCCCGGTGGTGGCCGGGCACCGTGACGACCAGGTGTTCGGGTTTCAGGCGGGCGACATCCCGTTTGAGGAGGGTGCTGAAATCAGGCCCTCGATCCTGCCGTCGATCAGCACCAGTTCGAGGTAGATCATCGTGCCACCGCCCTGAGGAGCTCGTCGGGCAGTGCCGCATGGCGGAGAAAAAGAGCGCGAGCTGGAGCTGGTGGGTCCAGACGAATGGCCGCGGGGATGACCTTATGCGCCCGGAGCAGGCGGACTCTGGTCGCCGCCCTGACCGGACAACTCCAGGCGTTGTTTGGGCAGATAACGGCCGCCCTCCCACCTCTGCAAGAAGGCGACGAGCCCCTCCCGCAACTCGCAGTGCAGGTCCCAGGCAGCCCCTGCATCCTTGGCGCTGCAGAGCGCCCGGAGTTCCACCGTCTTTTCGGACATCCCCGTGACCTGGAACACCGGCTCGAACGACCGGTCCCATTTATCGGACCGGTCCAGGAGGTCGCGAAACGTTTTCCGCATCGCGTCGACGTCGACATGGTAGTCCGCATACAGGAAAATCGGCTTGATGATCCTGGTGCCGGATTTCGACCAGTTCTCGAAGGGATGGGAAATGAAATAGTTGAGCGGCACGATCACCCGCCGGTCATCCCAGGTGTGGATGGCGACATATCCATAGGTGATTTCCTCGACGCAGCCCCAATGGCCTTCGAATGTAATGCTGTCGCCGATGGAGACGGGCCGGGTCAGTGCGATCTGGAGTCCGGCGAGCATGTTGCCCAGGACCGTGTGGGCGGTGGCCCCGAGCAGGACGCTGGCCACGCCGGCGGACGCGAGAAACGACAGCGAAAGATTGTTGATCACATGAAGTTGATAGAAGGTCAATCCCAGCCCAAGGCACATCGCGAGAAAGATCAGCAGGTACCGGCCGACCGCGATCCTGGTGAAACGAACGCGGGCCTCCTCTTCCTCCAGGGCGCCGGCCTGGTCATGGTATCGCCGGGTAGCGAGTGCTGAGACCACCTCGATCAGGCGGACGCCCATCCACGTCAGGGCGGCGACGAACAGCATGGAGAGGAGCACGTAGAGCCCGTGCACGACGGTGCCGGGCGGAGCCAGGAGCCGGTAGGTCATCCCGTGAAACGTCAGGAGCCCGATCAGCAGGCCGAGGGGCGCCGCCATCCTCGCGGCCGCGACCAGGACCTTGCCGGTCGTCAGGCGCGGCAACGGCACACGGATCAGTAGCGTGCCGATCCATCCCGCGGCGGTAGACAGGCCTGCGAGCGCCATCAGGACCAGCCACTGCCAGGCCGAAGAATCGGTCAGAAGGCCTTGCCTGGCCTGAAAGGGCAGGTAATTGAACAGCGGGCCTGGTCCGTGGAAGGCGTACATGTCCGCGATCTTCTCGACCGTTCGGGGAGAAAAGAGCCAGACCGGCTCTCCCTTCGACGGCTTGAAGCGCTCCAGCCGGATCTCCACGGTTCCCAGTGCCAAGGGGACTTCACCGATCTTCAGGCTGCGTCGTGGTCGATCGAACGGGGCCGGGGAATCCGACCCGTTGGACGCGTCGTCGAACGCGCCGTTCGGCCGGTCCGGGACCTTCTTGAGATCGACCTGAACCCGCTGAGTGATGACATAGTAGAAGTGCTTGGCCAACGTGGCCGGTGCGCGTTGCTGCGCGGGAATGGCCTGAAAATTCAGTGAGCGGGCCCCGCGTTCGAAGTCCCCGTCATGGGAGGCGCGGATCATGTTCACGAGCGCGGCACGCGGGGTCGTCAGGTCGGGGGGAGGCTCGAGCGGAGGCAACCCTTCGTTGAGCGACGCGACCTCATAAAACAACCCCTCCTCGGATTGCGGAGCGTCGTCCTGCGCAGCCCTGCCGGGGACGGGAGAGTGCAAGGCGAAGACGAGGAAACCGATCAAGATCCGGATCACGACTGCTGTGCCCATGGTCACGCTCCTGTTGTCAGGATGGCGGCTCGGCAGACATCGACGCCTGATTGTAAAGCCTTCCGTCCGTAGAACCTACTCCCCTCTGCCGGCGGGCAGCCGGATGCCTGCTACCGCAGAGCCCCGGCAAGCAAAAGTTTCGCGCAGAGTGCGTGGACGCTGTGTCAAGACACGAGCCTCTCTTGATCGGACCGGCGCACCATGACGGCGGTGGACCATGCCACAGCCAGCCGGATCTGCGAAGCCTCTCAGGGCATTTGATGCTGAAAGATCTGCCGAGAGGAGACTGTGCGATGAGAGTGCTCGAAATGCCTGCGGAGAGTGCGTGAGTCAGACGGCGAGGCGCTGCGATCGATTGGCTAGAACCGGACCCCCAGTGACAGCAGCGCAAAGTTGTACCAGCCGAATGCGTACGTGTCATTATCTACCCCTCCCTCGAAGACCCGGTAGCCGGCTGACAGGTACCAGGCATCGCTGAGGTCGTACCGGATTTTAGCGGCGGCGTCGATGGCGCGTCCCTGGGTGCTGACCAGTCCGTCGAAATCGATCAAGGCCGTCCAGCGCGGCGCAATGGCATATTCGAGCGCGGCACTCAAGAGCGGCACGAAGCCGACGTTGCTGTCTGTGGCGACCCGTCCTGCCTGGCGCAACTCTACTTTGGCATCGCGAATGAAAGCCGTGGCCCCGATTCGCCAGCGCCATCGCTCGGACTCATGGATCAGATAGCGATAGCTCAACCGGTACGAGTCGAATTTATAGTCTGAATCCACCGCGCTGCCCGGCGTAAAGGTTCCTCCGGCAAAGCGGACCGGCGTGCTGAAGGTGCCGCTGCCTGAAAATCCGATCGGTGCATAGACAAATCGAAGGGAGTGGCGGTGGTTCAGATTCCACGTCAATTCGACCCGGCGATGGACCGCCGGGCCGTGACCTTGAAGGTCGGTTAAGGCAAACCGCGTGCCGTCCGCGCTATCGGGAATCTGAATCTGATTACGGGATTGCCAGATGGCACCTGACTCAACCTCCAGCGAGAAGCGGCTGTCAGGAGCGCCTTCCCAGGCCCCAGCGACGCCAGCACCGGTCGAGAGCATCAGCAAGCCTGCGATTGCAAGCACGCGGACATTGATGCAGCAAGATAGAAAGCGACTCCCATTACCCACAGTGCGTCCCGTCCTTTCTCATGGAAACCCGTTCCCGGCCTATGGGCCGTTCCCTGGCCGTCGTCCCATCATCATACGTGAAGTAGCGGGGTGACATGGTGTATTTGTTAGCTGCCGGTGAAACCGTCGGACGCAGAGCTTGGTTCCCGGTCGTCCCTGGCAATATACTAGTCAATCCCGTTCACGTCATGACGGACTATGGAGGCACGTATATGTACATGTTGCGCATCGTAATGGTGTTGTCGGCCTGGTGCTGGTTCGCGTCGGCTGCGAATGCTGAAGTTCGGACACGTGAGATCGAATACAAGCAGGGCGAGACGGTGCTGCAGGGGTTCATGGCCTGGGACGACGCCGTGACCGGCCGCCGTCCCGGTGTCCTGGTCGTCCATGAATGGTGGGGGCATAACGAACATGCGCGGGATCAAGCGAAACGGCTCGCGGCCTCCGGGTACGTCGGCTTTGCGCTGGATATGTTCGGGAAGGGCAAAGTGACGACTCATCCGGAAGAGGCTCAGGCCTTTATGACCGAAGCTCAAAAGGAGCCGGCCGTGATGACGGCACGGTTTCGCGCGGCGTTAGAGCAACTGAAGCAGGATCCGCATGTGGATGCGGAACGGATTGCCGCCATCGGCTATTGCTTCGGTGGCGCCGTGGTCCTGGAGCAGGCGCGTGCGGGGGCCGATCTGGATGGCGTCGTGAGCTTTCACGGCATGCTGGGCACGAACACGCCGGCGGAACGGGGAAAGGTCAAGGCGAACATCCTGGTACTCACCGGCGCGGTCGATCCATTTGTTCCGGCGGAGCAGGTGAAAGCGTTTACGCAGGAAATGAAAGCGGCCGACGCCAAGTTCCAGGTGGTGACCTTACTGAACGCCAAACATGGTTTTACGAATCCCAACGCGGGTAAAGCGGGTTTGGACGCCCTCGAGTACAACGCAGAGGCCGACAAGAAATCCTGGGTGGCGCTGCTGGGGTTCTTCAAGGAAGTCTTTCCGCCGTCGCACTGAACGTCCCGAACCGAGGGAGGTGCCGGATGAGCGTGACGCTGATCAACGTCTTTTCTGTTCCCAGGGACAAACAAGGTGAGTTCGTGGACTGGTGGAAAAGGTGAGGGCCAATATTATCCACCAACCCGTCTTCATCAGTGGAAAATTCCACAAGAGTCTCCGGGCGGAGAGCCGGCACAACTGTAGTTGCGTCGCCATATGGGACAGCGAAAAGGTTTACTGGCAGGCCTACGACAAAAGCGTCGGTTCGATGAAGACTGCGCCTCAGCACATCGGAGTGGGGATGACGCCGGCCTTGCTCGACGTCCTCTTTGAATACTGACGAACCGTTGCGTGCCGGGGAGGCTCTTGCGCGGGAGTCTCGCCGTCATGCGCTGCGCGCCCGGGACGCGAGCTCCGGAGCCCGACGCCGCGCGGGAGGTGGCGGGCTGTGCCTCACTGTCGCCGCGGCGGGCCTGGCGCCGTAATCCTACTACCGCACAGCCTCGACCTGTTCTATAATGCGCGCGCCCCTGCTGAACGTGGTCGACCAGAGCTACAATGAACGTTGCCGTCCGCATCCTGCTCGCTTCTTCCTTATTCGGGTGGCCCTTCGTCGCGGGGTGCCTCTCGCCGATTGCCCTGCATCAGGCCGTGCTCTCCTACGACGAGACCGTCACGCAGGTGAGCAGCGAGCAGTTGCTCCTGAACATCGTGCGCGCCCGCTATAACCGTCCCGTGCATTTCACCACGGTTTCCAGCGTCGCCGCCACGTTCGATTTCCGCATGACGGCCGGTATCCGTCCGCCTGAAGGCGACGCGCGGGGACTCGTCGCTCCCATCTTCAGCACCACCGTGGCGGAAAATCCCACCATCACCATCGTCCCCATGGACGGAGCGGAGTTCGAACAGCGCCTCTTGACGCCCCTCGAGGAAGAGCGATTCTTGTCGATTCTTGAGCTGGGGAGCGATCTGGGCATGGCGCTCCGGATGATGGGCGCCGCCATGCGGTCGGAAACCGAGGCCGGACTGACGTTGCTGGAGAATGAACCAGGTAATCCCGCCGAATACGAGGAATACCGGCGGCGCTGTCTCCATCTCAGCGCTCTGCAACGCCATCACCAGCTCTTCATCGAGCCCGTGATGGTCGAGAAGCTCTGGGAAGGGGTCATGGAGCGGGGCCCGACGCCGGAGGACGTCCTGCAAGCCTTGGAGACCGGGCATCGTTGGTACAAGACAGGGGACCATCGGTATGCGCTCAGTAAGTCGCGTCTGCTGCTGTCGAACTACGATGCATCGCGGCGGCCGGACGGGCGAAACGAGTTGGTCAAGAACCTCTTGGATTGGCCTCCCAACGAGATACTCGTGGATATCCGGCCGGACCATCCGGGCGGAGCCTTTTCGTTTCAAGGCCGCATCAGCCTGCGCAGCTTCAATTCCATCCTGCAGTTTCTGGCCCGAGGTATCAGCGACCGCCCCGAATATGCGGTGGCCCAGGATCCTCGAACGGGCCCCGTCGAGGTCAATCCCGCCCAGACGCTTCAAATCCGGGAGACCGGGACGGTGCCGCCGGATGCCGCCATCTCCGTCAAGTACCACGACCATGTGTATTCGGTCGAGGAAATGCCGTTCGCCAGAGGCGAAGGCGCGAACTGGAACCTCAAGGCGTTCAATATGTTGTATCAGCTCTATCAGATGACGAAAAAACCGGTTACGGCTCCCGTGCCCGGCATCGCAATCGCCAAGTAATCGTATCCGATCCCGTTCGCGCGGCTTCACAGTCTGAGTCCGCCGAGCCATGCACCCGCAAACCTGATCTCTTCCAGTGGATGTGCCAGGAGGCTGTGCCGTCGATGAGTGAGGAGCCGACCCCAGGCATACGCGAGCTGGTCGACCGCGTCTACCGCTCGGACTCGCGCCAGGTCCTGGCGACCTTGATCCGTCTCCTGGGCGACTTCGATGCTGCCGAGGAGGGGTTGCACGAGGCGTTCGCCGCCGCGGTGGAGCAATGGGCCCGGGATGGCGTGCCGGCGAATCCTCGGGCATGGCTGGTCTCGGCCGGCCGCTTCAAGGTCATCGACGGCATGCGCCGGCGGGCCCGGTCCGATGCCTCCTTGACCGAACTTGCCCGTCGGCTGGAATCCCCGGGCAGCATGGACCGGGACGCCGAGGAGCGGGACGACGAAAGCGTGGACGATGACCGGCTGCGGCTGATCTTCACCTGCTGCCATCCGGCGTTGCAGGCCGACGCCCAAGTCGCCATGACGCTACGCGAGGTCTGCGGGCTGACGACGGATCAAATCGCGCGCGCCTTCCTCACGAAACCTTCCACCATCGCGCAGCGGATCGTGCGTGCCAAGGCGAAGATTCGCGAGGCACGCATTCCCTATCTGGTCCCGTCGCAGGTCGATCTGCCGGATCGGCTGGAGGCCGTGCTCCGGGTCGTGTATCTCGTGTTCAACGAAGGGTACTCCGCCTCATCCGGGGACTCGCTCACGCGTCACGAGCTCTCCGGGGAGGCGATTCGTTTGGGGCGGCTGCTCACCGGATTGTTGTCCGAGCCCGAGGCCGTGGGGCTCTTGGCCATGATGTTGTTGCAAGACTCGCGGCGCGCGGCGCGCACCTCGCCGACCGGCGATCTGATCCTGCTGGAGAATCAAGACCGCTCGCTCTGGAATCACGCCCAGATTGCCGAGGGCTTGTCACTCGTGGAACGGGGCCTCGCGGGGAGGGAGGTCGGCCCCTACGGCATCCAGGCGGCGATCGCGGCCGTGCATGCCCAGGCGCCGAACGCGGGCGCGACCGACTGGGTCCAGATCGTGGCCCTCTATGATCTGCTCCTGCGTATCAATCCCTCCCCCGTGATCGAACTCAATCGTGCCGCCGCCCTGTCCATGCGCGACGGGCCGGAGGCGGGGCTGACTCTCATTGACGCCATCCTCGCGCGGGGCGCCTTGACGCAGTATCACCTGGCGCACGCGGCACGGGCGGACCTCTGCCGGAGGCTGAAGCGGACGGCCGAGGCCCGCGCGTCCTACGAACGGGCGCTGGCGCTGACCCAACAGGAACCGGAGCGGAGGTTCCTCAGCCGGCGTCTGAGCGAGTTGGAGGACTGAGCCGGCGGGTTTCACCGCGCGGGGTCGTGTAAGATGGTCGCATGGGCGATCGTGGCGGGACAAGCAAGCTGAGCCGAGCGGACCAGCCCCTTCCGGTGAAGCCGATCGCGGCGGTGATCGGAGTGGTCTTCCGCGACGGCGAGGTCTTGCTCGTGCGCCGGGCGAACCCTCCCGATGCCGGCAAGTGGGGCTTTCCCGGGGGCAAGATTGAATCGGGCGAACCAATCCAGGCTGCCGCGGTCCGGGAAGTGCTGGAAGAAACCGGGGTCGTGGCCCGTCCCCTCCAGGTCTTCACGGCGGTGGACGCGTTCGATCGCGACCAAGACGGACGGGTGCTGATGCATTACGTGCTGGTCGCCGTGCTGTGCGACTGGCTGTCGGGTGTGCCGGAAGCGGCCGATGATGCGTTAGAAGCCGGTTGGGTTTCGATGGCGATGCTGGGGTCGATCGACATCGCCTTGAGTTTCGACGTCGAGCGGGTCGCGTCGATGGCCGCGAGGGTGCGGGTGGGATGACCCCATCCCGAACGCGGTCATCCCTGCCGAGGGTGCGTGGCGATTCGAAGGGAGGTCAGAACTCCCGCAGCAATCTCCCGGCCCCTGCCAGCGCCCCGGCGAACCCGTTTTCCCGGAGCGCGTACCAAAAGGTCACGGGATTGATTCCCAGGATCGGAATGCCGATGACGGGCTCCAGTTTTTCCGTCACGTCCATCACGCTCATGTTCGTGCCACACTGCACGACCGCATCCAGGCGGTTGTCGCTAGTCGCCAACAACTCAAGGATGGCCTTCTCCTTGGCCCAGTCCGGCACATGGGCGATATGCAGCGCGTTCGCGCAGGAAAAGCCCACACTGGAGACCACCTCGAACCCCAGATCTCCGAACATCCGCGTCGCGAACTCGTTGCCTGTTGTGTCGAAGGGCGTCAGGATTCCGATCCGCTTCGCGCCGTACTTTCCCAGCGCCGCATGGATGGCGTCATGCCAGGTGGCCCACGACAGGCCCGAATAGGCCTCGATGTCCGTCACGGGCTTCCGAAGCGCTTCGATCCCCCCGATGATGTGTTCCAAGCTCATACCCATGATCATGTACTGCGGCTCCGCCAGCGCCGCGGCATCCACGGCCGCCTTCAGTCCGCCTAAAAACTGCGCCTTGTAGGCCATCAGGTCGGCGTCGGTTTCCAGCTTGGGCTTCGGGGTGATGACCGTCGCGGTATGAAGACCGATGCCCCGGAGCCCGCCTGGTCCCTGGTTTCTGAAGATGATGCTCCAGAGGTCGTGCTCCATGCTGGTATTGGTCGCAGGAATAATCAGGCCGAACTTCCTCCTGAAACTGTTCACGTCGGGATACCCTCTGGATGAGTCGATTCCGCCGAAGGTCTCCGATTTCCGCCCGTTGTGGATGATGCCGGGAGGCGCCAGGGCGGGCATGGGCGGGGTATTGACGTCGGGGAGGGTCAGGGGCTTTCCGGACAGGGTGCCGACGAGGGTTCTGGCTTCTCTTGCGGCCGGGTGCCGGGGTGTGTTCATGACAGGTTCCTCCATGCCTCACGGATCGATCCACCGGAGTGGCTCGTGGACGGCCTCACAGTGCCCGGGGCGGTGCGGGCAACGATTCCGAGCGTGATGGATCCGGGACCGCACCCACAATCCAGCAGGGATCCGCCCCTCTCGAGATAGGGCTCGAAGAAACCGCCGTGCGATGCGAGCGTTCGCCTGGCCATGACGCCGGTCGCGTACCCCCCATGGCCGGGCCTGTACCGTTCTCCGTTCATCGCTGCTGTTCTGAGAAGGCGGTTCCCCGGAGGGATGGGATGGACCTCCTGACGACGCTCCGGAGGGGCGGAGCCGGCAGGTCACATGCTGTTGCCGTGGCGGTGTCATCTCGACGTGACTCCCGCCCGAAATATCCTCGAGATCAGGAAGGTTGTCAAGCCGGAGGGCGGTGGACGGCGGGGCTGTCAGGCCTGATAGAACTCGTGTCTCCCGAGGTCGAACGGGGCCGCGCGAACACCGGGGTTGGGGCCTGTCGTCGGCTTGACAGCGTACCGTGGACTGCTTAGCCTGAGCCTCTGCGATGTGCGGCCATCCGTCATCGAGCACTCTCGGAGGAAAGGAAGATTGTCATGATCCAGGCCTCCTATATCAGTTCGACCGCGAAGAACATGTCGACGGAAGAACTGCAAAGCCTGTTGCAGGAATGCCGGGACAACAATGCCAGACTGGGCATCACTGGCATGCTGCTCTATGGCAATCAAACCTTCGTCCAGATTCTCGAAGGAGAGGAGAAGACCGTCAATGTCCTGCTGGAGACGATCAAGCGGGATCCCCGGCACACCGATGTGAGGCTGCTCCAGCGAAAACCGATCGACCGGCGCGAGTATTCGGATTGGAGCATGGGATTCAAGCGTCTGGCTGGAGAAGACTTCCGGAACGTGGAGGGCCTGAACAACTTTTTCGAGAAAAATTTTAATTCGTCCTATCTGGCCGACCATGCTGCAGTTGTGGAGTTACTGCTGGGGCATTTCCGGAAGCAACGGTCGAAAGCCATCGGTCACGAGGAACTCTCCCTGGAACACGAAGACCCCTTCATCACTTACCTCCATCATGCGATTCGAGGGGCGTTGCGAGTGATCGCGGTCTTAATGGTCTTCACCATTTTCTGGGGCGTGGCCGATGTGGTGATGGTGATCTATCAGAGGCTCATTCTGCCCTCGGTGGAGGATTTGGCCGTCCGGGACATCGTGGCCACCTTCGGGGCGTTCCTGGCGGTGTTGATCGCGATCGAAATCTTCCTGAACATTACGCTCTACATTCGCAAGGACGTGATCCACGTCAAACTGGTGGTGGCGACGGCGCTCATGGCCATCGCTCGAAAAGTCATCGTGTTCGATTTCAAGGAGGTGTCTCCGCCGCTGGTTCTGGCGACCGGCGCGGTGGTGCTCGCGCTGGGTATCACCTATTGGCTCATCGAGCGACGGTTGACCGAGGATGAAAGCAACCGTTTGTGATCAGGGGTTAGCTCGCGATGCGAGCCCTCATTCCGGGCAATATCCGAAAGGATACCTTCTCGTATCGGAATAGATACGCAGATATTGCGATCGCTTCCTCTCAGTTCGAGGGTCGCCTATTCTCACCGTGACTTCACGACACCTCCCTCGGGCTTGAACCTGGCGCAAGTTTTGCGAACCGAAGCTGCACTGCGCGAATCCTTGAGTGATCGTGTGGCGGCGATGGTTCCTCAGGAGGAAAACCCTCGGACTGGTCGCCTGGTTGTTGAGGTCACGATGAGGAGCCATGAAGCGAGATTGAGCCTGCCATAGCATCCATCGTCCCCGCTGGTCACCACTCCTGCCGCAGCACCGGCATCGAATGTTGGAGGCAGGATGGGTTGTGTTGGATGGGAGATGGTGGATGACGGAGCCAGAGAGTGCATATATCCGAGCGAATGGAAATCGACTGATCGTCATAACAGGAATCGTGGCCTGTCACGGCCGGGACTTTGGCGCGATTCGGACGGCACGCCCCCCGGCCGGCGGCCTGTACCCACGCTCACAAGACAACAGGAGGTGACCATGAGACAGCGATTCGGCGCAATGGGTTGGGAGCGAGACCTGCCGGATTTTCGCGATTATGGGCCGAACACGCCGGCCATAGGAGAGGTGTTGGAAAAATCCAAGGCAATGAAGGCAGCCAAGAAGAAGACTCCTGCCAGGGTGGATCTTCGCCAATGGTGTTCTCCGATCGAGGATCAGGGCCACTTGGGATCCTGCACCGCGAATGCCGGAGTGGGGCTGTTGGAATATTTTCAACGCCGCGCGTTCAATAAACATCTCGATGGTTCGCGCATTTTTCTCTACAAAGCCACCCGGAATCTTCTCGGCTGGACTGGTGATCAAGGCGCCTATCTACGGACCACCATGCAGGCTATGGTGTTATTCGGTGTCCCACCGGAAAAATATTGGGGCTACGACACGGCAAAGTACGATGAGGAACCGCCGAATTTCTGTTATGCCTTTGCTCAAAGTTACAAGACTCTGCAGTATTTCCGATTGGACCAGGCCGGTATGGCAACCGCCACCGTGTTGCAGCACGTGAAGGAAAACATCGCCGGCAAGTTGCCCTGCATGTTCGGCTTTTCCGTTTATAGCTCCATGCCTGGTATCGGCGCTGGTAGCGGAGACATTCCGTTCCCAGGGCCGAGCGATAGGCTGGAGGGCGGGCATGCGGTCGTGGCGGTCGGCTACGACGATTCGAAAAAAATCGGCTCGGAAAAGGGCGCGCTGTTGATCAGGAATTCGTGGGGGACGGGATGGGGGGAGGAGGGGTATGGATATTTGCCTTATGCCTATCTTCTGAAAGGAATTGCCGTCGACTTCTGGTCTCTGGTTCGCGCAGAGTTCGTCGATACGGAATTGTTCAAAGAGGGAGGCGAGGCATAGCCAACACCGCTCAAGCGGACGCGCCGTCTATGAGTCGTTCCATAGTTTGGCACAGAGGTTTGGTTCAACTGTGATGATGCGGCCTGGGGAGAGGTGAGAGAGACGTACATTCCCTCACGTCTCCCACGGGCTTTGTTTACCTGCTGTCCATCGATGTCCGGCCGTCAAAATGGTGGTGGGCGTCGGCGTCCGCTTCCTTTTTGGTTCGATGCTCGGTGCCGACCTTGTGTTCCGGTGGGCTGTAGAGGCTGTAGAGTTTGAGATCGGCGGACTTCGACGTGTTGATCACGTTGTGGCGCGTCCCTGCCGGGATGACGACGGCGATTCCGTCACCGACGGCGTGGTCCTGCCCATCCAGTACGACTTTCCCCTCACCCGCCTCGAAGCGAAGAAACTGGTCGAGTTCATGCACTTCCTCGCCGATTTCATCGCCCGGCCTCAGATTCATCAGCACCAGCTGACTGTTTTTTGCCGTAAACAAAACCTGCCGGTACAGAGTGTTCTTGATGGTCGCGTCTTCGATGTGGGTGATATAGCCGTTCATGCCGGTGACCTTTCGTTGGAAGTGCATGGCGTGAGTGTCAGTCGTCATAAATCTACTACAGGCTCCCCACGGGTTTATAGCCCGGCGGCCGTCTCTTCTGTAGAGATGCAACTCCGCTCTTCTCCCGTACCGCTCCGGTTGGTGGCCCTGTCCGTCGCACCACCCTCACCTCAACTGCAGGAATCACATGATCAACTAGCGCCTGCACGTGCTGGCCGAGGATGGGTAACGGATCTATCGCGGCGCAGGCGATTCCGGCGCCTTCGAAAGCTGAAGCGAGATTTCCTTATTTACATGCCCCGAAGGGTGCGGTAGGCTGAACATGATTTGATTGACTCATCCGTAAGTCCTTCAGAGGGGCGAGACCGAGAAATGGGTCACGCCACGCACGAGGAAGCAGTCAGGCATGGATACTGTCTCATTATCGCGTGCAACTCGCCTTCGCGCGAATCACACAATAACCTGACATTCGAAGTGCGCACGTAGTCGAACCACCGGGCTGGGGCGATGTATCTCACTGCCGGCTGAAACCCGGACCTTCCATCGGGGCGTTCGCGCGGCCGATCTGTCTATTGAGCAGGGGCACCATTGATGCGGGCTTTGGTAACCGGAGCAACGGGATTCGTCGGGGGACGCCTGGCGCGTGAACTCGTCGCTCAGGGTGTCGTTGTCAGGGCGCTCGTGAGGCACACCAGCGACCGACGCGCCATCGCAGATCTCCCGGTGGAATACATGCCCGGGGACCTGTGCGACCCGCAGTCGCTGGCACCGGCGGTCAAGAACATCGACGTGCTGTTTCACGTCGCGGCCGATTACCGATTCTGGGTGCCGGACCCCGCGTCGATGCAGCAGGCGAACGTGGAGGGGACCGTGGCCCTCATGCGCGCGGCCTTGGATGCCGGAGTTCCGCGCATCCTGTACACATCGAGTACCGTGACGGTGGCCTGTTCAGCGTCCCGCCTTGGAACAGAGGATGACTTCGTGTCGCCCGCGGATTGCCGAAGCACCTATCAACGGACGAAAGTTCTGGCGGAGCAGGCCGTGTGGGAGTTCATGAGACAGGGTGCTCCGATCACGATTCTCAATCCCTCGACCCCCGTCGGTGCGGGCGACCATCGGCCCACCCCGACCGGTCAACTGATCGTGGATTTTCTGAACGGGCGACTTCCCGCGTTTCTGAACACGGTCCTGAACTGGATCGCCGTGGAGGATGTCGCGACGGGACACTGGCTTGCTGCGACCAAGGGACGCATTGGTCATCGGTACATTCTGGGTCACGCGAATTGGCCGCTTCAACAGGTGTTGGCGTTGTTGTCCGAGGTCAGCGGCCGACCCGCGCCCCGGGTCAAAATCCCCTATGCACTCGCCTATGCGGCAGGCCTTGGCGGTGAAGTTTGGGGACGCCTCAGCGGGCGCCCGCCCCAAGCCGCGCTTGAAGGTATCCGCATGGCGGCAAGTCCCATGCGATTCGACGCAAGCAAAGCGGTGCAGGAACTCGGGTTGCCGCAAACAGACATTCGAAGCGCGGTCGCCGAAGCCGTCCACTGGTATCGGGCGCATGGTTACGTCTCCGGAGGAGGATCCAGATGAGAATAGGATTGGTGGCGGAAGTGAAGTGGGAAGTTCGGGAGGTGTGCCGGCAGTTGAAGTTGACACGGCTATCTGCCGCGCATCTCTGGGGGGCGACCTTGCAACAGCACGATATACGGCTCTGCCTCTCAGGAATGGTTCCTGCCGTCGCGAAGCAGCGGGTGGATCGCTTTCTCGACGAGGTGAAGCCGGACTTGATGATCAGCAGCGGGCTGGCCGGGGCCCTCCAACCGCACTTGTCCATTGGCGATGTGCTCGTGCAGTCGCATGACCCCTCGTTAGCCGCCACGGCCGCCGAGGCCCTGAGCACCACGTCGATTCGATTTCATGTCGGGTCTTTAGTGACCGTGTCGCAACCGGTGCTCACGTCCGCGGCGCGCCGAAAACTGGCTGCGACGACGAACGCCATCGGGGTCGATATGGAAAGCCAAACCATCGCGGCCCTGTGCAAAGAACGCGGCATTGCCTGTCTCGCGCTCAAAGCCGTGTCAGACGGCATCGAGGACGATCTTTCGCCGGTGTTGGGCGGGTTCGACATCATTCACATTCCCCGAATCGCCCTGCGCGTACTGACTCGTCCATCGACCTGGCCCCTTGCGGCTCGCCTTGCCAAACATAGCCACCTGGCTGCCGATCGTCTCGGCCATGCGGTCTGGACCGTCCTGACCCGGTTTGCTTCCTCCGCGGGCAGCCAGTCGGCTTGACGGAGGGCCGACAAGAGAGGCGCACAGATGGTCGGGGGCCATGCCGGGCAGGCCCTGGCATGGTCCTGAAGTCTTCACTTCCTGTCAGGTCCCAATCACGAAGCGACTCGTTGAGCATGCATAAGAGTCGGCGAGGACCACTGTACTTGGCCCCTCATGCTGGAATACCGTGCATGGCGCATGGTAAGTGAATGAACCAATGCCCCGCCTCCGGACCGTGATGTCCGGGTTGCCGAAAGGATCCCATGTCAGACCTATCCGCAGTCACAGACCCGCACTCCCATACGGGCACCCTCGCTGGAGCCGTGTGGATGGTCGTCCTCAGCCTGGTGCTCTTTTTTCTGCCGGGCATCAATGGTCTCATTGCCGGCCTGGTGGGAGGCTATATGATCGGTTCGGTTGGACGAGCCTTGACCGCGGCGCTTCTTCCGGCGTTAATCGTCGCAGTCGGCCTGTGGGCGCTGCTGAGCCTGGTGGGTTTGCCCGTCATCGGATTCCTCGCCGGCACCGCCGTCACGATACTGATCGCCTCGTCCGAGATCGCGTTATTCGTCGGGGCCTTTCTTGGGGCGGTGGTCCATCGAATGTTTGAACACTCCTAGCGAGAGCCGTTAGTCAGACCCCGCCTACAGGCGAGGGGGGCGATCGCTCGAGCATCAACAGGTCGCCCATGGCTCCGTTCGACCTCCACACGTCAGTCGTTCTTCGCTGCTGCCCTTCCAGCGGCTCATGAGAGCGCCATGTCCAGAAATATTCGCCGCTCCACTCCACCACCACCGGCCCGATCGACGTAGTCTGCATCATCACTGAAGAGCCGGGTCCTTGCTGCCGGTTCGTGGTAGTTCCGCAGGGGCACAGGTGTAGGACTGCCCCTGTCGCTCGTTGACCTTCCCCACTTGCCTTCATCCGACATGGTGCGTCGCGAAGATGGCGGCGATCGGGTGCTTTTTGCGCTACGGAGCGTCACTCAACAGATAGAGTGCTGGAGCCGGCAGAGAGACCAGGGTGTTCGTAGGAATGCGGAGAGACCGCTCAACATTGAATGTTGAGGGCCGGATCACAGAACAGCGGTCCGACAGTCGGTGGCTGCATATAACCTCTCGATGGATCCTGCGCACCGAGCGGCGCATTCACCGGAGGACCGCCCTGCATCCCCGGCAACCCTCGTCCAGCACTGGTGAAGGGCGCAGGAGCAGAGCGCGGACCGCTATTGGGGGCCAGCTGTGAGGTGGAAGATGGAGTGATGATATTGGCGGGAAGCCCGCTTGTCGGCGCAGACGAAGGCTGAATCGGCGAAATCGCTCCGGGAGGTTGAGCCTGTGGCTGCGAAGTACCCGGCGGAGTTTGAGCCCACCCGGATGTCGCCAGCACGAGACCGGATAACAACGCACCGGCAAGTCCGAGGATGCATCGAGTCCACATAGCTCAGTCTAGCGTACGGGAGGGGTGCCTCTACAGCTAGGCGTTTCCCTGGTCAGGGCAGCGACTTGTTAGGGCCTGAATTGCGGAGTCGGCGGATGCGTGGGCGGGTTAGGAGGATCCAGAGGATTAGGGTTGGGCAGGGGCGGCTGAGGATGGGGAAGGGGCCCCGGGGTCGGTGGGCTGGGCCTGGGATTCGGGCTCGGGGTTAGCGAGGAAGTATAGTGTGTACGCATGGCTCACTCTGTCAGATCGCGGCAGAGGCTCCAACTGGGAGATACCCTGGAGCCAGCTGTTCCACATGATCAACCGCATCGGCGCACATCGCTTGACCTCACCGTGCGGCTGGCGATCTGCGCAACGCAACGCTCCGTGGACGACTGGCGTGGTACCGGGAGGCTTCGCGATCTGGAAAGGCCCTCATTCGCATCGTGGTCGGCTGATGCCCCTGGATCGTCAGTCGAGGGAAGCCGCGCGTAGTTTTCTTAGTAAGGACCGTCCACGAAGCGATAGTCGATACCCCGTCTCCAAACTTTCAGTCAGGCCCAGCTTCTTCAGTTTTCGGACGTTTAGTTTGAAGGGTTTTTTGTCCTGGCCGAGCATGAGACAGAGATCGCCCGCCCGAACCCCGGGATGCCGTTGAATGACCCGGAGCGTTCGGAGCGTCCAGGGGCCCGCCGCGGCTCGATCGTCCATCCTCCGTAGACGTATGCGGAGATCCTGTAAGTCCTCAGGCGTTTTAACCGGACGTGTGCGGGCCGAGAGACGCGGATCGGGCCGTAGCGGGCCGAGTTCGATGCGATACCATTGCCCCTGTGGACGACGCCTCAGGTCCGTCAGCAGCGCAGCCCGGGAATCGTATCCGGCGCGTCGTGCATCGGCCGTTGAGATGCGGTCGGGCTTCACGAGAGAGATTGATCCGATGTCGAGTTTGCCCGCGGGGGTCAGCAAGGTGCCTCGTTCACGCACTGAGGGCCGTCGCCAGCGCCGGAACGCAAGCGTGACTCTACCTCTCCTGATCCCTTCCAGGACCTGTTTCCGGAACAACATGGATCTTTGTGGAACGCGGTCGTTGTCTTCTGCCATTGCGGGCGCCAGGGTCCCGCAGGGGTACGGCAACCATGCTTCCAGCAGGGCTGGATGGCCGCCCATGCTCTGACGATAAGTCCATTCGAGGTTGAGGGGCCACTGGGAAAAACTCCTGGTCGCCCCGCGGATGCCGACGTTTCAGCGATCGGGGAATGATGCGGCTAGGGACGGACCTAGTTCAAGCCGATGTTCCTGGTGGTACGGTGAACTGTCACAGGACTCGCCCGTTGAACCATGAACCGGAGGCCGCCATGATTCGAAAGTTGGGTTCCGGCAGATACCGGCTCTACTCGCGTAACCCCGATCCAAAGACGGGCAGGCGGAGAAACCTTGGCACCTTCGACAGTCTCCAGGCTGCCAAGGACCATGAGCGTGCGGTGCAGTACTTCAAGCGTCATTAACGCCTTTGGCTCCCCATCTGCTCGACGATCGCGCCTGCTCGCGCTCCTGTCCCTGACACCATGGCCCACTCTTTTTTATTTGTCACTCCCCGCACCACGCGATGGTTCGGAGGACAGAACCAAACATAGGACCACCGACAAAACTCGAGCAGGGCCGTTGTGGAATCCATTCCTCATCAGGCCCCGGCAGCCCTCGTCAGGTCCAGGAGGGTGGCCGTGCACCGGGCGGTTCTGGGCTTGCGGGATGTAAGAGGTTGAAATTATTCCAGGAGTACGGATGTCGATTTCAAGGCGGCGCGACGACTATCTCATATCAATCGGCCACACGAAGGAGGCGTGCAGATGAAATATATGCTGCTCATTTATGCGGATGAGAAGGCGCTGGAAGAACAGGCGCGTCAGGACTGCTACGAGGAGTCGAAGCAGGTCGCCCACGATCTCAAGGCGAACGGCCACTACCTGGCCGCCGATCCGCTGCACCCGACCTCGATGGCCACCAGCGTCCGCATGCGCGACGGAAAGCGGCTCGTGATCGATGGTCCGTTTGCCGAGACGAGGGAACAGCTGGGCGGCTACTTCCTCATCGATGCCAAGAATCTCGACGAGGCGATCGCCATTGCGGCGCGGATTCCCCCCGCGCGATGGGGCACGGTCGAGGTCAGGCCGGTGATCGACCTCACAGGGATGCCGACGTAGAGCCGTCTGAAGCGGAACATCCCGTCCGGCGAGCGCCGGGGGCGAGAGGACAGCTGCCGGTGATCGACGGAACAGGGCGGCAGCGGGGGCCCTGTCGATTGTGGACAGGTCGAGCGACGAACACATAGCCGGGGAGGTGGTCGCATGACGTTTCTGTTGATGGTTCATCATGATGAAGGGGCCTTCGCCAACATGAGTGAGGCCACCCGGAAGGAGTTGCTGAAGGAATCTGTGGAGCTCACGCACCGGCTCCACGCGACGGGCCAGTATGTCAGTGCGTCCCCCCTGCATCCGGCCGGCACGGCAAGGGTGGTGCGCGTGCGGGACGGCCAGCGATCCGTGACCGATGGTCCCTTCATTGAAACGAAGGAGCAACTCGCCGGATACTTCCTGATCCATGCCAAGGATCTTGAGGAGGCGACTGCCATCGCCGCTCTGGTTCCGGGCGCGCGCATCGGAACGGTGGAGGTTCGACCGGTCAGGGAGATCGCGGGGTTGCCGAATGAGTAAACGAAGGGTGATCCGAAGACCGGACCCTGTTCCGCCCGGCGGGTGCCGGCAGGCCCCGGCCGGACTCGCGCCGACCGTTTCCATCCTCAACCTGGAGGGCTGCCATGCCACAGCACATCGTATCCCCGGACGAATGGATCAAGGCGCGCAAGGACCTGCTCGAGCGGGAGAAGGCGTTTACCAGGCAGCGGGACCGGCTGACGGCTGAGATCCGTGCCCTACCCTGGCATAGGGTGGAGAAGGACTATCTGTTCAGCGGCCCCGATGGAACGCTGCGGCTCATCGACCTGTTTGAGGGGCGGTCGCAGCTCGCGATCTATCATTTCATGTTCGGGCCCGATTGGGAGCAGGGCTGCAAAAGCTGCTCGTTTTGGGCCGACGGCTTTCAGGGGATACCTGTTCATCTGGCCCACCGTGACCTGGCCTTCGTCGTGGTGTCGCGGGCGCCCCTTTCCAAACTCGACCAGTTTAAACGGCGGATGGGATGGGCCTTTCCATGGGTGTCGTCGCTCGAGTCCGACTTCAACGTGGATTTCGGGGTGTCCTTTTCGGACGAGGATGAACGGACAGGGCAGGCCACCTACAATTATAGAGTCGGGCCCTACCTGAGCGATGAAATGCCCGGAGCAAGCTTTTTTTGCCGTCGCGATGACGAGGTGTTTCACACCTACTCGACCTATGGCCGGGGCCTCGACCTGTTGAATAGCGCCTACAACTGGCTGGACCTGGCGTGCCGGGGGAGGGACGAGCATCCCGATTCGACCATGGACTGGGTTCGGCACCATGATCGATATACGTAGCCCTTGCGTGTTGACGCGATGCCGGAGCGCGGCATATCGCCTCTGAAAGGAGACCAGATGCAGAAGATCACCCCCTGTCTGTGGTTTGAGGACCAGGCCGAGGAAGCGGCCACGTTTTACGTGTCGGTGTTCAAGAACTCCACACTCGGGAACCTGACCCGCTACGGCGAGGCAGGGGCCGAGGTCTCCGGCAGACCGAAGGGGTCGGTGCTGACCGTGTCATTTACCATCGACGGGCAGGAATTCGTGGCGTTAAACGGCGGGCCTGCTTTCACGTTCACCGAAGCGGTTTCTTTCATGGTGACGTGTGACACCCAGGAAGAGATCGATCACATGTGGAGCAGGCTCTCCCGGGGGGGAGAAGAGGGCCGGTGCGGCTGGTTGAAGGACAAATATGGATTGTCATGGCAACTCGTCCACCCTGCGTGGGAGGAGATGTTGCGGGACAAAGACCCGAAGAAATCGGAGGCGGTCATGCAGGTGATTCTTCAGATGACCAAACCAGACCTGGGGGCTATCAGGCGAGCCTATGGGCAATCGCGATGACAATTTGAGACATCCGGGGCGGCGGGGCCTGTCGATTTCCAGTGACCTATGCGACTAGTCATACAGAAACAGTCTTCCCCTCTGCGGGGGAGCGCGGTTTCAGAACAGGATATTCCATGGCTACCAAGATCTTCGTGAACCTTCCGGTTCAGGACCTCGAACAATCCATCCGGTTCTTTACCGCCCTCGGCTTTACGTTCAATCCGCAGTTCAGCGACGAGACCGCCACCTGCATGGTCGTGACCGATGACATCTTCGTGATGCTCCTGACCCGGGACAAGTTTCAGTCGTTTACCCCCAAGCACATTTGTGACGCGACGAAGAGTACCGAAGTTCTGATCTGTCTCTCCCTCGACAGCCGGGGACAGGTCGACGACATGGTGCGTGAGGCGGTGGCGGCCGGCGGCACCACGTTCAGCGATCCAAAAGACCACGGCTTCATGTACGGCCATGGATTCCAGGATCTCGACGGCCACATGTGGGAGCTGGTGTCGATGGGTGAAGGTGCGGTGCCGTAGGGCTTGACCGTGCACCCCGGGCACCGCCGGCGCATGACGCCAACGCTATGGGCGGGACGAATCGAACGAAGGAGGAAGGAATGAGTGCGATACGCGTATTGGTCGGGACACGCAAGGGGGCGTTCATTTTGACTGCGGATGGCACGCGCAAGCACTGGACCGTCGATGGTCCCCATTTCGCCGGCTGGGAGCTCTACCATCTCAAGGGATCTCCCGCCGATCCGAACCGGGTCTATGCTTCGCAAACCAGCAGTTGGTTCGGTCAGGTGATTCAGCGTTCGGATGACGGCGGGAAAACCTGGCACCCGCCCGGGACCAAGCCGGAAGATTTGATGGGAACGGACGGGACGCCGACAGGCGAGAGCAACATGTTCGTCTATGACGCGTCCGAGGAAACAGGCAGGCCGCTCACCACCCATCAACATTACGACGGCACGCAGCGTCCATGGGAGTTCAAACGGGTCTGGCATCTTGAGCCATCGTTGACCGATCCGGACACGGTCTACGCCGGAGTGGAAGATGCGGCGATGTTCAGATCGTCGGATGGGGGAAAAACCTGGAAGGAGCTGCCAGGCCTGCGTAGCGCGAAGGGGCATCTCTGGCAACCGGGCGCCGGCGGGATGTGTCTGCACACGATCCTGTTGGATCGAAGCCGGCCCGATCGCATGTTTCTTGCCATCTCTGCCGCGGGCGCTTTCCGGACCGACGATGCCGGCAAGACCTGGAAACCCATCAACCGCGGCCTCAAGTCGCAGTTTGAGCTGCCGGATCCGGATGCGGAAGTCGGCCACTGTGTGCACAGCATCGCCATGCATCCGTCGCGTCCGAACGTGTTGTTCATGCAGAAACATTGGGATGTCCTTCGCAGCGACGATGCCGGAGATTCCTGGCATGAGATCAGCGGCAACCTGCCGAGCGATTTCGGATTTCCGATCGCGGTGCATGCGCATGAACCGGAGACGATCTACGTCGTGCCGATCAAGAGCGACTCGGAGCATTACCCCCCCGACGGGAAATTGCGGGTCTATCGCAGCCGCACCGGCGGGAACGAGTGGGAGGCACTCACGAAGGGCCTGCCGCAACAGGATTGCTACGTCAATGTCCTGCGCGATGCCATGGCCACCGACTCGCTTGATCCCTGCGGTCTTTACGTTGGGACCACCGGCGGGCAGGTCTATGTGTCGGCCGATGCGGGGGAGAGTTGGAATCCCATAGTCCGGGATCTTCCGGCTGTGTTGTCGGTCGAGGTACAGACGTTGTAGCCGGCCGCTGAAGATAGTCTTGCAGTTGCCGCCCCGGTCGCTGTGGCTTTTGGAACAGTCGCAGGATCACGGGAGACGGGAGCCCAAAGTTGATTGGCTGTGCCCGCGAGATAACATCAACGGAGGCAACATGATCCGGGTCGTTCTGCCGGCGCACTTGCGGACGTTGGCACGTATCAGCGGTGAGGTGGCATTGGAGGTAGACTCTCCCGTCACGACGCGCGCAGTGCTCGACGCGCTGGAGGGCCGCTATCCGATGCTGCGGGGCACGATCCGCGACCACGTCACACAACGGCGACGACCGTTCGTGCGGTTTTTTGCCTGCGAGCAGGACCTGTCGCATGAGGGGCCGGACGCGCCGCTCCCTGAGGCGGTCGCGAACGGCGCCGAGCCATTGTTGATCGTAGGGGCTATGGCGGGAGGCTAACAACCTCATGCGGCAGGGGACAGTGACCTCGGTGTATGTGCAGATTATCCGGCGCTTCAACCTGAATGTGATGGACTTAGGACCGGCTGCTGGTCCAGCCAGGACGCATGTGAGACGATCATGACAACCAATACTCCTCATCCGGCCCAACAACGTGTACCAGGCGACAGGCCGGAGGCCCGGTATCGGTTCCCGCTGCGACCTTTAATCTAACCCGGGCTCCATACCGGAGGGTGTCATGACGATTCAACGACAGTTTGATCACATAGATCTGCGTGTGACGAGTCTGGCTTCCGCGCGGCCATTCTACCAGCTGCTGTTGCCAGCTCTCGGGTTTACCAAGGACGTGAGCGATGATACCTGGTATCAATTGGAAGCGGAGGTCCAAGCGGGTGTGGCCGAGTTCTTCGGTATTACGGAATCCCCGGATCACGTTCCCAATGGGACGCGCGTTGCGTTTTGGGCGGACAGCACGAGCGAAGTGGATCGACTTGCGGGAGTCGTACGCCGCGCCGGCGGTCGGAATATCGAAGGTCCCGGATACGATGAGGGCCCTGGTTATTACGCGCTGTTTTTTGAGGACCCCTGCGGAAATCGCCTCGAGATCTGCCACCGCATCCCGCAGAAGAACGGAAAGCAGCCTGACGGTTGACGACCTCATGTGGCAAGCGAAGTGATTCGTTGCCATACCTTCGAGGGCCCCTTCGCCGGGACGGCAGTAGGTCTTGTGAAGGGACCGACGCTGAACTTCATGATTTCACAATCAACAAGGAGACCCGACCATGCCCACCGCACCAATACAAGCCATTCCACCCGGTATGCATACGGTGACTCCGCATCTGGTGTGTGCCGGTGCCGCCGAGGCCATCGCGTTTTACACACAAGCGTTCGGAGCCGAGGAATTATGGCGGGTGCCGGGCCCGCGCGGAAAGTTGATGCATGCGCGGATCCGCATCGGGGATTCCCCGGTGATGCTGGTCGACGAATTCCCCGACTGGGGGCAGCTCGGCCCCAAGTCACTCAAGGGCTCGGCCGTCACGATCCATTTGTATGTCCAGGATGTCGATGCTGTCGTCAAGGCGGCGGTCGCGGCAGGTGCGACGATTACGATGCCGCTGGAGGATACGTTCTGGGGGGACCGGTACGCCAAGCTCGAAGATCCGTTCGGCCATCAGTGGTCGGTTGCCACCCACATCCGCGATGTCAGTCCCGAAGAGATACGGCAGTCGGCGGAGAAGATGATGTGCGATTAGAGAACCGGGAGAAGGGCCGTCGAAATGTCGTCCCGCCATCGACTAGAGAGGAGAGGAGGTGCTCAATTGGGCGGATTGGGATAGTCGGTACGGCCTTCGCACCAGTCGAGCCCCCGAAGGGGTCCCCGTGACTCTGGATGCAGGGAGGAGAGATCATTATGCGATTCATGATTATTGTCAAAGCCACGAAGGATTCGGAAGCCGGCGTGATGCCGAGCGAGAAGTTGCTCTCAGAGATGGGGAAGTTCAACGAAGAACTCGTACAGGCCGGCGTTCTCCTTGCCGGCGACGGACTTCAGCCGAGTGCCAAAGGCGCGCGGGTCACATTCTCTGGAGACAAGAGAACCGTGATCGACGGACCCTTTGCTGAGACCAAGGAGTTGATCGCCGGCTATTGGATCTGGCAACTGCGGTCGAAGGAGGAAGCGATCGAATGGGTGAAGCGCTGTCCGAATCCGGCCGTGGACGGCAGAGAAGGAGAAATCGAAATTCGCCAGATCTTCGAAGCGGAGGACTTTGGAGCCGAGTTCACGCCGGAACTGAGAGCGCAAGAAGAGCGCATCCGGGCAGAGGCAGCCAAGAGGCAGTAGCAAGGAGTGGTACTGACGTCATCAGATCGATGCTGTGACCGTGATCCTGCGCTGTTCATCGATGTCGCAATGAAGCAGGATCCCGTCGTTGCAGAGTCGCGCCGCACGCCATCGGCCGTCAGAACAAATGAAGGGCTCCAGCGTCAGGCAGTCACACACAGGAGGAACGCACTATGAAAACCGTTCAGTGTCTTGTTGCCATTGTGACCCTCTTGTTTGTGCTCAGCGCGAATGCCGAGGAGAGTACGATGTCCAAGGTGAGGACCACGCTCGAACCGCTCCCGCGAGATCTGGAGATTCAACTGGCGCTCAGCGCGCTCCCCGCACGCCTCAGAGGCGAGGCAACCGTGTATACCTTGAATCCCGAGTCGGGCTTTGAGGTTGCCCGCAAGGGGACGAACGGTTTCCATGCCTTTGTCGCCCGAACCGGGGAGGATACATGCAGGGGAGCCTGGCCCTTGAAGGAATATCGGGATGATATTCTCTACCCGATTTCGTTCGACAACGCAGGTCCCGGGGCACAGATGCAGGTCTTTTTTGACATCGCAAAACTGCAGGCTACGGGTATGTCTCCGGGTGAACTCAAGAGCACGATCAAGGACCGTTACAAATCAGGCTACTATAGGGCGCCGGAACGAACCGGGATTTCGTATATGCTGTCTCCAGTGCTCAGAACGTTCACCAACCCGGATGAAAGCGACCATGTCCAAACCATTAATTTCCCGCACGTGATGTATTACGCTCCCCATGTATCCAACGAAGACATCGGCGGCGGGAAACCCGGTGGCATGTATCCGTTTGTGATCCTTCATGGCCCCCATGGATACATGGTGCAGCCGATCGACCAGACGGAAATAGCAACCATTACTCAAGAGTCCGAAGAGATGCTCGCAAGCCTTTGCAAAGTCAAAGACCTGTGGTGTGTGCCCAAACCGAAACGTCACTAAGCCGTTGTTTGACTGATCACATAAGCCTCGAACGGGCAAGAGCACCATTCGTTGATGGAAAGGCGAGAGCGTCCGTGTCGATGACGTCCTGACTCGATACGTACCAAGGAGCGGAGGTCCTCAGTCCGAGGATAGTAAGTGCAGAAACGGGCCGCCGGAGGCCAAAGGGGCGGGTCTGGGGCCTACTGCTGAAACAGTACGGAGGTACTGAACGCACCAGGGGAAGATTCAGGATGTTGGCTAAGGCCTGAGAGCCTCACTGCCGCCTGGCCCGGCGGCTACGCCATCATCGAGGTGAACAACCATAACTATGACCTGAGGAGGACACCATGCGTCTGACATTTCTGACCGTCGCTGCTCTCTGCATCCTGCTGTCGAGTTCCGTTGCTATGGCCAAAGAGAAGAAGTCGGACACACAAATGGATCCGCAGGCCATGATGGAGGTCTACCAAAAGCTGGCCACGCCCGGTGAGCCTCACCAGCAACTTGCCAGTCTGGCCGGAAGTTGGACCACACACACCAAGTCCTGGATGGAACCTGGAAAACCGCCTATGGAATCCGCAGGCACCGCTGAAATGAAGGTGTTGCTGGACGGCCGCTTTCTCCACCAGGAATTTACGGGAGAGATGATGGGGAAACCCTTCTCCGGGATCGGGATCGACGGGTATGACAATCTTCGCAAGAAATACGTCACGATGTGGATCGATACCATGGCGACCGGGATCTTCTTCATGGAAGGCACGGCAAGCGCGGACGGCAAGACCATCACCTTGGAGGGGCAGCATGATGAACCGGGTGGAGGTCAGATGAAACATCGCGCGGTCTGGAAGTTGGTGGATGCGAACAGCCAGACCTTCGAGATGTACGGGACCCACAAGGGCGGAAAAGAGATGAAGATGATGGAGATCATCTATACCCGAAAATAGGCACCGGCCTGGTCAGGTGCAACAAGCCGGCAAGCGTCGGGGTCGCGGCACGCGTTGCCCGGCGTTTCAGAGCCCCCACTGGTCCCTGATCCCGCAGATTGGTGACCTGATCGGGAATAACTGCAGGAGGTGGCGAATTCGGTTCATGGCTAGCTGCTGGATGGCCATCTCTTTGCGTCGATGAACAGGCTGCCGACCGACGGGCAGATGCCGACAATTCGGCATCTGCCCGTCGGCATTTCTTCTGTCGCACACCTCCCAGTGCGAATCTCACGCTGGAATAATCAATACAGTGGCGGTTTCTGAGGATTGGTTTCGGCCGACCAGTCGCTGGAATAGTCATTGCTATTGTTCCAGGCATGATAAGAACCACGGAAATCGTGCTGCTGTCTCAATACAGGCGGGGCAAGAGGGCTGGAACATCTCCTGACAGGGTGATGTCTTGTTGAGGATCACCCCTGACAGTTCTCATGCCGTTCCCCGACTGAGATTGGAAGGTCGACTAACCGGGCCATGGGTGCAGGAGTTGGCGCATTGCTGGGCGGAGCTGCCATCCCATCAGCGCAGCGGCACAATCGTCGATCTGGCGGGGGTCACTTTCATTGACGAGGATGGAAGGCAACTTCTGACTCACCTGTGGGAGCAGGGTGCGATGTTTCACGCACCAGATTGCCTCACACGGTCTATTGTAGAGAACATCACAGGGCGCGGGCCGACCGAAAACGGATAAGGGAAACCACTCAATCCTCCGGGTGAGACTCATGGCGATCCCCGCATGAGGGCCGCTGGTTTCGTTGCTAACGCGGGGTCCAAACAGTAAGATAGCGCCGTCATTCGGCTTGTGCGATCAGCTTTTCAGATTTTTATCAGGGAGCGAGCATGGCGAGACGAATGCGTTCATCGACCGTAGCGTCCATTCTGACCGCCTGTCTCATCCTCACTGTGCTGCCGGGTTGCAAGCCGCAAGCTGGCGCACCTCCCGCTCCTCCGGTCCCGGAGGTGGGCATTATCGTGGCGACGGCTCAGGATGTGCCGGATGAACCGGAGTTCATCGGGCAAGCAGAGTCTTCGCGTCCGGTGGAAATCCGATCCCAGGTGACGGGGATATTGAAGGCTTGGTTTTTCAAAGAAGGTCGCGACGTGAAGAAAGGCGACCGTTTGTATCAGATCGACCCGGTTCCGTTTCACGCTGCAATGTTGAGCGCCAAGGCCCAGGTGGCGCAGTCGGAAGCGCGACTCGTGCAAGCAAAGCAGAATTTAGCTCGGGTTAAGCCGCTGCTGGCGGAGCAGGCTGTGAGCACGAAAGATGTGGATGATGCCGTGGCAGAGGAATTGTCGGCCAAGGCGGCCCTTGAAGGCGCCAAGGCAGAACTGGTGAAAGCAAAATTTGATTTGGATAATACGCTCATCATAGCTCCAGTGGACGGCATGATTGAGCGTACGAGGGCCTATGAGGGGCGGCTGGTTTCGGCGCAAACCGACCTGCTGACTATGATTTACCAGGTAGACCCGATGTATGTGATCGTCAGCGCCCCCGAAAGTTTCCTGCTGAAACGACGCCGGGATAGCGATGCCAAACGAATCCAACATCCGGGCGTCTACCATTTGCGCGGGATACTCACCTTCGTGGATGGCACGACGTATGAGCACGAAGGTGTCCTGGACCTTCTTGATATCGGGCTCAGGACTGATACGGGCTCACGGCAGGCGCGGGTGGTCTTTCCGAACCCTGATCGACAGCTGTTGCCAGGACAGTTCGTGCGGGTGCGATTCAAGGGCACAGTCAAGACCGGCGCGATTCTCGTGCCGCAACGCGCCGTCCAGCAGGGTGCGAAGGGCTCGATCGTGTATGTGGTCGATAACGACGATAACGTTCAAATGCGGGAGATCCAGGCGACCAGCTGGCAAGGGAAGCAATGGATGGTCGAGGAGGGCTTGCGAGTAGGCGACCGCGTCATTGTCGACGGCTTGCATAAAATCGCTCCCGGCGCTCCGGTGAAGCCGGTTCCGGTTCCGGACCTTGGTGCGACCACCGCGCCGAACCCCGTCCGGCCCGAAGTGGAGCGTACTTCGTGATCTCACACTTTTTTATCGACCGGCCGATCTTTGCGTCGGTCTTGTCCATTATTATTGTCGTGGTTGGGTTGGTGGCCTTACGGGCGCTTCCGGTCGCGCAATTCCCGGAAATCACTCCGCCCGTCGTTCAGGTTGAAGCCGACTATCCCGGTGCCAATGCGGAGATCGTGGCCGACTCCGTTGCCCGCCCGATCGAGGTCCAGCTTCCGGGAATCGACAATCTGCTCTATTACGATTCTACGAGCACCAATGACGGACACATGTCGATCAAGCTGACCTTCGAAATCGGCACCGACGTCGACATCGCTCAAGTCCAGACGCAGAATCGGGTGAAGCTGGCCGAACCGCAGCTCCCTCCGGAAGTGGTGCGCCAAGGCATCAGCATCACGAAGGTCTCGCCGGATCTGCTTGCGGTCGTGGCTCTGAGTTCGACCGACCCGACACACGATACGGTTTACTTGTCCAATTATGCGATTCTCCGCGTCGTCGACAACCTGAAGCGGTTGCGAGGGGTGGGGAACGCCCTTGTCTTCGGATCCCAGAACTATTCGATGCGGCTGATCTTGGATCCTATCAGGATGGCGCAGCTCAGCCTCACCCCGACCGATATCTCCAGCGTCGTCCGTGAGCAGAATCGGGATTTTCCGGCCGGGACGATCGGTCGTGAACCGGCGTTGAAGGGAACCGAGCTGACGATACCCGTGATTACGCAAGGCCGTCTCACCGAGGTCAAGGACTTTGAGAATTTGATTGTCCGTGCCATGCCCAACGGATCGATGATCAGATTGAAGGATGTGGCGCGCGTTGAACTGGGAGCGCAATCCTATACGCTCGAAGGACGTTGGAACGGCAAGCCCAACGTGTTCTTGCTGACATTTCTTTCGCCAGGGGCCAACGCACTCGATACGGTGAAGCGGGTACGAGCGGAACTGGCGGAGGTCTCCAAGAGCTTTCCCTCCGGGGTGTCCTACGATATCCCCTACGACACCACGCGTTTTATCGAGGTCTCCATCCAGGAAGTCGTGAAGACGCTCGCGGAGGCGATGGTCCTCGTTATTCTCGTGGTATATCTGTTTCTCCAGAGCTGGCGCGCCACGTTGATTCCTGGCGTGGCGGTGCCGGTGTCCCTGATCGGTACCTTCGCCGGCATGCAAGCGCTCGGGTTTTCGATCAATACCTTGACTCTCTTCGGAATGGTGTTGGCAATCGGCATCGTGGTGGACGACGCCATCGTGGTCGTCGAGAATTGCGAACGGCACATGACGCAGGGGAAGCTCTCCCCCAAACAGGCGGCCAAGCTGGCCATGGAAGAGGTTACGGGGCCTGTTATAGCGATCGTGCTGGTGCTGTGCGCGGTATTTGTCCCTGTGGGATTCCTGGGCGGCATTACCGGGGAATTGTACAAACAGTTCGCGATTACGATTTCGATCGCCGTCATCATCTCCGGATTTGTCGCCCTCACGCTGAGCCCTGCGCTCTGCGCGCTTGTCTTGAAGCCGGGCGAGGAGCGGCACCATGGATTCTTCGGTTTGTTCAACCGGACCTTTGCCTGGATGCAGGGCCGGTATGTCACCACGGTTGGAGGCGCGCTGAAGAGACGTTTATTGTCACTCGCGGTGTTTTCCGCACTGCTGGTAGGCGTGTTTCTGCTTTTTCGGGCGCTTCCCGGGAGCTTCCTGCCGGAAGAAGACCAGGGGTATTTTATTACGATTGTTCAATTACCCGACGGCGCCTCCAAGCAGCGGACCGATGCAGTCTTAAGCAAGATCGAGAGTTATTTCCTGGCGAATCCGGCGATCCATTCGACTGATGCATTGTCCGGCCAAAATTTTGTGTTCAACACGCGGGGCCCCAATGCCGCAACCATGTTCGTGCCGCTCCGGCATTGGGATGAGCGAACTGCGCCCAAAGATCATGTGAAGTCCCTCATTGGCGCGGCCTACGGCGAGTTCGCCAAAATCCCTGAGGCGCTCATATTGGCGTTTAATGCGCCTTCCATCCGGGGCCTCGGGGCGACGGGCGGGTTTACGTTGCAGCTACAGGATCCCGGCAGCGGCGATTTCAATAAGTTCTCGGCCGCTGCGCAAGAGTTCGTGTCCAAGGCAAGGCAAAATCCGACCGTCGGCGCGATTGGTACCAGTTTTCGGGTCAGTGCGCCGCGGATTTACGCCAAGGTGAACCGCGAACGCGCCAAGGCCTTGGGGGTGCCGATCTCGGAAGTCTTTGATACCATGCAGGCCTATTTCGGGAATTTCTATATTAATGATTTCATCAAATTCGGCCGGGTATTTCGCGTTCAGACCGAGGCCGAAGCCCAGTATCGATCCACGCCTGAAGATATTTCCAAGATTTTCGTTCGCGCGAATGGGCCGCAAGGTTCCACGATGATTCCCTTGGATACCGTCGTCACTACGGAGTTCACGAGTGGTCCGGATCCGGTCACACATTTCAACGGCTACAATACGGCATTGGTGTTGGGTGCGGCTGCTCCAGGGGTCAGCTCGGGACAAGTGCTTGATGCGTTGGAAGAGATTGCTACGGAAGTGCTTGTGCCGAAGGGGTATGCGATCGATTGGAGCGGCATTTCCTTTCAGGAACGCATGGTCGGAAGTCAATCACTCTACGCGTTCGGCTTCGGACTGTTGATGGTTTTTCTGGTGCTTGCTGCCCAATATGAGAGTTGGGTTGTCCCGTTTGCAGTGATACTGGCCGTGCCGATCGGTCTCTTCGGCGCTCTCTCGGCGGTGTGGCTGAAAGGTATGAATAACGATATCTATTTCCAAATCGGTCTGGTCACTTTGATCGGACTCTCGGCCAAGAACGCCATTTTGATCGTAGAATTTGCGAACCGGCGATACGAGGAGGGACACCCCTTGATCGACTCAACCATCGAGGCAGCCAAACTCCGGTTTCGTCCCATTATCATGACCTCGATGGCGTTTATTCTGGGCGTGGTGCCACTGGTCGTTGCCACTGGAGCTGGCGCCGCCAGTCGAAATTCGATCGGTACCGGAGTGTTCGGAGGTATGTTGGCCGCCACTTTTCTAGCAATCTTTTTCGTGCCACTCTTTTTTGTTCTGATTCGCTCGCTGAGCCATCGTCTGAAAAGACAGACGCCGTCCCCCAGCAGAGATGAATCAGATGGAACCGACAAGGAGCGAAAGTATCAACATGCGTAGACTGGCTCTGGTGATCTCTTCCAGTCTTTTAGCGGCTTGCGCCGTCGGACCTGATTTTACAAGGCCTGAGGCCACCACACCGAATGGTTTCCGGATGGCCGAACCGGGAGACCATGCTGACTCGATCGCCAATACCCCTTGGTGGGAGTTACTGAAGGATCAGGAATTACAAAAATTGATACATACCGCCCTGGAGGAGAACAAAGACCTCCAGCGTGCCGTAGCATCGGTAGAGGAATTTCAGGCACGCCTGTTTATTACCAGGACTGATTTCGCTCCGAAAATGGACCTCACGTCTAATGCACCGATCTTCGGACGGAAAACTAATTTCCTTTTTCCCGGATTTCCCAATCCCTTCAATTATTATCTGCAGGGAACCCTCTCGTGGGAACTCGATATTTGGGGGCGCATCCGCCGATCGAATGAAGCCGCCCGGGGGGACCTTCTTGCGCGTGAGGAAAACCGTCGTGCTGTGGTACTGCAGCTCGTCAGTGGTGTTGCGGAAGCTTACTTCGATCTCCTTCAGTTCGATATGCAGCTTGATATTGCGCGGCGGACATTGAAATCGTGGGAGGAGTCTGTCCGGATCGCGCAGGCACGATTGCGGCAAGGCATGATTTCTAAACTGGATGCCGATCAATTTGAGGCGGAACGCGCCAATGCGGCAGCCAAGGCGGCGGAATTCGAGCGTCAGAAGGTACAGAAGGAGAACCAATTGAGTGTGCTGTTGGGCCGCAATCCCGGCCAAATAGCTCGAGGTCGTTCTCTGACAGAACAGGTGATGCCTCCGGAGGTTCCCCCCGGCCTGCCGTCGGAGCTATTACAAAGACGCCCGGACATTATGCAGGCGGAACAGGGTCTCGCTGCGGCTACTGCACGTATTGGAGTTGCGAAGGCTGATCGATTTCCGAAGCTGAGCATTACCGGGATACTGGGTGTGGCCAGTCCGCAGTTGTCTCGTCTGGTGGCGAACGAAACTGCATTCGGACAGGCAGGAGCTGGCCTTGCCGGTCCTTTATTCAATGCACAGATTCTTGGTTTTCAACAGCGAGCGGCGGAGGCCCAGGCGAGGCAAGCCGTGGCGGACTATGAACAATCCGTATTGGTGGCCTTCAAGGAAGTCGAGGATTCCCTGGTAGCGGTTCGGACTGTGCGGGAGCAACGCACGGCTCAACTGCAGCAAGTCGAAGCTTTGCGATCGGCCTTAAATCTGGCCAATCTCCGTTATAAGGGTGGGTTGGCGAATTACCTCGATGTATTGATCGCACAGCGCAATCTGTTTGAAGCCGAATTAGCCCTGATGGGAACGCATCGGCTGCATTTGGTGTCGATAGTCCAACTCTACAAAGCGTTAGGTGGTGGCTGGACTCCAGAACCGCAGCCGCCCGCGCGGCCCCTGCCGATCGTTTCGGAGACCGAGAAAAGTTAGACGTGAAATCCGGGCTTGTCTTTTACCTCCTTCCGATTTGCTCGAGGTATCTTCCTCCTCCAGTTCATTTTTCAATGTGGGATCCCCGGGCAGAGCTTCTCCAGGCATACGGCTCCAACGCGATCCCTGGTGCTCCAGATCTGGCAAGGATGAGGCTATTCCGTCGGTGTCGCCCGGTAGCCTGTGTGGATCGAATGAGAGAGCGGCTGCAATATTCTGGCGAAGACGCCGCCCAGACCTGCCATGAGTATGATGGTGACGCCGCTGTGTATCCAGGACCGGTAGGTTTGCAAGCCAATCACAATGTTTGTGAGGTTGAGTGTCCAGAAAGTGACTGCGACCCAGGCCATGTGTTCGGCCCGAGAGCGAGCAGTCCGTAATGCCGCCATCGCGAATCCGGCTGCGCCTGACAATAGATTGACCATGAAGGCGGTTGACGGACTATTTTGCACGGTCAAGCCCGCGATAGCCGAGGCCAATCCAAAGCCAAATGTCAGGGCATAGACAATGAGGGCATCCCGTATGATCGACTTGATGTTAAGAGTTGTCATGTGGTGATTTCTTACAGTCGAGGGTGCCTGGATTGTTCTGCCTGTAACAGTTCTCTACGCCAGGGAGCCCGAATACAATGTCGGGGAGGCGGTTGCGCCTGAATTCCCCGCCCGTCATGCCCTGGTCGTAGAGACTCTGCATCTAGCCCTCTTCGATCCTGCGGCTGGTTTGGACGTACTGCCGCCGTGGATCCGTCCGATTCGGAAGACAGTCCCCATATAAACGTCCTCGATTCTGCTGCATTACCACTTTTCCCATGGCTCGCCATGACGCTTCTTTTGTGAGGAGAGAACTGGTTGTGGAGCGGTTGGAGGTGATCTCCGACTTTGTATCCAGCGGGTAAGACGCCGGTACAATCCATCAAGCAGGTTATCGATCGCCAGTATTAGCGCACCAATTATGAACAGACTCAGGACCAGAGCTAATTCCACATTGATGGACATGGTGCTTATTCCGCAGATTGCGTGGCTGGGTGAACAGGAGGACCCAGCCGTATCCACTCCACCGCGTCTTTGTCGGCGGTATGGCAGGGGGCTGGGTCTCTTGATTGAGCTGTTTGACCGGTATGGGTGACGTCCACCTGTCTGGACCTCACGCTACAAGACGAGTCAATTTTGCTGCCGAGGTATGCTTGACGGCACCATCCATGCCTGTAGCAGAGATGCTGCTTGGGTGTAGTTTCGCGTCGTGCGTTAAACGGTTCTGATGAAGTATGTGATCGAACACATTGCCGCAGTTCATGCAGCGCCAGGCTTGAAGCCACATTGGGCCGGATGAGTCTTCCATATCCAACAGGTGGTCTTCGATCATGTGTCCATTGCAACGCGAGCAACTCATAGTGGCCTCCTCCATTGTTCATCTCCTATGATTAAACGTAGAGCGCGAACGTTGTTTTCGATAGACCTGAATGCAGTAACCCCTTGGTGGTACCGCGGTTCATATCTAGGGTCTCACTGGTGAAACCGCATTCAGTTGCTTGATTCATCGTTAGTGATCTGGCACGCGTGATGGTGCGGGTGTGTCGGGTCGGAGGTCATGCGACTAGAGGTTTTGATGGTGGCTATCGTAATCTGTTCGGTCATGTGGGTGCCGAATTCGCCCTGGACCAACGGACGGAGGCCGCAGAGACATGGATGGACGCGCCTGCAGTGCGATGCGGAACCGGGTCGCAGGGCGCCCACCGAGATTTGACGCGAATGTGTATGCCTCGCCTTAACGTGGACGTCGTTCTGATTGCCTGGATGCAAGGGGCTAACCGGCTCAGTGTATTCCGCTTATTCCACCGCTGTAATGATCAGTGCTGATCGGCTCTCGCGAGACTCCAGCTCCAAGGGAGATAGTTGGTCGAAGAATTGACTTAGGCGAAGCCGTTCGTCCGCGTCCATCATCAGAAGCTGTACCTCGAATCGATTGCCCTGCACCCAGTTCACCTTCGCCAATCTCACTGATATCGGTCTGCAGTGCTCCGGAACGCTCAGTCTGAGCGCCAGATGATCTCCGTCGATGAGACTTTCCGAGGTGCTGTGCGAACCGTAGGCGACGCGGGTGTCAATGATTCTGCCGGCGTCCGCATTGCCCACGGCAAGATGTGAAAGGGCGCAGTGGACGATAAAGGCGGGTTCTGCGCGGCGTGACATATCCACCTCCCGATCGTAACTTCAGGTTGGAAATGAGCTCGCGGAAGAGTACCGTCTTCGTGACCTATCAAATAGCCTGCATAGTGGGTACTGCGGACGGAGGGTTGCTCTCTCGCGGGCTATGGAAGTGAATCGACGGACTTCTTCCACGGAACGACCACAGCCTGAGGCTGGTTGGTGAACGGGCTGGCCTATGCCCTGCGTAATGAGCGGACCAGGCAAGTGGTCACGCGCAACGGATGTTTATGAGACGACAAGGCCGCGTCAGCGAGTGACCAAAAACTGTTGCGGGATTTGATTCGCTCTTGTGCTCCACGGACGGTTTATCTGGGCATACACACTTGCAAATCACCGGAAAGTGATGGCGCTTTTAAGACCCTCATTGTTCGGTCGGTACTCCGGATTATTCAACAATCGAATCCGTATCGACCCGTCCAGAGTTTCGGTATTCGTACCGGTCTGCATGACCGGCCTATAGAATCGAGAATGAAACCACTTTCGAAAGCTGCCCAAGTATTCGACGAAGGAGTCGTGTAACGGACCGAACGGGTCCTGCTCCTTCTGCATCGCTGCTCCCTCGATTGAAAGTCCTGCCTCGAACGACTTCCGTTGGATCCATAAGAGCGGGATTCCGGCCAGTTCCTGCTCCTGATAACTACCGCCCACATCTCCATGTGCGCCGACGAACCAGCATTGCTCGATGGACTGTCCAGGGAGGGCAGGGGATGTCCAAAGCGTGGCGTTGTAATCCACACGGTGCTCGTCGAGCGCGAGGGCATGATAGGCCCGCTTAACGATGGCGCTGAGTTCCGTATCGTGAAAGTTGTAGCGGCGGTCATTGAGCCACTTCAGTGCTGCCGTCGGAATTCCCAAGGGTCCGACGGTATCCCACAGACCAAGAACCGCAATCTGTATGTCCTGAGTGCCCCGTCGTCGAATCGCCTCGTACCCCAAAGTGTGGGCGTCATTGTGGAGATTACGATAGAGGCGATACGAATCGTCGATCGAGTGTTTGGAGGGGGCAAGGACCAAGTCAGTGAGGCATTCTGCAAACTCTTGGGGTCTGTGCTGATGATCGTCCGCCGCAATGGCGCTCCGTACGCGGCTGACGCAGTCAGGATCCAACCAGGTCGAAGAAAGTAATCCCGAGCAAGAGAGCCAGCCGACGAGAGACCGCGCAACGTACGCGCCCCGGCTGAATCCATAGATAAAGACCTGATCGCCCGGTTCATAGGTTACGGCTAGATAGGCGTGGGCTTCAAGAATTGTCTGGTCCAAGCCATAGCCAAATGGTTCCGGGCGAAAGCGACGAAACCAGGGTGCTCCTGAGTCGGATACGTACCATTTTTGTTGGGTTCGTCCATCCTGGCCGTGCGGGGTGATCGATCGATACAGCTTGAGCACATTGGTTTCGGGTGAAGCAACACTCTGTAAGTCGCACGATGCGTACGGAGGCAGAATGTTCGATGGTCCCCGAGTTATCACAGGCTCTGGAGGCAGGTCCCACATCCCGTCGAAACATAGAATCAGCCGTTTGGACACAATATCTTGGTCTCCGTGAGTGGGGAGCCTCCCGTCTATCAATGCCCCTTGTGGCCCGAGATGCGTAAGTTGAATTCAGTCAACCACGTCATTAGCCCGCACGTGGCTAGCATCAAGCAATGTTAATGCCAGCATTGGGTACAAATGAGCAAACAGTTGTGTGTTGTCCGGGACAAATAACTTCCCATTGGCCTCAGGCAGAGGTTAAGGAAAGCCGAGACGAGAGGGCGAAGCGCTATACGTGTATTAGAAACGATACGAAGCCGTATCCGAATGAATACGTGCTCGCTTGGGCCTATCCTGATGTTGGCCCATGAGCATGCCGCCGTGTATGTAGAAGTTGATGACAGTGGCGGGAGAGTCGAGACTCGCGAGACGGACAAGCGAGATCCCTAGGGGGTTTTGCGTTTCATGATCAGGTCGCGATCTTGCTCAATCTGTGAGGCCAGGCTGCGAAGTGCTTGAGCCGTGGCTTCCAAGATTGGCTCCTGATCGGAGGCGGTGACCCATCGAACTGACGATCCCAGAGCCGATCCCTCGGCCACATAGGTTTTGAAAGGCGCCTGGCCTGAGAATGAAAAGTCAGATTCCAAGTGGACCGTATATAGATAACGATCAGGCGCTCGAAGGATAAACCAGGCTTTGACGACCAGTCTTAGCTCGGCAGGTTCCGTACCGATCGCCGAAAAGGTTTGGCGTTGGCTGAAATAGTCCATCGTGGTTTGGCGAAGATCTGTTACCGGCCATTCCAACAGCGGTACGCCGGGCATGTGGTCGGCACCCTCGATGGCGAGGAACGGCATTTCGAGCTGCACGCGGACGGGGAGGGTCGAGGTGGCCGTGTCTCCCGACGGAGGAGTGACATGTATTCGATGGACGCATCCGGTTCCGAGGAGGCTGAGTCCAAGCAACAGGCACAGCGATCGATACCGACGAGTCAGCGTCTTCAACAAGGCTTCGTCCTCCCGCTATGGAACGGCAGGTGTAGGATTGAGGATATCCAAGTCCCGGATGGCCCGCGTAGCCTGGTCTCGATAGGTGCGTTCTGTCGGCCCTGTGTAGGTATCGATGACTCGCCGATAGGTGGCTCTTGCTTGAGAGTACTGCTTCTTGATCGAGAGATATTGGCCCAAGGCCAGCCAGTTTTGGGCTGCAGTTTCATTAGCCGTTCGTAAATCGGTCCATTCACGATCGACTTGGTTGGTTCCGGGCTGATTGACCCGCCGGGCAATGATGTCGCCCAATTGGGCCGACAGGTGTTCGATGGCTTCGTTGTCACGGACCGCGGCCGCTACTCGATCATGTTTCAAGTGGTTATAGAAGGATTCGACATGATCTTTGATGGTGTCCGCGCGCTTTTCATGGATGTCGTGCGAACAATGGACCACCGTGAGGCAGAGGAAGAACAGCAAGAGACCCTGCCATGCCGAGAGTGCTTGTGAGCGGGTCATGATCTTCATCTCCTTGTATGCCCTGACGTGGGTAGCTCGGCGTCAGGATCGGAGGCGGGGGCCTTTCCCATGTCCGACAACACGGCCCTTGTCTGCGTCTACGGGATAGGTTTGAAGAAGAGCACGGCCAAGGGAGGCAGAGTCAGTGACAGGCAGTGAGAGCGGCCATGCGTTGGCACAGCCTCTGCCACCACACCACCGAGATTGCCAGACCCGCTGCCGCCGTACATCGATGCATCGCTGTTCAGCAGTTCTTTCCAGTACCCGCCTTCGGGGACCCCGATGCGATAATGCAGTCGAGGAACGGGCGTAAAGTTACAGACGACGGCGATGGTCTGCTGAGGGGGATGGCCATGGCGCAACAGACTGATCACGCCGGCGTCGACATCCTGGCAGTCAATCCATTCGAAGCCTCGAGGATCGAAATCGAGTTCATGGAGCGCCGATTCAGTACGGTACAAACGGTTGAGGTCAGCGACCCATTGCTGCAGTCCTTGATGAGGTGGATATTCGAGCAGGTTCCAGTCAAGGCTATCGTCATGCGCCCACTCACGCCATTGTCCGATCTCGCCCCCCATGAAGATGAGTTTTTTGGCTGCTTGGGCATACATGTATCCGAAGAGCATTCGGAGATTGGCGAACTTCTGCCAATCGTCGCCAGGCATCCTCCGCAGGAGCGAGCCCTTTCCGTGGACCACCTCATCGTGAGAGAGGGGAAGTAAAAAATTTTCTTGAAAGGCATAGAGCATGCGGAAGGTCAGATTGCGATGGTGATGTTTTCGATACACGGGATCAAGCGCCATGTATTCCAGTGTGTCATGCATCCAGCCCATATCCCACTTCATGCCGAAGCCCAATCCTCCCGCATAGGTCGGGCGTGACACCGAAGGCCAGGAGGTGGATTCCTCCGCGAAGGTTTGCACGTCCGGATGCCGTCGATAGATTTCCTCATTGAGTTGCCGCAGAAATGCGATCGCCTCGAGATTCTCTCGGCCGCCATACCGGTTGGGAACCCACTCGCCTTCTTTCCGTGAATAATCCAGGTACAACATGGAGGCGACAGCGTCCACTCGGAGGCCATCCGCATGATACTGTTCGAGCCAGAAGAGCGCGCTACTGATGAGGAAACTGCGGACCTCATTGCGACTGTAGTTGAACACTGCGGTGTCCCAGTCGGGATGATGGCCCTGCCGCGGATCTGCATGTTCGAAGAGATGGCTGCCGTCGAATCGACTCAGGCCGTGGGCGTCGGTCGGAAAATGAGAGGGCACCCAGTCCAGAATTACCCCGATGTCGTGCTGATGGAGCTGATCAATCAGATACATGAGGTCCTGCGGGGTACCATAGTTGCCGGAGGGTGCAAAATACCCCGTCGTCTGATAGCCCCAGGACCCAAAGAAGGGATGGTCCATCAGAGGAAGAAATTCCACATGCGTGAAGCCCAGCCGGTGGACGTAATCGATGAGCTTTGGCGCCGCTTCGCGATAGTTGAGGGAGCGATTGCCCTCGCCGGGCACCCGCATCCAAGAACCAAGATGCACCTCGTAAATGCTGATCGGGGCGTTCAGCGCATTACGCCGGCCGCGATTCCGCATCCACGCATCGTCGTCCCATGTGTAATCGATTGTCCAGACGACTGAAGCGGTTTTCGGCGGAACTTCGTTCAACCGGGCAAAAGGATCGGTTTTAATGAGTTCCGCACCGTGATGGTGAGATCGGATGTGAAATTTGTACAGCGCCCCGATCTCCACCCCGGGGATGAAGCCTTCCCAGATGCCTGAAGACTGGCGAGGTCGAAGCGGGTGACGAGAGGGATCCCAATGATTGAACGTCCCGAAGACCGAGACCCGTTCAGCCGCCGGAGCCCAGACGGCAAAATGGGTACCCGCAACCCCTTGCACCGTCATGGGGTGTGCGCCCAGTTTCTCATAGAGATGAAAATGTGAGCCTTCATTGAAGAGGTACAGGTCTTCCGCCGTGAGCGGACTGCCGCTGGACGGGCCGGACTCTTCAGTTTGTGGTAACGATGGGCGGCGCTCGCCTTCGAAATCTAAACGTGGATCCATAAGTGCAGAGTACTGTGCTCGAGGTCTGGTCGTCAATCGCTTCCCAGACGGTACTCGCGCTCAACGTCCCGGGTGGAAACCTATTATATGACCGTGATATTCAAACTAGTGACACTCCTCGATCAAGTATGATATGAATCAACCGCTCGAACGAACCTCTACGTCCCCATCGTCTAGCCTGGCCTAGGACATTGCCCTTTCAAGGCAGTAACACGGGTTCAAATCCCGTTGGGGACACCATTTACCACGGAGCGGGCAGAATCGGTCAGAACCGGCAGATAGCTCCCCCTGCCAATCACGCGATAATTCTTTCCTGCCTTGGTCGGCACGGCCTCCAAGCGCAGCGGTTCTTGAATCAGAATGCGAAGCAGTTGCCTTGCGGATGTTATGTGGCGCCCGAGAATTCCCCGCATCTCTGCGAACTTGGCTTTCAGTTCGCGTTTGAGCCGAGCGTCACTGATGGACGCAATTGGCTGTAGAAGCGTGAGACGTTCCAATTCTGCAATCAAGGTACGTTTCCGCGATTCCTCATTTGCGATCCGCTCGAACAGGGAAGCCTCCTTTCTTCCGTTAGCGACGGAGTCCACCAAATTGTTCAGGTGAGCCTCAATGAGTGAGAGTTCCCGCTCGATCCTAGTTCGATGCCCCAGTTGGTCGCTCGCCAGAGCCCGATGTTTCGCCAGAGCCTTTTCAATAGCCACCTTGAGCATTTCCTCTGTAAGTGCCTCTTCAATCGATTTCAGGACGATCTGGTCGAGTAACTCCTGCTCGACCAGCAGTGAGTTGGCGCAAATTGATGAGCCGCGTGATTTGTAATAACTGCATCCGTAAAAGCGACCTTTCCGTCGATGATAATCAGCTCCTACGATAGTCATCGGGCCACCACAATGCGCGCAACGCGCCATGCCCGTCAGCAGATACTTGGAGTCTTGATCCCTATTTGGGACATCGACCTTTTCCTTTAGTCTTCGTCAGACGGCGCTGCACCTTCTCCCATAACTCAGGAGTGATAATGCGGAGGTCAGGCGCGTCCACTCGTACCAAATCCTTCTCATCCCGAAGGCGGCGTTTCTTGGTGCCCCCTCGATCAATTTTTTGGAGTTCGTTCCATACGATCTCCCCTTTGTAGATAGGCCGACGCACCATTTCGCGCACCGCACTTGGCGCCCAGCCTCGTGGGCTTTTTCGGGGCGCAGGAACGCCTTCCTCATTGAGTCGCTTGGCAATGCGTGAAATGCCAAGCCCGCCTGCATACATCTCAAATATCTGAGAGACGATCGCCGCTTCCTGATGGTTGACAATCCGCACTACGTGCAGGTGGCGCCCAGCAGCAGACACTTCCTTGTTGTCGTACCCATAGGTTTTTCCGCCCGTGACGTGCCCTGCACGGGCCTTACGAGACATCGCGTCATACGTGCGCTGTTTGGTTTTTTTTCTTTCCATCTCTGAGGCAAAATTCGCCAAGGAGAATCCTGTCCTGAAGTACGCTTATGCGTTCATCGACTGATTGCCCGGGCAACCGGAGCGGCGGGACTTTGAATGGTGACCGAGACGGCTGCCTATTGGTATCTCAGGCTGGGTCAGGCAGATGAGTGCTCCCGCTCAATGACAAGCTGACACACTATGTTACATCGGCGTGTTGTTAGAGAATACAGACGGGGAGGCAACTTGGATGTGCACAGCCATGGCGGAGATGAGTGAATCACAACCTTGCCTGGTACAGCGGGTCGCAAGATTTTTACGTGATTGTGAGTCCAACATCATCCAGCCCGAACGTGTGGGTTCCTAAGTGAGGAATATCGCTCATAGTTCCCCACTGGTTGGCTGGTTTTTTGTGAAACGAAACGCCTATTCTCCGCCCGACTCATACGTGGCTATTGGGCTTGAGGACATCCCTATGTTCGAGCGAGCCTTCAGAAATATTGACGACGTACTTCAAAAAACTCATCACTGTTCAGCATCCCTGAACTCCGTCCTTCTGCGTCAGGGCAAAGGACTCTACTTTCTGGGTAGGGTCGTAGGTAGCCACCGCGACACAACTTGCACGCTCCATGACCGTGAGTTCAACCGGCCAGAGAATGATTTCGGCCAAACAGAGAGTAAAGACATCGGCCGCGAGATACAGGATCACTCTCGCTTTTGACGCCTGGTGAAACCCAGATTGAAACTCGAACGTGTCTTGTTTCTGCCCGCTCGGATCGGTGTCAGAAAATTTTGGGGCGCCGAGGCGCGTAATGACCTCAGTACGCCGAGTTCCTACGCCTATTCCTGTAACATCTGCTGGCCCTGGTTGAGACGCAGCCTTATACACCGAGCATCCTGCCTGAGAGAGCACGAGAAAGAGCATTCCGAACGCGATCGGGTGCATCTTCATAAGAAACCTCGTTTGACTAATTACGTTCGGAGCACTAGGACTACATAGTTAGAGTGGCCGACACACCTATTAAAGGTAGCAGACATTGCCCGAGGGGCAAGTGTGGTCCTCGGCCAACCGTCTGACCCCCGCCAGAACGGACCCTTGTCTTGCTGTCAAGGCTGCAATTCCCACGGCGGTCGTCGCCACGCCATCCTTCCCGCACTTCTCACCAGCTAGTATTGGGGGCAGATGAATAGGAATCTCAGTCTGTACTGCTGCCGCCTGTCACTCATCGACTCTTACCTCGCGAGGGTCTTCCTCCATTCCATTCGGCACGAGTGCACCGACGCGGAGGCGATTAAGGCCTGTGCGACCCTATCTGAACCGTTCGGATGCGCGAATGTGAAGGATGCTTGACGCCTCGTCGACTCGTGATAGGGTGACCCAGTAACGGACACCGCCACTGCGGACGGACGGGCGCCAGGGCGGACTCTCCCCCTTTGTAACCCTCTTCCCCACAGCCGGGCTCACACAGTCGACATCGGCCACGCCGATGCCTTGTTGACCAATCTCCATGAAGGAACCACACGATGCACTCACTGCGTCATCAGTCTCGGATCGCCATCGAACGCCTCGGTCTGGTGAGTGATCATGGCCACACCACGGAATGCCGGGTCTTAGATTTTACCGAAGAGGGATTCCGTCTTCAGACAGACGCGCTGTCCGTCCTGGTGGGCGACGTCGTGCACCTGACCTGTGCTCTGGGTGCCCACGACAACATCGAGTGCCGCGTGGTTGTGACGCATCTTCATCCGTCGGGCGTGGGGACACAGATCGTCGACATGTCGACCGAACACCGGGCGCGGCTTTCGCAGTTCATTGAGGATGTAATCACCGTCAATATCACGGACACGGTCGTGGTGGATCACGAGCCCCAACACAGGACACCTCGGATTACGTCGCATCCGGTGAGTCACCTGGTGCCCCTCCTTTGCCTCTGCGGCGTGATCGTGCTCGTCAGTGCCATTACGCCAGCGATCAAATATACGCTCCAGCATAGTGCCGTTGATTTTTTGGAACTGGCGACGAGCCGGGTCGCCATTGGATTTCTGTTTCTGGCGGGGATCACGGTCTGGTTTGATTTACCGGGTCTTCGATCGCTGACCCCGCGCGAGGTGGGAAAGCTGACGCTCTTAGGACTGCTGGGCGTCGGCGGGTACCCCATCGCCGCGTGGGGGCTGGTCTATACGAGCGTCACGCATTTCGCCATTATCTATAGCTTGCTGCCCACCTTTACGACGATGCTGAGCATCGCGCGTGGCAGGGACCACGCCACTGTCGCGAGTGTGACTGGCCTGCTCCTGTCTTGGGCTGGCTGTCTGCTGGCCGTCCTAGCCAGCCCCACCGTCTCAGGCAAGGGGTGGGGCGTGGGAGATGTCCTGATCTTGCTGTTTACGTTGATGATGTCCTGCTATCTCGTGGTGAGTCCGAATACCATCAAGCGAGTGGGCGTCTGGACGGCAAATACGATGATGTTTGGCACGGCCTCATTCGTCCTCCTGGCGGGCGAGGCGGCCCACGGCACGTTCCCCCTGCGTGATCTGTCCGCTATGGTGTATGGCTTGCTCTTCTTCATCGGCACCGCCACCGCTGGGGTCTTCTTGTTGCGCTCTCGGGCGCTGCAATCGCTCTCGCCAGCCGTGGTGGGGGCGTACCACAATCTCATTCCGATCTGCACCATTGGCTTGGCCTATATGTGGTTGAGCGAGGCCGTCACCGTCTCTACCTGCCTTGGCGCGCTCGCCGTCGTAGCGGGGACCGAATTGATCCGACGTGCCCCGTGCTTCGGTCGGCAGGGACGCCACCCGTCTGGCGTCGGACTGACATGTCCCCCGTCATCAAGCGAGACGATGTTCAAGGGAGACCCAGCAGGCCTACCTGATCTCCCTGCGAGGGTCGCCTGAAGGCCTCGCATCAGGATGCCAGGGTCCGGGGCCCGAGCGACGCACCCGTGAACGCTCCCACGAAGCCATCACCATGAGGCGCGGAGGCTGGCCCAATGGTATTCATGGCACATGAAAAGGGTTACACTACCTCACCGTCAGCAGCGACTGGCACCAAATCAGAGGGATTCATTCATGTGGGTACGCTTCGGCAGATGGCTAGAATTGGGCGTGCACGTTGGAAGGCAGCATACGAGCGTCGAGGTGCTGGACCGGCACCTCGTGCACGCTTCGCTACGGGTTGGAAAACGTGAGTGGAACCATGGCCCTGATCGTCCCAGAGGACCTCTTCATACACCCCTCGTCCTTCTTTCCACGCCTCGCATTGATCTGCATCCTGATCCTGAGCCGCTCCGCTGGGGCGCTCGCAAGGTCGTGAATGCCTCGAACCCTCCTGCGGTAGAAACCACGCAGCGATAGTTTAGTAGCTAAGTGCAGTATCACCACCGGCGACGACGGTCCTTGTCTGGTCAAGAATGGGTATTTCCCGTTCGAGATGCGGAAGCTGGTCGGCGGGGTCCACAAATTCCACCGTGATGTTCGGCGGGTCCCTCCGTAACACCCGTGATTCTGCTCCGCAAAGTACCCCATGGCCTTGCCATACATTTCGAGCGCCTTCAATTGATCGACCATCCTGACTCTTACCGTTCGGCCGCCTACCTCCGACACGTTTCTACTTGGTGCCCGATCACTATATACCTCGAAGCCTGCGATCGCCGCCGCTTCATTATCAGTAAATTTGGTGATCGCGATGGGATTGCCGTGATCGTCGAACATCTTGCGTATATCGGCCAGACAAATACGCGCCAGCCCCCCCAACCATTCTTCGCGGGTCAGTTGCGCTCGTTCAATCACCGGCTGCATTAGCATCTCGATCCTTGCGCGAACCTTGGGCTTCGCCATCAGGCGTGACGACATTTCATGGATGGTTTTGGCCTTCGCACGCTGCGGTGCATATGCAGCTCGATATGCGTCAGAGGGATTTTGCCCCGACAACACAGCGATGCAAAACGCCTCTTCTTTGGGGGTCAGTCTGGTAGGCTCAGGAGCGTGTCCTATATAGGACACGGAATCTGTAACTTGTTGTAAACCCTTGTCACTCATTGGACGGTTTGGACGAGTCATCTCGTTGATTTTCTTCACTTTCGTCCGTCCTCTCAAGGCTCAGACAGGGTTTCCGAGAGGCGTTCGTATCCAGTGGTATAACCATTCCATCTGACCATCAGTCAAAGACGTTCATACATGTGATACACCTTAGCCACGATGCGCCAGGTGTCGCCGAGCTTCAGGAGGGTGTGGAAGTCGGTGTAGTCGGCACCGATCGCATCCTTCTCCATGTCCACGCGCACCACTGCGGTTGTTGGCGTGATCGCGAGCACGTCCAGCCGCGTCTTGATGTCGGGCGCGGTGCCGTTCTTCTGGACGAAGTCGTAGAGGTTCGTTATCGGGCCGCCCAGCAGCTTTCCTTCGGTAAAGCCGTACATCACAGCGTCCTTATGGAACGCCTCTGCGACATTTTCGACACTGCCGATGCGTAGCCCCTCGACATATTTTGTGACAGTGGAAACGACTTCTTCGTAATCACGGGTAGACACCGTCTTGACATTTTTTGACATGATTGTCTCCCTAGTCAGATACAGTGGCAAGTAGCGAGTGGCCGATCGGCGGAGAGCAACGGATGTCGCCCGTCACTTTCAGCTGCCCTTTCAAGGTCCCGTCAGAGTATCAGTGTTCCTCTACGCTAAATGTATGGTGTGAAGAGGCAGTCCGATTAGGCTGCTTTGGGGGCGAGCAGGTACCTGTACCCAATCAACAAAAGCACGGCTCCGCCTACTGCCATCATAAAGCCCACCGGATCGTTTTCCCCGTACCAGCCGAGCGAACGGCCGAGATAGCCTCCTATCAATGCACCACCGATGCCCAAGAGGATGGTAATAATGAAGCCCCCTGGGTCCTTCCCAGGCATGACCAATTTCGCGACGATTCCGACGACCAGACCAAACAATATCCAACCGATCATAAAGCCTCCTTTGGGCCAGCTCCCGAGAGGGGCGTAAGAGCCCTCTCGGACTATCCGAGTCTCATGTTTTTATAGGCCCCTCGGGTCATCCTACCTGGTGGTGCCGTCCATGTGAAGAGAGAATCTGAGACGGTTGGCACTGAAAGGAGAGTGCTACTGGTGCATGTGGGCAAGGCTTGCTGGTTCACGCTGCCTCGACCAGCAGGTCAATGTAAAAACTGAGTGATTGCTCCGTGGTTTGACGGGTACCGTTGGGGACACCACAGCCTTTGTACGACCAGTCAGCAGCCGGCCGATCGAGGCCATCCCTTCAAACTCATAATAGGTACCTAAATGGCCCCTCTACTGGCGTCAGCGGAATGCGATTGCCGTTGAAGAGCTTGCTGAGGATCTGACGGGTAGGGCTGATCTGTCGCGTCATGATGGTCTGCCATGAGGTTCGGAAGTGCGCTCGAAGGTCTTTTCCCAATTCAGCGTAATCGGTTTGGTCGGGCTCCTGGCGGTCGTCGAGCTCGGTCAGCGCCTCAAGCAAGGCACTTTTACGCTCGTGACATGCTTGAAGAATCAGTCGTATTGTCGCTCAATGAGAAGGCCCCGGCACCCTTACTTGACTTCACTTCTTCTGTATGATTTCCTGACGGCATGCCGGACTTCATGGCATTGCTCAACAACATTCCTTCACTTTTCCCCCTCACCGTACAATCCATCACGGTATACAGCTGTTTTCTCGTTATCATCATCGGCGGGATTATCTTCGTCACCAGCCTCAGACGGGAGTTGAAAGGAGTCGAGCCAATGCCAGGTTCTGCCACCCGCGCAAGGTTCGGACAGAGGGGAACGCCGGCCGTCTGGAGAGGGAATTCAACTCGATCGTCAAAGCGGCGCTTTGCTCGTTTCCGGTGACCAAGGGACCAGTCGCTTTCATCCCAACGTCCCCTTCCCCCCGCGATACCTTTCTTAAGAGACCTGATAGCTGACTCTCCCACCGCAACAGGAGCAAGCCTTCCCTAATCATTTGAACCTACACGGCGACCTCGGAATCATCGACTCCCCCGTTCGCGGACCAGACTCCTGTCTTCCAGTTGCCATTTAAGAACGAACAGACTTTCATCCGGCGGCGTGAGAAATCGTGCTGTGAATTCCTCTCCATGTCTTGAGTGGTCGTGAGAGTAAGGTCGAGGGCTGGCATCTCTATGAGCTGGGGATTGTTCCAGTACTCAGGGTTCCAGGACCGGAGTAAATTTAAATCGATTCTGAAGAAAATAACGATGTTGAAAAGGAAGTACGACCGACTGGCACAACTTCTAAAGAAAACCGCCCGATTCCGAAAGAGGGGCACCTTTTATTTACCGACATGCCTTAGAGCGGCCCAACTCGAGCAATGAATTCTCAAACTAGCAAGCCTCTCGTATTGCTAACCGGAGCCAGTGGTCTCATCGGGTCCCACACGGCCAATCGTCTCGCCACGTCCTACACGGTTGTTGGATTAGATCGCCCCGGCGCTCCGCATCCGCCACCTTCCGCCTACAACATTCCGGTTGACCTCACTTCCACCGAAAGTGTCAGAAGCGGACTGCGAACCGTCGCTGAGAGATACCGTGGACGGGTCGCGTCGGTCATCCACCTCGCCGCCTATTTTGATTTTTCAGGCGAAGCGAGCTCAAAGTATCAAGAAGTGACTGTGGAAGGCACGAGGCGCCTCTTGCGAGCACTTCATGAATCGAAGTTCGACGTTGAGCAGTTTGTGTTCTCGAGCACCATGCTGGTCCACGCGCCGTGTGAGCCGGGTCAGGTTATTCACGAAGAGTGGCCCCTCGATCCTCGCTGGCCCTATCCTCAATCGAAAGTCGAGACCGAACGGCTGATTGACGAGGAGCGGGGAACCATTCCCACGGTCAGTTTGCGGATTGCAGGCGTCTATGACGATTTCTGTCATTCCATTCCGCTCGCGAATCAGATTGAGCGGATCCATGAACGGCACGTCACCAGCAAACTGTTTCCCGGTCATATTTCGCACGGCCAGTCCTTTGTTCATGTAGAGGACTTGGTCGATGCCATCGAGCGCACGGTCGACCGCCGTCGGACACTGGCATCTGATGCCGTCATGCTCATCGGTGAGCCTGAGCCTGTCAGCTACGATGAACTTCAGCATCGGTTCGGGAGGCTCTTGCACGATGAAGAGTGGGAAACCGTGCAGATTCCAAAAGCTCTGGCGAAAACGGGTGCCTGGATGCAGGACGCCATGCCCTTCATCGAGGATCCCTTCATCAAAGCATGGATGATCGATTTTGCCGATGACCACTATGCGTTAGACATCGCTCGAGCCAAAGCCTGGTTAGAGTGGCAACCCCGACGCACGTTGCGGGATACCATTCCCAAAATGATCTGCGCACTCAAGCAAGATCCCCTGGCCTGGTATCGCGCCCACAAACTCAGTCCCTCGCCTGAACTCTCGCAGCAAGAGACGTAATGAGTATCACGTCCTCCTTTCCACCCGGGTGGAGCTATAATCCTTCGACGTGGTCGGAGCGGGTGTGGCTGATTGGCGTGGCTCTGCTCGGGTTCGCGATCTCCGGATATTTAGCATGGTATCAATGGGGCCTTCTCGACCATGTCTGGGAACCATTTTTTGACCGGGGGAGTGAGACGGTTTTGCATTCCGCACTCTCTCGACTACTTCCCATCCCCGACGCCGCACTGGGTGCCTTTGCCTATGCTCTCGATGCGATCACTGGGGCGATCGGCGGCACTCAACGCTGGCGAAGCATGCCCTGGATGGTCATCTTGTTTGGACTGGCCGTCGGACCCTTGGGGCTGGTGAGTGTGCTGTTAGTGATTGCGCAACCCGTGGTGCTGCATGCATGGTGCACACTCTGCCTCGTGTCCGCCCTCATCTCGATCATCATGATCGGCCCCGCCATGGATGAGGTGCTGGCCAGCCTTCAACTCCTCAAGCGGGCGCATGATAAGAAACTGCCGCTCTGGCAGATCTTTTGGAGAGGCGCTTCAGATGGGGATCATCTCTGAGAAGAGAACGTTCAAGGACTTGCAGGGATAACGTATGTGGAGCACGGTGCCACCGCAAGTAATCGCCCCGCCGCAATCATCAAGTCGTTGGGGCCCGGTTCGCCACCTTCGTCAGGGTCGCGATCCGGGAGTCGGCGCGAACTGTGCGATGGGTCAATGTGGGCTCGGTCTGTGACTCGTGATCTCACCCTTCATCTGGAGTATCACCAGAGCCTCGCAAGCATGCTTGCCGGCCTTACAGTCATGGCACCGGCGTGCAGCCGAGGGGCCATCTCAAAACGATTCGGCGGAGGATGAGCTGCATGGCGAAGATCGCCCAACTGAACCGATAATATCCTGGCTCTAGCCACCTCTGCTGCCGGACAGACACCCGTTTCAAGATACCTTTTTCAGACCATTGACCAATCGTCGACGCATAATCGCAATCGATTGATAATGCATCCCGATGGAAGCCTAGGGGGAAGCTGCGCGGCTATTTGAGGACCCGCGAGGTTATCGCTGTGTGGTCGTTGTAATGGTGGGAAACCTGTGCGGCCTCCCGCGAGGCCGCACGTCGAGAGCTACTTATCGATTTTGGCTTGTCCGGTCTGGGCATCGACGTAGACTTTCTGCGTCTTCGTATTGGCGTCGATGACTTCCACCTCGTAGACTGTCCGCCCATCTTCCTTGCCGAGTTCCGCTTCCACTGCTTTGCCACCCGGAACGGCCTTCGTCGCGGCGTGCACCGCCTCTTCCATGGTGATTTTGGCCGTAGAGATCAATTCCTTGTTCGTCTCAAACAAGGCCCACGCGGGGCTCGCAATCAAGCCAGAAAATAAGGCGACAGCTATAAATTTTTCCATTCTCATACAATCTTCCTCCCATTAGTGAAATATACAAGCAACCTCTTCCTAGCACTCACAAGTTTTAATTTACGCTATCGGCACGCGGGCCGGGACTAGGCAAACCTCTAATTGGTCGGACGTAGCCCGGCGGTGGGAAAGCTTCATGGTCCAAACTATGTGCTGCTCGAAGGTCTCGTTTTAACGTCTTCCAGTGAGCGACTCGTGGGTAAAAAGTGTGCTCGGTCACCATGATCTCCGCCGAGGAGAGCGCAGTCTTTACTGCGGTGGAAGATCTATGAGGAAGTTGTGCGATCGGGCGGTGGTCACGACCTACGTCTGTGGGCAGGCCAAATGCAGAACGAAAACTGCAAATAGATTGCCTGGTCGAGAACCTTCAGGCAAAGCCGAGGCAAGTAAGGTCGGCCTCATCAAGGACTATGCAAGGGATACCACCAGTAGTCGAACTGTCTGTCGTTTCGGTACTTTAACTGATGTCGAAATTTTCATAGATACAACGAATGTAGTCATCCGGGCTGTTCGCGCTGACTTCAAGGAAGCACCTGCTGTAGTGAAGAATGCCCGGCAGTCGCGAAGCACAGGCCACCGGAGAAGGCTCCCAGTTAGAAAGGGTGTCTTACGAGCACACGCGCCACGATGGCCGCCTCATCCATGGGGAAATGATGAACCAGCTAGTGGCGGAGTTCTCTCAGCAGTGCCGTGCCCGGAATAATAAGCCCATTCACGAATGATCGTCTCACGTCAGACTCTTTCCAACGTTTTGCTCGTGATGTTCGGCATCCTTCTGGGATGTCTTTCGGTTTGGATTTTCTGGCCCTTTCTGACGTCAATCGCCTGGGCCCTTCTCTTATGGAGGATATTTGATGGGCCTCATGAAAGGCTTGCAAATAAACTCAACGGAAGGCGAACGATTTCGGCCACGATGATGGCCGTGGGAACCATGGTACTTCTTGTGTTGCCTCTCTCCTATATCGGTGCAGTCGCAGCCACCGAACTCATGCAGGCGTATGAAGTCGGAAAAGAGTGGATCGGGTCCGGCGGGTTAGCGAAGGTGCCCGAGCGGGTGGGACAGATCCCGGTTGTGGGCTCGATGTCGCAGGAATTTCTGAGCAAAGTAATCGGGACACAGGGGCAGGTCGAACCCCCACCGGAAGCAGCGACGGTCGGAAAGTCTATGGCCGGCACCATGGGAGAAGTGCTGAAAGGGGTCGCGGAAGGCCTCACTCATTTCCTGATCACCTTCTTCACGTTGTTTTTTCTGTTTCGTGACAGCCCTAGTGTGTATAAGGCCGTCAATGAGGCACTGCCGGTCGAGGCGAAGGTGAAAACAGAAATCTCGGAAAGTCTAGACAATGCCGTGGTGGCGATTGTTCGGGGTACCCTGCTCACCGCGGTCGGTCAGGGCATCGTGTCGGGTGTCACCTACTGGCTGCTTGACCTGCCGCTGGCACTCCTACTCGGAGCTCTCAGCGCGGTGGCGTCGCTCGTACCGGTCGGAGGCACCGCATTAATATGGGGACCGGTAACGTTGTATTTGCTGTTTACAGGCGCAGTATGGAAAGGGGTGACACTGCTCGCCGTGGGAATCGTCATCGTTGGACTCATGGACAATGTCGTTCATCCCTTTCTCGTTGGGGCCGGAGTCGACCTTCCCGTAATTCTGGTCTTCTTTGCCTCTCTCGGGGGGCTGGCCTGGCTGGGATTCCTTGGGCTCTTTGTAGGCCCCATCATCCTAGCAATGACGAAAGCGACCTTTCACATCCTTCTTCGTATGTACCAACGATCCGTAGCTCCCACAACTGCCAGCCGCCCCCCCGTTCTCAACCTTTAATCGTTGATCCTTCGAGTACGTTAGGACCAGCAGGGCAAGCCAACCTTCATGAGCTCCTGAGGATCCGATATCGGATAACACACCCTTCCGCTCCCTTCCACTAGACAGCGCGATGCGAAGTTTTCAGCACGAGACCGTAGCTTGCGCGCCGGAAAACATCGAGAGTCCCGAGACTAGGGACATGTCCAGATCCTGAAAGGCATAAATCACCCTATGATGATCCGTATAGTGCGCCCTTACAGATGAATCGAAGGAAGAAGCGAGGCAAGGGAGATATCGACGCACATGCAGGGGGGAATTATGTTAACCATGTCTCAAGAAGAACTGAAGTCGATCGTAACGGCGGGCCATGAACCGGCCGTTTCTGTGTTTCTTCCCACACACCGCGCCGGGGCCGAGATTCAGCAAGACCCGATCAGGCTGAAGAACCTTATAAAGCAGGCCGAGGATCAGCTCATCAAGGAGGGCATGCGTGCTCCCGAGGCACGCGAACTGCTCGCACCAATATCGGCTCTTTTGGACGACGCTGACTTTTGGCGGCACCAAGAAGATGGCCTCGCGATTTTTCGCTCCCGTGAGGTCTTTCGAGTGTACCGGCTTCCTATACCCCTCGAGGAGTTTGTTCAAGTCTCGACCCGCTTCTACGTCAAACCACTCCTGCCCGTACTCATTAATGAATCTCGGTTTTACGTGCTCGCGCTCAGTCAAAAGGCCGTTCGACTATTGGAATGCTCCCGTGACCATGTTCAGGCCGTGGACCTTGCGAGTGTCCCGCAAGGGATGGAAGCGGCGCTCCCGGAAGGTGGGTCGCCGCAAGATCAGCACTACTCGCTTCCGGTCGGGCATAACGCCTCGACGCGTTTCCACGGACACGGCGCGGGCGCTGAGGACCTCGACGCCGTGAATGTGATTCGGTATTTTCACCGGGTTCGCGAAGGTCTCAAGGACATCCTCGCACAGAATCGCGCGCCCATCGTTCTGGCCTGCGTGGACCATCTAGCACCCCTGTTCAAAGAGGCCACCGGCGATCGCAATATTCTTGAGGCCATTGTGCAAGGAAATCCTGACGGGCTGTCCGATAAGGAACTGCATCACCGTGCCTGGCCTATTGCAGAGCCGTCCTTTCTGGAAGCGCGAGCCATGGCCGCCACGCAATATCATGAAGGCCTCGGTAAGGGGCGAGCCGGCCATGCACTCCTCGACGTCCTGACGGCTGCCCATCAAGGAAGAATTGCGACGTTGTTCCTTGCGTCGGGAGTGCGCCGGTACGGACGATTCGACTTTGACAGTCTGAGCCTGGAAGAGCATGCCGAACAGCAACCGGGTGATGACGAGCTGATCGATCTCGCAGCTATGCAAACGCTGCTGCACGGCGGGATCTTATACGGCACTGATCAGAAGGACATGCCCGGTCAACAGGTGCTCGCCGCCGTCTATCGGTTTTGATCGGGGGGTGAAATCAGCAGGTTTGCAGGGGATCAGGGCACGCTGGTGAGACAGTAAGTCGAACACATATCGCCGTGCAGCATTTCACCATAGAGTTTGAAGACCGGCGTTCCCTTGCCCAATCCCTGGCGTGCCGTGGGTCGCAGACCGGTTCCCACGTGTCTCGGTCGCGCAGCAGGACCGCGCGGCCGCCATACTCGTCTCGAAGAATAATCCCCTTAAGTGAGCCGTACACGACGGGATGATCCTCCAACCTGCATCGCCAGCGGTTTGTCACAGGAGCAAGGCTCGGCCCTTTCGGCACGACCCGGCTGTTCAGGGCATCATCCAGTTCCAAGCGGAAATCGTAAACCAGATGGGAGACAGCGTGGTTTGAGATGAGAGAGCCGTTCCCTTCGCCATTGTTGACGATCGGTGTGGGTTCGGGCGTTCGGCATTACGCTTGGCTTGGTATTTTTCTAAATTGTATGGGCTCTGTGCCCTGAGTGGATCTATCCGGGAGGTAAAGCCGTTGCTGAACGGACCTTACTTGAAATACCGCTCCAGCAGCCGGGATTCCACCGCGAGTCGTTTCTGTTCCAGGGTATTCCGTTGCGCGCGAAGGTTCTCAAGTGCGGTCATGAATTCCTGCTGTCGTGATGTCCACTGCGTCCAGAGATCGGCGCGCTGAGGCGGGTGTGCCTGAGCTTGTTGAATCTGATGCACCGCCAGGAAGAGCCGCTCACGTTGCAGCAACCACTGCTGCTGATGGAGGTGCCACCCCGCGAGATCGAGCGTCCGCAACTCCTGGACGGTGGGATCCTGCGCCGGGGGCAGTTGTTGCAGTTCGGCGATGCGTTCGTTGAGTTCCTGAACGTTTTCCTCCAAGTCGAGGATGCCTCGGTGCAACATGTCCATGACGGGATCCACCGGGTGCCGCTCCTGGTGTACGGCGGGCGCATGGCTGCATCCTGCCAATGCCCACAGTCCGATACCCGCCAGTGCCTGCATGTGTCGGTTCACGATGTCTCCTCCCTTTTATGGTGCGGGCTCTCCAGGCGACCCGCGATATCTGATCGCTACACCCTTTAGGGTCGTGACCCGGACTGAGTAGGGGACGGCTGCATACCGGCGGTACCCTCCGAACGCTCCAAATGCGCTGTAGGAGTAGCCCCAGGGTCTCGAATATCCGTAGGGACCGGGTCCATAGTAATACGGCGCATAGTAGCCCCAGGGGCTATACACCGGCTGATAGTCTACGCGCTGTTCGGAACGGGTGTGAGGTACCGAAAAGATGACCGCATCCGCTCCCAATTGAGCCGCTTTTTTCAGAATATGTCGCTGAAGGGAATCGACACCGGAGGAGGATGTCTCGGTGAGCTCCGCGATTCGGGTATGTTGGTCGGGCGGGACTTCGCTCAAGATTGCCACCTCCTCGATCGAGCGAGGCGGAAACGTCTCGGAGGTGAGACGGAGGACATTGACATTGGAGCATCCCACGGACAGGCAGACCACTAGCAGCCCAAAGAAGAGAGATCGCGTGTTCTGATTCGCCTGCACACTCACCTGTACGCGTGACGAAGAAGGAGTGTCGAGTTCAGTGCTAGCTTAGTGCACCAGGTCAGGGAGGCGGTAGCTGGGGAGAGCCCTGGCTTGTGGACGTGCCGCTCATCGATCGTTCGATGCCTATCGAACGACCTGCAACGGGTCCAGGAATATGCCTTTATGAACCGGGACGTCATGATGCCGCGCCTGTTGCGGGCGACGAGCACCGTACTGCCCTGGGTGCGAGGAGTTATCGCTCCGGTGATGGAAGTGAATTGCCATCATGATGGCACTGAACGAGAACGCACGTCGTTCATCAAGTCATTGTGACGCGGAAGGGCCCTGTCCGGGCGCGACAAGGCGAAATGGGCACCATTTCAGGATCGATGGGCAGTCGCTCCTATCTTGTGCGCGGCGGCGGGAACCAGGAAGTCTCTGAGTGGTGCGCTCATGGCGCGGGACCGTGGATGTCCCGCGGGCAGGCTAAACGCACCTTTGACTGGAATGCCGAAAGCGTGCCGGCGTCTTGGATCGGATCCCAGCGGCCTACAACGACATGATCAGGTCGTGAGCAATCAATCCGATCTCGTGGAGAGCGTCGCTGAGGTGACACAGGTGCTGTACATGAAAGGCTGATCGCCGAACCTGGGATTCATCCAAGTATCGGTCTTCAGTTCCGGATAGGTAGTTCTCGCAGCCCCCTCCGTCCATCATTCGAATGATGGCGCGTGCTCGGCAGAATTGTGATGCAGTGGACGGGGTCAGGCCACCTGAAAGAAGTTTTGTAGACCATTCATTTTCACACCGGTCTCTGAGCCCCGGTCACGTGCTGGTCTGCAGCGTTCGGACTGTATGATTTCGTCCGCTTCGAACCGCCCGATTCCATCGCGTCTTCCCGCTGACAGTCAGCGGATACGGTCCAGCTGCCGGCATCCTTCTGTCTCCTAGTGATCCCCGAAGAGACCGTCCAAAAGACTAGGGGCATGACCAGTCTTTTCGCCTCCCGCAGAATCCTATAATCCGCTCTATTAGGTGCGCTAACGACAACCATGAGGAGGTCACATATGCGAAGCATCCGGAGAAGATTATCGACCATATCCGTTCTTGTGCTCGCAGGCTTTTGCGGCGCCGTGAGCGTGAACGCGGCGGAGGGTACGGCCAAGGGAGAAACGACCGATCAAAAGGGGCAGCAAGGGCATGGGCTGTCGGGCCAAAGTAAATCCTCGAACGTCATCCTCGGCGGTCCGGAGATCATCGAGGGTGTCATCACGAAAATTTCCGGCGAAGAGTACACGGTGCATGGCGATCGCGGCCAGGACGTCACCTTGCGCGTCACGAAAGACACGAATCAGGTCTGCACCGACGGATCCGGTTCGAAGGTGACCTCGGGCATCGAAAGTGGCAAGGAACATCAGGAGATTCCGCCGACGCCGTTCATGAAGGAGCAAGCCGGGAAGGGGGGACCGCCGCCTACGGAAAAGCAAATGATGGAACAACTGCGTCAGGACCCTCAGGGAAGGAGCGGTGAGATTTCAAAAGACCCTAGTAAGCATAAGGAAGTGGTCGGCTCGACGGACCACAAGGCGAAAGAGGATTTAGCGCGGGGTTCCGGCTTTCAGATCGGGGATTGTCACTTCAAGGAGGGCGATCACGTGCAGATAGAAGGTGCGGATCATGGGAAGGCGACCACGATTCAGAAACTCAGTAAAACCTCTTCCGGTTCCCAGAAGGGAAAAGGAACCGCATCTCAGAAACCAGGGCACTGAAGAGATGATGGAGCGCGGGGGACGATCGCCCCGCCTAGGGGGTAGTGGCTGCGGACATTCAGGTGCCGGAGGACGCAGTCGGAGGGAGCAAGCGACGGCAACACTGTTGGCGTCGCTTGCCTCCGGGCCGGCACCCCGCGGATGAATAACGATGTGTGCTCTTCAGAGAAGATCCGGAAATGGAGAGAGCGCGTCATCAGATGCCACCTACTCGTAGCGGTACTCCAATCCACCGGCGGCTGGGCCTCATGCTCCCAATCTTCTTTATAACGGCATGGACCGGACCGGGAGGCTCACCACTTCTCGCGGATGAGCGGGACATGCTCGTCTGAACCAGTTTCCGTAGACAGTCGGCCACGCATGGCTGCTTTGACTTACAGTCAAATGTTTCGATTCTCGGAGAAAGGTTCCAGCAGCTCTGCGGTCACCCTGATCACATGACGTCTCGCAATTGGAAGGCCGCAACAGCTCTCGTCGCTCTACCAGCTCTGTCAGTCGGTTGGGCGATGACCCGTGAACCCTTGCGGACCCCTCGGACGGCGATCGAGCAACTCTTGCTGAGCCAGGCGATTACACGAAGTCTTGAAGACCTCTCTTTTCCGAAGTTCCGCACGCGACACATGACAAGATCCATGTTGAGATTGCAGGATTCCCGCATGACCGATCACCATTGAAAGCCGGTTTGTCGACACGACAAGCGGCGAGACGTCGCCGCAGTTGAGGATACTGCGTCACCAAGCCTCGGATCTCCCGGTGATGCAGTCCAAGCTTGAAGGACGTCTGGGGGAGTTGGGCGTCGCGGTGCGCCCGGGCTGGGAGGAAGCAATTGGCTTCGGGAGATATGTGAGCCACGGTAGCGATGGCAGAATACCCAGCGTTGATCTGGAGGAAACCGTTGGCCGAGTGGTCCGCACCGGCAGCGAAGTCGAGGCCCGAAGAAAGTCGCACATGATAACTGCACCTGCCTGCACGATTCTGAACGTCGATGACAATGACGGTATTCGTTATGCCCGGGGTAAAGTTCTTGAGCGGGCCGGCCATCGCGTGCTCGACGCGAGCACCGGGTCAGAGGCACTGGATCTGGCACGCAGCGAGCACCCCGCTCTTATCATCCTCGATGTGAAGCTACCCGACATCTCGGGGCGTAACGTCTGTCAGCAACTCCGGCAGGACCCAGAGACGGCCATCATCCTGGTACTGCAGATATCCGCTTACTTCAGGTCCGGTCATGATCACGCGCTGGGCCTGGAGTGTGCGGATTCCTACCTGAACGAGCCCGTGGCCCCGCAAGAGTTTCTGGCCTCTGTGCAGGCCTTATTACGGTTGCATCGGCGACAAGAAGAATATCGGCACCTCTTACGGGACATAAGCCGGCCTGATCACGAGTTTCCGATTGTTCAGAATGCCCAGGAAGAGATCCGTCGTTTGACCGATCAATTGAGAACTATACAGGAGCACGAACGGAAAAATCTGGCCCAGAGTCTGCACGATGATCTGGCCCAACTGCTCGCCGTCGCCCGGATGAAACTCCGCCAACAACGACACCGTCCTGCCGAGGAAACGGTGAACGAAATCGATTCGGTGCTGGAACAGTGCCTCCGCTACACGCGGTCACTCATGTCAGATCTACTGCCGCCGGAGTTAGAGGGTGGGCGGCTTGACATCGCACTTCGGTGGCTGTGCGATCGCATGCGGGACCATGGGCTCACGGTCGTGGTGGAGGGGCCCGGCCAAGCGGTCGTAGTCGCTGAAGCCACCGCGATGACTATCCTGAGATGTGTGCGCGAACTCCTGTTTAATGTATTAAAACACGCCCAAACCCGCGAGGCCTTCGTGACGCTGGAACGGGGGCCGGACATGCTTCGCGTGATCGTCCAGGATCACGGGAAGGGATGGGATGCGACATTCCGAGCGGCCCGCACTGACCTTGGATTCGGCCTCTCGAGCATGCAACAACGCCTGAGACCGATGACTCGAGATTGCGTCCCAGCCTACCATGGGGACCAGGGCCACCATCACTGTGCCCGTTCTCTCTGGTCTGGGTGGAATTGATCTAATCCTATGACGACCGCTTGACGTCGTGATGGACTCACAAGCTGAGCACGTGGAGAATGGCGAAGACTGTAGGGAACGGTCTGGGTTTCCGGATCTGGAAGGCCGCCGAGTAGAATGGCGCGCCGGCCTGGGTGTGAAAATGGGCTTCGCAGGCGGCCAGCTTCGCAGGCTGGTGAGCGGCAATACCGCAAACTGAGCATGTGTGACTCTTCACACGAGAAGGATGACGTTTTGGTCAACAGGTGACGGTCAGATGTAGTCATTGATCGGTCCGGGCACCACTTTTTCCCCTTCCGATATTGTCACCCGTTTTGCCGTCATGTCGTGACGACCTGTCTTCCTCATTCGACGCTTTTTCCGGCGCGTGTGGATCTCGGACAGCACCCGCCGGAGCACTGCTCTCTTCATGGCGTCCGATGCTCGTCCCCTTGTGTCCTCCTCGTTTGGTCTCCATTGAGATATCCTTCCCCCGATTGTTGCGCCGGGTTCGGTACCTATTAATCCCCTCGTCCCGTCGCATAATGAATCAGTGTGCTGGGTTACGCGCTGGACCACGGCTGCGCGAGATCGCAAGACGGACCCAGCACGAATATCGCAGGCCGAGTCACTCGTTCTATCATCCGCAAGGACATCCATCACGTCCGGCGAAGCCGGTTCGACAAACGTCCTGAGAGTAGCGGTGGATTCAGGAGTGGGAAGGGGCCGATTAGCGGCTCGCGCCCACGAGCTTGCGAGGTCGCGGTGCGGGGCTCCTCTCGTCGATGTCCCCGCGTGCCGTGCGAGCACGGTTTTCCGCGATGACGTCGTCGATGATGTCGCCGCATGCGAAGCAGCGCCAGGCGGTGTCGCATTGGTGTACGAGCCCGCCGGATCCGTCCAACAGGTCAATCGGGAACATGAGACTCTGGCAGCGATGACAGGGCATGTGGGCCTCCTTTCTGTATGTCGTAATCTCGCAACTTGTCCGAGGCAACTCAAAGGCCACTGGCGTTTTGGGACGCCCTCCGGTCCCGGAGATCCAGTCAGCGATCCGCTGTTCCATTCATTCACTTCGTTGACTAATTGAGAGCCCTCTATTTTTGCCTCGCTCTTGTAGTGTGCCTCTGTATTTGCCTCCCTCTTGTGGCTCGACGGAGGGTAGCCTCTAAAGTCCAGGCCTTGGTGGAGAGCCGACCATGGCCAAACGACGTCTTCATGGTGGCACGGCTGAGAATGGTCGTATAACTCGGTAAAGCCCCAGTGCGCGTGACGGCACTCGGGGAATGCCACCCAGCAGCCTAATGCGCAAGGGCTCTACCCAGTGTTCTTGCGCTCGACCGCCCAACTAGAATTTGGTTATGAATGTTCCATCTTCACGATGGCGGCGCCGGTGACGTCGACAGCCATCCGTCCGGACACACCTTCTGACCGTGCAGCTCCCGCGCCCTCTCGACGATTCTGGTGGTGGATTGCTGCACTCCCCTTGGGCCTCATCCTGCTCGCCGGCGTGGCGTTGTTCTTCATCGATGGCCCCCTGCGTGCCTATGTGGAAGATGAGCTGAACCGGCGAATCCCTGTCTATACCTTCAGCATCGGGGCGCTCGATTTGCATCCGCTCAGTTTCGCCGTTGATATCAAGGATGTGGTTGTGCGGCAAAAGAAGCATCCGGAACCGCCGATCGCCTCCGTCGCGCAGATACAGGCCAGCATTCAGTGGAGTGCGTTATTGCGTGGCCGTCTCGTGAGCGACCAATGGATCGATCGTCCGGTGATTCACCTGACGCGCCCCCAGGCAGCCAGGGAAGTCGAAGACTCACCCGCGAAGAAACGGAGTTGGCAGGAAGCCCTGTTCGCCATGCAGCAGGTCCAACTCAACGAAGTCCGCGTGACGCACGGGGATGTGACCTACCGGGAAAACGCGACCGCTCAACCAATCCATATCACGGACCTGAGTGTAACCGTGGACAATATCCGCAACGTGCGCTCAAAGCCTCAGCAGTATCCCTCAGATCTGCATGTCGAGGCGGTGATCTTTGACAGCGGGCGGTTTCAATTAGACGGCCAGGCCGACTTTTTTGCCGAGCCGACGATGGCGGTTAACGCCGATCTGACGCTCACCGACATCGAGCTTGCGCAGCTGTTACCGCTCACGGCCCAACACCAGGTCCACCTGTCGAAGGGACGGTTGTCCGCCACGGGGCATGTAGAACATGCCCCGACCGTGCAAGTGGTGCAACTCCGCACCCTGAGGCTGCAAGAGGTCACGGCTGATTTTATCCACTCAGCCAAGACGGAAAAAAAGGTGAAAAAAACGGCCAGGAAGGTGGCGCACACCGCCGGGCGCGCAACGAATCATCCCACGCTCGTCCTAAAAATCGATCATGGGAAGATCGAGAATAGCGAGTTCGGCCTCGTCAATAGAGCGAGCAACCCTCCCTACCGGATATTTATCACGAAGACCGATCTCGAATTGGAGAACTGGAGCAATCAGCTCTCTGAAGGGACGGCTCGGGTTACACTGAACGGTCTCCTGATGGGTAGCGGGGCGACCCGGATCACAGGGGCGTTCAGGCCGGAGACAAAATCCCCGGACTTTGATCTGAGTGTGAAGATTATCAATACCCAAGCGAAGTCTCTGAACCCATTATTGCGGGCCTACGGCGGGATGGATGTGACGACGGGAGTGTTTTCAGTCTATAGCGAAATCACAGTCAACGAGGGCAGGGCGCGCGGGTATCTCAAGCCTCTCTTCAAGGATGTCCAGGCCTACGATCCCGAGCAGGATCAGGACAAAGGCTTCTTGGAGAAGATCTTTGAAAAGACGATCAACCTGGCCTCTGACGTGCTTGAAAATACTCCCCGGGGAGAGGTGGCGACGAAGGCGGAGGTGTCGGGGCCCGTGGAAAATCCGCAAGCGAGTACGTGGGAGGTCGTCGTCACTCTCTTTCAAAATGCATTCTTCGATGCGGTGCTGCCGGGACTCGAAGGCAAGGGAAAGAAGTGAGCCCGAGGCGCAAGATCGGAGCGCGAGCCCAACGACCTTTTCTGGCTCAGGCAGGAAAATGAGACCGCCGTCACTCTGATCACAGAGATGACAGTAAGAGACCTCGGCCAACGGTGCGTCACCGAGTCTTACTGAAGAGCCTCCGAAGGGCCGGTGGCCTCGCCTTGGATGTTGCCATAAGGGGTGAAGGCTGCGGATCCGGTTGCGCCCATCCAGGCCGTTCGACCTCTCCCTCCGCTTAGCGGGATGTGCCTTCACCCCCCCGATACTCGATCCAACCGGTTCATTGTCTACACCGTACTGGCACAGGTTCCTATTGGGACGTGGTGGACGGCATATGGCGAGTCCACACGTAGGTGCCGCCATGCTGCCGGGGCGGAATATTGTCCTTCATTCCGACCCGCGTGTACCACCAGATCCCCTTCGCTTCCGTCCCGTCCTCCGACAGGACGACTTCAAAGCCTCCTTCGCGGTCGTTCCCCGGCTGCGCCCAGGTCCCTCGCCAACGCCTCCCGTGCAGTTCTGTGGTCACGATCCGTCCTCCCTGCCATGTGTAGGGGCCGTTGCCCTGTGCATCGAGGGTTGCGCGGTAATGCTTATTGTCCTCCACCTCGGTAATGTCCCACTCGCCGCTCACCCCAGGAAGATCCGCCTGCACGACGTCGTGCCGATCGGTCACCGTCGTGGAGGCCGTCAGTGCGCTGCCGAGGCCGGTATCGGGTTGTCGACCGGATTCATGCCAGGCGACCAGCACCCAGTGGCCGTCACGCCGTTCCAGAACGCCCGTTTCTCGTAGGGGCAGTACCATCCGTTGAGTCGGATCCACCGCACTGAAGTAGCGGATGTAGTCCAATTCCATCGCGAACCAGGCCAGGTCGCCCTTCTGCCACACCTGCAGGTAGGTGATGGGAAGCTCCAGTTTGTGCACCGACTGAAACTCGGCTCGCATTTCGGCCTCGAGCACAGGCCATCCAACATATTTATGTCCGTCTACGGTGTACCCCACCGCATCTGCATCGTGGGACATGTACCGGGACAGCGTCGCGAGGTCCCTGGCGGCATTGGCCTCGACGATAAGGCGCACTGTGGCTTCCGGACCAAGAGCTTCCCCTGCCGAGAGCCCGGCCGGATAAGTACCGGTTAAAAAAAGAACGATGAGCAATCCACCAGCACGGCGAATGACCGGGAACAATCCGACTTGACCAAGAGTCTTCATAGGCCACCGTTTCTCCTGTGTTTTTTTGAGGTATCTTGTCCTGCCAGGTCTGCCCTGGAACAAATCTTCCCGAGAGGTAGTTTACGGGCTTGCGGCAACCTGAGGGACTAGGCATTGCTCTAAGCGGTCGCATGGACAATCTCCAAGAACTGCCTGAGCCCTGTGTTTTGTCAGGAGCCGTTCGCGACGGCATGGCTCGGGGGGCTCCTGCACCCTATGGATCTTCCTAGGCCCAAGGGAAGAGGTGATTCGATATCGTAGTTTCAACACGTTTTCAACCGCGGTTTTGTGAATCTGCAGCCATGCAGATACGGGGGGGATCCGGATAGCTCTGCTGCCCTGCAGGGTCGAGCGGGATAGATCCGTGAAGCGAGCTTCAGTCCTGCGCCGGGAGACAATGTCCTTTAATCCCGGCCGGCGATCACGCTTCGTTCATTGCGAAATGTTGGGAGGTAGGAGGATCCGGGACGCAACCGAGTCGCCGTTTGCCGCCCTCACGCCGCGTCGCATACAGTTCCGCCCACTCTTGGAGGTCTCCTATGTGCTCCGCCCGACGGATGCCGAAAGAACCGTGGTATGCCAACGCCGTATTCTACGGTGTCGACGTCTCGACATTTCAGGATTCGAACGGCGATGGAATCGGCGATTTCCCCGGTCTCTGTTCGCGAGTGGATTACCTTGTCGATCTCGGAATCACATGCGTCTGGTTACTTCCCTTCTTTCCAACGCCCGATGGGGATAATGGGTACGATGTGAAAGACTACTTCGGGATAGATGCCAGGCTGGGGACTCTTCAAGACTTTGTAGCCTTCATTCGCAAAGCCGGCGAGAGAGGGATACGGGTCATGATCGACCTGGTCATGGACCATACCTCTGACCAACATCCCTGGTTTCAGGCTGCCAGGCACGACCGGCATTCCCGCTATCGGCGCTATTTCATTTGGACCGATGCGCCGCCACCGACCGATCCGGCTCACCAGAACATATTTCCAGGCGAAGAGCAGACCGTGTGGCGGTTCGACGAATTGGCCGGTCAATACTACTATCACCAGTTTTATCACTTCGAACCGGACCTCGACGTGTGGAATCCGGACGTGCGCGAAGAAATCAAACGCGTCATCGATTATTGGTTGTCCTTCGGCATTGCCGGATTCCGAGTCGATGCCGTGTCTCATATGATCCAATCACCGCTTGAACGCGACACACGTCCCGCCATTCACGACCCGCATGCGATTCTCCGCGAACTGCGTGCCTACACCTCCGACCGGCGTCCGGACGCGGTGCTGTTAGGCGAGGCGGACGTCGATCCCGGTGAGCTGGGCGCGTTCTTCGGTAGCGGGGACGAACTGCACCTCCTCTATAATTTTATGCTGACCAACTACCTGTACCTCGCACTGGCGACCGAGCGAGCCGAGCCCGTCATCCGGGCCCTGCGCCTGTTGCCCCCCGTGCCGGAAACCGGACGTTTCGTGAACTTTCTTCGGAATCTCGATGAGTTGGATTTGGAGCGACTCAGCGATAGCGAGCGGGACCTCGTCTTCAAGGCGTTTGCGCCCGAGCCGGACATGCTCATCTTCGGGCGGGGTATCCGTCGCCGCTTGGCCCCCATGCTCGGAGCCAGGCCGAGGGTCGAACTCGCACTCAGTCTGCTTTGTTCCATGCCCGGCGCCCCGATGATCATCTATGGGGACGAAATTGGAATGGGCGAAAACTTGTCCTTGCCCGGACGCAATGCCGTGCGAACTCCGATGCAATGGTCGTCGGACATCCATGGTGGCTTCTCCAGCGCTCCCACCGGGTCGCTGCCATTGCCGCCGATCGATGCAGGGACGTTCCGCTACGCCTGCGTGAACGTGGCGGATCAACAACGGGATCCCGAGTCACTATTGAACTGGACGACCCGTCTTCTGCAGACACGGCGACAATGCCCCGAATGGGGAGCCGGAAAAGTCAGTCCGTTCGAGACAGGCGAACCCACGGTGCTGGGACACCAGGCCGAATGGCAGGGCCATCGAGTGATCGCTCTGCACAATCTGGGGGATAAATCCTGCAGGGTCCGGGTGATCCAAGAGCCGCAGAGCAACCTGGTGTGTCTTTTGTCCAGCGATTCCGAGAACCGGCAGATCGATCCGATCATGCACCTGGAGCCGTACGGCTATCGATGGTACCGTGTTCTGCCGAGCCGGCAGGCGGAATCAATATGATGGACTGTTCCTCGAGCAGCGCAGGGGACGCATGACACGAGACGGCAACGAGAATCCAGGGGCCTCGAACCGCGACGTGGATGTAACCTGTCCACTTTCCTCCTGGTGGCAGAGCGGTGTGATCTATCAGATCTATCCTCGCTCATTTGCGGACAACAATGGCGACGGCGTCGGCGACCTGCGCGGCATCATCGAACGTGTCGACTATCTGCGCTGGCTGGGTATCGATGCCATCTGGATTTCACCCATCTATCCGTCGCCGATGGCGGACTTCGGGTACGATGTCTCAGATTACATGGATATCCATCCCATGTTCGGGACTTTGAAGGACTTCGATGAGTTGCTCGCCGCCGCGCATGCACAAGGAATCCGGGTCATTCTGGATCTGGTGCCGAACCACACCTCCGACGAACATCCCTGGTTCATCGAGTCCCGCTCGTCGCGCGAGAATCCCAAACGGGATTGGTACATTTGGAAAGCCCCGGCGGCTGACGGCGGCCCCCCGAACAATTGGTTGAGCACCTTCGGGGGCAGTGCGTGGGAGCTCGATCCCCGCACCGGTCAGTACTATTATCACGCCTATCTGAGGCAGCAGCCGGATTTGAATTGGCGGCATCCTGAGGTGCAGGCCGCGATGCACCAGGTGCTCCGTTTCTGGCTCGATCGCGGCGTGGATGGGTTCCGAGTGGATGTGATCTGGCATCTCGTCAAAGACGATCAGTTTCGCAGTAACCCCCCCAATCCCCAATTCCGTCCGGGCGAGTGGCCCTATCGAGAGTTATTGGCGACCTATACGACGGATCGGCCGGAGGTACATGACATCATTGGCGGTATGCGGCGCGTCCTGGACGAATACGACGATCGTTTGATGATCGGAGAGGTCTATCTGCCGATTGAACGGTTGGTCACGTACTATGGCGCTGCTGGCAATGGCTGCCACTTGCCGTTCAATTTTCAACTGATCGAGGTGCCCTGGCAGGTGGAAACCATCGGCGCGACTATCGAGGCCTACGAAGCGGCCCTGCCTCCTCACGGCTGGCCGAACTGGGTGTTAGGTAACCACGACAAATCCCGCCTCGCCACGCGCATCGGCAGCGCCCACACGAGGATTGCAGCCATGCTGCTGCTCACGCTCCGCGGCACGCCCACGATTTATTATGGCGAGGAGCTTGGCATGACAGATGTGCCGATCGCACCGGATCACGTGCAGGATCCGTGGGAGAAGAACATGCCGGGTTTCGGCCTAGGGCGGGACCCAGCGCGGACACCGATGCAGTGGGACACATCGGATCAGGCTGGATTTACGAAGGGCACGCCCTGGCTGCCGCTCTCGCCGGATGCTGAATCCGTCAATGTCCAAGTGGAGCGCGACGATCCCGACTCCATCCTGCACCTCTATCGATCGCTCATCGACTTGCGTCGCACGGAGCAGGCCTTGACGCTCGGGGCGTACCGGCTCGAACGGGCCACCGACGACATTCTGTGTTATCGCCGTGAGTGGGGAAAGCGCCGCTTCTTGATCGTGCTCAATTTTTCTTCCCACCCACGCGCTGTCAAAGTTCAGCAGCCTGGTCACATCGTGCTCTCTACTCTGCTGAGGCGACGCGGTGAACCGTTCGAGGACCAGCTCTCGTTGCAAGGCCATGAGGGCATCGTTGCGGAGGTCCGTGATTCCGCCGATCAGATGCCTCCTCATGACGCACCGTAATTGGATCACTGCCTGCCTTCACTCGTCCGGCATGTGTCTTTCCTCTTCGACATCAAACCCGCAGCTCTGCCGGGCTTTCACAATGGGTTAGGTCATGGTGCAAGCGGCCGAACTTCAGGATCATGTTCACTATGTGCAACACCGGGTACCTATACATTCAGCCTTCCGACGCCGCACTGAAACAAACTTCAAAGTGTCCACGGGCAGCGTTGCCGGAGTTTCTCTGCCGTTGTAGATGTCGTCCCTAGCGACCCTTCTCGCGCCTTACTCTCTCCCCATCGATCAACCTTAGCGTTCGCTATGGGGGCGATGGGAGAGCGGTGCTTTACGGCCCGAGCCCGAGGGCGATGTGTCTACTGGGGGTTTGGCGCGGTCACGGTAAGGGGAAGCGGAGGATAGTCACAACAGGCCGGCAGTAACTTGCCCACGAACGGTGCAGGGGGATTACCCAGTGGCCGGTACGTGATTCATTTTTATATAAAGGAGCCCGATCCACGGATGGACGCAGCGCGTTGAGATCGTGGCCCGCAGAAAAAGATCATGGCAGGAAGCGTCGGCGGCGTTACTCACTCGCTTGGGTCCTTCGTACGGCATAACGAGCACCGTATGCCGATGCCAGCCTCATGCCGATGGCGCATGGCTGGCGGAAGGCTGCGACACGAAGGAGGGAAGCTATGCGAGAAAAGGAGAGTGCGAGCGCAAGGTCACCCAACGTTGTCCCGTGTGAGAATCCTGAATGCGGGAAACCCATTGAGTTAGACGAGTCCCTCCTCGCGCCAGACGCAGACATACCGGAGGACCATATTCACACGCGCTACGATCCGAAAACCTCCTCATTTTCAGCCCTCTGCCGACAGTGCCACCATTTTACCGTCAGCCTGTCGGAAGCCGGACAGAATCCTATTTCCGCCCTGAATTCACCTCCCACTGTCGTGAAGCCGCGGCCAGGTCATGACGATGCCACCCCATAACCGGATGGATGGCGACGGGTCCGACATGAATAGTGAAGCAGAGAAAATTGGTTTAATTCGTCAGTATTTGTCCCAGACCTTCCCGGACTGGCGTATCGAAGATGGTTCCCGGACCAATGTGGACCGCACGTTGCATCTCTTTCAAGGCGGAACGTTCAAATGTACTGTTCAGATCGGCATGGACTTACTGCTAGACACCCGGCGTACAAGGAGCGAACTCGAAAGAGCTTTAAAAGAGAGTGACATCGTTCACTGGGTCCTTTCGGCGCCGGTTGCGTATCTCAACAACAATACCCTGAAGCTGCCCAGTTGAATCCATAAGGATGAGGGTGGGGTTCTGCGCCTCAGTCACGAGATGGCAGTTACGTAGGCAGGAGGGTCACCGGAGCTTCCTGCCTTCGTGTTTGTGAGGTCCGATGACAAATTGTCTGCCTGAGACAAAGGTCATTTGCTGGTGCTGCCCCGCCGCATCGGAGCGCTTCAGAAGAGTAACACTGCCAATGAGAACTCACGGATCGGGATGGTTGGGATCTGTTGATCAAGTTAGCCCGAGAAATGGGTCAGACCGATATGGCTGAGAAGTTTATGATTGCTCTCTCAGAGGAAAGGGAACATCTGGAAACTATCCGTCAGATCATGGAACAAACTACCTTCGCAGAAGCAGGATGGTAACCCGGCGATTGAAGGGATGGGATCGTGCTGTGCACGCTCGCCAGGCGCACAGAGTCCCCTCTGATCGGGAAGCTGCTTCAGCAGTGGGCAGCACCCGCAGGCGCGCCATATTCGCAAGGGCTTCGCCCAGTGGACTGCCGATCCACAGGTGATAATTTAGATTCGAGCTTTGGAATCTCAGCCGGAAACATTAAGGAGGAGCCCCATGCCACTACTTAATGCCATCATGACACCGAGCGTGGAGACCCTGTCGCCGACCGCAACCGCTGCGGATGCGGCTCGCAAAATGAAGGAACTGGATGTCGGGGCGATTCCTGTCTGTGAGAGTGAGCGTTTGCTGGGTATGGTGACTGATCGGGATCTCGTGGTAAGGGTCGTTGCAGCGGGCCGCGATCCCGCACAGGCGACCGTCAGTGACGCAATGACGCGGGACGTAGTCTACTGCTTTGAGGATGAGGACGCAGAAGCAGCCGCCAAAATTATGGCTGATAAGCAGATCCGTCGCTTGCCCGTGCTTTCCAGAGAGAAACAACTGGTCGGGATCATATCTTTCGGCGATCTCAGCGTGGACGGTCTGGATACTCAGACGTCAGGGGCTGTATTGCACAATGTCTCAGATCCTTCACGGACCCAACGGTAACCTGGTGAGGAGGAAGAGATGGCCCGATATAGCGAGGGTGCTCAGAAAACTGTCAAGCAGGCCATGCATAAACGCAAGAAGGGGACATTGAAAAGCGGAAGCGGAAAAAAAGTGAAAAGCCGCAAGCAGGCCATCGCGATTGGTTTGTCGGAAGCCAGGAAGAAGGGCAAGAAGGTCCCCCGGAAGAAAGCGTAACCCGGCGCTTCCTGGAGGCCATTCCGGAAGCAACTCCGGCGGATGATCCGACGCGTCTGATCCTCGCTCCTGATGAGCGTAAACGGACGACGACGACTTGCCCGCCGGGTGCTAAGTCATATTGGTTCCCGGGAGCGCAATCCGGGCTGTTCACGGTGTTCACGTGAAGCCGGGATGAAGAAGGAAGGTGAGCCGCTGCATAGATGTCTCGCCTTCCCTATTTCTGCAGGAGTGCCAATGCCGATGAGCGAGAGTTTATCTTTGCGGTGACCCCGTTGAATTCTCCTCCTCGGACCGCCCGAATGGCAGGACGCTTTCGGTACGGGTGGGACGGCTTATGCCAGATCCCACTAATATTTGTGCGGGCAGCACAACCTCGCCGCCGGTCACAGCCGTTTGATCTCGAGCCATGTATCTGACAGTTCCCGTCCGGCTGAAGCAAAACCCTGCATATTGCCCTGGTTTAATGTCGGCTTCCTGATCGATCGTTCCATTGAAACCTTTGTTGCAGGCAATGCTTTTGCCCGCTTCAATGAGTACGATGCGAATGGGCTGCGTTTTATCATTGATAAATCGCACTTCATCTCCAACGTTGGCCCGCAGCTCAACGGGATTGATGTCCGTCAATGACACGTGCACGTCATGCACGACCGCGGTTCGACTGGTCTCTGGGACTGTGGGTTTATTCGACCACATCGTGCATCCTGACACCAACACAGCCAATCCAATGACTACCGGAGATCGCATAACGTTCCTCCTTGTGAGCGAAAGCGGGCCGGATTCGACATGAAACGGGAATCGTCCCACTTTTGACGCAGTTCCTTGAATATCTACGCAGAAGATGGTGCCATTCTGCGGGACCTCGGGCTCTCCTCCTACTAGGGAGGACCCTATGCCATAGCGGATGCAAGGACCTTCATCAGGGCTCGGGCGTGATTCCGAAAAACAGGACTTCTGAACCAGGGCTGAATATAGGTGTGAGGAGAAAGGCGGCCTGACTGAGCTCGACTGGAGAACAACGTGGAGGACGGAGCGTTTGTGAGCGACATCTACAATTTGCCGACCGCTCATCTGCACATGTGCCGGCGGATAGAAGCCTCGGGCCACGATCGCATCGAACTGCGAAGAAGGAGAAACAGCCGGACGTGAAACCTGAATAGTTGGCTGAGGTGGAGAGTTCTGGCGTCATCGGCTATCTATTCTCTGCTGTGCCTGCACCGCATGTTCGCGTAGGACGACATGATTGTTGCTATCGTCTACAGTGGAAACCACTAGGGCCGCACCAGCACATATGTCCCATGGACTTCGCTGCACCTAAGACGTACCCTATGGCTCTTCAGACCACCACCCGCAGAAACATCGCACCTAAGGCTCAATGGGGGATTCACCATGATCGGCGACGACCTGTATAGGCCGGAAATCCGGGCATTCATCCTCGACTGCGAAACGCTGTTGTCTCCCATTCTTCTCCAACCTCCCCTGACTCACGAAGAAACCAAAGTGGTCGAGTTCTATTTAGAAAAACTCCTCAAGCATTGCCAGAGCGTCAAAGGGTCGATGTCTCAAAACTAGCCACTCTGCGCGAACCGGCGAACGGCTCACGGCTACACCGACCCCGAGGAAGCCGGTCCTTCTGCTCATCGATCGCGGCAATGCCACGGTGTTTTTGAGCATCGCCCCGTAGGGCCCCTCGAGGCGTAGGCATGCGGCATGACTTATCCTGGCTCTGGCCCTATCGTGCCAGCTTGGGTAGCCCCTCGCGTAGGGGGCCGGGCCGCAGGAAACGGAATTCACGGTCTGGAGGATGGCCTGGGCAGTGCCGGGGCGTCAATAAACTTCGCGTCGAGAAGGTCTCGAGAAGACTTGGGAGTGTCAGTATCACCGTGGTGCGAGACGTTCCACTTCGGGCGGTACCTGCTGTCCGACATAGAGCCGGGAGAGCATCCCTGCCGCGACGAGCGCGCCAACTGCAACAGCCAGAAGAATCCACCAGAATCTCGTGGTCATGTCATTTCCCCGTGGTCAGAATTCCAGTTGATCGAGGCGGGTCCGTGACGACAGTTTTGTTCTCGCGTCCCCTGTCATCGAGGTTAGTCGAATTCATCTGCTAAGGCAGCGGGCACGTTGATCCCGAGCGGATCTTCCATTTCGATGGGCTCATACTGTACGGCCAGGATTGACATAAGCGGGCAGGACATCCATCCGGTAATCCCCCGCGTCTTGAACCGGACACCCATCGGGGGAAGTACCGCAATGTCTCCGGTTGCGATCACGAGGCCTTAACCATCCGTCCACTCCAAAGCCTCCATTGTCAGCGAGCCGGGCAATACTTCATACCAGGCACCATCTTTCAAGAGCATGCGGGTGATCGTATTGACATCAATTTGAAGGCTCATCACACAGTGCCTCCAGCGAGACGCTACCGATCTTCCTATTCCCCCCGGTCGACCGTTGAAGTTCCCTGCCGGTTCGATCGCCTTGGTTACGTCGCCACCATTCAAGCCGACGACGGCGATCCTGACTCAGTGGCTTTACGCGCATCGTCCCCGCCAACCTGTGAATGTCCGACCCGCTGTGCGGCGCCCCATTATGTGTGCCCTGTATGCAGTTCCATATCCGTTCGCGTTGACTGGCCTGGGATGCCTCGCTCGATAGCCTAGTTCTGCTTTTTATCCAGGATGCCTGGTTACGTCCCTGGGGACTCATCAACCGCATTTGAGGAAGCGCAGATGGTCTCACGGACAGGGCATCTTGGCTTCCCTGTTCTGCGCATCGGCATCGTTACGTCGAGGACGCGTCGCCATGCGCGCGCGCAAGGTCTTGTAGGCCCTCCAGATAGTGGCTCGTGGCTTCCTTGGAGACGGCAAAGCATTCACAGCAGGCGGCGGTCAGCCCTTCGTGATCCGTGATCGTAACGGCATGGTGGCGCTTGGCGACAATCCGCTGCGCTTCCAGGTCCGCGATTACTTCACTGGCCGTATTCCGGTCGACCCCCACCTGGGCCGCGAGGAAGTCCATGGTAAAGGGGAACGTCTCCAGCCCCGTCCGGTCCCAATGGGATGTTAACCAGCGGGCAAGACGTTGACGGTGGGAATGGAACCGGTTGCATCCCACGGACACCACCGCATGGCGCAGCAGCAGGACGTTGTATCGCTGGAGCGCTCCTTGTAGATAGGGCAGGCGAGATAGCTCGGACAGCAATACCGAGGCCGGGAGCCGGGCCGTGGAGCCACCGATTTGAACCAGCGCCATACAGACGGCTTGATCGTTGCCTTGCACTACCGATGCGCCGCTACAACCCTCGGGTCCGCTGAGACTGACTTCGACCGTATGCTCCTCATCCAGAATGTCGGTGATACTAATGGCGGCGCGGAGAGGAAAGAACAGGTACTGGATCGGCTTTCCGGGCCGGTCGATGATATCGCCTAATTGGACTTCCATCAGTTCCATGTGGGGAAAAATCACCTCGGCCTCCCGATGCGGCAGCAGGGCCAGAATGCGATTGGCGGAAAACCCGTTCGTTGTCGTCTTCAAGCAGTTCCCCCTTCCCTGTTGGCCCGAGACGAGAAGCACTCGCCCGCGTACCGTTGTGATTGATCTCCTCTATGGGAGTACCGACCATGACACTCCCAGAACCAGGAGCGGACCGCAGTGTCTGTTTACAATAAGACAGGTCTCTTTCTGGTGCGTCTGCCCTCGGACACCTGCTTGTAGGCGAGCACTTGTGCCTCCAGCACTTCCCAATTGAGGCAAGTTCTCGCGGCCCGCGGCAGGAGGTCCCGTTCTTCTTCGTCAATATGACGCCCGATCTGCTCGCCCAATGCGGAGAATGAAGCCTGACATCTCGCATCGCTTGGACTCAGCCTCATCAACCTCCTGATGGCCCGACGGATGGAACGATGATCCTCCACGGCTTGCATCATGCACCTCGGCCCGCCAACCGCCCTGTGAATGGCTGGGTAAATGAATCTTTCCTCAAGCTCGGCATGGGCTTGGAACCGGTGAATCGCTCTGAGGACAAGAGCCCCCCGGGCTTCCAACGACGCCGCCTGGAATTGTTCGAAGAGTGTCCTGATGACCCTGTGGTCATCGGACAACAGCTTCAAGATTCGAGCGGCAGGGGTGGATGGCTCGGACATGCGACAGTACATTCTCAGGACCAGCACAAAAAACAGCCTACAATTTTCCAGAGCGTAGTAAAGCTCGTAGGAACCCTTGACGATATTGTGCGACCCACCATGAGCTGAACGGCCCGGCACAGGCTTATGCCCACTCGGATGTGAATGGGTGTTGCGCGATCCTCGACAGGCTGACGTCGGCACGACAGGAAATTCCCTGGCGCACGAATGACTGTCGCGGAGGCGAGATATTCCGAGGATCGTCCTGATGAGACGCGACTTCCAGCCATCACGTCAAACTCTCCGGTCTGGGCCTGGAAGGGGCTATCTTGCCTCCCTTGACTTGTATCCTGCCGCAATCACCTCCGCCATAGCAGAGGTCACAGTAGGTCATTACCTATCTACAGAGGAGGTGCAGCATGGCCGTGATGAAATGGAACCCCTTGCGTGAGTTGGAAGAGATGTCTGACAGACTGGACGAGATCATGGCGCGACCACGAGCGGGTATGCTTGACGACCGCGCGATGGAAGGAAGGACCCTTGCTGATTGGATCCCGACGGTGGACGCCAGCGAAACGGACACGGAGTATACGATCCACGCGGAACTCCCCGGAGTCGAAAAAAAAGACGTGAAGGTGACAGTGGAGAACGGAGTGCTTTCAGTTGAGGGAGAACGGAGACATGAACAGGCGGAGAGGGGACGAACGCATCATCGGGTCGAGCGTACCTATGGTCGCTTCGTCAGACGATTTGCGCTTCCTGCTGAGGCCGACGAACGCAGGGTGCGAGCGGAATACGCCAATGGGATGTTGCGCCTGTCTTGCCCGAAGTCCGAAAGGCCCAAACCTCGGCGGATTGAGGTGACGGCGCCGGGACGGTCACTCTTGGCACAAGATGGCTCCTCTAAAGGCCGGAGATTGGTCAGTCGGATCGTTGGGCACGCTTAGCCAATCCCCTCAGCAATGCCTGGGCGAAGCTGCGTGAGCGTCTGAGTACTCCGTCCTGGCGGTAACCGACAGGCGCCTGCCGCCCTAACGCGTGCATGCCATGATGCAATGTGAGCGTACCCACGATAGTGCGCGGCAGGCGCCAGGTTCCTTATTGTGAGTGCCTCAGGGTAACGCAGGGAAGATCTCCGGCTGAGCGATGGACTCGGCGAAGGGCAGTGGAAGCCGGCACAGGCTTCGTTGACCTTAGGCTACTTCATCCGTCAGATAAACAGATTATGCTGCCACTCGGTCACAGCCGGCTCCACCCTCATGCAGCCACGTTGGGCAACAGTTCGCGTATCAGAGTCAGCACCGGTTCAATGTCCTTGGGATCAAAGTGCCCTCGCCTCACGGCTCGTTGAAGTAGCCTGAGCGCCTGCTCCGCGTAGTCATTCCTTGCGGCAGCATTGAGGTTTTTTGAAGCTTTTAGCGCGCGGTCCACGAAGAATGTGATGTCCTCCACGTCGCGTTGAATCGCGTCCTGTCGACGATGCCATTGGGGACTTTCTTTCGCGGCTCGTTTCAGTACCAATTCGGTCTGGCCGATGACTTCGTGCATGGTCTCGTAAGTTCCGCCTTCCGCACCTGCAGCCGGCTCTGCGAACAGCCACAACAATGCGACACTCAGAGGTACTAGCTTTTTAATTGATCGCTGGGATTGCATGATCCACCTCAGTCCAATGAGGATCATTACTTCAATAAGTTTTTTAGGACTTGAGTCAAGGGGGCCCTCTAAGCGCCTCCCGCTGCGACCAGCATGGTCGTTGACCTGGCTTTTCGGTAAGGTCCCCTAGGGGCCTCCCTACTGTTCTTCATTCCCGGGGCGGTCCAACATCGGCTATGGCTCAATTACAATTACAAAAATTGCCCCTGCTGGCCTTCGCCGAGGTGCGGGCCAGCTCCGAGGATGAGGCGCATCCGATTTTGTTGGCATTCGATGACGGTGACGGGCCGGGTGCGACGTACTGGAAAGCCGGTGATCCCGGGGAACAAACGATCACCGTGGCGTTCAAGGCACCATGTGCCCTTGCCCGCATCGCCATGGAAGTGGAAGAACGGGAAATTGCACGCACTCAAGAGGTGCAACTCGCGCTGTCCTCAGACGGCGGCCTCACGTATCGCGAGGTCGTCCGTCAGGAATTTACCTTCAGCCCGAATGGAGCGACCTGGGAAACAGAAAGGTGGGACATCGCGCAAGACCAGGTGACTCATGTGCGTATGGTGATCAGGCCAGACAAAGGGCGGACGGACGTCTATGCCACCCTGACCTCGTTGGGACTATGGCAAGCGATGGAGCCATCCGGCCCTTCGGCTGTCTGATGGAGCTAGAAGGTTGAGTGCCGCGTGTGGGCGCCTACGAACATCCGGCCTGAGCGGTCCTGTGGAAACCGAAAGGAGATCCCATGGATTTCGTGACACTCTTGCGACGTGATCACGAGCACGTCGCGTCCCTGTTTCAACAAATCCAACGCGGGTTCGCAGAGCCTGACTCGCCAGAACGCCATCGGTTGTTCGGGCAACTCAAGAGTGAGTTGGACCTCCACGCAGCCGTGGAGGATTTGCACGTCTATCGTGTCTTCCAGCAGGCAGAGCCTACACGAGATGAGGCACATGATGCCCTCGAAGCGCATCGCCGGATCAAAATTCTCCTGGATGAACTGGAGACATTTCCGGTGTACGACCATAGGTGGGTATCGAAATTCCAGGACTTACACAAGCTCGTCGAGACTCATGTTGCCGCCGAGGAAAATTCGCTCTTCCGCCAAACCCAGGCAGTCATGACGGCGCAAGAAGCGGAGGAACTAGGCGTGGCCGTTCAGACGGCGAAGCAAGCCATCAGCCGGAATGCGCCCACGACGGAAGGCGGGACGCCGGAGCAAACGTACGGTGAATGAAACCGACCGGGGCCGTCCCTGTAACCTCATACCTTTACACTCATAATAGGTACCTGCTGGCCTTACTACTGGCGTCAGCGGAATGCGACCGCCGTGGAACAGCGTTCCCAAGATCGGGCAGGGAGGGTTGATCCGTCCTGTCCTTATGCTCTGCCAGGATGCTCGGAAGTGGGGTCGGATATTCTCGATAACCGTAGCCGGTTTGAGTGATCTCCAGTCGCTCGTCGAGCCCGGTCAGCGACTCAACCAAGGCACAGGGCGAGAGGTCAACTTGCCGGCCAAAGTTCATGGCCGTATCGAGTCAGTACTGTGCCGGGATCATCACCCAATTGGTGATATAGACATTCTGAACCTGCCCCTGCGGAAGCAGGTTGTTGATGGTGCGTTTGATGTCCGCTCGTAGTGCCGATGGCTGTCCGGCAGCACGCAGGTCTTTGACTGAATAGGTGTGGAAGAGGTCCATGATTTGCCGATCGATCATCTCGTGGCGGGCGCGGATCAAGGGGGCGGTCGACGCGCGGTTAATCTCCAGCGCAATATTCGCTTGAATGTAATAGAACTGCCGGCCGTCATCTACGGACACGACGACGCGAGGCAGGTTCATGGTGAGGCCCGACGACGCGCGCGACGATTCAAGTGAGGACGTGTCGAGTGAGAACGTGCGCGGAAGCAAGTCGGTATAGGAAATGCCGGCCAGGTACCCCGCTCCGAGAAGGAGGCAGAAGATACTAAGCAGGACGAGAAGGCTGAGTCGTAGAGTCATGATAATCCGAAACGACCGGTAGCCACCCTCCCGCGATGCTGGCCTTGTGGAGGGCCTTATCGCACGCGCAAGGACGTTCTCATCAAGAGTACCATCTGCTTCTCAATTGTCTGTACATAATCAAAAATTGAGTCAAGACTCAGGTGGGAGACCGGCCGCAGTTCGGCCGAGTTCGAGTGGCGGCTTCAGCCTTGGGTGAAGTCGCGCTGGAGGCCCGCAGTTGAGCGGGCCTCCGTGCCCGCGTAACGCCTTAGGCGATTTTCACTTCGATCTGCCTAGGCTTGGCCTTTTCGGATTTCGGGAGACGCAGATGCAGCATCCCTTCCGCATATTCCGCCTGGACCTTGCCCTCGTCAACGGTTTCAGGAAGCGTAAAACTCCTGACAAACCGTCCGTAGGAACGCTCGATCCGATGGTACTTTTTGCCGTTCTCCACGGCCTGTTGGTGCCGATCCCCTTGAATCGTAAGGACGCCGTTTTCAACCGTGACCTTCACGTCCTGCTTTTTCACTCCAGGGAGTTCGGCCAGAATTGTGTATTCTGCTTCAGTTTCGCTGATGTCCACAGTGGGGATCCAGTCCGCTACGGTCATCGTTTCTTTGCCGTTAGTGCCGACTGGCCCACCGCCCGGTCTCGATATGACCCGGTTGAGTCGATCGGACATTTCCTCCAACTCCCGCAAGGGGTCCCATCTCACAACTGCCATGGTGCACCTCCTGTGTACGTTATTAATTGATCTCTTGTACCTCTGCTATGGCGGAGGTAAGTGTGGCGGGGAAAAAATCAAGGGCCGGTCGGGGGAAAATGTCTCGCCCGGGTCAATCGAGTGAGGCGCTGAACTGCCCTGTTGTCTTGAATTGCGGCACCAATTGATGCCGTGTGAGCATGGTCAGTCCGTTCGATGGCTCATGTCCGTCTCAAGACTGATGGATGGATCGGGGTGACACTCCGGAGGCTGAACTCGTGTGGAAGCTCATGCGGATTCATCGGCGGCCTTTGGCCTTAGCCGACCTACGCCGGTGATCTGAATACGCCATGGTCGACTGCTGCCTCTCAAGAGGCGCCGATGACCCGGGTCGGCAAGAAACAGAAGTTCCGAGTCGCCCGTTCGCACTATTCTGAGACTGCGCGTCACCTACCCTGGGCGAATCGAGATTTCCTCATACGACTCTCCTGTGACATACTGACAGGTGGCTGCGCCTGGACCTTCCGGTAGGGGGGAACGAAGCGCGCCTCTTTTGCAATGACTCAGTGCCGCATGACACAAGAAGACGCCAACATTATTGATCAAGCCGACGGGCACCTCGGGAGGTTGGTAACCATCGACTTTGCCGGCACAGCCTATCAGGTCCCGGAGGGGATGACGGCGCTGAAAGCCTTGTGGTTCTCGGGCCGCGAGGTGGTGCGGGGAGCGGGCTGCCTCGGCGGGTTTTGCGGCGCTTGCGCAACCTACTATCACACGAAGGATGATCCTAAGGTCCGGTCGGGTCTGGCCTGCCAACTGGCCATCCAGGACGGCATGTCTTTCAGGTTCATGCCTCCGTTCCCGGTCCGCAAGGCTCTGTATGACATTCACACGCTGAAGGATCCCAAAAAAGACCTGCTCGCTCTCTATCCTGAAGCGCCGCTCTGCAAAAACTGTGACGCCTGCACGCAGGCCTGCCCCCAGAAAATCGACGTGCGAGCCGGCGTCTGGAAAGCGGTGTTCGGGGAATTCAAAAGCGTCTCCGAGATGTTTATGGACTGTGTGATGTGCGGGATGTGTAACCCGGTCTGTCCTGCCGACATTGCTCCCAACCTCGTTGCGCTCTTTGCCAGTCGGGTGCAAGGGGCCCATTTGACGGAGAAGGCTTCGGGCCTGGAGACCCGGATCAAGGAAATCGAGGATGGTCGCTTCGATACGGAATGGGAGACAGTCCTCGCCATGAACGATCACGAGCTGGCCGGTTACGGTGCGGCGGAAGCCTGATTCCAGGTCCTTCGCAGAATTGCGGGGAAGCGGATGCTGCAGGATGCCGTGAGAACATGGAACATGACTTCAGCTTGGAGCAACTGCGTGTTCCCAACGTCGCCCCTGCACGATTGGTTGAGCAGGATGATGCTGGCGAAGAAGTCTGAGTGGTTTGATCTGCCGGTCACTGATTCCCCGTTCTCAGCAGTTTCCCCCAGAGCCTAACCCGTGCAATGGTCGTCCTGGCGCGGTTTTTTGGGGAGTCTTGCCCTCGAGAGAGTAGTTGGCTGCCCCCAATTGCCCCAAAGCATCCCGGCACGGCACATGGGTTCGACCTGCATCAGCGGGAGAAGTCTCACGAATACAGGATCTTTGTGACGCCGTCCGTGCCGCCTCCGATCGGGGAATAATCCTTGCCATAACAATCGTCATATGAGCTTCGCCGCGTAACCAGGCTCTGAAGCGCACGCATCTACTTTGCAGAATTGCGACGGCGCTCTCGGGGAGGAGTATCGGCCGTTCGGTCTGGATAGGGCCGGTGACAACTACCATCTCGTGATCTGTGGGTCTTGCAAGAAACGGTGGACGTCGAGTGCGCCGTCGAAGACACCTTTACCTGCCAGCACCGACCTGGGTTACCAGAGCGATAAGGCGGCGGACAGCTTCACCCATCTGTCCCGAGTGTCTCGCGGAATGAACCAAGGAGTAGAATGAACCTACATACAGGCCATCTTCTGATTCAGAGTAAGCCCGACCTTCAATCAATCACTAGGAGCAGCACATGTCAGACGCAACTACGGCCACCAGGTGCCTCGTGATACAGGGGGGTGCCAAAAGACACCGGATGCGGCTATTCAGTGGAACAGGTTCGGGCTGGGTTGTTGGCCTGGCTCTCAGCTGTTTGGTAGGGACCCATGGCGGGCTGGTGCTGGCGGAAACTCCCGGCTCCGATCGGCCGACCCAGGACGGTGGCACACCGGTTGGGGATGACAAGTCCCCGCCAACAGCGGAATCGGATGGCGCAACGATGGAGCGTGGCAAGCACCAGGGGACGGGAGCAGCCCTCAGGCCCACGGTAGCTGGATCCTGGTCAAATCGGGACTGGTGGCCCAATCGGTTGAACCTCGAGATCCTCCATCAGAATTCGCCCATGAGCAATCCACTGGGTGAGGATTTTAACTACGCTGAGGAGTTCAAGAAACTCGATCGGGCGGCTTTGAAGAAAGACCTCGAAGCGCTGATGACGACGTCACAGGACTGGTGGCCGGCCGACTACGGCCACTATGGGCCGCTGTTTATTCGGATGGCTTGGCACAGCGCCGGGACGTATCGCATCGCCGACGGCCGCGGCGGCGCTCATCCGCTGGTGGACAGCGTTTTGCGCCGCTCAACAGTTGGCCCGACAATGCAAACCTCGACAAGGCCCGGCGGTTGCTCTGGCCGATCAAACAGAAGTATGGACGTCAAATTTCCTGGGCCGACCTGATGGTCTTCGCCGGGAATTCTGCCCTCGAGTCGATGGGGTTCAAGACGTTGGGATTCGCCGGAGGTCGCGAGGACGTGTGGGAGCCGCAAGCCGGACATTTACTGGGGGCCGGAACGCGAGTGGCTGGAAGACAAGCGATACACCGGTGATCGAGAACTTCGAGAATCCGCTGGCGGCCGTGCAGATGGGTTTGATCTACGTCAATCCGGAAGGCCCGAACGGCAAGCCGGATCCGCTTGCCGCAGCCCGGGACATTCGGGAAACGTTTGGCCGCATGGCCATGAATGACGAAGAAACCGTGGCGCTCATCGCCGGTGGCCACACGCTCGGCAAAGCCCACGGCGCAGCCAATCCGAGGCAAATACCTTGGTCCCGAACCCGAAGGCGCCGGCCTCGAAGAGCAAGGTCTCGGCTGGAAGAATACGTTCGGCAAGGGCAAGGCCGGCGACACGATCACCAGTGGCCTGGAAGGGGCTTGGACCTACACCCCGACGCAGTGGTCAAACGGACTACTTTGAAACCTCTTTGGCTACGAATGGGAGCTGGTGAAGAGTCCGGGCGGTGGATGGCAGTGGACTCCCAAAGATGGAGCTGCGCAAGCGGACCGTGCCGGATGCTCACGATCCGTCGAAGAAACACGCTCCGATGATGTTTACGACGGACCTGGCACTGAAGATGGATCCCGTCTATGGACCGATTTCAAAACGCTTTCATGAGAACCCGGACGAGTTCGAACAGGCCTTCGCCAAGGCCTGGTACAAGCTGACTCACCGCGACATGGGTCCTGTCTCGCGGTACCTCGGCTCGTGGCTTCCGGAGCCGCAATTGTGGCAAGACCCTGTGCCCGCAGTGGATCATCCATTGATCGGGAAGCAGGACATCGCTGACCTCAAGGGTACAGTTCTCGCCTCCGGACTGTCCATTTCGCAATTGGTGTCGACCGCCTGGGCGTCGGCAGCCACGTTCCGCGGGACCGACAAACGGGGGGGAGCCAATGGAGCCCGCATTCGCCTCGCGCCGCAGAAGGATTGGGAAGTCAACCAACCGGCCCGACTCGCGAAGGTCTTGAAGAAGCTGGAGAACATCCAACAGGAGTTCAACAATTCCCAATCCGGCGGCAAGAAGGTCTCGCTGGCTGATCTGATTGTGTTGGGCGGCTGTGCAGCCGTTGAGGAAGCGGCGAAGAAAGCCGGGCACGAGGTCCACGTGCCATTCTCACCCGGGCGCACCGACGCGTCGCAGGAGATGACGGACGTGGAGTCCTTTGCTCCGCTCGAACCGACCGCAGACGGGTTCCGTAACTACAACCGGTCAGGGAAAGGATCGACGCCGCGGAGGAACTGCTGGTGGATCGGGCACACCTGCTGACGCTGACCGCTCCTGAGATGACGGTCCTGGTCGGCGGCCTGCGGGTCCTGAATGCCAACGTAGGGACTTCCCAGCTCGGCGTCTTCACGAAGCGACCGATGACGTTGACCAATGACTTCTTCGTGAATCTGCTCGACATGAGCACGGTGTGGCAAAAGTCCCCCACAGGCGAGTACCTGTTTGAAGGACGGGACCGCCAGACAGGGGAAGTGAAATGGACTGGCACTGCCGTCGATCTCGTGTTTGGTTCGAACTCGCAACTTCGCGCCATCGCAGAAGTCTATGCCAGTGATGACGCGCAGCAGACGTTTGTCAACGACTTCGTGGCGGTCTGGAACAGGGTCATGAACCTCGATCGATTTGATATCGATCCTGTTCTGCAGAACGGTTCCACGTCGGTGGCGTTCCGTCAACGCTAGCCGTTCGAGGCGACCGTTGTCCCATCGGCTCCTCTGATCAAATGGGCACAACGGGTTTAGCGAGTCGTTGTTGAGCGGAGCACTCATGATCTGGATTGGCCGCGAGGCGGCAGGAAATATGAAGTCTGACTGAGACCCCCGGCGAAACTGATAGAAGCGCCCGCCACCATCACGGCAGCGGTACATGGACAGTCATCTTGCCATGACCCCGATCTGGATCGAAGGTAAGAGCAGTTGCCTGGGCGGTTTTAGCATGGGGCTAGTCTTACAGCACGGCGGCACAGAAGAATTGAGCTGATGTGAAATGTGTATGACAGGACGAGAGGACGCCATGTGCGGCAAAGCACATCAATCTGTCCCGGCCATGATCGATGAGAGCCGCAGCGACTACGTCATGACGCGTCGAAACGGAGTAGGGCGGGAGACGTGAAGAGATGGATCGTAAATGTGGTATCACTGATCTCAGGCCTGCCTTCGCACTACCTCGCTTAGGATGAGAGGTGGGCCTTCACAGTCCGCGGCTGGTTGGTTCAGTGATGAAATGGATTCTCTTCCTATTTTTCCTGACTGTCGGGAGTGGTAACGATACCAGTCCGTTCGGTCCGGCTATTCAGACCGTGGAATTCTCGTCCAAGGAAGCATGCGATCGCGCGCTTAAGGAGTTGGCTTCCTGGGCAGAGAAGACTTATCGGTACAAAAACGTCGTCATCGCCAGGCTTGATGGTATTTGCGTTCAGGCCGAATAGCGAGACCTCCAGACCAAAAGAGAGACACAGGGTCAGTAGCAGGCCAGGCGGGAATTCCTCCACTCCGCAAATGTGCTCCCTGACTCCAGGGCCGTTGGAGAGGGCAGGGTCTTGCGCCTGGCCGCGGGTGCAGAGACCGAGGGGCTAGGACGGACAAGGTTTCGGCCTTGGCCCCGCTCCGGTACACGGGTCCATAGGACGTTGCTCCTCCAGCATGATCTTCCTGCTGACTGTGTGGCTGCTTATCGGTGGTGACGACCGAAAGATCGGTAGCCGGAGTGGAAGCGGGAACCGGAATAGAATCGGGAACCCGGATAGACATGGGAGCGGTACAATCGAGGTCCAAACGAGAAACGCGGCCGGTAGAATCCGGGTGACCGGTAGAGGTAACGCGGTCGATTAAACGGCCTTACGTAGTAACCTGGGCCACCCACACCGATCGAGATTCCCAACCCGGGAAAAGCAGAGAGGCCGAATCCCGCACCGTAGGGCGGATACCAGTAAGGTATTCCTGGATATCCGTATCCGGCATAGGCAAAGCCTGGTGCGAGCGCGGGGTCCATGTAGCGTTGGCCTGCTGCAGATGCCGGCACCGGCGCGGGGATGTCGCGGAACATGGTTTCCTGCGGCACGAATTGCTGCCCAGGGCTACCCACTTGTGCTTCGATCTCCGAAAGCCTTTTCTGCTGCCGCTCAATGTAGGCATACAGGCAGCTGATATGGGCGTCACCGGTATATGTTTGGCACTCCTCCGCCGACCCGAATGCCTGGGCCTGCGCGACATCGGGCAATGGGAAGAGCATGATAGAGAAGAAGAGGACGCAGGCAAGCCCCTGCCAGCCTCGTTCGAGGGTGAGTTCAAGGGCGGCCGTTAGAGATAATATGACGTCCTCCCTTCTCATATGTCCTACCGCGTACAACGCATGAACCTGTGACTGGTTTACCCACCAGGTTCTGTTGCTGATCACATTATACTCGCCCAGTGGAGAGGCATTGGCGCATCCTTGTGCCCTCCTTTGTCCTGAGGGACCTGCCCCTAACCGTCAATCCTGTCGGAGCCGACAGACTCGAGAGTCGGTCAGGACAGCCCTGGCGCGGAAGTGCACACATAAGGCGGGGACAGGTTTCAAGCGCTGCTCCGCAGAAGCATTCGACATTTTCGGGATTCGATGCAGGCGCTTGTCGAGATACGTGGCACCGCTCCGTTTGGACGGTTCCATGGTACGATAGGTGCGGTCGCTTTGAACCACTGGACCAATCGCTCTTCGAGTTCTTCTTATGGACGAGTCGGTACGCTTCTGCTCGCATTGTCGGATCCTCGTACAGCCCAACAGGCTCCTGATCAACCCCGCCCCGCCTCGACGCCGCCAGTCCGGGCCTCGCCGGGCATGGCATCGGAACAAGGGTGGGGAGGCTTTCGTCCATTATTCTTCCCCTGCTACCTCATAGCCATGGATCATCCTGTAGCCTATTGCCGGGCCTGCCTGATAAAAGTCGCGATGGCGGCCACGCCGGAGGATCGTGAGCGCTTGGACAATCTCCTTGATACCTGGACACCCGGTGGTGAACTCAGACAGCGGCAGGGCCACTGTGCCAAGTGCGGGCAGCACTGCGAGGTGAGTTACTATGAGGCGTCCACATGATCGATCGTCCGCCACCGCGGAACCTCAGTTCTGCAGCACACAATACGCGCGTGACTCGTGGATGATTCATCCGCCGGGGGGGAACGCGTCATTCCTGACGGTGCGAATCATCTCATCTGGCCCTTGAAGTGTGTTAATTGCGCCTTCGTTTGGAGAATAGTGGATTTGAGGGCATACTAGGGATTATCCTAGGTCCAGGGGCGGACGGTCTAAGGTTACGGTAAGTCTATGGTTTGCATGGTGAAAGAGGCCACTGGGACCGGCTCGAATAGTCTGTCAGGACGGGTAGTTCTCAACAATGCCTGGTTCCCGAGGAAGTGCAATCTGCGAGGCACGATGACAACTTGACTGATGTGTCACGTAAGGGTTGTGCATGCTCCATCCAGTCTCTTCAGAGCGAACCCGTCAGACATTCCAGACATAGGTTCTAAGAATATTCTTCAGTCGCTGCTGAACAGCGGCCATGTCAATCCACCAGCGAACCGGTGGTCGGCTTAGAGTCCAAAGGCTTGAGCCTGCCGGCGGGATGACCGGCAGCAGTAAACGGGAGGTACATGACAACGACGACGGAATCGATGCCAACAACCGACGCCTCCACAGTGCTTATCGTGGACGACGATACGGACATGCTCGATCTATGCGCGACCGTTCTGGGCGCCCAAGGATATATCGTACTGAAGGCCATCGGCAGCGCTGAGGCCCTTCAAGTTTGCACCGACTATCCGAAGAAAATTGATCTGATCCTCCTCGACGTGATGCTCTACCCGCGGTCTGTTCAGATGGATAGCAGCGCCAGTGCTCCTCCACGCATGCACGGGGATAAACTGTTGCCGATGTTGCGCAGAAAACGGCCATCGAGCCGACTGATGATCATGTCAGCCAGCTCGACGTGGAAACTTGGAGGACGTGGGATGAGTGGGCTGCTTCGACAGTATTCATTCCTGCAGAAGCCCTTCACGGGCGACGTGTTATTGGACAAAGTACGCGTTGCCCTGGCCAGCGAGGAACCTCCGAAACTATCTTGAAAGAATTCCCCCATGCCTGACTGTCCGTGATGTCACGACTCCCTGTTCGCCGGATCCCTTCATGCTGACATCCTCACCAGCAGTCCTATTATTACGGTGCGGCAGATTTCCGCCGGTGCTGAATAACCGACTTTTCTAGATTTTACGAGGAAATGTGATTACCGTAGTCTTGTCCGAGTCGGTAAGAATGCTGACAGACCTTTCCGGATTCCCATCGGTACAAACTGAGGGAGGATCTGATCCTGTCGCCGTTGGACTTGACGACGCTGCTCATTACCGGGCTAGTCTTCGGCCTTGACCTGGTGACGCCGACAGGCGTGGCTTGCGGCGTGCTCTACGTCGCCGCGGTGTTGATTACGGTGCGTTCTCCCCGGCCTGCATTCACGCTGCAGATTGCGGCCCTCAGCTCGGTGCTCGTCATTCTCGGCTCCTTCCCCATCCCGTCGGTGAGTCTTCTGACTCCCTATGCATTGGCCAACCGGGAGTTGGCGTTGATCACCATCTGGGCCACGGCAACACTGGTCTATTATTATCGACGGAGCATCGCGGAGACCGCACGCCTGGCGGCGGTGGTCACCTCGTCCCACGAGGCAATCCTCAGTACAACTTTGGAAGGAAAAATTGAAACCTGGAATCCCGGCGCGGAACATCTCTGCGCCTACCAGGCTGCCGAGATCATGGGGCAACCGCTCTCGATCCTCCTGCCGGAAGATCATCGGAAGGAAGTGGCCGATCTGCTGGCGCGCGTCAAACAGGGAGAACACATCCAGCCGGTCGAAACGGTGTGGACGACCAAGGATCATCGCGAACGCCGCGTTTCGATGACCATCTCACCGATCGTCGACGAGCGCGGAATCACGGTGAGCGCGTCGACCTTCGCGCAAGATATCACGCAGCAGAAAGAGGAGGAGGACGAACGCTCGAGGCTCTTGAAAGAACTGCAGGACGCGTTGGCCAACTTGAAGCGTCTTGAAGGATTACTCTCCGTGTGCGCCTCCTGCAAAAAGATCCGCGATGATCACGACCAATGGGTGCCGATAGAGATTTACATCAGTGAACATTCCGAAGCGGTCTTTTCTCACGGCTATTGCCCGGTGTGCGTACAGAGCATCCAGAAAAAAATGGACCACATGAGGTTACAGAGGTAGCCATGTGGGCCGTGCTGCCGGCCGAACCGGTTCCGTCAAGACTGACGCTACCCAAGCTTCCCTGCCATCTCATCTAACTGTGCTGGATCCTTTTATCCGTGTCACAATTGACACGATCGCTGTGTGAATTGACCACAGCCTTACCGCCGAATCCCCAGTCTCTTCCTTCCGTTTCCCTCGCTGTGAGACTGTAATAATTCCAAATCTCGACGGGCCAGCAAGCCCCCGCCAATGCTGAAGAGAATTGGAGACAGGGTTTCGCTTGGAGCACCGGCATCGTGGCATTAAGTTTGCTCTACGTAGAATAGAAGCAGGCGGAGAGTCGATTTATCGGAATCGTACGTCAGACACCTTTACGGATCCTCAAGGAGGCAGCATGGCAAGGAACATGATGAACGCTGATCCGACCGGAAACGCAGCTGATGCATCGAACGCAAGTGCCGAATCTCCCCGAGGCCTCACCTATGACGAGAAGAAGGCAGCCGAGGCTGCCTTTCGCGGCGAACCCTTCAACCCGGCCTGGTCGGCGGCAGCAGCGCGCGTGTACGAGGGAATCTCGATGGCCAAAGGTGCCCGGGCGCTCGAATCCCTGGTGGACGCGGCAGTGGATTCTGAATGCGTCATGAGCTAAGGCCGACCGGAATGACGAAGTCATGACAGGTGCAAATCGCGGTCTGGGGGAAATATATGATCCGCCCTCCTAGGGGACGGTATCGTTGCTTGAGCTGGCGCATGGAGGGGGTTGTCGGTTGCCCGAATTATCTGGACCGAATGCGGGGAAGCCAATGACGGTTCAGCATTGCGGAGATTGGCGAGCCGGCCCCCCCCATCACGCTTCACTCCCATGTCCGATCATCCGATGATTCTTCTCCTGCGCCAAACCTCGCGAAGTAGTGCTTCAACACCCTCGTGAGCCGGGCATTCCCGGTCCCGTCCTTCCCCCACCGTTACTCTCCCTCTGCCCGCTCACGTTCCCGTCCTGGCCTTTGACGTATCGTGACAACTCAGGATGTCCCGTATCCCGGACATAGCCCAAGCACTTCCTGATGGACTGCCCACACCTCTTGGTTGTGATGTTACCGGTCCCGGTGAGCCTCGAACGGTGTCTCTCATCACAGACCGATAGCGTTGCAGGAAGATGCTCGTTCATCCGCTCGTGATTAGCCTCACGTAGGGCCCACGGCATTGTCAGAACAACCCTCGTATGACGAGGTATCCTGTGCAGACATGGATCTAATGAACATCTGACACCTGCGTCGCGCCGCGTAGAAGTGTCGCGGACGGGGCAGGTGCTGGGTCAGAAAGTTGCTCGTGGCCGCGAACGGATTCACGGGCGAGGGACACTCCTAGTATGATCCCCCCCTTAGGGACGCTACTCTGAGTTAAAAGGCATTACCTTGCCCATGTGGCACTGCGTTGAATTCGAACTAGCGAAGCAGGTTCGATGGCGCAACGGTGCTTCAGCGCCCGGCTAATGAGGTCTCATGTGGTATCGAGCCCTCGCAGGGATATCCCGAAGTGACTGCCGCTCCCCCCGGTGGTGAACGCTCAAGGGGTGAAACGACTTGAAACCGAAGGAGACGGATGATGCTGCCTGAATTATTACTCTTCACAGCGGTCAATGGTGTCTATGCATTGCCCGTTGCCGATACGATACCGTTTGAACCGGCAGAAGCCTCAGCGAAGCTGTATTCGGAAGACCGTGCCCAGGTTGTCCAGGGCACCATCCTCGATACCCACACGGTAGAAATGAAAGACGGCGTGGAGTTTATGCAAATGGATGTGGAGACCGATCACGGCGTGGTTCGCGTACATCTCGGCCCCGCCTGGTACATGAAGGAATATCGGAATCGGTTCGATGTGAACCGGGGTCGGTTCGTGACCGCCGTCTGTAGTCCTGCGGTGGTGGACGGTACAAAAATGCTGGTCGCAGGCGAACTCGCCAACGCCGACGGAAAGCAACGGATGCGTCTCCGACACGGGGAAGGCACACCGGCCTGGGTGGGCGGAGAACATGCCCGGTAGTGGTGGGTGAGCAAATCCTTGATGGAATGCTGTCCCTGTCCCGCGGCAAGCAATGCGTGATGGACCTCTAGTGAAGGAACGCCATGGATGAGAAGCGCGGGTTGCAGTTTACGGCCCGTCGGCTCGCCGTTCAGTTGGACCTTCTCATCCAGGCTCTTGAGGAGAGGCGGCCACCCGCGGAAATTCAGGACTTGTGTCGAGAAGGCCGCGTCGTGCTGGATTATGCGACCACGGTGCTTGGTGGGGACGAATGACGCTCGGTCGCATAACAAAAACGCGGCTAGGCCTTCCTGTCCGACAGCGACGGCCCTGACCCCGGCAGCCTTCGTCGGGAGCCGCCGGACATGTTGTGTTGGCGCCCGGCATCAGCACGGAGGAATCGCCCGTTAGCGCTCGGGGCCACGTCGTACTCTTCCTCTCCCGTAGACGCGGATTGGGGCTATGCCGATGGGGGCTTTATGGAGCGCGTGCTTGTCCATGTCCGGATCACAAGAGATGGGAACCGGAGATGTTGAGCGAGATACTGGGTAGGTGGCGGGAAGGGTGACCGCGAAAGCGACTGTGGCAAACAAGGGACGAGCGTGAGAAGGAGAATCGGCTCATGAAGGCTAAAGAGGGGATCATCGACCTGCTGAACCGGACGTTGACCGAGAACCTGACGGCCATCAATCAATATTTCGTTCATTCGAAGATGTGCGAAAACTGGGGCTATCAGCGGTTGCACCACCATGTGTGCAAGCGAAGTTTTGACGAAATGAAGGATGCCGAAGAACTCATCGAGCATATCTTGTATCTCGAAGGCGTGCCGAACATGCAGCGGATGGGCACTGTGCAGGTCGGTGAAACCGTTCCCGAGCAACTGCAGCTTGACCTGAAAGCGGAGCATGCCATGCTCACGCTCTATGCCGAGGGAGTCGCGCATTGCGCGAAGGTCGGGGATTTCACGACCCGGAACATGCTCGAGGGGATGCAAAAGGATACCGATGGTCATATCGAATGGATTGAGACCCAACTCAAATTGATCAAGGACCTGGGGCTCGAGAAATACTTGAGTGAGCAGATTCACAAGGAGTCGTGAATATTCCCAGACGGTCACGCCCGGACCTGGCCTGGTGGCACCCACCACCCCGTCGGAAGAACGGACGACCAACGGCCAATCGCAAGCAATCGAGAAGGGGTGAAGTCCGCCCTGACTGGTGCGTCCCGCACCGGCTGGAGCAGCGGCCCGTGTCTTATCTACGTTCCCCGCCGCAGAATCGGCCATGTGACGGTGAGCTCTCTCCTGCGCATATGGGCCCCGCTGAGACGTGCGGGAGACGGCGCCTTCTGCGCGACAATGTGGGGGGATAAATCGTGAAGTCAACCCGGGTGGATGCTTCGCACGCCGCCAACTGCCCTGCGATGACGCAGGCACCGGATAAACCGGGACCGTCTGCGCGACCCTGGCACCACGTCAAGTCCCTCGTCATCACCACGATCGACAAATGGAACGATGATCCCGGGCCGCGCTTTGCTGCCGCCCTCGCCTTTTATACGGCATTAACCATCGTGCCCTTTGTCGTGCTGGTCTTCATGGTGTCCGCGACCTGGATGGGCGGTGAGGCATATTGGGGACGTCTGCAGGAGCACATCGCCGATCTCATCGGGGAGCCGGCAGCCAATGGTTTGTTTCATCTACTCGATCAATGGAAATCCGCCGGATCCCCGCTCCTGAGCGAAGTCGTAGCGTTAGGACTCGTCCTCATCGGCATGGCGGAGGTCATGGATCAACTCCAGGACGCCTTGGATTGTATCTGGGGAGTCAGGCCCAAGCGGCCCCGGGGCATGTGGGGACGGATGCGGCAGCGATTCGCGTCAGTGTCTGCGCTGCTGGGCGTAGGCTTCATTCTCCTCGCATCGCTGGCGGTCAGCGCGTGGCTCAGCATCGTACTGCAGTCTGTGGTAGGGAATTCGGGGTCTCCCGTATGGCTTCGTGAAGTCATCGGCACCACCGTGTCGTTCATCATCGTGACCGGTCTGTTCGTCCTCATCTATAAATGGGTGCCGCAGGCGAAAGTGGCCTGGTCCGACGTCTGGGTCGGAGCCGCAGTGACGGGAGTGTTATACATGGTCGGCAGCATGCTGATCGTGATGTATCTGGGGCATAGCGCCCTGGTGACGTTATATGGAGGAGCCGGCGCACTGGTGCTGATACTGCTGTGGGCCTATTACGCCTGCCAGATTTTTCTGTTCGGGGCGGTGTTTATTGCTGTCTATGCCACCCACTACGGATCGCTGGTGCGGCCTGCCGACGAAGCCGTCGCTGTCCGTTCCGCCTCAGAAGGTGAGGCAACAGGAGGCTGAACCAGCCTGCCATGGCCATGATGTTGGGGGAGCATTCTTATGTGGGCTCTGTGACAGGTCGTGAGCATCGTGTGGACTACGACCGGCGCCATTCCGGTGTAGGCATATAACGGGATCGTCCGAACTGGCGCCGACCGATCTGGTTTCGGTCAACCATCTGATGATCGAGGTGCTCAGAAATTCCATGACTATCTCGGCGATCAGGGTAGGGTCCGAACCGACTGGATCAGGCGGCTTTCTCTATAGTCCGGCAGGTGACGGCAGAGATCAGTCGACGCTCACTCACAGCTTTGTCCGGAATGGCGAAGCGAAGCGGCGGGTATCCGGCGGCGTCCCGTCCCTCGAGACGCTCCGTCGTGGCGCAACAACCCGTTGTTCTATGAATACTTTCCTGGACAACGGGGCGGGTATCGGCGCCAGGCATCGGCCCCGATGGAGTGGCCTATTGGCGAAGCTGATTCAGCAGGCAGGAGTACCGGGCGCACCGTGCTCTAATCGTAGTGTCCACCTATCATGATGCCGGCCGCCGGTCGCGAATGAGTTTCGACGCGGGGAATCCCATTTGCCGGGCCTTCTCCACCAGGCGTTGATAGCTGGATTCATCGAGTTGCGAAGCACGCGAGAGGATCCAGAGAAAGCGACGGTCGGGTGTCCCCACCATCGCCGTCCGGTACTCGGGGTCGAGATCCAGAATCCAATAGTTCCCTTCCCTCGACGAACCGAAAAGCCGGGCAAAGAAATTGTCGAATACCACGGTGAGCCGGGCATTCGTCGTCGCATCGATGACCGTTGCCACGCCCTCGACCCGTTCAACTCCTCCTCGATCGGTCGTACATTCATTGTGCACACCCATCGTGCCATCGGGGCGGGTAGTGTACACCGCCTTGGAATGCAGGCAATGTCGTTGGAAATACATCGGCAAACGGGCGATCTCGTACCAGGTGCCGGCATAGCGATCAAGATCCACCGACTCCACGGTGGCTAACGTGTCTTTCCGGTCCACTCCTGCGCATGCGGACAGGAGTAGGCAGAGGGCCGCGGTCGCCAGCGTCAGGCATGAACCGTTCAGGCCATTTGCAAGTGTTCTCATTGGTGATCTCTCAGGCGTGTGGTGACAGCGTTCATCCATAGGGTCCTCGGGCGGAAGGGTAAAAGGTTGTCATCGTCGATGGTAGATGGCGTCTCACGCGGATTTGCACCCTATCGGTTGAATCCCTGGGATTCCCGGCGATGTCTACCGGCATACTTGGATCAACCAGACGGATAGGGGGGGCGTCATGACACCATTATACAAATTCAAGGCCGCCACCATCATGATCCTTGATGACTGTGATACGGGGTTTCAGGTATGCCCTGTCCGGGAAGGGAACGCATGGCTATTGAGTGGTGATCAAGGAATGTGCAGGCCGATCCCGAACGTGGCCGCATACCCGTCGGTCGTGGGTGTGGGCGCGAGCATGAGTTGATCTCCGCCGCGCCGGAAGAGGCGATCATCCTGATTCCGTGCCTTGCGCCGGCCTTTTGCGGCATAGGGTTGATCGGCGTACACGCGCTCTGTCAGTCCGTCGTCAAAGTACAGCTGCGACGTAAATTCATAGCTCCGCCCGGCTGCGAATGCAGTGCGAACTTTCACGTGGACGTGCACGGTCCGGCCCACATACCAACCGGGATAAATGGTGACGAACCGGGCTTCGCCCTGAGAGTCCGTCAGTTGATAGCCGCGCAAGAACTTCTGGCCGACGGTATTGAAGCCGGCATCCTGCACATCCGAATAGACCCCCAGCGCATCGCAGTGCCAGATGTCCACCAGGGCGGCGGCCAATGGCTGACAATTGCCTGAGCCAACCCGTGATATCTGTAGCGTCAGCGCCAGGGGCGTGCCGGGTTTGACTTGTCCGTTCGCCGGGTCTGACCGGATGTCGGAGCGATTCAATCGCTCATCGACGAAATAGGGTCCTTCGGTTTGCTCCGGTCTGACCACGCAGGAGGCGAATGGCATGCCCGCAGTTGAATGCCGAGAAAACAGACTGCCGCCCATCAGCCACAGCGCGCCGGTGCTGCCGAGTAGTGAAACCATTTGACGGCGGGAAAGGAGACGTCCCATAGATGAGTCATCGCGTGTCATTGGGGCTCCTGACATCAAGCGGATCCGTGATCGAATGGCTGGACTCCTAGTGACGATAGAGAGCATCACCACCTTCATCCATTTCATGCAGCGCCAAAGGGCAGAGACGAGACCAGAACGATCGTGAGAGAAGGCTACGTTCCGGAAGGAAAAGAGTCAAGCCAAGGGACAGGTGCTGAGCATTGCATTCCATTGACGAAGTATGGAAGGAGGGGAGGGAACTTTACCATCGAAGTCGTGGTCACTCAGCTTGAAGATATGCAAGCTCAGAGATACGCCGTACCGCCGGTCTTTCGCGAAGGCTCTGAAGCAGCCTTTTGGACCCGGCGCGCCGGGGTCTCTTGTTCAAGAAACCCCGACGCAATCCGGGCTGATCGCTGGTTACTGCACCTCGACGTGAATGGTCTGGCTGGCGTCGACCAGGTCGTGATCCTTTGTGGCTCCGGTCACGGTAATCTTGTGCGTCCCTTTGGGCAGGTCCTTGAACGTTCCCTTGAAGCCTTTCTGGTACTGATCATCCAGGTACACGTGGGCATGAGCCGCTTGCGAGCCCTTGGTCAGTTCGTATTTCAAGTCAAAGGGATTGCTCACCTTGTCCCCATCCTTCGGAGACGTAATCATGACCTTCGAACCGTCCGCGATCGGCGCCTTCGCCTTATCCGCGGCGAAGACGGGGACTCCGGAAAGCGCTCCCAGAAACGCAATCCCCAACCCCACCATTCCTATCCGTCTCATCATCTCCATATGGCCTCCTTTGGTTTGAACCGGTTGTATTGATCATGTACCTTACCATCTCCTACGGACGATAATCTCATTCGGATGCATCGCTTGATGTAATGCCCTACGGTTGTTGCAAGGTCTATGGCCTGGGCTGCTGCGCATACGGGCCCAGGATTTCTGGGAGTCGTTGTGACGCAGTGACCTGTATGCGCGATCTCTTGAGGCTCCTGCCTCGGCCGGAGATGAACCAAGGACGGCGCGATCGTCTGCGGCAGGCGTTCCTGGCACGACAAAATACGCAGGACACAGAGAGCGCAATCCGGCGGTCATTTCCCAAGATCCATGACACTTGTTCCGATTTGGCCGGTATAATGAAACCCATCTATGATGGGTACCACGTACCGAGTGACCACGGGCCCTGTGGGACCGAGATGTCAGGGCGAGAGGAGTCATGGAGAGCGCAATACTTTACGACCGGTTGCAGTTTGCCGTCACAGCCAGCTTCCACTACCTGTTTCCGCAACTGACGATGGGCCTGGCCCTGCTGCTGGTCTATTTCAGGACCAGGGATCTCTGGAGCGTGGATGACCATTATCACCGGGTCGCGAGATTCTGGACGGGCATTTTCGCGTTGAGCTTCGCCTTCGGAGTGGTGACCGGCATCCCGTTGGAATTTCAATTCGGCACCAACTGGGCGAAGTTCTCCAACTATGCCGGCGGAATCCTCGGGCAAACCCTCGCCATGGAGGGCGTGTTCGCATTTTTTCTCGAATCCTCCTTCCTCGGCATTCTGCTGTTCGGTGAGAAGCGGTTCAGCCGGCGCCTTCAATGGGTGGCGGCCTTCATGCTCTTCCTGGGCTCGTGGTTGTCCGGCTACTTCATTCTGGCGACGAATGCCTGGATGCAGCATCCGGTGGCCTATCGCGTGGCCGAGGATGGACGCCTGCTGATCGAGAGTCTCACGGGACTGCTGACCAATCCATGGCTGTTCTGGCAATTTGCCCACAACATGACCGCCGCGGTGGTGACCGCCTCGGTCGTGATGGCGGCGGTGGGGGCGTTTTATCTCCTGTCGGGGCAACACCTCGCCCATGCCAGGACCTTTCTTCGGACCGGCGTCGTGGTGGGAGCCATCGCCTCGGTCTTGATGATCACGCCCACCGGCCATGAGAGCGCGCGGCAGGTGTTCGAGTTCCAGCCGATCAAGGGCGCGGCCTTCGAGGGGCTGTTCCGCACCGAGCGGGGAGCCGATATCCTGTTGATCGGGCAGCCGAACATGGAGACCATGACGATCGACAACCCGCTCGTCCTGCCGTCGGCGCTGAGCCTACTCGTGTATTACGACCTCTATGCCCACGTGAAGGGGCTGAACGTGTTCGCTCAGCGGGAGTGGCCGGACAATATTCCGCTGCTCTATTACGCGTACCACATTATGGCCGGCCTCGGGACGATACTCCTGGCAGTCATGGGGCTCGCGCTGATGTATTTGTGGCGGGGACGGCTCTTCAAGGCCAAATGGCTGCTGTGGCTGATCATGCTCAGCGTACCGTTTCCCTATATTGCCACCACGGCCGGCTGGATGACCGCCGAGTTGGGCCGTCAGCCCTGGCTGGTGTACGGGCTGCTTCACACGGCCGACGGGATCTCGCCCCTGGTTCATTCGGGGAACGCGCTCTTTACCCTCATCGGCTTTCTCGGGCTCTATCTGTTCTTGGGCCTGCTTTTTCTCTTCCTGTTCGCTGAAACGCTACGGCACGGCCCGGCGGCGGAAGCTCGTCCCGCGCCTGGCGAGGGCGCCGCTCAACCGGCTTAGTGAAGGATCGAACGGGATGGAACTCTTCTGGTATAGCGCCGTCACCCTGATGCTGGCCCTGTATGTCGTGCTCGACGGGTACGATTTCGGCGTCGGCATGGTCTACTCCTTCATCGCGCGGACCGAGGCGGAACGGCGCATGGCGTTGGCGGCGATCGGCCCGGTCTGGAGCGGCAACGAGGTCTGGCTGATCGCCGGCGGCGCCGTGCTCTTTCTGGCCTTTCCCAGGGCCTACGCGTCGGGATTCAGCGGCTTTTATCTGGCGCTCACCCTTGTGCTCTGGCTGCTGATCGGCCGCGGCCTGGCCTTCGAGCTGCGGTCCCATCTGGACCATCCCCTCTGGAGAGACTTCTGGGATGTGTCCTTCGCAGCGTCCAGCGCGTTGCTGGCGATCGTTTTCGGTGCGGCGCTGGGCAACCTGATTCGTGGGGTGCCCTTGGACGAGGACGGATACTTTTTCGTCGCCCTGTGGACTGATTTCACCCCTGGGCCCAAACCGGGCATTCTCGACTGGTTCACGGTGCTGCTGGCGGTCGCGAGCGTCGCGATGCTGACGGCGCACGGGGCCAACTATCTGGCCATGAAAACCACGGGTGCCCTGCAGGCGCGGGCGCGATCGTTGGCCGCGCGGAGCGGGTATGCCGCGGCGGCGTCCGTCCCGCTGGTCCTTCTGTCCATCCATTACATACAACCCTCCTACCGGATCAATTACGACGCGCATCCCATCGGGTATGCCCTCCCGCTGACGGCGTTAACGGCCTTGGCCGCCCTGGTCCTCTTCAGACGACGTGATCGGGATGTCGCCGCCTTTGCTGCCTCGAGTCTATTTTTGCTCGGCCTGCTGGCCTCTGTGGCCTGGGGATCGTACCCCAATCTCCTCATCTCCACGACCGATTCGGCGTACAGTCTGACGGCCGGCAACGCCTCAGCCGGAACCCATGGGCTCGAGGCCGCGTTCTGGTGGTTTACGATCGGCATCACCATCGTGATTAGTTATCAAGTCTGGATTCACCGCCTCTTCTGGGGACCCGTCAAACCTGAATCCGGTATTCCTCCGCCCACTAACCACACGTAAGAATTTCTTCGCCCGACTGACGGACCGGCAGGGCAACCACTGCTGCATCCAGGGAGACGGACGATGAAAGAGCGGTGACACTTCCGTTAGGCACAGGTTCCTGGCATGGGTCATCGTGTCTGGTAGTTGTGGCATGAAGAGCGTGCAGTGGCTCACGGAGATCGAGGTCGTTGAGCGGGAGTATAAGGGGTACCATGCTCAAACGGGCTGGACTGAGGCGGTCGTCAAGAGCAGGTTGCGGGTCGATGCGCTAAACCACGGGATGATGTTGCGAGGCCTGCGGCACCTGATTCAGGTTCTCGCCTTCCGACATGCCGGGTTCTGATCAGGACAGACGAGGGGGAGGACGTTTGGTTCTTACGTCACTCGACGTTCCGCTTTCCGCCGCCTCATGAATCTCGATTGAGCAGGACCCGGCTCTCAATGGAGCCACGGGACGCCATGAAACCACGCTCACAGTGGTCAGCTGACCCTACAGGCTTACTCCCTGAAGTTCTGATACCTAATCTTCGTCAGTCCTTGTCGTTCTGGATCTTCTGCTACGTAAGCCTTAATACCTTCCCCGCCATCGAGGAATAGCGGTTCAACTAGTCTGCCCCTATTCTGCGCCCTATTGTCCTGAGCTCTTGTTCGGCTCACGAAATGACGGAGGAATGTCAAAAGCTAGATCGCAGGAGGGATAGCATGGTGGTAGGTAATCTTTCCCAGTGGAATAGCGATAAGGCAACCGCGGTTAATGTTTGGCTGAAGCCAGGCGGGGAGCATGAGCGTCCGCAGCTGGTCAACTACACTCATGTCGGTATAGACAAAGGACTTGCATACGTCGAGTTTGGGGTTCTTGAACCTGCTTTGTTGGGCCTTGTCGCTCGACGTGTTAAACAAGGCGAAGCAATACCCCAGCAGCTAAATGGCACCAAAGCAGCAGGTGTCTCCTTGCCTCTTCCTTCCGCAATTCGGCTCAATCAGCAACTCCAGCAGATGCTGGGCTCTCTCCAACCTCCTAAGCCGAAACAATCTTAGCCGCTCTATTTACAGTTCATCCATGGAAGCCGCTGTGTGCCGTCCAGACCCTTGTTCCAGGCCCCAACCCTTTCCGGATACAGGATTGTTGTGCCTGCTGGTGCTCGCGCGATTTCATGACCTGTATGTGGATGCCGGACAGATTGCACATCAATACGGGCAGTCCGGTCAGATACTGACACCACAGGAACTGTTACGTGCGGCGAAACATGTGGGGTTGAAGGCTGGCCTGGTGACTGCCACATGGAAGGACCTGAAGGCGACACCGTTTCCAACCATCGCTCAGAGGGTCAACGGGCAGTACATTGTGTTGGCGAAGGTAGAGGCCAACAATGTGTTAATCCAGGATCCACTGGAACCGCGACCACAAGTTCAATCCAAGGAAGAATTCATGGCGACGTGGAGCGGTAGACTGTTGCTTGCTACGAAACGTGCCGGCCTGAGGGCACAAGATCTTGTTTTCGATATCACGTGGTTCATACCAGCCGTGGTTAAGTATCGAAGGCTCCTAGGTGAAGTATTGCTGGCTTCGTTCTTCCTTCAGCTGTTCGCACTGCTCACACCGCTCTTTACGCAAGTTGTCATAGACAAGGTATTGGTACACAAGGGCTTTACAACGTTGCACGTGTTAGGTATCGGGATGGTCGCACTAGCCCTGTTCGATGCCCTACTCGGAGGGTTGCGCACGTACCTGTTTGCTCACACCACCAACCGGATCGACGTGGGGCTTGGTGCACAGCTATTCCGGCATCTTTTGGCGCTTCCGATCGCCTATTTCGAGGCCCGACGCGTCGGCGATACGGTCGCGCGAGTGCGCGAACTCGAACAGATTCGCCAGTTTATTACCAGCAACTCTGTGACGGTTGTGCTGGATGTTGCGTTCACCGTCATATTTTTGGGGGTGATGTGGATCTACAGTTCTCTGCTGACATTGGTGGTGATGGCGTCCCTTCCGCTCTATGCCATTCTGTCAGTAGTCATCACACCGACCATTCGTCTGCGGCTCAATGAAAAATTCAACCGCGGTGCGGAGAACCAGTCGTTTCTTGTGGAGGCCGTGAGCGGCATTCAAACCGTGAAGGCTCTGGCCGTTGAGCCGCCATTACAACGTCGCTGGGATGAACAGCTGGCCGAATATGTGCGAGCGAGTTTCCGCGCCACCAGTCTCATCACTGTGGCCGGACAGGTGGGAATCTTTATCCAGAAGTCCACGACGATCGCCCTTATGTGGGTCGGAGCATATCAGGTCATCGATGGAGTTTTGAGTATCGGTGGGCTGATCGCATTCAACATGCTGTCAGCCCAAGTCACCGGTCCTTTGTTGCGAATGGTAAACCTTTGGCAGGAATTTCAGCAGGTGGGTCTTTCGATGCAACGATTGGGGGATCTGCTGAACACCAGGCCGGAGCCGTCCTACAACCCGAACCGCACGACTTTGCCAAAGATTTCCGGGCAGATTGTGTTTGACGATGTCACTTTTCGCTATCGTCCTGACGGACCAGTGGTCCTCCAGCAGGTTTCGCTCACATTACAACCCGGTCAGGTTATAGGGATGGTGGGACGGTCAGGCTCCGGGAAGAGTACTATCGCGAAGTTAATGCAACGCCTGTATGTACCGGAACGAGGCCGTGTGTTGGTAGATGGAGTTGATCTTGCTCAGGTCGATCCGGCCTGGCTGCGGCGTCAGGTCGGGGTGGTCCTACAGGAAAACTTTCTATTCAACCGATCAGTGCGTGACAACATCGCGCTGACGGATCCAGGTCTTTCCATGGATCGAGTCATGAACGCCGCGAAATTGGCGGGTGCCCACGAGTTCATCCTTGAACTTCCTCAAGGGTACGATACGGTTGTTGGCGAGCACGGCTGTACCCTATCCGGCGGCCAGCGACAACGGATCGCCATCGCCAGGGCGCTGGTGGCCAATCCACGCATCCTCATCTTCGATGAAGCCACAAGTGCATTGGACTATGAGTCTGAAGCGATCATCCAGCAAAACATGGCGCAGATCTGCAAGGGGCGCACGGTCGTCATCATTGCCCATCGACTCAGTACGGTTCGCGCATCTCATCGAATCTTTGTGCTCGAGAAGGGGCAGCTCCTTGAAGATGGCACCCACGACGACCTCCTCAAGCGGAATGGGCTATACGCCCGGCTCCATAGATATCAGGGTGGACAGTCGGCCGCGGCATAGGTTGAGTGATGCAATGGCTGTGTAGCGGAGGAATAAGCGGACCTTAATCTGCCGATGCAGCGGGGTGACCCGGCAAACAACTGAGAGAACGATGAGGATGCGATACAGTTTGTTGCGACATTTGGCAGCGTGGCGTGCTGCATGGCAAGCTGCGGAGACGCTCCCGATAGGAGCAACCTCCTACGGCGATACAACTGAATTCCTGCCGGCAGTGCTTGAAATTGAACATGCGCCGCCTTCGCCAATCGGCCGAGCGATTCTATGGACCATCCTGATGGTGTTCACGACGGCGTGCATCTGGTCGTCCCTCAGTGTCATCGATATTGTGGCGGTGGCTCCCGGGAGGATTATTCCCAGCGGCCATTCCAAAACAATTCAGCCGTTCGAGAACGGAGTTATCACTGCCATTCACGTGCAAGATGGCCAGACGGTTCATCAAGGCGAGATCCTGATTGAACTGGATGAAACCCAAAACAGTGCAGACCGCGACCGGGCCACTAACGAGTATCGCGCGACCCTGGTCGAAGCCGCTCGCTTGCGAGCCTTGATTGACGGGCGCTTCAACTTCCCTCCACCCGCTGATGCCGCCCCACAGTTCGTAATGCTGCAACAACAACTGTTGCGTGATCAGATGACGGAATTTTCTGCGCGAGTGGATGCCGCACGTCATCTCATTGGTCAGCGCAAAGCCGCAGTGGAGGCCACCAAAGATAATCTTCGACGTCTCGAAGCTACTGTCCCGATAGAGGCTGAGCGAGCCAAGGCCTATCGCACGTTGCTCGCGCAGCAATATGTGTCGAAGATGGACTATCTCCAGTTTGAGCAGCAGCGCATCGACAAAGCGCAGGAGTGGGCCGGGCAGAAAAGCAAACTAAGGCAAGATCAGGCAGCGTTGGCCGAGGCGGAGCAAAATTACTATGCGCTCGTCTCGGAGTTTCAGCAGACCAAACAGGCCGAGCTGTCCACTACCGAAACGAAAGCTGCATCGCTGCTTCAGGAGGTGCGAAAGGCAGAACAGCGTACTGACTTACAGAAATTGGTATCGCCGATCGAAGGGGTCGTCCAGCAGCTGGCGGTGCATACGGTCGGTGGGGTGGTGACCCCCGCGCAACCCTTGCTCATCGTCGTGCCGCAGGACCACTCCGTCGAAGTTGAAGCACGCTTTGAAAACAAAGACATCGGGTTTGTAAGGGAAGGGCAGCCGGTGGAAATCAAAATTGAAACCTTTCCGTTTACTCTCTACGGCACCGTTCCGGGAAAAGTTTTGACCGTCTCGGATGATGCGGTACCGTTGGAGAAAGAGCAAGGCGGTTTAATCTATGCCAGTCGAATCAGCCTTGACCACCCGACACTCCATGTGGAAGGGAAGACCGTCCACCTCACGCCTGGGATGGCGGTGACAGTGGAGGTCAAAACCGGCCAGCGACGAGTGATCGAGTATCTGCTGAGTCCGTTACTGAAGTCGATGCAGGAAAGCTTGCGGGAGCGGTAGGGCAGCCACAAGACATGATCCCGGTGAAATTTGGGGCCCTTGTGTCTTCAACCTGGTCATCCCAAACAGCATGGAACAAGAGCTCTTGACACTCTATGTCACAGCACAGAGTGGGATGTGCAAGCCGGCTGTAACTGAGGTTCGCTGATGTGCCAGTAGATCGCCAAAATGGTCGCTCCTAACTCTTTTACAACGCACCACGTCCAAACAAAGGAGTCCACCGTCAATGAACAGGGCTCGATTGCCTCACAGGAATCGGAAGCGTCTGTGCCTGTCCGTGGTCCTCATTGCAGCCGCTTGTGTAAGTACTGTTCTGGCCAAAGGCGAACGTGAATACCAGGTCATCAATACAGGGATCAGAGGTGGGGGCTGCTGGTATGACGACACGCATTTCGTGATCGTAAAAGGAGGCCAGCCAGCCCCTGGGCAGGAGTTCGAGGTGGAGGGGCTCTATTACCTTGATCCGGCTAAACCTAAAGATCTCAGGAGAATTGATCTGGCGCCCATTGAACCGAACTTACAGCCTCACATTCGCGATGTGACTTGTCAGTCGCACACCCTGTTGTTCCATGTGTTATCCGCGGATAAGAAACGGAACAAGCTCTACTCTCTAACAATCGGCCAGCCACCAACCCTGTTGGCAGAGAAACTAGAGGGTTTCGTCGTACCACAAGCTGTCAGCATCGCAAACCAATTTGTCCTGAGTTTTAGTAATACTTTGGGTGGACGGGGCTTGCAGAGTTCAGCGCTACCAGATCAGGCCAAGAACGATTGTGGATTCGCATATCTCCTGCCAGGGTATCGCGCGGTGTGTTTGCCCCACGATAGAGGTACCAAACGTATGTGGTTACTGGACAAAGGATTCCTTGTCCAGTATCGCTGGGATGAGACGATTCGAGTCAGCAAAGGTAGTGGAAATTACGAATGGGTGACCAATTCGGAACCACCTTTGAAAATGGCCGATGGCACGGAACTAAGCAAGGTTATCTGCTACAGATTTAAATGGTCGCATAGTACAGCAGACCACGCAGGAACAAGGCCCATATCAGCTGGAGGCTCAGTTTTAAGCCCGATCTAACTGGGAAATCACCTCTACGGGGGTGTTTTAGAGCAGGTGACCATGCGATCGCCATCTCACTGTTGGGGGGAGGATCTGCCGATTTCATCTAGATGGGGAAAAGGCTAAAGATGGAAGAAGTGGTAAGTATTCAGACAAACTCCCGATGATCCATTTATTTGCACGATCTGCATGTGAATGCCCAAGGTGACGTAGTGATGATTGAGCGCGGTCATCGTCTCGTGACGAGCCTCTGGATGGACGCTCAAAAATCCAAGAGGCCGAGTGTTGAACCACTTCATGAAAGTCAATTTTCCAGACGAAATTGCGGCAATCAGATGTCGCCGACGGTCGCAAGTGGGTGAGCGTAATAAAGGACAGTCTGAACTCATGTTCATCGAATGCAAGGAGCAACGCCATGACCGCCGTTGTTAGCCTAGCTGATGCTCGCGAAGCTGCAGAACTAGTATATTACGAGAATTCCTTTTCCATAGGCTGGCAATTGATCCGTCATTTGGAACGGAAGAGAGTGGCCAAGGTCCGGTGGAGCGGTGGCTTTGTCTACGCGCTCAAGCGAGCCGTAAGACGACGGTCGGCGAATGCTGGTGTTTCGTGGATCGGAAGTCACGTCTGTGAATATGGAAGATCTGTTCGCGGATGTCACCGATATTGGCAAAACCCAATTTAATGAACTCCGTAATGATGTGAATCCATGGCTTGCCCAAGAATTGGTCGCAAACCGAAAGGTGGAGCTAGTTGGCCACAGTCTAGGCGGTGCGTTAGTTCAATGGGCTATTAATGACACAAATTTGAAAGACGAAGAGTCAGGTCAGCGATTTCACTTCTGTTCTGGAAATTGCTCGAGGGCTGCCTAGACCCCAATAATGCTCAAGGTAACTCCAATCCCAATTTCATAATCAATCCCACTCAGCTCCACTTCACTACCTTCAATGCCCCGGGGATTACACACGTCCTGGGTGGAGCCTCTCCGGGGACTGACCGGATGTCAGTGGTTATCGGTGAACATCATGTGGTGATCGGACAACCTCCGATTGTGCAGGGTGATGCAGTTCATTTGCTGGGCGGGCCGCATGTGGGTGGCGCAGGGACACAGGTGGTCGGACATCAAGTAACCTTCGCTACTACAGGCGAGGGGCTGTTTGCCCATACGATTAGGAAGCCGGAATACTGGGCAGCCCCGGTGGTACCCTACATTCCGCTTCAATTAGACCTGGCGCTCTCGCAGTCATTTGCCCGCCATTACTCGCAACTTGGAAATACCGACGGCACAGTACAGGGAAACACGGAAGCGGCTCTCCGTCTGGCACTCTATGCTTCAGCTCTGGGCGTGGCGCTTGGGGTGGGGGAGTTGGGCAAACAAGCCGAAGCAGCGGCGCAATTGGTAGGGCTTCAGTTTGATCGTGATGTCTTCGCCGACACGTTGGCATTGCCGGGCGGAGGGATCAATCGAGCGTTAGAGATGATTACTGGTGCAGCCGACGCCCTCGGTCAAAACGTGGCTCAGGTACAAGGACTGGTCAGTTCAGCACTGATTGAGGTAGGCAGAAATTTGAGGGGTGCAGTCGGAGCCGTCGATGCATTTGTCGAAGGCACGCTGGTTCCGTGGATTACTAACACGGCTCAGGGAATCGCGAATGTCTTTTCAGAGTTCATCGGCGACATTCCTGGGGTGTTCGATCTGGGCCGTTCTTTGGGATTTATCGAGCTTGATGCCTTTCGGAAGGGGTATGAGCAGGCGTCGCGCGAATGGACCGTGGATCCAGTCCTAGGCGCAGCACTGGAAGCTGCGAGAATTACGCTTCAACAGGCCGGGCAGACCGTAGTTGTGCAGCAAGGCTTCGGAGCGAATCCGTTTAACGCAGCGGGGTTTAATCCTGATGCCGTAGTACCGGCAGCCGTGAGTCTCAGGGAAGGCCAACTGAAAGCGATCACCATCAATCTGCCCTTCGAAGCGGCGATCGGTGGCCAGAAACTGATGCTGACGCTGAGCGGCCCCAACGCAGGCGGGGTCGTGCTCCGCACTGATGGTACGGACCTCCTGCCGCAAGGCAGTGCCTTTGCGCTGGTCGTTCCGGAGGGCCGGAGGCAGTTGGTCGTCGGGCTCAAGTCGACGCAAGACATCGCGGCTGATGCATCACTCACGCTCTCTGTTACGCTGGCAGATGCCGAAGGTCAGTCCACGCATAGCACGCAGGTGGAGGCCCACGTGACGGTAGCCAACATGGACTCGTTCGTCGCCGGCGCGGTTCCTCCGATAAATTTTGGCGCCAATGGATTTGCGGCTGAGGAGATTCTGCTTCCTCAGACGGGAGCTTGGATCATCGAGCGTATCGAGGCGAAGAACTATATCTTCCAAGGGGGACAAGGGAGTTATCGGATTTATGCGGGACCAGGGAACGATCAGCTATACGGCGGACCCAATTTCGATCGTCTGTCCAGCCGTGCAGGCAACGACCTGCTTCAGGGTTTTGGGGGAAATGACGAGTTGTATGGCTGGGAAGATAACGACGTGCTGGAGGGCGGTGACGGCGATGACCGACTCTATGGGGATCTGTCGCTCGAACAAGCCGGGCAGGATTATTTAGATGGAGGGGCCGGCGACGATCTCCTGGTGGGCGGGGCGGGGAATGACGTCTTGCTCGGCGGCAGTGGAAACGATGACCTGAGGGGGGATGGAGGTACGACCGAGTTGACCATCATTCCGCCTGATCACCCGTTCAATACTGGGTTCTCCTTTACCCTAGATTATTCTCTGGGCTTAGGGGAGGACACGATGGACGGCGGAGCAGGTGACGACAACCTGATCGGATTTGGAGGCGCAGACCTCCTGTTGGGTGGTGATGGGATCGATGTTTTGTTCGGCGATCATAACGGTGGAGCAACCCTTCTGCCGTGGGATCCAGCCAAAGATGGTGAGGACTATCTGGATGGTGGCGCGGGGAATGACTGGCTTTATGGCGGAGGACTCGCGGATGTCCTGATCGGGGGCAGTGGGGACGATGTGATTTTTGGCGAAGGGGCGCTGTATGCCGTGCGAGCGGGTGATGACTGGCTTGAGGGCGGTGAGGGAAACGATCAGTTGTACGGTGGGGTGGGAGCCGATGTGTTATTTGGAGGAATTGGGGACGACTTGCTGGTTGGAGAGTACGCGAATGAGCCCGGCTCTAACGATATGCTTCATGGGGGAGCCGGGATCGATGAGCTTCAAGGTGGTGGCGGAAACGATTCCTTGGCAGGCGGCAGCGAAAATGATCGGCTCTTCGGTCAAGACGGGGGAGACATCTTGTCGGGTGACGAGGGGGACGATGAATTGCAGGGTGGTTTGGGAGACGACGAGTTGTTTGGAGGGAGAGGCGACGATTTCTTGTTAGGTCAGGAGGGCGCTGACCTGCTCGACGGTGAAGAAGATGATGATCTCGTGAGAGGGGGCGAGGGGAACGATACACTCTTTGGTGGCGACGGGATCGATGAAGTGCAGGGGGGCGATGGTGATGACCTTGTTATCGGAGGGGCCGGCGATGATTTCCTTTATGGCGATGGCAACGATCCAACTGTCCTGAGCCTGATCGGTGGGAATGACACGCTGAATGGCGAAGAGGGCGACGACCAGTTGTGGGGCGGTGGGGGACAGGACCGACTGTTTGGGGGCGACGGCTCTGACCAGTTGGTGGGCGATGTTGGCGACGATGTGCTCTTCGGAGAGGCCGGCAATGATTCCCTTTTCGGTGACTCACCACTTGCGAGCCAGGCGGGAAACGACACCCTCGGCGGCGGTGAGGGCGATGACGTCTTGCAGGGGGGAGGTGGCAACGATCAGTTAGAGGGAGGGAGTGGCGACGATGTGTTGTTCGGAGAATCGTGGGATGGTCCGTATTCGGCGGCAGGAGAAGACGATTTACACGGTGGGGCCGGGAATGATCGCCTGATCGGTGGAGGGGGCCTCGACACCTACCGGTTTAGTCTGGGGGACGGGGTTGATTCGATCGAGGATGATGCGATTCAGAGCAACCGTCTGGTCTTCGGCTCCGGTGTCATGGCCGAATCCCTGAGTTTGGATGTGGTAGCTGGTGATTCGCTGGTGGTGCGAGTAGGACACGGTGGCGACGCGGTTCAGATTATCGGTTTCGGGCTCAATTCCCCGGCGGAGTTTCACACCATTGGCCGGTTTGAGTTCGCAGACGGGACCGTGCTGACGAGCAGCCAATTGCTCTCTCGCGGCTTTCACTTGTCCGCGTCGGTGACGGGAGGAACGTTGTTTGGTACCACCGTTGCCGATCATATGCAAGGTAGCCAAGTCGATGATTGGTTCCATGGACGTGAAGGAAACGACATCTTGCTCGGCGGCGAGGGCGCTGATGTGTTGGAAGGGGATGAGGGCGACGATGTCGTACACGGTGGAGAAGGACATGATCGTCTGTACGGTGGGACTGGCGTGAATGTGCTGCACGGTGGGGCGGGAAACGATCTGTTGGAATCGCACGGGGGCGGCGATCAGTTATTCGGTGGGATGGGCGATGATATCTATCGTTTCCTTTCCGGTCTTCCGACTGTGTCAGAGGATGCCAATGCGGGAATCGATACCATCCAACTTGCGCCGATTTCTTCACTCACGTTGATGACTCCGGATCATGTGGAGAATGTGCAGATTCTCGACGATTTTTATTTGGACCCGACCCAAACGGTGGATGTAGTAGGTAATGCATTGGACAACCAACTGTCTGGCCCGAACCAGCTTGATGGACGAGAAGGAAACGACATCCTCGTCGGGGTGGGAGATAATACATTTGTGTTTGGCCGTGGGTATGGGCAAGACATCGTACGCATGGGCAAGCAGACCTATATGCAAACAGGCCTGGACCGGGTGCAATTTCTCATGGGCGTCGTGCCAGCCGACATCACAATGGAAAACCATGTCAACCATCTCGTCATCAAAATTAATGGGACCAATGATCAGTTAAGCGTTGAATCCTACTTTGCCTCTGCCAACGCCACCGTCGACCAGCTTATTTTCACTGACGGGACGATATGGAACCCAGATGATATTAATGGACGTGTAAAAACCTTTGTCGGTGGCGAAGCAGATGATTCGCTCTATGGTTTATTGGGGGATGATGCCATTTGGGGGATGGGAGGAGACGATCAGATCCGTGCGAACATGGGAAATGATATTTTGGATGGTGGGGCGGGTTCCGATTTTCTTGAGGGTTCGTCGGGACACGATACCTATATCTTCGGCCGGGGATATGGGGACGACTTTATCGACGAACAAGGGAATTTTGCAGATGTGGATACGATCCGACTCACAGAAGGAATCATCCCAGGTGATGTTACACTGCGTGCGATGCCCGACAATGGCAGCGATATTGTCCTTTTGCTGAACGGGACAGATGATCAACTGGGCCTCGCTGGATTTTTCCTGGGCGAGGCGGCCCGCGTCGATCAAATCCAATTTGCAGATGGCACGATCTGGGACTATAGCGAGATGTTAGCGCGACTTGAAGGCGTGGACCTGATTGGCACCGATGAGGCAGATTATCTTTCCGGGAATGTTACGAATGATATTCTGTCAGGAATGGGAGGAAACGATAGCCTCCGTGGTAGAGCCGGTGATGATAAATTGCTCGGCGGTGCCGGAAGTGACCAATTGGATGGCGGCGCTGGAAGCGATACGCTGGACGGGGGTATCGGTGCTGATACCATGATCGGTGGTTCCGGAAATGATCTCTATGTAGTCGATGATGTCGGGGATGGAGTGACTGAGGAAGCTGGGCTAGGGGTGGATACCGTTCAAAGCAGCATCTCGTATGCGTTGGGAGCGAATGTCGAAAACCTGACGCTTGCAGGCAGTGCAGCAATCAACGGAACCGGGAATTCACTTAACAATATTATTGTCGGCAACACGGCGGCCAATGTTCTCGCAGGCGGGACAGGGAACGACACCTATGTGGTCGGAGCCGGTGATACGGTTGTAGAGGCCGCGAGTGCCGGCACCGATATCGTCCAAACCGATATTAGTTGGACACTGGGGACCAATTTGGAAAAGTTGGTCTTGACGGGAACGTCCGCCATCGACGGAAGCGGCAATGGTGTAGCGAACACTCTGACCGGGAACAGTGCCGCAAACATTCTCAATGGTGGCGCCGGCGGGGATACCCTGATCGGAGGTCATGGCGACGACATGTATATCGTGGACAACGCCAGCGACAAGATAACCGAATTGCCTCATGAAGGCATCGACACGGTTCAGAGTTTGGTGACGTACACCCTTGCCGCCAATGTGGAGAATCTCACGCTGACCGGGATCGGGGCGATCAATGGAACCGGGAACGGACTGGATAATATTCTGACTGGGAATGGCGCGGCAAATAGACTCACTGGAGGAGGAGGGAATGACACCTATGTCGTCGGGGCCGGCGACACCGTTGTCGAAGGGCTGAATGCCGGTAGAGATACTGTCAAGAGTTCTGTGACGCACACACTTGCGGCGAATATCGAGAATCTGACGCTCACTGGGACTGCCGCCATCAATGGCACGGGAAACGGGCTCAACAACATTCTGACTGGCAACAGCGCGGCCAACACGTTGACCGGTGGGACAGGAAACGACAGCTATGTCGTTGGCGCGGGGGACACCGTGGTCGAAGGGTTGAATGCCGGCACCGATACGGTGGAAAGTTCTGCGACCTGGGTCCTGGGGGCCAATCTCGAAAATCTTACCCTGACCGGATCTGCGGCGATCAACGGGACGGGCAATATTCTGGCCAATGTGCTGACCGGCAATCACGGTAACAATGCTTTGGCAGGCGGTGACGGGAACGATACGATTACAGGCGGATTGGGGAATGATGCGCTCAATGGTGGAACAGGAAACGATGTCTTCCAATTCGCTCGCGGAGATGGTCGGGATGTTGTCACCGACGCCAGTGGGACAAGCGATCGGATGCACTTTGGTTCGGGCATCAACCCGCTAGATCTCATGCTAAGTCGAAATGCAAATGACCTCTCCATCGCACTTCACGGTTCCACCGATCAGGTAACGCTCCTCGACTGGTATAGTGGTACCACCCACCAAATTGAAACGGTACAAGCCGGCAATGGCCAGCAATTAATTAATACGCAGGTGAATCAATTGATCCAGGCCATGGCAGGGTTTACCCAGCAGACAGGGCTAACGTGGGAGCAAGGGGTGGCCCAGCGTCCCCAAGATGTGCAGCAGATTATTGCCGCAAGCTGGCAATAATAAAACCTAATGCCTTGATTCTCCAATGCCCGCACAGTCCGATTGGACACAACTCAATCCATTCTCCTCAGAAAGCGACAGCAGTCTGGAGAGTGTGTCTGTGGCGGGGAACCGCTGTAGTTAGACGCAGTACCGACGAGGTACATCCTCCGTGGAATGGCTGGGCGAAGGTTCAATGGTAGAGTTGGAACATCACTTGAACGCGATGCTCAGACACAAGCCAGCCTGTCTGCTAGGAGGATACGATGTTGCAACAAACGCTTCTCTGTCTCACTGTGGGAACGCTCTTGATGGGGGGTATTGAAGGTTGCTCGATAATGAAGGTCGGGTCCTCAACGACGTTACCCAGCAGTGCCTTTTTCCCTGTCGATGCGAATGATTTGAAGCCGCTTCAGGCAATTGCCCATGCGCAGGACTCCCGCATGAAGAGTTGCCATAAGGGGCCAGGTTGTGAGGACGCGTACTACACTCGAGGCCTGGTCGCGCTGTTCGAGAATCGAGCGGATGCGATTACGGTGTTTCAAGAGTTGCATACGACCATGCCGAATAGTCGCTACGATGCAGCGACCACGGGCTGGCTGAACCTCCTGCAGGATACTGCGCCTTCCTCCATTTACAGTAAAGCGTTGCTGGTTCAACTCAAGCAGGAGGTCTTGCGCAACCTCCTGGACCGGTCTGACCTTATGACTGCTCGAAGTGCTAAAGAGCACGACCGTCGCGTGGCAGAGCTCAATCGATAGCTCTCAGTCGTTCATCTCTCTCCCCACCGGCCGGCATCACCAGAATGCCGGCCGGTGTCGTTTCAGGGCCCCGCTCCTCTGTATTCTCCATTAACTGCGATCATTCACCACTGATACGGGCAGTGTCTTTCCGGGCTTTCAGTTGAGTTTGCTCGGGTTGGCGGCTACACTTCGGGCGCTGATAGAGCATGGTAGACTGTGAGTGTGGATCCGGCTGGAGGTGTGTATGCATGCACTTGTCGTATTTGTCTCGGCGTTCGTCTTCATGATCAGCGGGATTATCTCGGTGTGGGCGGTCGAGTCCCCACCGCTGGGAACGGGGCAGATCACAGCAGCCGAGCCCATCCAAGGGAAGGATGGCGCCCCGATGATCTTGATTCCAGCCGGGCCGTTTACAATGGGCAGCAATGATGGCCTTCCCGCCGAACGACCTGAGCATTCGATCAGCCTTGATCCCTATCTCATCGATCAGTACGAAGTCTCCATGCAGTTGTATCGCAAGTTTCTTGTGGAAGCGCAGCATGATTCGCCCTCCACGTGGGATGATGAAGCCGCAACTGTCGTCGGCGATCGCCCGGCTGTAGGCATGGGGTGGGCCGATGCTGCAGCCTATTGTGCCTGGGCCGGAAAGCGGCTGCCAACGGAGGCCGAATGGGAAAAAGCTGCGCGCGGCACCGACGGACGCCGGTATCCGTGGGGACACATGCAGCCGTTTGTGGATATTGCCAACTACAACCGTGGTGTCTGGGTGAGCGAAGCGATTACGTTGGTGGATGTTGCAGGCGGGGTGGAAGGAATGAGTGTTCGTCATGGGCTGAAAGAGGGAGGCAGAAGCCCCTATGGGCTGCACCACATGGCGGGCAATGCGGCCGAATGGGTAGCCGATTGGTATGATCGTGAGTATTTTGCAAATAGTCCGGACAAAAATCCCCCGGGGCCTTCGACGGGTGACAAGCGAGTGATTCGAGGAGGATCGTGGGCGGACCTTCCTGTTGCGCTCAGAGTGTCAGCACGCATGTCTGCGGAACCCGAGTATCAAGATCGGACGATTGGGTTTCGGTGCGCCATGGATGCTAAGAAGTAACGCAGCCTTCGCTGCCAGATTACTAATCGCTCGCCATAAGCCCCTCCGAGATGGATGTGTAAGGCTGCTTGTCACTGGTTCCTCTATCAGTTCTGCACGACTTCGCTATGTCTGATGTGTCCTCTCCGCCATCCGCTCCACTAACGAAGCAGCGAAATAAGGCGTTGGGATTGCTGGCGACCGTATTTGTATTGCTGGTAGCCTTGGTCGGAATCCGGAATGCCATGCAATCCGAATCGCGCCAGCAATTGCAGCACGTAGATTTTAATATGGTGCCGTTGGTGACTGGTGAGGAGCCAATACAGGAGTTGTTCGTTCGTGCCGGTTGCCCGGTCTGTCATCAGGTTCCCGGTATTGCGGGGGCTCAGGGACAGGTGGGGCCTCCGCTCTGGCTTGGGAAGACGGGTGCCATGCGTCTGGCTGATCCGCAGTATCATGGGGAGGCGAAGACGGTACGCGAGTACATTGTCGAGTCAATTATGTCTCCCGGGGTCTATGTCGTGCCGGGGTTTCCGGCCAACACCATGCCCGTCTGGTATGGACGAAAGTTGAGCGCGTCTGCGTTGGAGAAAATCGTTTCGTACCTGGAAGAAGCCACCGGGCAATAGTCGCGGAGGCTGCGGGACGTAGTACCAGCCTTCGGCTACGAGCGGGCGAAGCTGAGCGCCGTTATCCGGTCGCTAGGGTGTCTTGCGCGGGGAGCGATCAACGCTTTCTGCTTCCAGGCTGGCCCATCTGCCCCTGAATCTGGAATGTTTTTTCGTTTCTCGCGTTTTTGTCCAGGAGGGCCGCCACGGCGTCGTCCCCTTTGAGGCCTGCCAGTTTGATCTTCAGGCGAAGGTTATTGGCGCTGTCCGCGTTAATCAAGGCCTGCTCAATACTGATCTTTCCTGCCTGATACAACTGCAAAAGGACGTAGTCGAACGTCTGGCAGCCTTCGTCGATGCCCTGATCCATTGCTTCTTTCAACGTGTCGATTTCGGAACGTTTGACCAGGTCTTTGATTCGAGGTGTGTCGAGCATAATTTCGAGGGCCGGCACCCGACGTCCGTCAAGGGAAGGAATCAGCCGTTGCGATATGATGGCGCGCAGATTCAAGGACAGTTGCAGATAGATTTGTGGGTGCCGCTCCACCGGGAAAAAGTTCATGATGCGTTCGATGGCCTGGTTGGCATTATTCGAGTGTAGGGTGCCGAGACAGAGGTGTCCGGTCTCGGCAAAGGTAATCGCGGCTTCCATTGTCTCCGTATCGCGGATTTCGCCGATGAGAATGACATCCGGGGCCTGGCGCAGGGTGTTTCTCAGCGCGTGACCGAAGGAGTGGGTATCAAAACCCACTTCGCGCTGCGTCACGATGGATTTTTTATGATGATGGACGAATTCGATCGGATCTTCCACGCTGATGATGTGTCCGGCATGCACGGTGTTGCGATGGTCAACCATCGCGGCCAGTGTGGTGGATTTTCCCGAGCCTGTTGCTCCTACGACGAGCACCAGACCCCGTTTGGTCATGGCAATATCTTTTACAATGGGCGGCAGGTCCAGTTGCTCGACGGTCATGATCTCCGCTTTGATGTGTCGAAAGACTAGCCCGACGTTTCCTTTCTGGCGGAAGATGTTCACACGAAATCGACCCAATTCCTTGTAGTACAGCGCAAGATTCATCTCCATTTTTTCTTCGAACTCGCCGCGTTGCTGGCCACGCATAAGTGCGAGTGCAACCGACTCCAGCTGCTCGTTCGTAAAGGGCGGCGCGTCCGTTCGATGTGTGGACCCGTGGATACGATATATGGGAGGGGCGTCGACGGTGAGATACAGATCCGAGGATTCCTGTTTGACCATGACCTCGAGAAGCGTACGAATCTCCATGATCTGCCTTTGTTATGTGATCTGCGAGTGCGTAACTAATAAGGAACAAGCGTTCAGGCGGCTCCGCCAGCGGCGGTGGCAAACAGATTGGCGGTCATGCTTCGTGACTGGGCCTCAGCCTTCGTCACCAGGCCACGCGAAGCTAATTCCATCAGGGCCATGTCCATGGTCTGCATGCCGTCCTTCTGGCTGGCCTGCATGACGCCCGGAATCTGGTGAAGCTTACCCTCCCGGATTAGATTCCTGACGGCTGTAGTCCCGACCATAATTTCTACGGCTGCGATGCGGCCACCGCTTTTCTTCTTGAGGAGCGTTTGAGTCAACACTGCTTCCAGCGTTTCTGCCAGCTGGGCGCGGACTTGGGCCTGCTGATTCGGAGGGAAGGCGTCGATAATACGGTCGACGGTTTTCGGTGCGCTGGATGTATGCAAGGTTGCGAAGACTAAATGGCCAGTTTCGGCCGCGGTCAGGGCCAGTTGAATCGTATCCAGGTCCCGCATTTCACCTACGAGGATAATATCGGGATCCTCGCGAAGCGCCGCGCGTAGCGCATTCGCAAAGGACAAGGTATGCACGCCCAGCTCTCGTTGGTTGACGAGGCACTTCTTGGATTTGTGCACAAACTCTACAGGATCTTCGATCGTGAGGATGTGCCCTTCGTAGGTGTTATTCAGATAATCGATCATGCCCGCGAGAGTGGTAGATTTTCCGGACCCAGTCGGGCCGGTCACCAGGATCAGGCCCTTCTCACGATCGCAGAGCTGCCGAAGGATAGGCGGCATACCAAGCTTTTCAATGGGGAGAATTTCAGTCGGAATGGTCCGGAAGACGGCGCCTAATCCACGGCCTTGCACGAACACGTTAACCCGGAATCGGGCAATGTCTCCCAGGTCGAACGAGAAGTCACACTCCCGGTGTTCTTCGAAGTTTTTCCGCTGAGCGTCGCTCATCATGTCGTAAATAAGCGCGTGAGTTTCGTCCTGGCTCAAAGGCGGATGGTCGAGTTTTTTGAGATCTCCATGTAGCCGGATCATGGGTGGTTCGCCTGCGCTGATGTGGCAGTCCGAAGCGCCCTGCTGAACGCCAAACGTCAATAATTTGGAAATGTCGATCATCGAATCACTCCCTGCTCTGAGAGTACGGCGGATAAATGAGCAAGATTATAAAAAAGGGCATGGCTCTCCGACCTCTTGGATCATGCCATAGGGGGGTGGGAAATCAAGAAAATATCCACAAGGGACGCGAGGAGTATCTCGATGCCAAAGACCGGAGAGGAGAGCCCTGCGGCACCGGACTAGATCAGGTGCAGAGCTCGACCAGCCTGTTCGAGGGCAGCAAGGGCGTCGTCGATCTGTTGCGTCGTGTGGTCGGCCGTGATGGTGAGTCGGAGCCGGCTGGTGGCTGAGGGAACGGTAGGCGGGCGAATGGCAGGCGCGTAGACGCCGTAATTCAAGAGTGCCAGCGCCAGGCTCATGGCACGATCTGGATCACCGACGAGAATTGGAAGGATCGGACTTTCCGATGCTGTAATCCGGTAGCCCAGCCGAGTCAGTCCTTGCGCCAGGCGTTCGCGGTTATGCCACAAACGTGCGCGCCGTTCCGGCTCATGCTCAACTACGCGGATCGCCGCGGTGGCCGCAGCGGCGGAAGCGGGCGTGGGCGCAGTCGTGTAGGTAAACCCCCGGCAGGTATTGACAAGATACGCGACGAATTCGCTTGAACCCGCGAGGTAGGCCCCTGCACTACCGAGTGCTTTGCTCAAAGTTCCCATGTGATAGGGGATACGGGATTCCACGTCGCAATGTTCGAGGCTCCCTCTACCGGTTCGGCCCAAAATTCCCGTTCCGTGGGCATCGTCCACAAAAACCGCCGCATCGTACCGTTCAGCTAAGCTGGCAATGTCGGTCAACGGGGCAATGTCCCCGTCCATACTGAAAATACCGTCAGTCACGATCAGCGTGGGTGTGGCTGAAGCTCGTCGAAGGAGCAATCGTTCCAGGTGATTCATGTCTTTATGGCGGTAGACGCGAAAGGTTGCCCCGCTCAATCGACAGCCATCAATCAAGCTCGCGTGACAGAGCCGGTCGGCAAAGATGAGGCCTCCTTTGCTAATTAGAGTGGGAATGACGCTGATGTTAGCCAGGTAACCCGAGGCAAACGTAAGCGATGCTTCGGTGCCTTTGAATCGGGCGAGGGTTGTTTCGAGTTCCGCATGGGGTGGGAGGCTACCGCAGACGAGGCGTGAGGCGCCGGATCCTGCTCCATATTGTCTGGTGGCCGAAACGGCTGCTTCCACGACGCTCGGGTGGGTGGCCAGTCCAAGGTAGTTATTGGAGGAAAGGAGTATGACCTGGCGACTCTCCAAGCTTACCGTCGGTCCGGTGGCCGATGCGAGCGTCCGAATGTGGCGCAGCAGATGCCGATCCTCTAGTTGTCGTAGATGTCGCTCAAACATAGCTGCGTTTTCGCTCGATGGTCGTGATATTTGACAAGGCTGACTCGTCCCTAGTATAAGGCGCGATGCTGCCGGAAACGACCGCTTCTTTTATCCCGACAAGATGATCGTGCATCAATGAGCTATCGCATCAAGGTTCCTGCTAAAGCTGATCCGCTCGATGAGACGCACCTGCTGAGCGGAGTGGAGCGGTTTCTCCTGGTGCTACAGGAGCAGCGGCGGGCGCTGCTGGTCGGGCTCGGCGTCATCCTGATAGCTGCCGCCGTCATCATCGGGGTCATCTGGTACGACTATCAGGCTACGTTGAAGGCACGGGAACTGGACCAGGAAGCGACGCTTCATTATCTCAACCGGCCGGCGGACGATCCGAAGAAAGCGCAAGAGCAGCTCTCGCAGGCCATTAATTTGTACAAACAGGTCGTGGATCAGTACTCACGGACTTCTGTCGCGCCCTTAGCCTTGTTCCATCTGGGCAACGCCCAGGTTTTGGGCAATGAGATCGACGCGGGCATTGAAAGTTACAAACGCTTCATGCTGCTCTACAGCTCCAACCCCTCATTGCTAGGGCTTGTCCAGCAACGGTTGGCCTATGCCTATCTTGTAAAAGGTGACCGGGATCAGGCCGCTAAGGCGTTCGCCGGCATTCTCGAAATTCCTGGTGCGCTCAACAAAGACCAGGTGCTCTTTGAATTGGCAAAGATGGAGGAGTCGCAATCCCGTCCTGAGGGGGCGCTTGCGCACTATCAGGACCTGATGAAGAATTATCCGAACTCGCCCTTTACGAGTGAGGCTGCCGTTCGTGTGAAGGTATTGGAAGTGAAGAAGTCCCCGGATAGCCAGTCCACCGAGGTCACGCCTGCCTCCTCGGGGAGTGCGCCTGCTCCTCAATCCGAAGCGCCTGCGAAAAACTCAAGCAAGTCCCCTGCACCGACATCAAAAAAGAAGCCCTAGCCGGTCGCTTCTCGATAATCAAACGGGCCGTCAGCGAGCTAGTGTGCGATAAGGAGCCGGCTCCCTGCCTTGATGGTATGTCCTGTGAGGTTGTTCTTCGCCTGCAGACTTTTGACGGAGATCTTGAAGCGCTTGGCGATCTTCTCGAGGGAATCCCCAACACGAACACGGTACCATTTGGGGGAGTCAGGTTCTCTCTTGATTTGCCGGCCCTTGCCTGAGACGCTCAGCGGTGCAAACTTATGGGTCGGGGCTCGGTGCAGTAGCTGTTCTACCCGCTCTCTCGTCCCCGTTGGAACTTTTAGCCGATATTCGGGATCATCTGGCGGCGTGGCATCCCGCCGCAATTCCGGGTTGAGGACTTTCAACTCCTGGTAGGAAATGCCTGTCAGATTGGCAATGGCTTTGAAGTGGATGGGGCGTCCCACCACCACCTCTTCAAACTGATGTGGCCGGGTCTCATTCTGCGGAAATCCATAACGATCCGGGTTCTTCGCGATAATGGTCGCGGCCATGAAACGAGGCACGTATTCCTTGGTCTCCCGTCGGATGAGGCGGGTTTTGGCGATGTCCGAAAAGCTTTCGGCCTGTGCGGTATGAAGCGCCCGCATCACCTTACCTTCCCCGGCATTGTAGGCGGCCATCGCCAGAGGCCATGTTCCAAATAGGTCGTACAGGTCACGCAGGTAGCGTGCCGCTGCCACCGTCGATTTGACGGGATCACGTCGTTCGTCCACATAACTATCCACCCGCAAGCCGTACACCTTTGCCGTGCCCTTCATGAACTGCCAGGGTCCCGCCGCCCGTGCGCGTGAATAGGCATGGGGGTTGAATCCGCTTTCGACCAGAGACAGATAAATGAGGTCGCTGGGCAATTGGAATTCAGAGAAAATGCTGTCCACTAGAGGTCGATAGTGGCTGAGTCGGATAAGCCATTGTTCGAACCGGTTACGAATCGACACGTTGAAGAAGCGAATATGTCCCTGCACGGAAGGATCGAGCACGATGGGCACATTGTAGGCTGTGACCTCATCTGAGTCCTGTTCCTCCGGGGAGGGCGTTACTTGGGCGACCTCCGCTGGAGGGACTAACAGGTCCGTGAATCTGGCTGTAACGCCGGTAAGAGGCTTCAGTTGAAGCAGTGCTTCTGCAGGGGGGACCTCTGTGGATGGCTCGGTGGCGGCGACTGTCGGGTCATCGGCTGCCGGACCTTCCGCAGCCTCGCTTGCTGCGGCAGCGGCGCGATCTTCCTGATCAATCAAGTACTCAGGTTCCTGGGGAAGGTCAGTGCCCTGTGTGGTCGTCTCAGTGGTCGGATTCAGTTCTGCTTCAGGCGGAATCGTGTCCTCGGCATGTCCGGCGACCGGGGAGGACAACAAAACTAAAGAGAGGGCAAAGCAGGTTAGCTTGGGAAATCTGGCATCCACAAATGGAGCATACATAGCAGTACCTAACTTATTCAGGAAGTGGTCAATGCTGCATGATGAAAGGTAGACTATCGATGCGGTTCCAACTTGTCAAGAAATTGAGGGAGTTGGATCGTCGGCGAAATTGCATTGCCTGCGGCCTGCCGGGATTTACGTATTCCACGTTGTGAGTTTATCCTCGCACCCTCACCTTTGAACTCCATGAAATGACAAGCATCTTCGGAGTTCCTTACCTTGACACCTCGGGGGGGCTATGGTAGCGTACGCCCCTTCTAAATCCCTGACATTGTCCCTTCCGCAAGTCGCAAAGTGAGGAGGTTCGTTCCATGCTCAAACGGTATTTGCTGGCTCCCGGACCCACCCCCGTTCCTCCGGAGGTGCTACTGGCCATGGCCAGACCGATGATTCACCACCGGGCTCCTGAGTTCGATAAACTTTTCGGCGAAGTTCGCGAAGACCTGAAGTGGTTGTTTCAGACCAGGAACGATGTCTTGATTCTTGCGGCATCCGGCACCGGAGGCATGGAAGGCTCGGTCTCAAACTTCCTCTCACCCGGCGATAAAGCGCTCACGGTGAATGGAGGCAAGTTCGGTGAGCGCTGGACGAAGCTGTGTAAAGCTTTCGGTGTCCAAGTGACGGAGTTAAAGGTGGAATGGGGACGGGCGGTAGATCCTCAGGCCGTTGCGGAGGCGTTGAAAAAAGATCCGTCGATCAAAGCCGTTTACGTGCAGGCAAGCGAAACCTCCACGGCAGTGGCGCATGATGTCAAAGCTTTGGCCGACATTGTCAAAGGGTATGAGGACACTATTTTGGTGGTCGATGCGATCACCGCGTTGGGAGTGCTCGACCTGAAGACAGATGCCTGGGGCCTTGATGTCGTAATCACCGGCTCGCAAAAGGCGCTCATGTTGCCCCCCGGACTGGCATTTGCCAGTGTGAGCGAGAAGGCCTGGCGCCTTGCTGATAAGGCGAAGAACGCGGCATTTTATTTTAACTTCAAGCGTGAACGAGAGAACCAGCAGAAGAGCACCACTGCCTATACTCCAGCCGTATCGCTGATTTTGGGCCTGAAAGAGGTCATGAACATTCTCAAAGGCGAGGGCCTGGAGGCAGTTTTTGCTCGGCATGCGATGTTAGCGACCGCGATGCGGGAAGGCGTGAAAGCGGCTGGCCTCGCCTTGTTTCCTCAGGAGCGTCCGAGCGACGCTTTGACGGCAATCCTTGCTCCGGAAGGGGTGGATGGGCAGGCGGTCTATAAAAATTTGCGGACACAGTATGGGATGACCGCTGCAGGTGGGCAGGATCATCTCAAGGGCAAAATTTTCCGCATTTCGCATATGGGCTACATCGACAGTTTTGACGTTATCACGGCTCTGGCGGCGGTGGAAATGGTTATTAAGGGGCTTGGCTACCCGGTGAAGCTTGGCAGTGGGGTAGCGAAGGCTCAAGAAATTATTATGGGGAAGTCCTAGACTCACCTTCAGGTAAGGCGCCACGACAATGAAAATCTTGGTCAGCGATAGTCTGTCGAAGCAAGGGGTGGAAGTATTAGAAAAGGCCGGCTTTACGGTCGTGGTCAAAACCAAGCTGCCAAAAGAAGAGTTGCTGAAAGAGATTAAGGATGCGGACGGGCTGATCGTCCGGTCTGGCACCAAGGTCACGGCCGAGGTGATCGCTGCAGCCGGTCAACTCAAGGTAGTAGGTCGAGCCGGATCCGGCTTGGATAACGTTGATACGCCAGCGGCAACTCGTCGTGGCATTGTTGTGATGAATACCCCGGGCGGGAATACTGTGACAACCGCCGAGCATACCATGGCGATGATCTTTTCGATGTCACGGCGAATCCCGCAAGCTACGGCCTCGACGAAGACGGGTAAGTGGGAAAAAGAAAAGTTCATGGGCGTGGAACTCTATAATAAGGTGCTCGGTATTGTCGGCGTCGGACAAATCGGCGGATATCTCACCAAGTTAGCCCAGGGCATCGGAATGCAAGTCATGGCGTACGATCCATACCTCGCGCAGGAGCGAGCCCAGAAGATGGGTGTGACCGTCGTTGAATTGGATGAGCTCTTTCGCCGTGCGGATGTGATTTCGGTACATACTCCGTTGACCCCGGAAACCAAATCCCTCATCAACGCCCAAGCCATCGCCAAAATGAAACCCGGTGTCATGATCGCCAATTGTGCGCGTGGCGGCATCGTGCATGAGGGGGATCTCTGCGAAGCGCTGAAGTCCAAGCGAGTCGCTGCCGCGGCGTTTGATGTATTTGAAGATGAGCCGGTGAAACCAGACAACCCGCTGTTGGCGCTGGACAATTTCATCTGCTCGCCGCACATCGGCGCTTCCACGACGGAAGCGCAGGAGAATGTGGCCGTCGGAATTGCAGAGCAGATCGTCGAGTATTTCACCAAGGGCATCGCTCGCGGCGCGGTGAACATTCCCTCGGTGTCTCCCGAACTGTTGCCCCAGCTTCAGCCGTATCTCTCGCTCGGAGAGCGCGTAGGACTCTTGCAAGCGCAGCTATTAGAGGGCGGGTTGGAACGATTGACCGTCGAATACAGCGGGGAGGTCGCCGGAATGAGTGTGGCGCCTCTGACAATTGCGGTGCTGAAAGGGCTTCTCACTCCTATTCTCGAAGATCCCATAAACTATGTGAATGCGCCCATCGTGGCAAAAGAGCGCGGAATAGAAGTGAAAGAGGTTAAGAGTAACGACGCCGGTGATTTTACCAGCGTGATTCGCGTCCGTGTGGAAGCCGGAAAAAAATCCCACCAGGTGGCCGGGACCCTCTACAGTCGCAAGGACCCGCGCATCATTGAGATCGATCAGTTCAAGGTGGAAGTGGTACCGGACAACCACCTCCTCTTAATTTTGAACGAAGACCGTCCAGGCGTGATCGGTACAGTGGGTCACGTGTTGGGCGATCACAATATTAATATCGCGCGCATGCAGTGTTCACGAGAAGAGCGTGGCGGCAAGGCCTTGTTGATTTTCGGACTTGATGCGCCGCTTCCCACGTCCGTGCTGGATCACATTACGAACAGCAAGCACATCCTTTCCGTGAAGGTCGCAGACCTATCGAAAGGTTTGTAGATTGCCCGGCAGTCGACCATGGGCTCGCTTTCGTTGAAAGCTCATTTTCCCTCCGCCCTTCGTGTGGCAGGTCAGGAACGGTCTTTAATCCCCGTGGGGATGAGCACGATTCTTCCTGCGGCCGCGCGCCGCATCCGCCATCTCGAACAGACGCTTCTCGCGGTTTTAGCTCAGGGGGGCTATGAAGAGATCATCCTACCTATGTTCGAGTATCTGGATGTCCTCGCGCCAGGTCTGGAACCAGACCTGATCGAAAAGAGTTATCAGTTTGTCGATCGGGCTACGGGCCGACTGATGCTGTTGCGCCCCGACGCGACTGCGCAAATTGCTCGGACGGTCGCTATGGGGATGATGGGGACGCGTCTTCCGCTACGCCTGTGTTATCGCACGTCGGTCTTTCGTTATGAACGCGAGCACGCCGGGCGCGACCGGGAAATCTTCCAGGTCGGGGCAGAACTCATTGGCGTGGATGGTGTGGCTGGCGACGCCGAGGTGCTCACTTTCTTGCTTGAGTGTCTGCATCAGGTGGGATTGGATTCGTTCAAGGTTGCAGTCGGGCACGTAGGATTTTTTACGGCTTTGTTGGTTCGCGCCGGTTTGTCGACAGAAGGACAAAAACGCGTGGAGCAAGCAGCGGCCAGAAAAGACATGCCCCTGCTGGAGACTCTGCTTACGCGGGATGGCGTGCCACGCGCGACGGCCAGGGTCATTTTGGAAGCCCTAGAGCTCTGCGGTGGGTCGGAGGTCCTGGCCAGGGGCCGGAAATTAGTGGGGCGCGATCGCGCCCTCTTGCGACCACTCGACCGCCTGGCTCAGGTCTATGAACGGCTCGTTTTGCCAGGCCAACGGGCCGTATTGATCGATCTCGGAGAATTTCGCGGGTTCGAGTATTATGACGGGATTGTATTCGATGTGTTCGCACCCGGTATCGGTGCGGAGTTGGGCGGTGGCGGTCGATACGATCATCTCATGGGTCGATTCGGTCGGATGGCAGCATCCACAGGGTTTGCCCTCGATGTAGATCGCCTGTTTCGGGCCGTCGATATGTCAGGCGAGGCCCGCACCATTCACCCCGTGAGTGCGGCTGCGGGCAATCAAGCTAAGCCGTCGTCAGTGCCTCCACGCGGGCGGCGAAGGAGCTAGAAATGAAAGCGCTCTCCTCCGTCGATCTGGCCTCTCCTAAACTGCCGCCACAGAATGTCGAAGCCGAACAGTCGGTCCTCGGTGCGATCCTTTTGGACAACACCGCCATGGCCAAGGCCATGGAAATTCTGACGGATGAAGAGTTTTATCGCACCTCTCACCGCAAGATTTATCAGGCAATGCTGGAGCTATCGGATCGTGGCGAAGTGATCGACCAGATCACCTTGACCGAAAGTCTCAAGGGCCGATCAGAGCTGGATGCCGTGGGCGGATCGGCCTACCTGGCGGAGCTCGTGCAAGCCGTCCCCACTGCCGCCAACATTCGGTACCACAGTAAAATCGTCCGCGATAAGGCATTGCTCCGAGGGCTCATCCACACTTCAACCGAAGTGATCACCAGGGGTTACGACGGCACAGCGGCGGTCGATGAGTTGCTCGATTTCGCCGAACGTTCCATCTTTGGCCTCGCCCAGGGAAAGCTCGATCGATCCTTCACGCCGGTTAATCAAATCATCAAGGAGAGTCTTGATGTTGTGGATCGGTTGTCGAAGCGGAAGGAACGGGTGACTGGCGTGCCGACGGGATATATTGATTTGGATGATTTGACGGCAGGGCTGCAACCGTCCGACCTGATCGTTATTGCCGGCCGTCCGAGTATGGGAAAGACGAGTCTTGCACTGGGAATGGCACAACATGCCGCGCTGCATGGGGGAACTGTGGTTGGGATTTTCAGCCTTGAAATGTCGAAACCACAACTCGTCCTCCGTATGTTGAGTTCCGAAGCGCGCGTCGATTCGCATGCGCTTCGGACCGGCCGTTTGCAGAAGGAAGACTGGTGGCGTCTCGCTGAGGCAGCCGGAAAACTGGAGCAAGCGCCGATCTTTATCGACGACTCGGGCGCAGTGACTGTCCAGCAGATGCGAGGAAAAGCCCGACGTCTCAAAGCCGAACGCGGCCTCGATTTGCTGATCGTGGACTATTTGCAGTTAATGCAGGGAAAGAGTGATTCCGAGTCACGACAGCAGGAGATTTCCGATATCTCGCGGTCGTTAAAGAGCCTGGCGAAAGAGCTTAACGTTCCTGTCATCGCGCTGTCTCAGCTCAGCCGTGCGGTCGAAGCCAGAAAGCCCCCGATTCCCATGCTGGCAGACCTTCGCGAAAGCGGCGCCATCGAACAAGATGCCGACGTGGTCATGTTTATCTACCGTGAAGAAGTGTACGAACCGGGCACGGAACGGAAAGGCATCGCGGATATCCTCGTCAGCAAACATCGAAATGGTCCCATCGGAAAGAGGGAATTGTTCTTTCACGATCGGTTCGCCAAGTTCGAGAACCTCGAGACTCGCGAGGTCGTTTGACGCTTCCTTTCTAGGGCCGGTATAATTCCGAAAGACTTGTTCACCTCCTCGATCCATTCCCTGCAAGTTAAGCGGATGACTGTGCATCAACGAAGCGAACATCTCGATCCAGTGCAGACTCCCCAAAGCAGGACCGGCGTGCGAATGGTCGGATTCCTGCTCGCCGGACTCTCCTGTCTCGGCGCCGCCTGTCAGAGCGCCCCGTCCACACGACCCGCCCTCCCTGTCAATCAGGCGGTTGTTGCCGCGCCGCCTCGTACGAGTTCCACAATGTCCGATTCCCGGGCGTCCTATCACTTTTTGCTTGGGTACCAGGCCGAGTTGGAGCAGGAGACAGAGCGGGCCATCAAAGAGTACCAGCTGGCACTGCAAACGGATGCCTCATCCAACTACCTGAAGGCCAGGCTGGCTGTGCTGTATTTCACGACGGGTGAGGTGCCGACGGCCCTCCGGTATGCGGATGAAGTGGCAGATGTGCCAGGCTTGGATGCACAGATGCTGGGCCAGATCGGCGGAATGTATGCTGCGGCTGGGAAACCAGAGCAAGGGTTACGGTTGTTCAACCGTGCCATCGAGCAGGAGCCGCAGCGGAGCGAGCACTATTTTGCCAAAGGCCTGCTACAGGCGAATCAGAAGCACTACGCCGAAGCGGAAAGCACCATCCGGTCCGGGATCAAGATGAGTCCGGACTCCGCAGTGGGATATTACTATTTAGGGCGCATCAGCGTCGAAGCTCGAGAGTTTGACAAAGCGACGACGCATTTCGAGCATGCGGTAGCCTTAAACGCGGCGTTCGAGCCGGCGTACGTGGCATTAGGTTCAGTCTATGAAGCCAAGCAGGATCGCGATAAAGCCATCAGTACCTATCGTCGTTATCTGCAGGGGGTGAATCCGAGGAATCGTGAAATCCGGCATCATCTCATTCGTCTGCAAGTTGCCGCGAAACAATATGGCGAGGCGCTTCAGGAATTGGAAGGCATGTTGGCCGAGGATCCATCTGATCTCGATGCCCAGCTTCGGATGGGCTTGGTCTACGGGGAACAGAAGAATTATCCGAAAGCCATTGAACAATTGAGTCAGATTCTCTCAGCGCGGCCCTCGGAGCTCAAGGTACGCGATTATCTGGGGTACTTGTACGAGGAGACCAAAGACTATCAGAAGGCGATCGAAGCCTATCGCCACAACCTCACGCTCGAGCCCTCCTATTTCGAGGGTCATCTCCACCTGGGAGTCCTGCAGTATCGCCTGAAGCAGTATGCCGATGCGATTGAACACCTCCGGGAAGCCACCCGTTTGAATCCGAAGCAGCCGGAATCCCATATTGTGCTCGGGCTTTCGTATTTTCAGTCGGAGCAGTACGAGCCATCTCTGCAGGCTTTCCTGGAGGGCATTCGCTATAACCCCGACAATGCGGACCTGCACTTCAATGCCGGGACGGTGTACGACAAACTGAATCGGTTTGATGAGGTGGTGAAGTCTATGCAAACGACGCTCACCTTAGATCCTCATCATGCAGATGCGTTGAATTACCTTGGATATAGCTATGCAGAGCGTGGCGTGAAAATCGAAGAGGCCATTACTCTGACGAAGCAAGCTGTCGCTCTTCGTCCGACTAACGGCTACTATATTGATAGTCTCGCCTGGGCCTTCTTTAAGAAGGGTTTACTCGTTGAAGCCTTGAATGAAATGAAACGGGCGGTGGCACTGGTCGGGGACGATCCCGTGATTTATGAGCACCTCGGTGAGATTTTTCTTAAGCAGCAACATCTGTCGGATGGCCGAGAGGCCCTTCTTCATTCGCTGGAACTCGATCCTTCCAATGATAAGCTGATGCAACGATTTCGTGAGCTTGGACTTGGCGATCCGACCAAAGAAGAGCGCATTCGCCAGGCCATTCGGCGAGTGTCTGACCGTAAGGTGAGCCTTCCGGCTCAATAATTCCCTCCGGAATTCCATCCAGTCGGCGACGACCGTGCCGATCAGCCCACTTCGGTTTCTTCTACACCACCCTCCATCTGTAACTTTCTTGGTTCGTGGCTCTCGGCGACGCTGAGGCCACATTTGATTGATCGGCCGCTGTTCGATTCCGCCAATTTTTGGCACTTTCTGAGGATGGCGCCACCGCTTCCGATCACCCTCCTTTCGTCTCCGGCAGGAATACAATCCCATAAACATCAATACTGTTGGGAGCTTGTGGCTAATTTCTCAAGGTCACTCAGATTTGGCACGAGGCCTGCTAATCCAAACCCTGTCCGACATCTGCCGTGCTTGCGAAAGGGTGGATGAAAATTTCCGGAGAGACTGTGATTACGTCCGATGGTGACGGTATCGAGACAAACAGGGTTCACACTGATTGAGCTAATGGTTGTGGTGGTCATTGTGGGCATCCTCGCTGCCGTAGGAATACCGAATTTTATGCGATCGCGAGCGCATGCCATGCAAGCGGAGGCGCGATCGAACTTGGCCGCTATCTTCGTGGGTGAGGTGTCGCATTTTACTGAGCACAGGTACTACGGGAACTTCTCGGATATTGGGTTTGCCTTGGCCGGGTCCGCGACAAACCGGTACACCTATCGGACAGGATTGGGGGAAGTGGCCGGGCTAGGGCCAAATGGAGGCAATCTCTGCGGGGTTTCCGGTAGCTGTGACACGATTCAAAGTTCGGTTCCAGCGGTGGGGCCCATGGCCTTCACGGGGCTTGCGGGCACTGCCATCACATCGATGGTTGGGTTCACGGCGACGGCCGCTGCCGATCTTGACCGAGATTCTACGCATGACGGGTGGTACGTGAACGATGCAAAGCAAGGCTTGGGATCGGCAGAGCCTAATGATGTGACAGACTGATCCGTAGGGGGCGATGTCAAAACTTGTCAGCTGAGGACCGAAAAAAGGAATCTGACAAACCAGAGTGGATTAGAACTGTTGGCCCGATGAACACAACCGATTGGGAAACCATGAGAAAGACAAAGAATAAGAGGAAGGAGGCGTTGGCATAGAATCTGCTTCACACGAGATCTACAAGGCGCACAAAGCAGGGTTGGAAAACAGCAAGGGGCGAAATGTCAGGGTCGGTGGAAGTACTACAATAGAAAAGGGAGGGAGTCCATGTTGAAGCAAGTTAAAGGTCAAAAGGGTTTTACCTTGATTGAGTTGATGATCGTCGTGGCGATCATCGGGATACTGGCGGCGATCGCCATTCCCAACTTCTTGCGGTACCAGGCGAAATCACGGCAGTCGGAAGCCAAGACGAACCTCGGGGCGATCTTCGTGGCAGAGACAGCCTATCTCAGTGAACAATCCCGGTACGGCAGCTTCTCTGAAATCGGGTACGCCTTGGCCGGAACCACCAACCGCTATACCTATCGTAGCCCGGCTGTTCTCGGCAACGGTGCTTCGGCAAACTCGATCGGCGTCGATCAGATTCCCTGCGGCGCTCCCGTGGCTTGCACGGTGCAAGTTGACTCAGCTCCAGCGGTGCCTTCGAATGCCAGCTCAGCCGCCGGTACCGTGGGCTTCACGGCATCCGCAGTAGCTAGCATTGACAACGATCCCACCATCGACGGCTGGTCGGTCAATGACGTCAAGGGCGGCCTGACTCAGGCGGTTCCTGACGACGTGATCAGCTAAAGATCAGTCGCTGCAGTTCTCGGTGCGGGGGAGGAACCAGGTTCCTCCCCCGTTTTCATTTCAGGAAACCGCGAGGTGAATGCTCCTGGAATGCACCGAGACTATGCGCTCCCATAGGCCGCCCGTCACGCCGCACTATTCATTTTCACTTTGTCGATTCGCAGCTCAATGATAAATCATCTGATATCGCTGAAATCGATCCATTTCTACCCAAGCACCTGTATGAAACTTCCCCCATTCATTGCACTGATCATCACCAGTGCCCTGATCATCTTCTCACCCCTGCAAGAGGGTGGCACGACTCACCCTGCGCAGATGGTAATTCGCCTCTTGGTAGTCGCATGGTTGGGAGTATTTCTTGCCAGGGGCATTCGCGCAGGACGTCTCGTCATTCCAGCGATCCCGGCCGGGTATGCCACGCTGTCATTCGTAGGACTTGCTGTCGTGGCAACGGTATTCTCCCCATATCCTCATCCGGGCCGGCAATGGCTACTGATGATTGCGGTATACATCACCTTCTTCTATTTGCTTGTCTCTTTTGTCGACCGGTGGGAGCATATTCGTACATTGGCGGCGGTAATTGTTTTGATGGGCCTCGCCGAAGCCGGCTGGGCGCTGGTGCAAGGATTGGCGTCGAACGTGGTGAGGCCCAGCGGTACCTTCTTCAATCCGAACTTTCTGGCCGGATACCTGACGGTGACCTGGGCGATCCTTCTGAGCTGTGTGCTGTATGGATATCGACGTGGATCGTTGTTCTCAAGTACCTCGATGCCGCGCATCCTGTGGTGGACCGGTCAAGTGTTGGCCTTAAGCGGCGTGTTGCTGGCATTGGTGCTGACTCAGTCTCGCGGGGGTCTCCTCGGCTTCTTTGTGATTACGGTCTTCATTCTGACGATCCGATACGGATGGAAACTGGCCGCCACGAGTGCGGTAGTGCTGTTGCTCATTTTGCTGCTTGTTCCCACGCCGATGCGTGAGCGGGTGTGGGTTGAGCATCAACAGAATCCAGTGGCCTACGCTCGTTGGCAGATGTGGCAGGGCGCGCTCACCCAGATGATCGATCATCCACTTGGAGTTGGCCTCGGCCTCTATCAATACACCTATCCCCGATATGCTTTTCCGGTGGAAGGGGAGATTGCCCGCTATGGAAAAGTCGCCCAGACGGCCCACAACGACTACCTTCAAATGGGGGTCGAGATGGGGCCTGGCGCGATACTTATATTCGCGTTCGCAGTCTTTATCATTGGCCGCGAACTGACTCAAGTGCTTTGCTCGAGGCTTCTGGGCTGGCAGAGAAGCCTTATTGTCGGGATCGGTGGCGGCGGGGTGGCGCTGTTGGTCCATGCGGGCCTTGATTCAAGTCTGCGGGAATCGGCCTTGGCGATTTTGCTGATGCTCTGCGGCGGGTTAATTGTCTCGGCCGGGCGTCTGGTCCGGAACCAGAGCGAAGACTCTTGGCCGATATCGATCCGGCCACGCTTCGTGTGGGGAATGATTGCGTCCTGCCTCCTGCTTGTTGTCGTGTTCGAAGTTATCCGGTCAGGGATTGCCTGGATGACGTTCGAGTCGGCCTCGAGGCAGGCCATGGCAGGGCAGACGGTGGCTGCCATCAACGGATTGAAGCAGGCCATCGGGTTCGATCCGGGCAAGGCCCTGTATCACCACGGCCTCGGCTCAGTCTATGCGAGGGTCTTTGAGTCGACACGGGACAAGCAGACGTTCCAGCGTGCGCATGAAGAACTCAAAGCAGCGATTGAGATCAATCCTCTCGATAGCCGATTGTTAGGTCTACTCGCGCAGCTCTATGTTTCCGCGGCACAGGTTCCTTCCGCCCCTCCACTCCTCAATGACCAGCAGGCAGTATGGGTACGTGCCGCCGTCAGGGTCTATGAGCGAGCCATCAACCTGGCGCCATTTTCCGCGCCGCATCGATACGAACAGGCACGGCTGTACTGGTTGCTCGGTGAGCGGAGCGAGGCCGAACGTCGCGCGAAGGAGGCGGAGCGCTTAGAACCGAATTATCTGCCGGCCCGAGCTCTGCTGGTCAGTCTGTGGGTCGATCAGGGGCTTATCGAGGACGCCAGAACTCAACTTCTCGAAATCGAGACTCGTCAAGCGCGTTACCAGCGGTGGAGTAAGAATACTTTGGATAAAGCATTTCTGAACGTCGATGTCTCCGCCCTTCGTGCCGCCGTCGGAGCACAGGGAGGCGCGGGGTGAAGCTCGTTGGATCCATATCGGGAGTGAAGAGAGCAGTGGGCCATGCCCTGTGCGGATTGACCTTGTTAGCAGGCGCGTCAGGACTGGTCTATAGCCTGGACCACGAGCCGACTGCCGTCGCGCGGGCTGAACAGTTGGCATATTTGCCCAAGGGTGAATATCTGAGGATTGCGGTCCTGGGGTATCGACAAGTGGTCGCCGATTTGATCTGGCTGCAGGCGGTCCAGCACATTGGAGCGAAGCGCGATACTCAACATGGGTATACCTGGACCTACCATGCGGTTGATGTCCTGACCGACCTGGATCCCACCTTTGTTCCTCCCTATCAAGCGACGGGCCTTTTCCTCGGAGTTCTGGTCGGTCGACAGGAGGAAGGACTCGCCATCCTGAGCAAGGGCATTCGCCATAACCCATCGAATTGGCAACTGCCGTTTTTGGCCGGCTATATCTCCTACTATGAACTCTGCAATCCCGTCGCAGGAGGAGAATATCTCAGGATGGCCGCGCAGATCCCAGGGGCCCCGGCCTATCTCCCCCAGTTAGCGGCCCGCATGACGGTCGAGAGCGGCGATCCCGCGGCGGCATTTGAGTTTCTGGATCGCTTCTCCCGTGGTGTGAGCGATGAGCGAGTGCGTGAAGCCCTTGGACGACGGATGACGCAGGTTGTTCAGGAGAAAGACATTCTTTTTTTGGAAGGGGCTATCCGCAGCTATCGAAGCAGGTACGGGAAAAGCCCGGCCAAACTGGACGATCTGCTATTGCACGGCGTTATCACGCAATTGCCTGAGGATCCCTTGGGCGGGCAATACGAGATCGATATACTGACCGGCGCGGTCAGTGCATCTTCAAATCGCGAACGTCTTCGCATACATGAAAAGGTGGCCTGCCGAACAGGCGTGGCCACCAGTAAGCCTCAGACCTGGTCCAAGCCAGTCGAGGCGCAGTTGCCTGTTTCGCAGTGAAGCTGGAGGGGTGTCGTGGATCATATTGTCACGGAAGATCTGACCAAATCGTACGCTTCAGGTTGGCCTGGTCGGCCACCATTTGTTGCATTGGATGGGCTTTGCCTGACGGTCGGACGAGGGGAAATTTTCGGCTTTCTTGGACCTAATGGTGCCGGGAAGACCACCACCCTGAAAATCCTTCTGGGGCTCGTTCGCGCGACCAGCGGCAAAGCATTCTTATTGGGACAACCTGCGGGTGAGGTTGAGGCTCGCCGGCGAATCGGATTCCTGCCCGAGTCGCCGTACTTCTATGACTACCTCACCGCCGAAGAATTTCTTGGTTTCTATGGGGAATTGGCCGGGTTGAGCCGCGGGGTTATTGCTCAACGGATCGCCGACCTGTTGCAGCTCGTCGGGCTCACCGACGCGCGCACGCGCCAATTGCGAAAATTTTCGAAAGGCATGTTGCAGCGGATCGGACTCGCCCAGGCTCTCATCCACGACCCGGAACTGGTCATTCTTGATGAGCCCATGACCGGGTTGGATCCTATGGGAAGAAAACAGGTGCGGGACCTGATCCTGAGCCTGCGTGATCGAGGCAAAACAGTCTTTTTCAGTACCCATATTCTGCATGATGTCGAGATGATCTGTGATCGTGTCGGCATCGTCATGAAGGGGCGTCTGGTCGCTAGCGGGCGGGTCGACGAACTGGTTCGGCAAGATCATACCCAGTCGGTGGAAATCGTGTGTCAGCACATCAAGGCCGAGGGCAATGCGTTTATTCACTCACTGGCGACCCGCGTGTTGCAGCAGGGCCAGCAATGTCTGATCGTCTTGCCCAGTCCCGATGCGGTGGACGCGATTGTGGGGGAGGTCCGACGGCAAGGAGGGCGGCTCCTGTCAGTGACTCCGCACAAAGTCTCGCTCGAAGACCTGTTTTTTAAGGAGGCCGCACAGGAGGCCTCACGGGCGGCGGTGCAGGTAACCGGTGGGAGGGCATTCTGACATGGGTGCGATCGGGGTTATCGCGTTGAATGCGTTCCGTGAAAGTCTTCGAGATAAGATTCTCTACAATCTGGTGTTGTTTGCAGGATTGCTCATCGGACTTTCGGTGCTACTGGCGGACCTCACGATTACCGAGCACCACAAGGTCATTGTCGATATGGGGTTGGCGGCGATCAATCTGATCGGTGTCATTATTGCGATATTCGTCGGCATTAGCTTGGTCAACAAGGAGATCGAGCGGCGCACGATTTATACCATCATGGCCCGGCCCATCAGCCGGACCTTCTTCATACTGGGAAAGTATCTGGGATTGGTCCTGACGCTCTTCGTGAATCTGGCCGTGATGCTGGGCGTGTTGCTCGTCACGCTCTGGCTGTACCACGTGCCAGTCGAACCCGCGCTCTTTCAAGCCGTGCAGCTGATTTTTGTCGAGGTTCTCGTGATCACTGCGATTGCGCTCTTTTTTTCGACTTTCAGCTCCACGACGCTCAGTGCGATTTTCACCTTGGGGTTGTACGTCATCGGGCACCTGACGGCGGATCTGAGAGGAATGGTGGCGAATAACGAGAGCGCCCTTGTGAAGGCGGTGGTGAACGGATTGTATTACCTCTGTCCGAATCTGGAGATGCTGAATATTAAGGGGCAGGCCGCCGTCGGTATTCTGGTGGCGCCGGAACACCTGATGCTCGCCTCGTTGTATGGATTGTTGTATGCCGGAGTCCTCCTCAGCGGCGCCTGTCTGGTATTTCAACAGCGGGACTTCTAGGCCCAGCTCGGTTCCGCAGAGGGCTCCGGAGAGTTCAGCGATCGAATCCTACTCGTATCGAGCCAAGGGTGGCTGCAGGTATTGGAGAGCGAAGGACGACGAAATGGGGACACAGCGAAATGATTTCTCGCCGCTCATGGTGCTCACGAGTATCTCGTCGCACTGGAATTTGATTCGGCAACTGACCAGGCGGGAGATCATCCTCCGGTATCGGGGGTCGGTGCTTGGGGTTCTGTGGGCTTTTCTGCATCCCATGGTCATGCTAACCGTGTACACGATTGTGTTCAGGGGGGCTTTGGGCATGCGGTGGGGAGGAGAGGGAGAAAGCGCCCTTGATTTCGGCCTCCTGCTGTTCTCCGGTCTGATCGTGCATGGCCTATTCTCGGAGAGCGTTCATCGCGCGCCTCAGCTGATCCACAACCATAACAGTTACGTGAAGAAGATCGTCTTTCCCTTGGAAATTCTGGCTTGGACCTCGCTTGGGGCGGCGCTGTTTCACGCCACGATCAGTGCGCTGGTGTTGATTGCGGCCTACGGCGTGATACATCACGCGCTGCACTGGACGATGCTGTTACTGCCGCTGTTGCTGCTGCCGCTGGCCTTAATAACCATGGGAATCTCCTGGTTTCTTGCTTCGGCCGGGGTGTTTGTGCGGGATATCGGACAGGCGGTCGGACCGCTTACCGCGGTCATGTTGTTTCTCTCGCCGGTCTTCTACCCCGCCACGGCGTTTCCGGAGGCCTATCGAGTGCTGCTCTATGCGAATCCGCTGACGTTTCTCATCACGCAATCGCAGGATCTGCTCATTCGAGGAAAGGCCCCCTTGTGGGCCGGCATAGGCCTGTACTGCGTCTGCAGCTATCTGGTTGCCTGGTGCGGGTTGCTATGGTTTCAGAAGACACGGAAGGCGTTTGCCGATGTCCTCTGAATGGGCGATCAGGGTTCGGGGTCTCTGCAAGACGTATCGGCAATATGAGCGGCCGCACGATCGAGTTAAGCAGTGGATCCTGCCTCCTTTGCAAAGGTGTTTTGGCCGCCGGCCCGGGAGGTACTTCCGGGAAATTCCTGCTGTCGAAAATGTCTGGTTCGAGGTGAAGAAGGGGGAGACGCTTGGCATAATCGGGCGGAACGGGTCCGGGAAGTCTACGCTCCTGCAGTTGATCGTGGGCACACTGAGTCCGACCGGCGGAACCGTGGAGATGAACGGTCGAGTCGCCGCCTTGTTGGAACTCGGGGCCGGCTTTCATCCGGAATTTACGGGGCGCGAAAACGTATTCTTGAACGGGGCGTTGCTGGGCCTGTCTCAGCAGGATATCGAAGCGCAGCTGGACGAGATGCTTGCATTTGCTGACATCGGAGCGTCAATCGATCAGCCCGTAAAAACCTACTCGAGCGGCATGGTGGTGAGGCTGGCGTTCTCGGTGATGGCACATGTGAAGGCCGACATTCTGGTGATCGATGAGGCGCTGGCCGTCGGAGACGCGTTTTTTGTTCAAAAGTGCATGCGCTTTCTAAGGACATTCATGCAGCAGGGCACGGTGTTATTCGTGAGTCATGACTCGGCAGCGGTGCTGAGTTTATGTCGAAAGGCTCTGTGGCTCGAGCGGGGCCAGGTGGCCGCGATCGGTGAAGCGAAGGCGGTGTGTGATAGGTATCTGCATGAGGCGTCTGGCCTTACGCAGGTGGGGACGAATTGCCGTGAAACAGTGTCCGCGTCGAATGCTGACTTCGCTTCTGGACAGACACAGGCTGACGCGCGGGAGCTGTGTTCCTTCCTACACCGGAACGGGACGAACAGGTCGACGGATCGAGACGCGTGGATCGAGAGCCTGCAATTCAATGACATGCTCGGACGTCCGATCCGGACCATCACGAAACCCGAAAAGGTAGCGCTTCGAATCTGGTGCCGGACCTCCGTATGGCTTAGAAGTCCAATCGTCGGATTTATCGTGCGAGATCGATTGGGGCAAGCTCTCTTCGGGGCCAATACCTTGCTGACGCGGCAAGGGACATCGGAGGCTCTTGCACCGGCGACAGAGTTCAGCGTGTTGTTGGAGTTTGTCCTGCCGGTCCTTCAACCGGGAGACTACTCACTGAGCGTGGCGCTTGCTGACGGAACCCAGGAGCAGCATGTACAACACCATTGGATTCATGATGCCTTGGCTTTCACGTCGGCCCCGACCGAATTAACCTTTGGCTTATTCGCCGTTGAGCTGTTGCATGCTGAGGTATGCCGGAGTGCTGCGCAGGATGTTCGGGATCAAAGAACCAATGACTCCGTCGCTCTGTAGGGTCTGCGGCGGAGGCAGCTTTTCCCATCACGACGTGTTGTGGGGCGACCTGATCGCTGAATGGGGATTGTCCAAGCGGGAGGCCGACTATATCAACGTGCAGCAGGGGACCTGCTGCACCGCCTGTGGTTCGAACGTTCGGTCGATCGCCCTTGCGCAGGCGATCTTGCGCCATGTTCACGGGACTTCGACGTTGAACGACTGGGTGCAAGCCGAATCCAGTCGAACGTGCAAGCTCCTGGAGATCAATGAGGCCGGCGGGCTTACCAGCATGCTGACGAAACTGCCGGGTCATCGCCTGGTGCGGTATCCGGAGTTTGACATGATGGCCTTGCCTTTTGAAAGCGGCTCGTTCGACCTCGTCGTCCATTCCGATACCTTGGAGCATGTGCCGGATGCCCGTCAGGGGCTGCGGGAATGCCGGCGGCTGATTCGACCCGGGGGAGCCTGTATCTTTACCGTTCCTGTGGTGATGGGGCGCCTGACGAGAGATAGGGCAGGGTTGCCACGGAGCGTGCATGGCAGCGAAGGCTGTAACGATTCGTCATTGACCGTTCACACCGAGTTCGGAGCCGATGTCTGGTGTCAGATCCTGGAGAGCGGGTTCGATGAGTGCCGAATGGTGCCCTATCGGTATCCTGCAGGCGTCGCGCTTGTCGCAAGCCTGTCGGAACGGGAAGAGACACAAGGGGGACTGCGATGACTGAAACCTGCAGGGCAGTGCCGGACCTTGAGGCAACCGGTGAACGATTCCTCCCCGAGATGCAGGGCACGATCGCTCTTGAACATTTGCATCGCTACGCGTTGGCCAAGGATCTTGCTGCGGGGAAAATCGTCTTGGACATTGCCTGCGGGGAAGGCTACGGCTCAGCCGTCCTTGGGGGCGTGGCGAGGCGCGTATATGGAGTGGACATTGCGCCTGACGCCATTGCGCATGCGAAGGCAGCCTATCAGCGGTCAAACATCGAGTTCCTCATCGGTCGTTGCGACCGGATTCCCTTAGCCGCCGGCATGGTGGACGTGGTGGTGAGTTTTGAGACCATTGAACACCATACCGAGCATGAGGCGATGTTTGCGGAAATCAAACGCGTCTTGCGGCCGGGTGGCCTGATGATCATGTCCAGTCCCGACAAGCTGGAGTATACGGAGCGCGCCAAGCATGCCAATGCCTATCATGTGAAGGAACTGTACGCGGATGAATTCCAAGGTTTGGTTGAGCGCTACTTCACGCATGTCGCCATGCTGGGACAGCGTGTGCTCTACGCGTCCGCAATCGTGCCGGAAGGCCGGTGCGGAGAGGCCACTCAGTATTATCGCGACCAGAGCGCAGCAATTCAGAGGGCCAGCGGTCTCGCCCGTCCTTGCTACCAGGTGGCCGTGGCATCGGACAGGGACCTGCCCGTATTAGCTTCCAGTTTGTTTGAGGATCTTGGCGAATCGGACCCTGAAATCAGACTCCTGCGGCATCAGCTGGACCTTGCCCAGCGACGAATCGCCGGTTTGGAGACCGAGGTGACCGGGCTGAAAGCGGCGATCCAGTCCATGCTGAACTCCCACTCATGGAAGACGACTCGACCGCTACGCGCCGCGGCAAACCTAGTTCGGGCCATTGCCGGAAGACCCAATGAGAACCAGCCCTAGCCGTGCGCTCATTGAAGGGTCGCATCAGGATGCCGCCGGACATGGTGTTCCTTTGCGTACTCAAGTGTCTGTCGAGGCCTGACGAAGCTCTGCCGCGATGTCCCCCAGGAATCCTGTGATGCAACGACTCCTGAAGGTTTTACGGTTTGCACGGTTTTCCCTCGCAGAGGGACTCTCGTGGTACCGACGGCATGGCCGCCTACCACGAGGGTTAGAATTCTCCGATCTGCTGCGAAAAGCGTTCTTTAGGTTCAGGATTCTCGCCCAACGCACCTCGCCTGCGCCGAAAACTATCGAAGATGTCCTCCCGCCGTACGATGCCTGGTTGCGAGTCAATGCATGGAACAGCCGCATGCGCGATGAGTTGCTTGATCGCCTGGGTCGTCAGGCCCACCGTTTGCCTAAGATATCAATAGTCATGCCGGTGCACGATCCGCCCATGGAGTTTCTTGGTAGGGCTGTTGCCTCGGTAAAGGCGCAGGTGTGGCCTGGATGGGAACTTTGCATCGCGGATGACTGCAGTACGAACAAGGACGTGCGAGTCGCGCTCGAGCGCTGGAGTGCCGAGGACCCTCGAATCCGGGTCAAGTTCCTGGAACGGAACGTCAATATCAGCGAGGCAACCAATGAAGCGGTAGCGCTGGCCACGGGCCCATTCCTGCTGTTTTTCGATCATGACGACGAGCTGACGCCGGACGCCATCGGAGAAGTCGCGCTCTACCTTGGCGAACACCAGGATATGGATGCGCTCTATTCAGATGACGACAAAATCGACATGCACGGGCGCCGGTATGCTCCGCAATTCAAGCCCGATTGGTCGCCGGAGTTACTCCTGTCCTACATGTACATCAGTCATGTATTCGTGATGCGGCGCGCACTGTTCACCTCCTGCGGTGCCATGCGCGGAGGGTTCGAGGGGGCACAAGATTATGATCTGGCTTTGCGGATGGCTGAACGAACCTCTGCGATCGGGCACATTTCCAAGATACTGTATCACTGGCGCGCCCTGCCCGGATCAACGGCTTCGAGCGGCGCCGCGAAACCGGGCAGTCTCGAGGCTGGTAGGCGGGCTGTCGCCGAAGCCCTCATACGCCGGGGTATTGTTGCGCAGGTGAGGCAGCCGGATTTTGCCGCCAAGGGGAATCTGGGAATCTATGCTCACGAGTTTCCTGATGAAGGCCCGAAAGTGGCGGTTCTCATTCCGACGAAGAATCAGACGGCCGTGCTCCGCCGATGTATCGAGTCGCTGCGCCGGACGACCTATCACAACTATGAAATTGTGGTGATAGACAACGAGAGTGACGACCCTGAAACCTTGGCGTATCTGAGTTCCCTTCCCCATCGCGTCATCCGCATTCCTAATCCGGCGGACCGGTTTAACTTCGCGGCTATCAATAATCGCGCGGTAAAGGAAGTGGAAAGCGAGTTTGTGTTGTTTCTCAACAACGATACCGAAGTGAAAGCGCCACGATGGCTGAGTCAAATGGTCGGATATGCCCGTATGGCAGGGGTCGGCGCGGTTGGGGCCAAGCTGATCTTTCCCGACGGACGTATTCAGCATGCCGGTGTGATTCATGGGCTCTATCACGGGCTGGCCGGGCCGGCATTCAAGCTGTCCCCATCGTGGGAGCATGGGTATCTGGCCTATGCCTCCGTCGTCCGAAACTACTCCGCCGTGACCGCGGCCTGCTTGCTCACCTCACGCCGGCGTTTCCTCGACCTCGGAGGCTTCAACGAAGTCGCATTTGGAGTGGCCTACAACGACGTCGACTACTGCTATCGCCTGATAGATTCCGGGGCACGATGTGTCTACTGTCCGGAGGCCGAACTTCTTCACTATGAAGGCTACTCGCGCGGGTTTCGTGACAATCCGGATGAAATCGCCGCGTTCAAACGTAAATACACGCAGCGGCGGGATCGATGGTATAGCCCATACTTATCCCTCGATGACGAACGCTTTGCCCTTGTCCCACGCAAGCTCGCGGCGCGGCGGGAAAAACCGATTCCGACCGTCATGACAGCGCTCAGCCTGAACTGTGAGGGGGCGCCGTGGAGTCAGTATGAAATGACGAGAGCGCTGGCCGCGCGAAAGGTCATTCAACCCGTGGTGTTCTCTCCCGTCGATGGTCCGCTTCGACAGCTTTATGAGGAGCAGGGCATTCCAGTCATGATTGATCGGCATCCACTCTGGGGTGTCACGAATTTCAAGGAATACGAAAAAGCTGTCCGCGTATTCGCCTCGAAGTGTCTCTCGTGGGGAGCGGAACTGGTCTATGCCAATACTCTGCAGAGTTTTTATGCGGTGGCGGCGGCGCATGAGGCCAAATTACCTTCGCTGTGGAACCCTCGAGAAAGCGAGCCCTGGCAGACGTATTTTGATTATTTGCCTGACGGCGTCATTCAAAAGGCCTACGATTGCTTTGCATGGCCCTACCGGGTGGTCTTTGTTTCCGACGCCACCCGTGATGCCTATGCACCACTCAATACCAGACACAATTTTACCGTGATCAGAAACGGTTTGGACGCCAGCCGCATCGAGGAAGCCTGTACTGGGTGGCCGAAGGCGGCGGCTCGGGCATCGATCGGGGCCTGTGAGCGTGAAATCGTGCTGCTGCTGCTCGGCACGGTGTGTCCAAGGAAGGGACAGCAGGATCTGGTCCACGCTCTGTCTAAACTTCCCCTGGATTTGCAGGAGCGAGTCCGATGCTACATCGTAGGGGATCGGCCAGGAGACTATAGTGCCGAGTTGCATGCGTTGGTGAAAGGGCTATCGTCTTCCCTTCGTCGTCGGATACACGTCATGCCGGAAACCCGCCAGACGACCCCGTATTACCGTGCCGCGGACCTGTTCATCTGCACTTCCAGGCTGGAGAGTTATCCTCGTGTGGTTCTTGAGGCGATGGCCTACGGTCTTCCCATTGTCACGACCCCGGTGTTTGGGATTCGCGAACAGGTGAGGGAAGGAGTCAATGCGTCATTTTATGAGCCCGGAGATACTCTTGCGTTGGCCACACAGTTGCAGCGCCTGATCCAGGATGAGCGGCTCCGCTGTGACAGGGCGGCGAAGAGCGCCAGTGTGTTGGCGCTCGGAACCGGCTTCGATGAAATGGTCGGGGCCTACGGAGAGATCTTCGCTGAAGCCTGGCTGACAGGAGGGCAGCCGTTGCCATGACTGTGAAATTCAATCTTGAAACCCCCGCCGGAGACAAGATGGACCGGCTCAGTCGATTTTCAGGATGGTACATTCCCGACCATGGTCGCCGTCCTCAACTCTACGTAACCTGCAATGGAGAGCGGGAGGCCGCACTTGAGTGGGGAAGTATTCGTCCGGATGTTTTCTCGGTGCACCCGTCACAGGCGCAGGCTATCGTCAGCGGATTCCAAGGGGACCTGCTGGTGGGCGACCATGTTCAGAAACAAGAGGTGGAGGTGGCGGTGCTGGATGGGGAGGAACAGGATCGACCACTGTTTCGGCGCACCTACGCCCTCGGGGCCTCTCGACCGTCGGCCATGCGGGACCGGTCGTTCGACCTGTTCGATCTCCTTGTGTGTCCGGAGTGCCATTCCACTCTTGTGAAACATGATCTTGGATGGACCTGTTCCAGATGTGGCGTGCGTGCCAGCATTCGAGGAGGGGTGCCCCACTTTCTTCACGAGCAGGGTACTCCCTGCCTGCATCTGAGCGAGCAGACGACGACCCACCCCTATTCGTCGGATGTGCTCGACATTCTCGGACGCCATCAAGGGGGACGGATCCTCGATTTCGGGGCTGGTCACACCCCCCAAGAACTGCTGCGCCCTCACGTCGTCTACGTAGATGCCGTCCAGTACCAATGGACCGATCTCGTGTGCAGCCGTGTGCGGCTCCCGTTCCGCGACCATACGTTCGATGCCGTTGTGAGTCAGGCCGTCTTCGAGCACCTCCGGGATCCGCATCACACCGCCAGGGAGTTGCATCGCATACTCCGGCCCGGCGGCCTCATTCACATCGATACGGCATTCATGCAACCCCTGCACGGGGACCCCTGGCATTTTTTCAATATGACGCAGCATGGTTTGCGCCAGGTTATGGCGCCCTTTGAGGAGATTCGCTGCGGCATCAAGAGCTACCAATATCCCTCGGCAAGTTTGTTGATGCAATTTGAGGCGATCGCGCCGTTCCTCACGTCGAGAAAATGGCGCAATACCATTGCGAAATGGCAGAAGGAGCTACAGGCGGGAGCGGAGGAATTCGACGGAGCGCTCGGTGAGATGGGGCGGAACACCCTTGCGGCAGGATTCTATTTCGAAGGCCGGCGTCCCCGGTAGGCTTCGCCCGGAGGATCACGCCGGACCTGCGGTTGTGTTGCGGCATGAGCTCTGTTTGCCGTTCCAGGGACCCACGCTGGCGTTCTTCGCGTGAGGAATGATGCGTAATCGAGATATGGACCGTAAGGGAGGCGCATGGGACCGGGCAGGTACGGAGAGCGACAGCTGCGAAGCATGTTGAAGCCGGGCATCAGGCGCTTGTTGCGTGCGCTGGAATGGGCGCACGCCAAGCTCGCTGGCCGGTCTGGAGATCGGCAGGAGAAGGGAGGTGCCAGAAGCGGCCAGGATCGTGTCTCCGACTATTGGGGCAAGCAGTTTGTGGCCATGAGAACCGATAATTCGTACTGGCTCAACAACAAGCTGGTTGAAGAGGCCACCTACCGCTTGATGACCGATACGCCCAATCACTGGTTGGGCTGGCTCTTGAAGGACTATTTACCTCACCACAGTTTCGACCGGTCGTTGAGCGTCTGTTGCGGAGACGGTGCCCATGAGATTCAGCTCTACAGCTCCGGCAAGGTTCGGTTCGTCAGCGGAGTTGATATCTCGAAAGGAGCGATCGAGCAGGCTGTCGCCAGGTTTGAATCCGCCGGTGCGCCGAAGGAGCGCTACCGCTTCGAGGTGGGGGACGTCAATGCGCTTGATATCGACGGCACATTCGATCTGATCCTGTCCACCGGCGCGCTGCACCACACGACTAATCTGGAGGAACTTCTGCAGAAGGTGGCGCGCGCATTGGCCCCTCAGGGCTACTTTATCGTGGTGGAATTCATCGGGCCGAACAGGTTTCAGTGGACGGACCGGCAAATTGAAATCGCGAACAAGGTGCTTACCGCGCTGGATCCCTACTATTTGCGAGACGGGACGCAGACCAGATTCGAGCGGCCTTCGGTTGAGAGCATGCTCAAGTGCGATCCATCAGAGGCGGTGCGATCGGCTGAGGTGTATCCGCTGGTGAAGCAGTATTTCGACGTGCGATATGAGCGATTCTACAACGGCACCCTCCTCCATCAGCTGCACCCCCTGTTGAGATCCGATCTTGCCAATCAACAACAGCGAGACTTCGATTCCATCGTCAACTTGATCCTTGTGATGGAAGATCTGCTCATCAAGGGCAAGGTGCTGCCGTCGGATTTCGTGTTTTTGATTTGTCAGAAGCCTGTGCCGGGGGATGGGCGTTCGGTCCCGGCAGGGAGGTCCTGACGCGTGTGCGGCATTGTCGGCGTATGTGACCGTATCGAGCCTCACCACCAGCAGCGCCTGTTGGGACGCATGTTGGCGACCATGGAGTCGCGCGGACCGGATGGTGCGGGACAGTTTGTCGAAGGCCACCTTGTCATGGGGATGCGGCGCCTTGCCGTAATCGACGTCGAGCACGGCAGCCAGCCGCTGCTGAGTCGGGACGGCCAGGTGGTGGCCTTTCAGAACGGGGAAATCTACAACCATGTGGAACTCCGTCATGAATTAGAGCATCAGGGCGTGGTGTTCCAAACGGCCAGTGACACGGAAGTCTTAGCCCACGGATACGAGCACTGGGGGATAGACGGTCTGCTGGCGAAGCTGGACGGCATGTACGCAATTGCGCTTCTTGATCGGCGGACACACCAGCTGCACCTGGCGCGTGACCGGTTTGGAGAAAAGCCGCTGTACTACAGTGCGGGGTCCAACCGGTTTGCCTACAGTTCGAATACCAGGGCATTGGCGCTGTTACCGTGGGTGGATTGCGGCATGGATGCCGGAAGCGTGGATCGTTATCTAGCGCTGCACTATGTGCCGGGGAGGCGGACGATCTTGCGAGGGGTTCATCGCGTCCTGCCGGGTGAACGGCTGACCGTGTCCTTGCGGACATGCACGATCAGTCACGAGCGGTACTATAGCTCGCGCGTCACGCCGATCGAACAAGTGGACACACGGATCCTGCTGGAGCGGATCCAGTCTGCCGTCGCAAGCCGGTTGGTCGCGGACGTTCCTGTGGGCGTGTTTCTCTCGGGCGGAATCGATAGTTCGATTGTGGCGGCGGTCGCGGCGCAGCATCATCCTGCCATCGACACATTCTCCATGGGGTTTAAGGACGCGCGCTATGATGAGTCGGCCTCTGCCGAGGTGGTGGCCCGTGCGATCGGCTCTACCCACCACCATTTCACATTCGATGAAACGGCGTTTCACGATTTATTGCCGACGGTTGTCGAGAACCTGGATGAGCCCCTTGGTGATCAGGCATTGCTTCCGACCTATTGGCTCTGTCGGGAAGCCAAACGGCACGTGACGGTCGTCCTGTCGGGAGAGGGCGCCGATGAGTTATTCGCGGGCTATGAATATTACGGGACCATGTTATCCCATCGCTCGTGGAGCGCCTGCTTCAAGGACTGGGTGTCGGGGCGGGGGGCAGCCACCACGTTCGAGCGTCTCTGTGACAATTCAGGGCCTGTCACACCCTCAGGCTTTCCGCTGGTCCTGGGTGCAGAGGGTCGACGGCGGCTTCTCGGCGGCTATGCCCCTGACCCTGATCCGTGGGAGGAGTCTCTGCGAATCGCCCTCGCGAACACCCGGAATTCTCTCCAACGGGCTACCCTGGCCGATGTTTTGACATGGCTGCCCGACGATCTCCTGGTGAAGCTCGATCGTATGGCGATGGCGAACAGCCTTGAAGGGCGTGCCCCGTTTTTAGCGCCTGCGCTGGTAGAGGTTGCCCTCCGGCTCCCGGAGGCCCGACGTATGACAGCGAGGCAAAGCAAGGTCGCGCTCCGTGAGGTCGCCGCATTGTTGCTCCCTCGCAGCATCGTCGAACGAAAGAAACAGGGATTCATCCTTCCCATGGCCGAATGGCTGCGGCAGTGGCTGAGGCGGGCCGGATCTCTGCGGGACTACTTCGATCTCCGTGGCATCGGGGAATTCGACGGGGCCGAGGCAGTGGCACTCGTGGAACGGGAGATGCTCGAAGGTCGTCCCAATGAACGCCTGCTGTTCTCCCTCGTGATGTTGGCCGAATGGCACCACTCATTTGTTCGACGCATGTCAGTGGACAGCAGAGTGTGACGACCCAGACCGTCGGCCGCAGAGCCGGATCCCGGCGGGATGCCCTCGCGCGGTTTCCTCTCAGTCTGCACTTCCAAAACATCGAAAAACCTATGCTTGCCTGAGAACTCCGGTACTATTTGTTCATTCAGGATGAATCCTGGCCGACCGCGATTGTGAGACAACCGGGCAGAAACACGTGCAATGACGGTCACGTATTTCTCAAAAAGCTCCCTCATCGGCCCGAGTAGTCGCTATCGCGCCTTTCAATTTCTCCCTTATTTGCAGGCTCAAGGGATCAACTGTGCAATCGATCCGCTCTTTGATGAGACCTATTTCAAAATCCTTGCAGTGCAGCCGTCTGCTCTTCGCCGAGTTCTGAAAGTTCCCTATGTCGGTGCTCGTCTACTCAGGCGTCTGTGGAGGCTGCTTCTGCTGGGCGCGCGGGATCTGATCGTGATCGAGGGCCAGCTGTTTCCATACCTGCCTCCGGTCGCGGAACGGCTGTTGCGGTGGTTCCGGTATCGAGTGGTGGTCGAATTGGACGACGCAATCTATCTGACGCGCGGCCATGAGAACCATCTGCCGGTCGTGCTCTCGATGGCCACGGGGGCGATTGTGGGAAATGAGCAGTTAGCCTTCTACGCAAGACAATTCGTGCCTCGGGTTTCGATCGTGCCCACCGTCGTGGATACCGACCGCTTCGTCCCGATTCCGCCGGCGGCTGTCGTTTCCGATGAGACTCCAGCTGAAATCATCACCATCGTATGGATGGGATTGGCATACAATCTGAAATATCTCGATGTGCTGGCACCGGCTCTGCGCGCGCTGCAACCACGATTCCACGTGAAGCTGCGGGTGGTCTGTTCGCGGCCGCCACGGATGCCGGGTGTCGACGTTGAATTCAGGTTCTGGCAGCTGCAACGGGAGGTGTCGGATTTACAGGATGCGTCGATCGGTGTCATGCCGCTGGAGGATACAGAATGGGCGCGGGGCAAGTGCGGGCTGAAGCTGCTCCAGTATATGGCTGTTGGCTTGGCCGCAGTGGCCTCCCCGGTGGGGGTCAACAGCAACATCATCATGAACGGCGACAACGGGCTGCTCGCCTCCACGGAGCAAGAGTGGTACGACAGCCTGGAATCGCTCTGCCGGCAACCCCGGTTGCGTGTACGGATGGGACTGTCCGGTCGTCGGACGGTGGAAGAACGATATTCGCTGAGCGTCTGGGGCCCGCGGCTGGCTGAGGTGTACCGAACCTTCCTTCCGGGCGAACAGGACCATGCAATGGCCCGGCGCGACCACCGCCCGGTGGCGGGGACCGGTCATTCGGCGGGCAGGCGATGATCCTCCTGACGCTCACGTTCGTGGTGGCCGCGCTTCTCTCGACGTATGGAGTGCCGATCGCACGCCGCGCGGCCTTAAAGTTCGGCATCGTGGATAAGCCGGATGGTCGTCTGAAGCATCAGCGTGAGCCGGTGCCCTACCTCGGTGGCATCGCCATTTATCTGGCCTTTCTCGTGAGTTTGGCTTTCACGTTCGAATTCAGACACGACGTCCTCGGAATCGTGCTCTCCGGAACGCTCATCGTCATGCTGGGACTGATCGACGATTTCGGAGTCTTGTCGCCGGGCACGAAGCTCGCGGGTCAGTTTCTGGCGGTCTTCATCCTGATCAAAAGCGGTATTCGTATTGAAATTGCCTCGCTTCCGGATTGGATCGACATTGCGCTCACCGTGTTTTGGATGATCGGGATCATCAATGCCTTCAATCTCCTGGACATCATGGATGGCTTATCGGCCGGGATCGGCGTCATTAGCGCAGCCTTTCTGTGCGCGGTTGCCGTGCTGAATGGAGATCAGACCATCGCCTTCATGCTGGCGGCGCTCATGGGAAGCCTGCTGGGGTTCCTTCGGTACAACTGGAGGCCGGCCTCAATCTATATGGGAGATTCCGGGGCTATGTTCATCGGCTTGATGCTGGGGGCGTTGTCCATGATCGGGAAGTACACGGAAGGCCATTCCGTTTCCCTGTTGACGCCGGTACTGATCCTGGGCATGCCGATTTTCGATACGCTGTTCGTGATGTACATCCGCTTCCTGCGCGGTCTGCCCGTATTTCTGGGCAGTCCAGATCATATGGCCATTCGGTTACGCCATTGGGGTCTGTCGGTCACACAAGTCGTCGTGATCAGTTATCTCGGGGCTGCATTCCTGGGCGGCATCGGTCTCCTCGTCATGACCGTGCCCCAGAACCTCGCCGTGATGTTGAGCGGTGCGACGATGGTTTGTCTGGCAGCGGCGGCTGCGGCGTTGACTCGACTCAATGTGTCGGCGGGAGTTCCCGGAATGCAGAGTGAGGCGGCTTCCCGCCCCGTAGAAAGGACCGGCGCTTTATGATTCTCATCGTCGGGGCTGGGTTGGCGGGATTGAGCACGGCCTATCATTTGCGCGGAGTGCCGTACAAGATTCTGGAGCGTGAACGAGAAGTTGGCGGACTCTGTCGGTCATACGTCAAAGACGGTTTTACCTTCGATTACACCGGGCATCTGCTCCACTTCAGGCAAACGGCCATCAAGGCGCTCGTCGAGCGTCTGCTGCCGACGCAACTTCGGCGTCATGCGCGAAAGTCCTACGTGTACTCGCATGACACCTATACCGAGTACCCGTTCCAAGTGAATACGTATGGGCTCCCGCCCGAGGTGGTGCGGGAATGTTTGTTGGGCTTCATCGCCACGTTGTCGAACCCCTCTTCCAACCCTGCGGGTGAAGACCGATCGTTCAAGCAGTGGATCATCGATAGTCTGGGCGAGGGCATCGCCCGCCACTTTATGGTCCCGTTCAACGAAAAGCTGTGGCAGGTGCCCCTTGATGAACTGACGTCGGACTGGGTGTCCTGGCTGGTGCCGAAACCGGACGTGAAGGATGTCGTCAACGGAGCCTTGGGGATTAAGGACAAAGCGTTCGGCTATAACCCCTCCTTTCTCTATCCCGACAGCGGAGGTATCAAGGTGTTGCCCGAGGCGTTTCTGCCGTCGATCGAGAACCTCGCGTACGATTCCGAACTCGTGGAAATCGAGACGAATCGACGCCGGGCGGTCTTCCGCAGTGCTCAGGGCGAGCGAACGGAAGACTATGAACGGATCGTCTCGACGATGCCTTTGCCTGAATTGGTCCGATGCTGCGTGGATTTGCCGGCGGCGATGCGAGACCTGGCGGCGACGCTGCGATGGGTCTCCGTTTCGAACGTGAACCTGGCCGTCGCACGAGCAGAGATTTCGGATAAACATTGGCTCTATTTCCCCGAACACCGGTATCCGTTTTATCGCGCGGGTTTTCCCATGAATTTTTCCCCTGCCATGGGAAAGTCCGGTTGTAGTTCTCTCTATGTCGAAGTCTCGCATCGTCCCGAGGCGCGCGAGCCGGATGCCGCATTGATCGAGCGGGTCAGAAAAGGACTGGAGCAGGCCGGTGTGCTCCGTCGCGCCGATGAGCTCGTCATGGCCGATGTGAAGGATCTCCATTACGCCTATGTGCTCTTCGACCGGTATCGCGGCGCGGCCGTCAAGGAATTGCTGAGCGAACTGGAGCGACGCGGTATTTCTTCTGTGGGCCGGTACGGGTTGTGGGAGCATACTTCGATGGAGGATGCGATTGCTCAGGGACAACAGCTTGCCGAACGTTTGCGGATGAAAGCAGCGGCCTAAGACCAGGGATTCCATGCAGGTCGTTTGTCACGTCATCACTAAACTCGAACTGGGCGGGGCGCAGGAAATGGCCATGCAGGTCGTGGCCGGTCTGGACCGGAACCGTTTCCGGCCGGTCCTGGTTGCGGGACCTGATGGTCTGCTGACCGATGAGGCGCGTGCGCTCGACGGCGTCGAGGTCTGTATCGTTCCCTCTCTCGTGCGGGAGGTTCACCCGCTGAACGACCTGCGCGCCCTCTATGAGTTAGTGCGTCTCTTCAGGCATCTGCGGCCAAAGATTGTACACACCCATAGTTCAAAAGCTGGTATCCTAGGACGATTGGCGGCGTGGCTGGCAGGGGTCCCTTGTATCCTGCACACGATACATGGGTATGGCGTGACTCCCGCGCAGCCTCTCTGGTTCAGGCGGGTATTGATCGCGCTGGAACGTACGGCGGGTCGGGTGACCACTCATTGGATTGCGGTGTCGCAAGCGGATCGCCTCCAGGGAATCAAGTGGGGGCTCTTTTCCGCCTCGAAGGTCTCGGTCGTGAGGCCCGGGATCGATCCTGCGCCCTTTACTGCACGCATCGCCCCTGCGGAACGCGACCGACTTCGAGAGGAACTGGGAATCGGGCCTGATCATCTGCTGGTAGGAACGGTTTCGTGTTTAAAACCACAAAAATCTCCCGACGATTTTATCCGCGTGGCTGCGCGCATCTGTCAACGTTTTCCGATGGCCAGATGCGTCTTGGTCGGCGATGGAGCGTTGCGCCCGCAAGTCGAGGCCCTGATACGGACCGAGGGACTTCAGGAGCGTGTCACGCTGCTGGGCTGGCGTCGCGACGTCGTGACCCTCTTGAAAGCCTTCGACGTGTTCGTGCTGACGTCCCGGTGGGAGGGATTGCCCTGTGTGTTGCTGGAGGCCAGAGCCAGTCGAATTCCGATTGTGGCTACTCGTGTGGGAGGTGCCGCAGAGGCGATCGTGGAACATACACAAGGAACGCTCTGCCAGCCGGGGGACATACAGGCCATGGCCGACCGGGTCGGTCAGATACTCGAAGACGAGCGCTACCGAACGGAGCTTCGGATGAGCGAAAGTGAATTTCCCGAAGAGTTTACGATTCAAGAGACGGTCAAGCAGTACCAGTCTCTCTACACGTATCTCATGCATGCCGCTTGTCCGGACCGGGACGTGATGCGGCTGCAGACGAATCGATCAGGAGGTTGAACGGGAGGCACGATGAACATTCCGCTACTTGATCTCAAAGCCCAATACCAATCGATGCGCACCGAAATTCTGGCTGCGATCGAAGCCACCTGCGATGAGCAGGGATTTATCCTCGGTCCGCGCGTCGTGGCGTTGGAGCAGGCCGTCGCGAAGTACGTCGGCAGTGCCTATGCCGTCGGGGTCGCATCCGGAAGCGATGCGCTCGTGCTGGGGCTGATGGCGCTGGGGGTCAAGCCAGGGGACGAAGTGGTCACTGTGCCGTTCACGTTTTTTGCCACGGCCGGGGCGATTTCTCGCTTGGGTGCAATACCGGTGTTTATTGATATCCGCCCGGACACGTTCAACATGGATCCGGGTTTGCTGGAGCGGGCCATGACGAAACGGACGAAGGCGATTATCCCGGTACACCTGTTCGGGCAATGCGCCGACATGGGCACGATCAGCGAGATTGCACGATCACGTCAGGTCGGCGTGATTGAAGATGCCTGTCAGGCCATCGGTGCAGGCCGGCAGGGTCGGCGCGCCGGTGTGTTGGGCGACCTGGCCTGCTTCAGTTTCTTTCCCTCGAAGAATCTGGGAGGATTCGGTGATGCCGGCATGGTCACGACGAACGATCAGGCGTTGGCCGAATCCATCGCGATGCTGCGGGTGCATGGGAGCCGCGTGCGCTACGTTCACGAAGCGATCGGCATCAATAGCCGTCTCGATGCGCTGCAGGCCGCCGTCTTGCTGGTGAAATTGAAGCGATTGGACCAGTGGGCCGAAGGGCGACGCCGGAATGCCGCGCGGTACGTGCAGTTATTTACGGAGGCCGGCCTGGATCGTGTCACCTTGCCCGTCCTGGAGGCCGACAATTTCCATGTCTATAATCAATTCACTCTCCGGGTTCGGAAACGTGATGAGTTGCGAGGCTATTTGAAAGAGCATGGGGTGGGGACGGAGGTGTATTATCCGCTGCCGCTGCACCTGCAGAATTGTTATCGTGATCTGGGATACGTGAAGGGCGCCTTTCCGCAATCTGAACGTGCCGCCGAAGAAGTGCTGTCCCTGCCCATCTATGCGGAGTTGACGGACGAACAACTTCAGTATGTCGTGCAGACCATTTCGGCCTTCTATCGCAAACATTGATGGGATCGTCCAGCCGGCCGGAACCTCTTCTAGTTCCCCACCCGCACGTCAGCTCCAGGTCCGTGCGATTCTCTGAAGCCGATCGTTCTGGTGTCTCGGCTTCACGACCATGTACGTAGCCTGATTTTGACGGGTTCACGATTCCCTCTCGTACAGCACCGGGGACTGGCGGCGCTCGAATGGATCTATACGCCCATGTGATCCGCATGCCGGCATTGTAGTGTTTGCAGGGGTAGCACGATGCAGCCGGGCTGCTGGGATCGATGGAGACCGGGCAAGATGCGCAGCAGCCGGGCCTGCCCTCACCTGCCGATCACAGCTGGCGGTGCGGGGCATTCGAAGCGCCCAGGCCGATGTTCGATGCGGAGTCGAGATTAGTCTGCGCCGTGCAGGAATTTTGAGAAGACTTCAAGAACGTACGAGAATAGACTATAGTAGCGCTGGCAACTCACTGACTACTTGTGACATACCCTAGCTCCACAACTCACACCGATTCCCGTCCATTGCGGATTGCGCTCATCGGTGCAGGTCGCCACGCGCAGCACCATGCTCGCGCCATCGTGCGTTGTGCAGGGGTTCAACTCGTGGCGGTGGCCGACCCCTCTGAAGCCGCGCAGGCTGCCATGCGCGACATCGTGCCGGGCATCGCCTGTTTCAACACGCCGGAGGAACTCTTCGCCTCCGAACGCCTCAACGTGGTCCACATCATCACTCCGCCGGCCTCTCATGCCGCGCTTGCCCGGATGGCACTCAAGGCTGGCTGTCATATTTATGTCGAAAAACCCTTTACCGAGTCGGTAGAGGATGCGCGGCAGATCCTGGATGACGCCAGGGCCAGAAATCTCCGGGTCTGTGCCGGCCATCAATTGCTGTATGAACCGCCCACCCGGGTGTTGACTCGGTATCTGCCTGCGCTCGGGCGAGTCGTGCATGTCGAAAGTTATTTTTCGTTTCGGACCGTCCGCCATGCGCCGGGCGGCCGTAAAGTACTTCGCGCCGACCATCAGTTGCTCGACATTCTGCCGCACCCCGTCTATCTGTTGCTCCAGGTGTTGGAACAGGCCGTCGAGGGGCGTACCGAGCTACTGTCGCTGGAAGTGAGTCAGGCAGGAACGGTGCATGCACTCGTGCGACGTGGGGGAGTGACCGGAACCCTGATCGTGACGCTGGAGGGACGCCCAGTCGAGAGTTATCTGCGTGTGATCGGGCGAAACGGGTCGTTAATTGCCGATTACGTGCGCAGTACGACGCAGCGGGCCATTGGCCCGGGCTCGTCCGGCATCGATAAGTTATTTGCACCCTATCGACAGGCCTGGCAATTGCTGACCGGCACGACGTCCGCCATGGCGGGTCGCTTCCTCAAGAGCCAGCGGAGCTATCCGGGGTTGGCCGAACTCTTTACCGCCTTCTACGAATCGGCGCGTAGCGGCGGGCCCTCTCCCTTGTCGCCCGACAGTCTGTTGGAAACGGTGCGCATCTGTGAACGCGTGGCACAGGCCCTCAAGGTGGGGGAGGCCAAGGCGCTGGCAGCGGCGGCGCCGAAGCCTGTCGATCAACGGGGTGTCCTGGTGACCGGTGGTACGGGATTTCTAGGAAAGGAAATTGTGCGCGCCTTACTCTCGGGCGGCCGTCCTGTCCGCGTGGTGGCACGCCGGGATCCTTCTCCTTGGGAGCGGATTGCCGGCGCTGAATATGTGGTGGCGGATGTCGCGGCCGCGGCCCCGACAGCCCTTTTTAAAGGAGTGGACACGGTCGTGCATGCGGCCGCGGAAACCGCCGGCGGGTGGCCCGAGCACCAGCGCAATTCGTTAGATGCGACGGAGCATATGGTCCGGGGAGCCGCAGCGGCGGGCATTCGGAAGTTCGTTCACGTCAGCAGCTTAGCGGTGCTGGCGCAAGGAAGCGGTTCCCCGATCGGCGATGACCATCCCTTGGAGCCGGACAGTAAGGGGTCTGGTCCCTATGTCTGGGGAAAGCTCGAATCGGAACGACTCGCAGTACGATTGGGAAAGGAACTGGGCCTCTCGGTGAAGGTCGTTCGCCCGGGCGCTCTGGTGGACTATCGCGACTTTGATCCGCCGGGACGGCTCGGAAAACGTCTGGGCAATTTCTTCGTGGCTGTCGGTTCATCAAAGGACCGTCTGGGGGTCGTGGATGTCGGGTTCGCCGGACGGTTTCTTGGCTGGATGACGGAAGCCTGGGACCCCGTCCCGACGCCGCTGAATCTGCTCGATCCCGTCTCCCCCACCAAACGAGAACTCCTGGATCGTCTGCGTCAGGCCAACCCCGACCTGACGGTGGTCTGGCTCCCAAGGATGCTGCTCGTGCCGATCTCGTGGCTGGCGACGTTGGTACAACGGGTGCTGCGTCCCGGTAAGCCGGCCATCGACGTGGCCAAGGTATTCAGCGTGTTGCCCTACGATACGTCGACGATTGCCAGGCTGGCACCGCAGATCGACCACCCCGCCGAACAGCGATGACATCCGCCTCATCGCTTCAGCCGTCCCAGAACTGAGCCGTCCTCCGGTTCCGCGCGGCCCCCTGACTGATCCATAAAGATGTTGAAATATAAGGCCTGGAGATCAGGCACAAAAAAGTATCAACTCCAGGGTTGATTTGAGGGGGCAGAGCAGGTAAGTCTATCCATCACCCACGAAGCGACTGGTCTCCGAACACCAACCCTTACAGCGTGAAGTTGATTGATATGAATATCCGATCGAGAGCGCGTTTGCCCATCATCGGCATGGCCTTCCTGGCATTCCTCACTGGGTGTGCCGAGGATCAGCGTTGGCGTTCAGCCATGCGGGAGGGTGATACCGCCATGCGCTCCGGCGACTATACCCGTGCCGAGGAGGCCTATGTGGCTGCCCGCAAGGAGGCGGATGTGCTTGATCCGCAGGGAAAACGCCTGGCCGAAACCCTGAGCCAACTGGGCCAGGTGAATCGCGAGTTGGGGCGTTATCCTCGAGCCGAAGCACTTTTCCAGGAAGCCCTCGCCATCAGGGAGCGTGTATATGGACCGGCCCATGCCGAGACGGCGTCGAGTTTGACCGACCTGGGCGAACTCTATCGATTGCAAGGACTGTACACACAGTCGGAAGCCCTTCACCAACGGGCCAGGGAGATTCGCGAGAAGGTGTATGGCGCGGATCACAGCAAGACCGCCGAGAGCCTGAACAACATCGCCGTCGTCTACCAGGATCAGCGGCGATTTGCCGATGCCGAGCCCCTGCTGCAACGGGCACTCGCCATCTTTGAGAAACAGATGGGGCCGGAGCATAGCCTCACGGCCATCACACGCGACAATCTGGCGAAAATCTACCAGGCACAGGGACAACATGCCCGCGCCATGCCGCTGTACCAACGGGCGCTGACGATCCATGAAAAAGCGTTTGGCCCGAATCATCCGATCGTGGCCAGAAATCTCGAGAATCTTGCGGACACCTACAGGGCTCAGAACCAATACCCCCAGGCTGAAGTGTTGTATCAGCGGGCGGTCAAAATCTTCAGGACATCTCTCGGAAACGACCATGTGGATACGGCTGAGGCCATGAGCCGCTTGGGACAATTGTATGAACTACAGGGCCTTTATTCGCAGGCGGAGCCGCTCTTTCAGCAGGCGATTGCGATTCGTGAAAAGCGACATGGGGCCGAAACGCCACAGGTGGCCGCTGAACTGAAGAATCTGGCCGGACTCTATGAAGCGCAGAACCGGCTGGAGCAGTCTGAGGAACTCTACAAGCAGGCACTAGGAATTTACGAACATGCCGTCGGCTATGATCGCGAAGCCTATGCCAAAACGTTGAAGAGCTATGCCTCACTGTTAAGGCGGAGGCAGCGATCAGGGGAGGCCGAACGCCTCGAGGAACGCGCCAAGGCCGTTTCGAAGCGATTGCTGTTGGACAATCAAAACCAAGGGAAAACTGCTGCAGACCTTCATCCGGTCCGCTGATCTACCGTCGGACCGTCCTTGCCCCTGCCCCCATGAATCCAGGAAAGTATCTCGGTGATGGGGCTCTGCCTCATGGCCATTCGGACCGGATCACTTCGCTCCTATCTGCGATTAAAATCACATCTTGAGCCGCCCTGCGCAATCTCCTACACTGTGGCGCCGCCACCGCGCTTCATCCACCTAGAGGGACCGACATGACCCGACTCATGATGCTGATAGTTGTCCTGGCCGTCGTTGTAAGCGGAGCTTGTTCGAGCAAGCCTCAAAAACAATTTCAACGTCTGGCCGGAGAGTTTGTCTCGCCGGTTCACATTACCCAGCCGGTCGATCAGCAGAGCGCGGTGGTCGGAATCACGATCAGGAGCTCCGGATGGGTGCCTAATACCGAAGATCGAGTGTATCTGGTGAAGGTCGAAAAAGAGCGTGACCTTCTGGAAGGCACGAAGCTTATCCCGACAAGCATCATGACGCCATCTGCCGATGGCGGGGAGGGGGGCACGGTCTATGTTCAAAACGTCCCACCCGGGCGCTATGCTGCCGTTGCGTTCAGCACTTCAGAGAAAGGGTTCGGCAAGGTGCGCGAGGTGACCCTGTTTCTGCTGCCCGGAGCCATGGTGAAACAGACCGATACCACGGTTGCGGCCGGCGGCATCAGTTTTATGGGGGAGTACGAGATGGGACCCTCATCGATGGTGATCGAGGAGAAAGCAGCCGATGCGGTGCAGGCACATTATTTCGAGGTGTTCTGGGGCAAACCGCTCGTCCGAGTGATGGACGACATCCGGGTGATTGGAACGCCTGCCTTTTTTGCCGTCCATTCCGTGGTGCTGAGCCGGGGTAGTCGGGATGCGAAGGCGGAGGAACGGTTTCTTGCGGCCGCCAGGCGTGATCTGGAACGCAGTTGGATTCCTGTCATTGAACGGCGTCAGGCGACCGTACAGTAGCCTGACGATCCTGTCTGTTAAGCAGAAGTTTACTTTCCACTAAATCCGTCGTTACCCGGGACCTGTATTGTCCACTCGTCAGGATAATCCTTTACAGGAGGGGTACCATGAGCCTTGTCCAAGATTCTCCGAGATTCCTGTCCCATGCGCGCCGCCTGAGGTCTCCATATTACGCAGAGAATTGATGAGCGCGAGACGAGCATTATTGCGACGAGCCTTGGAGTGGGCTCCCCTTCCGGGCAAGAGGCCGGAGGATGTTCCTGCCACGGGCGCATTCTCGCAGCGATGGTCGCTTGAGAATGTGATCGCACAACATACGTCGGCCCACCTCCGCCACATCGAACGCGCCTTGGATCACATGCTCGAGTTGTCCTATGGTCTCTGCCGTGAATGTCACCGAGCGATCCCTTTGTCGCGACTCCGGACCCAGCCCCAGGCTGTGCTCTGCACGGGGTGCATTGAGGCACGGATTGAACAGCTCGCGGCGGATGCGATCTAGGTCCTGCCGGCCTGAGTGAAAGTGTGAAGCGCCCCGGCGCTGGATGAAACAGGAGCGTCTGTCTGGCGACGGCTGTCTGGGGAGTGCCGACAGGGCCCCCATCTTCATGACAAGCGGTTCTCCCGTTCGGCTTCCGGCGTGGAATGTGCTGACGGAGTCCAGTTCCCGGACACCGGCATAATTCTGATCATGAAGTGCCGCACGCGATCCGGTTCACAGAAGTCCCGTGAAGCCGCCGCAGGATTCCTCCCCGGTCCTGGACCGGATCAAAATTCATGCAGTGCGGAGGGCTGGATTGCGTGCGGCATCATTGCCAGCGGAATGGAAAGCAATACCCATACTGTGTACGAGGCCGGAACGCGTGGCAATGCGCGTGAGTCCCGATCCTGAGGGCCGGAGTGGTGTCGTCTGATTGTCGGGGCATCGGGCCACAATGCCCGGGCTGAGGCGAAGATGAAGTGAATGGCATGGAGGGAAGCGTGCGCCAGGAAGAATCTACGGAACCAGAGTTTTCATCAGGCATTGCTGGGCCGAGCGCGCAGTCCGGCGTCCGGGTGTCATCCGCCGGTAGGTGCCGTCCCGGTGCAGAATCCAGGCGTGGGTATTGTCTTCAAGATAAGGGCGGAGGCCTTCATCGATGACCCGCTGACGCAACGTCTTATCCAGCACCGGAAACGCCACCTCGACACGTCTAAAGAAGTTACGCTCCATCCAATCAGCGCTCGAGAGAAACACCCGGTCGTCGCCGTCGTTGAGAAAATAGAAAATCCGGCTGTGCTCGAGGAACTGACCGATGATCGAACGCACGCGGATATGTTCCGAGAGTCCTGCGATTCCGGGCCGCAAGGCGCAGGGGCCACGGACAATCAAGTCGATTTTGACCCCGGCCTGTGAAGCCTTGTAGAGAGCCCGGATAATCTGCGGTTCGAGGAGCGCATTCATCTTGGCGATGATATGGGCCGGGCGACCCTGCTTGGCGCGGTCGGTTTCCCGGGCAATCCACTTCAGCAAGGTCGGGTGCAGGGTGAAGGGCGACTGGAGTAGATGTTGGAGCCGTCCCGGGCGTCCCAACGAGGTCAGTTGCTGAAAGACCCTCCGAACGTCCCGCCCGATCGCCGTATTGCAAGTCAGCAGGCCAAAGTCGGTATAAAGCCGCGCATTACGGGCGTGGTAGTTGCCGGTTCCGAGGTGGGTATAGTACCGGAGCAGCCGGCCCTCGCGCCGGAGCACCAGACTCATTTTGGCATGTGTCTTGTGCCCCACCACGCCGTACACCACATGGGCGCCGGCTTCTTCCAGGTCGTGGGCCAGTTCGATATTGGCCTCTTCGTCGAAACGGGCTCGCAGTTCGATTACGACGGTGACTTCCTTCCCGCCGCGCGCAGCATCCACGAGCGATTGGACGATAGCCGAATCCGCACCTGTGCGATAGAGCGTCTGCTTGATAGTCAGGACCGACGGATCCGTCGCGGCTTGCCGAAGGAATTCGGTGACGGGGGCGAAGGATTGAAAGGGGTGATGGAGCAGAATATCGCCCTGCCGGATCGCATCAAACCAGTCCTCGCTCGGTACCGGCGTGGTGGGAACGCTTGGGGCGAAGGATTGGAACTTGAGGTCGGGGCGCTCCACCAGGTCGGGCACCGTCATCAGTCGATGCAGATTGACCGGGCCGTGGCATTGATAGACGTCCTGCGCGTCGAGGTGGAATTGTTCGCGGAGAAAATACACCAGGTCCGGCGGGCAGTTGTCCGCCACCTCGAGTCTCACCGCGTCGCCGAACCGCCTGTCAGGGAGTTGACCTTCGAGCGCTCGCCGGAGGTCGTCGACGTCTTCCTCGTCCACAAAGAGATTGCTGTTCCGTGTCACGCGAAATTGGTAACAGCCGGTCACGCGCATGCCGGGAAAGAGTTGATGCACGAAGGCATGGATCACCGAGGAGAGGAACGCGAAATCGTGGGGCCAGGTGGTGCTCCGGGCGGGGAGGCGGATCACGCGGGGGAGCGAACGCGGCACCTGCACGATCGCCGTGCCATTCGGGCGCCCGAAGGCGTCGGTCCCTTCCAGCGTGACCAGAAAATTGAGACTCTTGTTCAGCAACTTCGGGAACGGATGCGCGGGGTCCAATCCGACCGGACTCAGAAGCGGCAGCAGTTCGCCGGAGAAAAATCGGCGCATCCATCGAATATGGGACGGCATCCACTCCGTGCGTTTTAGAAATCGAATCCGCTGATCGGCCAATTGCGGGATGAGCGCTTGATTCAGGACCGTGTACTGCTCCCTGACCAGTTGATGCGTCAGGATGGCAATGCGCGACAGAAGTTCGGAAGGGGTCAGCCCATCCGCGCCCGCTTGTTCCACCTCGTGGCTGACTTGCTCTTTCAATCCCGCGACGCGAACCTCGAAAAATTCATCAAAGTTGGAGCTTACGATACACAGATACTTCAGTCGTTCCAGGAGTGGCACGCTGCGGTCTTTCGCCAGGTCGAGCACCCGTCGATTGAACTCGATGAGGCTCAATTCGCGATTGAGAAACCATTCAGGACGTGACAGATCTCGTGTCGCCGGTCGTTGGACGTCTGTGCCGGATGCGGCGGCGGTCGGACTTTCGATTTGTGCATGCCGAACTGACATAGGCGGTGGACGCGTACGCGACATCCCTTTATTGGTGGCCGGAGATCAAGAAACGAATATCTGCAACACCCTCAGCTCTGCCGTGCGCGCAGGACAGTCATCCCAGGGAACACCCGATGCGGTTGGTGGATACCACGAAGTTATCCCAATACCGTTGCTGAACCTGGGTGAACGGTACAGAGGTCCAGTATTGTTCGAGGTATACGGCGTTGATGCCATAGTCGTCATAACTGCCGATCCAATTCAACCCCGTTCGCCTGGCCTCCAGCTGATCGTTGATCCAATATTCGAACAGACCATCGGCCGCACTGCGGCTATTCAACTTCATATGGATCTCGATGCAAAACCACTGGCCGATGTGGGCAGCACTGAACAGAGGGGTCTTGCCGCCGGCCGACCCGAGCCAGCGCAACCGCGGAAAATCATTATAGGTGGTCGTGCGCAACGTCCCGACTTCGTCGGTTCCGGAGGCCGGATCGAGATACAGCCGATCGGGGTCGGAGCCGGGCAGCCCACCGCTCCAGAGATGGCCGATGGCGGCCTGTGCAAATCGGTCGCTGGACAGGATGGTGGCTCTGGTCAATTTGTCGGCCCCGCCGCCGGTCCACTCTGGCTGAAGCCGCAGATCGAACCGCCAATAAATGTCCTGGTACCGCGCCGTTCCGGCATCGACCGGTTTCATATAGGCGCTTGGAGTTTGGCCGAAGGCGAGGTGGAGGGCTCCTCCATGCGGATCACCGGGTAGATACTCCGCGCGCATGCCGATAGAACTGCCGACGCCCGCGCCGGCTTCGCGAACAAACCGGCCGTGGCGAATGTCGTATTCGAAATAGCTGGCCAGCCGGTCGACCTCAAAATCGTCGCACCAGATCCATTGCGGATGACGGGCAGACCAATCGGCACAGGCCGAAGCCGATGGCTCCGCCACCTCCCCCCCGCGAACCTCGGGGTCGAAGGACGCCATGGCGAGCGTCGCCCATGCGAAGCCGCATCGCAGCAGGAGCATCATGACTAGGTCGTCACCGCGCCTTCGGAGGCGGAGGAGACGTGGCGGGCATATTTCCCCATCACCCCTGACTGGTACCGGGGAGTGGGGTACTTCACTTTCTTCAGCCTCGCGGTCACTTCCTTCTGAGTGAGTTGGACATCCAGCCGCCGTTTCGCAATGTCGAAGGTGATGAGGTCGCCGTTTTTCACCGCGCCGATCGGACCGCCTTTCACGGCTTCCGGTGCCACATGTCCTGCCATCAAGCCATGTGTGGCTCCGGAGAATCTTCCATCGGTGAGCAGCGCCACAGAATCGCCGAGGCCCGCCCCGACAATGGCCGCCGTCACGCCCAACATTTCCCGCATGCCCGGGCCGCCGGAGGGGCCCTCATACCGGATCACCACCACATCGCCGGGTTTGATTTGTCCGGCCTGTACCGCCACGAAGGCATCTTCTTCACGATCATAGACCTTGGCCGGTCCGGTGAAGGTCATGATCGAATGGCCGGCCACTTTGACCACGCACCCCTCGGGTGCCAGGTTGCCCTTCAAGATGACCATGCCACCCGTCGGCTTGATCGGATTCGACAATGGCCGTAACACCTGCTGAGCCGGGTTTTCACTAGCGGCCTTAGCTTCTTCCCCGATCGTGCGTCCGGTGACCGTCATCTGATCGGGGTGCAGGATCTTCGCATCCAGTAACCGCTTAGCCACCAACGTCGTACCGCCGGCCATATAGAGGTCCGAGGCGGTAAAGCGGCCGCCCGGCTTCAGATCGGCGAGCAGGGGAACCTTCCGATTGATTTTGTCGAAATCGTCGATGGTCAAGCGTACGCCCATTTCGCGCGCGACGGCCAGCAGATGGAGTACCGCGTTCGTGGATCCCCCGGTCGTGGCCACGGCGGCAATCGCATTTTCGATTGAGCGGCGCGTGATGATTTGTTTGGGGCGGATATCTTTCTTGAGGAGGTTCATGACCAGCTTCCCGCACTCGAACGCCACGTCATCCTTCTTCGGATCCATGGCCGGCACGCCGTTCCGGCCCATCGGCGAGATTCCGAGGAACTCAAACGCGATGGCCATGGTGTTGGCGGTAAACTGGCCCCCGCAGGCACCGGGGCCCGGGCAAGCGTGATCTTCCAGGTCTTTCAATTCCGCGCTCGTCATGGAACCGGCCGCATGTTTGCCCACCGCCTCGAAGACGTCTTGAATCGTGACGTCGTGTCCCTGGAACTGTCCCGGCATGATCGATCCGCCGTACATCATGAGCGAGGGAATGTTGAGACGACAGAGCGCCATGACGGTGCCGGGAATGGTTTTGTCGCATCCTGACAAGGCGACGACTCCGTCGAAGAGATGGCCGCGCGCTACCAGTTCAATGGAGTCCGCAATGACCTCCCGACTGATCAGCGAGGCTTTCATGCCCTCCGTGCCCATGGAAATACCGTCGGATACCGCGATCGTGTTGTATTCGATCGGGGTGCCGCCGGCTGCGCGAATGCCAGCTTTCACGCGTTCGGACAAGCGGCGGAGGTGGTAATTGCAGGGCATGACTTCGATCCAGGTGTTGGCGACGCCGATCAAGGGGCGTTCCAGGTCGGCGTCGGTGAAGCCGACCGCTTTCAGCATGGCGCGAGCGGGTGCGCGGCCTGGTCCGTCGAGTAGTTTCTGGCTCTTGTGTCGGGGATCGATCGTGATGGGCATTCCTTCATCTCCTGGAACTGAAGTCGGTCGTGTCATGCATTGCCGGCCTGTTTGCGAGTCGCAAACTTTCGCACAGATGAGCGTGAGGGGTCAATCTGCCAGGCCGGAGCAGCCTGGTTGATCGGGACGTGGGTTGACGGAGGATGCAAGGGTGAGCGGACGGTCGAAACGGGGCCCGAAGGCCGGACGACAGCGGAGGTCGCCCGGCCTCTTCCGGTTAGTGTTTCTCTTTCTTGTCGCGCTTTTCGTGTTTGGCTTCGGTATCGATAATGGTTCCCGTTGCGGCATCGATATGCACTTCGGTCACCTTGCCGTCCGCTCCCAACACTTCGACTTCCCAGACCGTCTTGTCATGTTTCTTTTCGAGCTCCGCCTCGACGGCCGTGCCGGGAGCTTTGTCCAGGGCGGTTTTGATGGCCTGGTCGATCGTGATCTTGGCGTCCTTCACGAGGTCCGAGACGGGAGGCTCCTCCTCGTGCTTACCTTTATGGCCCTTGTCACTCCAGGCCGGCGAACTCGCGAAACAGAGCGCACCGACCATCAGCGTGGAAATGGCTACCTGCTTGATCATGGGTGACCTCCTGTCCGCTCAGCGCTTACTGAGGCTTACTGAGATTTGGCGTCCCCATGCGGATTCTTGCCATGGGGGTTGCTCTTCTCATGAGGGTTCTTCTCATGAGGGTTCTTCTCGTGGGGATTCTTCCCGTAGGGTGCGTCCTGACCCATTTTCTTGTGCTGCTGCATGACCTTGTCATGCTCGGCCTGTTGTTTTTCCCGTTGCTCTGCGGTCAGCACGTCCATCGCATCACGTCTGGTCTTGATGGACAGGAGCCTGAGCTTGACCTGCACGTCCGCGCTTTGCTTCAGCTTGGATTCGATGGATCCGATGTCCGTCTTCGCGTCCTCGGTCAACGCCTGCAGTTCCCGCTCCGCGACCTGGATATCGGCTTCCATCTTGATGCGGTTCTTGTCGAGGTTGAGTTGGAGGTCCTTCAGTTTGGTCATCTGCTCGGCGCTCAGTCCGATTTCCTTCTCGTGCTTCATGAAATGGCGGATGAGATGGCCCGCACCGCCATGCATCATCATTTCCATCATCGTGGCGCCCATGCCGTGGCGACCCCGCTCGTAACTGCTGCCGTGGCCGCCATAGCTGCCCCCGTGCTCCCCGTAGCTGCTTCCATGTCCACCGTAGCCAGCCTCGGGATTCGCCCAGGTGGGGGAAACCGTCAGGGCGCAGGCGAGAGCCGAGGCGGTGGCAAATGTAAACAGTTTCGTCGTCATTCATTCCTCCTTCGGTTAAGTCGATTAATGTTTGATGAGTCCGTGCAAGAGCCCTTGATCACCGGTGAGGGCATTCACCATAAATTGAATGGCCAGCGCAGCCAGCAGCAAGCCCATCAACCGCGAAATTATCTTCTCGGCGATGGGATTGAGCCACTTCGCGCTGCGTGCGCCGATCGCTAATATACTGTAACTCGCCAACCCGACGAGTACAAGGCATCCCAACAAGACGGCGTGCAGCACCCATGAAGTTGCGCGCGTTTCGAGCAGAATGACGGTCGAGATTGCGGCTGGTCCCGCCAGCATGGGGATCGCCAGCGGCGTGATGGCAACGTCGTCCTTGCTGGTTCCTGCGGCGGTTTCCGCTGCCGTCTCCTGGACCGTGGACCGTTGCGCGCGGAGCATGTCCAGGGCAACCAACAACAAGATCAGGCCGCCCGCAATCTGGACCGCCGGCAGGGTAATGCCGAGGAGCTTGAAAATGCTCTGGCCGAACACTGCAAAGCCGGTCAGAATCCCGACCGCGACCAGACAGGCCATGCGCGCAGTTCGTAGTCGTTGCGCCATCGAATCCCGAGGGGTCATGGCCAGAAACGCCGGCACCACGGCGATAGGATCGACGATGACAAAGAGCGAACTGAACGCGAACAACGCGTATTCGACGATGTTCATGGGTGCGAGTGACTCCGAGGGAGTGCTGATCAGTAGGACCCGCGTCGGGCCGCGACGATGATTTCAGCGCGCGGATCGACGTGACGACCCCGCCCCAATTGCTCATAGAGGGCCCGCTCCTCATCGGAAAGCGCGGCAGGCATGACGATCTTGAGCTTGAGAAACAAGTCCCCGTGGTCCCCGGTGGCGGTGGGCAGTCCCTTGCCTTTTAAACGAAGTTTGCTGTCGGCCTTACTCCCTGGCGGAATTTTCACTTTCACCGGTTCGGTCAGGGTGGGGGCCATGACTTCCGCACCGAGTGCGGCTTCCCATGGCCAGACGGGAAGAGTCACCTGCACGTCGAATCCTTTTTGCCGGAAAATGCTGTTCGGTTGTATGTGCACGCGGAGGTAGAGATCGCCGGGCTTGCCCCCGTTGATACCGGGTTGCCCCTTGCCTGCAATGCGCACACGGGTATCATGCTGCACGCCCGCCGGGATACGAACTTCGATCGTGCGTTTTTCGGTCTGCGTGCCGGACCCTCCGCACACCACGCAGGGACGCCCGCGCACGATGGCACTGCCGCCACAGGCCTTGCAGGCGATGCGCTGAGTCAGATCGATGCGCCGCGAGACCCCGCTGAGCACATCGCGAATGGTCAGTTGGACATCGGTCTCCAGGTCCTCCCCGTCGATCGCGAACCCGGCCGTCCCTCCGCCGCGGCCTCGACCGCCAAAGAAGGTTTCAAAGATATCGCCGAAATCGCCGCCTGGGCCACCATGACTCCCCGGTTGAGCGCCAGCCTGGTGACGTGCCCTCTCGTACGCCTCGGCCTGCTCCCAGTTGTGGCCATACTGATCATATTTTTTCCGCTTGTCCGGGTCCGACAACACCTCATGGGCTTCGTTGAGTTCTTTGAACTTCTTCTCCATCTCCGTTTTTTTGGCCCCGGTATGGAGATCGGGGTGAATTTCCCGGGCCCGTCGTCGAAATGCTTTCTTAATCTCGTCCGCGGACGCGTGACGGGGAATGCCGAGAACGTCGTAGTAACCGCGTTGTGCTGTAGCCATCAGTGTCGGTCCGTGCCAGAATTATTCGTAACGCGCAGACAAAGAGCGCAATCGTTTCAGGAGCTTACGAGGTCTCCCGATGCATTGCAAGTGAACTGCCGGTTTTTCTCTGCGCGGTGTATTGTCCTCTTCAAAGAGATAAGGAAGGCGCTGCCGCAGTCAAGAGGGAGAAGGGGAGGCCCCCTCCAGACGGCGGTTGTCCTTGAAGAAATGCAGTCGATCGATGGGGAAGAAGAGTCCGACCGCCGACCCCGGATGGTCCGCTGATCCTCGAGCGGTGCGCACCACCAGCGGAAGCGGGCCGACCCGGCAATGGAGGAGCAGATCGGCCCCGAGGTCCTCTATGAGTTCCACTGTCGCCTGTACCCGGATGCTGCGAGCCTCTGCCTGCAATCGGATGTCTTCGGGGCGGATGCCCAGCGTGACATCCGATTCCGGCCCGGCCTGGCTCGCCAGCAGGTCGGCCGGGAAGGAGAGGTCGACGGCGCCGCTTCGAAAGACCGTGTGCTCCTGCTGTCTGGCCAAGGTTCCCGTCCAGAGGTTCATCGGCGGTGTGCCGATGAAGGAGGCGACGAAGGGGTCTGCCGGAGCGGCGTAGAGGCGTTGAGGCGGATCGATCTGCCTGACCCGGCCGCTTTCCAGCACGATGATGCGATCGCCCAGCGTCATGGCTTCGACTTGATCATGGGTGACATAAATGATGGTGGCCTTCAACCGTTGCTGCAACTTCTTCAATTCGATCCGCATGGAGGTGCGCAGCTGGGCGTCCAGGTTGGAGAGTGGTTCGTCGAACAAAAACAGCTTGGGTTTGCGGACGATCGCCCGCCCCATCGCCACGCGTTGCCGTTGACCGCCGGACAGGTCCTTTGGTTTCCGGTCCAGCAATGCGTGAATGTCGAGCAGTTGTGCGGCTTCGGCAATTCGGGCATCGATCACTGTCCGTGGCGTGCGTCGGATGGTCAACGCGAACGCCAGGTTGTCGCGAACCGACAGATGCGGATAGAGCGCATATTGTTGGAAGACCATGGCGATGTCGCGTTCGGCCGGCGGAAGATGATCGACGACCGCATGATCGATGAGCACCTGACCGGAGGTCTGGGCATCGAGTCCGGCAATGATGCGCAACAGCGTCGATTTCCCGCAGCCGGAGGGACCGAGCAGAATGGTGAAGCTGCCATCCGGAACCTGCCAGGAGATGTCGTGCAGGACCGTTTGGGTTCGAAACGATTTCGAGACGGCCCGCAGTTCCAGTTCCGCCATGGTCTAGCCTTTCACCGCGCCGGCGGAGAGTCCGCTGACGATCCAGCGTTGACAGAGTAATACGACCACAATCAGCGGGACGGTTGCCACCACCGAGGCGGCAGCCAGTTCTCCCCAGGGCATGGTGAATTCTCCCTGGAAGAGCGCGATCCCCACCGGAAGCGTTTGTTGTTCAGGCTGGGTCAGGATCAGGAGGGCAAAGAAAAACTCGTTCCAGGCATAGATCAAAATCAGAATCGCCGCAGTGAACACTCCGGGGGCCGCGAGAGGAAGCGTGATGCGGAACAACGTGGTCCAGGGACCGCAGCCATCCACGCGGGCGGCATCTTCAAGCTCCGGAGGCAGTTCTTTGAAGAAGCTGGCCAGAATCCAAATGGCCAGGGGCAGCGTCAGGGCCACATAGGGGAGCACGACGCCCCATCGATGGTTGAGTCCGCCGATGGTATCGAGCAGGCGCCAGACAGGTCCTGCGATGGCCATTTGCGGAAACATGGAGACGCACAGCAGCACCGCGAGAATTCCCTGCTTCCCCGGTATCGTCAGTCGCGCCAGAGCATAGGCAGCCGGGATCGCGATCAGCAGGGCCACGAGCGTGGTCGAGCCGGCCACCACGACGCTATTGGCCACGTAGTTGAACAAATGGTGGTCGAAGAGGGCGGAACGATAAAAACCCAGGCCGCCCGATGGCCACCAGGTGGGCGGCACGGCTTCGATTTCGCCCTGGGATTTGAACGAGGTGAGCACAAACCAGAGAAAGGGCCAGAGACTCAGGCCGACCGTGGCGACGATGCCGGCTGGGAGCAGGAGCCGTCGGTTCATGTGCGTCGGCGCTCCAACAGGCTTGACCCGATTGCGCGGAGGTAAATCAGCGAGAGACTCAGGATCATGAGGAAGACGGCGACCGAGATGGCCGAGCCGTAACCGAGACGGCCTTCGGTAAACAGGGTTTGGTACCCGTAAAACTGCAACACCTGGGTCGCGTCGCCGGGCCCGCCCTGCGTCATGACGAAGACGAGATCGAAGACCCGGAAGGCGTCCATGGTGCGAAACAAGAGCGCCAGGAGCAGCGCCGGCCTCAGCAGCGGCAGCGTGATGCGCCAGAACCGTTGCCAAGCACCGGCGCCGTCCACTTTGGCGGCCTCGTAGAGATCGTCGGAAATGACCTGGAGTCCGGCCAGGATCAGCAGGGCGGCAAAGCAGGATGTCTTCCAGACATCGGCAAGGACAATGATACCGAAGGCCACGGTCGGATAGGCCAGCCAGGGCACGTAGGCCGCCACTTTGTCACCGAACAGCAGGAGATTGGCCACACCATACTGGTCGTTGAAGATGTACCGCCACAATTGCGAGGCCACCACAGTGGGAATCGCCCAGGGAATCAGGATGGCGGCGCGCACGAGGCCGCGCCCGCGAAATCGTTCGTGAATGACCAATGCAATCACCAGCCCGCACCCAAGTTCCAGCAGGGTGGAGAGCACCACGAAACCCAGGGTGACGAGCAGCGCCTGCTGCGCGACCGGATCGCGCAGGAGATGCAGATAGTTCTCGGCACCGATGAACGCATGGCCGAGCGAGGGAATGCCCACGAAGATGTGGTGCAGGCTGAGCCAGAAGGAATCCACGACGGGGTACAGCGCAAAGACGAGGGTGACGAGTAGCGCGGGAGCGACCATGGACCAGGCAGCCAGACGTTCCCGCGTACTGGCGGTGGAGGGAGCGGGACTCATGGGGCGGTCCTCGTCAAGGCGAGCAGGCGATCGATATGGGCGTCGGTGGTCGTGGCTTCCTCGGCGAGATCTATGTTCTCGATCGCCAGCGCGCGGCTGAAATACCGTTGTAGCAGGTGCGAGATCGCGGGATAGACCGGTGAACGGGGGCGTGCCGTTGCCGTCTGGAGGACGGAAAAATGGTTGCCGAGCTGCGGCATCGCAGTCAGCAGTTCCGCATCGGAGAACAGGGCTAGACGCGAGGGGGCAATACCGGCCCGGTGCGCGAACATTTTTTGGGTCGCCTGGCTGGACAGGAATTCGATGAGCGCCCAGGCCTCATCCGGATGTTGCGAATAGGCGCTGATGCCGTAGAGCCACCCGCCGAGCGTGGCCGCATGTTGTCCGGGGGTGAACCCCGGCAGGGATGTGATGCCGACGTGACCTGCCACCGTCGAACGGGTCCGGTTGTTGGCGAGTTCCCAGGCATAGGGCCAGTTCCGGTGGAACACGGCATGACCCTGGAGAAAGACGGAAAGGGATTCCGGCTCCTGATAGGTCAACGCCGCGCGTGACGCGAGCCGGCCGATCACGCTGTCCCGAACGAACCGCACCGCCGAAAGGGCTTCCGGTGTGGCCAGGGTCGACCTGGTTCCATCGGGCGTCAGGAGTGCGCCGCCATGTCCCTCGATGAACTCCAACATGTGGCAGACCAGGCCTTCATATTGCTTGAACGGTGCCGAATATCCGCGCAACGTCGGATTGGTCCGCCGTTCGCCGGCGACGATGGCCTCCGCCTGACGAACGAGTGCTTCCCACGTGTCCGGCGCAGTAAAGCCGTATTTCTCGAGCAGATCGAGCCGGTAGTAGAGCAGGCCGGCATCGATCCGGCTCGGGACACCGTAGAGGTGGTCGCCGTACCGGCCGACTGTCACGGTGGCGGGAAGAAATGCTTCTCGCATCGCCGGTGAGAATCGCTCGTCGATCGAGCGCGCCCAGTGGGCCGCGGCGAACTCCGGCACCCAGATGACATCCATGAGAAAGACGTCGAGCGTCACATCCCGGTTCTTGAGCTTCTGTGTCAGGAGATCGTGATAGGCGGTCGACGAATGCGGGGCCAGTTCGCGGACGACCGAAATGTGAGGATGAGCCTTGGTGAATTGCGTGATGGCCTCGTCCCAAACCCCCGGGTGGTCCGGCTTCCAGGTGACGAAACGGAGCGTGACTGGAGCCAAGGCGGAGTGTGGTGCCTGTTCCGCCGGAGATTCGCCGCGGCTGTCAGGGGGCGTCATGCCCATGAGGAGCACGTAGAGGACCGAGGCGACCAAACAGAGAGATGCAGTGGTGAGGACTGGCAGACGACAGCTGGGGATGCGCTGGATGATGATGAGCCATCGCGTCACCCGGTCAGTTTATACACAGTCGGGCCTGGTGATGCAAAAGACGGGGGCGCAGGGTCCTTTCCGGCACGATAGCCGATGGGTCCACCAGGCCGCGGGATGAGTGTCCTGAACCTTCCGTCAGGTCGTCGCCGTCCTGTTACTTCTTGCCGGCAGCCGATTCCCAACGGTAGCCGTCGGGATCGGAGCACCAGACCCCAAGTTTCCTCGAGCCGGGAGCCCCGGGCCCGGTAGTATATTCCCTGCCTCTGTATGGAGCAGAGTCAGCTGAGGAATGCTGGATCGGCTGCTTCTCGTGTTGCAACAACCAGCGTTTGCGTTCCAGGCCTCCGCCATAGCCGGTCAGCGAACCGTCCGCTCCGATCACGCGATGGCAGGGTACGACGATGCCGATCGGATTGGCGCCATTGGCCAGTCCGACTGCACGGACCGCCTTCGGTTGCCCGATCTGCTTCGCGAGTTCGCTATAACTCAGGGTCTGCCCGGCGGGGATTTCGCGCAATGCGTCCCAGACGCGTTTCTGGAACGAGGTGCCTTCCGTGGCGGTCGGAAGACAATCGATTGCACGAAGATCTCCATCGAAATAGGCGGCAATGACCGAGGCGAGGGCGTACGAAGGTGGCGACGGTATCAGCGTGACGCGATTTTTTCCATAGTGGCGTGCGAGCAGTCGGTGCATGCGCTCGTCATAGTCCGACCAGTCGGCTGCTCGCAGGTATCCCTTCTCGTCGAAGAGTAGGACCAAATTTCCGATCGGGGTCGTGAGCGTCGTTGTGAGCAGGCGAATTGTCCGGGACATGAAAACCCTCCATGGCGAGATGACTGGGGTGCCCGACGCCTAGAATGTAGCGAGCGGCCTCAGGGAGTCAATGAGTGAAGGCCGGGCTGCATGGCAGGCGTGCGAGTAGATGCGGAGATCACAGACGGATCTCCTCGGACCTCCCGGTCCCTACACTTCATACACCCGTCCGCCCCCGGAGACAAACACGCGATCCCTGCAAGCGGTGGGTACGTCATAGCCTCCGCTGTTGGTCGAAAAGGCCGGTAGCAATCCCTGGAACTCCGAGACCACAAACCCCGGTAGCCTGACACGGTCGGGACCTCTCCGAAGGCGAATCATGGGATGGACGTGACCGACCCAATAGAATTCTCCTCCCGGCCCGGCTCTACTGACCGGCTCATGCTGGAATACAAAATCTCCCAACCGGACGTCGCTGCAGCGCCGCGCACGCTCCCAGGCTTTGGGCCAGCGTTTGGCCAGGCCGGCATCGTGATTGCCCAGGACGACCACCACCTCTCCTTCGAAACTGTCCATCCACCGCGCAAATGCGTCGATTACCCGGGGCGTCACCCCGGCCATCGAATGGACAAGATCGCCCAAAAAGACAAGCTGGCGCACGGGCCGGCCGGCCACCAGTCTGTTCAGTGTGGCGAGATCCGTCCGATGTGACGCGGACGGGAGGCAGAGTCCATGCTGCTGAAACGTCTCCGCCTTACCCAGGTGGAAATCGGCCACGGCCAGCAGGCCTCGGGAGGGCCAGAACAGCGCTCGCTCGGGTAGCAATTCGAATTCCTCCTCACGCACGTCGATGCGCATTCAGCGGAAGACCTCCCGTTGAAGGCGCGCGATGCGCTGCTCGAAATTCTCCGTCGACAGGCGCGATCGAATGCGTTCAACAAAGAGAGGGAAGGCGAAGGGCGTCAGGCGCGCGACAGGGATGTGGAGAAGCTTGTGACCGGCGATGGCCGCCATGACGCTCCGCAGGCGGTCGAGTTGCAGCGGCTGCTCGTAGACCTCGCGGTACGCTTGCGTCAATAGCGGATGATCGGGCTCATATTGGCGGAGCACGTCGAACAGAAGCGAAGCACTCATGTGGAGGTGGCGCGTCGATTTCCGGGCGAAGGGCGTTCCCTGGTGTATGAGCCCGGCCACCCGGGCAATTTCCCGAAAGGCTCGCTTTGCAAGTTCGGGGTAATTCAATGACGCATGAATGTCCTGTTCGAGATCATCGACGTGACTGATGGCCTTGCGGATCTCGTCGGACGTTCCGAGCGGTTCGGTCGAGAGTAGTTCAAACCCGTAGTTATTGGCCGATACGGCAATAGTGTTGGGGTGGCGGTGCGACAGGCGATAGGCCGCCACGTGGCCCAGGCCTTCATTCACGCTCCACCCCTCCCAGGTGTACACGAACAGGTGGTGTCCCTCTCGGCTGCGGCATTGCTCCACCAGCGTCTGATCGGCCGCGGGAATTCGCGAGCGTGCATGTTGAATGCGCGCGATGGGCAGCAGGGCGGCGATCTCGGGCGAGTCCGCCGGCCCGCCTTCCACCGCCCGTCTCATCTGATCGATCTCCCGGCGTACATAGAGTGAGAGGGGCGCGCTGAGGGGGAGGATCGTCCCGTTCCACACGGCCGCGACCGGACTCCGGTCCCGGGCAGGTTTCACAAAGGCGGTCATGTCCCGCATTTGCAGGAACGCCACCGTGCGTCCCCCGAACTGAAGGACATCGCCCGGTCGCAATTTAGCGGCAAAGGTCTCATCGATCACGCCGAGTTTGGCGCCGCCTCTCATTTGTACCAGCACGCCGCTGTCCGACAGGATCGTGCCGATGTTCATCTTGTGCTGGCGGGCCAGAGCCGGTGAGGCGAACCGATAGTACCCGTCGACCCCTTGGATCTTGCGGAACTCGGGATAGGTGGACAGCGACCCGCCGGACTGGATGAAGTGCAATGCCCACGACGCTTCTTCGTCGGTTATTGCCCGAAAGGAATAGGTCGAGCGGGCCTGAGCCAGGACCTCCGCCGGAACAAATCCCTGCTGAAAGGCGGAGTTCAAAAGAAACTGCACGTAGACATCCAGTGGCTTGGCGAGCGGCGCACGCTCCTCCAGCACGTCATCCCGCAGGGCCTCGCGGACCGCCGCCGATTCCACGATCTCCAGAACATTCGTCGGACAGAGTCGTATCTGGGTCTGCTCGCCCGGACGGTGAAAGGCGCGCCCGGCCCGTTGAATGGCCCGGGCAATTGATTTCGCCGACCCGATTTGAATGACGTCTTCGACCTGCGGAAAGTCCACTCCGAGGTCCAGCGAAGAGGTCGCGACCACCAGACGTAGCCGGCCGGATTTTATGCCGTCCTCCACACGGTGCCGTTCGTCCTGATCCAGCGAGCCATGGTGTAAGGCCATGCTGTCGGCCCACTGAGGCTGGTCCTCCCGGATCGCCTGATACCAGCGCTCGGCGTGGGAGCGGGTGTTCGTGAAGATCAACGTACTCCTGGACGGGTCGATGGTGCGGACGACGTCGGACAGTAAACGGAGCCCCGAGTATCCGAACCAGGGGCAGGAGGCAATCGAGGCAGGGAGGATGGCGCGCACCTGGATGTTCCTGGGAATCTCCGCCCGGATGATCGTGGGCTCCTCTGATGCCACTGCGGCCGCCGCCGCAACGTCGAGGTTCGCGATCGTGGCCGACAGCGCCCACACCCGGGCCTGGGTTGCCACGGAACGCAAACGGGCCAGGGACAATTCGAGCAGACTGCCGCGTTTCGTTCCAAGCAGCTCATGCCATTCGTCGAGGACGATCGACTGCAGGTCCTGCATGCGCGCCTCCCATCCCTCCTCTGTGAGCAGGAGCGCCAGTGATTCGGGCGTCGTCACCAGAACGTGAGGCACCCGGACCTTGAAGCGGCGGCGAATGACGGCGGCTGTATCCCCCGTGCGCAGGCCTACCTCAACCGGCCACTGCAGATCCTCCAGTGGTTTCGTGATCGCCTGGGCGATGTCACGGACCAGGGCCTTGATGGGACTGACATAGAGAATCGAAAGCTGCGCAGGACTCGTCGAAGGGGGCCGGGTGATCAATTGGATCAGCGGCCCTCCCACCGCCGCATACGTCTTGCCGCTGCCGGTGGCCACCGCGATGAGTCCTGACCGGCCCCGCTGAAAGGCGTCCCACGCCTCCCGTTGAAACGGAAACGGAGTCCATCCTTGTGCGGTGAACCACGCGAGCCACCGCGCCGCGGCCTGATCGGGAGAAAGGGCCGGCCAGGCCTCCGCCCGCCGGGGCGGCCGGTGAGCCGTTTCGGCCGCGGGTGCGGCCGGCCCCGCGCGATTGAGCCTGCGGATGCGCTGTAAGAGCTTCTGCGGGGGATTCATGCACCATCCGTCCGGCCGCTGAGATCGAGCCTCAATTGTTCCGGGGTACAGGATGACGGGTCGTCCGGAATCGTGACGCGGGAACTGCCATCAGAAGCTGGTATGAGGGATCGGAGGACCGCTTCGAGGCTGTGGAGTTCGATCGCCCTCTTCCGGTCGCTTGTCCGTGCGTTCCCGGAGAATGCGCGGGAAGCGGACGGCGTACCCTGATTTGTGCCGGTCGCTCCGGCTGATGCCTTCAAATCCGATTTCGAAGACCCGCAGGGGTTTCACCGAACGGACCGGTCCGAAGCGATCCGTCGTATGCCTGCGTATCCACCCGTCTAATTCACGCAGCTCCGCATCGGTGAGCCCCGAGTAGGCCTTGGCGACCGGAATCAATGCCGTCCCATTCCACAGTGAAAAGGTGTAATCGGTATAGAGCGACGCCCGCCGTCCGGTACCCGGTTGAGCGGCCGTCAGGACGGCGTCGATGGTGAGGGGATCGATCTTCCATTTGAACCAGACGCCCCGCTTGCGGCCGGGTTCATAACGGCTGTGCCTGCTCTTGATCATCAATCCCTCGGCACCCTGGCTCCTGGCCATTGACCGCAGACTAGCCACTTCGGCCCAGGAAGCCGGCGCGAGCGGGGGCGAGAGCCCGATTGTCGGAGGGATGTCTCCGCTCAGGAGCTGGTTCAGGCACGCGTGCCTTTCCGTGAGCGGACGATGCCTCCATGGCACCCCATTTAATTGCAACAGGTCGTAGGCCAGAAAAGCCACGGGATGGGTTGCCATGAGACCGGCCGACGGGCTCTTGCGGTGGAGGCGCTTCTGCAAGGCTTGAAAGGAGCCGGGACGTGTCCAGTCCCCAGCGACGACCTCGCCGTCCAGGATCCAGTCGCCGGGAAGCTGGATCAGGGCCCGCGCAAGGTCAGGGAAGGAGGCGGTGATCCGTTCTTCACCGCGTGACCACAGCTCGATCCGTGAACCGGTCTTTACCACCTGACAACGCACACCATCCCATTTCCATTCACACTGCCACTCTTTCAAATCGCCCAGTTCCATCGGTTCATGATCCAGCGGCGCGGCGAGGCAAAACGGCACCGGGAGCAAGGCATCGGCCTCCTCACCGGCCAGCGACGGGCTGTGGGCCGGCAACCCCAGCCGCGCAAAGAATTCTCCGGTGGGATGCCAACTGCCCACCAGGCGGGAGGCGATGACGGCCTGGGGCAGGGACCACAACTCGGAAAGGGCGCGGTACACCAGTGTCTCGGACACTCCGATACGCAAGGAGCCCGTCAAGAGCTTATTGAGGATGAAGACTTCCTTGGGCTCCAGCTGCTGCCACCAGGCGACGATCCGCCTTCGTCCTTCGTCGGCGTCCATGCCGGCCAGCGGCAAGAGTCGTTCGGTCATCCACTCAGCGAGCGACACGGTTTCGGTGGGCTGACGCGAACCCGTGTGTCCGGCCCCCGCCAATACGAGGGCGACCATCTCAGCGGTATCTCCCACGGCCGCGTAACATTCCTCCATCAGCCAGTCCGGATAGCCGGCCAGAGTCTGTGCCCACTGCCGCAGTTTCGCCGAGCCGACTATCTGTTTGGGTTTCCGGCCGGACAGGAAGAATAGCGCCCATGCGCAGGTTTCAGGATCTTGCCGGCGAAAAAACTCCGCCATGATCCAGACCTTTTGGTTGGTCGAGGTCGTTTGGTCGATGTGTTCGAATAACGCGGCGAAGGCCTCCACTCTAGTCCTCTCCCTCACCGAATTCGGTCGCCAGGGGCTCGGCCCGAACAGTCTTCGCCTCGCGCAGGAATCGGGCAAGGGTGTCGGTGCTTCCGTGCGTCACCAGCACCCGGGAGGCGCCGGATTCCCTGACTGTCTGTAACAGTCCCCTCCAGTCGGCATGGTCGGACAGGACGAAGCCGCGCTGATATCCTCGTCTCCGCCGGATCCCTCGCACGGCCATCCATCCGGAGGCGAACGCCGTGGAGACGGAGCGAAAGCGCTTCATCCAGGGACTGCGGTGGGCGGAAGGGGGGGCCAACACGAGCCGCCCTTCGATCGGCCCATCTGCATCGCTAACCGGCCGCGTCGGCACCATCGGGACACCCTGGTCCCGATAGATCTGCGTGAGGGAGGCGACCGCGCCATGTACCAGGACCTCGTCCTGTGTGAGGCGGCCCAGTTCCGACAGAATCCGCTGCGCCTTGCCCAAGGCATAACAGAACAAGAGGGCGGTCGTGCCGTCGCGGCGGCACTCCTGCCACCACTCCACGATCTGCTCGGCCACCCTGGCTGTAGAAGTCCAGCGAAAGATAGGCAGACCGAACGTGGCCTCCGTGATCAGGGTGTCGCAAGGCACTGCTTCAAATTCTGCACAGGTCGGATCGGCGTCGCGTTTGTAGTCTCCTGTCACGACCCAGACTGATGACCCCTGTTCGATGCGGATTTGGGCGGACCCCCGGATGTGCCCTGCGGGATGAAAGGAGATCCAGGAATTACCAAGGCGCACCTGGTGACGGTAGGGGAAGGAGCGTACTCGAATGGCCGGGCCGAGCCGATGCCGGAGAATCGGCTCACACTCCCGGGCACACCAGTATTCTTCGCTTCCCGACCTCGCATGATCTGCATGGGCATGTGTGATCAGGTTGATGTCCGCTTTGCCCCACGCATCGATGTGAAAGGTACTGTCGGGTCCGACCAATCCGTCGGACTGCAGTCGAATCATGTCCCCCATGCGAGTCTCGTCCTCTCATCGCAACGAGGTCATTGTACCAGGGATTTTTCGAATGGAGGGCAGGGTCGTCGTGGGCAAGGAGCGCCCGGACCGGTCACGGGGAGATGCATGGAAGAACAAGGGCGGACCGTTTATGAGGCTCACGCAGCGCCGAGTGATCGGCGTGCCCTATCTGTCGGGTGGGACCCACACATTCCACGAAGCCGTGTGGCGCCCCTCGCGTCACTGCGTGGGAGCCGGAGGCCCGCCCCGAATCAAACACAGACGTTTGCCTTGTACAAAACTCACGTAGTCGATCAAGAAGTCGCCGAAGTTTTCCCCGAAGATGCCGTTGTGCTCCTGAACCAACTTGTTGCTGGTATGCGCGATGACGACGGGACTATGGGAGTATTCTCCACGAGTCTTGGGGGACAGCTCAGCGCCTCCCGATAGGACCGGACGGCCCGTCAGGTCCTGCTTCAGGATCTTGCAGTTGCTGTAGACAGAGTCCTTCGCCGGCTGCGTCTCATTGGAGGCTTCGAGGTCATGGGTCTGTTGCGGTTCATACTCACCCAGGGCCGTCGTCCACAATTCCTTGATTTCATCGGTCTGAAACTTTGGCCGGAACAACACGTTGAGGTTGCGTGCCACGGGAAACCAGTATTTTCTCGCGCTGTCGTCTTTGGCGGATACCGTCAAGAGCACGGGCGCTTGGATGTCCATAAAGGAGATCCCGCTCGTCAGCCGATCTATCCTCTCGTACTGAAACGCTTCCAGCGCCGGATTCAGCAGTACGGTCATGTCGCCGAGACCGCTCACGATCTCCACGAGTTTTGGTGGGCCGGCCGGCTGCGGTGTTGCATTGGCTACGGCATTCAGCAGATCCCGCTCGAAGGCTCCCGAGATCACTTTGAAAAGGACCTGTCCGCCGAAACTATGGCCTATGGTGAGCAACCCCATAAAGGTCTGCTTGGAAGAGTCGTGATTGCGACGCATATATAACTTCTGGAGTTTGACGAAGAATTCTCTCAGGTCCCCGTCGCCCACGCGTTCGGCGGCGGATTTGCGTCCCCAGAACGTGACATAGTCCAGCCACCCAGGCAGGGAACGCCCTCGCCATCCCACATATAAGCCGATCACCGTGACGTGTTCCTTCAGTCCGAGCTGCTGTCGAGCCATGACGGACTGAGGTTCTTCTACCTTGCTAAGCAGCCTCTCAAGAGAGGTTTTGAAATTTCGAAAGTTATCGTCCGATTCATCGGCATTGTGATGCCAGCCATGAATGAAGACCGACAGAATAGTATTCTGATTCTCTGAAGCGTCGGCGATCGCCTTCAGCGCTGCGTCAGCCGCCTCGCGGTCCCAGAAGCGGCCATAATCATCCACCTCGACCACCAACGGACCGGGGAGAGAAGCCGCTTCCGATGACGGACGAAACTGTTGATGGCCGTAATCGCAACCGGCCAATAACACGGCCATCACCACAGCGGCAGCGTTCAAGTGGATTCGCAGAGCGGTACGAGCGGGTCGGTTGTTTCTCATAGATACTCCTCGTTGGAATCCCGTTGACCCTGTTCGCTGTCAGCTCTCCCGACGTTGCATGGATTGCAAGCCTGCATTTTCCGAACAGACTGTTCAATAGGAATTCATACGCCGCGATCTATGGCGAGGCGCTTGTCGGCGGGAATGAAATCGCCGCTCCCTTATCAATGATCCCCTCGTTCCTCGGCCATTGCTCTGCTGCAGGCCCGAATCTCGAAGTGATGTTCAGGCCCTGGGCTGGGCGGGAGCACCTTGGCCTTGGCCATCATTTTGCAATACGAGCAGGTTTCGGCGGTGGTGGGTTGTCCGCAAGAGAGGCAGGGCGAGAGGGTGCGCTGGTCTTTCTCCGCCATGGTTTCCGGGGCCGCTTCCGGTTTCATTTGCTTGTCCAGAAACCCCCAATAGAAACGCTGCTTGGTCCCCGGTGATTCCGTCTCCAGCTTGTTCAAGACGTCTTTGTAGAGGAGCATCTTGGAGCCTTTTGCCATGGGGCACTCCTCGACGATGTAATCGATGCGATTCACGACCGCATAGGCCGCAATCTCGCGTTCGGACAGCCGGCAGAGGGGTTTAACCTTTTTTGCGAACCCGTCGACGGACGCCGGTAAGGTGGGACTCTGTTTGTCCAGATATTCCTCCTGCCAGTGCAGGACATTGCCTAACAACCGCGCAGCCTCGTCATCCAAATTGTGTCCGGTGGCCATGACATCATAGTTCTGTTCCACCGCGGCGCGGTTAAACTGGTACCGTTTGATGGTGCCGCAGGTCGAGCAGGTCGGACGATGCAGAATGGTCGCCAACTCGCGAATGCCCGCCCCGGCCTCTTGTTCGACGACATGGACCAGCAGGGTGGCGCCATATTCCGCGGCCATCGTGTCTGCATAGGCCCGGACTTTCCGGTGCGACTCCTCGGAGTAGGCCCCGATGCCGAGGTTTACGTACAGCGCGTCGGCTCGATACCCGAGTTTGAGCAGGATGTGCCACAGCGCCAGGCTGTCTTTGCCGCCGGAGACTGCCACGAGGATACGATCGTCTGGTTTGAACATCTTGAAAGCTTTAATGGCGCGCGCCACCTGCTCATGCACGAAGCCCGTGAAGCAGCCCTTGCAGAAGGCGGCATTGTGCCGCGGTAAACTGATCACGGCCTTGGTTTTGCACTTCCCGCAATTCATGAGTGACCCATAGACGGAGAGCGGTTAGGAATGGTTCGATCAGCCGCCGGAAATGACCGGACGTATTTCGATCTGATCGGCATCGGCCAGCATTTCGTCCTCCGTGACCAGATCGTCACCACGGATCACGAGATGCGCCTCAAGCACGAGATTCAGTTCGCGCAGCAATTCCTTCGTGCGCTTGGGGCCTTTGATTTCGACTTGGCGTTGCGGATGGCTCAGCTGAATGATCATGTGGCGATGATACGGCTGAGTTGGTCGGTATTGCAAACCCGGAGAATGGTGACGGCTGGTTCGCGGAACACAGCGCGTGCTGCCGGAAGCCGTAGGGACAGGCGGACGAGACGGCAGTGACTACTTCATTCCCTCCACGATCTGGAATATGAGCAGGCTGATGACCCCGAGGAACAACAGTGCGGAGACGATGGCGAGACGCTTAAATTTCCTGTTGTGGAGGTCGAGATCACTGAATGGTGATGGCTTCCAGACGACATTCTGCTCTTTCATGATTCCCTCGTTCCTTCCAGTGGATTCTCCCCCCACTCCTCTGAGTGCATGTATCGATTCAATACAGTGACCGGTTGCTGGCGAGGCTATAGCCGGATGGCCCTAGATAAAGAGCGAGGAATATATACCGCTGCCTACCTGTGGATTGCAAGTGAAGGTACGGGAGGCAATGCACGTATTAGCGGTCACTTTCCCGGTACGGCATCGTCCGGAAACGTTCCCATCGCACATGCAGAGAGTCGTCTGACCGCTGGCTTTCCGAATAGGAATGGCTCGAGGAGCGACAGGAATTTTCTGAATCGGGCTTAACGGGCTGGAGCGTCGGAATGAAACCAGGCGTAGAGTTTTGATCGGGTGATGGCATCGAAAGCCGATTCATGGCCTAACGAGTTCCAATGGCTATCGATCGAAAATTCGAACCGCTGATGGTGTTGTTCGTAATGCTCGGAAAAGTCTCTTTGCAGATCGACGACTTCGAAACCCTTCTCTGTCGCCCGGTCCATGAAATAGCGACGCATCTGACCGACGTAGGAGTCGGCCGCCTGCTGATGCAGCGATGTGTCGTACAGGTGAGGGCGCATTCCGTCCATTACGAACAAGATACGTTCAGACTGCAGGCCCGAGGCTCCTGCAAGTGAGGCCAGGAATGCATCGACCGCGCGTTGTGAGTCCCTCATGCGAAGGGGTGTGACGGTGGCGCTGGTATTTCCGACAAAACCCGGCTCATTGGACGGTCGACCGAATGGCAAATGCTGCCGTTTGAGCAGCAAGTCAAGGAGGCCGGTGTTGAGAGTCAGATAACGTACAAGAGCCGAACGTCTGATGATGATGCGCCAGAGTCCGGGCTCATAGTCCAGTCTGGTGAGTTCGAGATTGCCGCTGGCGTCTTCAACGAAGTAATGGTGCCCCGGTTCGTTCTTATATTTGAGCAGGCTCTCATCGAAATCGTTTCCGATGATCAGAAAGACCATAGCCTGAGGCCGGAACTGCCTCTCTGCATAGGCGGCATAGGCTAAGTAGCTGCTCAACGCCGAACTCGACGTGCCGAATGAATAGACCCGTTTCATGGGAGTGGCGGCGCGGGCTAGCCGACCTGCCACGCTATCGGCAAACGGGACCATCAGCGCTTCCACATAACTGTCTCCGATGAGGGCTAGAAGCGGCGATGAAGCGGCGGGGTCATACTCCTGGTCGTTGACGAATCCGTAGTTGTTGGTGTGCACGCGGTTGACGATGTCAAAGTCCCAGCCCTTGGACCAGAGAAAGGTTCGCTGCGGCTCCAGACGGCGGACGGGATCATCCTGAGTGACGGCCTGCGGTCGCGCACCTTCATTGACCGGCAGGAACCTCAATAGGATTTCCATGCCGAGCAGTGGCAGCGTGAGTCCGATCCAGAGACTGATCAGCGGCAAGGTGGCCTGTCGCAGACGGCGCATCGGCAGGTACCCGGATCCTATCGCCGGGCGTGACTCATCGATCGGCCATGGCGGGTTTCGCGATCGCGGATGATGTGTTCATCCGAGTTACAGAATGGCATCTCTCAAGCATTTGGCAGACTCTTCGGGGGAGACGGGGTTGATATAGAAGCCGGTGCCCCATTCGAATCCGGCCACCTGGGTCAATTTAGGAATGATCTCGATATGCCAGTGATAAAAATCCCCTGTTTTTTCGTGAAGCGGTGAGCTGTGCAGCATGAAGTTGTACGCCGGGCGCGCGAGCACGGCATTCATCCGCCGCAGGGCTTCTCCGAGGATCGGCGCCAGAAACTCGAACTGTGAGCGCTGACTCTCTTCAAAATAACCGGCATGGCGCTTCGGCAGGATCCACATTTCGAACGGGAACCGGGGGGCGTAGGGCGCGAGGCAGACAAACTCGGGATTCTCCAGCACCACTCTCGTCCCCTCGGCCAGTTCCTGCCGCAGGATGTCGCAGTAGATGCAGCGCTCCTTCTGTTGGAAATGTTGGCGGCAGCCGTCCATCTCCTCGATCACGCTGGTGGGCACGACCGGGAGCGCGATGAGTTGGGAATGGCTGTGTTGTAAGGTCGCACCGGCAGCGGCGCCTTGATTCTTGAAAATCAGGATGTAACGAAATCGAAGGTCCTTCTTCAGGTCCAGAATCCGGTCGCGATAGGCCCACAGCACATCTTCCACCCGCTTCGCCGGAAGGTCCGCCAGGCTATCCGTATGGTGGGTCGTTTCGATGATTACCTCGTGGGCGCCGATCCCGTTCATCCGGTCATAGAGGCCGAGTCCTTCGCGCCCCATATCCCCTTCCACCTGCAGGGCGGGAAATTTATTCGGGATGACCCGAACGGTCCAATTGGGACTATCGGGGTCTGAGGCCTGAGGCCGGTAGGCTAAGATTTCTTTCGGCGTCAACCGCTCTTGTCCGGGACAAAACGGGCACATGGACGAGGAGGGGAGCGGCGCGGCCGGCAAGAGGAGGTCATGGGGGCGTCCACTCCGCTCGGATGAAACAATGACCCAGCGGCCGACAATCGGGTCTCTGCGTAACTCAGGCATTCCTACTCCTTACCTCTCACATCATGTCTATGTCTGTGGGGTATCGTCTCTGTTGAGGGATCGGATGACATCCCGTCGCCATCCATCCCTGATGGTGAGCACGGCACCGCTTATTATACCCGCCACATGGTGGCTTCGAAATCGTCGTCCGGCCGATTGAAGGTGACCGGGGTGTGGTGAGGATACCGGGCGATCTCAATCCGATGTTCCGACACTGTCAACGTCAGCCGGAGTTCATCTCCGACGTGGATGTCGAGGTCTTTGAACGGTACCGCCAACTCGAGAATTTTCCGACGACAGATGCTGCTGTAGGATCTCATCTCATGATAGGCCCCCGCCTCCTCCGCACGGGCGAGAAGAAACGTGTCGGTGCCGGTCGGCGCAAGGGCGAAGGACAGCTTGTATTGCTGAATCCCCGATGCGATGTGTAGCTCGACAGCACAATCCTCCTGTCGAGTTTGGGAGCGATCGTCGAAGTCCAGCCGGAAGTAGAGCTGCTCCAGGTCGAATCCGAAGAAAATGGCCGTAAACAGTCCTTCGGATTTCCACATCGCGCCCAGCGGGGGAGCCGGATTGATGGAACCGGCTCCGCGCCACTCGAAAAAGTTCGACATCTGGCCATCGATGGTCGGAGAAATGAAGGCGAGCGGGACCTGGATTCCATCCAACCCCTGCGGGACGCGAGCTTCCACCAGGGGCTGGTTCAAGATGTCAGGCGGCGTGACGCCGGCATAGGTCCAGACGTTGCGGAGGTGCGTCCGGAACAGGCGGTCGAATTCCTGCTTATAGTCGGTCTCGAAGTCGTCGCCGTACCACCAGAACCAATCGCTTCCTTCGGCGGCATAGAGTTCTCCCCAGGCCGCCTTCGCCTGCTCCTGAGTGAGGGACGGTGTCAACTCGACGAGTCGCGACCGGGTATGTTGGAGGAGGTCCCACCCTCGATTGTCTTCCTGGTGGCCGATCCAGATCTTAAAATCCTGGTTGATCCACGAGCCGGAATGCACGTGATCGAGGTGGTGAGTGGGAGGGACGATCGCGAGAGCACGACTCATCGTTTCCATCCGGATACGGGTGCCTGGCCCGGTCTGAAACTCGTCCTGTTCGAAGGCGCGGAATAACTGCGTGAGAAACCGTTCACCCCCGTCATGATAATGTTCCCAGGGGTTTTCGCCGTCGAGAATGACCGAGATGATCCCTTGCTCCATCGGGATATCGTAAGCCAGGCCGCGTATCCGCCGGAGAGCATCCTCGGCTCCCGATTCCGGGGTCGTCTTATGGTAGACGAAGCCGAAGGCGTCGGAAATGTCCCGGTCTCGAAAGACCATGGAGAGGGGACCGTTCGGCTTGCCGACGGAGTAGGGTTGATAGAGATGGTAATGACGATTCCAGGCATGTTGCGTGACCTGTAACGATCGGTACAGATTGCCTTCGTCGGTCGCCAACCAGCGGATTCCGGCTTTTTCCAGCATGGGCAACATTTCCGGACAGACCGATCCCTCTGAGGGCCACAGTCCGACAGGCGCCCGGCCGAAGGTTTTGGTGTGATAGTCGATGGCCAATTGGATCTGCGCCTCCGCGTCGGCCGGCGCATGAAACCGAGCGGGTAGGGGCAAATCCGGCCTGGCACGCCGGGTGAATTCCGAATCAATGACGAGGGGAAGAATGGGGTGGAAAAAGGGGGTGGTGGTCAATTCGATCTGACCCCGGTCCTGGAGTGCCTTGTACATCGGAACGATCTGACGGATGGCCGCCTGCTGGAGGACAAGAACCTCCTGCTTTTCTTCCTCCGTAAATCCACGATTCTTTCCGCGCAGCTCTTTCAGGCGTGGATACCGTCGCAGACTGCCGTACCCGAACCATGCCAGGTTGTGCCACACTTGCAGATCAAGCAACTCCTGGGTGGAAAATTGCTTGGCGAGGCGAAGTAAGTCCTGGCCATGCACCTCCAGCCCGCGTTTCACGAGCAGTTCCTGATAACGCGGGAAGGGGCGGACCATGGTGGCCCAGTTCGCCGAGAAAAAATGACGGATGATGAAGGCCTTCTCCTCCGGGGTGAGGTCGGCGGCCGGGCGTTGGGCATATTCGAGAAAGAGGTCGCGGACCCGACCTTCGGAAAATTCTTCGAGTTGGAGCAGCAGGGACGGGGTGAAGTTAAAAGTGGAGCGGGCCTGCGGAAGCTTGTCCAGCAGGAAGGCCATATCGTAGTAGGCCTTCGTGGCATGCAGGCGGACCCAGGGCATACTGGCGGATCCCGTGAGGGGGTCCGTGTAGTACGGCTGGTGCATATGCCAAAGGAAACAGAGCTGAATGGTTTTCATCGGGAAGTTTCTTGCGGACTCGAGGGCAGTATGTCATAGGGGTATATGGGTTGCAATGAATGAACGGGATTCTTCCTCAACGCAGAGTTTGGTTCAGCCTCCTGGCCGGATGATATGAGTGTCGTTCAGGGGAGCGAGGAGCCGAACGGTATGGAAGTGGAACCGAGCATCTCGGCGAATATGCCGCTTGAATCGTTTAACGGCGCCGGATCGAGAGTGCGCTATTGGGTTCCGGTGGGACTCTATGCCGCGCTGATATTCGGAGGTTCCTCCGTGTCGAATCCGCCGGCGGCCATTGAGTCGGTTCTGCATGCCATCTCCGATAAGGTCTTGCACCTCTGTGAATATGGCGTGCTGGGGGCATTGACCTATCGGGCCTGCCGGCATGCGGCCGGCCCCCTGGTGGCGCGGCATGCCATGACCGTGGTAGTGGCCGGTTGTGCATTGTACGGCTTGAGTGATGAGGTGCATCAATTGTTCGTGCCCTTTCGCGAAGGGGATCCCTTGGATCTCGTCGCCGATACCATGGGAGCCATGTTAGGGGCCTGGGTCTGGCGATGGGTGGAGTGGCGCAGTCTGCGGAGTTCAGCGTCCTTGTTAGGTGCCTAAGGCGGTCATCTCATCGCTCAATCCCCATTCAGGTAACTCGCGCGGTATCCGTCCGATTCTTCCCGCCTGTGCCGGAGTACTGAACCCCTGCAGTTCGACATCGGCTAGTTTCCGACAGCCTACGCAACGTAACGCCCTGACCCAGACATGGCCACCGGCATCGACCGTGTCGATGTACAGGTCGGCAACCAGGTGGCCTTGACAGGTGGCGCAGGTCAGCGGGGCATGGCCATTGGGGCGCGAAAGAATTTTCGCGGGGCTGAGGGCTCTGTCGTTGCCAATCTGCTTCATGGATCCTCCTCCTGATGCGAGCGGGGTCTGACCTGGCGGATTGTGATGAGCAATGGAGAGAGCAAGGAGAGTGCCTGCAGCCAGGAAATTGTGAGCCTGCAGGTCTGGCTCGGCCTATGGATGTCGCGAGGAGTGCAGGGCCGGAGCCAGGCCACAATCGAGCGTGGTCGAAAGCCCGCTCGGAATGAACCCCACCGTGGATGGAGCAGGTTGAACGTCTGCTGAAAGCGCGGGAGGCAGATTGCAACGCGGGAAGAATTCAGATCGGGTGGAGCAGAGATCAACGCTCCCGGCCCGAACATTTGCCGGTGGCACAGGGCCCCCTCACGATCGAGCCGGGACGTTTTTGCCGGGCCCTGGTCATTGGTGCCTACTCTTCACCAGGCATAGGCTTCGGGGGCGGCTCCTCCGGGGCCGGGGAAAATTTCATCCAGCGCCTTCAGTATCTCCGGAGCCAATCTCAGGTCGAGGCTCTCCAGGGCACCGGTGAGTTGTTCCATGGTGCGGGGTCCGATAATGGGAGCCGTCACGGCTGGTTGATGTAACAGCCATGCGAGCGCCACGGCGGCCGGCGTGGCCTGCAGCGTCTTGCAAATCCCTTCGTAGGCTTCGAGTTTGATGCGGTGGGTCTCAATGTCCTTCCGGACCTCAGCATCCGCTCTCCGACCGGCTGTGCTCGCAAGCAGGGCCCCGCCAAGCAGGCCACGCGCCAGGGGACTCCAGGGAATGAGGCCGACTCCATAGGCCAGACAGGCGGGCACGACTTCCAGTTCCACCGTGCGTTCGAGGAGATTGTAGAGGCTCTGTTCGGAAATTAAACCGAGAAAATGGCGCGACCTGGCGAGCTCCTGTGCCTGGGCAATGTGCCAGCCTGCGAAATTGCTGCTGCCGATATAGAGCACCTTACCTTCCCGGCACAGCTGCTCCATGGCCTGCCAGATTTCCTCCCAGGGACAGGCACGATCGATATGATGCATTTGATACAGATCAAGGTGGTCCGTCCGCAGACGGCGAAGGCTTTCTTCGCAGGCGCGTTTGATGTGCAATGCCGATAATCTCGACTGGTTGGGCCAATCCCCCATGCGGCCGAAGACCTTGGTGGCCAGTACGACCTTCTCGCGCCGCCCGCCTCCTTGGGCCAGCCAGCGGCCGACAATTTGTTCGGTAATACCTTCGCCGACTTTCCATCCATAGACGTTCGCGCTGTCGAAAAAATTGATGCCCCGCTCCAACGCCTGGTCCATGATGGCATAGCTGTCGGATTCGGAGGTCAGTGGCCCGAAGTTCATCGTGCCGAGACAGAGACGGCTGACTCGAACTCCTGACCGGCCGAGATGAACATACTGCATGGGGCGCCTCCTTCGTTGATGACTCAGGATACCGGCTGAGGCTGACGGCTGACAACCGAGGTTTTCCGTGGCGAGCGGTCATGCCGCCGACAGACGGTGTCCGCAATGTTCGCGACTCTTGTGCAGGAGGTGACTTTGTACTGGCAGTTCAGGATGGTTTGGCTATAATGCGCATCGTATGACAACGACAAATCCTGCTGCGCCTGCGACGCCCCTCGCGCCTCCCGATGCATCGCGCATCGCCCGGACCGTCGCCAATCACCTTCCGTTTCGTGGAGAATCAGCCGCACTGACGCCGCTGGCCGGTGACGCATCCAATCGCCGGTATTTTCGACTCACCCTTCAGACTGCGCCGGCCTCTTTGATTCTGATGCAGCTGGCCGACCCCGAGGGTTTCAAGAAGTCCGAGGAAGCAGTGAGTGGAGCTTCAGCCCAGATCACGGAGCTCCCGTTTACCAACGTTCTGGCGCATCTGCAGCGCACCGGCGTGACGGTGCCGCAGCTGCATTACTACGATCGCGAAGCCGGTCTGCTCTATCTGGAAGATTTTGGCGACCTTACGCTGGCAGAAGCCTGTCGTGCGGCACCGCGCGCCAAAGTGGAGTCCCTCTATCGGCAGGCGATCGAGGAGCTGGTCCAGTTCCAAGTCAGAGGCACCACGCCGCCTGACCTGGGATGCATCGCTTTCCATCGCCGGTTCGACGTGCCGCTGCTGATGTGGGAGTTCGACCACTTCCTGGAATACGGTATCGCGGCCCGCCTGGGCAGGCCGATGGATCCGGCTGATGCGGCGGCAATCCGAGCCGAGTTCCAAACTATCGCCGAGTTGCTGGCGGGGCAGCCTCAGGTCTTCGTCCACCGCGACTACCATTCTCGTAACCTCATGGTAGACGGATCGCGGATCGGCATCATTGATTTTCAGGATGCTCTGATGGGACCGGCCACCTACGATCTGGCCTCGTTGCTCAAGGACGCCTACATCGAGTTGGACGAGGTCTTGGTGAATGGGCTGATCGATCATTTTCTGGATGGTGTCGCCGCCCAGGGGCAGGGTTGGACTGATCGGGTGGCATTTCGGCGGTTGTTCGACCTCACGAGCATTCAGCGAAACCTTAAGGCGGCCGGCCGGTTTGTTTATATCGATCAGGTCAAACACAATCCCAAATTTCTTGCCGATATCCCTCGTGTCTTGGGCTACGTGAAGCGCAATCTTCTAAAATATCCCGAACTGGCCACCCTTCGCCGACACCTGGCACCGTACGTCGCTGAGTTGCAATAACGCCGGGATAACAGCCAGCACTCTGCTATGAAGGCCATGATTCTCGCAGCGGGGTTCGGAACCCGGTTAAGGCCCCTCACCGATGTGACGCCAAAGCCGCTCCTGCCTGTCGCCGGCACTCCCATGATTGTCTGGAATCTGTTGCTCCTGAAGCGTCACGGCATTCAGGACATCGTCATCAATGTCCATCATCTGGGGGCGATGATCCAGGCTGCATTGGGCGATGGCGGCCGTTTCGGTGTGCGAATAACCTATTCGTGCGAGCCCGTGATTCTGGGCACGGGGGGCGGAATCAAACAGGCCGAGACCCAGTTCCGCAGCGAGCCGGTGCTGATACTGAACGGCGACACCCTCTTCGAGCTGGATCTCACGGCCCTCATCAGCTTCCATCACGCGCACAATGCGGCGGCCACTCTGGTCTTGCGTCAGGATCCTGAAGCTGCTCGCTGGGGCCTGATCGAACTCACCGGCCAAGGGGAAGTGGTTCGGATTACGGGACGCGGTCGCTCCGTCTCCTCGCCCACGTCGGGGCGGATGTTTGCCGGTATCCATATTCTGCACCCGCGTCTGCTGCGTTTCCTTCCGGCCGGCAAGGAATGCTCAATCATTGATGCATACGTCCAGGGCATTCAAACGGGGGAGCGGATCATGGGCTACGAGTTCGATGGGTACTGGAGCGACGTCGGGACGCCGGAACGGTATGCGCAGGTTGAGCGAGATGCCGCTGCGGGGATGCTCAGTTTATCCGCACGAAAAGATGCGTAAGGCTCGCCGCAGGCTGAGTGCAGCTCCCCGAAAAGATGCCGGGAGGTGACGAAACGAGCCTTCGGCTGAATTATTCACCGGCAGCTGGTTTCCGTTGCTTGATCAAACGGGCGAGATAGGTCCGTTGAAGGTCGAGAAACTCGGCAGCCTTGGTTTGATTGCCTGCCGCCCGCTCCAGCGCCCGATCAATGATATAGGCGCTGTGTGCCTCCATCGACTCATGGTAGGTGAGATTGATGTAGGGCAGCGTGCTCTCCGCCGTACCCTTTCCCGCCGTCTCATCGGCCGACAAGGCCAAGGAATCAGGTTCGATGACATCGCTGGGGCTGAGCACGACCGCCCGGGAGAGGACATTATCGAGTTCCCGTATGTTGCCGGGCCAGGGGTAATGGGTCAAGGTGTTCAGCGCCGCGGGACTGAGCGTGACGCCCGGACGTTTGGCTTCATAGGCGTGGCGGGTGAGAAAAAACTCGGCCAGCCGGGGAATGTCCTCACTGCGGTCCCGCAAGGGCGGGAGTGTAAAGGTCACGACGTTCAGCCGAAAGAACAGATCCTCTCTGAACTGCCCGGCCTTTACCGCCTGTCTGAGATCCTTGTTGGTCGCGGCCACGAAGCGAATGTTGACGGAGACCGGGCGTGTTCCTCCGACCCGCTGGAATTCCCTGTCCTGCAGCACCCGCAGGAGTTTGGCCTGTAACGGCAGGGGCATGTCCCCGATCTCATCGAGAAAGACGGTTCCTCCCTCAGCCATCTCCAATTTGCCCTTTTGCATCCGGTCCGCGCCGGTATAGGCCCCGCGTTCATGACCGAAGAGTTCGTTCTCCAGCAACGTTTCCGTCAGCGCCACGCAGTTGATCACGACCATAGGCATGCCCTGACGAGGGCTCCATTGGTGGATAGAGCGTGCGAAGAGTTCCTTGCCGGTTCCGCTCTCCCCCAGTAGCAGAATGCTGGCATCCGAGTTGGCGGCGCGTTGCGCCGATTCGATGATCGCTTTGATTTTCTGACTATCTCCGACAATGGTGGCATACCGGTTTTGGATGTCGGATTTGAGGGCGGCCACTTGCCGCTTCAACGAGTCCCGCTCCAGGGCTTTTTGAATCACGATGAGCAGATGGTCTTTTTCGAGGGGCTTCGTCAAAAAATCGTAGGCGCCCTGGCGCATGGCTTCGACCGCATCCGGGATCGTGCCTGCGGCGGTCATGACAATGACCGGGATGTCGTCGATTTGCCGGTTTTGCGCCATGCGCTTCAGCACGTCCATGCCCTTGAGGCGCGGGAGGTATAGATCGAGGAGTACGAGGTTGGGGGATTCCTGCTCAATGAGTTCGATACCGCGTTGACCGTCACTGGCGGTGAACGTTCTGTACCCGCTGGCGTCGAGGCGATCCTGCAGCATGGTGACGATGTCCTGGTCGTCATCAACAATCAGCACCTTAGCCTTCATCGCAGGTCCGCTCATTCGATCGCCCTCATGCCACAGTGCAACTCATCCTTCCATCACGTTCATGACCAGCCCGGTAAGCGGCTTGGGAAAGAAATAGGTCGACTTGTGAGGCATCCGTTCGCCTGCTGAGGCCACGGCCTGCACTTCGGCGACTCTGGTCGGATTCAGCAACAAGGCCGCGGTACCGGTTCCCTCGCGCACCCAGTTCAAAGATTCGTGATCGTCCTTGGAGTAACGCATCGCTTCCTGCTCCTGCTGGGTCGGACAGAGCGTGGCAACCACATGTTGTTGCAAGAGGGACACGTCTAACCGATCGCGCGGCGAAGCCGCGGCCGAGGGGCGGTGCGCCGTCTTTAACGCCAGCAGGTAATATTGCAAATCTTCTTTCAGCGCGAGGCCGAACATCGGGATCGACTGTCCGCGGCTGCGCAGCATGTCGATGAACTGTCCGCGCACCTGCGGTTCCGTGGATGGCTGGAAGGGGAGCGGTGTGATGTCGAAGATTGACTCGAGCCTGCGCACCACCTCCGCGGGCTTCGGCAACTCTGTGGTCAGGATGCGGTGCGTCGGCAACACGGTCAATCCCTTGTCCTCAAGGCTCGCGAACAACATCAACACGTTGTCGTAGGGCTGGGGCGTGGACGGTGCGCCGGCCTGCTGCCGTCTGGTGCGGCGATAGTTCAGCGCCGTCTCGTACCGGTGGTGCCCATCGGCGATGAAGAGCAGTTTGTCCTTCATGATCTGAACGACCCGGTCGAGCACCACCCGATCGGTGACGCTCCAGAGCCGCTGCCGGAACCCCTCGTCGTCCTGGAAATCAATGCGGGGCTTCTCGGAGGCGATGGCCGTTTCGATCAGCGTCAGGATTTCATTCTGAGGGTCCGAATAGAGCGAAATGATCGGGCTGAAGTTCGCCCCGCAGGCTTCCAGGAGATTCAGCCGATCCGTTTTGGCTGCGGCGCGCGTGTTCTCGTGCGGGTAAATCTTCCCCGAGCCGAATTCCTCCAACTCCACCGTGGAAAGAAAGCCTTTAAACAGCTTGGTCGGAGTGCCAGGAGCCGAATAGGGCGGGCGGTACTCGATCGTATGGTAATAGATGGCCGGCTGGCTGTCGCGGCGCAACGCGCCGGCTTTCAGCCACTCTTTCAGCGCACTCGCGGCGCGGCTGTATTTGTTGTTCCCGGGGCTGTCGCCGGGCTGTTCATACCCGAGTTCCAGGCGGATCACGTTGTTCTGGTGGCGATCATGCAGCGTCTTCTGCAACGTGCTGTCGATGATGTCGTAGGGCGGTGCAACCACCTGCCGAACGTCGCCGACCGTCGCGGGGTTGTATAACGTACCGTGGAAGGGAATGACGTGTGCCATACAGATTGTTGTCCTTTTCTCTCGTGGGTGCGGTGTGGTCCTGTCCGCCCGGCGGCGAGCCGAGTTGTCGCTGCACCAGTGTGTCTATCAGCATAACGTGGGCGTTGTGAAGTCGAGCGGCGGCGACTCAGCGGTCGCGAGTCACCATGTAATCGGCGGCGATGGACAGAGCTCGCTTCGCAGTGTTGTCGTGGAAGAGGTCGAGATCGCGCTTGGCTGCCGCGACGAAGGCGCGTGCCCGCTCCATGGCGTAGGCGATGGACCCATACTCCTGCATCAGAGTAACGATGCGGCGAAGTTCTTCGTCGCTCAAAGTCCGGGTCTCCATTCGATCCTTGATCAACTGCCGATCGTGCTCCGAGCAATGCTGCAAGAGATGCAGTAACGGCAGGGTTGCTTTCCCTTGCCGCAGGTCCTGCCCGAGCGTCTTGCCCAGGTGCTCGCCGTTGGCGGCATAGTCCAGGGTATCGTCCGCCAGTTGGAACGCAATGCCCAGTCGCTGCCCGAACCGGAACAACGCCTCCTGTAACTCTTCCGTGGCCCCACCGACGATCGCGCCGATTTTGCAGGATGCCGCAATCAATCCGGCCGTCTTATGTTCAATGATGCGCAGATATTCCGGTTCCGGCATCAGGGGATTGCCGTTGTAGTACAACTGCAGGACTTCGCCTTCGGCCATTTTCCGGCAGGCCTCGGAGAGTGCTTCGTTGATGCCTTGATTGCGGAAGTCGACGATCTGGCAGATGGCTCGTGAGTAGAGGTAATCCCCGACCAGGATGCTGATCTGGTTGCCCCAGACTTTGCTCGCCGTCCGGCGGCCTCGACGGAGATCGGCTTCATCGACGACATCGTCGTGCAAGAGAGTGGCGGTATGTATGAATTCGACCAGGCTGCCGAGAGTTTGATGATCGCGTCCGGCGTATCCGCACAGATGGGCGCTGAGGAGCACGAAGAGGGGTCTGATGCGTTTGCCGCCGCTGTTAAGTATGTGGGCGGCGACGGTATTGACCAGGGCGACGCTGGAGTCGAGGTTTTTTTTGATCTGTTCTTCGACCCCCTCCAACTCCTCGCGATAGACATCCCACACATCGGCCATGCTGTGGAGAGTAAGGGTGGTCGGTCCGTTCGACATGGGGCGGATAGTAGGGCAGGAAACTCTACTAAGTCAAGCGCCGGTCTATCAATTGGGACGCTGATCGGATCGCCGTTCTCTTGACAGTTTCGCGGCTCATCCAGTAAGGTGACTTCTCATTTATTTCCTCACAAGAGTGGTAGTAGTCACTGTGGTCGTTTGCCAGCTGCAACGCCCCCCTGTGGGGATTCTGTTCCCCGGGTCATTACCTGCCTGATTAAGACGAGAATACGTGCCATGAATATACCAGGGCTTCCCTCCAAACAGGGGTTATACGATCCGCAGCATGAAAAAGATTCGTGCGGGGTCGGGTTTGTCGTCGACATCAAGGGACAGAAGTCCCATCTGATCGTGCAGCAGGGGCTGCAGGTCTTGGAAAACCTGGCTCATCGCGGGGCGCAAGGTTGTGATCCCTGCACCGGTGACGGCGTCGGTATTCTGCTTCAAGTCCCGCACGAGTTCTTCAAGCGGGTTGCGAAGGATATCGGGATCAAGTTGCCCGGTGCCGGAGAGTACGGCGTGGGCATGCTGTTCCTGCCGCCTGATGCCGATGCCCGGAAACAGTGCGAGACCGTCTTCGCCCGCGTGATCAAAGCCGAAGGCGCCAAGCTCCTCGGTTGGCGCGATGTGCCGGTCAAGAGTGACGCGATCGGTGACCTGGCACGCACCACCGAACCCTTCATGCGGCAGGTGTTCATCGCGCGGGGGATCTTTACGGACGAGGAATTCGAGCGGCGGCTCTACGTCATTCGAAAGTGTGTCGAGCGGGCCATCCGCGAATCCGCCATCGAAGGACGTGAGTACTTCTATATCTCGAGCCTCTCCAGCAATACGATCGTCTATAAAGGGCTGCTGCTCCCGCATCAGATTCCGCAGTATTATCAGGACCTCTCCGATAGCAACCTGACCAGCGCGCTGGCACTGGTGCATGCCCGCTTCAGCACGAACACGTTTCCCACCTGGCCGTTGGCCCATCCCTATCGGTACATTTGCCACAACGGCGAGATCAATACGTTAAAGGGGAACGTGAACTGGATGCGTGCGCGCCAAGGCCGGCTGAACACCGAGCTGTTCGGCGAGGACATGCAGAAACTATTTCCTATCGTGTCCGAGAATCAAAGCGATTCGGCTTGTCTGGACAATGCCCTGGAATTTCTGGTGCTCGGCGGCCGGTCGCTGCCTCACGCCATGATGATGTTGATCCCTGAGCCCTGGGTGGCCAACTCGCAAATGGATCTGGATCGTCGAGGATTCTACGAGTATCACGCTGCCATGCAGGAACCCTGGGACGGGCCCGCAGCCGTCTGTTTTACCGACGGCAAGCTGATCGGCGCGACGCTGGATCGAAATGGACTTCGTCCTTGTCGCTATCAGGTGACGACCGACGGCCTCGTGGTGCTCGCTTCCGAGGCGGGCGTCCTTCCGATGGATCCGCAGAGAATTCGTCAGAAGGGCCGCTTGATGCCGGGTCGCATGTTTCTGGTGGACACCGAACTGGGCCGTATCATCGACGATGAAGAAGTGAAGGCGGATATCGTTCAGCGCAAACCCTACCGTTCCTGGGTGGCGCAATACCGGATCTCGCTCGATGAGTTGCCGGATCCCATCAATGTGCCGCAGCCGGACCATCCCACGATACGACAGCGTCAGCAGGCATTCGGCTATACCGTGGAAGAGCTGAAGATGGTGATCACGCCGATGGTCGTGGAAGGGCAGGAAGCCATCTCCTCCATGGGCACGGATACGCCGCTCGCAGTCCTGTCCGAACGGCCGCAACTCCTGTTCAAATACTTCAAGCAACTCTTTGCCCAGGTGACCAATCCGCCGATCGATCCGATTCGCGAAGAACTCGTGATGTCGCTCACGACCAGCATCGGCCCGAAACCTAATCTTATGGACGAACATCCGGAGTCCTGCCGACGCATCCGGGTGAAGCAGCCCATCCTGACCAACGCCGATCTGCAGAAGATCCGCGAGATCAACGATCCCAATTTCAAGAGCAAGACGCTCAGGATGCTGTTCCGCGTGGCCGAAGGGCCGGAGGGTCTTGGCGCGGCGGTGGACGATTTGTGCAGGCAGGCGTCACAGGCGATTCGCGAAGGGTATAAGTTCCTGATCCTCAGCGACCGGGGTGTCAACGAAGACTACGCGCCGATCCCCAGCCTGCTCGGCGTGGCGGCGGTGCATCATCATCTGGTGCGCGAATGCACGAGAACCGAAGTGGGACTAACCGTCGAAACCGGCGAGCCGCGCGACGTGCATCACTTCGCCTGCCTCATCGGTTTCGGCGCCGGAACGGTGAACCCCTATCTGGTATTCGAGTCGCTCGTGGACATGGAGCGTGACGGCTATTTCCCTGAAGGTCTGGATGCGCCGACCGCGGAAGGCAAGTTCATCAAGGCGATCAACAAAGGCCTCCTGAAGATTTTCTCCAAGATGGGGATTTCGACCGTTCAGTCCTACTGCGGCGCGCAGATTTTCGAAGCCATCGGACTGAACCATGAACTGGTCGATCGTTATTTCACCGGGACCCCGTCGCGGCTGGAAGGGATCAGCATCCGCGAGATCGGCGAAGAATCGTTGCGGCGGCATCGGGTGGCCTACGAGCCCGCCCCGATCCGGCAGTTGGATTTCGGCGGCGAGATCCATTATCGCATTCAGGGTGAACATCACAATTGGAATCCCGACACAATCTATAAACTCCAGCATGCGACTCAGAAAAATGACCCGAAAACCTTCGCCGAGTTCTCGCAATTAGTGAACGACGAGAGCAAGCGGCGGTCGAACCTGCGCGGTCTGCTCGATTTCAAGTTTTTGCCCGAGGCGATTCCGCTGGAGGAAGTGGAGTCAGCCAAGGATATCGTGAAGCGATTCACCACCGGCGCCATGTCGTTCGGGTCGATCAGCAAGGAAGCGCACGAGACGCTGGCCATTGCCATGAACCGGTTGGGGGCCAAGAGCAACACCGGCGAAGGGGGCGAAGATCCCGAACGGTTCGAGGCCCTTCCGAATGGTGATTCGAGAAACAGTTACATCAAGCAGGTCGCGTCAGCGCGGTTCGGAGTCACGAGCCATTACCTGGTGAACGCCAAGGAACTGCAAATCAAGATGGCGCAGGGGGCCAAACCGGGTGAAGGCGGTCAGCTGCCCGGCCACAAGGTCGATGAAAACATCGCGCGGCTCCGGTACGCGACGCCCGGCGTGCAGCTCATTTCGCCACCGCCGCACCACGACATCTACTCCATTGAAGATCTGGCACAATTGATCTTTGACTTGAAGAATGCCAATTCCGACGCGGCGGTGTCGGTCAAGCTGGTGTCAGAAGTCGGCGTCGGCACGGTTGCGGCCGGTGTGGCGAAGGCCCATGCGGACAAAGTGCTGATCAGCGGTGACTCAGGCGGAACCGGCGCCTCTCCCTTGTCGTCTATCAAGTATGCCGGGGTGCCGTGGGAATTGGGATTGGCGGAAACGCATCAGACGCTGGTGCTCAATGACTTGCGGGGCCGCATCCGTGTTGAAACCGACGGACAGATGAAGACCGGGCGCGATGTCGCGATCGCGGCGCTCCTGGGCGCTGAAGAATACGGGTTTGCGACCGCACCCCTCATCGTCGAAGGTTGCATCATGATGCGGAAGTGTCACCTCAATACCTGCCCCGTCGGGATCGCGACGCAGGATCCGCTGTTGCGCAAGAAATTCAACGGGCAGCCGGAACATGTCGTGAACTTCTTTTTCTTCATCGCTGAAGAATTGCGGCAGATCATGGCGAAGCTCGGATTTCGCACCATTAATGAAATGGTCGGCCGCGTGGATAAACTGAAGATTCAAAAAGCCGTGGAGCATTGGAAGGCGAAGGGGCTCGATTTGACGCCGCTCCTCAGAATGCCCGAGGTCGGCCCGGAAGTGCCGCGGTATTGTGTGCAAAAGCAGGATCACGGTATCGCGGAGATCCTGGATCGCAAGCTGATCGAACTTTGCCAGCCGGCGATTGATCGCGGTGAAAAGGTGACGCTCGACCTGCCGATCAGGAACCTCAACCGGACGGTCGGAACGATGTTGTCCAGCAGGATCGCCAAGAAGTACGGCTTGGACGGGTTGCCGCCCGACACGATCACCATCAAGTTCTCCGGCTCGGCTGGACAGTCTTTCGGGGCATTTCTCTCGCGCGGCATGACCTTGATTCTCGAAGGGGAGTCGAACGATTACATCGGCAAGGGTTTGTCGGGCGGGAAGATCATTGTGTACCCACCGAAGAACGCTATCTATACTCCGGAGGAGACCATCCTGGTCGGGAACACCTCGCTCTACGGCGGGACTCAAGGCGAAGCCTACTTTTACGGTATGGCGGGCGAACGGTTTGCCGTACGGAACAGCGGCGTGCGTGCGGTCGTCGAAGGCACGGGCGATCACGGGTGCGAATATATGACCGGCGGGGTCGTGGCGGTCTTGGGCCGGACCGGAAGGAATTTCGCCGCGGGCATGTCGGGCGGCGTCGCATTTGTACTCAACGAGTTGGATAAATTCCAGTCGCGGTGCAACCTCGGCATGGTCGAATTGGAGCAGGTCACGACCGAGGACGACAAGAAGCTGCTACACGAAATGATCACCTCGCATTTCCTCTACACCGGTAGTCGGAACGCGAAACGCATTCTCGATACGTGGGATCTCATGCTGCCGAAATTTGTGAAGGTCATGCCGATCGATTACAAGCGGGTACTGGCGGAGCGCAAGGCGGCCGCCGCCAAGGTTGCGAAGTAGAACAGAAGAGACCACGGGCCCGCGAGAGACGAAGGCAGAATAATGAGAGACGAATAAGCGATGGGTGATCCAAAGGGCTTTTTAAAATACGCGCGTGAGGGACCGAAGCGGAAACCGGTTGAGCTGCGAGTGCTCGATTGGAAGGAAATGTACGAGCCCATTCCGGAGGACAAGCTCAAGATCCAGGGCGCTCGTTGCATGGACTGTGGCGTGCCGTTTTGCCAAGGCAATACCGGTTGTCCCGTCGTCAACCTGATTCCCGAATGGAACGATCTGGTCTATCGAGGGCGCTGGAAAGATGCCCTGAAAGCCCTGCACACCACTAATAACTTCCCCGAGTTCACCGGTCGCCTCTGCCCTGCTCCCTGCGAAGGGGCTTGTGTGTTGGGGATCAACAGTGATCCCGTCTCGATCCGCGTGCTCGAATGGAACATCATCGACCGTGGTTTCAACGAAGGCTTCGTCGAGCCGGCCATGCCGGTCAGAAAGACCGGTAAAACCGTCGCGATCGTCGGGTCCGGTCCCGCCGGCCTCGCCGCTGCCCAGCAGCTGGCGCGGGCTGGTCACAGCGTGACGGTGTTCGAAAAGGGCGATCGCATCGGCGGGTTGCTACGCTACGGCATTCCCGACTTCAAGATGGAAAAGTGGGTCATCGACCGGCGGCTGGAGCAGATGAGGGCCGAGGGCGTCGAGTTCAAGTGCGGTGTCACCGTCGGTAAGGACCTCACCGCCGAGCAACTACGGGCGCAATTTGATGCGGTTGGTCTGACGATGGGTGCCGAATTGGCGCGCGACCTGCCCGTGCCCGGACGCGAGCTGAAGGGTGTCCACTACGCCATGGAATATCTCACCCAGCAAAATAAGCGTACGGCCGGCATTTCCGTCTCCGACGAACCGATTACTGCCAAAGGCAAACGGGTTATTATCATTGGCGGCGGTGATACCGGATCTGACTGTCTAGGCACGGCGCATCGCCAGGGTTGCACCGAAGCGCATCAGTTCGAAGTATTGCCCGAGCCGCCGCCGTCGCGGGCGACATCCACACCCTGGCCGCTCTGGCCCATGCAGCTCCGCACGTCGCATGCCCATGAAGAAGGCTGCAATCGGCAGTGGAGTGTGTCCACTACCAGATTTACCGGCCACAACGGCCATGTCACCAAGCTCCATGCCAATCGGGTCAAGTTCGAAGGCGGGAAGTTTGTGCCGATGCCGAACACGGAGTTTGAGATGGACGCGGATCTCGTGTTGCTCGCCATGGGCTTCACCGGGCCGGTGCGAAACGGTTTCCTGGACAGTCTTGGCGTCACTTATGATGTGCGCGGCTGTGTGACCGTCGATGACAACTTCATGACCAACCTCGACGGGGTCTTTGCCGGCGGCGACACGAAGCGGGGCGCCTCGCTCATCGTCTGGGCCATCGCCGAAGGACGGAAGATGGCGGCAGGGGTCGACAAGTACCTGCAGGCCAATAAGTTGGCGAAGAAGTCAGTTTCGTAAACCTGACCGATGAGTCAGTTTCTCTCCCGTCTGCGGCGCTCGCAGCGCACCGCTTTCTCCTACTGACTGACATGGGCCTTCTGGAATTCTTTAGGTCGTAGTCTTCAAGTGCAACCTCTTCATTCCACGACAGGCAGGTAACGTGTACGAAGTCACGAGCTGCGGTACGCTCATGAAACAAAACCGGTACGTCAGTCACAGTCCGCCTTCCCTGATCTGGGCACGATGTCGAGGGAGGAGCGGCTCGCAGGGGGCCGAATTGATAGAGCAGCTGGAGGGGGTATCCTCCGTAGTAGAGAATACAGGCCACTTCATGTTTCATCTTGAAAAGGTTTGAGAAGGATTGTATTGATGTCGAACCAACAGTACCCCCGCAGTCCCAAAGTGCTCCTTGGCGGCATCGCGCATCTCGGGCGATTTATCGATAAAGTCCGCCTGCGGCACGCGGGCAAGATTCAGGATTACAACTACGTCACGGTCGGGTTTGATAAGTACCTGATCGACTTTTTGCAGATCGATGCCAAGGCCTTTGAGGCGCAGGTGTTGACAGGCGGGAGCGATGAGGCGTTGTTAGCCTGGGTCAAGGCCAACGGACGGAATCCTTCCGACCAGGAGATCGCGCAATGGTCCCAGGGGCTCCTGACCGGAGGTCCGAAAGACGACGCGGCCAAGCAGCGTTTTCAGGGTCGTCTCCAGGACATCGCGACGAAGCGCGGCCTGCCGCTGGCCTCTCTCCCCCACGCAGCCACCTGGGCCGATGTGATCGAAATTGATGAAGGCCGGATGTAACGGTACGGAGACGGGGACCGATTCTGATCGGTATTCCAATCCAGCCGGCACATTGTGACTGAAGCCCACCGTACGGGAGGAGGTACGGACGGACAATCCCGATTCGCACTTCCCCGCCTGTATCGACACCGCCGGACATCCTCCGAGCGCTCCCGGAGTCTCTACAACAACGGGTGTGGCCCGTGCCGCTGAGGTAATGACGGACTCCGGGCTGAATGGCGTTCTCGACCTCTCCAGCTTCGGCACCACAACGAATTTGGCAGCGGAAGCTACCCCCGCGCGGTGCCTTCCCAGTGCTGTGTATCGAACATCAAGCTATGAGATTCACGGAAGGCGGCAGAGCAGAAACCGGAAAAATCGGAAAGGCCGGGCAGAACCATTTGTGATGGTTCCGCCCGGCTTAGCCGATGATGGGTTTACGCGCGCGGCTTCACGGCGAGCACGACCACATCCAGCACGATTTGTTTCCCTGCAAGGGGATGGTTGAAGTCGATCACGGCGGAATCGTCTGCTAATGAAACGACCGTAAAGGGACGGCCCTCCGGAGTCGCGGTGACTTCTCCCGCCGTAATATTTTGCGGAAGCTGGGCGCGGGAGATGGTGGTTTTTTTACTGGCGTCGTACTGACCGAAGGCATGGTCCGCATCCAGTTCAATCCGTTTCTTATCACCCTCATGCAGCCCCGTGAGGGCCTGTTCCAGTCCTGGTATCAGCTGGTTGGCGCCATGGGTATATTCGCTTTTATGCGGGGGAATGATGAGACGGTCGCTGGGCACGCTGATCGTCATTTCAAGTGTGACCTTTGAGCCGTTCTCTATCAACTGAGCGTTCGTTTGTGCGTGGAGAGGCGCGCTCAGAATGGCGCCAGTTAACAAGGCCGCGGCCAGACACAGAACCGATGATCGTGACATGGAGCACCTCTTGTAAAAGTTTCGACCAGTTAATACTAGTTTGTGGTGTAACGACCTTGGTGTAACATTTTTCGATTCCGGGCGCCAAGCCCGAGGTCCCACTTACGGTGAAGGGGAGCCCACCCGCACGATTTTGGTGACTCGGTTGTCCAGATCCAGTTCCACGCTGCAGGTATCACCTTTTCGAAGCCCTTTCAGGATATCAGCCGAGCTGGCAGGAAGTGTCCACACTTGGCCCTCGGTTGTCCTGAAGGTCACACTGGGAGCTGCCTCATCGACCGCCTCGATACTCACCCGCGTGTAGGCCAGCGAAGCCAGGCTGCTCCCGGGGTCCACAACTGACAGGGCTATGCCGGATAGAGCGAGAAAGCCGGTCAGGATGAAAGGCCTCATCATGCCACCTCCTTTTTCCGTTGATACAAAGACGAAGCGCCCGTCCGTCTGCTCTTCAAGCAACGAGCCTGGAATGTGAGACGAATCATCGGGGCCAGGATCCGTCGAAGTTCCATACATTTACAAACCACAGTCTTGAATAATCGACGGAAGGGACGTACGGTTCCGACGCGCATCTTGTCCGGGGAGGACAAACTGTCCCCTGGGCGTCCGCCTATTTCGGTGAATCGTCCGACCATGTCGCAGGGTGAAACAATTTCCATGCATCGGCACAGACGCAGTATGACCATCGTGCTGGTCTTGATTGCGATCATTCTGTTTCCACTGGTTGGCATCTGGCTCGCGGGACGGTCTGCCCAGCCCTATCTCGAGTTCCCTCCGATCACTCACCCCGTTACTCATGAACCATTTTCCTGGTTGGCATTCTCGTGCCTGTCACTGGTGACCGCCGGCGTGATTGGAATCTATCTCGCCAGCCGTTCGCGTCTCACCTCTCGTTTTACCCTTGCAAAACCGGCAGAGGGCACATTCCCCTGGTGGGGATGGCTGGCGGTTGTCTGGACGCTCTTCGCTTGGGTACTGGCCTGGACCAGGTTTGAATGGATGCGCTCCGTTCAATCCCTGACATTTACCCCGCTGTGGCTGGGCTACATTGTCGTGGTGAATGCGCTGACGTGTCGTCGGATTGGCCGTTGCATGATGCGCCATCGTCCCGGCTATTTTCTGTCGCTCTTTCCCTTGAGCGCTGCCTTTTGGTGGTCTTTCGAGTACCTGAATCGATTTGTGCAAAACTGGCACTATCTGGGAGGCCAGGAGCTGACTGCCTGGGAATACCTGTGGCAAGCGACGTTGCCCTTCGCCACCGTTTTGCCGGCCGTGCTCGGCACGGCTGAACTCCTGTCTACCTCCCGACGAATTCCAGTGGGGCCCGAGTCCGGTCCAGCAGTTGTATTGAACCATCGCGCGAGGTGGGGGTGGGGACTATTGGGTGGGGCGGCCGGCGGACTGCTGGGACTCGGTCTATGGCCGGACTATCTGTTTTTTCTGGTGTGGGTGGCGCCGCTGCTGCTGATCATCGCGATTCAGCTGATACGGGGTGACCCGACTATTTTTGATGCCACGGATACCACCGGCCGGCGGCTCTTGTGGGCCATGGCACCTGCGGCGCTGATCTGTGGATTCTTTTGGGAACTATGGAATTTCTACAGTCTTGCTCATTGGGAATATACGGTGCCTTTCGTGCAACGGTTTGAATTGTTTCATATGCCGCTGCTGGGTTACGCCGGGTATCTTCCATTTGGGTTGGAATGCCTGGCCGTCGCTGACATGTGCCTGGCCAGGAGGTTTTCTCACGAAGTGGCCTCTCACCCGACTTCGACCAAGTCGCCATAAGCCTTGTTCTGCAACGGGAATTGGCCATGATGGCGTGGAACTTGAAAGCCTGCCGGAGGCGCCAGGGTGACCCCGTGAAATAATCGGGAAAACGCCCTAGGGTCTTGCACCGTTTCCCTCATCGGCATATGATTCCGCGCAACTCGTGCTTCTTTACGCCCTGCACTCGCTTCATACCTTCAGCTCTTGATGGTAAAAGAGGTGCACCGTGATGAAATACACGGACTTCGTGAACTACAACCTGTCCATGCTGACGGATCAGGTTCGTGTCGAGCGCTACCGCCAAGCCATTCTTCGAACGGTGCGACCGGGTGATGTCGTCGTCGACCTTGGATGCGGGTCGGGAGTGCTCTCCTTTTTTGCCTGCCAGGCCGGTGCGAGAAAAGTCTACGCGATCGAGTCGGAAGAGGTCATTGAAATCGCCCGGCAGGTGGCGCTCCAGAACGGCTTTCAAGATCGTATTGTTTTCATCAACAACACGTCGTTCCGTGTCGACCTTCCCGAGAAGACGGACGTGCTGTTGACCGAGACGATCGGCACGTTCGGTTTTGACGAAGGCATGTTGGGCTCAGTGATTGATGCCAGGGAGCGGTTCCTCAAACCCGCGGGCAAAATCATCCCGCATTCATTGGAACTCTTCATGGTTCCCGTTGAACTGCCTGGTTTTTACCAACACATGGTCGATTTCTGGGCCAATCGTCCCTTAGGTGTCGACTATTCTCCGGTACGCCGGTATGCCGCCAATAACCTCCATCCGCTCAAGCTCCACCAGCAGGCGTTCCTGTCCGAGCCACGGCAAGTCCAGAAGGTGCTGCTTCCGCAGGCCGACCGCGCTGATTTCGAATACCGAGCCTCCTACTTCGCAGGCAGACGAGGATGGTTGCACGGTCTCGCGGGCTGGTTCGTGGCCGACCTCTTGCCGGGGCTTTCCTTGACCAACGCACCTTCGGAAGAATCTCACTGGGGACTGGCCTTCTTTCCTATTGAAACGCCTGTCTTCGTTCAGCGGGGAACCGGCATCAGAGTGTCGTTGTCGATGGACAACAATGCCTCGGTTTGGAACTGGCACATCGAAGCCAATGGCAGGGATTTCGCGCAATCGACGCTCTACGGATTCGCACAACTGCCGGAGCAGCGGCACAAACTCCTGCCCGATACGACCCCCCGCATGTCCGACCAGGGGCGGGCAGAATATTTTCTCTTGGGTTTATTGAACGGAGAGCGGACGCTGCCTGAATTGCAGGAGCAGCTCCTGGTTCACTTTCCGGAACTCTTTCGAACGGCAGAGCAATCTATGGCGTTTCTGTCGGAGGTCATCATGAGGTGTGCGTGATCCTGACGCGCCCCGAGTCTCCATATCTCCACTCGCCAAAGGCCTGGCGAGCAGGAATGGTCCATCAGTGCGCGGAGACCGTCCTGGCGCAACGAAACCCCACCGTAGCCGAGCGTTGATTCGCCCGCGAGCCGCTGCGGGTGGCGGTTCTCAACATGATCCGCTTGCTCTTCCAGGACCCTCCACGGAGACTTTTGTAGCGCCCGCTCGTCGGCCCAGGCGGGTTGCGTTCGGGCATGTAGGCGTAATAATCGAAGCCGAACCAGTCGTTGACCCATTCGGCCACGTTACCCGCCATGTGATGCAGGCCGTAGTAGCTCTTCCCCGCTTCCCCGTCGCTGACGGCAGCGAGGATGGGAATCTCATGCACATGGTGTTGATCGAACATGGCCAGCGAACTGTCCGGCAGTTGCTGTCCCCAGGGGTAGAGATTCCCGTCCGGTCCGCGCGCCGCTTTTTCCCACTCTGCCTCAGTCGGTAGTCGCTTGCCCTGTGCGCGACAGAAGCCGTCGGCTTCTTTCCAGGTGACGTAGAGGGCCGGCCATTGTGCCAAGGTCATGTCCTCGACGGAATGGACGGTGATGACGTGCCAGATCAGTTTTTGCAATTCCACCGGGGGATGAAGTTTGCGTTTGTGAAGGTAGGTTAGATATTCGCCGAGGCTGACTTCGTCGCGATCGATCTCGTAGGTATCCAGCCACACGCGGTGTTGCGGCAGCTCGGTATCGTCGAATTGTGTTTCCTTCCCATAGGGATCGTCATCCACCCGCACGCTGCCGAGCAGGAACGATCCTGCGGGAATCCGGATGGTGGGGGAGCTGACGGCCAGTGCGGTGATGGAGGCCAGATGCGCGGCCAACTCCGGCGTGGCGGGCGGCGTGGGGGCGCGTACGGTGGCGGGAAAGGCGGTGTAGTGTCCTGCTGAAACCAGGAGCAGGGTAACGAGGACCGTGCAACGCATGAGGGATGCCGTTCTCGGCAGGACCCGAGGCCGCAGCCTCATAACTTACTCGGGGAGGAAAGGGCTTTTCCTATTTCATTAATGAGCCGGCGTTCGATGTCTGCCGTTTCCTCGGCATTGACTTGCGAGACCCGCCCGCCCTGCACCAACTTTTCAAAGTCTGCCTTGACGCTCAGTCGGGTGACATTGGCCGGCAACGCGTGGAGAGATACCACGTACTGATTACGGAACCCCGACATTTCCAGCGAAGCCGGGGTTGAGATTTTACGTTCAGTGACGAAGACGGCTTTTTGCTCGGTCTTGACGCTGACCCTGATATGGTAGCCGTTCCGCGCGAGGGCCTCCTCGGCAGCTTTTCCGACGGCCGCCAACGGGCGAGGCAGATCTTCCACCTGCGAGGCCTTCTCCTCGACACGAATATTGTCTACGGCCTGGGCCGCCTTGGCCGCGGTCCGTTGGATTTCTCCTGATAACTTCTTGGACTCGGCAAGTTGGGATTCCAATTTCGTTCCGAGCGCTTTCGCTTCCGCCTGCGCATGCTCCGCCTGTTTCCGGGCATCCCGCAGCTCTTGATTGAGCAGATCGATCTGCTGCTGCATGACCTTGTTGCCGTCCTGCAGCGAGTTCATGACCGACTCCTGTTTGGCGAGTTGCTTCCGCAGGCCTTCGTTTTCCTGCCGAAAGGGAGACTCGTCCGGAGTGCACCCGACACACCACGATAGTATTGCGAGGCTGAGAAGAGGCGAGAACGATCGCTGGCGAGCGTTGATCATAGTTTGGGTAACACCGTCAGAGCATTACCAGAGTTGGCCCCCCCTTGTCCATCATCAATCGCGTCCACGACGGTTTGACCACAGTGAAGCAAGCGGCTATTCTGTCCTCATGTGTTCCTGGCGCCTGCGTGTATTCTTGCTAAGTATCGCACTGCTCCACCCGTCGACGGGCGTAGTAGTCGCTCAAGCCTTGGCGGAAGAGCCCGCTTCCATGTCTGTTCCCGCCGACGAATATCCCCTTTATGATCTGGCGGTCGATGCGAAGTTCCTGACGTCACAGACCAGATTGGTGGTCCTCGAGCGGATGACGACGACGCGGCTTCATCCCGATCAGACTTCGACGCCGACCATCGCGTGGTTGACCGGGCAAGGGTGGTTCGATGGCCGGTTGCCAAAGGACCTGGTCCGTGATTTTGTCTTCAAGAATCAACAGGCATCGAGACTTGATACCCGGTTTACCTTTGGCGTGCGTTACCGGTTCGTGTCCGGCGAAGGGGTTCCGGAAACCGAGGCGGGTCTGCTGGTAGTTCCGGTCGCCAGGCCGGTTCAGGACCTCGAAGGTCAGTTGGAGACGATCGACCGGCTGGCGTTCTCCCGGGTGGGGCGGACACTGAAAGATGATCAGGCATTACTGTATGTGGCCAATTACCGACGTGATGGAACCGGGGCCGGTTTTCTGATCTGGTTCGTGCGTCACCAAGCCGGTTGGAAGCTTTCCGATACCGAGGTGGTCTGGATTGCTCAAACCGACCGCAGTCCCAGGGAGCTTCGCTAACCGGGGCATTGAGGGAGGCGATTGTGATTCAATGTGTCTCTGAGGGGAACGCGTGATCAGAAAAACATTTTCAGTGCCGCCACTCGGGTGTAATTGTTCGATTATCGGAGATCCGGTGAGCAAGCAGGCGATCGTGGTCGATCCGGGCGGAGCGCCCGAGCGTATACTGCAGGAGGTGCATGACTACGACCTCACGGTGGTCAGCATTGTGCACACCCATGCGCACTTCGATCATTTTCTCGCATCCGGCGCGATAAAGCAGGCCACTGGTGCGGTGCTGTGCCTGCATCCCGACGATCGTCCCCTCTGGGACATTCTGGAGACGCAATGCCGCATGTTCGGCGTGCCCTATGTGCCGGCGCCTCAGCCGGATTATTGGCTGAGCGACGAGGAGCGGCTGAAGGTGGGTGACATGGTAGCGATTGCGTTACACACGCCGGGCCATACGCCAGGCTCCATGTGTTTTCATTTTCCCGAGGCCAAGCTGTTGTTGGCCGGGGACACGTTGTTTCGTGGTGGGATCGGTCGCACCGACTTATGGGGGGGCGATTTCGATGCCATCGAACAATCGATCAAAGAGCGCCTGTACACGCTCGATGGACAAACGATCGTGGTGACCGGACATGGAGCCGACACGGAAATCGAAAGGGAACGCGAGACGAATTCCTTCGTGCGAGCCTGATTGACGGACCTCGCAGCGGGTCCCACGCCAGCCCTAGGAGGACACCATGAGCGCGATGACACGATGGTGGTCGGTTCTGTCTCTCCTCTCATTGCTGTTGGTGCCATGGGCAGCGGTCCCGACCGCCCTAGCCGAAGTGGTCGGGGATCCCTCCCTGGTGACCGTGGGAGAAGTGCGCGTTCGGCTTTCCGACCATGGGCCGGTGGTGCTGCTCTCTGCCGAAGGCAAGACGATTCCCATCTTCGTCGACCACACGGTGGCCGGCTCGATACAAGGCGCGTTGACCGGTGAGCAATTGCCGCGACCGCTCTCTCACGATTTGATGCACACCATCATTGAGGCGTTGGGCGGTCGGGTGGTGCAGACGGTCATTACGCTCAAGGCTGGCACGTATTATGGAAGTTTGACGGTGGCCTTTCAGGGGCAGGAAAAGGTCTTCGACAGCCGGTCCTCGGATTCCATCGCGTTGGCGATACACTTCAAGGCTCCGATTCTGGTGGATCGGGCGGTCCTGGATGCCGCCGGCCGGTCGATACCTGAGTCGAAACCGCAGATTCTGTAGTGATACTGGCCGTACTGGCTCCTGCCCAGGAACGGCCCCACGCCCATGCTGACAGGAATCAGCGCAAGACTGGCGTTTCGTGCCGTTCTGACCTATCGTACAGAAGGTGCGGTACTTAGGGATCTCAGGATGAAACGGGCGGGCGGCGCTGGTCATGCACAACAAACGCAAACATGAGCGGGTTCGGGTTCAATTCCGCAGTCATTTCTCCATGAAGGGTAAGATGCTGGCTGGTGACGGCGACCTGAGCGACCTGTCCCCTGGCGGCTGCCGTATTCTCAGCACCGTGTCGGTCCTGCCAGGAACTGAGGTGGAACTCTGCATCTTTCCCGGTGATGACGCGCATCCCATTTTGATCGACGGCGCGATCGTGCGCTGGTGTCAGCCGAATGCCTTCGGGCTCTCCTTCACGAAGATCCGTGGTTCGGTGCAGCGCCAACTGACCGACGTGTGGCGCATACTTGCGATGCCTGTCTGAATTCTCATCGACTCCGGCCTCGTCGGCCGCGTTCCTTGCGCGACCATCTAAATCTTCATCGCGTCGCGGACTTCGTCCATGGTCCCGGTTGCGACGGCGCTGGCTCGGCACCGTCCGTCTTCGAGGATGTCGTTTAGGTGGGAGGGATTCCGGGTGAGGGAGGCGCGAGCCTCCCAGATCGGGGCGAGGCGTTCCACGAGGCGATCGGCCACCAGCTTTTTGCAATCGATACAGCCGATGGCCGCCGTGCGGCACTCTCGATTGACCTGCTCGATGACCGGCAGCGGTGAAAAAATCTTGTGAAAGTCGTAGACAGGACACACGTCTGGATTGCCCGGATCGGTGCGGCGGACGCGGGCCGGATCGGTGATCATGGTCTTGAGTTTCTGCCGGACCACGGGCTCCGCGTCGGACAGGTTGATCGCGTTGCCGTAACTTTTGCTCATCTTGCGTCCGTCGGTACCCAGGACTTTCGGAAACTTGGTGAGGTGCTCCTGCGGATCGGGGAACACCGGCCGATAGAGATTGTTGAAGCGGCGCGCGAGTTCCCGGGTGAGTTCCAGATGCGGTAGTTGGTCTTTGCCGACCGGCACGAGATCAGGTTTGTACAGGAGAATGTCCGCGGCTTGCAGGACCGGGTAGCCGAGGAAGCCGTAGGTGCTCAGATCGCGTTCCTTGATTTCCTCCTGCTTTTCCTTATAGGTCGGATTGCGTTCGAGCCACGAGACAGGAATGATCATGGAGAACAGGAGATGGAGAATGGCATGTTCCGGTACCTGTGACTGGACGAACACCGTGGCGCGTTTCGGGTCGATCCCCGCTGCCAGCCAATCGATGAGTAATTCCCGCACATATTCCCGGATGCGGCTGGTGTCGGCGTAATTGGTGGACAACGCATGCCAATCCGCCACGAAGAAGAAACAATCGTATTGCTCCTGCAGCAGATTCCAGTTCTCCAGTGCGCCCAGCCAGTTTCCAAGATGGAGCAGTCCGCTGGGCTGCATTCCGCTGAGCACCCGTTTTCGACCCGTCGTCATTCGATCACTCCTGTTTTCTGAAGGTGGCCATCCGGTGGCCTGCCGCAAGCCATCATCCGTGGGGGTGGCGGCGTCACGGCGTGGTCGCGCGACCTATTGGTCTAGCGGCACGAATTTGCCCTGCTTGACCTGAATGAGAAACACACGACGGTTGAGCGTCCCGTCGGGGCTGAACCCGCTGGGGCCGCTCAAGGCCGGGAGATCATGCTGCATCAACAAATAGTCGCGGATGGCTTCGCCGGTCGTTGCGCCGTGCTTGATCGCTTCCACGGCTAACCGCGCGGCATCGTATCCTTGAGCGGCGAACAAAGAGGGCGTGGCTTGGAACCGTTTGCGGTATCGCTCCACGAATTCCTGCACGACGGGACCGGGGCTGTCCGCAAAAAACCCGTCGACAAACACACTCCCTTCGATGCTGCGGTCGGCCACGCGCGCGAAGTCGGGCGTATTCCATCCGTTGGTGCCTAACAGCGGTACGCTGATATCGTGGAAGGCCAGCTGGGCCGCCAATAGGCCCACATCAAGCGAGCGCCCCGGAATAAAAACTGCATCGAAGCCGGGTGAATAGAGGATGCGCTTCGTCTTCTTGCCGCCCTTCGAGGCAGGCTTTGCCGCATTACTCTCAACCGGTACTTCGAGACCGTATTTTTTCAAATCTTCCGCTTTGAGTCTGGCGATCGCTGCGCGGAAATCCGTGTCTCCTTCCTTATAGGCTTCGGCGGCGATGATTTCACCGTCCTGTTGCCGGATCTCTTGCGAGAAGAGGCGCGTCAGTTCACGCCCGTAGGCTGTGTCCGGGTAGAGAATCGCCACGCGTTGGTAATGCTGGTCGCGGATGGCATAGTCCGCCATCCGTTTGGCCTGATGCCCGTAGGTGAGCGCCGTGCTAAAGACATAATTCCCGAGCCGTCTCGGGTTCGGCATGGTCGCGCTGGGAGTAATGAGTGGAATGTGCGCCCGGTCCGCCAGCTCCGCCATGACCGGGAGATTCTTCGAAAGGAGCGGGCCGATGACGGCAAGCGGCCGATCGTCAGTCAGCACATTGGAGAGCTCTTCCAGAAAGGCCGCACGTTCCGATTCCGTATCCTTAACGATGAGACCGACCGATGGCGCTTCTCCCCCGGCTTTCGGGCGCTCCAAGGCGAGCTGAATGCCATTCAGCACCTCGGTGCCAAATGGCGCCATCTTGCCTGACATGGGAAAGATGGCTGCGATGGAATAGGGGTAGGATTTGAATTTTGTGCGCAGGATCGTCTGCAACTCCGCGGCCTTCGCTGTGAACGAGTGATAAGGAAAGCGCGCCAAGAACAAGCGAAGATCCCGCTCGACCAGATGGTCCTCCCCGGCTGCCGTATGGAGTTCGATGAGCCTGATGGACGCCAGATCCCCCGGGAACACCTTCGGGTAGGCCTCACGAACCCGCGTCAGCGCCGATACGTCGAGCTTTTCGTTGAGCAGTTCTCGAATTTGTCCCTCGGTCTCGCGTGCCTGCTCCCCGGTATCCAGCGGGATCTCGTCGAGCCAGGCTTGGATCGCGCGAAGGTAATCCTTTTTTTGGGCCTGAAATTCGCCCGTCAGTCGCAAAGCCTCCCGTTTCGTGTTGGGATCGGTGGTGAGGCTGCGGATTTCTGACAGGAGCGGCAAAGCCAGATCGAGGTTGCCGGCACGGGCATGGGTTCTGGCGAGGAGCAGTTTTGCCCGGTCGACCAGTTCCGACGTGGGGAATTCACCGAGCAGTTGGGTGATGTAGCGAATCGTTTCCGCCTGTTCCTTCATGCCGAACATGGAGGCGGCCATCAGCAGATAGGCGTCATCAAGGAGTTCGGGCGGGGGACCGCTCTCAATGAACCGCCGCAACATGACCGCTGCGGCCTCGGGTTGTTCGGAATCGATCAGGCGTTTGGCTTGTTCTAAGGTGGATTGACCGGGGCCCGTCGGCGACCTGGAATCTTGCGGGCGAGCTGCCGGTGCGGATTTCTGTGGAGGCGCTGCTTCGCCGGATGTGGCAAGGCCCGTGAGGAGCGCCACCGCAAGGGCGACGCCGCACGCACGGAGCTGCGAGGCGCGGGATGCTGATCGAAAAACCATTGACTCCTGAGCATGGCGGACAGTCTCGCCGCAATGGGAGCTACTATAGGAAACAGGGTCAGGGGTGTCAAGGCAAGTCGCCGTGAATGCGTTGTGTTCATGCGACGGCTTGGTTATAGTCGCCTCCGCCTGACGCCCTTCGCTGCATGCGGGGATGTTCGATGCAACGTGAGCCGAGAGAATCTGCGCCGCGCCGTCCGCCCGGGCTTCCGTTAGAACCGTTCATCGAACGGTACTGGGACCATTTGCGGATTGCGCGCGGCTTGTCGCTCAACACCGTACTGGCGTATCGGCGCGATATCGGCTGTTTTCAGCGGTATCTCCGCGATCAAGGCCTGCGGAATGCGGACGAGGTGACGCCACCTCTGCTGTCAGGATTTCTGGAAGAGCTGTATCGATCCGGGTTGGCGCCGTCGTCTCGCGCCCGATCGCTGGCCGCTATTCGCAGCCTCTTCCGCTTCTTGTTAGAAGAGGGCAAGGTCGTGGCGAACCCGACAGTGAGTCTGCGCAGCACCATTCGATCAAGGCGGCTTCCCAAAACGCTGAGTCAGGAGGAAGTGACGCACCTCTTGGACGTTCCACTTCGCCCGGTGCCGGAAGATCGTCGTGACCGCGCGATGGTGGAGGTACTATATGCAGCTGGCTTGCGGGTCTCGGAACTGATCTCGCTTCGAATTGATCAATGCAACATGGAAGTGGGATACCTCGGGATCACGGGCAAGGGGGATAAACAGCGGGTCGTTCCGATCGGACGCCCGGCAGTCAGGTTGTTGCAAGACTATATCCTCGCCGCGCGGCCGTTGTTATTGAAACAGCGGTTGTCATCGTACGTGTTTGTCACCCGGCGGGGCAGGCCGCTCACCCGGCAGGGATTCTGGAAGCTCCTTCGCGCACGGGCGCAGCGGGCAGGCATCGCCAGGCTCCCATCACCCCACACCCTGCGCCATTCGTTTGCCACGCATCTCTTGCAGCATGGCGCGGATTTGCGATCGGTGCAGGCGATGCTGGGGCATGCGGATATTTCAACGACTCAGATTTATACGCATGTCGACTCTTCGCAGTTGAAAAAAGTCCATAGTGTGTGTTTTCCCCGCAACAAGTCCCGTCGATGAGGTTCGACCCATGGCTCGCCTCTCCGCCTCTGGAAGCGCATAGTGTCCAAGGCGATTCTGTGTTGACAGTAGTTTGTGGAGTTGATAGCATCCCGCAGATCTGCCGAGAACTAGAAAATCGGGCGGATAGCTCAATTGGGAGAGCGCTGCCCTTACAAGGCAGAGGTCACAGGTTCGATCCCTGTTCCGCCTACCAGTAAGAAATACAGGAAATTGCAGTGCGGGGCATTGCCTTATCCATTAGTAGTGATGTACAAGTGAGCACTCTACCGTATTTAGCCAGTTAGATTCTTGAGACTCGGAATCTTCTTCCGCCATCTTGGATTGCGTGGGGCCGTCGTTCAGCCTGGTTTAGGACGCCAGATTGTCAATCTGGAGGTCGCGGGTTCAAATCCCGTCGGCCCCGCCATTCCCCCAGTCTTTTGGTACATTCCATGCTATCGTTTTCAGTCGACGCCATGTGAAGGGAAAGGTCTAGGCTCATGTTCCAATCAGGCGTGACGGGGTTGGTGGGATCGCTGGGTGCGGTCTCGAAAATTGTTCTCTTGCTGCTGCTTCTAGCTTCCGTAGTTTCGTGGGGAGTGATTTTTTACAAATGGCGGAGTTTCAAGGCGGCTGATCGCGAGGACCAACGGTTCTTCAATGCCTTCACGAAGATTCGTGATCTCGACGAATTATACCGTCAATCCAAACGAGCCGACGGTAGCCCGAGCGCACGCGTCTTTCAAGGCATTATGGACCGTGTCATGACGCTCTCCGGCGATGGCGCGATGAGCCTGCATCAGCCGGCTGGTGTATCGAGGGAGCCTGCGCCCGCCATTGACCACCAATACATGGACAAGACCGTCGCCTACCTGGTGCAGAACCAGGTGTCACAGTTGGAGTCCTACCTGCCTGTTCTCGCGACCACCGGCAATATCACCCCCTTTATCGGTTTGTTGGGCACTGTGCTGGGCATCATTGATTCGTTCCGCGAGATCGGCTTGCAGGGAACGGCCAGCATCGCGGCGGTCGCGCCGGGCGTGTCTGAGGCGCTCGTGGCCACGGCCGCCGGATTGTTTACCGCCATACCCGCGGTGATCTTTTACAACTATTATCTGACGCGTATCCGTAAAACGGTGTTTCGAATCGAATCCTTTACGGTCGAGGCAATGCGTTCGTTGCAGACTCGCCTTAAGCAGACTGCGGTCGGGGTGCAGGGATGATGTCGGAAACGCGCCACCGTCGGTTCATGGCGGAGATCAATGTGATCCCGTTGGTGGACGTCGTCCTGGTGCTCCTCGTGATTTTCATGGTGACCGCGCCGATGTTGTATCGAGGGATGGATATCAACCTCCCGAAGTCTGCCAGCAATACGATTAAGCCGGAAGCGAGAGCAGTTTTGTCCATTGAGCGCGATCAGCGATTGTATTTGGATAAGGATCAAGTCAGTGTGGTTCAGCTCGAACGGAAACTTCGAGTACTGAAAGATCAGAGCCCCGAGGTCTCGCTCTACCTGCGTGCGGACCGGGATGTGCCGTACGGCATTGTTGTGCAGGTTATGGACAGTGTGAAAAAAGCTGGGATCGAAAAGCTGGGCATGGTGACGGAGCCCACAAGTGCCGAGCGCGTGAGTGAGTCGGTCACGCCTCCCGCGCAACCACGCAAAAAGTAGCGGCACAGCGACTCGCACGCCGCACGGTCTGATCGCAAGTCATGACGTTCCAAGCCCTGCCAAGACATACTGCGCCGTTTCTGATCGGGGATCTGGTTGAAACCGGGAGCGGCCGTTTTCGTAAGACGGTCGTGGTATCTCTGCTGCTGCATGTCTGTCTCTTGTCCCTGATTATGGGCGCCAAGTTATTCAAGAAAACGGAACGTCCGATGTCTGCGGTGGAAGTGTCGCTGGTGAGTCTCCCGGCCGCAGAGAGTAAGCCGGAGCCGAAAGTAGAGAAGGCTGAAAAAGTGGTTCCTCGACCGGCGCCGAAGCCCGTCCAGACCGTTCCGATCCCCGTTCCGCCGAAGCCCGTACAGGCGCATACCCCTCTACCGCCAGTGCAGACCACTCCGGTTGCCAAGCCGATGACCCCCGCTCCCGCGCCGGCTCCCGCTCCCGTGCCGGCACCCAGATTGCCGGCTCCGACTCTCGCTGCCCCACAGCCCATCCCTCAGGCGGCGAAGTCGCCTTCTTCTGCGCCGGTTCCGAACCGGAATGATGTGCTGCGGGATGTGATGAAGGATATCGAGTTGCCGCCCAATGCACCGCAGTACGGCGATCTCGCCCCTGTGAAGCCAGCCGGCATGAAACGAGCCGCGCAGGCGAAGCCGGAGCGGAGTCCTGAACGATCTGACCTGGATGCCATGCTGAAGCGGTTAAAAGTGCCTGAAATGGCCGCCGCCGCGCCGGTCCCTGCCGAGGCACAGCCGGAAAACCAGAAACCGGCTGTAGCGCCGCCCAAACGTGCGTCGTTGTCTGAGGAGTTGAGTCGCGACCTCGACCAGGAGTTGCAAGATCTGAAAAAGGTTCAGACGTTGCCGCCGGTAAAGTTTTCCGAACCGGTGCGAGAGGTCAAGCCGATGTTCCGCGAACCTCAGCCCGCTGCCTCTGCCCCTCCGGTGACCGCAAGCATTCCTCGCAGTAAACCGGACACCCGATTACGCCTTGCGGGGCTGGCCGGGTCGAACCAGTATCTGGCCCGCGTGCAAGCGAGAATCAGCGGATTCTGGACCGCGCCCCCAGTTGATTTGTCAGGGAAAGCCTTGACGGTGATGGTGAGATTTCGCTTGGAGCGTGACGGGCGCGTGAGCAGCGTGGCGATCGAGCAGTCCTCGGGGAATGACTATTATGACCTGGCGGCGCAACGAGCCGTCCAAAGCGCAGTGCCCCTGCCGCCCTTTCCTTCCGATCTGACCGACTCCTATTTCGATGCACACTTTACCTTTTCCGTAGGCGAGGCAGCAGGATGAATCGAATTGTTATCGGGCTCATGTGCGCAGTCTGTATCGTGGTGGGAGCCGGGTTGTTCGGTATCCTCGACTCTCGAGCCACCGATGTGTTTCTCGAAGCCACCCGGCCTGACTTTCAGAAAATTCCCATCGGTGTGTTCGGCTTCCAAAACGGGGGAGGCCCGGAATGGTTGGGGGGGCGCATCGAAGAGGTACTCAAAGCCGATCTGCAGCGCTCGCTTGTGTTTTCGCTGGTAGACCTTCCGGGGATCGGCGTCAAGGTCCGCGAGGTGAGCACCACCGACAAGGCTGTCTTCAAGCAGGCGGCCGAGAACGGAGTGTCGGTGCTGGTGTGGGGAAAGTCCGGGCCACGAAACGGCAGCGCCGAATCGGAGCTTTCGATGGACGGCTTTGTTTATGACAGCGGGAGCGATGAAGTCGTCGGTGGAAAACGGTATGTGGGATCGACCTCCGTGGTGCGGTTGATGGCCCATCGTTTCGCCGACGAGCTGGTTTTCCGCTACACGGGAGAACCCGGTATTGCCAGGACAAAAATTGTGTATGTCGCGGAACACGGCAATGCCCGCGAACTCTATGTGATGGACTACGACGGCTACGAGCCCAAACAGATTACCGCGGACGGGTTTCTCAATCTGATGCCTCGATGGTCGCCCGATCGCCGGTTCATCGTGTTCACGGCCTATCGAAGCCGGAATACCCAGGACATCGACATTCTGGAGCTTGCGACCGGTAAGCGATGGACGTTGGTCTCAATGTCGGGCCTGAACATTACACCCGCTTTGTCGCCCGACGGCAATTTCCTGGCGTTCGCCAGCAGTCAGGACGGCAACTCGGAGATCTACAAACTGGATACCCGGACCAAAGCCTCTCATCGACTGACGGTCAATCAGGGGGGCGATTTGTCGCCGACATGGTCACCCACCGGTCGGGAAATCGCCTTCACCTCCGACCGCGGCGGGGCTCCGCAGTTATTCATCATGAGTGCGGATGGATCAAACGTCCGTCGATTGACCTATGAGGGCGACTACAATGCGGCTCCAGCCTGGTCACCGCGCGGAAATTGGATTGCCTACGTCTGTCGAACCTCTCAGCGGCTGTACAAACTCTGTATAGTGTCCCCGGATGGGCAGAAACGGGTTCAGGTCACGACTGGGTCAGGGATTGATGACTCTCCTTCCTGGTCCCCTGATGGTCGACACCTCACGTTTAGCTCGACGGTCGATGGAAAAAGCCACATCTATATGGTGGATACGGACGGGAAAAATTTAGAACGCATCACCTTTGGCGGCACCCATAACAGTTCGCCGGCTTGGTCACCGGCGCTATAGGAGCGGCTATCACACTATCGACTGGGTCTACGATATATTAACCATTCACTAGCCATGAGGAGTAACGATATGACGATACGGGTAGCGACAACTGGTCTGACAGTAGTCCTTGGGATGCTGTTGGTCATGCAGGGAGGGTGTTCGAAAAAGTCGATTCAATCAGGCGGGGACGCCCAGTCATCGGATCGCGGCATGGCGAAGTCGGGAGGTCCGGCGCCAAGTGCGATGGGTTCTATGGGCTCCACAGGGTCGATGGGTTCGACGGATTCAATGGGGTCGGGTAATGCCTTTGACGCACCCAGCGCGACCTTCCCCGATTTGTCACTCTCGAGCAAGCCTCAAGATGAACCCGAAAGTGGTGGCTTGCGCGGATTTGATTCGGTATCCGGGGGTAAGGCTCCATCCGAGGAACGGCTTGGCGGCGGAGGCACGATGCTGGCCAAGGTGGAGCCATCGGAAAGCACGGCGCGCCAGATTGAGGATATCCGTCGTGAGCAGGCTAAGGAGCAGGCGGCTTCGGCGGAAGCCGGGTTGCGCGATGTATTTTTTGGCTATGACAGCTGGACCATCACTGAAGAGGGCCGGCAATCGTTGACGCAGGATGCTCAGTGGATCAAGGGAAATACCGGAGCGTTGGTCAAAATCGAAGGTCATTGCGACGAGCGTGGCACGTTGGCCTACAACCTGGTGTTGGGTGAGAAGCGTGCGAAGGCCGTGCGGAATTATCTGGTCGAACTCGGCGTCGGCGCCAACCGGCTGTCCGTGGTGTCGTACGGCAAGGAGCGACCGTTCTGCAATGACCGTACGGAGAGCTGCTACCAGCAGAATCGGCGTGGCCACGTGGTCGTGCGATCGAAATAACTGTTCGGATCATGGACGATGTGACATGATTCTCCGGAACGGGCGCAGGTCAAGGGAGACTTGTCATGGACGGTGGATGGATGCATCGAACTGAGATGGTGGACCAACGATCGATTGGGCGCCGGGCTGCCTCACGCGGATCGGAGCCGCTGTGCGGGTCTGTCGTGCTGGTGCTCGTCGGGGCGGGGCTTGCGCTGCTCTCGGGCTGTGTGGCTCAACAGGCTGATCTCAAGCAGACGGAACGTGAACTCCAACGTCGCATTAAACAAACGACAGAGGAGCAGGCCCAGAACAGGGCTCGTCAAAATCAGGAAATCGTGTCCCTTCGGGAACAGGATATTCCCTCCTTGCGGGGAGAGGTCGATAGAGCCATCCATCGGAGTCAGAGCCTCGAGGCGAAGCAGGACGACCTCATGGCGAAACTGGCTTCCCAGGACTCGAAACTTAATCAGCGGTTAGGCGAAAGCGAGAAACGCTTGCTCGAAGAGAGCAAACGATTGGGCTGGGTCGAAAAGCAGTTGGTCGACCAGGATGCCATGCTCAAGGGAGAACGAGACCGGAACAAGTCCGATCAGGCGAGCATGGCGTCCCGCATGGATCAGGTGACAGCCCATATTGATGCCATACAGAAGAACTTGCTGGATGCCGTCCAAAAGACGTCGACGGCACTTGCCCAAAAGGTGGACTCGAGGCTGGATGACCAGCAAAAACGATTGGATGAGCAGCAGAAACTCGCCCATATGCTGGAGACCAGGTCGCACAATGTGGCCCAACTCGATGCTCAAAACAAGTCGCTCGCGGACCAGGTAACAAAGCTCAATCAGGCATTGGTTGATTTCCGACAAGCCCTGAACGGTCTGGGTGAACGGGTTGTTCAGCAGGATCAAACGCTCAAACAACTGGCGGCCTCCGTGGATCAAGACACGACGGCCCTGGGTCGGCGTACGGATGCCCTGGCCGGAAAGATCGATGCTGATAATAAGGTCACGGCGGACCATCTGAACGAAGTGAACCGGAGCGTGGCGTCGGTGGCGAAGGCGCTGGAAAATGCCGGCGGAAAGTTCGTGTCTCGCGGAGAGGAGCAGGAACGTCGACTTGATGAGACTGCGCGCGAGTTGGCCCATGTTCAGGCCCAAATTCAAACTCTCGACAAGAACCTGGAAAATCAGCACGCTTTCCTGAAGCAGGTCGAACAGCATCTCGCGATGCTCAGGGCCAACGCCTCGCAGCGGTCCGAGCAGGCTTCTGCGGTTTCCGAGGTCTCGCCGCTTGCTCAGGCGCAGACTATGCCGAAACAGGAAGCTGCTTCGACATCGGCCCCGTCTAGCGCCCAATCGGCAGGGAGCTCACGCCAGGAGAACCGCACTGCCGGGCTCGTGCAGGATCGAGAATCCTATGAGCGAACGTTGGCTCGTTTTAAAGAGGGCGATTTAGACGGAGCACGCCAGGGGTTTGCAGAATTTCTCGTGCACCATCCCCAGTCAGACCTCGCCCCGAACGCCAGATTTTGGCTGGGTGAGTCGTATTACGGCAAGAAGGATTATTCACGGGCGATTGATGCCTACGATCAAGTGCAACTGAATCATCCGGCGAGTGAAAAAGTGCCGGCCGCGCTGCTGAAAAAAGGCTATGCGTATCTGGCATTGAAGGATCGGAAACGTGCCGCCTCGGCCTTGAAGCAGGTCGTCGATCTTTATCCGAGGTCGCCGGAAGCCAATAAGGCGATCGACAAGCTGAATCAATTAAAGGAGTTGCACGAACGATGAACCTCCGATGCATGGTGTCATTGCAGGTGGCCGCAGGGATAGCTTGCGGGCTTCTCGTGTCAGGTTGCGCGAAGCACGCCGACTTTTTGGAGATTCGGGACCAAATTTCCATCATCGCGAAGACTCAGGATCAGGAGCAGAAACGCTTTGAGGCCATGCAGCGCCGCCTGGAATCTCTCGAACGGGTGCGTGAGCCGGAGGGGGGAAAGCTGAGGCTTGATGATGGCCAGGGGCGGCTTCAAAAACTGGAAGCGCGTCTCGCAAGACTCGAGGAGGCGCAACTCGCGCAGGCATCTTCCACGCGGGCGGATGTCGCCCCGGCGGAAGCGACTCGTCAAGCGCGCGTGTCCAAGCCGTCCGGGCCTCTCGATGCGCCGTCGATCGTTCCGGGTGTTCCCTCGATTACTCCGACCTCAGCGTTCAACTTGGCCTACAATGATTATCTCAACGGCAAGTTCGATCTAGCGGTGAGCGGCTTCCAGCATTTCATCAAGGATTTTCCGTCCACCTCCCTCACGCCCAACGCCCATTACTGGCTGGGAGAGTCCTATTACGGCCAGAAAGATTACATTCGAGCGATGCAGGCGTTTGAGCATGTGGTCAATGAGTATGCGGGAAATGAGAAAGTACCCGCCGCACTCTTCAAACTCGGCCTCTCGGCGGCCGAGACCGGAGATACAGCCAAGTCGAGAAAATATCTCAAGCGGGTCATCGAGGAATACTCTACGTCGGATGAAGCGAAGCTCGCCAAAGCAAAGATGGCCGAAATTCGATGACCGCAGAGCCGCCGCTTCGTCTCCTCTCCTCCGATTCGTCCTCGTTTGATACCGCAGGGGGCGCTTCTTCCCATGGACATAGCCAGTAGTTTGGGAAAGATCCACGTTCTTCCGAACGATGTCATCGGACGAATTGCGGCTGGAGAAGTCGTAGAACGACCCGCTGCAGTCGTGAAGGAACTGGTCGAGAACAGCCTGGACGCCGGCAGTACTTCCATCACCGTCGAGATCAAGGACGGCGGCCTGGGATTGATTCGCGTCACGGATGATGGCGAAGGGATGTCGCGCGCCGACGCCTGTTTGGCCTTCGAGCGTCATGCGACCAGCAAACTCCAATCGGACCAGCAGCTCAGTGCCATTCGCACGATGGGATTTCGCGGTGAAGCGCTCCCTAGCATTGCGGCCGTTTCCAAGGTCCGGCTGACGACGGTGGCTCGGCAGGCCGACATCGGGTCGCAGATCTGGCTCACGTCGGGGGCCATCAACCGGGTGGAAGATGCGGCAGCCATTCCCGGCACCTCCATCGAAGTCTCGGAACTTTTCTACAACACCCCGGCCCGCAAGAAGTTTCTCAAGTCCACAACGACTGAGTTTTCCCATATCAGCCATGTCTTGCAGCAAGCAGGCTTAGCTTGGCCGCATGTGCACGTTCGTCTGATCCACAATGGGTATGAGGTGTTTAACTTCCCCGGAGTGGCCTCGCATCGTGATCGTGTCCTGCAGGTTTACCGTGCCGTATTCAGCGACCGGGCCTTGGCTGTCGAGACCGACCGTGATGGACTGTCCGTCAAGGGCTTCATCATCGATCCAGTGAGGGCTCGTGCCGGACGGACGCCACAGGAATTGTTTGTCAATCGTCGGCCGATTCGAAACAGTACCGTGCAGCACGCCGTGATTGACGGGTACAGTTCATTCCTCGCCAAGGGGCATAGTCCGCTGTATGTCTTGTTCCTCGATGTCGAGCCGCATCGAGTTGACGTCAACGTGCATCCGACTAAACGCGAAGTACGGTTTGCTGATACGGAGCATGTGCATCAGCTGGTGCGCTCGGTAGTACGTCACAGCCTCGGGCGCGCACAGGTTGAAGCCTCCGTGGCAGGTTCAGTCCATGCGCCGGTGATAGCCCTGACCTCTTCGGCCGTGCCCCTGCATCGCGAGGACCTCGATGGTGACGGAGCGAACAACCGCCCCCCTCTGATCGTCCGCTCACCTCATTTTCTGAGCGCGACCGCACCGGCCGATGGTCAAGTATCCTTTGTCGGGGAGGCGACGAGATCCTACGATGTTCCCCCGGGGCCGGACATTCTTCCCTTGGGGCAGCTGAGCCGCACATTTCTAGTGGTCCAGGTCGGGACCGAGTTGCAAGTCATCGATCAGCATACGGCGCATGAGCGGGTGTTGTTTGAACGTTTGTGGCGGGGGTGGCAGGGCAGGAGTCTTCCTTCGCAGCCGCTGCTGCTGCCGGAGTCGTTGGAACTTCCTGTTCAGCAAGCGCTCATTCTCCATCGTCACCTGAAAGAATTGGAACAACTGGGTTTACTGATCGAGCCGTTCGGGCCGTCCTCGTTTCTCATCCGCAGCCTTCCCGTCATGCTCGGGCATGCCGATCTGGTTGCGCTCGTGCAAGATCTGGTCGATGATCTCGAGCAGTGGGACTCCATCTCTTCACTTGAATTGAAAGTAAAACCGATCCTGGCCTCGCTGGCTTGCCACGGGGCCGTGCGGGCCGGCCGGGCGATGGCGCTTCCTGAGATCAAGCAATTGGTCCAGGACTGGGTGACGGAGGGCCTCATCATGACCTGTCCGCATGGCCGTCGTGTGGCGTTTCGTCTCTCGGCAGACGATTTGGCCCGCATGTTTGATCGTGCCTAGGGAGAGGGAGTGAAATCGCATGGTGCGGCTGTCAGAATCGGTCTTGGCTTCGCGGCCGTTGGTGGTGTTGGTCGGCCCGACGGCCGTCGGGAAGAGCGAGATTGGAATTCGGCTGGCGGCGGCCCTCGACACGGAGGTCTTAACGGCCGACTCCCGCCAAGTCTACCGCGGGATGGACGTGGCCACCGACAAACCCACGCTCGAACAGCGCGCGCGGGTGCCTCACCGGCTCATCGATCTGGTCGATCCTGATGAGTCGTTCAATGCCGGGGACTATCGGCAGCTCGCCCTGCAGGACATCGAACGACTCTATGGTGAACGACGACTGCCGTTGGTCGTGGGTGGCACCGGGTTGTATGTTCGAACACTCATTCACGGGTTGTGTGATGCCCCGCCTGCGGATCAACACTATCGTGACTCATTGGTGCAGCAGGCCCGGACGGAGGGACGACAGTTTCTACACGGCGAACTAAGGCGTGTTGATCCCGACCTTGCCGAGCGTCTCCATCCGCACGATGAAGTCAAGATCGTGCGGGCGCTGGAGGTCCATCGCGTATCCGGGCGGCGTCTGTCGGAAATCCACCGACAGCATCGGTTTTCAGAACAATCGTTCACGTTGTTGATGATCGGATTGATTCGGGATCGCGAGCGCCTGTACCGAAGAATCGACCAGCGTGTCGATGCGATGTTTGCGCGTGGCGTAGTGGAGGAAACTGCTCAGCTGTTGGCGAAGGGGTACGGACGGGATCTGGGGGCCATGAAGGGGCTGGGATACCGCCAGATCGCAGGATGTCTGGCAGGCGAATACGACGAAGCCGAAGCGCGTCGCCTGTTGAAACGCGACACGCGCCATTTTGCGAAACGTCAGCTAACGTGGTTTCGGAAGGAGCCGGGCCTGCAGTGGTGGTCGTTGGATACCCTAGAGAATTCTGAGGACATTGCCGGACGCCTCGGCGACCTCATTCACACGTTCGTGGAGCAGTTACCTAACCGGGTGCCCGTGGCCTGATCATCCAACATCACTCACGATGGGAATGGAATCGACTGCATGACAAGTTTGAAACAAAAAGCCGCTCAACCTGCAATCGGTATTATTGGCGGCAGTGGGTTGTACGATATCGACGGCTTGGAAAAGGTTCGGGAGATGCGCGTCCGCACACCTTTTGGCGCGCCGTCGGATGCCCTGGTGGTCGGCACACTGAGTGGTGTCCGGGTGGCGTTTCTGTCCCGGCACGGTCGCGGGCATCGGATCAATCCCAGCGCCATCAATTACCGGGCAAATATCTACGCACTCAAATCGGTCGGTGTCACACAAGTGATTTCCGTCAGCGCCGTCGGGAGCATGAAAGAATCCATTCATCCGGGCGACGTGGTACTGCCTGACCAGTTCATTGATCTCACGAAGCGTCGTGCGTCGACCTTCTTTGATGAGGGTATCGTCGCTCACGTCGGGTTTGCCGAGCCAGTCTGCCGATCCTTGGCTGATGCGCTGGAACAGGCGGGACAATCCGTGGGGGCTGGTCTTCAGCGGGGCGGGACGTATGTGTGCATGGAAGGGCCTCAATTTTCGACCAAGGCGGAATCTCGGCTGTATCGTCAGTGGGGAGTGGATGTGATTGGTATGACGAATATGCCCGAAGCCAAGCTCGCCCGCGAGGCGGAACTCTGTTATGCAACGGTGGCGTTGGTGACGGATTATGATTGCTGGCATGAGACGGAAGAGGCGGTAACCGTTGAGGCCATCCTTGCCACTCTGCACCAGAATGTTGCGCTCGCCAAACGGATGTTAACAACTATCGTGCCGATGCTGGCGCCCGATCGGCTCTGTCCCTGTCAGCAGGCCCTGCGGAATGCGATCGTGACCGCGCCGCAGCACATTTCAGCTTCGACGAGGAACCGGTTGAATCTCTTCATTGCGCCCTATGTGCGAAAGCGGAAAGGAACCAGGTGAATCATGGGTAAGTTACTGGTAGTCGGGTCGGTCGCGCTGGACACTGTGAAAACGCCGTTTGGGGAGGTGTCCGAGGTCCTGGGAGGGTCGGCAACGTACTTCTCCACGGCGGCCAGCTATTTTACGAGTGTGGATCTTATCGCGGTCGTCGGAGAGGATTTTCCCGATCAGCACGTGACGTTTCTCAAGAGCCGGAAGATCGACCTGGCCGGACTGGAACGGCGACCAGGCGCGACGTTTCGTTGGAAAGGGGCCTATTCGCATCAACTGAACGAAGCCCAGACGCTCGACACCCGTCTAAATGTGTTCGAAACCTTTCGCCCGAAAATCCCCGCGCATTATGCCTCACCCGAGGTGCTGTTCTTAGGGAACATTGATCCCGAATTGCAGTTCGATGTGCTGCAGCAGGTGAAGCGGCCGGCGTTGGTCGCGTGCGACACGATGAACTTTTGGATCAATGGCAAGCGTGATGCGCTCTGGAAGGTGCTGGAACATGTCGATATTCTGATCATCAATGACGGCGAAGCGCGGGCGTTGGGTGAAGACACGAATCTGGTCAAGGTGGCGAAGAAGATTCTCTCGCGGGGGCCCAAGCACCTCATTGTCAAACGGGGGGAATACGGGGTGCTCATGTTCAATGAGCAGCATATCTTCGGCGCGCCCGCCTTTCCGTTGGATGACGTGCGGGATCCGACCGGTGCGGGCGACACGTTCGCCGGCGGGTTTCTAGGATATTTGGCGGCAACGGGGAACCGGTCTTCGGCGGCGATGCGGCAGGCCATCATTTTCGGAAGCGTCATGGCCTCCTTTACCGTAGAAGCCTTTAGCCTTGACCGATTGAGGATCCTGGATTACAAAGAGATTGAAGCGCGATTCAAAGAGTTCAGGCAGCTCACACACTTCGAGGACATCGGCGCATGATCGCAATTCGACCGGTTCTGAGTCCGCGGGTACACCGAAAGCTCATCTGCCGAGAGCGCTGGCTTCTTGTACTGGTCGGACTCTGTCTGCTTTCCGGTTGCGCGGATGAAGAGAATCTGCGCAAGTCCAAGGGGTTCTACCAAGAAGGCATTGCCCGACTGAATTCGGATCAACAGCAAGCCTATGTGTCGTTTCAAAAAGCCGTGAAGCTGAATCCTGACAATAAGGAGGCGCACTACGGCTTGGGACATATTTATTCCTCGCAGGGCCGATTCAAACTGGCCGAGGAAGCCTTCCGACAGGCCATTCGCATCGACAGCGATTACGCTGAGGCCTATACCTATCTCGGGCAGGTGCTGGTCAATCAAGATCGTTGGAAGGAAGGAATTGCGGCGTATCGGCAGGCCCTTAGCAACCCCTTATATCCCACGCCCGATCTGGCGCGGTATCATTTGGGTAAAGCCCTAATGCACGAGGGCGAACTGCAGGGAGCGATGGAAGTCTTGGAAGATGCGACGACCGTCTCACCGCCGAACGTTCCACCCGCGATGCTGCAGCTGGAGTTGGCCCGGGTGTACCACAGACTTGGGTTCGATGTACGGGCACGCGAGGCACTTTCGAAAGTCGCGACGCTGGACAAGGGCGGAGAACAGGCGGCCGCAGCGCAGGAATTGCTGGGCAAGCTTAAACCATAGGCGGATACCATGGAATCAGTGGGTGAATTTTTTCGGCAGGTGCGTGAGGCGAAGGGACTGACCGTCGACGAGGTCGCCTCAAAGACCCGCATCCGCACGGACTTTGTCAAAGCGCTCGAAGAAGGAAATTTCGCCAAACTGCCCGATCAAGTCTTCGCGCGCGGATTCGTCCGGTCCTACGCGCGCTCGCTGGGGTTGGACGAGGAAGACGCGATTCATCGATTTGTTCAGTCGGCCGGAGCATTCTATGACAAGCAGGGAGAACGGGAACGACTGAGACAGCGGCAGGTAGAAGAGGAGCGGCGCCGTAAAGCCAACCGTAAAGCGGTCGGGATCGCCATTGCGGTGGCCATCGCGACGCTGATCTTTCTGCTGAGCCGGGAGCAGTCTTCCACTCTAGTCCGCCGCTCCGGATCGGATGCGCCGACGACCAGCAAAAAAAGCGCGCCGTTCGGCAAGGACGCGCGGGACTTCTCACCCCGTCAAGGACTCGAGCTCCCACCTCCCATTGCTCCGGTGAGCAAGGAGGTTGAGCCCGCTTCCGGTCCCCCCAAGACGTCTCAGGAAAAGTTATCTGCTCCGCTTGCTGCCGCTCCTTCCGTCGTGGCGACGGCACCCATTTCCACGGAACCCGTTTCTGTTTCCCCTCCTCCGTCGATGGGATCCGAAGGTCCCCTGGCGGGTCTGGCGATGAATGGTCCTTCCGGGTCTGACGGTCCTCTCGTACTCGATTTAGATGCGACGGAGTTAAGCTGGGTCGTGGTCCAGATCGACGCAGGCAGTCCCCAGGAGGCATTGTTGCGTCCTGGTGAAAAAGCTCAGTGGAAAGCTCAGGATCAGTTTACCGTGACGCTCGGCAACGCGGGGGGGGTTCGCGCTGAACTGAACGGGAAGCCCCAAAAACCGTTTGGGCCCAGCGGAAAGGTCGTCCGGGACGTGGTGATCAAGCGCTGACGCGGTAGTGTGGACGCGGTTATTTCCTCTGCTCTCGATGGTCTCCTGCCCGGTGTTAGTTCTCACGTACTCCTTCACGTGCCCCAGGTTGGATGCGGCGCCTTGGTGAGTGGGGCGCAAAGGTGACACGTTTATAGTCTGTTACGTAGTAGTCGGGCGTAATCCCCGCCGCAACTGGTCCGAATCCCCGTAGTTCTGGATTTTTATTTTCTGGCACGCCCCTTGAGTGACCCCAATGTCATTGGGGTCAGGAACCGGGTGGTGAGCGGAAGGTCCAGGCCGTCGGTTCCCTTGACAAGACAGAAAATGCGTTGATATAGTTCGCCTGCTTTGTCGCCCTGTATTCGTTTCTTTGCCCTTTTGTTTTCTCAAAAGAGCGTCATCGTTCACGCGGTGGGTTCAACACAAAGGAGGAGTAGTGATGGGGTATCTTTCTAAGTTTTTTGGAGTGTGTGCGGCCGTCACCTTGCTGTCTGTGACGGTGGTAGGTGCGGAGGAAAAGGATCCTTTGAAGCCTCGTGTTGCGCCAGATCAGATGGCGGAAGCGAAGGCGATGAAGAACCCGGTTGCTTCAAACCCGGAAAGCATTGCCAAGGGCAAGGCACTGTACGAGGGCAAGGGCACTTGTTTCAATTGCCATGGTAAGGAAGGGAAGGGCGATGGCCCTGCCGGCGCGATTTTGAATCCGAGCCCACGGAACTTCACGAACTGCAAATTCCACAAGAAGCGGAAAGATGGCGAACTCTTCTGGGTGATCAAGAATGGTAGCGCGGGCACGGGCATGGTGTCCCTGGTCCCTGCGGCGATCACGGAAGAAGAAGCCTGGACGATCATCAATTATGAGCGGAGTTTCTGCAAGGCAGAAGAATAGTCGAGCATTTCAGCGGGCATGCTGAACGGCAAAGGGCGGCGAGGTAAACTCGCCGCCCTTTTTTTGTTGCAACCCGTTCTGTCTCTGAAATGGATCTGGATGAAGAGGAAATAGAATTCCTCATAGCAGACGATGACCGGGGTGAACTTCTTCCGGTCCCCCTTGATCCGGCAGGATCGTGGGCTTGCAACCTTTTGCCAGTACGGTTCGGCTAGCGCGCAACCGGCGGTTTGGTGAGTATGATCTCGAGGCGTCTGTCCGAACTTCGCGGAACCGGCAGGACTTGCGGTTGTTGATCTTGTTTGAAATCACTCCGAGCGACTGTCGGAACCTGTTGATTCACGTAGGCCGTCAGCTCACCGATGGTTACTTCCCCGTTACGGTTTTGGTCCGCCTCACCCCGCAGCCCGCGCAGGATGTAGTAGGTGAACAATCCATGCCGCAGGGTATCGGACTCCAAGCTCTTCCCGAATCCCGTGGTCGCAATCACATGAAGCACGGAATCACTTGCCCCATTCCACTTGGGTGACGATACTTTCGCCCGCCCGGATGTTCCGTTTTTCAGCACCGTGCCATCGAACAAGAAGAGGACTTGTTTGGCTTTCAGTCTACCCAGAGCCGTCTCCAGGTCTTTCAGCGGATAGAGGCGTGTGGTGGCTTCCAAGGTACCGTCGTAGGGAATCAGGAACGTTTCTCCGGCGGGAGAGACGATGGCCTGCCCGGCGAAGTACACCGTGACGACAGAGTCGCTCGTGATCTTTGAAGGCAGCCAGTCGAGCAAGGCTTCCTCGATGTCGGGACGTAGAGCGTTCCAGTCTTGCAACAGCCGCACATTATGCTTTGGTAAACCACCCAATGATTGGAGATAGGTCGCGACCATTTCCGCGTCGAGGGCGGCATATTTCCGTGCGGCGATATGCGGGTCCCGATAACTGCTGAGGCCGATGGAAAGCAGGTAGTCACCTGATCGTTCAAGCCCGGCGCTCACTGCGGGAACCTGATCAACGTCGTCGCTCGCCGAGCCTGTCGGAAGTACGGAGGCGAGTAGGGTTTGGGGTGGGGGGACGTTGAGGCCGGTTCCACCTGCCAGGGAGACCTGAAATTCGGCCTGTGGCGTGCTCACTGAAGAGGGAAGGGTGGCGACAAATTCCAGAGATTTGGATCCACCTGGCTCAAGGGTGCCCGCTGACAGTTTTTTTGCCGGAAATTGTGCGAGAAGAGCAGGGGGAGCAGCGAGTAGAACGACGATATCCTGTACCGCTTGAGGGCTGGTGTTCACGACGTCCACGCGGATGCGTACCCGTTCGCCCGCCTCGAGCATCAGATTGTTATTCTCGTCTAACAGCGTGGCTTTAAAAGAGAGGGCGGGCGTTGAAGCGACCGGAGCGCCCGAGGCAGAGCCTGCTGGATTGGGTGCGGCGGCCGCGGCAGGCGCGGTTGAGGTTGGCGACCCCACGGTCTTTTTGGCGGGGTCCAGAAGTGCACGCGACTCTTGCATAAATTGAGTCGCCAGCATGGTGGACGTATCTTGCAAGATGGAATCCATGAGGTAGTCACATCGCTGTTGGGTCAGCTCGAGTTGCAACCGCTCCTTTCGCGTGGCCTGCAGAGGACGTTCGACGAGTAGTTTTCCGGCCCCATCATAGAACTCCGCGAAGGCATCCAAACTGAGTTCAGCCGGCTTGCGATCATAGAGACCGTCGACTTGAATGTTCAGCCGAGGATTGAGCATCCGCACCCGCACGGTCATGTCAGGCTTTGAAGTGGTAACATGGCCGCCGGAAACGAGCACGGTGCGAAATGTTTGATGGGCGGCCTGCACCAGCAGATCTTCGAGAGTCGGTCCAATGGAGAGTTGTTGGATACGGCTGCAGCCATCCAGGTATTGAGTCTTGGCTTCGGACAATGACGGGTCCATGTCCATTTGGACCGTCAGCGCAATCGGGGGGCCTAGGTCGGGCAATGTCTGGCGGGCAAAACGCGACTTAATGGTGTCGCAGCCTGCGGAGGTCAACGCTTGGGACAATAGCAGTCCGAGAATAAGGAAACGGGCATTCTTCAAGCAGAGGCCTCCTCTTTGGGGCAGATTTTGAATGGGGAACGGTACAGGAATGGAGAGGGCATTGCAACCGCAGTCCTGCGGCCGGTTGCGACCGTCGTGGGGCTCGTTTATCCTACCGGCCGTACGCTTGGACGGAGAGTAACCACCGGGAGCATTGAGGCATCGTGTTGGTGTTAGGACTCTCCAATATGCGAGATGCGGCGGCGGCCCTGGTGTTTAATGGCCGAATTCTGGCGGCTGCGGAGGAAGAACGGTTTGTCCGGCAGAAGCATGTCACTGCCCTGCCGGTCCACGCGATTGGGTATTGCTTGCGAGAGGCCGGTGTCGCTCTTCGCGATGTTGAGGCCATTGCCGTCCCGTGGAAGTACTGGATGGTCGGACGGCGCATCGGGCTCGCGTTAGGGGCCATGATACGGTCTCCACAACTGTTCCGTGTGAAGGGGACGCGGTCCTTGGAGCGTGTCAGCCAGGAATGGAGAGAATTATTCTTTCTGCGGCGGGAGTTAACGCGACGAGTGGCTGCAGTGGGTCGGCGCCCTGTTTTTCTCGACCACCATCTTTGCCATGCAGCCAGTTCCTTCCTGGTTTCGCCTTTCGAACGGTCTGCGATCCTGGTGGTCGATGGCGCCTCGGAAGCGGATACTACGCTGATTGCGATGGGAGACGGCGCTCAGATTACCGTGCTCGACCGCACCCCGCTTCCGCATTCCTTGGGGCAGTTTTATGCGGCGATGACGGCCTTTCTGGGCTTCCGCCCGGACCAGGATGAATATATCGTCATGGGGTTGGCGGCGTCCGGCGAGCCGACCTTTGCTGAGACCCTCCGTCAGCAGATTATGCGACTCCTTCCACAAGGGCGCTTCGAATTGAACTTTCGCCTCCTTGATTTCCACCTCGCAAGAGTTGGTCTGTTCATGCCGGAATTCGTTCGCCTGTTCGGCCCACCCAGGCATTCATCGGAGGACATCACGCAGCGACACCGTGATCTGGCGGCGAGCACGCAAATGGTGCTTGAGGACGTGTTGTTGCACCTCGGTCGGCATGTGCGATCTCTCACGGGGGCAATGTCTCTCTGTCTTGCCGGGGGCGTCGCCTACAATTGTGTGGCCAATGGTCGCCTGCGCGCTGAACTCGGATTCCAGGATGTGTATGTGCCTCCAGCTGCCGGAGACTCGGGCGCGGCCCTCGGCGCGGCCTTATGGTGGTCAGCCAGACGGGGAGGGGGCAGTGCGAGAACCCACCTGCCCTCCGCCTACCTGGGACCTGAGTTCGACGAGAATCTCTGCCGCCTGGCGCTTGAGCGGGAGGGTTTAATGGCAGAGCACCTGACGGATCCTCAACTGTACGAACGGGTTGCTCTCGAGCTGACGCGAGGACGCCTGGTGTTCTGGTACCAGGGTCGAATGGAGTGGGGGCCCAGGGCCTTGGGAAACCGTAGCCTTCTGGCGGATCCTCGACGTGAGGACATGCGAGAGCTGATCAATAGCAAGGTCAAGTGCCGGGAAGCGTTTCGTCCCTTCGCGCCGTCGGTGATCGAAGAACGGGCCCGGGATTATTTTGATCTGCCGGCCCCGTCTCCCTTCATGCAGTTTACGGTGCCTGTGAAGGCGTCCGCCAAAGGGGTGATTCCGGCCGTGACGCATGTCGATGGGACGGCGCGCGTGCAGACAGTCACGCGAGAGGCCAATCCACGATTCTACGAGCTCCTGACCGCATTCGGTCGTCTGACCGGTGTCCCGGTGCTGCTGAATACCTCCTTTAACGTTCAGGAGCCAATCGTCTGCACCCCCGACGAGGCCGTGCAGTGCTTCCTACGTACCCGGGTGGAGTGGTTAGTTCTGGGCAATCTGCTCGTGAAACAATCCTCCCGAGGGGCTGCATCCGTCAATGAAGGCTGATGCCATTTGGAGGCCAGTCTCTACTTTTCACCGGTTTATCCACTCGCTCTTTGACTGCCTCCTGCTTGTTTTTGTCCTGAACCTCACCTTCCAACCGCTCGTCGAGCCGGATTTAGGATGGCACCTTCGAGCCGGTTTGGACTTGCTCGCCAACGGATGGGTCTTGCCGGACACCGATCCCTATTCGCATACGATGCCGGATTGGCGGTGGGTCGAACATGCCTGGTTGACTGATGGAGTGTTGGCCCTGGTGTATCGCGCGCTGGGATCCTTCGGCGCACTCGGACTTATTGTGTTCTTCGGGCTCGTGACGGCTCTGGCCTGGTGGGTGGCGGCCGATCAGGCCGCAGTAGCGCGGACCTATCGACTGATTGTCATGGTGGCGAGCTTGTGGGTGGCATTGCCCTTTCTCGGGGCTCGCACGCAACTGATCAGTCTGCTTGGCGTAGCGATCCTGCTGTGGCTGTGGCGGAAAATTCAAGAACGCGGCCGCCCGTGGATGTGGATGCTTCCCCCATTTTTTTTGCTCTGGGCCAATCTGCACGGAGGGTTTACGGCGGGCCTCTTTCTTTTTGGAGTGATGGTAGGAGGGAGTCTCCTGGAACGGCTGTGCCTGGATCGGTGGCCCTTCCTTGGCGCCTGGTGCGAAGAGCCAGTCTTGAGTTGGAGGGACCTTCGTCATTGTCTACTCGTGCTGGGAATCGCCCTGGCGGTCACCTGCCTCAATCCCTATGGGTGGAGACTGTTTAGCGAAATTTACGAGTCCCTGACGGACCGTTTCATGATCGAGACGCTGCGTGAATGGCAGCCGGTCTCCTTTCAGGGCTGGGCAGGCCGTACCTACGGCCTGTATCTCACCGGCCTCGCCGGCCTGGTGATCGGATGGTATCGACGGGTGGAGCCGGTTCGTTGGATGATGCTCGTCAGCATGCTGGCGCTGTCACTGGTGCATTGGCGCAATGTCACGCTGTTCCTTGTTGTCAGCCTGCCGTTGGCGGCGGAACTTCTCGCGCTGGCTGTGACGTCAGTCCTTCAGCGGGTACCGTTTCTCAGAGCCGCCTCGGACATGCTTGTTCTTGTGTTGATCGGGCTGACGTCGACCGCTCTTGGTCGATTGGGTCCCGAACATGTGCTTCATGTGTGGCAGTCGGGAACGGCTGTGGAGGACTATTTCACACAGACCGATTATCCGATCGAGGCGGTGCGGTGGATTCGCGATCATCGGGAACAGGCGGGGTCCCGGCTCTACAATGACTATGCCTATGGAGGCTTCCTTCTGTGGCAGCTTCCCGGCGAGAAAATTTTTATCGATGGTCGCATGCCGGGCTGGCGGATCGGGGATCGTCGCATCTTTCAGGATTACATGAACCTGAATCGAAGCGGAAAGCCGGAACTGGCGATTTTGGATCGCTATGGGGTCGACTGGGCACTGATCCCGCGTGGAAGCACATTGGCACTGGCTCTGGATGGGCATCCTGCCTGGAGGACCATTTACACCGATGCCAAAGTGGTGATTCTTCGCCGATCGGTCTAAGGGAACGGCTGTGATCGTTAGAAATGGGTAGGTTCGGAGGTCAATGCCGGTTCGACATTGTTGGGGGCCAATCTGGCGCGGGACAGGTAGTGGCCCTGGGCCTCTCGCTTGCGGATGGCACACAACTCCCGGAGCATGACGAATCCATCCCGCCAGGGACGAACCTTGGACCCGGGCTGATCCGTCCAATTGACGGGGACCTCTGCGATGCGATAGCCACGTTGCCGGGCGATGTAGAGTAATTCGAGATCGAAGGCGTAGCCGTCGACGCAGGTCACCGAAAAGAGATCTCGGGCCACCGATCGGCGGAATAACTTGAACCCGCATTGGGTGTCCGCGATGTGACGAAGGCCCAGGCGTTGCACAATGCCGTTGAAGATGGTGCCCAATACACTGCGATACCACCGCGCATGCACGGTGTAACGCGCATCGCGAGTCGCGAGCGCCCGAGATCCGATGGCGAGATCCGCCCCATCGGCAAGGGCAGCTTCCAGGCGCGCGAGTTCTTCAATGGGTGTTGCTCCATCGGCATCCGTAAACAGTTGGAGTGTTCCGCATGCCGCCTGCATGCCGCGCCGGACCGCTGCCCCTTTGCCGGTATTACAGCGCAATTGCAGGAGCCGTACAGCGGGAAACTGTTGCGCGAGCTGTTCAACGGCTCGTGCCGTCTGGTCTTTACTGCCATCGTCCACCACGAGAATTTCATGCGAGAGACGACGACGGTTCAGATAAGCCAGGGTGCTTTGTAGAAAAGGAGGAAGTCGGCAAGCCTCGTTATAGGCTGGAACGATAATTGAGAGGAAGGGTGCTTGAGTCGAGCACGGTGTCACGTCTGGACAGCCTCGTGTCGGAAGGTGCTGCGACCGATTCGTTCAGTTCGAACGAATGGTGGATAACGGTATCTGACCGGCTGTGGAATTGCAAGCGGAAGCTCTCGGGGCCTTGACAGAAACGTCAGGTGGAGGTGATCGTATTGATGGGAAAACCCTTTAAGCCTCGGTAAGGATCTAGAGAGAATTGGCGATGGGGAAGGGGCGAGCAGGTGTGGCGTTTCTGGTGGGTGCGCTCCTGATGGGATGCGCGTCGGCCAGTCCTCCCAGTCGATTAGGGCAATATGTCCCGCTTGTTTCATCCGCTGATGACAGGGAGCTACAACTTCCAAGTACCCGTCCGGTTCGAGCGGCGCTCATCGTGTTAGCAGACAACTCGGCTGACGACGCTGCTCCTGGAATTCCCGAGGCGGCGCAGGATGGAATTGCCCAGAGGCTGCGTGAACAAATCAACCAGGGTTTTCCTATTGTCATTGAACATGCGATGAATTTGGGCGAGGTTCCGGCAGGGACAGTTCCCAACTGGACCAAGATCGCCCAGCAGCAGGGAGTTGACTATCTCGTCGTTGTTGTTCTGTCGAGTACCGAGCAACAATATCCAGTGTCGCTGTTCTTAGGGTGGACGACCCACAACCAGCCTGGATTCCGGCGTGATAACTGGTCTCTCGCCGAGGCGGCGTTGATCGACGTCAGTACGGGTCATTCCCTTCTCCGGGCCGAGGGGCGGGGTATGGCGACGCTGGACAGTCCAATGGCCCCCGGGATCAATCAATGGTACCCCGTGATTTATTTGCGGCCGCAGGACCCAGAGCGTCGCCTTTGGCCACCGAGCTTCGATGGAGCCCCACTCACTCTCCGCGTGGTGTCGATGGAGCAAGCGGCCAGGCGATTGGCCGGCAACCTGCAGCGGGCCTGGGTCATCCAGCGCGATCTTGACATGGCTGCAACGTCTGCGCATCGATGAGGTTGTTTAGACACCACCAAGCCCAGATGGCTACAACAGCCGGACTGTATCCGGTTCTACTTTCCTCTTTGAAGGCGACTTTACGAATAGTGTAGAATGACACGTTCATCGATCGAGGAGGAGTGAGTTCCCTCATTTTTTTGGCATCCGGAGGAGTACACATGGTGTATCGAGATCCGCGCAGTAAGGTGCTGTCCGTACTCGTAGCGATCACAATGATTGCTGCCCTGCTCATCGTCGGCGGATTACAGACCGACTACCAGGCTGAGGCGGCAGGTGTGCCCCCGGCATTCGCCCAGGGCTTCTCGGAGATCGTCAAGGCCGTGACGCCTGCGGTCGTGAACATCGCAGTGACGGGCGGAGGCGAGACTCGTCGCGAAGGACGCCGTCAGATTCCTCCAGGCCCCTTCGGTGGACCACCCCCGGGCGGGGATGAACCTCCCGGCATGGAACCGCCGGGCCCTCCGGGTGCGCCTCCTGGACCTCCGGGTGGCGGTCCGCATCGTCCGGATCAGAGCGCCGGCTCCGGAGTCGTGTTGGATTCCAATGGGTACATTGTAACGAACAATCATGTGGTCGAAGGCGCGACTCAGATCACCGTGACGCTGTCCGACCGTCGTGAATTTCCCGCCAAGATCGTCGGTACGGATCCCAAGACGGATTTGGCCATTATTAAGATCGAAGCAAAAGATCTCACGTCGATGAAGTGGGCGGATTATGACGAGTTACAGGTCGGGGACGTCGTCCTGGCAGTTGGGAGCCCTTTCGGCCTCAGCTCAACCGTCACCCTTGGCATCATCAGCGCCTTAGGCCGAGGCAATGTGGGAATCGCCGACTACGAAGACTTCATTCAGACCGATGCCGCCATCAATCCCGGGAATTCAGGCGGCGCACTGGTCAATATGCAGGGAAAGTTGATCGGCATCAATACGGCTATTTTCTCGCGAACCGGCGGGTCTGAAGGCATCGGCTTTGCGATCCCGAGCAGCATTGCAACTGACATCGTCGACAGTCTGACCAAGACCGGCAAAGTGGTCCGGGGCTGGATGGGCGTGGCGATTCAGGAGATCACCCCTGCACTTGCCAAGTCTTTCAAACTGCCGGAACAACGGAAGGGTGTGTTGATCAGCGACGTGAATGAGAACGGACCCTCACATGCGGCAGGGATGCGACGCGGCGATGTCGTAGTCGCGTTCAATGGTAAAGAGGTCCAGAGTGTCAGCCAATTGCGGAACCTGGTCGCGCGCACAACGGTAGGAAAAGATGCGGACATCAAGATCTTGCGCGAGGGAAAAGAGCAGGTTTTGAAAGTCAAGGTCGCGGAACGACCGTCGGACGAGGTGCTTGCCAAACGCGAGCCGGGTCCGGCGAGCCCCCCGGCCGAGACAGTGAAACCACCTGATAATGTCCTTGCATCACTTCGGGTGCAGATGCTGGATGCGGCGATGCAGAGCCAGCTGAATATTCCTTCAAAGACCAGCGGGGTGGTGGTGAGTTCCGTGGAAGCGGGCAGCGCGGCCGAGTCGGCTGGGCTGCAACGGGGCGACGTCATCCAAGAGGTCAACCATGAGGTGGTCAAGAGCCTCGAGGATTATCAAAAGGCCTCGGCCAAGGTAAAGAAGGACGAAATGGTGGTGCTCTTGCTCAGCCGGCAAGGGAACAATCTGTTTGTCGCCGTCAACCCGAAGTAGAAATTGGTGGGGACGTGATTTGTTGAGTGTATGACCGGTTGTTGGATGGAACTATGACCAAAGCACCGGATCAACGACTCACCAGTTTCGTGGATACTCATGGCTGACGGGTTCAAGCTTCAGGAGTGGCTGCAGGACACGATCTTCAAGCCGCTCGAAGATAAGAAAATGCCGGTCATGGAGCATTTGGTGGAGCTCCAGGTCCGGCTGACGCGGGCTGTCATTGTGACGGCAGTGATTTTTGTCGGCACGTTCTTTTATGCCGATACGCTGGTGAAGTGGATCCGGGTACCGTTACAGAATATGTTCGTGCCCGGATCCCTCTCCTGGATCCCCACAGACTTGCCGACAGTTCCTTTCGTGTTTCTAGCTCCCGCTGAAGCCCTTTGGCAAAACGTGAAAGTGGCGGGCCTCTTCGCGCTGGTCCTGGGAACTCCCTATATCTTGGTCGAATTCTGGCATTTTGTCGTGCCGGGCCTGCATGCGCAGGAACGAAGATTCGTCGGTCCGTTCGTTATTCTCAGTACTCTGGCCTTTTATCTCGGACTGTTGTTCTCATTCTTCTTCGTGCTGCCCTTTGCGCTGAATTTTTTGATTTCCTATGGCGTGAACGCCGGCTTTATTCCGCAATTATCGATTGCACAGTATGTCGGATTCGCGCTGTGGTTTTTATTGGTGTTCGGCCTCATATTCGAAGTGCCCTTAGTGATTACGCTTCTCGCCAAACTGGGATGGGTTGACGCCCCGCTGCTGAAGCGTTATCGAAAGTGGGCTTTCCTCGCAGCGTTTATTTTTGCCGCTATTCTGACGCCGACGCCGGACCCGTTCAACCAGTGCCTGATGGCCTTGCCCATGTACATCTTTTATGAAGTCGGGATCGTGAGCGCCGGGATTTTCAATAAGAAAAAGTCCGCGGCTCCTGACGGAGCACTCGTGCCGGTCACGGCCGCGGCCGCGGCATCAGGGGCTGCCAAGACCGTTCCGCCCGCCCCATCAGGCGGGGGAGATAGTGAGTATGTCGGTGTACCGACGGGGGGCCGTCGTGGATAGGGCAACAGAGGGAGTACCGACACGAGGCCGTCTTCTTTTCACCCATGACGATTTACGCTTTACGAGGAGTCTAGGATGCCACGCGAGTTAAACGTAATCTCACAGCCTGGTTCCAGCAGTGGCGGGGATGCTTGCACCTACATGTGGGCCTGCGCCATTTGCGACGAAAACGAAACATGCCAGAAAGACAAGGAAGGCCACAGCCGGTGGCTCGTCGCGAAACGCATGGAACGGATCGAATATAAAGTCCTGGTGATGAGCAACAAAGGCGGCGTGGGAAAAAGCACCTGCACGACCAATCTGGCTGTCAGCCTTGCCCTTAAAGGATGGCATGTCGGTATTTGCGACATGGACATCCATGGCCCCAACATCCCGAAGATGGTGGGCGCGGAAGGGCAGAAGCTGAAAATCAGCACATCGGGCGGCATCATTCCGTTCCAGGCCTACAATATGAAGATCGCTTCGATGTCGTTCCTCCTTCAAAATTCCGATGATCCGATTATTTGGCGCGACGCCTATAAATACGAGTTCATCAATCAGCTACTGGGAGGCGTGGAATGGCAGGATTTGAATTTCCTGCTGATCGACCTTCCTCCCGGAACGGGGAACGAGTCCGTCACGACTATCGACTTGTTGGGAGGGGTGAGCGGGGCGGTGATCATCACCACGCCTCAAGAGGTAGCCTTGCTCGATTCCCGTAAATCCGTCACCTTTTGTAAAGACAGCGAAGTGCCGATCATCGGAATCGTAGAAAACATGAGCGGACTCGAATGCCCCCATTGCCATAAGCAGGTGGATGTGTTTCGCAAGGGCGGGGGCGAAGCCTCGGCAGGAGATATGGGTGTTCCGTTCCTGGGCCGAATTCCGTTGGATCCTGATGTGGTGACGCAGAGTGATGCGGGGGAGCCTTTTGCCCTGTTCAATTCCGATTCGGCAACTGCCCAGTCCTATCATGACATTGCCAACCAGGTTGAAGCCTTCTGCAAGAAGAGCGGATCGCTGGTCAAGGTGGCGCCTCGTCAGCAACATTGATCGGAGTGAATTGGTGAAAGCCCCTGATGTGATGACCGGACTGACCCCGCTCCACGAGGCGCAGCGTATCGTGCTGGCAGCTGCGACCACGCTGGGGCTTGAGAAAGTCTCAATTCTGGATACCCTGGGCCGCGTGCTGGGCGAAGATATCGTTGCTGCACGATCGAATCCGCCGTGGGACAATTCAGCCATGGATGGCTTTGCGGTGCGGGCGGAGGACCTCGCGCAGGAACATGCGATCTCGAAGCCGGTTACCTTGGCGGTCATCGAAGATGTGCCGGCCGGGAAGATGCCGACCAAGTCGGTCGGGCCTGGGCAGGCGATACGTATCATGACCGGCGCACCGATTCCTCATGGGGCTGATACGGTGATCAAGGTTGAAGATACTGAACATGCCCCTGATTCGGTGCGTGTTTTTAAAGCGGAACCTCGCGGGTCGAATATCCGTCCGCAAGGTGAGGACGTCACAAAAGGCGACTGCATCATTTCTAAGGGCACCCAGATTCGTTCCGGCGAGGCGGGGATGCTGGCCATTTTGGCAAAATCCTTCGTGCTGGTGTATCAGCGCCCGCGGGTCGCGATCCTGTCGACAGGAGACGAGCTAGCCGATTTGGATGAGCCGTTCAGCGACGAAAAGATCATCAACTCGAATAGTTATGGTATCGCCGCGGCTGTGCAGGAAGCCGGGGGGATACCCATTCTCCTGGGCATTGCGCGCGACACCCCCGCCGCGCTTACTGAGAAAATCTCGCAGGGTTTGAATGCCGACATTCTTGTGCTGTCGGGCGGGGTCTCGATGGGCGACTATGATTTCACCAAAGCGGTGTTCCGGGACTTGGGTGCCGAGATGAATTTCTGGAAGCTGGCCATCCGGCCCGGGCAACCGCTGGCGTTCGGAAAAATACAGGGGAAACTGGCCTTCGGTCTTCCCGGGAATCCCGTCTCGTCCATGGTGACCTTTGAACAGCTGGTCCGTCCGGCCATGCTAAAAATGGCTGGTTTGCGGAGTTCCGGACGACCTTTGCTCGAGGCCGCGTTTCAGGAGAAATTTTCGAAACGAACCGACCGCCGACACTTTCTCCGCGGAGTGGTATGGCGGGAGGACGGGGCGTTCAAGGTTCGGACCACCGGCAACCAAGGTTCCGGGATCCTCACCTCCATGGTCAAGGCCAACTGTCTGATCGATATCCCGGTCGAAGTGGAGCGTCTGAATCCCGGCGATGTCGTGACCGTGCAATTGCTCAGTGGTTCGACCTGGATGGACCATGCTGCAGAGCCGCTGACGTCGACCGGCCACCATCAGTCCTGCTGCTGAACCGCGAAAGGAATCCTTAATGGCCGTCCCTATTCTGTGTTTTGTCGGACGATCGAACAGCGGCAAGACAACGTTGATTGAGCGGGTGATTCCTGAATTGGTGCGTTCGGGCTATAAGGTGGCGACCGTCAAACATGCCGGGCATGGGTTTGATCTGGATACCGAAGGCAAAGACAGTTGGCGTCACAAGCAGGCGGGTGCAAGCGCGGTGGTCATCATTTCCAAGAGCAGCCTCGCCATGTTTGCCGATGTGTCGGATCATATGAACGTCGAGGATGTGCGCGAGAACTATTTGGATCCCTCCTATGACCTGATTCTCGCCGAAGGCTGGCGTAGCGAAGGTTATCCTAAGATCGTGGTGGTGCGAGACCAGATTGGTGAGGTCCCCGTTTCACAGGATGGTCTGTTGGCCGTTGTCTCCAATAAACCGGTCGAAACGTCCGTGCCGCTGCTCGATCCCGACGATGTGCCGGCCGTGGCTGCGTTGATCATCCGGCATTTCCCCAAACCCCAACGGGACGATGCGTAGACCTTCCGCCATTGTGATCGGAGCCATCGTGGCCGGCGCAGTGGCTTTGGGGGGAGTGGCGGTGCCGCTCACCAACCATCCGAAGTTCTGCGCCAGCTGTCATACTATCAAGCCGTCATACGAGAGTTGGCTCCAATCGTCTCACAAAGAGGTGGAGTGTGTGGCCTGTCATGTCAGGCCCGGCGTGGTCGGGTGGCTGCAGGACAAGGCATGGCATGGAACGAGAGATGTGGCCATCACGCTGTTCGGCACGCCGACGGAGCCATCTAATTTACAAGCACATGTCGATTCCGCTGTCTGCCTCGGCTGTCACCGCAACATCCTGCGCCTGTCGGAGGTGGCCGTCCGGGACTTGCCCGCGCCGGTCAACGACGTGGGTCTGATCATGAGCCATCGCAAACACATTGAAGCATTCGGTATTCGCGCCCAGGGCGAAGGATGCACGACTTGCCATGCGGCGGTCGTCCATGAGAAACCGATCAAGGGGTATCCGATCGTGATTCCCCGCGGGCACGTCTCGGCTGACAGTCGTCCGTGGAAACCGGAACATCCGGAGGGTTCCGTGCTTCACAAACGTGCGATGGCGGATTGCTTCCGCTGTCACGACAATAAGACGGAGTATCAGGGAAGGGTTCTGAATCGGAAGTGCGAAACATGCCATCTGCCTGAGAAGCTCAAAGACTTCTTGTCCTTCTAGTTCACGGAAAGAGCGACCCATGTCATCTGCGGTGGTCGAAGTCCGCAATCTGACCAAACGCTTCGGCGAGTTTACGGCCGTAGACGGCATCTCTTTCGAGATCCGACGTGGCGAAATTCTTGGTCTGCTAGGCCCGAACGGCGCCGGAAAAACGACGACGTTTCAAATGATGCTCGGCCTGATTACGCCGACGTCCGGTTCGATCCATATGTTCGGTCTGGATTTACGAACCCGGCGGGGTGACATTCTGCAGCAGGTGAACTTTTCCTCCACGTATATTTCGATGCCCTATGCCCTGACGGTGGAAGAGAATCTCACGGTCATCGGCCGGATGTATGGGTTATCCAATGTTCCGGCCCGGATCGATGACATGGTCAAGAAACTGGAGATGCAGGAGTGGCGTCATAAGATAACGCGTAAGCTCTCGTCGGGACAGATGACAAGGCTGACGCTGGCGAAGGCGTTGCTGACGGAGCCTAAGATTCTGTTTCTTGACGAACCCACCGCAAGCCTTGATCCGGACATCGCGCACAAAATCAGGGCGATCCTCCTGGAGGAGCGGCGCACCAGCGGGCTCAGCATCCTGTACACGTCGCACAATATGCGGGAGATGGAAACAATGTCTGATCGGATTATCTTCCTGCAACGAGGCAAGATTGTGGCCGAGGGTACGGCCCCGGCCATTGTGGCTCGGTTCGGGCAGGCCGATCTGGAAGAGGTGTTTCTCAAGCTCGCTCGTGAACAGTGACAGTCGTGGAAGGTCCGATCGAAGCGGAAAGGGAGTACAAGCAGTTATGGTAGATGCGGGATGGTCGGTCGGCGCGGGTCTGCTCATCGGTGGGTTCAGCCTCATGCTGCTGTGGGGTTTGTTGTGGCTGGTGGTCGGTGGCATCGGCTGGGCGCGGCGGACCTGCGGCAGCGTGATTCTGCTCAGTAGCATGAGCAGTAGTGCGATTGCCGCCCTCTCGATTGCCGGCGTGGTATGGGCGGTTGATCCCTCCAGACTAACCAGTCCCGCCCTCTACGCCGGGGTGCTCGGGGTGCCGCTCTCACTGCTGGTGGCCAGCGCCTTTCGCCTGGAGGACGGGCGCCGGATCGGTCCGGCCTTTTTCGAAGGCAGCCGCGCGATGTTACATCAACTTCTCGGAATAGAGCAGGCGGGATGCGGGCATTGTCATGAGAAGCCCTGCGAGGAGAAGCCCTAGCAGACCATGGCGTACCATCGCATCGCAGCATTGGTGATCCGACATCTGTATCTGTATCGACGCAGCCTGCCGCGGATGATGGAAATCGTCTATTGGCCGTTTCTGGATTTGGTGGTGTGGGGATTCATCACCGTCTACCTGGCGACTTTTCAGGGACAGATGCCGGCCATCGTGACATTTCTCCTCGGCGCGCTGATTCTGTGGGACGTCTTGTTCCGGTCGCAACAGGGCATCGCCATTTCGTTTCTGGAGGAAATTTGGGCGCGCAACCTCATGAATCTCTTTGCCAGCCCGCTTACCCCGAGCGAATTTTTAGCCGCCACCATGGTCATGAGCCTCCTCAAAGTCGCGGCCGTGTCGGTCGTGATGTCCGTCTGCGCCTGGGTTTTCTATGGGTACAATGTGTTCATGATCGGCCTGTGGCTCCTGCCGTTCATAGTTAATCTGGTGCTGACTGGATGGATCATCGGCGTGCTGACCACCTCGCTGATCATGCGTTTCGGGCAGGAGGCGGAGGTGCTGGCTTGGAGCATGGTGTTCCTGTTTCAGCCGATCTCGTGCGTGTTTTATCCCATGGACGTGTTGCCGCCCTGGTTACAAGGGGTGGCCTGGATCAACCCGGCTGCGCATGTGTTTGAAGGGATGCGGGGGCTCCTTACGAACCACGCACCACCGTTGGCCAGTCTCGGCTTGGCCACAGGATTGAACGGGTTTTATCTCATCGCAGTTATATTGTGGTTCCATAGAACCTTCAATGTGTGCAAGGATCGAGGCTCACTGGTGCGGGTTGGCGAGTAACCGGGTGCGGTAGGCGATCGGGATGGGCGGGAACATGAAAATTACCTCAGGGCAAGTTCGCGCAGCACAAGCGTCGGAAGATCTCGACGGCTTTTCATTCCATGAAACTCCCGTCCTCGTGATTGAGAATTTTTGGTCTGCCGACGAACGCGGTCATTTCCGGGAGGCCATGCAGCGGGTCAACTGGAATCAGCTGCAGAACCTGTCCTCTGTGCGGCAGGACTTTCCGAATTCCGGCAACTGGGCGAAGGCCGAGATCGCTCAGCCGCAGGGGCAGTTGCTGCTCAGCCGGTTACAGTTACCCTGCATCGAAGAGTACATCGAGTCGTTTCCAGACATCACGCGTCGCCATTTGGGGTTCAATTACTATTCCTATGGTGCCGGTGACTGCCTGCCTACGCATGATGATACAGACCAGGGCCATCAGACCGGTGGAAAGCCGCTCCCGCTTCGGCGGCTCGCACTCGTCACCTATTTCCATGAGAGATGGGAAAGTGATTGGGCAGGGGAACTGATGGTCTATTCGGCAGTGGGCACTCGTCACGATGGCACCCCGGACCTAGCCCTCACTCATTGCATCCCCCCCAGGCCAGGGTCGCTGGTCATGTTTACGGTGCCGCGGTATCACCGGGTTTGTCGCGTGGACCAAATGGCGGGCCAGCACAAGCGCCTGTCGATTGCCGGCTGGTTTATGACCGAGCATGGGCCATCCAGAAGCCGCTAGCCCCCATTCCGATCCCTCTACCCTGAGTTAATTCCTGGCTTGTATGGGCGCGTGGACGCGTGATAGGATCCGCCCCGTCTCCCATTGGGGCCTGGTGAGAGATGCGTTGAAATGGTTCAGGCCTGCTACCGATGTTGCCTTGGCCGGGAATCTAATTGAAAGCCAGACCCAAGCCGCCCCGTTATGTCGCGTCTTTGGCCCGTTCTTTCCCTTTCTTTCCTTCGCGAGACAATGTCATTACCCAAGAGGAGGACCCACATGGGTTCCAAAATTTATGTTGGCGGGTTGCCCTATTCGGCGACCGAGCAGCAGTTAAGTGACCTGTTCGCGGTACATGGGGCGGTTGAGTCAGCCCGCATCATCACGGACAAGTTTACCGGGCAATCGAGAGGCTTCGGATTCGTCGAAATGACCTCCTCGGACGAAGCACAGAAAGCGATTGCCGCTCTGAACGGAACGGACATGGGCGGACGAACCTTAACCGTCAATGAAGCGCGTCCGCAAGAGCCGCGATCCGGTGGCGGACCGGGCCGGAGCGGGGGCGGAGGATTTGGCGATCGTGGGGCCAAGCGCGATCGTTGGTAGCCACTCTCTGTAAATGAGGAAACGGGGCAGTCATCCGCTCGGATGTCTGCCCCGTTTTGTTTGTGCCCGCCGCGAAAAGGTTTGCAAGGATTGCCGAGGGGGCAACCCTCATTAAAAAGGTTATTTGAGAACCTGGAGTTCGAGGTCGTCAAAATAAGTGACGGCGTCGGCTTTCGTCCAGAGTCCGACTCGGCCGCCGGAGAGGGCGCTATCGCAAACACGAAACAGCGTGGCATGGTCGTACACCGCTCTGATCTGACACCCTTCCTGGATGATCCGTAACTGGTGCCAACCGCTGGCTGACAGTGCATAATTGATCTGCTTCACAACATGCTGCACGCCTTTCACGACTCGATAGAGGCGCACCTGTTGTTCAACAAGGCTGGCACGCAGGAGGTAGTAATTGCGATCATCCGTCGCATGCCAAACCAGTCCCCCGCCGAGGTCTGCCTTTCCGGCTACGGCTAAGTAGAATACACTTATATCGAGATTACCGCTGTCGGTGCCTTCCACCAAGAGAAGCTTGTAGGCATGGTCTGAACCTTTCGGCAACACTTGCGCGAGCACTTGTCCTCCGCTTTTCGCCCGGTCGGTCATCATGACTTTCCATTCGCCGGCCGGCCTCCCGTCGAACAAGGTGCCGACGACTAACGAACTCGGCAATGAACCGGGAGCGACAGTATCAAAGTTCCATTGTTGCGTCTGCGTTGGCTCTGGTTCGGCAGCAACAGGTCCGACGAGCCCTGGAACCGGAATCCCAATGGCGGCCAGCATCATGCATCCAAGAGAAATGAGTAGGTGCGACAGAGGCCGAGGCTTAACGATAGTCATGGCGGAGGTCCCATCTAGTGACAGCCGGGGAGGACTGTATCGTAAGCGGAACGCCGTCGGCGAGGGTGTGACGAGGAAATTGTGCCGAACGCGGTTCCGGGCCTACGGAGACGTCCAGTCTGGGTCCGATGGATGTGGCGCATGCGAATCACTGAGGCATCTCGAGATCTCGAAGTTTCGCCTCGGCCTGCTCGATCCACCGCCGGTTCGCGGGGGTATCGAGTTCCAGCCGGAGGTACTGGCGCAACTCCTGGGCCGCTTCCATCCGCTGACCTGTGAGTGCCAAGGCCTGTCCGAGGTTAAAGCGGATTTTTGCATCGTCGGGCCGCAGATGGAGCGCGGTGCGGAACTCGTTAATGGCAGCCTCCGGGTTCTGCTTCTCCATCAAGGCCAGACCCAGGTTGAAGTGTGCGTTGATGTCGTGTGGCTGAAGATCGGCCGCCGTGCGATATTCTGCGAGAGCGCCGTCAAGATCGCCCATACCCTTTAGAACCACACCGAGGTTGTTATGCGCGTTGACATCGCTGGGACGCCGCCGCAACACCGTTTTAAACTCGGCCATGGCTCCCGCAAGATCCCCCATTTCCTTCAGGGCCACCCCCAGATCGTTGTGGGCCTTCAGGTCATCGGGTTTAAGCCGCAGGGCGGCCTGGTATTCTGCAATCGCCTCGTCATGTTTCCCGATATCCAGTAACGTATTGGCCAGGTTGAGATGCGCGGCGAAATAATTCGTTTGAAGTCGAAGCGCATGGGTGAATTCGTCAATGGCCTGGCCGAGATCTCCCTTAAAGACAAAGGCCACACCGAGGTCGTTGTGGCGCATGGCTTCGGCATCGGTGTCGACCGGTTTGGTAATTTTATCGGTGGGTGATACAAGGTGCTCTTCCTCCAACGCCAGAGGGTCGAGTGGCTGGGAGTGAGGCGCCTGTGTGTCAGGATGAGCCGCAACCGGATGACCGACTAGTGAGATCATTCCCAGTGTCATGAGGACAATCCGAGTGATTGGGTGAGCCCTCTGCGGGGCGCGGACACCATCTGGCATGGAAACTCCTTCTTAAGTACATGAAGTGGAGAAAAACGAAGGCAGCGTCACGGGCGCCTGGTTCGCCGCGAGCCATGGAACCATGGGTTCGCGTCACGCCAGATAGCCCGATCCGGGTAAAAAATTCAAGTTGAAAGAAGTCCAGGTGGTGCCGCGACGGTCCTCGGTAGGCGCGTCGGCTTAAGCATCGGGCGAGAATGTAGGACGAAGTCGTGTGTACGGGTGGCGCGTACTGCAATGCCTGATCGAGCGGGGAGGAATGGTTATGCGGGCAGGACAGGTTCGCTGCTGACCCGTTCCTAAGATCCACGGTGTTCAGGGCTGAGAGCGTTCCTTCATGGCGCTGAGGCGCCGCGGGTCGAGTGTCACGTACAAGGCTTTTTCCTGGGTGACTGTGACAGCCCCGGGAGCCTGACCCTTGGCTTTCCGGACCCACTTCCGTCGGGTGTAGATCACCTCCCCCTTCCCGCTCTTTTTCAGATCGCTATAAAGAAGGGCTAACGTGGCGGCATCTTTTAGCGTTTCCGGGGGCGGGTCGGCTCCCTTCTCCAGGCGGACCACGACATGAGAACCGGGACTGCCATGGGCATGCAGCCAGAGGTCCTCGCTCTTGGCGTGACTAAAGGTCAGTGCGTCGTTTTCGCGGGCATTCCGTCCCACGAAAATGAGATGGCCGTCGGATGAGATGAACCGCCTAAAGGGCCCGCGCCGTTCCTGGACGGATGCTTGTCGGCGAGTGATCACCAAGGAGGATCGCGGCGCACGATCTTCATCGGCGGTCGACGGCTGCCAGGTTCCATTCTGAATGGCCGTTAACTCGGCCTGAACCTGCTGGATCTCGGCCTCAATGGCCGCCAGGCGGGGTGCGATTTCCCGTTGGGCGGACACAAATTTTCGATACTTACCGAAGTACGCATCCATGTTGGCCTGGGGGGACTTGGTCGGGTCGAGGGGAATCGTCAACTCAGGGAGCCGCTCGTCGTAATAATCTACCACGTCCACGTTGACGAGCCCTCTTTTCAACAATCCGAGATTGGCTTTGAGCAATTCACCATAGCGCGCATAGGGTTCGTATTTCGCCGCCTGATCGAGGTCACGGCGCAGTCCCGCCATGCGGCGAACATGCTTCTTGAGAGTTTTTCGCAGAGCGGATTCGCGTGCCCGACGTTGCGCGAGGAGGGTCAGGTCCGCCTCGCGTGCACGATACATCGCATCCAGTTTGAGAGAAAGAGGAAAAGGCTCGGCGTCCGATGAGTGCCTCGGTTCGATCCTTCCTTGGGGAAGGGACCGTGACTGCGCCGGGGCTTCATAGGGCTTACCGCTCCGTTCTCTGCTGTGTCGAAGCGTGGCGAGTACACGCTCCTCTCCGTCAAGGAACAGCACGTCTGCCTTCCGGCCGAATAGTTCCGCGATTAAGGAGGCAGGACCATCCCGGCTCGTGAGATCAATACGGATGATCCGGTCCTGTGCAATGCGACGGAGAGCGTCGATCCGGGCCCCTTGTACGCGGGCTCGCAGCAATTGACAGAAAGAGGGCGGCGTGGGGGGATTAGGGAGGCCCTGACGAACGAGGTGTATCCGTGCGGTCTCCTCATGCACCGAACAGAGGACTCGATGAGTCTGTCCAGGGACGCGAACCTCCAACAACAGGACCTCAGGGAGTGGTTGGGTGATCTTTTGAATCCAGCCCCCAGTGAGAGCCGGAGCCAGTTCCTGAACAATGGAACCAATTTCTGTCGCAGTGAGCGCCATTTCCGGAGACTCTCTGTGTGGCGTTGAGAACCAAGTCGAGGACCGATGTGACCTTGCTGATTACAGGGACAGGGCTCTGTTCAATAAGGGTACCCGATTCTACCCAATTCTGTCTGATGAGACCAATTGAGTCAGCGCTGATCAATTGGTGGCGAGAAGCAGGGATTTTCTTTCGCACGACCTGTCCGGACTGTCCGAGAATTGAGTGGGAATCGGGCTGGCATCCACATTGCTTCATTTATCCCCGAATGGCCGCGGAGTTGTCCACAGATGAGAACGGAGATTTGGGCCATACCCGACCAGTTGTCCGAGGGAGGCGATTCATGACGTGCACACGATGTGAAGGGTTGATGGTTTCGGATGATTTGCTGGATCTCCAGGAAAGTTTCCACCCCATGCGACTGGAGGGCTTTCGCTGTCTGAGTTGCGGGAATGTGGTCGACCCGCTGATCCAGCGTAACCGGATGGTGCGAAATTCCCATCTCCGCCCGGTCGCGGAATGTTCGCCGGAGAAACCATTCCTGTATGATCTCATTAAGTTGACGGCATGAGTGGGGCTTTTTCGGAGCCCCACTGGAGATAGCGACGCGGCTCCCGCCTTGCCCTACTAGGATCCGCCCATCACTCCCATCCAGGTTTTCCCTCAACAACATAGATATCCCACAGCGCCGATGTTGTCTCAGCCATAGGCTGGATGCGTTGCTGTTGCACTGAACTGACGGTCTTGCACTTCCTGCTTGCCCGGCTTTGCCTTGTCAGGGGCTCGAACAGTCGCGTAGAGTGCGCCCGCACAGACGGCTTGGACCAGAAAGGGTGTGCAGGCATGACATTGCTGGATATTCGATATCTTGACCGGCTCATGGCGGAGTTTGGTCGTTCGATGCGTCGTTTGTTGAAGGACCTGTGCTGCGATTTCGAACGGAATTATGCGGAGCCTGCTCAGTCCCTTCGATTACCGGTCGAGTGGTTTCGGGAGATCGAACGCGCTTTGTCTCCGGCAGAGTTCAGCAACTGGAAGTTGGTGGGATGGATTGAGGCGTTGAATGACCTGCTCTATTTTGTCGACATCTTGGGCCAGGTCAGGCAGGAGCGATCTTGCCGGGATCTTGCCGATCAGCTACGGGTGGAGTTCAGAGAGAAGTTCTATGAACACGGGTATGCGGATGAGATATTTCCAGACGGGACGCCTGAACCCCGTCGGCTGCAATCGCGCCTCACTTCACTCTGCCAGCGATTGACGCAGGAAGTGGTGCAGGAGTCTGTCTGCCTAGCACCTCGGCTGGCTAGCGAGTGGATGGCGAAGAAACGACAGAAGAGTTGGCTGGTGCCCGCTGATCTGAACGCGAATATGGAGCGGGTCGAACTCTCCGGGGTCTGTATGATCGGCACGGCCGGCGTCTGGTATGAAGCGCCTCGCGTGGTGCGACAAGCGCTCACGCGCACAGCAGGGCAGGCAAAGTTTGTGATCAGGGCCTCAGGCATCGACTTGCTCGTCGGCAAGCAGTCGTATCCCATCGTTGACTATGGTGGTGAGGAACGCTGGCATTGGCGCCGCGTCGAGCCTCGCTGGTTGCGCGATACCGACCACGGTGTGCTCTCGCTGGGGCCGACGTTGGTGTATGGCAAAGACCGGTCTCCGGTGGCGGTGCGGCCGACGAGGCCAGAGATGGCGACGCGCATGCAGGGGGCGTTGGCAGTCATTGAGTCGGCCTGGCCGGAAGGGAATCGACTCCTGGCCTTGTTCACCTCGCGGATCGCTCCGCTGAAAGCCTCCGGTGTCGTGAGTTTCAGCTTCCGGCATCGTCCCGGATTGTCCGTAATCAACTGTTTCGACCGCGACCGACTCGATTTGATCGATGATCTCATTCATGAGAATAGCCACCATCACCTCAACCTGCTGCTGCGAAAAAACGTGCTCTACAAGAACGATCAAAATCAGGAGATTTTCTACTCGCCCTGGCGCCGGACCTTGCGGCCGTTGAGAGGCATTCTCCATGCCACGTTCACGTTTACAATGGGAGCGGTGCTGTTCGGCCGGCTATCCGCGTGGGCTGAAACCACGGCCGGGAGGCGGAAGTGGAAGGAAACAGGATTGACACCGCGTGACCTCCTACGTGCACGATTTCGTTGTCTGGAAGAAATTGACTCGGTTCGTTATTCCCTTCTGGATCTGGAGTACGCCGGCCGTCAGTTGAAATGGCTCACGAGCGCGGGTAACAGATTAGTAGACCAATTGGCGGAAACGATGGACCATGTCGAACGCCACATGCGGAAGCATGAGGCTGCAGTCAGCCGGTCTTCATTCGGTCCCGCCCTGCGTCGGCATCGGGCCAACCTCGTTCGTGCACGGGAGACCTGTGGTCTGGTCTGAACTCGGACTTGAGCGCAAGGCTACTCGACGACGGACCGACGGAACGAACGGACATCGGTAGTCACATGCCACCGACGTCCGCCGCTCAGATCTATTGCGGTATACCTGACTTGCGTGTGCGAAGCCGGGAATCTCTGTTTACATTACTTGGCCGCTGGCTTCTTCCCACTGACAGGTGCCGGTCGGACTCTCACCAGATAAGAGCCAATCTCGGGATTGCCTACCTGGGGATCGGCCGTCGGGCCTTCGCTTTCCGTGTGGGACGCGCTGATATCCAGGAGATTGAGAAACGTGTGGAGGGTGCCCAGAATCGACGACGACACGTTGGATGGAGGCGCTGGTGGTTTCATGATTCCGCGGCTGTGGACTACAGATCCGATGAGAGTTTTGCCGTTCATGAAATTCTGGAGCGCCTCCGTGCCGTAGTGATTCTTGGCGTCGTTGGGGGAAGGCGTAAAGGCCGGTTCCGTCAGGCCCTTAGTAATGCCCGCATGAGCGCATAGTTCTCCGATTTGGGCGCCGTCAGCATATTGAAAGCCATGTGTCGTGGTAAATCCGCCGAACCCTCCCATCACTTCATTGTAGGAGCGACCAGCGGTCACGGTGAGGTTCAACCACTGAAGGTTGCTGTCGGTATCCAGGGTCAGGAGCTGATCCCCGCTACCGGGAACGAGGTCTTGTTGAATCAGTGCCACGAGAGGCCTCCTTTTCAAATATGCAGCGGGAAAACCGGCGAAGAATATTCGGGAACAGTTGCACCGAATAGTAACACAGTTGATCAGTCAGGACAGATCGGGTTCAAGGCGGGATCAGGGTCGGCTTTTTTTCTCTGATTTGGTGATGAGGTGAGATTCAAGCGGTGAAAAGCGCTCATCGTATCCGGGCAGATAGGTTGAGCATTCGCATGAAAGGAACAAGACTGGTCGAGCCGATGGCCTGGCCATCCGGCCAACCGTGCAGATGGCGCAACGAGCGCCACGATGGGACAACGGGAGGTATAGGAGGGATAGTTCCTGCAGATGTCGTGGGGAGACAGGCCGAGAGGCCGATTGGACTAGGGGACGTCGGGAGCTAGGGCTCGACCCGCACGTCTACGTAGGCCGGTACACCATCCGCGCCCTTCTTATCCGTCACGCGAAGCTTAAAGCGGAAGGTGCGTTTTTCGGCCACATAGGGTGCGGTAAATGTCGGAGTCGGCATGTTGACGTCGAGCATCGCCACCTTGCTCCCGCGGACCTGGCTCCAGGCGTAGAACAGCGATTCCCCCTCCGGGTCTCGACTGCGTAATCCGTTCAACCTGACCTTAGAGCCAGCCTTGACTGCCATTGCGGTCCCGGCATCTGCAACGGGAGGGTCATTGGGTTCATCATTGACGTCAACCCGTATGTCGAGAGTTGCCTCCTTGCCTCGATTGGACACCGTCAGTGAGGTCTTCCCCTTCCCCACGATTTGCAACAGCCCCTCGGGTAATACTTTAATGATGCGCTCGTCGCCGGAAGTGTATGTCGTGCCTGTGGTGGGTGAGGAGAGAGGGCGTGGAATCCCGTCTGCGAACTCCCCGACGACCGGGAGTTCGAAGATCTTGCCGAGCGAATCCACATGCCCGAAGGCGGAAGACTGCCCGGTTCGCCCGAGTTGTAGAGGTTTTTCGGTTTCGAAGCTGATCGAGACCAACTCCGCCTCCGGCTGCACCATCACGAATACCTCATCGAAGTCGGCCCTTTGGCCCAGACGGCCTTGTGAAATCTCGGCGATGGCCAGGAGTCGCATGCGGCCGATTGCGTCCGGGGGAATGGGCAAATTCCCGCCGTACGGCGGTACTTCGTTAATGGTGGCGGTCATGGCTGGGATCGCCACCACGGGAGCGTCCGTCACACTGTCCTTCCGCCAGTACTGACCCGTCGCCATGGTGGCTCCCCGGCTCGGCTTGCTGGCCCCCTTTTCTCCTTGCTCCACGAGAGATTCGGTTTGCTCCTGGTACCAGTAGTAACGCACTTCGAAAAGACCGGCCTCCCGGCTGGCGTCGACTTCGACCGGGACTGATTGACCTGAAACCAAGGTGGACCCGTCGGCCGGTGAGATGAGGCGGAAGGCCGACGCCTGGCCGGAGAGCAGGCTCAGAAACATTCCTGCAGCGAAAAGATATCCAATTGATAGGATGTTCCGGGGATTCCTGGTGGTTGTGTTGGTCATACCGTCACCTCGTCAGATGGTAGGGGACGTCGGTCAGAATCACGCGATCCTTGAATAGAAGAGCGCCCTTGAGCATAAGTGCACGTTGATTGTGGAGGATATTTTGCCACCAACGCGCCGGGAGGATTTCTGGAATGACGACGGTCACCCAACACTCCTGGTCCTTCTGAAGAACCTGTTCGATATATTCCAGCAGAGAGCTCAACACCGAACGGTAAGGAGATGGCAAAACTGCCAGCGGGACACCACAGCCCCATTGGGCCCATTGAATCTCCACCCGGGCAGTTTCCTCCGAGTCGACGTCGACGAGCACGGCGCGAATGTCTCCCGAGCGGCTGCGTGCGTAGTCGACTGCCCGAATCACGGCTCGGTTAACCCCTCCGATGGGAAGAACAACGATATTGCGGCGGGGCATGGGAGGACGATGATCTCGCGAGAGCGCCACCTGTTCGGAGACGGCTTTGTAGTGGGCACGGATGGTTCGAAACAGCATGATCAAGAGGGGAATCAGGACGATGACGATCCAGGCCCCGTGAGTAAATTTCGTACTCGCGATGATCAGCGTGGCAATCCCGGTCGTGACCGCGCCGATTCCATTGACCAGCAGTTTCTTCTCCCAGTGCGGCCCTTTCTTGATGAGCCAGCGCTTCACCATGCCGGCTTGCGAGATCGTGAAAGAGAGAAAGACGCCCACGGCATAGAGTGGAATGAGGGCGTGGGTGTCGCCATTGAACAGGAGGATTAACAGGCAGGAAAACACCCCCAGAATGATCACGCCGTTGGAGAACACCAGCCGGTCACCCATCATGGACATCTGGTGCGGCATGTAACTATCGCGTGCCAGAATCGACGCCAGCCTGGGGAATCCATTGAAGCTGCTGTTGGCCGCCAAGATTAAGATGACCATGGTCGAAGCCTGTACCAGGAAATACAGAGGGCCGGTCCCGAAGGTGGCGCGCGCAATTTGAGACACGACGGTCTCGTCTCCCTTTGGAACGATGCCGAAGTAATAGGCCATGGCGCTGATGCCGATGAACAGGGTGCCGAGGATTGCGGCCATGCCGGTCATCGTGAAGGCAGCGTTCTTCGGTTCAGGTTTTTTGAACGCAGACACGCCGTTGGAAATGACTTCCACTCCGGTGAGAGCGGTACAACCGGACGAAAAGGCGCGGAGCAGCAGAAACAGGGTCAATGGTTCCGTGACAGCGATGCTGGGAGGCGGTTCGATCCTCGCTGCGTGACCGAAGAGAATCTGGACGGCCCCCACGCCGAGCATGGCCGCGAGGCTGCCGATGAAGATGTAGGTCGGGATGGCAAAAAACTGCCCCGATTCGCGCACCCCCCGCAAATTGACCAGGGTCACCAGAACGATGGCCGCAAAGCACAGCGTTTCCCGATGCGGAAGGAGAGATGGAACGGCGGAGGTCAGCGCAGCCATTCCGGCCGCAACGCTGACCGCCACTGTCAGGACGTAGTCGATCATCAAGGCGGCTGCCGCAACCAGACCAGGCCATTCACCGAGGTTGGACTTGCCGACAATATAGGCGCCGCCACCATCCGGATATTCAAAGATTATTTGCCGATAGGACATGGTGAGGATGGCGAGGAGGCCGACAATGGAAAGGCTGAGCGGAATGGAGTACCCCACCATGGCCGTGCCGGCCAGGGTCAGGACGAGCAGGATTTCCTCCGTGGCGTAGGCCACCGAGGAAAGGGCATCGGAGGAAAAGACGGCTAGGGCGAGTCGCTTGGAAAGGCGTTCGTGAGCGGCTTCCTTCGTCTTGAGTGGCAGGCCAACAAGCCAGCGTTTCAAGATCATGCGTCATTATGCCTCAAACAGCAGAACAGTAACAATGGAACGAACTTCCTCGCGGCAGCCGACCATGTGGACTCCTTCGCTGGTCATCCCAAAAGAGAGGCCCGGCATGGTAGGATAGTTTTCCGAAGAGGAGCCAGGTCGGAATCAGGCAAGAGGAACAGTGTTGGGGGTTGACAGAGAAGATGGACTTCAGTAATCTCCGGCTCTTGTTTCTCAGAGGTAAAGCTCTGCGTCGAATAACACGCGGAATGTCACGCTGAAGCACGCCCATTGGTCGTCGTGGATTTTTTTCATTCCGCCTGTAACGGCTATACGTTTTTATCAATCCTTCTCTCAACTCTATCCAAGGAGGCCGGTCCATGGATCGTCATTGGTTAACCCGTGTCACAACGCGCGCGCTCACCGTCATCGCTGGTGGTGCGCTCGTGTGTCTGCCGCTGGCCGCGTCGGCTGAGAACCAGTCGCATGCGGATCATGTGGCGCCGCAACAGACGGCGATGTCGCATAATTTACCCACATGGGCACAACAGCTGAAGGGGCAAACGATCGTCGAAGATGCGATCGTTGGCAAGTCCGAGCGTTCTGCCATGGTGGAACAGCAACATCAGCGCATCATGGACCATCTGGCCCAAGATCCGCAGGTGCAGCAGGTCAATACGGGTATGTTCAACACCCAGACCATGATGCACCAGTATGGAGCAGGCGGCCAGGACCTCCTCTTGATGTCCGATCCGCGAGTGGAACCGGTGGCAATGAACAATGGCGGCAAGTGTCCGGCTACCGCTCCGGTGAGGCAGTACAACATCTCCGCGATTAACGTCGAAATCACCCTCAACCAGTGGCTCGATTTCTATCCCGGTTACATGTACACGCTGGATGAGAATCTCGAAAAGGTCCGCGCGGAGGAAGAAAAGAACCGCACGGCGCGCGAGGTAGACGGTTTCGATCCGGGCGCAGTGATTCCAGGTGTGCAGGCCCAGTGGATTCAACCATTGGCAATTCGAGCCAACCAGGGAGATTGCCTCAAGATTAAGCTGAGCAATAAGCTGGAAGGTGGCGAGGATGTCAGTCTGCACATTCACGGCTCCAGCATGGTCGTCAGTGCAACCGGTGCCCCGGCCGCCACGACCAACTCCGACAGCATCGTGCCGGCTGAGAAGAGCGGGGAGTTTGAGTGGTACATCCATCCGAGCACGCAGGAGGGCGTCCGGCAGTTCCATACGTTCGCCAATGACCGCGAATTGACGGTGATGGGACTCTTCGGTTCGTTCATCGTCGAGCCGCGCGGCTCTGAATATTTCGAACCATTGGGCACGGGTGATCCCACCCCCGCCGCCAGCGGGTGGCAGGTCATCATCAAGAACGGGACGGGACCTGACTTTCGCGAATTCGTTCTGATGTATCACGAGGTCGGTGACGAGGCTTTCCGCCCGGTCAATAAGAAGGGCGACTTCCTGCCACAGCGTGATCCGCTGACGGACGCCTATCGTCCGGGTGGCCGTGCGATCAATTATCGCAGCGAGCCTTTCGGTATCAACAACATGCATGTTCAACACGAATATTTCGGCTTTGAAGATGAGTCCATGGGGTATAGCTCCTATACCTTCGGCGACGCGTCCCCGACGATTCCCCGTTCCTACATGGGCGACCCGGCGAAGTTCCGACTGGTGCATGGTGGATCCGAAGTATTCCACAGCCACCATCCCCACGGCGGCACGATCCGGTGGCCGCGAAGCCCGCGCGCGATCGATGACATGAACTTGTGGACCACCGCCGTCAACGGACCGGTGAAGTATCCGGTGATCCGTGCGAAAAGCGACCGGGTTGACGTTGAAGTGATCGGTCCGTCCGAAGCGTTGGATCTCGAAACCGAGTGCGGCTCCGGCCTCTGTCAGCAGCTGGCTGGCGACTTTCTCTTCCATTGCCACGTGGCGCACCACTATGTCGCAGGAATGTGGGGCTACTGGAGGGTCTACAACACGCTTCAGCAGGGCGACATGCGCAATGACGTCATGCCGGATTTGCGCGAATTGCCTGATCGGAAGGGCCGCATCCGTGCTCCGATCACCTCGGACAAATTAGTGGGTCAGACCGTGGATTGGTTCGGCAAGTCCTTCAAGATCGTCGAGAAGGGCAAGAGTGACTGGAAGTCAAACCCAGCCACCATCAACATCAAGGACTGGGTTGAGATGCAGCTCCCGACCATGGGTAAGCCGGGACACAAGGATGACGAGAAGGGTCAGATTGTGTCGTACGACGCCACGGTTCTTCCTTGGGCCTGGGAAGGTACCCGTGCCATGAGCGAGCCTGAAAGCACGATCGACAATCCTAAATACAAGTCGACTCATCCAGGCAAACGGCATCCGATCACCTTCGAGCCTTTGACAGGTAAGGTTGCCTGGCCGCACCTTACCCCGCATTTCGGGAAGCGCGTGATGTTCTCCCCGAACCATGTGGGCGCGCCCTGGCTGGAAATGATCCGTCGGGAGGCCAATGGCGAGGAAAGCGTTGAGCAGGCAATACCAGGCGAGAACGGGAATTGGAGTCTCTGCCCTGAAAACGCCGGACAGAAGAGCTTCAATGTTCACTTCATCAAGCTGCCGATCACCATTGCCAAGAAAACAGGCAAGGAACCGCCGGTTGTTGATCCGAACGGCTTGATCTATGTCTTGCATGAAGAAGAAGCCGAAGTCCGGAAAAACGATGATCTCAAGTATCCGCTGGTGGTTCGCGGCAATATTTATGATTGCGTGGACTGGACTTTGACCAGCGAGTGGGATGACGACGACTACACCAACTTCCAGTCGTCGAAGATCAATACCCACTGGCATTTCTTGCAGTTCGATAACCAAGCGTCAGACGGTGTGATCACCGGGTTCTCCTATGAACAGTCGGTGCGTCCGTTCACGATGCTGGAAAAGAAGAATCCGAAGGGACTGCCTGTCCCGATGAACACGGTCTTTACGCGCCGCGGCTAAGAAGGGTGCGACGAGCATTACCGTGAAAAATGCCAAGCAGTACCATGTTGGGACCCTCATCCTCGTTGGGGCCGACAATGTGAAAGGTAATGAACTTTCCCGCATCAAGGCCATCAAGGGCAATACGATCACGCTGGCCAAGGGTCTGAAGCATGATCACCCGGTCAACGATATCGTGACAGTGGAGTTCGTGCGGCAGCGGTTCTGGGTCGATGCGGACGTGGGGACGGTGTTCTGGCACGACCACGCGTTTGGTGCGACCACGTGGCCGCACGGTGGGTTCGGAACCTTCATCGCGGAGCCGGTTGGATCGACCTACCATGATCCGAAGACCGGGAAGTTAATCCGCAGCGGTCCGATCGCGGACATTCACACGAACGAGCCGGTTGGTCATGGCGTGAACAACAGCTTCCGTGAGCTGATGGTGCAAGTGCATGACACCGTGCCGCACACGGTGAACGTGGTGACGGCCGGTAATCCTCCAGGGCAGCCGATCGAAGTGGCGCTCGAGGCAGGCAAAACCGTATCCTTTATGATGCCCGAGAAAATCTACATGACCCCCATGCCGTTTCTGAATGGTGGGACTCATACGACCGGGAGCGGCCTGAACTTCAGGGCGGCACCGATCGCGCAGCGGTTGGCGACCAACCCAGATGTGTCACAGGCATTCAGCAGCCAGGTTCACGGCGATCCGTACACGCCGACCTTGCGGGCCTATGTCGGAGACACGATGGTGTTCCGGCTGCTGCACACGCTCATGAATGAATCGATGGTCTGGACCCTGTCCGGCCATACGTTCTGGACGGAGCGATACGCATCAGATGCCAATCGGAAGAACTCAATTCATATCGGCATCGCCGAGCGGTACGACCTGGTGGTTCCTGCAGCAGGTGGGTCGCGTCACCAGGCCGGTGACTACATTCACTTCAACGGTCGATCCTCGAAGTTTTCAGAGGGCGGCTGGGGAATCATTCGCGTGCTGGATAAAGAGCAGGCTGATCTGAAGAAACTGCCTGCTGGGTATTCGCTTAAGGGGGATATTCCGAAAACTCTACCGATATGTCCTGCTGACGCTCCGGTGAAATCCTTCAACGTCGTCGCGATGGACTATCCGGGGATGAAGTTCAATGCGAATGCGCCGGAAGAAATCGAGGTGGACTTTGAACGCAAGATCCTCATGACCAATTCCGAAGCCAAGATCTATGCTTTGGAGGAGGACACGGCCAAGGTGGCAGCCGGAACGCATCCGATGCCGCTGACGCTCCGTGTGAATACCGGTGATTGCGTGAAGGTGCATCTGAAAAACAAAATGAAGGAAAGCAGAGCCTCCTTCTCTGCAATCGGTTTGGCCTTCGATCCCAAGGATTCGTTGGGTGCGAACGTGGGCAATAACCCCGGTGATCAGACCATTGCCCCAGGAGGTGAGCGCGATTACACGTATTATGCAGATCCGTTCAATGGGGAGACGACGTCATTGGTGTGGGATTGGGGGAATGTGATGACCAATCCACGGAACGGGTTGTTCGGCGCTGTTGTCGTCGGTCCGAAGGGATCGAAATATCGTGATCCCAAGACCGGTGCGGACCTTTCCAATAAGAACGCCTGGGCAGCCGATGTGATCATCGACCGTTCAGTGCCAGGCAATGAACTGCGCGCCAACTATCGCGATGTGGCCTTGTTCTTCCAGGACGAGGACAACATCATCGGCACCAGCTTTATGCCGTACGTCCAGAATGTGGCTGGTTTGACCGGTGTGAACTACCGGTCCGAACCCTACAAGTTCCGTGAAGAGCAGGGCTGTTCGTTGGGCAAGGTGTTCCAACCTTGCAAAGCGGACAAGCCTGAGGATCCGGCGACCCCCATCATCGAGACCCATGCCGGAGACCCGGTACGGATCCATGTGCTGGGTGTCAGCAATGAGCAGAACGGGATGTTCAGCGTAGAGAAGCACGAATGGCCGATCGAGCCGTTCATGCGAGGAGCCGATCAAATCAGTGTGGTCGAATACTCCGGTTCAGAAGTGCTCGACGCGTTCATCTCCTCGGCAGGTGGTCCCTACCGTCTGCCTGGTGACTATGTGTATAGCAATCAGCGGTTGCCGTACTCGCAGTCCGGCCAGTGGGGCTATGTCAGGGTATTGCCGTCCGGCGATACACGATTGTTGCCATTGGCGGGAGCAAGTGCTGGCGCGAAGAGTGCCGCGGTTGAACAGCCGACTGTTCAAGCGGTTCCTGTTGCGGCAAAGTAAGTAGTCAATCTCGCAAGAGATGCGCGGGAGGGGGGAGCCTGAAAGGGCTCCCCCCTTTTGTTATGGCGGCTTGATTGTGTATGATGAAAAAAGTGTCCAATCACCTTCGGGACACTGCTTCTATTGGCCATTGTTCGGCTTGCTTGGAGGGACGTCATGCGATCCGTTGGTCTTGCCATGTTTTGGACCGTCGCTGTCTGTTGGTCTCCCTTATGGGCCTATGAAGAGATCGCGGTCACGGATGGCGGGAGTGTTACGGGTACTGTCACAATGACAGGGGGGAAGCCCACTCCGAAGGGATATAACCTGATCACGTTTCCTGACCCGGTCTATTGCGGCAGGATTTCAACCGGAACGGGTTGGCGGATCCTCGATGAATTTTCTATGACGGCAGGCGATGGACTGAAGGATGCGGTGGTCTTGCTGGCTGATGCGACGAAGGGGAAGCCCTTCAGCTTCGAACCGTTGACGATTGAGGCCCGCGATTGTCGATTTCTTCCCTTCGTCACGGTCGTGAAAAATGGGTCTGACGTGGTCGTGACGAACATGGATCCCGTGATGCACGACATTCAGGCCTATGAAACGTCCGAACTCGGCCCGAGGGTGCTGTTCAATACTCCGCTGCCGATGAATCCCCACCACACGCGACGGGTGAATGCAGAGAGCCATGAGCATCTCCCCGGGCAACCGGTGAAGGAAACCATCCATATGACCAAAGGGAGAAGAATGTTCGTCATGCAGTGCGGATTTCATGCCTACATGGAAAGCTGGGGATTTGCGGTCGATAATCCCTACTATGCCATGACTGGTGAGGGCGGAGCCTTTACGCTGACCGATGTGCCTCCCGGCGAGTATACCCTTTTGGCGTGGCATCCCGGTGTTGGAACCATTCTGCAGAAGAGGGTGACTGTTACTGAGAAAGGCGTCTCCACGGTCGATTTTTCGTTCGAGGCTCCGACAGGGCGGCGAAGTGCCCACGAGATCGCCGAGAATCCACACTACGGACCAGAATCCCTCGGTAAGGTCGTCGACATTCGGCCGACCTTGCAAGTTCAAAATCCGTAAGCCAGCGCACCACTATGGGGGACTTATGAGGTTCACTCTATCACACATGCTTCGTATGGCCGCGTTTGCGTTCACAGCCTGGCTCTGTCCTCTCGTTCCGACGGTCGGTGCCTACGACGTCATTGACGTCCAGCACGGGGGTACGCTCGACGGTCGAGTGATCCTGTCCGGGGAAGTCCCGGAGCCGAAGGGGTTTAACCTGATCACCTTTCCCGATCCCGCCTACTGCGGTCGGATCTCAAACGGGAAAGGATGGCGGTTGCTGCACGACTTCACGGTCAATTCCGAGGGGGGACTGAAGAATGCAATTGTGACACTTGAAGGAGTAGAGGCCGGCAAGCCATTTGACCTGTCAGTTCCTCTCATTGAGGCGCGTGATTGCATGTTTCAGCCCTGGGTTACGATCGTACGCAATGGACATGCGGTTGAAGTGGTGAATATGGACCCGGTCATGCACGACATTCAAGGATATGAAACATCCCCGGAAGCGGGAGCGCGCGTGTTGTTCAATACGCCCTTGACCTTGAACCAGCAGCACCGTCGGGGCGATCTGCACGCCATTCATAACCACGCGCCCGGCAAATCTTTAGTGGGGCCTATTTATCTGAACAAGGGGCGGCGCACTTTTTACATGCAGTGCGGGTTTCACGCCTATATGGAGAGTTGGGCCATGGCCGTCAACAATCCGTACTATGCAGTGACGGATGATCAGGGCAGATTTAGCATTGAGGACGTGCCGCCAGGAACCTATAAGCTGGTGGTGTGGCATCCGCAGTCCGGGCCCGGTGTGACGCGGACTGTAACAGTGGCTCCGGATGGCTCGACGACTGAACAGGTTGAACTCCCGGCCCCGAAGGGGAACCGTACGGCCTATAAAGTCATGGATAACCCGCGTTTCGGTCTGGAATCTCTTGGACACCACATTGAGATTCAGCCACTGGTGGAGCATCAACACTAGACGTGCAGGGATCGGCCTTCCCCGGGAGGTTGTCGCAGGATGCCTGCTGCTGAGTCTCTGTCTCAACGCTGGACTTGCGTCTGCGGCCCTAGACAGGCCGCCGTCTCCCAGGCAGACAGAGTTTTCGGCTTCCCTGGTCAAGCATGTGGGAGCGCGTCGCTTCGAAGCCCAGGTCTTCGCCAAGGGCGATCGGCTTCGTTTGGAGTACAAGTATGCGGTGAAGACAGAACTCGGTTATTCCAGCATAGAAATTATTCGTCTGGACAAACAGGAATCCTGGTTTTTGTTGGCGCAGCGTCGAGAAATTCTTGCGGTGCCTGTCAAGTCCGAAGACATCCTGCCCATTGAGCCTACTCTTCCTGGAGAGACCGGCAGAATTCTGGTGGGTGATGCCACGACGATCGGCCGTGCGTCAAAGCTCTATGAGGTGCGGGCTGATCATCACGGCCGGAAGGAACGATTTTACGAATGGGTGGATACCGAGACGGGTGTCGTTTTGAAACTGGTGAGCCAGGACCGGGAATGGTCCATTGAATATCTGCGTATCCGTTTTTCTCCCCAGCCTGACTACTATTTTGATGAACCCGCTGGATATAGACGTTGGGTTCCGGGGTCCACTCTGCAGGAACGAGGGTAGGGCGCCAGAAGCGGAGTACCGGGAAAGGTCATACGATTGAAGACTCGACTGAAAACGACTCCGAGGGCGTATGGATGGATGCTCTTGTCGCTTCTGTTGGTGGCGCTGGTGGTGCTCTGGCCATTAATCGCCTCGGCACGAACAGTGACGGAGGCGCAAGCGGCGTTCGACAGAAAACAGTATCAGGAGGCGCTGGACCTCATCGAGCAGATTGTCGCGGAGAAGGGACCTCAACAGGAAACCAGGCGGCTGAAGATTCATTCACTCATCCATGTGGGCAAACCGAAAGAGGCGCTAGCTGAGTATGAGCAAGTCACGCAGGAGGAACCGGGATTGCTGAAAGCAGTCGCCCTAGGGTTTGTCGTGATTCTTGTGAAAGATATGCGGGAACAGATGCGTGGCGCAGCCTATACGGCTCTTAAGGATGTGGATTCATCCGAAACTATCCCCTACCTGGAAGATGGATTGAGTGATGGTTCTGGCCTGGTGCGAGCGCTAGTCGCGGAGGCGCTTGGGAAACTCGAAGCAGGCCGGCGTTCGCCTCGACTCCGCCAAGCCCTGGAGGACCAGGCTGGTTTGGTGAAGGCGACTGTACTAAAGGTGCTGGGGAAACACGGCGATCGGTCGGTGATACCGTTGCTGGAGGAGGCCTTCAAGGACGAGCAGCCGGCTGTGCGGCTGGCCGCCGCCGGGGCGCTTTACCAGATGGGGCAGAAGGCGAAGTGGGAAACGGTTCGACAGGCTGCATTGGCGCAAAACCCAGAAGAGCGAGCCACCGCGCTGCGGTTGATCGGGGAACTGAGGGACTCGCGGGGACTTGAGATACTGTTGGAAGCCGCGACCCATACACAACCATCTGTGCGGGGGGCCGCTGCATCTGCCCTGGGAGATTTCGGCAACGTGCAGGGCATTCCAGCGGTTGAGCATGCGCTCGAGGACAAAATAGCTGCGGTCAGGACCTCGGCGGCGATCAGTTTGGGAGAACTGGGTTCGCCGGAGGCCCGCGTCGCCCTGAGAAAGGCATTGAATGATTCGAATCCGGTCGTCAAGGCTGCCGTCGTGTCAGCGCTATTGAGGCTGGGTGAGCCATTCGAGGCCGTCGGGACTCAGTTGTATCAGTTGGCGCAGAATACCGATCCGGGAACACGTTCCGCCGCAGGTAAGGCAGTGGGTCGGGCTCATGGTGCCAGCGCGAAGGCCGGCATCGCATTTCTTGCCGGCATGTTGAAGGATCCAATCCCTCGTCCCAGAATAGCCGCAGCCCGAGCGCTGGGGCAAATCGGAGGGGCTGAAGTCCTGCCGATCTTGATGGAGGCTTTGCACGATGAGGACGATGCCGTCCGAGCCACGGCGGGAGGATCGATTGCACGGATTATCACACATCCGAAACGTTCGTCTAATCCAGTGAAATTGTGAGGCTTTCAAACCGCTGGTTTTCAAGTTGACAGTACGAGTATGATTCCAGTATAGACAAACGTTCAGGGTTCTGGACGTACAGCCGCGTCCAAACAACGTAATGAACTGTGATGACGTGATGGGGGTAGTAGTCACCGGCCCCTTCTTATGTATTGATTGGGTGACGGCGGAAGTGATTCGTTAATGTTTATTACAAGGAGGCAGTGACATGAAAAAGGGTGCGATGACATTAGTATTCGGCGTTGCGGCCGCAGCGTTTCTGGCTGCGCCTCTCGCCTCGTTTGCCGGAGGGGCGATTTCCGGTAAAGTGACATACGCTGGGAAAAATGAGCAGAAGGAATTTTTGTTTTCTAAGTTCCCGAATCCTAAGTTCTGTCCCAAGATTCCGGACACGAGCCTGGTGGAAGGGGATAAGCGCATTCTCAAGACCATCGAAGTGGGTAAAGACGGCGGCTTGAAGAACGCGATCGTCTCCGTTCATGACGTCGAAGACAAGGCATTCATCGATGGCTTCAAGGGCACGGAAGTGATCGCGGAGTTCTGCCAGTTTCTGCCGTTTGCCGGCGTGGTGGTGAACACCAAGAACTTCCATGTCGAAAACCACGATGCCGATCCCGATGATCCCAAGTCCACACAGGGCGTGCTCCACAATCCGCACAGCTTTACGGTGAAGGGCTCCTCGTCAGCCACTGGTTTCAACATTGGTCTGGCCAAAAAGGGTGACACGTTGGACAAGCCAGTGCAGTTCCGCGGCGGAGCGGACAAGCAGGGCTATTACCGGTTGCAGTGCGACCAGCATGAGTTCATGCAATCCTTCTTCCTCCCAGTCGCCAACCCATACCACGCGGTCGTGAAGGAAGATGGATCATTCGAGCTCAAGGGTGTTCCTGCTGGAAAACACAAAGTGGTGGTCTTTCACCCGTTTGTGAACCGGGGAAAGCTGAATGAGTTCGAGGTCGAAGTTGCCGAAGGTGGAACGGCTACCTTGAAAGCCGACCTCAAGTAATTACTCGTCTCCGCGGGGTGATCCCGCCGCAGGAAGGGCAGTGGTTCCAATGAGCCACTGCTCTTTTTGTTTGTCGATTATTGTTATCCGCTCTCGCGAGAAACGACGATTCGGTGGCGTGCTCCACCTACACGGGATCGCTGTGCGCGTGCGGGCACAGCGCCGCAATATCAGCCTTCTTTATGGGGCGTTCCGTGACTCTCCTCGCCTTGCGTTTCCCTTTCTGAACTGGGTAAGATGCCCAATTTGAACGACACATAACTGAGTGGGTGACGAGTGCCTCGAGAATTGTCTCTCGCCGAAATCTTCCAGCTGGGCTACTACTGGGAGACAAAAATTCTGTTGACCGCTGTGAAGTTAGATGTCTTTTCGGCGCTGGATGGCCGAGGGCGTACAGCTGTCGAAGCCGCTGAAAAAATCGGTACCGATGTCCGGACACTGGAACTTCTGCTTAATGCGCTGGTGGCAATCAGACTCCTCGCGAAAACCGGCGATATTTACGCCAACAGCCCGGTGGCCACAACCCATCTAGTCAAACATTCGTCTCAGTATGTAGGGCATTTACTTCTCCTGCACGATGCCGAGTGGAGCAATTGGGGGAAGCTGGAAGAGGCCATTAGAACCGGCCGCTCCCCGGTGACACAGCATGTCTTTGAAACGGATCCGGCGCTTGGGGCAAACGTCCTGTCCGTCTTGCATCGGATTGGGCAGCAAAGCGGGCCTGATCTTGCGAAACGGCTGGGGCTCGACAAGGCTCGCACGATGCTTGATCTGGGCGGGGGGGCGGGGACGAATGCCATTGCCTTTTGCCAAATTTATCCACAACTCTCGGCGACGGTCTTCGACCTCCGGACCACCCTACCCTTGACTGAACGCACCGTGAAGGAAGCCGGGTTAGAGGCGAGAATTCAATTGAAACCCGGTGATTTCAATCGTGATTCGTTAGGCGGTCCTTATGATGTGGTGTTGATGTCGGACATTCTTCATTACCAAGACCTGGCGACCAATGCCGCGCTGGTGACAAAGATCCATGGCCATCTCAATCCCGGTGGCCGATTAGTCATCAAGGATCGCTTCTTGGATGCTTCCGGCACAAGCCCGGCTTGGACCGCGGCATTTGCCGTCCATATTCTTGTAAATACGGAGCGGGGCGCCTGCTATCGTACGGCAGAAGCGATGCAGTGGATGCATGATGGAGGGTATGTCGCGGTTGAGGAAATTGAGCGGACGGCCGTGGTTCAAGGTGTCAAGCCGATTGGCTGTTAGGATGTACCATGTTTGAGCTCCTTCGACAACCGGGTTTCTTCGGGACACATGCGACGCTGGGTGCCGATCTTAGCCAGTTGATGGCTGCCCTATTTACGGGGCTATTCATCATCGGCTGGTTTCAGGCCAAACGCCATCGGGCGGACGGCCATCACTGGCTGATGTTGGGCGGCATGGTGACCATGGTGGGATTTTTTACCGCCTATTACCTGTTTCGCCAACTGGGCGTGCTGGCGTTCGAAGGGAAAGAAGGATTCGGCGGTTCTCAAGCGCTCTACGATTACGTTTTCATTCCCGTCCTCACCATTCACATCATCCTCGTGATCATTGGACTGGTCATGGCGGTCTACATGATCGTACTGGGTTTTCGCGCGCAACGCTTCATCAGCGGCGCCCGAGTGCTGAGTGGTAGTCTGTTGCAGACATCATGGAAAAAAGTCAGTCTCATCTTTGTAGGGCTCACCGCAGTTGTGGCGCTCCTGTTCGGCACGCGTGTCTGGTCCGCGGGGTTCTCCATACGCAAATTGGAAGTCTATCTCTGGTTGCTCATTCTGGTAGCGGTTGTATTTGCGGTGGAAATGGGGATTCAACGTATTTGGCCGGATGGCAGCCAGCGGCATCGCGCGCTGGGGCGCTTCACCATGATCGTCTACTGCATCTTGTTTCTCACCGGAACCTTTACCTATGCCATGCTGTATATCCTGTATCCGGGGAAGATCGGATAGCACGGAGAGGCTGAACACGACATGCTGGTTTGCGGGTGCGGGGGATGGATGCATACCGAGGGGGTTGAGGAACGGAATGCCGAGGACGGCACGCCAACCTGGTTCGTTCGCTCGGAATGTCGCTCCTGTCGGTGGCTGGTCGGCATCGACCTGCCGGTAGGGCAGGTCGATGGGATCGTCGATCGGCTGATGTGGAGCGATGAGGCCAGGCATCGCCTGGATCGTGTGCCACCATATGCGGTCCCTGCGCTGCGCGATCTTGTGGAAGGGTTTGCCCGGACCAGGCGGCAGCGCGTGATTACCTATGAGTTGATCGATCAGGCTCAGACTGGCGATGTGGTGTCGTGGGATCCGGAAGCCGAGCGTCGGCTCGCCAACGTTCCTGCACCAGTCCGCGCGATGGCTCGAATCGAACTGGAGCGGACGGCTGTAGATCGTGGCGCAGTCTCCGTAACCGTCGCCTTGATGGAAGAGGTCAAGGCGCGATATTTCGGTATGGCCCCGCAGCGAGAAGAGGCATAAATACTGAGACGCACTTGAGGATTGCGACGTAGGCATCGTCTCCTCGCCCAACCCCTCACTCCCCATGGATGAACCATGTTGCATCGGCTGGCATTACGCGTTCTCCCCAGTTTGACCTTACCCGTGACTGAAGACTCAGCTCGGAAGCGCAAGCGTCTGGTCATGTTTGTCCCCGGGCTGGTGGCCTTCGCCTGCTATCGACTTGCCAAGCAGAGTTTTTCGCTGGCGGATCCCATGACCCTACTTCTGCTGAGTGGACTGATCTCGATGGCGACCGCCGCCTGCGCCTATCGTGTCGGGCGTGCAGTGCCTTTCGCCCGCTTGACGGGCGCGGATGGTATCAGGCGTATCGGATGGGTGCTGGTCTGGATCGGGTTTGTCTATGGTGTTCAGCTTTCGCTGCTGGTGTTGGCCCTGTTATGGCTGGTGGGATACGACTATGCCAAACATCCTGACGGGCCCGCGATGATGGCGCTGATTATTCCGAGTACAGCGGTCGCTCGTGACGCCTTTGAAATCGGGTACCTTCGGTGGCTTGAGTCCAACGGGCGTCCGCTCATGACCTTTCCTGACGGAGCAGAGCTGCGTTCCCTACTTCAACGATTTGACCCGATCCTGTTGAGTTGGATCGGCGTTGGAGTCCTCGCTTGCGCGGGCCTTTCCGCGATGGTCGCCAATGCGGTGAGTGGGGACCTGGCCGTACTGATGCAAGGCGGCATCGTGAGTGTGGCAGCGGGAACGGTGGCGCTTTTCGCGTTTTTTGCCGGCCAGGCAGGTGGAAGAGCATGGTGGTCCAGGCTCGCGGCGACTCGTTGGGGAGAATTGATGAAGTTTTGGTGGTGGCCTGGATTGGCGTTCGCCTCGACGTACTACTTAGTACTCCTCGGAAGCTGTCTCTACGTGTTGAAACAACCAATGCAGTCGATGGGCAGCTTTGCAGGGGTCGCGGGGCTAGTCGGTGGACTGATGGCCTTGTACTGTTATTACTTGGGCTCCCGACGGGACCTCGAGAATCGTCAGTCAGGAGAGGTGCCGGAAGCATTGTTGCGCTGTCCCTTCGTGATGGGGATTCTCGGCCAGTCTCGTAAGTCCGTTTCCACTTCGTCATTGAATGCATCTGCGGCTGTGTTTGAAAAAAACAGTCAGAGAGTATCGTCATGACCACACGCCTTTCGTTTCGGGTCTTGATCGGTGTGCTATTGTGCGTGGTGCTATCGAACGCAGGGGTTGCCTTGTGGAATCCGGATTCGCTCAGGGCGGCAGACTCTTCCAGAGATGTGTACTTCAATACACCCGGTGTTCCCAGCGGCCCGTCGGCGCCGACGGGTAATGAGAGCCACTATCCTCAATTTGGCTCGGTCGACAGCCGGTTGTTGATGTGGTTTATCATTCAACAGCACACCTATTTCGGTGGCTTTGTGTTGGCGTTGCCGATTTTTTGCGTCCTGCTGGAGTTCCTCGGGTTGCTCGCGCGAAATCCTGCATTGGCCATACGATATGACGGCCTGGCGCAAGACCTCCTGAAGGTGGCGCTGCTGGCTCTCTCCGTCACCGCCGTCGTGGGCAGCCTCATGCTGACCATGTTTATCACGCTCTATCCCAGCTTTATGCAGTACATGGGCGGGACGTTTAAGGTGATGATGCCGCTGTACGCCCTCGTCTTCATGGGCACGACATTTCTCACGATTGCCTATTACTACACGTGGGATCGTATGGCCCTACCCGGTGTTAAGTGGGTACATCTTTCCCTAGGGTTGACGGCGGTGGTATTCGGGACGTCCTTGCTACTGCTCGCCAACGCATGGTCCGCCTTCATGATGGCGCCGGCAGGGGTCGACGACCAGGGGCGCTATTTGGGTAATCCCTGGCACCTGCTCCATTCCGCCCTCTGGAATCCATTGAATCTGCATCGGTTCTTAGCAGACATTATGTCGGGCGGTGCGGTGGTCCTGGCCTATGCCTGTTATCGTTTCTTCACTGGTAAGACCCAGGAGGAGCGCGCGTACTACGATTGGGTCGGTTACATATTCTTATTCGTCACCGTTTGCGCCTTGTTACCGATGCCCTTCGCCGGTTATTGGTTAATGCGCTCGGTCTACGCCTACAGCCAGAGTATGGGCGTGACTATGATGGGCGGGTTGTTGACCTGGCTTTTTGTAGTTCAGGCGCTTCTGATCGGCGCGCTCTTCCTGGGGGTCAACTATTATCTGTGGCAGAGTATGGGACGAATTCGTGGCGGCGAGCGGTACCAATCCTACTACCAGTATCTGCTGTTGGGTCTTACCGCATGCCTCTTTATCTGGTTAACGCCGCATACTATTCTCATGACTGGTACCGAAGTGAAAGCCATGGGTGGAGCGCAACACCCGGTCATCGGAAATTACGGCGTCATGTCGTCGAAAAATGGTGCGGTCAATGTCATGATTTGTATCACCGCGCTGAGCTACATCTTCTATCGTCGGGCGAATCGTAGTCTGACCATTTCATGGCGTAAGACCGGGAACGTCATTATGGGAGCCTTGTTTGGTTTCGGGGTGGCGCACATTATCGGCTTATCGGTATATGGATTCTATCTTCCGGCGAGTCTCCGGGTGGGACTTTCCGGTCCGCAGGCGGTCACGACGCTGGCTGTAGTCACGCTGGGATTGCTGTTGAATCGGCGCATGTTGCGCGGCGCGACGATTCATGGTCCCGTGCAATGGGGGCGGATTTCCATTCGAGGCATGGTTGGCTTATTCGGATTGGCGGCGGCCTTTACCTGGGTGATGGGGCTGATGGGTTACATTCGCTCTTCAGGACGCTTGGCTTGGCATGTTAATGAGTTGATGCCGGATGCCTCTCCCTGGGCGTTTACACCGTCGCTCGGATTCGCAGCCAAAATGGTCACCATTAACATGGTCGTATTTTGGGGCGCCGTGTTTTTCCTGTTCTGGGTGTGTCAGCGTGGGCGGCAACCGGTCATGCATGAAGATGTGAGTGCGGAGAAGGAGGCGGGGTTCTTGCCGACTCCGTCGCACGAGGGATAGGTGAGTTTATTGGGAGTGCGGAGAATTGTTATGAAGTTAATTGTCGGTTTTGTGTCCGTTGTCGGGTTGACTGGGTTGTTTGGCCTGACGGGTGCGAGTCCCTCTGCGCATGCTGCCGAAGAGCAGGTGTTGGTTTTGGAGGATTTTCAATCCGCGGACCAGGAAGGCGTTCCGATCGACTGGCAGCACGAGAACCAGCGCAGCCAGGCCAAGGGTCGAAGCGCATACAAAGTTCAATCCTCCGACGGACAGAAGTTCCTTGCGGTTAGAGACGCCGGGCAACGCCTGAAAAAACGAAAAATCGAATGGGATCCGAAGGCTTATCCGGTCCTGACGTGGCGGTGGCGTCTGCATAAGGCACCCCCAGCCTCGGAGCCCATTGCGGCGCTGTATGCTTCTCTGGACACCGACCTCATGTTTATTCCGGTTTTCACCAAATACATTTGGAGTGCCGGCAAGCCGGAGGGCACATTTGTCGAGGGTGGGATGTTCAGTGGGTCGGAATTAGTCGTGCAAAGCGGCTTGCTTCCTGTCGGAGAGTGGGTTGAAGAGCGCATCAATGTATACGAAGACTTTAAACGTATTCATAAACATGAGCCGGCTGAGAAAGCCTGGGGGATCTCGTTGTTCGCTGCCCCCGGTGTAGAAATCGACTTCGGTGCGATCACCGCCAGCACAGGCAAGTGAGAATCTCTGTGATTTCAGGTTCATAAGGAATCGGTCATTGTTATGAGCAGGCCGTCGATCAGGACGTTATTGGATGTAATGTTCGGTGTCCTGGTCATGGGCACTGTCGGAGCTTTGATCGGCACGATCTTGGGTGGCTCCTCAGTCCCCATTACGGCTGGACTAGGATTAGCACTGGGAGCGGTTGTGGGATTTCTTGGGGGGCGTCGGTTCCTGGCCAGCATCCTGGTAGGAGCGGTCCTGGGTGGCCTGCTGGCATGGCTGGTAGCGGGGTTTGAGAAAATTTCCATCGGAGCAGGATCCGGTGCGGCCATGGGTGGATTTCTGGGCGTACAGATTTCGATGTTGTTGGATATGCGGGCGGCACGAAATGCAGCGGACGAGGAGCTTCCTGAGGAAACGCCTGCCGCGCATCCTACCGTCACCAAATCGTGAGGCGTGAATAGCTAATGGAAAACAGGGGCGTACTCATCGGGTCGATTATCTTTGTGTTTGCATCGTTCATCCTGATGATTGGAGCATTGGTCTATGAGTCCTACAAGGCCAAGCAGATGCGTCAGTTGGCGATGTCTATTACGACAGAGACGAAGACAGTTGCAGCGCCTGTGGCGCAGGATTTCTCCATGTATAAGACCCTCGTCGGCGATGACGGGCGTGAGATGGTGCAAATCTCTGAGGGTCCATTTGTGATGGGTAGTCGTGATAACGACAGTGATCCAGACGAAAAACCGGAGCACCAAGCCTATTTGAAGTCGTACTACTTCGATAAGCATGAAGTGACGCAGGATGCGTATGAACGCTTTGCCAAAATGACGAAGCGGATCAAGCGTAAGATCGAAGTCTTTGAAGATGATCCCGCCAAACTGCTTAAGCCGGAAAACCCGATGATTGCAGTGACCTGGGATGACGCGGAAGCTTACTGCAAATGGGCAGGGAAACGACTACCGACCGAAGCGGAGTGGGAAAAGGCTGCCCGTGGAGAGGGAAAGCGGCGATATCCATGGGGTGAAGATTTCGTGGTGGGGTATGCGAATATCGACGGTACTGAGGATGGCTACCGCTACCTGGCGCCGCCCGGATCGTTTGACGCAGGCCGCAGTCCCTATGGGATTTATGACATGACGGGGAACATTGGCGAATGGGTCGCGGATTTTTACGATGAAAACGCCTATCGCAAATCCCCCTACCGTGATCCGAAGGGGCCTGATCAGGGGGAACAACGAGTGATTCGCGGTGGTTCCTGGCGGGAAACGAAGCGAAATGTCCGTTCGTCAAAGAGGTTTCAGGCCAAACCATGGCGGCACGATATCACCGTGGGTTTTCGCTGCGCCAAGGACGTTGACGCCGATGTGCCGGCCAAGTAGTCGGTCAGGTCATGCTCGAAACACGCTTCAAAATTATCTTTCTCTTTGTGGTGCTTTTCGCCGCCAGTTTGCCTGTCATAGCGATTCTCCGCGGAACAAGCTCCACGCCTTTTGAGGCGGATTCACCTCACAATGCCGAAGTGGCCGTGAACCCACCTGCTGAACTGTCACCTGACGAAGAACCGCTCGAGGAGGAACTTGTGGAGATTCCTGCGGGGCCTTTCGTGCGTGGAACAAGTCGGGGAGGGTTTGATGAGCGCCCTGAACGGATAATCTACCTCGATAGTTTCTTCATCGATCGGTACGAAGTGACAAACGCTCAATACTCCGCCTTTCTGAAGGCCACAGGCCATCGTAAGGCAGGGCCTCCCTCACGGTACGCGAAGAATACCGCCCGAATGCGAGGGGTGAATCAACCCGTGGTCTACGTATCGTGGGAAGATGCAAAAGCCTACTGTGCTTGGCGTGGCCGACGATTGCCCTCCGAGGCAGAGTGGGAGAAAGCTATGAGAGGGACCGATGGGCGCCTTTGGCCGTGGGGCAATGTCGAGATTCAAGACGGCGCAAACTGGGCTCGGGTAGATGACGGCTTTGACGTGGCTGCTCCTGTCGGGAGTGTGCGGAGCGATGAAAGTCCCTATGGAGTGATGGATGGCGCGGGCAATGTGATGGAGTGGGTGGACGATTGGTATCAGGAGAATGCGTATGCGGCATCCGAAGAGCGGAATTCAGCCAGCCCGGAATATGGCACATACAAGGTCTTGCGGGGAGCAGCATACACGAGTGCCGGATCAGATCTGCGCATTACCGCGCGCAGCAAAATGATGCTCGATTTTCGTGATGAAACCATTGGCTTCCGGTGCGCGCAATCGCGGGTTGAGCGCGGCATATCCGATGACGCGCTAAATTCGAAGAAAATCATAGGAAATCAAAGTAGTAGAGGATTAGGAACACGGCCAAAATGATATTGACAACCATTCCAGCCAAAACTATAATGTCGAACACTTTTGAGTTTTTAGCCATAAAATTCCTGTTTAAAAACATGTGAATGAGGGATTTTGATTAACACAGCGTAGTTGGTGTGTCAATTTAAAATACGTACTTAAACCGTTGGGAGAATCACGATGGAAGCTGCTCAGGATGACGTCAAAATTAAAATAGGGAAAATGATTTTCTACATCACCTGTGCAGTCAGTATTTGGTTTTTCTATTGGTTCGGTGGGGTTCAGTGCCCATGCTGAGCCCGTATCCCGGCAGGTTGATTGTTTATCATGTTGAGGGGGGTTTGAGATGGGCCAAACAATTGTGTATTTCGTCGTCTCAGTGTTGATCTGCGTTTCATTTTTCGCAGCCGTTGATCACTTTCTGATGGACGCGCAGGGGCTAGATTTTTGGTATCTGCTGCGGAAGTAGGCATTAGGGAGAGGCAAGGCTTTGAAGTTGTTGCTCACATACGCGATGTATCAAGGAGGTAACCCATGGGCTCTGTAACCCGCACGAAGTTGATGTCGATCATGGCGCTGGGCGCGATGATCGGCCTCCTCCTCCTGCCTATTCTGGTTGCGATCCCTGCCCTTGCCGGCGACGGTGGCGCGCCGGCTGCTGAAGTGAAAAAAGAGGGCGGTGATGCAAAGGTGGAAAAGGGCAAGGATGTTTATTACAAGACGGAAGGGATTGTCTCGGGCCCTCCGGCTCCAAAGACTACCGATAGTGACAAGGACTACCCCCGCTATAACTTCGAGAGTCGGGTTTTGCTGTGGTTCGCGAACCAGCAGCATCTCTATTACGGCAGTTTCGTTTTAGCCGTGCCGATCTTCTGTATGATCATCGAGTTCATGGGGGTCGTGAGTAAGGATAAGGCCTTGGCGAAGCGTTACGATCAGCTGGCGTATGATTTCGTCAAGATCAGTTTGACTGCGTACTCCTTGACGGCCATTCTGGGGGGGATCCTGATCTTCACCTTCCTGACGCTCTATCCGGCCTTCTTCCAGTATCTGTCGAGCATCTTTAGGCCAGTCATGCACATCTATGCTTTGATGTTCGTGGCGGAGAGTGGGACGCTCTACATTTATTATTATGGCTGGGACAAGATGAAGGAGGGATTCCTGAAATGGATTCACCTCAGTATGTCCGTTGTCTTGAATGTCATTGGTACGATCTTGATGTTCCTCGCCAACTCGTGGATCGGTTTCATGATGTCACCCGCGGGAGTCGATGAGCAGGGTCGTTATCTCGGTAACATCTGGCACGTCATCCATACTGCCTTGTGGAATCCGCTGAATCTGCACCGTATTCTCGGCAACATGGCGTTTGGTGGCGGTGTCGTCGCAGCTTATGCGGCATACCGGTTCCTGTCAGCCAAGACCGATGAGGAGCGTGCTCATTACGACTGGATGGGCTATATCGCCATGGCCCTCGGGGTTTCGTTCCTAATACCGCTTCCCTTCGCAGGGTACTGGTTGATGCGCGAGGTGTATGCCTATCGGCAGCAAATGGGAATTACCTTGATGGGAGGATTGTTGGCCTGGTTGTTTATTATTCAGGCAACCATGATCGGCATCCTTTTTCTTAGCACCAATTATTACCTTTGGCAGGCGCTTGGTCGAATGCGCGGGGCTGAGAAGTATCAACGTTACATTAAGTATCTGGTGTTCTTGCTTACGTGCGGATTCCTGGTCTTTATCACCCCGCACACGATCGTTATGACGCCAGCTGAGTTGAAGGCGATGGGAGGGCAGCAACATCCAGTCTTAGGGAACTACGGTGTTATGTCCGCCAAGAACGGTGGAATCAACGTGATTATTACTACCACCGTCTTAAGCTTCGTGTGGTATATGCGAGGAAACAAGGTTTCAACGGTGTCGTGGTCCAAGTTCGGTAACATCTTTATGGGCTGTTTCTTCTTCTTCGCATATCTCAACATCATCCTGCTCGCCATTTACGGCTATTACATTCCAGCCAACGTCCGAGTTGGATTGTCCGTGCCGCAGGTGGCCACTACATTGTCATGCCTGTTCTTCATGTTCGCGCTCAACAGCGTCATGATGAAAGGGGCGAAGCAGATGGGGCCGATTGAATGGGGTAAAATATCCGCCCGGTCTCAGTATGCCCTCATTATGTTGGCAACGGCCTTTACCTGGATGATGGGACTGATGGGATACATTCGGTCATCGGTTCGCTTATTCTGGCATGTCAATGAAATCATGCGGGACAATTCTCCCGTGGGCGTACACGCATACGGTGGGTTTCGCTGCCAACATGATTTCATTTAATGTGTTGTTCTTTTGGACGACTATTATGTTTGTGTTCTGGTTAGGTGCCCTTGCCGCCAAGAAGGCACCCGTCGATGCAAAAGCCGCTGTGCCAGGAAGGGCAGCAGCTCCGGCGGTTGGTCACTAAGCAGAACGCATCAAACGAACAATGTGGGAAGGAGCCGGGCTGTTGAAGCAGCCCGGCACTTCCCCTCCTGCAGGAGGTTTGAGCTGTGATTGAACTCATACAAGCGGGCTTGGCAATGGGATGGCCTGCACTGGGCATCCTCGTTGCCCTAATGTTTTACTTCAAAGCCTCGATTTCTGACCCCGTCGCCAATAAGCGCGCGGTCTTCAAGACATTTATCGGCATACTTGGGGCTATGCTCCTCTTCATGGCCATTGCCAATTACAAAATGAACTTCTTCGCGGAATCAAGACTGTTGCCTGTTTCTCTCGTCTTGATCACCTCAATGGCATTCATGATGGCGCTTTATTTTACGAATATCAGCGCTCTCCTGAAAATCGGTGGATTCATGTTCTTCATCGCAGCAGCGCTCTCAGGCTATGGTAACTGGCTGCCTCAGGTGGAAGGTGGATTCCCACCCGTTGAAGAGAAAAAAGATTTCAGCAATATGCCTCAGACCGAACTCGCGGATGAGGGCGAGAAAATCATCTTCGGTGGCGTTGGGCAGAATAAAGTTCAGGGCGCGATCGGTAAGGGACAGTGTCCGCTTTGCCATGCGTTTCACAAAGGTATGTTGGGTGAGCGAGCTCCAAACTTAGATGGACTTCCGGAGCGCGCTACCACACAGCTTGAAGATCCCCGATACCACAAGGGAAACCCTGCCGCTCGTGACTCGAACCAAAAAGAGGCATTTCCTGGGTCCGGTACCGCCGAAAATGCGCAGGAATATATTGCGGAGTCACACGCCTGTCCAAGCTGTTTCGTGGTTGCTGGTTACGGAGTCAAAGGCACCAACGATAAGGAAAGCCCGATGCCGGCAATCCATAAGCCACCAATTTCATTGTCTTTACCTGAACTGGCGGCTGTAGACACGTGGCTTTATGTCCGTGAGGGACGTGACGCGCCAAGTTTCGATGAGATCGTGAAGTCGTATGAGAAGTTCATCCCAGAATCCGATCGCCCGAAGCCACCAACAGAGGGTGATGCCAAGCCAGGCGCCAGCGCGTTGATGGCAGACGGAACTGAACCCGTGGACCAGATTTTTGCCAAAGGTCAATGCGTAGCTTGCCATACCATACCCGGTATTGCAGGCGCGGTTGGAACGATCGGGCCGAAGCTGGTTGAAGGAACCAATGCGCCACTTCGGATCAAGGATAAGGAATACAAAGGTAAGGCCAAAAGCGTACCTGACTACATCATGGAATCCATCATTGAGCCTAGCGCGTATGTTGTAAAGGGCTTCCCGGACAACACCATGCCCAAGGTGTTCGGCCAGAAGCTCAGCGCGGGTGCATTGAAGAAAATTGTAGATTACCTCTCGCAGGTGCAGGAAGGGAAAGAGCCGCCCAAGGCATCTTAACTCAAAAGCTGGGGTGTTCCTTGCTGCTGCGGAACAAAGGGAGATGACGAAATGAAAGCTTTAATGTCAGTCGGGGCGCTGATTGGTGTCGCGGGACTACTCGTGTTGATCGGAATGATCTTCGGAGTCGTCCCATCGAATACCGTCAGGCTCGTTGAGGGCTACATGCCCATGCAGGTATTAAGTGAGTTGGCCATGTTCGTGGCTGGCTTTGCAGGTCTCAGTTACCTGCTGAATTCGATGGGGATTGCATTCCCTCGTTTTTGGCAGGGAATTTTATTCTGGGTATTTATACAAACGTACCTTAAGTTCCGCATCTATCCGCCAATTCCCTTCAGCGTGCGGGCGATGTACGGAACGGTGTCGTTTGTGGCGGTCTTTATGTGGGTATCTGCCAACGAGGAAGATTGGAAAAAGTTTCGCCAACCAATACTCAACGTCTTGGATGCCAACACCGGGTTCCATAAGGCACTTCGTACGATGTATTTGATCCTCTTGCCTTTGCTTATCGGAGGGTTCTCGTTCTTGACGATGAAGCCGAGCATTGATGAACCGATCGAGCTTCGTACAGTGCATCCTGCACCGCCCGCCAGCACCAAGGTTCACGGCAAGACCTACACCTTGCAAACATCCCAGAATCCATACCGTGTGAATCCTGAGGGGAAATACGATCAGGAGTATAGCAATAAGTTAATCGTTGAGCAGTCCATGGGGCGGTTGATGGCTCCTAATGCCAATCCGTGGGATGATAAGGCTGAGGGTTACCTCAAGTACGTCCGAGAGGGCGGAGAGATATTTTTCCAGAATTGTCATTTCTGCCACGGTGACAATCTAAACGGCCGAGGGTTGCATGCTTTCGCTTTCAACCCAATTCCTGCCAACTTTACCGACCCAGGCACCATTGCACAGCTGCAGGAAACATTCATTTTTTGGCGGGTGGCTAAGGGGGGCATTGGGTTGCCGAACGAAGGCTTTCCTTGGGCCTCTGTCATGCCGCCATGGGAACAGCATCTGACAACTGATGAAATCTGGAAAGTCATCCTGTTCGAATACTGGCACACAGGATACTATCCTCGGACATGGGATTAATCGGGATTTTTAAAAACAACCTGGGAGAACAGGTGGTGAGGTTAACAATGAGTAAACTTCGTACGATCGGAAAGCCGTCTCTGGTGATCGGAGCGGCACTAGGTGCACTGTTGTACTCGACTAGTATGACGGGTATGGTGAGTGCCTCAGATTTGCCAGCGGGGTTCAAGGCTGGTGAATTGGCTCCCCCTCCGCCAGCCGAAATGATCGAGGCTGGTAAGCGGGTCTACTTTACTAAGTGTGTCTGGTGTCACGGGGTCGATGGCGCCGGGGATGGTCCTGGTGCTGATCGGCTGTGGCCTCGTCCCAGAAACTTCAACCAGGGGACATTCAAAATTCGCCACACGGCAAGTGGCGAATTGCCATTGTTTAACTATAACGAAATGAATGCCGATTCCGGAAAGAATGACCTTTTTGACACAGTTACGCACGGACTTCCTGGGTCTGCCATGCCTCCATGGGAAGGCATTTTATCCGAGGAGCAACGGATCCAGGTCTTGTCATTCGTGACCACCCAGTTGGTCAAAGATCGGAAGTTTACCGACAAGGAATCTGAGTCGCAAACTATTCTTCAACTTGGAACTATCAAACCTGTTGAAGCAAATGAAGAAAGTCTCAAGCGAGGCGCCGCACTGATTGTTGATAGGAAATGTATCGAGTGTCATGGCGTCGAGGGGCGCGGAGACGGCAATGCCTTCAATTTAAAAGACGACTGGGGATTTTCCATCCAGCCGGCAAATTGGCACAAGTGCTGGAATTTCCGTGGCAGTCGGCAAGATCCTTACAACGTGCGTAACATTTTCCGGACATTTTCGACCGGTGTGAACGGTACCCCAATGCCGTCATTCGCGGATAACACGACTGTTGAAGAGCGATGGGATATTGCCAACTTCGTCAATTCGTTGTGTGAGCGGGATGTGGAAGGGAAACCTCTTGGCATCGACCCGCTGACGGATAAACCCAAGATCAATTTCGTTATCCCTTCGGCGCCTGTTGAAGGGGAGATCTCAGATGACCCTGAGAATGAAATGTGGAAAAAACAGGGTCGTCGCTACGTAGCTATGGGCGGACAGATCACACATAAGCCACGGAATTTCGTGAATCGTATTGATGATATCTGGGTCAAATCACTCTACAACGAAAAGAACGTTGTCTATCTCATCCAGTGGGACGACCGGACGAAGAGTGTTGCGGAGGGCAAGTTGCCTTGGGCACCGACGCAGGTCAACGTTGAGAACTTCGGCGTTAAGGAGCAGGCTCCGAAAACGGGTGAAGAAGGTTCTATTGCTGCGCACCAGAATAACTATTCGGTGTATAACGACGGAATTGCCTTCCAATTCCCGATTAAATGGCAGGAGATCCCTGCACCCTTTAAGCCCAGATATTTGTGGGGTGACGCCAAGTTTCATGCGGACATTCTTAAGTGGGAAGCGGATGGTTCGCTGCGTTCCTTCTTAGGGACCGGGTGGGATCAGGATTTTGAAGAGCGCGATGATTTTGAAGAAAAAGTGAAGGTACTGAAGGCTGAGTGGAAGAATGGTCAGTGGACCGTCATGATCTCCCGCCCACTTAAGGGTGATAAGGACGACTATGACGAATACACCCGGTTTGACGTTGGCAAGTACATCCCGATGGTTTTCTTTGCCTGGGATGGGCATAACGGCGATGCCGGACGGAAAATGGCCGTCTCTGCCTTTTATTACACCATCTTGCAACCCCCGATACCTCAGGAAGTCTACATTTATCCGGCCGTTATCGCGGTTGGTGTTGTACTTCTGGAAGGTTGGATGTTGACACGTCGAGCCAACAAGAAAAAGGGGAAGGTGATGTAGGCGATACCTGATCTACGTGGTCGGTAATGACGAGGGGGTGGGGAAACTCACCCCCTCGCTGTTTTTTGGTCTCGAGTTACCAAGGATTAATGTGGGATGAACCAGCCCAGGATTCAGAACGTTTCAGGTATTCTGATTGCCGGCGGGAAGAGTCGGCGCATGGGGCAGGACAAACGCTTTCTGAGAGTAGGTCAGAAGAGTCTGTTTCGCCGCACGCTCGAAGTGCTGACGGCTACGTTTACTGAGACAATTGTAGTGCTTGCAGAACCCGTTGCCGCACTGGACGTGCAAGGGTGTCGAGTTGTTTACGACCAGATTCCAAACGCTGGAAGTCTGGGTGGACTCTATACGGGGCTGGTGGCTGCCACCAAGCCGCGGGTATTTGCTGTTGCTTGTGATATGCCCTTCCTGGAGTCTAAGGTCATTCGTTCTATGATTTCGTGCGACGAATCTGCTGATGTAGTCGTGGCTGAACTGTCCGGCAGGTTTCAACCCATGCACGCGGTCTATTCTCAGCGCTGCAGACCATTTCTTAAGACGATGGCTGAGCAGCGGGATCTCAAGATTCAGAAACTGTTTCGGCAGGGCGAACTGCGTATTACCGTCGTGGATACACGTCACCTTGGCATTCTCGAGTCGGGATTGCGTTCTTTCGAGAATATCAATACGCCGGACGATCTTGTACGTGCCGAGGCCTCCCCCTCAGAGTAGCCTTGAGGAATCACCATACAAAGCATGGCAACGCGCGAAGCGTTCTCACGATCCATCCCGGCGCGGTTGGCGATGTGCTCCTGTCGCGTCCTTCGTTGAATCGACTTCGTCGTCGATTTCCCGAACATGAGCTAGCACTTCTGGCCACCACAGCGGTGGCGTCAGTATTACACGATGCAGGGGAGATCAGATCGTGTCTTTCCCGTTGAGTCGACGCATTTGGCTGAACTATTCGCCGGGAGTGGTTGTGTTAACGCGGCATTCAAAAAATGGTTGCAGACCTGTGATCTAGCCGTCGGTTGGCTACAGGATGTGGAGGCAACGATCGCAGATTCCCTCCAGGCCCTAGGCGTTCAGCGCGTGAGAATACAATCACCCTCTTCTCCTGCTCTGCTGTCCGAACATCAGGCGGCTCGGTATCTTGAAACGCTGGAGAGAGAATCTGGCAACCTGGTAGAGGGCAATGCACTAGTCCTGTCATCCTCTACTCGTGAGAAGGGACGGGAGTTACTTGAAACGCTGAAATGGAGCCAGCGGCAGCGCCTTGTCGTGCTCCACGTCGGTAGTGGGAGCATGCATAAATGTTTAGGGCCATCACAATGGGCAGCTATACTCGCATGGTTACATCGCGAGGGAACATTCCCGCTTATGCTTGAAGGGCCCTCGGATGGTGAGCCAGTCGCCAGGGTTCAAGCGACACTCGGCAGGTACGTGCCCGTCATACGTGACTGTACGCTCTCTGCGGTAGCTGGAGTCCTATCCCATGCGGATTGCTATCTCGGACACGATTCCGGCGTGACGCATCCTTGCCGCAGCACTATCGATCCCCACCATCGCCTGTTTTGGTCCCACCAATCCTCGACGCTGGGCTCCGCTCGGACCGAGCGTCGCGATTCTATCCGGCCCGCCATGCAGCTGCCCAGATTGGAACAGCGTGGAGCGTTGCGGCGAGAAGGTGTGTCTCAGTATTTCCTCTGAGCGCATCATCGAGGTCTGTAGGGACTTCCTGAAAAGGTGATCATTGGTTTCCATTGCCTAATCGCGATGTTGTCTCTCCGGTCATGGTGTGTTACATTGCGGGTTTGATTTTCGCTGTTTCCACGCATACTTAGAGAGGTTTTTGTGACTCAGGGCTTAGTGCAGGATAAAGTCAGCGCGGCGCTTGTCGGGGCGCTCCGACTGGCGAAACAACGGGGACTCCTTCGGGTAGAACAGATGCCGGTCGTGAGTCTCGAATCTCCGAAACGCCCCGAGTGGGGGGATGTGTCTTCCACCTTGGCCATGTCGTTATCGGCATCTGAAGGACGACCACCGTTCGAAATCGCTCAGATCATCATTGATCATCTTGAACACCGAGACGCTCTCTTTAATCGTGTCGAAATCGCGCGACCTGGATTTCTCAATCTCACGGTTAAACAACATGTATGGATGGAAGTCCTCCATGAAATTGAGACCCAGGGTGCTGCGTATGGCCACAGCCAGGTTGGGCGAGGGCGTCGAGTGCTGGTGGAATATGTCAGTGCGAATCCGACCGGCCCTCTGCATGTCGGACATGGACGTGGAGCCGCTTTAGGCCAGGCACTGGTTCGTCTCCTCAAGACCACCGGGCATGAGGTAGTCAGCGAATACTATATCAATGATGCCGGGCGACAGATGAAGCTGCTGGGAATGTCTGTTCTGGCGCGGTATCTTGAGTCTTGCGGAAAGCCTGGTTTTTTTCCGGAAGATGGGTATCAGGGCGACTATATCCGCTCGGTCGCCGCGCAGATCAAGGCGGACCTGGGGGAGGCTCTGCTCTCGCTGCCGACCGGTGAGGCTGAGCAGCGCAGTAAGGAGCTTGCCTATCGCGCGTTATTGGCGGTTATTCAGCAGGATCTGGAAACTTTCGGGATTGGCTTCGAGTCCTGGTTCAGTGAAGCCTCGCTTCTGGTCTCCGGCACCGTGGAACAGGTCCTAAATGAGTTAGAGTCGCGGGACCTTTTGTTCACACAAGATGGCGCATTATGGTTTCGCTCATCAGCGTTTGGAGATGAAAAGGATCGGGTGGTTCGCAAGCAGGAGGGCGACTATACCTATCTGGCCTCGGACATCGCCTATCACCGAGACAAGCTCCGGCGCGGGTTCGACCTATTGGTAGACGTATGGGGTGCTGATCATCATGGATATATTCCGAGGATGCAGGCGGTCGTTCAGGCCTACGGGTATCCAAAGGCACGGCTAAGGGTCGTGCTGGTGCAAATGGTCAACCTCTTGCGTGGTGGCCAGAAAGTTGAAATGTCGAAGCGGGCCGGCGAGTTCATTACGCTTCGCGAAGTGATGGACGAGGTCGGGGCCGATGCCGCCAAATTTTTCTTTCTCATGCGAGATTCCAGCACGCACTTGGACTTCGACTTGGAATTAGCCAAACAGCAGTCGCAAGAGAACCCGGTCTATTACGTGCAGTACGCGCATGCTCGGATTGCCAGTCTCCGACGGGTGGCGGCAGCCCGAGGTATCGATAGTCCGACTCCCGGTCAGGCTAATCTCGATCTGCTGCAGGACCCTGACGAACTTGCGCTCATCCGAAAGCTGTCGGCCTTTCCGGTCGTATTGCAGGCTAGTGCCGTCGAACTGGAGCCGCACCGCATGGCGTATTATCTTCGTGAGTTGGCCGGGATGCTGCATCCCTTTTACAATAAGCATCGCATTCTGCCTCCCGCCTCCGAGAGCGAGGCGCACCCTACAGTTGCGACCGACACCGTACCTCCCGCCAACGGGCAGCGTGAAGTTGTGACGCCCGGCCTGACGGGGGCGCGGCTGGCGTTGATGGGGGCGGTGCAGCAGGTGGTCCGAAACGGGCTGAACGTGCTGGGCGTCTCAGCTCCCGAGCAGATGTAGGACCACCGATCGCATGTTGTCCTTCCGCACCACACACGAAGAACCCCACGGGCACGCTCGTGTCGGCGTTTTGACCACTGGCCGCAGTGAAATTGCTACCCCGGCGTTCATGCCGGTCGGATCGCTGGGCAATGTGCGGAGCGTCGATGGCGACGAGCTACTCAAGATGGGCTATGGGCTTATCCTGAACAATGCGTACCATCTCTATCTGCGTCCCGGCCACAAAGTGGTTGAAGAGTTGGGTGGCGTGCATGGCTTCACCGCCTGGCCCGGCGCAATCCTGACCGACAGCGGTGGTTTTCAGGTTTTTAGTCTGGCCAAGTTTTGCAAGGTCACGGATGAAGGCGTGATTTTTCAATCGCATATCGATGGGTCGTCGAGGTTTATCAGTCCGGAGACGTCGATAGAAATTCAGGAGGCGTTGGGCGCGGATATCATCATGGCGTTTGATCATGTGGTCGCGCTGCCTTCCTCGATAGAGCAGGTGCGCGATGCAGCCGAGAGGACGTCCTTATGGGCGCGCCGCTGTGTGAGCGCCAAGCGGCGATCGGATCAGTCGCTGTTTGGCATCGTCCAGGGTGGGTTGGATTCTGCGCTACGTGTGGAGTCAGCGCGGGACCTGGTATCGGTGGGATTTGATGGATACGCCGTGGGTGGATTGTCGGTGGGCGAGGGTAAGTCCGATATGTATGCGATGTTGGATGTGACGGTGCCGGAGCTGCCGTCGGCAAAGCCGCGCTATCTCATGGGGGTGGGCATGCCCGAGGACCTCGTGGAAGGGGTGGCGCGTGGCATTGATCTGTTCGATTGCGTTGTCCCCTCACGTCATGGCCGCACCGGCTGGTTGTTCACGTCATTTGGCCGTGTGGTGATCAAGCAGGCCCGCTATGCGCGGGACGAGCAGCCTATCGACCCTGCCTGCCAGTGCCCCGTCTGTACGCGTTATACGCGGGCTTATTTGCACCATTTATTCGGCATCAAGGAAATGTTGGGAGCCCGTCTCAACACGATCCATAATCTATGGTTTTTTGCGCAGCTCATGCAGGAGATCCGGAGCGCCGTGCGAGGCGGTACGTTTCAAGAGTTTCGTCGGGAGTTTCACCGGACCTACGTCGTGGAGCGTCCGGCGGGCGAAAGCGGCTTAGATACTCAAAATACAGATGTTTCCTAAATGGCGAAATAGGCGAGGCACATTATGTGGAATTCAGTGGCGTGGGCGCAGGGGACATCCGGGAGTGCGGGGGCAGGAGGGGGTTTTCTCTCGCTGGTCCCATTTGTCCTCATTTTTGTGATTTTTTATTTCATGTTGATTCTGCCGCAGCAGAAACGCAAGAAACAGGCGGATACGATGCTGGCTGCCCTCAAAAAGGGTGACAAGGTAGTCACGGCATCAGGAATTTGGGGCACCATCACGAATATGGGAAAAGACACGGTCACGCTGCAAATTGCGGACAACACCAAAATAAAAATCCAAAAAGAGCACATTGCTCGGCTGCGCGGTGACGAAGAAGATTGACGCACGCGACGGAGACGGGAAGGGATTGGCGCACGTATGAAGAAAGTCGGCGGACGGTTATTAGCCTTAGTGACGATGGTGGTCGCCTCGATCATCTTTTTCTTGCCTTCCTATCAGCCTCTTTACAAGGAACTGCCGCGGTGGATTCGGGATGTCCTTCCCGATAAGGGCATTACCCTGGGGCTGGACCTGCAAGGCGGGATTCATCTGGTGCTCGAAGTCGAAGAGGATCGGGCCGTGGAGATTGCAGTCGAACGCACGGCGGCTGGGATTCAGGATCTGCTGGTTGAGAAAAAAATTCCGGCCGAATCAGTCAAACGAACGGGGCCATCACGGATTACCATCGGATTTCAGAATGCTGAACTGAAAGCGCAGGTACAGAAAGTTCTGGATGATTTCCCAACTTATCTGGAGGTGGAATCGGCCGGCTCCCCGAATAGCGTCGTCTGGGAACTGCGGGACGCAGAGATCAAGCGAATCAAGGACTCTGCCATCAACCAGGCGCTGGAGACCATTCGGAACCGCATTGACCAATTTGGTGTGGCCGAACCTCTCATCCAGCGGCAGGGCTTGAAGCAGGTGGTGGTTCAACTACCCGGGATCAAGGATGCCAAGATGGCAAAGGATCTCATCAAGCAGACGGCGTTGCTCGAGTTCAAGTTATTAGACGATGATAATCAGACGAAGCTTGATTTTCCGGGTCGTATCCAGAAGGGAAAGGAGCGCGAAGAAGCGTTTTTGAAGCAGGTGGAAGGGAAGGTGCCGGAAGGCGACCAAATTCTCTTCGAACGGGTCGTGGAAAAAGACAGCGGGCAAGAATGGCTGTCGCCGTATTTAGTCAAAAAGCGAGTCATGTTGGCCGGCGACGTATTGAGTGACGCCCGGGTGTCTATCGGCCAGTTCAATGAGCCGTATGTATCGGTCACCTTCGATGCAAAAGGTGCGCGAGAATTCGATCGGATCACCGGTGAGAATGTCAAAAAGCGCATGGCCATCGTCCTTGATAATACTATCTATTCCGCACCGGTCATTCAGGAGCGTATCAGTGGGGGACGGGCCCAAATTACCGGAACGTTCTCGATGGAAGAGGCCAACAACCTGGCGATTGTACTGCGAGCCGGTGCATTGCCGGCGCCCTTAAAGATCATTCAGGATCTGACCGTGGGACCATCGCTCGGACAAGATTCCATTGAGAAAGGGGTGAAGGCCACTCTCTTTGCCGGGCTTCTCGTCATCGTGTTCATGGCGAGTTATTACCGGTTGTCCGGAGTGATCGCGAATTTCGCGTTGCTTTTGAATCTGGTCTGCCTGATCGGTTTCCTCGCGGCATTGAATGCAACGCTGACCCTTCCCGGCATCGCCGGCATCATCCTGACGATCGGCATGGGGGTTGACTCTAACGTATTGATTTTTGAGCGTATACGTGAAGAGTTACGGCAGGGGAAGCCGGTGCGCCTCGCGATCGATGCGGGATATGATAAAGCATTGTTGACCATCGTCGACTCGCACGTCACGACGCTGATCACAGGGTTTGCGTTGTTTCTGTTTGGAACCGGGCCGATCAAAGGTTTCGCTGTGACGTTGTGCCTTGGCATCGGGATCAACCTGTTCACGGCGCTGGTCGGAACCAAGGTGGTCTTCGATGTGCTGAATCAACGCAGAAAAATTGAGCAGCTCAGTATCTAGGAAGGAGCCGGCATGTTCGAGATTTTGGGGAAGACGAATATCGATTTTATGGGAAAGCGGAGCATCTCGTTTGCGCTTTCCGGCATCCTCGCATTGCTGGGCATCCTTGCGGTGATCCAAATCGGGCGCGGCGCGGCGAATTTGGGAATCGATTTTGCCGGTGGGACGGCGGTGCAGTTGAAATTTGACCAGGCGATCAGGATCGACGAGGCCAGGCATGCGTTGGAAAAGAATGGTCTCGGCTCGGCCGAACTGCAGGAATTTACCCAGGATAACAAGCTCCTCATCCGGGTGAAAACGTCGACGACCATCGAAGAGAAAATCGCGGAGCGGGTGGTGGCGGTGTTTAGCAAAGAATTCCCCGCTAATAAGTTTGTAGTCGATTCCAGCATGGAAATCGGCCCAACGATCGGCAAGAAACTTCAGGAAGACGCTCTGATTGCCGTGCTCATCTCGTTTGTCGGCATCGTCCTCTACATCGCGGTTCGTTTTGAGCTGCGGTTCGGCGTGGCGGCGGCACTGGCGACCTTTCACGATGTGCTCGCGGTGCTGGGAGTCTTTTACCTGTTTGACAAAGAAATTACTTTGCTGGTTGTCACGGCCCTCTTGACCTTGGCAGGCTATTCGCTGACAGATACTGTTGTTGTGTTTGACCGTATCCGTGAGAATCTGCGAGCCCGTCGGCGGGAGAACGAGGAAACGATCATCAATGCTGCGATCAATCAGGTGCTGAGTCGCACCATCGTGACCAGTTTGACCGTGGTCATCGTGCTCATTCCGCTGGTGCTGGCGGGTGCCGAAGTCTTGCACGATTTTTCCCTGGCATTGCTGGGAGGCGTCATGTTCGGGACGTATTCCTCAGTGTTCGTAGCCAGCCCGTTGTTGCTGCTATGGCCCGGCAGCGCCGGGAACCTCATGAAGCGTCGCTAGGCGTCGGTTGATCCAAGCCGGCGTCTAGGCCCCGCACGGTGTTCGGAAAGGGCTGTTTGTCGGGGCACGTCATACCCATGCTGTTCTGGAGCGGGTCTCACAGTCTCCAGCGTAAAATCATCACGGCCATCGTGATGGTTGGTCTTCTGCCGCTCTGTCTCTCCCTCCTGATGACCTACATTGAAGAACGCCGGGCGCTTCGCGAAACGATCGGGGCCAACTTCAAAGAAGTGGCCGTGGAAGCCGCCCGGCGCATCGAGATGCAGGTGACGCGTGGAATCAACGAGGCTGAGCAGTTGGCTGCCACGCCGTTCCTCCGCACATCCGTGACGGAGTCCAATCGAACCTATCAGGATAAGGATGAGAGAGCCGTCCAGTCCATGATCAAGGCATGGCAGAAGCGGTGGCGGCAACGGGATAAGCAAAGCGAGTTTCCATTATTCATCAATCGGATCGTGACCAACTACCTGATTCGATGGCACGACATCCGGAAGGATGATTACGTCGCCATTTTCGTGACCGACAATCGCGGCGCCCTCGTCGTGAGCTCCATTCCGCAGGTCGAATATTATTACGGCAAGACGCCCTGGTGGCAGGCGGTGATGAAGGGCGGAACCGGTGGGGTCTATGTCAGTGATCTATTCTTCGACCCGTCCTTTGGTACGCATGTCCTGAACGTGTCCGTGCCGCTTCTCGACGATGAACAGCATGTGGCCATCGGCGCAGTCACGATCCTGTTACGTCGGGATACGCTGTTCCATTCCGTATCGGAAGTCACTGTGGGAAATACGGGGCATGCCATGTTGTTCAATTCAGACGGTGTGCCGGTGATCTGTCCGGTCCTGTCGCCGGAAGAGCACACGGTGACACCTGAACTGGTCAGCGCCATTGATGCGAGCCATGCCGGATGGAGTACCGTAACGAATGATTCACACGGCGGGCGGGACTCGATCGTCGGATTTGCGCCGGTCCGGTTGGGCGATCATCTCACGCCGGATAGTCTGGGCGGCAAGCGATGGGTGACGTTTGTACGGCAGGACCCGCAGGAGTCCTATGCGCCCCTGTCGCGGCTTGTCGTTCAGGTGACTGTATATGGGTTGGGGGTGTTTGGGGTCTTGGTGCTCACCGGACTGGCTGTTGCGCGACGGATTGCCCGTCCTATCAGCTTGCTCCATGAAGGCGTGCAGCGGATTGGAAGTGGGCGGCTTGATCAGCAACTGAATCTCAAAACCGGTGATGAAATCGAGCAACTGGCCGAGGCGTTCAACAAAATGGCGGTCAATTTGCGAGTCTCATTCGAACAAATTGAGCATCGCATGGAGGATGTCCGCCGGTTGGAGGCGCGATACCGGGATCTCATCGAGCATTCCCCGGAAATGATCTATCAGCTCAATAAGGCCGGTCAGTTTGTGCATGTCAATAAGACCGGTTTGGATAAGCTCGGGTATTCCCTCGATGAGATGCTGCACATGCGCCTCTGGGATCTTGTTCCCAAAGGACGAGAATTGGAAGTGCTGGCTTATCTGGAGCGTCTGGTCTCGGAGGGGCGCAGCACCATAGAGACGGTGTTTCTGGCAGTTGATGGTCATGCGATCGACGTGGAAATTCATGCCACGGCTCTCTTTGAAAGCGGGGGCGGACTAGTCCACTCTCGTGCCTTCGTCCGGGATGTGACGGAACGGCGTTTACTGGAACAGCAAATCCAACGCTATACGACTCAACTCGAACAGGCCGTGAATGAGCGCACACAACAGCTCGTCGCGTCTCAGGAACGATACAAGGCCCTGTTCGACCTCGTGGCTGACTCTGTGTTCATGGTCGGGGAGGATAGTCTGATTGTCGCGGTCAACAAGCGTGAGGAGCAGGCGCTGGGATACTCGGAAGAACAGGTGATGGGGAGCAGTATTCTCGATGTGGTTGACCCGGCATACCATGAGTCCATGAGATCGATGTTGGCAAAAATTCATGCAGGTGAGCGCCAGGTGCCAACTCAGGAAATGACTGTGCGTGATGCTACCGGCAAGGATAGGCCGGTGGAAATGGACCTGATTTTGGTGCGCGGTAGCGACCATGCGTGGGTCATGGTGCAACTTCGCGACATTACGGACCGCAAACGTCTTGAACGGCAGATGCATACCTATCAGCAGGAGTTAGAAACGAAAGTCATCGAGAGAACTAGAGAAATTGAAGAAACCAAACAGTATCTCGAAAACCTGTTGGAGAATGCCAACGACGTCATTTACACGCTCGATAGCGAGCAGTGTTTTACCTATGTCAACAGCAAGGTCCTGGCGTGGGGGTACACCAAGGAAGATCTCTTGGGCCGTCCCTACTTGGCTCTATTGTCGAAGCGGCATCGAGGCAGGCGTTTGAAATCGACTTTGGACATCGGCGTCAAACAGGTTTATGAGGTGGAGGTGCTCACAAAGACCGGCGAGCCACGTTCTGTCATGGTAAGCGTCTCGCCGTTGCATGGCGTGGAAGGAGAGATATTGGGCGTGCTTGGCATTGCACGTGATATGACGGACACAAAGAAACTGGAGCAGCAAATCAGAAGTTCCGAGAAGCTGGCCTCGGTGGGAAAACTGGCCGCGGGTGTCGCGCACGAGATCAACAACCCACTCGGCGGCATCCTGAACTGTCTCTACAACATGCGCAAAGGAACACTTTCTCCGTCCCGGCAAGAGGAGTATTTGGTGTCAATGGAAGACGGATTGCGCCGGGTGCAGAAGATTGTTCGGCAACTGCTCGATTTTTCGCAGCAGCATAATCCAGAATTAGCGCTTGCGGACATTCATCAGGTCATCAAGCGGGTATTGCTGCTAACGGAACACTTACTCGTACCCCATCACGTACGGCTGGAAACCTCACTGGCACAGGATATGCCGGATATTATGATTGATCGGCACATGATGGAACAGGTGTTGATGAATCTTATTTTGAATGCCATTCAAGCGATGCGGAGTGGCGGAGTTCTGACGATCCGCACCATGGTGGACGGAAGCAATTGTCTGCTTCACATCCGGGATTCCGGCTGCGGGATCTCCCCATTGGTGCTGCCACGTATTTTCGATCCATTTTTTACCACGAAGAATGAGGGCGAAGGCACGGGGCTTGGTCTTTCGGTGAGTCTGGGAATCGTGGAACGGCATGGGGGTAAGATTTTTGTTGAGAGCGAAGTGGGGAGGGGGACGACGTTTACCGTATCAATTCCCCTCGCGATCGCACGGTACGCCGGCGGGAGGTTTTCGTGAAGGGGCTCAGGGTTTTTATTGTCGATGACGAACCGCTCATGCGATTGTCCATCATGGATGCTTTGGAAGGTATGGGGTGCGAGGTGATTGCCGCGGCAACTGGAACAGAGGGACTGGCGATCCTCGAGACACGTCACTTCGATATCGTTATTACCGACTTACGCCTCCCCGGCGCCGATGGACTGACGATTTTGAAGGCATCCAAAGAGCGGAGTCCCACAACCGAAGTCATATTGATCACGGCTCATGCATCGGTCGATACGGCGGTCGGCGCGATTAAGCTTGGCGCGTATGATTACATCACTAAACCGTTTCAAATGGACGAATTGCTCCTGATCGTTGAGCGTGTCGGGAAAATTCTAGGATTACGCCGTGAAACCCTTGAATCACAAGAGGTCCTCGAGGACCGCTTCAGTTTCAGCGGAATGCACGGCAGCAATCACCAAATGCGGGCGTTGCTGGAGAGAATAAAGCAGCTGGCGGCCACCGACACGCCGGTGTCGATTATCGGAGAGCGTGGTACCGGCAAAGAGTTGGTCGCTCATGCCATCCATCTGAGCAGCCCACGGCGAGACCAGCCTTTGGTGAAGGTTTGCTGTGCCGACATTCCAGAGGCCCTTATGAAATCGGAGTTATTCGGCCACGAGAAGGGGGCCATGCCAGGGGCGGTCCGTCAACGACGAGGACGGTTCGAACTGGCCCACAAAGGAACTTTGGTTCTCAATGATATTGACTCACTGTCTCCTGCGCTTCAGGACGGACTGGTACGCTTGCTGCGAGAGAACCGGTTTTGCCGTGTCGGGGGACGAGAGGCAATCGAGGTCGATGTCCGACTCATCTGTGCAGTCCAGCGCGATCTTCAAGAAGCGGTCACCCACGGGGGGTTTCGCATTGAGCTGTATGACTATTTCAAGCCAGTCCAGGTCGTCGTGCCGCCCCTGCGTGAGCGACGTGACGATGTCGTGGTCATTGCCGAACATGTACTGGAGGCTCGTTCTGCGACGCTTGGCAAGTCGCTGAAGGGGTTTTCGGAAACGAGTTGCGACCTGCTCCAGCACTATTCGTTTCCCGGGAATGTGGGTGAACTGGAGCAGATAGTTGAGCGTGCCGTCGTCTCGGGGCAGGAGGGGGAACCCATACAACCGTGGAATCTGTGCGGATTCCAGACCTGCCCTTATCTTGGTGGGACTACCCAGAGTGCCTGCGGTTTCTGTGCTGAGGGACTGACTGCGGAAGTCAGGAAGCAGGCAGTGGCCGAGCCGATGACTCTAGCGGCAGCGCGCGAAGGATTTGAGCGGGACTATATTGTCGAGGTATTAAAGCGGGTGGACGGCAATCGAACCAATGCGGCGGGAATGTTGGGGTTGTCCAGAAAAGCGTTATGGGACAAGTGCAAGAAATACGGTATCTCCGCGGCCAAGGGTGAGGCAGAGGAGGATGCCGACTGAGTTATTCTGTCGGTTCTGGGCCGCCTTCCCACAATTTCACGGTGCGATCCCATGAGGCGCTGGCTAATCGCAAGCCATCGGGAGATAGTGCGATGCCGCGTACCGCCCCCGTGTGGCTTTTGTCGGTCCTGAAATTGCGGCCTGTGGCAATGTCCCAGAATCGGATGGTGCCGTCGTCTCCTGAACTGATGAGGACCTTTCCATCAGGCGAAACCACAAGGCATCGGACCCATCCGCTATGTACGCGCAGGACTCGAAGTTCGTTCATCGTCGGCATTTCAAAGAAACGGATCGTATTATCACGGCTGCCTGTGATGAGAAGTTTCGCATCCGGGGTGAACACCATCGCGCCGATCCAGTACTCCATCGGCTTCTGGAAGCCTCCGTCGTCCTCAATGAAAAAACCGCGGGTTTCCGTCGAGTCTTCTTCCGTTTCCTGCCAATGGCCATTATGTAGAATCTTTTCTTCACCACTCGGCAGTACTTCCCAGATCCTGATTTTGCCAATGTCTGACCCACTGGCGAGGTGTAGGCCATCCGGCGAAAATGCGACACAGACCGACCAGTGGTGATCGAATTGGTCTTTCCCCAACAGGGTCATGAGGTCTGTTCCAGTCGTCACCTCCCAGATCTTGATGTCCTTATTGTGACTGCCACGGGCCAGCATTAGGCCGTCGGGCGAGAGCGATAAGCTGCAAACATTGTGATCATAGCGCGTGAATAGGAGCTTGGTCGGTTCTCCGGTCTTGGGATTCCAGAGGCGGATCGTCCGGTCCTCGCTACCGGAGGCGAGCGTCCGGCCGTCCGGCGTAAACACCAGGGCGCGGATGTCGGCCGTGTGGCCTCGTAGCGAGCGCAGAAGCCGCCCTGTTTCAATGTCCCAGACTCGCACGTATCGATCCACGCCTCCGCTGACGATTGTTTGCCCGTCGGGGGCATAGGCTACAGCCCAGACACCATGAGAATGCCCACGGAAAGTTTTTAGTTCCCGCAAACCCGCCTTCCAATACGCTAAGTGGTCGATGGCCTGGGGCGTGGTCGTGGGTGCAGCTCCCTGGGGGTTATTCAGAGCTGGAGCGGAAGGTGCGGTGGCAGGCGCGGTCGTCTGATTGCTCATATAATCTGTGCCTCGTACCAAAGTCTGAGCGGGAGCCACCCTGGCCCCTGCCTGATCCTCAGCGGTTTGCAAAAATCGTCGAGGGGTTTGTATAATCTGCGCTCGTTTCGATGATCGTAAGAGAAGGACCGGGAGCAAGTCAAGCACGGTACTCGCGCGGGTTTCATCTCTTCACTGAACCAGACATGTGAGGTCTTATGGCAACCGGAGTGGAAGTATCCAGGCAGGCGATGGAAATCCGTTTTCAGCCGGCTTTGCTGCAGGAGGTGATCGACTCCTTCATTGAGAAGACCGAGCGAGAAGGGGATCCTACCTACTACAAAGAGTTCCACGAATTGGCCGATCCGATCTATGAGAAGTTCACCCTCGATGATCGCGAAGCGGAGTTCAAGAAGCTCTACCAGTATTTGTTCGGGATTTGGGGGTTTTCGGATATTATTCGCGACGCTTTTTTGGAGTTTCCTGAGCTGAAACAGCGGGTCGGCATTGTGCTCGTGAAAGGAGTCCTCAAGGAAGATCAGGAAGGGGTCGATATCCTACGCAAATGGGGATCTGTCGAACACGATCTGGCTAAGCAATTCGAAGAAAAGGGTTTGAAGGGAGTCGGTATCAAGCTGATCCCGCGGCGGTTTTACGATCCGGCCCTAACGCGATACTGTCGTCACGAACTGATGCATATTCATGACATGCTCGATCCTGGCTTCGGGTATGACCCTGACACAAGGGTCGGCCAGAACCCGGGAGAGGAAACGCTGATTCTGCACCGGTACCGGATTCTTTGGAATATCAGCGTCGACAGCCGGTTGATCGCGACCAGCAAAGAACCGATGTTGTCAAAGGAAGATCGGTTCAAAGAGTTTCGGTCGTGGTATAGAAAAATTCCGCCCGCTCAGTTGAAGTCCGTGTTTGAAGGTTTGTGGCAGACCAGCTATTTCACCCATTCCGAATTGGTCGAAATGGCCACCGATACTCTGCGGATTTTAGATCGCGCGGTGGATGTCGAAGGGGGGGAGGTTCCGGAGACCACCAACAAGGTGATGCTTATGCCGGGATTCCCTTGTCCGCTTTGTCGCTTCCCAACCTATTCATGGGTGGAGGATATGGAGACCAAGTTGGAGGGGTACATCCTGGACTTCATCCGTGAGAATCATCCGGGATGGGATGTGGAATATGGCGCCTGCGATCGTTGTGTAGAGGTCTACAAGTTGCGCGCCGACGGTGTGATGTAGTCAGGAACCGTCATGACCAGTGATCCGAAATACGGGCGCCGGGATTTTTTGAAAGACTCCGTTGTGTCGGTAGCTAAGGCGGCGAGGGAGTTCGCCGCTCACAAAGATGCACCCCGTGAACAGCCTGCTGCTCCGGTGCGGATGGACTGGCTACGGCCGCCGGGTGCGGTTGATGAAGTAACGTTTCTTGAGCGCTGCACGCGATGCAGTGATTGTATCAAGGCTTGCCCTCCCGGGGCGATCGTTGCCGATGTGGCAAGCGGCAGTCCGGTGATTTTTGCGAATCAAGTCGCCTGCGAGCTATGCGAGGATTTCCCTTGCATTTCAGCTTGTGCGACTGAGGCGCTCCTGCCGGTCGCGGATCATTCGGACGTTCGGATGGGGGTGGCGATGGTTTTGCACCGCGTCTGTACGGCTGGGCAAGGTTGTCATGCCTGCGTGTCCAAGTGTCCGGTCGATGCGCTGTCCATGGATTTTAATGCCATGCATCTGGTGGTGGCTCAAGAGCGTTGTGTCGGATGTGGTATGTGCGAGCAGATTTGCAAGACCGTGAACGATCGTATTGCCATTAAGGTCACGCCGGCGCGAAATCTTGCTGCCGGGGCCCTGGGATGGTGATATCCGTACACAGATGCGTGAAGAACGGATGAGATCGTCAAGAAAATTATTGAAACGATGGCACTTGCGGCGAGGGCAAACGGAGGTGAGTTCGTGCTTGACATCCCTTCCTCCTTTACCTATCATACGCCTCCTGTGCCGCAGGACTCAGATGTTGCGTAGTGTGCGGAAAAGTTGCGCAACATGTTGAGGTGAGGAGCAATAAACGTATGACATCGAAACAAGTCGTGCAGCCCACCTCCCCGTCCTCTACCGCAGTCGCTCCCCCAAAGACTGTCGCCATCAAAGATTCGCCAGCCGTTGAACGCGCTCTCAATCGAAGCAAAATTTATCTTCTGTTCTCCTGGAGTCTGTTGTATCCGGAGGATGAAGAATTCTTGGACTACCTACAGTGCGGTGAATTCGTCGAAGACGGACGAGCTGCCCTTGAAGGGTTGCGTCTGGCGTTAGACGGTATGGGCGGTGATCGAGCGGTCCAAAAGATTGGGCTGATGAAAAAACAATTTGACCAGATTGAAAAGCTCGTGTCAGCGGAATGTGTCAACTGGCAGATTGGTGATCTCCAAACCGAACATCGTCGGGTATTCACCAACGTTATTACCCTCGATTGTCCGCCCTATGAAACCCTCTTCGGCAACGATCACGTCTTCGCCCAGTCCCATGTGATGGGTGACATCGCAGGATTTTATAAGGCTTTCGGTGTCGAGCTTTCCAAAGATGTTCATGAACGCCTGGATCACCTCAGTGTCGAACTCGAGTTCATGCACTTTCTGACCTACAAGGAATCCTATTCACGTTGCCACGATGGAATGGACAAGACCGACATTGTGGTTGACGCGCAGAAGAAGTTCATTAGAAATCACATCGGACGATGGGTGCCTTTGTTTTGTCGGATGTTATCGAAAAAGTCCGATACTGGATTGTTCAAGCTAATCGCCGACTGTATGTCGGAGTGGATGGATTTTGAGGTCGCCTTCCTCGGAGTTACTGTGCAGCCGTATTCTGAGGCGGACTATAGACCAGCTACCTTCAATGCTCCGGAAGGTCAAACCTACGAGTGTGGGGCGCAGGACAAGGGAAATGAGCTCAGTATGCTGCTGAGCGAGGTCGGAGCCGAGTCCTTCATGGATCAGAAAGTTAAAGAGAAGGACGGCGAAAAAGGTGAAGGCCCCGTCGGAACTGCGTAGGGGTTCTCGGTTCGCGGGCAGTGCGGGATTCGGTTTTCGGTGGACGTTATAAGGGCTCAGTTCTTTTTCTTATTAATCTTTCAGAGGAGGGCATACGCAATGAGACTGGTGCAGACACGCAACAAGCGTTTGGTGTTTGGCATACTGTTCTCTGCGCTGATCGTTGGCATTATGTTGACGATCGGGCAGGTGCCTCTCGCGGTCAGCCAACCGGTGACCATTCCCGCGAAGGCGATCAAGGGGGCAATCCCGATGGACGGTGCAAACCCCATCTGGGAAGGAGTGCCGGGTGTCATTATTCCGTTGAGCGGCCAGACCATCACGACACCGATGCATCCGAATATTTCGGTGAAGTCGGTATTTGTGAAGGCGGTTACGAATGGGAAAGAGTTAGGCTTGCGCCTCGATTGGAACGATCAGACCAAGAACGACACGGCGATCGGACCGCAGGATTTTCGTGATCAGGTGGCGATCATGTTCCCCGTGAACACCGCGGGAGCACCGCCATTTCAGTGTATGGGACAGTCTGGAGGTACGGTCAATATCTGGCGCTGGAACGCGGAGTGGCAGAAGGATCTTGGTAAGGACAGCGCCGGAATGTGGGATGTGGATGACCAATATCCTGGTATCTTCTGGGACTACTATTTCGAGGAGCCAGCTGGTGGGGTCACCTATCCTGATCGTATCGGTCGGAGTCTTGGTCCATTCAACAGCGGTATTTGGTCCGGTAACATTATGTCGGATCCAACCCTGCGCGTCAGCTCCGTCGAGGATCTGAATGCTAACGGGTTTAGCACCTTAACCACGCAAGCCCACCAGGATGTGATCGGCAATGGTGTGTGGGAGCCGTCAGGGTCCCTCAAGGGTGGTGGATACTCAGGCCCAACTTGGCGTGTGGTCGTGAAGCGTTCGCTGGAGACTGGCGATGCAAACGACACGCAATTTAAGGGTGGAGCCTCCGTGCCCATCGCGTTTGCAGTGTGGGATGGTAACAACATCGAACGAAACGGTATGAAGGCACTCTCCACCTGGTTTACATTGAAGCTGCCGTAAACCAAGTGAGCTAGGGAAGATCTTCTACTCAGTCGTCGAGTAGGAGTATCGTTTCTAAATGGTTGCAGGAGGCCCCGAGCCGTTGCCTGGAAGGGCAAAAAGGATCGGGGCCTTCGTGCATTTATAAGGGGCAGGCATGCACTTAAGAATTGTGATTTCTTGCGGCCTGCTGGTCGCGCAGGGTTGCATTTGAACGGGAGCGGAGTGTATAAACCGATACGGCGTAATGCTACTGAAAACCCTGATTTTCCTGCTTAATATAAAGATTGCCTTATGAAAGTTTCACTTTTGTTTCCTCCCACTTGGCACCCCTCCCAGCCCTACCTGAGCCTGCCTTCGCTTACGGGGTTTCTTGCGCAGGCGGGTGTGAAAAATGTCTCTCAGCGCGATCTCGGCATTGAATTGTTGGATAAGGTCCTAACGCAGACATTTGCACAGAATCTTTATCAGCAGCTGGTGGGTAAGCAACATGACCTCGAGCGTGAGCGCACGGGTGAAACCGGCCCGGGTAGCGCTGAACAACTTGCAAAGATCATCGAGTCTCTGGATCGATTTCCCTATCTGTTCGAGCGAATCGAATTGGCGAAGGAGACTTTGAGAGGCGAGGGTTTCTATGATATTGAGGCTTACCGCAACAGTCTTTTCCTGATCGATAAATGGCTTGAGGTGATTTCGTCTCTGTATTTCCCGACACGGATGACTGTCGTCGACAACCAGTTTGGAGACTACTCGATCTATTCGTCCAAAGACCTGGTGAAGGCCATTCGCGATGAGACTCAGAACCCATATGTAAGTTTATTCCGCGATCATGTGTTGCCGTCCCTTTTGACGGATCGTCCGGATTTGGTCGGCGTGTCTATTACTGCTACCTCACAAATTATCCCGGGCCTGACACTCTGCCGATTGATTAAAGAGCATGCACCGGAAATGCATGTAACGGTTGGCGGAAGTATTTTTACCAGGCTTGTAGATAACCTGCGGCGCTGCCCCTGGCTCTTTGACCTTGTCGATGATTTTGTGGTTTTTGAGGGAGAAACGGCTCTCCTGGAACTTGTCAATCAGATGGACGGTAAACGGGACTTCAGTAAAGTCCCCAATCTGATTTACAGGCAGAATGACAAAATCACGGTCAATCAGCCATTTTACTCTGAAAACATAAACCAGCTCACGGCCCCGAACTACGATGGGTTTCCGCTCGATCTGTACCTATCGCCGGAACCCGTTCTGCCTGTGCAATTTTCCCGGGGGTGTTATTACAAGGACTGCGCCTTCTGCGCGCTGACACTGGATCACCAGAATTTCCGTCAGCGTGACCCAGGAAAAACCGTCGACGATCTGGCCTGGTTAAAGGAACGTTATGGGGCGGAGTCCTTTTTCTTCACCGATGAATGTTTTGCCTTGTCTCCGACCAAACGCCTCTGCCAGCAAATGATCGACCGTCAGTTAAATGTGAAATGGACCTGTGAGTTACGGTTCGAGAAAAACCTCACACGCGAATTGCTCACGCAGATGCGGGACGCAGGCTGTTTGAAAATCGTATTTGGTCTTGAGTCGTTCAATCAGCGGGTCATGGATTTCATGAAGAAGGGGATCAAGCAGGAGTCGGTGCGTCGGATCGCAGATGATTGCGTCGATCTTGGCATTGCCGTACATTGTTATGTGATCGTCGGATTCCCCACGGAAAAGGAAGAGGAAGCACTCGATACGATGAACTTCGTGGTCGGGAATACCAAGCTCAACCAGTCCTACGGGTTTTCGTGCCAACCCTGCCTTTTCGACTTGGAAAAAGAAGCGCCGATCATGAGTGATCCAGGCAGTTACGGTATCCGACGAATTATGAGGCCTGCTACAGAGGATTTGAGCCTGGGCTTCTTCTATGAAGTACAAGAAGGGATGACTCCTGCTCAGGCCGAACAGTTGTATCAGCAGGTGTATGAAAAAATCAGTGAAGTCGTGTGTGAGCTGCCGTTTAACTATTCAATGGCCGACGGGTTGTTATACATTGCCCGGGCTAAATCGCAAGCGTTGCAAGTGCCCCAGCCGACCGGCTCCTAGACTCTCGAAAGTTCTCGCGGATGAGGGTCCATCGTCGGTGTTTGGGCCATCCTAACGTTTTGCACAGGGGGCTAGAAATGTCTGGCATAGCCGCCACGGTCGAACGCTCCACTGGACGGGTTCAGGATCAGGGCTTACTGTTCGAATACACTATCAAGCTGGTACTGTTCGTCGGTTTTTTTGAACTGGTTCTCTATCGACTTGTTTCCCGCCTCGGGATGCATATCAGCAAAATTGCTGCGCAACATGAGTGGGTCGGAACTACATTTCAGCTACTCACTTCCGTCGGCTTCGCCCTGTTGAATGTCGTAGCGATCTTCGTCTTCCTAGCCCTCGTTGTCCTGTTAGTAAATAGAATGCGGGCCAGAGGCCTCACCGGTATCCATGCCGTCACCATTCCAAGCGTGGGGCTGCTGTTGATACTTACCGTCGCCTTCCTGATCGTGCCGCCGGCCATGCTGGGCTCCATTGCGTACAATGTCACTACACTTATCGCGCTGACCGCCTTAATGATTGAATATCTGTCGCAGCATAAGGAGTGGTCGAAGCGGATCATGGGCGCGACCTATTATTTGGGTATTTCAGGATGGCTCTACTACCAGATTTTCTCCACCACCTATGGGTGGATGGGGGTGATTGCGGCTCCGCCGCTCGTCTATGAAGCCAATCGTCTCGGCGAAGCTCTGATGGTTCTTGCGAGCATCCTCGTGTTCTTCGCGTATGGTCAGGGTGTGTCGTTTCGGACCAGAAATCGACAGCAGCGGCGGCGCGCGATCTGGTTCGGGGGGGTCTCGGTCGTCGTGTTTTTCGCCTTGTTGTTCATGGACTATTTTCTGGGACTCTACAATCCAGTGCTGGCCCATTCGATCCGGAAAGCCGGTGAGGGGATCAGCTGGATCTTTCAGATGGGCATGGGGTATACCTTCTACTTGCCCTTCGCGTTTTACGTTGCAGGACTTCTCTGCTGGTCTTATACGGTGATCAGGCTTGTCACGATGGGACGCCTTGCGGGATATGGGCTTGCTTTGATGTTTATCGCCGGGTATGCGTTGCTATTTTCAAATTTGAGCCTCATGGTCATTCTCGGGGTGATGTTACTCACGCTCGACCGGCCCCAGGGTGCCTCGATGGAACAGGCGGCGGTGACCAAGCCTCCGCTCATGGGCTCGCAGGATTCTTTTGTTGGTGGACAAATTTAATTTCTTTTCGTCACCCAGATTAGGATACGTAGCTATGGATGAACAGACACAAGCGGCCGGCGTGGAGCAAGGCAGTGCAGCGATCGACCCAGAGGATCAAGCCTTGAATCCCGATGAGGAAATTATCGAGATCGAGAAATTGCTCAGCACCGAGCCGGATGATTTTCAGGCCCGGTGTCGGCTGGGGGAACTGTATTTCAGCAAAGGTCGCCTGGATGATGCGTTGACCGAAGTGAAGAAATCAATTGAGATGGCCGAGGGCCTCAGGGCGGAAATGAACCGCTCACTCGCCATGTATTACTCAAACCTCGGGACCATTTATGCTACGAAGGGTATGATCGATGAGGCCGAGGCGGAATTCAAGAAGGCCCTTGATGTTCATGCCTACGATGTCCTGGCCCTGTTCAATCTCGGCCGCGTGCAGGCGGACAAAAGAAAATACATGGAGTCGAAAAACTATTATGAACGACTCGTGGAGATCACTCCGGACGACCCCATGGCATGGTACAATCTCGCGGCCGTCTATGTGGAACTCGACAATCCGCAGGTGTCGGACTATAACACCATGGACATGGCAATCCAGTGTTACTTGCGGGTTCTCGAACTGGATCCGAAGCATTTGGAAGCCAGCTTCAAGCTGATGGAAATTGCCCTCAATCACAAGAAGACCGATCTGGCGATCAAGGTGATGGAGAGTGCTGTGGAGCACAGTCCGGATGAGCCGCTGGCCTATTATAATTTGATCAGCGTCTACGATAAGTGCAAGATGTTTGAACAGGCCGAACAAGCTCGCCAGCGCCTGAAGGAACGATTCGCGAAGAAGGCAAAAGAGGGAGCGCATCCTGAACACTGAACATGTGAGCAAAGGAGAACCACCATGTTTGGCAGCCTTGGTTTTACAGAGCTAATCCTGATCCTGTTTATCGTGCTGATCATCTTCGGGGCCGGGAAATTGCCGCAGTTGGGTGAAGGCATTGGCAAAGCGATTAAGGGGTTCAAAAAGTCTGTCCACGAGGCGGACGCGATTGAAGCTGAAGCCCAGGCTCAAGCCCAGCAGGCCGAACCGGTGCAGGCACAAGCCATTCAGGCGCAGCCTTCGGTCTCCATGCCGCCGCCTTCCGTGGAGCAGCCAGTAGGCGCTACGCCTCCAGCGGCGCGCGCGTAGATCGCATACATAACGGCCTTAGCACAGAACGGATCGACCAAGTTATGGAAACAGATGTCCAGTTAGCCATCGGGTACATTGAAACCTTCGCAGGAAACGGCAAAGCCCGAAGCACCGGAGACGGCAAACGTGCCGTAAAAGCGGGCATCCCCCTTCCTCACCACGTGGCCTTGGACCGTGAGGAGCGGTGGCTGTATTTCGCCGAATCCGGGTCTGATCGTGTGCGGCGCGTCAATCTTGCCGAAGGCACTCTCCATAACTTTGCCGGCATTGGTGAGACTTGCTACAGTGGGGACGAGGGCCTTTGCGGAGAGGCCGGACTGTACCTGCCGCTCGACGTGGCGTTTGATTCACATAACGATCTGTATATCTGTGATTCAGGCAGTAACCGGATCCGCAAGGTCGATCGCGAGACAGGCATCATTACGACCGTAGTGGGAACCGGTGAGCACGGGTTCAATGGCGATGGCGCGGCATTGGAAGTGAATTTGACTTGGCCGGCGGCGATAGCATTCGACGCCGCCGATGTGATGTATATCGCCGATACACAGGCGCATCGGATTCGCCGGTACGATTCGAGAACCGGCCGTGTGGAAACCATTGCGGGAAGCTGGACCGCGGAAGACGAGGCCCGTGAGCAGCCTCTGGTCGCCCGGAGCCTGGTCGTATTGTCCGGCGATGCGATTGGAATCGATTTCAGTGATGACAATGGATGGCTCATGCCGGTCTGTTCGGACGGGCTCAGCCTCTCCATGTATTTGGATGACGGTCGGCCGGCAATGGATGCGAGGCTCTATGATATTGTCGGCATCGCGGTAGACAATGCGGGTGACGTCTATGTTGTGGACAAGGGGAGTAATCGGGTACGGAAAATAGATCGCAAGACCGGCCTGATCTCAACTCTTGCCGGGGTGTGCCGGTATGGCTACGACGGCGACGGCAAGCCGGCAACGAAATCGATGTTGCACGCTCCCGAAGCCATTGTGTTCGATCAACATAATCACGCCTACATTTCCGATACTGGTAATCACAGAGTCCGCAAAGTCGATGCTGATACGGGGCTCATCAGTACAGTGTCCGGGAATGGGGACAGCGGCTATGACGATAAAAACATGGGCGGCTGTGGTGCCGCTCGTTTTGTCGCCAAGGATGCGGCCGGTGGGCTCAAGCATGGAGATGGCCTTCTGGCGGTTGAGGCGGTCGTCAATTCTCCTGTGGGCCTGGCGCTCGACTCACAAGGGTATCTGTATATCTGTGAGCGGGGAGAAAATAAAATCCGTCGCGCAAAGCTGTGGTAGGAACAGGTCGAGGTTTCACCGCTCGCAGTTGCGAAGTGTGAGTATGAGATTTCACGGCTAGGACGTCGTGCCGGGACATGAGGCGAATGACATCGGTTCACACATCCCGTACTAAGCTCTTGTATTTCCTTTCTAGTCTCCTTCTTTTCGCGCTCATTCTGGGCGGTCTCGGTATCCCCATAGTCAGTTCGGAAGGTATGATCATTCGTGCTCAGGCGGTCGCGGGAGACATCCCCGTCGCGCCTGAGGACCCACTCTGGCAAAAAATCGCTCCCATGACCCTGCCCCTTAGTGGACAGATCATTACGCGACCGGTGTGGCCAGAGCCGACAGCCCATGCGCTGGCCGTTCGCGCCGTACATAACGGGATCGACATCGCATTTCTGCTTGAATGGCAGGACAATACGAAAAATGATCGGCTCACCCCGGGCACCTTCCGCGATGGAGTGGCGTTGGGCTTGCCGCTTGGAGACGCACCTGCCTTTTTTTGCATGGGGCAACTGGATCATTACATCAATATTTGGCACTGGAAAGCCGATTGGCAGAGCGATATTGACCGTCGTGCCGCAAGGACACCAGACAAAGATCGGGCTGTCAGCGGGGAACCGCGACGGTTTGAGGTCATACCTCGGCGAGCCTCTTCGGTGGAAGATCTGATTGGTGGCGGATTCAGTACTCTAACGACCAAGGAAAAGCAGGGTCGTATTCAAGGAAAAGCTACCTGGAAGGATGGCATGTGGCGGGTGGTGATGCGTCGGCCGCTGTCCAGTGAGGAGCAGGAAAATGAGGCTAGATTGATGCCCGGGCATATTCAAGCGGTCTCCTTCGCGGTGTGGAACGGGGAGAATAAAGAGCGCAATGGGCAAAAAGCGATTGCGCCTTGGTTTCAGCTGTCACTGGACCCCGTCACAAAAATGTGATGATTCCTGGTAGGATGACAGGTCAGGTAGCTGCATCTGGGCCGATCACATCGCGCTAATGAGGGGCAGCCGTTGGAGGAACAATCAAAGAAAGTCTGGTTGCTTTTCGGAAAAGCCCTTTCCCTCGGAAGGGCTTTTTGTGTGTGTGGAGTTGTGCTCTTTGTGGCGGAAGGATTCGGATCAGTCGGAGCGGACACAGGCGCCACCACTAACGGCGAGATGACGGCGGAGGAAGCCATTCAACTCGGAGAAGAGTTCGGGATCGCTGTCGGCGAAGTCGACGAAGAGATTCAGAAGATACTGAAGTTGCAGCGGCCAGAAGGCGTGGCGGTGTTTGAAGTGATCGGCAATTCTCGTGCGGACTACGCCGGCATCAAGGTGCGATCGGTCATCAAGGAGATTGATAAAAAAGAAGTCCGCACACTGATTGATTTCGGGAATGCCATTAAGGCCTCGCTTCAGGAGTGTAATTTCACGATTGGAACCTATGAACCGGCCGACCCTGGCGATCCGGTCGGCTGGGGAGTCAACTTTCATTTTGTTGGATGCAGACGAGATTAAGGCAGGATGCACCTCTAGTGAGCGATAAGGGACGGTTGATCCAGAAACTGGCAGTGGGCGGGCTTCTGCTGCTCATGGCATTGCTGAATGTCACGTTGCATGAGCGGGCGATTGCCCAGAAGCCTGATGGTCAGGCTTCGCCTGACTGGGTCGCTGAGATCGAAAAGATATTTATCCGGTCGGAAGAGTGCAAGCAGTGCCACGATCGGCATTACGAAGAATGGAAGGGGATACGGGAGCAGACTCCGGACCTCAAATCATTCGGTCGGGTCGACGCCGCGTTGCTACATGGCACCTCTTTCGAGTCTCCGGTGTTCCGGACCGTACTGGGACTGTGGATGCAGACTAATCCCACCGTGCAAGAGCGTCAGCGGTGCCTCTCCTGCCATGCTCCGGCCGTGATGGTATTTCCCCAGCATGTCGAAAAAATCACGGCGCAGATCCTGTCTGGCAAGCCGCAAGTGGAGGGGATCGGCTGTACATCATGTCACCTCATCAATGCTGTGGAATCTACGCCGCAGCCACCTCCGACTTACAAAGTGCAGCCGGGAGAAATGCTCTACGGACCCTATGCCGATCCGCAAGAGAATCTGGTGCATCCTGCCACGCAGATGCCGCTGTACCGTGGTGCAAATTATTGCGCGTCATGCCATTTCGACAAGGTGAAGGACGTTACCCAGAAGGACTTGCCGGGCGAAATTCTGCAAGGCACGATATGCCAGGATTGTCACATGGAGCCGTCCACCGGCAGCTCCACGTCGAAGCGCGGGTCCATGACCCGGGCGATCGGCCGACATTGGTTCCGCGGCGTCGTCATTCCTGGGACCTTGTTAAAAAATCGGAATCTCCAGGCGGAATGGATGCCGCGTATCGAGGTGGAGGCTACAAAGTCCGGGGCAGGCGTAGAGGGCACCGTGCTGGTAAAGGTTGGAAGTCTCCCCCATAGCTTCCCCGACGGAGACCCTGTGTTGAAGCAATTTTTTCTGTCAATCACCATCAAAGATGCCCAGGGTCATGTGCTGGGTGAGGAAACGAAGCGGTTCGGTCTTTCCTACGAGAAGATTTTGCGGGGACCGATCCCGGATCCCTTTATTAAGGGCGGGAATACCCGCCGTGTACCGTTTTCTCAGGCTGTGACAGCCGGTGGGGAACCGGCGAATATCGAAGTGGTGTTGAGCTATGCCTTAATCCCGGAGCCGAATGGAGAACTCAAAGACAAATATCTGGCGACCCTGGCCAACGACCAGGAACGAACCACCGCGAACACGGTGATCGAAGAATACCTCAAGCCTCGCATGCTGACGTACCGGGCCAAGTCACTCTAGGGCGCCGTGTTGATGGTGAGCGCACGGTACCGAGGGACGCACGATGTGTGGAGGATATGCCAACGGTGAAGAATCGACGAGGGTTCCGACAGAGGATTGTAATCGGTGCAGTATTGCTTGCTGTGGCCCTGGCAAGCTACGGTGTGCAGCAGGCGCTTGCACAGGATGCCAAAGCTCAGGCAACCATCGAGAAAGCCTTTCCCAGTTCCAGCAAGTGCAAGCGTTGTCATGAGCGAGTCTTTGAAGAATGGGAAACTTCGCCGCTTTCGAAATCGATTCATACGCCGACCTTCCGGGCCGCGCTCGATGCCTATCTCAATTCCTCCTCCGGCAAAGATAAAGCGATGTGCTTTCGGTGTCATGCTCCGCATGTACGCGAGTTTGCCGATCATGTCCAATTGTTTGTGACCCAAGCTCAGTCCGGCGACCCGTCGTTGGACGGTGTGGCCTGCGTACAATGTCACCTCATCAAGCAGGTAGATCGGACGAAGCAGCCACCGGAACCCACGTACGATCTCGGAAGTAAGATTATGTACGGGCCATATAAGGACTTTGCACAAAACCTCGCTCATCAATCGATGGATCTTGGCCTCTTCCGGAAGTCGGATCTCTGTCTGAATTGTCACCAGGTGGTGCCGGCGGCGGCGGAGTTGGGAAAGAGCAACGATCTTTTGGGTAACTGGGATCAGAGTAAATCAGTGAAGGCAGGAAAAGAATGCCAGACATGTCATATGCCGGAACAGGTTGGGGAATCTGCCAATGGGGAAGCCAAGCGAAAGGTGGCCAACCATACGTTTCCGGGGAGGATTGGTCAGCTCAGGCAGGAAGCAGCCAAGCTCGAGGTCTCGACGAAGATCGAGGGAGAAAAGACCACTGTGACCGTAGCGGTGCAGAGCCTGGTGCCTCACAATCTGCCGACGACGCATCCCGGCTGGGCGAGTGTCGTGTTAGGCTTGGAAGTAAAAGGTAAGAATCTCAGGACGGTTTTTAGCGATAAGCGCGTGTATGGACGGACTTACGCGGATGCAAAGGGGCAAAAAACCGTGTTCGATTTTGAGGCTGTCAAGGTTCTTGACGAAACAATCCTCAAGCCGGAGGAAAAGCGGATTGAAACCTTTTCGTTTCCCACGCCAAAAGATACAAGGACCTTCGACGTCGAGGCTACCCTGAGTTACGCTCCCGTGACAGGTCCGGCCGCATTCATGCAGCGGATCGAGGCCGAGTCTCCCAAAGGTGCGCAAGACGCCGTGTTTCAATCCATCCCTATCGTCAAGTTCACCGAAAATATTCCCATCTCGAAGTGACGCCCTGTGTGACGCGTCATGCACGGACGCGGTGCCTGACCGGAGGAGGCACCCTCACGTTGCGTGATGCGAAGGGTTTTACTCGGAGACGACGCGGGATCCAGGGGATTTCATCTTGAAAATTTGAATTGCACTGTAGATGCTCTTGGCAGGGTGGTTGAGGATAAGCCGCGAGTTCGTGATATGGGTATCGATCAACTCATATTGTCCGCCGCTGTAATAAATGTCACAGTCGTCCATCTCGCAATTCTTGTACACGTGATTGTCGAGCGACAACCTGACCTTGCTGAATTTTTGCTGATCCACCAGGATATAGTCCGGCGCAAGTCCCATCGATTCCTCCTCAGTCCGGGCGCACTATAACAAAGTCCCCTCCGCTCCGCAAACTTCGGAATGCCCCCTTTGGGGAACGGACCGGGCTTCGTTTAGAATCCACGAATACCATAAGCAGGTGAATGTATCCTGCTGATCAGTCGACGCCCTCGTATGGATCAGGACATTGTCCACACACGGATGTGTCGCGGTAAGTGGATCAAGATGATGCGAGGGTGGTCGACTACGCACTTTCACCTTGATCCGTCCGTAGCACATCTATAGAATGACGCGAATTTTCAGCTAGTTAGCGTTCGGGAGGCGGGGTATTTCACGAGATGGTTCAGCTGGATTCTCAGTTTCACCATTCTGTTAACAGGAGGAGAACACTGTGAGCGACTCAGCGATTGTGACCTTTGCTCTGATTGCAGCCGTAGCCGGTATTGCCTATGGTCTCTATCTCGCCATGTGGGTCTTCAAGTTGGATGCAGGTAACGCGAAGATGCAGGAGATTGCCAAGGCCATTCAAGAAGGGGCCAGCGCCTATATGAACCGGCAGTATCGGACTGTCGGCGTGGTGGCAGTGATATTGTTCGTCCTGTTGTGGGGGGCAGGCGCGTTTTCAGATAAGTTCGGGATGCTGACCGCCCTTGGTTTCTTGATCGGAGCCGGTGCTTCAGCCCTTGCAGGTTATGTGGGTATGATCATCGCGGTTCGGGCGAACGTGCGAACGGCGCAAGCCGCGCACAACGGCCTGAACGCGGCCTTGACCGTCGCCTTCCGGGGCGGTGCGGTGACCGGCTTACTATTGATCGGGTTGGGACTACTGGCCATTACAGGCTTCTACACCCTGGCCGCTCAATTCGCGGGACAGGAAAAAGCGATCCATGCCTTGCTCAGCCTCGGCTTCGGCGGCAGCTTGATTTCGGTGTTTGCGCGTGTAGGCGGCGGCATCTACACGAAGGCCGCAGACGTGGGCGCGGACTTGGTCGGCAAGGTCGAAGCTGGGATACCGGAAGACGATCCTCGAAATCCCGCAGTCATCGCAGACAATGTGGGTGATAATGTGGGCGATTGCGCGGGTATGGCGGCGGACCTCTTCGAGACCTATGCAGTCACCACAGTAGCAGCGATGGTGCTGGCATTCACCCTCTTCAAGGGTGTGAGCGCGCCGATCCTGTATCCGCTCGCGCTGGGTGGGGTAACGATCTTCGCGACGATTATCGGCATTCTATTTGTGAAGGTCAGCCCTGGCGGGGAAATCATGCCGGCCTTGTACAAGGGACTGTTTGTGGCTGGTGGCCTGGCAGCCCTGGCCTTCTTCCCGATTACGACGAAAATCATGGACAATGTCGGTGGCGTCAGTGGAATTAGCTATTACCTGGCGGCATTGATGGGGCTGGGAGTGACGCTCGCATTGGTATTCATTACCGACTACTACACGTCCAAAGAATATGCGCCGGTCAAGGATATTGCCAAGGCCAGTGAAACGGGTCATGCGACCAACATTATTGCCGGTCTGGCGGTGGGCATGCAGTCGACGTCCGCTCCGGTGCTCGTCATCGGCGCGGCGATTCTCGGCAGCTACTGGATCTGTGGCGGAGCGGAGTCGGGCGGGCTTTACGGGGTGGCGGTGGCAGCAGTGTCGATGCTCTCCATGGCAGGGATCGTGGTAGCCATCGATGCCTTCGGCCCGATTACTGACAATGCCGGGGGAATCGCCGAAATGGCGCACTTGGGTAAGGAAGTGCGTGACATCACGGATCCGCTCGATGCGGTCGGGAATACGACGAAGGCCGTCACCAAAGGGTACGCGATCGGGTCGGCTGCACTCGCGGCAGTGGTTTTATTTGCCGAATTTGCCCGCGAAGTGGCAAAAGGGAGTTCTCCAGGCACCTCGAGCGCGTTTGATCTCTCCAATCCATCGGTACTGGTTGGGCTGTTCCTTGGTGGCATGTTGCCCTTTATCTTTGGTGCGCTCTGCATGAAGGCGGTCGGGCAGGCGGCCGGCCTGGTGGTCGAGGAAGTGCGGCGGCAGTTTCGTACCATCAAGGGCATCATGGAAGGGACTGGAAAGCCTGAGTACGGAACCTGCGTGGACATTGTGACCCAGGCGGCCATTCAAGAAAATGATGATTCCCGGGCTGATCCCCGTGCTCGCTCCGATTCTGGTTGGTGTGGTTCTTGGCCCGCAGGCACTCGGCGGGGTGCTAGTCGGCAGTATCGTGACGGGCTTGTTCGTCGCGATTTCCATGACGAGTGGCGGCGGTGCGTGGGATAATGCCAAAAAGTACATTGAAGAGCAGGGGTTAAAGGGAACCGATACACACAAGGCGGCCGTCACGGGTGATACGGTCGGTGATCCTTACAAGGACACGGCCGGTCCGGCGATCAATCCGATGATCAAGGTCATCAACATCGTGGCGCTTCTTATTGTGTCTCTGATTGTGAAATAGCCGGTCCCGTTTCATTTTGATGGCGTTCGGCTTGACGGGTTCGACGGCCCTGGAGTAAGGTGACACTATATCGTTGACCTGGACAGTATCTGACTGACTGGAGGTGCTCCGATGGAGAAACAGGAGAGGAGACCGGAATCCAGGAAAGAATCCCAGAGCAAGGAAGAGGTCAAGCCGAATCCCAAGGTTGTCGAGTCCGGGAAAAAGATGAAAGAGGACATCGACAAACTGGTTGATGAAATCGACGACGTGCTCGAAAAAAATGCCGAAGAGTTCGTCAAAAACTACGTACAAAAAGGAGGGGAATAGTCTCCTCCTTTTTTTATTGGGCGCTAGCGGACAACTCCTTCCTTTTGTCTTAAGTTTCATCCAGTCCACCACCGGAATAGGATTCCTGTCGTATGCTCGCTTCAATCGAGACGGGGTCTCGTTTGACAAAGGTGGGGTGAGTCGATACCATTCCCCTTACTTCTCAGTAACTTCCGAATATTTCAGATAGAAATAGAGGCTTCATGCAGGAAAGACTGTGGGTGTTCCGACCGTCGGATGTCTCGCTACAGAATAATTTGTCGCGCCTCCTGTCGATCTCATCCGTCACAGCATCGGTCCTGGTGGCCAGGGGTGTGACGACTGCCGTCGAGGCGAGCCGATGGTTGTCTACGACTCGGGACCATCTCCACGATCCTTTCCTGATTCCCGATATGGAGCGAGCGGTCGAGCGCCTGCACCAGGCCCTGTCTCGGCAGGAGCGTGTCTGTTTCTATGGAGACTACGATGTCGATGGAATCTCAGCCACCAGTCTCTATTTGTCGTTCTATCGTGGTTTGGGCGGAACGGCTCAGGGCTATATTCCGCACCGTCTACGAGAAGGCTACGGATTGAATGAGAGGGCGATTCGACAACTGGCGCAAGAAGGCATTACGCTGTTGGTGACCTCCGATTGCGGGACCACGTCGCACCATGAAATTGCGGTCGCGACCCAACTCGGCATGGATGTAGTGGTTACAGACCACCACCAGACCGATGCCACGATGCCCTCAGCGCTGGCGGTGTTGAATCCCCACCGGTGTGACGCCATCTATCCTTTCAAGGGACTCTGTTCGGCTGGTCTCGCTTACAAAGTGGTATCGGCCTACCAGCAGCGATACGGATCCGGTGATGTGGACCCGGAATCTTGCTTGGACCTCGTGGCGTTGGCGACGGTGGCAGACATCGTGCCCCTTCAGGATGAAAACCGCCTTCTTGTTCGCGAAGGACTTATGCAGCTGACCCGGGGAGACCGCTGCGGTGTTCGCGCACTGAAGCATGTGGCCGGCATCACGAAGCCCTGTACGAGTGAAACCATCGGTTTTCGCCTTGGCCCACGTTTGAATGCGGCGGGGCGCCTAGACCATGCGATGTCCTGTGTGCGGCTCTTGACGACTGAATCTGACCAGGAGGCCATGCAGATAGCTGAACAATTAGAGCAGTTCAATCGGCAGCGCCAGCAAATCGAAGCCGAGATTACCAGTGAGGCGACTGGATTCCTGACTGCAGACAGCCTCACGACCGCAATTGTACTGGGTTCCCGCAACTGGCATCTGGGGGTCGTCGGGATTGTTGCTGCCCGGTTGGTGGATCGGTTCCATCGTCCGAGCATCGTCATCGCCGTGGACGGTGAGGGGATGGGGAAGGGGTCGGCTCGAACAGTAGACGGATTCGATCTGTACCAGGGTTTGTCTGCCTGCCGGGATCTTCTGGAGGCATTCGGAGGCCATCCAAGCGCTGCGGGTTTGACCATCAAGGAATCAAATCTCGAGCAGTTTCGGCGCAGATTTTGCGAGGTGGTCGCCCAATGGACCACTGCCTCTCGCGCTGTCCCGACGTTACACGTGGATGCTGAGGTGCGGCTCACGGACGTCAATCTTGGATTGATCCAGGAATTTGAATCCCTGCATCCCTTCGGAGCCGGCAACCCAGAACCAACCCTGGCCATCCGGGGCCTGGATGTGATCGACGCTCGAGTAGTCGGTGAGAATCATCTCAAGCTTCGTGTGCGGCAAGGCCGGTCGTATATTTTCGATAGTATCGGGTTTCGCATGGGATCCTTGGAAGATCTGGGGCTCAGGGCTGGTCGCCCGCTTGATTTAGCCTTCAGTCCGGAACGCAATCATTGGAATGGTCAAGACCGTTTGCAGCTGCGCATCAAGGCTCTGCGTATGAGTGGTGAGGTATCATAAGCATGCCGCACGAGACGGTAACAGAGCTCGATGAGCTAATCGAGCGGGTGAGAAGCTATAACGTCGAGGCCGACCTGGATCTCCTGCGTCGAGCATATGATTTTTCCGCTAAAGCCCACGAAGGACAGACGCGACGGTCGGGTGAACCCTACCTCCGGCATCCGCTTGCCGTTGCCGGGTTATTGACGCATCTCAAGACCGATGTAACGGCCATTGTCGCCGGACTACTCCACGACACGCTCGAAGATACCCTGGCGACGCCCATGGAACTGGAGCAGCGATTCGGGAAGGATGTCGTACATTTAGTTGATGGTGTGACCAAGATCGGCAAGATTACGTTTCGGAATTATGAGGAAAAGCAGGCAGAGAATTTCCGCAAGATGCTGCTGTCCATGGCGGATGACATTCGTGTGGTATTGATCAAGCTCGCCGACCGACTGCACAACATGCGGACCCTGGAATACCTCAGTGAGCAGAAACGGCAGGAGATTGCCCAGGAAACTCTGGAAATCTATGCTCCCCTTGCCAACCGGCTGGGGATTGGCTGGATCAAAAACGAACTTGAAGACCTTTGTCTGAAGCATCTCAAGCCGGACGTCTATGAATCGTTACGGGTTCGCGTGGCGAAGCGGGATGATGACCGGCAGCAATATATTCTGGAAGTCATCGACGTGGTGAAGGCGGCTATGGCAGAGGCGGGATTGCAGGGTGAAGTATCCGGCCGGCCAAAACACCTGTATGGCATTTATCAAAAAATGGAAAAGCAGTCGATTTCCTTCGAAGAGGTGTACGATCTTGCCGCGCTCCGCATCATTACCGACATCAAGATGAACTGTTACGCCCTCCTGGGCGTCATCCATTCGGTATGGCGACCTTTGCCCGGCCGGTTTAAGGATTACATCGCGATTCCCAAGTCCAACCTGTATCAGTCGCTGCATACCACTGTCGTGGGTCCCAAAGGGGAGCATGTGGAGTTTCAGATCCGGACGGAGGAGATGCACCGGGTATCGGAGCAGGGCATTGCTGCGCATTGGAAATACAAGGAACATGGCCGCATCGATGAAAAAGATGGAAAAGTCTTCAGTTGGCTGCGGCAGTTTATGGAGTGGAATCAGGATCTGCCGGACAATCGCCAGTTCATGGATTCGGTCAAGCTGGACCTCTTCCATGACGTCGTATATGTCTTTACCCCGCAAGGGATGGTGAAGGAACTCCCCAAAGGCTCCACACCGGTGGATTTCGCGTATTCCGTTCATACGGAGATCGGGGACCACTGTGTGGGGGCCAAGGTCAACGGTAAGATTGTCCCGCTGAAACATAATATGGAGAGCGGGGATATGGTGGAGATTCTGACTGCGGCCAACCAGACACCTCACCGCGATTGGTTGAAGTTCGTGCGGACGTCCCGCGCGAAAACCAAGATCAAGCACTGGATCAAGGCTGAGGAGCAGGCCCGCAGCATCGAGATTGGCAAACGTCTGCTGGAAGCCGAGTTTCGCCGGCATGGCCTGGCGCCGGCTCAAATGTTGCGCTCGGATCAACTCCTCGCGGTGGCCAAGCAGGCTGGGCATGAAACGACCGACGAGCTGGCGGCGGCCGTCGGCTTTGGGAACCTCCCGACCTCTCAGGTGATGAGCAAGCTTGTTCCCGCGGTGCCGGCGCCAAGCCCTGCCGTGGTTCCTGAAATACCCGCGATACCAAAAACACCACCCGGCCGAACGGACGACACGGGGGTACAGGTGAAGGGTGCACGGGATCTCTTGATGCAGTTGTCGCGCTGCTGCAACCCCGTGCCGGGTGATCGTATTTTGGGCTACATTACCCGCGGTCGCGGGCTCACAATCCATACCGTTGATTGTCCAAATTTGGAAGCGTTGGATTACGACAAAAACAGGCTAGTCGAGGTGGAATGGGATCACTCCACCCCCAGCACCCATGCCGTAAAGATCTCGGTCATTGCGGTGGACAAGACCGGCGTGCTGGCGCATGTCTCGACGGCCATTTCGGAATGCCAAGCCAACATCAGCCGCGCTGAAATTACGACCCGAGAGGATCGAAAGGCGATGTTGGACTTCATCGTGGAAGTCCTGGACACCGCACATGTGGGGCGGGTCCTGAAGGCCATTGAGAAGGTTGATGGCGTGATTACCGTGCGTCGGGTTCGCTCATGGCAGGAACGGCCCTAATCAGAGACGTGTTCGCATGTGCTCCCCATCAGGTCCGGTGATCGGCATATGAATCTCACGATTCTGGCCGGCATGGCAGTCGCGATCGTCGTCGTGGCTGCGATGTTGATCGGGTTGAACGTCCTCTTTTCCCGGCGCGGTCGCCCGGTACCCTCCCTGCCATTCTACGCTGGCGGCGCAAGCCTGTTCCTTGTCCTCGCGGCACTGGCCGCGCGTAGCGGTCTAGCGAGTCAGGCTCCAACCCTGATTCAGTCTGGACTGGATGTTGTGGCATGGCTCGGCGCGTCTTTTTTCCTTTTCACGATTCTCGATGTTCTGGTGATCGGCGAATGGTTAATCGGACGAGGGAACCGCTATATCCCCGACGTTGTCCGGCATCTTCTGATCGGCGCGGAGGTCGTGGCGGCGGGGGTGCTGATTCTGTGGCTGGTCACCGGGGTAAATCTGGTGGCGCTGGTCGCGTTGCCCACTGTGGCGGCAGCGATGGTGGGCGTCGCGTTGAAGGATACGCTGACGCGATTTTTTGCCGGCATCGAATTGGGAAAGATCGTCAAGGTGGGCGACTGGATCACCGTGCTCGATCGAGAAGGCATGGTGGCACACATCGGAATGGAACATGTCACACTCCACACTCGCACCCATGATTGCGTGTCGTTGGCGAATGATTTGGTGATTCAGAGCGGTGTGACAAATTTCAGCCGGCCGACGACGACTCATTTTTGCAATGTGTTTGTTGAGGCGGCCTATCGCACGCCCCCGGAGCAGGTCTGCGCGACGCTGCTCGCTGCAGCCTCCGCTGTATCAGGGGTACTGCCGGAGCCCAAGCCCACTGCCCTGGTGACGGCATTCAATGAATCGGGCATTCAGTATCGGATCAAGTTTCCTATCGGAGATTTTGCCCAACGCGACGTGATCGAGAGCACGATGCGAACGTACATCTGGCACGCCTTTGCCAGAAAGGCCATCGAAATTCCGTTCCCGCAGCGGGTGGTTCGTAAGGACGTGGATGCGGAGGGTGCACCGAAGACGCGGACTGTCGAGGAGATCGTCGCTCAGTTGGCGGCGGTCGATTTTCTTGCGATGCTGGACACGAAGCAAATCGAGCTGCTTGCCCAGGAAGCGCGATGGGAGTCTTACTTGCCCGGCGAGCAGGTCGTGCGTCAAGGTGAGTCTGGCGAGGCGCTTTATGTCATCGCTTCAGGAACCGCTGACGTGCGATTACAGCAGGGAGGGCTCTCTTCTATCGTGACGACGCTGAAGGCCGGGCATTTTTTTGGCGAGATGTCCTTGCTGACAGGTGAACCGAGGTCGGCCACGGTGTTGGCGGTAACCGAATTGTTGGTCATTGCCGTGAGTAAAAATGCTTTGATGCGAGTAGTGCAGGACGATCGACGGTTACTGGAGCGGATCGGCGAAGTCGTGGCCAAACGCCAGGCAGCGACGGCAGCAGCTAAGACTCAATTATGTAAAGACGCGGCGGGGCTCTCGACAGTGACCCACACGCGCCCCCTCATCGAACGCATTCAGAATTTTTTTTGGGGTGGCCGTAAATCTCGGCTCTGATGGCAAAACTCGGTTAGGGCTGCTTAAAGCTCAGCCGCATGCCTCGCTGCAGGTGGAGCGCCTCAGCCCTGCCTGCGCCGAGTTCTAGGACATATACCGCGCCTTCCTCCGAACGGTATTGCGGACAACCATCGTCGTGTCTCGTACAAATGGGGACGTTACGCTCAATATGGACGATGGTTTTTTTCCCATCCATCCAGATTATATCCAGCGGTATCTTGGTGTTTTTCATCCAAAATGTCCAAGGTTGAGCATCCCCAAAAATGAACAACATGCCGCGATCGTCCGGGAGTTTTTCTCGGAACATCAGACCCTGGGCACGTTTGAGTGCCGTATCCGCAAGTTCGGCTTGGATTAATGTGCCTTGCGGCGTCTTCACCATAATAACAGTTTCCGGTGGAGGGTCGGCAGCCATAGATGACTCCGTCATGAGACACAGTGCCATTACCCAGAGAGAGAGCGTCATGAAAGCTCGTGCGACTGAGGCGGGTCGCTTCTCAAACGGGAGCGCAGGATCGCTGAACATGCCGCATCCTAACGGGCTCTTGATGGGTCGTCAAGCTGACGCAAGCCATGGCGATGCTGTAGTTTTCTCTGTCTTGCAATTCCGTCGGCGCCTATGCCATCCTCAGGTCATTGTTGACCTGCGAGGAGGTTGTTGATGAAGGAAACTCGGCGCGTGCTCTATATGAGAGGCGTTTTTGTGTGCCCGAAATGCAGGCAATCGTATGTGCAGGAAAAATGGATTGAGGAATTTAGGATCCGCTGCCATAAATGTGACTATCGCGGAACCTTGACCCAAGTGTCCGTTGAAGAGCACATGGATGAGGAAACAGTTCGCCGGTAGGAAGCGGGCGTTTCGCGGCGAGTACTGTTCAGACCCTTCCCCTTCTCTTCTGCAGAGGGCCAGGTCGTCTGCGAGGCCTGTGATAGTCTGGCCCGTCGGCTTCCAATCCTTCTCTCGCTGTCAAGTGGGTGTCCGATGATTCAATTGTTGCGTGTCCTGCTGTTGTGCATTGCTGGGCTGGTGGTCGCATCGCACAATGCGCATCCTGCTGACAACCTCTCGACCATTCACGTGCTGGTCGCCTATCACTCCCTTTCCGGGCATACCGAGCAGATGGCCAAGGCGGTGGCGGAAGGAGCCGGGAAGGTTCCTTCCGCCCATGTGACAATGAAGCGGGTAGGGCAGGTGACGGCCGAGGAGTTGTTCACTGCAGATGCCATCATCCTGGGTTCTCCGGTCTACTGGTCCAATATGGCCGGAGAAGTCAAAGCTTTCATTGACGACTGGCAATTTAAGTTCGGGGTTTTTCCAGAGTTTAAACTCAAGAATAAGGTCGGCGGGGCATTTGCCACGGGGGGCCAAGTTTCGAGTGGAAAAGAACTGACCCTACTCTCGATGCTGTCGGCCATGCTGGGAAATTACATGATAGTCGTCAGTGGGGGTGGGGCCTTTGGCGCTTCCGCTACGACAGAAGGTAGTAGTCAGGGTATCGATGAACAAGAACTGGCGGCGGCGCGGGATCTAGGGCAACGGGTAACGGAGATAGCCGTTGTCGTTAGAAAAGGTTTTGAACTGCAAATGAGACAATCTTCCGAGAGGGGGCAGTGAGGGATTCTATCGATACGATAACGGGAACGCGGTGCTCCCGACACTTGGGAATTAAGAAGGTACTGGGTTTGAGCGAGCACTTTCCAACTGCCCTTTTGCCAGTGTAACGAGTTCATGGATATTTTTCGCGCAACGTCCGCAGCACCCATTCTCCCGCAGGCCGAACTCAGCAATAATTTGCCGGGTTGTCAGGCATCCCTGGCGGCCGGCTTCCCGCACATCTGATTCCGTCAAGCCCTTACACAAGCAGACATACATGAGTGGCATCTCCCACTGATGATTGATGATCCGCGCGAAGAGTGCATTGTCTCGATACTGATAACCGTTATCAACTAGGGGGAGTATAGCTTCAAAAAGGAAGCCTGTCAAGAACTGCAGGATATAAATGCCATTAAGATCAGAGTGCGGCCGGCTGACTGGCAGAAATAGGTATGAATCGCATGAACGAGGTTCATTGCCCCTATACAGTGACAGATCGGAGGAGAGAGAAAAGTCGATGCAGATTGTTACAGACCGCGTCCGAAAAGGTTTGTCATATGCTCATTGGAAAGGACGCGCTCATACTTCCAACCCCACGAATGACCCAGAATGAGTGTCCGCGCAGCACGCCTCCTAGTTCGCAGGAGTGGCAAAAAACACGAAGGCAGGAAGCTCCTGTGAACTTCCTGCCTTCGTTGGTGCAAGCTCGTTACTGGGGAGAGAGGAATACCGTTCTCCCCCGTATGAGTATTACAGCCAGTTCACGCGCTCGGCCGGCCGAATGTAGATCGGCTCTTCGACCTGAATACGCGCCACTTCCTTGCCCGACTTGTTGAAGCCCAACACGGTATCGTTGTACATGTCGAACCGCTTCCCGTGGATTTGGGTTTCGAACACTTTCGGACCCGGAATGACGTCGTACCGGAAGATGATCTGCTGGCTGGCTCTCCAGAGTTGGAGGACCGCCAACAGTTCCCGGCTCGGAACGAGATACTTCTCAATGGCGTTGTCCACGCCCGGCCCGAACATCTGCCGCGCATACCCTCGCGGGCTGTGCCGTGGCGGAATGTAGTAGCCGTTGGGCTCGGTGCCCCACTGCGGATACAACGGCAGCGCCACCTGCTCCACACGAATCGTGTAGTACAGCGGGTGCCATCGATCTTCCGCCCACAGACCGTCGTCGCCGATGCGCATCAGGCTCTGCATCCGGATCTTGCCGACGCAGGCGGCCATACAACGCGTTTCCATCGGCTCGCCGCCCGTCAGCGGGTCCTTGCCTTCGATGCGCGGATAACAGGCAATACACTTCTCCGATACCCGGGTCGTGCCCCGGTACATCGGCTTCTTGTAGGGACACTGTTCCACGCACTTCTTGTACCCGCGGCAGCGGTTCTGGTCGATCAACACAATGCCGTCTTCCGGCCGCTTGTAGATCGCCTTCCGCGGACAGGCTGCCAGACAGCCCGGATAGGTGCAGTGGTTACAGATCCGCTGCAGATAGAAGAAATACGTCTCATGTTCCGGCAAGCTGCTGCCGGAGAGCCGCCACGGTTCGTCGCGCGTAAAGCCGGACTTGTCGATGTTCTCGACAATGGCCCGCATCGAAGTCGCCGTGTCTTCGTAAATGTTCACGAACCGCCATTCCTGGTCCGTCGGAATATACCCGATCGCCGCCTGGCCCACCTTGGCGCCCGCGTCGAAAATGGTCATGCCTTCGAACACCCCGTACGGCGCATGGTGCTTGCGTCCCACCCGGACGTTCCACACCTGGCCACCCGGGTTCACTTGCTCGACGAGCTGGGTGATCTTCACGTCGTAGAACTGCGGATACCCGCCGTACGGCTTGGTCTCCACGTTGTTCCACCACATGTATTCCTGCCCCTTCGAGAAGAGCCAGGTCGACTTGTCGGCCATCGAACAGGTCTGACAAGCCAAACAGCGATTGATGTTGAACACAAAGGCAAACTGCCACTTCGGATGCCGCTCCTCGTAGGGATACAGCATCTTCCGTCCCAGTTGCCAGTTATAGACTTCTGGCATTGTGAATCCTCCTTCTGAACATGATTATGTGGTTAATGGTTCGCATTCGTTTCAAGTCCTGAGAACGACGTCCCTAAGAGGCAGTCCTCTTAGGCGTGACCATCGATCCCTAGACCTTGATCTTGATATGTTCCCCCTTGAGCCACTTAATCATGAACTCGTTTTCCTGACCCGGCGTGAAACCGGTCCGGACTGGTTCCCACGGCCCACGGGCTCCGATGCCGCCGTCTTCCGCCTTGGTGATGCGGATCAGGCACTCCTTCGGAGTCGTGTTGACGCCATGGTGATCGATGGCATAGCCCCACTTGAACTTCCAGGCAACCGTATGTTTGCCGGGGAGCGAGTCGGTTTGGTGCATCGGCATCAACCAGCTTCTGGTAAACGACTGTTGTGCGCCGTACCGGAAGTTGGACTGATAGCCGGTGTCCACCGCAATGGCGCGTCCGTCCGGCCGCGTCTCGTGGCCTTTCACCGACTTGGCCGTTGCCACATACGGGGCATGTTTTGCCATCGTGACGTGGTACGGATAGGCCGGATTGTACTTGGCACGAATCATCAACCGGGAGACCTTGTAGAACGGGTCCGACGGCTTCCAGCCACGATAGGGCCGGTCCACCGGGTTACCGTCGACAAAGACGTAGTCGCCGTCGTTGATGCCGCGGTCTTTCGCCGCTTGCGGGTTGATGTGCAATTGGTGCTCGCCGACACCTGGTGTCCGTTTGTCCATCCGATACGGATCGCCGAAGTTCGACTCGTAAATCTGCACCCAGTCGTTCACCGACCATTGGCTATGCACCCGGTGCCGGGTCTTGGGCGTCACGCAGTAGAACTGGTAGCCCTTCTCCCACAACGGGTTCGGATGTCGCTTGATTTCCTGCCACGGCAGCTTGATGTTTCGCACATGCTTGTCATCATGGTGCTGCGCCGTGATCGGAATACCGTAATCGTCCGGCCGAATGAATGGATTGTTTGAGAAAATCGCATTCGGCAGATACGGGGTACACTCCGGGCCTTCCCGGTGTACGATGAAGTTTTCCCCGTACTCGATCGCTTCCGGTTCGATACGGTAGGTCTCAATGCGTCCCGACCGCGTCCACTGGGGCTTGGACTCGTTCGTCTCTTCCCAGAGCGGATGACGCGGATAGGTCCGACCCATGACCATCCAACCCTTTTCCGACTTCAACATGACGTCGGCGCTGTATCCGTAGCAGGTCGCGCTGGCATCCAGCATCCGCTGTGGATAGACATCGACGCGGTTCATGTACACGAAGTGGAACACGCCGCGGAAGCGTGCATCACCGGTCATTTCAGCCAATTTGGCTGCGACGCCAGCGAAGGTGTCCGCGTCGTTGCGGGTATCGTACAACGGACGAATGCCACCCTTCCAGATTTGAATCCACGGATTGGAGACCGTGCCTGTCATTTCTGGATAGGTGAACTCCATCCACGAGTTACACGCAAACGCCACGTCGGCATGGTTGACGTCCGAGGTCATCTCGATGTCTTGCGTCACGATCATCTCGATGTTCGGGTCGACGTTCTTCACCATGTCGTAGTGGTGCTTGGCATTGTTGAGGATGTTCACGTTCGTGACCCAGCGGACTTTGCTGGGGCTCGGCATGTGGGTCTTGCCGGTGAACACCTTGCGTCCGTACTTCGGCGTGTTGACGATCAAGGCCGTATCACCGTGGTTCCAGTATCCGACTTCTTCACCGTAGTAATACGATCGGGTCTTGATCTCCTTGCCGTGGGCGTTCGGATCCAACGTCAGATTGAACGGATCCTCACCGGTGTGCACCGCGAGTCCCGCGCCTGACCAGGGAACGGCGTTCCAGATACCGGCCTTGTAGTTACCAGACCAGGTATGGCAGCCCGTGCCGAACTTGCCAATGTTGCCGGTGATGGTCATGATGAACGCAGCCGCCCGACCCATTTCCGTCATGTGGAAATAGTGACAAACGCCTTCGCCGTTATGCATCGCCGCCGGCTTAATCGTGCCCGAATCACGCGCCCAACGGACCAACAGGTCTTTCGGCGCACGGGTGATTTGGTGCGTGGTATCCAGGTCATAGTCCTGGAGGTGGACTTGATACATCTGGTAAATCGACATGACGTCGATCTCACGACCATTGAGCAGTTTGACTCGATGGGTACCGGTCAAGGCTGGATCAATGCCGCTTTCCTTGAAGTGGAAGCCGACCTGTTCCCGGTGTAGAGGAACCGCTTTCCCCTTGGCCAGGTCCCAGACCATCATGCCGCCGAGCCGTTCGATTTGCTCGGGTTTCAAGGATTGGATACGGCCCGTGTAGCTCTTTGAAAAATCAGGGAACTTGTAATCTGCAATCACGTCGCGCGGATCGAGGTACTGGAGCGTATCCGTCCGTACGAGCAACGGCAGGTCGGTAAATTCCTTAATGTAGTCGATGTCCTGGAGATTTTCGTCGAAGATGATCTTCGCGGCACCCAGGAAGTTCGCGCCATCGGTTTCCGGCCGAAGAGGAATCCAGTAATCGGCGCGGTATGCCGTTGGGTTGTATTCCGGAGTGATCACGACGATGCGGGCACCGCGCTCGATCGACTCGAGCTTCCAGTGCGCTTCCGGCATCTTGTTCTCGACAAAGTTCTTTCCCCAGCTGGTGTTCAGCTTGGAGAAGCGCATGTCGGAGAGGTCGATATCGCAGTTCTGGGTCCCGTTCCAGAACGGATGGGACGGATCTTGGTCGCCGTGCCACGTATAGTTGGAGTAGTACTTTCCACCTTGCGCTCTATCGGCATCGACTTTGCGAATCCAGGAGTCCAGCAACGGCAGGCATCCACCGTTGAAGCGGGTGTTCATCATCTTGCCAATGATGCCGAGGACCGGCATACCGGCTCGATGTTTGAAGGTCCGCACGCCGGCACCCTTCATCATCTCGATCATTTCCGGAGCATACCCCTGCTCGCGGAGACGACGCGCGCCTGCTTCGCCGCTGTACCGCGTGGCGATGAGCACGCAGCCTTTTGCCACATAGGTGAAGGCGGTATCCCACGATACTCGGTTGAGGTCGTCCAGGAACCGGCTGTCGAATTTATACTTGCGCTTCACATCTGGGGTCAGCTCGGGGGAGCCGTCGTCCATCCACTGCTTCCAGCCCTTCCGCATCAACGGACCCTTCAATCGATAGGGACCGTATACACGTCGGTGGAACGTGAAGCCCTTCAAGCACATGCGCGGGTTATGGGCGAATGTGCCTCGGTTACCGTAGAGGTCTTCATAGGTTTGGTGGTCATAGTTCTGCTCGACGCGCATGACGACGCCGTTCCGGACAAAGGCCCGGATCCGACAGCCGTGAGTGTCGTTCGGTGAGCAGCACCAGGTAAAGGATGAGTCGTACCGGTACTGGTCGTGATACACACGTTCCCAGGACCGATCGGGGTACTCACCCAGCGGGTTTCCAACCTCGATGACCGGCTGCAGCGCGGTCAGCGCGAGGACTTTGTCCGCCACGGCCACTGCCGCGACGGTTCCCGCCGAGATTTTGAGAAACTGTCTCCGTGAAACGGAAACCTGCATAATAGCTACCTCCTTGTGAGGCACATGAGTCCCTCATGCACCTGTTCGTACACCTTCACTGCGCTTTCCGGATGCAATCTAGCTGTACACCTCCTTTCCTTGTGTCGAATTGGAAACATTCGTCACTCGCAATTCGAAAAATGTGAGCGGACATTCGCTCGCGTAGTAGGAGTATTACAAGTCGCATGCCTCATGGGCCGTTTGTTGAAATCTGAATGATCCGCAGCGGTTGACAAAATGAAGCTTAAAAACAAAGGCTTATAGATGAACCGAAAGTCATGATAAGTGGGTTCGAATGCAAGGAGGGGAGGTGGGTCAGGAACTACTGACTACTGTCGAGGAGCAATGCCTTAAGTGATTGATAATACAATGATATGTCATGTTCGTAAAACCTGACTACCCGTGATTTCTAGTGAAACTCAATATAAAACAATGACTTAGTCATGACTGGCATGGCTGACTGTCATGATTTGCTGACAGTCATTTTTCGTCCCTGGTGAACCGGCGCATAATTTCGTGAAAGTAGGAACGGGGAAGTCCGGCGTCTTGAGCGGCATGCGTGACATTGCCCTGATGGATAGTAAGTTTGGTTGATATGTATCGTCGGTTAAATGCCTCCAGCACCATTTCTTTTGCTTTGGCGTAGGGCAGATGGAGATAGTCTTCATCCCCAGCGTCTCGCTGCCGGTCATCTGGGACCGCCAAAAGACCAGCCACATCACTGATGCCGATGCGATCACCTTTAGCTAACATGACGGCGCGTTCCATCACATTGCGCAACTCTCGCACGTTACCAGGCCATGGGTACGCGACAAGTTCGGTGACGGCCGACGGATGAAGGTCTTCCACATGTTTTGTAAATTCTTTGGCATAGCGGGCCATGAAGTGACGTGCCAGCACGGGAATATCTTCTGTCCTCTCCCGCAATGGGGGCACGCGGATCACCATGACATTGAGCCGAAAGTAGAGGTCCTTTCTGAATTCGTTGCGTTTCACTTTCTCCGCCAGGTCCTGGTTCGTGGCGGCAATGAACCGCACATTGACCTTCCGTTGCTGCGTGCTACCTACGGCACGGACCTCGCCTGCCTCCAGCACTCGTAGCAGTTTCGCTTGAAGACTGGCGGGCAGATCCCCGATCTCGTCCAGAAAGACGGTGCCGTGACTTCCGGATTCGATCAAGCCGGTCTTGTCAGCAACTGCCCCGGTGAACGCGCCACGGACATGGCCGAATAGTTCGCTCTCCACTGTGCCCTCTGAAAAGGTCGTGCAGTCGACGACTTGAAACGGACCGTCGCAATCGAGACTTCGCTCGTGAATCGCTTTAGCAATCAGTTCTTTGCCCGTACCAGTCTCTCCGATGATCAGAGTCGTCGATGGCACCCGGGCGATGGCTTCGATCATCGCCATGACCTTTCGAATGGGGGAACTCACGCCTACCAGGTTCTTAAAGGGAATGTGAGGGGTGGCTGGCTCATCGGGTGAAGCCTGCGAAAGAATTTCGGACATGCGCATGGCCCGATGAATGCGAGCCGATACATCCATGGTGTCATACGGCTTCACGATGTAGTCGAAGGCACCATGACGGATCGCGTCAATCACCGTGTCGGTTGCATTGACCCAGCTGACGATGATGACGGGAATTCGTCGGTTGATGTCCTGCACCCTCCGGAGCAACTCAATCCCACTCATCCCGGGCAGGCGGACATCGGCAATAATGAGGTCAACCGGTTGATGCTGCAGGCGTTCCAGAGCACCCTCCGCGGTGGCATTGATGACGACGTCCACACGCTCGTCTTCATGGCGGGGCAGTTCGTGTTCAACGGTCCGCAAAAACATGTCCACGTCCCCGGCATTGTCATCGACGAGCAGGACGGTGAATGTTTTGGGGTGGTGTCCAGACATCTTCGGTTCTTTCAGCAAACGTTGACTCCCATGGATACAGTCCGGTTTCCCCTATTCACATGCAAAGCGAAATCCTGGCTGTGCAGCACCAAACATTGGGGGCATCCTATGAACAGTTTCTGCCTCGGTCCATGAGGGCTCCGAGCGTGACTCAGTTTGACATGCCGGATGTCTCGGAAACCAGTTGTTATGGAGGTAACGGACAGTTCCGTACTCTCTGCTGTGCTTCTGTTCAGAGAAGATCGAAGTGTTCCTCACGTGCGAACAGGCGAGCACCTTTCCCAGGGATTAAACGACGGGACCGCTCGGCCGTTCAGGATACATTCATCGCCCAAAGACTCACATTTTAGGCTGAGAATTATTTGCGAATCAATTTTGTGAGTCAACCGGTCAGGCCTTTTATCGGCGAAGCCCCCGGGCTGTGGCAACCTGGGAAGGTCAGTGGTTGCCCAATGGATAAGAGCGTGCGGCAATGGTAGCGGCCCTGGCCCAATCACTTCTCGAAAATCAGCATGAGGTAAGCCAGGAATAAGAGCAGATGGACTGCCCCGAGAAGGACATTGGTGCGTCTGATGGTAAAGGTCAACATACTGATCAGGAACGTCAGGGCCAATAGGATTGTATCGACGGTGTCCAGGCCGAGAACAATGGTCGTTTCCGTAACGAACCCGATGCCGAGTACGGCCGGAATGGTCAGGCTGATACTGGCCAGCACCGACCCCATCAGAATATTGACAGAGCGCTGCAATTGGTTGGCCAGGGCGGCCCGGACTGCGCCGAGAGATTCGGGCGCCAGGACAAGGGCCGCCACCAGTACCCCGCCGAGTGCGGTAGGGGCCTGCCATAACTGGAGCGTGTAATTGATCGGCGAGGCCACATGTTCAGAGAGGACAACGAGGGGAAGCAAGTACGCAAGTAGAAGAATGGTGTGATACCAGACGGAGGCATCGCCATGGGCGGTATGGATGGGGAGTTGGGCGACCTTGCGTTTGCCCTGCCCGCGGGGTGCTTCAAAATAGTCGCGGTGTCGTAGATTTTGGATTGCGAGAAACACTCCATACAGCCCTAAGGACATGATGATCAGGAAGACGGATTGATGGGGGGAGTAGGTGGGACCTGGCGAGGATATCGTATAGTTCGGCATGACCAGTCCCAGGACTGCCAAAGGAACGATGACCGCCAGGAAGGCGTTTGCCCCTTGTAGGTTGTAAGCCTGTTCGTGATACCGCAAGCCACCCAGCAGCAAGGAGAGGCCGACCATTCCGTTCAGAACGATCATCACCACCGCAAACATGGCATCTCGCGCCAAGGTGGTATTACCCGGGCCGCTAAACATAAAGGCGGCGATCATCATGACTTCAATGCCGGTGACGGACAACGTGAGGATCACCGTTCCCATGGGTTCGCCGAGACGGGCGGCGAGCACTTCCGCATGACGGAGTACGGCGAAGGCAGACAGGGCGATCACCAGCAAGAGCGAACCAAGCATGGTGCCTAACCAGGCAGGATTGGAGAGGTCATGCAACCACTGATGTCCGTACAGCAGGAAGAGGAGGGCCGTTCCCATGGGGATGAGCAGCACCCATTCTCCCAAAGCCCACTCGCGGCGAGGCATGGTTTTGCGATGCGGGAACCGGAGCGGCGAGGAATTGTCAGGATCGGGCGGCGGCAAAGGCAACATTCAGCGGAAGGAGCTTTCTAGCTGGGATTCGTGTGAGGGAGCATCACTCGGGTATTGCCCGTTGGCCCTATGGTGTCCATGACGACGCATGGAAGAAGGACAACTTAAAGCCGGTCCAGATCAAACCCAACGATTTCTCTGCGTGCAACATACAGGATGCCCCGGCAGAGGTAAACCTCGGCAGGTCACTAGGGACCATAGGTGGCGGCAGTTCCCGGTCAACGGGTCAGGTCTCGGCGTGCTCCTGACTGGGGGCCGGTTTATCAGGGGGGTCAAGCCATCGGTAGAGCACCGGCAACACGATCAGGGTAAGGAGCGTGGAACTGACTAGCCCTCCGATCACGACGACGGCCAGAGGACGTTGCACTTCCGATCCGATGCCGTGGGCGAATGCCAGAGGGATGAGACCGAGCAAGGCGACCAGCGCAGTCATAAGGACGGGTCTGAGCCGAAGCAGGCACCCTTTGATAATCGCGTCCTCGCCTTGAAGGCCGTCCTTGCGTAGTTTGTTGAAGTAGGAGACCAACACGATCCCGTTGAGGACTGCCACTCCGAATAAATTGATGAACCCCACGGACGCCGGCACGCTGAGATATTCGCCGGTCAGCCAGAGGGCTACGATTCCACCGATCATCGCAAACGGCAGGTTCATAATGATCAGCGCCGCATGCCGGACTGAATTGAAGGAGGCAAACAACAGAATAAAGATCAAGCCGATCGTGATTGGCAGGATGATTTTCAAACGCGCCATCGCGCGCTGCATGTTTTCGAAAGACCCGCCCCAGACGAAGTGATAACCGGCAGGAAGCTGGATTTGTTTGTCGATTTTGGCCTGAGCTTCGGCGACGACGCTTTCAATATCCCGGCCCAGCGTGTTGAATCCGACATAGATTCTTCGCTGCAAGCCTTCCCGACTGATCAGAGACGGTCCCTCACGCAGCTCGACCGTGGCGAGATCGCCGAGTGGGATCAGGGCGCCGGTGGGAGTGGTCAGGAGGATATTCTTGATGGTGTCCACGCTGTTTCTATATTGTTCAGGGTACCGAAAAGTCAGGTCAAATCGCTTGTTCCCTTCATAGACACGGGTTGCCGCTTCCTGCCCGATCGCAGTGGTAATGATTTCCTGAATGTGCGCGACATTAATGCCGTATCGCGAGATCTTGCCGCGATCGATGTCAATCGTGAGATAGGTCTGTCCGAAGAGCTGCTCCACTCGCACATCGCCCACTCCCTTGACCGAGGTCATGATCCCCTGAATCTTTTCGGCGGTACTCCGCAATACCTCGAGATCCTCGCCGAGGATTTTGATGGTCGCCTCAGATCGGACACCGGACAGCAGTTCATCTACCCGTTGCTGAATCGGTTGGCTAAACAGAAAGTTGGCCCCAGGGACTTTTTCAATGCGCTTGCGAATGGCATCGTCGAGGGCCGATTTCGTCTCGGCGGTGGTCCATTCGTCCATGGGGCGAAGGCTGACGACCGGGTCGCTGGCATTGGGCTCCTGAGGGTCGTTCCCCATTTCCGACCGCCCGATTTTGGATACCACCAGGCGCACTTCGGGAAACTCCATGACGGCACGCTGCATTTCTTTTTCGATCTCGATCGATTTCTCCAGCGCGATGCTTGGATAACGAATGGTCTGGGGCGAGATCGTTCCCTCATTGAGGATGGGGATGAATTCTCCCCCCAGAAACGGAAAGAGCGACAGGCTGGCTCCCAGGAGGCCCAGAGCGATCGCCAGCACCATGACTCGATGGCCCATTGCCCACTGCAAGGTCGGAAGGTAGGCACGTTTGGCCCAGCGGAGGAGAAACGTGTCCTCCTCGGTCCCTCGCTTCAACGCCAGAGCACAGAGCACCGGAGATAACGTCAGAGAGAGGACCAGCGAGACGACCAGCGCGATAATGATCGTGTTAGCCAGAGGCTGAAACATTTTTCCTTCCATCCCCTGAAGCGTCAGGATCGGAAGGAATACGAGAATAATGATCAGAATGCCGAAGATCACCGGCTGCCCGACTTCGGTGACGGCGTGCATGATGACCGCGGTCTTATTGAATCGGTCATCCCGTTGTTCGGCAAGATGCCGGTAGACATTCTCAACCACCACGACTGAGCCATCGACCATCATGCCGATGGCGATCACCAATCCGCCAAGCGACATGAGGTTGGCCGTCAGCCCGATGTGGTCCATGATGATGAATGTGACGAGGGGCGTCACGATAAGGGTGGCCGTCACGATGAGGGCGCTGCGCACATTTCCGAGAAACAGGAAGAGGATGACCACCACCAGGACAATGCCTTCCAGCAGGGCCTTATACACGGTGTCGAGGGCGGCCGTAATTAACTCGATCCGGTCATAGAACGGAACGATTCGTAGACCATCAGGCAGGAGTCGCTTCTGGTGAATCTCATCGATCTTGTGCTTGATGGACTGCACGACTTCCCGGGCATTGCCACCGCGCAGCATCAACACAATGCCGGTGATCACCTCGTGCTTGCCGTTCACCACGGCCGCGCCATGGCGGACGGCATGGCCGATTCGGACTTCCGCGACATCCCGCACGTAGACCGGCGTCCCGGCTACCTCCTTGACGACGATATGTTCGATATCCTCCAGCGTCTTAATCAACCCAACGCCGCGCACCACGTACTTTTCGTCGTCCTTCTCCAGAATATTTCCACCGGCATTGGCGTTGTTTTTAGCGACGGCATCAAAGATCTCGTGAAGCGCGAGGCCGTACTTCCGCAGCAAGCCAGGCTCCACCAACACCTGGTACTGTTTGACGAATCCCCCCAGCGAATTCACATCGACGACATCGGGCAGACCCTTCAGCAGGGGCCGGATCACCCAATCCTCCAGCGTCCGGCGTTCCATCAGATCCGTGTCGCTCATGACAAAGTCTTTGTCATTGTCGTGAGGCCCTTCCAGATAAAACTGAAAGACCTCCCCCAGTCCGGTTGTGTTGGGTACGAGCTGAGAGACGGAGCCGGGCGGCAACAGCTCCTGGACTTCCAGTACCCGTTCGAGCACCACTTGGCGAGCCAGATAAATATCGATGTCATCCGTGAAGACGACGGTAATCATCGACAGCCCGACTTTGGAGAAGGAGCGGATATCCGTCAGGCCGGGCGCGCCCATCAACTGCAGCTCCATGGGAAATGTGACGAACCGTTCCACTTCGGCGGGAGACATTCCGGGGACTTTGGTGACGACCTGAACCAGCACAGTGGTGACGTCGGGGAAGGCGTCGATGGCAATGGTCCGGAAGGCATAGATGCCCCCGGCGGCAAGGATACACGCCATGACGACGACGAGGATGCGCTGTCGCAGGGCGAATGCCAGAAAAGAGGCGAGCATCAGGCTAGATTTGTTCCCCGAGCAACTCGGACTTCAACACAAAGGCTCCGTTCGTCACGATCGTTTCTCCCTCCAGCAGTCCATCCAGCACTTTGATGTCATGGCCGTTTGAAGGGCCCAGTTTGACGTCGCGCGCCTCAAATACGGTGGACTCACGCTGGACAAAAACAAATTGTCGGTCGCGGTCGCGTTGAACGGCGGCTTCGGGAATCAGCAGGACACCGGGTTCCGGTTCGGAATAGACACGGACCGAGGCATACATGGCGGGTTTAAGTTTGCGTTCGGTATTTGGGAGTTCGAGTCGTAAACGCATGGTGCGGGTCGCCGGGTCCAGTACATCCCCAACGTAGGTGATCCGTCCGTGGAATACCTCCCCGGGATAGGCGGCGACATGCACCTCCACTGTCTGACCCGTTCCGGTCAGGTCGGGACGGATGAAAGGGATATCCTTTTCGGGAATGACGGCTGTCACCCAGACGTTCGAGAGATCCGCAACCACGAAAAGTTTTTCGGTGGTCTCCACGACCTCGCCCTTGGTCAGGTTGCGGGCGATCACCCGGCCGTCGAAGGGAGCCATGACGGGAACGTGCGAACGGATCGTATGGTTTCGATCCAGATTTCTCAAGTCTTCTTCCGTGAGGCCTAGGAGGAGCAGCCGATCCCGTGCTTCCTGTCGCTCGGCCCGCAGGCTGAGCATTTCCCCCTCACGCCGCTGAGATTCCGCCAGTCCGATGACCTTTTCTCTCAGCAACAATTCCGCCCTCCGGAAGGCCCGGTCAGCGACATTCAGCTTGGCGGTCGCTTTCAGATAGGCGGATTGTGCCATCCCGAGTTCACTGCTGTAGAGTAACGCGAGCAGCGTCCCGGCCTTGACCTCCCGGCCCAGGTCCGCATACACATCGATGACCCGGCCACGGACCAGTGTGGTGATCTCGGCCAAGGCATGTTCGTTCGGTTCGACGGTGCCAGGAAAATCACGGGTGGTACGAAATTCCCCACGCGCGACGGGGTGGACCAGGAGATTGGCCGTCTGGATCTCTTCGGCACTTAGATAGACCAGACCCTTGCCGGGATCCGGTGGAAGCGGATTGGCGCCGGTGGCATTCGGGGGCGGCCCATCGCACCCGTAGCCGGCGAGCAAGACCACGAGGCCGAGCAGTATATAAACGAAATTAGGGGTGTCCGTCCGACGCGTGGCGGACGACGGTGAACGTGAAGGAATGAACATCGCTGAGATCCGAGACATCATATTGCGCCTCCCACGGCGCGTTCCAAGAGTGCGAGTGACATCGATAGGTCAAACTGCGCCTGAGCATAGTCTAGCAAAATCTGGCGTTGCACGCGCTGGGCATCCAGCACCTCGATGAGGCTGGAGGCGCCCTGCTGGAAGCTGAACTTGGCGATCCGCAGGGCTTCATCCGCCTGTTTCAGTAGACCCTTTTCATAGACCTCGATCATATCGGCAGTGGTTTTCGCGTCCTGAAAGTGTTGACTGACATTGCGGATCAGTTCATTCCGCGCGCGGAGGAATTCCGCTTCGCCCGTTCGTTTACTGCCGAATGCCGAGATGATCTCACCCTGTCGTCTATCCCACACGGGGGTCGGGAAGGAGACACCGCCGGTAAAGGCTTCTCGACCGATCTCCCGCCAGTAGCTGCCCCCGATTGTCACGTTCGGGATCCTGGCTTGACGCTCGAACTCCAACCTATGGTCTGCCTGTTCAACGAATTTCCTCAGCCGGAGGATCGTCGGGTGCTGGGTGAGCGCGCGTTCGGTCAGAATATCGATGCCAAAGCCGGGCCCGACGCGGTGAAGCTGGCCGTCGATGGCATAGGAGGGACCCAGCGAGCCGGCCGTCAAGGTATCGAGCATCACCCGATTGACACGCACCCGGTTGGCTGCTCTTGTGACTGATTGGTTGGCTTTCAGGACCTCCACCCCGGATCGAATGGCTTCGAATTGCGGGCTTTCTCCCAGGCGGACTCTGGTTCGTACCGCCTTGTCCACATCTTCCACGGTCGCCAGGTTCTGTTGTGCCAGGATCAGGGCCCGCTGAGCGAGAAGCAGGTCATAAAAGGCGACTTTGACGTCCGCCACCAGGTTCAACCGCGTTTCCGCCAAACCGGCCGAGGCACTTGCCACGCCGGCTTCGGTTGCCCGTTGGCGGGCCGCACGTTTCGACGGCCATTCGATCGGTTGCCCCACGGTCAGATTGAATTCGGTCACCGTTTCCCGTACGGAGGGATCGAACAATCCCAGATCTCGCATCCTGCCTCGGCCACTGTTCGCGCTGACTGACGGATTGAGATAGGTATAGGCGGCGACTTGATGCCCGCGGTTTTGTTCGATGGTCCCCTCGGCGCTGGCGACCGTCGGGTTGTTGGCTAATGCCAACTCCAGGACGGTCTCGAGCGAAAAGGAATGTTGAGGTGTGCCGGGAGATCCGGTGTCGACTGGTGAAGCGGCCGATTCGAGGGCTGGAACTGAGAGCAGTGCACACAACACCAGACCTCGAGCGAATGCTGTGAGTCCCTGCCTCCAGGAACCGCGGCGCGGCCGAACCACTGCAAGCACCCCGGACCAAACGGCACTGCGGTTGAAACCGGCTCCCGTCTGCGGATGCCGACTCGTCTGAGGTCGTTGTCGGTTCATACCTGTCATCGGCGCATCCCTCCATCCACAACGTCCTGTCAGCATGATCGGGCTACGCAGCATAGCACCTGTGAAAATTTACGAGACACCTGTCATGATGGCAGCTTTCCATACAGAAACCAACGTAGCAGCCGGGCCCTGTTGCCGAGCACATAGTCTTTCTAAGGCGGGATGGAGCATCCCACGCGCTCTACCGAAGCGAAGCCAGGACTGATCCGTTAGAGTGGCTGATCTGACGACATCACGCAAGACATCGGGCGCGGTCACGCGATTCTCGTCCTGCAGCAGTACATGCCGACGGGGGGCTGCGATATGACGGAATCCTTAGCGGGAGCCCTTCGCAGGACGTCGTGACGCCTAGCCGCAAGGGCGCAGCGGTTTGAAAGCTCGTGCCCCATGCAAAGAAGAGTTCGGACGCGTCCCTTGGTGTGGGCCAACCCATGAATTTACGACGATGCCGCCAGAGGTTAGATCCCGCCACCCCAAAAGACTGAAAGGCTTGGGACCGGACTACGGCGCGATGTAAAGGTTCTTCGATAAGAAGAAGCCGCGGCGCGGAGGATATGCCCTTGTCTCGCCTGTGTACCTGTTGGATGGCCTCAGAGCGCAGCCTGTCACGACCAAAGATTCTGGGTGAGTTGGCCGTAAAATCGGTCACAGTCTGGGCAATAACCTTCGGAAAAGGTGAGATCATGGGGCTTCACATCATATTTCTGCAGAAAAGCCGGTAGATCGGCCCAGACCGTGGCGAGCGGCCTCGTCGCTCCGTCATCTCGAACACGCCAGCAAAACTGACATTGTGTGGCTGGGGAATCCATTGCCTTGACCTCCCCTTCACATGCCCGGACAGAACGACCCGATGAACTGCTGATTCTGTGCTGCGACTTGCCTAGAACAGTACCCACATGAGTGAACGACTAGCAACTAGGCAACATCCTAGGTTGACTGCAAAATATTGCGGGCGGCTCGGCAGGGTGGGGGACGGTGCACAATGTTTCGGAGTTGCGGGGAACAGTTCACGCCGACGTGAGGCCATGTGCCAGGGCGTACTTGGTGAGTTCGGCCGTAGTATGGAGGTCGAGATGAAACATGATCTGAGCCTTGTGAAACTCCACTGTCTTGGGACTGATATTGAGCATGGCGGCAATTTCCTTGATGGTGCGTCCTTCCGCCACAAGCTGTAACACCTCCCGCTGGCGAGGCGTCAAGTCCTGGCGTTTCGCGAACAGCGTGGCATGGTCTTCTGACAGGGAAGTGACCAGGTCTCTGGTCAGCAGGGCTGTCACAAAGAACTCGCCCTTCAGGACCGAGTCGATGGCCTGGTCCAGTTCCCGGGCAGCGGAACGCTTGAGCAGGTATGCCGACGCGCCGACCTTAAACGCTTCGCTCACATAGGCGGGATCGGCATGCATGGTGACAAACACTAGTTTGACGTCGGGCTGTGTCTTTTTGATCTGCCGCGCCGCATCGATGCCGTTCAGCAGCGGCATCGAGATATCCAGCAGAATCAGATCCGGTCGCAACCGCATCGAAGCTTCCAGCAACGCACGCCCGTCTTCGACTGCTCCCACGACTTCGCAACGTTGCTCAACGATACGGCGGAAGCCCTCCAGCACGAGCGTATGGTCGTCAGCGAGCAACACGCGGGGTATCGTCATACGGAAACCTCCCCGAGTGGGACGCTGATGCGTATGCAGGTGCCTTGTTGGGCGGGTGATTCGATGGTCACGGAACCCTCAACCAATCGTACGCGTTCCGTCATGCTGATGAGCCCGAGGCCGCGGTGGCCGTCGATGACATTCTGGGAATCGAACCCCACGCCGTCATCCTCCACGCTAAGTGTGACGCTCTCGGTATTCGACGAAAGCATCACCTTCACCTGCGTGGCTCGCGCATGTTTCACGACATTGGCCAGGCATTCCTGGGCGATGCGATAGAGGCAGGTCGCGATTTTCTGCGGGAGCGGTCGGGGTAAGGGAGACGCTTCAAATATGCCGCCGAGGGTGGTACGGCCGGCACAGTCATCAACGAGACGCTGCAGTGCGACGGGAAGCCCCAGGTCATCGAGAATGGAAGGATGAAACTGGTAGGCCAAATGGCGGACATCATCCGACAGCTCCGTCAGGCGATCCTGGATCGAGCGCAACTCCTTGCTACAGCTCCCGGCGGAGGGCGGCAGATTGCTGTCCAACGATTCGACCTGGACGACCAGCATGGCCAGGCGCTGGTTGATGTCGTCGTGCAGATCCCTGGAGATTCGACGGCGTTCTTCTTCCTGAGCGGTCAGCAGCCGGGCGGCTAAATCCTGCAGCTCCTGCCGGCTGGTCGCGAGCGCCTGCTCGCTCTGGCGAAGCGACTGCTCCGTTTCAATGTGTTCTGAGATTTCGTTCATCAGCGACCGGTTCACGTCTGCCAGTTCCTTCGTGCGGGCGGCGACCCGGTCCTCCAACTCCTCCTTGGCCTGGCGAAGGTGAATTTCCGCCTGATGCCGTTGGTGGAGCAGGATGGCCGAGATCCAGACAATGATCAATCCGAGGCTGCAATTCGTCACGCCCACCCAGACCGGAATGCTGCTCAGGCGCGGCCCCAGCACCGCTCCGATGACGAGGAGTCCGGTGGCACAGACGGCAGTGATCAAGGGGAGACGAGGATTGGACGAGGAGGAGGCGAAGAGGACAATCCCCGCATACAGGACGCCGATAGCCACTCCCAGCGGCATGAATAAATCGAGGGCAAGAAGCCCGCAGCTGATTCCGGCGACGATCGGCAGAACCCATCGGTTATGACGAGTCATGACGGACTCCTGTACCATCGACGCATTATCCGCCCCGCATCGCTCCAGTACAAGACGGGAATGACGAGAGCGCCGTGCCACTGCAGTCAATCGTGTTCCATCTGTTTTTTGAGGCGGCGATCCAGGGCGAATCGTGTCAGCCCGAGGTGTTTGGCTGCCAGAGTCTTGTTGTGGTCCGAGAGACGCACGACTTCCTCGATCAGGGCCGACTCGATATCCGCCAGCGTTTGCTGGCCGAGCACCATCTCGATCCGTAACGCGGGGTGGTCGCCCTGGGCCGTAGCGACCGCGATTTGCGGAGTCTGGTCACGCAGTTCTTTCGGCAGGCAGCCGGCGGTCAGAGTCTTGTCATGACAGAGGATCATGGCGCGCTCGATGATGTTTTGGAGTTCGCGGATATTGCCGGGATAGCTGTAGCGTTGGAGGAGGTCTTGCGCCTCGGGTTCGATATCCACCACCTCCTTGCCGAACTCTTTTCCGAATCGCAGCAGGGCCTGCCTGCAGAGGGGAAGGACATCCTCGGTGCGGACCCGCAGCGGGGGAAGTTCGAACGTGACGACGTTGAGCCGGAAATAGAGATCCTCGCGAAAGGTGCCCCGCGCCGTCTCCCGCTTGAGGTCCCGATTGGTCGCGGTCATCAAGCGGAAATCCACTGACAGGTCTTCCATGCCCCCTAAGCGCCGGAACGTTCGTTCCTGCAGGACCCGGAGTAGTTTGGCTTGCATGACAGGGTCCAGGTCGCCGATTTCGTCGAGAAACAGGCTGCCGCCCTCGGCTTTTTCCAACAGTCCTCGTTTGCGTTGGTGCGCGCCGGTAAAAGCACCCCGTTCGAAGCCGAACAGTTCGCTTTCGAAGAGCTCCTTGGGAATGGCCGTGCAATTGACGGCGACGAAGGGGCCCGTGGCCCGCGGGCTGTTGCAGTGAATGACGCGTGCGAGGAATTCCTTGCCCGTCCCGGTTTCACCCTGGAGGAGGACGCTCGATTTGGCATTCTGCGCCACGTCTCGAACCTGCCCTAACAACAATTGCATGGCGGGACTGCGCGCATCGACGTTGGAGAGGGCGTAAGGGCTGTTTTGATCTTCAAGCGAGAACTCCAGGCGCTGGCGAAGCGCGAGAAACTCGAGGGCTCGATCGACCACGGGATCGACGGCGGACAAATCCACCGATTTGATCAAAAAGTCATAGGCGCCCAGCCGCATCGCTTCGACCGCATCCTCGACCGTGCCATACGCGGTCAGCATGATGATGAGCGTCTGCGGGGCAAGGGGGCGGAGTTGCCGGAGCGTCTCAAGCCCTCCCATGCCCGGCATCTTGAGGTCCAGCAGAACCAGGTCGGGCAGATGCTGCGACACAGCCCTGATGAGGTCCTCTCCCGACTCGAAGCCGGTGACGGTGTGGTGACGCCGCGAGAGGCGTTTCACAACGGCGCTGCGAATGGCTGGTTCGTCATCCGTGACGTAAATCGTGGCCCGCATGGGTATCCTCTTCCTGCATTCGCTGTGGCTGTTGGCGTAACGGGCACCAGATGCGAACGGTCGTGCCGCCGCCTAACCGGCTTTCCAGGGTCATGTCTCCGCCGTGCGCATCGAGAATGTTTCTGCAAATCGCCAGTCCCAGGCCCGTGCCCCTCGGTTTGCCGCTGGTGAAGAACGGCTCGAACACATGCGGCAGGTGGGCAGGGCTGATTCCGCTGCCTCTGTCGGTAACGACAATCTCCAATCCTGACTCGACTCCGTGCGCGAGCTGAGCCAGGGACACGGTAATGGGATGTCCCGGCGGAGTGGCTTCGATCGCATTTTGAATAATATTGAGCAGCACTTGTTTCAATTGATCACGGTCTGCTTGAACGGTGTAGGCACCGGCCGGCGCAGAGAGGCGGATAGTCGATTGCTTGCGCACGAGCGGTTCATCCAGGAGCTTCGTAACCTCGTGCACAAGCTGTACCATGTCGAAACCGAGCGCCACGATTTCACGAGGACGGGCATAGTCGATGATTTGATTCACGATACGGTCCAGACGTTTGGTCTCCTGAAGAATGACCTCCAGATCGGCGCGGCGCCCGTCACCGGGGTCGATGTCGTCCAGCAGCAGCGACGTGGTCGAGCCGATGCCGACGAGCGGATTTCTGATTTCATGCGCGATGCCCGCGGCGACCTGTCCCAGGGTGGCGAGGCGTTCCGCCCGGCGCAGGCGCGTTTGCATCAGGTCGAGCGCGGTGATATCCACATTGAATCCTTGATACATCACCACTTGCCCGGCCTGGTCTCGAATCGGGATGCGGCGGCTCAGGACTTTACGGACGGTCCCGTCCGCATGGAGAAACCGGAAGACGGTTTCGTACGGCCGCCCTTCGGCCACTGCCTCGGAAAATTCCATGATGACCCGTTCCCGGTCATCCGGGTGAATGGCGTGCCGGACGGCGTCCGGATTCTTCTCTTCCCTGGGGTCGAGTCCCGCGAGCGTGCTGTTGTACCGGTTGCTGAAGACGAGGGTCATGCCGCGCGTGGTAAAAATGCCGAAGGGCGCATGATCGACGATACTGCGATATTTACCTTCCGATGCCGCCAGGTCCTGGTTCAATTGCCGTAAGTTCGCTTCCGATTCTTCGACCGTCGCAATGTGGGAATGAATGGCCGAACTCATGGCGTGCATCACCCGGGAGAGATTTCCGATCTCATCCGTGCCCGGTAGAATGGGGACTTGAGGAACCGGATTACTATCGGATGCGACGACGGCTTTGGCCAACCGTTCGATTGGCGTGGTGATGGAGTGGGCAATGAGGTGCAGCACTCCCACCATACAGATCAACGCGAAGAGGCCGCCCCCCAAGATGGTCATCAGCATGGTGTCGCGGTCCTGAGCGAGTTTCACCAGCCGGTTGTTCAGGGCGGCTTGCGCCAGATGCTCGAACTGGCCCATCTCCTGGCGGATTTTCAGCATTAACGCCCGCCCCTTGCCTTCCTCGATATAGAGTCGCGCCTCGTTCGTGTGGTCGGCTTTCACCGCCTCGATCAGCTGTTCCTTTTCCTCGATAAACTGTCTGACCAATTTCTGGATGGAGTCAATCAGCGCCCGCTGGTCATCATATTGATAGACTTTCGCTTCCAGCGTCCGGCCCAGGTTCAAGACGTGATCTTGGGCGGTTCGATAGGGAAACAGATAGTGTTCCTGGTTCGTCAATACGAAGCCTCTGAATCCGGTTTCGAGATCCACGATAAGCCGGAGGTATTCGGAGGCCAGCCGCTGGGAATAATAGATGTCGTTCAATTGCCCTTCGTCGTCGGAAAATGTCTCGACGCTTCGGTAGGTCAATATACTGAGGATAAGGACTGTCAGGGCAGGAATAACCGACGCAAGAAACAGCTTACGCGCGATGGGTAAATTGCTTAGGAGGTCGCTCACGGGGCCTTTAGTCTCCGAGAGTATCGTAGTCTTCGGCGCCGTCGTTGTGCAACCTGGTTGACAGAGGCGAGTGCTGGAGCCGGGCTGAGTCGGACCTCCCGGAGGGGATCCCAACGCATGCGTATCCCGCTTATCCTCCAGGTGTATTCTGTTTTCGAGCGATTTCGCACCGTGCGCGAGTGCGATCCCGCCCTATTTCCCCCCTGGAAGAAACCCTAGCTTGATTAGTATGGTCGCTCTGGGACACTCGATGGCAGCGCCACGACAAAACTCGACGCGGACCGAACTGTGAATGACCGGAGGCATGTGGATTGCTAGGGCCTGGGTAGCGGGAGTGTTATCCGGCAGCACTGTCGGATCGCAGAGTGTGCCTTGAACGGTTCACAGGGAGGATGCGATGGACTATGTGAAGCCACACGGTGTAGTGGATAGTATGCTGGCCAGCGGAGCGTTGAAACTGAGGTTGCCGCCTCGACAACTGCTCCTGCGCGGTATGCTGGCCGGCGCCTATCTGGGCATCGGGACGAGCATGGCCGTGACGGTGGCAGTTGAAACGGGGTACTGGATCCTCGGGAGTCTCCTCTTTCCGTTCGGCCTGGCACTGGCTATTCTGCTCGGGGCGGAGATCATCACCGGCAGCTTTGCACTCCTGCCCTGCGCGGCCGTCGCCGGCCACAAGAACGCCGGTCTTCGCCACGTCTTCTCAAACTGGGGCTGGGTGTTCCTGGGCAATCTGTTGGGCAGCACGCTCTACGCGGGGTTGTTTGCGATTGCCCTGACGACTGCGGGAGACGCCCAGCTCAATGCCGTCGGTACCAAACTCATCACGATCGCCGAAGCAAAAACCAACTACTATGCCTCCCACGGCACGTCCGGGCTTCTGGCCGCCTTCACCAAGGGCATGCTGTGTAACTGGATGGTCAGCCTGGCGGTCGTGGCAGCCTTTATGTCCACGTCCTTTTCCGGAAAGATTCTCGCCATCTGGGGTCCGACCCTGTTGTTCTTTTCTCAGGGCTTCGAACATGCGGTCGTAAACATGTTTCTCATTCCCGTCGGGATGATCCTGGGGGCGAATGTGAGCGTCTCGACCTGGTGGCTGTGGAACCAGATTCCCGTGACGGCGGGAAATCTGGTCGGGGGTATGGTGTTTACGGGATTGGCGATTTACGCCGCCCATAGCGGCGCCACGGCGTCCTCGGGGCCATCCGCCCAGGCGGCAGTCCAAGCTGAACCGGGGCAGTCCCGGGCCGACCACCCGGGCTACTCTCCGTCGTATTGAGTGGTGGAGCTGAAGCATGGCGACTGTGTATTTCCGGCGATTACATGGCTGGCGATTCGTGCTCTTCAATGCCGTACTCGGCTTGGCGCACATCGTCGTGCTGTTCAACGCCGGGTCCTATATCGCGCTGCTGCCACACGTGTCGGGAGATCTGGGCGGCGTGCTGCCGAGTTTTCTCACCTGGGCGCAAACCGACTTTATGGTCGGGTTGGCCCTGGGTTTTCCCCTCGCGCGATACTTGTCGGGCCGGATCGGCGACTACCGTCTCTTGATCGCGGCGTTCGGGGTCTACAGCGTGGCCTCCTTTCTCTGCGGCGACAGTCAGACGCTCGCCCAGTTCGTGCCAGCGCGGATCGTGCAGGGCATTGCCGGGGGCATTACCCTGCCGCTGGCCCAATCGATGTTACTCAACGAATACCCGAAACGGTTGAAGGCGGTCGCGCTGACGGTCTGGGGATTGTTCAGCATTACCCCCTTCACCATCGGCATGCCGGTGGGGGGGTACATCGCCTATGTGCTGGGATGGAGGTTTCTCTTCTACCTGGATTTTGTGCTGACCCTCGTGATTGTCGGGACGCTCGGGGCCCTGTTGTACGGCCGGGGCTTTCACCGCCGGTACGCCCGTTTTGATCTGGTCGGGTTTGTGCTGCTGGCTGGTTTGCTCCTGGGCCTTCAAACGTTGCTCAACATGGGCAACGATTTCGACTGGCTGGACTCCCCCTTGCTTCAGGTCATTGCAGTGGTCCTGGTGATTGCCTTTCCCTGTTTCGTTATTTGGGAACTGGGAGAGCGCCATCCGACACTCGACTTGCGACTCTTCATGCATCGCAATTTTGTGATCGGCCTGATCAGCCTGACCCTCGGATTTTTTTCGATCCAAGGGCTGTTGTCACTCTTGATCGTGCAGATTCAACTCATTCTGGGCTACTCATCGAAACTGGCGGGGATGGCGTTGCTCCCCCTGGTCTTGCTGGGCGCACCGGCCATCGCAGTCATGCATTCGCTCTGCAAATATATCGATGCCCGCTGGTTGATCTGTTTGAACAGTCTGGGATTTGCCTGGACTTTCTATTGGTTGGGTCTGTACGACGATCCTCAGTCCTATGAGCAACTGTTCTGGCCGATGGTGGTGGAGGGGGTGTTCCTGGGATCCTTCTTTACGCCGGTGACCGTGTTGACCTTGCATGGCCTGTCCGGTCCGTTGGTCATGCGGGCGGCGGAGGTCGCCAACCTGTTACGCGTGGCCGCCGGCGCGTTCGGGATCACGTTCCAGGGGATCGTCCTGTTTCGCCGCACCCACTTCCATCAACTTCATTTAGCCGATCATTTCGGGGGACGGCAGTCGATATCCTTCGATCCGATGGCGCAATTGTCGGCAAAATTGGGCGCTGCGGGGCTGTCGCCGGCGGAAGTCCAGGGCAAACTCGCACTCCTGATCAGGCAGGAAGCGGCAATCCTGGGCCTCAACGATGCGTTTCTTGTGGCCAGCTTCATGTTTGTGGCACTGGGAATTCTCGTGTGGTTCGCTCACCCGACGCACTTGCGCTTGGCGCCGACCCAGGCCGAGGATTTGCGGCGCCGGCGTGCCGAAGAATTAATTGAGGAGGTGCCATGAGTTCGCGTTCAACGGCCGCGCACCGGTTGCAACTCTGTGTCGGTATCGGCTGCGCGCTCAGCTTCGCCAGCTGTGCCTGGATTCCGAAGGGTGATCCACCCGCGCAGTATCTCGAACCGCCGGAGATGACGGAAACGTTAGCGGAAGTGACGAGCCGGCTCCAGAAGTGGCCGGAGGACCGGTGGTGGGAACAGTTCGGTAATCCGGAATTGAATGGACTGATCGACCAGGCGCTCAAGGACAACCCCGGGTTGAAGATGGCCTCCGCCAGGCTGCGGCAGGCGCAATCGCTCGTGAAGGTAGAAGGCGCGCGGCTCCTGCCGTTTCTGGAAGCCGATGCCTCATTGACCTATGAGCGCATCTCGCAACGCGGCGTGTTTGCCGCCCTCAATCCGGAAGTGGCGGGCATCCGGATCATGTATGGGATCATCAACCCGTTGAGCTTCCGGTATGAGTTCGATTTTTGGGGAAAGAACCGGGCGATGCTGGAGGCATCCCTGGGGCATGCGGCGGCAGAGGAGGCGGAAACTGCCGAAGTGCGGTTACGGTTGACGACCGGCATTGCGCGCGCCTACTTCCGGGGACAGGCTCTTCAGCAGCAACTCACCATTGTGAAAACCATTGTCGGTATTCGTCGTGATCTCAAAACCCTGGCGGAAACCCGATTCCGGCTCGGCCTGGACAATGATCAACCGGTGAAAATGGCGGTGGCCGACTATGAAGCGGCGTTCAAGCGGCAGGCGGCAATCCGCGATCAGCTGGATGTGCAGCGGCATTTGCTGGCGCGGTTGGCCGGCAGGGGGCCTGACGAAGCGGCGCATCTGTTTGCCAGGCCGAAGGTGATAGTGCCCAGTCACATTGCGGCACCGGATCATTTGTCGATGAGCCTGCTGGTCCATCGGCCGGACCTGGCGGCGGCCCTCTATCGGGCTCACGCCGCCTCGCGAATGGTCAGGGTGGCGACCACTCAGTTCTATCCCACGATCGACCTGACGGGGTTTGTGGGATTCAATGCGTTGACGCTGGCGAAGGGCACCGACAAGCTCGCCAATTTTCTCTTCAGCGGCCAAAGCTTCAGCTATGGACTGGCGCCCGGTTTACGGATGCCTTGGTTCGAGGGCGGACGGCTGCGGGGGGAACTGGGCGCGCAACGGGCGGAATATGATGCGGCGGTGGAACTATACAACGAGACCTTGTTGGACGCTATGCGGGAAGTTGCCGATAGCTTGAGCGCCTGGCAAACGACCAGCGAGATCATGGCCTCGCACAAACGGCTGGTGGCGTCTCTCGGGGATGACTGGCGGCTGGCGAAGATACGACTCGTAAACGGTCTCGACGATGACCGCGAGGTGTTGCGGCACCGATATCCGGTCCTGGAGCAGGAATATGCGTTGAGAGCATTGGAGAGCGATCAACTCGTGGCGGCCGTCGATCTGATCGAATCGTTGGGCGGCGGTTATCACAATCCCGATATTGAAAAACGACCGAAACAAAATCCGAGCTAAATCAATGACGACGACAACTGCAGATATGTCCTCTGGTCCTCAGTCCCCGGGTGGGACTCCGCCGCCAACCTCCTACCGCATCCATCCGAAGGCCATTCGTGCGCGCCGCAACCGACGCCTGCTGATGGTGGCCGGGCTGGTGCTGATGGCCACTGTCGGATATCTCATCTACTGGTGGACCCACGACCGGTTTTGGATACGGACCGATAACGCCTATGTCACCGGCAACCTTGTCCCGGTGGCGGCGCAGGCCTCGGGCATCATTACGCAGGTCCTGGCGGAAGAGACACAATTCGTGAATCGGGGCGATCTGATGATTCGCCTTGATGAGCACCAGGCCTATGCCGCCCTGGGTCGGGCGAGGGGGCGATTGGGAGAGGAAGTCCGTCGTATCGCCTCACTGTTTATCAATCGGAAGCAATTGGGGGAAAAGTTACGATCGCGCACGGCGCGATTGGAGCTGGCCGATCATGACATGGAGCGGTACCGGCAGGCGTCTCCGAGCGGGGCGATTTCCAAACAGATTCTGCAGAACACGGCGGATAAGATTGCGAGTCTGGAAGCGGAAGTGCGGGAGACGCAGGCGGAGTTGGACTCGCTCGACGCGCAGATCGGGGGGACGACGGTCAGGGAACATCCGGCCGTCGATTTGGCCAAACATCAGCTGATTGAGGCGCACCTGGAATATGCGAGGCAACAAATCCGTGCTCCGATTTCCGGCTATGTCGCCAAACGCAAGGCGCAAGTGGGAGATCGCGTCCAGCCCGGCGCCCTCCTGATGACGATCGTGCCGCTGGATCATTTGTGGGTCGAAGCCAACCTGCGCGAAACCGAACTCCAACATGTGCGTCCCGGGCAGCCGGCGTTGGTGAACGTGAGCCTGTACGGATCCAAACAAACCTTCCATGGCACCGTCGAGGGGCTCGTGCCGGGGAGTGGGAGCGCCTTTGCCCTTCTTCCCCCGGACAATTCCACGGGCAACTTCATTCATATCGTCGAGCGCGTGCCGGTGCGTATCGCATTACCGGCCGATGAACTGCGGGAACACCCCATCAGGCCCGGCCTGTCGACCGTGACGAGCATCAATATCACCGAGTCCGGGCAATCCGTCTGGACCTCGCTCGCCACCCCCTCCACGGCGGAATATGAGACCGACGTCTATGCCGATGAGTTGCCTATGGCGGAGTCCATGGCGAAGGAAGTCATGGCGACGAACCTGGCGGTCAACGGGGCTGAGGAACCGATCGATTCCTTTCTTGAAGACGAGGAAGACATGGAGCAGGCCGTTCCGAAGAAGGGGGCTGCCGGACCACCTTCCGGAAGGCGAAGCTCGCCGCACGTCGACCGGACCCGAGAGCGGCAGGATCGCATGCCGGGTTCGTTCGTTCCACGAAGGAGTCCTGACCTGGGATTGACGACGCGCCCCCTCAACCCGTCGATCGGCCCCGGGTCGGAGTCGCTGGGCCCTGAAGCGGGACGCAGCTTTTCCCGCCGTCGCTCCGGTCCGGGAATCGATGAGGGTCGCCGCACACCGGGCACCGGCCGGCATTAAGCGGCGGTGCCGGCCGGCTGCCGACTCAGCTTCTCGAAGCTCAGGCTTAGAGGCACGGGGCGCTGAAGATTATTTTTCGATGAAGATCGGGAAAGCGGCTGGAATCCAGAATCGGTCCCCCCTTATGATGCCAACAGCGCATCAAGCAACCGCGACGAGCGAGGCTTTTCCGTAGGGCTGTTCTCGCATCTGTCTCTCCTGGCGGGGTCCTGCTCCAGCGCGTACGGTCCATTGAGTCGCCTCTCTGCGGATCATCTCTCGAGGGGAGAAGCTCGTCGTGCAAAACGTCGACCTCAATTATCGCACCCTGCTGTCAGTCACCAACGTGCTGAATTCCCAGCGCAACCGGCACAGCCTGTTTCGTGCCGTCACCGATCAGTTGGCAAAGGTGGTTCGTTGGGAACGGGCGGGGATCACCGTTTACGATCTGCAATCGGACGCGTTTCGTTTCTATGCGGTCGAGACCAATCTGCCGAAAGTCGTGCTGCGCAGCGACGCCATGATCCCTCGGGAGCGCAGTGCGGTGGGCTGGGTGTACGACCACCAGCGGGTTCATGTGCGGCCCCATCTTCAAAAGGAACAACTGTTCGTCGAAGATCACTGTTACTTGCAAGAGGGACTGGGGCGGATGATCAACTTGCCGATGATGGTTCAGGAGGCGTGCCTCGGAACCTTAAATATCGGCAGCATCGAAGCCGGTCATCCCGATCCGGGCGATGTGGATTTTCTTCAGCAGGTCGCCACGCAGATCGGTTTTGCCATTGCCCACGTCAATGCCTATGAGGAGATCAACCGCCTGCGTGACCAATTGGCGCAGGAGAACGTGTATCTGGCGGAGGAACTCAAGGCCACGCAGGATCATGGGATCGTCGTAGGACGGAGCCAGGCCTTCGAGCAAGTGCTGACCCTCGCCAGGCAGGCGGCTCCGACCACGGCGACCGTCCTGGTGACGGGGGAAACGGGGACGGGCAAGGAGGTGCTGGCCCGTGCCATTCATGAGCGGAGCCTGCGGCGGGACCGGGCCTTCGTCCGGCTCAATTGCGCGGCGCTTCCATCCGGGTTGATTGAAAGCGAACTGTTCGGCCACGAGCGGGGAGCGTTTACCGGAGCCGATCAGCAACGTGTCGGACGATTCGAACTTGCCGACGGCGGGACCTTGTTTCTCGATGAGATCGGCGAGATGCCGCTTGATGCGCAGGTCAAACTTCTGCGCGTGCTGCAGGACGGCCTGGTCGACAGGGTCGGCGGGGCGAAGGCCGTTCCCGTCGACGTCCGTGTCATCGCCGCGACCAACGCCAATTTGCATACGGCTATCGAGCAGGGGCGGTTCCGCAGCGATTTGTACTATCGGCTGAATGTGTTTCCCATCCATATGCCTCCACTCAGGGAGCGACCCGAAGACATCCCGATTCTCGCCCGTCATTTTCTCCGGTTTCATGCCCAGCGTCTCAAACGGTCGTGTCAGGACTTTGATGGGCCGACGATGGAGCGACTGGTGCGCTATGCCTGGCCTGGCAACGTGCGGGAATTGGAGAACATCATTGAGCGGGGACTGATCCTGTGCCATGAGCCGATGTTACGGATCGATCCCGCCCTGATGAATATGCGCCCGGTTGCCGATTCAACGCCCCGACGCACGTTGCAAGACGAAGAGCGCCGGCACATCCTTCAGACGCTGACGTTACTCGAGTGGCGAGTCGAAGGGTCCGGAGGTGCGGCGGAGCGATTGGGGCTGGCGCCAAGTACGCTTCGCAGCAAATTGCACAAGCTCGGTATTTGTCGTCCTTCCCGTCGGTAGATCCTTCTATCCAGATCCCTTGTCATTGCCCGCCCGTCCGGTCTGATCACGGAGCCCCACGACATTTCGTGGTGGAACCGTGATATCCCACCACGCAATTTCGTGGTCCATTCGCCGCGCCCACGAGGTTTATCGGTGACCGATTCCAACTGCGCGTGATTTCAATCACATAGACGTCGGCGCCCTGGGACAGTCTCGTGGCATGTGAGCTGCACAGGGGGTCCTCGTGATTTTTTATTCTCCTACTCTTTTAACGGGGAGCATCGTTCTTTGCGCAGAGGCTTGCGCGCCGCGGCATCGCTGGGTGACCGGCCACTCGTGTGGCGGAAGAACCGTGCGCCTGGAAGGGGGTTGTGTACTCATCGGCCTGCTCCGGTCATTGATGAAGTCGTGTGCGGCGCCATGGACTGTGGCGCCTAGAGTGTCCTGTCTTCATTTGAGGAGGTATATTTCATGATGCAGTTATCCCGCAGGCAGTTTTTAAAGGTCTCGGCGGGGACGGTCGCGGTGGCAGCCATTGCCGACAGGGCCTTGGCACTGACCGCGTTGCAGCCCGTCGTCGAGGTCGACAATCCGTTAGGCGAATATCCCGACCGGTCGTGGGAGCGTGTCTATCACGATCAATATCGGTATGACTCATCCTTCACCTGGGTCTGCTCACCGAACGATACGCATGCCTGCCGCATCCGGGCGTTCGTCCGGAACGGCGTCGTCATGCGCGTCGAGCAGAACTATGACCACCAAACTTATGAAGACCTCTACGGCAACCGGGGCTCGTTCGCCCATAACCCTCGTATGTGCCTGAAGGGCTTCACGTTCCACCGGCGCGTGTACGGTCCCTACCGGTTGAAGGGTCCGTTGATGCGCAAAGGCTGGAAGCAGTGGATGGATGACGGCTCTCCGGAACTGACGTCGGACAACAAACGGAAGTACAAATTCGACGCCCGGTTCCTGGACGATATGGTCCGGGTGTCCTGGGACACGGCCTTTACTTACGTGGCCAAAGGGCTGGTCGTGATCGGGACCCGTTATAGCGGCGAAGCCGGCGCGCGTCGTCTCCGCGAGCAGGGGTATGCTCCGGAAATGATCGAGATGATGAAGGGCGCGGGCGTGCGGACGTTCAAGCATCGCGCGGGCATGCCGATCCTCGGGATGATGGGCAAGCACGCCAATACCCGATTCAACAATTGTGTGCTGCCCCTGTTGGATAGCTGGATCCGCAAAGTCAGTCCGGATCAGGCGCAAGGCGGCCGGTATTGGAACAACTATACGTGGCACGGCGATCAAGACCCTTCTCAGCCCTGGTGGAACGGGACGCAGAACTGCGACGTCGACCTCTCCGACATGCGCTTCACGAAGCTCAACACCAGTTGGGGCAAAAACTTCGTCGAAAACAAAATGCCGGAAGCGCACTGGAAACTGGAGAGCATGGAACGCGGGGCGCGGCTCGTCGTGATCACCCCGGAATACAATCCCACGGCCAGCCGGGCCGACTATTGGATTCCGGTTCGCCCCGAGACGGACGGAGCGCTGTTTCTCGGCGCCTGTAAGATTCTCCTCGATGAGAATTTCCAGGATATCAATTTCATTAAGGAATTTACCGACATGCCTCTGCTGGTCCGGACGGATACCTTGCAGTATCTCGATCCGCACGAGGTAGTGAAGGACTATCACTTGCCCGATTTCTCAAAATCCTATTCGGGCAGGGTGCAGGGACTGAGCAAGGAGAACATCCAGCGGCTCGGGGGCATGATGGTCTGGGATCTGGCCAAGGGGCATGCCGTTCCGCTGCATCGGGAGCAAGTCGGCTATCACATGGCCCAGAGCGGGATCGATCCGGCCCTGACCGGCACCTATCGGGTGAAACTGCTCAACGGACGTGAAGTCGACGTGATGCCGATTTATCAAATGTATACGATTCACCTGCAGGACTACGACCTCGACACGGTGCATCAGGTCAACCGCGCGCCGAAAGACCTCATCGTGCGATGGGCGCGGGATTGTGGCACGGTGAAGCCGGCGGCCATTCATAACGGCGAAGGTGTCTGTCACTATTTCCATATGACGTCGATGGGACGAGCGGCGGCCTTGGTGATGATGCTGACGGGCAATATCGGGAAATTCGGCACCGGGTGCCATACCTGGTCCGGGAATTACAAGGTCGGCATCTGGCAGGCGGCGCCCTGGTCTGGTGCGGGCGCCAGCGTGTATCTCGGCGAAGATCCCTGGAATCTGAACCTCAATCAGAATGTCCACGGCAAGGAAATCAAGTATCGCAAGTACTACTACGGCGAGGAGCCGGGCTATTGGAATCACGGCGACAAGGCCTTGATCGTCAATACGCCGAAGTACGGACGCAAGGTGTTCACCGGCAAGACGCACATGCCGAGCCCGAGCAAAATCCGTTGGGTCGTGAACGTCAATATTCTCAACAATGCCAAGCATCACTACGACATGGTCAAAAACGTCGATCCGAACATCGAGATGCTGGTCACGCAGGACATCGAGATGACCTCGGACGTCAACCATGCGGACGTGGCGTTTGCGGTGAATTCGTGGATGGAGTTCACCTATCCGGAAATGACGGCCACCGTGTCAAACCCGTGGGTGCAGATCTGGAAGGGCGGCATCCGGCCGTTGTATGACACCAGAAACGATCTCGATAGTTTTGCCGGTGTGGCGGTGAAACTGAAGGAGATGACCGGTGAGCAACGCATGACTGATACCTACAAGTTCGTGTATGAGAACCGTGTGGACATTTACGTGCAACGGATTCTCGATGCATCGAGCACGTTCTTCGGCTACAGCGCCGACGTGATGCTCAAGTCGGAAAAGGGCTGGATGGTGATGTGCCGGACCTATCCGCGGCATCCGCTCTGGGAAGAAACCAACGAGTCGAAGCCGCATTGGACGCGATCGGGCCGGCTGGAGACCTACCGTGTCGAGCCGGAAGCGATCGAGTACGGGGAGAACTTCATCTCGCACCGGGAAGGGCCGGAGGCGACCCCGTATCTGCCGAATGCGATCATGACGACCAATCCCTACGTGCGGCCGGAGGACTATGGGATTCCGATCACGGCACAGCACCATGACGACAAGACGGTGCGCAACATCAAGCTGCCGTGGCAGGAAATCAAGCAGAGTTCGAATCCGTTGTGGGAGAAGGGGTACCAGTTCTACTGCGTGACGCCGAAGACCCGGCACCGGGTGCATAGCCAATGGTCGGTGAACGACTGGGTGCAGATTTACGAGTCGAACTTCGGCGATCCCTACCGGATGGACAAACGGACGCCGGGGGTCGGCGAGCATCAGATCCACATCAACCCGCAGGCGGCGAAAGACCGGGGCATCAACGACGGGGACTACTGTTTCGTGGACGGTAACCCGGTGGACCGGCCCTATCGGGGCTGGAAGCCGTCCGACCCGTACTACAAGGTGGCGCGGCTGATGATCCGGGCGAAGTACAACCCGGCGTATCCGTACCACGTGACGATGGCCAAGCATGCGCCCTATGTGTCGACGCCGAAGTCGGTCAAGGGGCATGAGACGCGGCCGGACGGACGCGCCATTGCGGTGGACACCGGCTATCAGTCGAACTTCCGGTATGGCGCGCAGCAGTCATTTACCAGCAGTTGGCTCATGCCGATGCACCAAACCGACTCGCTTCCCGGGAAGCAAGCCAATAGCATGGAAGTTCAAATGGGGCTTTGAGATTGATCACCATGCCGTCAACACGGTGCCGAAAGAATGTCTGATCCGCATCACCAAGGCGGAAGACGGCGGCATCGGAGCGCGTGGGCCGTGGGAACCGGTCCGGACCGGTTTCACGCCGGGTCAGGAAAATGAGTTCATGATCAAGTGGCTCAAGGGTGAACATATCAAGATCAAAGTCTAAGACCATGTGACGCGTGAAACGTCCTTCGTGAAGCGTAAGAGGAGGGTAGCTCGAACGCTTCACGAACGTCGACCGACGGGGACGACTCGCGACTGAAAGGAGAGAGTCAATGCCTGAAGTCTATAACTGGCAGCTAGGACGGAAGATGCTGTATCCGTATGAGGAGCGGCATCCGAAGTGGCAGTTTGCCTTTGTCTTCAACATCAACCGGTGTTTGGCGTGTCAAACCTGCTCGATGGCGGACAAGTCGACCTGGCTCTTCTCGAAGGGGCAGGAATACATGTGGTGGAACAACGTGGAGACCAAGCCGTACGGCGGCTATCCGCAGTTCTACGACGTGAAGATCACCCAGCTCGATCGAGCAAGTGAATCCGGGCGGCCAGGTGTGGAACGTGCGGGTGGGCCGCAAGCACCATGCGCCGTATGGGGTGTTCGAAGGGATGACGATCTTCGACGCGGGGGCCAAGGTCGGCCAGGCGGCGATCGGCTACATTCCGACGGACCAGGAATGGCGGTTTGTGAACATTTATGAAGACACGGCGACCTCGATGCGGGCGATCGTGGAGGGCATCGACAAGACCGGCTTTAGCCGGGACGAACCGTGGAGGATCACGGCAGCAGCTTGCCGGAGCATGAAACGTACTTCTTCTATCTGCAACGCATCTGTAACCACTGCACCTATCCGGGCTGTCTGGCGGCCTGTCCGCGGAAGGCCATCTACAAGCGGCCGGAAGACGGGATCGTGTTGATCGACCAGAACCGCTGCCGGGGGTACAAGAAGTGTGTGGAGCAATGCCCGTATAAGAAGCCGATGTACCGGGGCACGACGCGGGTATCGGAGAAGTGTATTGCCTGCTATCCGCGGATCGAGGGCAAGGACCCGCTGACGGGCGGCGAGCCGATGGAAACGCGGTGTATGGCGGCGTGCGTCGGCAAGATCCGGCTGCAGGGCCTGGTGCGCATCGGCGACGACGGGCTGTGGGCGGAAGATCGCTGGCATCCGCTGTACTACGCCATTCGGGTGGAGCAGGTGGCGCTGCCGCTGTATCCGCAATGGGGCACGGAGCCCAACGGCTTCTACATTCCGCCGCGGCACAGCCCGCGGGGCTATGCGCGGCAGATGTTCGGGCCGGGGGTGGACAACGCGATTGAGAAGTATCTCGTGCCGAGCCGGGAACTGTTGGCGGTGCTCCAGCTCTGGCGAGCCAGCCAGCAGATCGTCTTCCGGTACGACGTCATTCCGGGTCCGAAAGTGTTTGAAACCCAAATCCACGGGAAGCGGTTCGAGATGTACAACGATACGGTGTTGGGCTTCAACAAGTCGGGCAAGGAAGTGGTGCGGCTGCAGGTCGAAGAGCCGATCTACATTCGGCCGGCCGAGCGCGTGAACTGGCTGTAACAAGCAGCGAACCGTCGGGGGGAGCCTCATGCTCCTCCCGACCCTCACCACATCCTCATCCTGTGGCCTGAATCGTGCTGTAGGCGATTGAAGAAACCGATCGCTCGTAGCGGCCGGTCTCAGGGGATACTATCGCTGCTCGATGACGCGGTCTCGTAGGCCTCCGCAGCCTCCGCACGTGAGGACTTCGCGAAAGGCGCCGGTTAAATTGATAGGGCGCGTTGCCTTCACGTCGTCGAGTAGACTGGAAAGCATCGCACGCAATCATGGACATACGTGGCCGGTTCATCGGACTCTTCCTCGTCGTTACGGCCGCGCTGGCCCTCTCCTTCTTCGGGCACCTGTTTCTCTTCGATCAATGGCGCGCGCAGCAGGAGCGGCAACTCCACCGTTCAAAAATTCTTGAGGAGGTGTTGCGTCTCCAGCGTCTGGTGATGGACGTGGAGACGAACTTTCGTGGATATCTCCTCACGGAGCAACAATCCTTTCTCGAACCGATCAACCTGGCTGAGAGTCGTCTGGATGCCGGAATGGCCAAGCTGGCGGATCTGACCGCGACGACTCCCGGCCTGCGAGCGGGATTAGGAGTGCTTGCGGCTCGTCTCAAGGAGTTTATCGCGAGCAAGAGAGCGCTGGTGGCGGCGGTCGGGACGGAAAAGCAGGAGCAGGTCCGCTTATATGTGCGAGCGGGGAATGGCCGCGCGTTGTTCCTGACCGTCGAAAAGGCCATCGGGGAGTTTGAGGTGCGGATTCAGCGGGAAGTGCCGCTGGAAGCCGTGACCTATGAGTCGTGGCTGCAGCGGGCCCGGTGGCAACTGCTGTTTCTGGAAAGCCTTGGAGTGATCCTTGCTGTGTATCTCACCAGAGCCATCAGCAATCCGAAAAAGAGGTTGCTTGGACGTGATGCCGAAATAGCCTCCTGAACCAGCCTCTGAACCTCGATCTGCCTTCCCGGTTTTTCGGTTCCTTCGAACATCATCCCGCTGAGAGTCCCTCGCTGTGATGATTCGCACAGTGCGAGGCGTGCGAATCCGCTCGATTTCCGCTCGCTCATCAGCGAAAAAGACTGAATTCCAGCCTAATGGCAATGGCATGTGCCTTGCTAATACAGCAGGTATCGTCGTGCAAACAGCGGGATGGGAGGAGGTGACTCATGGTACGAATGATCAAGAAAATCGGAGATCGTGAGTTGGCGTGGTTCATGTTGGCAGTGGCCGCAGTCGCTCTCTGGAGCACCTGGGGATTGACCAGCTAACGGATTGCGGCTCCTGGCGAGCAGTCGGTTCGGGACCGACGAGTCCGTAGTACATTTCTCACATCGGCGGTTCAGACTTCCGCTGAACCATCACAATACACGTCAAAACCCTCTCAATTCTCCGTTCTTTATGACCTGGAAACCTCGCAGGTCACGCCTCTTGCCGACCAAACGGCTATTCCGTCACACGACGGAATGCCGCTTCTCCCCATTCATTCGCGTTGCTCACGTTACTGGCGGTGATCGAGGGGCGGATAGACTGCGGGGTTCTCTCTTGTCGACGCAGTGACATGATCACGGACTCCCCGGGAAGCGGACGCGACAGGCACCGCTCCGAGATACGCGCCGCGATCCCAGGCGCCGCTGCACCATTCTTGTAAGCTCGTCCACGCACTTCAGGCGTGACGCCCCGTCCTCGGAGTGCGCACGTCGACCATGGGATCGGGGCTCGGAATTAAATAGAAGTCCCTCGAGTTCCCGAGGACCACTAGCGGGTCATGGCAACTGTTTCCGAATCAGGACGTGTCTCGATGGCTTCGCTTAATTCATGCACGAGAGTGGCCGGCGAATGGTCGCCCAGCTCAACCAGGGATGCATAGCGTTCCTGAGCCAAGGCAAAAAACACGGCATGCCGCTCAGCCGGGATCCCCATGAGCGTGGCCAGGGAGGCGAGATGTTCTCCACGACCTTGAGCAATTTCGTGGGTGAGAGTTTCGTAATTGAGTTCGGCGAACATAATGGTTTTCTGCTGACTCCACCATTTCCCGTCATTCGTGCAGCCCAGCGTGCCGCTGCTGATACCAAATGTCTGGTTCCCGAACATGCCGTTGCTCGTCGCCATGAGGATCTGCACGCCTTTGGTTTTTGCCCCCGCATCCTTTGCCCACCAAATTTTCCCCCATCCGCAGCCCGGTCCAGTGTCAGACGTGCCCGGCGATTTGGCGATAGCGGCACCGAGCGAGCCCTGCGAAACAACGAAGACGCCGATCACTACCAGCCGAATTAGGTTCTTCATAGATCCTCCATTGAACAGGGTGGTGAGGCACCTGCAGAAAGCGGCGCATTATACCCAGAGGGCCAAAGCACGCACAACGTTTTTCTGGTGGAGCGCTACCGGCGGAAACCTTCGGCCCTGGCCGTTTCACGCGGACTCATGGCCGCCACAGATTGTCTCGGCTCAGCGGAGTGCGACTCCTCCCTCTCAGCCGCGGTTGTGGCCCCACCTTCGGGCGGTGCCACTCTCCGCCGATCTGACGGACATGCCGCCAGAGCTCAATACTCAAGCCGCCGCCGCCGGCTGTCCGAGCCGTTCGCCCGCAAGTGTTGTTGCAGCGGGATTTGCAAGGGATCAAGAGAGATTCGAGGGCTGTCAGCTTCTGTCGATGTCCCAATCTCGCGAGTCAGTGGTCACGAAGCAGGAACCCCTGAATGCTCGCAGCGACGCAAAACAGCCATGTTGCAGTATGTGCCTCAGCAGCGCGTCTGTCCCCTGGAGGAGCTGTTCCGGAATCTCCCGGCTTTACGGCGAACCAAATGTTCTTGGCCGTGGATCGGCTGAGCCGTGAACGCAGGGTTCTGCTGCGTTATCAGAACGCTCAGAATATGGTATTGTCCGGGCAGAAGTCGCGCGTGATGGTCCCGTGAGAGTGCGGGGGCGGCGACTGAAACAGGGTACTAGGGGGGAAGCATGAAGAAGAAGATGGGGCCGGCGAAGGCCGCCACGCGTCCGGCGAAACAAGAGGCCGTTTCAGCCGTACCGGTGAATCGTCATGAGCCTGTTCAGGACGTTCAGGTCCGCATTGCGGCACGGGCGCATGAGTTCTACGTTCAACGCGGCCGTTTGGACGGAAATCACCTGCATGATTGGTTGGACGCAGAGCGGGAAATCCTGCGGCAGGGGCACGGTTCCGACACAACATCCGCACACATCTGACGAAGGACGTCGCCCTCGACGCTGTCATGCGGCCGAGGGCGACATCCATTCGTTATCGCATCGTCTGTTCCAGCTGATCCACCATCCCTGAAATCGCATCGAATCCCGATTGCCAGAAGGCTTCCGAGTTCATGTCGACTCCGACCTGCGCCAGGATTTCCTGTGGCGGTTTGGAGCCGCCGGCCGCCAGAAGCTCCAGATATTGGGGCACAAACCCGCTGCCTTGCTCCTGGTACATGCGGTACAGGGCCAAAACCAGCAGGTTGCCGAAGCTATAGGCATAACAATAAAAGGGGCTCGCGTAGATGTGGGGGATCGTGAGCCACTCCCATTGAAATTCCTGCGGCACCCGCAGCGATTTGCCGAACTGCTGCCGCTGCAGGGCCAGGTAGGTCTTTGACAAGTCCGTGGTTGTCGCACCTCCCGCCACCATGTCGTGGGCGGTCCGTTCAAACGCGACGAAATAGGCCTGGCGCATCACCGTGGCGTAGATGTCATCCAATTGGTTGACGAGGAGGCTCTGTTTCACCGGCTTGCTGGTTTCCGAGGCCATCAACGCGTCAGACAAAATGCGTTCGCCGAACACCGAGGCCGTTTCTGCCAGCGGCAGGGTCGAGTGAAAGGTGAAGACGTTGTGTTGCTCGGCCATCATCCCGTGCACGGCATGGCCTAATTCGTGGGCCATCGTGGCGATGTCGCGCGCTTCGCCGGTGAAATTCAACAGCACATAGGGTGTCAGCCCGGGGGCCACGCTGTAGCAATAAGCCCCACCCAGCTTCCCCGTCTTCGTGCGGGCATCGATGTGGCGATCGGCGAACACACGCTGCGCGAGTTCAGCGAGACGCGGCGAAAAGCCATGGTACGCATCCAGCACCATGCGCACCGCATCCGCATACCGGTAGGTTTTCTGCTCGGCCCGGTGCGGGGCATAAATATGGTATCGGTTCATGTGTTTGATCTTGCAGAGCCGCGCCTTTAATCTGAAATAGTGTTGAAAGATCGAGGCGTTCTTCATGCAGACGGAGAGGAGGGCATCGACGGCTTGATCGGGGATGTCGTTGCTGAGGTTCCGGGTGGCCACCGGCGACGCAAACCGGCGCAGTTGAACATTCTCCGCCTTCCAGTCGCTGACCAATGTCTTGTACAGTTCCCCGAGTAGGTCCCGTTGGGAATCATACACGCGGTACATTTCCTGATAGGCCGCCTCGCGTAAACCCGCTTTCGGACTCCGTAGGAAGGCCGTCAGGGCTTCGCGATTCATGGTCCTCTTCCTTCCTCCGACGCGGAGCGTGAAGGTGAAGCCATTGGTGACGATATCGTACAGCTGGTGGACGGCGCTCTGGCCGGTGATGTTCTTGATGTTGATGATTTTCTCTTCGGCCTCGGAGAGCGTATGCGGCTTGAAGCGGCGGATGGTCTCCAGGTGGTATCGGAAGTCCCCGCTGCGGGCCATCAATCGCTCCGCATTCGCTTCATCGACACCTTGCCACCAGAGATCGAAGAACAGGAGATGGTTCTGGAGTGCGGTGAGTTGCTCCTCGACTTTGCTCTTGAACGACCGGGCTTGTAAGTGTTTCGTATCCTCGGAAAACCACAGGTAGGCGTAGGCTCCGAGCCGGCCGGAGTCTCTGGCGATCTCGTCGGACAAGGTCAGCAGATCCAGAAAGGCCTGTTCAGGCATGGATGCGACCAGGGACGCACGGGACGACTGGAATCGCTCGACCTTTGTGGTCAGATCTTTCAGATAGCGATCGAATTGCTTCACCGGGTCAGCGACGAGATCGGACAGGTCCCAACGATCGGCAAACTCACGACCGGCGAGTGAGCGGCCTGTTGGACGAAGCGGAACGTTCTTGCGCGAAACGGCCATAGTCGAGGCTCCGATGATAAGGGTGAACAATGCCAGGGATCATACCATCGTCGAATGCGGCAGGTTGGAAGATTTTACCATGTCCCCGGACATCGTCACTCACCGTTGACAGGGGCGGTTCGAATGTTACAATCCGCCGCAGGGGAAGGTCATGACTGAACAGGAAATCAACCGCGCGATTCAATATGTGACGGCCGCCACCTCCTATGGGCGCGACACGGTGGCGGAGATTCTCCGGACCGGCCTGTCGGAACTATCCGTGCTGTCCACCCAATCGACGCGCCGCTTCGAGCGGGAAGATCTCTTGGGCTATCTGTGCCAATGGACGATGAAACGCACGGGCCATCCGGAACCGCTGGTACGGGAAGTGCTGGACGGAGCCGGCCGCTGGCTCGATGAGGTGGCCACGACACTTGAGCAGCGGCGCGAAGGAGAGGCCAAGGCCGGGGATGATGACGAGACGGGCACCGCATCAGCGTAAGGCCTTCGATGGCCCCGTCCACCCTAGTCTGTGGAAGCAGTGGCGGGAGGTTTCCGCGGACCGGCGTGGATGGGATCGTTCCTCCGGTGGGCGGAGACTCAGGCAGGGAGCGTAGTTTTCAGGGCTTCCAGGTTCTTCGTCACCATCGCATCACCATTTTTCGTCGAGACGGCAATTCCTTGGTCAGACACCTGCCGGCATTCGTCGAAACGGCCGAGTTTCTGAAGCGACTGCGCCAATGCATAAAAAGCCGCCGAATAGGTGGGTTTGACCTTAATGCAGCCCTGCAGGGCGGTGACGGCTTCCTGCCAGTTGGCATCCTCCATATACGCCTTCCCCAGCCCGAACCAGGCAACCTCGTCGTTCGGGTCGATCGTCAGCACTTTCTTCAGCGGTTCAATTCTCGGATTCGGCATCAAGTTCTCCAGGGTAACACGGTGAGATAAGAGCAGACCGTAGCACGCGTTTCCGATCATTGTCTATCGCGATTCCTGCATGCTAGTCTGACCCATGGCCCTTCTGCCTTGATGGTGTCGGGCGATTTCTCACGGATTCTGTCATGGGGAAAACCGGCCTTATTTACGATCCATGCTACCTCGGTCATGACATGGGCGCCGGGCATCCGGAGTCGCCCGACCGGCTTCGTGTCATCATGCAGCGACTCGAACAGAGCGGCCTGGCTGCCAGGCTCGATATGATTGCACCTCGAAGAGCCGAAGACGAATGGTTGACGCTGGTGCATCACCCCAGTTACGTGACCCTCCTCAGCCAGCAGGCTCCCGCCACCGGACGGGTCTCTCTGGACGCCGATACCTCACTCTCGCCAGGCTCGTTGACGGCCGCCTACCTCGCCGCAGGCGGAGCGTTGGCCGGGGTGGATGCGATCATGGGCGGCCGGGTTCAACATGCCTTTTGTGCGGTGCGTCCGCCGGGGCATCACGCGGAGGCCGATCGGGCGATGGGATTCTGTCTGTTCAACAATGTCGCAATCGCTGCGCGGTATGTCCAAAAACGATATGGCCTTCAGAGGGTGCTGATCGTCGATTGGGATGTGCATCACGGGAACGGCACGCAGCACAGCTTCGAGAGAGATCCTTCGGTTCTCTTTTTCAGCACCCATCAGTATCCCCACTACCCCGGGACCGGCCGCGCGACAGAACGCGGGAGCGGTGCGGCCGAAGGTTACACGATCAATGTGCCGATGGACGCAGGGGAAGGTGATGAGGAGTATCGGGCAGTCTTTCAGAAAGTGTTGGTGCCGGCCGCAGATGCCTTCAAACCTGACTTCGTGCTGATCTCCGCGGGCTTTGACGCCCACCGGGATGATCCGTTAGCCAGCATGGGCCTGACCGAGGAGGGGTATGGCGATCTCACCGCCATCGTGGCCGGGCTTGCCAGGAAGCATTGCCAGGGACGTCTCCTGTCTTCGCTTGAGGGCGGGTACAACCTGGCGGCCTTGGCGATGTCGGTTGAGCGGCACGTTCAGGCTCTGGTTGAGGCATGAGTCTCTGGATGAAAATCCCCCTCGGCCTCGCGACGATCGTCGGGATCGTCTACCTCTATTATACGGAGGTGAAGCCGGTCGTCATCTTTGGGCTTCGATCGGACTATGCCCATGCCATTCCGTTTCAGAAGATCCCGGAGGGGCTGACCAGCCTGAAGGCCGAGTCCTGCGGACAGTGCCACCGTGAGATCTACGAGGAATGGAAGACCAGCATCCATGCTCAGGCCTATGAAGATCCGTTCTTCCAAGCCTATTGGAAAAAAGACAAACAGATCTGGGTCTGCTTGAATTGCCATACGCCGCTGGAAAATCAGCAGCCCACGCTGATCAAGGACATTCCGCGAGGCCGCGTCGAGAAGGCCATTCAGGAACCCAATCCACACTTTGATGCTGACTTGCGAAAAGAGTCGATTACCTGCGCCGCCTGTCATGTGCGCGACGGGGTGGTGCTCGGTCCGTTCGACGATTCGGCCGCGCCGCACCCCACAAAATTCGACCCCAGTTTTCGCACGGCTCAAATTTGCTACCGCTGCCACAACGTCGTGTCGGGACCGGCGCAGTTCTACAATGTGGGTCCTTGCGGGACCTATGCCGAGTATGAAGGCAAGTATTTCATGCAGGAGCGGGGCTTCATCTGTCAAAGCTGCCATATGCCGGAAGTCGACCGTCCCGTGGCCGAGAACGGACCGATCCGGCGGGGCCGCCGGCACCTGTGGCGGGGGGGGCATGATCCCGATATGGTCAAGCGGGCGGTTGCGATTCAAGTGAAAGCCGATCCGCCCGCTCCGAAGCCTGGTGAGCGGGTGACCGTGAGCCTGACGCTCTCGAATGCGGGAGCGGGCCACAAGATTCCCACGGGCGACCCTGACCGGTACTTTACGGTCGAGTTCACGGTGAAAGACGCGGGTCAACAGGTTTTGGCTGAAAAAAGCCACACGATGGGGCGATGGATCATGTGGCAGCCCGCCATCGTGGAATTGTACGATAACCGGTTGCTTCCGCTGGCCAGCCGGGAGTATCAATTCGCCTATCAGTTGCCCGAGGCCGCGAAGGGGTTGACGTTGACGGCCCGAGTCCGGTACCACATCCTGAGCGACAAGCAGCACGAAATGTTACAAACCAAGTATGGTTTGATGGCGGATGATCCCTACAGCTTTACGGTCTATGAACGGGAAGTCCCGTTTAATGACAGAGTGGTAGCTGCCTTCACCGATCCCTTGCCTGAGCCGCCACCCTTGGCCTGTTTGAGTCCCGAGGCGTCCAAGGGATAAGTATTCACCGATCCAGATTGAGGAACCCATGCAACACCCATTATTGATCGATAGCAACAGCCTCCAGGAGCGCCTGGGGCAACCGGGTCTGGTGATCGTTGACGTCCGGGGGAGAGCGGCCTACGAATTCGGCGGTCATATCCCCGGCGCCGTTCACACCACCTGGCATGACTATAGTGATCCCGATGCCGTGGCCAAGGGGTTGCTGGATCCGAACCTCAAGCGGGTCGAGCAGCGCCTGCAGGGGCTCGGCATCAATCACGACAGCGAGGTCGTGATCTATTCGAACCCGTTTGATAACTGGGGCGATGAAGGCCGGATGTTTTGGATGCTGGAATATTTCGGTCACAAAAACGTCAAGGTGCTGGACGGAGGATGGGTCAAATGGATCGATGAACGTCGTCCCTTCGAACATGGGCCGGCGCGGTCGACGCCCGGGAATTTCACGGTGAATCCGGTCGACTCAGCGATCATCATGAAGGACGAGCTGAAGGGTATCGTCAGGAAGCCGCACCCGACGACGACGATAGTCGATGCCCGAAGCCTGGAAGAATACCTCGGGAAAGAAGTCTCCGGTATCCCCCGCCCGGGACATATTCCGGGCGCTGTGCATGTGGCCTGGAGCGGGTTTTTGAATCCCGATGCCACGGTCAAGGATCTGGAGACCATCAAGGCGCAACTGGATATGAAGGGGCTCGATCCGGCGCATGAGACCATCTGTTACTGCACCGGAGGGGTCCGTGCAGGATGGCTCTACTTCATACTGCGGCTGGTCGGCCACGAGAAGCTGCGCAATTATCCAGGTTCCTGGTGGGAATGGAGCCGGGATTTTGCCTGTCCGGTCGAGAAGGATCTGGTCGCGTTGCAGAAGCTGTTAGGTCTCTCGGAGGCGAAGGTTCCGACCGGCATGCGCCCGTCTTGACAGGACCGGCAGCCCTCTTTATGCTGAACTGAAGTTATACAATCATGCAGTGCACATACTTACAGAGGGAGGCGTTCCATGCAGACTGCTAAGTGGCGAGGACTCGTGACGGCGGGGATTATGTTGGCGCTCCTGGGGGCGCCGATTGTGGCCGGCGTGGCTCTCGCGGCGGGAAATAAGCATCAGGCCGAAGCGGTGGAGCACGCGAAGGAAGCGGTCGTCCATGGGAAGCAAGGCCATGCGGATGCGCTGGTGAAGCATGCGGAAACGGCACTGAAGCATGCCGATGGCGCAATGGCCGAAACCAAGAATCCCCACGTCGCCGAAGGGATTAAGGGCCTGAAAGATGGAATCGAACACGGCAAGGCCGGTCATGCCGATGTTGCGACCAAGGCGATTGAAAACGCCATTCCTCATCTGTCCGAGGGCATGTAAGCATTTCTTGCGCGGCACTGGTCTCAAAGTCAGGCGGGCAGGGGACTCCCTGCCCGCCTTTTGTTTGATTGGAACGCAGCACTATGCGAGTCGGGTATTTCCAATTCAATCCGGTCTTCGGCGAGGTCGATCGTAATCTTGATCTCGTGACGGCCAGACTGGAGGCGGTAGAAGCCGATCTGATCGTCCTGCCGGAACTGTTTGCCACCGGATACCAGTTTGTGTCCCAGGATGAGGTGGAAAAGCTGGCGGAACCGGTTCCCGATGGGGCCACGACCAAACGGCTGGCTGACCTGGCCAGGCGGCGTGGGGTCACCATTGTGGCAGGGTTGCCGGAACGGGCCGGGGCGCATTGTTTTAATTCAGCGGTGGTGGTCGGGCCGCAGGGATTCATCGGCTGTTATCGTAAAACCCATCTGTTTTTCGAGGAAACGTGCTTTTTTACCCCGGGAGATAGCGGCTTTCACGTGTGGGATATTGGGGGTGCCAGAGTCGGGGTCATGATTTGTTTTGACTGGTTCTATCCGGAAGCGGCCCGCACGCTGGCGCTTCAGGGCGCGGATATCATCGCGCATCCTTCAAACCTCGTCTTGCCGCACTGTCCCGACTCGATGGTGACGCGCTGCCTGGAAAACCGGGTCTACAGCATCACGGCCAATCGAATCGGCAGCGAAGCCCGAGGGGGAAAGGAACGGCTGACGTTTATCGGGATGAGCGAAGTCGTAACTCCCAAGGGACGCATTATGCAACGCGCTTCCTCTGAACGTGAGGAACTGAGCATTGTTGAAATCGATCCTACAGAAGCCAGAACGAAAGCGCTCAATGCATACAATGACCTTCTGCGCGACCGCCGTCCCAGTTTCTACGATGTCTAGTGTTCCGCTCTCTCCGTTTTGCGACGCACCTTGCGTCGTCTACGGGCACAAGGTAGGATAAAGTATGATGACTCCGCTCGGGAAAGGCATCCTGTTAGTCGCGGCACCCGCTTTAAAAGATCCTAATTTCCGACAAGCGGTCGTGCTCCTGTGCGAGCACGGGCCGGAAGGTGCCCTGGGGGTGATCGTCAACCGGCCGACCGGAATGTCCATCTCCGAGGCACTGCCCCAGGTCCCGATCCTGGAAGGGCAGCCGCACGTGCTCTATGCGGGCGGACCTGTCCAGACCAACCAGGTCATGATGCTCTACCGTATCAACCAGACCCCTGAGAATTCGCATCAGGTGATCGATGGCGTCTGTCTGGGGGGTGATTTGGAGATCATGGAGCGGATTTTGACTCAGCAGCCAGACAAGGAATCCTTCCGCGCATATCTGGGCTATTCAGGCTGGGGGCCGGGCCAGCTCGAATCGGAGATGCAAACAGGGTCTTGGATCACGCTGCCTGCAGATCCCTCGATCGTATTCGAAAAGAATCCCACCCAAATCTGGTCCGATATTCTCCTGTCCTTGGACGACGACTCACGTCACTACGCCGATATGCCGTTCGACCCCTCGTTTAACTAACGCTCCTTCGTCCGTGCCGGGCCACCGACCGAGGCTGCTCCTGCCGCCTCTTCCAATACTTTCGCCAAGAAACGTCCCGTGTGGGATTCTGCGACCTTCGCTACCTGTTCAGGACGTCCCTCAGCGATGATGTGCCCGCCTCCCTCGCCTCCCTCGGGACCGAGGTCGATCACCCAGTCGGCGGTTTTAATCACGTCCAGATTGTGTTCGACCACGATAAGGGTGTTGCCGGCGTCCACTAATTTTTGCAGAACGGCGAGGAGTTTCTTGATGTCGTCGAGGTGAAGGCCGGTGGTCGGCTCATCCAGAATATACAGAACATTGTGCGCCGACGGGTCTTTCAATTCGGCGGCGATCTTCAGCCGCTGTGCTTCTCCTCCGGACAGGGTGGTGGCGGCTTGGCCCAGCCGTAGGTACCCCAACCCGATTGAGGAGAGCAGATACAATTTTTCGGTCAACTTCGGAGATCCGGAGAAAAACGCCTGTGCTTCCGTCACGGTCAGGCTCAAGACATCATGAATGCTTTTCCCTCGATAGCGGATACTGAGCACGTCCGGTTTGAAGCGCTTGCCGCTGCACTGCTCGCAGGTGGCATAGATGTCTTCAAAAAAATACATTTCCAGTTTTTCGTAGCCGTTTCCCTCGCAACGGTCGCACCGACCACCGGCGGAATTGAAGGAAAAGTGCCCGGGAGTCAGACCCTGCCGTAGGGCGTCGCGCTCCGAGGCGAACAGCGCGCGAATCTCGTCAAATGCCTTCAGGTAGGTGATGGGGTTCGAGCGGGGTGTCCGGCCGATCGGTTGCTGGTCGATCAGACGCACGCCTTTGACATGTTCGAGTCCCTTGATCGCCTGAAATTTACCCATTGGTAAGGAGTCGACACGAAAGGCTCTGGCGGCGGCACGATACAACGTCTTTTCGATCAGCGTGCTTTTGCCTGATCCCGATACGCCGGTGACGCAGACCAACATGTGGAGCGGGATTTTCACCACCAGGTTTTTCAGATTGTGCTCCCGGGCGCCGGCGATGCTGAGCACTTTACCATTGCCGGAGCGGCGGGCTTTCGGAAGGGGAATGCGCTCTTCACCTCGCAGGTAGCGCGCGGTGAGTGATGTCGGGTGGGCCAGGAATTGCCGGCGGGGGGCCGCGCAGACAATATGGCCGCCCTGTTCTCCCGACCCGGGACCCAGTTCGACGATGTGGTCGGCCGCCCGTATCATCATCGGGTCGTGTTCCACCACGACCACGGTGTTGCCGTGGTCGGCCAGGTCACGAAGAATGCCGGCCAGGGTGGCGGTGTCGCGTGCATGGAGTCCGATCGTCGGCTCGTCCAATACGTACAGCGTGCCGACCAGGCGGGAGCCCAGCTGATTGGCCAGGGCGATACGTTGCGCTTCTCCGCCGGACAAGGTTTTCGTCTGGCGTGAAAGGGTCAAGTAGCTGAGGCCGACGCGGAGCAGAAAACTCAGTTTGGCCTGCAGCTGACGCAGGATATCTTTAGCGATTTCTGCGTCGAAGGCAGGCAGGGCCAGGCGCTGGAACCAGGCGTCGGCTGCCTCAATGGTGAGTTCATTGAGTTGCACATAATCATGGCCGGCCACCTTGACGAACCGGCTGGCCGGTTTCAGGCGACTGCCATGGCAGGTCGGGCAGGCGGCGGGGCTACGGTACCGGCTCAAGAGCACCCGCACATGCAGCTTGTAGCGTTTGGTTTCCAGATAGTCGAAGTATTGCCGGACACCCTCAACCTGGTCGCTCCCTTCCCAGACAAGCTGCTGTACCTCGGCGGACAGGTCCTGAAAGGGGACCGTCAGATCGATGCCCTGTTTTTTCATCGCGAGCAAGAGCTGCTTCTGCCACCAGTCGGAGCCGGGTTTGCTCCAGGGCTCAATCACACCACCGGCGAGGGACTTGCCGCGATCCGGGATGACCAGGTCCTGGTCGTAGCGCAGGATGTTCCCGAATCCCTTGCACTCAGGACAGGCCCCCAGCGGGTGGTTGAATGAAAACAGCAGCGGCCGTAAGGGTTCGAACGTTCGTCCGCAGCCCTGGCAGCGAAAGTGAGTGCTATAGGTCCTGAGGCCATGGCCGATCACCTCGACCTGGCAGATGCCCTCGGCTTCGTGAAACGCGACCTCGATCGCTTCGATCAGCCGATGGCGATTGTCAGCCCGGAGGATGAGACGGTCGAGGACCACGTGGATGCCCGAGTCTCGAGTCTGGGGGAGCGCCGCCTGATCATGGAGGTCCAATAGTTCCTCACCACAGCGCAGCCTGGTAAAACCTCGTTTCAGAAGGGAGTCCAGCAGCGACCGGTCATGACCGGGACCGAGGTCTTTGATGGGAAACAGAATCATCGCGCGCGCGTCAGGGAATTGAGCCAGCAACTCCTCAGCCAGTGAACCCGGATGATAACCTCGCGCTTCCTGGTGGCAATCGGGGCAGACCGGCTTCCCGATTTTGGCGAACAGGAGACGCAGGAGATCGGCGAGCTCCGTGGCAGTCCCCACCGTTGAGCGAGCGGTGCGGATCGGGTTCTTTTGCTCAATCGCAATGGCCGGGCGAATGTTGACCATGCGATCGACGTCAGGGCGGTTCACCTTGTCGAGGAACATTCGGGCGTAGGTCGACAGAGACTCCACGTAGCGCCATTGTCCCTCCGCAAACAGCGTATCGAAGGCCAACGAGGATTTGCCGGAGCCCGAGAGGCCGGTGATGGCGGTAATGTGATTGTGAGGAATCCCCAATGAGATATTTTTTAAATTGTTCTGGCGTGCGCCTTCGACAATCAGATCATGCGAGGTTCTATCTGGAGGAATACGGTTCGCCACCCTGACGGCTCCTTCAAGGGAAAGACCGGGCATGGTAGCAAGTGCGGGGAGCGCCTGCAATGTGTGATGAGGGAATGGACGTGGGCGACCGCCTCATGGATCGATCACAATCGCCGTTTGGGAAGAAATGCTGTCAGAAGGGGAGGCCGCGAGTGGGCCAGGTCAGGCGCAGACGCTTCGGACGTGAGAGCTCTGGACACTTGATGGGACCTGCCGATGATGGATCGGTCTGAGCCTGATAGAGAGGGTGATCTGGTCGAACGCAGGCGACCATTGCTAGACGATTCCGGCAGCCGGTTCTTCCCGGGGTGCGGGAGCTCGTTCAACTGTCCGCAGGGGCGGACATGCCGATTGCCGCGACGGATGGATGACTCGGATAGCGGTCGCGGGAGGACCCTGGCTGCCGCCGGCCGGATCAGGCATTCCTTGCCTCCTCAGCCAGGATGTCATCTGGATTTGTGGGATGTCGGTTTTAGTCTAATGCTCTGAAGGCCTATGAATAAAGGCTGTTCAGGTGAACAATCAGCCATCACTTTAACTTGTGGCTGGGCGAGTTTACCTGCGGAGCCATTGCTATCTCAGCAGATACTTGAAGTTATTGGAGACTGCTCTTCGTAGGGTTGCGATGCGCCATGGCAGGTGTGAAGCCATCTCCTCAACCCTGTCGTGCGGGGGACTGTCCCTTCTGCATGCCGGGTACTCAGCCACGGACCGGCCACTGTGCCTCAGGGACTATCGAGCGTAGACTTGCTCTGGACGGGCGGGCAAGTCGTCCCGTGGTACATCGTGCGACGCACTCTCACCGGATTCGTTAGCGCGCCAGGAATTTCACCAGCCCCACGCACACCATGTAGAGGAGCAGCGAGCCGATCATCGAGAGCCAGAATCCGACGCGTTCCACTCCGTAGATCATGCAGCCGACGTAGACCAGCCAGGGTGGGACGAACCACAGAAGATTCTTGGCGTAGGTCACGAGATGGTCGCTCCCGCCATTCAGGTAAATGAGGATGAAGGTGGCGCCGGTCATGGCGGGAAAGGTGCTGGCGAAAGCCGCGAGAAATGAACGTCCCTGAGAGCCCAGATAGGTCGAGACGCTCACGATGGTTCCGCCCAACAAAAAGTACAATGCCACTTTCACCCACTGCTCCATGCCCGACCTCCTTCAATTCCCTCGAAATGCCGCCTGGGCTTCCTCGGCAATCTGATGCCCGAGGCCGGTGTAGCGCGGAGAAAAATGGAACACGACCAGCGCCCGCACCCCGGCTTTTCTCGCCAGAAGCCCTGCCTGCCTGGCCGTGAGGTGATAACGCGAGCGGGCCTTCTCGGCGTCCTGATCCAGAAATGGGGCCTCACAGTAAAAGATGTCGGCGTCCCGCGCAAGGTCGACGATCCTGGCCTCGTTCTCCTCATCGTACCGGGCATCCACGACATAGGCGATTTTTTGGCCACGGCTGATCCTCACGAATTGCTCGCGGATTTCGCCCAGCGTAAAGTCCCGCTCCTCCTTGTGATGTTCATGGTAGAGCGTGGCACGAAAATGAAAGTCGTCCGGCTTGCCCTGCCACAGGTATTGTTTCACCTCCTTGAGCCAGTAGCCGACCGGGAGTCCGGCCTCATGCAGGCGCTCCTTGTTGATGTTCACGTGGAACTGCTCCTGAAGGGCATAACCGAATGAGGGGATCCGATGGTTGAGCGGCACGGCCCGGACACTGAACATGGGATCTTCGAGCACGCAAAAACAACCACCCTTCTCCAGCCCCGTGATCGATATGGCCGGAGTCTCCCGGAGACGAAACCCGTCCGTTGCGTGAAACGTCGCGCTCTGGATTGAATGGGATTGGAACTCTTTTACGGCGATGGCGAGTGGATACCCATCGACAAGATTCCAGGTATAGCCTTGAAGCTTCCCTTGAACATTGTGGATCAGTCCGGGCGGTCCGTACAGCCGGAGGGTTTTGCCACGGCCAAGCGCGACACGCAGCAGCGCATCGAACCCGATAAAGTGATCCATGTGGGTATGGGAGATGAAGATATCAGCGGCGCGCAGCAGGCGGGTTGGACCCAAGGCGTCATTATGGCCGAGATCGAACAGTAACGCGCGCTTGGACCAGCGCACTTCGACGAAGAGTCCCGGATCGCCGAACACATCATTGACGAGGTGGCTGCTAAAGGAGGGATTCATAGGGAAGTACCGATTCCGTCACCGCATCAGTTGCACAGGAAAACGCAAGCTTAACCAAAGCATGAACTCTATGAGACCTGACGAATAGACCATGTGAGAGGTCATCCCAGCACCGTTCGCATGACGAGATACAACACGATGACCTCCACGGCATGGGCCACGATCGTCACATACAGGTTGCGGAACGTGACCCAGAGCGTTCCCCAAATCAGCCCGTCCCAGACAGCGATCCAATGGAGCTGTTGAAAGGTTGCCACCAGAAAGGGGTCGAACGCAAATAGCCACGCGGCGGCGTATACGGCAGAGGACGGAGACAGCTTGAGGGCGAGAAGCCGTCCGATAAGGAAGGCCCGAAAGTTCAACTCCACCATGGTGGCGATGAACAGAATAAACCACGGCACCATGACCCACTCAGGAAGCTGGGCATGCGGTGTGCCGGTCAGAAACGTATAGTCACCTCCGAGAGCAGGTACCAGGTAGAGAATCACCAGCGCATTGATCGTCCCGAGCAGGAGACCGGTGAGGACTCCCCATCGAAGGCCCTGGGGCAGGAGCTTGATCGACAGGCCCAGGCGTGGCACGCAGGATTTGTTGAGACCGATCCATGCAAGAAGGGCGGCATAGGCACAGAGCTGGGGCATGAACTGATAGATGCGATCGTGTTGGAGGGCGGGCGGCGAAAGATAGAAGAGCAGGGAGGCTGCAATAGGCAGCAGCGCGAAAGCGGCGCCCCGTTCGGTCGCCTGAGCCGGTAGCTCTTGCTCAGGTCGGGTCATGCCCTGGTCATTCTAGTCTCAGGCTATACCGTTCAAGCGTGGTGGCTTTGTTGCGCGCGAGATTCGAGAGGGATTTGTTATAGTCCAGGACGGCCCGGAGTTCGTTGCCTTGGGCAGTGGCCAGGTCGCGTTGAAAATCCAGCACGAACCTGGTGGTGCTGAGTCCCACTTTCAAACGCTCCTGCTCGGCCTGCAATTGCTTCTCGGCCATAATGCGCGCGGACCTGGTGGTTTCGATCCGCTTGAAGTCGGTATGGACACGACGGACAGCTTCGCGGACGCCCACAATCACCTGCTGGCGTACACTCTGGAGGGAGGCTTGCGCATTGCGAGCCTCGAGCTGTCGTTTATTGTAGGTGCTGTAGGCCGAACGGTTACCAAGCGGATAACTGAGCACCAAGCCGGCCCCGTAGTTATAAAAATCTCCGCCGAAATTCCGTCTGGTTGCATCATTATAGTCCGCGCCAAGTCCCGAGAGTCCCATGGTGCCTTGAAACGAGAGGGTCGGGAGCATCTGATTCTTGGCAAACTTCGTGTTGAGTTCGCTGGTTTCGACATTTTTGCCAGCCTGGAGAATTTCCGGTCGGCGCTCGATGGCGATATCGATGGCTTCCTGCAGGCTGATTGCTTCGAGCGAGGTCGTCGGAGGATCGACGGGAAGCAGCCGCAAGTCCTGTCGCAATTCTTCTTCGGCCGGATTCAAGAGCCGGCGCAGCTGATCTTCCTGGTCGCGAATCGCCTTCTCCGCGACGAGGATTTGCTCCACACGCGAGGCGACGGCGGCTTCCGCTTGCAGAACGTCCACGATGGACATGACACCCGCTTTTGCCTTGGCCCGATTGCTCGCCAGCAATTCTTCCGCTGCCTTGAGCGCTGCCTGCGCGACCTTGAGATTCTCATTCGCAAAGACCATTTCCCAGAAGGTCTGTTCGACTGTGGCGATGACGGTCAGGACCCGGTCGAGAAAGACGTGCTGCTCGACCGTGGCATTGTTCTGTGCGATCGAGATGAACGTCCGGTTCAAATCGGTGCCAAAATTCTTCAAGAGAGGTTGAGTCACCGTCAACGCGAGGCCGCCGGTCCAGGCCGGGTTGAACAGGAAGGTGTTCGGACCGCCCACGTAACTGCGCTGAGGGCTGTAGTTGATATCGTAATTCGCACCGCTGGGTAGATTCTGGGTGATATCCGCGGTCACGGACGATATGTTCTGGTCAAATTTCGTAATCTCCTGCAGGTTCGCGCCGGTGAACCCCAGCAGCGGCCGATTGAGCGGCGCGACCTGCCGGTTGTATTGCCCGTTCAGACTGACCGTCGGGTCGAACTTGGCCTGCTCGATCACAATGTCTGCCAAGCGACTCTCTTTGGTCTGCCGACCGATGTGGATATCCAGATTGTTTTGAAGCGCTTTGACGACCGCATCGGCGAGCGACACGGCTTCGCGGCGTTCAGAGGGCACGGGTTTCGTGACTTCCAGACCGATCGCGGCCTCGGTGATCGAGAGCACAAGGGCGGTCGCCGTCCCGATGAGACAGAATCCCCGGAGGAGTCGAATCTGCATAACAAACTCCTTGATGCGATGTCTGGGTTGCGCCATACTCACCTGTGATGGTGCTGGGGTGGTACCATAAACGGAGATTGCTGTCCATGCTGAAGGGACGGGGCATGACTGTGTGTCGGATGACGTTGTGGTCGTGGATCATCGCCTGCGGGATGATCCTTTGGCCGCTCTCCTCGGCGGCCCAGTCAGTCTCGGGGGTACGAGGACTTGGGGGAGGGGTTGCTCCGCTCTTCGGCCTCGTGGGACCGGGGAATCTCTATGTGGATAATCAGGGCACGCAGGGGTACATCTACAACTTCGGGAACAATTTCGAATCTTACAATTTTCGTAATCCCACCACAGGGCAGTTCTGGAGCGGAGCGATGATGACTCTGGGTCCTCAATTGTCGATTGGCTTGATTCAGGGCGCGAATCAAGCCGGCTCCCCCTTGGTCTTTCCTCCGTCGCCACGAGAAACGGCTCCTCTGCCTCCCATTCAGTCCACCATCCTGGATGACATTCCCTGATCCATCTCTTGTCGGCAACCGAAAAATCTGTGGCGGTTTGGACGGCTGGAGCAACCTTGTCACACCCATCCGCTCTCGCCGGCAGACTTATCAACAGAATTCACAGCGGCTTTGTCTCCCGCCTAAGCCCCGGATACCCGCCGATCCCAGCGCAGAAGCCATTGAATCACTATCTGTTTTGCTCAGATCATATAACGTCGTTCGGGATCACCTGATCTGGGTATGCTGTTTGCTTTACATGAGATCCTCATCAAGAGTACGACGCCATACCTAATCAAGACGACAAAAACAATACGCCCGTGTCAAAGATGTCAATTGAATCAAAACTGCAAAATAGAAAGAATGCAGAGCAAGAACATTGGGCAGGTCTGGGGTTCAAACTCCCCCTGCGCTAGTGATCGCTGAGTGCTTTAAGACTGAGAGCAGAAGGAGATTGCTGAGATGAGAATTGCCCAGGTGTCACCGCTTTGGGAAAGTGTCCCTCCGAAGCTGTACGGAGGAACGGAGCGCATCGTCTCCTACCTGACGGAAGAACTTGTCCGGCAGGGGCACGAGGTGACGTTGTTCGCCAGCGGTGATTCGGTCACGCGGGCCAAGTTGGAGGCACCCTGTCAGCAGGCGCTTCGTTTGAATACGGGTATTTTCAATCGTGAAGCGCCTCTCATTCATATGATGGAACAGGTCTTCTGTGCCGCTGACCAGTTCGATATTATCCATTCGCATCTTGATTTTCTTTCCTTCTCTCTCTCTCGTCGATGTCGGGTGCCCGTCGTGACGACGCTCCACGGCCGGTTGGATTTGCCTGAACTCGTGCCGGTCTTCCGTGAGTTCGCCGAATTGCCCCTGGTGTCGATTTCCAATTCGCAACGACGTCCGTTGGCCTTCTGCAACTGGCAGAACACCGTCTATCACGGGTTACCGAAAAACCTCTATACGTTTAACGCAGAGCCGGGCAAATACCTTGCCTTTCTCGGGCGGGTCTCGCCTGAAAAATGTCCGGACCAGGCCATCGAGTTGGCGAAGCGCGTCGGACTGCCGCTGAAGATGGCTGCCAAAGTCGATCCGGCCGATCGCGCGTATTTCGAGCGAGTCGTAGAGCCGCTCCTGGACCATCCCTTGATTGAATTTGTGGGGGAAATCACCGACGCGCAAAAAAGTGAATTTATCGGAAATGCGATCGGACTCGTCTGTCCCTATGACTGGCCGGAACCGTTCGGCCTGGTATTAATCGAGAGTCTCGCCTGTGGTACTCCCGTCCTGGCCTACCGGCGTGGGTCGATTCCTGAAATCATCGGCCATGGCACCACGGGATTCATAAGTGAAAATCTTGATGAAATGGTCACCCAAGTCGAGAAGCTCACTACAATCGATCGTCATCGTTGTCGTCAGGTCTTCGATGAGCGCTTTACCGCCCAGCGGATGACGGACGACTATGTGAAGATGTATCAGCAATTGATCACGGACGCTGCGGCACTCCCCGCCGCACCGGGACAGCAACACGCTTCGAACCTCTAGGCAGCGCGATCTCACCCCTCGCGGAAGGACAAGCATGGCAGACGAGTTGCAATCTGATTCCGGCGGGACCGATGCGCCCGGGTGGCGGATGCTGGGAACCCGCGATTTCGGGTGCCTGTGGGCCGGCCAGGTCGTCTCACAGATCGGCGATGGACTCAGCAAAGTTGCACTGCTCTGGTTCGTCTATGAGATGACCGGGTCAGCCCTTAAAATGACGGCCATTGGGCTCCTGCAAACCATCCCACCCTTAGTGTTCGGCCCGCTGATCGGCGTCTACCTCGATTGTCTGCCCAAGAAAACCGTCATGATTGTGGTAGACCTCCTACGAACGTTGATGGTGCTGCTGATACCGCTCTTCTATACGTTTGATATGCTGACGCTGGAACGCTTATACGTCTTGGTGTTTCTCATCTCGATCGTTTCCACCATATTCGGGCCGGCTCTGGCCTCCGCGGTTCCGCTGATTGTCCATCGGTCGCAACTTACGTCCGCGAACGCATTTCTTCAGAGCACCACGAATATCGGGGTATTGCTTGGCCCGGCCATGAGCGGACTCGGTATCGCACTGATCGGGGCTCAAAATGTGTTGTACGTAGACGCGGCAACCTTCCTGGTGTCTGCGCTGTTCCTCCTGCCGATTCGTGTGCGAGACAATCGTGTGGTGAAGGGATTGCAGGCCCTCTCGACTCCGGTCATTCAGGACATGATGGTTGGGTTTCGTTTTGTGTTCCTACAGCATCGGGTCGTGTTCTCGCTGATGGTGACGGCGGTGCTGTACAACCTTGCGATCAGCGCCTTTGTGTTCCTCCTCCCCGTGGTGGCGAAGGAACTGTTGCAGGTTGGTCCTATGGAACTGGGCTGGTTGTGGTCGGCATTGGGTATCGGAATGCTAGGGGCCTCCATTTGGCTTGCCAGGACTCCCCAAGGCTCATTCCAGGATCGTGTCGTGAAAATCGGCCGCTCTCTGGCGATCGGCGGTGTCGCGGTCTGTGCGTTGGGGCTGATCCAAACGCCGGTGTTGTTCAGCACGTTTCTTTTAATCGTCGTAATCGGAGGCAGCACGTCGCTTTTCTATCCAGTGGTCTGGGCCATGCTTCAGGAAGTCACCCCGGAACATCTCTTGGGTCGAGTATTTACCACGTTCAGCACGGGGGGAATGGCCTCCGCAATGGTCGGGATGGTGGGATTCGGATGGGCTGCCGATGCCTTGGGTCCTGCCGTGTGTCTTGTCGGAATCGGACTCCTTCTCTTGCTCACTGCCGTGGTCACGGTTCAGGTCAGCCGCCGTGAGATGGCTGTGAGACCGCTGGCCGCGTAACCTTCGCTTCCCATTATTTTGGCACATCGAGGTCACAGCGGAAGCGCCTCGCGCTAGGGTATTGCTGTATCGCTTGTTGTGGGTTTTGCAGAAGTTGCTTTATCCCCGTGCCTCGCGTATGTCTTTCTTCTGGAGGCGTTCGTCTCCTCCTTCAACGATCAGGATGTGTGCTCGTAGTCAGCCTTGCAGTCGCGGTCTAATTCAACATATGAGGGGCCTATGTGGATGACTCAGTCTGTTCCTCTGGTCGGAGTACTGACACTGGCAGGGTTGCTGATCGGCACAGGAGTAGTTGCGACGGCTGCTGATTCGACGTCGGACGCCAAACTTGAGTCTCCCCCGGCGCAGCCATCGAAAGACCCGGAAGTGAAGCCGAAAGAGCCGGATTCCAAACCTGACGCTGACTCCAAGCCGGTCGAGCAAAAACCAAAGGAGAGTGAGGTCAGACCCAAAGAGGGTGAGGCCAAACCCAAGGAGACCGAGACCAAGCCCAAGGAGCCGGAGGTGAAACCGAAAGATTCCCCGGCTAAGGCCAAAGAGTCTGAGAAGGTGAAAGAGACGGAAGCGAAACCGAAAGACGCGGAGGCGAAACCGAAGGAGACCGAGAGCAAGTCCAAGGAGCCAGAGTTAAAACCGAAGGAACCTTCCGTCAAGTCCAACCAGTCCGAGAAGCCAAAAGAAACGGAAGCGAAACCGAAAGACGCGGAGGCCAAACCAAAGGAGAGCGAGGGCAGGACCAAAGAGCCCGAGTCGAAGCCGAAGGATTCCCCCGTGAAAGCGAAGGAGTCCGAGAAGACAAAAGATTCGGAATCAAAACCGAAAGACGGGGAGTCGAAACTCAAGGATGCACCGATGCCGCCTGAGAATCCCTGTCCTCCCGCGGCCCAATCGGCAGAGCCGAAGAGCACGAACGATACGCCCGCCCCATCCGGCGACAATGGTGCGGGAGACCGCCCCAAGGCAGCAGAGAGCGAACCGAAGAAACCGCTTCGTTCCCCCATGGTAACCGCCAAGCTTGCGCTCATGGCTGATCCCAGACTCTTTCCCTATGAAATAGAGGTGGATGCCAGGGACAAGGACCTTGTGTTACTGGGGAAGGTGTCTCAGGAATCTGACAAGAAGGTGGCCACGGAAATTGTGCGATGTCTTGAGGGCGTCCATGCAGTAGACAATCGCCTGAAAGTCGAGGCGGATGCCATGCATGGTCTTGTCGCAGATCGAGACAAGACCCTCACTCAACTGGTGAAAGAGCGGTTTGAGAAAAGCAAAACCTTGCAATCTGTCAAATTCGATGTAAAAACCGAGGACGGTATTGTCACGCTCAGCGGGAATACGCGGTTTCAAGTCATTGTCCTGGAAGCGGCCCAGGCTGCCCGACAGGTTCCGGGTGTGCGGGCCGTCATCACCGATGCAGTGCGATTGGTCGTGGGGGACTAGGATCATTGCATGACCTGATCGACAGAGGGAACTCGCCAGCCGGTCCGCTGAGCGTATGAAGACACAGCCTATCAGGGGAGAGGCAGGACGTCCGAACGTAAAGTGGTCGCCGCAGCTCTTGACGCGCGATTTCACACTGGTCTGGTGGGGCCAGATGGTCTCACAGGTCGGCGATGGTGTGTCCAAGCTCGCCCTGCTCTGGTTTGTCTATGCCATCACGGGCTCTCCCCTTAAGACGACGATGATCGGGCTGCTGCAGACCTTGCCGCCCATCTTATTCGGCCCCTTCATCGGCGTGGTCGTCGATCGTGTACCCAAAAAACTCCTTTTGATCAGCAGCGATCTAATTCGCGCCGTCGTTCTGGGCGTTATTCCCTGCCTGATACCCGTGGAGGCGTTCAGTATCGAGCGGCTCTACCTCCTTGTGTTCGTGCATGCCGTCGCCTCGGCGGTGTTCGGTCCCGCGTTGACTGCAGCAATCCCCTCGCTCGTCTCCCGGCATGAATTCACTGCGGCGAATGCGCTGCTCCAAACGACGACCAGCATCGGCATCATCCTCGGACCGGCGCTGAGCGGAGTGGGGATTGCCACCATGAGCTCCCAGGAAGTGTTGTGCGTGAACGCGGTCAGCTACGTGATCTCGGCCGCTTGTTTTCTGTTTATCAGGTTTCCATCCGCAGAACCGGTCCAGGCAGGCGAGGCCTCGCTGGCCGGGACGTTCCGCGATGTCGTGGCTGGATTTCATTATGTGTTCCGTCGCCAGCGGATCATTCTGATGTTGATTGGCGCCGCCTCAATGTATACCTTTGCAACGAGCGCATTCAGCACCCTCTTTCCTGTCTTCGGGAAGAGGCTGCTCGACCTGGGCCCGATCGAAGTCGGGTATCTATGGTCCGCCTTCGGGGTCGGGCTCCTATTGGTATCGCTCGGGCTGGTGTCCCTGTCCGCCCGAGCACTCCCTCAGCGCATCCAGCTCATGGCATTGTCCAGTGCCATCAGCGGACTGGCGCTGTTCGGATTGATTATGACCTCGAACCGGCTGGTGGCGGCGGGCTTAATGGTCATCATCGGCATGGGGGCCGGGACGCTGACGCCGGTCGCGTGGGGGGTATTGCAGGAAATTGCCCCGACCTCCCTGTTAGGGCGGGTGCTCGCAATCTACAATCTCGGAGCCATGACTTCGGCCATTGCCGGCATGACGATATTTGGCTGGGTGACGCAAGAGTTTGGAGAACGGCCCAGTGTCTTTGGCATTGGGGTGGGACTCCTCCTCTCAGCGCTGGTTTCCCTGCGCGTCGTACGTTGGATACGGACTAATTGGACGGAGGTGAAGCCTCAAGAGTTGGAAGAGGCGGAACCTCCCATTGAGATGGTCACACAACCCATGAGTCATTGAATCGGTGGATGATCCGGGTGGCTCCGCGAAGGACACCACAGATGGAGAGATATCAGGCCATAGGGCGAATCGCCGGAGCGGCTGTCATGCGTTTCGTGGATGAGCCCGAGATGGCGGGAGGAATACGTGGAAGATATCATTAACGTTAATGATCGATTTTATATCTTGGCCAGTTCGTCGATGGCGGATGACCGCACACGCGTCCTGAAGCATGGGGAGACGTTCGGGGTGTTTGATCGCTACGGCGACATACAACCGCTGGGCCGGGGATCCCAGGGATTGTTCCACCAAGGGACGCGGTTCTTATCGCGACAGGAACTGTTTCTGAATAACGACCGCCCGATGCTGCTGAGTTCCATGGTGAAAGAAGACAACGCCTTGTTGGCCGTGGACCTCACGAATCCGGATTTGTATCGGGATGGTCGCATCGCGATTCCGCGCGGCAGCGTCCATGTGTTTCGGTCGCGCTTTCTCTGGAACGGGGTGAGCTATGAGCGGTTTCGCCTCTCCAACTATAGTCTGGCGCCGGTCAAAATGACCCTCTCGATCCGGTTTGAGGCTGATTTCGCGGATATCTTTGAGGTGCGCGGCAAAAAGCGAGAGCGCAAGGGGACGCTGTTGCCGAATGTCCTGGAGAAAGATTTGCTGGTGTTGCGGTATGAAGGGCTTGATGAGGTGACCAGGGAAACCAGGGTTCAGTTCACGCCCACGCCCCGGGAGATCACGGCTTCCCAGGCGACTTTTGAGATCGAACTTGATCCGAAGGGTGAGGCGGCCGTAGCGGTCATTGTGGCCTGCGATCTCTCGCAAGACTCCAGAACGTTCTTGGCCTACGATGCGGCGATGGCTGAGGCGGGATTGGCCTTTGGCACTGAGCAGACACAGGACTGCACCATTCAAACCTCGAACGCTCAGTTTAATGCCTGGTGGAACCGTTCGTTACTGGATGTGTGCATGATGGTCACGGACACGAAGGACGGTCCCTATCCCTACGCGGGGGTGCCCTGGTTCAGTACGCCGTTCGGGCGGGACGGCATTATCACCGCCATGGAGTGTTTGTGGATCAGGCCGGCATTGGCACGCGGGGTCCTGGCCTATCTCGCGTCCTCGCAGGCCACCGAGGTGAATCCAGCCCAAGACGCCGAACCCGGAAAGATTCTCCACGAGACGCGCATGGGCGAAATGGCGACTCTGGGGGAGATTCCGTTCGGAGTCTATTATGGTAGCGTCGACTCCACTCCATTGTTCGTCATGCTGGCCGGTGCCTACTATGAGCGGACGGCGGATCTGGCATTCGTGCAGTCCATTTGGGCCAATATCGAGGCGGCCTTGACCTGGATGGATACGTTTGGTGATCCCGATCGAGACGGTTTTCTCGAATATGTACGGAAGTCACCCACGGGTCTGGACAACCAAGGCTGGAAAGACTCCCACGATTCGATTTCGCACGAAGACGGTTCTATGGCTGAAGGTCCGATCGCCCTCTGTGAAGTGCAAGGGTACGTGTATGACGCGAAGTTGCAGGCCTCCAAACTCGCGGCTGCCCTCGGGTATGCGGATCGATCCAACGAGCTGCAGCAGCAGGCCTCTAGTTTACGGGAGCGTTTTGAAGAGGCGTTCTGGTGCGACGATCTTTCCACCTATGCTCTTGCCCTGGACGGCCGTAAGCGGCCTTGTCGGATCAAAACGTCTAACGCGGGACACTGCCTCTATACCGGAATCGCGACAGAGGAGCACGCCAGGCGACTGGCTGAGACGCTCATGTCTGATGAGATGTTCAGTGGGTGGGGGATTCGGACCCTTGCCGATTCCGAACGACGGTATAATCCGATGTCCTATCACAACGGATCCGTCTGGCCTCACGACAACGCCATGATCGCTCTTGGCCTGGCTCGATATGGCCTTAAGACTGAGGTTGAGAAGGTGATGACGGGCCTATTCGATGTCAGTCTGGTCCTCGACTTTCATCGATTGCCGGAACTGTTCTGCGGATTCGTCCGCCGACCTGGTCAAGGGCTGACGCGGTATCCCGTGGCCTGTAATCCTCAGGCCTGGGCGGCCGGTTCGGCATTCATGGCGCTTCAAGCTTGCCTCGGATTGACCATCCTCGCCTCTGAGCGCAAGGTGGTCTTTTATCACCCCATCCTGCCGAAATTCGTGGGTGAGATGCAGATTAAGAATTTGAAAGTTGGAACAGCTTCAGTCGATCTGTTGTTGCGGCGCCATGATTTCGACGTCGGCATTACCGTGATCCGCCGGAAGGGACAAGTCGAAGTCGTTTCGGTGAAATAACGCCTCGGCCACGACGGCGCCTTGGGGCGGTGGCTGAGGTCGTGGCCATGTAAGGGGGGCTTGCCACGCTAAGGCGCGTCGGCGAGTTGCCAGGCCAAGGCCAAGACATATCGCGCGGCTGCGACGAGAATCTCGGGCGTCAACGTGTCCACCCTGTCGGTCGGTTGATGGAAATGCGGGTGCACTCCGCTGCTCACGACCGTGAGTGTGGGAATGCCGGCCTCTTTGAACGGCACGTGATCTCCGCCGGGAAAGAAGCCAAACAAGTCGAGGCGGTCCTCCAGCCCTGCCAGCTGTCCCGCCTGTTGAGCGGTAGTTTTATCCAGCCCGGTTACCCCGACGGTGAGTCTCCCGTTCCCGACTCCTGCGTGATCCACGTTGATCATCGCCACGGTGGCCGGCAACGGCACGAGCGGTTGAGACACGTATAACTTCGACCCCAACAGCCCCTGTTCCTCTCCGCTAAATGACACCAGGACGATCGCACGTTTGCGGCCGGCGGGAGACGAGGCGAGCGCCCGTGCCACCTCCAGCAACACTGCCGTACCTGACGCATTATCGTCGGCCCCGGCGAACAGCAGCCCCCCTTGTTGCCCAAAATGGTCACGGTGGGCGCCGATCACCACGGCTTCATGCCGGTGCGTTGCATCCTGTCCCGGGACGATGGAGACCACATTATGGAGGGTGCCGTTTTTCCGCAGGCTCTGCCAGCGCATGATAATGCTTGTATCGAGTGCCGCCGATTGTGGTGTCATGGCCTCATTGATCTGCCGTTGAGAGGCCTGTAGCCGGTCGGAGGTACCCTGGTGAGCGCCAAAAATGGCTGCGGCAAGTGGGGTGCTGATCCAGGCGCCAGGGATGGCCTCAGTCGATTCCACTAATCCGTAAAAGGCGCTTGGCCTGCCTGTGACACCTCGGCGAGTCTCGTACGCACTCAGGATCGGACCCGTCGCCACCAGATAGCCGATGGCTCCCCTTGCGTGAGCGATGCGTACCTTGTCTGCGTGAGAGACCTGTTTTCCGTAGCCTCCGGGTTTGCCCCGAAGGAACAGGACCACCTTGTTCCGGACATCGATTCCTGAGTATTCATCGAGTCCCTCTGCGGGGTCTGAGATTCCGTAACCGGTAAACACAAGAGGGGCTTCGATGTCTGCGGAGGGGGAGTCCAGTATCGGGAGGTAATCGATGCCGAGCAAGGCGGGCGGAGAGTCGGAGGCGGAGAGGGGACGGAGGATGGGGTCAGGGGCAATCGTCGTGTGCTGGACGCCGGTGGATTGGATGAGGGTACGGTCCGCAGGTCGATCGAGCTTCATGGAGTCCCCTGAGCCTGGTGCGGATTGCATGAGTAGTTGCAGGAACCGGCGCTGAACGAACTCCGCCGAGGACAGGTCGTCGATGGTTCCGGTTTGGCGTCCGTTGAACCCCGGTCCCGTCAATGCGGCGATATCCGACAACATGCGGTCGCTTGAAATCATCTGCAAGGCCTGCGAAACGGGTCTTGGTGCGTCGATGGGAGCCCCTGCGAAACTTGAGGCCGTGGTCAGGCCTGCCAAGAGAACCATGACCAACCGGAACAACCATCGAACACGGTGCGAGACCAGGAGCGCGACCGCTGTAGGTCGGAGAGTGCGAACTGGTATGGGGCGACCGCGTGTCATCAGATGGACGTGGCGGAGGCCTTCTGGGCAGCCCAGCGTTGATACCATCGCCAGAGTGGAGCTTGAAGAAACCTCGGAAGGGGATAGCCTAAACCACGAGCATACCCGTCGTCACGGTCCAGGACGGAAAAAGCCACTCGATACTTCTTGCGAAAAACCGTACAGCGGCTTGCTACCTCTTCGTCCGTGAGCTGCAGATGCTGTCGTATCACTATGCCGATCGCGTCATCCGAAGCGGTCTCACGAACCACGCGCTCGATGAAGGCCGGAGTGAATCGGAATCGACGCATGAACGATTGGTCCAGGGCAGACGGATAGGCATACGTTCCGAGGGTGCCGCCCTGAAAGGCACGTATCTTATCAATGAGTCGAGGCAGCCAGATCATACCCGCCAGGGTATCACTCCAGCGTCGGGGTGGGTGCTGAGCAAGATCCATTGTTCGGCGCGTCCTCAAGCTGACCGCTACGTACTGGAATGCTCGCACTATAACACAAGGAAAAGGTCCCATTGCAGAGTGCAGAAGCGTCCGTGTACTATCGGTTCTCAGCCGAGCGGCTGCGAGATAGTCCAGATTGGGATCCTACGTCCCGCTTGGTATGAGGTTCGTTTGTTGGGTGAAAGGTGGCGCGTATGGAAGGGCAGGGAAAGGGTCTTTACGACTACCAATATGAGCGGTTCCGCAGGAACCAGGGCACGCATGAGGGTTATGAATTTCAGCATGGGCCGGTGGGAAGCACCCCTCCACCGGTGGTGACGTTCAGAGATAAGATAAAATGGTGGACGTTGCGCGGGTGGCGGCGAAAAAAGATTCTCGCCGAGCGCGATCGATTTCAACAGGACATTATTCAAATTAAAGGTTCTCACCCGAAAACGTGAGGACGTTCCGGAGGAGTATCCCGTGTCACAGAACAATGAGCTGATCCTGCAAAACCGGGCAGGGGCTTGCCATGTCGGGTCCCCCGCGCTCAACCTGTTATTTGCGGTAAAGATGATGCTGGCTGCATTCGTGATGACTGGCCCGTGGGTGGCCGGCCCGGGAGCGGCCTGGGCTGTCTCCAAGGAAACCCATGCCGAAAAGGCTGAGCATCTACGTCAACAAGCTAATCCTGAGCTTTTTAATGATTGGACCTTCGACAAAGACTCGCTTGGACAGCTACCCGGTGGATTTACGGTGCTGGCAACCACCGGGCAGCAGTCCGGTGGGTCGTGGAAGGTGGAGGCAGAAGCGGCCCCGCCTTCATCTCCCCATGTGCTGCGTGGGGTGTCTCAATGCGCGACCTGCGTCGAACTACTTGTGGCGAAGGGATTTCAGTATGAGTACCCCGATCTTGTCATCCGTATTCACGAAGGGGCCGCTTCCACGCAGGGACAGGTCGGGGTGGTTTTTAGCCTGAAGGATTCCAACAATTACTATGCAACCATTGTGGATTTGTCCCATAAGGCACTTGAAGTCGTGCGCGTCATCGATGGGAAGGAGTCGGTGCTCGGTCGGGCAGTCCTTAAGCTGAAACCGGTTGAATGGCATACGCTGAGGGTCACACGTAACACCATTATCAGCAAGGACTTCGTGGAGACAGTGTTTGACGGAAGCTTGGCGGTGTCCGTAGAGGATCAGGCGCTTGGAGTCGGGCAAGTGGGGATCGTGGTGCGTGGGGGGGCGTCGGCCCAGTTCGATAATTTCAATGCAGCCCCTCTGTACTCCAGTCGCCCATTGTCGGCACCGGCCGCCTATTAGGCCGCAGCGTTCGCAAGAGCATTTGAGGCTTGCCTTTCCTAATTCGGTAGGATACATTGAAGGTGCTTCATTGCGAAGGGCCTTGGTGGTGAAGTAGAAAATCGTTACAGGGCTCGAACCGATGTTGTTTTGGGTTCTTCCCGGGAATTTCGGAAGCCAGAGCTAAGATTGCCGCTGTGTTTGCATCTTCGCCCCATTCCTTCCTCGTCTCTTTCTCGAGTCCCAGACAACACCATTCTATTCTCAAAGGAGGAACCCAATGGGTTCGAAGATCTACGTTGGCGGCTTGCCATATTCAACCACCGAGCAGCAATTAAGCGACTTGTTTGCGGTGCACGGGGCGGTGACGTCGGCGCGCATCATCACAGACAAGTTTACTGGACAGTCCAGGGGTTTTGGCTTCGTGGAAATGTCGGGAGATTCTGAGGCGCAAGCAGCGATCAATGCCTTGAATGGAACACAGTTTGGTGGTCGCACCTTGACCGTGAACGAAGCCCGCCCGCAGGAGCCGCGCTCCGGTGGGGGTGGAGGACGTGGAATGGGCGGGGGCCGGCAGTAAGCTGGGCTCGTTTCGCTATATCTATTCAGGGGCTGCCGCTAGGGTAGCCCCTGTGCTTTCTTACCGTGTTGTCCTCTCTCTGGTTCGCAGGGCCATCAGATTGGCTGCCCCTGTTTTCCCAAGATAGAGATTTAGGAGTAAAGTTGTATGGTTTCGTTTGCCGAATTGTCTCTTACCTCGTTTGTCGCTGAGCGTCTTCAACAGGCCGGGTTTACTGCGCCGACTCCCATTCAGAAGGCTGCCATCCCGTTGGCCCTTGAGGGGCGGGATTTGTTGGCTCAAGCCAAAACCGGTAGTGGAAAAACGCTGGCCTTCCTCATTCCCCTGATCGAGCGGGCCGTCAAAGAAGGCTGGAAAGCTGGTGGCTCGTCACGGTTGCCACGGGCCCTGGTACTTGCGCCGACTCGTGAATTGGCGCTCCAAATCGAAATGGAACTTCGTAAGTACGCTCCGCCTGCGGTGACGTCTCTGGCCCTGTATGGTGGAATTCCCATCGAACGGCATTACAGGGCACTGCGGCAGCCGCCGCTGATTGTGATCGGAACACCGGGCCGTCTGTTGGATGTCGCAGGCACGCGACATCTGGACTTGCGCGGCGTGGAGTATGTGGTCATGGATGAAGCCGATCAAATGTTGGACCGCGGATTTCTGCGCGATATCCAACGCATTCTGAAGTTGCTGCCAGAGCAACGGCAGACGATGTTGTTCTCCGCGACCTTTTCACCGGAGATTCTGACGCTTGCTGAATCGATGCTGAAGAATCCTGCTCGCACAGCGGTTGATCCTGGCGTTAACACGCCGACCACGATCACCCATGCGTATTACGTCGTGCCCAGCGAGTCCTCGCGAGTCCAACTGATTCACACGCTGATCCAGCAGGCGGTGACCGGTGAGCAATCAATGGTTTTTTGCGATCAAAAGTACAAAGTCAAGCGCTTGGCTGCCCGTCTGGGTGGAGAGCCGGCGTCGGTGGGGGCGATTACAGGGAACCATTCCCAGGCGCAACGTGAGCGCACCCTCACGGCATTCCGGTCAGGGCGTCTGCGGTCGCTGGTGGCGACCGACGTAGCGGCACGCGGACTGGATGTTCCGGCGGTGTCCCAGGTCATTCATTATGAATTGCCCGGTAATCCTACCTCATACGTCCATCGCACCGGTCGGACAGGGCGCGCGGAACGGGCCGGCGCGACGCTTTTGATCTTGTCTCCGCAAGAGGAGCGTGAGTACTTGGCTATGGTTCGCCGTTTGCGAATTCAAACAAGTCGACTGACGCTGCCTACCTTAGCAGCGCTGCCGCCTGCCGTAAGCGAGCCTGAGTCCAATGGTCCATCCAGGCACGATGGGCGTCGCGAGGCTCGGCCGCGCAGGGCAGGAGAGCGTCCAAGCTCGATGCCCCAGGATTCGAGAGCCAGGCAGGGTGGTCGAGGCTGGCGCTCTGATCGTCCCGCCGCGCCACGTCGTGGCCAGTAGTTGAGGAACCGCCTTGCTCGGCTGGAATTGCTGGACAGGCATGATTGAGGAGGAGCGTGAATGAGACATGGACGGAACCTGTTGCTGGGTTTGGCGATAGCCCTGGGCAGCGGGCAAGCATTCAGCGGGATGGCCTACGCTCAAAGCGACGTAGCCATTGCCGATGGCATGAAAGTGTCACTGGAATATACCTTGACCCTTCCGGACAAGTCCGTGGCCGATTCGAATGTCGGCCAGGCGCCGATCACGTTCGTGCAGGGCGCGCATGAAATTGTTCCCGGCCTTGAGAAGGCCCTCGACGGAATGAAGGCCGGTCAAAAACGACGCATTGACGTGCCGGCACAGGATGCCTATGGTCCCTACAACAATAAGTTGCGACAGTCCGTTGAGAGAGAGAAACTCCCTAAGGACGTGAAGGTCGGAGATATTCTGCAAGCCGCGGACAATCGGTTAGTGAAAGTCTTAGAAGTGAATGACAAGAAGGTGCTCATTGACCTCAATCATCCACTGGCCGGGAAGACCCTCACGTTCGACGTCAATATCGTCAAAGTTGAAAAGGGCGACGCCTCGGATCTCCCTGAAAGCAAGACGCCCTGAGCTTTTGTACATCACATCGGCCGACCAGTGGGCGAACAGGCCGGCTGCGTTTCAGGCCGGTGTGACACCTTCCGAATCGCCGTGACGGTCAGCGTCACGGCGGCAAAGTGCGCCTCGACGACTCCTTCAATGATATAGGCCTGGTTCGTGGCAAGCAGATGACAGGTCCGTCGATAGACAGCTGGAAAGATGGTCGCATCGTACAGCCCTGTCAGATCTTCAAAACTGACAAACTCCATCGGGACGCCCTGTTTTGTGTGGACGACCTTTTCCGTAATCAGAACGCCCAGCATGGTAATCGAACAGCCAATGTGTTGTCCCATGTCACAGGCCGCAATCGTACCGGGCGGGATGTGTGTGAGAGGAATCAGGTCGAGCGGATGGCATCGGAGAGGAAAGCCGAACGTATCGATCTCCTGTGCAATCAGCCTGGATGGTGAGTATTCCGGCGGGATAGGCAGATAGCCGGGAGATGGTTGGTGCTGCCAGGCCAGCAGACGCCAGAACAAGGCCGGTCTGGTGAGTTCGCCGGCAATGCGGTCGAAACAGCCGGCTTTGATGAGCAATCGAATCTGGGAAGGATCGGGGTGGAGCCGGTCTAGAAAATCCTGCAGCGATCGAAAGGGCCCCCCCGTGGTACGTTGCGCGACTAACGCCGTGACGAGATCCTGCCGAAGGCCTTTGACCTGCATCAACCCCACGCGGACCTCCCGTGCCTGTCCCTGATAGACCCAGTCACTTTCATTGAGATCCGGCGGCAGGATCGTCAGTCCCATTCGCCGTGCTTCCGACAAATAGGCAAACGTCGAATAGAAACCGCCCTGGTTGCTGATGACTGCTGCGATGAATTCGGCCGGATAGTGGGCGCGAAGATAGGCGGATTTAAATGATACTTGCGCATAACTGGCCGAATGGGGTTTGCAAAAACTATAACCGGCAAAACTCATGATCATGGCCCAGATCTGCTCGATGACGGGCACGCTGGTTCCCCGGGCCAGGGCACCGGCGCAAAACTGTCGTTGGTAATCGTGGAGCTGTCGTTGCTTGTGTTTTTTGCTGAGCACTTTTCGCAATTGATCGCCGTCCTCGATCGAAAACCCTCCTAACGCGACGGCCACGTTCATCACATCTTCCTGATAGACCATGATGCCAAAGGTCTCACCCAACACATCGTGTAAGGCCGGATGGAGGATGCGGTACGGCTGACCATGTGCACGGCGAACAAAATCGTCGGAGAACCGGTGCGCGGCCGGCCTGATCATAGAGGAAACGATCGTCAGGTATTCGAAGTCATCGGCCAGTGCCTGCCGTGCGGCCGGCATGGTGGTCCAGAGTTTTTTGAGCAGGAGCCGCGTGGCGGGAGATTCCACGTAGAAGCAGCCCATGGTGTCCCCCCGGCGAATTAACGTTTTAGCCGGTACGTCGGAGAGCGGATCCCACGTGACATAATCGATCTGCCGGCCTGTATGGCTGGCGACGGCAGCCAGCGCGTCACGAATAACGGCCAGCGACCGATTGCCCAGGAGGTCGATTTTTACGAGGCCGGCCTCTTCTGCTTGGTCTTTCTCCCATTGAATGACCGGTAGACCCTTGGCAGATCGTTCGACCGGCACATACCGGCGAATTTCGTCCGGCACCAGGACGATGCCCCCGCAATGCAGGCCCAAATTGCGAAAATGTCCTTCGAGTTGAACGGCCCATTGCAGGATCTCCGGCCAGGGCGGGCGGAGTTGTACGCCTTGACAAAGTGTTGCGGCCCACTGTCGAGAAGGCTTGTTCGAATTGCATTCATACAGATCGGCTTGGCGGAATAGTCCCGGCAAGGCACGGCTGATTTCCACTGCCGGCAGGCCATAGACTTTGGCGGTTTCGCGAATCGCTGCGCGGATCGCCAGGGTATTCTGATTAGCGACCATGGCGGCCGACCGTTCGCCGTATTGGGCAAAGACCCAGTCGAGAATGTCGTCTCGTTCATCCCAAGGAAAGTCGATATCGATATCCGGCGGATCGTGACGGCCGGGATTGAGAAACCGTTCGAACAGGAGATTGTGTCGAATCGGATCGACGTGGGTAATGCCCAGACAGTACGAAATGATTGATGCGGCGGCCGAGCCCCGCCCGCAGGTGCGAGGAGCCTGTCGGACGATCTCTTCGACGACCAAAAAATAATCCGCGTACCCTTTGTCGCAAATTACCGAAAGTTCGTGCTCAATGCGTGCCGAAACCATAGGCGAGAGCGTGCCATAACGCTGTAACGCCCCTTTGTAAGCGGATGTGCGAAGACGATCGAAGGCCTGGGTGGCTGAGAGACGCCGAAATGAAGGGAAGATCGTATCTCTGAAATTCCACTCGGTGTCGCACCTGTCGGCGATGTGCCGACTGTTAGCGAGGGATTCAGGCGAATGGGGAAACTGCCGTGCGATATGTGACGGCGGCATCAGCCAGTGGGTAGGTGTGCAACAGTCGTCGTCGGGCAATCGGGAGAGCGTGGTGTTCCGCGCAATGGCACGCAAGAGCCGGTGGATGTGATAGTCGGATGGAGTCAGGAATTGCGCACGCGTCGTTGCGACAGGCGGCAATCCTGATCGGCGGCTGAAGGCCAGGGCATTGGCCATGTCCGGTCCCGGAGTCAGTTCGACGAACAGATCATCCGGTGAATCACGGTGCCACTCAGTGAGTGCCGATTGATCATCGGAAAGGAGGATCAGCCCGGCCCGGTGTCGAGTGACCGTCGGGACGAAGTCGAAGGCATCGTCGCTGTGGCGGGCAGAAAGGATGCGGCAGAGATTGCCGTAGCCGGCGGATGTTTTGGCCAGCAGGACTGCGCGGTGGGCGGGGCACGTCAGTTCTGCGCCAAGAATCGGTTTGATCCCGGATGCACGGGCGATATCGAGAAATCGAATGGCGCCATACAGGCCGTTCGTATCGGTGAGCGCCAGGGTGTCACTGCCTTGCGCGCGCGCGGCCTGGCAGAGAGCTTCGAGTGACGGGACGCCCTGCATCGGCGAATAGGATGAATGGACATGCAGATGAACGAAGGAAGAACGCATGGTGGATCGTCGCTTTCAATGATGTCTGCCGTAACGAATAATGCCGTTGCCAAAACGTGTTCGCAGGCGGTCGAGAGCGAGCGTCAGTTGTTGTGCACGGATTCGAAGCTGATGAGTCGGTTCGATGACGTCAAATAGGTTGCATTGTTCAGCAGGGTCGGTCAGTCCACTGGCGCTCAGCGTGAGCATGCTCATGCTGATGCGGCGACGAACGCATTGCCGGAATAAGGCCTGGAGCGATGGCCTCAGATCGATATCCCAATAACTGGCGGGGTCGATTGTCCGGTGTCCCCCCGTCGTGATGTGATCGCTATAGCGGACCGTCAGGGCCAGTTGTCGACAGACTCGTTGTCGAGTGCGCAGTGTCCGGCAGAGCTCTTCGAGCAGATCGGCTAGACGGTTCCACAGAATGCGGTCGTCGTTGGTATCTGGCTGTAACACGTGTGAGCATGTGAGTTCAGGTTGAACCGGCGGGGGTATGATCGGGGTGGAGTCGATGCCTTGTGCCCAACGCAGCAATGGGGCGGCCCATTTTCCGACGGCAATGTCGAGCGCGGGAAGAGGGATGTCAGCCACGTCGCCGAATGTCCGGAGATTCAGATCGGCCAAGCATCGTCGGATTTGTGTCATCTGCGGACGATGGAGGAGCGGCAGCGTCTCGATTGACAAGGGCGCCATGAAAGCCCGTTCGGACCCGTGGCGGACCTCATAAAGCTGCGCTGGTTGCACCAGGCCGGCGGCGGTCTGAGCAACGAGTTTGTTGCTGCCGATTCCTAGCACGCCGTCGAGATGGACCTGCATCGCGATGTCCCGCTGCAGGCGTGCAGCGGTATCGCAGGTGGGACCGAAGAGCCGTGTCGTGCCGGTTAAATCCAAGAGAAACGCGCCGGGGCTTGTGGGTTCCCAGACCGGTGCATACCGGGTCACGATATGGGAAAGCGTTGCGTGAGCCTGAGTCGTACGGACCCAATTCGGTGTCAGAATATGAAGCGCGGGACAGCGTTGTAGCGCCTGCTGGACCGTCATGCCCGGATACAGACCGTCGGCCATGGCTTCGGGAGACACTTCATTCAGCCGGTTGCGTGGGCGTGGGGCTGGGGCGAGGCCGACCGGCTGGTGGCGGAGGCGGGGCTCGGCCAGGCGCGCGAGTGCCAGTTCAAATGACGGTACGGCAAGGCAGACAATCTGGCGATCCATTGCTTTAAAAAATCGGGACGAAGCCTATCGTTTGCAGTAGCGAATGACGCCAATGACGAGCCCTTCGATGCGAAAGGAATCAGTCGCGTGGATCGTAATCGGTTTCATTGTGTCATTGGCCGGGCGCAGTTCGATGGATGAGCCTTTCCGGTAATATGTTTTGATCGTGGCATCGTTGTTGACGATCGCAATCACGGTCTGGCCGTTCCGGGCCGTGCCTTGTTTCTGGACGATGACAAGGTCGCCGGGGAGAATGCCCTCATCCCGCATCGACTCCCCTTTTACTCGTAATGCAAAGGTTTCTCCTCGGCCCATCATGCCGGGGGGAACTTCGACGAGTTCGGTCTGGAGGATCGGTTCGATGGGATCGCCGGCCGCCACCAGGCCGGCGAGGGGAATGTGTGCGGCGGACGTGAGGTGATCAATCGCCAACCGAACGGCAAATGGGATCTTATGGGTGCCGATTTCGTACCGGGCGATGGTCTGACGGGTGGTTTTCAGCCGGTCGGCCAGCTGATTCTGGGTAAGTCCAAGCGCCTGCCGCGCTCGTTTTAGGTCTATGGCGTGCATGTAACGAATCGTTACATAGCGGGAGGAGTCTGTCAAGGGGAGCGATCAGGCCAGCATGCGTGCTAAGATGACCCGGATGCCTCCTTTTAAACTCGAAGCTCCGTTCAAACCCTGCGGTGATCAGGGACAAGCCATTGAAAAGCTGGCGTCCGGAATCCAGGCCGGGAAGCAGCATCAGGTTTTGCTCGGGGTCACCGGTTCCGGCAAGACCTTCACGATGGCGAATGTTGTCGAACGGGTACAGAAGCCGACGCTGGTCCTCGTGCATAATAAGACGCTGGCCGGTCAGCTCTATCAGGAATTCAAGCAATTCTTTCCCCGCAATGCCGTCGAGTATTTCATCAGTTATTACGATTATTATCAGCCGGAAGCCTACATCCCCCAGAGCGACACGTATATTGCCAAAGATGCGTCGATCAACGACGCGATCGACCAGATGCGCCACGCGGCGACGACCTCATTGCTGCAGCGCAACGACGTGCTGATCGTCTCGTCGGTGTCATGTATTTACGGCCTCGGGTCACCGGAGGTGTACCACGACATGCTGGTGTACCTCGAAGAAGGCATGGAGACGCGGCGCGAAAAGATCCTGGCGAAACTGGTTGATATCCAGTATGCCCGCAACGACGTGGACTTTCACCGCGGCACGTTTCGTGCGCGAGGCGATGTGATCGAGATTTTTCCGGCTTCATCAGAAGCAAAATCAGTGCGCATCGAACTGTTTGGCGATGTCGTGGATGCGATCCATGAGATCGATCCGCTTACCGGGAAATCGCTGGGTAAGTTGCCCAAAATTGCCATTTATCCGAACACGCACTATCTCATTGCGCCAGACCGGTACGAACGGGCGATCACGGGAATAGAGGAGGAGCTGGAGGCGCGAGTGGCGGCATTCAGGAAGAACGGCCAGTTGCTCGAGGCCCAGCGGATCGAGCAGCGGACCAAGTTCGATCTCGAGATGATTCGTGCTATGGGGTATTGCCATGGGATCGAGAACTATTCGCGTCACTTGAGCGGGCGTGCACCGGGGGACCCCCCCCCGACGCTGCTGGATTATTTTCCCAAGGACTTCCTGTTGATCATCGATGAGTCCCATGCAACGGTGCCGCAGGTCGGGGGCATGTACGAAGGCGACTTTTCTCGGAAACGGACGCTCGTGGACTATGGCTTCCGGCTGCCGTCCGCCGTCGATAATCGTCCGCTCAAGTTTACCGAATTCGAGCGGATGCTGAAGCAGGTGATTTATGTGTCAGCCACACCGGGTCTCTATGAGTTGGACCACGGCAAGGGCGAGGTGATCGAGCAGATTATTCGCCCGACCGGTCTGATGGACCCCCTCATAGACGTGCGCTCAGCGAAGGGGCAGGTGGATAACTTGCTGGCCGAAGTGCGCGGGGAAGCGGCGAAGGGGCATCGCGTCCTGGTCACGACCCTCACCAAGCGGATGGCCGAAGATCTCACGGAGTATTATCACGATCTCGGGGTGAAGGTGCGTTATCTGCATTCGGATATCAAGACCTTGGAGCGGGCGGAGATTATCCGGGACCTTCGGCGCGGCGTGTTTGACGTGCTGGTCGGGATCAATCTCCTGCGGGAGGGCCTCGATTTGCCCGAAGTCAGTTTGGTGGCGATTCTCGATGCGGATAAAGAAGGGTATCTCCGGTCGCATCGGTCGTTGATTCAAACGGCGGGACGCGCAGCACGAAACCTGGAAGGGCGCGTGATTTTTTACGGTGATACCGTGACCGAGTCCATGCGGAGGGCCATCGAGGAAACGATGCGCAGGCGTCATATTCAAGAGACCTACAATGCGGCCCATGGGATTACACCTGAGAGCATCAGGAAAAGTATCCCGACGCTCGACTATGCAACGGGCGAATTGGATTATGTTCAGCTGGACATCGCGGCGGAAGCGCCGGCCTCCTACAAATCCGATGAGGATGTCGCGCGATTGGTTCAGAGGCTGGAGATTGAGATGAAGGCGGCCGCGAAGAAGTTGGAGTTTGAACGGGCAGCCGAGTTACGGAATCGGATCAGGGCCCTGAAGCTCAAGGCGTTGGAATTGACGCAATAGGAAAAGGGGCCATCCGGACGGGCGAATGTCAAGTTTCGTTACATCTGTTTATACAGATAGGCTCCGAGAAACATTCCGAGCACGCTGAGCAGACTGACCCGAATACTGAAGCCGAAAGTCAATTTGAGAAGGACGAGGTCAATGGTGAGCGGAGGGTTGATTCCCGGGGAAAAGTTACCGGCGAAAATGTTTTGAATGGTACCGTTAGGAGCCATCACTCGAAGAATTTCTCCAAAAATCCCGCCCAGCATTCCGCCGATCAGGATAAAGATCAGCAGGACGCCGATCGATTTTCTCATCCGTTGTCTCTCCTGGGTTGGATTTGTCGGTCCGTGTGCCGACGTCGGGCACCATATCGGAAGCATAAAATGATGTCAACAAAATGCATGCCAGCTGCTAGCATCCCACTATGCCAGGGATAGGGGTACCCTGCAGCATAGAGCTTCCCAGGAAGTTTTCACTGCAGCGGGGGATCAGCGAGAAGAGATTCTCTTGGAAGAAGTTCTCCCGATGTCTGGACGGCGCTGATTCGTTCGACTTCTCAGGGGGAGGCTTCACAGGCAGGGCGTCGCAACGTGCTGCGGTGTGAGGCCCGAGTATCTTGACTTCATGCCGCCCGCTTCTATAGACTGCCCGATGCTATTTTTTTAGATATTTCGAGGCGATCGGAGATCTGGCTCGAACCGGGCTTCGATGGCCTTTTTTTTGGTGACTGGTGCTGGACGCGTTAAGCGAAAAATTCGAACGGATTCTCAAGAAGCTCCGCGGGCAGGGTGTCCTTTCCGAGGAGAATATCGCTGAGGCATTGAAGGAAGTGCGTCTCGCGCTGCTGGAAGCCGACGTCAATTTCAAAGTCGTCAAGGAGTTTCTGGATAGGGTTCGTGAGAAGGCGGTCGGTCAGGAAGTCCTGAAAAGTCTCACTCCCGGCCATCAAGTCGTCAAGGTTGTCTGGGACGAACTTCGCGGCATGATGGGCGGTGAACGGTCGGGTATTAGTCTCGCCTCCAAGCCGCCTACAGTCATCATGATGGTGGGACTCCAAGGAGCCGGAAAAACGACTACTTCGGGCAAGTTGGCCCGATTGTTCAAGAGCCAGGGGAAACGCGTGTTGCTCGTGGCGGCGGATCCGCGACGGCCTGCTGCCGGCGATCAGCTAGCCAGTTTGGGGCAGGATCTAGGCATCGAAGTTCATCGGTTCGACCAGGCCGATGCCTCCCGCGCCGATGTGGTGCGCATTTGCGAACGAGGGGTGCAGCGAGGACAGGAGCAGGGGTACGACATCATCCTGCTCGACACCGGCGGCCGCTTGCATGTCGATGAAGAATTAATGGCCGAACTCGGGGCGGTCAAGCAGTCGGTCTCCCCTCATGAGGTGCTGCTGGTTGCTGATGCCATGACCGGGCAGGACGCCGTGAACATGGCCGGCCAGTTCGACCGGCAGGTCGGGCTGACAGGTGTCATCTTGACGAAGGTCGAAGGCGATGCTCGCGGCGGTGCTGTGCTGTCGATCCGGGCTGTCACGGGGAAGCCGATCAAGTTTCTCGGTATGGGGGAGAAGCTTGATGCGCTGGAACCGTTCCATCCCGACCGGATGGCCTCGCGGATTCTTGGCATGGGTGATGTGCTCTCCTTAATTGAAAAGGCACAGGAAACATTCTCTCGTGAAGAGGCCGAAGCCGCTCAAAAGAAACTGACCAGCAATACCTTCACGCTGGAGGACTTCCGGTCTCAACTCGGACAGATGAATCGGTTGGGATCGTTCGAGCAGATTCTGGGGATGTTGCCGGGAGGACAAAAGTTGAAAGACCTGGCAAACAACGGACTGCCGGAAAAGGAAATGAAACGGGTTGCCGCGATGATCGACTCCATGACCGTGCGGGAACGGCGAGACCATACGGTGATCAACGGCAGCCGGAAGAAGCGGATTGCCCGCGGTAGCGGCACGAGCGTGCAAGAGGTGAATCGGTTAATCAAACAGTTTTTGCAGGCCCGGAAAATCGCCAAGGTGATGTCGGGATCCGGTGGCCGGCGGCAGTTGGCGCAAATGTTTCGTGGAATGTGATGTGGGGAAGTGGATACAGGCATGCGGCATAAGGCTGCGTGGATGATGAGCGAGCAATAACCGAGCGCACACAGCCGATGGCTTGACAGCGCACTCAGTGAAGGAGGTTTAGATGGCAGTTCATTTACGGTTAGCACGGACGGGACGACACAAGCGGCCGATGTATCGGGTGATTGCGGCGGACTCACGAAAACCACGTGACGGACGGTTTCTGGAGATTCTCGGCATTTTCGATCCGTTAAAGGATCCGGCGGTCCCGGTATTGAAGTCGGAACGTGTGTTGAACTGGTTGCGGCATGGCGCTCAGCCCACTGTGACCGTGCGAACGCTGCTCAAGCGGCACGGCGTTTGGAAGCAGTTCGAGACGGAGAAGGCGGAGAAGACCCAGAAACCTGAGAAGACTGAAAAAAGCGCGAAGTAGCACGACTCACATGGCGATGCTCGATCAAGCGGAGCTTGTCACGGTTGGACGGATAGAGCGCTCCTTCGGGGTGAGAGGCGAGGCGCGGGTGCGTTCGCTCACTGACGTACCGGGACGGCTCGAGTCGCTCCGACAGGTGACGATTGCGGGTCCCGGAGGAAAGAGCATCGATACGGTCGTGACCCACGTGCGGCCTGGCGGTCCGACGTGGATTATGGGATTCGAAGCGTTCACGACTCCCGAACAGGTCGCCGAGTTTCGCGGAGGATTTCTTCAAGTTCCGCGAGGAGACTCGCCGGCTCTACCGGCCGATCAGTACTATCAATGTGATTTGATCGGCATGCTCGTGAAAGATGAAGCGGGCACGGTGCTGGGTCATCTGGAAGGCGTGTTGGACCTGTCCGACAACCAGGCGTTCGTCGTTCGACAGGATGGAAACGAGGTCCTGATTCCCGCAGCGAAACAAGTGGTGGTAGGGGTGGACGTGACGGGTCGAGTCATGACGGTTCGATTGCCGGAAGGCTTTGGAGATCTGTAAGATGCGCTGCGCCGTCCTGACATTGTTTCCGGACATGGTGGCCCCGGTCCTTGGCCAGAGTATCCTCAAACGAGCCCAAGAGAAGGGGTTACTGAAGGTATCCGTTCAAAATTTACGCGATCACACCTTCGACCGGCACAAGACCGCAGATGATGTGCCCTACGGCGGTGGCGCCGGGATGGTCATGAAAGCCGAGCCGATATTGCAGGCAGTCGACAGTGTGCGGGCTGCCTGCCGGACGTCGGATCCCGGAGCGACGTTGCGGGTGATTGTGCCCTCTCCGCAGGGACGTCCGTTTACGCAGGCTCTGGCGCAGTCCTTGGCCGACGAAGAGCGGGTGGTGGTGTTTCTTTGCGGCCATTACGAAGGTATCGACGAGCGTGTTCAGTTGGTGCTGGGTTCCGAGGAAATCTCGATCGGCGATTATGTGCTGACGGGAGGGGAACTGGCGGCTTTGGTGATGATCGATGCCGCAGCGCGTTTGATTCCTGGCGTGCTGGGGGATGCGGCCTCTGCTGTTGAGGAGTCCTTCGCCGACGGGCTGTTGGAATATCCGCATTATACCAGGCCAGCGGAAGTGCGAGGGATGGCGGTGCCGGAGGTCCTGGTGTCCGGCCACCATGAAGCCATCCGACTGTGGCGCCGTAAGGAAGCGTTGCGGAATACCTATTTGAAACGGCCGGATTTGTTGCGGGAGTGTGAGTTAGGAGTAGAGGACCGACGGTTGTTGAGTGAAGTGATGCAAGAGAGTCTTGTACAAGTACCTGTTCGTTGAGAGGAGGAGAGAAAGACTATGAACCGGCTAGAGCGGATCCAGCGATCCTTAACCAAAAAGACGGTGCCCAAGTTCGAGATCGGGGATACCGTTCGTGTCCATGTGAAGGTCGTCGAGGGTGAAAAAGAGCGCATCCAGGTTTATGAGGGGACTGTTATTGCCCGGAAAGGGACGCTGAATAGCGAAACCTTCACGGTACGTAAGCTGTCCTATAATGTCGGCGTCGAGCGGACGTTCCCCATCCATTCGCCCAACGTGGCGAAAGTCGATGTGATGCGTCAGGGTCGCGTCAGACGAGCCAAGCTCTACTATCTCCGTACGAAAAAAGGCAAGTTTGCGAAGGTAGAAGAGCGCGAGTTCAAAGCCGAAAGCAAAGCACAGATCGCAGCCAAGCTGGCGGCGGCGGAAACCGCTGAAGCCGCGAAGGCCTGATCGATCGTTCGTGCTGATTTCCAACTGACAGTAAGGCAGAGGCGCACGTTTGGTTGGCACTCCGAACCCGGCGACAGGGGGCCCCACCGAGGAGTTTGAGGTGGAAGCCAGGTGCTGTGGGTACCGGCTTATAGCCGGACTCGATGAGGCTGGACGTGGACCTCTCGCCGGCCCCGTCGTCGCGGCCGCAGTGGTCTTGCCGCGCCGCTGCACTCTGTCTGGGTTGGATGATTCCAAGCAGGTCGGCGAAGCGGATCGTGTTCGCCTCTTCGCCGAAATCGTGCGTCGAGCGAGGGGTATCGGCCTAGGATCGGCCAGTGAGGCGGAGATCGATCGCCTGAATATTCTCGAAGCGACTCGATTGGCGATGCGGCGCGCCTTGCGGGCGCTGCCTCTCCGCTCGGACTTTCTGCTGCTGGATGCCGTCACGATTCCCGGGCTCTCGGTTCCGCAGCGCCCCATTATCAATGGCGATGGGCTGTCCTGTTCTATCGCGGCGGCCTCGATCATTGCCAAAGTGACGCGGGATCGATTAATGATCGAGTATCACCGCTGGTACCCTCAATACAAATTTGCCGAGCATAAGGGGTATAGCACCCCCGAGCATCTTCGCCTGCTTCGGCAACACGGACCCTGTGCGATTCACCGCCGTACCTTTGCTCCCGTTCAACATCTCCTGGCGGGCAATAGGGCCGCCTACGATCAATCGGCTACTGACGGCATGTAATACAGCCGACACTCTTCGATGCGCGACCAACGTCGTATAGTAGGCGATGAGGGAGAGGGATATGCGGAGGCGTACCTTCGACAGCGCGGTTTTCGAATTTTGGGCCGCAAAGTACGTTCCTCGTTGGGCGAACTGGACCTTGTTGCCGATGATCGAGGCGTCCTGGTATTCGTGGAAGTCAAACGGCGACGCACGAAGGCGTTTGGGGGCGCGGTGGAGGCAATTGACAGGCGAAAACGCGCCAAGTTGATTCAGCTGGCCACCCAGTATCTCGTGCAGCATCGTATTCGGGATCGTCCCTGCCGTTTCGACGTCGTATTTATTCAGGACGATGACAACACGACTGAACGCGTGCTCCATATTGCGAATGCATTCGACCTCGAAGGGGATGATCTGCGATGGTAGGATGAGCGACGGCCCCGAAGTTACCTGCGTGAGCGGGCCCTCCATGCTCGGAGGGCCCGCGTCATTACTCCGGCAGATTTGTCATCGTTGTGCCCATCCATGATTCAACTCTTTCACGTCTCAAAAAAATACGACCGCCATGTGGCGCTCTCGGACATAACGCTCGAGGTCGAGAAGGGAGAGTTTGTTCTCCTCATGGGTCCAAGCGGGGCCGGAAAGTCGACCCTCTTAAAGCTTTTGATCGGAGCGGAGCGGCCAGAGGAAGGACAAGTGCTGATACAGGGACGCAGTTTAGCGAAGCTGCGTCCGTCTGAAATTCCCCTGCTGCGCCGAAAAATAGGAGTCGTTCTCCAAGACTTCAGGCTCTTGCCTAAGAAAACCATCTTCGACAATGTGTCACTGCCCTTATTGGTTCAAGGTGCCGCAAATGGCGAGATCCGGCGAAAAGTGACGGAGGCGTTGCGCTCGGTCGGGTTGGATCATAAGAAAGATCTCTTTCCTCCCGGTCTCTCGACGGGTGAGCAACAGCGGATCTGCATCGCCCGCGCGATTGTGAACGGGCCGATTGTGTTGCTGGCCGATGAACCGACGGGCAATCTGGATCCGGACCTGACCAGTGAAATCATCGAACTCTTCAAATCGATCAACGCCCGGGGCACGACCGTGATCGTCGCAACCCACGATCCCAACGTACTGGCTCAAGTGAATCGCCGGGTCATCACGCTTGATCACGGGAAGCTGGTGTCCCACGACCAGGTGTCGACATGAGACGTCTCTCGTATCTGCTGCGGGAGGCGCTGGCCAATGTGTTGACCAACCGGACCACCACGGTCGTCGCGGTGGCGACCACTGCCTTCACCTTCGCATGTGTCGGAGTGTTTTTGCTGCTCTACGTGAACCTGCGAGCCATGGCTTCGTCCCTGGAACGAGATATACAGGTTATGGTCTACCTTCAGGACGATGTGACCGGCCAAATGAGGAGCGAGATCGAGCAACAATTACAAGCCGATCGGGCAGTGGATTCGGTCAGCTTTGTGTCCAAGGAACAGGCGCTGGCTGATTTTCAGGTTCAGTTTCCCGGGGAGTCCCATCTTCTGCAGGGGCTTGGACAGAACCCCTTGCCGGCATCGTTTGTGGTGACCCTGGCGCCGTTGTCCCGTTCGTCCGATGCCATGAGACGGTGGGCCGATCGCGCGCAGTTGATCCCCGGTGTCGGGCAGGTTCAGTATAATCAAGCCTGGGTCGAGGCCTTAGCCAGCATGGTTACCTACATCGAGGCGGCTGCCATTATCGTAGGCGTCATTCTATCGGCGGCCTCGGTCACCATCATTGCGAACACGATCCGGTTGGCCCTCTACTCGCGGCGCGAAGAAATCGAAATTCTCGGTATGATCGGGGCGAGTACGACCTTCATTCGCGTGCCGTATCTGCTCGAAGGCGCCGCGCTGGGCCTTCTGGGGAGTGCCCTGTCCCTGGTGATTCTCAAGGCCGGGTTTGAGTTATTTCGCCATGAAATCGGTTCCGCCACCCGATTCCTCGGGGTCGATGCATTACTGACGTTTTTTCCGCTGGAGATGTGTCTCGTCCTGGTGCTTGTGGGACTGTTTCTGGGCTTTGCCGGTAGTTTCCTCTCGTTGTTACGGTTTGGAGAGGGACGCACATGACCTGGGGTCGGTGGGGATTCATCATAGGGATCCTCTCGCTGAGCCTGGGGCTGCCCCCCTCATCCGCTTCCGCGGAACGCAAGGATTCATACGCGGACAAAATCGAACAGGAAAAAAAGGCCCTGGAAAAGCTCCGTGGCACGATCGTCGAGAAACGAAAAAAGTCGGATGAAGCGGGGAAGAAACGCGACTCTGTCCTGCAGGGCCTCCAGTCGCTGGATGAACGTCTCGTCCGTTATCGACAGGAGCATCAGGAGATCCGCAAGAAGCTCAAGAAAAAGGACTTGGAAATCGAGCATATGAACGTACAGCTCAGTCGCCTCTCGGAGCGTATCGATGAGCGACAGGACGCCATTGCTGCTCGCTTGCGGATGCAGTACATCGAGGGGCGGTTTTGGCATCTGAAGACGCTGCTCGCCGCCAACTCATCCGGAGATTTTCAGCGGCGGTTGCGGTACCTTTCGGCCGTGACCCGACGAGAGTACGACATCATGGAGACATATCGGAAAGATGCGGAACGGATTGCAGAGGTCGAACGGAGCAGGGCGGAGGCACGGCAGGGCATTGTAGCCTATAAAATCAGCACAGAGGAAAAGTTGGCCAAGATCCAGGGACTCAAGAAAGAGAAGAGGGTCTATCTTGCCAAAATAACTCAGGAAAAAGAGTCCCATGATCGGGCGGTACAAGAACTCGAGCGTTCTGCTGCGCGGGTGGATAGCCTGTTGAAGGAATTGGAGAACCGGCGCCGCGCGGCATTGGCCACGCGCCCCCAGACGGGAGCGGGAGGGCTAAAGGCGTTGCGAGGTACCTTGCTATGGCCCACGGATGGTCAGGTCGTCTCGTATTTTGGCAGGCAGAAACATCCGACTTTTAACACGTATATTCAACGAAAAGGGATTGAGATTCGCGCGGCAGAAGGGAGTAATATACGGTCGGTGCTGGCCGGCCAAGTCGTATATGCGGACTGGTTGAAAGGCTACGGACTCGTTATAATTGTGGATCATGCCAATGGAGTTTTCTCCCTTTACGCCCACGCATCGAAAATTCTGACGTCCGTGGGAAGCAAGATCGAAGCCGGGGCGGCGATTGGTGAGACGGGAGATACGGGCATGACAGGGGAGAATACGCTTTATTTTGAACTGCGGGAGGGGGCCGAGCCCGTGGACCCCCTGGTCTGGCTTTCAAAACGGTAGGTCTCGGAAGGAAGGAACTTACGTTATGGAACAGCGGCGAAGCCGGCGGTGGTTATATCTCTTGCTGATGGTCACAGTAGCCCTGGGGATTGGGATTGTGCTGGAAAAGGGCTTGGAACGGACCGGCCATGCCTCCGAAACCTACGAAGAACTCCGCACGTTTTCCGAAGTCTTGACGCAGGTGCAAAAGCACTATGTCGATGACACGAAGGTCAAGGATCTTGTCCAGGGCGCAATCCGGGGGATGCTCTCGACGCTAGACCCGCATTCGGCCTACATGACGCCTGACATGTACAAAGAAATGCAGGTCGAGACCAAAGGTGAGTTCGGCGGCGTGGGGATCCAGATCGGCGTGAAGGAGAATCGGTTGGCCGTTATCGCGCCCATCGAAGGGACTCCGGCGCACCGGGCTGGAATCAAGGCCGGCGATTTCATTACCAAGGTCAACGATGAACCCACCAAAGATCTGACCTTGATGGATGCGGTGCAAAAAATGCGCGGGCCAAAAGGCACGAAGGTGAATCTTACGATCCAACGGGACGGCACTACAGATCCTCTGGCATTCTCGCTCGTGCGGGACACCATCAAGATCGAGAGCGTGAAGTCTAAAGTGATCGATAACACGATTGGATACGTGCGATTGACGCAGTTCCAGGAAGCGACGGGAAGAGATCTGAGCCGCGCCCTCAAGCAATTCAAGGAACAGAAGGTTCAGGGTACCGTCCTCGACCTTCGGAACAACCCGGGTGGCTTGTTGACCGCCGCCGTGGATGTTTCAGAACAGTTCGTCGGAAACGGGAAATTAATCGTGTACACGAAGGGCCGCGAGGGGAAGAAAGACGAATGGTTTTCCAAGACCAAGGAAACCCTTGAAGACTCCCCGATGATTATTCTGGTGAATGAAGGGTCCGCCAGCGCATCGGAGATTGTGGCAGGTGCCTTACAGGATTGGGGCCGGGCCGTCATTGTCGGGACCACCTCGTTCGGCAAGGGATCCGTGCAGACAATTCTGCCCTTGGGCGACGGATCCGGCCTTCGTCTTACGACCGCCAAGTACTATACACCGAAGGGGCGTTCCATCCAGTCGACCGGTATTACGCCGGATATCGTGGTTAAGCTTCAGGGACAGACTGTTGCCAAGGCAGGCGAAAAGGATGGGAAAGAGGCAGATCCTAGAACCGCTAAAGCGCCTCCAGGCGGAAAGGATGTGCCGGCTTCAGCAAGGGCGGGTGAGGATGCCGCCCACAAGAATGGTGCGGCCCCGACGGTGGAAGCGAGCGGAGAGCTTTCGATGGAGGACGACCTCCAGCTTCAAAAAGCGGTGGAGTTGCTGAAAACCTGGAAGATCTTCAAGGAGCTTCGTCCGGCATAGTGGACGTGGGCTTCTGTTGAGCGCGGATGGCTGCAAGCAACGACTCTTCTGAGCCTGAAAACCCTGGTTGAGTTCTCAGCAGATGAGATTCAACCAGGGTTTCCAGATCGGTCAGTGTGCGGATGTTCAGTCTGAAATACAGGTAGCTCACGAGAGCGTCGGAAAGTCCCGGGAGCGTGGCCCAGCCCGCTACTTCCTCAGGCAAGGGTGTCTTGAGTTCCTCATACGTGCGAATCGTCCCCGTCGCAAGGTACTCTTCTATTTTTTCCGCTAATTCGCGGCCAATTCCAGGAATTGTCTGGAGTTGGCGTCTTGCCACGAGGTCGGCGAGGTCTCCGGATATGGTGGAAATGGAATCGGCGGCTTTCCTGTACGCGCGTACCCGATAGGGATTCGCGCGCCGGGCAGCCAGAAGATTCGCCATGGCGCGAAACAGCTGTGCGAGTTGTCTGGCTTGTTCATCCATCGATTGGGCCACCCCGTGTTTTCAGGTCATTGTGCGGGCAAAGAGTTCAAACGGCAAGGCTAAACCGGGTCCGGTTGACAACCGGTTTTGCCGTTTCATAGGATGACCGGACAGAGTGGAGGTGTGGCGGTGACCATCCAGGTCAATGGTGAATCGCGCGGAGTTGGTGATGGGCAGACAGTCGCGGCCTTGCTCCAAGAATTGAATGTTCGGGCCGATCGAGTGGCTGTGGAATTAAACTTGGAGATTTTGAACCGAAACGATTTCGAGACCCGCGGCCTGTCTGATGGAGACCGCGTGGAAATCTTGAGTTTTATCGGCGGTGGCGCGGGGTAATCTACCTATGGATACGATCAATGATCAATTAGTGATTGCCGGCAGAGAGTTCAAGTCTCGTTTGTGGGTGGGGACAGGCAAATATAAAGATTTTGTGGAAACCAAAAAGGCCATCGAGGCGTCCGGCGCCGACGTGGTGACCGTCGCCGTTCGTCGAGTCAACGTTACGGACCGATCCAAAGAAAATCTTCTGGATTATATCGACCCGAAGAAATACATCATCCTACCGAATACCGCCGGGTGCTACACCGTGGAAGATGCCGTTCGTTATGCCCGACTGGCACGAGCGGCCGGGGTCTCCGATCTCGTGAAATTGGAAGTGCTGGGCGACGAGAAGACTCTGTTTCCTGATACGGCCGGGTTGATCGAGGCGGCGAAAATACTTGTTAAAGAGGGGTTCATCGTTCTGCCCTATACGAACGACGATCCAATTGTCGCCAAGAAGTTGGTGGATATCGGTTGTCCCGCCGTGATGCCGCTGGCCGCTCCCATCGGGTCCGGACTGGGTATTCGGAATCCCTACAACCTGAAGATCATCATGGAAACGGTGAAGGTGCCGATTATTGTAGATGCGGGCGTTGGAACCGCATCCGATGCGGCGTTGGCAATGGAGTACGGAGCGGACGCCGTGCTCATGAATACTGCCATCGCAGGCGCACAGGATCCTCTTGCCATGGCCGAAGCCATGAAATACGCCATCTGGGCCGGCCGGTTGGCCTACAAGGCAGGACGTATTCCTCGCAAACTCTATGCGACGGCCAGCAGCCCGATCGAAGGGATGCTGTAGTCCCTCGTGAAGGGCGCATGAGTGATTATCGAGGTTCGAACGGTCAGAATTGTCTGAATGCCCTCCGTCGATTTCCGTCTTTATTTAGTCACTGATCGTCAGCAGACCGCTGGGCGTCCACTCCTGGCAGTTATTGAGCGCGCCGTAGACGCCGGACTGCGCGCCGTGCAGCTCCGCGAACGGGACCTGTCTTCTCGTGAGTTGCTGGTTCTGGCTCAGGACTTTCAGCGGCAGATACCCGACGCGCACCTCTTCATCAATGATCGCGCCGATCTCGTGGCGGCAGTTGACTGTCGCGGTGTCCACCTGCGCGAGAGTAGCCTGCCGACACCGGTGGTTCGAGGTCTCCTGCGTCCTGAGCAACTACTCGGCCGATCCGTTCATTCCATCGAGGGTGTGATTGTCGCAGAGCGCGAGGGCGCGGACTTCGTTGTCTTGGGGCCGATCTACGAGACGCCGTCGAAGCAAGCGTACGGGCCGCCGCTTGGTATCCGGACCCTCGAGCGGGCCGCCGGCTCCGCCCGCATTCCTATTTTTGCAATCGGTGGAATCACTGCTGTGCGTGCTGGTGACGTGCGGCGAGCGGGTGGATTCGGCGTCGCCGTGCTATCGTCGATCTTAAGTACTTCGGACGTTGAACAGTCGACAAGAGCGCTCCTCTCCGCGCTCGACGCAGCACGATAAAGACGCAGCACGATGGCTTCCGACTCAGCGCGCGGTGTGCCGAGAGATGTTCGTCGAGTCGCTGCAGTTGACCACCCCCTATACGGATGTTAGAATCCGAAAAGACGTGGATGACCGTGACAGACAAGGCTTTCGAACCATCCGGCGAGTAAAGCGATGGCCGAATCAAACAGGAGTTCAGGCCGACTCCGGTCCTTCCGTGATTCCGTCAAACGCTTTACCAAGTCACTTTCTGACGGAGAGGGGAGCGTGACACACAAGAACGACGAACATACGCGCGAGGTTGAAAAACTTCGTATCCAAATCCAGTCGATGGAGGAGGAAATTCGGCGGCTCTACCAGTCACGTTACCAGCTCGAGCAAACGACAAAGCAGAACGAAAAGCTCGTCTCGACCCTCCAGGAAGCCAAATCCCAAATCGAAGCGTTGCGGGCCGAGGTTGAAAAACTGACCGCCCCGCCGTCCACCTATGGAATTTTCTCCAGCCTGAACACCGACGGGACGGGAAACGTCTACGTATCCGGTCGCAAGATGAAGGTCAGTTTTCATCCGTCCATCAAAGCGAAAGAACTGCGTAAAGGTCAGGAAGTCATCCTCAACGAAGCATTGAATGTCATCGAGGTGCGCGGGTTCGATGTCCAGGGCGAAGTCGTCCGACTCAAGGACGTGCTGGAGGGGAACCGGGCGCTGGTGACGCTGCATTTTGATGAAGAAAAGGTGGCTGAGTTGGGCGAGCCCCTGTTAAAGGAACGGCTCAGCGTGGGCGACCACTTGTTGTACGATGCACGTTCTGGCTGCGTGATCGAGAAGTTGCCGAAATCGGAGGCCGAGGAATTGGTGCTCGAGGAAGTGCCGGATGTGGATTACGAGCACATCGGAGGGCTGCAAAAAGAGATCGAGCAGGTGCGGGATGCCGTGGAGTTACCGTTTCTCTACCCGCACATCTTTTCGAATTATAAACTGCACGCCCCCAAGGGTGTGTTGCTCTACGGACCTCCCGGCTGCGGAAAGACCTTGATCGCCAAGGCGGTGGCAAGCTCGATCGCGAAAAAGCTGGGACATCTTAAGGATAAGCAACTCCGGAGCTATTTCCTCCATGTGAAAGGTCCGGAACTGCTGAATAAGTACGTAGGTGAGTCGGAACGGCAGGTGCGTGAAGTCTTCAAGAAGGCCAAAGAGCGGGCTGATGACGGTCATCCTGTGATCGTGTTCTTCGACGAAATGGATGCGCTCTTCCGCACCCGCGGTACGGGCATCTCCTCCGACATCGAATCGACCATCGTTCCGCAATTCCTGTCGGAGATCGACGGTGTGGAACGTTTGAAGAACGTCATCGTCATCGGCGCGAGCAACCGACAGGATCTCATTGATCCAGCCGTGCTGCGGGCGGGCCGTCTCGATGTAAAGGTAAAGGTCGGCCGCCCCGATGCCGCCGCGGCGCGAGACATTTTCTCCAAGTATGTCTCAGCTGATTTGCCTTTTGCGGAGGAGGACCTGAAGCGCCACGGCGGAGATGCCCGGGCGCTCGTCGAATCGCTTATGAATCTGACGGTCGATGCCATGTATGCGACCTCCGACGAGAACAAATTCATCGAAGTCACGTATGCGAACGGCGAGAAGGAAGTTCTGTATTTTAAGGACTTCGCCAGCGGCGCCTTGATCGAGGGCATCGTGTCACGAGCCAAGAAATTCGCCGTGAAGCGGGCGATTGCGCAGGAAGGCACCGGGTTCCGAGCGGACGACCTGATCAGGGCGATCCGTGAAGAGTTCAAAGAGCACGAAGATCTGCCCAACACGACCAATCCCGACGATTGGGCCAAGGTCGCTGGTAAGAAGGGCGAGAAGATCGTTCACCTTCGGACAATCAGCGGTGGGCCAGCCGAGGCTCGTCAAATTGAGACAGTCAACACCGGGCACTATCTGTAGCACACTCGAAACCCATGAACGACAACCATTCCAACAACCTGTCCCGTGTGATCGGCACGGAGACCGAATTTGGTATCGCGAGCCGCGATCCGAGCGCCGCTGACCCCGTCGCCAATTCCCTTCATCTCATCGGACATTACTCGAACCTTCCGGCCCCTCATGCAGTGTGGGATTACGAAAACGAAAACCCCTTGTTGGATGCGCGAGGGTTCGAGGTGGATGGAGAGCGGGAACGACCGGGGCCGGACTATAATCGACAGCTTAATAAGGTCTTGTCGAACGGAGGACGGCTCTATGTCGATGGCGCCCACCCTGAATATTCGACACCGGAATGTACGAATGCCAGGGAAGTGGTGGCCTTCGAGCGTGTCGGCGAGCGCATCATTGCCCAGGCCTTGGACGGTATCACCAAAGCCCGCGGTCGTGAGCAGTTCGTCTTGTACAAGAATAATTCGGACGGGAAGGGGAATAGTTACGGGTACCACGAAAACTATCTCGTCTCCCGCGCGGTGTCATTCGAACGAATCACTCAAATGTTGACTCCATTCCTTGTCACGCGTTCGATCTATGCAGGATCGGGCAAGGTGGGGGCGGAGAATCAAACTAGCCCGACTGAATATCAGCTCTCGCAGCGAGCGGATTTCTTCGAGACTCTCGTCGACCTGAACACCATGGTCCGGCGGCCTATCATTAATACGCGCGACGAACCGCATTCCGATTCGGCAAAGTACCGCAGGCTCCACGTAATTGTCGGGGACGCGAATATGGCTGAGCTCTCGACCTATCTCAAGGTTGGAACCCTGTCCATTGTGCTGCACCTGCTCGAGTCCGGGGCCGATCTTCCACGGATCGCGCTGGCGGATCCCATCGCCGCTATCAAGCAGGTGTCTCGGGACGTTCAGGTGAAAGAGACGGTTAAATTAGTCGATGGAACCGCCACGACTGCGATCGCGGTGCAGCGGGCCTATCTCAAAGCTGCGCAGGAATTTTATGCTTGCCACGAACTCGACCAGGTGACGAAAGATGTGCTGGTGCGCTGGGAGGATGTGCTGGACCGGTTGGAACGAGATCCTCGCCTATTGGTGCGGGAATTGGATTGGGTGGCCAAGCGTTATCTGATTGAATCCTATATGGAGCGCAAGTCTTGCGGATGGGATGATCCGCGGGTACGGTTAATGGATTTTCAGTACCACGATGTCAGGCCGGACAAGGGACTCTACTATACGTTGGAACGCAGTAACAGGATTGAGCGTATTGTGTTGGATCATGAGATCGCACGCGCGGAATTCACTGCGCCGGTTGGCACTCGGGCCTATTTTCGAGGTCAGTGCGTCAAGAAATACCCGAACGCCGTCTACGGGGCAAGTTGGACGTCGGTGTTGTTCGATATCGGGCAGAACAAAATCAAAAGGATCCCGCTGATGGATCCTTTACGCGGGACCGAAGCTCTGACGGGGGAGCTGTTAGCCCAGTCAGAGACGGCGGCTGCGCTGCTCGAAAAACTGTCGACTTAGGCACGACGTCACATGAAAAACAGTTCGTTCCTTCCATATCACGAGGGGTCCAGCTTTTTTGACTTCCTCAATCGGCACTATCCCGAACTCACGCCCTCGATGACCGATATGAGCGGGCCGCGCGCAGCCGTGCCTCACGACTTCAACCGTCCAGGAATCATGGGGGTTCCCCATGGGACGACGGTGTTGGCGTTGAAGTACCGTGATGGAGCCATTATTGCCGGAGACCGGCGCGCGACGGAAGGATTTCAGATCGCTGACCGGCGCATTGAAAAAGTATTTCGCATTGACGACTATTCCGCCATGGCGATTGCCGGAGCAGCCGGACCTTGTATCGAGATGGCCAAGCTGTTCCAGACCGAACTGGAGCACTACGAGAAGTTGGAGGGCGTCCAGCTGTCGTGCGAAGGTAAGGCGAACAAACTGGGACAAATGGTGAAGGCCAATCTGCCCATGGTGTTTCAGGGACTGGTCGTCATGCCCCTCTATGTTGGCTACGATCTCAAGCGCAAGGAAGGTCGGATCTTTAAATACGACATTACCGGCGGGCGCTACGAAGAGTCCGATCATCACTCCATCGGGTCGGGCGGCAAGGATGCCCGTAACACGATGCGCGAGCATTACCGCTCGGGACTGGACGAGGAGGCGGCGATTCGTGTCGGGCTCCTGGCGCTGTACAATGCGGCGGATGAAGATGTCGGAACGGGCGGCCCTGATATGGTACGGGGGATCTATCCAACGGCGAAAATTGTCAGTCAGAACGGGATTACGGATGTTCCTGAGGAACGGGTCCGGGCCCTGCTCGAAACTCTGATCGCAGAGCGAAGGAGAACCTAGTCGATGCCATTGCCCTACTACGTCTCGCCTGAACAGATGATGCAGGACAAGGCGGAGTACGCCAGGAAGGGCATCGCGAAGGGGCGCTCCATTATCGCGTTGGAATACAGCGACGGCATTCTATTGGCGGCCGACAATCCGAGTTCGTCGCTGCACAAGGTGTCGGAAGTGTACGATCGGATTGCGTTCGCCGGCGCCGGGAAGTACAGCGAATTCGAACATCTCCGAAAGGCGGGCATTCGTCATGCGGATCTGACCGGTTACATGTATAGCCGCGAAGATGTCAGTGCACGGACCTTGTCCAACGCCTATTCGCAGAGTTTAGGTACGGCCTTCAGTACGGATGTCAAACCGCTGGAGGTAGAAATACTGGTGGTGCAGGTCGCGGCGAATGGCCAGGCGAGTGAAATCTATCGCATCTCTTTTGACGGAAGCATTGTCGACGAGAAAAGTTTTGCGGTCATTGGCGGTCGCTCGGAGGCCGTGCAGCAGTATTTACGGGAACATGCCACAACTCAGCCGGCGACCCTCAAAGATAGTCTGAAGCGGTGCCTCGCCGCCCTGGAGCAGGTCGCGGGACAGCGAATCCCATCAGAAAACCTGGAAGTGGCCCTGCTCGATAGAACCCGCGTCGGGCGACAGTTCAAGCGCTTGAGCAGCACCGACATTTCCCAGCTCCTCGCCTAACGTCCGTCCAATCTCCGACAGCCCTCCCGATCGGTGGTGCGTGTTCACCAACCCTAACCTCCGATCACACGTCCGGTGTGCAAAGCAAAGCGTCTGTTGAAGCCGTACGTGTCACGGTGTATCCTGAAGTAACATGGCTTCGAGGGATCCCGAACCTATGCAACAACGTATCTTTGGTCTCGAGAACGAATACGGACTGATCTTCTCCCCCAATGGGAAGATCTATCTCCCCATGGAGAAAGTCCTGGGGTACATTTTCGAAGGCCTCATCCCGAACAGTTGGCCGTCCAACGCCTTTCTCGTCAACGGAGCGAGATTTTACCAGGATACGGGTTGTCATCCGGAATACTCGACGCCTGAATGCGACAACATCCTTGATCTGGTCATCCACGACAAGGCTGGTGAGCGACTGTTGGAAGCCTGTTTGCCGGCTGCGGAAGAACGCTTGCGTGAGGAGGGCCTGGCAGGAGAAATTTACATCTTTAAGAATAATACCGATTCCCTCGGCAATACCTACGGCTGCCATGAAAACTATTTGATGCGCCGGGATGTTGATTTCTGGAAGGTCACCGAACAGCTCATTCCATTTTTTGTTACCCGGCAAATTTATTCCGGTGCCGGAAAAGTCCTGAAGGTGTCCGGGAAGCCGCAATACTTCATCTCGCAGCGTGCCCAGCACATCCATGAAAAGACCTCCTCATCGACGACCTCCTCGCGGAGCATCATCAATACCCGGGACGAGCCTCACGCCGACGCGGAGAAATACCGGCGTCTTCACATCATTGTGGGCGATTCGAACATGTCGGAATGTGCCACCTATTTGAAGGTAGGCACGGCGACCTTGGTACTCTCCATGGTCGAAGCGGGATATTCCGTGAGTGCCATGGAGCTCGAGGATCCCGTAAAAGCGATCCGCGAGATTTCCCGTGATCCCACCCTCAATAAGCGGGTCAAACTTGACGATGGCCGGCAGATGACCGCGATTGAGATCCAGCGGGTCTATGCCGCGCGGGCAAAGGAGTTCTTGAACGAGCAGGACCACGATCCCGTTTTAGACGATGTGCTCAAGCAGTGGGTGTCGGTGCTGGACCGTCTCGAGACAGACCCCATGCAGTTACTGCATGAAGTCGACTGGGTTATGAAAAAGCATCTTATTCAGTCCTACACGGACAAGAAAGATTGCGGCTGGGATGATCCCCGTGTGTTTTTGTTGGATTTGCAGTTTCATGACGTCAAACGGACCCGTGGGCTGTATTATCTGATGGAAAATCGCGGGATGGCCACCCGCGTGGTGGAGGAGGAGGCGGTGCAGCGCGCCATGTCGGTCCCGCCGCAGACGACCCGGGCAAAAGTCCGCGGCGACTTCATCCGCTTTGCGCGGGCCAAGAACCGCTCCTATACGGTAGACTGGACCTATCTGAAGTTGAATGGCTATTGGGAAGAGACCATCCTCTGCATGGATCCATTCAGTGCGGTCAATCGTCGGGTCGAGGAGTTGTTATCGCAAGTTTCCGGGGCGCGATTTTATCGCTGAGACAGGACAAGATCTGAATCGAGACACCACCATGTCACAGTTTGATCGGTTCCTCATCATTTCGGTGGTCCTCCTGGCCAGTGTGTTTCCGGTTGAGTTGTTTCCAAACACGGTGCCCGCCCATCCAGGCGCCGACGGACAATTCAGCGGAAAGCAGGGACAGGTAGTGGTCATCAAGGTGCCCGACGTCAAAGACGCCACCGCCGTCAAAGGCCGGTTTCTGGGACGCACCGTCACGTTGTTTCCTGATCCGGCCAGCCAGGACGGGGCCGGATATATCGGTCTTTTGGGGATTGATTTGCAGGATGAGCCGGGCGGCCATGAGCTGGTGATTGATGCCCAACTGGGAGAGCAGACCAGGCACTTCAGCTACCAGGTGTTTGTCGTGAAAGAAAAATTTCCCGTCGAGCATCTCAAATTGCCGAAGGACAAGGTGGATCTGGACCCAAAGGCAACTGCACGCTGGAAGGCTGAGCAGGAACAAGTTCGCATGGCCTTAGCCGAGGAATCAGCCATGCGGATGTGGCAGTCCGGGTTCATCGAACCGGTCCATGGAAAACGCACCGGCATGTTCGGCAGCGTGCGGGTCATGAACGGACAGGCCAGAAATCCGCACAATGGAGAAGACATCGGGGCGCCGCTCGGTACCGACGTATTGGCCAGCAATGATGGGGTGGTGCGCCTCATCGTCGACCATATTTTTTCAGGCCGGGGAATTTTTGTCGACCATGGTCTCGGCCTCTATTCGATGTATTTTCACCTGTCGGACGTGCTGGTTACGGCCGGCGATCTGGTCAAGGCCGGGCAGATCATCGGCAAGGTCGGCGCCACAGGCCGTGCTACGGGACCGCATCTCCATTGGGGGATGAAGGTGAACGGCGCCCGCGTGAATCCTTATACTCTGCTGGATTTGTCGTTCCCCAAGAACTCCGCCGCGTCGGGGTCGGTCTTGGCCGCGCCGGCCAATCTCTCTTCAACGGACGCTAGCACCCCATCCGTCGGCGGCGACCTACGTTAGCGGCTCATTCGCCTGAGATCCCGCCGAGCTGCCGCGTCCTCTTTTTTGCCATCTGCGATCAGTTTGAACTCTTCAGGCCGTGGGCCAGGGCCGCAAGCACTGCCCTCGTCAGTGAGTCCGGCGTGTAGGGCTTGGGAAGAAAAGCGGTCCGTTCATCACTGTAGTCCAGGACTCTTCCCTCTCGATCCGAGTACCCGGAAGTGATGATCACTTTGATGGCGGGCTGCAGGGTTCTCAGTTCAGCCGCCAGCTGCGCGCCACCCATTCCCGGCATGATCATATCGGTGAGCAGGAGTGCGATAGGCCTGATTTGGCGTCGAGCCATTTCCAATGCTTCCTCGGCCGAACGTGCGGATAGCACGGTGTAGTTTTGGGCAGCGAGTACGGTCTGAGCCAATCCCCGGACCATGTCGTTGTCTTCGACGAGCAGAATTGTTTCCGACCGTTCGACTATGCCGGCCGGTTGTACTATCGGGCGCGGTGGATCGGCCTGCTGGGCGACACGCGGCAGGTAGATCGTGAAGCTCGTGCCTTTTCCCGGTTCGCTTTTTATTCCCACCGTGCCACCGCTCTGCCTGACAATGCCGTACACGGTAGAGAGACCCAGGCCGGTTCCCTTTCCGAGTTCCTTCGTCGTGAAAAAAGGCTCAAACATATGAGCCAGGGTATCCGCATCCATGCCGCATCCCGTGTCACGGACTACCAAGGTCACGTAGGGGCCTGGGGTGAGCGGATCGGGCCAGAATGGATCGGAATGAACGATGGATACCTCTGTGGTCTCCAGTTCAAGACGGCCGCCGTGGGGCATGGCATCACGGGCGTTGACGACGAGGTTCATCACGACTTGTTCGATTTGTCCCGGGTCTGCCTTGATCAGGCCTAATGAGGGATCCAGCGTCACGACGAGGTTGATGTCCTCACCGATGACCCGTTTCATTAATTCGACAATGTCGGTCACGCGATCATTGAGGTTGAGGGTTTTGCGTTCCACCAGTTGGCGCCGGGTGAAGGCCAGCAATTGCCGGGTGAGTCCGGTGGCCTTGTGCCCCGCCTCTTTGATTTGGGCCACGCCCCGTTGCACTCGAGTGCTGAGTCCCGGTTCCTCCATCAATAGCTCAGCCCAACTGTTGATCACAGTCAGAAGATTGTTAAAGTCGTGTGCAATGCCTCCGGCCATGCGGCCCAGCGCCTCCATTTTTTGCGCCTGACGCAGCTGCCGTTCGAGGTCCTTCCGGCGGACGAATTGGCTGATCATGGCGCCCAGTTCGGACACCCGTTCTAAATGCGAGGGTGTCGGACGTAGCAGGTCCTGGGTGAAGCACTCCACGATGCCCAGGATATCTTTCCCGTTATGAATTGGAAACGCGATCGCGCCGCGCAACCCAGCCTGCCGGGCTTCTTGAAGAACGGGAAAATCTGCTTCGCTCTGAATATCCGGGCAGGGCATGGAGTTCCCGGTTTGCCACGCCTGTCCGGCAAGTCCCATCCCCGGTTGGAGGAGTAACGTTCGATACAGGCGGGAGAAGTCCTCCACGAAGAGCCCGGATTGGTGCCAGAGGGTATCGCAACGGAGATTCCGTCCCTGGGAATCGACCAGCCACAATGCGCCCAGCGCCCATCCTTGAAGCTCGCACATGGCGCGGAGGATTTTCGGCACGGCCTCATTCAAGGAGGCAGACTCCTCAAGTGCCAGGCCCACGGCCAGTTGAACGGCGTCCAGCGTCTCGGCTTGTTTTCGTTCCGTGATGTCGGTCTTTGCTCCGATCATCCGGTAGGGTCTGCCATGGTGGTCACGGAGCACATAACCATGGTCGATCACATAGGCATAGGTGCCGTCGGCTCTTCGGAACCGGTACTCAGCGCTCCAGAGATGCTGGTCGGATTGCAGCACGTGGGTAAGGTCGGCGATGACCGACGACCGGTCCACAGGATGGATTTGCTCCGACCACGCCAGCCATCCCTGGCCGATATCTTTCGACCCATAGCCATAGACCGTTTCATAGGCATCATTCCACCAGACAACCCCCGAGGTAATATCCCAGTCCCAGATGCCGTCCCTGGTCGCGAGGCAGGTCAACTGAAAGCGCTCTTCGCTTTTCCGCAAAGCTTGTTCCACGCGGTGTCGTCCCATCGCGTAGCGAATGGCGCGCCTCAATGCGTCACCCGTCAAGCGGCCTTTCACGAGATAGTCCTGCGCGCCCCGCAAGAGCGATTCCTCAGCGATGAGATCGTTATCCAGTCCCGTCAGGACAATAACCGGGGCCTCATGGGCCTGAGCCCGCACTCGATCGAGTGTTTCCAGGCCCTGGCTGTCGGGCAGGGAAAGATCCACCAGGACGGCGTCCACGGAATGTTGTGCGAGCTTCAGAAACCCCGTTTCAAGCCGATCGGCCCAGTTCAGGGTGAAGCTGTGCGGCGATTGCTCCGAGAGAGCCTCCCGAATCAATTCCGCGTCGTCCTCGTTATCTTCGATCAGCAACACATGCACGTGTCACCTCTTTAGCGCGGGAATTTTTGATACGAGCGTCCAATACATTTCGAACTGCTTGACGACCGCGATAAATCTGGCAAACGTCACGGGTTTGCGGATGTAGGAACAAGCCCCCTGCTCAAAAGAGCGGATGATGTCCTCGTCCCGTTCACTGACCGTCAGCATGACGACGGGGAGGGCGCGAAATCGATGGTCGGCTTTAATCTCCGACAGCACCTCCAGTCCGGTCTTTTTCGGCATATTAATATCCAGCAACACTATGCCGGGCAGCGGCGCGCTTGCGTAGGGTTCTTCGCCGCGCAGATAGGCCAGCGCCTCCTCGCCATCCTTTACGACGGTAATCTGATTGACCATCTTCACTTCCTCGAACGCTTCCCGGATCAAGAGGATATCGTCCTCATTGTCCTCAGCGATCAGGATGTCGAACGGTCGTATCGTCATAGTGGTCCCTCTTTCGCCGCGTGCGGTTCCACGCGAAACGTGATGAAAAATTCGGATCCGCCTCCGTCCCGGGGTTTCATCCAGGCCCGCCCGCCATGGCGTTCCGCCACCTGTCGGACGATGGCGAGGCCCGCTCCGGTGCCCTCCACTTCACGGCCGACCGCCCGACGGAAGAGCTCAAAGATCCTCTCCCGTTGTTCCTTGGCCACTCCGGGCCCGCGGTCCCGTATGACCAGTCCCGATTGAGAAATCCCATCGGCATTCGTCTCATGGTACGAGGCAATCTCGATCTGCGGAGATTTCTCCGGCAAGGCGAATTTCAGGGCATTGGAGAGGAGGTTGTAGATACCTTGAATGGCCCAGGTCTTATTGACCCGGAGGCGAGGAAGGGGCGAACGAATGGTGATGTCCGCGTTGGTCTCTTTTATGCGGCTCTCGAGGCGGCGGAGGACTTCCTGCACGAGCAACTCCGATTCCAGCTCATCGGCCGGTGGATCCATGCGCTGAGCACGTGAAAGATTGAGAATATCGGTCAGCAATTGGTCGAGCCGCTGGGTGGCCCGGACGATTCGTCTGAGGAAATCCTGGCCTTTTTCATCCAGACGGTCCGTGTACCGTTCCTGAATGAGGACGGAAAAGCTCTCGATCGCGCGCAACGGCTCCTTCAAATCATGCGAGGTGACATGGAGCAGGGTCTCGAGATCCTTATTTTTTTTCAGAATCGTCTCTTCAAATCGCCTCCGTTGGGTGATGTCCCGATTTGTTTCCAGGACGAGACTGCGACCGTTGGCCTTCAGGAGGCCCCAGCGACTGTCCACGAGGAGGTCTTGCCCCGCCTTGGTGCGCTGGCGTACTTCACCCGTCCATTCACCGGCTGAATCCAAAGCCGCCCGGATTTCAGCTGCAGGAGCCGGAAATACCGTGTGCAATAATTCGTGGCTGTTTTTCCCGAGCGCCTCCGACGCGGTATAGCCATACAGTTGTTCGCAGCCTCTGTTCCACTGTGCGATGCCGTTCTGTGTGTCCCAGGCAAAAATAGGTTCATGAGACAGTTCCAGGAGCCTGCGCTGCTGTTGCAGCATTTCTTCGGCCTCCTTCTTTGCCGTGATATCGCGGGCAATGGTCGAGATGCCGATGACGGTTCCGTCCTGGTTTTTAATGGGTGAAATAGTCAACGAGACATGCAGAACGGTGCCATTCTTGCGTTTCCGAAGCGTTTCGTGTTGACGATGTCGTTTGCCGGCCTTGACCTCTTCAAAGAGTCGCGACTCCTCCTGTTGTTGATCGAGAGGAACGATGCGACGGATCGGATGGCCGATCATGTCATCCGCGAGATATCCGAACATCTGCTCAGCGCTCAGGTTCCACGTGAGCACCAGGCCGCCCAGGTCTTGACTGATGATGGCATCCGAGGAGGATTCGACAATGGCTCCCAGCCGAGCCTGCACGGCCTCCGCTTGCTTCCGATCATCGATATCGGTATTGGTCCCTAACCATTTTACGACGCGGCCGTCCTCCCCCCGGATCGGCGTGCCCTGGGTGCGGAACCAGCGATACCGGCCGTGGGCGTCGCGAAGGCGGAATTCCAGGTCGAGCGATTGCGTGGACTTGATCGCGGCGTGCCAGCGTTCGTCCGTCATGGACCGGTCGTCGGGATGGAGTTGTTGCAGCCAACCATTGCCCAGTTGAGTGTCCGCAGCCATGCCGGTGTAGGCGACCCACTGCGGACTCAGATAGTCGCACGTCCCGTTCGGGGCACTAGTCCAGATGAGCTGCGGCAAACATTCCAGCAACTCACGAAATCTGGCTTCACTCGCCTTAAGGGCGTCTTCCGCCTGCTTCCGTTGTGAAATATCGCGGAGAATGACCGTGTACAGTTTCTGCCCGCGGGACAGCACTTGAGAGATCGAGGCTTCGATCGGGAACTCTTCGCCGTTTGATCGACGCCCGGAGATCGTCCCGAGGGCTCCCATCTGGCGTTTGGTCACGGACGTCCGCCCGAAGGCCGCCACATGCTGGCTATGTGCCGTCCGGAAACGTTCCGGAATCAGCCTCGTCACCGGTTGGCCGATCACTTCCTGGGTCGTGCATCCGAACATCGTCTCCGCGGATGCATTGAAATGCGTGATCTCCTGACGTTCATTGACGGTGATGATGGCATCCATGGCTGAGCCGAAAATGCTGCTGAGCCGCTGTTCGCTGTCCCGGGCTGCGGCCAGGGCTTCCTTATGCTCCGTAATGTCGATACAGGAGCCGATGAAACCGACGAAGACATTCTCTCCATCAACCCGCGGCACCCCATGGTCCAGCAGCCAGCGCCATTCGCCGTCATGCCGCCTCAGCCGGTAGGACATCTTGAATTCCCGTCTGGCCTCGAACGAGCTGTCATACACTTTCAGGCAATAGTCGAAATCGTCGGGATGGATGTTCTGTGTCCACCCACGTCCCGTTTCTTCATGCAGGCTGCGGCCCACGAACTCTAACCAGGGCTTGTTGAACCAGATGCAACCCTTGGAGAGATCGCTGATCCAGATCAGCACGGGAGCGTGGTTCGCCATCAGCCGAAATCGCAGCTCGCTCGACTGCAGGGCCGCTTGCGCCTGGCGGGTCTGAATCAGCTCCGCTTCCAGCCGTTGGTTGGTAAGCCGGAGCGCTTCCGTTCGCTCGGTCACCAACCCTTCGAGAGCTTGATGGCTTGTACGCAACGCCTGGTCAGCGCGTTTGCGCTCCGTGATATCGATCACTGTGGAACGGCTGGACACAAATTGGCCTTGGAGGTCTGTCACGGCAGTGGCGCTCAGCAGCACCGCAAACGTCGACCCGTTTTTACGGACCATCTCAAACTCCAGGTCGCTGATGCGGTGTTCCTGCATAAAACGGGGAAAATGCTCTTTGAAGAGTTCTACCCCTGCAGGGGTGAGAAAGTCGGCAAAGTGCTTCTTACCCACGACCTCATATCTCGCATAACCCAGCCAATCGAGTTCGGTCTGGTTGATCGCGATGAGCAGTCCGCTGGGATCGAGAGAGTGGTACCCACAGGGGGCATTATCGTAGAGATCTTGTAACTCCTCGGAACTTTTAGCCAGGAGTCGCTCCCTGAGCTGGAGCGCTTCGTGTTCCACCTCCAGGGTCGTCGCCTTGACCAGTTCCTCGGTCATGCGTCGTTGTTGGATGATCACATAGGCCAGGATGAAAAATATGGACACGCCGAGTGAACGATTCACAAGGGGGATCCAAGCCGGCACCCCGGCCATGTCTGGTGTGACGAGATAGGCGAGCAGTGTCAGGGCGGTGGAGCAGGCAGCCAGGATCCAGGGTGCCCGGTTCTCAGGCATCTGATGCGTGAGGACGAGCGGAATCAGGTAGAAAATCCAGATGGGAATTCCTCGGGGCGTCAATGCATCGAGGACAAAGACCAGCGCGACTAAGAGGCCTGTTAACGCCACTCGAGCTATTGCGCGAACGGGGCGGGCATTCGTTTCGTGTATGGGCCAGGCATGACCGGCTGTGGCCATAAGATTCCTCTGCGATTGCCGATTCTGTGAGGCTGTGAGCTAAGTCAACCACAGATCCCGGAAAAGGACTATGAAGAAGTCATTATGTTTTAGGCAGATGCGATGTGCCCTAGGGAATGTCCTAGTCTTAATTTAATGTTCACAAGGAGGAAGGAACGGCGAAACATGGGTGGGGAAACCCGTCGCCAGGCTCCGGGTCGGCCCGTTCCCTCCTGCTGATTCCGTCAAAAATTGGTTTCAATGCTCGAGGCGGTCTTGTTCAGGACGGTCGCGGCGGCTGTGGAGAGCGCGGCATCATGCTCGTGGTCCAACGCATAGATTCGGAATTGCACCAGACGGGTGGGGAGTAGATCGAGAAACTCTTCCAACGGCTCGGTCGAGAGACCTTTTGTGCCCGGGTCGTAGACGAAGAGCGGGATGCCCCGAGTGTCCTTTGGATCCGGGCGCGGGTCCAGCGGCGCCATATCGACGCGGAATGGCAGTCCCTGGAGTTTGGCCGGCAGCGCGGTTCTGATGTGTTGTCGGAATTGTTCGTGGCTGGGGAAGTCCATGCCCCGTTCGATGCCTTTTTCTTTGAGCACCGTGCTATAGGCCATCTTCCATTTCACATCCCGTCCGAGAATGTGGGCCCACTCCTGATGCAGCCGCCGGAGGCTGCTCCGACGGGATTTTTTCCAGCGCCGAACGTCTTCGAGCAGCGACCAGTCCGTCAGGGTGAGGTACTCGTCCATGTGTTTGGCCGGATTAGAGGGGAAGAGCAGTTTCATGGTGTCCCCGAAGATGTCGCGCAGGTGGATGTCGATGGCTCTGGTCGTCCGGTGATAGTACACGTTTGAGTACAGGTACATTCGCGTGTTCAGGAACATGTGCAGGGCCGGCAAGCCGGTCTTGTGGATCGTGAACCCCTTGTTGGTGACGATCGTGTAGTGGATCAGCCTGGTCAGATCGACCGGTCCGACGGCGACGCCGCACATGTAGGCGTCCCGCAGTACATAATCCAGATTGTCTGCGGTGTAACTTCCTGAAATGACCGGTTGCAGGAAGTTGATCCAACGGGGAATCCGAGAATTATCTTTTCCCTTTTCCTTCAAGATGACGTGCGCAATGAGATCCGGATTCAATTCTTCGCCCCGGGCGAAAGGCCCTGACGGGCTGCGGCGGATTTTCCTGATGAGAGGCCCTAGATGCTCGCGCACAATGATTTGGCCCAGCTTTTCGTGAGAGAGGCCGAAACCGTGCAGGTAGTTATCGTCGAAAAAATGGCAGAAGGGACCATGACCGATGTCATGGACGAGGGCGGTGATCCGTAAAAACTCCTCGACGAAGGCGGCCGAAGGGACGTCGGGCGCGGCTTTCTGCAGAAACGGATAGAGATGGCGCGCGAACCGTCCGGCGACATGCATGGTGCCGAGCGAGTGCACAAAACGAGTGTGCTCCGCCGACGGATAGACCCATCGGGCGCTCTGCAGTTGGTAGATATACCGCAGCCGCTGCACCCAGGGCGAATCGATCAGGTCTTTCTCGGTGCGTTCCGAGGGATCCAGCGTGGCATAGGGAACTGTGAACGTCACATATTCGTGGATGGGGTCGGCGATCAGGGCCGACCCATCGTAAGGACCTGGAGGATGTGCGGGCGGTAATTTCATAACTCGGTTGCGGTCTGTCGATCTTAACGCAGCCCCGGCGGAGGGGGCAACGCTCCGGGGCCTTCGATCGGTCTGCCGGGGCGATATTTGCTAAGAAGCGCATACGCGATCGGATAGGCCAGGAGACCGCCGACGATGCTCAGGACCATTCCCCCGACGAAGAACGGCCAGGCATAGGGCATCACCTGATGATAGATCCCCATGAAGGTGAGGTCACTCCAATCAAAGGACGGAAAGTCATGTACGCCCAGCAACATCGCGCCGGTCCAGTAGGTTCCTCCGAGGATGGGAATCAGGGTCCAGGGATTGTTGAGGAAGGCACCGGCCAGCAGCGCGATGAGATTCAATCCGAAGGCCCAGGCACAGAACCCCACCAGGAGCATATGGAGACCGTAGGCGGGCGAAAACCCGATGAAGACGCCTATGGCAAACGCTAGGGCCGTGCGATGGGGTGATTCATGGAGATGAAGAACCTGACGTAACAGTGCCCGAACGTTTGTCATGGGTGGTCAGTGCTGCATCTATGACGAGGGTCTGAGAAAATGTTCGTAACTCGTGATCGGAAGAGCGGCGAACGCACCGTCGTCGCTCCGAATCCGCAGGCCGGACCGACGTGGAGTGATCGATCCGATACAGGTAAACCGGAACGGGGCGGCTGCTGCCAACCGCTCGAATCGTGACTGCTTACGGAGAGGAACCGTGAACAGTAATTCATAGTCTTCTCCTCCCTGCAACGCGAGCTCCCGTGCGTCGAGATGCTGTGCGGCCGCATAGGCCAGACAGGCCTGAGAGAGGGGAAGCGCACCTGCCACGATGTCGGCCCCGACCCCGCTTTCTTCGCACAGATGACGGAGGTCCCCGCTGAGACCGTCCGACACATCAATGGCTGCGGTGGCGAGGGCATGTTTGACGAGCCAGCGACCTTCTTCGACCCGGGCGGACGGTCGATGGTGCCGCGCCAGAAGCCACCGGACCTGAGGTGGCGGCAGAATCGTACGTCCTCCGCGTGTCCGCTTGGTCAAGACCTTCAACCCCGCATGGGAGTCGCCGAGCGTTCCTGTGACGTAGAGCCGATCACCGACGCCGGCGCCGCTTCTCAGCAAAGCCTGTCTGGGTTTCACAACTCCGGTGAGCATGATGTTGAGAAACAGTCCGCGTCGGGAAGCCGACGTGTCCCCGCCGACGAGCGAGACGCGATGGGGACGGACAGCTTGCAGCATACCGCGGTAGAGCCGTTCGATCTGTCCCTCGGAACAGGTCGGGGGAATGGCAATCGCGACGAGCATGAAGCGAGGAGTGCCGCCCATCGCGGCGATGTCGCTCAAATTGGCGATGGCAGCCCGGTATCCGATGTCTTCGAAGGAGGACAGGGCGGGATCGAAATGGATCCCTTCCGCCAGGAGGTCCGTCGTGAGCAGGGTCCATTCAGAGGCCGAGGTTTTGATCACCGCGGTGTCGTCGCCGATCCCCTGAAACACCTGGCGGTCCTGACCGGCCGCCTGCGTCTGCAGGCGGCGGATCAATTCGAATTCGCTGCCGACGGGGGTGGTCCGGCGGGATCGGCCTCGTGGCATATCAGAGGGAGAAGGCCGGAGAAACTGCCGGCAGGTGGAGGCTTCGCCGTGGCGAGCCGGTTGCCCGCTTGGCCTGGTTCTTCGGCGGCGATTTCTTCGACGGACTCTTCGGTGCCGAAGCCTGCGCTTTGCGGGAGCCCGTCCGTCGCAGGGCCGCCTTGATCACGTCATCCACCGTGTCGACGAAGACCAGCTCGATGCCCTTGAGGAGATGTTTGGGAATTTCCTCCAGGTCCTTCTTATTGCGCTTCGGAAGCACGACTGTGGTGAGTTTGGCCCGTTTCGCGGCCAGAATTTTTTCTTTCAAACCGCCGATGGGCAGGACGCGTCCGCGCAGGGTGATTTCCCCGGTCATCGCCAGGTCGCGGCGCACGGGGATCTGTGCCAGGGCGGAGGCAATGGCCGTTGCCATGGTAATGCCCGCCGAGGGGCCGTCTTTGGGCGTCGCGCCGGCCGGCACATGAATGTGAATGTCGTTCTTGGCAAAAATGTCCGGGCTGATTCCCAGGGTCTTCTCTCGTGACCGGACATAACTCAGCGCCGCCTGAGCGGACTCTTTCATGACATCGCCGAGATGCCCCGTGAGCGTCAGCTGGCCTTTGCCTTTCATCACCGTGGCCTCTATGTAGAGCACATCGCCGCCGCTTTCAGTCCAGGCCAAACCGGTGGCGACGCCCACCTCGTCCTTTTCGAGTTCCGCCTCGGGAACGAACTTCGCCACTCCCAAATACTTGTTCAAATTGCTCTGGTCGATCGTATGGCATTGCGTCTTACCTTCGGCGACCTTCTTGGCGACCTTCCGCATGAGGTTGGCAATCTCACGTTCGAGGTTGCGGACTCCCGCCTCGCGAGTATAGTGCGAGATGATGTGGCGGATCGTGGCTTCCTGGACGCGGATGTGTTTTTCAGTGATGCCGTGTTCGTTCATCTGCCGGGGGAATAGATATTTTTGCGCGATGCCGAGTTTTTCTTCTTCCGTATAGCCCGGGATATCGATGACTTCCATGCGGTCGCGCAGGGCGGGCAGGATCGGGTCCATCAGATTCGCCGTGGTGACGAACATGACTTCCGTCAAATCAAACGGCACGCCGAGATAGTGGTCGGTGAAGGTGCTGTTCTGTTCCGGATCCAGGACTTCCAGAAGGGCGGCGGAGGGATCGCCCCGAAAATCCATCCCGACCTTGTCCACTTCGTCGAGCATGAACACGGGATTGTTGGTGCCGGCCTGCTTCATGCCTTGAATGATCCGTCCCGGCAGCGCGCCTACGTAGGTCCGGCGATGCCCGCGGATTTCGGCTTCGTCCCGCACGCCTCCCAAACTGATTCTTACAAATTCACGGCCCAACGCACGGGCGATGGATTTGCCCAGCGAGGTTTTCCCGACGCCCGGCGGGCCGACGAAGCAGAGGATGGGGCCTTTCATCTTCTCTTTCAGTTTGCGGACCGCGAGATATTCGACGATGCGTTCCTTGACCTTTTCCAGATCATAGTGGTCCTCGTTCAGGACCTTCATGGCGGCCTTCAGGTCGAGGTTGTCCTTTGATTTTTTATTCCAGGGCAGTTCGACCATCCATTCCAGGTAGGTTCGCACCGTGGCCGACTCGGCCGTATCGGGATGCATTTTCTCGAGCCGTTTGAGCTGCTTCTCAGTTTCCTTGAGCACCTTTTCCGGCATCTTGGCTTCTTTGATGCGTTTCCGGAAGTCCGCCACTTCCTCGGCGCGCTCGTCTAACTCGCCGAGTTCCTTCTGGATGGCTTTCAGCTGCTCCCGCAGGAAGTATTCACGTTGAGTCTTATCCATCTCCCCTTTGGCCTGAGCCTGGATCTTCTGCTGCATGGAGAGGACATCGATCTCTTTGGAAAGAATCTCGCTGATTTGCCGCAGTCGCTGAATCGGATCCACAATTTCCAGGACGGTCTGAGTAATGTCGACCTTCAATCCCAGGTTGGAGGCCACCATGTCGGCCAGCCGGCCAGGATCTTCCAGATTTTCGATCACGACCATTACGTCCGGGATCAACACTTTGCCGAGGCTGACGATCTTTTCGATTTGTTCCTTGACGGTGCGCATGACGGCTTCCGTCTCGAGGGTGGACCCGGGCTGTTTCGCCTCGACCAGTTTTTCAATCCGGACGGAATAGTACGGATCATTCTGAATGTATTCTTCGATGCGTCCCTTGGCGAGACCCTGCACGAGTATCTTGATGCGCTCGTCGGGTAGTTTGAGCATCCGCATGATGATGCCCACGGTCCCGACCGCGTGAATATCGTCCGGCTGCGGGTTTTCCACATCCAGGGATTTCTGTGTCGCGAGGAACAGCATGCGGTTGCCCGCCAGCGCTGCCTCGATCGCCTTGATCGACATTTCGCGCCCGACGAACAAGGGGAGCACCATGTAAGGGAAGACGACGATGTCCCGCACGGGCAGCAAGGGCAACTGATCCGGCGGTTCGAGGTTCTGATTGCTTGAAAAATCTTGTTCTACTGCTTCGGCCATGAGGCTCCAGTCTGATGATGGTTCAATCTGAGTGACGATGTCGTGCTGTGGCACGGTTTGGGCGACGGCACTCCGTCACACCCAAGGCTAGCTGGTGGTGCGTGTCCGGCCTGAGCCGGAGCGGCCGGTGGCGCGACGCGGCGCGTCGGTGGCTCCCGGTTGGAGTCGTTGTTGTAGGAACTCGCCGAAGGCAGGTCCCAGGGACGGATTCTTCAAGGCCAGTTCGACGGTGGCGATGAGGAAGCCCAGTTTGTCGCCTGCATCATGCCGTTGCCCCTGGATTTCGTGCGCAAACATCGGCGTCTGTCGCACGAGTTGTCGCAATGCATCGGTCAGTTGGATTTCTCCGTTCTTTCCCGGCGGAGTCTTGCGGAGAATCGGGAAGATTTCCGGAGGCAGGACATAGCGGCCGATCACGGCGAGGTTCGAGGGCGCATCGGCCGGCGCCGGTTTTTCAATCAGATCGTCGACTCGATGCAAGCCGTTTCGCACGCGGCGCGCGGAAATGATGCCGTACCGGCTGACTTCCTGGTGGGGAACTTCCTGCACACCCAGGACGGCGGCCTTGCGCTGTTTGTATATATGGATGAGCTGCGCCAACCCCGGTACCGCGGCGTCGATGATTTCATCACCCAGGATGACCGCAAACGGTTCATCACCAATGAGATGTTGCGCGCAGAGCACGGCATGTCCCAATCCCATGGCTTCCGGCTGGCGGACGTAACAGAAATTCGCCAGATTCGAAATGTGCCGCATTTGATTGAGCACTTGTCCCTTGCCGCTGCCCTTGAGATTTTCTTCCAGTTCCAACGAGCGGTCGAAGTGATCTTCGATCGCGCGCTTGCCCCGTCCGGTGATCACAATGATGTCTTCGATGCCCGACGCGACCGCTTCCTCCACCACGTATTGAATGAGCGGTTTATCGACCAGCGGCAGCATCTCTTTGGGGGAAGCTTTGGTGGCGGGAAGGAAGCGTGTGCCCAGTCCGGCAGCGGGGATAATAGCTTTACGTACATCAGTTCGAGTCATAGGGGGGATAGTATGTGAAGGGGTAAGTGAAGTCAAGATTTCGTCGGCTCTTTTCAGACGTCGTCGATGCGCCCTCCGGTCGGGAAACTCCTTTACATTGAAATAGGTGGTCAATATAATCCCATGGTTTTCCTTCACATGTGCGGTGATGTCGCAAAGAAAGCGGCGCATCGGTGATTGCCACAGCAACAGTTCGTGAGAGTCTGCGCGCGATCGGACTGCTCGATGCCACGAGCGCGACAGGCGTGACGATTCCCTATTTCGCGTGTTCGGATAACCAGTGCTTGCATTCCCAGGTCGTACAGAAGGATTGCGGTGATCAAGGCGGGAGGCAGGCGTTGGGTCTCATTGTGTGTTTTTGCACTGGTGGTGCTCTGCACGCTTGGTGTGGGGGAGCTCCTGTCTGCACAGGACGACGCGCCGCTGGTGACCTCGGCCACGATCCGTGGCCAGAAACGTATTGAGCTACAGGCAATCGAGGGGCGTCTCACGCTCAAGGCGAATGACCGCTTCACTCCCGACGCGATTCGTGAGCAGGTCAAGATCCTCTATGGGACCGGCTATTTCGAGGACGTGCAGGTCGAGACGGATTCCGGCCCCGGCGGCGTGGCGGTGACGTTTGTCGTCCGCGAGAAACCCTTCATTACGGAAATCGTGTTCGATGGCAATGAGGACTTGAGCGACGATAAGCTGAAAGAAAAAATCACTCTGAAAAGCCAGACCTTCCTCGACCAGCAGCAGGCCAAGGAAAGCGCGGACAAAATCCGGCTCGCCTATCAGGAAGACGGCTTTTTCAACTGTCAGGTGATTCCCGTCATTCAGACCGTGGACGAAGACCGGAAGCGGCTGACCTTCTTCATCAAGGAAGGCACCAAGGCCAAAGTCCGACATATCAATTTCGAGGGCATGCGGGCCGTCACGAAGGAAGAAATGTTCAAGGTGACGGCGATCAGAGAGTGGATTCCGTGGTATGGGCTCGTCACGCAGATGAAGGTGCCCTCGCTGCTCTCGGATGCCGGTGTGCTCAAGCGTGAGGAGCTGAACAACGACATCGAACGCATGCGGGAAGTCTATTTGAACAAGGGCTACCTGAATGTTCAGATCAGCCAGCCGACGCTGCAGCTGAGCGACGATAAGAAGTGGTTCGATATCAGCTACGCGGTCGTGGAGGGGGAACCGTTTATCGTCCAGGAAGTCGGGTTTCGCGGAAACACGGTCTTCGAGGATCACGAGTTGCGCGAAGGGTTGAATATCAGAGCCGGCGAAATTTTCCAGCGGGCCAAGATAAGGGGAGAAATTACGCGCATTACCGACATGTACGGGGCAAAGGGATATGCCTTCGCGGACGTGGTGCCGAACGTGACCCCCGACAACGCGGCGCGCACGGCCAGGATCCTCCTCAATATAAAGGAAGGGGAGATGATGCGGATCCGGGAGATCCACGTCACCGGCAATGATAAGACCCGGGACAACGTGGTGCGACGCGAACTGCGGCTGGATGAGCAGGACGTCATCGATACCCTCGCCTTGAAACGGAGTTTTCAACGCCTGAACAACCTCAACTTTTTCGAGACCGTGGAAATTCTGCCGCAGCAGGTCGAGCCTGATAAGGTCGATCTGAACGTCAAGGTGAAAGAAAAGCCGACCGGTCAGTTCAGCATCGGCGGCGGGTTCAGCACGTTGGATAAACTGGTGGCCATCGCCGATATCACGGAGGGCAATCTCGGCGGGAACGGCTGGTTGGGCCGTATCCGCGGGCAGCTGGGTCAGCAACGGTCCCTGGGATTAATCACCTTCCGTAATCCCTATGTGAACGACTCGTACAACGCGCTACAGCTGGACGTCTACCGGACGATGACGAATTACATTTCCTATTTCGAGTCGAAATCCGGCGTGAGCGCGACCTGGAGCCGGTGGTTGTCGGAGTACGTCAACGGCAGTGTCAGTCTGTTCGGCGAGCAGCTCACCTACCGCGATCCGCAAGAGGGATTGTGCCCCGACCTGATCCCGCTCATCTGCCGCCAGTTGGGGTCGCAGTCTTCGACCGGCGTCCGGACATCGATTTTCCGGGATACGCGGGATTATTACCTGGACCCGCGAACCGGATGGCGGGTGAGCCTCGGCGCCGACTATGGCACGCCCGCTCTCGGCGGGACGAATCACTTCTACAAGCTGTTCGTCGATGTCGTGAAATATACGCCACTGGTCTATGACACCCGGTTTTCCGTCCGGGTCCGGTACGGGCAGACCGAGGGGATCGGGGGCCGGCCCATTCCCCTCACCGAGCGGTTTTTCGTGGGAGGCATCAACACCATGCGCGGCTTCGTTTTCGGACGGGCCGGCCCCGTGACGCCGTCCGGATCACTCCTGGGGTCCGCCAAGGAACTCATTTTCAACAACGATTTCATCTTCACGATTTCGTCCGAGGCCAAATTGAACGGCGTGTTCTTTTTCGATTATGGTAACGGATTCGACGACAGCGAACCGGTGCAGTTCAACAAGCTGCGGAGCGCGGTCGGGTTCGAAGCCAGATGGATTTCTCCCTTCGGCCCGTTACGAGCGGCGTATGGTATCAATCTCGATCCCCGGCCGACTGAACGCATGGGGGTGTTCGAGTTCACGATCGGCTCCCTCTTCTAACGCAGGATCTGTGAATCGCGGTTCGAGAAAGGAATCGGCAGAATGGGTGCACAGGCAGTCCGGAACAGTGTCATGAGCGCAGGGCGGGCGGGGATATGCCTGGCGCTCCTGACCACCGCAGTGGTCACGGCGGGGTGTCAGTCGAATCGTTCTACAGTGCCGGCCTCGACGCGTATCGGAGTCGTGGATCCTCAACGGCTCTTGAGCGAAACGAACGTCGGGAAGAAGGCCAAAGAGATGCTCGCGTCTTTTGCCAAGAACCGGCAAGCGCTCATCGAACTGGAAGAGAAGGAGCTGCGCCGGATGGAAGAAGATTTTATGAAGCAGGGTAGTGTGCTGAGCGCCACGGCCAAGCGTGAACGCGAGGAACAATTCCGGCGCCGTATGGCGGAGTACCAGCAGAAAGTCACCGACCTCAATCGCGAAGTGCAGGACAAGCAGAAGGATGTATTGGAGGGTTTTCGCGATAAGATCGAGGCCATGAGCGGCAAGGTGGCCAAACGCCTGGATCTCCAGGCGATTTTCGATCGCGGGCGGGGAGGGCCGACCCTGTACTTCGACGAGGCGATTGATGTGTCGTCACAGTTGATCGAGGAGTTCAACCAAACCTATCCATGATGAGGAATGCCATGATTCGACGAAATTGGATGGTCGTGGGCATCGTACAGATTCTGTTGGCGTGGATCGCCCAGCCGGTTCAGGCGGCGGATCGCCTGAAGGTGGCCATGATGGACCAGCAGCAGGTCATCGAGCGCAGCGCGGCGGGAAAACGTGCCCTGGAGGATCTGAAAAGTTATTCCACCACGCGTCAGAAAATCATCGATTCGGACGACCTTGAATTGAAAGAACTGGAGAAGGGTGTGCAGGACCCGAATTTCTCGGAGGAGGTTCGGAGGGAGAAGCAGGAGCATTTCAAGACGAAGCTCGAGGCCTATCAGCGGCGGATTCAGGATTTCAACCGGGAAGTGCAGGAGAAGCAGCGCGGGATGGTGGCGGAGTATGCCCAGAAAATTCATGCCGCGGCCTCGGCGGTGGCTCAAAAAGAGGGCTATACCGCGGTCATCGATAAAGGCAGTGATGCCACGGTCAAGATTGTGCTGTACAGTCATCCTTCGGTCGATATCACGGAACAGGTCATCAAGGAGTTCGATCGGCAGAACAAGTAGCGGGATCATGGCAGTCGTCTAGGCAATACAGGAGGCGGGGCTGATGTCAGTGATGGACAGCATGGAGATTCAAGCGATCCTTCCCCACCGGTATCCGTTCCTGCTCGTCGATCGCATTCGAGAGCTGGAGCCGGACCGGCGTATCGTAGGTATCAAAAATGTGACGTTTAACGAGCCGTTCTTTCAGGGCCATTTCCCCGGTCGCCCGGTGATGCCCGGTGTGTTGATTCTGGAGGCCTTGGCTCAGGTCGGCGGCGTGCTGGCGTTCAAGTCGCTCGGGTCGGTCAACCGTCCCGTCGTGTATTTGACCGGCATCGACGCGGCCAAGTTCCGGAAACCTGTCGTTCCCGGCGATATCCTCCGGCTGGAAGTGGATGTCATTAAGAAGCGCCCGCCGTTCTGGAAGATGCAGGGCAAGGCCTTCGTCGAAGCTGAGTTGGTGTGTGAGGCTGAGGTCACCGCCATGGTGACGGATGAGAAGGCGGCGACAGGCCAGTAACCGGGCTCAATCGGTAGACCGGCGGCCCGGTATGGCCGCTGGCCGCGGACGATGGTGAGGAGGTGTGAGTGAAGATACATCCGACCGCAGTGATCCATCCCAAGGCGGTGCTTGCGGACGACGTGGAAGTGGGCGCCTATTCCGTCGTCGGTGAACACGTCAGGATCGGCGCAGGCACGCGCGTGTTGTCTCATGTCTGTATTGACGGCTGGACCGATATCGGCGAGCGGTGCGAATTGCATCCTTTCGTCTCGGTCGGAGGGCCGCCGCAACACATGCAGTATAAGGGTGAGCCGACCAAGGTCGTGATCGGGCACGACAACATCCTGCGCGAGTATGTCACGGTCAACCGGGCGACGTTACAGGGGGGCGGCATTACGAGTGTGGGCCACTCCAATTTTCTGATGGCTTACGTGCATGTGGCCCATGATTGCCATCTCGGCAATCATCTCATTCTCGCGAATGCCGCGAGTTTGGCCGGCCATATCACCATCGGCGATCATGCCATTATCGGCGGGCTGTCCGGCATCCACCAGTTCGTGCGTATCGGGGCCTATGCCATGGTCGGCGGCTGTTGCGCGCTCGGCCAGGACGTACCGCCCTTCATGCGGGCGGCGGGCGGGTATCGCGCGCGCATGTTCGGCTTGAACTCGATCGGCCTGCGCCGGCATGGGTTTTCCTCCGAACGTATTTCGGCATTGAAGCAGGCGTACGAGGTGCTCTTCCGTTCAGGACATCGTGTGGGAGAAGCCGTCAAGCTGGCGCGTGACCGCTTCGGCGCAAGCCAGGATGTCATGCAGGTGGCCGATTTCATGGAAGGAACCAAACGGGGCATCTGCCGTTCGATCGGCAAGGATCAAGAGGGCGACGAGGAGTAGGGTGAGGGAACAGGTGGTCGACGGCATACAGGCGTCCAACGGACAGCGGATCGGACTCATCGCGGGCAACGGCCGGTTCCCGATCATCTTTGCCGACAATGCGAAGCGGCTCGGGTATACCGTGTCCGCGGTGGCGCATGAAGGCGAAACCGAACCGGCACTCGCGCAACACGTCGATCGCATCCACTGGATCAAAATCGGGCAGTTCGGTAAGCTGATCGAGGCCCTCAAGGGGGACGGTGTGCAGCGGGCGGTCATGCTCGGAGGCATCAAGAAGACCCACGTGTTTTCCACGGTCAGGCCGGACTTTCGGGCCTTGGCTCTGGCCGCCAAATTGATTCACCTCAAAGACGACGACATTCTGCGCCGGGTTGCCGAAGAAATTGAAGCAGAAGGGATCGAGATCTGCGAGTCTACATTCGGGCTCCAGGGCATTCTCGTGGAAGCCGGGACCCTAACCAGGCGTGAACCGAATAAGAAGGAATGGGACGACATCCGCTACGGATGGGACGTGGGCAAACAGATCGGCGCATTGGACATCGGCCAGTGCGTGGTCGTGAAGGATCGCGTGATCGTTGCCGTGGAGGCCGTGGAAGGCACGGATGGAGCCATACGCCGGGGCGGTGAGCTGGCGCATGGCGGCGCGGTGGTGGTCAAGCGATGCAAGCCCCAGCAGGACCTCCGGTTCGACCTTCCCGCCGTGGGTCCGCGCACCATCGAGGTGATGGAGGCCGTCAAGGCTTCCGTCCTGGCGCTGGAAGCAGGGCGTGGCATTCTCCTGGACCGTGACGAGACGATTGCGAAGGCCAACCGTGCCGGTATTGCGATCGTCGGACTAACATGATGTTGTTGGGCAGAGCAACGATGGTTGGCGGCCCGTTCCGGAGCGGCGGCCGATGACGCGGCTCAGGGCCGGCGTGATCGGTGTCGGTCACCTGGGGCAACATCACGCCCGGCATTATGCGACGCTTCCGGGCTCGGTCCTGGTGGGCGTGTTCGACGCCGACGCCGGCCGGGCCAGGCTCATTGCCGAGCGGCATGGCGTGCAGGCCTGGACGGATCTCAACGAACTCCTGAGACAGGTCGAGATCGTCAGCGTGGCCGCCCCGACCTCCGCCCATTTCGCGGCGACCAAGGCCTGCCTGGACGCCGGCAAGCATGTCCTGGTCGAAAAGCCCATTGCCGTCACGTCGGTCGAAGCCCGTGAGTTGATCGAACTGGCGTCGCGACGCGGCTGTCGCCTGCAGGTCGGGCATAGCGAGCGGTTCAACCCGATCATGCAACGCATGCGGCCCTACATCGATCGGCCCGCCTTTATCGAATGTCACCGGTTGAGCGCGTTCGGTGAGCGGGGAACCGATGTCGACGTCGTGCTGGACCTGATGATTCATGATCTGGACCTGGTCCTGTCGTTCAACCCGGGGCCGGTCGAGGAAGTTCGGGCCGCCGGCGTGCCGGTGCTGTCCTCGAACATCGATATCGCCAACGCGCGCATCGCCTTTGCCAGCGGATGTGTTGCAAACGTGACGGCCAGCCGCGTGTCAACGAACAAGATGCGCCGCTTGCGGGTCTTTCAACGCGACCGGTATGTCTCCATCGATTTCCAGACGCGCCAGTCGATGGTGTCCCGCCGCATGCACGACAAGGGGACTCGGCCGACGATCGACGTCGAAACCTTTCAGGCCGGCGACGACGAGCCGTTGCGCCTCGAACTGGACGCGTTTATTCATGCGGTCGCGAGCGGATCGCGTCCTGTCGTGTCAGGAGAGGATGGCGAGGCAGCACTCAATCTGGCGACGCGCGTGTTGGAGGCCATCGGTCAATTCACCGGCCGCCACCAGGCGGAAGGCGGGTCTGAACCGGGACTTGCCCGGGAGAACCTCTGACAGGATCCGGCCGCCGGTCCGCCCCATGAAACGAGTGATATGCCACGCATCCTAATCGTGACCGGAGAGGCTTCGGGTGATCTGCACGGGGCGCATCTGGTCAAGGCGCTGAAAACCCTCTCTCCTTCCTTGCGGGTGGTCGGCGTTGGCGGAGCATCGATGCAGGCGGCCGGCGCGGAACTGGTGCAGGATATCCCGCAACTCGACGTGATGGGACTGATCGGCTTGTCGGCGGTGCGAACGATGCTGAAGCGGATTGCCAGAATCAGGCAATTGATCAAGGGGGAGCGCTGGGATCTCGTCGTCCTGATCGACAATCCCGGCCTGAACTTTCACTTCGCACGGGTGGCCAAGGCCTGCGGGCTCAAGGTGCTCTACTACATTGCGCCGCAACTGTGGGCCTGGCGTAGAGGGCGTATGCGCTGGATCCAACAGCGCGTGGATCATGTGCTTGCGATTCTTCCGTTCGAGGCGCCACTCTATACGCAGGCGGGTGTCCGTTGTACGTTCGTCGGCAATCCCATTCTGGACGAGGTGGCCCCGGCCTACGACCGGGAGGCCTTGCGGCGGGAGTTCGGTTTGTCGCAGGCTGGTCCGGTCATCGGGCTCTTTCCCGGCAGTCGCAAGGGAGAACTGAAGGAACACATGCCGCTGTTGCTGGCCACGGTGAAGCGTCTCGCGGAACGGCATCCCGCGATGCAGTTTATCCTGGCACAGGCCTCGACAGTCCAGGATCAATTCCTGAGCGAACTGATGCGGGACAATCAGGTTCCCATCCGAGTCGTACGGAATCAGGCCAGCGAAGTCATGGCCGCCTCGGACCTTCTTGTCGTCAAGTCCGGCACGTCCACGCTGCAGGCGGCGGTCGTGGGGACCCCGATGATCCTGTTCTATCGAGCCCCCTCCTGGATCACGTACCGGCTGGCACGTCTCCTGATCCGGGTGCCCTGGATCGGACTCGCGAACCTGGTCGCGGGGCGAGGGATCGTGCCGGAGCTCATTCACGATGAGGCGACGCCGGAGCGGCTCGTGCAAGAGACGGAACGGTTGCTGGCGGATTCCCGTGCCTACCAGGACATGCAGGCCGCGCTGGTCTCGGTACGGCAGGCCCTGGGCACCCCGGGCGCCTCGCGCCGCGCGGCGGAGGCGGTGCTCGCCGAGTGTCATCTATGAAACAGTACATTCGTCTCCTCAGGTACTTGGAACCCTACCGATTTCGATTGGGGGCGGCATTTCTCTGTGCGTTGCTGGTCGCGGGACTTTCCGCGGCCTATGCCTGGCTGGTTCGACCGGTTCTGGACGGACTGTTTATCAGCAAGGATGAAAGCCTGTTGCTGGTGCTCCCTATCGCGATTCTGGCCGTCGCGATCCTCAAGGGCCTGTTCAACTACGGACAGAATTACCTGATGAACTACGTCGGAAACCAGGTGATCGGCGACATCAGGGCGCAACTCTTTTCCAAGCTGGTGCAGTTGCCGGTTCACTTCCACGACACCAATACCTCCGGCCGGTTGGTCTCGCGCGTCATCAATGACGTCAATCTGATGGCCAACGCCGTTGCCGGGGTTTTGAAGGATTTGTTCCAGCAGGGCCTCACCTTCCTGGCGATGATCGGAGTGATCGTCTATCAAAACTGGAAACTCGCCATGGTCTCGATGATCGTCGTTCCGCTCTCCGTGATCACGATGGTGCGGATGGGGCAACGACTCCGGAGCCTTGCGACGCGCGGGCAGGAGCGCATGGGCGATATGGCCTCGACCCTTCAGGAGACGATGGCCGGTATCAGGATGGTGAAGTCGTTCGGACGGGAGGGGGAGGAAACCTCACGGTTCCGGCACAGCAACGAGGCCTTCATTCACACGACGATGAAAGCCATTCAGGTCTCCTCCCTGGGCTCCTCCCACATGGAAGTGATCGGTGTGCTCGGGATCGCAGGGATCATCTGGTACGGCGGCTTTCTGGTCATCCACGATGAGATGACGCCCGGCGCGTTTTTCTCGTTTCTGGCCGCCATGTTCATGGCGTACACGCCGATTCGAAGGCTCTCAGGCGCCAACAACACGGTTCAGCAGGCGCTCGCGGCTGCCGAACGGGTCTTCGAAGTGCTCGATCTGCCGTCCGAACAGGATGCCGTTGGTGGGCAGACAGATCTGCCGTCGATTTCCCGCTCCCTTGAGTTTCGCCAGGTGGCGTTCCGGTATGATGGCCAGACCGATGCCGCGTTGACCGGTATCGACCTGACGATCCGTGCAGGGGAGGTCATTGCGTTCGTGGGCAGCAGCGGAAGCGGAAAAACCACCCTGGTGAGCCTGCTGCCGAGATTTTACGATCCGACCGGCGGGCAGATTCTGATCGACGGGGTGGACCTTCGCGCCTGCACGTTGCGCTCCGTGCGCGGGCAGATCGGAATCGTCTCCCAGGAGGTCGTGTTATTCGACGACACCGTCCGCAACAACATCGGATATGGACGGCAGGGCGCCACGCCGGAAGACGTCATGCGTGCCGCACAGCTGGCCTACGCGCATGATTTCATCGTCCGCATGCCGAATGGATATGACACCCTCATCGGCGAGCGGGGGCTCAAACTGTCGGGCGGCGAACGCCAGCGCCTGGCGATTGCGCGGGCCATTCTCCGCGACCCGCCGCTGTTGATTTTGGATGAAGCGACCTCGGCCCTGGACACGCAGTCGGAGCGGATCGTCCAGATGGCGCTGGCCAATCTGATGAAAAACCGGACGACATTGGTGGTCGCGCACCGGCTGTCCACGATTCAAAATGCCGATCGTATTGTGGTCCTGGATCGCGGCACCGTGGTCGAAGTCGGGTCGCATGACGAGTTGCTCCGGAAGGGCGGCATGTACAGGCGATTGCATGCCATGCAGTTTGCCGATGTGAGTCTCGAATAACGACAACGCGAGGCGTCATGAGTAGTGCGATGACGAACGATCCCTCTGCCACCCCTCCGCAACCGGCGCTGATGAAGCGTGTGACGAATGCCCTCAAGGTCGCGGTGGTTCCGCCCGTGGGCTATCAGGTGATCCGGCTCCTGGGTCGGACCATGACGCTACGCATCGAAGGGCTGGAGGAACTGTCCCGGAACATGGCCCAGGGGCAACGGGTGATTCTGGCGTTCTGGCATGCTCAGCAACTCATGATGCCGTTGGGATTTCCCGGGCTGGAGGCCCATGTGCTGATCAGCCAGCACCGCGATGGGGAAATGATCCGGCGCATCGTGGCGCGATTCGGCCTGGATGCAGTCCGCGGCTCCAGCACCAGAGGAGGGGCGGAGGCGCTTCGGAAGCTGATCCGTCTCGGCCGCTCGGGGTACAATCTGGTCCTGACGCCCGACGGCCCGAAGGGGCCGCGCCAGATCGCGAAAATCGGCGTCGTGCAACTGGCCAGAGCAACCGCCTTGCCGATCGTCCCCATGGCGTTCGGTTGCTCAAAAAAAAACTCTTTGCGAGCTGGGACCGCTTCATCATGCCGTATCCCTTCACGCGAGCCTGCATCCACTACGGGGCTCCCATCAGCGTTCCATCCGACTCGTCCCCTGACGACCTGGAGCGGTATCGCCGGGAGTTGGAAGACACCCTGAACCGCATGACGATCGAGGCCGACGCGGCGGTCCTGCGGGCCGGTCCGTGATGTGGTATCTGCTCTATAATTGCCTTCTGCTTCTGGTGTCGCCGGTTATTCTTCTCGTCCTTCTGGCTAAGCAGCGTTGTCGCCGGGGGCTTCCGCAGCGGTTGGGACTGGTGGCGGAGCCGCCTCGCCGCCGGCCGGCCGGCCCCGCCGGCCGCGTCATCTGGATTCATGCGGTGTCACTGGGAGAAGTCGTGGCGGTGGCACCGCTCGTCCGCGAGCTGCGCGAGCGTTATCCCGAGGCACGATTGATCGTCTCAACCGTGACGGAGACCGGCCGCGAAGCGGTCGAGCAGCGCCTGGAGGGAGTGGCCGAACATCGATATGCGCCGCTGGATTTTCCCTGGGTCGTCAACCAGGTGATCGACCGGCTTGAGCCCGCCTTGTACGTCTTCGTCGAGACGGAACTCTGGCCGAATCTCCTGCGGAGTTTACGGCGGCGTCGTATACCCTCGATTCTCGTGAATGGGCGGCTGTCCACCCGTTCATTCGAGCGGCAGCGCCTGCCGGTGATCCGGGGGTTCTATCGCACGATGCTCAACATGATCAGCTGCTGCCTCATGCAATCCGAGCGGGATGCCCAGCGCATGATCGCGCTGGGAGCGGAGCCGTCACGGGTCCGGTGCACCGGCAATATCAAATTCGACCAGCCGGTTCCGCAGGTGAGGGGTGATGGCAGCAGTCTCTCGAGGGTCATCCTGGGTTTGAACGAGCGGGAGGAATTGCTGGTGGCGGGGAGCACGCATCCCGGCGAGGAAGAGGCGATAGTGCATGCGTATCAGTCGCTTGCCACCGAGTTTCCGCATCTCCTGCTGGTGCTCGCGCCCCGCCATGTCGAACGGGCGGCGCAGGTCGAGCAGATGGTGCGCGGCAAGGGGCTTCCGGTGTCGCTTCGCAGCCGGACTGACAAGGGACAGATGGCGGGGAGCGGCCCGCGGGTGCTGGTATTGGATACGCGCGGCGAACTGGCCCTGCTTTATCGCGAAGCCCTGATGGGTTTTGTGGGCGGCACCCTGGTGCCCATAGGAGGTCACAATCTTCTGGAACCCGCGCTGTGGGGCATACCGGTCCTGTTCGGTCCCCATACCGATCACTGTGCCGAGGTGGCGACGTTATTGTCGAACGCCCAGGGTGGCCGAATGGTGAAGGACGGACAGGACCTTGCGCACACCTTGCGGGAGCTGTTGCGCGACCCGGATGGCTTGCGACGAATGGGGCAGTCCGCGCAACAGGTCGTGGCGAACAACCAGGGGGCGCTCCGGCGCACCGCAGATGTCATCGCGACCCTGCTCCCCGGCGCGGGTGCCACGGAATCCGACCCGGTGGATCGATCGGGGGAGATGTCGAGTCGACAATCGTGATGAACGAGAATGCCCCGGTGCGGCCGCGATCCTGCCGGTGGTGGCTCGGCGCTCCATACGAACTTGTGGCTCGTGTCCGGCTCTGGTGTTACGCGCGCGGTTGGTTCCGCAAGCAACGATTGCCTCGGCCGGTGATCAGCGTGGGAAATCTCACGGTGGGGGGAACCGGCAAAACGCCTGTGGTCATGCACCTGGTGGAACGGTTGACGGCGCAGGGTCGGCGAGTGGCGGTCTTGAGCCGGGGGTACCGGCGCCGGAGTCAGGCGCCGCAGGTACTGGTGTCGGACGGACAGCAGGTGCTCGTGGGACCGGAGGAGGCCGGGGACGAGCCCTATCTCATCGCATGCCGTTGTCCTCGCGCTGTCGTGGCCGTGGGTGGGGATCGTTATGCGCTCGGTCAATGGGTCCTGAGTCGTCTGCCGGTGGATTGTTTTGTGCTGGATGACGGGTTTCAGCATGTGCAACTGCATCGCGATGTGAATTTGTTACTGGTGGATGCGACGGACCTCAGGGGCATTCAGGCCGCGTTGCCGGCCGGGCGTTTGCGGGAACCTCTCGCGGCGGCGGGACGCGCCACGGCCATCCTGGTGACCAGGGCCGGGACGGAGCAGGATGCCGACGCAGTATGGAGTCATCTGATCCGAGCCTGCGGCCCACTTCCATCGCCGGCGCTGGTGGACTTTCCCGCCGAGGAATTTCGACGCGTCGGTGGGGAAGGCAGTCGCCCGTTGGCAGACTTTCGCGGCCGGCCGGCGCTGTTGTTCAGCGGGGTCGGAAATGCCGGGTCATTTCATGCCTTGGTAGCGGGACTGGGGGTGAAGGTGGTGGAGACCCTGGCCTTTCCCGACCATGTGCACTATACCGAAGGCATGGTGGACGCGATTCGAGCCAAGGCGAAGGCCTCCGGTGCGGACCTCTGGGTCACGACCGAAAAGGACGCCGGCAAGGTGGCGCGCTTTCTGGGTGCGCAGGATGTCTGCTGGGCCGTCAGGCTTCGGACGGAGATCTGGAGAGGGCAGGAGCAAGTGGAGCAGTTGTTGCGACTCGATCCGCCGCCAGCGGGGACAAAACGGCATGCGTAAGGAAGGGATTCATCGTATCGTCGTCCGTGCGCCGAACTGGTTGGGAGATGCGGTCATGTGCGAGCCGGCCTTGAGCCAGGTCCGCACGCTGTTTCCACAGGCCGAGATCACGCTGCTGGCCAAGTCCTCGATCGCGGAGTTGCTGGCGCGGCACCCGGCGGTGAATCGGACGTTGGTGTATGACGATCGGGGACGCCATGCGGGGCTCAGCGGCAAATGGACGCTGGCCGGCGTGTTACGCCGCCATCGGTTCGATCTCGCGATCCTGTTCCAGAATGCGTTCGAGGCAGCCGTGATCAGTTTCCTGGCCGGGATCCCCAGACGGTTCGGTTATGCGACCGACGGCCGGAGCCTGCTGCTGACCGATCCCGTCACGGTCCCGCCACGGAACGGCCAGAGACATCAGGTGGACTATTATTGGGGTTTGCTCAAGCCGCTCGGGGGACAGGGGCCTGCGCCGGCCCCCCGCTTGTTCGTGACGCCGGACGAATCCTCGTCAATCGCCAGACGGTTGGCCGATGCGGGGATCGGAGCATCGGACCCGGTGATCGGCGTCAATCCGGGCTCGACGTACGGCCATGCGAAGCGATGGCTCCCGGACCGATACGCCGAGGTTGTCAATCGGCTGTTGAAGGATGTGCAGGCTCAAGGCCATGCGAGAATCGGGGTGGCCATCATCGGGGCCAAGGGCGAGGAGCAATTAGGGCAGGCGATTGCCGCACAGATCAAGACGCGCACCGTCGTCTGTTCCGGACAGACCACGGTGCGGGAGTTGATGGCGCTCGTGAAGCGCTGCCAGCTCTTTCTGACGAATGATACCGGTCCTATGCATGTGGCGGCGGCGTTCAACGTTCCCCTGGTCGCCGTGTTCGGTCCGACTGATTGGGACAGCACGGCACCCTACGGAGTCGACGCGAAGCTGGTCCGGCAACCGGTGTCCTGTGCGCCCTGCCTGTTGCGGGAATGTCCGATTGATCACCGCTGCATGACCGGCGTCACGGTGGAGCAGGTCTACGGTGCGACGGTGGAGCATCTTCCGCTGGTGGCGCCTCAACCGATTATTGAACCCGCGCCGGTGCAGCGCCGCGTCGATCCCCATTCGCTGGCGGGCGTGACCGTATTTCTTGATCGCGACGGGACGCTCAACAAAGACACCGGCTACATCAAGTCTCCGGAGGAATTGACGTTGCTGCCCGGCACCGGCGCCGCGCTGGCGCGGCTCAAGGAGGCGGGGGCGCGCCTGGTCGTGGTGACGAACCAGTCCGGACTGGGGCGAGGATACTTTGGCGGGAAGGATCTCGAGGCGGTCCATGCCAAACTGCGCCTGCTGCTGGCCGAAGATCAGGTGACGCTGGACGGGTTGTATTTTTGCCCGCACCATCCCGATGATCACTGCAACTGCCGCAAACCTGCGCCGGGCATGATTCACCGCGCCGTCGCGGAACTGCGGGTGGATCTCGGTCGCGCCTATGTAATCGGAGATAGCGCGCGGGATATCGAACTGGCCAAACAGGTCGGGGCGAAGAGCCTGCTGGTCCTCACCGGCCCGTCGGGACCGGAGACGCTGGCTGACCTCACGCTCCGAGGCGTGGCGCCGGACCTCGTGGCGGAAGGTTTGCCGCAAGCGGTGGAGTGGATTCTGGCCCAAGCGGCCGGCAGGCCGCCTGCCCCGCAGGTGCCTTCCTGAACGGGGCCTGGTCTGTGGTGGCCTGATGACCGATCTTGTACGTAGACTGCTGTTCATCAAGCCGAGCTCTCTCGGCGATATTGTCCATGCCATGCCGGCCCTGGCTGCCTTGCGCAGCTGTTTCCCTCACGCGGAGGTCACCTGGCTGGTGAAGCGACAATGGGCGCCGTTGGTGGAAGTCATGAAGGGCGTCGATCGCGTCTGCAGGGTCGAGGGGGGCCTATCGGGCTGGGTGGGACGAGTACCGGAGCTTCGTGCGGCTCAGTTCGATCTCGTGGTCGATTTGCAGGGTCTGTTCCGGAGCGGCGCCATGGCCTGGCTGAGCGGATGTCGCCACCGAATCGGGTTCGCCAACGCCCGTGAAGGCAGCCCCTTATTCTATACCAGGCGGGTCGAAGTGCCGGGCGGACCGATGCATGCGGTCGATCGGTACCTCCTGGTCGCGGAGGCACTGGGTGCGGAACGTCCGGCGCAACCTCACTTTGAGTTTATCGATCGGCCGGAGGACCGGCAGGCGGTGGAGAGAATTCTTGCCGATTCCGGCGTGGTCGCGTCGTCGCCGTGGATTGCGATCAACGCTTCCGCGCGCTGGGAAACGAAACGCTGGCCGACGCAGCATTTTGCCGATGCGGCGGACGAGCTCTCGCGCCTGCAGGGCATCCCGATCCTGTTCATCGGGGGCACCGCCGAACGGCAGGAGGCACAGGCCGTGATGGCCTGCATGCGCACAAAAGCGGTTGATCTGACGGGACGCACCCCTGTAGGGTTATTGCCCTGTTTGTTGCGACAGGCGTCCGTCTTGATCACGAACGATTCCGGTCCGATGCACATTGCGGCGGCAGTGGACACGCCCGTGGTGGCATTATTCGGGCCGACGGATCCGCGCCGGACCGGACCTTACGGCAGGGGTCATCTGGTGCTCTCCCACCCCGTGGAATGCAGCCCCTGCTTCCGCCGGGATTGTCCTCGAGCCGTGAAACTTGAATGTCTGACGGAAGTCCGGCCGGACCAGGTCGTCCACGCCGTGCAGCAGCAACTTGACCGATCACCGAAGCCGAGATCGTTGTGAATATTCTGATTGCGGAATCCAGTAGAACGGTAGGCGGGCAGGAACTGGCGGTTCTGCTGCATGCCGAGCGGTTGTGGACACGAGGTCATCGCGTGCGGCTGGTCCTGGAACCCGAGAGTCCCATCATGGGCATGGCCGGGGATCGCGGGCTCCCGGTCGAACCCTTCATCATGCAGCAATGGCGGCTGCCCTGGTCTATGTGGGCCTTCCGCCGGCTCCTGCAACGGGAACGTCCCGACATCGTGCATGTGAACAGCTCGCGTGACAGCTGGCTGGCGGCGCTTGCGACTCGATTGGTACACCCGCGTCCCAAACTCATTCGCACCCGGCATATTTCCGCACCGCTGACGAACAATCGCGCCACGCATCTGTTGTACAGGCGGCTGTTCGATCTGGTCATCGTGACCGGCGGCGAACGGAACCGCCAGGATCTTATCCATCGGGACGGATTGGCACCGGACCGGGTGGCGGCCTTTCCCATCGGGCTGGACGTGGAGCATTTTTCGCCGGCCGAACCGCGGCAGGATATCCGGGCCGAACTGGGCATTCCGTCAGGTCACCGGCTCGTCGGGATCATTTCCTACCTGCGCGACTACAAAGGCCATCGGTATTTTGTCGAGGCTGCCGCCAGGGTGTTGAAGCACCACCAGCGGGTGGCGTTCCTCATTGTGGGCGAGGGGCCGGAGGAACAGAACATCCGCGAGCAGATCGAGCGTCTGGGGCTGGCGGCGGATGTCCGCATGTTGGGTTTTCGGGACGATTTGCTGGATGTGTTCCGCTCGTTGGACCTGTTCGTGATTCCCACAGTAGAGGGCGACACCATTCCCCAGGTATTGATGCAAGCCCTGGCGATCGGGTTGCCCGTCGTGTCGACGACGACCGGATCGATTCCCGATGTCGTGACCGACCAGGAATCGGGCTTCATCGTCCCGCCGCGTGATCCCGACGCCTTGGCCGATCGCATCGGACGGTTGTTGGCCGACCCCGGGTTATGCGCGGCCATGGGCCGACGCGGGCGCCAGACGGTGGAGCGATCCTATTCGATCGACCGCATGGTGGATGAACTGGAACGGACCTACCGGCGGGTGATCGCATCATGAGACCGGGATGGACCTTCGCACAGCCGTCGATTCGAAAGACCCTGCTCTTCTGGTGGATTCTGTTCGTCGTGATGCAGACGGCGGAGCGTGTGTTCCTGCTTGGAGACGCCTTCTCCCAGGAAACACCGACCGGGGCGCTCTTGATCAAGACCCTGGCCGTCGGAATGCGGGGGGATTTCATCACCGCCACCTTCGCCTTGGTGCTGGCCGCGATCGGCGCCGGCGGATGGGCCTTGCTGAAACAAGGATGGGGCCTGGTGCGAGGCGTTCCGGCGCGATTTTCCCTCTCGTTCCGGCGGGCCTTTCATGTGGGCTGTTTCCTGTTCGCGATCCTGTTGTTCATGCTCCTGTCGGTGGACATGGGGTATTACGGCTTCAATCGCCAACATATGGATTTCGTGTTTCTGGAATATATCGGCGATCTCTTCGCGCCTGCGGCGACGACGGATGCGACGAATGTTCAGGCGTTGCAACAGACCGGCGCGGAACTGGAGGCCGTTGGAAAATGGGCGGGACGGGTCCTGCTTTTCCTGAGTATTCAGGTGGTCGGGATCGGACTCTGGTGGTGGGGTTATTCCGCGGTCGTGGTTCCGGCGCTTTTTCGATGGCAGCCCCTGTCCGGTTTTCAGGCCAACGCGTTGCTTTGTGTCGGGTTGGTCGGTGGTGGCGCCGGCTTCCATCCATCAGGGCCGTACGGGATCCGGATCGCGCACATCGGCAGCTCGGTCTACTATACGCTGGCCCAGAATCCGGTGCTGTTTGCCAGCGAGGCGTTACGGGTGGCGTGGGTCTCGAGGGGGTCCATGGCCCAGCGGGCGAACGGCGCGCGTATGCCTTACGACGAGGCCGTTCGCACGGCTCAAGGCCTGTTGGGACCGGGCAACGTGTTTCCGGATGCGCGGTATCCCCTGGTCCGGACTAGGACGACCGCGGCCGACGGCATCCGGTTGTCCAAGCCCGCGAACGTCATCATCCTGTTTCTGGAAGGGTTGGACCGCCGGTATCTGGGACAGACCTATGGCGAGGTGCGGGGGACTCCGTTTCTCGATCGACTGAAAGACGACAGCGTCTATTTCACCAATTTTTTCTCGAACGGCGTCCAGACCTCCAGGGGACTCTTTGCGACCCTGTGCAGTACTTATCCGAGGCATGGAGCCGCCGCCATGAAAACGCGGTATGCGCATGATTATCTCTGCCTGCCGTCGCTCTTGCAGCGCCGAGGCTATAGCACGGAGATGGTGATCGGCCAGCATCGGGATCTCAACCGGTTGCAGACCTTCCTGTCGAGAAACGGGCTTCAGCAGATGCTGGACGAGGGCGATTTCCCGGCAGGGGCGGAACGAGCCGGCCTGGGCATCGTCGACGGCGCCCTGTTCGACCTCTGTTATGAGCGGATCAAGCAGCGGCAGGCGGAAGGCAAACCGTTCTTTCTGACTACGCTCACGCTGTCCACCCATCATCCCTTCGCCGCGCCCCCTCACCATCCCGAGGTCCGCACGCTACAGCAGCAGGTGACGGATCAATATGTCGGGGCCCTTCGGTACACGGACCTTGAATTGGAGCGGGTGTTCACCAAACTGGTTCGCGAAGGGCTCTTGCGCAATACGGTTGTCGTCATCATCGGTGATCACGGACGGCATGAATCAGTGGGCAGCACCGATGTCGAGCGGAAGCTCGGCCATTTCGCGTCGCCGATGCTGATCTGGATGGACGAATCGTTGCGGACGCCGGCCACGTACCGTTCCCGGGCTGTGTCCACCATTGCGAGTCATGTGGATGTCGCGCCCACGCTTCTGGCCTTGACCGGCGCGTTGCCCCCGGTCGCGCCGTTTGCGGGACAGGATCTCACCTGCGTGCTGGTGCGGGACTGTCTGCCGGATCAGGCGGCCTATCTCACAAGCGTGTACGACAATCTGGTCGGATTGGCCAGTCGCGATGGAATATTGCTGTACTCATTTCTCACGGAGCGGGTGGAGGAGGCGACCCTCACGTTCGAACCTCTGCCGGCCGGGCCTGACGGGAGTCGACCGCTCACTGCGTCCCGCTATCGGGAATTACTGGCGTTATACGAAGTCTCCAATGTGGCGCTCGATTCGAACCACATCTGGTCCTGGCGGGAGTTCGGACCGCGGCTGTAGGAAGATGCCCGGCCGTGTCCCTGTGGAAGAGCCTGTGTTCGAAAAGGAATCGTGACCGTGAACCATACACCGATATCGGCCGTGGTCATTGCGTACAATGACGAGCCCAACATGCGGGCCTGCCTGGAATCCATCACCTGGGCCGATGAAATCATCGTCGTCGACTCTCACAGCACCGACGCGACTGAACGCATCAGCCGCGAGTTCACCGATCAGGTGTATCAGCATGAGTTTCACGGGTTCGGCCGGTTGCGCAACGAAGCCCTCGCCCATGCCACCCATGACTGGGTGTTCAGTTTGGATACCGATGAACGGGCGACGCCGGAGTTGCAGGAGGAAATCAGGCGCCTGTTGGCTGCCGGTCCTGATGCCGACGCCTATTTCGTCCCCCGCAAAAACTATTTCCTGGGTCGCTGGATCAAACATTGCGGCTGGTTTCCGGATTATCGGCAACCGCAATTGTTCCGAAAGAGCCGGTTGCGTTATCGGGATGAACTGGTGCACGAGAGCTTCGACCTGGACGGCCGCGTGGGCTATATGACGGCCACGGCGCTGCAGTACCCGTTTCGCGACATCGATCACTACCTCGCGAAGCAGGAACGGTACTCTGATCTGATGGCGCGCCGCATGGTCGAGCAGGGGCGCATATTCTCGTGGCCTCAATTGCTGTCACATCCCTGCTTCACGTTTCTCAAAATGTACGTGGGTCGAAAAGGCTGCCTGGACGGGGTGCCGGGACTGATCCTGTCCGGTCTGTATGCCTACTATACGTTCATCAAATATGCTCGTTTCTGGGAACTGCAGGGCACCAGGACGCTGGCGGCAGGGCCGGCTGCCTCAGTGAAACACTTGCAAGGATGAAGGGCTCCGTGGCAGAACCGAACCGAGCCGTGAGCACGATCGCGGCGGTGATCATCACCAAGGACGAAGAGCACAACATCGCCGACTGTCTTGAATCCGTTCGCTGGGCCGACGAACTCGTGGTGGTGGATGCCGAGAGCCGGGACCGGACCGTGGAACTGGCCACGCGGTATACGCCGCGGGTGTTCGTCCGGCCATGGGCGGGTTATGGGCCGCAAAAAAATTTCGCGATCGATCAGGCCGGGGCCGAGTGGATTCTGGTCGTGGATGCCGACGAGCGCGTGACCGACGGACTCCGGCGGGAGATTCAGGCTCTGTTGGCCGCCGGGCCGCCGGCGGACGCCGGAGGGTATGAAATTCCACGGAGGAATTTCTTTTACGGGAAATGGATTCAGGGCGGCGGTCTGTTCCCCGACTATCAGATGCGGCTCTTCCGCAAGACCGCCGGGCGCTATGACGATGTGCGGCTGCATGAAAACTTCACGCTCACCGGAGGCCGGCTGCGGCTTCGTGAACCGTTCGATCACTACAGCATGCCCACCGTCAACCACCATATCCGGAAGATGATGCGATATACGACGCTGGGCGCGGAGGAGAAGCTGAAGCGCACCTCCCACATCAGCGGGTGGGTCATCGCGACGCACCATCTGGGCACGATGCTGAAAACCCTGTTCGTGCGCGGCGGTTATCGGGACGGCGTGCACGGCCTGGTCGTGGCGATGTTCGCCGGCCTCCATACCTTCGTCAAGTACGCCAAGGCCTGGGAGCGCGTGAACGTCCGGCGTAACGGACAGGGGTGACGAGGGTGTTGTACGAGGGGCAGGCCCTCGCGATGGAGGCGCGGTCCGTCTAATGCGTATCGGAATCGACGCGGCGTCCATCACGGGTGACAAGGGCGGAGTCGGCTGGCATACCTACCATCTGTTGCAGGCCCTCCTGGATCTACAGGAGCAAACCGAATATGTCGGGTATCTCCGGCCCGGCTCTCTCCCTGCGGGCCGCCCGGCCGGCTGGCCCATGACCCAGCGGATGCGTTGGGTGGAGACCCCACGGTGGCTGACGCCCTGGCGGGGCGCCTGGGATGGTCTCGATCTGTATCATGGTCCGAATTTCAAGATGCATACGACCGGACGGTTCGGCGGTGTCGTCACCATCCATGATTTGTGGCTGGCCCGCCATCCCGAATACTCCCGCAAAGTCCTGGGACAGGCCGGATCGTCCCGCCGGGCAAGGGCGACGGCCCTGCGGGCTCGAAAGGTGGTGACGGTCTCGGAGTTTTCCGCCCGGGAAATCGAGGAGCTCTACGGCATTCCGCGTGAACATGTGGTCGTGATTCATAACGGCGTCTCGGCGGATTTTGTGCCGGCGAAGGATGACCAGGCCATAATCGGGCTGCGCCAACGGTGGTCCATTCCATCGGCGGGGTTCGTCCTGTTCGTCGGCGGGGCAGATCCCCGCAAGAACCATCGCCTGGTGCTACAAGCCGTGGCGCAAATCCGTCCCCGGCTGGAAGGGCGGGTCATCGTGCTGGCCGGTGATGCGGACCATCCGCAAGGCAGTTACCGCGCGACTGCGCAGGCCCTCGGCGTGGAGGCGGATGTCCGGTACACCGGACGGATTGACCGGGACGACCTGCGGCGGCTGTATGCCTGCGCCGATGTGTTTGTGTTTCCTTCCCGCTACGAGGGATTCGGCATGCCCGTCCTGGAGGCGATGGCCTGTGGTGCGCCGACTATCACCTCCTCGACATCGTCCCTGCCGGAGGTGGCCGGCGATGCCGCGGTGCTGGTGGATCCCGACGATGTCGATGCGCTGGGCCGGGCGATGGTCACGTTGTTGTCCGACCAGGATCTCCGACGGACACTGCGGCAGCGGGGATTCGACCGTGCGCGGCGGTTTACCTGGCCAGATGCTGCCCGTCTCACGAGCGCGCTCTATCACGAACTCTGTGCCTGAGGAATGTCGGCGTATGAGTTATCGCAATCTCCTGATCATCAAGTTGAGGCATATCGGTGACGTGCTGCTCTCGACGCCGGTGTTGCGCGCCTTGCGGGACGCCTATCCCGACGCCCGCCTCACCATGCTGGTCAATCGCGGCACCGAAGGGATTCTACTGCACAATCCGAATGTGGACGAGGTGCTGTGTGTCGAGAAGGGGCCTTGGCAGGCCCAGGTGAATTTTGTCCGCATGCTTCGGCGGCGGAGATTCGATTGTGTCATCGACCTGACCGACGGCGACCGGTCCGCGGTCATCACTCTCGCGACGGGCGCCGCGCTGCGCGTGGGCTTCAATGCCGAACATCGCTGGCGGGGGTTGTTGTATAACGCCCTGGCGGTGCCCCGCCAGACGGACCAGCATCGGGTGGAATATGATCTCAGCGCTCTCCGGCATCTGGGCCTCGACCCGAAACCCGGCACACCGGCGCTGTACGTCTCCCAGGCGGAGGAGCACATCGTGGAGACCTGGCTGGACGAGGCGGGCTTGCGGTCCTCGCGCGAAGTGCCGCTGGTGCTGCTGCAGCCGGGGGCGCGCTACTCCCTGAAAGTATGGCCGCATGAGCGGTTCGTCGAATTGGCGGATCGCCTGAGCGAACGGTTCTCCTGCCGGATTCTGTTGGGGGGCGATCAGCGTGAACGTGAGATTGCCGAGCGGATCGCCCGCAGGACGCGCTGTGCGCCCACGGTGATCGCGGGGAAGTTTTCGCTGCTGCAGTTTGCCGCACTGGCCCAACGCTGTGCGTTGTTCGTCGGGAACGACGGCGGGGCCATGCACATTGCGGCGGCCATGGGGACCCCCGTCGTGGCGTTGTTCGGCCCGACCTATCCCCGACGCTGGGGACCGCGCGGCGGGCCGGCGCAGGTCCTGTATAAAGGGTTCGATTGCCGTGCCTGTTACCATCCGACCTGCCTGCGCGGCGACGACAGTTGCATGCAGCACATCACCGTGGACGAAGTGTGCGAGGCGGCCAGCCGGATGCTGGAACGGTTGCTCGCGCGGACAGACGCATGAGCGATGAACGGGTCAGCGTGGTCATCCCCGTGTATAACGGCGCGCCGTTTGTGGCGAAGGCCGTGGCCAGCGTGCGAATGCAGGAACATCCTTCGGTGGAAATACTCGTGGTTGATGATGGCTCGACCGATGGAACGCAGGATGTGCTGCGGCGGCTCGAGCAGAGCGAAGGCATTCGATGGTTTCAACGCAGCCACGGTGGCCCGGCGCGTTCCCGGAACTATGGCATCGAAGCGGCCCAAGGACAATTTATCGCGCTGTTGGACTGTGATGACGAGTGGTTGCCCGGCAAACTCTCCGCGCAGTTGGCCATGATGCGGGCACGCCCCGAGGTGGGGCTGGTCCACACGGATTTCGAGGTACGGTTCGAAGACGGGACCCTGGAGGAGCGCGTGTCGGCGCGGTCGAGCCGGGAACCGCTGGTGCAGGCGTTTGCCGGAGGCCATGTGGCGCTGCCCTCCACGCTCTTGATCAGGAAAACGGTCCTGGATCAGATCGGCAGCCTGGACCCTGAACTCTATGGGTCGGAGGATTCGGATCTGACGATCCGTTTGTTCCGGGTGACCACGTTTGAATGCCTCGACCAGGTCCTCGTGCACAAGCTGCAGCGGGGTCATGGATATCGGGATATGGCATTCGATGAGCAGACGCACCGGGCACGCGTCCTGGCGAGCCGGGACCGGTTCCTGACGCGCCTGGAAGGGTCTGCGCCGCTCACCGCGGCCCAACGGGCGGCATTGGATCGCGAATGGGCGAACTACTTTCTTCTGAAAGGGGCCGCCGCTGAACGGGCGGGCCGGCGGACCGAAGCCCGGCAGCACTATTGGGAGGCGATCACGAGGGCGCCGGGACGGATTCGGTGTTATACGCGCTGGCTCCGCACCTTGAAGCCCTGATCAGCCGGCCATAAGCACGGCACGTGCAGCCGAGCGTCCCCCTCCGTTGCCCACACCATCGAGCTTTGGAACGAGGATATGGAAACCATCGATTGCGAAATGTGCGGAGGGACGTCGAACCGCGCGCTGTTCAGCCAATACGACCTCGCTCACCATGTGACGGACGAACTGTTCACGGTCGTGCGCTGCGAGGCCTGCCGTCTGCTGTTTCTGAATCCTCGCCCGACCCGCGAGGAAATCGGCCGGTACTATCCCGCGACGTACTATCCCGCTGCCGGGCCTCCCGCGCCAGGAGATCTCCGGCGCGCCGCCAAGCGCTGGTCGGGGAAGGTCCGGCGATGGATCGCCCAGGACTTTTATGGCTACCCGGCACCGGAGTCGGCGCGCGGGTGGCAATGGCTCCGGCGATCGCTGCTCTGGCCGGAATTCCTCTGGCGCCGCTGGCGCGGGCGCGGGTTTCTGCCATGGGTTGGACAGGGCAGGGCGCTGGATGTCGGCTGCGGGGCAGGCAACAATCTGGTGGCATTACAGGAGTTGGGCTGGGACGTCTCCGGCGTGGATGCGAGTGAGGTGGCGGTGGCGCAGGCCAGGGCCCGGTTCGGTGAGCGGGTTCGACTGGGGGATCTCGCGTCGATGCACTACCCGGACCGGACCTTCGACACGGTGCTGTTCAGCCATGTGCTGGAGCACCTCCACGGACCGGTTTCTCTCTTGAAGGAGGTCTGGCGTATCCTGGATTGGGACGGACGGGTCGTGATCCTCTGCCCCAATGCCGGCGGCCTGGAAGCGAAGTTGTTCGGTCGCTGGTGGTTTCCCTGGGAGCTTCCCCGCCACCTCTTCCATTATGAAAAGGCGACGCTTGCGCGGATGCTCGAGGAGGCCGGGTTCCGGGTCGAATCGGCCAGGACCGGTCTCGGCTCCCTCTACTTCATGGCCAGCCTGGATCGCGTGTGGGAGCAGCGATGGGGTACCGAGGTCCCCTGTCGCCGGTTCATCGAAAAGGTCTTGGTCCGGCCCTTCTGCTTTTGCGTGGGGCACCTGGGCGGCGGGACCGAGCTGAAGGTCTATGCCAGAAAAGTGCGGGGCGCGGTCACAAAAAATACGACCTGACGAATCTGGACCAGGTCTTGACGTTGAGCGGCCGATGGCGCAACGAGCATCGAAACGCTTCCCGTGCCTGCCGGGGTGCGTGAGCCCGCAGATAATGTTTTCCGAGATCTGCATGGTAAATCGCCCAATCGGTGGAGAGGGCGTCGGCTTCGAGGGTCCCGGGCCGGCACGAAGGGGCATGTTTTTCGAGGAATCGACGACGGCCGTCCAGCGCCCGCAGCGAAGGAATATCGCGGGACGCGTTGTGTCCGTAGAGCCGGTGGCGGTACAGCGGCTTCGCCAGATGAATGAATCGACCGGTCCCGTAGAGACGGATGGTCAGATCCATGTCTTCCCAGATGGAGAGCTGCGCGTCATATCCTCCCACCGCCTCGAAGGGAGCTTTTCGGAACAATGAACCGGATGTGGCGACATCGTGACCGCCACGCAGCAATTGTGTGATGCTCCCGGTATGTTTCATGGCGGCGTCGTATTCGAGAATATGGTTCCCCGCGTCCACCTGGTACCCGTCGCAATGGACGAGCGTCGCGTGCGTGGCTGGTTCGAGGATGCCGAGCGCTTCTTCGAGGAAGGTGGGTTCCCACAGGTCGTCCTGGTCCAGAAAGGCCAGGTAGAGTCCCTGCGCGACGTGGGCGCCGCTGTTGCGCGCGGCGGCCTGCCCGCCGTTCTGGCTGCGGCGCAGGTACCGGACCTGCGGGATCGTTTGCACCAGCGCACCGGTCTCGTCGGTCGATGCATCATCCACCACGATGATCTCATGGTCGGCATAGGTCTGCCCGAGCACGGAACGAATGGCCGGCTCCAAATATCTCGAGGTCCCGTTATACGCTGGAATGATGACGCTGACGCGGGCCACAGTGACGCCTCTCGTGAAGGGCAATCGGTACCACAGGCCGCCGGGGCAGTCAACACAACCGCTTCCGCAAACGCCGGCCGTCACCTCTGGCCCTGCCTTGACTTGCCGGATGTGCTGTGGTTCCATCGCGCACGCCCCTGAGTTCGCTGCCTCGGCTGCCGGCCGATCCGACGGCTCGCCGGCCGGTCGGAGGATGACCAGCAGGCCGCCCGTTCCTCCGCCACCATGGACCACTCCGATAGGCCATCGTGAAAATCGTTATCGCCGCCTGGCATCTCAAGAACCTCAACGTCGGCATCGGGCGGTACGCCCGGGAGTTGATCGAAGCCCTGGGGCGGGTCGACCACACGAATCACTATCAGATTCTCCTGCCGCATGCGGACCATCCCTTCACGGCGCGCCCGAACATGCAGTATCGCGTGGTCCGCTTTCCCTTCTTCCGGCGGCGCTTCTGGGAGCAAATCGCGCCGTTGCTGGCCGGTCCCCACGATCTGCTGCATTTTCCGTATGACTCCTGCGCGGCCTGGAAGCGCGGGAAGTTCGTGTCGACGATCCACGACGTCAAACCGTTGCTGTTCCCCGAACTCCGTGCCCGTCTGAACCTCAATAGCCGCATCGAGCAGTGGCTGGTAGGGGACCGGTGGGCCACGATCGATCACGTGATCACCATCTCCGAACATTCGCGGCGCGATCTGCTCAGCCATGTGCCGCTTGCACCGGATCAGGTCACGGTCACTCCGCTCGGCCTCGACAATGGGCAATTTCGTCCCGCCGATCATCGGGCAGGGGGAAGGCCCTACGTCTTCTGCGTGGCCGGTTTTGATCCGACCAAGAACGTCGGCTGCCTGGTTGAAGCCTTTGCAAAAATTCCGGAGACGCTTCGCGACCGGTTCGATCTCCTCCTGGCGGGCGATGTCTGCCGACGCAGCGAGATTCGCGCGGCGATAGAGCGTCTGGGCATCGGCGCCCAGACCAGGCTGGCCGGAATGGTATCCGAGGCGGAGTTGGTCGACTATTATCAGCAGGCTGCCGTGTTCGTGTTCCCCTCATTGTACGAAGGGTTCGGCCTGCCGGTGCTGGAGGCGATGGGGTGCGGCTGCCCGGTAATTTGTTCCAACAGCTCTTCATTGCCCGAAGTTGCCGGGGATGCCGCCCTTTTGATCGATCCGCGTGAGAGCGGGCAGTTAACGGAGGCCCTGGCTCGAGTGCTCGCCTCTCCGGAGCTACAGGCCACCCTCCGTGCGCGCGGATTGGCCAGGGCGAAAGAGTTCGGGTGGGACCGTACGGCGATGCAGACGGTGGCGGTGTACGAGCGGGCCGTCGGGCAACAACGGTCACCGGCCGCTGAGCAGTGACATCCGGCAGTCTGCCATCACGGCTCCGTGACCGTTTTTCCGGGAAAGGCGAGCGTCCGCATGGCGAACGATAGTTGTGATTTCCTGATCGTGGGGGCCGGAGTGATCGGTGTCGCCATCGCCCGGGAACTGCGTCGCCGGCACGGCGCCGCGGTGCTGGTGCTGGAAAAAGAATCGACCGCCGGGCAGCATGCCAGCGGTCGCAACAGCGGTGTGTTGCACGCCGGCGTCTATTATAAGGCCGGCACCCTCAAGGCCAAGTTCTGTGTCGATGGGAATCGGCGGCTGCGGGCCTATTGCCGCGAGAAGGCGATTACGCTGAACGACCATGGCAAGGTGATCGTGGCGCGGACCGCCGAGGAGTTGCCCGCCCTCCGGGAGTTGCACGCGCGAGCCCAGGCCAACGGGGTGCGCGTGAGCCTGCTCGATCCCCAGGCGCTCAAAGAGGTCGAACCCTGCGCGAAGACGGTGCAACAGGCGCTTTATGTCTCGGACACGGCGGTGGTGAATCCGCAACGCGTCATGGAGGCGATGGTGGCGGATGCCTTGCGCGAAGGGGTCCGGTTTCGATTCGGCTGCGCCTGGCAGGGGTGTGGGGGAGAGGATACGGCCCGGACCCGCGAGGGACCGGTCCGGTACCGGCACCTGGTGAATTGCGGAGGCCTCTTTGCCGACCGCATCGCCCATGCCTACGGGGTCGGCCTGCAGTACCGGATCCTGCCCTTTCGAGGGCAATTCTACCGGCTGCGTCCCGAGTCGAAGCTTCAGGTCCGCGGCAATATTTATCCCGTCCCGGACCTGCGCAACCCCTTTCTCGGGGTCCACTTCACCAGGAGACCGGAAGGCGAGGTCACGATCGGCCCTTCGGCCCTTCCCTTGCTGGGGCGCGAGCAGTACCGGGGCATGGGCGGCGCGACCGTCGGCGACAGTCTCACCATGCTGGCCTACCTGCTGCGGCTTTTCGGACGCAACCGGGATCATTTTCGTTCGATTGCCTGGACGGAGCTGTTGAAACTGACCAGGGCCGGGTTCTTTCGCGAGGCGGAGGCATTGGGAGAAGGGTTCGCGAAGTCAGACCTCCTGCCGGGAAAAGAACCGGGCATTCGCGCGCAATTGGTTGACGCGAGGACGGCGGAGTTGTTGAGCGATTTCGTCATCGAGCCGGGACCTCGCTCCACCCACGTGCTCAATGCCGTCTCACCGGCCTTCACCTCCTCGTTGCCGTTTGCGGAGCATGTGGTCGACATGATGAAACCAGACTAAACGCAGAAAGCAGAATTATGGGGCATCCGGAAGGGATCGATCCGAGGAGCGAGACGGTCGTTCCGGCGGCATGATTGAATTTTCTGGTTTGAACGCAGCACGAAACGCTAAGATCCAGGGGATCGACGGTCCCTCGGTAAATCCCGCGACGGAGAAAACAATGCCTGATCGATTCAATGGCCTGGTGACCGTGGGCGGTGACGAATGAAGGGTGTCGTGCTCGCAGGAGGCCTCGGTTCCAGACTGCTGCCTCTGACCAAAGTGACGAACAAACATCTCTTGCCGGTCTACGACAAGCCGATGATCTACTACCCGATTCAAACGCTCGTGAACGCCGGGATCACCGAGGTCATGCTGGTGACGGGAGGCAACAGCGCAGGCGATTTTCTGAAATTACTGGGGAACGGGAAAGACTTTGGCTTGAAGCATCTCAGCTATACCTACCAGCAGGGGGAGGGCGGCATTGCCGACGCCTTGCGGCTGGCGGAACATTTTGCCGACCAGGGTCCGATCTGCGTGGTGCTCGGTGACAATCTGATCCAGGGCAACATCGCCAAGGCGGCGGAGGCCTTCCGGGCCCAGAAGACCGGTGCCAAGATCCTGCTCAAGGAAGTGAAGGACCCGCAGCGGTTCGGAGTCCCGTTGCTCGACGGAAAGCGGGTGTTGGGCATCGAGGAAAAGCCGGCCCAACCCCGATCCTCCTACGCGGTGACCGGCATCTATTTCTACGATGCCCGCGTGTTCGACATCACCAGGACGTTGACACCATCCGGACGAGGAGAACTGGAGATCACGGACGTCAACAATGCCTACATTCAGGCCGGAGAGCTGACGTGGGATCCGCTGGAGGGCTGGTGGACGGATGCGGGCACGATCGAATCCCTGCTCGCGGCCAACGAGCTGGTGGCCAGGACCGGCGCGAACCGGATGGAGTTTTAATGCGTATTCTCGTGACGGGCGGGGCTGGCTTCATCGGATCGCATCTCGTGCGCCGCTTGGTCGAGGGCGGCCGCCACGCCGTCGTCAACCTCGACGCGCTGAAGTATTCCGGCAATCTGGAAAATCTCGCGGATCTGGTGGGCCATCCGCAGTACCGTTTCGTGCACGGCGACATCTGCGATCAGAAGCTGGTCCACAGCCTCCTCCGGGAGCACCGGATCGAACGCATCATCAATTGCGCCGCGGAAACCCATGTCGACCGATCGATCCTCGACCCCGGGGCATTCGCGAGGACGGATGTGGTGGGCACGGGCATTTTGCTGGAGGAGGCCCGCCAGGCCGGGGTCGAGCGCTTCCTGCAAGTCAGCACGGATGAGGTCTATGGCAGCGTCGAGCAGGGGAGTTCCAAAGAAGACGACCGGCTGGAGCCTCGCAGTCCCTATTCGGCGAGCAAGGCCGGCGGAGATCTGCTGGTGTTGAGTTACTGGACCACCTACCGGTTTCCGGTGCTGGTGACGCGCGGGAGCAACACCTACGGGCCGAACCAGTATCCGGAGAAGTTCATCCCGCTGTTCATCACCAATGCGATCGAGGGGCAGCCGCTGCCGCTCTACGGAGACGGAAAGAACTGCCGGGATTGGCTCTCGGTGTACGACCATGCGGCGGGCATCGTACACGTGTTGGAGCAGGGCCAGCCGGGGACCGTCTACAACGTCGGCGGCGGGAATGAACGCGAGAACCGGACGGTGGCCGAACAGATCGTCGCGGCGCTGGGGACGTCTCCGTCGCTCATCCGGCTGGTGCAGGACCGTCCGGGGCACGATCGCCGCTATTCGATCGATTGCAGCCGGCTGCGCGCCCTGGGCTGGTCGCCACGGGTGCCGTTCGAAGAGGGACTGAAGCAGACGGTCGAATGGTACCGCACGCATGACACGTGGTGGCGCACCATCAAGTCGGGTGAGTTCAAGGACTACTATCAGCAGCAATATGCCGCGCGGTTGCAGAAAGGGACGGCGTGCGAATCGTAATTACGGGCGCTCAAGGACAGTTGGGAGCCGAGTTGCGGGAGGTGTTGCGGGGACATCAGCTGACGGCGCTGGATCTCCCGGCGTTCGATCTGAACGGCCCAGACTGCGCGCAGGCGATCATCGACGCGGCACCGGAGGCCGTGATCCATGCCGGCGCCTACACGGATGTGGATGGGGCGGAGCGCAACCCCGGGTTGGCCATGGCGGTCAATGCCGACGGGACGGAGCGCGTGGCCCGGGCGGCGGCCAAGACCGGCGCCAGGCTGATGTATATCTCGACCGACTATGTCTTCGACGGACAAGGCACAGTCCCCTATGCCGAAACCGATCCTGTCAATCCCCTCGGTGTTTATGGTGCATCCAAGCGCGCCGGTGAGGAACGGGCGCTGGCCTGCTGTGAGAATACTCTGGTCGTGCGCACCGCCTGGCTCTATGGACGGCAGGGCAAGAACTTCGTGAAGACCATCCTGCAACTCGCCGCCGAGCGGCCCAGCTTGAAAGTCGTGGGGGATCAACGCGGCAGTCCGACCTTTGCGGAAGACCTGGCCGGGATGATCGGCAATTTGCTGGTGCATCCGGTACGGGGCATCGTGCACGTCACCAACGAAGGCTCCTGCACGTGGCATGAGTTTGCCTCGGAGATCGTCCGGTTGTCGGGCTCGAGGGTTCCCGTCGAGCCGATTACCACGGGAGAGATGCCGAGACCGGCGAAGCGACCGGCCTATTCCGTGTTGTCGGCAGACCGTCTCCATCAGCTTGGCTTCCGCATGCCTGCCTGGCAGGACGGCCTGCAGCGCTTTATGAAGGCACTGCCGAATGCTCCCCGCACTCCGGTTTCCTCCTGTGCGTCATAGCCCCAGTCCGCATCCCTCAAGCCATGTCCTATGCTGTTCCGGTCAGATCGGCAGATCCAGCTAAACATGACGGCCTCCTTTGTTGTGGAGGCCGGATGATTGCTCTATACTGCGATCCCGCTGAGTCCTGTGCCGTCGTGTATGCAGTTGCATCCCGAGCTCAGATTCGTGCGTCCGTTCCTTTCGCACGTCAGTTTCGCCGCAACACCTGGGGCTCTAATCCACCTTCCGTGCACCCGTATCATGGGTTCACGGAAGCAGGAGATGCTGCTGTGGGAGATGGACCGTCGGAGGCAATGCGGGCGACGGGCTCAGCATACTTAAATTGCTCCACCGCTGAGCCGGCCTGGGGAAGACCACGGTGCCTATGACGTATTGGCTTTTATCTGCAATGGTGACGCCATCGCTGCTGATCCTATGAGCGCTTCGGTCTCGTCAGCATCCGACGCCGCGACGAGGTCCGGCGCGGAGAGTGCGCGTCGGGATTCCGGGCATGCGCTGTTCTGGCGGTTCCAAAGCTACATCCTGATCGTGGTCGCCTGTACGAGTTTTTTCCCCATGCTCTTTCGGATTCAGGAGCATACGATTATCATTCTGTCGGTACTCTGTGTGGGTGTCTGTTGGCTGGAGAAGGTGAGTCCCTGGATCCGAAATCCGTTGGACCTTCCCCTCTGGCTCTTCATCCTCTGGGTGCTCTGCACTGTGCCCTTCGCGACTGATCCCGCCTACAGTTTTGCCGAATGGAAAAAGTTCGTTGCTCAGGCCGGCGTGTTTTACTGGGCGTTGCTGGTCTTGGACCGGCAGCGCCAGGCAAAGTTGCCGCAATATGTCCTTTGGTCTCTGGCTGTGGGGGGAACTATTCTGGCTGCCTACGCGGTCAACGAGTTTGTGTCCCGGGGAGGGACATGGCGGGATCGTTTTGTACGGGCCCAGGCCTTCGGCTCCGATTACAACTGGCTCAGCACCTACATGGTGATGACGGTTCCTGTCATCGGCGCCCTTGTCGTCATGGCCCGTGCCGCCTGGATCCGTGGAGCCCAGCTACTGGCTCTTGTCCTCACGGTCGCCGCGCAGCTGTTTTCCTACACCCGTGGCGGATGGCTTGGGCACGCCGCGCAAGGAGTGACCCTCGCCCTCATGGTCGGGGGACGCCGGCTTGCCCTTGGTGTTGGGGGTTTCATGGTGCTAACGGGGTGGGATTGTTAATCCTGTCTCAGACGGGATTTCAGAACGAAACGGTGGGTGCCAACACTGCCAATACGAGGCTGGCCGTGTGGACAATTGGTTTGGAAAAGTGATGGCTCATTCGCTTGTCGGGATTGGTTATGGCAACGATTCATTCATTAAAAAGTTTCCCCAATACTCGCTAGAGGTTCAGGCCCGTAAGCCTGAACGTGAGCGTGTGATACCTGCGATGCATAACACGTTTCTTATGGTAGCTGTTGGAAGCGGCATTCCGGCTGTTCTGAGTTTTGGATGGATCTTTGTAGCCCTCCTGCGACGCCTGACGTCCGTCTCCTGGATACCAATCCAAGCAGATACGAGACCGTGATGGCGGCAGGCGTCGGATTGCTGTGCTCGGATTTGGAATTAGGAACTTTTTCGACTATATGTTCATGGGTAGCTTGGCGCACGTTTTCTGGTTGTTGGCGGCCGTAGGGACGTGACGGTCACCAGGGCGCAGCTCATGGAAGGAGACGGCCCCGCTCCCGGATGTGCGGGACCGGGCGAATTGCGTCGAAAGCACCGAGGATGATGCCGCTGCCGGGCTGACGTCCTCTCGTCTTGACAGGACGTCAGATATTGATCAAAGGTGAAAGGTCTTTCGTCGCAAGCATGAATGCCAGGTTGTCGGGCGTTCGCTCGTTGGTACATGACAGATATTGGAGCATGTCACAGTGAAGGCATTGATCACCGGGATAACCGGCCAGGATGGGTCCTACCTCGCCGAGTTTCTGCTGGCAAAGGGGTACGATGTTTACGGCATCATTCGCCGTGTCGAGCTCATTCAATACGAGCCAGGATCGATGACATTTATCAGGATCCCCATATCGCCGAAGCCATGCTGCATCTGCGTGTATGGTGATCTCAACGATGCGAGTTCGTTGAATCACGGTCCTGCGGTACCGCTCAACCGGACGAAATTTACAACCTCGGGGCACAGAGTCATGTCCGTGTGAGCTTCGACATCCCTGAATACACGGCGGAGATTACGGGACTGGGGACGGTGCGTATTGCTCGAAGCTATCCGCGAATCGGGTCTGCGGCCGAAGTTTTATCAAGCATCGTCGATCGTGAAATGTTCGGCCAGGTGCAGGAAGTCCCGCAGCGGGAAACGACCGCCATTTTACCCTCGCAGTCCTTACGGCTGCCGCCAAGGTCTACGCCCACTGGATCACGGTGAATTATCGCGAGGCGTACGGGCTGCTCGCCTGCAGCGGCATTCTCTTCAATCACGAATCCCCTCGCCGCGGGAAACCTTCGTGACCCGGCAGATCCCGCAGCCGCGGCGCGGATCAAGACTGGGCTTGCAACGAGGACCTCTTCCTGGGGAATTTGGATGCCAAACGCGACTGGGGGTACGCCGAGGACTATGTCGAAGCCATGTGGATGATGCTCCAGCAGCCACAACCGGATGACTATGAGTGGCAACGGGTGAGACCCATCCGGTGCGGGATTTTCTCGATGCGCGTTCGGACACCTGGGCATCGACTGGCGTCGCTACGTCAAAATCGATCCAGGTCACTACCCGCCGACAGAAGTGAATCAGTTGATCGCCGATCCCGATAAGGCACGGCGGCAGTCGGCTGGAGGCCGAGCAGGATTTCCATCGGCTGGCGGTCAGGATGGTCGAGTTGAGGGAAGACGGGGCTCATGGTGCAGGAGACTGCATCGAAGGGGGCTAGGTGATGGACAAGCATGCGCGTATTTACATTGCCGGGCATTGCGGGATGGTCGGGTCTGCAATTCTGCGGACTCTCACGGCCAGCGGGTTTGAGAATTTGATTGTTCGGAACAGCAAGGAACTGGACCTACGGGACGGCGCGCAGGTTGCCTCATTTTTTGCGGAGGCTAAACCGGAGTACGTCTTTCTGGCCGCAGCCAAGGTGGGGGGGATTTTGGCGAACAGCACGTTCCCCGCCGACTTTATTTATGACAACCTGGCGATTCAGACCAATGTCATCCATCAGGCTTGCGTCCATGGAGTGAAAAAGCTGCTTTTGCTCGGATCCTCCTGCATCTATCCACGGGACTCTCCGCAGCCGATGAAGGAAGAGTATCTTTTGACCGGGCCGCTCGAACCGACCAATGAGTGGTATGCCGTGGCGAAGATCGCCGGCATCAAGATGTGCCAGGCCTACCGGCGACAGTACGGGTGTGATTTCATCGCCGCCATGCCGACCAATCTCTATGGCCCGAACGATAATTTCGATTTGCAGCATTCGCATGTGCTGGCGGCGTTGATCAGGCGATTTCACGAGGCGCGCGAGCGGGGCAATCCTCCCACGCTGTGGGGTTCCGGATCGCCCCTGCGGGAGTTTCTGCATGTAGACGATTGTGCGGAGGCTTGTGTCTTTCTGATGGATCGTTATTCAGATCCCATGATCGTGAATGTCGGCGCGGGAAAGGAAATCACAATTGCCGACCTGGCGGTGCTGATTGCGGAGGTGGTTGGATATCGTGGGGAGATACATTGGGACCGCACCAAGCCGGATGGAATGCCGAGGAAGTTGATGGACTGTAGTCGCATTCACGCCTTTGGCTGGAAGCCTGCGATCACCCTGCCGGACGGTTTGCGCCAAGCCTATGGATGGTACCGGCAGCGTGTGGGCAATTCTCAAGCCGGTGCGAAATGAAGCGCCTCCGCCGAGGCCGCTCTGCTGCAGCACAGGCTGACGGGCGCGACCACGCGTATCTTTCCGCCAGGTTCTTCCCTTCCTGGTCGACCCTCGTCACCTCGGGCAGGTTTCTTTACCATCGTGGACGTTAGGAACCCCTTGTCATGTGTGGTCTAGTCGGGGCACTGGTCTTCGATGGAGGCCCGTTCCGCCTTTCCGAGCCTTACCTGACGCGGATGCGGGACAGCATGGTCCACCGAGGGCCTGACGGGGCCGGGCTCTGGATCGGCGCTAATGGCCGAATCGGTCTCGGACATCGGCGGCTCTCCATCATCGATCTGGCCGAAGCGGCCGGGCAACCGATGGCGAACGAGGACGAGACCCTATGGGTCACGTTTAACGGAGAAATCTACAATCATGCCTCCATAAGGCGCGAACTCGAGACGCTGGGGGGGCACCGCTGGCGGACCGACCACTCGGATACCGAGGTCATTCTCCATGCTTTCGAAACCTGGGGTATCGACTGTTTGTCGAGGTTTCGAGGCATGTTTGCGATCGCCCTGTGGGATGTGCGACGCCAGGAACTGTGGTTGATCCGCGACCGTATCGGAGTCAAACCGCTCTATTATAGCCGGCACCACGGACGGCTGACTTTCGCCTCCGAGATCAAGGCGTTGCTCCAGGACCCGGAGCAACCTCGGTCGCTTCATGAAGAATCTCTCTTTCATTATCTTTCATTCCTGACCACCCCGGCGCCACAGACGCTCTTTGAGGGAATCAATAAGCTCCCGGGAGGAACCTGGCTGCGCATCCGCGCGGACGGCACCATGGAAGAGCGTCGCTACTGGGATGTCTTGGACCACACGTCGCCCCTCAGAGGACACTCGGACGCGGATATTTCGGCGCGTGTGCTGGCCCAACTACGTGAGTCAGTCGCGCTACGCAAAGTGAGCGACGTGCCGGTCGGTGTGTTTCTGTCCGGGGGCATCGATTCCAGTACCAACGCAGCGTTGTTCTCGCAGGGTGAGTCGCACCCTGTGAGAACTTTTACGATCGGATACGACGGAGCCTATCAAAGTTATCGCAATGAGCTTGAGTACGCACGGTTGATGGCCGACAGGGTTGGCGCGGAGCACCATGAACGACTGCTGTCGCTGGATGATCTCCTCACCTTCCTGCCTCGAATGGTAGCGTTGCAGGACGAGCCGATTGCGGATCCCGTTTGCGTGCCCGTGTACTATGTGTCGCAATTGGCGCGTGAGCGGGGCGTGATCGTCTGTCAGGTCGGCGAGGGAGCTGACGAATTATTCTGGGGCTATCCGGCCTGGAAGACATTCAAGAAGCTAGAAGAGTGGAACCATTGGCCAGTCCCTTCACTGCTCAAGCGACTCGGGCTGTGCGGTCTGCAATGGATAGGCCAAGGCGAGAGCTTTCATTATGAACGGTTGCGGCGAGGGGCCGCTCATCAACCAGTCTTTTGGGGCGGCGCCGAAGCCTTTCCGGAGGCCTTAAAACAGCGACTCTTGTCGCCGAGCTTGCGACGACGTTTCCGAAACCTGACCTCCTGGGATGCCATCCGGCCGATCCATGAACGATTCGAGTCCAAAGCTTGGGAAAAGGGACCGCTCCAATGGATGAGTTATCTCGACCTCAATTTCAGACTTCCCGAACTCTTGTTGATGCGGGTGGACAAGATGAGCATGGGCGCAAGTTTGGAAGCCCGCGTGCCGTTTCTCGATCATGAATTCGTACAATTGGCAATGAGTATCCCCGAAAGCGTGAAGACCAGAGGCGGGGTGGTCAAGACTTTGCTCAAACAGGCTGTGCGGGGTGTCATTCCCGATGCCATCATCGATCGTCCGAAGCAGGGATTCGGTGTACCGGTGCATGAGTGGATGCGGGACCGACTTGGTGTGGCGATGCAGGAGACCCTGACGGAGTTTTGCGACCGTAGCGGGCTCTTGGACAAAGCGGCCGTGTTGCAGTTGGTGCGCGAGCAGCGAGATCCCCGCAGTTGGTATCTCTTCAATCTCGCGCTCTGGTGGAAGGAGTATCTTGCGTAGTCATCGCAAAGGGACGGCCCAGTGACTCCCGACCCTCAACGTCGTGGATCGAGTCATGCGTGGCCGTACATAAATCTTCGTATTGGTGCCGGATGAGTGACGATGCTGGAATTGAGTTTGCGGATCGCCTCCGGTCGAAGGTTCGAGCCATAGGACCTCGTGCCACGCTTTGCATGGGCATCCGCAAGCTCCTTCGCCCGCTACTCACTCGTTGGCATCGGTTTCGAGTTGTTCGTCAGTCCTGCCGGGTGGACAGCTCAACCCTGGCGACCGCAGTCGGGGCTACGGCAGGGGACGTCCGCGCTGTGGTGGCCCGGATGAGGAACACACTCGTGCATCGCCTCCCAGCCTCGACTCACGATGGGCCGGTGATTCGGGCGCTCTATCAGCAACGGACGCCAGGTCTTTTGGACTCGACCCTCGAATCCGCCGACAAGGTCTGCGACCATGTATTTGACCTGTTGGGATCCGGCCCGGTGGCATTGGGCATAACGATCGATTGGCATCTGGATTTCAAAAGCGGGTATCGATGGAATCCCGATCTCTGTTTCCTGGACGTCGCTCATGGCCATGATGCCGGCGTGGATATCAAGGTGCCATGGGAACTGTCCCGATGCCACCATCTGGTGCTACTGGCTCAGGCGGCGCTCCTGACCGGAAAATCAAAATATGCCTCCGAATGTGTGGCGCAGTTGACCAGTTGGATGGCAGCCAATCAGCCTGGTTGCGGGGTAAACTGGGCTTGCCCGATGGAGGTGGCGATTCGCGCGGTCAATTGGCTGTGGACACTGGCACTCGTCGCGGAATCACCGGAGGTGGACGACGCCTGGTTTGCTGAAGTCCTCGCCATGTTGGTCGTGCATGGCCGGCATCTCATGGCCAATCTGGAACTGCGTGATGATGGGGTGACGACCAATCACTATCTGGCGGATGTCGTGGGTTTGCTCTACCTAGGATTGTGTCTGAAAGAGGTGCATGAAGCCGACCGTTGGCGCACGTTTGCTCTGGGTGAACTAGTGCGCGAGATGAACCGGGAGGTGCTTCCCGATGGCGTCCATTATGAATCGAGTCTCTCGTATCACCGCCTGGTGACGGAAATGTTTCTGTCCTCCGCTTGGCTCTGTCGCCAACACGGCATAGATTTGCCCGATGCGTTTTACAGTCGTCTGGAAAAGATGTGCGACTTCGTGCAGGCCTATATGAAACCCAACGGGCTGGCGCCGCAAATCGGCGATGGAGACAATGGCCGATTGCACATCCTGACCGGTTATAGCCATTGCGACCCACGCGACCACCGCCATCTCCTTGCCGTCGGGGGTTTGTTGTTCCGTCGCGAGGACTGGCTGGTCGCGGCGGGCCCGCATGGGTCGAGGGCCTATGGTTCGGCGGCGCGCGGCAGGCAGGATGGCCGCCAGTGCCGACGAGCGAACCGGCATGCCTCCGGAGCGTGGCCTTTCCTGCAGGCGGGTTCTACATCCTGCGCGAGCGGGAGGACTACGCCCTGTTGAATTGCAATCCGCCCGGCACCAACGGAGTGGGAACTCACAAACATAACGATCTGCTCTCCCTGGAACTCTGTCTCGGAGGGGAAGATATTCTTGTGGATCCAGGTTGTTTTCTCTATACTTCCGACCCGCAAGCCTATAATCGATTTCGCCGCACCATCCATCATTCGACCGTGAGGGTGGACCGGGCAGAACAGAACCGCGCGATTCCCGGGAAACTATTTTGTCTACACGCCGATAGCAGACCGCAGGTTTTGGAGTGGGAGATCGAGCAATCGGTCGAGCGCGTGGTGGCAGAACATGATGGCTACAGGCGGTTGTCGGACCCGGTGCTGCATCGGCGTAGCGTGCAGTCGCATCGGTCGAACGGCACCTGGCAAGTGATCGACCGGTGTTACAGTCCTTCAGGCCGCACTGTCCGACATCACATCGAGTGGACCTTGACGTTCGCCTCCCATTGTTCTCTCATGCCAGCCGAAACCGGCTGGCATGTGTTGACCCCAGGGCAGCGTTTCTGGCTGGAGGGGCCGCGATTGTCGACGGGCAGCCAGTCGTTGGCCGTTCACGCGCAGATCGATCTGGAAGACATGGCACCGCAGTATGGCGTCATATGTCCGACCCGGTTTTTGCGGTGGAGTTGGGAGGGGCCCCTGCCGGTGGAGGGAACCTTTACGATCTCCCGTGCCGGTTTCCAGGCGACAGAGGTTTTCAGGAGGGTCGAGAGCTGAGCGTATGAAAGCGTTGACGATCTGGTTGACTGGTTTGCCCTGTTCCGGAAAGACGACTCTCGCAAACCTGCTGTTTCGGACCCTCTGGGCGCGGGGGATGACCAATGTGGAGGTGTTGGACGGGGATGTCGTCCGAACGCACCTATCCAAGGGACTCGGCTTTTCCCGCGTCGATCGTGACACCAACATTTTGCGGATCGGTTGGGTCTGCCAGGTTTTGACGAAGCATGGGGTCTGCAGCATTGTTGCTGCCGTGTCGCCGTTCCGCGCCAGCCGCAAGGAGGCCCGGGCGATGGTGGAGAAGGTAGGTGGTTCAGGTTCCTTCATCGAGGTGTGGGTGCGCTGTGGCGTTGAAGAGTGCATCAGGCGCGATGTCAAAGGGATGTACGCCAAGGCGCTACGCGGCGAGATTGAGCAGTTCACGGGCGTGTCCGACCCCTACGAGGAGCCGCTCGACGCGGACATCATCGTGGATACCGGCACGGAGTCGCCTGCACAATCGGTGAATCGAATCGTGGAGGTCGTCACCCGTGCCGCCCGGTGAGGGTAGCGGCTCCTGCGTGTTCACGGTCAGAGGCTGGACCCCTTGTGAATAGGAGTTTTTTCTGGTTTCTGCTCCCACCCTTGCTCCAGACCATTGTGGGAGTCGGAGTCATGGTTCCCGTCACTACCTATTACCTCGATCCGTCTGATATCGGCACGGTCGCCATCCTGACCGCTGTGGCCATGCTCGTCACCCCGCTCGCCTCGACCGGTGATAACTGGGTGTTGTCCAGCCACTGGCACGCCACCTCGGAGCCGGGCCGTAAGGAATTGCTATTCAATCTCCTGCTCGCAAATCTTGGAATGAAAACGGTCTGGGTTCTGATTTTCGGACTGCTGTCTCCTCTCGTCCTGCCCCATGTGATCCGGGACTACAGGCCCGAGTATCAATTTTACTTTAGATTGGCGCTGGCGGGACTGTTGGCCGGCGCAGTCTGGGGGACACTCAGTCCCTTGATGGTGATCGAGCGGGCGCCCGTCAGCCATGCGGTGAATGAATCGCTGCAGTGGGTCGCCGGAGCAGTGACGACGCTGGTTGGGCTTTCGATTGCGAAGCTCGGGGTGTTGGCCCTGTTTCTGGGCCCGATTGCAGCCGGACTGGTCTCCATCACGCATGGATTGTGGTATGCGGCCCGCAAGGTCACGCTCCGGCCCAGTCTGCATTGGGGAAAAGAAATTGCGCGCAGCGGCCTGCCGGTCATACCATTCAGCCTCATGGACGTGGTGGCCAACAGCCTCGATCGCTTCATCATTCAGCGCTGGTTGGATCTTGCGACGCTGGGTCTCTATGCCCATTCCCAGAGTTATCGCGGCATGTTCGTGACCGTGACCAAGGCCTATTCGAGAACCATGACCCCGACGTTTCTGGAATTGTTCGCCGGAGATCGCGGCCAGACGCGACTGCACATTGAAGAGAGCGTGTCGCTGTGGTACCTCTGTGTGACGGCCGGAGGCCTTCTGGTTACCTTGTTTGCTCCCGAAGTGATCCATCTGCTCACTCACGGGAAGTTCGACCAGGCCGCGGAACTGGCGCCCATTTGGTTTCTGCTGGTGTTTGCGCACAGCATGGCCATCCCGTTTACACAGTATCTGCTGACGGTTCGACAGAACGTCCTCCTGTCCTGGTCCTCCATCGTCATGAGCCTCGCTACGGTCGTGCTCATCATGGTCGCGACACGGCAGTTCGGGGTTATCGGCGCGACGAGTGCCGCGGTGTCCGGCGCTTTGGCACTGCATGGTATGCGGTTTCTCCTGGCACGGCGCTTCGGCTGTCGGTACCACCTTGAGTCAGGGATGGTCTGGGGCGTGGTCGTCACCCTGACGGCGTATGTGCTCAGCCGCTTGATTGAGATCCCGCTGCCTGTCAAAGTTTTGCTGGGTGTGGTGGTCGCCGGAGTGGCCGTGAGGGGAATTCTCCGCAGGCTGTCGATCCGGGAGCTGCTCACTGCCCTCGCCCCGTCGAAGTAAACCATGGACAGGCAACTGATACGGGTTTTGCTTCTGGTGACGAACAATGGGTAAACGACTGCTGATTACGGGAGGCGCTGGATTTGTCGGCTCCAGCCTCGCCCTGCTGTTCCGCGAGGCCTATCCCGACTGGCAAATTGTTTGTTTCGACAACCTGAGGCGCAGAGGATCGGAGTTGAACCTGTCGCGCCTGCAGCGCCGGGGTATCCGGTTCTGTCACGGCGACGTGCGCCACTGCTCCGATTTGGAGGCCGTGGGGAAGGTTGATCGCATCATCGAATGTTCCGCGGAGCCGTCGGCGCTGGCGGGATTCGATGGCGCTGCCTCCTACGTGGTCGACACCAATCTGGTCGGGACCGTCAATTGTCTGGAGATGGCCAGACGGGATCAGGCCGAGCTGATTTTTCTCTCGACCAGTCGTGTGTATCCCTATGAGGCACTCAACGAACTGCCATTTCAGGAGACCCCGACGAGGTTCGAGTGGTGCGCTGATCGAGCCCGCGCGGGGCTGTCCGATCAGGGTGTGACGGAAGAGTTTCCACTCGAGGGGGCGCGAACCTTATATGGGGCGACGAAACTCTGCGCGGAGCTGTTGATTCGTGAATATGTCTCGATGTACGACGTGCGCGCGATCATCAATCGGTGCGGGGTCCTGACCGGTCCCTGGCAAATGGGGAAGGTCGATCAGGGATTCCCGGTGCTTTGGGCCGCACGGCACCATTTCGGCGGCACCCTTTCGTATATCGGATTCGGCGGTAGTGGCAAGCAGGTGCGTGACCTCATGCACGTGGAAGATCTCTTTGAGTTGCTGCAGCATCAGTGGGGCCACTTGGCTATTCATAACGGGCAGGTCTACAACGTCGGGGGGGGAAGCGAATCCAGCGTGTCGCTACTGGAGTGGACGGTTCTCTGCCGGCAGGCCCTGGGAAAGACGATTCCCGTTCACAGCGAGGCCTCGACCAGACCGGGCGACGTACGCATCTATCTCACCGACACGTCGAAGGTGCGGGCGGCGGCCGGATGGAAGCCGCGCTGGACTGTCGAACACATCGTCGACAACATCGCAGGCTGGATTCGGGACCACGAAGAGGAGCTCAGGCCGGTGTTGGGGCCTTGACATCCGCGGCCCCTGCCCGGGGCCCCGTCCATACCAGTCAGAGGATCGGAGAAGGTTCAAGTGAGGGTCGGATTTATTGTTCAAGGTTTGCCCGGTGAGGGCTACCACGGGGGCGCGTTGACCTGCTGGTCCATCGTGCGGGCCCTGACACGATCCGGACATCAGGTTTGCGTGATCAGCCTGTTCGACGTGACCGGGAACAATCCCTATCTGCACTCCCGTGCGCAACAGGAAGCGGCGATACGGCGCGAGGGGGCGGAGGTTCTGGTCGTCGAATATGAGATGGCGTCGCTGGTCGGCCCGCGCGACGGCGGCCTGCTCGCAAAAATCGGCCGATGGATCGGCCGCGTCGGCAACCGTCACAAGGGCGTGGCCTACCTGATGCCGTGGGTCAAACTCGCGGAGAAGGTGCGGGCGGCCCTGAAGGGCCGGGAGTTCGACGGGTTTCTGTGCTACCACTTCGATGCGCTCGCGGCGGTGTCCCCGCTCGGTCTCTCCCCCCTGATGGCGGCGGTGGGCGATCTCTGGCACCTGCCCGGGTATTTTCGATGGCGTGAGAGTCCCTGTACGATCTCCAAGTTCTTGCCGGAGGGCCTGAAGGTGGGGCTGGAGTCCCTGATTGCTCAACGCGCCATGGCGGCCCTGTTGGAATCGACCGAGTCCCGTGGAGCCTTCGCCGGGCACTATGCCGAGTGGCTGAAGACACACGGCAGCCCGGATGCGCGGTATCTGAGGACGCCGGTGCCGGATGTGGCGGGGCCGAAGTGGGAGGCGTTGCGGAAAGAGGCGCAGTCGTCCAAGACTCCGGGGAAGCCCCGTGTGCTTGTGATCGGGGATCTGGCAACCACCTCGACCTCGTCCGGACTCCGGTCGGTGGCCCGTGCCGTGCTGCCCCGGCTGATTTCGGAGTTCGGGGCGGATGGGTTTGAATTGCGTCTCGTCGGCGGGGGAGTCCCGCCGAAGGCCCTTGCGGGGGCATTGCAAGGGCCTTCCGTGCGGCGTATCGGACGGGTGGTGCCGGCCGATCCCGAGTTCCTCGCGGCCGACCTCATGATCGTGCCGACGAACATCCCGTTGGGGATCCGAGTCAGGGTGATCACCGCCTGGTCATTCGGGTGCCCCGTCGTCGCCCATCGGGCGAATGCGGCTGGCATTCCGGAGATGCAGCAGGGGCGGAACTCGTTACTGGCGGACACCGATGCACAATTGGCGGAGGCCGTCTCAAGTCTGCTGCGTGACGAGGTCTTGAAGCAACGTCTTTCCCGGGGAGGGAGGGAGACCTTCGAACAATACTTTTCCGAAGCGGTGGCGGGGCAGGCGATCGTGGATGAGTTGGAGCGAGTTGCGGGCACACGCGGTGAAGGCCGGCTCTCAAAGTCTAAGTAGGTTGAAGATACAGGGATGTTGACCAGTTAAGAAGGACAGCGTGAAATACGGAATAAGCAATAAAATCGGTGAGGCCTTAGCGAGGTATTTGCCTGAGACGGTTGCTCTGGCTTTTGCAAAACAGTTGAGCGAACGGACACCTCAATTGCTACTAGAGGCGTTGGGACCCAGGTTGAATAGATCTCCATCCTTGGATAGCATGGCCTTCGACCTTCCGTCGGATGGCTCTCTTCGGTTTGAGGATTTGGCGGGATTGTTTGCCAGCACCTCACTCGACCATGGCGTTATAGCCATGACCGTGCGACAGACCGCGTACCTGTTCGGGCTAGTACGCAGGACGAAGTCACGCAAAGTCATTGAAATAGGACGCTACAAGGGAGGGTCCACCCTGACTATTGCCGCAGCCATGAATGGAGAGGGAGAATTTTGGTCGATAGACCTCGGAGAGAAGGAAGCGCGCCTCCACCAGCGAGGCACACGCACGTTCGACGATGAAATTAGCGACCTATGCGCTCGATTTGGACTTCCTGTCACATTACTGGTCGGTGACTCACGAACCATCGAGGTCGACACCGGCGAGGTGGATCTCGTGTTCATCGATGGCGACCACACCTACGAGGGTGTACGGAACGACTTTGAACGGTTTGGGCGGCGCGTGAAGGTCGGAGGGGCCGTGCTGTTCGACGATGCTTGCGATGAAGGCATATTTCACACCCATTCGGATTCCGTAGGCCGGCTCATCCGTGAGATCGCGTCGAGCGGAGATTATCGGCTAGTCAAGTCGGTGAATCGGTTGGCCCACATTGAACGGGTTCGTTAGGAGGACTCTTTGTTGGTCGGAATCTTCGGAGCTGGGCGGAATGGATCGACGCTGTTGATGCGACTGCTTGATGGAAGTCCAGGCCTGTGGATTTATCCAATCGAGCTGAACTATTTGCGTGCTTTTGCGCCTCGTTCCATAAAAGGTACTGCCAAGCGCATGGTATCTACCTGCGCGTCCGCATTGCCCGGCCATGCCAGGGGCACGTTCGAGGCCCGGCAGCGGCAGCAGGTTGAGAGCTGGACGGCTCAACAGCTCCGTGAACTCCAGGAAACCTATGTAAGTAAGCTTGTGCTTCCCATTCCGACGGTGACCGACCCACTGCAAACGGCGATGTCCCGTATCACCGGAGACGTGGTCCGCGACCTTGAGTCCTATATGGACGTGATCCGGTCCTTGTACGATGAGCGGCAACTCCCGGCAACACCTTGGCTGATGTTCAAATCAATCGAGGTCGCGGACCTGCGTCGGTATGCGCAGCTGTTCCCCGGCATGAAGTTCATTCACATTCTGCGACATCCCTATTCTAATTACAGTTCCCTCAAGCGAACGGACATGGTCTTGAAACAAAAGCCGTTCTGGTTTCAAGGCGGTGACATTCTCAGGCTCCAATTAGAATCCCGCTGGATTCCACATGCACAGTTTGCGTTGCAGGGAGTAACCTCAGATCCAGTCCGGCATTATCTGGTCCGGTACGAAGACCTCTGTGATGCGCCCTCGCGCACGGTCACGGATATCTGTGCCTGGTTAGGAGTCGCTCCACCCGTAGAGCCGACGATGCAGACCGTCTTAGGGGGGAAACATCTAAAAACGCTCCCGAGCAACCCCAGTCTGAAGGGTGTCGATACGCCGGCCCAGGTTGTGTCCGATATGGCCAAAGAGTACGGCTATGATGATATCCTGACTGAACGAGAACGAAAGCTGATCCTTTTCCGAACCTACCAGCTCGGGCGTCGGATGGGTTACTTTTCAGAAAAGGAAGAAGCTGACATGCCGGCGAGGCTTCAGCTGTTGTGGGATTGGCTTGCGCCCGATCAATGGGAATACATGAATGCGTCGTCACGAGTCCGGTGGGCTCGCGCGGTGTTAGAACGCCGGTTCTATCTGTGCCGAGTACTGCTCTCGCCGCCTTCCTAGCGGCTGGCGTCTTGAAGTGAAGGGCTTCTGATTTCACCATCCTCGAAGCGATTTGCGTTGAAGAGTCTCGACTTTGCCTTGTACGATGCGACACCCTCCCAATGCCCGGCGCCGGTCACAGTTGGTGAGGCACGTTCAAGGCGTACATATCGTCCATGGGGAGGCGATCCAAGAACCTCCTCCTGTTAAACCTGAGACAGCGTAATGCACGTGCTTGCGGTGATTCCCGCTCGCGGCGGGTCGAAATCGATCCCGCTGAAAAACATCCGACCCCTCAACGGGACGCCGCTGCTGGCCTTTACGATCCGGGCCGCGAAGCAGTCCCGGTACCTCGATCGCTGCGTTGTCTCGACCGACCATCCGGAGATCGCACAAGTGGCGCGCGACCATGGCGCCGAGGTCATCGATCGACCGGCGGACCTGGCTACCGATCAGGCACCGACGGAAGGGGCGCTCTTGCAGGTCTTGGAGGTCTTGGGGAAGCAGGGGTATCGGCCTGAGTATGTGGTCACCCTGGAGCCGACGTCGCCGTTCAGGACGACGGCGCTGATCGACCGGTGCATCGAGGCAGCCATCACGCATGGGGAAGTCGATTGCGTGATGACGGTCACCGAAACCAGGAAATGTTATGGACGGCTGGAAGACGGCCGGTTCGAATATCTGTTTCCCGATCAGCCGCGGCGCCGGCAGGAACGCCGCCCGTTGTTTGAGGAAAGCAGCACGGTCTACGTGACGCGAACCGGCGCATTGGAGCGCGACCGGTCGGTGCTGGGCCGGACGAGACAGGGTCTGGTTGTGGAAGACCCGCGCGAGGCCGTCGACATCAACGAACCATTGGATTTTATCGTGGCGGAAGCGGTGCTCGCGCAACGCCTTGCGGAGGATCATCATGGCTGAGATTGCCCCCATTCACATCGGCCCCCATCGCATCGGACCGAACCACCCTCCGCTCGTCATCGCCGAGGCCGCGGTCAATCACCAGGGCGATTTCGAGACCGCGAAGCGCATGGTCTACATCGCCCATGCCATGGGCGCCCACATCATCAAGTTCCAGATCCACGTGTTGAACAACGAGATGCTGCGGGACACGCCGCAATCGGCGAATTTCGCCGAGCCCCTCTACGTCACGCTCGACAAGACGAACCTGTCGATCGACCAGCACCGGGAACTCAAGCGGCTCTGCGAGACGCTGGGCATTTTGTATCTCTGCACGCCCTTCAGCCGGGTGGGGGCCGATATTCTCGAAGAACTCGGGGTCGTGGCTTACAAGACGGGCTCCGGGGAACTGACCAACCTGCCGCTCATCGAGCACATCGGCCGGAAGGGAAAGCCCATGATCGTCTCGACCGGCATGTGTACGATTGACGAGGTCGGAGAGACGGTCGCATTGCTCAAATCATTGAATACGCCGTTCGCCCTGACGCACTGCGTGTCGGCCTATCCGACGCCCTATGACCGGGTGAACCTTGGGATGATCGGACGGTATCGAGACCTCTTCTCCGTCCCCGTCGGCCTGTCGGACCATTCGCGAGGAATCTACACGGCGATCGGAGCCGTGGCCTTGGATGCCTGCGTCGTGGAGAAGCACTTCACGCTGGACCGGCAGCAACCGGGGCCGGATCATCCCGTGTCGATCGAGCCGGATGAGTTGAGCGAGTTGGTCAGGGGCGTGGACGCCGTCTTCCGCGCCAGGGGCGCGGATCGGATTATTTTTCCGGAAGAGCGGGAGATCGTGGCCTGGGCGCGTGAAAGCGTCGTGTCCGAGGTGGCGATCCCGCGCGGCAGCGTGATTACCAACGAGATGGTGTGGGTCAAACGCCCGAGTCCCGGGCCCGGCGTGGTGCCCGCGAAGGACCTGAAGAAGGTCATCGGCAAGGTGGCGCAGGTGGACATCCCCAAGGACAGCCAGATCCGCTGGGAGCAATTGAACGCATGACGCGGCGCAAGATTGCCGTGGTGTCCGAAGCCAGGGCCACCTACGGTTACATCAAGCGAGTGATGCAGTTGATCGAGCGGTCCGACCGGCTGGAACTGCAGCTTATCGTGACCGGCATGCACTTATTGAAGGAATACGGCTCGTCGATCCAGGAGATCGTCAGAGACGGATTCACTCCGGCAGCGCGGGTGGAGATGTATGTGGGCGGGGATACCCCCACGGCCTGGTCGAAATCGTTGGGCGTGGAAATGCAGGGGCTGGCGCAGGTCTTCGATATGCTGAAGCCGGATCTCCTCCTGGTGGCCGGCGATCGGGCGGAGATTCTGGCCGCGACCGTCACAGCCGCCTACATGAACATTCCCGTCGCCCATATTCAATCCGGAGACCTGTCCGGCCACATCGACGGTTCCGCCCGCCATGCCATCACCAAGCTTGCGCACATCCATCTGCCCTCCTGTGAAGACTCCGCCGAACGGGTACGCAAGATGGGCGAGCAGCCCTGGCGGATCTTCAACGTGGGCGCTCCCCAGCTCGACGACGTCGTGCATGGCAAAACACTGGGACGGGCCGAGTTGACGAAGCGGTTCGGCCTCGACTTCGAGCAGCCGGTGCTGCTGGTGATCCAGCATCCCGTCCTGGCGGAAGTGCATCTGGCCAGGAAGCAAATGGAAGAGACGCTGGCCGCCGTGAAGGACAGCGGCCATCCCGCTCTGGTGATCTATCCCAATGTCGATGCCGCGGGGCAGGAGATCATCAGCGTCATTCGCCAGTATGAACAGGTCCCGACGATCAGGACGTTCCGCAACCTCGACCGCGACGTGTTTCTGAGCCTGTTGACGGCCGTGTCCCTCCTGATCGGAAACAGCAGCGTCGGCATCCTCGAGGCCCCCTCGTTCAAACTGCCGGCCCTGGATATTGGCAGCCGTCAGACGGGGCGGATGCGCGCCTGCAACGTGCTCACGATCCCTGAATTCGACCGGCGGCTGATCGGGCCGGCGATCGGGCAGGCCTTGCATGATCCGGCCTTTCGGCAGGCGCTCCAAACCTGTGAGAATCCCTACGGCGACGGCAACAGTTCGGAACGGATCTGTCGGGTTCTGGAAGAGGTCGACCTCGGCACGCTCCTCAACAAACAAATGACCTATTGATTAGAGGAACAGGTCTTTTATGAACGCTCCAGTGTTGGTCACCGGCGGTGCAGGGTGTATCGGGATTCAGGTCTGTCGCGAGTTAGACCGGCGCGGCATCAAAGTTCACCTGCTGGATCTCGGCGAGCAGATCGCCCGGGTCAGGGGAGCGCTGCCGTCCAACGTGAAGGTTTTCTACGGGTCGATTCTGGATGTCTCCTCGATCAGGGAAGCCATGGACGGGTGTGGTGCCGTGATTCATCTGGCTGCCCTGCTCGGCGTGCGGCGCACCGAGGTCAACCGGCTGCGTTGTCTCGAAATCAACGTGGAGGGGACGAAGCGGGTGTTGGATTGCGCGATCCAGCATCGCGTGAAGCGCCTCGTGTTCGCCTCCTCATCGGAGGTGTACGGCGAGCCGCTCGAAAATCCCATCACCGAGGACACCATCACGCAGGGGAAGACGGTCTACGCCATCAGTAAACTGGCCGGCGAGGAACTTTGCATCGGGTATGCGCAGCGGTACCCCGGCTTCGAACAGGTCATTCTGCGGTTCTTCAACGCCTACGGGCCCTACCAGGCGGCGCAGTTCGTGCTGCCCAAGTTTATTCAGAATGCGATGACGGGCAAACCCATCGTGATCAACGGAAGCGGCGATCAGATCCGATCGTACTGTTACAGCGAGGATACGGGGCGCGGGGTGGTCGAGGCGCTGCTGAGGCCGGAGGCGGGCGGCCAGGTGATCAATCTCGGGAACAGCGAGCGGCCGATTTCGCTCACGGACCTGGCGGACCTCGTTGTCAAGGCGAGCGGCAATCCGTCGGTCGAGATCAAATATGCCGGCGACTTTCAGGGCACGGACCGCCATGCGAGCCGTGAGATCCACCGCCGCTACTGCTCCGGGGAGAAAGCCAAACGATTGCTGGGATTCGAATCGCGCGTGTCGCTGGAAGACGGCATCCGGCGGATCATCGAGAAGAACAGTATCTTTGAGAAATGGGAAAGTACGGAGTTGCCGTACCTCATCGATGAGATGACCTAGGTGCGTGAGTTCGTCATCAAGACCGGCTTCTCGTCCTGTATGAGTTGGAAGGTTTCCAAAAGCTCTCTCAAGAAACTGTTCAGGCAAGCGGGTCTGCTGCCTCATGCGCGGAGCGTATGGGGGGGCATTCGACGGCTTTCGGACGCAACCTTTCGTCGGGAAGAACGCCAGCAGGCGGTAGACTTCGCGCTGTTCTGTCAGGGCCAGGGCCGTCTCTTCCAACAACGCCTGTTTCCTCCCATCGCCGATCTCCCCTCTGTCCTCGTGGTCAATACGGGGCGGCACGCATTGCTCGTCGAACTGGCTCTGGTCAAGGCCTGTGAACTGGCCGGGTTCCGTCCCGTCGTGCTGGCCGAATACGATCCTTGGACGGAGCGGTACTACCGCCACTGCGGCGTCGACGCCGTGTACTTCTGGGATGAGTTCTTGGAAGCCAGTGACACGGCTCTGGCTGCTTCGCTCCTGGCCTCGGTGAACACGTTCCAGCACTTTGTTGGGTTGGAGTATCAGGGGGTCCGGGTCGGCAAATATGCGGCCTCCACCGCGCTTCGGCACCTCCGGGTCGGCCGCCTCGATCTGGCGTCCCCTTCCACTCGACAGTCGCTGCTTCCGTTTCTCCGCCGCGCGGTCGAGTGTGCGGAGGCCTCCAAGCGCGTGCTGGACGCGTTGAAGCCCGATCTTGCTCTGACGATCGATGTGGGGTATTCCCCCCGGGGAGAATTGTATGACCTGTGCCTGGCCGCCGAAATCGATACCATTACCTGGAATGCCGCCCACAGAAACAATACCTTGATGTTCAAGCGCTACAACCAGAAGAACCGCGATGTGCATCCGGCCTCCCTCGCGCCGGACACCTGGGAGACGGTGAAGACACGTCCCTGGGGGGCGAAACAGTCGGAGTCTCTCCGGGAGGAAATCGTCGGAAGTTACGTGAAAGGGGAGTGGTATAGCGAAGTCGGGACGCAGTTTCACACGCGGGTGCAGGATGCGGCAGAAGTGCGCGCCGCACTGACGACCGATCCGGCAAAAAAGACGGCGGTCATCTTTCCGCATATCTTCTGGGACGGGACCTTCTTCTGGGGCACGGATCTGTTCAGCAGCTATGAGGAATGGTTCCGCGAAACCATGCGCGTCGCTTGCGCCAACACCGCCGTGAACTGGATCGTAAAAATTCATCCGGCCAACATGGTTAAGAACGTTCGGGACGGGATACACACCCCCCCGTTGGAGATGACGGCGATCGCCTCCATCAGCGAGGTCTTGCCCGGGCATATCCACGTCATCCAGCCACACACTCCCATGAGCACGCTGTCCCTCTACTCCGTGATGGACTACTGTGTCACCGTGCGCGGTACGGTCGGAATTGAGGCGGCCAGTTTCGGGATTCCCGTACTCACCGCGGGTACCGGTCGCTTTGACCGTCTCGGTTTCACGATCGATTCCGATTCGACCGCGCAGTACTTAGACCGCCTGGCGCATATCCAGGACATTCCTCCGCTCGCGGCGGCGCAACGGGAGTTGGCGGAGCGATTTGCCTACGGGGTCTTTGTGCAGCGTCCGTTCCACCTCCGGTCCGTCACGCTCGAATATCAGCGGGATGCCAAAGCCAGCTTGCAGACGCGGATGTGTCTGGGCGATTCCCAGGACCTCAGATCCGCGCCCGATCTCCTTGCGCTCTCGCAATGGATTCATGGCGGCCGGGAGGACTTCGTCGTCGAGGGTGTGCCACCTCATGCGTAGGATGGATCGATAGGGATGTGCGGGATCGCAGGACTTGTCGGGGAGGGGGCATCGAGCCACATCAAGGCCATGACCCGGCTGCTGGTTCACCGGGGCCCGGATGATGAAGGGATCTATCACGACGAGACGAACCGGGTCGCGCTCGCGATGAGGCGCCTGAGCGTGCTGGATGTGGCCCATGGGCATCAGCCCATGTCGAACGCGGATGGATCGGTATGGGTGGTGTACAACGGGGAGATTTTTAATTCGCCGGAGCTTCGCCGGCGCCTCGAAGCTCAGGGGGCGGTGTTCGTCACCGCCAATTCCGATACGGAGGTCCTGCTCCATCTGTATGACCGGAAACAGGAAGACATGCTGGAAGATCTCAACGGCATGTTCGCATTTGTGATGTACGACCGCCGGCGTGGCCTGCTGTTCGGGGCCCGTGATCGGATGGGAATCAAGCCCCTGTATTACGTTGAGCAGCCGTCGCGCTTTGCCTTCGCTTCTGAGCTCAAGAGCCTCCTGCTGGTGCCGGAGGTCTCGCGCGAAATCAATCGGCACAGCCTCTTTCACTACATGAGCCTTCGCTTCGTCCCCGGGGCCGACTCGATTCTGAAAGGCGTTCAGCGTGTGCCCCCGGGGCATTGGTTTCGATACGATCTCCGCCGCAGGCAGATGCTGGTCAGGCGTTACTGGCAGGTGACGTTTGAACGGGAGGAGAACCGGTCGGAAGCCGAATGGACGGAGCTCATCCGCTACGAACTCAAAGAGGCGGTCCGCCGTTGGGTGCTCAGCGACGTTCCCGTCGGGTGCTCACTCTCGGGCGGATTGGATTCCGCTGCGATCGTCGGGCTCTTGGCCGAACTGGGCTCGGCCCCGCTCCGGACATATTCACTGGGATTTACGGGCGCGGGCGAAGAGTCACTGAATGAATTGCCGCAGGCGCGAAAGGTGGCGGAACGGTGGGGAACCGAACACCATGAGTTGGTGCTTGAACCGGCAGAGCTGTTGCGCGATCTTGTGAAGATGGTCTGGCACCTTGATGAACCCTATGGGGGCGGGCTCCCCTCTTGGTATGTGTTCCAATTCATGAGTCAGCAAGTGAAGGTCGGACTCACGGGTAGCGGGGGTGATGAATTATTTGGCGATTACGGCCGCTTCAGAAGACTGGAGCGTGTTGGGGGGGCAGGTTCCGGCCCGGGCGGGGAGGGCGCGTCTGCTGCGGCTCGACAGTGTGCGCCGCTGTGGAGCAGGCTGGCTCCGCTCCTGCGGGCCCTGCCTGACCGCATGGTCGGTTTCCGGAAGAAACACGAATGGCTGAACTGGCCGAGGCTGAAAGACGACCCGTTCCGCTGGTGCTATTTCAACGAGTTTTTTTATTTCCCCGACGACCTGAAGCGGAGCACGGTCTTTCTTGACGACGGGGCAGGGCAGGGCGTGGCCGACACATCGGACCTGCTCGAGGACTTCTACAAGTCGTCCGGGAGCAGGGATCCCAGAAACGCCTCGGCATTTGTCGCATTCGCCAGTCAGTTACCCGAGGAGTTTCTGTTGATGACCGATCGGCTCTCGATGGCGCATGCCCTCGAAGCCAGGACGCCGTTTCTAGACCATCGATTTGTGGAACTGATGTGCCGGGTGCCATCAAAGATTCGCACGAGAGCCGAGGATCCAAAGTATTTGTTGAGGAAGGCTGTCGCCGATCTGATGCCTGATGACGTCCTCCAGGCCAAGAAACGGGGGTTCGTGATTCCGACTGCGATGTGGCTGCGAAAGCCATTGCGCCCCCTGGCCGAACGGCTTCTCGCGCCGGAACGCCTTCATGCGCAAGGCATCTTCCGCCCGGGCTTTTATGATGCCTATGTGCGGCCGCATTGTGAGGGGCGGGCCGACTATCATGCCCAGGTGTGGACCGCGTTGATGTTCCAGATTTGGCATGTGTTATTCATCGAGCAACGGGAACGGGATACCCCTAGTTACTCGTGGCAAGATCTCTGTTGATGGGCCCTTCGTGGAGCGCAGATGACCATGAGTCAGTTTAATGTGCATCGAGTTCAATGGACGGCCGAGAAGGTCGGTCGATTCTGGGGCTATCTGACCAGCACGCCCCACGCGGAACGTTCGTACTTCAGTGGGATGTTCGGTCCGCGTCTGATCGAGGTGGCACGTCGTTGGGTCCCGCTCCAGGCCGGACGGGTTGTGGATTACGGCTGCGGGCCCGGTTTTCTCATCGAGCACCTGTTACGGCTCGGCGTCCGTGCCGAGGGAATCGAATTTTCTCCCGACTCGGCGGAGAAGGCTAGGAAACGCTGTGAATCGTTCCAGACATTCGGAGGAGTGACGGTCGCTCACGAACTGCCTTGTGCGATCGAGACCGGCACGGTCGATGTGCTGTTCATGGTTGAGGTGATCGAACATTTGCTGGAGCCGCAAAAGGAAGCGACGTTGCGGGAAATTCAGCGCCTGCTGCGGGTGGGAGGGTTTCTGGTATTGACGACGCCTCACCGGGAAGATCTCGAACGGGTGAGCACCCTGTGCCCGGACTGCGGCGGGGTCTTCCATCCCTGGCAGCACGTGAGCGCCTTTGATAGGACGACGCTGCCTGACCTGTTACAAGGGTACGGCATGTCGACGCTGCTCTGCCGGGCTGAGAATTTTGGCGCGCGTCGGCCGGGACGATTGTTACGGCAGTTGCGGCGGTTGGTATCCGGCGCGTCGGCAAATGACGACGATCCCCACTTGCTGTTTATCGGGCGACGTGTCCAGTAGACACCTCAATTTCGAGTTCGCATCCCTCCAGACCGATATGAACATTCTCCACCTCAGTACCGAGTACAATCTGGGCGGGTCCGGACGGGCCGCGTATCGGATTCATTCCAGCCTGATCCAGCGGGGCCATACATCGCGCATGCTCGTGTCGCAGAAGGTGCCCGATGCTCACGATGCCGGACCGATTTGGGGGACTCTGCCCTGGCGGGCGGCAGACTGGGCCGCCCGCCGGGCCACCGAAGCCCTGAGCCTCCAGTATCTGTTCCTGCCGTCCAGCTGGATGATGCTCCGGCATCCCTGGTTTCGCGCTGCCGACGTGGTGCAGCTGTACAACACGCATGGCGGGTATTTCAGTCACTCCGTGCTGGGCGTCGCCAGCCGGCGGAAGCCCTTCGTCTGGCGGCTGTCGGACATGTGGCCGTTTACAGGCCACTGCTGTTATTCCTATGACTGCGACCGGTGGAAGGCCGGCTGCGGGTCTTGCCCGCTGCTCGGCGATGAACCGCCCTTGAAGACGGATCGAACGGCGTTGCTGTGGCGGACGAAGCAACGTCTCTATGCGAACGCGAATGTCACCCTGGTTGCCCCCTCCCGTTGGATTGCCGGGCTGGCCAGGCAGAGTCCGCTTGTGGGCCATTGGCCGCTGGAGATGATTCCCAACGGGATCGATGTGCACCTCTTTCGACCGATCAGCCGGGCGGCTGCGCGCGAGGTCTTGGGGCTACCGCCGGACGAGCAGGTCGTCCTGTTCAGCTCGGTGGAAACCCGAGCCTATCGGAAAGGGGGAACGTTCGTGGCCGAGGCCGTCAGTCTGCTCAAGGAACGGTTCGGGAAACGCTTTCGCCTGTTGGTGGTTGGCAACCGGGCGCGAGAATGGGAAACGGTGGCCGGCGTTCCCGTGACGGCCATCAATATGGTGAAGGACGACCACCTGTTGGCCACGCTCTATTCGGCTGCGGACGTATTCGTCCATCCGGCCCTCGCGGATAACCTCCCGAATGGTGTGCTCGAAAGCCTGGCCTGTGGAACGCCAGTCGTGGCGTTTGATGTCGGCGGAGTCGGAGAAGTCGTCCGTCACATGGAGACGGGGTATCTCGCACGCTACAAGGATGCCGGTGACCTTGCTCAGGGCATCGCCCGTCTGTTGGACGATGCGGTCCTGCGAGGGCGCCTGGGACTCCGTTGTCGTGAAATCGCCGAGGCCGAGTACGATATGGGCCTGCAGGCGAAGCGGTTCGAAGCGCTCTACCGGCATGTGACGCATGGCGGTTAGGGATGTCAGGGCTGCAGGGCAGCGGGTGGGGATAGGTCAGTCATGACTTTCCCGGAGACTTCCTACGGAATCGTGAAGCGGCTCGAGACCATCGAGTCCTGGACTACGGCCTTTGCGAAGCGGACGGGGAAACGATCGTTGTCGATCCTCGATTATGGTTGTGGAACCGGCGATCATGTCACCTATCCCCTAGCCTGCCGTGGCCATCGCCTGCTGGGGGTCGACTTTCATGCCGCCTCCATCGACGAAGCCTCGCGGAGATATCGCTTGCCAAACCTTTCGTTTCAGGTGGCGGAGATCGACGCGCTGGTGACGGCGGGACAGCAGTTCGATCTCGTGGTCTGCTCCGAGGTGCTCGAACATCTGCACGAACCACTGCAGTTTCTTCAAACCGTCCAACGGCTGCTGCCGGCAGGCGGCGGGCTCATTATTACGACGCCGAACGGCTACGGATCCTTCGAATGGCTCTCGAGTCTGCAGAAGGTGCTGGAGCGGACGGGGCTGCACGGCTTCCTCCGACGGGTCATTCACGCGGGGCTGAGAAAGCCCCGTAGTCTGCCACCGGCGGCTGGGCTCCCCGGTGCCGCGGAGGCGGTCCCGTCCGCCGGGTTCCTGAACATGGATTCGACGCACGTGCAGTTCTTTCGCGTCGGCCGACTGGAACGGATCTTCTCGCAGAGCGGGTTCCGCATCGTGGAGCGACGCGCCCGCACGCTCTTCTGCGGCCCCTACGTGGACCTGTTGTTTCGCTGGGCGCCGTTCGAGCCGGCTCTGTGCCGGGCCAATAACCGTCTGGCGGATGCCCTGCCGTTTGCATGGGCGGCCGATTGGATGTTTTTGCTCGAACGCCGCGGCACAGGTGGGACATGAGCGGCGACCTGCCCAGGGTGCTCGTCGTCACCTCCAACAATTTCAACCTCGTCACCGGCGGCGGGATTACCCTGACGAATCTCTTTCGCGGCTGGCCGCACGAACGCCTGGCGAATCTCCATGAAGATACGTTGCCTGAAGACCACACGGTTTGCCGCACCTTCTATCGGTTGACGGACGCGGAGATCCGCTGGCTGTGGCCCTTCTCCCTGGTGCGCGTCTGGTACGGGCAGAAGAAACGACAGGTCCAGGCAACCGGCGCCTCCGTCCCCGCCCCGGGTGCGGGGAGTTGGCTCGGGGCCGTGAAACGGGTCCTGGGTGAGGGGGCGCCGAAACGGGCCAGGCTGACACCGGCCTTGATCGAGTGGGTCGAGCGGTTTCGCCCGACCCTGCTGTACGGGTTTCTCGGCTCGCTGGAGCAGATGACGTTAATGCGCTCCCTGGCCGCCCGCTTCGGTCTGCCGATGGTGGTGCACATGATGGATGACTGGCCTGCCGTGCTGCATACGAGGGGGCTCCTGAGTCCGATCATGGGACCGCTCGTCAGGCATGAGTTGACCCGCACGTTGAACGAGGCGCGGGTGCGGTTGGCGATCTGTGAGGAAATGTGTGAGGAGTACCAGCGCCGATATGGGTATAGGTTTCACGCGTTTCAGAATGCATTGGAGCCTGCGCAATGGCTCCCGCACGCACGGAAGGCATGGCAGGCGCACAGCCCGTTTATCGTGCGTTATGTCGGGTCGATCGTCAGGGACGGACAAAAAGACAGCCTTGAAGACATCGCGAACGCGGTGGCGGAGTTGTGGAGAGCCGGCCGGAAGATCCAACTGCGGATCCATTCTCCGAAGGCCGATGCCGAGTATCTTCGAGGGCTCAATCTACCGCCGGAGGTCCTCTCGATCGAGGGCCCCCCGGACCCCGACCTCGTCCCGCGATTGCTGGCAGGCGCGGACCTCTTGATCTTGCCATACAACTTTGATACGCGCAGTGCGCGCTATATCCGGCTCTCGCTTCCGACGAAGGCGCCGGCTTACATGATGTCAGCAACTCCGATCCTGGTCTATGCGCCGGCGGATGTGGCAACGGCCAGATACGCCGCTCGCGAGGAATGGGCGCACGTAGTTTCCGAGCAGGGGAAACAGGCAGTCATCGAGGCGCTGACGTTGTTGATGAATGCTCCTGCGCTGCGCGAACGGCTCGGGCGGCAAGCGCAACGCGTGGCTCTGGCGCGGCACGATGCCGAGCGGGTGCGAAGAGCATTTTGGGATACCCTCGCGATGGCCTCCACGTCCATGTGATACTAGCGACGTCACGGGCCAAAAGGGATGGACCATCGCGCCGCGGGCGGGGGAAGGGGAATGACCATTACGAGAAATGAGGCAGAGGAGAGGGGAAACGCTGTATCTCCGGTGACGCAGCCGGACGACTCCGTAGCCCGTTCCGGGGCACACCAGAACGAAAAGGTGCGGCACTATTGGGATCGTGAGGCCTGCGGCACCTACCAGACCATCGTGGGGGACCTGCCGGAGTTGAGCCGCGAGTGGTTTGCGCGCGTCGAGCGGCACCGGTATGCCATGGAGCCCTGTATCCATGCCATCGCGGAGTTTCCCACCTATCGCGGGAAGGTGTTGCTGGAGGTCGGGGTGGGGGCCGGGACCGACCATCTGCAGTGGGCTCGCGCCGGAGCGGTCTGTCATGGTGTGGACCTCACTCAGCGCGCCATCGACACCACCGGGGCGCATCTGGCTCTGCACGGGCTCACCTCGAACCTGCAGCGGATCGATGCCGAAACGCTTCCGTTTCCGGATGCCTCCTTCGATGTGGTCTACTCCTGGGGCGTGATCCATCATTCGGCTCAGCCGGAACGGATCATCCGGGAAATCCGGCGGGTGTTGAAGCCCAACGGCCGGTTCATCGGAATGGTCTATGCCCGCCGGTCTCTCGTCGTTTTCAAATTATGGATCAAGCACGGCTTGCTGAAGGGGCGGCCCTGGCGGACGGCGACGGAACTGGTGGCAAACCACATGGAAAGTCCCGGCACCAAAGCCTACACGATCGACGAAGTCCGGGACCTGTGGTCTGATTTTGCGTCCTGCGACAGCACGCAGATCCTGACTCCTTATGACCGTTCGTGGTTCCCCCGTTGGCTGCACCCCTTGTTTCCTGATCGTTGGGGATGGTTCATCGCGGTGCGCGCCAGGAAGTGACGGGCCAGGAGAGATTGCCGATGACGTGCAAGCGTGTGCTCATGGCCACCGTCAACCAGTGGCATTCGCCCTTTCAGGTGGGCAGTCATCATCTTGCCAGAGGATTCGTCAAGGCCGGCTGGGAGGTGGGGTTTGTCTCGGAGCCGATCAGTCCCTGGCACGTCCTCGGTGGACGTTCGGAGGAGTTGAAGGAGCGCCATCGGATCTACCGGAGCGGCGGCGTGAGCGACTGTGCCGGCCGGCTCTGGACCTACGTTCCCGGCGCCCTGTTCACCCCCCATAACAAACCGGTCCTTGACCAGCGCTGGATCGCCGAGCGATGGGAACGCTTCAGCCGCCCGCGTCTTCTCGAGACGCTGCAGCGCAGGGGGTTTGGCGAGGTGGACCTGCTGTATTGCGACAGTGTCGTCCACCAGGGGTGGGTAAAGCAGGTCAGCGCCGGGAAGTCGGTCTACCGCATCGCGGATGCCCTGTCGGGCTTCAAGAAAACGACGGCGGTGGCGTTGGAACTGGAACGGGAGCTTGCCCGGTCGGTGGATCTGGTCGTCTATGCCGCGACAAGCCTGGAGGGTCATGTGAAGTCCCTGCTGCCCAAGGCCATGGCCTACCTGCCGAACGGGGTGAACTATGCGCACTTCAGCCAGGGGAGCCGGACGGTGCCTCCGGAATATGTGCGGATTCCTCGGCCGATCGCACTCTACGTCGGCGCGATGGATACCTGGTTCGACTACCCTCTGATGGGCGAGGTCGCGGCACGGTTGCCGGGGGTGTCGTTTGTCTTCGTCGGTCCGGACGGGTTGGCCAGACAGCGGTTGCCCCGGCGCGACAACATCCATTTGCTCGGGCGGCGGGCCTATGACGAGCTGCCACCGTACATGTACCACGCCGATGTCGGACTCATTCCGTTCGACGTCGAGCACCATGCCAATCTGGTCCGGAGCATCCATCCTCTCAAGTTGTATGAATACCTCGCCTGCGGGCTGCCGGTGGTGGCGGTCGAGTGGGAGGAACTGACCCATCTCAAGAGCCCGGCCCAATTGTGTCGCGGGACGGAGGACTTTGTCTCGGCGATCGAGCGGGCCCTGTCGAATCGGTCTGACAGCGGCGCGTTGCAATCTTATGCGGCGGCGCATGACTGGGGCGAGCGGGTCTCAACCGTCCTTGCCCAGCTTGGTGTCCGGTCGGCATAAGGAGCCTGCCGGAGCGGAGCGATCGATGGAGCGTCTGTGAATGTCGTCGTAGTCAGCGATTTTGCCCACGTCAACGGCGGCAATGCCGCGGTGGCCCTGGCCAGCGCCGTCGGCCTTGCCAACCAGGGGCATGCCGTGACCCTCTTTGCCGGAGCCGGTCCGGTTGAGCCCTGCATCAGGTCCAGCCCGGTCCGAGTGGTCTGTACAGGGCAGTATGCCATCGGCGATGATCCCCGCCGGACCAGGGCCATGGTCCAGGGGATCTGGAACGTCAGCGCCGCGAACGCCATGCGGCAGCTGCTGCGCGCGATGGATCTCCGGAGCACCATCGTCCACGTCCATGGGTGGGACAAGGTCCTCTCGTCGAGCGTGGTTCGCGCCGCGCTGTCGATGGGTGCGAAGGTGGTCTGCACCCTGCACGATTATGTATCCGCCTGCCCCAACGGAGGCTTTTACAACCATCCGCGCGATGAAATCTGCCTGCTGAAGCCGCTCTCGCCGGCCTGTGTCAGCGAAGGCTGTGACCGGCGCGGCTATGCCCAGAAGTTATGGCGGGTCGCGAGGCAGGTCGTTCAGAAGCAGTGGGGCCTCGTGCCGGATGGGATCCGCCACGTCGTCGTCGTCTCGGAGTTCAGCCGCCGGATCCTGGAGCCGCACCTGGCCCCCGGGACGGCGATCCATCGGGTGCCGAACATGATCGAGGTGCCCGAGGGGCTTCCCGCTTCGCCGCAGGAGAGTTCCGCCTACGTGATGGTCGGCAGAATGTCTCGGGAAAAGGGCCCGCACCTGCTGGCCTCCGTCGCGGGCAAGACCGGCTGGAACGTCCGGTTCGTCGGAGGAGGAGAAAGTCTGGCCGACATCGGCCGTGCTGCGCCGCGGGCGACCGTCACCGGCTGGGTTCCGCACGACCACGCGATGAAGGAGTTGGCGGGAGCACGGGCCCTCGTCTTTCCTTCCTTATGGTATGAGACGGAGGGGCTGGTGGTGCTGGAGGCGGCGGCTATGGGCATACCCGCCATCGTGGCCGACTCCTGCGCGGCTCGGGACCTTGTGATCGACGGCGAAACCGGTCTGCACTTTCGCAGCGGTGACGCATTGGCTTTACAAGCGGCCATGGCGCGGCTTCAAGACGACCACCTCGTGCAGCGCCTGGGTACGGCGGCCTATCACCGGTACTGGAAGAACCCTCGTTCTTTGCCGGACCACATCGGCGAACTCGAGCGGGTCTATGCGTCCGTGCTGAGCGAGGACTAGCGGCCGATTCGTTCGACAGGAGCACGGTGATTTATGGATACGGCGACGAAGCGCATGCTGCCGATCGATCGAGCCGGGTTGGCGTTGCTTGCGCTGCTTCTGCTGTCGCCGGTGTTATTCAAGGTTCGCCTGGGCGACGGTCTGGTCGTGCACCCCTTCCTCCCCCTGCTGGCCGCGGCCTGGCTCTGGGTCGCCTTGGTGATCCGGCGGACCTTCGGATCGATCCGAAGCGGACGCTACGTCGCCGAGTGGCAGGCCTGGAACATTCCGATCGCACTGCTGCTCCTGGTCCTCGGAGGGCTCGCGGCCTCGCTGCTCGTCAACGGCCTTCGCCTCGGTTCCGTGCAGTCGGCCGGGTGGCTGCTGTTGATCAAACTGGGGCTGTATCTGGCGCCCCTTCCGCTGGCGACCCTGCTGGTAGTCAGAACCGGGGACCGCGTCCTCGCGCTGGTGAGTTATGTCCTGCCTCTCGTGGCGCTCGCAACCCTGTGCTACTCCCTCCTGCGATTCCTGCAAGCCCTTTCGGGCCGCTACTACAACGCCTATGTGGATGAGCGGACGACGTACTTTGCTATGGGTCTGTTCGGAGAGGTGCTCTCCGGCGAGGGGCTGACGGTGCGGGCGGACACCATGAGCCACGGGGCCTATGGTATGTATCTCGTGCTCGTACTGGCCTTCAGTCTCAGTCTGGCCGTCTTTCGCGGCTGGAACGGCGTGGTGCGGCCGCGTTACGCGGTCACACAGGCGATCCTGTTTTGTCCGACAGCCCTGTTCGCCGTCCTCATCACGGGCTCACGGACGAGTTTGCTGTTGCTGGCCGGCACCCTGGTCATGCTGCTGCTCCTGGTGGTCGCGAACCCCAACGGAGCCCTGCCACAGCCACGGCGCATCGGCACGGCGGCTCTGATCCTCGTGCTTCCGCTGACGGTGGCGGCGGCGCAGCGGACCGTCGCGCCGCAGCTTCCCACGTTGGACCGGATGCAAGAGACGCTGGAGAGCCCATTGGAGCTACAGGCGACGATCGCCGGCCGCCAGACTCCCAATATCGCCCCGGAGGGCAGGGCGCGCGCGGCGGTCCGCAATGTACAGACCCGTGTATGGCTGTGGGGCAAGTCCGCCCGCTATGTCATGGAGCATCCGCTGACCCTGCTGACGGGGATCGGCTACGACCGCCGGCGATTCGTCGAGGAGGTCGTCGGGTTGCCTTACGAAGGGTACAACAAGGAGTTTCAAACAGCCCACAACCTCTACCTGGATCTGGCGATCAAGGGGGGGATCGTTCCGTTGATTCCGTTGCTGCTGCTCTGTCTCTGGTTGCTGTGGGTGGCCGTCACCTGCGTCTTCATTCCAGCAAGGAGTCCGAATGCCGTGGCGTTGTCGGCGCTCGGGTGGGTACTGCTCGCGCTGTGGCCGCCGTTGCTTGTCGTGAGCGCTGCCGGGGAGGAACTCCTGACCGATAACCTGCTGCTGCATTGGACTATGCTATTCGGATTGGCGCTCGGCCTCTGTGGAGCCGCCTTACGGTCGTTGCTGCCACACCATATCAGCCATCTCACTGCCACAGCGGGCATGAGTGGGGGGCCGGTGTACGTCACGGCTCTGGCGCGGTATCAGCTTCAGCAGGGGAAGCAGGTGCGGATCTACTGCTCTGATGAGAAGCCCCATGTGGATCTCTGGCGCGAGTTGGGCGCGAAGGTGATCGTGATGCCTATGCGTCGTCCACGTCTGGGGTCGGTCCTCAAATTGTCGGCTGCGATCCTACGGTCGCCGGCTGCGCTCCATGTGCACGGTCGAGGGGCTGCGTTTTTCGCGCTCTGGGTCAAATTACTCGTACGCGTCCCGGTCCTATACACCCCGCACGGACCTCACTACGCCTATGCGCGTGGCGTGCCGTTTTTCGTTATTTGGTGCGTGGAGTATGCCTTCCGGCTCGTCTTTGACACAGTAGTATATGTGTCGGAGGGGGAACGCGCGGTTGCGAAACAGCTCAGATTGCAGGTTCGAGATTCGCATGTGGTTCTCTCAAGCATGACCTCTGACCTGTCGGCAGACCGTGCCCGTGTCCCGGACCGGGAGACGGTACGGCAGGAGCTCGAGCTGCTGCCCGAGCAGTTTGCTATCGGATGGGTCGGCCGGTTCCATCATCAGAAGGGTTTGGACCTGTTGCTTGCCTCGATCCCGATCGTGGCGGCTGCCGTTCCCCGCGCGATCTGGGTCGTGATTGGGGATGGAGAGGCCGGAGACCTCGAACGATATCGGTTGAAGGCGTCTGAGGCAGGGTTGGACGAACGGGTGCGTTTTCTGGGGGGACGTGCGGACGCGCAGCTCCTCGCGCCAGCATTTGATTTGTTTGTATCTACTTCGAGATGGGAAGGGCTGCCGCTCGTGCTGCTGGAAGTGATGGCGCGGGGAGTAGCGATCGCCGCGAGCGATGTGGTAGGGAACCGGGATGTTCTGGAAGGCTGGGGATTGCTGTTTCCGTCGGACAATCCGGTGGCGGCGGCACAGGCCCAAATCAATCTGGCCCGGGACCCGGTCAGACGCGAGGCCCTGGTGGAGCGTGGCCGCATCGTGCTTCGCGAGCGATTTATGCCGGCGCGCATGCTCACCGACTGGGAACGGGTCTACCGTGAGGTGCTCGGGGACGTGGCGCCCTTATGACCATTCTCTCCCGGATGCCTAACATCATGCAGTTCGGACGGATGAAACGGGCTGCCCTGTGGCTCGTGGCGTCCGACGTCTTTTTGCAAGGAAGCCGCTACGCCCTCGTTGCAGGGTTGGGGTATCTCTCGTTTCCTCTGCTCGGATCGTTCTTGTTCGGGGCCGCGATCGGGTCAGTGCTGGGCGCGGCGATCGATTTCGGCATCAGTCAGCATTGGCTGAGGCTGGGAGCCGGTCCGACGGGGTTGACCCGGGAAGTCTTTCTCGGGGTGTTTGCGGTTAAGTTGGGGTTATCGCTGATCGAAATCGTCACAGGTGGTCTGGTGCTTGTCACTGGGCTCTGGCCGACCGCATGGCCGCTCATTTTCATGGCAGGCCTCGTTACGGCCAATCTTCACACACTGGCTGATTCCTGCGAAGCGGCGGGTTTCGTTCTGCAGCGGCATCCAGCGGTGGCATTGTTCAGGGTGCTGCTAGGCAGCGCAGTGTACGGTGCCCCGATTCTTGTGTTGTTCGCTGCAGGCGGCACAGCAACTTCTGACGCACTTCGCCTGGGGCTCGGGATTGGAATCGGTGCTGGTCTGTTAATTCTGCTCGCCTATGTGTGGCTCACTGCAGGCCGGTTGGTCAGCGTGCCGACGCTGCGGGCAGAATATGGGAGCCTCTTACGGCAATCCCGGTGGCTTGGCAGCAACCAGCTGGCGGTGGTTGTGGACGTGCGGGCGCCCTTGGTGTTGCTGGGTGTCATGCTTGGCGATACCGCCGTGGGGCTGTACGGTCTCGTTCAGAGGACGACCGCGGCCGTTGAGCTCGTCTGGGCGTCACTCTCGAAGCTCCTCCTGAAATCGTATGCGGACAACGCGTCAGCGCGAGGCCTGGGCATCGTCCAGAGGGAGATCATTCGTGTCAGTTGGATCACAGGGGTCGCCATGACGGTCGGAATTGTCGGTGCATGGGTCGCGACGACCTATCTGGAGCGACGCGGAGGATGGTCGCCCGAGGTGCTCACCAGTTTCGGTCTGCTGCGGTGGGCTGGTGTCGCCATTGGAATGAGCTCGTTGAAACGGCCATTCCTTTTGGGCTTGATCGCCGTCGGGCGCGAGCGCCATGTGTGCCGTGTGAATGTCTTCTCGGCCACGACGGGGCTGATCACGGTTCCGTTGCTGGTCTGGCAGTTCGGTGTATGGGGACCTGTCATCGCCGCGGTCGGGCTGGAATTTCTCGCCCTGCTCCTGCTCGTGTCATACTTCCGCCTCGCGCGGAAGGAACTTGATACCCTCAAGAGCCCGGTCCCACCGGCGACAGCGAATTCGATGCTCCTACGAGCACCTGCAGGCTCCAGGCCTCTCCCGTGAAGGTTGCGATTGTTCACGACTGGCTGACCGGAATGCGTGGCGGCGAACGTTGCCTGGAGGCATTTTGTGAACTGTTTCCCGACGCCGACATTTACACGCTTCTTCATATCAAGGGGTCGGTCTCGCCTACGATTGAGCGTCATCGGATCCGTACCAGTTTTATCCAGTCGCTGCCATGGAGCAAACGGTGGTATCGCTATTATCTCCCCCTCTTTCCCCTCGCCATCGAACGGTTTGAACTCCAGTCCTACGATCTGGTCTTGAGTTCGAGTCATTGCGTCGCCAAAGGCATTCGTCCGCCGCCCGGAGCAAGGCATCTCTGCTACATCCATTCGCCCATGCGGTATGTCTGGGATCAGTTCGACAACTATGCTCGCGGCGGACGCTCCGGGACAGTGGCCCGAGTAGGTATGGAGCTGTTTCGCACCAGGCTGCAAGTGTGGGATGTAGCATCCGCCGCGCGAGTGGATCAGTTTGTGGCCAATTCGCACAACATCGCCGGCAAGGTGCTCCGGTATTACAGTCGGACGGCTTCCGTGTTGCACCCGCCGGTGGATTGGCAGTCGTTTCAGTCGGCGGAGCACTCCGAGGATTTTTACCTCATGGTCACGGCATTTGCGCCGTATAAGCGGGTTGATCTGGCGATTCAGGCGTGTAATGTTATGAAGCGGCGGCTGAAGATCATCGGCAAGGGACAGGAGGAGCCGAGATTGCGAAAGATCGCCGGGTCGACCGTGGAGTTCCTTGGTTGGCAGCCGGACAGCGTGGTACGGGACCATTACGCGCGATGCCAGGCGCTGCTCTTCCCCGGCGAGGAGGATTTTGGTATCGTCCCGCTCGAAGCCATGGCCTGCGGGAAGCCCGTGATCGCCTTTGGACGCGGCGGGGCGTTAGAGACTGTGGTGCCGTTGGACGTCGAGACCGACCCGGCCATAAGGCTAGGGCAAGGGGGGTGGGATTCTATGGAGGCTGGAGTAGCGGTTCCCACGGGAGTATTTTTCCCCGAACAGTCTGCGGAATCCCTTGTGCAAGCAATAGCGCGGTTCGAGCAGGATCGGGCGGCGTTCGATCCGCAGGCCATCCGAGCCCACGTCGCCGGCTTTGACCAGAGGCTTTTCAAACAACGTCTAGAAGCCTTCGCCATGGCGGCGCTGACCGGCACCGCGTCGTAAAGCGGGTATGCTCAAACGCCACTCTCAATTTCTCAAGAGCCTCCTGTTCTTCATCGACCTCGGGCTGATTTGCGCTTGTTGGATCGGCGCCTATTATCTTCGTTTCTCGGAAATCATCGAACCGGCGCCCAAGGGGATTCCCCCCTTGGATGTATACCTTCTGCTGCTCGTGCCGATCATCGCCGTCTGGGGCATGTCGTTTCAAGCCTTCGACCTCTACCGCCCTCGCCGGATGGGGACGCGGCTTGGCGAATTTCTCGATGTCGCCAAAGCTAATACTCTCTCGGTATTGATTCTGGTCGCCCTGACATTTTTTTTGCGGCAGCACGAATATTCCCGGCTGGTGCTGTTGTATTTCTGGCTGTTGAATCTCGTCACACTGGGATTTTCGCGCGTGCTGTTCAGGGAGGCCCTTCGCTTCCTTCGCCGGCAAGGATATAACCAACGCCATGCGCTGGTGATCGGTGCCAGTCGATTGGGTCGCCGGGTGGTGACCGCTCTGGCGGAACATCCTGAACTGGGCGTCCATGTGCAGGGGTTTCTGAGTGCGGATCCGGGAAAAGTAGGCGAACGTATCCAGAACGTTCCGGTCCTGGGACGATACGATGATCTGGAAGAACTCGTGCAGTCGGGTATCGACATCGTGTTTGTATGTCTTCCTCCGGAAGATGAGCGGTGGGTGGAAAAGATGTTTGGCATCTTGTCCAACACCATGGTGGAGGTGAAGGCCTTGCCGGCCATGTGTGAGTTCATGAGTCTCCGGGCAGAGGCCGAGATGTTCGAGGGGCTTCCGCTCATCACGCTCCAGGGGTCGCCCTTACACGGCTGGAACCTTGTGATTAAACGCATCCTGGATGTGGTCGGAGCTGCTGCTGCTTTGGTGCTGTTCGCGCCGGTGTTGTGTGCCGTGGCGCTGTTGGTCAAAGCGACGTCTCCCGGTCCGGTGTTCTTCCGTCAGCTTCGAATGGGACTCGACGGGCAAGCGTTCGAAATGTTGAAGTTCCGGTCGATGAAGGTCAACGCGGAGTCCGAAACCGGTCCGGTCTGGACGCAGCCTAACGATGACCGCCGCACACCGATCGGAGCCTTCCTGCGCCGAACCAGCCTGGACGAACTACCGCAATTCTGGAATGTCGTGCGGGGAGAAATGAGCATTGTGGGGCCCAGGCCGGAACGGCCGGAATTCATCGCGCGTTTTCGCGAAACTCTACCGCAGTACATGTTGCGACACAAAATGAAGGCCGGGATCACCGGGTGGGCGCAAATCAACGGCTGGCGAGGGAATACGTCGCTGGAAAAGCGGATCGAGCACGACCTCTACTACATTGAGCATTGGTCCATCTGGTTCGACGTCAAAATCATGCTGCTCACCTTGTGGAGAGGGTTTATCCACCGTCATGCGTACTGATCCTTCCACCAAGGCATCGGTCGGGGGTATTCATCTCTCATCCTGGCTGGCGCACGGTCCTACATGGCTGAGTTTTGTTGAGTTTTATCCGGTGCCTTGTTAACATCGCCCTCAGCTGAAAGCCCCCGAATGCCCGGTACAAATCGTCGCAAAAAAAATCCTCCCGCGCCTCGTCTGTCTTTGCAACGGATTCTCCGTCGCATCCGGCTGGTTGCGACCGATGTGGATGGAGTCTTGACGGATGGCGGAATGTATTACTCCGAGTCCGGCGACGAGTTGAAAAAGTTCAATACACGCGATGGCATGGGAATCAAGTTGCTGCAACGGGCGGGTATTCTGACCGCCATCATTACCCAAGAATCCACCAAAATCGTGATGCGCCGTGCGCAGAAGTTGACGATTCCAGAGGTCCATCAAGGCGCCTTCGACAAACTTGCGGTGTTGAAGGATCTCATTGCGCGGCACAACCTCACCATGGAGCAGGTGGCTTATATCGGAGACGACATCAACGATCTGCAGACCCTGGGCGCGGTCGGATTTTCAGCTTCTCCGGCAGACGGCATGCCGGTTGTCTTGAAGACGGTCCGGTACGTATGTAAACAGAAGGGCGGCGAGGGTGCGGTGCGGGAATTGGCCGATCTCATACTGGCTGCGCAGCAGACTCGCTAATTCGACACTGTGGTGCATGGGGAAGGTGGGGCGTCCGTCATGAATGTGAAAGACCATCTCTATCCGGTAATCTTAGCAGGCGGCAGCGGCACGCGGTTCTGGCCGTTGAGCCGGCATCTGTACCCCAAGCAACTGCTGCGGATCATCGGCAACGAGACCCTCATTCAGCAGACCATGCGCCGCGTCCTCTCCTGTGCCGGACCTGAACAGGTTATGATCTCCACGAATCCCGGGCAGGCGGATTCCATTCGGGTACAGTTGTCCGAGTGGAAGGCGGCGCTCAAGGACAATTACGTCGTTGAACCGGTCGGTCGCAACACTGCTCCGGCCATCGCGCTGGTCGCAGGAGAACTGGTGCGACGGGATCCGGAGGCGATCATGCTGGTGTTGCCGGCGGACCATGTGGTGACGGGGGAGAAGGCCTTCCAGGCCGCCGTGGACTTGGGGTGCCAGTTGGCTCAGGGCGGCCATCTCGTGACCTTCGGAATCAAGCCGACCAGGCCGGAAACAGGGTATGGGTACATTCACCCGAATCGACGGACGGCCCTGGCTAAAAAGGGGCGTCTGACCGGCCACGCCGTTTCGCGATTTGTCGAGAAGCCTGATCGGACGACCGCGGCGAAGTACCTCAGAAACGGAAACTATTTCTGGAACAGCGGCATGTTTTTGTGGACGGCGGCGGCCATTCTTGACGAAATACATCGGCACCAGCCCCTATTGGCCAAGGCCATGCAAAAGGTCGATGCCCTGATCGCGGCCGGGGCTGAGCCGCATCTCATCGAGAGCGCCTACAAGAAGGTCCCCTCCGTCTCGATCGACAACGGGGTGATGGAACAGTCGGCTCATGCGGCAATGATTCCCGTGTCGTTCGGGTGGTCGGACGTCGGCAACTGGAGCAGCCTGGAAGAAGTGGCTCCACGGGATAAGGCCGGCAACGTGGTCAGCGGCCGCGTCATCGATCTGGACAGCAGCAACTCCGTGCTGTATGCCGATCGAAGGGTGGTGGCGACGATCGGCCTCACGGACATGGTGGTCGTGGATACGCCGGACGCGACCCTGGTGTGTCCGAAATCCCGATCACAAGACGTCAAAAAGATGGTCGAAATTCTGAAGCAACAGGGCGCGCCGGAACATTTGGAACACGTGACGGTCTTCCGGCCCTGGGGCTCATATACCGTGCTCGAGGAAGGGCCGGGGTACAAAGTGAAGCGTGTCACCGTACACCCCGGAGGGCGCCTGTCGCTACAACTCCATCACAAACGAAGCGAACATTGGGTCGTCATTGCAGGGTCCGCGCGGGTGACGAGGGGAGATGAGCGGCTCGATCTGCGAGTGGGGGAAAGCACCGCCATCCCCATTGAAACGCCGCATCGACTCGAGAATCTCGGCACGGAGGTCCTGCACATTATTGAAGTGCAGAACGGTCCGTATCTGGGCGAGGACGATATTGTGCGCTTCCAGGATGATTACGGCCGTTTGAGCAGAGGCCAGTAGGAGAGTCAGATGGCATTGTTTCGCGAGTATGATCTGAGGGGCATCGTCGGAGAAGAGCTCACGGAGGAGATCGCCGAGCAGGTCGGTCGTGCCTACGCCACCATAGCCCGGGAGCAGGGGATTGCGCGAATCAGCGTCGGACGAGACGGGCGGCTGAGTTCGCCGGGTTTGCAACAGGCATTGCTTCGCGGATTGCTGGGCGGCGGGTTGGACGTGGTCGACTTGGGACTCTGTGCCTCTCCGCTGTTGTATTTTTCCTTATTCACCTTGCCGGTGCAGGGCGGGATTATGATCACGGGCAGCCACAATGCCGCCGAATACAACGGGTTTAAAATCTGCATTCAGAAAGAAGCCATTCACGGCGAAGACATCCAACACCTGCGGCGGGTGATGGAAACCGGTCGATTCGCCTCCGGTTCCGGGAAGCTGTCCGCTCACGCGATCATTCCGGATTATTTGCAGCACCTCAAGGCGGATTTTGCCGGCGTTCGGGCGGATCATCTCCATGTGGTGATCGATTGCGGTAACGGAGCAGCCTCCCTGGTAGCCAAGCAGGCCCTGGAACAGTTGGGTTGCCGCGTCACCGGCCTCTATGACGAACTGGATGGACGATTCCCCAACCATCATCCCGATCCCACCGTCGTGGAAAACCTGCAGGATTTGATTGCGACCGTTCAGGACCAAAAGGCGGATGTCGGGATCGGCTACGACGGAGACGCCGACCGCATCGGCGCGGTCGACGAGCGCGGGCAGATTCTGTGGGGCGATCGCCTCATGATCGTCTACGCCCGGGATATTCTCGCGCAGCGGCCAGGGACGACCTTTATTTCAGAGGTGAAGGCCTCGCAATGTCTCTACGACGACATTGCCGCGCGCGGTGGTCGTCCCATCATGTGGAAGACCGGCCATTCACTCATGAAATCCAAGCTGAAGGCGGAATCGGCGGTGCTGGCGGGAGAAATGTCCGGCCATATGTTTTTTGCCGATCGGTATTTCGGTTTTGACGATGCCATCTATGCCTCCTGCCGCCTGGTGGAAATCCTTGCGAAGACGAAACAGTCGTTATCCAGCCTGGTCGCGGACCTTCCTCAGACGACGGTGACCCCGGAGATTCGTGTTGACTGCCCTGACGCCCTGAAGTTTCAACTGGTCGAGCAGGTCAAAGCGCAACTCACTGCCTATCGGGAGGCCCGCCAGCCCGTGGGTGCCTCGACCCTCCTATTGCGGGAACTGGTGACGATCGATGGAGTGCGGGCGATTTTCGACGACGGATGGGGTCTCATTCGAGCGTCCAACACCCAGCCCGCGCTGGTCCTGCGTTTTGAGGCCCCTTCGCCGGCCCGTCTAGATGTGATTCGTGCCGCCATCGAAACGGAACTTGCGCAGGCCCGGCGTGTCCTGTCCACCTAAAGGGCCGGTCCTTCACGCCCCAATCCGTGCCATCGTCCTCGTTGCGGCCATCTGCCTGCTTGATCTGTTCTCCGCGTCGATGTCGCGTTCCGATACAGCGCCGGGAGAGCAGGTCCCCCCTCCGATCCCGTTCGCCGGCGGTGAGCAGCTTTCCTACGATCTGACGTGGCTGGCCATGCGCGCGGGGGTCGCCACCATGTCGGTCCAGGAGAAGCAGGCCCCCGATGGCCGGGCGCAAGTCGTGCTCAATCTCGTCGCCCGATCGAGCCCCGTCGTCACCAAAATCTATCCGGTTGAAAACCGGGTCACCTCCACGGTCGATGTCGAACCCTTTCTCCCCACGCACATGACCTTTGCCCGCAGGGAGGGTAAACGGTCCAACGATTTTGACTATACGTTCCGGCACAGCGAGGGCCTCGTGACGGCGGTGAAGGATGGAAAGCTGGCTGAGTTGGCTATCCCTGCCGATACGCAGGACGCCATTTCCTGCCTGTATTATGTGCGCAAAGTGTTGCCGCTGGTGCAGGGGGCGTCGCTCGAGATGACGGTGCATCACGACAATAAGAACTATAAGTTGGCGGTACGGGTCGAGGGGTTTGAAACACTGAAAGGATCCTGGGGAAAGCGGGAGACCGCGCGCGTGCTGGTGGTGATGCCGTTCCAGGGGATCTTCCTTAATGAAGGTAATATTCGTGTCTGGTTTACGACCGACGACCGCCGGATACCGGTCAAAATGAAGGCCAAGGTCATTGTGGGATCGATTGTCGCGGAACTGAACCAGGGCTATGGTTCCGGAGGACGACAGTAGATTTCTGCCCGTGCTTTGGTTTGCTCGTACTGAGAGAAACCGTTATACTTGCGCCAAGTTTCTGACTCTGCCCGATCCCTTCATCGGGCAGTCGTGTGTCAGGCTCTGCGTGGTGTCACTGCAAAGGATACAGCTCAATGCGGAATGCTCCGTCGACTCTCAGCCGATTCATTGCCGAACAACATACTGGACAGCCTGAACAGACCAGCGACCGGATTTCGTTGCTGACCCACATCGGGCTGGTGGGAAAACTCCTTGCGCACGACCTGCGGCGAGCCGGGCTCATCAATATCCTTGGGGCCACGGGCGAGACGAACGTCCAGGGCGAGGTGGTCAAGAAATTAGATGAGCTCGCGAACGACACCTTTCTTCGGGTGTTCGAACGGTGCAAACTGGTATCCCTGTTGGCTTCGGAGGAGATGGAGCACGCATTTCCGCTTCCGCAGCATTGGCCGCAAGGGAAATACATGCTGTTGTTCGACCCGTTGGACGGCTCTTCGAACACCGATGTGAACATGCCGCTCGGGTCGATATTTTCCATTCACAAGTGCGAGGACCGTGCCCATCCTCCCGCTGAACCTCAGTTATTGCGGAAGGGCATGGAACAGGTGGCGGCGGGGTATCTCCTCTTCGGCTCGAGCACCATGCTGGTCTTCACCCTGGGCCAGGGCGTGCATGGATTCACACTGGATCCTGCAATTGGAGAATATGTGTTGTCGCATCACGATATCCGTATGCCCAAGAAGGGCAAGGTGTATGCGGCGAATGAAGGGAACTACCACCGTTGGCCGGCCGGCATGCAACAGTATGTCGACCATATCAAAGTGCAGGACGCCGCCACGGGCCGGCCCTACAGCGGCCGCTATTCCGGATGTCTGGTGGCCGATGTGCATCGGATTCTGCTCGGTGGAGGGATCTATCTGTATCCCGGTGAAACGAAAAAGCCGGAGGGAAAGTTGCGGTTATTGTATGAAGGCAACCCGCTCGCCATGGTGGTGGAACAGGCCGGAGGTTTGGCCAGCACGGGAACTGCCAGGATTCTAGAGGTGGAGCCGACGGCTCTTCACCAGAGAGTTCCTTTGCTCATCGGAAGTGTTGAGGATGTCAGCATGGCGGAAGCCTGCATGCAAGGACGTGTGTAACGACTAATGTGACCGAGGTTGGTTGGGAGGTTCATCATGAGCAATCGAGTCCAGGAAATATTAAGTTGGTATGAAAGTGATAATGCGGGAACGAAAACGAACATTGCCCGCCTGCTGAACTCTGGAAAACTGGCGGGGACGGGCAAGTTGGTCATTTTGCCGGTGGATCAGGGTTTCGAGCATGGTCCGGCGAGGAGTTTTGCAGCCAATTCGGCCGGATACAATCCACACTACCATTTTCAACTGGCGATCGACGCCGGCTGCAACGCCTATGCCGCTCCGCTGGGCTTTCTCGAGGCGGGAGCGAGTCACTTCGCCGGAAGAATTCCGCTGATCCTCAAACTGAACAATCATGATGTGCTGCACGACGAGAAGGATCCCATGCCCTCTGTGACGGGCAGCGTGCGGGAGGCGTTACGACTGGGCTGTTCGGCGGTGGGATACACCATCTATCCGGGATCGTCCCATTGCACTCCGATGTATGAGCAGCTGCGGGCCATCGCCGAAGAGGCGAAGAGCTGTGGTCTGGCCGTCGTCGTCTGGTCCTATCCGCGCGGATCCGCGCTCAGCAAGGAGGGCGAGACGGCCATGGATGTCGTGGCCTATGCGGCCCAGATCGCGGCGCAGTTAGGGGCTCACATTATCAAGGTCAAATTGCCTACGGTGCATCTGGAGCTCGCGGCCGCGAAGAAGGTGTACGAAGCCGAGCAGGTCCCGATCAAGACCTTGGCGGAACGCGTGAAACATGTCGTGCAAAGTTCTTTCGACGGGCGCAGGATTGTCATCTTCTCCGGCGGCGCGAAAAGCGAGGACAAGACGATGTTTGAGGAAGTGCGCGCCATTCGAGACGGCGGTGGATTCGGCTCGATCATCGGCCGCAATTCATTTCAACGCCCGAAAGCTGAGGCCATCAAATTTCTCCACGCCGTTATGGGACTGTACGCGGGTGAGCAGGCTTAACCGGCCCGGCTTCCGATACGAATCACTATGGATGATTTTCGCATTTCAACCGGAGAGCAGGGGCCGCGTCGTTCCTGGATGGTGCCGCTGGTGCTCTTGATCACGGGAGTGGTCATCGGCGTCATGGTCAGCTCGAATCTTGGCTGGTTGCCCACGGGCCATGCAGTCCCGGAAGTGGCTCCCAGCCCTCCGCCTATCGCCACACCGGTCGCCACGGCGGTTCAGCCCTCGTTGCCTGGTGCGGGCGGACAAAGTTTTGTCGACGTGGCCAAGACCGTCAAACCCGCGGTCGTCAATATTTTCGCGACCCGGAACGGGAACAGCGAAGGGACTCAGGGCACACCGTTCGACGATCCCTTCTTCCGACGCTTCTTCGGCGAGGAGTGGATGAAGCGGTTCGAGGCGCCGAAAGAACGGAAGGAGCGGGGAATGGGGTCTGGCGTGATCGTCGATCCCAACGGCCTCATCATCACCAACAACCATGTGGTCAGTAAGGCTGATGAAATTAAGGTGTTCCTGTCCGACAAGCGGGAATTCAAGGCGAAGCTGGTCGGGACGGATGCCAAGACCGACGTGGCTGTTCTGAAAATCGAAGCCAGCGGTCTGCCCACCGTGAGCTGGGCGGATTCCGACAAGTTGGAGGTCGGGGAATTTGTGCTGGCGGTTGGCAATCCATTCGGTCTCACCCAGACGGTGACCCTCGGGATCGTCAGCGCCCTGGGCCGGTCGGCCGGCATCGCCGAATACGAGGACTTCATCCAAACCGATGCCGCGATCAATCCCGGCAATTCAGGTGGAGCCCTGGTCAATGTCCGCGGTGAATTGGTGGGCATCAATACCGCAATCTATAGCCAAAGCGGCGGGAATATGGGGATCGGGTTTGCGGTTCCCAGCAATATGGCCCACTCCATTATGGAGCAGCTGGCTCAGCATGGGAAAGTTGTCCGCGGGTGGTTGGGCGTCTCGATTCAGGAACTGACCGTGGAATTGTCTTCTCAGTTCGGCGTGCCGAAGGACACCAAGGGTGTGCTGGTCAGCGATGTGATGGACGACAGTCCGGCCAAGAAGGCCGGCTTCGAGCGCGGCGACGTCATTGTTGAATATGACGGAAAACCGATGGACTCTCCCGCTCACCTGCGCAATGCCGTCGCGCAGACTCCGGTGGGGAAGAAGGTCACCGTCAAAATCATCCGTGAAAAGAAAGCAAAGTCCATCGATCTGGCTATTGCCGAGCAGCCAAAGAATGTGGCGCAAGCCGGTGCGGAGGAAAGCGGTGAATCCGTGGCCCCCGCCGGCTTGCTCGCCGATATCGAGGTCAAGGAGCTGAACAACGAACTCGCAGGCCGATATGGGCTGAAATCCAGCGACCATGGTGTGGTGGTGGTCCGGGTCAAACAGGGCAGTCCCGCAGAAGAGGCCGGCGTCCGCGAAGGCGATCTCGTGTTGGAGGTGAACCGCAAATCGGTGAACACGTTGAAGGCCTACGAACGTGTCGCCGCAAGCTTACCGAAGGACCAAGGGGTCTTGCTTCTGTTGCGGCGACAGGGGCGGGCCATTTATCTGACGCTGAGGCCGTGATCACTTCGACCATCGGTTCGGGGTGCTCACAGAGAGGAGGGAAACAGTATGGTAGCACGGGCCATATTTGTTCTTCTCAGCGCTCTTGCCGGCATGGCCCTGTTTCTGCGGGCCCAGGATCCGAGTCGCGAGTTCCTTCTAATGGGATTGGGGATGGGGGCCGGTGCAGGCGGCCTTATTATCGCAGGAGAGTACGCGCTCAGGAGACTATCATTCGGCATTATCGTCGGTGGTGCCGCCGGTCTGGCCGGAGGCCTTGTGCTGACTGGCCTCGTGGAGTGGGTAGGCAGCGCAGTCTTCGATGTGGAAACGTTCCTGTTTCATATAGGCGGGCTGGTGGTCCTTCTGGGATTGCCGTATCTGGGCTTGGTCGTGGGTGCCCGGTTCGGCTATGAGCAGTTTCCCGGTCTGCATGCCGGGCCGCCTGGGGCACGGGCCTCAAACGCGAGCATCAAGGTTTTGGACACGAGTGTGATTATCGATGGCCGAGTAGCCGATCTCTGCGAGACGGGGTTTCTTGAAGGTCCATTTCTCGTTCCCCATTTTATCCTGAATGAATTGCAGCACATTGCGGATTCATCCGATTCGCTCAAACGAGCGCGCGGTCGGCGAGGGCTGGACATATTGAATAAGATCCAGAAAATGACCGATGTCGATGTCCGTATCGTCGAAGAAGATTTCCCCCATGTGAAGGAAGTAGACGCCAAGCTGGTGGTTTTGGCCAAGAAGGTGGGAGGCCGCATCATTACCAACGATTTGAATCTGAATAAGGTTGCCGAACTGCAGGGTGTGCGGGTGTTGAACATCAATGAGTTGTGCAATGCCCTGAGACCGGTCGTGTTGCCGGGCGAAACCATCCGGGTCTTTGTCTTGAAGGAAGGCAAAGAAGCGGGTCAGGGAGTGGCCTACCTGGATGACGGTACGATGATCGTGGTGGACAATGCCCGCCGTTGTATCGGCCGCAATGTGGATGTGACCGTGACCAGTGTCCTGCAAACGACGGCGGGGCGCATGATCTTCACCCGTCTGAAGGAAGACACAGAGCGCGAAGAATATCAGGTCGCGCGTGTATAGGCAGATACCTGCGAACCACGGATGGGGTAGCCGATTCGCGGGTCGTGTGGACGCGGCGTCATGCATGAGCATCCGCATCGGCTCCGCGGGAGGCTCGCCCGCTGATTGTGAGTTCGTTCGTGCCTTCGCGTGAGAAGACGCCGGTGACGACAGGACCGAGGACGGTCGCCCTCGTGCCGGCGGCAGGACGTGGACTTCGGATGGGGGGAACTGTTCCGAAACAGTTTCTCTCATTGGGGGGCCGGCCGATTCTCGTGCAGTCTCTCCGCATTCTCCAAGCTTCTCCGGTCATTCACGAGATTATCCTCGCTGTACCACAGGCTGAGCGACAGTATTGCCTGGACCACATCCTGGCAACGGGCGAATTCGGCAAGGTGACAAAAATTGTTTCCGGAGGAGCGCAGCGTCAGGATTCAGTCCGTCACGCATTGGCGGAGGTGGGCGAGGAGACGGAGATCGTGCTCGTCCATGACGCGGTCCGGCCGTTTCTGACTGTGGACATGATTCAAAAGGTCGTCGATGCTGCAGTGGAACACGGGGCGGCTATCATCGCGCTGCCGATGCGGGACACGGTGAAGTACGTGGGAGCGGACGGCCTTATTGAGCGGACCATGGATCGCCGGCCGTTGTGGCTGGCGCAAACGCCGCAGGCATTCCGTCGCGCATGGCTGGCAGAAGGACATCGCAGGGCCCTGTTGGACGGGATCCATGCGACCGATGACTCGGATCTGGTGGAGCAGATCGGGAAATCGGTCGTGGTCGTCGAGGGGAGCGGTGAAAACATCAAGGTGACGAGGCCGGAAGATCTCGTGATCGGAGAGGCGATTCTCCAGTCACGAACGGCGGTGAGGAGCACAGAATGACGGCTGTACGGGTAGGGTGCGGATGGGATATTCATCCTCTGGTGGTGGGGCGTAAATTGATTCTGGGCGGGCTGGAGATTCCACACAGCAAAGGACTCCAGGGGCACTCGGATTCCGATGCGCTCGTGCATGCGATCTGCGATGCCCTGCTGGGAGCGATGGGCGAGGGCGATCTCGGTCGCCACTACCCGAGTTCGGATCAGCGGTTCAAGAATATTTCGAGCTTGAAGCTGCTGGAAGATGTGGTCGTGAAGTTGCGCGCGAAGGGGTATCGTCTCGCGAACGTGGATAGTACAATTATTGCTCAGGCGCCCCGGCTGAGCCCGCACCTGGCGGCCATGCAAAAAATTATCGCCGGAGTCCTTCAGGTGGATCCGGACCTGGTGAATGTCAAGGTGAAGAGCGGCGAAGGCCTTGATGCGGTGGGGCGGGAAGAAGCCGTCGCCGCTCAGGCGGTCTGTCTGATCGAGCGGCTCTGAGTGACGAGATTCGGCGACCATCAACCGTGGTGGCATGGATGTTTAAAACGATCTCTCAGGACCTTCAAGCAATTTTCGACCGTGACCCGGCTGCGACCAGCAGGCTCGAAGTCATTCTCACCTATGCGGGATTTCACGCGCTGCTGGCCTACCGTCTCGCCCACTGGCTGAAAGGGCGGCAGATACCGTTGTTGCCACGGGCGATTTCGCAACTGGCTCGGTGGCTGACGGGGATTGAGATTCATCCGTCAGCAAAAATCGGCGCACGATTTTTCATCGACCATGGGATGGGTGTGGTGATCGGAGAGACCGCGGAAGTCGGCGACCATGTCACCTTATTTCAGGGTGTCACTCTCGGAGGGACCGGCAAAGAGCGCGGCAAGCGCCATCCGACCCTCGGCAACCACGTCGTGGTGGGGGCAGGAGCCAAAATCCTCGGCGGGATCACCATCGGCGACAATGTCAAAATCGGCGCGAACTCCGTCGTGCTAAAATCGGTCCCCCCCAACTCCACGGTTATCGGAGTGCCTGCCCGGATCATCAAAACGCATGGCGAGCGTCTCCCGGATGCGACCATGGACCATACGAATATGCCGGACCCGATCGCCGATCGATTCTCCGCGCTCGAACTGGAACTCATCGAACTCCGAAAGAAGCTCGAGAATCAAGACTCCGACAGTTCTCGATAACATCGGGCCCGCACTACACGGATCCTGCTCCCCTCATGGTGCCGGGACCAGCGTCGCACCCCGGAAGAATTCCGATCAACGCTGAATGACCGCCCGGCCGCGGTATACCCGAAGCTGAGGCCGCGCTGCGCCGGTAGGAGGCTGAGCTGGTTTGGCACAGGGCAGGCCGTCTCGCAGGCGTTGGCGGCGGGAGGGGGACATTACCCGGTCATCGCGCGGGTCAAAACCCGGTGTCGCATGTGGTCATTCGGGAGAGGGCTCCGTGCAGCGATCCAATGCCGGGCCGTAATCGACTCTGACCAGATAAAGACCATGCGCCGGGGCGGTTCTTCCCGCCGCCGCGCGGGATCGTGCGCCGAGCACGGCGGGCATGTCGGCGGCCTTTCGTTTTCCCTGCCCCACCTCTACGAGAGTTCCCACCATCGAGCGGACCATCTGTTTGAGAAATCGATCGGCATAGAAGGCGAACACGATGAGATGACCCTCTCGCCTGAGGTCCGACTGTTCCAACCGGCAGCGTGGATTCTCGTTGTCGGTCGGTGCGGTTTCAAATGACGAAAAGTCCTGTTCACCGGTCAAGTGGGCCGCGGCCTCGGTCATGGCTGGGAAGTCGAGCGGTTTGTAGAGCATCCAGGCCCGTTCCCGCTGGAGAGGCGCGCGTTCCGAGCGATTCAGCAGACGATACTCGTATAATTTGCCTATTGCCGAATAGCGCGCATGGAAGGTATCGGGCACCTGTTCGACCGTCAGGGCGCTGATGTCAGCAGGGAGGTGGGCGTTCAGGGCGCGACACCATTCCCTTCCGGACAGACCGCGATCGGTTCTGAAGCTGGCGACCTGGCCGAGGGCATGTACGCCGGCATCGGTGCGGCCGGCGCCGACCAGCGTGATACGGGTCCGGGAAATCGCCGCCAGGGCTTCCTCCACCGTCCCCTGGATAGTCGGCAGGTCCAGTTGGCGCTGCCAGCCGGCGTACTGCGTCCCGTCATATTCGATGACGATCTTAAATGTAGTCATACCCGGAAAGTGTGGACGGTAGCCCGAATCGCGACGATCTGTCACCTGGGGGGAGTCGACTCGAGATAGGTCTTCACGCCTTCGAAAATCGATTCGGCAATATGCGCAAGAAACGGTTGTGTCCGCATCTGCGATTCTTCAGCCGGGTTCGACATGAATGCGATTTCGGCGAGAATGCTGGGCATGGTGGTAAATCGCAACACGTAGAAGGGGGCCGTCTTCACGCCGTGATCGATGGTGCTATAGCGGCCGTTGAGGTTGGTCACCATCGCCTGCTTGGCCGTCCAGGCCAGTTCAAGGGAATGTTCGATCTTTTTCGAGGTCAGCAGATCGGCCACCAGATATTCCCATCCCACGCCGGTATTGTTGAGCGGTGTGCCGTTTTCACGCGCGGCAACCTCCAGGGCGCGTTGATCCTTGGCTTCCCCGAAGTGATAAATCTCCAGACCGCGGACACCCTTGTGAGGATGAGAGTTGACGTGAATGGAGACGAACAGGTCGGCCTCTTTGCCATTGGCAAATTTCGCCCGGTCCTCCAACTCGATGAAGCTGTCGTTTTCCCGCGTCATGAGCACGCGGGTATTCGGTAACGTGCCGAGCAAGGTCTTGAGCAGCAGCCCGACCTTTAACGTGACGTCTTTTTCAGTCGTGCCCTGGTGGCCGATGGTGCCGGGATCTTTCCCTCCGTGTCCCGGATCGATCACAATCGTCCTGGTCGGACTGGCGGGTTTCGGGACAATGGGACGAACTGGCTCCGTGACGGTCGGCCGTGGAATGGACGGAGGGGCCGGCAATGCGGTGAGAGGAGCCGAGGGCGACGTCGCCGAGGTCTCACCGATCTGTTTCATCTGATCCTTCGGCCGCTGGTGCAGATCGATCACCAGACGATCCGGGTTGGTCAGCGGATACACCTTGTATTGAGAGCCTGGAGTTCTCGACAGCGTGATCGTGACCGTGCGTGAGCGCTTCTGTGCCACTTGAAACGAGGGCGGAACGGTCCCTCCGGACACGCGCAAACGGGAGGATTTTCCCAGGATGGCATTACTGACCTCGATGACGACCCGGTCCGGATTGCGTAAGTGCGTTTCAGCGAAGGAAACTTTGTGGTTGAGATCCAGGACGAGTCTGGTCCCCTCGGCGGTCGACCAGGATCGAAGATCGCGGACGATGGCCGGGTACCGGGATTTTCCCGTGCTGTCTTTTTTCGCCGCAAGAAAGCGCGGAACGGGTTCTTCGCCCCCCCATTGAGGAATCTGCGGCCATGAGGGTGCGGTCTGAATCTCCGCGTTGGACAGGGCGATGGCGCCGAGGCACAGCCACAGCAGGGTGAGAGCGAAAAGACTGCGTGTAAAACGGACAGCAGAATTCACGAACCGGCATTCCTCTCGACAGGGAGTCTCTCAGGCCTTTTCTCAAATGTTTGTGATATTGTCAACCCAAGGCCTTATACGATGTAATTTTAGATGGCAACGCATCTCCTTGTCGATGGATATAACCTTTTAGGCAGCGCCGGGATGGCGGGATCGCCGGTCAGCGGCCGCCTCGAGGCAGCGCGTGAGGCGCTGCTACAACGGCTGGCCGGGTACCGCCAAAGAAAAGGTCACGCCATTACCCTTGTCTTCGACGGGTGGCAGGGCGGCTCGGGGGCCGAACACCATGAGCACCAGTCCGGCATCGAAGTCGTCTATTCGAAGCGCGGCGAACGAGCCGACCAGGTCATTCAACGGTTGGCTCGTGCCTACGGAAAGGACTGCGCGGTCGTGTCCTCGGATCATGAAGTGGTCAACGTGGCCAGAGCGGCCGGGGCGTTCGTTCTGGGGGCGGCGGAATTTCGTGCCAAGCTGCAGGATCGGTCCTCCGGCGCGCCGGCGCAGGCCTTCAAGGAGTTGGATGGGGGCGATGCCGATCTTGTGAAGCGGTCCAAGGACAAGGGCGGAAACCCCCGCAAGCTACCCAAGTCGCAACGCAAACGAACACATCAGCTCAGGGAATTTTAAACAGCCGGCGCGCATTCTCGCTGGTGATGCGACCCACGTCTTCTGCGGTCCGGATGCCGTCATCCGACTTGATGACGGCCAGCAGTGCGGCCACATGCGTGACATAAGCCGGTTCATTCCGCTTCCCGCGATGGGGAATCGGAGTCAGGTAGGGACAATCCGTTTCGATCAAGAGACGGTCTGCCGGAACGGTCTTGGCAATCTCTCGGAGCATGGTCGCATTCTGAAACGTCAGGATGCCTGAAAACGACAGATAGAATCCCAAATCCAACGCATCCTTCGCCAGCCAGGCATCTCCTGAAAAACAGTGAAATACGCCTCCGACTTCGGACGCACGTTCCTCCTTGAGGATACGAACGGTATCGTCCTGCGCGTCTCTGGTGTGGATAATGACCGGCAGGCCCAACTCACGAGCCAGCTGAATCTGTTCGCGGAAGCGCTGGCGTTGCTCCTCTGGCGAAGAATGGTTGTAGTGGTAGTCGAGACCGATCTCGCCATAGGCCACTACCTTCTTGTGTTGCGACAATTGCCGGAGCTCGTCGTACCAGGTGGCTTCGACGTGTTTGACCTCGTGGGGATGCACGCCGACGGAGGCGTACACGAAGGGATAGCGATCGGCAATGGCCACGGCGGATCGACTGGTAACGAGGTCACACCCGATGGTGATCATGGTTTCCACGCCGGCCTCCCGCGCACGGGCGAGCATCATATCGCGGTCCGGTTCGTAGCGGGCATCGTCGAGATGCGTGTGCGTGTCAATCAGCATGGGCGCATCCTGAACATGGTTGCCCCTGAGGCCGGAAGCCGAGGGGATTGAGTGTCACGGTCTGCCGATATGTGCAGACACCGGCCTGCAATGCCGAGGTCTGCATGGGCGACCGGCTGCCTCACCCCCCGGGAATGATCACCTCAACCGAATGCTCCCGGCGATCGTCAACCAGTGGAATCGCGGAATCAGCACGATGAGTCCCGTCCACGGTCACCGACATGGCAGATTCCGGGTCGCGAGTCTGCCGCACAGTAATGTGATAGACCGTATCCCGGTATCGGTAGTGGACTTTGAAGGTCGTCCACTCGAGGGGAAGGCAGGGGACGAATCGTAATAGGGCTCCTTCCAGCCTCAGGCCGAGGAGTGACTCCACGATCAGCCGGTACATCCAGCCGGCTGAGCCTGTGTACCAGGTCCATCCGCCGCGACCTGTGTGGGGTGACACGGCATAGACATCCGCTGCGACGACATAGGGTTCGACTTTATACACCCCGACCTTTTCTGGCGATCGGGCATGGTTCACCGGATTGATCAGGGCGAAAAGCTCCCAGGCGCGCTCGCGGTCACCCAGTGCCGCAAAGGCCATCACGGTCCAGAGGGCGCCATGCGTGTATTGGCCTCCGTTTTCGCGCACCCCCGGGACATACCCCTTGATATAGCCGGGATTCAACAGCGACTTATCGAAGGGGGGATCCAAGAGTTGAATCAAGGCGTTGTCCTGCCGGACCAGTCGCGTGTATACGGCCTCCATCCCTGATCGAGAACGGCTCGGATCACCCGCCCCTGATAACACAGACCAACTTTGTGGAATGGAATCGATTTGGCATTCCTCATTACTGGAGGAGCCCAGCGGGGAGCCGTCATCAAAGTAGGCACGGCGATACCATTCGCCATCCCAACCCTCTGCTTCGATATGCCGCTGCAGCTGATCCGCTTCCGCCTGGCAGCGTTCCGCAAACGGCGCATCATCCTTCCTGCGTGCCACGGCCGCGAATCGCATGAGGACGTCGTAGAGGAAGAATCCCAACCACACGCTTTCGCCCTGGCCGCGATCACCGACCATGTTCATCCCGTCGTTCCAGTCGCCGGAGCCGATGAGGGGGAGACCGTGTTCGCCCTGAGTCAAACCCTTGAGAATGGCGCGCACACAATGTTCATACAACGTGCCTGATTGTTCCGACCGGCTCGGGAGATCGTAATACGAATCCTCGTCCGAGTTGATCGGGCGGCCTTGGATAAACGGAATCGGGACATCCAAGATGCCGGTGTCTCCGGTCGTCATGACGTAGCGGCTGGTGACGAAGGGAAGCCAGAGAAAATCATCTGAACAGCGCGTCCGCACGCCCCGGTTCGAGGGCGGATGCCACCAATGTTGCACATCTCCCTCCTGGAACTGCCGGCTCGCGCACAGGAGGAGTTGTTCCCGCGCGAGATGTGGCTTGGCATGCACCAGCGCCATCACGTCTTGCAGCTGATCGCGGAACCCATAGGCTCCCCCCGATTGATAGTATCCGCTCCGCGCCCAGAGCCGGCAGGCCAGTGTTTGATACAGCAACCAGCCATTGGCGAGCACGTTGAGGGACTGATCGGGCGTCTCGACGTGTACGGCGCCCAGGGTATGGGTCCAGTGGTGCCAGACTGTTTCCAGTGCCCCACGAACTGCCATCGAGCCCCGGAAGCGACGGACGAGCTGACGGGCATCATCGGCGTCCTTTCCCATTCCCAATCGAAAGATAATCTCACGCTCTTGTCCTTGAGCGAGTTCGAACGGGATCTGGATGGCCCCGCAGGGATCCAGGGCCGCGCCCACCTTCCCCGACAGTCGCGAGCGACCCATTGCGGCCGGATTGGAAAGGGTCCCGTTCCGTCCCAGAAATTCAGTCCGGTCTCCGGAGATGCTCCGGGTGCCCTCATCGACGTCGAAGAAGGCAACGCGTCCGGGGAAGTCCGTGTTGTAATGGTTCCGGGCAAAGAACGCTCCAGTAAGGGGATCGATGTCTGTTACGACGTGCATGACCGATTTGGGGCGCAGGTCACCCAGCACCCACTCCACATACCCGGTTGCCGACAACCGTCGGGGGCGGCCGGATTCATTATGCAGCTTCAGCACCGTAAATTTTACCGAGGCATCCAGCGCGACATAGACCCACACCTCGGAGCGGATGCCATTTTCTGAATGTTCGAAGACGCTGTAGCCGAAGCCATGCCGGCTGACATAGGGGCTGGTACCCCGGGTGGGCATTGGCATCGGCGACCAGAAGTGACCGGTCTCTTCATCCCGGAGATACAAGGCTTCTCCGCTGGAATCCGTGACCGGATCGTTGTGCCAGGGTGTGAGGCGGAATTCATGCGCGTTCTCGCCCCACGTGTAGGCGAGACCATGCTCGGAGACCACCGTGCCGAAGTAGGGGTTTGCCAGCACGTTGACCCAGGGGGCGGGCGTTACCTGCTCCGGTCCCGTGGTGATGACGTACTCCCGGCCATCGGAAGAGAACCCGCCGAGGCCATTGTAGAAGAGCAGATCTTCTCGAGCCTCAATAAGCACCGGCGCATCGGGCCGATGCGTGCGTGTCGGCTTGAAACGGTAGGCCGGTGCCGCGGAGGCCGTCATCGGGGCGAGCTGGTCCGCCAACGCGCCTCGTCGGTCCGTGAGGATGGCCCGCGCCACCGATTGTTGCAGCAGGCGGTCCTCGACCGACATCTGTTCGGCCGTGCGCACGAAAATTCCCCCGGGGCGATCGATCACATGAGCTTCGACCCCGGCTGCAATCAGCCCCATAATCTGGTCATGTAAGACCTGGCGGTATCCGGCGTGGTCTTCGTTCCAAATCACGAGGTCCACGGCGAGTCCCTTCAGCCGCCAGTACGCATGGGCCTGGACCATCTGACGCACCAGATCGATGTTCGAGGGGTCTCCAATCTGGAGCAGTACGATCGGCAGATCGCCTGATATGGCATAACCCCAGAGGCCGGACTGTCCGCGGCGGTTTTTGCTGAGCAGTGACGCCTCGGCCCGCAAGGAGGCATTGGCATAGAGAATCGAGCCGGCCAGACGTCCGTAGAGTTGCGCGTCCGCTTCGGTGGCGTTCAGTTGCCGCAACACCACCTGGCTGTGTGTCCAGGCCAACTCGAAGACGCGATCGGCGAGATGCCGGTCCTGATATTTATCGACCAGGCGCAGACAGATGTCCCGGGTCTCGCCAATGCCGGATACGAGATCCACCGTGACGGACTCTTCCGGATCAAGGACGATCTGGCAACGGATGGACACCACCGGATCCAGCACGGAGCCCTGGCTTCCCGAGAGCGCGGAACGGTCCATGGCTTGCGGGGAGGCAAGCGTGCGGGCGCGGCCGATGAACTGCATGCGGTCCGTCTCGTAAGAGATTTCTCCGCTGTGGGGGCCACGTACCGCCATGAGGTGAAATGCCCAGGGGGCCTGCTCGTTGAGTGAACGGGGGCGGCGTGTGGCGAGAATCGCCTGACGCTCAGGGACGATTTCAGTCTGCACAAAGAGGTTGCTGAATGCCGGGTGCAGGGCGTCGGCCGCCGGCAATGCCAGCAGGACCTCCGCATAGCTGGTCAGGTCGATGGTACGCCTGGTTCCGGAGCAGTTCGTGAGGCGGATCCGGCGCAGTTCAATATCATCTTCAGGGGACACCACGATCTCGGCGTGCGTCTCGATCTCATGGTCGTGGCGTCGATATTCCGCACGCCCTTCTGAAAAGATGACCTCGTACGTTTTCGACGGTTTGAGCGTCGGCTGATAGGCCATCGACCAGAACTCTCCGCTTTCGACATCGCGGATGTAACAGAACGTCCCCCAGTTGTCGCAGGTGCTGTCTTCACGCCATCGCGTGACCGCCAGGTCCTTCCAGCGGCTGTACCCGCCACCCGTATTGGTGACCATGACGTGATATCGGCCGTTGGACAGGAGCTGCACTTCGGGAACCGGCGTGTTCGGCGTAGTCAGGATGCGAACCGGCGTTTCCGAAACACCCGATGCCGGGCGGAGGTCTGAGAGCTCGGCGCTGTGAGCATAGAACGCGGTGGCCTTTGGAATCCGTTCCTGCAATAACAGCATGGTCGCCTGAAACAACGGTTCGGCTTCGAAGCGCCGTTGCATCGGACGATCCAGGATCACGTAGGCTAGGGAAAGAAAACTCATCCCTACGTGGTGGGCCATATACGAACGAACCACGGCACTCGATTGGCCGCGTGGAAGGCGAGACGGCGTGTAGTCGATCGCTTCATATAATCCGAATGGGCCTTCAGCTCCTTCCGCGGCGAGCCGTTGCAGGTTCAGGCAGGCTTCTTCGGGCGCGACCATGAGGGCGAGGGCCGTGGCATAGGGCGTGATGACCAACTCCTCACCCAGCCCCCGCTTGAGGCCCAGGCCGGGCACGCCAAACGCCCGGTACTGGTAATTCAAATGGACGTCGACCATGTTATAGCCGGATTCGGATACGCCCCAGGGTATGCCCCGCTCCCGTCCATATTCGATCTGTCTTGCCACCGCAGCCTGATAGGTCTGATCCAGCAGCGTGTGCTGGTAGGTCGGCATGACCAGGAGCGGCATCAAGTATTCGAACATCGAACCGCTCCAGGACATGAGAATGGGATCTCCACCCGTGGTCGTGAGCAGGCGCCCCAGGGCAAACCAGCTCTCCTGCGGCAATTGTCCCTGCGCAATGGCGACGAAGCTGCACAATCGTGCTTCCGATGCCAGAAGGTCGTAGTAGCTGACATCGCGCCGTCGGTCTGTGACGCTGTACCCGATAGACAGGAGGAACCGTGTCCCGTCGAACAGGAAGTCAAACTCCATCCGGGCGAACTGGCCCGATCGCCAGGCCAGGTGATTAAGCGAGGTGATGCGTTCACCGGCGCGCTGGCCCGCGTCGTTGAGATGCCGTTGAAGTCCGGCCAGCCAGTCCCGATCCGGCTCCGTGGTGTCGGGACCGAGTCGTTGCTCAATTGCCGGCAGCCATTCGCTTTCCAGTTCGGTCAGTCTCCGGAGTGTCGGTATCTGGTCTAATTCCGGGAAGGAACTGAGCGTGCGAGGCGAGTCCGGAAGACCGATCCAGGGCGCAAGCACCGTCAGATCAGTGAGCGCGCCACGGCACTGTTGCTCAAAGGCATGGGCCCATCGTCGTGCATTCCCGTCCGCAGTGGTATCGAGACGAGACGCGGCTTCAGCCGCGAGCGTCGCCAGGCCATCCAGAGACCGGTGCGCCGCCGTGAGCGTGGCCGAGCTGTCCAGGGATGCAGCGGTCAACTCCGTACTCAGCCTGCCGAGTGGGAGGTCCCCCGCCTCTCCGAGAGCATCGTTCCAGATCGTCAGGGTGTCGCGAAGGCCGTCAAAGACGCGATGAGAGAGGATCGCATGATCCGGGATGGTGAGCAGCCCCGACCGCAACGTCAGGACGTGTCCGGCCAGGTTCCCACTGTCCACGGACGAAATGTACATGGGCAAGAGGGGTTTTAAGGACTGCGTGTCGTACCAGTTGTAGAAGTGGCCTCGATACCGTTCCAATCTCGCCATGCTGTCGAAAGCCTGTTTCGTGCGTTCCAGGAGGCGTCCTGTTGACAGGTAGCCGAAATCGTAGGCAGACAAGTTCGCGAGCAGCGCCAGGCCCATATTCGTCGGCGACGTGCGGTGTGCCACTCGCGGGACGGGGTGCTCCTGGTAATTATCCGGCGGAAGCCAGTGGTCATCCGGGCCGACATAGGTCTCAAAAAATCCCCAGGTCTTGCGGGCCATCTTGCGGAGGAACAGGGTGTGGTCCGCCGTGAGCTTCGCCTCGTACCGGGCGATCGGCCGACTGATCCACCAGGTGAACAGGGGAGACGTCCCCCAGAGGATCAACACCGGTCCTGCTACCAGCAGTGCGTCCGGGCGCGAGAGCAGGAGATAGGCTGCGGTCCCCAGGGCAAGGCCTGGGGAGACCCACATCGATCGGTACTCTCCGATCAGGCCCGTTGCGGTTCCGTGCACTGTGCTTGATGGGCTCCATTCCAATAGACGCGTGCGGGTGAGCCAGATGCGGCCGGCTGTCCGGAGGATTGCCCCCAGGCTGTAGTAGGCCTCATAGGGCAGGCACATGAGGGTCAACATGGCGTGCGTAAGCTGTTGCGTCGTGGCCCGAGCCGTCGACGTCAGGTGCTGGTCGAGCCGCACATCTTCTGGCTTACGAAACAGATCCCCGAAAGCGGCCATCAGTGGAGCAATCAGGAGGAGCGAAAGCGCCGAGAGGCTCCAGAGCCAGACGGGAGACAGAACGGTCCAGCCCAGCAGGAACAGGGACAGCATCGCCGCAGGCACGAGACTTCGGCGCAGGTTGTCAAAGATCTTCCAACGGGCGAGTGTTGAGAGCGGATTGTTTTGGGTGCGCCCGTTAGCCCCCGGTACTTGCGGAAATGCCCATCGTGCGATCTGCCAGTCTCCGCGAATCCAGCGATACCGCCGGGCGACATCCGAGCGGTACCGGGCTGGATATTCCTCATACAGCTGGACGTCGCTCAAGAACCCGGCTCGCGCATAGGAACCTTCGAGCAGATCGTGGCTGAGGATTCGATTTTCCGGAAACCGGTTGTGGAGCGCCCGTTCGAAGGCCTCGACCTCATAAATGCCCTTGCCGATGAAAGACCCTTCTCCAAAGACGTCCTGATACACATCCGAAACGGCGCGGGTATAAGGGTCAATGCCCGGTTCGCTGGCATTGAGACGCGCGTACCTTGATCGGTTGGTGCCGGGTAAGCTGACGGCCACGCGAGGTTGAAGGATGCCATACCCTTCGGTGACTCGCTGGGCCTTGAGGTCATACCGTGGACGATTGAGAGGGTGTGCCATCGCTGCCACAAACTGGCGAGCGGAATCGCGAGGCAGTTGCGTATCCGTGTCGAGCGTGATCACGTATTTGACGGAGGACAGTATTGCCGTCTTTCCGATCACCATCGAGAAGCGATCCTCTGAACCGCCCCGGAGCAGCGCGTTCAGGTCCCCGAGTTTGCCACGTTTCCGCTCATACCCCATCCACGCCCGCTCTTGGGCATTCCAGCGACGTGGTCGATGAAAGAGGAAGAACGTCTCGCCGTGCTCGCTGTTGTATTTGTCATTCAGCGCTTCGATGCGTGTCTGGACGAGCCGCACCACCTGGTCATCTTCTGCAACAGTTTCATGCGCAGCATCGGGAAGGTCAGTGAGGAGTGCAAAGTGGAGGTGTCTGTCCCGGTTGGCGAGGAACCGGACTTCGAGCGCCTCGATGAGGTCTTCGACGCCCTGTGCATTCTGAAGGAGGGTGGGGACGACCACCAGGGTTCGTAATTCAGGAGGAAGACCCTCGGTGAAATCCATTCGCGGAAGCGGGTTCGGTGTCACGAGGGCCGTGGCGAGCCAGTTCACCAGGGTCACCGCGAGCTGACTGGAGGCCAACGCCGAAAGGAATCCCATCAAGGCAAGCCGCCAGGCACTCCAGCCATCGGCAGCCGCAAGGGCAAGGAAGCCGCCTGTCAACGCGGCCGTCAGGAGCAGGATGGAACCGAGATAGACCGGTGTCGCGCCTCGGCCGCTCCATTTCCCGATCCAGTCGAATAACGAGCGGCGCATGCCGACTGCTTGTTCCAACTGAGGCTGCCCCTTATCGACCAGATAGAAGCCGACGTGGGCGTCGCGATGGTCCGTTCCCGTTTCACCGGCCCGGCGTTCGGCGAGCCGAACGGCCCGTGTCGCGACTTCAGGTTCCGAGAGAGGACTACGTTTGGACAGTCTCTCCACCGCATGGCGGTAGCGGTCCCGTGTCGCAAAGTCCATCCGGCTATACACCCCTGCCGGATCTGCATGCAGAGTCTGCTCCACGACGCTGTGGGCCTCGACAAATTCGCGCCAGTCCATCGCGGCCAGGAACCTGAGGCTGCCGATACTGTTGCTCATGGAGACCTGGTCGATCGCCTGCTGTTGCGTCTCCGATTGCACCAGATGTTCGATGGTGAGTCCCGACTCGGACAACCGTTGCTCGATCCAGGTGAGCGGCAACGCCAGTGCCGCACTTTGCCCTTGAAGCCGCCTGGCAAGTTCCGCCACGAAGGCGCTCACCATGGGCGGGTTCGATCGTGCCATGTCTGCGATGACCAGGATGAGACTCTTGGGATCCTTCTCTGCCGTCTCCATCATCTGGCCGGCCCATTCGTAGGCGCGATTGCGATGCACTCGGTCGCTCGCGATGCGTGCGCCGGCGCGTCGCAGATTTTCGATTAATGCCAGGCGGATCATGATGGGAATGGCCCATAACTCGCCCAGCTTCAGGGCTGTGACGGTTTGGTACGCCACCACAAAACTGCTGAGACTTTCCGGATCGACTCGACCATCCCCGTGGGAGATGATTTCCAGAGCGATGTCATAGACCCGTGGCAGGCCGGTGGAAGGGCCCTTGGCGAGACGAGGCAGCTCACGGCTGTAGCCCTTGGGCAAGTGCCGCTTGGCCATGCGGATCTGTTCCTCGATCAAATAGAAATTATCCAATAACCATTCACCGGCGGGGGTGATGCGACGACTGCCCTTCATGGCATCCGACACCAGGCCGCGCACTTCCATCAGCACCGCTTCATTCTCCGCCAACCGGCTGAGCAACTGGTCCGGTTCGTGATCCGCACTCACCTCGTGCGATCCCGCTAGCGTCTTACCGTGTTGGTGCATCTGCCCGGCGCTGAACAGCTCCGAGCGCAACGGAGGTTCGTGGCCGACATCCGACTGTGACAGAGTGCTCCTCCTCAGAACATCGGTCACACGGAGACGGCCTTCACGTAATCTGTTGCGGATCTTCAATGTCGAGATTCCCTTCAGTGGAGACGACGAACTGGTCAAGAGGCGAACGGTGAAAAGATCGGCACAGACCGCCGAGCTTTGGCCCCATGGGTCAATTCAGCGGGCAGTATACTGCGGCTGCATAGCCTGGAAGCCGACGTACCACGGACGGACGATTGCTCAGACGTTTCGACACGGGCCTGGCGCCCCTGAACGCGATTGGGGACGGAGTGAAGAGGCTGCTGCTGGAAGGCTAGCTCTCGGAGACCTTCAGGGAACGTCGTGATGTTCTCGCCGTCGGGAACTCTGCAGGATCGTGAAACAGGCGGGCAGGTTTGGACCCCTGTCTTCGGACGATGCGCCCGCCGTCGGAGCAACGTATTTCAAATCTGCTAGACGGGACGCGTGGCGAGCGCCTCGGCCATGCCGTGGAGGAGGGCTTCAGTATCGTCCCAGGCCAGGCAGGAGTCGGTGATCGACATCCCGTAGGTGAGAGCCTTGCTCGGATCCCAACTCTGTCTACCGCCTTGTAAGTGGCTTTCAAGCATGACGCCCATGATCGACCGGCGGCCTTGCCGGAATTGTTTAAGGACTTCTCCGGCGACTTCAACCTGACGTTGATGGTTCTTTCCCGAGTTGTCGTGGGAACAATCCACCATGACGCCGCGTGCGAGGCCTTCGGTGGCGACGGCGCCTTCCGCGCGGGCAATGTCTTCGACGCTATAGTTGGTGCGACCGCCGCCGCCACGAAGCACGATGTGATGGTCAGGATTGCCGGTGGTCTTGATGATGGAGGTCATGCCGTCGGCGTTGACTCCGACAAAGTGGTGCGGGCTGCGGCTGGTGATCATGGCATTGATCGCGACCTGTAGGCTCCCTTCGGTGCCGTTCTTGAACCCGACCGGCATCGACAGGCCGCTCGCCATTTCGCGATGAATCTGACTCTCGGTGGTGCGTGCCCCGATCGCCGTCCAACTCAGGAGATCCGCAATGAACTGCGGCGTGACCGGGTCGAGCAATTCCGTCGCGCAGGGAAGCCCTTTCCCATTGATGTTCAACAGGATCGTCCGGGCCAGCTGGATACCCTGGGCAATCTCACAGGTGCCGTCGAGATGGGGGTCGTTGATCAATCCCTTCCAGCCCACGGTGGTCCGGGGCTTTTCGAAATAGGTGCGCATCACGACCAGAAGTTTCTCACGGACTGCTTCGGCGACCGGCCTGAGCCGTTCGGCATACTCGTAGGCGGCGTCGGCATCGTGGATCGAGCAGGGGCCGACGATCACGATGAGCCGTTCCATATCACGGCCATGCAGGATGTTCCGAATCGATTGCCTCGTCTGAAATACCAGCTCCGCCACGTCGTCGGTGATCGGTAGACGGGTCTTGACATCGCGAGGCGAGGGGAGCGGCTTGATTTCAATAACGTGCTGGTTGTCGATCGGCCTGGTCATGGTGGTCCCTTTAGGAACGGCAGGTTGCTCATTCCGTGATTGAAGAGTGGCCTCTACCATAGCGAATAGATTGTGGAATGTCCAGAGCGTGAGCAGCGGACGGCTCGTTCTTGCTTTCACTTCACGGCTTTGTTACAACCCACGGTTGAAAAACTGGAACTATCTGGCCATTGATGTCTTCCCGTCATCCCCATGTCAATTCAAGACGAGCGGTCGCCCTGCTCCTCGCGTGCTTGTTGCTGGCCATGGTGCCGTTCGCGGCGGCGTTGCAGATTCATCACGATCTGGCGGCAGCCGATCACGACGGCCACGAACATTCGGATACCGACCTCTGTCAGTGGGTGCAGTACCACACGGGCCACTCGCTGGCCGGGGACGCACCGGCGACCTGTTCCCTCCTCGCAGAAGCCCCATCGTCCGCCGCCTATCAATCGATCCTTGTCTCACAATCGCTCGGTACGCTTAGGACTTCGCGCGCGCCTCCCCGTTCCTAACCTCAACGTGACGTTCATGTTTACTGGAGGTTGCCCGGGCAAATGACCCGGGCACGGCTCTGCATGGAAGCAGATTCATTGGGGGAGGTTCGCATGGGTTTGTCAGTCAGCACCATAGGTCGGGTGTGGGTGGGTTTGTTATTGGTCAGTGGCTTGCTCGGGACCCTGCCGGCCCAGGCGGCGGAGGGCCCGGCACCGTCGGTGAGCCACGTACACACGATTTCGGGGACGGTACAAAGTCAGGATCTCCGGCGTGTCCCGCAGGCCAGGGTAGAGGTGAAGGATCAGGAAGGGAGCCTGGTCGGTTCGGCGGTGGCGGACGACGCGGGAGAATTTGTCGTGGAGGTCGTTCACGAAGGCACGTATTCGGTCAGCGCCGTGCAGGAGTCTTTGCGAAGCGAATATACCATCATCAAGGTGGGCAGGGACCCGATCCCGCCCGTCACGCTGACGCTCTCGACGACCAATGAGATCGCGCTTGAGGTCGTGACCTCGCTGCCGCCCATCCAGTACAAGGCCTCGAGCGAAACCTACTCGCTGAGCCGAAAGGAAATTGAACTTCTGCCGCGCGGCAACAATGTCGAGCTTCATGACGTGCTCCTGACGATCCCCAGCGCGGTGTACGGCTCGCTCAAGCAGGTGCATATCCGTCAGGACCATGCGAACCTGCAACTGCGGATCGACGGGGTTCCGATTCCGGACACCGTGTCCTCCACCTTCTCCGATGTCATCAGTCCGCGCGCCTGGGAACGGGCCGACATCATTCTCGGGGGCTTGGAAGCGCAGTACGGAAACAAGGCGGCGGCTGTCCTGGATATCACGACCAAAAGCGGGACGAAACCGGCCTTCGGATCGATTCAAACGATGGGCGGGTCGAACCGGACCCTCAACCCGTCCCTGGAGTATGGCGGGACGATCGGCGAAAAGTTCCGCTTTTACATTTTGAATAGCTATACGACGACGAACCGTGGCATCGAGCCGCCGACCCTGGGGCACTCGATTTTTCATGGACAGAGCGAACGCAATCAAACCTTCATTCGCGGGGATTATCAGCACGACAACAAGAATAACTTCACCTGGCTGTTCTTGAATTCGGTGGCCAAGTATCAAATCCCCACCAGGCCCGGCCTCGAACTGGATCCGAGCGGGCAGCTGCTGCCGCTCCTGCAGGCGAGCCGCCCCGGCTTTACTCCCGTGGCCTCCCAGGCCATCGATGAGTTCCAAAAAGAAAATAATCAGTACGGCCACATGGTGTGGAGGCATGACGTCAACGCCAACAATTTTTTCAGCCTGGCGGGGTATATCCGCCATACTCGGGCCATCTTCAAAACGGACCCGCTCAACTTTCTGGCCTATACGGCGGATCCTTCCGAGCCGTTTTCGGCCTCCGATCAGGATCGCAGGGCCTATTCGACCGGCTTGCGGCTCGATTACACCTATGTGCACAGCAAGCAGCACCTCATCAAGACGGGGTTTCAACTCGATCGGACGCAGGCCGTCAATAAGACGCGACTCTTTACCTTCGCGGACGACGGCGCGGGGAATCCCACAGGTGACCTGCTCGGTCTCAACGCCGACAACCGCCAGATCGGCTATCGCCAGGAGTTCTGGATTCAAGACCAATGGAGCCCGAACGACCAGTGGACCTTCAACCTCGGGTTGCGGGCCGATGTCGTCCAATATCTGCGGGATGAAGGACAGGTCAGCCCGCGTCTGGGAGCGAGCTACAAGTACAACCAGTCCAACGTCTTCCATGTGTTTTATGGACGACTGTTCACGCCCCCGAATCTCGAAGCGATCTCGTTTGCCAAGCTGAACACGGTGGGCACGAGGGCGGAACCGGAAGACCTGACCAACAATACAGTCCGGGCCGAACGGGCGCATTATTTCGAGGTGGGCAGCTATCATGCGCTGAATCGCTATGCGACGCTGCAATTGACGGGATGGTACAAGCTCAGCAACTTCCTGTCGGATGCCGGGCAATTCGGCACCACGCCGCTGTTAAACTACTTTGCGTTCGACCGCGGGTGGCAACGCGGCATCGACGGGGCGCTGAAACTGCAGTTGGCCGACAACCTGACGGCGCGCGGCAATGTGGCCTGGGGGCAATGCAAGGGCTATGGGTTGCAGTCGGGCCATTTTCTCCTCGAAGCGAAGGAGATTTCGGACATCAACTCGCGGGGCGGAGTGTTTTGCGACCATATGCAGACGCTGACGAGTTCGGCTGTCGTGAGTTACCGTTTCAAGGAACGCACGACGTTCACCGGCCAGATGCTGTTTGCCTCCGGCCTGCGAACGGCGGAGAACGAGGAGGCGAAGACCAACTCCAGCCATAGCCCCTCTTACACGATTTACAATCTCTCGATTGTCCACGTGTTCCCGCTGCCCTGGGAAGGGCAGAAGTTTCTCCTGGGATTCGACGTCATCAACCTGTTGGACCAGAAATATTTCATCAACCAGGGGGAGGGGAGCATCGGGCTGGGCGTCGCCCATGCGGGGATGCCACGGTCGTTTTTTCTGCGCGGCCAATGGTTTTTTTAACCGGCTGCTCAAGCGGGTCACCACCGGCGTGCTCGGCGCGCACGAATCCCCAACGTACCCCCGGGGGTATGCCTCCGGGGCGTGCGTTGCTTGCAGCCATGCTGGCTGGCCCGTTTGAGCAGGCGTCAGAGGATGGAGGACGATGGTGAAGGCTATGCGATGGATGGTGAGTATGACCACGGCGGTGATGTTCTGTGTTCCGTTTGCGGCGCATGCCGTGACTGGAGACGAAGCGACGCATGAAGCGGACCATGCGTTGGATGCCGACATCATCGAACTGCCGGAAGTGCATGTCCACGGTCTGCCGCTGAATAAGGATCAGCAGCTGGGTCCGGTGCCGAAGTCGACGCCATGGCCGGCGGTTCCTTCGTCATTGGATGGCAAGCCGCTCGATGACTGGATGAAGGCGCGCCTGCTCGTCTCAAAGGATGCGACGGTCACGGTGGTGGTGTTGGAGCCGGCCAAACATCGTGAGCTCACGGTCGCCGGCATGATTGCGTTGAACAAATGGACCTTTGACCCGCAACTCAACGGTGATGAACCGGTCGACGGCGCACTCACCGTACGCATTCACTTCCGGTCGCAATAGATGAATCCTGTGAGGCGGCCTCCGTCATTGCTGCAGTGCAGGATCGGCAGTGAAAATGAGTGTGACGGTGTGATGCGGGGTGGCGGGCATCGAGGCTTCTCATTCCGGGGTTGCCGCATTCGGCGGCCTCTTGTAGAGCGTGTGTCGATTCAGGAGCGAGGATGAACGGACCGCGTTGGAATAGGAACCCGAATTTTTCCCCTTCTGAGTCTGTGCGAACTATTTGACTGATCCCGCCCGACCCGTTATCGTCGCCGGTATGGACCTGGACGAGATCCTTTTTCATGCCATCAACAATCTTGCCGGTCGGTCCGCGACGCTCGATTGGATCATGATCGAGCTGGCAAAGCCGGGGAACCTGTACTATCCCGGCGCGCTGCTCGCAAGTTATTGGGTTTGGCGCAACTGGCGGGAGGGTGTGATCGGCTTGGCGACATTGGCGGGCGTCATCGGCAGTACCGATGCGCTGGGAACTCAACTTAAAGGTTTAGTTCAACGTCCGCGCCCTTGCCTGACTCTGTCGGAAGTGCAGAAGTTGCTGGGCTGCGGGGGAGCGTTCTCCTTCCCTTCGAATCACGCGGCCAACACGGCTGCAGCTGCGGTCTTTTTCCAGATCCTCTATCCCCGTTCGGGTTGGTTCACCTGGCCGCTGGTGGTGGCGATCGGGCTGTCCCGTGTCTACATCGGGGCGCATTACCTGACTGACGTGATCGGCGGCTGGGTCGTGGGAGGCTTGGTTGGAGGGGGCGCAGCCTGGCTGCTTCTCCGCTGGTCTCGCTTCCGTCCGCTTCCGAATCACATCGGGAACGCGCCTGCTCCTCGGGCCTCTACGGAATCTATTTCCTAACGGTTGGAATCGGCGAGACACTCGAGGAGGGACTTGCGGCAGAGTTCCTGGTCGAAGTCGCGCCCGATTAAGACGATGACATGATCCGGTTCATCGAGCAGCATCACCGGGGTGATGGTGCTGGTCCGTGGATGGAAGAACTGAAACTCCTGCAGCTCCGGTTCATGCACAAAGCGAAAAAACCCCTTCGCCCGTTCGAGTCCTTCGGGTAGTGACTGTGTCCAAGCCACGAACCGGATGCGGTCGAGCGGCTTCGTGAAGCGTACCGTGGTGACCATGGGATGGTCAGGGGCGCGAGTGTCGCGCGTGGCAGCCGACCCGCTTGTTTTCTCGAATGCGACGTTGGTCGGACGCGATCGCACCATGGGAGCCGCGAGCACAGACGGGATATCCACCCGGGCGTGGTTCGTTTCATATAGCCGACCATAGGGGTTGTACCGGGTGATCGTGTCACGGAACTGTTCCCAATGTCCTGGGATGTAGAGATCTCGCTTGTTGAGGATCAGGTCGTCGGCATAACGAATGGCATTACGCGTCACCATTTCTGCCATGCCGGAGTCGGGAAGCGGGACCGGGTGCAGCAGTGCCAGAATCCTTTCGAGCCTCGCAATCCGCGACACGTAGGCGTCGGTCACGGCATCGACGACCTCCGCCGGGTCGGCCATGCCCGAGCATTCCAGCACGATCAGGGTGGACTGATAATCCTGGACGAGCTGCGTGATGCTCCACGCCAGGTCGTCTTTCGTATCGCAGCAGATGCAGCCACCGGCCAGGTTGAGCACCTGCTCGGCGATCGTTCCCGCGCGCGGGCCATCAATGCTGACTTCCCCCGCTTCGTTCATGAGCACCCCGACTTTGTGCCCCTGAGCATTCCAATATTCGAGGAGGCGCATGAGCAAGGTTGTCTTGCCGGCGCCGAGGGAGCCGCAAAGGATGTAGAAGGGAACGGGGATTGTCTGAACCATGGGAGCCATTGTATCCGCAAGGATCGCCTGCGGGCTAGTGATGGCTGTGGAGGATTTCCCGCTGCGGATGTTGACGGTGCAGACGATTGAGGTCGCAGTGGACGGCCTCCGGGTCGCAGCATTGCGTCTCCAACTGGATCGTCAGGTGGGTGATGCCGAAATCCGTTGCGATCCGGTTCCGAATCGTGTGGAGCAGCTCGGTCGTCAGCGCGTTGTCGCCGCCGTCCACCTGCACATGTGTCGTCATCATGATGAGCCGCGGCTCGACCGCCCAGATGTGGAGATCGTGAACGTTCTTCACGCCGGGGATGGATTCGACGGTGGCGGCGACCTGCGCGGGGCTGACGCCGGGCGGCGTCGATTCCAGTAGTACTTCCAGTGATTCCTTAAAGAGAGGCCAGGCGCCTCTGGCGATGGCCGCCACCACCAGCAGGCTCACAAGGGGATCGAAGATCGACCAGCCCGTCAGCAGAATGGCGCCTCCGCTGATGACGACGCCCAGGGACACCCACGCGTCCGTCAGCATGTGCCAGAAGGCGCTGCGGATATTCAGGTCGTCCTTCGCGCCATGTTGAAGCAGGAGCGCGACGGACAGATTCGCGGCGAAGCTGATCAGCGCGATCAGCATCACCCATCCTCCGGGGACCGGAACGGGAGACATGATGCGTTCGAAGCTGACGAAGGTGATGCCGATGGCTGTGAGCAGGAGGAGAAACGAGTTGAGGAACGCGGCGACGATGCCGGCCCGGTGATAGCCGAACGTCCGCGCATCGGTGGCCGGCCGCGCCGTCAGCACGTGCGCGTACAGCGCGAGGAACAGGGAGCCCTGATCGACGAGATTGTGTCCGGCGTCTCCAATCAGTCCGATACTGTTGGTCAGAAACCCGCCGACGAACTCCGCGAGTATGATCACGGCATTGAGTACGAGCCCGATCTGCAGGCGGGAGCGAAGTTCATGATAAGTGGGAGGCACCATCGGTTTCAGTGTCTCATGGGTGCGGGGCAAGGGCAAGCCTTCCCCCGGGTCCGGCCGGAGGCGGACCATCGCGCGAGGGCATCTCTGAGGTGAAGAATGGTGAGGCGCGGCTTATCGCGGCGTGAATTCCAGGAAGTATTGTTTCGGCAGAAAGGCATGTTCGATCGTCGGCTCAAAGCCGGCGGTGCTCATTTCCTCAACCACCCGGGCGGGTGTGGCGAGGTGCACCTTGGGGAATCCGAGATCGCCTGATCGCTCGTCGGGGTAGAAGTCGATGATCGCAACCCGACCGCCCGGTTTGAGCGCGGACCGCAGGTGTCGAAGGTAGGTCCGATGGTTCTCGAGATGATGATAGGTGTTGCAGATGAAGATCAGATCGACCGAGCTGGGAGGGAGCATGGGATTGTCGGAAGGGGCGAGAATGAGCTCGACATGATAGGGCCGGTTGAGCCGCTGGAGGCGTTGTTCGATATGCTGCAGGGCTTTGGCCTCCACGTCGATGGCATAGACGGTCCCCTGATCGGTGACGGCGTCGACAAACCGCCGGGTGAAGTACCCCGATCCTGACCCCAGGTCGGCGACGCTCATGCCGGGCTTCAGCCGCAGGGCCTCGATGACCTGGGACGGTTTTTGATCCTGGTCACGTTCCGGTCGGTCGAGCCGGTCCAGATACTCGGTGACGTTCGGTAAAGGGTCATGCTGATGGCCATGTTGGGCTTTGGCCGGAGGGGCCCAGGCCGGACTCAGGGAGACGGAGGAGATGAGGCAGAGGCTGAACACCATGCGGACAGGCAGAGTCATCGTCCCTCAGCTAATGCTTTAAGTTCTTCCCCGGTAATCGTTTCTTTCTCCAGCAGCACCTGGGCGGCGTTGCGAAGGAGGGCTTCCTGGGTCTTGATGAGATCCCGCGCTTGCCCGTATTGTTCGTCGATCAATTCCCGGACCTCGCAATCGATTTCGCGCGATGTCTGTTCGCTGTAGTCGGCCGGAGTCTGCGAGGGGCCGGTCTGAAGAAACAAGGATTGCCGATCCCGCTCCAGACTCACCTGGCCCAGTTTCTCGCTCATGCCGTACGTTTTGACCATGCTCTTCGCAATGTCGGTGGCCTTGCGCAGATCGTCCTGCGCGCCGGTCGAAACCTCTCCGTAGATCACGTCTTCCGCCGCCCGCCCGCCAAGCAGTACGGCGATCTTGTTCTTCAGTTCGGACACGGTCATGAGGAATCGATCTTCGGTCGGGAGCTGCATGGTATACCCGAGCGCGGCAATACCTCGCGGGATGATTGAGATTTTGTGGACGGCATCGCCGCCTGGAATGGACATCGCGACTAACGCATGGCCGACCTCGTGGTGCGCGACGCGCGCCTTCTCCATTTTGTTCAGGACCCGGTTTTTCTTTTCGAGTCCGCCGATGACCCGCTCTACGGCTTCTTGCAGTTCGGCCAGACCCACGGTGTCCTTGCCGCCCCGGACTGCCAGAAGTGCCGCTTCGTTGAGCAAATTGGCCAGGTCGGCTCCGACGAAGCCGGGGGTCATGGCTGCGATGGTTTTCAAGTCTTCCTCATTCTCGAGCGTGATGCTGCGGGCATGCACCTTCAGAATGGCAAGCCGTCCGATCTTGTCCGGCCGGTCCACGAGGACCTGGCGATCAAATCGCCCGGCCCGCAGTAACGCGGGATCGAGGATTTCCGGACGGTTGGTGGCCGCGACGAGAATGACGCCCACGCGTGAATCGAATCCATCCATCTCGACCAGCAACTGGTTCAAGGTTTGCTCGCGTTCCTCGTGGACCATGGGGCCGACCCCTCGGGCCTTTCCGAGCGCGTCGAGTTCGTCGAGGAAGATGATGCAGGGTGCCTTGCTCTTGGCCTGCTCGAACAGGTCGCGGACCCGGGCCGCGCCGACCCCGACGAACATCTCCACGAATTCCGATCCGCTGATCGAAAAAAACGGTACGGCCGCTTCGCCGGCCACGGCCTTGGCAAGGAGCGTCTTGCCGGTCCCCGGCGGTCCGACGAGCAGGATGCCTTTCGGAATCTTCCCGCCCAGCCGGCGAAACTTTTCAGGTGTCTTGAGGAATTCGATGATCTCTTCCAATTCCTGCTTGGCCTCGTCGACTCCGGCCACATCGGCGAAGCGGACTTTCACTTCTTTTTCGACATAAATCTTTGCTTTGCTCTGACCGACTGTCATGAAGCCCTGGCTTTGCCCCATGCGGCGCAGGAGGAACCACCAGACGCCGAAGAAGAGAGCGATCGGGACGATCCACGACAGCAGATCCCGGATAATGGTGCTCTCGATAACCCCCGTCACCTTGACTTGACCCTGGGCCAAATCCTTGACCAGATCGGGATCCTCGATGCGGACGGTATTGAAATTTTTGTCGTCCTTCATCTTCCCGTGAATGATGTGCGGCGAGACGGAAATCTCCGTCACCCTGCCGGCCGCGACGGATTCTTTGAATTCGCTGTAGGGAATTTCAGTGGGATTGAAGAAGGAGGGAAGAAACATCTGGATCAGCATCAAGACCCAGAGCGCGATGAACATGTACCAGATGGAGAATTGTCGTTGTTTTGGATCCATGGAGAATCTGTTCCCGGGTAGTTGAATGATCCGGCCGGCTGTACCGGCCGGCGGTCCTTAGGTCATGACATCACCATATCACCCGGTGACTCAATTCTTCCTGGGACGAAGCCGCTCAGAGAGGACGGGATACTGAGCCGATCCCATCCCGAAATTGCCGTTGGCTCCGTCGGCTGCGATGACGCGCAAGGTGATGCCGTCCGGTGCGTCCTTCGGGAGCGGCACGAAGAAGGGAGACTCGAACCGGCTTTGTTCTCCCGAATAGAACATCTGAAGACGCTCGACGATGCGGCCTCCGATGAGGAGCTCGCCATAGATCTGAATCCTCCGCGAATCCCAATCGCTGTGCGGTCGCACGAGCGAGCCAGACAAGGTGCGCACCGACGCCTGGAGCATGACGTCTTCCTTGGCGATGAGGGAGTCGCCCGGTTTCGGATGTTCGAGCTGAACCAGATAGCCGTTGAGCTGCACCACGATGCCGTCGCTGGTGAGGTCGTGGCCGGGAATGAGCAACACTGTCTTGGTGGCCCGTTGCATGGCGCTGGGATAGGCCAACGGGCCTTCGGCGGCGATCTCGACGACCGTGGGGCGGGCCAGGTCCAGCGTGGTGGTGAATGAGGCCGCCGGTCTGGCGCTATACACCGGTTCTTCCATGAGGTGTGGCGTGCGCATGATCTGCATTTGATCGCCCGGTTCGCCCTGTTGCAGGCCGGACGCAAGAATTTGCCCGGTCGCCACATCCGTAATCGTCACACGTGCGCCTCCGACTCCTGCCCCCAGCGCCAGCGCGCGGTGGGCCACGACCCGCACGACCACCGTCGTGGAGACGGGATCGTTATAATGGGCTTTGGCTTCGATCTCCGATTCTGCCGGCTCCGGTGTGAACGCGTCAGCCGCGCTGCTCAGCAGCACGAACAGGCAGATGGCCGTCAGGCGGATGAAGGCAGGGTGAATCATTTCACCTTGGTGCCGGGCTCCACGTCTTCCAGCAGGGTCATGAGGCCGCGCACTTCGCTGTCGCCTGCCGCGAGGACCATGCCTTGCGATTCGATGCCCATCAGTTTGGCTGGTTTCAGATTTGCCACGATGACGATGGTCTTTCCAATCAACGCTTCCGGGTCATACTTTTTGCCGATGCCGGCGACAATCTGTCGCTGTTCACTGCCCAGGCTGACTTGAAGCTTCAGGAGCTTCTCCGATTTCGGCACCCGCTCCGCCGTCAATACCTTCGCTGTCTTGAGTTGAACCTTCATAAATTCATCGATGGTGATTTGTGGAGGCGCAGGAGGTAGAGGGGCAGCAGCAGGAGCGGAGGTCTGCGGCGCGGGGGTGGCAGAGGACGGCGCAGTGGGTGCCGTGGTCGGCGCCGTGGGAAGCGGTGGCGTGGATGCGGATGGGTCGCTCACGTGTTTGGCTCCTTGTGATTTAGATTCGATACGAGGGAAGAGGGAGGCGCCTTTGTTTACTGATGTGCCTGACGGGAGCTCTCCCCATGACAGCACTTCGTCTCTTTTCCTATCCCTATCAACAAGCCCGAGTTGGCAGATTATCTCCTTCGCAGTATTCGGCATGAACGGTGCGAGATGATGGGCGACGTGTCGTAATGTTTCCGCAAGCCTGTACAGCACTTGTTCAAGTCTAATTCTCCGGTCTTGTTCCTTGGCAAGTTTCCAGGGTTGCTGAGATTCAATGTATTGGTCAGCAGCCTGAATGACATTCCAAATGCATTCCAAAACGCGATTAAATTGGAAGCTGGATAGCAATTCTTCAATCTGCTCCGCCGACTCCCGGACTGCGTTCTCCAGGGTGTTTTCGTGTTCCTCAAACCCGGAATGGGAAGGGGGAATCTTGCCTCCGCAATATCGCTCAATCATCGTCACGGTGCGACTTAACAGGTTGCCCAGGCCATTTGCGAGGTCACTATTGATGCGACCGACCAGGGCGGCCTGGGAAAAGTCTCCATCCTGCCCGAACGGCACCTCGCGCAGGAGGAAGTAGCGGAAGGCATCCACGCCGAACTGATCGATCATGGCGTTGGGATCGACGACATTGCCGCGGCTCTTGGACATTTTCTCGCCATCGACCGTCCACCAACCGTGGGCGAAGATCGTGTCCGGAAGTGTCAGCTCCAGTGCCATCAGCATCGTGGACCAGTACACGGCGTGGGTCGTGAGGATATCCTTGCCGACGAGATGAACATCAGCGGGCCAGAACCGCTTCAGCCCGGGTGTGTATTCGAGGGCGGAGACGTAATTCACCAGGGCATCGAACCACACGTAGGTCACATACTCTTTATCGAACGGCAATTCGATACCCCAGGACAGACGGGATTTGGGACGGGAGATCGAGAGGTCGCCGAGTTTTTGTGTCTGCAGGAATCCCAGCACTTCGTTACGGCGCGAATCGGGTCGGATGAATTGCGGGTGGCTACGGATGTGTTCGATCAGCAGGTTCTGGTACTGACCCATCTTGAAGAAATAGTTGTGTTCGCTGAGCCGTTCGATTGGTCTTTTGCAATCAGGACAGATGCCGTCCAGCACGTCTTTCTCCGTCCAGAACCGTTCGTCGAACGTGCAGTACCATCCCGTGTAGTCTGCCTTGTAAATCAATTTGTTATCGAACAGTTTCTGAAGGTATCGTTGAACCATCTCTTTGTGGCGGGGATCGGTGGTTCGGATGAACGCATCGTTCGCAATGTTCAACCGTTCCCAGAGGTTCGTGAACTGCGGGGCGAGCCGGTCGCAATGGGCCTGCGGGTCGATGCCGGCCTTTGCCGCGGCCTGCTGCACCTTCTGCCCATGTTCGTCCAGGCCGGTCAGAAAGAACACCTCGCGCCCGCGCAATCGCCAGTAGCGCGCGAGCACGTCGGCGGCCACGGTCGTGTAGGCATGGCCGATGTGCGGCACGTCGTTGACGTAGTAAATGGGCGTCGTGATGTAGAAGGTGCCGGAGTCGCTCATGAGTCGTGGGATGAAGATAACAAGATGCCGACGGTGAAAGCTAGGCTATCGCCCCGCGTCGGCGTTCTGCTGAGGCGTAAGCAAATGACGGACCCGTAACAAAATGGTCTCGAGCGCCATTTGAAGATTCAGGTTGCGATGGGCCTGTCGTTCCACCTTTTCGAGATCGCCAATCAGGTTCAGCAGCTCGTCGATGTCGATGCGTTCGGCCAGGGTTTGCATGGCGTGACGCTGTTCCAGGTTGAGCACGTGATCCGAACCGGCGCCCACAGCGAGAAGGAGGACATCACGCAACCACCGGAGCAGCCAGTCGAACGCCTCCAGGCCGCGTTCTCCCTTGGCCAGGGCTTCGGCCGAGGCGAGAATGGTGCTGAAGGATTGCAGTCCCTGGGCCGAAAAGATGGCGGAAAATTCCTTTTGACTGTTCCGTGCCTGAGCCAGATCGCACTCCAGCGCCCGTCCCAACTGTCCGTCACTCAGGACCGCCAGAAAATGCGCGTCGGCTGGCGGCAGTTCGCGTCTCAAAATGACGGCGGCCTCAACCTGCGTCTGCGCGGGGGCCGTGAGTCGTAATGCCTGGCATCGAGAGCGGATCGTGGCGGGAAGAGCATAGGGCCGGCTCGAGACCAGAATGAACAGACTGTGGTCCGGTGGTTCCTCCAACGTTTTGAGTAATGCGTTGGCGGCACCGATCGTCATGCGGTCCGCGTCGTCGATCAGGCAGATTTTGCGATCACCGATCAGCGGCCGATAGATCATCTGATGCTCGATGTCGCGAATCAATTCGATCTTGATCTGCGGATTGGCCTGTTCGCGATCCGGCTCGATCACCATAAAATCCGGATGGGTTCTCGCGTCCACCTGACGGCAGGCCCGGCAGGTGCCACAGGCCTCGGGCACTTGGTCGACCGGCAAGGTTTCGCACAGCAGTGCCTGCGCCAGGCGCAGAGCGAGCAGGCGTTTCCCGATCCGGTCCTCGCCGTGAAAGAGATACGCGTGCGCGACCCGGTCCTGCATAATCGCCGACCGAAGCAGCGCCTTGGCACCGTCATGTCCGATGATGTCAGCGAAGGGCATGTCGCGTCCGTGGTGACGGGGGGGAAGGCGGTCGCGGTGCCGACCGGGGCTGTAGGGTGTCGGGACGATACCGGCTGAGCATCGGCGTGATGCTCCGTGCGACCGCGCGAGCGACCTTCTCCGGGGTTCCGCCTGCGGGAATGATCTTCATGCGTCCCGGATTTTGCTGGGCCAGGTCGAGAAATCCGGCGCGAACCTTCCGATGGAATTGGAGGGATTCACGATCGAGTCGATTTTGTACTGCGGCGGATCGTCGTCGCGCCAGGCCGGTGGTCACCGGGAGATCGAAGACCAACGTGAGATCCGGTTCGATCGCCCGGGTCGCGAGCCGGTTGAGCGTGCGAAGCGTTGAGAGACGTAATCCCCGCGCATATCCTTGATAGGCCAGGGTGGAGTCGCTGAACCGGTCGCAGAGCACGATCGCACCTTTCGCGAGGGCAGGCTCGATCACCTGCATGACATGTTGGCGTCGGGCGGCGAAGATCAGGAAGGCTTCAGTCTCGGGCGCGACAGGTTCGTGCGCGCGATCCAGAAGGACCGATCGGACTTTTTCGGCCAGCGGGGTGCCGCCGGGTTCTCTGGTTTCCAGGATGACGTACCCTTCGCTCCGGAGATAGTCGCCGAGCAGCCTGGCCTGGGTCGATTTACCGCACCCTTCGATGCCCTCGAACGTCACCAACAGGCCTCGCGCGGGTCGCCTTTGCTGAGTCATCATTACAGGTCGAAAACCCTCGAGTAGGAAGGGCCGGATCCTAGTCCAAGTGATTGAAAATAGCAAGAAAAGGCTTGCGAGGACTGGTAGAAGCCCAGTATCATGACGCTCTACCTGGGACCCCTCAGCCATACATGTTGAAAGCCTCGTTAAAACGTTATTTTCTGACCGGTTTGCTGGTCATGATTCCCTTCTGGGGGACCGTCCTCATTTTGAAGACGCTCTTTGTCAGCCTGGACGGAATTCTTGGAAATGCGACCGCCCGCCTGGTAACCCCCGGCTATTATGTGCCGGGCTTGGGGATCGTGGCGCTGGTACTGCTCATTTTTGTCACCGGGCTTCTTGGGGCGAACTTCATCGGACGACAGGTCGTTCGCCAGTGGGAAAACCTTCTCAATCGAGTCCCGGTCGTGCGCGGGATTTATTCCACCATCAAGTCGATGATGGATATCCTGTCGTTTGCCGAACGAGAGAGCTACCGCCGCGTGGTCTTGATCCAATTTCCCAAGAACGGTCATTATTGTTTCGCCTTTGTGACCGGCGTGACAAAAGGAGACATGCAGCAGCTCTCGCCGGATCCATTGGTCCATGTGTATGTGCCGACTTCGCCCAACCCCACCTCCGGATATTTTCTGCTGGTACCCGAGGGGGAAGTGATCGCCGTAGATATCACGGTTGAAGAAGCCATGAAGTTGATCGTGTCCGGGGGCCTGTATACGTCAACCTCCGTGGCAGGGTCCGCCGCGCAGGCAAGCGGGAAAAAATGGTCGACGATCAAACAGCCTGGCGCAGGCATGCAGGTCACGTGATCGCGGCGCCGACCGACGGCGGGAGTACCGGTCTGTTTATGTTCAATCGAAGGTCTCTATGACTCACTCGCGGAAATCCAACGACGGCCTGTCTTTCTTGCCCGGGCTTGGTGTCATCATCATGGCGGCAGGGCTCGGCAAGCGCATGAAGTCGGCCCTGGCTAAGGTGCTTCATCCGGTAGCGGGCCGCCCGATGGTGCTGTACGTCGTCGACATCGCCTGCCGTTTGGCGGACCAGGGCGTCGCGGTCGTGGTGGGGCATCAAGGCACGGATGTCCGAAAGATTGTCGAAGGGGCGGGTGGCCAAGTGGCCGTGGCTGAGCAGACCCGGCAATTGGGAACCGGCCATGCCGTGTTGCAAGCCCGTTCTCTGTTCGTCGGGGAGACGCATCGAAAGCCGTCACGTTATTTGATCCTGAATGGCGACACGCCCCTGCTCACGGAAGCGACGGTGCGTGAACTCCTCGCGATGCACGAGAGGCAGCGCGCCGCGGTCACCCTGCTGACCGCCGTGCTTGACGATGCGTCGGGTTATGGCCGCGTTCTCCGTCGTCGACGCGATGAATGGCTGCACGGGGATGCGGATAACGCCGTGCAAACCATTATTGAAGACAAGGATGCCTCCGAGGACGACCGACGCGTGCGAGAAATCAATGTGGGGACCTATGTGGTGGACGGAGATTTTCTGTTTCCGGCGCTGGACAAGCTCGATCCACGCAATGCGCAAGGTGAGTATTACCTGACCGACATCGTGCAGATGGCCGTGCAGCAGGGGCGTACCGTGTCGGCCATGCGCCTGCGCACGCTGGACGAAGGACTGGGCATCAACAGTCGTGTTCAGCTGGCGGAGGCTGAACGGGTGATCCGGCAACGGATACGCGAGCGCTGGCTGGAGGCCGGCGTGACGATGCGGGATCCCGCCTCCACCTGGATCGATGCCGACGTGACGATTGGTCGTGACACGGTTCTCTATCCCAACGTGACGCTCGAGGGCCGGACGGTGATCGGAGACGAGGCAGTCGTTCACTCCGGGTCGCGAATTACCGACTGCACCATCGGGCCCAGGGTGGAGATTCTGGATCACTGCATCTTGCGCGAGTCTCAGGTTGAGGAGGACGCGCATCTCGGGCCGTTTGCGCATTTGCGGCCGGGTTCGATCGTCCGACGCAAAGCGAAGGTCGGCAATTTCGTCGAGATGAAGAAGACAGATCTCGGCGAGGGATCGAAGGCCAATCACCTCACGTATCTCGGCGACGCGCAGATCGGAACGGGTGTCAATATCGGAGCCGGGACGATCACTTGCAACTATGATGGGTGGAAAAAATTCCAGACGGTGATCGGGGACCGGGTGTTCATTGGAAGCGACGCACAATTGATCGCGCCGGTCACCATCGGATCGGGCGCCATAATCGCGGCCGGCACCACCGTGACCGAGGATGTGCCGGCCGATGCCCTGGTGCTCTCGCGGGTACCGCAGGTGACCCGCCAGGGTTGGGCGGCGAGACGGAGGGCGTTACAGAGCGGGGAGGCGGCGGCTCCGACCCCGGGAGAGCAAGCTGCAAAAGGCTCGAAAGCCGTGAAGGGCTCGACGAAGTCCGTACAGAAGAAGCAAGCGGCGGTTCAACGCTCGAAGCGGAGGTAACGAGGACCTATGTGTGGCATCGTTGGCTACGTGGGAAATCAAGACGCGGTTCCGATTTTGTTGAACGGGCTGTCGAAGCTGGAATACCGGGGGTATGACTCATCCGGCGTAGCGATCCAGCAAGGGGAAAAGATCGAAATCCGCCGGAGCGTGGGGAAACTGGTCAACCTCCAAAAGTCGCTGGCGCAGAAGAATCTGGCCGGGACGTGCGGGATCGGCCATACGCGGTGGGCGACGCACGGCAAGCCCTCCGAACAGAACGCGCACCCCCATCGCTCCGAGAGCTGTGTCCTGGTGCATAACGGGATCATCGAGAACTACGTAGAGCTCAAGCAGCGGCTGGTCAAAGACGGTTACCGGTTTCAGTCTGAGACCGATACCGAAGTGGTGGCGCATCTGATCGACAAATACATGAAGAAGGATGGCCTTGGCCTGGCGGATGCGGTGCGGGCAACAGCCAAGGAGATCCGCGGCAGTTATGCGCTGGCGGTGATTGCTGAACGCGAGCCCGGTCTTCTGGTCGCTGCCCGATCCGGCTGTCCGCTGGTGGTCGGCCGCACGGCGGAGGCGGCCTTCGTGGGGTCCGATGTGATGGCCATGCTGTCCTATACAAGGGACGTGACGTTTTTGGAAGAAGGGGACGTTGTCGAGGTAAAGGCGGATGAGAGTACGTTCACCGATCTCGACGGAAAGCCGGTCAAACGCAAAAAGACGACCGTGACGTGGGACGCGTCGGCCGCAGAGAAGAGCGGGTATCCGCACTTCATGTTGAAGGAGATTCACGAGCAGCCCCAGACGATTCTGGATACCATCCGTGGTCGTTATTCCTACGAGAGCGGCGAAGCCGATTTGCCGGATATCGGACTGACGCCCGAACAGTTCGCCGACGTCGGGCAGATCTGGATTGTGGCGTGCGGCACGAGCTGGCATGCGGGGCTGGTCGGAAAGTATCTCCTGGAAGAAATGGTCCGTACGCCGGTACAGGTCGATATCGGCAGCGAGTTTCGGTATCGCGATCCGCTGGTCCAGAAGAACGATCTGTTCATCACCATCTCGCAATCGGGCGAAACCGCCGACACCCTGGCCGCAGCGCGCGAAGCGAAGCAGAAGGGGGCGCGCGTCGTATCCATCGTCAATGTGGTGGGCAGCACCCTGGCGCGCGAGTCCGATGGCGTCTTATATACGCACTGCGGGCCGGAGATCGGCGTGGCCTCGACCAAAGCCTTCACCAGCCAGCTCGCGGCATTGTACATGCTGGCCCTGCATTTGGGGCGTGTGCGCGGTGTCCTCAGCGTGGCGGACGGAAAGGCCTGGCTGGATCGGTTAGTCACGCTGCCGGCTTTGGTGAAGCATGTGCTCGGGCGGGAGGCGGAGATTCTGGCGATTGCCAAGCGTTATTACAAAAAACCGGACTTCCTCTACCTGGCGCGCGGAATTAATTATCCGATCGCCTTGGAGGGAGCGCTCAAGCTCAAGGAGATTTCCTATATCCATGCGGAAGGATATGCCGCCGGAGAAATGAAACATGGGCCGATCGCGCTGATCGATAAGGACATGCCGGTGGTCGTACTGGCGCCCCGGGACCGGTTGTACGAGAAAACGGTCAGCAATCTCATGGAGGTGAAGGCGCGCCGGGCTCCGGTCATTGCATTTGTCGCGGAAGGAGAACGCGAACTCGGCAAGACCGCCGACGCCGTGTTTACGATTCCTGACGTGCACCCGTTGCTGTCGCCGATTCTCTTTACGATCCCGTTGCAGCTATTGGCTTACCACATCGCGGTGCTGCGGGGAGAAGATGTCGATCAGCCGCGTAATCTGGCGAAGAGCGTGACGGTGGAATAGTCCGATGTTGAGAATGGCTCCCTACTGCGTTCTCGGCCGCTCAGCATCCTGCGACGCATCACAACGGGTATGCCTCGTTGCCCGGCTGCCTGCGACCTTGCCGGAAGACTATTGTGAACATTCTCGAAGAAACGAAGGGGTGTGATGGAAATAACCAGGCAGGAAGTGGAGAAGGTGGCGAAGCTGGCAAGGCTGGCGATGACCGAAGCCGAAACCGCCGCCTACTCGCAACAGTTGAATCAGATTGTGGCCTATGTCCAGAAACTCAAGACGTTCCCCACCGAAGGCGTGGAACCGACGTCGACGGTATTAGGCCAGACCAACGTGTTTCGTCCCGATCAGGCCCAAACGTCACTCTCGAATGATCAGGCCTTGAGGAATGCTCCCGATGCAGAGGCCGGTTGTTTTCGAGTGCCGAAGATCATTCAGGAATCATAGGCAAGGAGAAAAGATAATCCCATGTTCCGACAAATGCTACGAGCGAAGATCCATCGTGCCACAGTGACCGAGGCCTGTCTCGAGTATGAAGGTAGTCTGACCGTGGATGAAGACCTGCTGGATGCGGCGGGCATTTTGCCCTATGAAGCGATCGTCTGCTCCAATCTGAACAACGGTGAGCGATTTATGACGTACGCGATGAAGGGCAAACGGGGGCGCGGCGAAATCGTGCTGAACGGACCGACCGCCAGGAAAGCCGCGGTCGGGGATCAGATTATTATTTTCTGTTACGAGTACTATGGAGACGAGGAGATCACCCGGCACAAGCCGAAGATCATCCTCGTCGATTCGAAGAACCGAATTGCCCGCAAGGTGACGAAACGCTGATGTCCTTGACCTTACTACATAAGCTGACGCTGGCAGAACTGCAGCGGAAATTTACGGCCGGCGATGTGACGGCTACGGAGATCGTCCGTGCGTACGGTTTGCGCATCACGCAGGTCGAACCCAAGGTGAAGGCCTACCTGACGCAATGTCAGGAAGCGGCCATCGAACAGGCGGCGAATCTTGATCGTACCTTGAAGGGGTGGCGCAAGACGGTTCCCATGATGGCTATGCCACTGGCCTTGAAAGACAACATCTGCGCGGAAGGCGTGCGCACGACCTGCGCCTCCCGGATGCTCGAGACCTTCGTGCCACCCTATGATGCGACCGTCGTCGCCAAGCTGCGGGCTCAAAATTACCTGTTGCTGGGGAAAACGAACCTGGACGAATTTGCGATGGGGTCATCCACCGAAAACTCGGCTTTCGGTGCCAGCCGCAATCCATGGAGCCTCCAGCGGGTTCCCGGAGGATCGAGTGGCGGATCGGCGGCGGCAGTAGCAGCCGATGAATGTGTCGCGGCCCTGGGGTCTGATACCGGAGGGTCCATTCGTCAGCCGGCGGCATTCTGCGGCGTCGTAGGGCTCAAGCCGACCTACGGCCGAGTTTCGCGCTATGGGCTGGTAGCGTTCGCGTCGTCGCTGGATCAAATCGGTCCCATCACCAAGGACGTGACCGATGCCGCCATCCTCCTGGGAGTGATCGCAGGCCATGATCCCCGCGACTCGACATCGGCCAATGTGCCAGTTCCGGACTATCTGAGGGCACTCAAAAAGAAAGATTTGCGAAGACTGAAAGTGGGTGTTCCCTCCGAATACTTTATCGATGGGCTGGATCCGGAGGTGGAACAGGCGGTCCGGACGGCGATTGAAGTCCTTCGGGAACTTGGCGCGGACATTCGTGAGATCAAATTGCCGACGACCGATGCGGCCGTGGCGACGTATTATGTGATTGCCACCGCCGAGGCCAGTTCCAATCTTGCGCGCTACGACGGGGTCAAATATGGCCTGAGGGCTGAAGGCGGTCAGGATCTTCTTGATATGTACCTCAAGACCCGGGCCGAAGGATTCGGACCGGAGGTCAAACGCCGGATCATGCTCGGCACCTATGTGCTCAGCGCCGGTTATTACGATGCGTATTATGGCAAAGCGCAGGCGGTGCGGACGTTGATCCGTCAGGAGTTTGAGGCCGCGTTTGAAACGGTGGATCTGATCGTCACGCCGGTAACCCCCACTCCGGCATTTAAGTTCGGTGAGAAGGCTCAGGATCCGTTACAAATGTATTTGTCCGACATTTTCACCATTTCTGCCAATCTGGCCGGGCTCCCGGCGATTGCGCTTCCCTGCGGATTCAGCCAGACGGGGTTACCCATCGGTCTGCAGCTGATCGGGCGGCCGTTTGAGGAGGAGACTTTGTTGCGTGGGGCACATGCCTATGAACAGGCGACGACCTGGCGTGCGAAGAAACCGGCGATTCGATGAGCCGGACAGGGGGTGCGTATGATCATTGAGGGCGCGGCAATTCTCGTCGCGATTGCTTTTGCGGTACTGGTGGGATATCTCATTCCGGTCCTCATTCAGGTCCGAAAGACGGCGGCCGGGGCGGAACAGTTGGTGGCGAAGCTTGATAGCGAACTGCCGACGCTGATTGCCGAGTTGCGGCTGATGACTCAGAGCCTCAACGATGTGACGATGCAGGCGCGCGATGGCGTCGAACATGCGTCGGTGCTGTTGCATGCCATGGGAGAGGTAGGCGAATCGGTGAATCAGGTTCACAGCCTGGTGCGAGGGTCGGGGAGTTCGCTCCTGGCTAACGTCACGAGTCTGTTCGCGGGTCTGAAAGCTGCGAAACATGTGGTCAAGGAACGGTTTAAACAGGGAGGGGAGCACAATGGCGGAATATGAAGGATCATCGTCAGGCGCCGTGTTACTAGGGTTTTTGAGCGGGGCGGCCCTGGGAGCCGTCATGGCGATCCTGTTTGCGCCACGAACGGGTGAGGAATCGCGCGAGATTTTACGCGGTTATGCGCGGCGCGCCGAGGATGGACTGCGGGACTTGGTCGGCGAAGCCGGTGAAAAGTTAGAGGGAGCGGTCGAGGAAGGCCGCGAGTTTATCGAGGCCAAGAAAACCGTGCTGCGAGATGCCTTCGATGCCGGACGAGAGGCCATGCGGAGGGAGCGCGAGCACTTCACCAAGGGCGAGCAGAGCTAGACGTGGCGTACGAAGTCGTCATCGGCGTCGAAGTGCACGCACAGCTGCGGACTCAGTCCAAGCTCTTTTGTCCGTGCGGGACTACCTTCGGTCTTACGGCCAATTCGCAGACCTGTCCGGTCTGTCTCGGATTGCCGGGCAGCCTTCCTGTCATCAATGAACAGGCCGTGGAAATGGCGGTTCGTGCCGGGTTGGCGCTGAATGGCACGATTGGTCAGCACAATCTGTTCGCCCGCAAAAATTATTTTTATCCCGACCTGCCCAAGGGATACCAGATTTCGCAATACGAAGCTCCGATTTGCGAGCACGGCTGGATCGACATCACAGTTGCGGGGCATCGAAAAAGAGTGCGGATCAGACGGGCGCATCTGGAGGAAGACGCGGGGAAAAATCTGCATGAGGCCGGCAGCGGCATGAGTTTGGTTGATCTCAATCGTGCCGGCACGCCCTTGCTGGAAATCGTCACGGAGCCGGACTTGAGTTCCTCTGAAGAGGTGGTGGTTTATCTCAAGGCGCTACGAGAGCTGTTGATGTATCTCGATGTCTGCGACGGGAACATGGAGGAAGGGAGCTTCCGTTGTGAACCCAACCTCTCGTTGCGTCCCGTGGGACAGACGACCTTTGGGACGAAGGTGGAATTGAAGAACATCAACTCGTTCAAATTCGTCAAGGACGCGGTTGATTACGAAATTAGGCGGCAGACGAAGGTGTTGAGCGAAGGCGGAAAGATCTATCAGGAAACACGCCTCTGGAACCTCGATCGCGGTGAGACGGCAGTCATGCGCAGTAAGGAAGAAGCGCATGATTATCGGTATTTCCCCGATCCCGACCTCGTGCCTTTGACCATTTCGGCCCAATGGATCGAGGAGCTTCGTCAGGCATTGCCTGAACTTGCGTCGAGTAAGCAGCAGCGGTTCATCACGGAGTACGAAGTGCCCGAGTATGACGCGGGCATTCTGACCTCGAGCAAGGCATTGGCCTTGTATTTCGAAGCCTGTGTCACGTTGTATCCGCACCCTAAGACGGTCAGTAATTGGGTGATGGGAGAATTGCTCCGCGAATTGAATCAATCCGGAATCGAGGCGGACGCGTCCCCGGTGACACCCGATCGCCTGGTCGAGTTGCTTCGGCTGGTGGATCAGGATGTGATCAGCCTTAAAGTAGCCCGGGAGATCTTTCCAGATGTCTATGCATCGGGAAAGGCTCCAGCGCAGATCGTCCAGGAAAGAGGGCTGACCCAGGTCTCGGACGAAGGTTCACTCGTCACCCTCATCCGGGAAGTCTTGACGAAGAATCCGGCCCAAGTGGCGCAATTCAAGGAAGGCAAGCAGCAGGTTCTCGGTTTCCTGGTTGGACAGGTCATGAAGGCCTCCGGCGGGAAGGCGAATCCCGGGAAGGTGAATGAGCTGCTGAAGCGACAGTTGCAGGGGTGAGGCGCGGAGGATCCGGCCTGCCCGAGCAATGCACACGTCATGGGCGAGAGCACGCGATGGTAGAGATGTCTGTGGTTAGCCGGGACCTCATACGGGTTACTTGTCGTAAGGGAACTCTCACAAAGTCTGACCGGAACATCCTGCACATCGCGGAGGCGATCCGGGACAATGCTGCCTTCGGCTGAGATCGACTTGAGCGGGATCTGAGAGCTGTTACAGACAGGCTGAGCCCCTGCCCACCGTGGAAGACCCGGAGAGGCTGTGCCGGTAGTCCTACACCAAGCAGGGGGTGCGTCCTGCATCGAGGGTGTGTTGCGATGAGTCAGGTGGCCTGCATCAGTGCCCATCGTGTGGAAGCATGGGTTCACGAATGTAGAAGGTGAGATCGCTGGAACTGGTATTGGTCGAACTGAACTCACGCCATCGAATCGATCAGATGATGGTCTTCTGAACCGGCACAGTCGCAGGGTAAGCGGACAGACGTAGGTGGTGGTTAGTCAGTCTCAGTATGTGGAGGAGAAAACGAGCATGAGCGGAATCAGGAACGTGAAGGCGCGGCAGATTATTGATTCGCGGGGCAATCCCACGGTGGAAGTTGAAGTGCTTCTCGAAAGCGGCGCGCATGGGCGTGCAGCGGTGCCGTCCGGTGCCTCGACTGGTGAGAAGGAAGCGATCGAGTTACGAGACGGCGACAAGAAGCGATGGATGGGGAAGGGTGTATCGAAGGCAGTGGCTAATGTGAGCAAGACCATTGCGCCGAAACTGCTCGGGATGGAAGCATTGGATCAGGTCGCGATCGATCATGCGATGATCGCTTTGGATGGCACCAAGACCAAGGGCAAGCTGGGCGCCAACGCCATACTCGGCGTGTCATTGGCGGTGGCGAAGGCCGCGGCGAACGAGACGGGTCAACCGCTCTATCGCTATCTTGGTGGGGCGAATGCGCGGGTGCTGCCGGTGCCGCTCATGAATATCATCAATGGCGGAGCCCATGCGGATAACCGACTCGACCTGCAAGAATTCATGATCATGCCGGTGGGCGCCCCACGCTTCGGTGACGCGCTGCGCATGGCCACGGAAGTGTTTCATACGTTGAAGGCCCTGCTGAAGAAAAAAGGATTGAATACTGCTGTCGGAGATGAAGGGGGGTTCGCGCCGGATCTGCAATCGAACGAGGAGGCGCTTGCGCTCATCATGCAGGCGATCGAGGATGCCGGCTATCGACCCGGCCGCGATATCGCCTTGGCGTTGGACTGTGCGGCCAGTGAACTCTATGAAAAGGGGCGGTATCGGCTGGAAGCGGAAAAAAACCCTGAACGCTCCTCCGAGGAGATGGTCGCCTACTATGGCAAGTTGCTGGACAGCTATCCGATCCTGTCCATCGAGGACGGGTTGAGCGAACTCGATTGGAAGGGGTGGAAGATTCTGACCGAAAAGCTTGGGAAACGCGTACAATTGGTCGGCGATGATATTTTTGTGACCAATGTCGAGATCTTCGCTAAAGGGATTGCCGAGGGAATTGGAAATTCAATCCTCATCAAGCTCAATCAGATCGGTACGTTGACGGAGACCCTCGATGCCATTGAACTTGCCAAACGGTCCGGTTATACGGCGATCATTTCCCATCGGTCCGGCGAAACCGAGGATACGACGATCGCGGACGTGGCGGTGGCGACGAACAGCGGTCTCATCAAGACGGGGTCCTTATCCAGAACGGATCGCGTCGCAAAATATAATCAGCTCCTTCGTATCGAGGATGAACTGGGTGCGGCGGCAGTCTATCGTGGGCGTATGGCGGTTCCATCGAGGTCCTAATCATTGCTATGATTAAACCCAATCGTGGTCGCGACTGGTTGGATTGGCAGCGGAAACTCTGGTTCGCCGGCAAATGGGTGGGCCTTGGGGCTCTGCTTCTGATGATGGGAACCCTGGTGTTCGGTGAGATGGGAGTTTCGCGATATTTGCACCTGCGCGACCATGCTGAACAGCTCGATCGTGAATTGTCGGAACTGCAACGACTGAACAGTGAATTACGGACGGACCTGGATCGTGTCCAGTACGATACGACTCGCATCGAGGAGTTGGCTCGGGAGCGGTTAGGCTATGTACGGAGAGGAGAGACGGTGTATCAACTCGCCCCGCTCAGTGACAAAGAACGAGTTCCCGCAGTGAAGGCACCATGAAGTTTGGAAGCGTGGCCATCATCGGGCGATCGAACGTCGGGAAATCGACGCTCTTGAATCGGCTGTTGAAGGAAAAGATTGCGATCGTCTCGGACAAGCCGCAGACGACGAGAACGAGAATCCTAGGGGTGGCACATGTCGACGGAGCCCAAATCGTGTTTCTCGACACTCCCGGCTTTCACGAGCCCCATCACTTGTTGAACCGACGCATGGTGCGCACGACGCTGGATACTTTTGACGATGCGGATGTGCTGTACGTCGTTGTCGAGGCGACATCGCAACCGGGTCCGGGCGATTTGGCGGTGATTGATCATGTCCGGCAGGCGGTGGCCAAACAGCCGCGTCCCGTGCTCTTGGTGATCAATAAGGTGGATCTGGTCAACAAGTCCCGCATTCTCCCGTTGATGGATCAGTATTTGCGGATTTTCCCTTGGACCGAAATGGTTCCCGTGTCGGCGGAAACGGCCGACAACGTCGATCGCCTGTTAACGGTAACGGTCTCGCATTTGTCGGAAGGCGAGGGTACCTATAGCGAAGACGTGGTTACGGATCAATCCATGCGGACATTGGCGGCTGAATTGATTCGGGAAAAAATTCTGGAGCAAACCTATGAAGAGGTGCCCCATTCGGTGGCCGTGGAGATTGAGGAGTTTCAGGAAACCAAGAAACTGACCAAAATCGGTGCGGTTGTGCTGGTTGAAAAGGAATCGCAAAAAGGCATTCTCATCGGAAAGCATGGGGAGCGCCTCAAGATTGTCGGCACGGCGGCGCGCCAGGATATGGAACGGTTGTTCGGCATGAAGGTGTTTTTGAAGCTGTGGGTGAAGGTGCGAGAGTCATGGCGAGAGGATGAGGAAACCCTCGCGGAGTTAGGTTATTAACGATCTTACCATTCAACCGTCCGGGTCTTCGCGACTTCCTGAAAAGGAGCCGATGGGGAAAGATGTGTCTCGCGAGGCTTCGGCCAACGGCCAGGCTAAATCCGACGTGCGGTTGGTCTCCATTCAGCGTCTCTTGCGCCGCGGCGCGATCACCAACTTGGCCAAAATGTTGGCGCGCATGCATCCCGCGGATATCGCCAATGTGATCGACCACCTTTCATCCCTGAAAGAGAAACGCGAGATCTTCGAATTGGTGCGCGGGGATGTCAAGCGCGGGCAGGTGCTCAGCGAGTTGAACGGCGACAGCATTGCCCTGGTGCTGTCGGATATGCTCCCCTCTGATGCCGCCTGGTTATTAAAGGACCTTGGGTCTGACGATATCGCCTATATCTTAAGTGTGATTCCGACCGATCGCGCGAAGGAGATTCTGGCGTTGATGCGGACGGAGGATTCCACTGAGATTGCCGACCTCCTGAAGTATCCAAAAGGCACGGCCGGCGGCATCATGACGACTGAGTTTTTCGCCCTCTCCGAGGACGCCACCGCACAGGAGGCCATACGCCGCTTGCAACAGGCCACCGATGCCGAAATGGTCTTCTATATTTATGTGACGGACAAGGAAGATCGGCTGGTCGGCGTGTTGTCCCTGCGTCAGTTATTGACGGTTCCCCCAGCGACTCCCCTCAAGAACATTATGACGCGCGATCTGATCAGTGTGGCTGTGGACATGGATCAGGAGGAAGTGTCGCGCCAGGTCGCGAGTTACAATCTCCTGGCTATTCCGGTGGTCGAGAAAGACGGGAAGCTCGTCGGCATCATTACCGTGGACGACGTCGTGGATGTCATTCGGGAGGAAGCCACCGAGGACATGTTGAAAATGGCCGGGGCCATCGAAGAAGATTCGATGTTCAAGTCATCCAGCGTGGTCGCGGCGCGGGTCCGGCTTCCCTGGTTGTTCACGAATCTCGTCGGAAGTCTCTTGTCCGGCATGCTGTTGTGGATGTTCCGGTACACGATTCAGGAAGTGGTAGCCATCGTCAGTTTCATCCCTGTGATTGCCGCCATGGGGGGCAACGTCGGGCTGCAATCGTCCACGCTCATCATTCGTGGACTTGCCACGGGTCTCGTGGAACTCACGGACGTCTGGACGATCTTCTTTCGGGAAGCCAAAATTGCATTTCTGATGGGCATTGTCTGTAGCCTGATCCTGACCGTGGTGGGCTGGTTGTGGCACCAAGTATTTCTCGGCATGGTCGTGGGGGTCTCACTCATTACAGCTTTTCTCGTGTCCACCAGCATGGCTACGGTCATGCCGATCGTCTTGAAACGTATGGGTGTGGATCCCGCAGTCGCTGCGGGCCCATTTGTGACGACGGCCAATGACATCACCGGCATTGCGATTTACCTCACGCTGGCGACGGTCTTCCTTGAACAAATTCGGTAGAGTTGCGGAGCGACCTCTTTCCGAGGTACTTCTCGACGGTGGGTGCTGAGATGCCGCTGGTGAAGACCGCCGCCATTGTGCTGCATAGTCGAAAATGGGGCGATGCCGATCGTATCGTCACGTTCTACACGATGCGCTTGGGAAAATTGCGTGGAGTGGCGCGTGGCGCGCGGCGGTTGAAGAGCCGGTTGGGCGGGATGATCGAACCGCTGACCCTGTGTCATCTGGATCTGTTTGAGAAGGCCGGCGACTCATTGTATCGGATCTCGCAGGTTGCGCAGGTGGAGTCTTTCGCCAAATTTCGCAGCGACCTGACACTCATGGCTGCCGCGGGGCGGATGGTGAACCTAGTGAGTGCAGTGATGGCGGATGGCGACGCGGAACCGCAGGTCTTCGAGCTGCTGGAATCGGGATTGCGTGCATTGTTGGAGAGTCGTGATGCGGCGTGGACGACCTTGTTGTTTCAGATTCGCCTCTTGGGCATCACCGGCTTTCGACCGCAAACCGAACAGTGTGCGACCTGCGGCCAGGTCAATCGAAGCCCCTTACCCCACTTTTCACCCATCGCCGGGGGCATGGTCTGCGACCGGTGTGCGAGCCGGCAACCGTTTCGTTGCACAGCCTTGTCCCGGGGAAGCGTCGCGTTTCTCCATCAAGCGTTGCATATGCAGCCGGCACTCTTGAGCCGGTTACACGCGGCCGGTCAAGTGCGGGCTGAGGTTGAGTTGGCTATTGAGAGTTATGTCACGGTGGTGGCGGGGCGGCGGCTGCCGCCGGTGGACTTTTTGAGCAGTGGAAGTCTCCCTAGTGCTGTGACGATCAAGGCAACCGGGCGTTCCGGTGCCAGTGAGGAAGCGGGGAATTATGAATGATACCGTGCTCGAACCCACCGATATGGAGTGGCTCGAGAAGGGCGTATTGAGTATCACCTGGAGCGATGGTCATAAAGCTATCTATCCGGTCCGGTACCTTCGGCAGCATTGCCCGTGCGCGGCTTGTACCGATGAATGGACCGGCGAGTTGCGGTTGAAACCTGATGATGTGCCCATTGTGATCATGCTGCAGGATATCCAGCCGGTCGGGCGATACGCATTTCAGTTTACTTGGAGTGACGGGCATGACACCGGCCTGTATTCCTATGCGTTTTTACGGCGCATGTGCCAGTGCGATGTGTGTCAGCCCGTGAAGCCGGTGGAGTCTAAGTCCAGACGCTTACTGTGACCGCTATTGCCGGCACGCGGGCCGACCGCGGGAGAGGGGAGCGTCAGCCGATGAGGTCATACCGATATCGAGGTGCGGAATGGTGGCTTGTGATCGGGGCTCTGTTTGCGGCCTGCTCCGGATTGCCATCGTTAGAGCAACAGAAACGCCTGGTGCAAACCGCTGACTTCAGGATTCAGCAGCTGACTCCGAGAGCCTTTGCCGAAACATGGGGGACGCCGACCTATATGCATCAACAATTTACCCACTTCTTTGGGATGCAGGATGGACGGCTGATACCCCAGGCACGAATGGCTCTGGGCGAATCGCCGCAAGGGTGGGAAACGGGGCTCGCTGCAGGGGACGCCTTGTTTCTTGCGTATGCCGATCAGGGACAGTATCTCGTATTTCTCGATGACAGGCTGGTGTACCAGGAGGCCATGCCGGCTGAGAAGGTCCATGCCGTCGGTAAGACATGGAAATACGAATCGCAATTCAAGACACGCCTGGAATCGTCGCCAACCCTGAAGTAGCCGATGCTTTCCTCCCTATGAACGCAGATCAAGATCATCGTTCCCTCAACATTTGCATGGTGTCCTCCGAGGTCGTGCCCTATGCCAAAACGGGAGGACTTGCTGATGTCGTTGGGGCGCTGGCGATCGAGTTTGCCAAGTCGGGCCATGATGTGCGCGTGCTGCTGCCGTGCTATCGAGAAGTCCTTTCACGTGCCTACGAGATGACGGACTATGCTCGGTTGTCGGTTCCTACGAGTCATGGTCTGATCGAGGCCCGGATCCAGGAAATCGCCCCGCCTTCACAGCCGATGGGCCGGGGACGGCTGCGTGTGTTTGTTATTCGCCATGATCAGTACTTCGACCGTCCAGGGCTCTACCAGGAGGCCGGCGTCGATTACCCGGACAACTTCGACCGGTTCGCCTTTTTTTCCCGCGCAGTCATGGAACTAATGGTGTATTTCGGCGAGAAGGACACATGGCCGGCGAATATTCTGCATCTCCATGATTGGCAAAGCGCCCTCTGTGCAGTGTATCTACGATCAATCTATCAAGAGCAGGCCCCCTTTCATGACACTCGTAGCGTCTTGACCATTCATAATCTGGGGTATCAAGGAATATTCCCGGCCGAGCAGTTTGTTCTGACCGGGTTGTCCCCGCAACTGTTCGCGCCTGCCGCGCTCGAGTTTTATGGCGCGGTCAATTTACTAAAGGGGGGCTTGGTCTTTGCGGATCTGCTCACCACTGTTAGCCCGACGTACAGTCAAGAGATTCAGACTGCCGAATTTGGATGTGGCCTCGATGGGGTCATCCGTGCGCGTAAACATGTTCTTCACGGCATCGTAAATGGCATCGATGCGGAGACCTGGAATCCTGCTCAGGATTCGTATCTCCCTGCGCACTATTCACTGTCTGATATGTCGGGGAAGGCACGCTGTAAAAGCGCGCTTCAGCGGGAGTTAGGGCTTAATCAGCAGAAGGTCCCACTTCTTGGAGTCATTGCTCGTCTGACGAGTCAGAAAGGGATTGACCTGGTTCTCGAAGTGATGCCGGAACTGATGGAACTCGATGCCCAGGTAGCCTTTCTGGGGATGGGGGAAGTCCAGTATGAACAACAAGTGCGGCAGTTCGCGGCATGCCATCCCGGCAGAGTGGCGTTTAGGAATGTGTTCGACGAAGGATTGGCTCATCGAATCGAAGCGGGCGCGGATCTGTTTATCATGCCGTCTCGCTATGAGCCGTGCGGGCTCAGCCAGTTGTATAGCCTTCGGTATGGAACCGTTCCCATTGTGAGGAAAACTGGAGGTTTAGCTGATACTGTGGTGAATTACACTCCCCGCAGTCTGAAGGCCTCGCGTGTCACCGGATTTAGTTTTACCGACACTAACGCCACCTCGCTCTTGACCTGTGTACTCCTGGCATTGTCGGTCTATAAGAAAAAGGGCGACTGGCACCGCATCGTCAAGGCGGGCATGGAGCAGAATCTGTCATGGACTCGGTCAGCCGAAAATTATGTCGAGCTGTTCGAGAAGATGCTTCCCACAGGTTCAGACAGTTCGCGTTAGGATTGGACGGTAGGCCTGCTGGCGGAAGCAGGTTGTCTCAGCGGACAGCAGCTTGGAGCGTCCGCTCGAGATACGCTAGTCGCACCCGCGCTTGCGCCGCATAAAAGGAATAGTCGGACTGATTAGGGTTATCCAAAATCTGTTTAAACTGGAACCGTGCGAGGTCATGTTCTCCCGCTGACAATGCGAGTGTGCCAGCGTGAAGACTGCACGATGCCGCCATTGCGTGAATATCCACCGCTTGTCTGGGAGAGGGTTCACTGATTAGGTTCTTAAAGGGGGCGGGGAGATGGATATTTATCCGCGGCCGCTTCGCTTGGATCCGGCTGACCTCTTGCAGCTTGGTCGAGTCGACTGCGGCCGACTCAAGTCCCTCAGTCGACAGGCACCGATTATAGGTACTCCATACATCCATAAACATCGCGTTGTCGTAACGAGCAGAGGTGTCGGCAGGACCGGATTGGCATCCCGCGGCAGTCATGCCCATCAACACAAGGGCCAATAGGCTAGCTTTTACTTCTTCTATGACGTCCATAGGCCGAGGTGCTCCACTGTCCCATTTGAAAGACAGTTTGGTAGTGAGCAAATCTCGGGCCCAGGTGGCACTTTGTAACATGATGAAATCATGTCAATACTTGGAATCCAACCACAGGAGGATGTCTCAAAAATATAGCACTGTGCGGAATAAGATACGGAGGTGGGTGAGCAGGCCGATGAACTGCTCTCGGGTTAGCGGGAATTCATAGATATGGGCTCAGCGTCCCACGGCATCACAGATCAGGTATATGGGGGCAGTTTTTTCCCACTGTAGCAGTCCAGACAGAACTCTCGACGACGCGTCGCTCTGATCTCCGACTCTCGGGAGGTATAACCCACCCTGGCAGCTCTGCTCGGAAGAAATGGTTCTGGGGCATCGGATGGGCGCGCTCTAGCGAAGTTCTGGCGTCACCTGATATGGTTGGCAACTCTCAAGTCAACCACCAGTAGCCGGCGATGATGGAGAGTCGAGCCTGTCGCTCGGATAGCATCTCTCGTCACTAAACCAGTGTCCAGCCAAGAGGCAGGATGGGAACTGTGCAGCAGGCTCAACTACAAGGGAATTAGACCTTCAACACAGCGCGAAATCTTTCCAGGAAAGGTTCCTCTACCAATGAATTCGAGATTAGTGCCGAGCAAGGCCCGTGAGTTCAGAGAGCTCCTTCTGTCGGAGCAGCTGGAATTCATTTGTGAGGCGCACAATGGCCTCAGCGCCAAAATTGTCCAAGAGGCAGGGTTCCGCGGCATTTGGGCCAGCGGTCTCTCTATCTCAGCCCAGTTTGGTGTCCGTGACAACAACGAGGCGAGCTGGACTCAGGTGTTGGAGGATCTCGAGTTCATGTCCGACGCCACCAAAATCCCGATTCTTCTCGATGGAGATACCGGATATGGCAATTTCAATAACATGCAGCGGTTGATCAGGAAACTTGAGCAACGCAACATCGCGGCGGTTTGCATTGAGGACAAATTGTTCCCGAAGACAAATAGTTTTCTCAAAGGAGATGCCCAGCCTCTCGCGGATATGCATGAATTCTGTGGAAAAATTAAGGCCGGCAAAGATGCGCAAACCGACCCTGACTTCAGCATTATTGCCCGAATCGAGGCGTTTATCTGCGGCTGGGGTCTGGCGGAGGCGCTACGTCGGGCCGAGGCCTATTATGAAGCCGGCGCGGACGGCATTCTCATTCACAGTGCACTCTCCGTTCCTGATGAAATCCTCGCATTTAAGCGCGAGTGGGCGGATCGATGCCCGGTCGTGATCGTGCCAACTAAGTATTATTCCACTCCAACTGATGTGTTCCGCCAACACGGGTTTTCAATGGTGATATGGGCCAACCACATGTTGCGAGCAGCTGTGGCCGCAATGCAGAAAACCGCACGAGCTCTCAAGGAGAGCGAACATTTGCTCTCAATTGAAGACAAAGTGGTCCCAGTTTCTGAAATATTTCGACTGCAGAACGCAGCGGAATTGATGGAGGCGGAGGAACGCTACTTGCCTCGCGGCGCGGAGGGCACCTCAGCAGTGGTTCTTGCCGCCTCTCGAGGCGAGGAACTGGGCGAACTCACAGAAGCACAACCGAAGACCATGGTTAAAATTCAAGGCGCTCCGATTCTGAGTCACATAGTGGACGCCTACCATGCGGTCGGAATCAAAGATGTTCTCGTCGTTCGAGGGTATAGGAAAGAGTCGGTCGATCTTCCCAACCTGACCTACGTCGACAATGATGAATTTTCGGAAACCGGTGAGCTGTATTCCCTCTTGAAGGCGCTGCAATCTCGAAAGGGACCCGTTCAGCCAACGATTATTTCGTATGGCGATGTCTTATTTAATAAATATATTCCACAGACGTTATGTCAGGAACAAGATGATTGTGTAGTTTTCGTGGATAGCAACTGGCAGGAGCGTACCAGCTATGCCCGTCTTGACGGATTTGTCGAATGTACCGTTCAGAATACGCGGAAGGCCTTCAATGCGAAGGTCTACCTCAAGCAATTGGGGAAGAATGTTTCAGGCGAAACCATTCACGGAGTGTGGATGGGTTTTCTTAAGCTTTCTTCCAGCGCGACCAGCCAAATTCAGGAGATTCTTGGGGAGATGCTGGCCGATCCGATGAATCGGCAAGCCGGCGTTCCACAGTTACTCCAAGAATTGCTGAAGCGGCAACAGCCCGTGCGAGTCCTCTATACAGTCGGGCATTGGCTGGACATCAATAGCCTTGAGGATGTCATTCAAGCAGGAAACTTTTGAGGCTCCCCTTGGAACAGGGATGGAGAGTGCTTGTTAGATGGTGAATCGGTTTTGACGTTGATAGTTCTCGCCCACAGCCAACCTACATATTTCGGAGTTACCACCGCATGATTGATCCAGAGGAATTCCTCACAAGTCTCCAGGCAAATGCAGTTGATTTTTATGCCGGTGTGCCGGATTCACTTCTGAAGGATTTTTGTAGCTGCTTGGAGAGTCTTTCTCGCGCTGATCAACACATCGTCGCTGCCAACGAAGGGGGCGCCGTATCGTTGGCGCTCGGTTACCACTTGGCGACAGGCAAGACCCCTTTGGTCTACATGCAAAACTCCGGTTTAGGCAACGTTGTTAATCCCTTGTTGTCTTTAGCTGATAGCGAGGTGTACGGCATTCCCATGCTGCTGGTTATCGGTTGGCGAGGTGAACCAGGCGTCCATGATGAGCCGCAACACAAGAAGCAGGGGCGGGTAATGCTTCCCATGCTGGAGGCAATGGAAGTTCCCTATTCCATTATCGGGCCGGATGTGGATCATGTGGATCCCATTCTGGCTGACGCTCTTGGCTACGTTCGAAAGGCTAGTGCGCCTTATGCGCTCGTAGTCAAGAAAGGAACCTTCAAGTCTTTTAAGATTGCGAGGCCAGGACAATCGGAATTCAAGCTTTCCCGAGAAGAGGCGATCCATAAGGTGATAGATACTCTCGACGCAAGCGACGTGGTCGTCTCCACCACAGGCATGTGTTCCCGAGAAGTGTACGAATGTCGTGATAAAAAGGGTGAAGGCCATCAACGAGATTTTCTAACTGTGGGAGGGATGGGACACGCTTCTCAAATCGCACTGGGTATTGCTCTACACGATCCGCAGCGGAGCGTGTACTGTCTTGACGGGGACGGCGCTCTCTTGATGCACATGGGCGCATTGTCCATTAATGGATCCCTCAAGCCGGGTAATCTAAAACACATCATCCTGAATAATGGAGCTCACGACTCAGTTGGCGGGCAACCGACGGCAGGGCTATTCGTGGATATTCTTGGTCTTGCCCGTGCTTCTGGCTACGTGTTTGCCGCTCGAGTCCAGACTAGTGAGGAGCTTCGTCCGGCGTTGTTGTCTCTAAAGGCCTCTGATGGACCTGGTCTACTAGAAGTGCGCGTTCACTGCGGGGCAAGAAAAGACCTGGGCCGGCCAACCACCACACCTGCCGAGAACAAGAGAGCATTCATGGAGTTCATCGATGGATCGGTTGCAAGGGACTGAGGTGGCTATTCTTTTGCGAGGGGTACGTGGTCATGTGAACCGTGGATAGCGATTTTGACCTGATGGGCGAACGCACGATTATACTGCAGGTTTTGATGACTTGAGCAGAATCTGCAATAACAAAATGGGACCAATGAGCGATCAAACTCTCCTTGCGGTAGAGCGTCAAGAGTCAGGGACCGTTCGGGTCCTGTGTCACCCTCATTGACGACCTTGACGGGCAAGGCCGATTAATAGCGCTCACTGTCTGTGTTCAGAGGAAATAACCCCTGATGTGGCATTAACGAAATGAGAAGTTCTAGGTTTGAGGTTGAAAGGGGCGGTCACGATGATGCCAAAGTTCCTTCACGATCATGCGCTGGCGGGCCTATTGAAGGCGGGATAAGGTTCAGTGTGTGACGGGTTATTTCGGAACGTTGCTCATTTCTCTCTGAGTTTGGCGATTTGCCATTGAAGCTCAATCGAAATTTGAGTACTTCATCTCAAGGGACAGGGTGGCGCTCTGCCTACCTTCTGATGCGGTAGATAGGAGAGTGGGCTGCAGGGATAGCGGCAAGTGTGAGTGTGATTCGGAATGGTCGGTGCGTCAAAACTAGTGACCTAATGAATAGGAGTCAGCTGATATTGAGTAAGGTGGTGAACTCCTTCGTGCGAAAGAATCTGTGGGGGAGGAGTTATACCATAACAAGGATCCGTCAAAGCTCGGATTTGCTCGGACTGAAGTCGAGAAGTGGCGGAGTCAAAGGTCAAGAGCGGAACACTTGAACTAGTACTCCTGTTCGTGTGGTGGAATTTGTTTTTCGCATGATGTGTTTAATATGTTCCTTCACAGTTTGTTCGGTTATTTTGAGTGCATTGGCTATTTCTTTATTGGTCCAGCCTTTTGCAAGGTTCTCCACAACCGACTGTTCTCGATTTGTAAGCTGAAAGCGCTCCTTTGCTTGGTCGGTATTGAGCTGTTGGCGGCGCCCGAGTTCTTCCAGTGTTATGACGAGGCGGGCATGCTGAACGCCTTCCCGATCTGGAAGTCCAAACCCACGAAGCAATACGGGTTGATTCGGATTTCCTGCAATTCGTTTAACCTCAAACTGTTCCCAATCCTTCGCTTCGGTACGAACCTGGAGTGCCTTTAGTAGCTCTGCACAGAGTTCTGTGAGTGCGGCAGGGAGTACTCCATGGGCAGCTTTGGCGGGAGTTCCGCCGTTTTCCGTCATATTTATAAGTTTGGAAAGTTCAGCAGCCTGCCGGTTCATGTGCAATAGCTGCATGGACGAAGATAGGACGACGATGCCAGCGCCTGTACGTTGATCAGCTATGTTATCAGCGGGGTCCTGATGGTTGACTGCATTTTGAGCCACGGGGGTTCTCCGTATGGATGTTGATCTATGTAGACATTGGATTGATTTCTGGTAACCTACATCTAACCATTACTAGTAATGCTACATAATACTTTCGAGGTAGTCAAACTATACTTCCGAGATAAATGGTGGTACATGGTTGGTATTGTTCGTTTTCTTCATTGGCTCTATACTTCTAGTCTGTTCAGGAACAAGAACAGCTTGGTATTTAGGGGAGCTCGGCTGAGAAACGATCAGCTGTTGGCAACCGGAATCCTGGCATTCTTACGACCAGAATCACGAATATTAAATGGATACGGGGAGAAGTGAGGGTCGCGCTTGACCTCCATGATGGTGAGGAGCGCATTTCGGTCGAGGGACGGTGGGATCGGTCAATGATCCCAGCAGGTCAGAGGCATGCCGAACGAATGGCGCGCCTTCGACCAAATTCTTCACGAGTTGTTACTTTCTAATAGGAGCGAAGGTAAAGAGCTTTTGCGGGGAGGCTCTCGCCCTGAATCTTTGTAATGGTGGAATGTTGATTCTTATGGAGCAAGAGCCGATATTAGATCAAGTAAGAGGATCAATGGTTCAATGCGGATTCCATTGGCAGGAAGGCCAACTTGGCAAAGGTTGGCTGGTCTAGATGATTGCCTTTTGGCCTCGTCGGGAAGTGAAGCGTCATCTCTTCTTGGTCTAAAATTTCTCCTTGCTAGGGAATAGATAGCCTTGGCATGGTAAGTGCTTAATTAGTGGTACGGCTTGGAAATCTTTCAGGGGGAATCAGCTATGAATGTTAGGATTTTATTGCTGGTAAGTATTTGGTCGGGGATCTTCACAAATGAGGCGATCGCAACGGAGAGAGTTCCTGAACCGATGATAGTGTTGGCGGCAGGATCTACGCAAGGAGCTAACCCACCGGCGGTCCGGCACGGAGTAGAAGGGGCTGAGAAGTCTTCGCTCACGGTAACGCCTGATTATATCATGGGTCCTGAGGACGTTCTCGAAATCACTGTTTGGAAGAATGCCGATTTGTCAAAACAGGTTCAAGTTCGGCCTGACGGCAGAATCTCTCTTCCGCTAATTGGTGACGTCTCGGCAGTGGGCCGGACAGCTGCTCAGTTGACCGAGGAGATCTCGGCACGTCTGAAGTCTTATATGGAGAACCCAACAGTTTCAATTCTTGTTAAAGAAGTGAACAGTTATCAAATTTATGTTCTTGGCGAGGTAAACGCACCAGGCAAGTATCCTTTGAAGAGTAAAACAACCTTGTTGCAAGCAATTACGATCGCGCACGGTTTTACGCAGGTTGCAGCGCGCAATAAGATTGTTGTGTTTCGATTTGGAAAAGATGGTGAAGGCCTAAACAAGATAAAGGCAAGTTATGACGACATTGTTTTGAGAGATGGGTCAGATCAGAATATAGAGTTAAAGCCGGGAGATCAGATCGTTGTGCCCTCCGAAACTATGGTTGTCTTACCCTCAAGATAGGCGGTGATAAAGGTTTTTTTGATACTTTCCGAGGTGGAATCAAAGGAGTTGGTGAATTGAAAACTTTCGGTTGCAGAAGGTTACGGGGGGGGGTATGTATTGTCCTAGGATTGCTGCTGGCGCTCCAGGGATGCTGGATTGGCAGCGAGCAGATCGATTTTAATGTTACATACATCCCTCCAAATGAGTTCTTGTTGGGTCCTGAAGATGTCTTGGTGGTGAACGTATGGCGAAATCAAGAGCTTTCCCGGGAGGTTATAATTCGTCCTGATGGGAAGATCTCAATGCCATTGATCGGCGATATTCAGGCAGCTGGAATGACATCTAATGTTTTAGCCAAACGTATCGCAGATGGACTAGCCGAATTCATGTCGAATCCGACCGTCTCCGTTCAGGTGAAAGAGGTTAATAGTTATTATGTCTATGTGCTAGGAGAGGTCTCAAAACCGGGGAAAGTTCCATTAAAGTCGTATGCCACGGTTTTGCAGGGCATTTCGTTGGCAGGAGGCTTTACCACATTTGCATCAAGAAATAAGATCCACGTCCTTCGGGTTGTTCCTAATGGCCAAGGACAGCCAAAGCAAGTTCAGATCCCCGTTCCATATGAGGATATTCTTCAGGGGAAAAATTCGGAGGGTAATTTCTTCCTCAAGGCTGGTGACGTCATTGTTGTGCCGTGACCGGTTCTTGAAATTTTTCCGAATTAGCACGTGGATTGTGGCGCTGGCTCTTACGTCGACCTGGAGCGGAGCTGAATGCTTTGCTCAACAGACACGCATTGTGCCATCAATCTCGATTATTGAGCAATACGATACAAATGTGTTCTTTGCTCCGAAGTCACAACTTCCAACAGGAACAAAGGCCGATGATCTCATTTCGACATTCACTCCTCAGATAAACTTCACGCAGAGTAACACGCTGATCAATACAAATTTGTCCGTTGGGGCGGTTATCCAAAAATTTGCACGAAATTCGGAGCTTGATAACGTCGGGTTTAACGCTGCCGCTGGCATCGATCTTTCGCAGGCAGTGAGCAGAGTTTTGCCACGAATGAAGGCATTTCGCCTATTTGGAGCCTACAGGTATAGTCCTTCTCAATCGGCATTTGGTGCGGGAGGCTTTGGCGGGGGTGTCGGGAGCGGTGGTTTTGGGAGCGGTGGTTTCAGTATTGCTGGACCTATTGATTCCGGTCTTCTGACTCAGCGAATTAGGACCACGATGTATCAAGCTGGATTCACGGACTCTTACTCACTCTCTCCGACTACCGACTTTCAAACCGCATATACATACTCTCAGCTTAGTTTTGGTGGTGCATTTACCCCACCAGCTACGGCTGGCGGACAACCGTCAAGTACGGTCTTCGATACTACCACCCACACCATCAGCGTGGGGCCAACTTCGAGGATATCGGCAATTGACAGCTTGAGTGTAAAGTATACATTTACTCAGGCTTCCCAAGCGCAATTCGGCGATTATACGACACATGGGGGTACATTAGGTTGGGGAAGAAGCTGGACCCAAGAGCTGAGTTCTGGCCTTAATGGTGGCCTTACGTTGATCGAACCGATCCCCGACTCCTCCGCCAATGGCGGGCAGCGACGAATTCCCGCCACAATTTTTCCGACCGGTGGCTTTAACATAACTTATGCTTCAGGCTCGTCATTTCTGAGGAAGCTAGGAAGCGACATGCGAGAAATCTCAGGAGCGGTATCCGGGGGGGGGAGCTTTCTTCCACTACTAGCTGGGATGAATATGCCGGGCGGTATCGCAACCCCTGGGTCTTATCAATTGAGCCTCATTTATAATCTCGGAGTATACCCAAGTTTTGTTCAATCAGCGGGACCTATATATACGCATTTAGTTTCTTTAGGGAGCACGGCTGGCATCACAGACAAACTGACTGCTCAGGCGTTCTTGAATTATGCCCGCAGTAGTTACACTTCGGACAGCATTGGTACGACCTTCACCACGTATGGTACGACGGTATCGTTTAACTACCTCATTACACCCACCTTTACGGCTAGGCTTAGTCACCAATGGCTTAATTTTGATAATCAAACAAATTCTGCAGGTGTTCAGGATTTGGGGATCTCGAAGCAAGTAATCCTTCTAGCGTTTACATATGCGTACGCGCCGCGTGGAGATTTTTTCCGTTCTGGTGCTTTTTGGGAAGGGTCATCTGGGGGATCATCTTCCGGTTTAGGCAAACCTGGGTCAGGCGGAGTCGAGATAAAGAAATGAACATGCGTACGCTATCTCCAGAGGATTATTGGCGGGCAGTTGTCAGCCGCAAATGGTTGGTAATTTCCGCAGTACTGGTCTCCTTGAGCATTGCCGGCGTGGTGTGTGCACTAGTACCCAAAGTGTACCAATCTGCGACAAAAATGTGGTTCGAGGGTGCAAAGATAGAAGAATCAATTGTGAGCGGTCCCAATCCAGCGGGTGGGGCATATGCCCCAACTCTCGATGACCGTGTTATGGAAGTACGGCAATTTGTGATGGGGAGAAAAACCCTGGGACAGATTGCGGGAGAATTCGGCTTGTTTGGTTATGATAAGGACCGTCCTGAGGGTGCCGATTCAGAGAATGCCATCCGCGCCATGCGAGGCTCTATCAAGGTTGAACCCACTAAGGACAAACTGTTTATCACCCTGTCGTTTTCTAACGAAGATCCCATTATTGCTCGGGACGTAACGTCCAGACTCAGCGACTTATTTATTGAAGAAACGTTAAAGGACCGGGAGCGTGGAGTAGAAGCTGCCGAGGACTTTCTGGGGTTGGAACTTAAGCACGCGAAGGCGGAACTCGAGGTCAAAGAAAAGATTATTTCGGAATTCAAGCAGCAACACTTGGGTGAACTCCCTCAGCAGATCGATGCCAATCTTCGTAAGCTAGACAGACTTCAAGATGACAGGAGATCACAGAGCGAACAGGCGCAGAATCTGGCGAACCGTTTGAGCCAAGTTGACAAAGCAATAAAGGACTACGAGGAGACTGGGGAGATTAATGATTCTCCCAGTGGGGGATCTCTCAAGCGGAATAAGGATCCTCGCCTAGGAAGAATCAAGGAATTAGAGCGGCGTTTGGTGGAATTGTCTTCAATGTACAAGGAAACGTATCCAGATCTCGTCCAAGTCAAAGAAGAGATCAAAAAACTCAAGGAGATGACGTCAGCCCAATATCGTGATTTATTGCCGGACAGCGACGCTAGTGAGGAACCGTCTGCAACGAGGAGGTCCAAAAGGAAGGCCCTTGACCCTTATCATGCTGAGTTGCTGAAACAGAGAGAGGATATCCTTCTCGAATTGGACGCAGTTAAGCGCCATCAAGCGCATATCTCCTTAGAAATTTCGCAGTATGAGCGACGAGTGGAGCATACCCCGGAACGAGAGCAAAAGCTGAAGACTCTGGAAAGAGACTACGAAAACCTTCAGAAGAACTATCAATCGCTACTAGACAAGAAACTAAGTGCGGGAATGCAAAAGAGCTTGGCACAGGGTCGCAAGGGGGCAAAATTTAGCATCGTGGACCCAGCGTACACCCCCGTCGTTCCGATCGTTCCCAATATACCGCTCATTATGGTGGCAGGACTTGTGTTAGGGTGCGCGTTAGGTTTTGGGGGAGCTGTTGGTCTTGAACTTATGGGCCGAGGTTTCCGCTCAGCCGAAGAGGTTGAACTTACATTAGGCCTTCCCGTTATTGCTTCCATTCCACTGTATGAGAGCGCATTTGGCGGAACGATGCAGACTGTACGGGCACTGTCGGGCAAAAATCGCCTCTCGCCTTTATTGCCTTCCGGTCACGGGGAAATAGCTGAAGACTTAAATTCTAGGAGAGGGCTTCCTGCCATTACGGTCGGAAAACACAGAATACAAAATGGCCAGCTTCAAAATCCAACACCGGGCCTCGAGCTAGTGTCCATGTGGAGACCGCTCTCATTTGTGGCGGAGCAGTATCGTGTTGCGGCCACGCGGCTTGAGCTAATGACCGGAGATCGCAAGAGCACGGCAATAGTTGTGACAAGCGCTGTGATGGGAGAAGGAAAGTCCTCGACGGCACTTAATTTGGGCTATGTTTTAGCTAAGGACCTTGATCGCAGAACTATAGTCATTGATTGTGATCTGAAACGTCCCATGCAACACATCTATGCGGGCGTTTGGCAGCAGCCGGGATTAGCAGAGGTGCTGCGTGGGACCAAGGTCGTTGAAGACTGTGTGCAGCGACTTGGTGAGGTAGGACCATGGATTCTGACCGCAGGGGGTGTCGGGGATAATCCCCTGGCACTGTCTAAGATGCATCAGTTGGCTGATTTAATCTCAGAGTTAAAAGAGAAGTTCGATTATGTGATCATAGATGCTCCGCCGGTGCTACCGCTCGCAGACATGCAGGTATTGGCGAGTATGGCAGATCTGCTTGCCTATGTTGTGAAGGCGAGTATGACTGGTCGGGATGTTGTCCAAAAGGCTCTGAAAGCTATCGGTGATTGCGCCAATGTGGGGATCATTCTGAATGGTTTAGACGCTCATACCACGCCATATTATATGCAGCAGGAATATTACCGCGAAGCTCACCATGAACAGCTCAAGTAAACCGGGACAGGAAATAGGTCTAGAGAGCGTTCCTGACCAACAGCCATTAGTTTCGGTCTCGGTAAGTTTTCCTAAGCTTACACGGCGGGTATTGATTCTTGGCGTCGGGCCCCTCGCCAGAGACCTTTGCCAGACTCTTTTGTCGAAACGGACCGGGTTTACAGAAGTCGTTGGATTTCTTGATAAAGATGGGAGTCGAGTTGGAGAACGCCTGGTAAATCCTAGTATTATAGGCACTTACGATCAATTGTTCGAGATTGCGGAGCGATACCAGGTTCATACCGTGGCCGTCTGTCTTGAGGATCGTCGGGCGGTATTGCCAGTTCAAACCCTACTGGATATGAAAGCAATGGGCCGAGACGTAGTCGACGGACACTACTTATATGAAGAAGAAAGTGGACGTCTTTCAATTGATCATCTCAAGCCCAGTGCACTTATTTTTTCGACGGGGTTTCGCCGGCGAGTAGTTACGATGCTATTAAAAAGATTCCTCGATATTGTGATTGCGGTAGGGGGGACACTAGCACTCTTGCCAGTAGTGCTCTTTTTGGCGATTGTAATCAAGATAGATTCTTCGGGTCCGGTCTTCTACAGGCAAATGCGTGTCGGATTGCGAGGCCGCCCCTATATGATTTGGAAGTTTCGGTCTATGCGTCAGGATGCCGAGCAAAGCGGCGCAAGGTGGGCTTCAAATGAGGATCCGCGTGTCAGCAGAGTGGGTCGCTGGATTCGAAAGTGGAGATTGGACGAACTTCCGCAGTTGATTAATGTTATGAGGGGGGAAATGAGCTTGGTCGGTCCTCGGCCAGAACGACCTGTCTTTGTACAGGAGTTGAGAAATACCATACCATACTATGACCTAAGGCATACTGTCCGACCTGGAATCACCGGCTGGGCCCAAACTCGGTTCCGGTACGGGGCATCCAAGGAGGATTCTCACGTAAAGCTCCAATACGACCTCTTCTACGTAAAAAACCTCTCCTTGGCCCTCGATCTCCGAATTGTGGTTCATACAGTGAAGGTCATGTTAATGGGGGAAGGGGCCCGCTGAGTGAGTCTCATGGCTGGTAAAAATCCGAAACATTGTTTGTCGTTTGATGTGGAAGAACATTTCCAAGTCTCGGCTTTCGAGTCCCCGATGCGTAGGAGGCACTGGGACCAGTTTGATAGTCGAGTAGAGGCTAATACAGAAAAGCTGCTTGGGATGCTGTCAGAGAGTAGAGTTTGTGCCACTTTTTTTGTCCTTGGATGGGTGGCAGAGCGATATCCTTCGTTAGTGCGCCGAATTGACTCATGTGGGCATGAAATAGCCTCGCACGGATACGCTCACGAACTCATAACCGCTCTACCCCCAGCTGCTTTCCGTGAAGATGTTAGGAAGGCCAAAGGTTTACTCGAGGACATTCTGTCGCAGCCGGTTCTCGGGTACAGGGCACCAAGCTTTTCGATTACACAGGAAACGATGTGGGCCACTCAGATACTTGTGGAGGAAGGATATAAATACGACTCCAGCATCTTTCCGATTTTTCATGACCGCTATGGCGTGCCGTCAGCAAAGCCGGAAATTCACCAGCTCCTGACGGCGTCTGGCATGTTATGGGAGGTGCCACCATCTACGGTTAAGTATTTTGGGCTGCGAATACCTGTTGCTGGGGGCGGTTATTTCCGTCTGTATCCCTACATGGTTTTAAAGCGTCTCCTTCGCAAGCTTGAAGGAGAAGGTTCTCCCCTGGTGATGTATATGCACCCATGGGAATTCGATCCCGAGCAGCCCAGAATGGAGGGGTCGTTCGTATCGCGAATGCGACATTATCTTAACCTTGATAAAACGGAAAGCAGGCTGGGCAGTCTCATGCAGGATTTTTCCTTCGGGCCAATTCGAGACGTATTCCCCCCGATTAGCCAGATGTACGACGAAAGCGTCTGCTCTCAAGTTCCTAGGGAAAAGGTAGCTTCAGCTAAAAGCGCATCTTCGACTATTTGAATTTTTTCCATACTCATGCATGTGCACTCAATGATTGCGGCTCCGTTGACGACGGTCCAGGCTTTGCACAGCCGGAACGTGTGTTGCTGGTCCTTACGTCAGAATAGAAAGTAGCTACCTTCCACCATACCCATTATTCCTTTACAGGAAAATCAACAGTGCTTCCATTTAAGGCAATAACCTTATCCTTTCTGCTGTGATACTCTTGGGATATGAGGACCGTCTCTGGCTACTTACGTGGGAGTCACGTCAGGTGGTAAGCAATACTTGCGACAGCCTCCTGCTTTTTATCGAGTGATGATTTGGTGTGTGAATGGATGTCATAGCGAACCACGACTCTTCTTCCATTGTAATTGAACCGCGCACAGGATATGTCCGTGTGGGGTGGCGGGAACTTTGGGCCGCGCGTGAATTGTTCTACTTTTTGGCATGGCGAGATCTTAAAACTCGGTATGCACAAACGGCGATTGGGGCTGGTTGGGCTTTGATGCAGCCCCTGCTGACCACATTAATCTTTACCCTGGTGTTTGGCTATTTGGCGAAGGTGCCCTCTGATGGCTTGCCTTATCCCCTGTTTGCCTTTGCTGCCATTCTACCCTGGTCCTTATTCGCTCGCAGTCTTGAACGCAGCACTCTGAGTGTGGTGACCGAAGGCGGGCTCATCAAGAAGGTCTATTTCCCTAGGTTGATCATTCCTGTCGCCGCGACCTTCATCAACTTAGTCGATTTTGCTGTCGGTCTGTTTATTTTGGTCGGGATGATGTTGTGGTATCAGATTGTGCCACCTTTGACCCTGCTTTTCCTTCCGCTATTTGTGGCAGTTGCGGTTGCCACTGCTTTATCCGTTAGCCTGTGGCTTTCCGCTCTTAATGTGAAATACCGAGATGTAGCATCCATTGTGCCTTTGATGACGCAATTGTGGATGTTTGCGTCCCCCGTATTATATCCAGCCTCGCTAGTGCCTGAGTCCATGCGGTTTTATTATGGATTGAACCCCATGGCTGGGGTGATCGAAGGGTTTCGGTGGGCCGTGTTGGGAAAGGCCGCACCTGATTGGCGCATGGTGGTCGTGAGTCTCGGCGTAGTCGTCATCTTACTGGTCGGAGGCGTGATATTTTTCAGGAGGGTGGAGCGAACCTTCGCCGATCTAATCTGAATGGGTGACATTGCGATCCACGTTGACAGCTTGCATAAACTCTATCGTCTGGGAGCCATGCATGCTCAGGACGGGTCCTTGGCCAGCGTGCTCTCGCGTGGACTCCGCCGGTTGACAGGACGGCGGGCCGGCGGCGCCACGGGGGCTACAGAGGCCATCTGGGCCTTGCGCGACGTCTCCTTCGAGATCAAGCGGGGTGAAGTGTTCGGAGTTATCGGCACCAATGGCTCGGGGAAAAGTACGCTCCTTAAAATCCTCTCCCGGGTGACGGAACCCACGAAGGGGCGGGCGGTCATCCATGGGCGCTTTTGCGGCCTCCTGGAAGTGGGGACGGGGTTCCATCCGGAATTGACCGGCCGCGATAACGTGTACATGAGCGGCGCCATTTTGGGGATGAAACGGCAGGAAATTACCAGGAAATTCGACGAGATCGTGGCCTTTGCCGAAGTGGAACAGTTTATCGATACGCCGGTGAAGCACTATTCCAGCGGGATGTATGTCCGACTGGGGTTTTCGGTCCTTGCGCATATGGATCCGGACATTCTCATCGTCGATGAGGTGTTGGCGGTGGGGGACGTGCGCTTTCAAAAAAAGTGTATGGGAAAGATGGAGGATGTGGGGCAGCATGGGCGGACGGTGATCCTTGTGTCTCACGACATGCCGGCCATCACCCGGATGTGCAAACGGGCGATTCTGCTCAACAAGGGGGAGATCGTGCAGGCGGGGGCGGCGCACGACGTTGTTCGGCACTATCTCCAGGCGGGTCATATCCAGCCCTCTGTCGAATGGCCTGATCTCACCCAAGCACCGGGAAATGAGGTCGTGCGCCTGCGGGCGATCCGGGTGAGGTCAGCATCCGGTCAAGTCACGGATGTCGTGGATATTCGAAATCCGGTGCGAATTGAGATCGAGTATGACATCCTCAAGGCGGGCCATATGATTGTCGCGCAGTTTGGTTTCAATACCGAGGAAGACGTTATCGCCTTCATCGTCAACGACCGGGATCCGGCATGGTACAGGCGTGCCAGACCGGTTGGCCGGTATATCAGTACGGCCTGGATTCCTGGAAATTATTTATCAGAGGGTACGATGGTGGTTGGAGGCGGCCTTATTTCAGAAGATCCTTGGCTTACGCACTGTGATATTCCTCGGGCAGTGGGTTTTCGAGTAATAGACCCGGGGACGGGAGACACGGCACGAGGCGATGTATCCGGCCGTTGGGAAGGAGTCGTGAGACCTCTGCTCAAATGGAGTACCGATCATAGCCCTCTTTAGCATTGTTCAGTGGGCTCATTTTCTATCAATCTCGACTCTTGCATGTTCTGAAAGAGTGAGCGATGACGATTCGAAGTGAGTTGTTCTCGACGTTCGCGCGGCCGTTTAAAACGTTCGCGAGAAGGCTGCTAGGGGAGGACCTTTATCAGCAGACTCGAAGGACTTTCCTGGACGATCAGGGCGGGTTGGGGCTTGACTGGAGATGGGGTAACTCTTTGCGAAGGGTGCATCCTCTTAGGCGGGATTTCGGCTGGCGTGAGGGCCAGCCCATTGATCGTTACTATACCGAAGAGCAATTCCTAGCGGGGTATAAAAATGACATTTGTGGGCGCGTGCTAGAGATTGGAGACAACCGCTACACTCTTAAGTTTGGTGAAAAGAGGGTGACCGATTCAGACGTGCTTGGTTTCCCAGGTAGCTCCGGTTCCACTATCCAAGCTGATCTGACCAAGTCTGACCACATTCCGTCATCTCTCTTTGATTGTGTGATTCTCACCTTCACCCTTCAGTTTATTTTTGATGTGCGAGCGGCCCTCAAGACATTGGAGCGCATTACAAAGCCAAATGGCGTCGTGCTCATCGTGGTTCCGGGAATTAGTCAGTTGTCGAGATACGATATGGATACTTGGGGCGAGTACTGGCGGTTCACCTCCTTGTCGATGAGACTGCTGATGGAAGAGGTGTTTCGTCCGGAAGATGTAACGGTGAAGAGTTATGGAAATGTCTTAGCAGCGACAGCGAGTTTGCACGGGGTCGTTGCAACCGAATTGCGTCGAGATGAACTTGATTACTGGGATCGCGATTATGAGTTGGTTATCGGTGTACGGGCAAGAAAGCGTGGTGGTCTTGAGCCTGCTCCTGATGGATAGGGAGATCGCGGCGATGCAGGCCGGAGGTCGTGTGTCGGGTGTCTGAGGCACATATGCAAGTTGACTGCAATTTAAAGCGCTATTGATTGTTGGAGGTAGGGGCATGAAAGCGGTGATCTTGGCGGGAGGTTTGGGGACGCGACTGTCCGAGGAAACCGTGCTTCGTCCAAAGCCGATGGTGGAAATCGGTGGAAAGCCAATCCTGTGGCACATCATGCAGATTCATGCGGTGTACGGGATTACAGAGTTTATCGTTGCCCTTGGATACAAAGGAGAGATGATCAAAGAGTACTTCCTCAATTTCTTTGCCATAAACAATGATTTATCTGTTGATCTGGCCACAGGAAAAACGACTATCCATGATGGCAATCAGCCCAAATGGACGGTCCATTTAGCCGACACCGGGTTGACGACGCAAACCGGTGGACGTGTAAAACGTCTTAAGAAATGGCTCGGGACTGATGAGACATTCATGTTGACTTACGGAGATGGAGTTGCCGATTTGAACATGGATAAACTATTGGAGTTTCATCGTGCTCACGGCAAGCTTGCAACCATGACATCGGTTCGTTCCCCCGCACGTTTCGGTCGAATTGGCTTCGATGGTGATCGAGTGACTGAGTTTTTTGAGAAGCCAGAATCGGGGGAGGGCTGGATTAATGGCGGGTTTTTTGTGCTTAGTGCCAAAGCGTTGGATTACATTGATGGTGATCACACCATCTGGGAGCGTGATCCCGTTGAACGATTAGCCTACGCCGGGGAAATGATGGGATTTAAGCACTATGGATTCTGGTCCTGCATGGATACCTTAAAAGAGAAAAGCTACCTTGAGGAGCTGTGGAATACGGGCAAAGCTCCATGGAAGATTTGGTAGGCGGTTTAGGCAGAGTGCATCAATAACCTGCAAGCGGACCTTGGCTTGGTTGAGGTGGATGGATAATTGCCGGACCCATAAAAACAGGTGGGTTTGAACCATTTCTAACCACGCTATTTGTCGGCAGGAAAGAGAGGGTGCAAATGACCGTTGAGACAACTTTGTTCGCGCGAGCACAAGCATGGCTGGATGAAGACTGGGTGCGAATGGAGAAGACACTGGGGAAGCGTTTAGAAGCATTCCGTGGAAAACGCATTCTCGTTACCGGAGCTGCAGGTTTTCTTGGGTTTGGATTTCTTCACTTCTTTGCATACCTCAATCGCAATCTCTTAAAGGATGGGCGTCTTTCAGTCGTCGCTGCGGACAATTACATCCGAGGCCGGCCACGTTGGCTCGTCGAGTTGGTTTCGACCAGTCCAGATATAAGGATGTTAAGGCAGGATATTACTAAGTCGTGGTCAGATTCTGGCGGGGAGAGATTTGACTTCATCATTCATGGTGCATCCATTGCAAGCCCGAAGGTCTATCGGCAGTATCCGTTGGAAACCTTGGACACCAATATATCCGGCTTGCGACACATGTTGGAGTTAGCCAATTCCCATAAAAGTGAGAGTATCCTCTATTTCAGTTCAAGTGAGATTTATGGTGATCCTCCAGCTCATGAAATTCCCACAACTGAAACCTACCGTGGGAATGTGTCCTGCATCGGCCCTCGCGCATGTTATGACGAATCAAAACGGTTGGGCGAGACGCTATGCTACCTGTATTTTCAGCAATACGGCGTACCTGCAAAGATCGTTAGACCGTTTAATAACTATGGGCCAGGGTTGCGCATGGCCGATGGTCGAGTCTTGCCTGATTTTTGCCGTGATGTTCTTGCTGACCGCAATATCGTACTCCGGTCGGATGGGACTCCGACGCGCACGTTTTGCTATGTGTCTGATGCATTGACTGGTTACTTGCTGACACTGCTTTCCTCTCACCATGCCGAACCATTTAATGTAGGTACCGAGTCGCCTGAAATCTCGATGCGAGATCTTGGCCAATTGTTACTGGATGTGGCGGGTAGCAAGGGACGAGTCATTCACAAGCCCAGCGACGAAGCAGATTATCTGACGGATAATCCAAATCGGCGCTGTCCGAATATTGCTAAGGCACGGTCATTGTTGGGGTACACGCCGCTTGTGGATCTCAGACTGGGCCTCAGCAGAATGTTGCAATGGTACCAGGGGTTCGCTGGATTGGAAGAATTGGATAAAGACGAACCAGGCATATAGGCAGAGGACAAATCATCCATGAAGATTTCAGTGATGGGAACGGGATATGTGGGGCTTGTGTCCGGCACCTGTTTGGCTGAGCGGGGCCATTGCGTGACCTGTGTCGACATAAGGCCGGAGGTTGTTGAGGAGATAAACGCCGGCCATCCCCCTATTCATGAAACCGGCCTGGAGGAACTGCTACGCACTGCACGCTCGAATAACTTACTGTCCGCCACCGTTGACGCTAGGGGTGCCATCCGCGATTCTGACGTGACTTTGATTTGCGTCGGCACTCCAACGATTGACGGACAAATGGATACGTCTCAAATCGTGGCGGCCGCAAAAGAAGTCGGGGCAGCCCTGGTAGACAAGCGCGGGTTTCATGTCGTGGCAGTGAAAAGTACGGTGTTGCCGGGGACCACGGAGGGACCGATCAAGGCAGCGATCGAGTCTCAGTCCGGCCGCCAGCTTGGGGACGGTTGGGGGTTGTGCATGAATCCTGAATTTTTGCGGGAAGGCCGGGCGGTGGAGGATTTTCGAGTTCCAGACCGCATCGTTGTGGGCGCCTCAGACTCGAGGACCGCAGATGTATTTCTCAAGGTATACGAGGATTTCACTTGTCCTAAATTAGTCACGACACCGCGTACCGCTGAGATGATCAAATATGTGTCCAATTCATTCCTTGCTACGATGATCTCGTTTTCGAATGAAATCGGCAACATGTGTTCGGCACTTCCGGGCGTTGATGCGCGTTTCGTGTGGAAAGGGGTGCATCTGGATAGGCGACTTACGCCAGTCAATGGACAGGTTGGGGGAGCGGCAGGCGTGACAGAGTATCTCTGGCATGGGCTGGGATTCGGTGGTAGTTGTTTCCCGAAAGATGTGGCGGCCCTTCGCAGCTTTGGACGGACAGTGGGAGAGCATACTCGGATTTTGGACGCTGTGCTGAAAATCAATTCTGACCAGCCTATCCGTATGGTTTCGCTGCTAGAGAAGGAGATGAGTGTATCAGGAAAGCAAGTCGCTGTTCTCGGGTTGGCATTTAAACCGGGAACGGATGATTTGCGCGAATCACCGGCATTGCCGTTAATTGCAGAGCTTCAGAAAAAGGGCGCTCGAGTCAATGTGCATGACCCCATCGCGATGCCGCAAGCAATGAGGCGAGAAGAATTTCTAAACGTCACTTTTGCTAAAAGTTGGTCAGACGCCCTGGAGAAAAGCGATGCCTGTTGTCTGGTCACGGCGTGGCCAGAATATCGTGCCATTCAGCCCGCTCAGTTCGTCAAATTAATGAACCGTCCTGTTGTCATCGATGGGCGAGGACTGTTTGAGCCGGCAGATATGGCAGCGTCAGGCGTGATATGGCGTGGCATTGGTTATACGCCAGAATCTGTATAGCTGGATAGTTCAGGATTTGCGTTCCGCTGATATCTAGCGTTGCCCTAGCCAAAGGAGAACACCTCATGCAGCGTGACGGATGCCGGTTTTGTGGAACGATTTTGAAGCATGTCTTTCTTGACCTGGGCATGTCTCCATTAGCCAATTCCTATTTGAAGCCTGACCAGTTGAACCAGATGGAGCCTTTCTATCCATTGCAGGCGTTTGTTTGTGAGAGTTGTTTATTAGTGCAGCTTCAAGAATTCGAGAGCCCGGACCATATTTTCTCAGAGTATGCGTATTTTTCTTCCTACTCCGACATGTTCCTTCAACATGCGAGGGACTATGTCGATATGGTAGTCGAGCGATTCTCCCTGGGAAAACAGAGTTATATCGTGGAGATTGCCAGCAATGATGGTTATTTGCTTCAGAATTTTGTCAAACGAGGCATGCGCGTGCTGGGGATCGAGCCGGCGAAAAACGTGGCTGAAGTGGCCGTGAAGAAGGGGGTTCCCTCATGCGTCAAATTCTTTGGGATGGAAACAGCGCGAGAGTTGGTTGCGGAAGAACGACGGCCCGACTTAATTATTGGGAATAACGTCTTAGCGCATGTGCCAGATCTGAATGACTTTGTTGGTGGGCTTAAGGTCTTCTTAGGAACTGGAGGTATCATCACTGTTGAGTTCCCTCATTTAATGCGGTTGATGGAATTGAATCAGTTCGATACGATTTACCACGAACATTTCTCCTATTTTTCTCTCACTACGGTGAGTCGGGTTTTTGCCAAGCATGGCCTGACCATTTTTGACGCCGAGGAAATTTCTACACATGGCGGCTCATTGCGAATCTATGCCCGTCATGCGGAAGACGACTCAAAGCCAGTGACTGAGCGGTTGACGGCACTGAGTGAGAAGGAAAGAATGCAAGGTTTTACTGCTCTCGATCATTATTTATCGTTTTCCGAAAAAGCGCGAGAAACAAAACGGGCGCTCTTGGAATTTCTGATTCAAGCTAAGCGAGAAGGGAAGTCGGTTGTGGCGTATGGCGCGGCGGCGAAAGCTAGTACCCTGCTGAATTTTTGCGGTGTGCGATGTGATTTCATTGACTATTTGGTCGATAGGAGTCCTTACAAGAAAGGGCATTGGCTGCCTGGGGTCCATATTCCCATCTATGATCCAGAGCATGTCAAGGAGACGAAGCCCGACTATGTGTTGATTCTCGCGTGGAATCTCCAGGATGAAATTATGAAGCAGATGAATTACATCCGGAGTTGGGGGGGGCAATTCATTGTGCCGATTCCAAAAGTTCAGATATGTCCCTTATTGGCGTGATGGGGTGCATCAGCGCTGAGTGACGGTGGGGAGTCTTACTCGAAAGGCCTGGTTCACGTGGCAAGTTCTGATTCATCAGCGTTTCTGGCGGACGGTTGTGGCAATGACATGCATCGGTTCATTGCTGAACTGTATCCCATCTGCAGAAGTATTACGGGGGAGGGGATCCGGGAGACATTCCGATCGATACAGCGACATATTCCATTAGAGGTGTCCGAAGTGCCAACTGGCACTCAAGTTTTTGATTGGACTGTTCCGCGGGAGTGGAATATCCGAGATGCGTACATAAAGGATCAGCGAGGAGTGAGGATTGTTGACTTCAAGCAATCCAACTTACACGTTGTCAGCTATAGTGCTCCAGTTAGAGCAAGGATGTCGCTTCGTGAGTTGAAGGAGCACCTCTTCACAATCCCCGATCATCCGGATTGGATTCCCTACCGAACCTCATACTACAAAGAGTCCTGGGGGTTCTGCCTGAGTCATCGGCGGTATCAAGAGCTTCGTGACGAGGACTACGATGTCGTTATTGACTCATCCTTCACAGATGGACACCTCTCCTATGGCGAATATTACTTGCCTGGAGAAACCTCTGACGAGGTACTCATTTCATGCCATGCTTGTCATCCGTCACTCTGCAATGACAACCTGTCAGGGATTGCAGTTGCGACATTTCTTGCTAAACTTTTGGGGGGGCATTCACGCCGATACTCATATCGCTTTCTCTTCCTTCCTGTGACCATCGGTGCCATTACATGGCTAGCGTTGAATCGGCAGCATGTAACTAAGATCAAACATGGTTTCGTCATGACTGGAGTTGGTGATGAGGGAGCCTTCACCTATAAAACAAGTCGAAGAGGCAATGCCGAGATTGATGCGGTGTTTGCTCACGTCCTGCAGCATCTGGGAGAATCATACGAGCTGACAGATTTTATTCCATACGGATACGACGAACGACAATTCGGTTCGCCAGGGTTTAACCTTCCTGTTGGGTGTTTCATGCGAAGGGCCAATGGACGGTATTCAGAATACCACACCTCTGCAGACAATCTCGATTTTGTAAAACCGGTGTCGCTGGCACGGTCGCTTGAGGTCGTTCATTCGGTCGTAGAGGTACTAGAGTCGAATCGGAAATATCTCAACACAGCTCCACACTGTGAACCACAATTAGGCAAGCGCGGTCTCTATCGTACTGTTGGGGGGACTGTTACAGATCGTAGCTCGGAAATGGCGTTCCTCTGGGTTTTAAACCTTTCGGATGGGGCGCACAGTCTGTTGCAAGTTGCAGAGCGTGCTGGGTTGCCATTTTCAACTATCAAATTAGCGGCTGATGTATTAGCCGCTCAAGGGTTGCTGCGTCCCGCAGGCGACGAGTCTATTACATAAGCAGGTGGCTCATCGATGATATGGGTCTCGATCCGCTAATGAGCATGTCTCGAAGCTAAATCGAGCTAGTACGGGGTGCAAGAGCATCTTGTTTGTTGGGTGATGCCAGAGGAGGTACCGGATGAACAACACGATTTATTATGACGCGCAATTAACCGATGATGAAAGAAGAAAGCTGATTTTTGAAGGGCAATTGTTCGCGTATTCCCCTCGGAAGCATTCACTGGCACTAGTAAATCACGCTCGCCAGCTTATAGCAGATGCTTTTGCCCCCCATGATCCAGAGATGGCACAGTATCACATGTCCGTTGAGCAATACGCTGAAGTATTGGGGAAGCTGAAGCCACATTTCATTCATCATCCTGAATCGAAAAAGCACCTCAAAGCCTTGCTCTCAGAGATGGGTGCCGATCCTGACAAGACCTATTTCGATGTTCCCAAAATGCGGAGTTCGACCAGCGATAATTATCTCACTACCGGTATTGCCTATGCGTGGCACCCACATAGGGATACCTGGTATTCAGCTCCCCCCTGCCAGATAAATTGGTGGATTCCCATTTACGAGTTTTGCTCAGAGAATGCGATGGCCTTCCACCCAAACTATTGGAATCGGGCGGTCAAGAATGATTCCCGCGATCACAACTACTATGAATGGAACAAACAACATCGTGGTGGACATGTTTCGCAATTCCTGAAAGCTGATCCACGGCCACTATCTAAGCCCACTGAAATGATTGAGAAAGACCCTCAAATACGCATCATTATTCCAGCGGGCGGTATCATTCTGTTCTCTGCGGCGCAAATGCACTCCAGTGTGCCGAATACGTCTGGCAAGACTCGGTTTAGTATCGATTTCCGCGTGGTAAATGTGGATGATGCGGCTGCTCGGAGAGGGGCGCCTCACGTTGATGAAGAGTGTACGGGGACGACCATGCGCGATTACCTCCGAGGGACTGATCTGTCCCAAATTCCGGCTGAGATCGTTGCGCTGTATGATGATGGAACAATGACAGAAGGAGAGCTTCAGTATAAGGCAAAGGATTCCTCCACGCTGGCCCTATAGAACACTTCTGCTATGTCAATTCTTAATATGTGGCAAGGATATAAAGTCCTCATAACGGGCGGGAGTGGGTTCCTGGGCTCAAATCTTTGCAGACGATTAATCAAGCTGGGAGCGGAAGTGCACGCAACCTCTCGTTCTCATCGGGCATCAGAGCCTGGTGGACCAACCTGGTGGCAAACGGATCTGACATCTATTCACACTGTCCGGAGACTTCTGACCGACCTGAAACCCATGGCAGTGTTCCACTTGGCCGGAGCAACTGGCGCACAACCCGATCTCCAATTAGTACTACCAACAATCGAGGGCATTGTAGTAAGTGCCATTAATGTTCTGGTGGCTGGAACTGAATCTGGATGTGGACGAATCGTGATGACCGGCTCTCTCACAGAGCCAGCTGGGGGTGACCCTGCGCCAATACCAAGTTCTCCCTATGCAGCAGCGAAGTATACGTCGAGTGCCTATGCACGGATGTTCCACCTACTTTATAAAACACCCACTGTTGTGCTGACCCCATTCATGACCTTTGGGCCCGGCCAAGACCAGAGTAAAATCGTGCCGTCCGTTATTCTTTCCTTTCTCCGTGGGGAATCCCCAATCCTTTCCTCCTGTCTATGGGAAGTTGATTGGATATTTGTGGAGGATATCGTTGATGCTTTTCTCGCAGGCGCGAGGGCTGCCGATATTGAGGGCGGGTGTTTTGATTTGGGGACCGGGACTAGGCGGACTGTACGGTCGGTTGTAGAAAAGATTGCGTTTCTTATGAAATCTCAGACGCAGCCCTTATTTGGTGTTTTGCCTGACCGCCCGTCGGAACCCGTCCGAAATGCCGATACAGTGCAGGCCTACCAGCGGTTGAACTGGCGGGCGCAGACCTCACTTGAGGAGGGATTGCGACAGACGATTGCCTCGTATGCAACCCGTGCTGGCGTAGGTTCTGAATGACAGCAGCAGGGCTTCAGCGGATTTTGAAGTGGTACGTTAAGCGAAAGATTCGTGAAATGTGTGCTCCGGGCATGGCTGACCTATTACTTGGTGAGAAGGGGGCTGTTCACCAACTGTGGTCGATAGGGATTGTGACCGGGTCATCACCATTGAAGCTACGCCATGCTGGCGGGGAGGCGAATCCGGTTTTGACTCGGGAAGATGTTTCCGATGTGCGTGCCTTGTTCGTTGCGGATCCGTTCCTGCTTCGGGCGGGAAAGGTGTGGCATATGTTTTTTGAAGTCTACAATTTCGATGCAGATCGTGGCGAGATTGCATGGGCAACAAGTGCCGACGGGTTTATCTGGGCGTATCAGAAGGTTGTTCTGCGGGAGTCATATCACCTGTCGTACCCGTACCTGTTTGAGTGGCAGGGGGAATACTACATGATTCCAGAAACTCATCAGGCTGAAAGCGTGCGGCTCTATCATGCGAGGTCTTTTCCCTCTGACTGGGTGTGTACTGATATCTTACTCCAGGGACACCGGTTTAATGATAGTTCGATCTTTTTTTACCGTGATACATGGTGGCTATTCTCTGAGACCAATCCGGCGCTTAAGCACGACACGCTTCGACTCTACCATGCTCCTGAGTTGCGAGGTCCCTGGCAGGAACATCCGTGCTCTCCAATAATCAGTGGGAATCCGCATATCGCTCGGCCAGCAGGACGAGTAGTGGTATCCGATGATTGCATCCTCAGGTTTACGCAAGATTGTTCGCCGATCTACGGGACGAGGGTACGGGCGTTTGAGATTACCGAACTCACTCCAACTAGCTATTGTGAGCGCCCGGCTTCACGCCGTGCATTGTTTGGTCCGAGTTGGCGTGCCTGGACGCAGGGGGGGATGCATCATATCGACCCACATCCTCTGGCCCCTCATCGATGGATCGCCGCGGTAGATGGTTGGCGACAGGTGGGATGGCCGATACCCGATGGATGGAAGCGACCACATTGCTGAAACGGTTGCGACGATTTTTTCAGCGTTATCAGATTTACCTTTTGCTTCGCGAACAGATAGGTGCGCTCCGCAGTCTCCATCGCCAGTTTCATGGGGGAGTTGCTCCGCTGCATGCCCGTGGAACGCCAAAAGGCAACGTGCTCATATCCTATGACAATCAGGGGTTACTGTGCCAGAGACGAGGAGAAGCGATTCCCATTAGTCATCCACAGTTTTTTAAGACGATTGCAATGGCTCAGACCTTTGTCGATTTGGGATTCGACGTAGACGTGATCCATGCTGAAAATCAGAGATTTATCCCTTGGAAATCCTACGATGTGATGGTTGATTGTCGCTTCAATTTGCAAAGGCTACAGCCCTACTTGCCGTCCAACTGCATCAAAATTCTACATTGTGATACGGCTCAACTAGTCTTTCAAAACCTTGCCGAGATGGGACGAATGTTGGCGTTTCAAAATCGTAAAGGCGTTACCATCCCTCCCAACCGATTAGAGACCCCTCATTTGGGAGTCGAGCACGCAGACTACCTCACAACTTGCGGTAATGAGTTTACGATGAACACATACGCTTATTCAGGCAAGCCTATTTTTCGATTGCCCATGGTAGCTCAGAAGATGTGGCCTTGGCCGGAAGCTAAGGACTTTGAAGCATCTCGCCGTCGATTTCTCTGGTTCGGAAGCCGCGGGATGATTCACAAGGGGCTCGATCTCGTACTTGAGGCGTTTGCGCAAATGCCGGAGTACCAACTCACTATTGTGGGGCCAGTGCTTAATGAGCCGGAATTCGTGAATGTCTATCGGAAGGAATTGTTTCACACGCCTAACATCACCGTGGTGGGATGGCTGGACAAAGCTAGTGATAAGTTTCAGGTAATTCTGGAGCAGTCCGGGGCCCATGTATTTCCTTCATGTTCTGAGGCTGGGGCGGCGGCGGTGGTAGAAACCATGGCTGCGGGGGTGCTGCCGATGGTGACTTACGAAGCCTCAGTAGACGTAGAAAATTTCGGTGTTCTCTTAAAAGACGCCTCTATTGAGACGATCATGGAGCAGGTACGTGAGGTTGCACGGATGTCTCCGGCCGAGTTGTGTCATCGATCGAAAAAAGCGTGGGAGGCTTCACACACAAACAATACTCCAGAAAAATTCGAACGAGAATATCGCGCCATCGTAGAAATGATCCTGACTAAGCATTGCAACTGATTACGCACGTGCATGCTCACTTTATGCACTGAGGCACGAAGTTGATAACAATAGCCTGTGTTATATGATTATCTTAAGCGTGGGACAATGGGAAATGATACCGTGATGCAACGCCTCGGTAGGGTAGCAAACCTTGTACTTTTGTCGAGTGCCGCGATCGCTTTAATGATTTTCGGATTTCTCATCTTGCGTCACGGTTGGTCACTTGCCTACCTAGTCTTCCTTGGACTTGCGGTTATGTTGGCGTTTGGGGTGCGGCTGCCACAATCGATTAGAATCAACAGTACGCTCTGCATTCTCTCAATGCTGTTCGCGGTGTATTCGACTGAGCTCCTCTTGGCATACGGTAGTTCCTCTCTCACGGCGTTGGGCGCTCAAGCGTGGTTGAGCTTTCCTCAAGATGCCAACGTGCAAGTGGCAGCTGAGCGGATGAAGACAGTGCGGAAGACTCACCAGAAATTCGATGTGCGTACGCGATTGGAGGTGGTCAATGATATGCGTGCAGAAGGTATAAATGCATATCCAGATGTATTTCCAATGGTGCTCTTTGCGCCGTCTGCTGGCACCACCATTCGTTCCGTTCTTACCAGCAAAGATGAGGAATTTTTGCCGGTGGGAGGAATGTCGACAACTACCACGGTATTTTGCAATGAGAGCGGCGAATACGTCGTATATGAAAGTGATGAGCATGGTTTCCACAATCCGCGTGGAACATGGGAGAAAAAACCGATCGAGATTCTCGCCCTGGGTGATTCCTATACTCATGGAGTGTGCGTGTCATCCGATCAAGGTTTTGTTGCCGTCGTTCGATCTCAGCATCCACACACCATGAATCTGGGCGTCAATAGTCACGGGCCACTGACGAGTTTAGCTACGCTGAAAGAGTATGGGCCTACTTTAAAGCCGAAGTTGGTTCTCTGGTTCTATTATGAAGGTAATGACCTAAGAGACCTCGATGGATGGGAAAAGAATTCCCCTTTGTTAATGAAGTATCTTACATCCTCATTTTCTCAGCGGTTGTTCGAACGACAAGATGAAATCGACCGGTCATTAAGGAGCTACCTTGAAACCGCGATGCTGAAGGCAGCATCTTCGGCCTCCTTGGAACAGCTCCTCAAATTACACCATCTCCGCAATGCGATTCAGTTGTTGTATACCCGGCATTCAACCGAGCAAGGGTTCCCGGTTGAGTTGATGGATTTCCTTCGTCACACCGGGGCTCCAGCGGATCCGGCCGACCTCCGGTTATTTGAGGAGATCCTTGCGGAGGCACAAGCGACGGCGAAGACCTGGGAAGGGCGCGTGGTCTTTGTCTATCTGCCTACGTGGGAGCGATATCGAATGCCGGAATTAGCAAGTAAAGACCGGGACAATGTGCTGGGCATCGCCAGGCGATTGAATCTTCATGTAGTGGACATACACACGGTCTTTTCCGCACATCCGGACCCCTTATCATTATTCCCGTTTCGACGGTATGCCCACTACAATGAGGCAGGACACAGGCTGGTCGGCGAGGAAGTGCTGAGACAGCTACAACGGCTCTAGGTATCGAGGAGTCACTGTTCCCATGGCGACTAATGTTCTAAGGTAGGTTTCTTCCTGGAAAAGACGAGGCGCAATGAATGATTCTCGACAAAAGGTTGCTGTAGTCGTGCCGATGCACAATCGAAGCGAGCTCACGTGTGATGAGCAGATATCTTTCGCGCACCTGACTCACTATTTGAAGCCATATGACAAGTATCTCGTGGTGCCGGAGTCGCTTGATATTACTTTGCCGAATTGCGCCTTAAAGCGATTTGGAAACCAGTATTTCGGAAGTGTGGCCGCGAATACGCGGCTGTTGTTATCCGAGGAATTTTACGCTTCCTTTAGCGACTATCAATATATTCTGATCTATCACCTGGACGCATTGGTTTTCTCCGATCAACTTTTGCAGTGGTGCGAAATGGATTTCGACTACATCGCGCCTCCTTGGATTCACTGTTCAGACAGTCCGTGGGTGAAGGAGCCTCGAGTGGGGAACGGCGGGCTGTCATTGCGAAAGATTGACAGTTTTCTTAAGGTATTCAGGTCCGACGTGTATTGGATGGAGCCCGAAGAGTATTGGCAGGAAAAGTTCGCTGAGATGCCTGCTTATCTCCGCATGCTGAACCTGCCGAAAAAATTTGCAAAGCGGCTGTCCTGCTTAAATAACGCCCGTAGAGAAATGGCGCAGTGGCATCTGCGCCCTGATGGAACGAAGAATGAAGATCATTTTTGGTCTGATCGCGCCAAGCACTACGTTCCCGAGTTTAATGTCGCATCTGTTGAAATTGGATTGCGTTTTGCTTTCGAAGTCGCTCCCAGGCTGTGCTACGACATGAATCATGGCCAATTGCCATTTGGGTGCCATGCCTGGCCGCGGTACGATCGCGCATTCTGGGAGCCATACCTGCTAAGCCCTCAGGCAGCCTAGGGTATAAAAGGATTTTAGCGAGCTGGGCATGCGCAAGAAAATGATGATGGTCGTTGCGTCGAGCGGTGCAACGGTAGCATGTGCCGCGTTTCTGCTTGGTCTCGGCGAGATCGCAATCCGTTCGGTCCACCTTCTGAGAGATGGCATTCCATTCTTCGAGAGTGCGGCAGGCGGGCGGATCGGACCGATTACCCTGGATCAAGAGCTTGGTTGGAGAGCAACTGAACATTATGAGGAAACTCTGGTGGAGAAGACCCAGACGGGAAGGCCTTATCCCGTTAAGCGTACACAGAAACAGTACGGATTTCGGCAATTCGGTGATTTGTATTCGAATAAGCCTAAATTCCTGGTAATAGGAGATTCATTTACCCATGCGACGTCGGTCTCTGATGATCGTACCTACTATGCATTGCTCTCAAAAATTCTCAATGTTGAGGTATTCGCCTATGGCGTAGGGGGCTATGGAACATTACAGGAATTCCTCGTTTTCGATCGGTACATTGAAACTATTCGTCCTGATGTCATTCTGTGGCAGTTTTGCGCTAACGACTTTATCAATAATGACAATGAACTTGAGCGACTCAGCCTGGTGAATAATAATGGTTGGATAAGACCTTATTGGCAACAGGGAAAGGTTAGGCATTTGTCTCCCAAGGAGTCGTCCGTGCAAGTGCGAGAGTGGATTAACCGGCGTAGTCGGTTTCTCTATTTTATCGTGAGTCGTATCGATAGACTGAGAGCTGGCAGTGCCAGCAAGACGGTCGAGAGGGACATTGAGTTTGAAGGAATGCATCATGCTGGTTTCCTCCGAGCAGTGAGCACTACGGATGAGTTGATGGGACTTGTGCGTAAAAAAGTCGGAAACCGACCGATCATGGCATTCAACTGTGCCCGCGCGGAACCCTACGACCAGGCTTTCCAGGAAATCTCTACACATCATCGCATCGCCTATTGGGCTGACGTGGCTTGGGCAGTTCAGGAGGCTGAGAATCGAGGGGAAGACGTGTACGCCTCTGACGGCAGTCATTGGAACGAGAGAGGGCATGAACTCATTGCAGAGTCCATTGCTAAGCATTTTCAGAGAGAGCTAACGGTCAGCAGAGGCCCTGATAGGTGATCCGTGCTTTCGATCGGGTTTACGGAAGGAGTTGCCACATAATGAAACGAATGCTTGTCACAGGGTCTTCTGGCCTTATTGGCTCTGAAGTGTGTGCCTACTTTCATGGGCAAGGTTGGTGGATTCATGGTGCCGACAATAATAGCCGGGCGACCTTTTTTGGCCCGAATGGGGATACTCGCTGGAACCAGAAAAGACTGCAGGCCGATCTGAAGAATTTTAGGCATCATGAGCTGGATATCCGTAATCGAAAAGACGCCTTGGATCTCATTCAAGAACTGAAGCCCGATGTCATAGTTCATACGGCCGCTCAACCTTCGCACGATCTTGCGGCCAAGATTCCATTCGATGATTTTGATACCAATGCTGTAGGAACGCTTAATTTGCTCGAAGCCACCAGATTGCATACGCCGGAGTCGGTGTTCGTGCACATGTCGACAAACAAGGTTTACGGAGATGCTCCAAATGAGTTGCCTCTAGAAGAGCAGGGCAAACGATGGGACTATGCCTCCTCCAGTGATTTCGACGGAATCACCGAATCCATGCGCATAGACCAATCGAAGCATTCTCTGTTCGGAGCCTCGAAGGTGGCTGCGGACGTTATGGTGCAAGAGTATGGGCGTTATTTTGGAATGAAAACATGTTGTTTGCGCGGGGGCTGTCTCACCGGTCCCAACCATTCCGGTGTGGAATTACATGGTTTTTTAAGCTACCTGATCAAATGCAATCTGGAGGGGAAGCGATACAGTATTTTTGGTTATAAGGGTAAACAGGTGCGAGATAATATTCACTCTCTCGATGTTGCGCGTTTCATTCATGAATTCATACAGAGTCCCCGAAGTGGCGAAGTCTACAACCTGGGGGGTGGCCGCGGGAATAGTTGTTCCATTCTTGAGGCATTTGGGATAATCGAAGCGATTTCTGGTCAGAAAATGCTGCATGAATATATAGATAGGAATCGTGAAGGAGACCATATCTGTTACATCAGCAACCTGAAGAAAATGACGGCACATTACCCTGGTTGGAACATTACAAAAACCTTAGGTAACATTTTTGAAGAGATTCATGAGTCCTGGGTTCAGCGGAGATCCTCAGTCAGGGCGACGGTGTAACAATTGGTACTCACGAAACTATTCGAACCGCACATATGAGAAAAATCCTGGTAATTTCGGCCGCCTATCCTCCCATGCATGCGGGTGAGGCAACGAACACCTACCACCTTTGCCGGCAAATGGCTGCACGCCAGTTAGAAGTGCATGTTCTCACGTCAGCGGATAATGTCGGCACAAACGAGGCAGGCATTCATGTGCATGCCATCATGCGAAGCTGGGATTGGTCAGCACTGGTGTCAGTTCGTTCTTTTCTGAAAGAGTGTGCTCCGGATGCCGTATTACTTATGTACATTGGCCTGATGTACCAATTTCATCCCATGGTGACCTTCGTGCCTACCCTCAGTAAGCGATTGTTCCCGCACGTGCCGTTTGTGACGCGATATGAAAGTGCGTTTGTCGGTTCCGATCCCTCGAAGAGCGGGCTCGCGTCTCGCGCGTTTCGGAAATTGATGGTTCGATGGGCAGGTAGAAACAATGTGGCCTATAGTTCAGGAACCTTACTACGAGACAGTGACGCGGTTATCGCTCTCTGTGAGAGACATCGATCCATGCTGGTTGAGGAGTGGGCTCCCGTTAAAAACAAAATACAGTTAATCCCTCCCCCTCCAAATCTATTTATTGCATCGAATCAGGGAGGCATCGCCCGCACCCGAGGCCGAAAGCTATTGGGCCTTACGCATGATGAATTTGTAGTCACGTTTTTTGGATACCTCTATCCGATTAAGGGAATTGACACATTGTTGCGAGCATTTGCGGCGGTTTCTGCACAGCGGCCCGAAGCTCGGCTGTTGTTCATTGGAGGTAAGGTAGGTTTGGACGTTGAAGGGGGTGCGTCCTATTTCGAGGAGATGCAGGCTCTGGCTAGAGAATTGAAGATTGATTCACGGACGACATGGACGGGCGCGTTTAAATCTGAAGAGGAAGATGCCTCCCTGTATCTGCATGCCTCAGATGTGTGCGTACTGCCGTTTCTCGAAGGGGTGCAGCTAAACAATAGCTCCTTCGCTTCCATGGTTGCACACGGCCTTCCCATCATTGTGACGCGTGGTCCTATGATGGACAGCGCGTTCATAGATGGAGAAAATGTGCTTACCTTCCTACCTAAAGACCCCCAAGGCCTTGGGAATATCTTGTTGCAAGTGATGACCCGTCCAGATCTACGCGAGCGCCTTCGAATTGGAGCAGCGAAACTAGCTGACGAGTGGTTCTCCTGGGACTCGGCGATGGTGCGAACACTGGCAATTTTGCGGCCACAGCTGTCCAAAAAAGATTTTTAGGCCGTCTTTTGTGTGGAAAAGCCCTCCCATGCCTCGCGTATCAGTCATTATTCCGACCTACAACTGTGCACGATTTCTTGTGCGGACGATCGACTCCGTATTGAGACAAACGTATCAAGACTTCGAAGTGATCGTGGTTGACGATGGATCAACGGATGAGACGCAAGAATTAATGGCGCGATTTGGTGATCCGGTGCACTATGTTTATCAGGAGAATCAGGGTGCTTCGGCGGCTCGTAATGTCGCTGTGTCGCGCGCAAGGGGTGAGTTTATTGCCTATCTTGACGCCGACGATCTCTGGACACCTGAAAAGTTGCTGCGGCAAGTCGAATATCTTGATGCGCATCCTACTTGTGGTTTTGTTCACACAGAAGTTTCTGTGATCGATGAAGATGACCAGATTCTCTACACCCGATTTAATCAGGAGACCAAAAGAGCGGTACCACAGGGGCACTGCTTGCGAGACGTTCTTCTGCGTTCCCATATTCAGACTCTGACCGTGATGGAGCGCCGCAGTGTGTTTGAAAAAGCCGGGAATTTCGATTTGCGATTGCCTATAGCCCAGGATTACCTGCATTGGATTCACGTGGTGCTGCGTGAGTACGAGGTGGGATATCTTTCTGAGCCGCTGGGGCAGTATAGATGGCGGGGGGGTAGTCTCATGTCCAGTCAACGCCGATTGCTGGAGGATTTTGTTAAGATTTACGAGATACTGTTGACTGAACAGGGACTTGAGCGATCGCACGGTGCCGAGATGGGGCAAATCGTCAGCAGGCAAATGTATGCCACCCAACGTCAACTGGCATATGTGGAGCGACAAGAATGCCTGACGGCAGCGGCACGCCGACGGATTCGAAGTCTTATTCGGCGGCGACCATTGCGGTTTGAGTTGTATCTGGATCTATTCAAAACGTATCTCTCTCGGAGCGAGTTGCGACCCTCTCTAACCCCTCAAGACACCGCATCAGATTCTCGAGGGTAGGTAGAGCGACAGGTGCAATTCATCTCATGAACATTCTGCTCGTTACTCCATGGCGGCCTTCTTTGACCGGGGGGATCAGCACCGTTATTACGCGGTTGACCGGCGAATTTAAAAAGAAAGGTCATAGTGTTAGCATTTTTGTCGCAGATAAGGAGAACCTTCTCACTCAAATCGAATCGCTGGAAGATACGCCTGTTTACGGCATGTACCTCCGGTCGCCTGCATCACCGACCCATCCGCTTCGTGCGATCATCATGAGTTGTCTGTGGTTTCCATTCACAATGCTTCAACTCGTCCTGTTGGCTCGCCGCAAGCGATTAGAGGCCATCATCATTCAGTACCCACTGCCGACCATGTTTTACTTTGGAATTCTGAAGACTCTAGCGGGATGCCCGCTTTTGATCACTTACCAGGGAAACGATGCGCATGATTTGCCTCTCTGGACTCCCGGCGAACACCGGTTGGTGAAGTTCCTCCTAGAGAAGGCAGATATTGTTTTAGCTGTATCGCGAACGCTTTTATTAAAAGTCAAATGCGCTATACCGGACTTGCACTTGTCACGCAGTCAGCTGCTCCCAAATGGTGCACCCCTGGATGGCATTGTGGCCGTTGAGACAACTCAATCTCAGGTTGGTCTTCCGCCAGATTACGTCTTTACCGCAGGGCATCTGATCCACCGAAAGGGAGTCGATATCATAATCGCTGCCTTACGACTGGCGAAAGCCCGTTGCGTGAGGCTGAATCTTGTAATCGCAGGAGACGGACCGGAGCGGGAGAATCTGTCTCGCCTCTCACGTGAGCATAATGTGTCGGATCAGGTTCTCTTTTTGGGCAATCAATCGCACGATCAGGTGTTGTGTCTCATGAAGTTGTGCTCAATATTTGTACTTGCCTCACGAGCGGAAGGAATGCCTCTCGTCATTGCGGAGGCTATGGCCTGTGGAAAGGCGGTTATTGGTAGTAATGTGGATGGTGTGCCGGAAATTGTGCAGGATGGTATGACAGGCCTTCTTGTACCGTCGGAAGATCCTATGTCCCTGGCCGAGGCTCTGATTCGTTTGCATTCCGATATTCCCTTTCGAGACGCCTTGGCTAAAGAAGCGAGAGAATGGGCTTTTCGCGAGTACAATTGGGCCACCATCGCTAATCGTTATTTGGCGCTCATTGAGGAATGTAAGGCGGCTTAAACGTCTCTAGATGTCTATCAGTCAGTCAGGCCAATGGAAAGTTCCCCTCCTGGTGGTGTAAGCATGCTCAAACAGCGTGAGATTATGGAATCGGCTAAATCCTTCTATTAGGGGAACAACAATGAATATCCTAGGCATTTCTGCCTTCTACCATGACAGTGCTGCGTGCTTAGTGCGTGATGGAGAGATCATCGCGGCGGCGCAGGAAGAGCGATTTACCCGTAAGAAACATGATCCAGGATTTCCCCATAAGGCATTGGACTACTGCTGTCGCGAAGGTCAGATCACCCTTCAGGATGTGAAATACCTAGTATTTTATGATAAGCCGCTTGTCAAGTTTGAGCGGCTCTTGGAGACCTACCTCGCCTTCGCCCCCCGAGGTCTGCGATCGTTCGTTGCGGCCATGCCGATCTGGCTAAAGGAGAAACTTCTGCTGAAAAGTCTGCTCCAAAAGGAGTTCCTTGTTCACGCACCGGAAATGACGACCACCTCTCTGCCACAAATTCTATTTTCGGAACATCACGAATCTCATGCGGCATCTGCGTTCTTTCCTTCGCCGTATGAAAAGGCTGTGGTTCTGTGTATGGATGGGGTGGGCGAGTGGGCCACTACCTCAGCTTGGTTAGGTGAGGGAAATGCCCTCCGTCCTCTGTGGGAAATTCCGTTTCCTCATTCAATCGGACTGCTCTATTCTGCCTTCACCTACTACACTGGATTTAGGGTGAACTCTGGTGAGTACAAGGTGATGGGACTTGCTCCTTATGGGGAGCCAAAATATGTGAAAGCTATTTATGAGCACTTGCTGGATCTAAAGCCGGACGGAACGTTTCGTTTGAATATGGACTATTTTAATTATTGCACCGGTCTTACTATGACCGGAAGCAAGTTTGACGAAGTCTTCGGCGGTCCTCCGCGGAAGCCTGAGTCCAAATTGACGCAGCGTGAAATGGACCTAGCTCGCTCGGTTCAGGAAGTGACTGAAGAAGTGATGTTGCGCCTATCACGAACCCTTCAGCGCGAGACTGGCGCAGAGTACCTCTGCATGGCGGGTGGAGTCGCTTTAAACTGCGTCGGTAACGGTCGTATATTGCGAGAAGGGCCTTTCAAAGGCCTCTGGATCCAACCGGCGGCGGGGGATGCGGGAGGTGCATTGGGGGCGGCGTTGACCGCATGGCATCAGTACGAACAACAACCCCGCAAGGTAGTAAAGGATGGGAAGGATGGTCTTAAGGGATCATATTTGGGTCCTTCTCACACTAATGAAGAGATAGAAGCATACCTGAAGAATGCGGGCGCTCCATATCGTCGTCTTGATGGAAACCAGTTGTATGCGCGTGTGGCTGAGGAATTAGCAGCCGGCAAGGTTGTGGGGTGGCTCCAGGGCCGCATGGAATTTGGGCCACGCGCCTTGGGTGGCCGAAGTATATTGGGCGATGCGCGCAATCGAGACATGCAATCAGTGATGAATCTTAAGATTAAGTATCGCGAGTCGTTCCGCCCATTTGCCCCGTCCGTGCTGAGGGAGCGGGCTTCCGACTACTTCATTCTGGATGCCGACAGTCCATACATGCTGCTGGTGGCTCCGGTCATTGAAAAACGGCGACTCCCTGCGAGCACGGTTCCTGAAGGATTGTGGGGCATTGACTTGCTGAATGTGCCGCGGTCTGACATACCGGCAGTCACCCACCTTGATTATTCGGCGCGGGTTCAGACGGTGCATGAGGATACCAATCCACGGTACTATGCCCTGTTAAAGGCATTCGAAGCCAAGACCGGTCACGCAGTATTGGTGAATACATCGTTCAATGTTCGAGGAGAGCCAATCGTCAGTACACCGGAAGATGCTTACCGATGTTTCATGCGAACGGAGATGGATGTACTGGTTCTTGAGAACTGTATCTTGCTCAAGGCGGACCAGAAGCCGCTTGAGGGCGATTCCGACTGGAAGAAAGAGTTTGAACTTGATTAGTTACAAGACTGCTTGTGAAGGAGGGCACGATTCATGCGAATTCTGATTACGGGAGGGGCAGGGTTTCTTGGTAGTCACTTGTCTGAATTATTGATTGGCCAGGGGCATGATGTGATCGTGCTGGATAATTTGATCACTGGCCGAGCTGAAAACATCGCTCACCTCATAGGGAATCCAAAGTTCAGCTTTGTGAAATATAATGTTTGTGACTATCTCCACGTGGACGGTCAGTTAGATGCCGTCATGCATTTTGCCTCTCCAGCCAGTCCGCAGGACTATCTAGAGATGCCAATCGCGACGTTAAAGGTAGGTGCACTTGGTACGCATAAGGCACTCGGACTGGCGAAGGCCAAAGGCGCACGCTTCTTACTGGCGAGCACCTCCGAAGTATACGGAGATCCGTTGCTGAACCCCCAGCCGGAAACTTACTGGGGGAATGTGAATCCCATTGGAGCTCGTGGGGTCTATGATGAGGCAAAGCGATTTGCTGAAGCTATAACGATGGCCTATCACCGTTATCACGGGGTCGATACGAGAATTGTCAGGATATTCAATACCTATGGTCCCAGGATGAGACCAAAAGATGGCCGTGTGGTATCGAATTTCATCGTCCAGGCGTTGCAGGGAAAGCCGCTCACGGTATTTGGGAATGGTTCTCAGACGCGCAGCTTTTGCTATGTCGATGATTTGGTTCGTGGTATCGTGGCACTGTTGATGGTTAAGTCTGATAAGTCTTTAGAAGAGCGTACCGATCGTACGAAATTCCTCACTCAAAAGTCTGATTCGATCCTGGACAGCATTCATGACCCGGTTAATATTGGCAATCCACGTGAACTTACAGTCCGTGGGATTGCGGACATGATATTGAAACTGACTGGATCTAAAAGTGTGATTGAGGAGAAGCCCCTTCCTGCCGATGATCCAAAGGTGCGCCGACCCGATATCACGAGAGCCAAAAGTCTACTCGGCTGGGAACCAAAGGTGGAGTTGGAGGATGGATTGAGGAAGGCCACTGAGTATTTCAGACAGGTCGTTATGACGTAGATGAGATTGCTTAAGCGCTTATCACAGAGGATACGAAGATTTCTATGTGCGGTATAGCCATTGCCATAGGATTGAACGGTAAACCCATCGAACGCCCGGCTGTCGAGCGGATGGCTAAGAGCTTGCTGCATCGAGGCCCCGACGATGGAGGCATCTACGTAGACGGTTCTGTTGGAATGGGGTTTCGTCGACTTGCGATTTTGGATTTATCTGATGCGGGCCACCAGCCGATGGTCAGTGAAGATGGTCAATATGTGCTTGTGTTCAATGGCGAAATTTTCAACTACATCGAGCTGCGAGCTGAACTGAAGCACTTGGGGCATCAGTTTAGGTCGAGCGGAGATAGTGAAGTTCTGCTTGCCGCGTATCGTCAATGGGGGCATGACTGCTTGTCGAAGCTTAATGGGATGTGGGCCTTTGTGATCTATGATCGGCAGCAACACCGGATTTTTGGTTCGCGCGATCGATTCGGTGTGAAGCCTCTCTATTACAGTCGAAGCGAATCGGTCATACAGTTTGCCTCCGAGATCAAGGCTTTGCGCGCGTCGGGATATCTGAAGGATGCGCTGAATTGGCGGACTACTGCTAAGTTTCTACTCGAGGGAAGTCTTGATAGTCAGGTTGAAACCTTTTACGAGGATGTCCAGCAAATTCCTCCGGGGAGTGGGTTTGAGGTCACCCTGGATGGGACCTGGCACCAATGGTTATTCTGGTCACTTGATACCTTGTCGCTAGGAGAGTCTGCTAACCCGGCCGAGATGTTTGCGGAGCTATTTGAGGATTCAGTTCGGATACGGATGCGCAGTGATGTGCCAGTCGGAGTGTGCCTCTCTGGGGGACTGGACTCAACGGCAATTATTTGCGCCGCCGCCAGGCAACGTAATGGTCTTGCCGAAACACAGGCACAGTCTCTCCAAGCCTTCTGCTACATAGCTAAGGAGTTTGATGAATCTAAGTACATATCCGAAACGTTGGCCCAAACGGGTGCGCAGTTAAGGCAACTCGAAACCAGTCCGGCCGAATTGTGGAGCGACTTGCGGAAGGTTCTGTGGTTCCAAGATGAGCCGGTGCATACTATGACTGCCGTGGTTGGATACCAATTGATGCGTCTTGCTGCTTCCCAGGGAATACGCGTTGTATTGAATGGACAGGGGGCGGATGAAACCATCGGCGGCTATTCGAGCTACTTCCAAGATCATTGGGTATCCCTTATACGACAGGGACGAGTGCGGGAAGCGTGGGAGGCTGTGAGGGCTTACACGGCGGCTCACGGGGGGGGGACGCGAGAACGGATGACTGATGCCGCGACCCGTTGCCTTTCTTGGGAAATGTATAGAGTCGAGCAGTATCGGCGATGGGCCAAGGCCAGACGGCAGAGGCGTCTTCGTCAGAATCCATGGTTTTCTATGGACTTAACCAGACACTTCATCAATGAGGAATTACCTCCAAGCTCTGGCACGTTATCCAATTCGCTGAAACAGTCAGTTGTTTCAGCCCCCTTGCCTTTATATTTGAGGATAGAAGACCGCAACTCCATGGCTCATTCGGTTGAGGCGAGGCTTCCGTTCCTTGACTATCGCTTGGTGTCATTTGTCACAGGTCTCTCTGACGAGTGGAAGGTTCGAGGGCCGTGGAATAAGTACGTCCTTCGGGAGGCGATGCGTGGTCGGATTCCCGAATGCGTGCGGAGTCGGGTAGACAAAATGGGATTTCCTACGGCGAGTAGGAAGTGGTTCGCGCATGATCTTTATGAGCCTCTTCGAGACATTTTAGGAAGTCGGGCTGCTCGCGAGCGTGGCATATACAACTCGAGTGCTCTGCTAAAAGATTTGGATCGTCATCGGCGAGGAGAAGCTGATTTCGCCAATAAGCTGTTTCATGTCGCTGAATTTGAAATTCTTTCAGCTCAGTTATGTGAGGATCCCGTTTTGGCTGCCTAGGTTCACCGAAGCGAGAATCTTTGCAGGCCGGGCCAGGCAATGTGGGAGCGGGAACGCTTCATCGTCCCCTTAATTTCAATGATCTCAAGTATCGAAGGCGTTACCCGGCTTCCTGTCGCAGATACCTCGATGCAGGTCGATCCTTTTCCCCATATATTCGCAGCCGAGAAAAGCACGGAATACACCGTAGGAGCTAGCCCTGGGCTGGCCTGTAGGTTAGTTATTCGGTCACTCTGCCCAAGGTTGATTACTGTTGGATTCCACTGAGTATCTTGGATCGAGTTACTATTTGCCAATGCCAGAGTTGTGTCAACGTATTCTATCGGCATGCAGGAGATAACGACCCTCTTTGGTATTTGTTGCTTGATCCTTCAATAGAATATCAGTCGCCCAATCCTCGGCCTCCTCGAGAATGGACAATGACTCTGTGAAGCGAGTACTCATAGTCGCATACTATTTTCCTCCAGTCGTCGCCAGTGGCGCTATGCGGCCGCTTGGTTTCTGTCGATATCTACACGCGTACGGCTGGCAGTCTCATATACTCACTACGACACCCGAGTGTGTGTATCCAGCGCATCAAGTTGACGAAAACCTAGGTGAACGAGTGCCGGCGACTGTGGATGTCACTCGCGTGGCCTATAAGGATCGGCTTCAACAGATTCTGCAGGGCCGTGAATGGTTGAGAGCACGGCTCCGGAAGGCAGTCATTCAGGAGCGGGAACAGAACGATGCAGTTGGCTCCTCGGTGGTTCCATCACAGCAATATCTGTCAAGCCTCAAAGATTTTTTGCTGGATTGGGCATTTGCGTTCCCTGATCGGCAACGAGGATGGTATGGCCAGGCTCTACGGCACCTGCCACAACTCAGGGAAAAGGGTGTTCCAGATGTCATACTCGCAACTGGTGGGCCTTGGACTAGTTTCTTAGTCGGCTGCGCTTTGGCGAAGCAGCTTAACCGGCCGCTGGTTCTGGATTATCGCGATCCTTGGAATTGCAACCCCTTCTATTCATTCAGCTCTCAGGTGCTCGCCCAGAAATCACGAACGGCTGAAGCGAAGGTCTGTAGGGTCGCGGGTCGAATCATAGCCAATACAGAGGAGCTACGTGATCGACTTATGCTGGAATACGGTGATCTTCAAGGTCGTTGCACATGGATTCCTAATGGGTTTGACCGAGATGCGATTGCATCTGAAAAGGTCGGTAATGGAAATGCCGGGATTTCCGGGACCTTAAATGGCTACGAACTCTGCCATTTTGGGACCGTTTATGGGAAGCGGTCTCCTCGCTTATTACTGCAAGCGGTGTCAGAGCTCTTTAAAGATGGTTGCTTGAGGCCGGAAGCACTTCGGCTACGATTCGTGGGAGGATGGGATACGACCGACCAGGAGTGCGAGCGATATGCAAAGGAGCTTGAGAAGCACGGATTGCTACGGAGAGAGCCATCCATTTCTCACAGTGATTGCTTGCGGGAAATGAAACGATCGAGCGTATTGTTGGTGCTCCAGCCAGACTCGCCACTGCAGGTGCCAGCCAAGATTTACGAATACATCGCGACCGGCCGCCCCCTCATGCTCATTGGAGGCGAAGGTGCCACCGCCAATTTGGTCAATCGTCACACCTTGGGCGTAAGTAGTCCCAATGAGGTGGCTAGCATTAAGGCGCTGTTACAAGAGGTGGCGACCGGAAAGCGGCAACTCCTTGCGCCAGACGCTATGCGTGTCAATCGGTTTGATTATCGTTCCCTGACAGAGGAATTGGCGCTGGTGCTTACTGCTGCGGTGCGTGAGCATGGGGGCCGACGGTGATTTTATGAATGATGCCCTAGTGCCGACTATGTTGGGGCGAACGGATGCTGATGTCCTGGCATGGGACACGTTTGTGCTGAAGTCTCCATTATCCACCGGATACCATCTTCACGGTTGGCGCCGGATCATCGAGGATGCGTTCGGGCATGAGACGCACTATTTAGCCGTTAAAGGGTGGGATGGCGTTGTGCAAGGCATTGTTCCGTTAGTTCTTCTCGACAGTCGAGTGTTTGGCCGATTTCTGGTGTCATTGCCGTTCGTCAATTATGGCGGTCTGGTTGCAGAATCTCAGTCCGTACGTTCTTTGCTGGAGGCCTATACCATCGAACAGGCTAAAGCATTGAAGGCAGAGCATATCGAGCTCCGGCATGAGGAGGAAACGAACATCTCCTGGATTGCCAGCGAACGGAAAGTGTCTATGAGGCTGTCGTTGCCGAGCACATACGAGTTATTACAAAAAGAGTTTCCTTCGAAATTGAGAAGCCAAGTTCGCCGAGCACAAAAAGAAGGTATGACAGCGCGAGTAGGAGGGAGAGAATGTCTTGATGAGTTTTACGCCGTGTTTTCGCGGTGTATGCGTGACTTGGGAACACCAGTCTACGCAAAGGCATTCTTTTCGAAAATCCTAGATATTTTTCCTAAAGAGTCGCAAATTTGTGTTGTCTCGCATGGCGGAGCCCCGGTCGCCGCCGGCTTTTTACACGGGTTTCGCTGTTCACTGGAGATTCCATGGGCGGCTTCAGATAAACGGTATAACAAGCTTGCACCCAATATGTTGCTTTACGCCACAGTGCTGGAATATGCCTGCCAACAGGGCTTCCAGACCTTCGACTTTGGACGATCAACCCCTGACAGTGGAACGTATCGCTTCAAGGAGCAATGGGGCGCCAAGCCGAAGCAACTTCACTGGTATTATTGGACGAATGATGGCCGTCCATTGCCGCAACTTAATCCCCAGAATCCAAAGTATGCGCTTGCTATTCGCCTGTGGCAGAAATTGCCGCTGATCGTTGCGAATGTTATTGGCCCTCATATAGTGAAGCACCTTCCATGAAACTGCAACGAACGCTCCCTCCATCTGCGGCACCAATCAGCTGGAGCGAACTCCTAGAGGGTTTACGGAGTCTTGGGCGGTCGCAAGCTTCCATCCGGCAACGCGAAGCTGAATTTCGCACCTACTTCGGTATAAAGCATGTGTGGTTTGTCTCATCGGGGAAAGCTGCCCTCACCCTCATACTCCGCGCCATTCATGGTTTGTCCGGGCGGCGGAAGGTGATCATTCCTGGCTATACGTGTTTCTCAGTTCCGTCGGCCGTGGCTCGAGCTCAATTGTCGGTTGCATTGTGTGATTTGGATTTACACACGTTAGATTTCGACTTTGCTCAGCTGACGCAAAGGGTGGATTCTGAGGTGTTGTGTGTGTTGGCAACACATCTGTTTGGTTTGGGCGTTGATGTGCCACGTGCGATCGAACTATGTAAGCAGCGAGGCATTTTCGTAGTGGAAGATGTGGCTCAAGCGTTTGGCGGCGATCGCGATGGAATAAAGTTCGGTGCCATGGGGGACGTCTCTTTCCTGAGTTTCGGGAGAGGTAAAAATGTCACCTGTGGGTCCGGTGGAGCTATTTTAACCAATAGTGATCGTATCGGTGAAGCGGTGGCACGCGAGTACCAGCAGGTTCCTCAGGAATCTCTGCTCGGCATGCTCAGGAATTGGCTGGAAGTGGCAGCAACGAAGGTGTTAATCAACCCCTCCCTTTATTGGTTACCAGCGGGACTTCCCAACTTGAAGTTGGGAGAGACAACGTTTGACACGGACTTCCCAGTTGCGCGCATGGATCCCGTCCGGGCGGGACTGTTGCGAAACTGGGCAAAGCGACTGACCCATTCCACGGCAAGTCGTATGGCGCATGCCGAGGAGTTGAGCCGCTCGCTCGTATCGGAGGGTGTTCAGATGATGAAGCCGCCTGCCAGGGGGCGTTCAGTGTATCTGCGATTGCCCGTTCTCATGCGTTCCAAACAAGAGAAGGAGGCATTGTGCCGTCAGTCGGGCCATCAGGGACTTGGTGTAAGTTCAATGTATCCGTCGCCGATTCGATCTATTCCCGAACTTCGTGAAGAACTGATGACGCAAGACTCGCCGAAATCAACGATCCTCGCTGAGCGACTCATCACTCTTCCGACACACGAACTACTAACTGCGCAAGATCTCAGACGGATTTGTAATGCCATTCATGGTCTTCAGCGGGCTGAAGGAACGAAACCCAACTATACGTCCAGCGCTCGAGGGGAGCGCCATAATAATCGACCAGCTGCGAGTTAAGTGAGTAGTCAATAGCGTGTGTGAGGGATCCAGGAAGCGGGCGGTACACGCAGGATGAAGAATAATGTGGTTCGCTGAAGGAATATTTTGGGGTTCGCTGGGCTTTATTTTTTACGCTTACGCAGGATATTTGCTAATCCTACTTACTTTGTCTCGTATCAGACCTAAGCCCGTGTTGGTGGCGGATATTCAGCCTACGGTTTCGTTTGTAATCACAGCCTATAACGAGGAAACACGCATTAGCGACAAGATCGACAACACCCTCCAGCAGCAATATCCTCGAGACAGTCTCGAAATAGTGGTCGCGTCCGACTGCTCATCGGATCAAACGGACGACATCGTGCGAGCCTATGCCTCGTCGGGTGTAAAGCTTATACGCGCACCAGAAAGACGGGGTAAGGAGGCAGCTCAGAAAATTGCGGTCAGCCAGACGAGCGGAGAAATTTTGGTATTCTCCGATGTGGCCACCACGCTTCCACCGCAGGGCATTGCTAACATTGTAAAGTCTTTTAATGATCCAACCGTGGGATGCGTGAGTAGTGTGGATCAATTTGTGGATGCAAAGGGAAACCTGAGTGGAGAGGGCGCATACGTTAAGTATGAAATGCTGCTTCGTCAATTGGAGACCAGATTCAATACGTTGGTAGGTCTCAGTGGATCATTTTTTGCCGCCAGAAGAACCGTCTGTAGTCCGTGGGCCGATGATCTGCAAAGTGATTTCAATACCTTACTGAACTCTGTGAAGGCAGGGCTTCGGGGAGTGTCAGATTCGAGAAGTGTTGGATATTATAAGAATTTGACGGACGAGAAGAAAGAATACCAGCGCAAGGTTCGGACCGTCCTAAGGGGCATTGCCGTGCTGATGCGCAGTCTGCCGATGTTAAATCCGTTTGCATATGGGGTGTTCGCCTGGCAGTTGTTCAGTCACAAATTGTGTCGATGGCTTGTACCATTTGCGATGATCGGAGCGTTGATCTCCAACGTCGCGCTGGCTACACAGTCTATGTTTTATCAAGTGCTTTTGGTCGGACACGTTCTTTTTTATGTCATAGCGTCGGCCTATGCAGCATGTCACTGGATGCCAAAAAATAGTTTGTTGCGATTGCCATCTTTTTTTGTTCTGGTCAACCTATCGATCCTCGATGCTTGGATACGCTATGTGCGGGGAGATCGAGTGTTTCGATGGGAGCCGTCCAAGCGTTGAGATGAGGACACCATCCATTTTGGGCGAGATGATGGCTTTACTGGCCTATAGTGGGTAACTTGACGAGGACATGAGGAGGTGCTGAATGGATGGTCTATGTGAAAAAAAAGAACTGCGGAATTTTGGCTTAATCGTGGGAGGGGCTTTTTGCCTGATCGGCATCTGGCCGATGATTCGGCACGGCGAAGGGATACGTTTTTGGGCGCTCATCCCGGGATCTGTTCTCATCCCGTTGGGACTAGTGGCGCCAACAGTCCTCGCCCCTCTCTTCAAGGCGTGGATGAAGGTCGGCCATGTAATGGGATGGATTAACACAAGGCTTATCCTCGGAGTTCTATACTTTGGACTCATCACCCCGATGGGGGTCGTCATGCGGCTATTCGGTTGGGATTCGATGCGAAGAGCTCTAAGTCGAGATGCCGAGAGTTATCGAGTTGTGCGCCAGGCGAGGCCACGAAGCCACATGACGAGGCAGTTCTAAGATTACGGAGGAGAATATGGGCGAATTCTTGGCAGAACTTTGGGCGTTCATGAAAGAACGTAAGAAATTCTGGTTGTTACCTATTATCGTGATGCTTGTCCTCTTGGGCAGCTTGATCGTGCTCACTCAGGGGTCGGCGGTTGCGCCTTTTATTTACACGCTGTTTTAGTTATTCGGTCACCAATCCTTACACTCTGGCAGCAAAGCAGTCTCTTCCAACCTATAGCCGTGTTGGAATGTCAGAGAATTAAAGACGAGGAGGAAGGCGTGAAGGCCAGCACAAGTGAATCATTACAAGTGGACCTTTCCGGGCCTATACTTTTCGCCAGAGCTGAGAAGTGCAAGGATTCTGAGTTTCTAGCTAGGCCAGCGCCGTGAGAATGGATTATGACAGGGAGTTTGTAATCTTCTGTATTCGCTTCTGGGTTAGAGCTTGAGATGATGACATGCACCCTGTTCGCCTACAGCACCTCTCCCCATGTCTCTCAGATTTACACTGGGTTCTCGATCCTTGCTGCTCGCGGGAGAATCCGCCTGAGACAAAGGTTGCACAACTACGTTCACAAGCGTCTAGAGTCGATGAGAGCCCTTGGTCCTCAAGATCTTAATGGCTTATTCGTTTTTCTAAATGACAACAAACTCATCTTCTACGATACTAGTGATACTTCTGATGTCCGTCAGGATGCCCTGGAAATATGCGACGCCTACTTCAAACGGAGTTATGCGCGCACCTCAATCCCAGAATGCTACAGCTCTCGTGTGCATGCGCTAGGGCTCAACTATGAGCTGTATGGAGGGAACCTCAACCGTTACGAAATCTCACGATTTCTCTTTCGCAGGCAGCTGTTCAAGAATTTCCCCAAAGACTTACTAACGCGTCTGGCGGAGCTTTTTTCAGTAAGCTTTCTTCCAACGATTGCTACCATGTGCGCGCCACCAGTCCGAAATCAGGATGCTCGAGTTCTGTTTATGGCCCGTGCATGGGATCCAGATGGCGAATCGGCCACAGTATCAGTGAAAGAAAAGACTGAAAGAGCACAAATCAATGAGACTCGAGCCCGTTGTATCGAGTTACTACGTCGAGAGCTGGGGCCGAAATTTTATGGGGGATTCTCCCAGACACGGTATGCGGTCGAAAAATACTCGCACTTACTCTTGGAGAGCCCATTGGTTTCAGGAAAAAAAGTCTACCTATCGATGCTCAGGCAATTTCCGATTTGCATCGCTACAACTGGTCTGCATGGGTCAATTGGTTGGAAGATGGGTGAGTACGTGGCTTTTTCCAAGTCAATCGTGTCGGAGAGGTTGAAGTGTGCGGTTCCCGGAGATTTCCAAGCGAATAAAAATTACCTTGAATTTGAAACTCCTGAAATGTGTTTGCAGAAAACTATGCAGCTGGTTGAGGATGTGCAATTGAGAGAAAGAATGATGGATGATAACTGGGACTACTTCAAGGCCTACGTCATGCCTGATAACCTCGTTTGGAGGACGCTTAACATCGCGCGTGAAGCCTAATCTTCCATGCCAGGTTTCCATGCATGACATCGTCCGACAGGATCCCATACTGTCGAATTAGACGGGAAGCAACTCGCTTCATCGATGGTTGGTAATTAGTGTGACGTGCAATGCCAGCTGGCCCCTGCGGGGTCCCAGGACCGGGAGATGTCAGCAGATTCTGTCGCTTCACTCACAATTTCCTTGCACGCACCTCCACCTAGACTAACAGAGACCAAATAATTCCATGTTGAATATGATAACCAGGGCAATGCGCGCTAGTAAGAAGTATCGGAGGCGGTACGGACACATAGCTGGGTTGCGACTGTGGCTCCAGCTTCGCCAGCATATGCGAGTTACTCGAGGAGCCTTGCATAAGGTGCGCGTTCCAGACCTCCGTGCTCCAGTTTATTTGCGGGCAGGAACCTCTGATATATTAGTGTTTATACAGATATTTATCGAAAGAGAATTAGAGTTTGATATGCCCGAAGGACCAACAAGCATCGTCGATGCGGGAGCTAACATTGGATTGGCGTCCCTGTACTTTGCCCAGCGCTTTCCAAAATCAAGAATTGTGGCGTTGGAGGTTGATCAGGCTAACTTTGACCTGTTGACCAAAAACACCAGCGGGTATCCCAACATCACCTGCATCCAAAAAGCTCTGTGGTTTGAGCAAGCGCAGTTGAGCATTCTCAATCCCACAGACGAACCATGGGCGTTCAGAGTCGGCAAGGTTACAGGCGGGGATTGTGCCTCGATTGCGGGGCTTGGGGTATCCGATCTATTTGAGTACTTCGATTCTCGACGAATTGATCTCTTGAAAGTTGATATAGAAGGAGCTGAAAAAGAAGTATTTCAAAATGAGACGGATAAATGGATCGATCACATTGGTGTAATTGCTGTCGAATTGCACGACAATATTAAGCCTGGCTGTAGCCAGGCGCTTGCCAATGCATTAGTAGGGAAGAATCATCGCGCGGGTCGCTCTGGCGAGTATACGATTGTCCAGTTTGAAGGTCAACGACTTGGAGACTGTCGCTCGGAGTAAAGCTCTAGGCCTTGCTTAAGGTGGCTGAAACAGTGCCAACTTTCCGTCCTAACCCGTTATGGGCTTAACACTAGCGAGAATCCTACATGCCCGCTATGCTGGCAATCAATAACCTCAAAGCACACATTCGGGCTAGTATTGCTCGGGCAATGTATGCGTCGTCGCTCTACCGGTGGCGGCACCGTGGCAAGGTCGTTGTGCTGATGTATCACCGGGTTTTGACAACTGCGGAGGTCAATCAACAATCTGTACAGCCGGGCATGTATGTGCTCGACAATGTCTTTGCGCAACATATGTCGTTTTTAAAAGCGAATTTTACGGTTTTGTCGTTGCGGGAGCTTCTTAGCCTGTGGAAGACAGGGAAATGGAATGAGCAGGCTCGGTATTGCGTGGTGACATTTGATGATGGCTGGTTAGATAATTATTGCCACGCGTACCCTATCCTGAAGCGGTTAAGACTTCCTGCCACAATTTTTCTTCCCACAGACTATGTGGGACGCGATGAGTGGTTCTGGCCGGATCAGTTGTCTTTTCTATTGAAGAACGTTCGAGTCGATAGCCAGGGGCAGGTCGAGGATAGACAGGCCGTGGAGCGAGTACTCTCGCCTGTTTTACACGAAGAGGATCGCCTGTTTGTGGAGGGATTAGCTCGTCGAGCACAGGTTATCGACCTGATGATCGAGCGCTGTAAGCACCTGCCTATACAACAGATCCGGCAGCTCATAGCGGCTCTCGGGTCTGTGCTTCGTGTGCCACTGCCGAAGCACCGGGTAATCGTGAATTGGGACGAGGTGCGAGAAATGTCTGCCAATGGCATCTCATTCGGATCTCACTCATGTTCCCATCGTATCCTCACCACCGTGACATCGGATGAAGTGTCGGACGAACTCATAAAATCCAGGGAAGTTCTTCTAGGACAGCGTGTGAACTACGTGCCAGTCTTTTGCTATCCCAACGGGAACAGCGATGTCCACATTCAACACCAGGTTCAGACCTGTGGGTACGAGGCAGCGGTTTCGGTACAAATGGGAGTCGAAGGCCGAAGACCTACAAACAAATTTTCCATTAATCGTGTCGGAATTCACAATGATGTGACGAGTACCCAATCTCTGTTTGCGTTTAGATTGTTTGGTCCTATGCCAGGTTCGGCGTAAGGAGTATGTGGAAAAGGTTGCAATGGACAGTCTCGTGGGACCACTAAAGCTGTGAAAGTCCTTATTACCGACGGAAACGAGCGAGCGGCGCTGGCGATTACGAGGGCGCTAGGACGAGAGCGGGTTGAGGTGATCGTCGGTGCAGAATCCCTCCGATCTCTTGCTGGTTCATCGCGTTATTGTCGCCACCGCATTGTCTACCCGTCTCCATATCAACAGCCTGAGCGGTTTGTTACCCGTCTAGTGGACGTAGCTCGTGAGCATAGGGTGGACGCGTTATTCCCGGTCTCGGATATTGCGATGCATGTGCTTGGGCCTGAAAAAGCACGATTCGAACCTCACACATGCATTCCGACTCCTGGCTCACAGGTGTTCCAGGAAACTTCCGATAAGTACCGATTAATGCGCGAAGCGATGGAGGCGGGGGTTTCCATCCCCGAGACCATCTTTGTGCCTGATGGTCGACTTGAGGAAGTGCGCGAGCGAATCACTCAATTTCCGGTGGTGGTGAAACCGGGCTGCTCGTTGGTTAAGGAAGGCGGTCGATGGACGAAGACCAGTGTCTGTTACGCCGAATCCCTTGGAGACCTCGAGCGTCTCTATCGTGATCGACCATATTTGCGCCAACCGTCGTTGATTCAACGGCGGGTCATCGGCGAAGGTCAGGGATTGTTCGTCCTGATGCAGCAGGGTAAGCCGTTGGGCATGTTTGCTCATCGGCGAATACGCGAGCGCCCACCGTCGGGCGGAGTCAGCGTATTGCGCGAAAGCATCGCGTTGCCCAAGGATATGGTTGAGGCTACCCTCAAGCTCCTTCAGCGTGTGAACTGGCATGGCGTGGCCATGGTGGAATTTAAGCGAGATGCGTCCGGGAAGGTTCCATTGCTCATGGAAATCAACGGGCGTTTTTGGGGATCTCTGCAATTGGCCATTGACGCGGGGATAAACTTTCCGCTGCTCCTCCTGAACATGGCGATGGGAAGGCCTGAGACGGTTCCTGAAAACAATTATCGCGTGGGAGTCAAATCAAGATGGTTGTTGGGTGATGTCGACCAACTCCTAATGCGTATGAGCAAGAGCGATCGCGCTCTTAATCTCCCGCCTGGGACACCCTCAAAAATACAATCGGTGGTGTCATTCTGTCGCTTTTTTGAGCGAGACCTGTTTTATGAGATTGAAGATTGTGAGGACCTTGGTCCCAGTCGATTCGAGATCATGCAGTACGTCAAGCTGGTATAGGGAGATTCGATGTCACAGATTCACTCTCGGTCAGAGATCAATGTGAGCAACGGTTCACTCTTCGAGATTGCGCGTTCCTCCAGACGCTCGTTACGCTCTCTTCTAAATGTCTTCCGTTATCGCATGCTTGTCAGTCGACAGACGTTTCCGAATCCGGTGCACTCTATCTTAGTCATTTGCAAGGGCAATATCTGTCGAAGTCCTCTCGCGGAGGCATATCTTAAAGCACAAGTCAAAAAACATGGCTTAACGACTGTGATTCAATCGGCCGGTCTCGAAACATCGCTTGGAAAGCCTGCCCATCACTTTGCGCAGGTGGTGGGCACACAGAGCGGGCTTTTGATTGGCAACCATGCCACTCAGCCTTTACATAAGGAACAGATCGAACGGGCTGATATGATTCTCGTCATGGAGTGGCCGCAGCGCAAACGGGTGATCAAATTATATCCCGCGGCGAGGCGCAAGGTATTCCTGCTGCGACAGTTTTACGACCAGTCGGTGAGAGAGGTGGCGGATCCCTACAGCGGCACCTTGGAAGATTTTCAGACCTGTTTTACGATGATCCGTCAGGCCTGTGATGTCTTGGTGGCAAAGATGCTCGCAAAAACCTAGCAAGTATGAAGCCTAAGCGACTTGGGATCGATAAACTGCAGATGGCAATCATCAAGGGAGGCCCGGCATCGACATGAGCGTACGGACACGACTGTTCAATATCTATTGGACGCTAAGAGGGGCCATTGCACCGACCCTGAGATACTCTCAGTCTTGGTATGAGGAGGCTCTGAAGCGGTACGTTACGCCATCAGTTGAGTGGGTGGAAATTGGCTGTGGACATTCGATCCTCCCAAGCTGGCGAATTAACGAAGAACGTCAACTGGTAAAGACGTGCAAAGCGATATTTGGCATCGACTATGATCTGCCTTCACTGAAGGCCCATCCAAATATTACGAAGAAGCTACGTGGCGATGTGACAAAGTTGCCCTTTAGAAACGAGGCCTTCGACTTGGTGACAGCTAACATGGTAGTGGAGCATCTCGATAATCCTGATGAGCAATTCCGGGAAATCAGTCGAATTCTTAAGCCGAAAGGGATATTTTTGTTTCACACGCCCAATGCGTATGGGTACGGGGTGATATTATCCAAAGTCGTACCAGAATGGCTGAAGGGTAAGTTGATTTACCTGCTAGAAGGACGACAAGAGCACGATGTTTTTCCAACGCACTACAAAGCCAATACCGAAGCCCAAGTCAAAGCGCTAGCTCAAGCGAACAACTTCGATGTATTACAGCTCGACCTCATCACGACCGATGCGATTTTCGCCATGCTTCCGCCTTTGGCTGCCTTGGAATTACTGTGGATTCGGTTGCTTATGACGCAGCCGTTCCGTTCACTTAGAACGAACATGATTGTGGCGCTGAGGAAAGCAAACTAACTCTGCAGAATTTATCGTGAAACTGAGCGCCAAAACAGACACCTAATGCTACAGTCCACTCAAAAGGTTCAGGGTGGTGGGGGAGGGCGGTTCGGAGCCTCGGCCCGTCATCAACCGGCAAAACAAGAGTCCAAGCTTGGATTCTACCTCGTCATGATGGCCATGCTGTTTGAGTTTGGCCGTCCCCAAGACCTCTTTCCTCCGCTAAAAGTCATCCCGATTCCAACTCTCATTGACGTCTCTCTTGCAGCGGCGATCTTCATGGCAGGCAAGGCTAATTTTTCGAATAAGCAGACGAAGCTATGGATGGCACTGCTCGTTGTGATGGCCTTGTGGGTACCATTCGCGAACAACAATTACCATGCGCTCATGACTTTGAAAGACATGACATTATGTTTCTTCTTCTACTTGGGAATTGTCGCTTTCGTTGATAGCACGAACCGCATGCACAAGCTTATCCTCATGTGGTTGGGGGTGCACACGGTGCTGGCGATTAATGGGTTGCTGCACCACGGGCGCGGGGTCGGGGGCTGGATGGGAGATGAAAACGATTTTGGAATGGAGATGAATGTAGCCATTCCGGTCGCATTCTTCATGTACCAGGGCGCCATAGGTAGAATCAAACCACTCTACCTGGCATTGCTCGGACTGTTTGTGATGGCCCTGGTCTCAACTGGCTCTCGAGGGGGCTTTCTCGGGTTGCTAGCGGTGGGAGCATATTGTTGGTTTTATTCCCCCAGAAAAATCATGTCGTTGATGGTGGGTCTCTGTCTAGCTGGGCTCGTGCTCATTGCGGCTCCTCAGGAATATTGGGACCGCATTGCTTCCATCACCGACGACAGTACAATGGAGACAGGAACCGCAGGGCAGCGGGTATTTACATGGGGCATAGGGTGGGAAATGTTTTTGGCAAACCCAGTTCTCGGTGTCGGGCAAAGTAACTTTCCCTGGACGTCTGGAGAATATCTTGCCGGAAGGACATGGCAGACCAAATCGTTATCTGGACGCCAGGCACACTCGCTGTACTTCACGCTGTTGCCGGAATTAGGACTGGTTGGAGTGATTATTTTTGGGTCGATGGTGTATTTCAATTATAGGGATACCAGGGTCAAGGACTTAATACCTCGTTCGCCGGCTCGACCTACAGCGGAACCTAATCCGATAAAAAATGTTCAGCTCGTGCGCGCCGTTTTGTATGGAAATGCAATATTGGGTGGAATGTTAGGCTATCTTGTGACCAGCACCTTTATCTCTACATTATACTATCCAACCTTCTGGATTATGATGGGTCTTGCCGTGGCGCTCAGAAACACGACTCAAAGATTTGCTGCGGCTGAGCCTGTACTCACAGCCAGTCATGGTGTGGCAAAGGTATCGCCTTGGTTGCGACCTCGACCTGTGAGGTAGCACGTGAGTTCCCACTGGTGACCACGATAGTTTCTGCGTACAGTATCGGTGCTGCTCCTGCGCCTTGAAGCAAGCCGTTGTTGTGTTGTATATGCGCAGGGCGATGGCTGGTGTTCGACGAACATGGCACATACGGAATCGGTTCGAACGATCTTATATCTGTCGACGAGCAGCGGACCAGGCGGTGCTGAGCGGGTCATTAGTAATTTGGCTGTCTCACTAGATCCAGAGAGGTATCGGGCTATTCTTTGTCTGTTTCGTCCGGGGTGGATTCAGGAGCGAAGCGAAAGTCGCGGCGTACGTACATATATCATTCCAACTTCCGGCATGGCAGACTGGCGTTGGGCGGTTCGATTTAAACGGCTTTTGCAGCAAGAGCGGGTGGATTTAATTCACGCACATGAGTTCGATGCCAATGTGCAAGGAGCTTTTGTTGCAGCTCTCCTCGGGATTCCGCTTGTTGCAACCATCCATGGCAAAAACTATTTCTGGGAAAAACTCCGGCGTCGCCTAGCCTATCGGTGTGTGAGTCATTGGACAACCATGGTGGCCGTATCGCAGAACCTGAAACAATTTGTTATTGAGAAGGTCGGGGTTTCTCCAGATCGTCTCAGGGTCGTCTATAACGGGGTGGACACACTGCCGTATTGTGAAGCCACTGAGGTGGACCTGCTTAGAAAAGAGTTGGACCTGCCCGAGCAAGATCGCATCGTAGGGGTTGTAGGAAATCTGTACCCAGTGAAGGGGCATCAGTATCTGATCGATGGTATCCCTTCGATATTGGAAAAATGTCCGAACACTTCCTTTCTGTTTGCCGGGAGAGGCCATCTCGAGACTGAGTTGAAGGAGCAAGTTCACCGGCTGAACCTGGATAGGCGAGTGCATTTCCTTGGTCTGAGGCAGGATATCTCCAGGATACTTGCTCTCCTCGATGTGTTTGTACTCCCTTCTCTGTCAGAAGGACTTTCAATGGCGATCCTGGAAGCGATGATTGCAGAGAAACCTGTGGTGGCGACTAACGTGGGCGGCAATCCTGAACTCGTCCTCGACGGAGAGACAGGATTTCTCGTTTCTCCCCGAGACAGCAGGGCCTTAGCAGAGAGCGTGACAAAATTGCTGGTAGATAGGGAGCAGGCAATGAAGTTTGCGGAACGCGGTAAGCATCGCGCAGAAGGACAATTCAGTTTACGCACCATGGCGCGAGCCTATGAAACTCTGTACGATGGATGCCTACGATCCTGTCGGTGAGCCGCTTCGCGGGCGGGATAGTCATTGTATATATGGTCGGACCTTGTGCGCATATGGATCAGATGAAGCGTGATGCCTGAGCCCTCGAAGCGGGCCTCTACGATAAAGGTCTGCCATCTGGCTATGGGGGACTTATGGGCCGGGGCAGAAGTTCAACTACTTGCGCTCATGAAGTATCTAGCTCGCCTTCCTGGATATGAATGGACCGTTATCTTGTTTAACGAGGGAAAGCTGGCGGATGAACTGCGGAAGCTTCCCGTTTCACTGACGGTCATTCCAGAAAGCCATTATAATCCCCTCACCATTGCATACCATGTAGCGAAGCAGTTGCGACAGATCCGTCCGGACATTGTTCATACTCACAAGTACAAAGATTCGGTTCTTGGGGCCCTCGTTGCGCGATGCTTGCAGGTGCCACGCGTGGTGAGAGTGGTGCATGGAATGCCTGAACCATTCAATGGGCTTAAGAATCTGAAGATGGCCCTCTATTCCCTTGCGGACAGGTTTGCCACCAGGTGGTTCATCGACAAGGTCGTCGCCGTATCTTCCGACATCGAGAGGAGCTTGGTTCAGATCTACGGGGCTGACCGGGTAGTCTGTATTCACAATGGGATTGATTTGGAAGCAGTTCGCGTAACTGTTCAGAGATCGCTGAAGCGCACGGAGTGGAATATTGACGACAAGACCGTTCTGGTTGGAACGGTGGGACGGTTGGTTCCCGTCAAAGGCCATGCTACATTACTGGCGGCACTGCAAATTCTGCACGAGACGAACCCCAATGTGAAGCTACTTCTCATTGGGAAGGGGCCGTTACGTGAGCACCTCGAGGAAGAAGTCAAACGCCGCGGCTTGGAACAAGCTGTGATATTCGGAGGCCACCAAGAGCAATCGTATGATTTTATCAACATGATGGATATCTTTGTGTTGCCCTCTCTGCACGAGGGAATTCCAATGGTCCTGTTGGAGGCCCTTGCCCTTACCCGTCCGGTGATTGCCAGCCGGGTCGGTGGAATTCCGGAAGTCGTTTCGCAAGGCGTTTCAGGTATATTAGTGAGTCCGACCGATGCCAGCGAACTGGCGATAGCTCTTAGAGAAATGATTCAAGATCAGCCTAAGTCGGTTGAGCTTGGCCTCGCGGGGCGAAGGCAAGTCGAACATGAGTTCGATGCCAGCCTCATGGCGAATCGAACTGCTGCGATGTATCAAGCCTTGCTCAGTTGAGCCGACCGTTGAGCTGCTGAATCACGTTTGTGTCAATAGTTCAGATTCAGTCCTCGCTTATCCACCATGCAATGAAATGTTAAGAGGAGCATCGCCTTGTCCAAATATCTAATCAGGCTCCTCGCAGCTAATGCTCTTCCTCTGCCTGTTCTGACATGGGTCAAGAAGCAGTACTATGCGGGTGACGTAAAAACGTTTTGGGAAACCGATGTAGTGCCTGTTAAAGCACTTGTGCAGCCTGGTGATACTGTGATCGATATGGGTGCGAACTTCGGGTGGTACACGAATGTGCTTTCTTCGTCGGTGGGTCCAAGTGGAAAGGTATACAGCATCGAGCCAATACCAGATACCTTTCAAGTTTTGAGTGGTGTTGTCCGAAAGCTCCGGCTCGCGAATGTTCTCCCTTTGAATTACGCGATGTCGAGCGTCGATGGAATGGCCATCATGCGGGTTCCACAACATGCGTATGGCGGAAACAACTTTTATCGGGCACAGATCGAGCCCAAAGAGAATGAGGCTTGTAGCGGACAGGGGACCTACAATGTCCCCATGAGATCTTTGGACTCGCAATTTCTCGACGTGGCCACCAAGATCACATTCATTAAGTGCGATGTTGAGGGACATGAGCTCGCTGTGATCAAGGGGGCTGCAAGATTCTTTGAGCAGTCTAGACCGGCGTGGCTGATGGAGGTAGGAGGGGATCCGGATGCTGAAGGAACCCCACCGCACCAACTGTTTAGTATTATGCGGAACTATGGATATGAAATATTCTTCTTTGATGGGAAAGATCTGCGTCGAAGACCTAAGGGTCATTGGTCTGTGAACTACCTCATGCTCCAGCCGGGGCATTTTCGCCACGTCGATCACATAATGGCCAAAGAATAGTTGGCAACTCCCCAACACATGCCGCCAGTTGGATTCAGCTTGGCAAGGGGTATTGAATAATGAGGATCCTTTGGCTAGGGCATAATCTTGCTTATCCACCCAAGGGTGGGCCTCTCCAGAGAAATTATAATTTGCTGAAGGAAGCGGCAAAGTGCCACGAAGTGCACGCGCTTCTTTTTGATCAACCGGCATCTAGGCCCAACGATGTCAGCCCCCAGGACTGTGTGAACGCCTTGTTGAAATTCTGTGCCAGCGTGGAGTGGGTGCCGCTCTCTAAGGATGTGCTCGGTATAGAACGACATTGGCGTGCGTTTGGCGGATTGATGACGGGCGAGCCATATGAGTTCCGGTGGCTACGATCCAAGGAGATGGTCAGACGGCTTCGGCGTCTGGCGAGTCGTTTCCCATTTGATGTGGTCCACGTAGATACACTGGGGCTGTCTCCGTATGTCCGCTTAGTGCCTAATGCCGGCACGGTGCTGAATCATCATGACATCGAATCCGCGCTTGTTCAAAGGAGAGCCGCCAATGAACGCAGACTGATGTGGCGTATATTCTGGGCAAAAGAGGCTGCACACTTGCTTGCTGCGGAACGACAATGGTGTCCAGCGTTTGATGTCAACATGGTGGTATCGAATGATGAAGGACAATTGCTAAAACCATTGTGCGGAGAGAGCACAATCTGTGTAGTTCCCAACGGTGTTGATATCACGTATTTTACGCCGCGCTCCGATCCTGGCGGGAAGAGGTTGTTATTTTGCGGCCGGCTGGACCAACTCGCGAACAAGGGCGCCATTACCTATTTCTTCGATTCGATCTGGCCTGGGTTGTGCGAGAAAGTAAGAGATCTCGAAATTGATGTGGTTGGAAAAAATCCTCCTGGCTGGCTGTTGGATTTGAGCCGGCGCGATCCACGGATCCATGTTCCTGGCTTTGTGGACGACGTCCGTCCCTATTTTCAGAAGGCGACGGTGTTCATATGTCCGATCACTGATGGGGGTGGGACTCGCTTGAAAATCCTGGATGCTTTAGCCATGGGTATGCCAGTGGTGAGTACCACCTTTGCGGCCTCTGGGCTATCTTTGAGTCACGAAGAGCATTTGATTTTGGCCAACACTCCCGCAGAGTTTATCGCGGGGATCGTGCGATTGTTGACGAACGGGGCCTTGCGACACAACCTGAGTAACGCAGGCCGGGCAATTGTTGGTAACACTTATTCGTGGGAGATAATAGGGCATAGCCTGGCTCAAGCCTATGCCACGGCCGCTACCCGGCGAAGAGGATTAACTGAAAAGGCCGCGAGCGGGTCCAATTAACAGGTTGCATTTTGGGAACCATGTCCGAGGTCGTATCGGCGCCCCTCACCTGAGCTAGGTGAGGGCGGTCGCTCGTAAATTAGGGTACACCGGTCACCCTAGCATCTGTCTAAACTTCTGCTCTGCTTGAAATCGACTGTCTCAGAAAATCCGGCGCTGAGGTTCAATACTAAGGAACTGTTATGCCCGCTATTCTAGGGGCAGCGGGCGGGCCTGGCGGTTGGTCAGCGGAAGGTGTTCCTCGACCCACGGCGATGTATAAGTGGTCCCAGTAGTGGTGCCACGACTTGGTGCAATCACGTGTCGCGCAGCTGCCTGAACCGTCCCAGGCATGGTTGATTTGGAAATCCTGCAGGCCGCCTGGTGAGAGATTTACACCTGAATAATTACCAACCATTGCTCCGTCCAGCCACCATCGGACGATGCCATCGCGCGAAGTTTTCGTCGTGCTGGTTTTAAGGTAGATTTCGATTTTGTGCCACCCGGAACCCGCCGCCACTGTGGCATTGGCTCCAGTGTTCGGTTCGAACCAGCCAGTCCCATCACCCCGGGAATAACACATGCCGAATGTGCCGGCCAAACCGCAATTGTCGTAAGTCATCTGGCCGTACCACTTTAAGGTCTTAGGCTGTCCGGGAAAACCTTGCCAGACGAGAAAATTATTGTCGATCTCAGGTCGCCTGGCGAACAACATTTTGTTCTGGTTGTTTGAATAACCCTGAAAATCTGAATTTGTGCTCCACCAAGTACCGATATACAGTTCCTTCGCATCAGGTAATGCCACACCCCATTGTCCGTTTCCCGTGACCGAATTCACGGCCATAAAGGTGTCCAAAACCTTTCCTGGTGAAAGTGGACCTGTTGCATCTACTGAAAATGAAGCAGAGTTATATGCGTCCCACATGCCCTGGCAGAGGTTACCGGAAAAAGGACAGTCCACGATGACCGTTGATCCTGTTGGTTCGTTTGGCCAGCCTCCAGCTGCCTCTGCAATGCCTCCGGTCCGGCTGGGCATGAGATTGGGGATGGTGATCAGCAGGGCCACAGCTATCCAACGGTTGACCTTCATCGGTCGCCTCCAAGCATCATAGATTTTCCGACCAAGTGTATGACTTGTGGCTGTGAGACGCAACAGTTGTGCCAGCGAGAGCATTGGCGATTGACAGAGCTGAAAAACCAAAGATCCCATAGGATATGCATCTTCTCAAGGAGTAATCGTCAGCTGCCGCGTAATATCAGAAGCCCTAGGGGTTTAAGTTCTCGTGGCATGTGTAGGCTTACACCACCAGGTAGGTTCGCGATCGCACATGCGTTACTGAACAATATGCTGTCCTGTCGCCTGGCTGATCGATAGAGGTAAGGGGTGTGACTACCGGGGGCCATCAATTATTTGACCGATCTCTGGATTTCTGACAGTCTCCCCTGGGCGATACATAGAACAGACTAACAGACATTGTGAGATGAAAATGGCAGGACGCTTGGAATCCCTTCATGCGGTCGCTCACTTTCTGGAACAACCAGAATCACTTAAGGTGTGTTCAGACAATGAGGTGTCGTCTGACGTTACGCCAGCGATTGTAATTCGATCAAAGCGAGTTTAATCATCAACCGAGGGTGCTGTTGTTATGTTTATGTCCACTGCAAGATGCATGTCTATGATTTTTGCGACGGCGCTTTTTGCCCGAGTCGTAGCATTCTGGATTCTGCCAGAACCACATCTGGCATACAATGCCATCTTTGCCTATCTTAAGGGAGCAGAGATTCTGATTGAAGGGCAGGGTTTCTCAGACCCGCTGTTTCCTGTTTACACACCTCCTCTGTATTCGGTTTTAATTGCCATCTCAACTATTTTATTTGGTAATGGAGTTCTCGCAATTAAGGTGCTCCAAATTATCGTAGATTCCTTCACGGCTGCCCTTATCTATCTACTTTCTCAAAAATCGTTTGGTCACCGTACTGGCCTTCTATCTGGACTTACGTGGGCTTTGTATCCGTTTGCGATTTACTCGACTCTATACATTGGGACCGAAGTATTTTTTGCTTTTTTTATCGCAATGTTCGTTGTGCTGATAACATATGGAATTCAAACTGAAAAATGGTTCTTCTACTGTGCGGCGGGTATTGTGCTCGGCTTGGCTACGCTTGTACGAGGGACAACCCAATTTATACCTCTGGCCCTCCCATTCGTCCTTTTCGCTTTCAGTAGAGGAGGTGTTCAGTGGTTGCGAAATTATGTGGTGTCTTTGGCTTGTTTCATTATCGTAATCTTGCCCTGGGGGCTACGCAATTATGTAGTTCTGAATGAAATTATTCCGGTTGGGGCTAATAGCACCGTAATCTTATATGGAACTTACGAACCCCTTTTGACTATCGATACAAGACAAGCAGAGTTGACCAGGCTTTTTGCTAAGGCCAAGGCGAAAGGAATTATTCCTCCCGGGGAGGAGCGCGGACCAGCAGAGCGCGATGGCTTCTTGGCAAAAGTAGCGATCGAGAACTACCGAGAGCGTTTGCAGTCGGACCCGATTGGATTGGCGGGGTTTATGCTACAAAAGTTTTTCCGGCTTTGGTATTCGACGGAATCGGGGAGGAATCATAGTGTCACATTGGCCGTCAATGCAGGCATATACGTCCTTTCTATTATAGGAGTTTTCGCTGCCTGGAAAAGAGGAAATGGCCTGCCATTAATGCTGCTAGGCTTGGTGGTATATTTCGTGATAATACATTGGCTCACCCTGCCTCTTTTTCGCTACATGCTTCCGATCATGCCGTATGTGATCGCCTTTGCTGCATTTGGCCTGCTGTCCGTCAAGGAAAGTCGATGGTCAAGCTTACAGCGTCGGCTTAACCTTTCGCGGTCAGAGAGCCGCTGAATCTGTCAAGCCGGATTGAGTGATGAATGGTTCTCGTGTCGGGAACTTCGTTGCAAGCAAGGGCGAATGAGTTAATCCATGGTTTAATGAGGACCTGCGAGGAAATTTCTAAGTGCTCACTGGCTCTGATGGCCTCGCCATTCGGGCAGCTCCTCGGTTCTCCCCAGAACGTCCTAGGCGCATACGCTTCCTATCGGTAGATCGTGGTTGACATCGATGGGAACTAAGATGGCGCGTTGCGCAAGTAGAGCGAGAAACTTTCAGAATCCCCCGATATGTCTATGGCAACGGATAGTCGCTACCTCCCTGAACAGAGTGGTAGTGGGCGAACTCTTAGTGTGACTCCTGAACAATTTTAAAACTGTGGAAGCTACTGGTATGCGAGTGCAAGTCAATTCTCTGGTTGCCAAATGGAGAAACAACTCAATAACGGGAGGTTGTGGCCAACAGACGGGCTATTACCTGCTTTTTGTTATGTTGCTAGTGCTTCAGCTCTGTCCAATCTGGTTGGCTGCATATCCGGCAATGCATGACTATCCCAACCACCTGGCTCGGGCGCACATTCTTCACGAATACAATGATAGTCGAGAATATCAAGCTACATACCATCGCGATGGGCGCCTCATACCCAATTTGTCGATGGATTTGATTGTGCCCGCACTCATGAATTTTGTGAGCATAGAGGCATCCAGCAAGATCTTCCTCTCATTGGTAGTAGTGGTGTTCAACCTGGGGCTACATCAACTGGGCTTCGCCATCAACGGTCGTCCTCATTGGAACGTGTTGGCTGCCACCTTCTTCACGTACAATTTCGCCTGGTCCTTCGGGTTCGTGAACTACATGTTCGGACTAGGCCTCTTCTTCATCACTCTCGCGATGTGGCTGCGCTTCCGTTCAAACTGGACCTGGAATCGCATTTTACTGGTTGCGACGTTTGCCATGGTGGGCTACGTGTCCCACCTCTCAGCGTTCATATTTTTGGCGATATGTATCGTATGCTTGACCGGACTACGGATGATCAAGACCAGGACGGTTCGACTCGGAGATGTTATCGATTTTGTGCCCGTCGTACTTCCCACGTTGGCCTATCTCTGGTACAGCCTGGGAATCGAGCAGAAGACACCTATGATATGGTGGCATCCCCTCCTCGTAAAAAAAATCACAGGACTGGTCTATCCTTTTTTGAGTTACAACCTGATCCTAGATCTCCTTCTCGGTGTCGTATTCGTATCGTTATTGCTTTTCTCGCTCAGAGAAAGGGGGGCGCGTGTAGTCAGCCGGGATTTAGTTCTCATGGCAGGGGTATTTGTGGTTCTGTACGCCTGTGCTCCAATGAGTGGGGCGCAGTCCAGTTATGTCGATCGGCGGTTTCTTTTGCCCGTAGCTGTTTTCCTCCTGTTAGGTATTCGCATCCATGTCTCGAAAGTCGTGGGGTGTTATGTGTTGGTTGGTTTAATGACCCTTTCGGTCGTGAGAGTTGTCGAAGTCTGGCATTACTGGAATCGTATCGGACAGGGGGTGCAAGATCAGGTTCATATGTTGGACCGTTTGCCCGATGGAGCTCGACTGTATCCTATGGTTGTCCATGATCAGTCTTCTGTCCAGGACTGGCTATGGGATATGCATTTTTTCTTTTCTGCTCATTACGCGACTATTTATCGACATGCGTTCGTGCCGACCATTTATGCCTGGAGGGAAGCGCATCCGTTAAGCCTGCGATCAGCCGAATCTGACTATGCACAAATCGAGAGGAATACTCCATTCAATCGCGTCGCATGGGACAGGATTTTTACGCACTACGACTACCTGTGGGGATATAAGTTGCCGGACGAATTTAGACGATTTCTCGCTTCGGAAGGAGAATTGATTGTCCAGTCGGGTGACGCAGCGCTATTCCGAATCGGCAGAATGCCGCGGAGGCTTCGACCGTCATCTTTTGAATTGGCGGACCCATGACCCGTCCTGACCGGACAGGGTTCATAGTGGAAAACCTAGAGATGCCAACTAATCGGGCTGATAGCGCCTCAGGTTACTCCCCCCAGCGGAAAACATCCTGGCAGACCACCTTGGTCCGTGTGTATGAACTTTCCAAGGTCTGATGCACATTTACGGAGTAGTTACACTCCGCAGGGTCGGGGAGGCGGGTGGCCCCGCAGGCTGGTCGGTCGAACCTCCTCCTCGTCCTGTTGATATGTGGAGGTGGTCCCAATAATGGTGCCAAGATTTACTCATGTCACGATTCGGCGCCACCAGACAATTACTTCCATCCCAGGTGTGGTTGATTTGGAACTCCTGCAGGCCACCAGGAGAAAGATTGATCGTTGGATAGTTGCCGACAGGTTGCCCGTCAATCCACCATTTTACGCTCCCGTCTCGTGATGTTTTTGTGGTGCTAGTCTTAAGATAAATTTCGATCCTGTGCCAGCCCGAACCGTGCGAGACCGTTCCATTGCCAACATTCGGCTCAAACCAGCCGGTTCCATCACCCTTGGAGTAGCACATTCCAAACTCGCCAGGATGTCCGCAGTTATCATATGTGGCCTGCATGTACCACTTTAGTGTTTTGGGAGACCCTGGTGGGCCTTGCCAAACGAGGAAGTTGTTGTCGATCGAGGGGCTGCGCGCGAACAACATCTTGTTGGCGTTATTACACATGCCCTGGAAGTCGCTATTAGTGCTCCACCAGGTTCCTATGTACAATTCCTTCGCATCAGAAAGATTCGCACCCCACATGCCGTTGCCTGTAGAGGATCCCGCCCCAATATAGTCGTCAAGGACGGTGTTCGGCGATACTGGTCCACCTGGGACATTTGCGAATGAGGCTGAGTTGTAGGCATCCCACAGACCGGGACAGAGGGAGTTGGAAAAGGGACAGTCTACTACCACGGAAAATCCCGATGGTTCATTCGTCCAGGCTCCGGCCCCATAACTTTGCGGAGTACTCGCTATTCCCACACATGCTGAAAACATGACTCCCAATGCACAGAGTTTATTGAAGGTGTGGAGAATTACAGTGCCCTTCATGGTCTTACTCTCCTCGCGGGATTGAATGATGGTAATGGGTTTTACGATCCGGGTTCCAGCGACTAAGGATGCGATGCGATTCGAGGCGCGAGAAGCGGGATGCGACTGGCTTGGGACGCTGGAGAAATTCGCGATCGGTTGCCTAATTTTTAGGCGTACCTTATCAGCAGCGTTTGTCGGCTTGCAAACCCTTTAATGTTTGCAAATTCGTCTCATCCTTTTTTACAGAATCTGCCCGTCCCCGGTCGCTTACGAAGAACTATGGTTTGAGTATCCCAGCAGCAGCTCTCCTGTTTTCGTGGAGCGTGATTCCCACGAGCAGCGCGAGCGCTTACCTGGCAAGGCTTGGAGAGCTTGTAGTCTGCCAGCGCGGCGTCTTTGGAAAATACCCGGAACGATGGTGGCGCAAGTTGGAAGGGCAGGGGCTGTTCCTGGACGGTGCCGGCTTCACGATTTCTTCAACGTCCTCATGGGATTTCGTTGACGGATTAGACTTATTCTGCCATTCTTTTTTACTAGACCGAGGTGCCGAGGACGTTTACTGACGAGGGGAGCGACATGGCGAAGAAGACGCAGCGGCAGATTGCAGTGGTGGGGTTGGGATACGTCGGGTTACCGATCGCGATCGCGTTCGGGAAGTATGCCCCAGTCATCGGATTCGACATCAACAAGACCAAAGTGGATGAATTGCGCAAAGGGGTGGATCGGACCGGGGAAGTCTCAACGAAGGATTTGAAAGCCAGTCGGGTGCGCTATACCTCGGAACCGACCGATCTCAAAACGGCTGACTTCATTATCGTGGCCGTGCCGACCCCTATTAACGAGGCGCTGCAACCCGATCTGACCGCACTCAAGAAGGCCTCGGAGCTCATCGGGTCCAACCTGTCTCATGGCGCTATCGTCGTATACGAGTCGACGGTCTATCCCGGTGCCACCGAAGAGGACTGTCTGCCGATCCTAGAGAAGGCGTCCGGTCTTAAGAGCGGTATCGATTTCAAAATCGGCTATTCCCCCGAACGGATCAATCCCGGGGACAAAGAACACACCTTGGAAAAAATCATTAAGGTGGTCTCGGCCCAGGATGAAGAATCCTTGGAAATCGTCGCACAGACCTATGCGATCGTCGTGAAAGCAGGTATCCATCGCGCGTCCAGCATCAAGGTCGCCGAGGCGGCGAAGGTGATTGAAAACACTCAACGTGATCTCAACATCGCGCTCATGAACGAGCTGTCCCTGATCTTCCATCGGCTTGGAATTGACACGAGGTCGGTGCTTGAAGCGGCGGGGACGAAATGGAATTTTCTGAAGTTCAACCCAGGGTTGGTGGGGGGGCATTGCATTGGCGTCGATCCCTATTACCTGACCGCCAAGGCTGAGTCCGTCGGATATCATCCCCAGGTCATTCTGGCCGGGCGGCGAATCAACAATAGTATGGGGAAGTATGTGGCGGAACAAACAATGAAACTGTTGAGTCAGGTCGAACGACCGGTCAGCGATATAAGGGTCGGGGTACTGGGCCTGACTTTCAAAGAGAACGTGCCTGATTTGCGAAATAGTCGGGTCCCGGATATTGTAAACGAGCTCAGAGAGTATGGCATTCAAGTGGTGGTCCATGATCCCCTTGCTGAACCGGAAGAAGCGGTCGGGGAGTATGGGCTGCGACTGTCCTCGTGGGATCAGTTGAAGCAGCTAGATGGAATCGTATTGGCCGTCGCGCATCGGGAGTACGTGCAAATGGCATTGCCTGATTTGCTCAGACCTTTGCGCAAGCAGCGCAATAACGTCGTCGTGGATGTCAGGAGTGTGTTGAACCCGGATGCATTACCGGGCTCGGTCAAGTACTGGAGATTGTGAAGAGTCGTCGGTCTGAGGAGCGAGTCTCTCGGGTCTCTCTTCCCATCGTGCTATCGAATTCCGTTCAAGACGTTTTCTCTCACTGTCCGCAGACATCGTCCCGTTTTCTTGCCTTTTCATAGCCGGTGACCTTGTAGCAGGCTCATGCCGCGTCTCGTTTCTGCCGAAGAGGAACGAGACGATGGCCCTGCGCCGCTCTTGTAAAGCGAGAAACTGATTGTCGCACCTGATGCAGTTTGATATACCAAAGAGGTTGTAACCTTGTTGATCCGATTTATGTCTTCACCCCTCCCTGTGACGCATGCCATGACGCATATTTCGATCCGCCACCGCTTCCTCGCAGTAGTCGGGGTGCTGTGTGGTGCCCTCATCACCACAGCGTGTGGAACGCTGACGTCTCCTGATGTCAAACGTGGCGATCAGCATCTCGCTGCTGGCAACTGGGAAGAAGCCTCGGTTGCCTATCGTCAGGCGTTGAAGGATGACCCGTTTGAGCCTTCGCTGCAAAACAAGTATGCGATTTCCAGGGAGCGGGCGGCCGCCATGCATGAGGAGCGGGGACGTCAACTCTTGAAGGATCGTCAATTGGATCAGGCCGCTGAAGAGTTTAAACGAGCCTTGACGATCGAACCGACCAGCAAAGACCACGAGTCTGGTCTGGCCGAAGCGTTTCGATTAAAGGAAGCTCGGGATCGCTTTCGAGAGGCGGAACGCTTGGTGCAGCTCGGTCGAGTGAGTGAGGCGATGGAGGTGTATCAGCGGGCGATTGAACTGGATCCGACATATAAGGAAGCCATTGAGGGGGTGGCACGACTCTCCGAGGAACAACATGCCGTGGGTCGCGACGACCGACAGAAACAGCCCGTGACATTGCAGTTCCGAAATGCCGGATTGAAGGAAGTCCTGGAAGCGTTGGGTAAGGCAGCGCGAGTCAACTTTGTGTTCGACAAGGATGTGCGCAATGATCCCGTGACCGTATCCTTGGAAGATAAACCCTTTGACGAGGCGCTCACGCTGGTGCTGAACAGCAACAGTCTGTTCGCCCAGAAGGCGGGACCGTCTCTCTTTATCATCAGCCCGAACACCAAACAGAAGCAGGAGCAGTATCAGGATCTCATCATACGGACATTTTACCTGTCCACTGCCAAGGCCAAGGACATGGTTGCCTTGCTGAAGACTATGCTGGATGTGAAGCATATCCATGGCAACGAGCCTCTGAATACCATTGTCATTCGCGACCAACCCGAGAAGGTCGAGCTCGCGGAAAAAATCATTCACGCCAATGATCGCGAGGATTCCGAGGTGCTCTTTGACGTAGAGGTATTGGAGGTCAATCGAACGGTCGACCAGACCTATGGATTGAATTATCCGAAACAAATCGGGGCCTCGCTGGTTCCACCGGGATTCACGGGGATGATCGCGGGAGACATCGCGCAGCAGTTCACCTATCGGAACCTTGCCGGCTTGGGACAGGATAGTTACTTGTTCAAAGTCCCCACGAATGTGCAGTTGGATTTTTTCAAACAGATTACCGATGCGAAGACCCTGGCGGCGCCGAAGGTGCGGGTGCTGAACAACAAGAAAGCCGAGGTCAATATCGGCGACAAGCAACCGATCCTGTTGTCCACGACGAACGTGTTGCCGGGGCAGGCGGCAACCGGCGCCGTCCCCACCACCTCCACGGTCACTTCCATCGAGTTTCGCGACACCGGGGTGAAATTGACGGTCGAACCGAACATCCATCTGGGAAGCGAGCTCTCCCTGAAGATGAAGATCGAAGTGATTCGCCTGGGGGACACCGTGCTGTTGCAACAATCTCCGCCGATCACGCAGTTTAAGTTCGGCAACCGGTCCGCCGAAACAATGTTGAATGTACGTGACGGGGAAACCATTGTGCTGGGGGGCCTCTTGCAGGAAGAAGATCGCCGGACCAAAGTCACGATCCCCTGGATCGGCGACATTCCTTTCCTGGGCAATCTCATCAGTTCGTTTAAAACCCAGCGCGTCACGACGGAGGTCATCCTCACAATCACTCCGCATATCATGAATTCCGTCAGAATTCCGGGACCACAAGACCAGGCCTTCTGGTCTGGGACCGAGTCCGTGTATGCGACCTCTCCGTTGTTTGCCATGCAGCCGAAGAAAGTGGTGGCTCGCGCCTCGGTCTCCTCCGATTTGGCGACGGGCTTTCAAAAGAGTGCTTCGAAAAAGGCCAAAGGAGAAGCCTCGGTGACGGAAGTGGTCCCGACTGGGTTGGAATTGTCCATTCAGCCGGCCGATGCGGTTGTGCAGCTGGGCAAGGAGTTTCGCCTCGATGTCATAGGTAAACATGTGTTGGGGCTGGAGCGCGAGACGTTTGAACTCAATTATGATCCTCAGATTCTCGAGTTTCGGGATGCGGCTCAGGGCGAAGTGTTGGGCATGGAAGCGGGTAAGGCTGCGGTAGCGGTGACCCCGCATTCGGCAGAGGGGGTCGTCGAGCTGCGTCTCCATCGCGCCACGACTGCTCACAAAGATGAAGGGCGGCTTCTGAGGGTAACCTTTCTGGCCAAGGCTCCGGGCGTGTCGTCGGTACATCTGCTCGGAGCAAAGCACGCTGGGGTGGAGGGGCCGGAAGACGTGGTCGAAGCTAAGGGAGTGGTGAGAGTGCGGTGAAGCAGTCCGGCGTCACGCTGCTCGAGTTGCTCGTCACGTTGACCATTCTCACCATCTTAGCCTCGGTTGCGCTGCCGTTCACGAAGGTGTCATCCAAGCGCACGAAAGAAATCGAACTGCGGCAGAACCTGAGGATAATTCGAGGGGCGATTGATGCGTTCCGTCTCGAATGGTCGCGTGACGGTGATACGTTGACCGGACCAGCCTGTGTGAAGAATCGGTTAAGCTGTAAGGATGTGACCGGTCCGTTCGGGTATCCGAAATCACTGGACGTCTTACTGGGAGTGAAGCTGACGGGCGAGCAGGCCAACGTGCGTGGAACGACGATCAAGCGGTATCTGCGTTCAATCCCCCCGGATCCTATGACCGGAGCCACGGATTGGCGCATGCGGTGTTACCGAGATCCGCCCAGCGTCAAAGATTGGTGTGGAGAAGACGTGTACGATGTCACGAGCCAGAGTCAAGATCTTGCCTTGGATGGGAGTAAGTACCGAGAGTGGTAATCGCGCATGGCCGATTTCGTCCCCTCGGGGATTCACGATTATCGAGTTGATGATTGTGGTGACGATTGTCGGAATCCTCGCTACTCTAGCGGTTCCGTCCTACCACGCTGCGATCATCAAGGCCAAGGAAGGCGCGTTGCGCCAGGATCTGTTCTCCTTGCGGGATGTGATCGATCAGCATCGGGCGGATAAAGGGAAGTATCCTGAGAGTATTGAGGCCCTGGTATCGGCCGGATATCTCCGGCGGGTACCGACCGATCCGATCACGGCGTCTACCTCGTCATGGCAGGAAATGGTAGACCAGGGAGAAGGCGGCATGGTCGATGTGTTTTCAGGATCCGAGCTCGTGGGCACAAATGGCGTTCCTTATAACCAATGGTAATGTTATGAACACCCTGATCCAACGATATGTTCCCGTGCGTCGAGAAACCCTCGGTCTGAGAGCCGCATGCTGGGCGGCAAGTGTGCTGCTCATCCCCCTGTGGGTTGGCTGCGCAAGACTGGAGCCGATCGGCGAGCCGCCCCATTCCGACCTGCAGGTGGCGGCGGACTCGCTCAAAATGGCGGTACGCGAAGCCCAGCGAACGGCTGCAGATTTGCGAACCGAGCTTGAGGATCAGCGGAAAGACCTGGCAGATGCCCAGGTCGCCAAGGCACAACTCCAGGGCATGTTGCGTGAGACGGAACGTCGCCTGGGGGAGGCACGGCAAATCATTGAGTTGCAGCGTGAGGAATTAGCGTCTGCCCGGGTGGAACGGGAACGAATCGCGCAAGCCGTTCGACCGCAGCATAGCCGGCTCCGACAGCCCACGACCGTCTTGCCCTATATGGGCAAGATGGCTCGTCCGGCCCGGACAGTGTCGTACCGGCACTAGCTGGTCCCCGCGAGAAGGCAATCGTCCTGCCGCTGGCCAAAGAGGATGTCTCCATCCCGGAAAATGCCCCGGTTCCAGGCGAGACCGGACAGGGTGCAGAAGAATCCGAGACCGGGCCGGCGGCGACGCCGGAAATTGTACCACTGACAGCAGTACGAACGGTTACCGTCCAGGAAGGCGATACGCTGTGGCGGCTGTCGCGTCGTCATAAGGTAAGCCTCGATGCGCTTCGATCACTCAACCGGTTGTCCGGCAACCTCATCGTGACTGGTCGAACGCTCCGGTTGCCGGAGCCCCGTATCCAGCAGATGGACTCGCAAGCCTCCATCGGCGCGTTCGTTCGATAGACGCCGGCGATAGCCGGGCAATATGTTGCCTCCAATGATCCCATGGCTGTGTTTGCTTACAGAGCGGCTCGCGCGGATGGAACCACCTTCGAGGGCCATATCGAAGGCGATGACGAGCAACTGGTGCGCGCAAAGCTTGAATCCGACGGGCTCCTGGTGTTTCGTATCGCCAAGCGGGGAACAGGCTTGGGCGTCCCGGGGCTTAGCGGGGGACGGTGGGGCAAACTTCCCCTTCAAGACTTCCTTGTCTTCAATCAAGAGCTGCTGGCATTGATCAAGGCCGGATTACCGGTCTTACGGGTCTGGGATCTCCTCATCGATCGTACCCAGCGGGCTCCGTTCCGAGAGGCACTCAAAGCCGTTCGGCAGGATATTCGAGGAGGCGCCTCGGCTTCCGAGGCCCTGGCGAAGCATTCCACCTATTTTTCGGAGTTATATCTCGCCACGATTCGCGCGGGAGAGCAATCGGGGAATTTATCGGAGGTTTTACAGCGGTACATCGCCTATCTAAAACTAATGATTGCTCTGCGACAGAAAGTGACCAAAGCGCTGGCTTATCCGGCCTTTCTGGTAGTTGTCGGCATCGCGGTGGTCGGCTTTCTCTTGAGTTATGTCATGCCGACGTTCGTGTCGGTCTATGGAGAATCATCGGCCAATTTGCCGACGCCGACACGCGTGCTGATTGCGGCGATCCACATCGGACAGGCGCAGCTGATCCCGGTGGCGATCGTCATCGCGGTGGCGACGGTCATGGGGCGGACTTGGTACCAGACTTCAGCCGGTCGATTGACCGTGGACCGGCAGTTGTTGCGATTGCCTCTCCTCGGGATGATTCTCGTAGAGCACCATACGATTCAGTTGACCCGCACGCTGGCCACCGTTCTGGCCGGCGGCACGCCTCTAGTTGAAGCGCTGGAAATTGCCCGCGGCGCCGTGTCCAACCGGTTTGTCTCGCGTGGATTGGTCTCGGCCGTGAATGAAATTCGGGAAGGCAGCACGCTGGCCGCGGCCATCGAGCGACCGCAAATCTTGCCGAAGCTCGCAATTGAAATGTTATCGGTCGGAGAGGAGACGGGCTCCTTGGAGCCGATGCTACGAGACGTGGCTGAATTTTACGAAGGCGACCTCGATGTGCGGCTCAGTCAGTTAACCACCTGGATCGAACCGGTCCTCTTGCTGGTGATGGGTCTCCTGGTCGGGGGCATCGTCATTATCATGTATCTGCCTATTTTCCAAATGGCGGGGACTGTTCAGTAGTTACGGTTAGCATGAGGCGGGCGGGCGATGTCCGCATGGCGTATCCGCGTAGGTTGGGAGGGGATTCAAGATGCTGATGCAACGTCATCTCACTCGTCCATCACTGGCCGATGTGATGGTCCGCGAGGGAATTTTGCCGAGGCGGACCGTCGACCAGGCTATAGCTCGTCTAGGTGGCAACATCACGGCGTTGGGGCAAACGTTAGTCGAAGAGGGCGTGATTTCAGAAGCTCAATTGGCGCAGGCATTAGCCTCGCAATACGGCTTTCCCTACGATCCCCTCACGGGTTTCCGCGTGGATTCCGAATTTTATCACACCATTTCGGTGAAGCTGATGCGGCGTCACCCGTTCGTGCCCGTGAAGGATGAGGCGGGTGTCTTGACCATTGCGATATCGGACCCTCAAAACCTCCTCGCTCTGGATGAGCTGGAAATCCTCTTGAATCGTACCTTGCATTATGTGGTCAGTTCCCGGTCAGCCATTCAGGCCGCCTTGGAGCGCAGCGAGGGGTCGAGTCAAGCGCTTCGCGAGCTGGAAGCCGAGTACCGGTCAGTCCTGGTCAAGGAGGATGAACGAGGCGAGGAGGTCTTGACCGTCGATCACTTCGGTGAAGACCAGAACCCCGTCGTTAAATTGCTGGATACGATTCTGTTAAGCGCCATGCAGCGGCGGGCCAGCGACATTCACATTGAAGCGTCAGACCGCGCCACCTCCGTGAAGTTTCGAGTGGACGGAATTCTGGTGTCGGCCATGGATCCACTCGACGTCAAACTGCATCCCCCCTTGGTTTCCCGCCTGAAAGTCATGTCGGATCTCGACATCGCTGAGCGCCGGGTGCCGCAAGATGGGAGCTTCCGGATGCGGCTGGACCGCAAAACCGTCGATTTTCGTGTCTCGATTTTGCCGAGCGTGTTTGGTGAGTCTGTGGTGATCCGCATTCTGGACCGTGAAGCGATTACCACCGGCGTCTCGACTCTTCGGCTGGATCGGCTGGGATTCAATCCCGAAGACCTCAAGCGATTCCGTCGCGCAATTACGAGACCGTACGGAATGGTGCTGGTCACCGGGCCGACCGGAAGCGGGAAAACCACCACTCTTTACGCAGCCATCAGCGAAATGAACATTCAGGAAGACAAGCTGATTACCATCGAAGATCCGGTGGAATATCAGCTGCCGGGGGTGGTGCAGATCCCGGTCAACGAAAAAAAGGGACTCACGTTTGCCAGGGGGTTGCGGTCGATTCTGCGGCACGATCCGGACAAGATCATGGTCGGGGAGATTCGGGACGCGGAAACGGCGCAAATTGCCATTCAGTCGGCGTTGACCGGCCATCTGGTGTTGACGACGGTGCATGCCAATAACGTGTTTGACGTGATCGGGCGATTCGCCTCCATGGGCATCGATTCGTACAATTTTCTGGCGGCGTTGACTTGCGTATTGGCGCAACGGTTGATCCGGATCATTTGTCCCGATTGCCGGCATCAAGTCACACTTGATCCTGACCTGGCAGAGGAATCCGGCCTCGATTACGACCAGTACAAAAACGCGCCGTTTTATGAAGCGAAAGGCTGCTCCGAATGCCATGAGACGGGGTACCGGGGCAGGAAGTGCATCACTGAATTCCTCGACCTGACGGACGAGATCAAGGAAATGATCCTGGCCGACCGTGCGCTGTCCGAAATTCGGTACCGCGCGGTGACGGATGGCATGATCACGCTGCGGCAATCCGCGGTGAAGAAAGTGCTGGCCGGCGAAACCACGCTCCGTGAAATCAACCGCGTGACGTTTAGTGAAGAGCGATAACTGATGTGGGATTGGACCACAAGCCGTCCGCAATATTGCCTGAAGATCGGCGCCCATGATCTGGCCTGGGCCGAGGTGCATCGGAACTGGCGAGGGAGGCCGCGCTATCAGTGCGTGGTGTCGGCCCTTCCGGAAGGCGTCATGCGGCTGTCGCCGTTGGAGCCTAATATCGTATTGCCCCATGAGCTGGAATCTCATATTCGGGCGATCGCCGGATCCGCCATTTCCCGCTCCGCTGATCGACCCTCAGCAGCAGGGGTTCCTCGGGCGGCGACCGTGATCCTTCCTGATCTCGCCGTACGCCTGGCGGTATTGCGTCTCCAGGAGTTGCCCTGGAGTTCCCAGGAACGCGATGCGCTCGTGCGTTGGCGGTTGGGGCAGGAACAGTTGCTATCCTTGAGCGGAGCCAGGGTGTTTTCGCAGATATTGTCGGAGCCTGGTGGAGCCGATGACGGCCCCTGTACGGTGTTGGCCGTCGTGGTTCAGGAATCTGTGCTGGCTCAGTACGAATCCGTCTGTGAGGCCGCTGGACTGATTCCTCAGGAAGTGGATGTGTCGAGTCTGCGCCTGTTTAATCTCTGGTCGCAGGGGTTGTTGTCAGCCGGACGGCTGACGGCCGACTTTTTGTGGGTCAATGCGACGGACGGCGGTGTGACGGCGTTTATTTTTCACAAGGGGGAGCTGGTCTTCCTGCGTTCAAAACTGCAAGCCGGGATCGGATCGGGAGGGTCATGGCCGCCGGGGTCCGAACAAGCGGGCCTCGACCGTATTGTCCAGGAGTGTGCCGATTCTATCTATGCCTGCCAACAGCAGACGCCGGATTTGGCTATTACTCAAACGGTCCTTGTCGCCGATGAACTCATGGGGGCTGGGTTGCAGCAGCAGTTGGAAAAGGGCCTGGGTGTGCCTGTGAAAGGGCTGGAGTGGGACCGGGTTCAGCAATACGGTGGGGGAACGATTGTGGGTCCACAGACGAGCGCCACGTTGCCGGCGATCGCGGGGGTTGTGTAGCGCATGGCCGTAGGGAATGTCATGGCTGCACTTCGTGACGTGGTGGCACGTTTGGGGCAGCCGTCTGCTCGTGACGGCCTATTCGCCATAAACTTAAGCAGCCGGTACCGCTGGTATCTCGCGCCGCTTCGCCTGGGAATCATGCTGCTGGCGGGGGCGATCGGGGTGATTATACTCTGGGACGTTTCACGGGTCTGGCTGGCTTGGCAGGAGGTTGAATCTATGGAATCGGCCCTGACCCAGGTTCTGGACCGGGACCGTGAACTATTGAAAGATGCGCAACAGGAAGGTATCGATCTTTCGGAGGCGGCCTTGCTGATACTGCCGAAGGAGATCGAATTTGCCAATCAGCTGATCGAGAAGCGCAGTTTCTCCTGGACGAAGTTCCTGACGGAGTTGGAACGGGCTATCCCGCAGAGAATCGCAGTGAACAGTATTCGGCTCGATCCTGCCAGTTCCACGATCATGCTGACTGGCTCCGCGAGGGCCTTGGAGGATGTGACGTCCCTGACCGTCACCTTTCAAGATCATCCTCAATTTACAGAGCCTGTCCTGGGGCAACATCGTGATATGGGAAATGGTTTGGTTGAATTTGATTTGTCGATCAAGTATCGGAATCGTAATCCATGATGCTGCCGGGTCTTGACCGATTCCAACAGGCCTTGAGGCAACCCTATGCGCCGATCCTGCCCTGGGTCGCGTTTCTGGCCACATTGTGTGTGCTGGCGTATGGAATTCACTCGTTGGTGTTGGGCGCGGCTGAGCAGGAACAGGTCCGACTGGAGGCGGAAGGGGTGAAGGCGCGGCAGCAACTCAGCCGACATAAGGAAGCGAAGAAGGCCAAGGCAGATCTTCAGCGCGTATGGGCGGTCCTGCCGTTATTCAGAGACTTTGCTCCGCTCGCCCTGGGTGTGACCGAAGAGGCCAAGCGCGATCAGGTCACGTTACCGGCGCTGTCCTACAAGACGGAGAAAACCGGGGTGCCGAATGCCACCAAGGCGGTTTTGCAGGGGACGGTCACAGGTCATTACGAAGACCTTCGGCGGTTTCTCCACAACCTGGAGTCCGCAGAAGAGCTGCTGTTTATTGAGGACTTGAATCTGGTGCGTTCGGGCAATGTTCAGGACCAGCAGCTGACGTTTAACATTCGGATCTCGACCTATTTGCGAGGCGAGCATCTTCAATCCCCGACCCCCTAATTCCTATGAATCGAATCAGCAAAAACCAGATTCTGCTGTTATCGAGCCTGGTGGCGCTATGGATCGGGCTGCTTATCTGGCAGTTCGGCTATTCCACTGAGCCTCAGCGAGTGCCGTTGACGCATGTCAGCGGGCCTAAAGTAGCCACTCGTACTACGGTGACTCCGGTCAGCGGTAGTTTACAGGTTCATCTGGAACGGCTTGCCGCCATTAAAGGACAGCGCCAGGCGACCTTTTCGGCGCCGCGCAATATTTTTGCCAGTCTGCTCCCGCCTCCTGCGCCCCCTCCTGTTCCGGAGCCGACGCCCCGGCGCCGTTCCCGCGGGCCGGCCAAACCCGTCCCGCCTCCCCAAACCCCCGAACCGGAAATTGAAGAGGAGAAGGGGCCGAGTGCTGAGGACATTGAGCGGTTGAGAATTGCCACAGAACTCAACCTGTACAGATACGTGGGATTCATGGCGGTGGGAGACGGACCTCAGAAGAAGAAGACGATGGCCGTCGTGGTAAAGGACGATCAAATGCATCTGCTGCAAGTGGGGGAGACGATTGCCGGCGAAGTGTTGGTGAAGGCGATGACGCCGACCGAAATCACGTTGCAGGACATAGGCTCAAAGATTACGCAGATAATCCCGGTCACCGAGGAGTCGGCAACGGGGGGGCAGCCTAACTAGGATGCGAAGGAGCGCGGCTGCGCATATCGGCAATAACCGCGGCGTTACCTATCTGGCGCTGATGTTCTCCATCGTACTGATCGGGATCTCCGCCTCCGCTACGGCACGGCAGTGGTCGCTCATCGTTCAGCGCGATAAAGAGGCCGACCTCATGGCAAAAGGGATCGAGATCCAGAATGCGTTAACGCTTTATTCGGCTACCATGAAAATCGGGCGAATCATGAGCGCCGAGGTCTATCCGCAGTCATTGTCGGAACTGACCCGGGGACCGAAGCCTTACCTCCGGAAGGTCTACCAAGATCCCGTGGGAGGAGGAGACTGGGAATATTTGCGCGCACCGACCGGTGGTATCATGGGCGTGCGAAGCAAGAGCAAAATGAAGCCGATCAAAGAGCGGGATTTTCCCCTGGCGATCCGTCATTTCGAGGGCCGCAAATCGTATCACGACTGGATGTTTCAACATCCCAACCCATCCTCTATGACTATGCTGATGCCGCCGATGATGGGTGTGCTTCCCGGCGGCATGCCTCCCGGTAGCATGCCGCCGGGTGGCGTGCTTCCGCAAATGGGAAGTCCTGGTGCGCTCCCCGGCGCTCCGGCCCCTGGCGCCCCCGCAGCACCGGGTCCGGCCCGGAACCCTTGACCCCACTCCGAATCCCACAGTATCCTGTCGCGCTATGATCTGTCAGACCCACGTTCACCCTTGAATCGGCTGATATACCGGGACCCCAGTACCGAAATGTCGCCAGGCAGCAGGAAACCAGCACATGGAACAAGATCTCACCGAATCCTCAGCCACCGAGCAAGAAACTCCCGCTGAAATACTGTCTCCGGAAGACTACATCGCGGCTTTGGTCAAATCGGCCAAAGGAGCCTCATGCCGACTTTCGACTCTTCCAACGGCAGCCAAAAATGAGGCGTTATTGGCGATGGCCGACGGTCTCGAGGAACATGTGACCGAACTCCTGGCCGAAAACGAAAAAGATCTCGAACTCTTCGACGCGTCGCCCGACCGCAAGGCAATGGCCGACCGTTTGCGCCTTACAACAGAGCGCATTGAAGAGATGGCTGCGGGGATACGCGACATCGCCCGGTTGCCGGACCCTCTCGGTGACATGCCTAAGATGTGGACCAGACCGAACGGCATGCAAGTCGGCCGGATGCGGGTTCCCATCGGCGTCATCGGTATCATTTACGAGGCCCGGCCTAACGTGACGGCCGATTCAGCCGCTCTCTGCCTTAAATCAGGGAACGTCTGTATTTTGCGCGGGGGGTCGGAAGCGATCCATTCGAATACGGCCATTGCAAAAGTCCTCTGCGAGTCAGCCGAGAAGGCCGGCGTGCCGCCGGGAGCGATCAGTTTTGTCGATCGCCCTGAACGGGAGATTGTCCAGCTGCTGCTCAAGCAGGATCAGTTCATCGATTTGATCATACCCAGAGGCGGCGATTCCCTGATGAAGACCATCGCCGAGCATGCAACGATTCCCGTGCTCAAGCATGACAAAGGGGTCTGCCACATCTATGTCGATGCGGATGCCGACCCCAAGGTGGCGGAACGGATCTGTCTGAACGCAAAGGTGCAACGTCCCTCGACCTGCAATGCCATGGAAACCCTCTTGGTCCATCAAAGCCTCGCGCGCACCTGGCTTCCTTCACTGGTCAAACAACTGACGGCCGCCCAGGTAGAGGTTCGAGGCTGTGCGAAGACCTGTCAGTTGTGTCCCGACGTGAAGCCGGCTGCCGATGACGATTTCGGCAACGAGTTTTTAGACCTCATCCTGGCGATTAAAGTGGTGAAGCATATGGAGGAAGCCCTGGACCATATTGCGAGATACGGATCTCGGCATACGGAAGCGATCGTAACAAAGGATTACGGTCACGCCATGCGGTTCTTGCGCGAGGTTGATGCGGGCGCCGTGCTCGTCAACGCGTCGACCCGCCTCAATGATGGATATCAGTTCGGGCTGGGAGCAGAAATCGGCATCAGTACCTCCCGCCTCCACGCTCGAGGCCCGATGGGGCTTGAGGAACTGACCTGTTCCAAATTCGTGGTGCTCGGAAGCGGTCAGATCCGCGAGTAATGTTGTCCGATCCCGTGATACAGGAGATCCTCGCACGTCCCGGTACGTTTGTCTTTCCCTCCAACCGCTCCGCCCTTCCGCAACTGTTGTCGGACTCCGCTTCCTGGAGGCGCGAACCAACCGGCCATCTCGTCTTCTACGGACACCATGGCCACCGAGTGCTTGCGACCGATCCGGATGGCCATCCGTTACATGAATGTGAATGGGAGCTTGTTCAGGGAACGCCGAGCCTGGCGCGCGCCCGCTTGCGACTTGATTGGGGGGTGTGGGTCGGGCTGATGCCCAGCGGCCTGGTCAATAGCATGACGCTCGACCTCTCCAGAAAGTCCGGATGGGAACGCCTGCGTGCTGACGATCTTCGTGGGATGGCGGCGAATGCGATGCAGGTGCCGTTGGAGGAAGTCCGTTTTTTCTACGGCGAGCAGGACGTGACCATCGATGCGAAGGGGATTGCGAAGATTCGGCACCGGAAAGACGCCATCTTCCTGTTGCCGGACGGGACTTTTGAACGGAAGCAGTTCATGGCCTGCATGGGAGCCATGCATTGGGAGAATATCGATTTCTTGCCGGTCGTGGAACTGTTCCTGTCGCTCCTCCCCGGCACGGGATCTGCCATGTTCGAACTCATCCGCGGATTCTACGACGATCAGAATCGCGAGAAGCCGGCTCCGCGCGCCCTGCGTTATCGGGGTATTCCGACATACCCTTCCGAAGCGGCGTACCGGCTTTTCAGCGGCTTCTTTCGTCCCCGTCTATCGGGAGGTGGCGATCCCTTTCCAGTATTTATGGATCCACCGCGATCTCATCTCGTCACTTGGCATCCCGAGCCTGATCCGCCAAGACGGTATTTCGAAGCCTCGCATTCGCTATGCGTGACGATCCGGGGACAACGGGTTGTGAAGGCCACCTTCGCGAATGATCCGGCAGGCTTGTCCTACCAACCGTTCGATCAGCGGGGGATAGCGGCCGGTCAACGCGGTCTCGCAGTCGATCGGGAGAATCTTGTATTGATCGACCGGGCAGTCAGGCAGGTCGTTCCGTTGAAAGACAATTGGGGCAGACCGACCGATCCTCCCATAACGGAGGCTGCTCAGATGGCTGATGATTGGACGTCTGTGTTTGCAGGCGTCGTACCATCAGTCAGCCCCGAGGCGGCGTTCGGAGCCGTCCTGCTCTATCCTGAAGACGACCGTGAAATCGGAGAACTCGCGACTCAACCCTTTGTGGCGGACTATCTCCAGGACCTCATCGAGGAGGACCGGTCATTGGCAACACGGCTGGCACAGGCCGGCCATGTATTAATCAGCGGCTTCGACGGCGCGCTCACCACGTACCTCACCAATGATCGCTGCCGGACCTATACGGTCCTATACGATCATCCGGCCTTTGTTCAGCGGCAAGCGCAGCTGTTATGGAATAAATGGGCTCGAGCACAACGGTTGGCGTGGTTGCCCCAGGTGCGTATGCGGCCACGTGCAGACCAGGCGGAGGCACAGACGAGGCGCTATGACCTCGTGTATGAGTGGATACCATTCAGCATGTACGAAAAACCGGAGGAGATTGGAGCGCGGATTCAATGGCTGACCCCGATCCTGGCGCCAGGATCGGTGGTGTTTGTCGTTGGCCCGGCGACGGTCGCAGATGCATGCACTATCGCGGGAGTTCAAGTTCAGTCCGTTACTCCCGTGATGAAGTTGTCAACCTTTCGCATGCATCAGAGTATTCTCCCGCGAGCGCAGTTGAAGCCCGGTCTGGTTCTCTACCAGATCGCGCAGCGGGGCTAGGGAGGACGCGGCAACGGTTGATCATCAGATACCGCCGGACTATCCTACGGACCGCTGCCCATGAATGCACGAGTGACCGCTGAGGTTCTGACCGTAAACGAGACTCGGAAGGTGGCGCAGCGTCTGTTTGGAATCTCTGTTACAATCCGAGTTTATTCGGACCTTCCCGCAATGTGAAATATTCGCAAAGGAGCATCCGGCACATGGGTTGGCCCCAACGTCATAACTTTTCCGGCAACTGCCAGAACAGCAGGATCGGTCTTTCGCGTTTTTGGACACTCAGGCTGCAGCGCTGCGACGGGTTCTCGTTCATCGAGGTGATGATCGTCGTGGTGATTCTCGCTATCCTGGCGACACTCTTGATTCCCCGAGTCATGGGTCGGACCGAAGATGCCAAGCGGGCGGCCGCGAAAGCTCAAATTTCGAACATCGAAGGCGCGTTGCAGCTCTATAAGCTCGACAATGGCGACCTGCCCACGACCGAGCAGGGGCTAAAGGCTCTCGTCGTCCGCCCTTCCACGGGCCCACCCGCGCCCAATTGGAAAACCGGTGGTTACCTGCCCAAAGTGCCGGCCGATCCCTGGGGCTTTGACTATAAGTACGCGACTCCTTCGACGCAGGGCGGAGAGTTCGAGATCATTTCGTTCGGGGCCGACGGCACGCCTGGCGGAGAGGGAAAAAACGCGGACATTGTCAGTTGGGACCTCGATCGTAACTAATCTCCTGTCCCGTGCCGTTCCGTAGTAGCCTCCCTTGGACGACCTCCCTCACTACTCGCGATCTCTAGGCCGAGATTCCACTCCGAGGCCGGCAGGTCACTCCTCGTAGAACTGCCATCACGTACGGCGCCCGTACGTTTTAAAACAGCTGCGTCCATATGGCCAATTCGTCTCCCTGCGCTGGTACCGGCTTAGAAAGTTCCTGGTGGTTCAATTTAAGCTTGTGATTGGATCAACCGATGAGGAGATGGGACAGATGGCTCGAGGGGAGATGATGATGCGTCGTGTGATCTTTGTCGATGATGCGCCGGAGATTTTACAGCACCTGCGTCGATTGTTGGCTCCTATGCAAACCGAGTGGCAGATGCAGTTTTTTGATGCAGCCACGCCGGCCTTGGCCGCGATCCGCGAGGCACCCTGTGATGTGGTCGTGTCGGATATGATCATGCCAGGGATGGATGGCGCCAAATTCCTGGGAGAAGTCTGCAAAGCCTGTCCGCAGGCTATTCGCATTATTCTCTCTGGGGATCAGAGTCCCTATAACTACGTGCGTTCCGCTTCGGTTGCCCATCGGTTTCTTCAGAAGCCCTTCGATACCGCGGTATTGAAATCAACGATTGATCAGGCTGAGGCCTTGCGCGCGGTGCTGGGTAACCCGGCGCTCCGCAACCTGGTCAATGAGATTCAGACTCTCCCCAGTCTACCGTCGATCTATCAGGAACTGATGCAGGAAATGCAAGCCCCGCAAGCATCATTGAAGAAGGCCGCCCGCATCGTGGCAAAAGACCTGGGAATGGTCACGAAGATCCTTCAATTGGTGAATTCCGCCTTCTTTGGGCTTCGTACCCATGTCTCAGATCCTGAACAGGCCGTCGCGCTCCTGGGGTTCGATACCATTAAGTCGCTGGTGCTTTCGAGCCAGGTGTTCGCTCAGTTCGATCAGGCGAAGCTGTCATCGTTTTCACTCGACGAGTTGTGGCGGCATGCGATGCTGACTGGCACCTACGCGCGCCGGATTGCGAAGGAGGAAGGCGCAAGTCCGCAGGTCGTAGACCAGGCGTTCACCGCCGCGCTGTTACATGACGTCGGCGTGTTGGTGTTGGTGGCCAACCGGCCGGATGACTACGGGCGCGTGCTGCAACTTGTCCGTTCCACGGGGGTTTCCGATTGGGTCGCGGAGCGAGAAGTGTTCGGAGCTGATCATGCCCACGTCGGCGCCTATTTGTTGGGGATCTGGGGACTGAGTGACGGAATTGTCGAGGCGCTCGCCTATCACCACCATCCCGGCGAGTATATTGCCTCGGGGTTTGGCGCGGTCACGGCTCTCCATGCGGCAAATGCCCTGGCGGAGATGGAGAAGCGGGTTGGCGAAGGTGCCGGGGAATTGACCGGCCTCGATCAGACCTATATCGCACGAGAACATCTGCTGTCGCGGCTTCCCCGATGGCGTGCACTTTGCACCGGAGGGTGATCCCGTCCCCATCTTGACCCTCCCTCGCCTCACGCAGTACAACCAGGTTTGCATTGATTGCGCATAGCGTGAGGACCCGTGCTGCGACGCTCGACCGACAGACTCCGACGTGTGGGTGCCGCCGTCAGTCTTCTGATGTGTGGCATGTTCTGGTGGAACGTGACGGGGACCTGGGCCGGTACGATCACGGTCGATCTCGCTGTGGAGCAAGGGCCGATGAATCATCGTGCCAACGGGTATTTGGTCAGCATCGAGCCGTCCCAACCGTCCATGGATTTGATTCTGCCGTTGAAACCGACCAGTTTTCGAGGGAACGCCGGGTATATCTTTCACAACTATGACCGGCTGAAAGAGGCAGGGGTCACGGAGTTTCAACTCACCCTGGGACTGGTGTTCCATCATCTCGCGCTACAGATTTTTGATATCAATCAAATTGGGCGCGACGGCGATTTTTCTCCCTGGCTGGCCCATGTCGATCACATCGTTGACCAGGTGATTGAGCGAAAGCTGTCGGTGTTGTGGGATATCTATAACGAGCCTGATCTTGCGGCTGTTCCGATGAATGAGAATGAACGGTTGAAAGAAGGGTGGCGGCTGGCCTACCGGCGGATCAAGGAACGGCTGCCTCACGCCCTGATTGTCGGACCGAGTGTGAGCCGATATCGGCTGCTCAAGCCCTTTCTGGAATGGAGTCGCGAGCGAGGGGTATTCCCGGATGTCGTGGCCTATCATGAGTATGGACATCCTTCGGGAGCCCTCGAGTTTGTGCACGATCTGCGGGCCTACCTCAAAGCCCAGGGCCTTGAACGCCCGATTTCGGTGAATGAAGTGCTCGGGCAGGAGTCTTGGACTAATGCCGGGTACACCGCGGGGGTGATTGCCGCATACGAACGAGCCGATGTCCTGAGCGCAATGCGCGCCTGTTGGCCGGATCCTCAAGACACCAGCCGAGACTGGGTCGAGAATACCTGTGATAACCCCACGCTGGACGGTCTGCTCTATGTGGACCGGCAGTCAAAACGGCCGACCTGGCACATCTATAAGACCTACGCTGATATGCAGGGGGTGCGCCTTTATACCATGACCGACAATCCTGGCCTGCATGCCCTCGCGGCATTCGACAAGGCACCAGGCACCCTCCGGTTATTATTGGGCAAGTATGACGAACGCTCCGGGGATGAAACGAAAATTCTTCTTCAGAACGTCGGGCAGATCTTTGCGACTCGTCCAGGTAGCACCCTGCATCTATGTGCCGAGCAAATTCCGGATGTGGGATCGGGTCCTCTCGAGGCCCCGGTCTTGATGCTGGATCGTGACCTGCCGGTCGAAGATACAGTCTCCTTCACCCTGCCGCAGTTTAACCACTCGGATGCCTACCGCGTCACCCTGGGCCCTTTCCAGACCTGTCAGGAGGGCCATTGAAGATTTGTCTGTCTCCGCCGGTCGTGACCAAACCGGCAGAACGCACGCCCAGGCTGATTTGAGCAGAGTCGTCATGCATGCGCGCAACACACGCCATGCGCCATACGTGATTCACGGCGGGTCACCTACGAGCCTGATTCTGTCCGTGGGTTGCCGGGGTCGGGGAGCGCCCAAGTCGGCCTCTGCAAGTCACACAAATCCATACGCGCCCTTGCCTCTGCGGAGCGGCTGTCTCCGGATAACTCTCTTGATTGATATTCTAAGAGACTCGCTTCTCAGCAACTCAAGTCATACGATGAATCGCGAGCCCTGTTCTCCCGTGCGAGGCACGCAGCCGAGCCCTGACCCGGACTGTCCGGTATTACACCGGAATCGGTTATGGTCAGAGAGGTTTACCGGATCAGGCAAAGAAGGAAGTTGAGGCAGCGATTGCCCTCAGCGGACCGGGCTCGGAACTGGCTCAAATGCACATGGCTGCCACAACAATAACTCGAAGACGGGAACAGTTCATGCTGTTCCAGCGGTAACAGGCAGAGACTTCCAGCACGACTGGTTTTTGAGGACTTCGTTTCGAGACGTGCCATCACGACTGAGACGAATGGTCTGCCGTTGGTCACGTTCAGGATGATGACCGCTGGTTTGATCGGGCAGGGTGCCCGGGTGCTCATGTTCCGGACGAATCTCGCTGCTATGGTCCTGTTCGCCTAATCGTTCGCGAGAATGGAGCCTTCGCACAGGTGCGTTTCGTCAATTGCCGGTCGGCGTGAACTGGGCATCGACCCATTCGATGGCTAGTTGTTTGGCGCCCGCAATCGCTGCGTCCCTGGTCGCCAGAGGGTGGTCCGGATCCCATGTCACGGTATGGCGGTCTACCTTGTCGTCGGTCACTCTTTCTACCGCGACGTCGGCAATCCATCCTCCCTGGGGGGCTTCGTGGGAACGAATCGTGAGCACATACCCTCGATGGCTGAAAGGGAGATGGTCGCTCATTCTGTTGCCTCCATCGTCCAGATCACAATCCCTGCAGTCATCCATGCGGTGCGGTCCCCAGCGGTGGCATTCAGAACCCTGTCAAGATCACCCCGACCCGCGCACCAGGCGTGGAGCCTACCAAAAATTTCAGACGCCCGGCGCATGGAGGGAGATACTCCTCTTGGGGCCAGTCGCGGTTCCCGGTACCAGCCTGCGTCGGTGAACTGGCCGAGCCGTCAGTTCATTGGGGGACATCCAGCGGACCCATCCATTCGCCGCTGAATCTTTCCAGGTCCTCATCACCCTCTTTGCCAAGTTCCGCCACGAAGGAATCCTCGCAGATGACAACTTCGACGATGGTGACATAGGGCTGAGCGTCAGCAGGCTGGCGGGTCGCATCTTTGTACCAGTAGAATCCGGTATGCGCCGGCTTTTCTTTGGACCATTCATTCGTCATGTCTGGATCATACCCCGATCCGGGAGTGAGGACAAGCCGATGAAGTGCTACGTAGAGACCTGCCGTGACAGGTCATGAGATGGAGACCTATCCTGTCGCGCCTGAGGGCCAAACAGGTGGTGAACTCCCTGGACGACTCCTGAGTTCAGACCTCGGGCGACTAACCATTGATATTCAGTTCAAACGCAGCGGACCTGACCAGACCCTCAGAAATGTAGTTTATCCTGAGCGAGGTTCCCGCATCATGGCATGGTCGTTCGCTTTGCCGGCCAATGGCCTGTGGGGGGATTTCCTCCCGGTCTGAATTCATCGGCCCCTGACGTGATAGGGCTGCAGGTGCTCAGCTTGATCGAGCACGTCTTGGTTGCTAGACTGTACATCCTCTTGTCGTCCTGCGAGGAGAGTTGTATGTCACGCCGTGACGAGGAAACCCTCCTGATCGTCGAAGCGGATCCTACTGTCCGCAGGACCCTCGCAACCTTTCTCAAACATGACTACCGTGTGCTCGGAGTAAAGTCGGGGATGGAGGCCTGGGCCACGCTTGCCGACGAGAAGATCGATCTGATTCTGTTCGACGACGGTGTTCCCGATGTTAACGGAGTGGATTTTTATCACGAGGCGCGGGTGCGGTACCCCGACGTCATTCGAGTGCTGGTGACGGAATCGCGCGACTACCCCGATGTCATGAAAATCATTCAGGAGGCCGCGGTCTATCAAGTGATTCCCAAGCCCTGTCCTCCGTGGCATCTGCGGCTGCTGATCGACCGGGCCCTGGAAAGTCGGGAGCTGTCGCGGCGGCACCGCAAATTGAGCCGTGATCTGAAGCTGTCCGACGGCGCCTTTCGCAACCACAAAGAAAATGTGACCCGACTCATCCGGGACAGCTATGAATTCGATAAGCTCGTCTTTGCCAGCGATTCCATGCTGGAGGTGTGCAATCTGGCCCGGAAGGCAGCGGCCACCGACCTGCCCGTGCTCATCCAGGGGGAAACCGGCACAGGGAAGGAACTCATGGCGCGTGCCATCCACGGGTTCAGCCAGCGCACAGCCTTTCCGTTTCTCGCGCAAAATTGCGGAGCCCTGCCGGACGATCTCCTGCAATCGGAATTATTCGGACACAAGCGCGGGGCATTCACGGGGGCGGTCGGCGACCGGCTCGGCCTGTTCGTCGCGGCGGACGGAGGCACGGTGTTCCTTGATGAAATTTCCGAAGTGTCGCCTTCGTTCCAAGTGAGCCTTCTGAGGGTCTTGCAAGAGGGAGAGGTCAAACCGCTCGGGTCGGAGAAAACCCGGCGGGCCGATGTGAGGATTCTCGCGGCTTCGAGTCGACCGCTCAAAGAGCTTGTCGAGACGGGCCGGTTTCGCCGGGATCTCTATTACCGCCTCCGGGGGTTCGAAGTGAACATTCCTCCATTACGCCAGCGGGTCGAGGATATCGCCGTACTGGCCGAATACTTCACGAGAAAGTATGCGCAACTCACCAATCGCCATGTGGCGGGCATGACAGTACAGGTCCTGCGACAGCTGCAGGCCTATCCGTTCCCCGGGAATGTGCGCGAACTGGAAACAGAGGTCCGGCGGATGGTGTCGCTGGCAGGCCACGGAGAGTTCCTCGCGCTCGACCATTTATCTGATGACCTGGCCGCAATCGTCGCCCCGGATCCGCGACAGCGCGAAGCCGGTTTGATCCACAGCGGCGGGACGCTCAAGGAAAAGGTGGAGCGTTTGGAGGTGCAGATCTTGACCCAGGCACTCCTGCAGTTCCGTTGGAACCAGAGTAAGGTGGCCAGGGAGCTGGGCTTGTCGCGGGTGGGGTTGGCCAATAAGATTCGCCGATACAACCTGACGACTGCTCATGCCGGAGGAGCGCCGCATGTCGAAGCCAGACGACCGTGAGCGCCGCGACGCAGCTGATGACAGCCACCGTCTCTGGAGATCATTCCGGGCGCAGGAACGCCCCTCGTCCGGCCTGTCCGAATCAACCGGTCCCATCCGTGAATTGGGGACGACTCCGCTCGCGCGTCAGCTCGGCTTAGCCGAGGAGTAGACGAACGGCCACTGGTGTAGCCGCTGTCAGGGAACCTGGTACGGGTACACGCTGGAAGTCCAATGTCCCGTCTGTGGCAGTCGCAAGGGATAGGAAGGTTAGCCGATAAAGACATGCATAGTCCTTATGCAATGGCTGGCCTCCTGCAAAGATAGTTACCACATCCATCCTGTGCATCGTTCGAGCCTTCCGACTCGGCTCAGCTCCTAACAATCGCTTATTGTTACGTAATCCTCGCTCCCTCTGTTCGGACTTCCGGTGACGGCTGATGTGCCCGATTGTTGCATCTTCATGGCAATGAGTCGACCGTCTTCATTCTCGACCTGATCGAACGGAGGACTGCATCATGGCAAATCTACTCTGGTTACAAGGCGGGGCTTGCTCCGGTAACACGATGTCCTTCCTGAATGCAGAAGAGCCCAGTGCCTGCGACCTTGTCACGGATTTTGGCATCAACGTGCTCTGGCATCCTTCTCTGGGCGTGGAACTGGGAGACAATCTTCAGCGGATTCTGAAGGACTGCATCTCCGGCAAGATCGTCCTGGACATCTTCGTGTTTGAAGGCACCGTGGTCAATGCCCCCAACGGAACGGGGGAGTGGAATCGATTTGCCGGCCGTGCCATGAAACAGTGGGTCAAGGAACTGGCCGACGCGGCCAATTTTGTGGTGGCCGTCGGCGATTGCGCGACCTGGGGCGGCATCCCCGCGACCGCCCCCAACCCGAGCGACTCGCAAGGCTTGCAGTTTCTCAAACGAAGCCATGGTGGATTTCTTGGACAGCACTTCCGCTCCAAAGCCGGTCTCCCTGTCATCAATATTCCCGGCTGCCCCGCCCATCCGGACTGGATCACGCAAATCGTCGTCGCCGTCGCCACCGGCCGCGGAGGCGACATCGGCCTCGACGAGTTTCAGCGACCCAAGACCTTTTTCCAAAGCTTCACGCAGACCGGTTGCACCCGCAACATGCACTTCGCCTACAAAGTGTCCGCCACCGAGTTCGGACAACGCAAAGGCTGCCTCTACTATGACCTCGGCTGCCGCGGACCCATGACGCACTCTCCCTGCAACCGGATACTGTGGAACCGGCAATCCTCGAAAACGCGTGCCGGCATGCCATGCCTGGGCTGCACGGAGCCTGAATTCCCCTTTTTCGACCTGGCACCGGGGACCGTGTTCAAGACCCAGACCGTGATGGGTGTTCCCAAAGATCTCCCGCAAGGCGTCGACAAGAAGGGCTACATTGCCCTCACGAGCGCTGCCAAGAACGCGGCCCCGGCATGGGCTGAACAAGACATGTTCGTGGTCTAGATCAGGACATCGAAACAGGACCCCAAAGGAGACTGATCATGGCTGTTCAAACTCTCGATATCTCCCCGGTTGGCCGCGTTGAAGGAGATCTGGACGTGCGGGTCGAAGTGGACAACGGCGTCGTCACCAATGCCTGGACCCAGGCGGAATTGTTCCGCGGGTTTGAGATCATCCTCCGCGACAAAGATCCGCAGGCCGGACTCGTGGTGACCCCCAGAGCCTGCGGCATATGCGGCGCTTCGCATCTGACCTGCGCGGCATGGGCGCTAGATACGGCCTGGCAGACCACCGTACCACGCAATGCTATCCTGGCCCGCAACCTCGGTCAGATTGCCGAGAGCCTCCAGAGCCAACCGCGTTATTTCTACGGTCTGTATGTCATCGATCTCACAAACAGGAAGTACCGTAACAGCCGGTTTTACGAAGAGGCCTGCAAGCGTTTCGCACCCTTTACAGGGAAATCGTACGAGATCGGGGTCACGATTTCCGGAAAACCGGTGGAAATCTATGCCCTCCTCGGAGGCCAGTGGCCGCATTCCAGTTACATGGTCCCCGGAGGAGTGATGTGTGCCCCCACCTTGTCCGACGTGACCAGATCCTGGTCGATCCTGGAATACTACAAGAACAATTGGCTCGAACCGGTCTGGCTCGGCTGTTCCTTGGAACGGTACGAGCAGATCAAGACCCACGAAGAGTTCATGGCCTGGCTGGACGAAAAGCCTGGGCATGCCAATTCGGATCTCGGATTCTACTGGCGCATGGGAATGGACATCGGGCTGCATGAGTACGGCGGTGGAGTCGGGAAATACATCTCCTGGGGCTATCTGCCCCACGAAGATAAGTATCAAAAACCCACGATCGAAGGCCGCAATGCCTCGCTCATTATGAAGGGCGGGGTCTACGACGGTTCGACCGATCGGCATACGATCATGAGCCAGGAGTTCACGCGGGAGAACACGATGCATTCCTGGTACGACGAGGGCAGGACCGATACCCACCCCTATGATCGGGTGACCAAGGCCATGACGAACAATACGACGGATTTCAACGGGGCCTACTCCTGGTGTACGGCGGTGAGTCATACGGAACTGGGGCGCCTCGAAGCGGGGCCCTTCGCCAGGCAGGTCGTGGCGGGCGGCAGGCATGGCGAATCCTGGCAGCATTACGACGGGTTCATTCTGGACATGTATAAGAAAATGGGCGGCCCGAGCCTGCACCTGCGGCAGCTGGCGCGCATGCACGAAACGATCAAACTCTACCGGCAGGCGGAGCATTGCCTGCGAGAGTTCCGATTGAACGAACCCTGGTACATCAAGCCTCAGGAAAAAGACGGGCGGGGCTGGGGTGCGACGGAAGCGATTCGCGGTGCGCTCTGTCATTGGATCGAGGTGAAGGGAGGGAAGATCAAGAACTATCAGATCGTGGCGCCAACCACCTGGAATGTCGGACCCAGAGATGCAAAGGGCAGCAAGGGACCGATCGAAGAGGCGTTGATGGGGGCGCCGATCGCCGATCCCACCGATCCCGTGGAAGTCGGGCATGTCGCCAGATCGTTCGACTCCTGCCTGGTCTGCACGGTCCATGCACACGACGCCAAGACGGGGAAGGAACTCGCCCGGTTTAAAATCGGATAGACAGGCTCGACCGGGCGCAACTGGTAATGCGCATGAGAGAAGCGTACAGTGGCCTCCTTCTCGCCCGGCTGTTGGAAAACAACCGGGCGAGTCATGTTCCATAGCACTTGGCCGGTGCCATTCTCATGAGGGGATCAACAGAGCTCCTTGTGGACGAGGGGACTTTTTGATGCGCCCCGAAGAAGAAGAGAAACTCCGGCAGAAGATTGCCCGCATTCTGGAGAGCGGCCTGGAGACTCAGACTGAGCCGTTCCCGGAAACCCACGTGGAGTTCACCAAACTGCTGGACGAACTGCGCGCGCTGTCCCCCGACGATCTCGAGGGCAAACTCGTCCTTGGAGGTTTCACCCACAAGCCCTATGGTCCGGACCAGATGCGCTGCCTGGAATGTATGTATTATCTGGTTCATCGCAAGTGGTGCGATTTGCCCGAGTTGGCCGTTCCGGTAGAACCGGATTGGTGGTGCCGGCTGTGGAGAATCTAAGCACGCGTACATCGGTCTGGCGGTCTACCGATGGATATGGATGAGGACAGCGTTCGAACCAGACTCCGGCAGCGACTGGCCGACGGGCTCAAGACTGAAGTAGAGCCCCGCGCCTATGACAGCGACGAAGTGCGGGATCTAATAACCCGTCTCCAGGCCCTTCCATCCGACGACTATGACCGTAAACTCGTGGTGGCGGGAATGACCCTCGCTCCCTATCTGTCCGGCGAGCCGGACGACGATCTCACACAATCCTGCGAAACCTGCATGTATTTTGTGACGCATCGCCGGTTCTGCGACCTGCCCGAACTTCGCCTTCCTGTTGAAAAGGATTGGTCCTGCCGGTTGTGGAGGATCTGATGGCCTCGACAGGCATGCATACAGTCATCGGTTGCGGCAATCTGAACCGCAGCGATGACGGGGTCGGTGTCATCGTGGCCCGCCGCGTACAACAATGGCTGGCCGCCAGCCCCTGCGAGGAAGTGGCGGTGTTCGATGCCGGGACGGCAGGCATGGACGTCATGTTCCAGGCGCGAGGCTCCCGCTCCTTGATTCTCGTGGATGCCTGCGCGAGTGGGTCGCAGCCCGGCTCGGTCTTCAAGGTGCCGGGTGAAGAACTCGCACACCGGCCGGAGCCCGGGTACAGTCTCCACAACTTCCGGTGGGACCATGCACTGTATGCGGGGAAGAAAATATTCGGCGCGACGTTTCCCCGCGACGTGACGGTCTACCTGGTGGAGGCGGCTACCACGAACCTCGGATGCGAATTGAGTCCGGAGGTGTCCCGGGCGGCTGATCGGGTCGTGGCCTCCATCCAGGCTCAGCTCCGCGAGAAAAGAGGCCGACCACCGGGCGAGCCGGACAGGGCGGATGCTGACACCTCCTCCCTGACAGGGTCGGCGAACACAGCTCAGATACACATACGTCACGGCAATATCTATCTTACGGCGGAGGTCTATGCGACCTATTTCAATGGATTGGAGAGTCTGGTGCTGCTCAAGAAGGACGAAGCGCTGCTGTTGCTGCCCGTGCGTCATGTGGCATCGGGAGGGCTCTTGATCAAGCTGAAAAACAGCCGCGGCGACCGGGTGGTCCATGCCCAGGAGTTTCTTCGGGATCAGGCGGTCGACGAAGGCCTGGCATGGACGCTCCCTGTCCGTTGGGATAGCGGGTTGGCCGCCCTTGTCGCCCGCTGGCCTGCCCCGCACGACCCAGGCGTTCAAGCCCTGTAGAACCCGCCGGCGCCGATTATGCGTTCCCGGGTCGTTCCCGTCCCCCGTGAACTGATTGCGGGGCGCGTCACGCCTGCCCACCTGAAAAAACCACCCGGCACGATACTTGGCACTGCAAATAATGTTTGCAGTAAGGATAAGTAGTTGACATGCCTAGGGGCGGTTCGTAGAGTGAATTCATCGCGTCGCTTCGTGCCATTTACCGTGCGGAGGATCGATCATGAGTTCGCTTGCCGACGAACATGTCAAAGCTGCTCTTGCCGCCGTTGAAATGCCCGACGTTCCGATCCGCGATAAAATCGATCTCCTGATCGAGATCGCCATCGGCCTGCAACACAAACCCCGCTTTGTACAGGATCTGCACCAGGCCGTCTCCCTCTATGACCGCGCATTGGCCTTGTGTCCGTCGGGAGAACCGCTGCTTCATGCACGTATCCATGCTCGCAAGGGAACCGCGCTGAACGCGATCCCTCACGAGGGGATGGAATACGTCGAACAGGCCCGTCAGCTGTTCGAGTCTGCGTTGGCTGGCTTCCAGGCTGGAGGATCAGCCGAAGAGGTGGCTGAAACCGAGATGAATCTCGGCCTGGCGCTTCAGACCCTTTCGACGATGGGGCGGGCCCGCCTGTCCGACGCGATTGCCGCCTACTTGCGCGCACTCAGAACCTTCACCCGTGAAACATATCCGACGGAATTCGCCATCTTGCACAACAATCTGGCGGCAGCCTATCTCTCCATGCCGATGGCCGAGTCGAGCGGAAAGATGCGAGAAGCCCTGGCGGTTCAATCCTTCGAAGAGGCGCTGAAGGTCGTGACCTTGGTGGATCAGCCGGTTGAGTACGCGATGCTGCAAAACAATCTGGGCAACGCCCTGCAATACGCCTCGAGCAGTCACAGCGTCGAAAACAATCTTCGCGCGCTCCTGGCTTATGACGAAGCCCTGAAGGTGCGGAATTCCAGGGATCAGCCGCTGGAATATGCGAACACGGTGTCCAATAAGGCCAATGCCCTGCGGAACGTGCCCGATGATCCTGGGAGGCCGGCCGATGGCAATCGGCGCAATCTCGATCAGGCGCTCCGGTACTTCGCGGAGGCGAAAGACATCTTCGAACGGTGCGGAGATCGCGAAAAGGTCCGGCTCACGCGGGAGGCTCTGAACGAGCTTCAAGGGGAGCGCCTGGCACAGGCTGGGAGCAATGTGCTTGCGTCCTCACGCGAGTCGGGTGCATGAGGGCTCGTTCGAGCCGTTTTTCTTCAAGGGAAGGCGGGCATTGTGGCGACCATGTTTTCGCACGACGAACTCACGCTGGTGAACGGACTCATCCTCATGCTCGTCGCGCTGGCGACCGGGGCGATCGGTGGAGCCATCGGCGGTATCCTGGTCGGGGGGAAGGCCCTGGGCAATGAACTGGCGGCCATGATGGGCGCGTGCTACGGGCCGGTGGCGTCGGTGCCGGGTGTGGCGGTGGCGCTCTTCCTGCTGGCACTGATGATGTGAAGGGAGCAAGAGCATGTTCGACATGTTCTGGAATTCCGTCTCGCTTTTTTTTCAGGGCAAACTGTTTCATGACCTGCCCAAGGTGATGCTGCTGGCCGGAACCGGCATAGCCTTAGCTGCCGTCATGCTCATCGCCCTGGCGATGGCGGGGGTCCCCCTGTGGCTCGCCGTCATGATCGCCGGTCTCTGCGCGGGAGCCTTGCAGCCGCGGTTGTTTCGCGACTTGAAGTATCAATGAGCCTTCTTATGACTGAGCGGAATCAGACGATGCCGAAGATGGAACTCACGCTGGCGTCCCTCGTGAAAAGCATCGAAAGCCTGGACACGATCGTGCAGGGGTGGGATGAAGCACAGCGATTGACGGTCGCGGCGCTTCGAAGGGCCATCGATGATCTCCATAAAGAAGCCATGGCCCGCATGATCCGTGCTCTCAAAAGCGACGCCGGTGCCCTCGAGGCCCTGAAACGGACGGCGGGTGATGAAGTCGTGTATGCCGTGCTCCGGCATCTGGACTTGATTAAACCCTCGCTCAACGAACGAATCGAACAGGCTCTCGCCTCGGTACGTCCGATGCTGCAGGGGCATGGGGGCAACGTCGAACTCGTGCAGGTTCATCCGCCGGACTGCGTGGAGATCAAATTGTTGGGCGCCTGCGACGGGTGTCCCGCCTCGGCTCTCACCCTGTCGGAGGGCATCGAAAAAGCCATCCGCGAATACTGTCCGGAGATCGTGACGATCACCAAGGTGAAGGGAAATTATGCCGGTTCAGACGGGAATGCGGCTCCCTGGTCCTTCATCAGTCCCTTTGCCCTCAGCGCTGCGTCGGGTTGGCAAACGGCGCTGGATATCGAGGAGCTTCCCGACAGGGGCATCACGGTGTTGGAATTGAACGGGCATTCTCTGCTGTTCAGCCGACAGGATCATCGCGTGACCTGTTTCCAGAATGCCTGTGCCCACATGGGTATGCCGCTTGATATGGGTATCGTGGTCGATGGGGTGATTACATGCCCCTATCACGGGTTTCGCTACGATCTGTCTTCGGGGGAATGCCTGACGGCTCCGGACGTGCAACTGGTGCCCTGCGCCGTGCGGGTGGTGGGAACGAAGGTCGAAATCAATGTGAAGGGGTAACGGCAATGGCGCTCACGGTCCGATTGACAGCGCCGAGGCATCCGGGCTTCGCGGGCCGCGAGCCGGTGAGTCCGATTCCCCTGTGGGACGAGCAGAGGCCGCCCACGGTCCTGGGAGAATGTCGGGATGCCGAAGGGTTTCCTCTTCCCATCACCCCTTCGTCACACACTCTGTTCGGACCGCGCGGCTGTTGTGTGGCCGGCAGCAACGGGCCGCTTTGGGTCTCCGACACCGGCCATCACCGCCTGCTGGGATGGATGCATTGCCCATCTGCGAATGGCACTCCCGCCGATTGGGTGATCGGACAGCCAGACTTCTCCTCGGAAGGGCGAAACGCGAAGACCGAGCCTTCCGCCACGACGTTGAATGTACCCACCGGCATGTGCGCCTATGGCCGGGGCCTCGCCGTTGCGGATGCCTGGAATCATCGCGTGCTCCTCTGGAAAGAACTGCCATCCGCCAGTCATTGTCCGCCGGACCTGGTGCTGGGGCAGCTCCACTTTGGCGCAGTGGAGATCAATCGTGGGCGGCCGCTGCCATCGGCCGAGAGCCTCTATTGGCCATATGGCCTGTCCTGCCGCGGCGAAAGTTTGATGGTCGCCGATACCGGCAACCGGCGGGTGTTGATCTGGTTCACACCACCGGAACACAACGGGCAGCCGGCCGACCTCGTCCTGGGACAGACAAGCTTCGATCGCCGGGACGAAAATGCCGGCGGAACACCTACAGGCATGAGTATGCGCTGGCCCCATGCGATGGCCTGCTGGGGTGGGGCGCTCTGTGTAGCGGATGCCGGCAACAATCGGATCATGATCTGGGACGAGGTGCCGTCGGAATCCGGCGCCGGCTGCCGGTGGATCGTCGGACAGGGCAACCCTTCGCAGGTGGACCATAACGCCGGGCAATATTGGCCGCATGCCGGCACGCTCAACATGCCCTATGGTCTGGCCGCTGCGGGGGACTGGCTCTTGGTGGCAGATACCGCCAATTCGCGTCTCCTGGGGTGGTACAAGCCAGACCTCGCAACCGGAGCACCCGCACGTGCCTTGGCAGGTCAACCGCGCTTTGACCTGAAAGGCGACAACCAATGGATGTTCCCCTCGCGCGACACGCTCTGCTGGCCCTATGGGCTGTCGATAGGGGAGGGGTTGATGGCCATTGCCGACAGTGGAAACAATCGGGTGATGATCCGGTCGTTGCATCGTGAGGTGTCTGGATGACCCCCTTTGGATTTCTACGTACCGCAGAACCTGCCGCGGTCCTGATCCGGGTTCACGGTCTCGTTCAGGGCGTTGGATTTCGCCCCACAGTATGGCGTCTGGCGCGGCAGCATCAGCTTCGGGGCCATGTCTTGAATGACGGACAGGGTGTGCGGATCTATGCGATCGGGACCTCTGAAAGCCTCCGGCGGTTTGTCGACCACTTGAAGGAACAGCCACCGGTCCTGGCGCGGATCGATGAGGTCATCTCCGAACCGGCTTCAGTTGAGGATCTGCCGCCCGGCTTCCTCATCCTTGACAGCGGATGCGGTGAAGTAAGCACAGGCGTCGTGCCGGACGCCACGACCTGTCCCGACTGCGTGCAGGAGGTCCTCGATCCCTTCGCTCGACGCTACCGCTACCCATTCACGAACTGCACCCACTGCGGACCGCGTGTGACGATTCAAGAGAAGATTCCCTATGACCGTTCCGGGACGACCATGAGCGGCTTTCCGATGTGTGCCGAATGTGAGGCCGAGTATCAGGACCCTGACGACCGGCGGTTTCACGCCCAGCCGATTGCCTGCCACCGGTGCGGACCCAGGGTCACGCTGGAACGGACGGATGGAAAGCCCATCGCGCTCGAGGCGGTGACGATGATGGACCCCGTGGATGCCGCCTGTACCCTCATTCAAAAAGGACAGATTGTTGCCATCAAGGGCTTGGGAGGTGTGCAGCTCGCCTGTGACGCGACGCAAGAAGAGGCCGTGTCCCGGCTTCGAGGCCTGAAGGCTCGAGAAGCCAAACCGTTCGCGCTGATGGCGCGCGATCTCCGGGTCGTCAGAAGGTATTGTGAAGTCTCCGAGCAGGAGCGGTTGCTGCTTCAAAGCCCTCAAGCCCCGATTGTCATTCTGAAATGCGGGACCGGAGCCGGTGTGGCTCCAAGCGTCGCGCCGGCCGTTCGCACCCTGGGGGTCATGTTGCCCAACACGCCGCTTCACCATCTGATGCTCAGGCGTATGGAACGGCCGATCGTTCTGACGAGCGGAAACCGTGCCGATGAACCGCAATGGATCGATAATCATTTGGCCAGGATGCATCTGGGAACCATCGCGGAGTATTTTCTCGTGCATGACCGTCCGATTGCCCAGCGGGTCGATGACTCCGTGACGAAGGTGATCGGCGGCCGCCCGCGACTCCTGCGTCGCAGCCGGGGTTATGCTCCGGCGCCGATCCCGCTCCCGGCAGGATTCAAGGGGGCACCACGCGTGCTCGCCATGGGCGGGGAGTTGAAGAACACCTTTTGCCTGTTGAAGGATGGCCAGGCCGTGATCTCCCATCACATCGGAGATCTGGCGGACGCGCTGACCCAGGCGGACTTCACACGGGCGCTTCGTCATTACGCGGAACTGTTCGCGCATGTGCCGCATTTCCTCGCCGTCGATCACCACCCGGAATATCTTTCACGCAAATACGGGCAGAAACTCGCGGCCGAGCGTGACCTGCCGGTCTACGAGGTCCAGCATCATCATGCGCATATCGCCGCCTGTCTCGTAGAGAACGGAATTCCCCTCGATCATTCCCCTGTACTGGGCATCGCGCTCGACGGGCTGGGATACGGGAATGAGGGGCAACTCTGGGGCGGCGAGTTCCTGCTCGCAGACTATCGAACGTTCACGCGAGTGGGCACCTTTAAGCCGGTGCCGATGCTAGGCGGAGAACAGGCTGTCATGGAACCCTGGAGAAATACCTATGCCCATCTGATGGCTGAACTGGGGTGGGCCCGATTTGCCATGAACTATCACGAATTGGACCTCTATCACTTTCTGGAGCAAAAGCCGCGCGGCCTGCTCGACCAGATGCTGGCGCGGCGAATCAACAGTCCTCCGGCCAGTTCCTGCGGACGGCTGTTCGACGCCGTGGCTGCGGCGATGGGAATCTGCCGAGACCGTGCCAGTTATGAAGGTCAGGCCGCGGTGGAGCTGGAAGCGCTCGTCGATCGATCGACCTTGGAGCAGGAAGCCGACATCCTCGCGTACCCCTTCACGATTCCCTACCTGAGAGGCACGACGCTTCCTTACATTGAGCCGTTGGCCATGTGGTCCGCGCTCCTCGGTGACCTCATCCTGAAGACGCCGCACCCCGTGATGGCTGCCCGGTTTCATAAGGGATTGGCACAGGCCATCTGCGCTATGGCGGACAAGATTACGCGGATGAAAGAAGGGGAAGGCGAGCGAACCGTCGGTCACGTGGCGCTCTCCGGAGGGGTGTTTCAGAATCAGGTGCTCTGCGAACTGGTCACGGCCCGCTTGGAGAGGATGGGGTTGACCGTACTCTCCCATCATCAGGTGCCTTCCAATGACGGGGGGCTGTCCCTTGGCCAGGCCGCCGTTGCGGCCGCAAGGGCCCTGACTCAATACCGATGAGGTCGCCATGTGTCTGGGAATTCCAGGACGTATTGTCGAACTGGACCGCGAGCAGCCGAAGCTGGCCGTCGTCGACGTCGGCGGAGTGAGGCGGACGGTGAACATCGCCTGTATCGTGGACGAGCAGCATTCCCCTGAATCCTGCGTCGGAGAGTGGGTGTTAGTCCACGTGGGGTTTGCCATGAGCCGGGTCGACCCGGAGGAAGCGCAGCGGACTCTCGAGCTATTGAGCGAACTCGGTGAGGTACAGGCAGAGCTTCGGGCGATGCGGGTGTCCGGACAAACCTGAGGATGTGATGCCGCACGATTTTTTGCACGGACTCTATCCGTTCTTACATGAGCAGTTGCCCGCGCCTGCCCGTCTCGATGCGGAATTGTTGGCATCGGTCAAGCTGAAGGCCGAGGACAGTCTCGCCGTCAAGGCAGGGTTCTTTGCGAACAAAGGCCCCGAGGTCGTCGCGGTCGCGAACACCATGGCCGGGGTGTATCGTCGAAACGGCCGATTGCTGACGATGGGGAACGGCGGCTCAAGCTGTGATGCCGCGCACATCGCCGTGGAGTTTCTCCACCCGGTGACCGCCGGCCGGCCTGCATTGCCCGCCGTGAATCTGGATGCCGATGTGGCGATGCTCACCGCGGTCGGGAACGATGTCGGTTTCGAACATGTGTTCGTGCGTCAAGTGATCGCCCATGCGCGAGCCGGCGATGGACTCGTCGGCGTCAGCACCAGCGGCAACTCCCCGAATCTCCTGCGCGCCTTCGAAAAAGCCAAGGAGTTGGGGCTCGTCACGATCGGATTATCAGGGGGTAACGGCGGCCTCATGGCGCGGTCTCCCGCCCTCGATCACTGCCTGGTGGTGGACACGACCAGCATTCACCGGATCCAAGAATGCCACGTCGCCATTTATCACATCCTGTGGGATCTGGTGCATACCCTCCTGGCCGATGACCGAGGGCGGGGCAACGGGGAGGCACAGCATGAAATTCGTGGATGAGTTTCGCGATCCGGAAAAAGCGCAATGGCTGCTGCGGGAGATTCGCGGCCTGGTCGGCCGCATCGAGCTGTGCCGAAAGCGCCCCCTCGGCATCATGGAAGTGTGCGGAGGGCATACGCACACCATTTTCCGCTACGGGGTCAGTAAGATGCTGCCGGAGGAAGTGGAGTTCATCCACGGACCCGGTTGTCCGGTCTGTGTCCTTCCCCGCGGGCGCGTCGATGACTGCGTGGCGTTGGCGCAGCGTCCGGAGGTCATCATGACGACGTTCGGGGACGCCATGCGCGTCACCGGCTCGAAGAAAAGTCTCCTTCAAGCCAAGGCGGAAGGGGCGGACGTCCGCATGGTCTATTCACCGCTGGACGCGCTGAAAATTGCCAGGGCCAATCCCGAGCGGGAGGTGATATTTCTGGCGCTGGGGTTTGAGACCACGATGCCGAGCACCGCCTTTACGGTACTGCAGGCGCAACGGGAGGGCCTATCCAACTTCTCGCTGTTCTGTAATCACATCACGATCATTCCCACCATCAAAGCGGTCCTGGATTCGCCTGACCTCCAGGTGGATGCGTTTCTGGGGCCGGGTCATGTGAGCATGGTCATCGGTACGCGGCCCTATGGTTTTATCGCGGAACGGTATCGAAAACCGATCGTGGTGGCCGGGTTCGAACCGTTGGACATTCTCCAATCCGTCTGGATGGTCCTCAAGCAGATGGCGGAGGGACGCTGCGAGGTGGAGAATCAGTACCGGCGTGTCGTGCCCGAAGCAGGCAATGCGCAAGCGCTCGACGCGATGCAAGCCGTGTTTGAATTGCGGGAGTTTTTCGAGTGGCGCGGCCTGGGCTCAATCGACTACTCCGGCGTGCGCGTCCGGCAGGCCTTTGCCGGCTTCGATGCGGAGCGCAAGTTCTCGATGCCGAACGTGACCATTGCGGATCCGACCTCCTGTCAATGCGGTGAGGTCTTGAAGGGCGTCATCAAACCGCCTCAATGTAAAGTCTTCGGGACTGCCTGTACCCCTGAAAATCCGCTCGGCGCCCTCATGGTCTCCACGGAAGGCGCCTGCGCCGCGTATTACAATTACGGGTGGATCGATCGGGATAGTCTGAAGCCCCTCAAGGTTCCGGCATGATGCCGCAACGGGACAAAGGATGCGTCATGCGTCACCCCATGCTCGACCCGCAATCTCGGCCATCGTCGACCGAGGAATCTGCCATCTCCTGGCTCGAGTGCATGCGCGACAAGCGCATCACGCTGGCCCATGGGAGCGGCGGCAAGGCGATGCGGGAGCTCATCGAAGAGCTGTTTGTGACGGCGTTCGATAATCCGCTGCTGGCCGCACTGGAGGATCAAGCGGTCCTGTCGTTGGATGACCTCCGGCAACGAGGCACGAGGCTGGCCTTCACCACCGACAGTTATGTCGTCAACCCGCTGTTCTTTCCGGGCGGCAGCATCGGGGAACTGGCGGTGCATGGGACGATCAACGACCTCGCGGTGAGCGGGGCGATCCCTCTCTTTCTATCCTGCGGCATGATTCTCGAAGAGGGGCTCTTGATCGACACGTTGGGCCAGGTGGTGCTCCGCATGAAGGCCGCCGCCAGGGGGGCGGGGGTGAGCATTGTTACGGGAGACACGAAAGTGGTGGAACGTGGGGCGGCCGATAAACTGTTCATCAACACGGCCGGGATCGGCGTCATCCGAAATGAGGTGGCGATTTCGGCTGCCCGTGCGCGTCCGGGAGATCTCGTAATGACCAATGGCCATATCGGCGATCACGGCATTGCAATCCTACTTGCGCGCAACGAGCTGGCGCTGGAGTCGTCGGTGGAAAGCGACACGCAACCGCTCCATGAGCTGGTGCAGGACATGTTGACGGTCTGCCCCGACATCCATTGCCTCCGGGATGCCACGCGAGGCGGTGTCGCCACGGTGTTGAACGAATTTGCTTCCACGTCCGGAGTCGGCATTCATCTGACGGAGTCGGCGATTCCCGTTCAAGAACGGGTGCGGGGCGCCTGTGAAATTCTGGGCCTGGATCCCCTGTACCTGGCCAACGAGGGCAAGCTGGTGGCAATCCTGCCTCGCGAGCGAGCCGATGCCGTCCTGGAGACCATGCACCGGCACCCGGCCGGGCGCGGCAGTGCGATCATCGGAGAGGTCAAGGAAAGCCCGAAGGGCGCGGTGGTGATGGCGACGGCGTTCGGCGGCCTGCGGGTGGTCGACACCCTGGTCGGCGATCAGTTGCCGCGGATCTGTTGAACGAGGTGTGACCGCATGGTGACTCCGCCTATACAGACTCTGGAGATCCTCGATGACGGCCGGCTCGAGCGGCTCGATTACGACGGCTTGCTGCACTTTCATCAGGGCGGAGCTATCTGGGGTGCCACGGTTGCGTTCCGCGCGATGCAGCGGATGGGAGACTATTTCTCAAAGGTGGCGGTATGGGACCGACGGTCGCTCACGGTGACCAGTGGGCATCCCGGGCCTGGCGTGCGGGACGCTGTTGAGTACGTGACGCGCTGTGTCAGCAGAGGCCGGTACCGGTTAACACAGCCGGAGCTCGATGGCCAATGTCATAAAGATCTGCAGTTCACCTGGTGGGTGGACGACGGGGCGCGAACGGTCCGGGTGGCCGTGAGGGAAGGGTTCATTCCCAAGGGGTTCTTCGTCCTGGTCGACCGCCTTAGCACGCCGAGGGAGCGGCCAGGGGATCAACTACGGCTTCGTCACATGAAGGCAGATCTTACAAGACGGTTGTGGGCGGAGTCGTTCGATCATCTCTTTGACGTGACGGAAGCCGCTCATCACCCCCAGCAGACGGGACTGGCATGCACGAGCTGAGCATCACGCGGAACATCGTGGCGATTGTGAGCGAACGCGCGAACGGCTCCAAGGTCACGCAGGTAACGTTAAAAGTGGGGGCGTTGAGCGCGGTTCTTCCCGATGCGATCCGGTTTTGTTTTGACGTCGTAGCCAAGGGGACGCTGCTGGAAGGTGCGAGACTCGAAGTGATAGACGTGCCCGGGAGAGCCCGGTGCCGCGACTGTGGAATCGATATGGATGTGGAACACCTGGTTGCACGCTGCCGCTGCGGCTCGCTGAATCTCCATCGGCTATCGGGCGAGGAACTGCTCATTACGGAAATGGTGACGCTCTGATGTGTACGACATGCGGATGCTCTGAGGACGCCGTGCCCCGGATGACTGATCCGACTACCGGAGAGACGGTGAAACTGCAGTCACATCACGAACCTCATGACCACCCTCACAGTCCCGCCCATGGGCATCCCGATGGCGAGCATGTTCATGTGGACGGCAAGACCATTGTGCTGCGGGAGGCCGTGCTGGCGAAGAACGACCGTCTAGCGGAGCGGAACCGTGGTTGGTTTCAAGGCCGGGACATTGTGGCGCTCAATCTGGTCAGTTCCCCCGGGTCAGGCAAGACCACCCTTCTTGAACGGACCATTCTTGACCTGAAGGGCGAGCTGCCGATTCAGGTGATCGAAGGCGATCAAGACACGGTCAACGATGCCGAACGGATTCGAAGGACCGGATGCCGCGTCATGCAAATCAATACGGGGGTGGGATGTCATCTAGAAGCAGACATGGTGGCCCGGGCAGTCGAGCAACTGGCGCCACCGGCTCACTCCCTGGTGCTGATCGAGAATGTGGGAAACCTGGTCTGTCCGGCGCTGTTCGATTTGGGCGAACAGGCGAAGGTGGCGATCCTGTCCGTGACCGAGGGCGAGGACAAGCCGCTCAAATACCCCCACATGTTTCGTGCTGCGCAGGTGTTATTGCTGAACAAGATCGATCTGCTCCCGCATCTCAGCTTTGATGTAGAGCGATGCCTGGCACATGCCAGGACGGTGAACCCGAGTTTGGAAATTTTTCTGGTCTCTGCGGTTTCCGGTGACGGGATGCAGGGGTGGTACGATTGGCTCCGCAAGCAGGTTCGGGCAGTGGTCCAGGCCCCTTTACGCTGATCAGGACGGTCGGGGTGGATGCTGAGGTGGGCCCCACGTTTCTCCCAGAGCGCGGGCCGGCGGGGAGGAAGGCCACGTTGCCAGGTGTAACCACGAAAATACTACGGGAAGAGGGTTAGGCTATGGTAGCTTTTAACCATGGCGGCGGATGATCGTTTCCACGAGTCCCGATCATGAGGAGGAGTTATGCAGGGTTCCCACCAGCACAAGCATGAACACAGCCACGCGCACAGCCATGGACAGTCTGACAATCACACTCATCCGCATGTTCACGAACATGTGCATGGCCACACCCATGAAACAGCCGCAGACCATGACCATGAACACCAGGGCGACCACGGAGCCCATGATCATCAACATTCATGATGCTCCGGAGTTCCGCGGGACCTATGGGGCCCGCCTGCCTTAGGGGAGCCTCCCGGCTGGGATTCTGGGATGGGCCGGCAGGCACGATCAGTGGTGTCTGCCTTGTGATGCGAAGCCCCACGTCCTGCTCTTCTCTATACCGACAGTGTGATCTCCACCAATTACAGGCAGGCCCCGGTGTCAGCCGTTCTCACACAATCTCGATCACCTCGTTCACCCTCGGGTTCCCATACTCTGCGGCACCGGTGACGACTTGAAGATTGTGCAGGACCTGGGCTGTACCGGCGTGGTGGGTGTGCCCGCAGTACACCGTCAGGCGTCGGTCCGGATACCGGATCATCAACTCGCGTAATACATCGCCGACCGCCTGACAGGTAAAGAACGGCAGCCAGTCATCGTTACCCAGCCGACCCTCGTACCAGCAAGCCTCCTTGAACGGGGGGACATGGGTCAGGAGGATCACATGCTGATAGCGGTCAAGCGCGCCAGGCAAAATTTCTTGGAGATAACTGGCCGCTTCGTCTCCTAACTGATTGAGCTGCGTGTGCAGCGTACCAGGATCGAGCTGCGTCAATTCCCGGATGAGCACATGATCATTTAACCGCACCGGGGATGCGGCATAGTTGCCGTATCGCGCGTCTCCCCACCCGTCATGACCGACCAGTCCGGTGCAGGCAGTCAGCTCCACCACGCCCAAATCCGGCAGATATCGAAGCAGGGGATGGGTCCGGCAGCAGTCACTGACAGTGGCTCGTACCTGCGCAATAGAGCTTCGGTAAAAGTCGTGGTTGCCGAGGACGAAGTACAGAGGTGTTTGGATGTGGTCTGCCAGGGCACGAAGATGCGCCATCAGGGAGGGAGCGATAGAAATGTCCCCCGTGATAAAGACGGCATCCGGACGTTCTGCAGCCATTGCCGCGGAGAAGTTCGCGCATGCCGCGTCGCTCAAAATATCGAGATGAATGTCCGTGACCCAGACGGCGCGCATAGCAGTCAACAGTACCATTCAGGATGCGCCGGGATCCAGCGGAGGGTGGGTCGTTCACCCGGCCGAGATAGTAGATTGCTGAAACCATAGACCGCGTTGGCGCGCATGAACCGAGAAGCTTCGAGGGAGGGCAATGACAGAGGAGATAGACGGAGGAATTAGAGTCACAATCGTCCTAGTTGGTCTCTCCAATGCTGACGGTAGTTGGCGTTTTAGCCTTCTCAGCAACCAGATCAACACTAACGTGTTCGGGATCTAGCGTCCATGCTCCACCAACGAGGACGTCCACGATTACTCCCGGAGTAATCCAAAGGATGTTTCCCAGGATGGTCGCCACGGGGTTGAAACTCCGATTGATGGTGACTCTCTCAGGCTCATACCCCTCCTTTTCGATCGTCACCACATGATCAACGGCTCGCCGTAACTCTACGGTCTGGGGCGTTGTAAAGCGGAGTCCACTATCCAGTTTAATGGTCGCTCCCTGAGGTTTGGTATCGAAGGAGATCTCCTGTTTACTCCCATGAATAATGGAACCGCATCCTATAAGGGAGCCACACGCCAGTATCCCCAGCACATGAAACATGATGGTTCCTAGCTTTACATGGGAAATCGTCATCGCCATTCCTCCAAAAGCCACATAGTTTGGCCGGGTCTGCCCTGTCCCTCCATGCGAATCCACAGCAGACAATAGGCACTTGCTTCCTCGATTTGTGTATCAGAAAATTAATGAAAGGCAAGGAATGGAAGAGTTAGTGCCGACGTGCAAAGGCCAGGGATAGTCCACCTCGGATGTTGGTAGCGATCGTCAGAGATGAACATAAACGTTATGAACGGGGGAAGAGCGTGTGAATTCAGTTCTCATGAGAAACACCACCGGATTTGGCTTTAACCTGGTGCGGTGGCCTGGTTTATGTTCGCTGGGCCACTACAAATGAATGAGCAGGGTCGGGTGCCACCTCTGCAACCTCGTGAGCAAATAGTTTTCCTCGGCAATACTTGGTATAACGCCGAGTGGGATCGGCAAACTACGGCAGCTGATCAGGATGGGTTCTCTGCTGACGAGCGAGGCCGTCGCGCGCAGAATGTTGCGCCGGCAAAAAGTGAGGCCGCGAGACCTACGTACAGCAGAGGAAATAGCCGACGTGGGAATACGAACTCGAAACCCGGTGTAAATCGCTTCGGAATAACGTGGTAGTCAACGACGTAGGCCAGGGCGGCGATCTTCATGGCATCTGCCACAGACTTGGTTACGCTATGTGGGGGTTGTTTCCTGAGTAGGGCCTCATAACATCCGGCCCAAAAGAGACATGCTCCCTGATTCAGAAGGAGTCCCGTTCCAGTGTAGCGGGACGTCCAAGATGTTTGCCGAGCCGCCTTCGGTCCCCAGACTATGTGACTGATCGCATTCAATCCTAGGCTACTTCGGCCCGTCGTCAACCGACTCGTGAGACCTACGACGGTCGACAGCATCAGCCCACATACCGTTCCGGAAAGGCACGATTGTCTCAGAAACGGTCTGGCTGCATGTGTCATTAGGCACCTCCTCATCTATCTATAGATGTATGAAAGTAGGGCCGCTACTAGAAAAGGCCCTTGATCGCGTTACGGAAGAGCGAGCCTAGACACGTTCCATTGCCCCGTACTCATGCGGCATCAGCACGTTGCAGAGCAGCGGAGCGGTTGGGCTTAAAAGGAGGTGAATTGTGAGGAACGCAGCGGGCCATGAAGCATGAGGTGTGTATGGTGGAAATCTGAATGGAAGGAACAGGCAGGAATTATTCATAGGATTGTGTTGGGAAATATGTAAAGCTGGGGTCCCGGATCGGATGAGCGCCGAGAGTCATTGTGGATTCACGATACATCCCTCTGGGAAGTTCGCCCTGCTGTTCGGGAGAAGTTGGTCAAACGCATTACCGATTATCGTCCATGCGCAGGGTAGGATCTGAACCGGAACAGCTGTCGTCGGACGATGTCGGAAAGAACGCAGCTGGCGAAGTCGCGCACAATCTATTGTATTTGTAATCTGGAGCTGGAGATAAAAATGACAGGTCTGATCAAGACGGCGACAGTGCCATTTAGGGCATTTGGAACATGGAGAATGAAAACTGCTCTGCTCTGGGTGGCGGGTATGGCCGTTGGGGCACTGCACTTCGGTGCATGCACTAGTCCGCCGGTACGGCCGGCGTTGGGAGCATTTACCGGAGATGAACGCGAGCTGTCGTATCTTGATCGCGTGCGAAGGGTATACCCGACCGCCCTCCAGACACCTGAGTCCGTACACACCGCATTATCCTTCTACCGGGACATGAAATTCCAACAACAGGCACTTTTCGTACGGTTTCAGCGACAGTACCCTCAGGCGACGCCACAGGAAATGGCGAGGCTGGTGCAGGATGCCTTGCCCCGTCAAACCCATGCCGATCTCCCGAATATACCGCCCCCTCCATTTCAATGCTTTAACGTGAACGCAGGTAAGATCCAATCCATTTCCTGCAACTGACTCGTCTTTTCATCGTAGTCACCTTCAGTAATCCCGCTTTTTCACCAGGGATGCTGGAGCTGGGCTCACGTGACAGAGCGAACTCGACCAACTTCGCCTGAAGTGCGATGTGGCCGTATGGTTGTTGTGTCACCATGAAGTCCGGGCGTCAGGACGGTTCGAACCGCGACCGAAGCTGGGTGAGTATCAGGGCAGGACATGCTATCCGCGGACTACCCAGTCCCTGACGAAACCTTCCTTGGATCGGGCACGTCTGTTATAGGACGGGCAAATCAGGCCAAGAAGTAAGGCCCGAGTATGCCGGCTGTGAGGGCTCAGTTGCGGATAGGAAAAGAAAGATTACCTCAGTAGGTTCTACGGATTCACGTGAACGGGGGAGGCAGCGTCCGGTGAAGGGCGATAGGCCGATCCACGGGCGGTTAAGAGCCTCTCCGCACCCATAGCGTGAACTGCAATCGGGCACGCAAAAGAAGTGGCGATTGATGGGAGCTGCCTATGGTTTCCTATTCCCTTGAGACGGGGAACTCTCCTGAAAACCCTTCATGCGATCCTCGTACAATTGTTCCTGGAGGCCCTGGGTTCCGCCGCTTCTTTTTTGTGTCGGGTTGGAACTCATGCCGTGGGTGTCAGTATCGCTACCGCCGGACTTTTGTTCTCCCATTCCGCCGGAGTGGGTCTGATCCATCCGGGCGCTGGAACCCTGCTTGCCTTCCGAACCTGAGTGGGATGGACCGGCCGGCGCTTCTTTGCCTTCGCTCATGGCGGATGGCATTCCTCCACGCGGTTGTTCCGCACTGGCGGGTAGCGTTCCAACGATGAGGATGGCAGTCGCAACCACCATACAGGAAACAGTTGAGTTGACCATGACCCTTCTCCTTGTTCATACACGAATGACGAGCACATCCGTGTATCGGTGTTTGATTGTATTCTTGCCTCTGCCCGGGTACAGCCTCTTCCATGTTGTGGACACGGACTGGCGAAAGTGGCGCTCGGTAGTTACTCGACCTCGTTACAACCAGATGCGATAGGCACGTCTCGCTGTATGTAAGACCAGCCATCTACGTGAAGACCACAAGTACTGTGTACCATGGAAATCTCGAATGCAATACTGGTAAAAGCCCTTGATTAGCCCTGCCGTAACGACCAGCCTCCAAGGAGGCTCAGAGCTGCCCAGTTCTGTTGAGGGAGTCGAGTAGGTCTACCGCGTTCTCACAGAGAGATTAGCACGGGAGCGAGATGAGTCCGTGTGCCAGATCGGGGTGAGCCTGTTGTCAAGATGGCAGTATACGCACAATAACCCTCGCGTTGCCTCGTAACGTCGACACACTGAACAAGCCTCAGTCTGAAAGATCGCTTTGAATAACCGATTAAACATGAGCTCAGGATATCAAAAAAGATGAATTGTCACGACTAGGAACCGCCCCAGTTTTAATAGCCCCCTTGAGGCGCGAGGTAGGCCGTCTCGCGCGAATCATCCCTTACTGCCTGCTCTGCAAGACAATCCTGAAGTTAGGATTAGTAACTACTTTAAGGATGACACCTCTCAAGAATGTGGAATCACGGACGCATTCTGAAACGCACACACCACATGTAAAGGTTGTCCAGGTTCACCATAATGTTCTGCAAGACCCAAGTACAACTGGGGCGTGGGCGGGACTAGCCATACAACTCGGCATTACTGTAGCGACAGCTCTTGCCTTTCATTGGTGGTGCACGGCCTATATTCGAGCAAGCCTTGGAGCGGCTGTAGCTTCCAACCTTATGTTTCAGGCCTTTGTTTAATTAAAGGAAGGTCATTTTGACAAGTTTGCGTTGGTCGGATTCACGTTCGGCTGTTTTTACTCCTTTCTCGTCGCTCTCCCAATTGGTCTCCCATTTTTTATTTTTCGAAGAAGTCACTCGTCGAAACCGCCACCTTCACCTACGGCGTCCTCGTCCGGCTACTGATCACGCCCGATCCGATGACTCGGGCCAGGAGCCTCTGCTCCAATGCGGCGAGGATCATGCTCGCTTCGGAGACGCGCCTGACCGGATAACCGTGTTTGAAAACGACCTCAAATACTGCCTGTAGACGGTCACTGTTTCGTTGGACATATCATGCGACTGTCGGATGGAGCGCTACTGAAATCAAGTTGATGGCGAGCCGGTCCTAAATGAACCATGCGCGGCTAAACCAAAAAGCTGTCCATAAGTGTATGAGAGTTAGAATATCAGGCACGGAAGACGAAGCGTGGATTACGGCCGGAACCGAATCCTGGACCCAACCGCAGGCCCGTCAAACATTTTCGAAACTTCAGGTCAGCACCATAGACACGTCAGAGCAGGCTTGTCGGCGTACCGCTCGAGACTCTAGGAACGCTCGCGATAGCTTCGGCTAGGCCATTCAGATTCAGCTTTGCGGTACGGGTACGATGGAGGTTTACGTATCACAAGGCGCTTGAAAACCACTGCCAGGGTTGCGAGGGACAGCGCTGTGAGAAGACGGGCGAACATCTCTCACGATACCGCCACGAAGGATCGCCAAAGCCGGCAGCATATTCCAGGTTCTCACTGCCATCGTGTTCGAGGGAGATGTCACTCTGTCGGCCTGCGGGCGCTCATGACCTGACCTTCCATGACCTTCGTCATAGCGCGGCCTCTTGGCTACTTGAAGCCGGTGCGGATTTCGCCGTCATCGAGAAACTACTTGGCCATCGTTTGCATGGAATGGGGGAGGGCGACCTTCACAACTGGCAGGCTCGCCTGCGCGATGCGGCGATACGGTTGGAAGCATTCCTACTTGAGAAGGTTCTGCAAGCTGAAAGCCAAGAATCGGCCAGCGTGGACAGCTATGGGCAGTGGGAAAATGGCGCTTCACGTAGGCGGTTGATTTGTGGTGCCGAGGGACAGAATCGAACTGTCGACACCAGCCTTTTCAGGGGAGCCTAAAGCAGTGGAAAATCAATATGATAGCGGGAAACGGCGTTGCAAATCATGACATTGTGTGCCTTTAAACTACATAGGGTTACAGGTGCAGGTGCCACTGGTGGCACCTAACTTCAAGTCGGTTTCCATCGGTGAAGGGAGAATGGCATGCGGCCGGTGCATTCCGGAGAAATTTTGGGGGAAGAGTTCATGAAGGCGGCTAATCTTCCTATCAACGCCAATACACTCGCTAAGTCATTAGAGGTGCCGGCAAACCCGATTACGGCAATTATTAAGCGGCAACGGGGCACTACGGGCAATACGGCCCTGCGTCTGGGCTGGGTTTTCAATACCACGGCTGAATTTTGGATGAACTTGCAGAAAGCCTATGAGTTGCGGCTGGCCGAGCGAACTTTTCCGGATAGGGTCACGAGGCACATCGTGCAAAACCGAACCACCCTCGTCTCGACCTGATCAAATTGCCGACGCGAGCGTGAAGCAGACTCCCTTTACTGCTAAGGAATTACATCCCGCTCTCACTTCCATCGCGTCCGGTTGTGAGTGATCATCGGACTGACATTGGCCTCCTTCGAGACAACTCTGTCGGAAGAGCTATCCAGGTTCGTACCAAAAGTCTCACGACGCTCGTCCTCGTGGCACCGGCGTCGCCGCTACACAACCGATCACAATCAACCTTGTGCTCGGCGGCTACGATCCTACTCGACAGACTCAAATCTACGTTGCAACCACCGGCAATCATCTTCTCCACACCGATACGGAGGGGGATAGAAAATCCCCACGCGCGTTAGCAGACATTACGCTCAGGGAGCCCTAGCCAGGCGGCGGTATAGACACCTAAACCAATCCCGAGAGTGTCATGATCGACCCGCTCTTCTACATGACGATCAGCCCGCTGTCGGTCAAAGCTGATCGACGATCACGGTGCTTACGGAGATAGTGACTTGCATGTCGGCTGGTCTTCACCGGACAACCAGTGTCACCATATCTCCCTCAAAACGCGTGCGTGGAATGCAGCGACCATCATCAATGCTTTCGCATCGCCGCGCGCCGAGGTGGGCGCGCTCGCCAACCTGCATTTACCATCTTGTTTTGTCACTGAACGTGATTTGGAGGAATCGAGTGATCCCAAATAGAAAGGTCGAGGCCCTTCGAGGGTAAACATCCTTCCCGGTACCACAAAACTATCAACACCAAGCTCAACGTGTTAACTAAACAAAACAATGCCGGGCCAATATTCAATGCACAATCACCTACACGCGCAAATCCTCGTTTGCCGAGGTTCGAGGTGGCGTGGCAAGAACGTACCTGCTGACTGGTATTCCTCACTGAGATTCTGTTGCTGCGATGGAAGCTTGAATGGCGCGATACAGCTCCTCCACAGCGGCCTCTTTAGTTATCAGCCGGGTGGCGCCAGCCTGCAGCATTGCCGTTTGGTTCGGGCCCTCTGCATTGACGGATAACCCAATCACCGCAATGTGCGGGAATTGAGACTTGATCTGTGCCGTCGCCTCGATCCCATTGAGCTTGGGCATATTGATGTCCATAATGACAACGGATGGAGTTAGTTTATGCACCAGGGTCACGGCTTCTTCCCCGTTCTGGGCCTCTCCCACGATATGGACGTCACTATAGGCTTCTAAGACTGATCTCAGCCCTTGCCGCATCATGGCGTGGTCGTCCACCAAGAGCACACGCACCAGAGTCTCCCGCACATGACCGAACAGCTGAGGCTGTGATCGAAGACCGCCTTTGGCTAGGGAAGTGTTGTTAGGTTCCCCTGTAGCTAGTACAGAGTCTGGCGTGGGGGGCAGAGCCTGTACTGCAACGGGCAGTTCAAGAACTCCGGTCGTTCCCTTGCCGACTGCCGAGACGATTTCGAACCGACCTCCTAACGCCCGCATGCGCTCACGGATTGAAAAAAGGCCGAATTTGGAGGAGAGATGGGCCGACGAGGGCGAATTGGCCACGTGTGACGGATCGAAGCCTTTCCCCTGATCCGCTACTGCGATATGCAGCATACCGTTCCGGTGGTTAACGCTCACCGTCGCGTGACTGGAACCGGCGTGTTTGGCCGCATTAAGCAGTAACTCTCGCACCGATTGAAAAAGGAGCACCGCGTGTTCCTCAGGCAGACGCAGCTCTTCAAGCGTGCACTCGACGGTGACCGCGATATGATGCTGGCGCATCTGTTCGCCCAGCCAGGTGAGCCCTGCGAGCAGGCCATGTTCCAGAAGCACCGGTGGACTCAGTTCGGCAACCAAGGTGCGAGTGTACGTCAAAGCCTGCGTGAGCACCTCATCGAGTTCTTCCACAATCCTAGGCCCAGCAGAAGTGCTTTCAAGCGCACGCTTTCCTTGACTGAGTTTCAATCTTCCCAGCACCAACAGCTGCTGGAGATGATCGTGCAACTCCATTGCGAGCCTTTTTCGTTCCCGTTGTTCAGTCCGATTCAATTCAGTTGCCAGGGCCTGGGCCCCCTCTAACGCCCGGTTCAACTGCGACGCCTGCTCGTGGACCGTGCGCTCATAGAGATCCATTAATTGCTCGAGAACCAACGATTCCGATCGCCCATGGTCGGGCCTGAGCGCCGAGGGTCCTAAGGTGGCCACGGGCGGCTGCGCTGATCGGGCAAAGACACGATCGTCGCTATCAAAGTGCATGAGCGCTGCCTTGGCAGCGAGGGCGCAGGGCTTAAACAATACGGCCGTCTCCTGCGATATCAAAGTGCGGCTAAAGAGAATCAGCGTGAAGAGTTCCCCGGAAGGCAGGAGTCCGCCAAAGCCGAGCACGGATTTGATTTGATACCGGATGACAAAGCTCTGTTGCGCCGGGATGAAGGGACTTTCAAGGGCCACAGGGACATGAAAGACATTATAGGTTTTCTGCTCCGCTATCAGCAGCGTAGAGGGCGTGGGATCCAGCATACACCGCACATCGATCCCCATCTGGGTAATGAGCTGCGAAATCATGGGCAGATCCGACACGATCTGCTCACTGACCAGCGGAAATATCCGATGACCATGGGAGCGGTGTCGATCATTCCAGTCTGCCTCATCCCCCGCCGTCCCGAGCAACACAAGGCATTTATGCGACGGCGACTCAGGTCGTTCACCCAGCATCTTGCGGGCAGCCGACTGAAGCCCTGCCTCCAGCGTGCCATAGGGCCGCGTGACGAACAGTCGGACGAGAGGGCAGGAGCGCGTGCCGGTCTCCGTGTTCCCAAAGCTCTCATACACATAGCGGACCATGCGATCCGCTGTCTCTTCCATGCTGCGTGCGCCAAGGCCCATCTGACGTAACCTGCTCAGGGCTTCGGTAAGGTCTGGTAGCGTGAAGTTAGCAAATGACAACATCTCGAGTCCGTCTCCACGACCCAATGCGATCATTCAGGCTGACAGGTTTCGGTACAATGAGAGTGGCGCTCAACAGCTTCGCAGCACTGAGCAGGCCACCGGTCCCCGATTGCCTCGAGATGGCAACATGCTGCGGCACGGGCAGTTGGCGAAGAAATGTAGTCATGACCTCGAATCCGTTGCCGTTCGGCATATGGATGTTGTACTCACGACAGCTGCCGGTGTGTCGCGGAGGACCTGGATACCTTCTGACCGTTTGCGCGCTTCCCGCACCAATGGCCGGCCTGTTTCAACACCACGCGTCACAGAACGCGCAGTGCGCAAGATCGTCAGGCAAAGACCCTGAGCCATCTCAGCCCTGCCCTTATACCTGGAAAACCTCTAGAGAGCTAGTCTTCAGCGCCTGCTCGAACTGTACGCCCCCTCATTCCGAGACAGAACTCGAGGAGACCTTTCGGCAGTGACGTTGGCCCCGTTCTGAGACGCGCCCTAACCGGAGCAGATGACGTCTTCACGATCTGTTGGCCCTGACGTTATGCGACGAACTCGTTCGAGGTCAGGTGCCCGAGTGAGCTATGAGGTCGACGCTGATTGTAGCCCACGCGTCAGGCTTCGATGAGGGCCTGCGACTCGGCCATCGCATCGCAACTGAATCGGTTGCGACCATGCAAGATGCAGAGCGTCATATGGAGTCCATTGCTGCTCTAACTTCGAGAGGTCGAATTTTGTGCTTCATTGAAACCATGATGGGCCACATAAAGGCGATTAACCACTCCCTCATTATAGACATAGCCGCCCGCGCTGACTTATCGCAAGAGCGGCTGATCATGTTTAAAGGACTAGGGAGTTTGCCAGTTATCTCTTTAAGTAATGACTGTAACGATGGTCATGCACGTGAGATAAACCTTATTGTAGTAAGGGGGGTTGGAAGATGGCAGAGAGAATCGCAAATGCAAAACAAAACAGCGATGATCAGGAAGCTCAGGAACACGGCGAAGGCAAAGTTGCCCACGCTATCGAGAAGCAGACGGCGAAGTTGCCTTCTGACTTGTGGCTATGGGCCTCGTTTGCCGCGATCGGCGTTTCAATTGTTTTCCACTCACAGGGAAAAAGAGAAGACGGTCTCTTTGTCGGCCAGTGGGTAGCCCCGTTCCTGCTCTTCGGTGTGTACAATAAATTGGTCAAAATCGCGGGGTATGATCGAACATCGTAGCTCAACCGGCTCTGGCGGTGACTTTTTCTCTATATTTCATAGCATAAGTGTTCCCCAGCGTTATTCTATTCGAACCAGTAGAAGCTTACACGCTTCGGAGAGAATTGATAGATTCGAGAGGTTTGTGAATCTATGAAAAATTCAGTACGGGTCCAGCACTCGAAAATGCGGTCATCCCCTTTACTCAGTCAGTTTAGCCTCAGCAAATGGTAGATTATTGCCTTCCTCTTCATCGGCGTCTTCCAAGGTTGCTTCTTTTGCAGGTTTGGAAAACTGCATGCATTCGGCACCGGGCGGAATTCGAATCCCCAACGGGATTCAAGGGCGTTTTGCATTGCCGATCTAAGTCCGTGGGGAGTTCCATTTGAAGGTTTTGTGAAAGCAGGCTAGCGTCAGTGACATAGTCTCATCCTACCTACGATCGTGCTTAACACCAGACCATCTGCCGGCGACATTATTAGCTGTTCTCAAATACCAACGATGTCTATTCGGAAGCTCTTGACGACAGGCTGCTTTTGGCTCACTGAACGTTTTTCAGTGGCCTACCCTGACGAAGCCCCTCACTCATACTGGTGCTGGAGGACAGATGGCCGGCAACGGCCTGCCCAACAAACGATACGCCGCCTTCTTAGAACATAAATTCTGTCGAAATGTAGGCGTAGTCGGAATGGTTCCCACTTGGCCCACCTGGTACATTTCGTGGATAGTCCCCGAAAGAGAAATGGACATAGCCACCTTGCAGAAAGAAATTCTCAACAATGCCCCAGCGTGCGCGCACCTCGACGGTATGTCCTAAAAAATTACCGGACTGCCCACTCGGGTCATGCAGTCCAGTCTCAACCCAAGGTTTTGTGTCGTTGGCGAGCCACCACGCGCGATATTGTGTAAACAGCGTGATTTGTTCTTTCGGTCTGATCATGATCCGGTATCCGGGCGATAGGATGTTGCTACGCTGGAAAGGCTGAAAGATTCCCGTCGGCATTAACTCAAAAGATCGTGCGCCGTATAAGGTGTCCAGTCCGCCGCTGGCATAATCGAACCTTAGCAAGACATGCGGTTTCCACTTCGCAGCGAAGGTGTATCCGATTTCCCCATGTTGAAAGTGTTCAAATCCTCCGGGAGAACCGATATCGCCAAACTGATACGACGACTCGACCTCATATTCGAACTTACCTTCGCCTCCAGGCCTGAAAAACATAGCTCCCAGCATTTCAAAGTCGCGATGGGGACCGTCGCTGCGATGCCCGAAGTAGTGAAATGCCATGTGGAGCCAAGAGAGTTGTCGTGATTCGAGATATAGGCCCCACAATGTCGTTGGTTGCTCAGGAGCCACCTTATCTACTCGCTCAGGGAGAATTTGGACGGGCTCCGTCAGAAAGGCTCGTACGTGCCATTTTTTTTCATCTCCCAGGTGCCAATGTACCCCATCAAAAGCTTGAGTCGTGTTACGGAATTCGTTCCGGGCCACCCAGCGACGGCGACCTAGGTCCATGTTTATGCGCCCGACGCTGAGCACGGTGGGTTGCTCCGTCCCCAAAAAGTTAGTCGAAAACAAGTCCAGATGAAGTTGCTGAACATCGGTCTTATTGACATGATGTTGCGTCATGAATGAGCCTGAATCCGTCAACTGTGCTCGAGAATCTTGTAATTCGACGTTCAGGCGAAGAGGATCAAGAATGTCCTGGATGCCGAGAAAGAGCCGCGTGCGCTGAGCGATCTGCTGGTCGCTCCCCAGTTCACCGGCTCGCCACCGTCCATCCAGTGTTTCATAGCGCGTGCGATGTTGACCCCCCACAATCAGCCACGTCGGCATATTGACTGCTTCGCGCAATGACTGGGGCCCAGGTTCCGTTCGCTCCAGGATCTCGTCATAAATGCCATAGTCTGGCTTGTACAAACCGAGATTGTATTTAAACTCCGGGGCCTTCCCACCTTTCTCGGTCTCTCTTTGAAGAAGCTCTTGACCCAAGGCCTGGAGAGTCATCGTCAAGATAAATACAGCAGAAAGCACGCCCGTCGCTTGGCTACCTCGACTGAGTACTAACACTAGAGAAAATGAATTAAGAGGCAGTGCCTCTCGGGAACGACTCTCAAAGGAGTTTGGACGCCGTTTAGACCCTTCGAGAATTTTATGGCTAGTCCGCAGGGCGGCCCGGCTCATCGCTTGAGTCCTTCTTTGATGTCCCTCGGCTTGGCGTATCACCGATTAAGTTGCCGTTGGCCTGGTTCGGCGCGATGCGTTATTTACCATGTCCTTGATCGTTTCCCGGCTGGGAGCTCTTGTCGATGACGCCGGGGATCGAGCGAATCGGACCAGGAAACTGAGTTGAGATGGCGTTCACACCTTCCTGTGGGTGCGCCAGGTTCACAAAATCTTGCCGTTGGCGATGCTTCTCGGCAGAGTTCATTTGCATCTCCTGATCCCTCTTTTCAATGAGCCCAGCCTTCGCCTCGCCTTCGTGGTTGAACGACCAGGCTAAATGAGGATCTCCCAGTGGAAGCCAGTCTTGCGGCAGGCCGAACATGCCGGTCCTCCAGGTATGCCAGGTTTTCCCGTAGCTGTTCATAAACATTTTAAGGAAGGCATGTTCAGCCGCGTCCGCAAGCCCCGGCGCGATCAAAGTGCCTGACAGAATCTCATGGTTATGGGGATGCCAGTAGGGCCGTTCGGCTGGGGGCAACTGCTCGTAGAGTTTCTCGGAAATAATGTACTCAATGCCATTGAGGTTCGCCTGTGCTGTATTGCTGTCAAACAGCACACATTGAGCCAGGTCTTCATTGATCGGCCTGCAAAAATGATGAGCAGTCATTTGCTGAGCCGGGTCATGTTTGTAAGCGTGAAATCCCACTAGATAGACACCGAACTGTTCAATCGGCTCATGTGTTTGAAGAGCATGCGCGCCCATTTCAAGAGCTGACTTTTTCATGGTTTTGGCGTCACCCGCTGGTGTGACCTTTGGCTCAACTTGTGCCGCACATGCCGGAAAGGCCAATGCTATTATGATGAAAAAAGCCAGTTGTGCCTCGTATCGCATGATGAACCTCGCTTTCTAAATGGCTAAGAGGGGAGCAATTCCCAGACGGGGTCTCTTGCATGCCACTTATATTGCTACACACGCCATGCGTGAGAAGCTATATCATTCCCTAGTTCAGCCGAACCTTCGGTGCCGTCCGAGGTCGCACCACCACAAGTCCGATCCCCCTTACACATCATAAGCCACATCCGTAATTGAGGTGATGAGAGATTTCAGGGGAGCACGGTGATCATTACCATGTCCTCCGATTTCATGGCGCTTGTCGGCAGAACATGCGTGGCAAGAAAGTGAACGTGAGGGGCTCAGGGCAGCGCCTTCAACCCGTAGATACCAAAGATTATGCGATCTGAGGGATGTGGTTATGCGAGTGAACGAGGAATTGATCGTTAGGTGTAATTCAGGTCGTCAGCCGGTCCATGGGAGTCTTCAGATGTCGAGGACCGACCTTGCGTAGCATCAAGTGTCAGGCCCTCGTAACCCGGGATAGCCTGGTGCCTCCACACCCAGGAATAGATAGAATTGGAGCAAATGGCATTGCCACCATAACCTGTAGTGCCCGAGAAAAAAGCTTGCGCCGCGAAACAGCGGTTAGCACTGATAGTGGCTTAATTTGTTATTTCTTCCCATGCTTCGTGTCTGGTCCGAGTTAAAATCTATACTGGCCTCCCACAGCTACGATGGTGTCATTAAATCCCCTGAGGGCATTCGTCGAGGTCCGCTGGGTGTGCTGAAATCCTAACGTAAGGCCTGCTGCTTCTGTCAGGTGATACAGGAGCTCGGCTATCCCTTGATTGGTTTCATCTTGCCGACCTTCATGGGTGTCCCCCATCAGGTCGCCCGTAAAGTTCCGCCAATGATGGGATGTCACCCGTTCCTGCTCAAGGAGGCGTTCCCCAGTGCGATGCTCAAAATTTGGCCCTAGAAACAGGTTCGGCAGATAGCGGTATCGGACTAACAGCGATGTCTGAGGCGTCAGCGACTGCTTGAATTGACCACGGTAGTCGCCATGGTTAAAATCGGATTGTTTGTATAAATGGAACCTTCTGCTTTAAAAGCCACCTCATTGGGACCCAAGAAGGAGGATGACGACCGAACCAGTTCAAGCGCCGGCTGAAAAATAACATCCTCCGACTTCCCGATGTCCACGCCAGCGGGTTAGGTTGGATCTTCACTCAGTCGCAATCGTCCTCGCATTGGAAAACTGGAATGCATCGGTTGTGTAAAGTGATTTTGCCTCGGTGATAGCCGACCATTCTGCCTGTGCGCTTGTGGTCAGGGCTCCCAGACCAACCAAGATCAACAAGACTGCCCACTGACGAACTGGTCTATGACCCAGTCGATTGCGACCAAAGGTTTCCAGATGCCGTTCTAGGTTTATAGCTACCTTCACGATGTGATGGTGAAAGATTCATTCTCAGCATGCACAACATAAACGACTGGTGAACAATCTTTACGAGGGCTCAAACGTGAGAATCTTGATCGATGGACAAAGCGAGGAGCGCCTACCAACTTACGCTCCCCGCTCTGTCATTACGGCTGCTTACTGGGTGCGCTCTTTATGTCCGGTTGATTGAGGGTGTCCTACCGTTCCATTCGGCGCCTTTGCTCCATCTGGCCAGAGATGGAAGATGATGCCATCTGTTTTGGCAGCCGCAGCGGCGATTTCCTTGGCTTTATCCTCAGGAACATCCAAGACCTGAACGCGGCCTGTGGCAATTTCAACCTCATGGTCATGGTAATACTTGTTCCAGGTTTCCAAGGAAACACTTTTCCTCGCGAGGTCTTTGGCGACGAAGTACTCCACATCGGTTAGTTTTGCATTGGGTTCCGTGGACTCAAAGAGTAAGCACTGTAGTATCTCTGGTGAAATTCCCTTGCAATAATGGTGATAGGGACCATGTACGGTTCCATCCTCGAATTTATGTGGTGCGATCACATGGATGGTGAAACCCTCAGCAGGCGACGATTTCGTTGGCGTCTCTGCCTGCCCACTCGTCGCGAGTAGACCGATTGCACCAAATGCCATGCCTGCCAATGCTAGTTTTGTTCCCATTCTTGCCTCCCGGTGGATTAAGAAGTTTTTTGACCTGTCGTTCGGTTAGGGCATGGTAATCAGAAAAGGATTCGGGCTCTCGCTCCGATGACTAATACTACAGCGCTCGAGATAGACGCTAGCCTGGCAGGTCGCGGATGGTTACGCGTCAACAAGCACTAGTTAAATTAGTGAAAGGGCAGATAGGCATATCCGTCCATCTGTCTGCTCACATTGACAGTAACGGCAGAGGTCGCGACTGTGACTTCGGAAAGCACTTCCTCCAGCCCATAGCGGCCGTGCGCAAGCGCTTGTCCGCACACATAGAGTTCCACGCCTGCGCTCTTCAGTTGGCGGATCAGTTCGAGGTTTGGATTTCGAGAACCCTGGGTAGCCTTTGCATAGGAGTCGGGGCGTAATACCGCTTTAGTCGCCTGACCGTGGAGGACGGCGACGATCTTAAACTCCTCGGGGCGCAGTCCCGCTTCGGCCGCCAAGTTCAGCAATAGGGCAATGCTCTCTAGGCCCTTAATACTCTGCGTCGCGTCCCCGGCGCCCGTAATATCAAAGACGACTTTTGACCCCGCTCTCGGCTGCTCGGCCGTTTGCGGCAGGGCGACGATCGCGCCAAAACCGTCAATGAGGGGTGTGATAAATGTCGGTCGAGCGGTATCGGTTTCGTGTGACAGCATAGAGGCTCCTAAAGGACGCGGTATTGCCGCAAAGTTGATCATGCAGAGAGCAAGACTGCCAACGACGATTCCTGTGTTCATGTTTTGAATCCCAACTCGTTTCAAGGCCATTAGCTGATGTCATTCACCAATGTGACCTGGGGCCTCGCAATGACCTCTGGCCGTTCACTGCGCTTTGCTGAGTACTGTGATGATGTTCTTTACTTGGTGCCCAGGCTTGTCTTGTTAGAACCTCTCGGGCGTACCGCAACCCGCCGGTAACCGGCGAAGTTGACTCGGAGGTTCCCAACGCCGCCACCAGCATCCCCGCTGCCAAGCGGGCATGTCCCTGCACGTCCTCGACATTCGTCCCCTTGATAGATCGCTTTGCGTGCTCGGCTGCTTCTTCCAGATAGGCCATCGTATGCGACAAGGTCTGCTTCGCCTCGGCAGCGGCTTGGTCATCATAGGTTCCTACCCGGTGATGAAGTCCATTATGGATGCATCAACTCTGTGCAGCCGACCGCCATTGTGCCTGAACAGCACCGACCAATGCCGCTTCTTCATGCTCGTACATTCACTTGTTGCCAAAACGATCCAGTACGAGGCCGAGGGATCTTAAGGGATGACCTGGATGCGACCAGGCGGGGGCGCCTGTATCGAGCTCTCCCGTGAGAACCATTCCCTGAGGATCTCATACTGCATGCCTCGTTTTTGGCGATCTTGTCCTTCCAGAAAAGTCCGGTACCGATGGCCGCCTCCTGCTAGGAGGGAATTGGTCGCAACGCGGTAGACTTGGTCGGAACGTAGGGTCTGCCCTTGCACATAAGCGCGCTGCACACGGTCAGAGTAGGGCTTGGCGGGATTGTAGGCAAACGTCATCCCACTCACCTGAATCATCCCCCCGACCTTCTTCTCCGAATCATCGGTCACAACATTGTCCACCGCCTGCTCCAGAATTTCGCGAAGCTGCACGCCCGTCAGCATCATCGTGACCATCTGCGAGTCATGCGGGAGCATATTGCGTAGCGCCTCTGCCGTGACCATGCCAGGGCCGAGTGCCACTCCGTACCCGACCCCCGGAAGGAACACGACCTGAACGTGCAACTTCTCTCGTAGAATATCGGCAAAGAGCGAGTCCACAGGGGATTCCGCATCTCGGATACGCGGGCGCGGACCGGCCAGGGTTTGTGCTCGGGGGATGGTCTCGGTCGCGATACCCAGCGGTTCCTCCAGCCTGTCTCGGTAAGGCTCTCGAAGCGTATGCAAGAGAGTGGCGACCGCAGGATCGGATGAAACAATATCGTGATCCAGCATGACAAGCCGGTGATGAGCACTTGCAATTCGCCCATCGGAGATCGATACATCTAACCGTCCTACATCTGATCCATGGGCACCGGCCTGCACGATCAGGGTGTGGCCCTCCCGGATCGGCTCTTCTATTCGGTTGTGGCTGTGGCCGCCGATGATGACATCGATGTCCTCAACTTCTCGCGCCAGTGAGACATCAGCGCCAAGACCGCCGTGCGAGAGCGCCACGATGACTTGCGCCCCCTGGCTGCGGAGCCGCGGTACCCATCGACGAGCCGTGTCCACTGCGGATTGGAACGTGACGCCTCGCAGATTCTTCTCCGCCGTCGTCAAGGCCGTCTGCGGGTACGCAAGCCCTAGAATTCCAATGCGCACGCCAGCCACCTCGCGGATGAGCGAAGGTTGGATCGACTGCTGTCCGGTCTCGGCGTCAAGCATGTTGGCCGCCAATACGGCAAAGCGGGCCTGCCGAATCCGGTCGTGGAGCACCTCCATACTGAAATCGGGATCATGATTGCCCAGCGCCATGGCGTCATACCCCAAAGCATTCATTACTTCGACGACCGCGTGGCCTTGTGTCTCGGCCGCCAGCATGGTATCGCCGAAGGTATCGCCGGCATCCAACACTAGCAGATGTTCCGCTCCGACCGACTGCCGGACTTGCTTGATCACCGTGGCGATGCGGTCCGCGCCACCGAGTGTCTTGCCGGCCAATGGGCCTTCCCACCCTCGCCACGCGGTGAGGTGACCATGCAGATCATTCGTATGTAGGATTGTGAATGTCGAGGTGCCATTCATTTTCTTGTCTCCAGCTTCCGTCATGAAGGGCGGCAATAGTACTACCATCAGAAGGAGAGCGCTCACGGCAGCGCTGGCCAAGACCCGCTTGAAGGCCCGCATTCATTACCTCTTGAGTTGATGCGGTTCAACGACTGAACATGCGTAGAATGCTCTCCGCTTGCACTCGCTCACTCTCTACCGCCTCTTGTGGTAACTCACGAAAATCGCCTCGAAGAGTTTTCAGCGCATACCGTTCATAGCCGATCTCGGTCTCTGTCCGGATACCCATCCTTCGAAACAGCGGGAGGGGTGGACACCAGCCTTGCACGGCATGCTGCAGCAAAAAGAACGCCACCACACTCGGGAGCAGGTACCAACGCCGATGAACTAGCGCTCCGAGTCCAAGGCCGATCAGGGCCAGGCTAGCCGCATTAGCTTCAAGCGTCCGCTCAATGTCCCACTCACGCTCTAGTTCGGCCAGCCGATTCGTGATCGCATCTGTTCCCTGTTTGCCGTAGTGCTCGATGTTGCATGCCGTTTGGCGGTAGATGCGCTCATTGATTGCTTCTTCTGTGTGCTGAGGGACACGGGTCGCCGTCGCCGATCTTTCTCTGAGAGTTGCCATGATGTTTGCCCTTTCCTTGGTAGCGCCTCGCTGGTTCATCCGACCGTGACACGAATCCGGCCGTTTACACTCCACCCATTAGGGTTCGGAAGGGTTCAAACGATGGCACGGCCCACCCACTGCGACATCCAGCAGCAGGTGAGGAGCCTGCACATAAATGTCGTATCCTATCGCCGGGGATGGGGGACTTGTTGGCATGAAGATCAATGACATGCGCGTGTTGACTATAGTGATTTGTTACGATTTTGCGTCCAGCTCCTTCGGATGGATGCGTTCTAGGACAATCAATATAATTGTCATAATCACTGCGACCCCAATCGCCCAGATCCAGGGGGTCGTACCCGTGATTTGAGGGAGCGTGACTTTTCCAAAGTCGGCCATGGATTCCATCAAGGGCTCCAACGCGGAAAATGCGGCGACATAAGCGCCAGCGCCGAACAGCATTCCGATCACACCTACAAGGGCATCCCGCTTTCCTTCGCCGCATGCGGCGACGCTCGTGCCCGGACAGAGGCCGAATACGGTCAGCCCAACGCCAAAGAGCACGCCGCCGATGAGCACTCTCGCTAACGCGGCGGTCTGTATGTGTAACGAGGCCCCTCCTTCAGCGATCAACAGGTGCACACCAAGGGTCCCTACTGCAATCGCCGTCGCCATAATCTTGAGGACCGTCCAATCCTTGAGCAGCAATTGGCCGACGATTTTCTGAAATTTTGCAACTTGCCCCTTTTGCAACAGGATGCCGAATAGAATCCCGGTCACCAGTCCAAGCACCAGTTTATGAGGTTCATCGAACATGGGCGCGACCCTCCTTACCGTAGATGAGGAAGGCCGTCGCAATCCCGACGATGAAGATGGTCGGGGCAAAGATCCAGCTTGACAGCGCAAGCTGCAAGGTCCCACTTATGGCATGTCCACTGGTGCAGCCCTGGGCGACGCGAGCACCAAGCATCATGAGGAAGCCGCCGGCGAAGGCACCGAAGTAACGCCGAGCCGTTGAGTCGCCGAAGCGCCATCGCCACAGCGGCGGTATATTCTCGCCCTGGACGCGATCGCCTGACATCTTCGAGCTTACGTACGCCCCGAGAAATACCCCGACAACCAGCATCCATTCCCAGTCAATTTTTGGGCGCCGGTTCTTCTCCGCCAGGTCCGCGAGATAGGGTGCCGTCACCTCCGGCGAGGCGGAGGTCTCCACGAGTGCACTGGTATACTCGAAGGCGGTTGTGATGCCAATCGGGTGGTCGGCCGAGGCGAAGGCGAAGCAGCTCAATATCCCGATTCCCACCCCCACCACATAGGGCGACCACCTTTTCATCGATAAGACGTTTCTCATGTCTCACTCCTCGGTTCGGCTACAGCACCATACACGTTGAAAATTCGGTCAACCGGTTACGGTTGAATGGTCTGCAACACGAGCAGGACGCCGCCCAATAACAGCGCGAACAGAGCCACGAAGGCACCGGTATTCATGCCGACAACAACGGGAAGCGTCAATCGACCGAGATCTCCCCAGGTCTCGACAGTCCGCTTCAGCGCTTGCGACAGCTCTGCATACCCGTACGAGCCGGCAACAAGACCGAGCATCGCAATCAGGGCGGGCAACTCGCCCTGACCTAGGGCTGCCGCTCCCGTGCCCGGGCAGTACCCCGCGAGCGCGAAGCCGACGCCGAAGATCAGGCCACCAAGGATGTTGGCGCCGATTTTTGTCGGCTTGAGTTGCAGCTCGGTCCGCCCGGTCCTGTGTAGGTAATAGATCCCGATCATGCCTACGAGAATGGCCGACAGCATGACCTTGATAACCGTGAAATCCTTGAAGAGCAGTTGACCTTCAAGGACGTGGTAGCTCGCGACGCCTCCCTTCTGCAGAAGAAAGCCGAACAGTGAACCAAAAATGATAGCCTGGAATAGTTTCTTCATAGGCTCAGTTGGGATAGCCACTTGTGTCCACTGGTTGCCGGCTTTCTTCAATAGATAAATTGCACGGCGATAACCCCGCCGATGAAGAAACAGATCACGGCGATCCACGACGAGACATTCAACTGCAAGGTGCCGCTGATGCCGTGTCCGCTTGTGCAACCCCCGGCGAGACGTGCGCCGAAGGCCATCAGCGACCCTCCCGAGAAACTCAACGCGGCGTAGCGGAAGCCGCTGTCTGCCCCATAGTGATCCGTCCACAGCCGAGGGAGGCCGCGCAGCGAAAATTATCCCCCGAGAGCCGCCGCTAGGGCCGATCCGAAGATGATTGCGATGACAAACGCGAATTCCCAGTTAATCTTCGGGGAATGTTCCTGATAATACGTGAGCGTCCTGGTATGTCTGGGCGCGATTGCCTTGCCGATCAATCCCGCCATCGTCGCATAGAAGGACGACGCACCGATCGGCTGCTTTGAGAAGTAAAAAGTCAGCCAGCTCAACACTCCGATGAGCGCTCCCGCCAGGTACGGCGACCAGGTACCTCCAATGCCATACCAAGAAGAGGTGTCTGGCGACGCAGCCTGTGCGAAAAGGTGTGCGGCCTGGAACAGGATGAACAGGAGCGTGGTTAATGTGACAACTGATTTCATATGCTTGCCCGCAGGGCCGTTGCCGCCGCTTCGTTGCTGGTGCCTTTCTGGAGGATCTTCCGATCCAGCGTATGCGTTGTATCGGACCCAGTTACGACCGGCTTTCCAAGCTTTTTCCAGGCGGTCATCCCGCCAAGCATGTTGAACACCCTGGTAAAGCCCATACGCAAAAGCATGCTGACGGCGAGACTTGCGCGATGCCCGACGCTACAAGTGACCGCGACAGCCTGGTTCCGATCGAGTTGACGCTCGATGGCCCCCAGTTCGGGAAGAAAGCCGACATAGGCGTGTCGCGAGCCACGTATGTGCCCCTCCTCGAACTCGGTGATTTCGCGCACGTCGAGGATCGACGTCCTCTCGTCTTGCAAGGCATTAGAGTTGACGCTGAGAGTGCCAGACATGGAGATCTCAAGCCCTGCGTCACGCCACCTTTCAAATCCACCGGCGAGGACGCCACGGATATTGTCGACCCCGATGCGTTGGAGATGCAGAGCTGCCTCTTTCACATCAGTTGGCTGCTCAAGCACCAGGTAGACCGGAACTTTGTCGTCGGCAATCCACCCGCCAAACACTGGCAGTCCGTCCAGCCAGATGCTATAGGAGCCTGGGATATGGCCGCCGCCGAATGCCTCGGGCAGCCGGGTGTCGATCACGATGCCTTTTGCAGATTCCTGCGCAAAATCCTTCGGCAACAGACTCGGAATGGTGTCGGGATCCTTGCTCAACGCGAGGCCCCCCTTCAGGTTGAGTCGTTCCATTAAACGAAAGTAGGGCGGACGGGGAATACGCTCCTTCAGCTTGAGTTGGACAAATTCTTCCCGGGACTGTGTGAAGGCGGGGTTATAACGGCGTTCCAAGCCGAGGGTCGATTGATCGTAGTTAGCAATGTTTCCCCCGCAAACTGACCCTGCCCCGTGGGCCGGGTAGAGAAGGGTTTGATCACCCAGCGGCAGAATCTTCTGCTGGATGCTGTCGTACAAAATTGCCGCGTTCTCGGCAGTCTTGTTGACATCGGGAAGATCCGTTCGGCCCGCCTCACCGATAAACAAGGCATCCCCCGTAAAAACAGCCCAGGCGATTTCAGGTTTGTCCTGGAAATACACCGCGTATGATACGCTCTCGGGCGTGTGTCCGGGAGTGTAGAGACAGCGGAAAAGGAGCTCTCCAATCTCGAGCTGCGCTCCGTCCGCGAGGCGCAGGTCGCTATGGGCAAAAAGTTTATGCTTGCCCGACACAATCTTTGCGCCACACAGTTGGCGAATGGTGGCAGACCCAAGCACAAAATCTTCCTGACGATGCGTTTCAAATACATACTTTATCGCCAGTTTGTTTTTGCGTGCGATGGTCACATACTCGTCTATGTCTCGCCGAGGATCCACGAGGATGCCAACACCCTCAGTGCCTATCAGATAGGCGTTGTGGGCAATTCCAGGAGTCTTAATTCGTTGAAAAAACATCATCACTCCATTCCATGTCTATTATGATTGCCATTAAACAGCAGACGCCTTTAGCTAGTAATTTTATGCTGCTTCGACGATCGTTCTTGATCAACTAGGAAAATCCCTGAGATCGTGATCGGTGTGATGCACGTTTCGCGAAGAAACCGGATACTCGGAACGCTGACGTCTTAGGCTCCCCAGCCATGACCAATCGCCGACAAGACCCTCCCCACCGCCACAGGGCGCGTGATGCTGGCCTGCCGTTCACACCTCTCTCAGCACTGATATCGCGCATGTTGACGCATAGCTTGCATAGCAGTTCCGACAGTGCGAAGGCCTGGCTCATCCAGGTAGCCGGTTGCAGTCAGAGATCCGCACCCGGTTTACCCGCTTGCAATGTCTGCATATGATCGGCCATCCGCCCCCAGGTCGCTCTCCTAGGGAAAAGAAGCACACTCGACGCACATGTCTCGCCCTTCCAAAACATGAGGCGATGCCATCAACGTGTGCCTTCAGCAGCCTCGGCTAGAGCCAACTTGCCCTAGCCTCTGTCGTTAATTCTCCTGAGCCATTATTTCCCTTCGGTTCTTTCACCAGAGACGTACCCTCCATTGCGGTCCATTGATGGTTCATTGCGACTGATTCCAGTCCATTCGTGAAGATATCCGCTCTTCCATATCCCAAACTGATCGTTTCTATTACCCACGCCTATTGGTCTTTTCTGCATGACATCCCGCTAAATGCGTCCTGAATCTGGGCGGGATGTAACACTTCAGGATGATCGGTGCTCACCAGAGCACACCAAAGCGCATATAAGCGCACATACGCATGCATACGCATAGTTCCCCACGAGCTTCAACTCACGTAGTGTCCTCACCATGTTGAACAAGGAGCGATTCAACGCATGTTACTCACGACGAAGGAATTAGCCGACACGTTTGCGGTGCATCCCTCGACCATACGACGCGCCTATCGCACCGGCCGTATTCCCTATGAGCGGTTTTGCAAAATGTACTTTTTTGATCTCGAAAAGGTCCGCGAAGCGATGCGGCTCAACGGACTCACCGAACTCGGCTTGGCGGGCGGCCTGCGCACGACCGGCGGCGTCAGCCGGCGGCGCGCGCAGCCGACCAGCCCCCGACTTGGTAAGACGGGGGCGTCTATCGCCAAGAAGGCAAGGGGGAAGAAATGACAGGTCCAGGAGGGTTCACTCAGACCATCGATTGGCTGGCGTTCACACTCCCGAAGGCTGACGTGGACGAGGTGATCAAGACGATTGGGGGCGACTGGTTCCAGAGTGAGACCGGCTTTCGAGGCTATCCCGTGGCGAAGCTCATGACGCAGGGCAAGACCGGCGTCGGGAAACTGGGGACGGGTGCCCCTCGCAGTCCGAAGGAAGTCCATGTGGATCTCTCCGCCGGAATTATCTCCCAGTGGGATGAGAACAAGCTGAAAACGGTCCTCGCGTGGATCTTCGCTCAAAAAGGCCATGTGACTCGGACGGACGTGGCCCTGGACGACCGGGAGGCCACGGTCGCAGTTGAAACCGTCCGGCAGGCCGTCGAGGCCGGACAAGTCGTCAGCCGGTCCAAGCAATTCAAAGTGATCCAGGCCTCCAATCCTCGTGACGGCATTCGGACCGGAGAAACCCTCTACTTCGGCAGCCGGGAAAGCCAAAGCATGCTGCGGGTCTATGACAAACGGCTGGAACTCCAGGCCAAAAAACGGGAAGACGCGGCCGCCTACGGCGTCCGGTGGGAAATGGAATTTAAACAGGATCGGGCTCAGGCTTGCGCGAAAGCCCTCCTGACGCTGGATAGCGAAGACTGGCGGGCCTTTATGGTGGGCGTCTTGCGCTCCTATGTCGATTTCCGAGAGACCACGCGAGAGGCCGAATCGTACGAAAAATACCGGGCGCCGCTGTTGGGATGGTGGCAGGCCCTGACCGAAGGCTTCAAGCGCTGCCGGCTCGTGGTCGAGCGCATTCAGCAACGGCTGGACGACGTGGCCGCCTGGCTCGCCCAATCCGTTGCCTCGATGCTGGCCGTGGTGGTGGCCTGCCGAGGTGATCAGTTCCTGAAGGAGTTGATCTATGCCGGCACCCAGAAATGGAAACAGAAGCACTACGCCCTGCTGAAGGAACGGAGGAGAGGGACGCCGTATGTCCTTAGAGTTTCATGACGGAGGGTGGCACCGTATGTGTCCGGGATGTGGCGCGAGAGGATGTCGGTGCAAGTGGAAACAGGGTGCCCTGTATCTGAGCTGTCGGGAATGCGATTCGGAATTCTGCTTCATTCCAAAAGCCCGGTCGGAAGGCCGGGGCGTGTGGGTCAGGCGCTTGGCTGATCCGAATGTAACTCACTATTCAGGAGGAGACGACGATGCAAGTCAAAGCGGAGGGGGCGGTGCAGGGCTATGTGGAGCGGAGAAGTCGGGAAGGGAAAGTCTACCGATCGGTGGATCTCTATGTGAAGGGCCGAGATCCGGGGGTGCTTCGATTGGGGATTCCGGACGATCAGATGCCCTTGATCGAGGCCTGCAAGCAAGCCGAGGGGAAGCAAGCGAAAGTCTCGATCGAAGTCCGGAAGTTCGAACAGACCGGACGGGTCTTCTTCGACCTGTACGGGTTGGAAGTCTTGAAATAACGGCAGAGGGAGGAAGGCCGGTGGATCTCACCATTATTCTCGTGGCGGTCTTGTTACTGGCCTTCCTCCTGGGCCTCGGAGTCGGACGGATATGAAGCTGATCTCGTTGACAGGGTATCTCGGGCTCATCTGGACAGTGCTCGTGTCCCTGTGCATCGCCCCGGGTGAATCCGTGGCGCAGACGACCCACTATGCGCGCGTGGTCGCCCAAGCCGAACGGATTGCCTATCTGGCCGCACAACGGTCCGCCATGGCGAGTCAGGTGGCCTCGGCAGCAGTGGCTCCCTCGGCCGCCTCGTTGGCCGTGCGCATGGTCGCCGGTCCAGTCGGCTGGGCGGCACTCGGTGTGGGGGCCGGTTTAGTGCTGGCCCAGATGTATTACTCACCATCAGACCTGTCGGCCATCAAGTCGGCAGCCTCGACGCCGGGCGGATGGCAAGTGTCCAGCAGCAATGCCGGCACCCAGACCTTTCCGGGCCTCGGGACCAATACCCCCGGCAATCCCAGTTATCCCAACGCGAGCATTCAGTTCAGCACGACCAATGTCCCGCTCTGTGCGGTCGATTCAGAGTATCAGCATGATTGGATGGTCGGACCCTTTCACAGCGTCAGCACGGCCGTGTACTTCTCCGGCAATTTCTTCGTCAACGGCCCGCCAGTGGGCGGACACAGTCTGTATGTCTGCCACCGAAAAGGCATTCCGGGCGAACCGGCTCCGTTGCAAGACGCCTCCACCCCGCCGACTCAGCAGCAGGCGGCCAACTATGTGTCAGGCACTACCAGCGAATGATCCGAAGTCCATCGAAGCCCATACGAATCCCGTCGGGACGACGGGCACGACGCAACCGGCGGACAACACCGTCTCGCAGCCGGTTTCGCCGAGTGAGATGCCGACCACGGTCAAACCGAAGCCGGTGCCTGCCGGGGATATCATCGTCGTCGACAACGTCCCGCCTCCGGCCAGTACGCCGCAGCAGAACACCCAGCAGCAAAGCACGACGACCACCACGACGACGACCCAGAATCCCGACGGCTCGACGACGCAACAGGAAGAAACACAGGCCACCACATCCTGTACGGCCGGGGCACATGAGAATCGGACCTTCGGAACCGTCCTCCAAGCCCATCAAACCATCTGGGCCACGAGCGGACTGCTCAGTACGCTGAATCTCCTCAAGTCCCTGACCTGGCCCTCAACCTTGCCGGTGATTGCGCTGCCCTCCGCCTTCTTCGGCAGTCAGCACGTGGATTTCAATCAATGGGCCTGGTTCTTCACGGTGCTCCGCACGCTCGTGATCGCCATTGCCTCCTTCGCCGCGTACCGCATCATCTTCGTGGGAGGAGGCCAGACCACATGACCGCCATTCTGACCCTGATCTATTGCTGGCTGCAGGAGTTCTTCTTTTCGCTCACCGATTGGGGGTTGGGCATCTGGGATTCCGTGCTCTCCGTGGCGGACAGCACGCTCGCGACCCTTGGCACGGCAGGCCTCACCCTGCCGGTGATTCCGGATCAATACGCCTGGGTGCTGGGCGCGACGGGCATGAGTCAGGCGCTGGCCATCGTGGCGAGCGCCATGGGGACGCGATTCATGCTCCAAACCATTCCATTCGTCCGGTGGGGCTCATGAACACCATCGTGATGGGCTGGGCCTATGCGTGGACGGTAATTCTGGCGCTGTGGATCTGGGTGTATCTGAGGAGTCTTCGATGATCGAACTGTATGAAGGCGTGCCGGGCTCGGGCAAGTCCTATCACGCGATCTGCGAGAAATTCTTGCCCTGGGTGCGGCAAGGCCGGCGACTCTACATCGCCGTCGATGGCATCTATCTGGATCGACTGGCGCTCTTCACCGGCATCGAACTCGAGACCCTCCAACAACAGATCACGATCTGGAAAGACTCCGTGGAAGTCCTGCAGGCCTTTCCACATGTCGAACCCGGCTCGGCCGTCATCATCGACGAAGCCCAGACCGTCTTTCGGTCCATGCAGAAAGTCGAGCCGGGGCTCCTCCGTTGGCTCGAAACCCATCGGCATTACGGCGTGGATATTCTGCTCATGAGTCAGGATTTTCGGCAGATGTCGCAAGGCGTGACGCGATTGATTGAAGCCACGGTGAAGTTTCGCAAGCTGGCCTTTGTGGGTCTCGCGAAAAAGTATCAGGGCAAGGTACGCGGGAACCCCGAAGACCACGAAACCATCCGAGCTTTTGTCGGGACCTACTCGCCGGCGATCTACGCCTACTATTCCAGCTATGCGTCGGCGGCGATCAGGGAAGAGAAACGCAGCCATACCGTCTTCAAGTCGGCGCGGGTGGCGATCGGCATTGCCGCAGGGCTGTTTGCTCTCACCCTCATGGTTTGGCGCCCCTGGTCGTCATTAAGCAGCACGAAGGGAGTTCCGGCGACTGGAGTCACCGCGACGGGGACTCTCTTGCCGGCTTCTGCGTCGATGGCGGGTAGTCTCATGACTCCCTTGGGTGCGTCTGCTACTTCGGCTGCCACACCGTCAGTTCCGAAGCGCCCAGTGCGTATTCTTGGCGGCGCCGGCTCCTCGGCGAACCGTCAAGGGTGGCGGTACTTGTTGGACAGTGGCGAAATCCTCACGGCCGCTCAGATTACTGGACGCTACGGCGTCGTCGTGTCGGAAGTCTACGAGGAGGGGTCGATGCGTCTGATCGGAGAAGGAGTGTTTTATGGACCCGCAGGCGATTGAGATGATGACTTACTTCACGGCGATCTTCTGGCTCGGCGGGTTTGCCGTCGGTCTGATTATCAAACTGATTCTGCCTCAGCACTGATTCTGCCTCAGAGCTACTGAGGCACTCGTCCGCCGGCGAGGACTCCGGCGGCGTCGGTGGACGTGACCACCACAGCACAAGGAGGTGCGGTATGAAGGGATGGGGTTGGGTCAAAGGGCTTGGGGGATTGCTCATGGCGTTCGTGTTCGCCCTGGGCGTCCCGGCGCTGTCGCAGGCGCAGTTGTTTCCGGTGTCGGCGGATGTGGCCACCGTGCGGGCCGATCTGCTCCTGTGGGCCACGGCCCTGATCGGCGTGGCATTGGCGATTTACGCCTTTAAGCGCGTGCGCGCGATTGTGGGCTAGGAAAGCCCATCGAGGCAGGCTGGCAGCAGCCTGCCTCCTTTTCTCAGCACAGGGCAGGATGAGAATGGCACGGACAAAGGAGTGCACGGATGACGGCGCAACAGATTCAAAACATCGGGAACGCGTTGGCCACCGACCTGGTCGCCTGGGGCACGGCGGCGATCGGTCTCGCATTGGTAGCCGCCGGAGCGGCCTGGGTGTTGCGGCTGCTCCGCTAGGCGCCGGGCCAGCCCTGGTCGGCGAAGCTGTAGTAGCGGTCGTCAGCGAAGATGAGATGGTCCAGCAGCGGAATGCCGAACAGATCAGCTGCTTCGCGCAGCCGTGTGGTCAGGACGCGATCTTCCGGGACTGGGCGTGATGTCGCCAGAGGGGTGGTTGTGCGCACAAATCCAGGCCCCGGCATTCATCAGGATCAGCGGTTTGAAGACTTCACGAGGGTGGACAATGGCCAAGGTGAGCGAGCCCGTGGAGACGACATTGATCCCAATGAGTCGATGTTTGGCGTCGAGGCCGCAGACCAGGAACTGCTCCCGGTCCAATCCGGCGAACAGGGGACACAGGAGCTGCGCGGCGCCCTCCGACGTCGTGAGGGACTCCGTCGCGGGAATGGCACAGCCCTCGCGCACAAGCGTGACACGGTACCGAGGCACGCCGTAGCGGGCTGTCGGGCTCAGTGGCCGTCCAGCGTTCGAGGAACCGAGAGAACTATCAACGGACATGTCCGCCTCCTTCTGAAATTATGTTCTAGCCCCACCCTTCACAATCCAAGGGTGGGGCGTAACGAAGGAGGCGGCACGAGGCTCTCGCAGCGGGCAGGCCTGGACGAACAGACGGGAAGGCCTGACCCCCTGCTCCGCCGGCCACGGGTCGCACCCGATGGGGGCTCGATCTTCGTCCCAAGCTGGCGTAACGGCGGGCGCTTCAATGGGGGGGAATGGATGTCGATAGACTTCCGGTTGAATCAGACCAGTTGAGAGCCAATATGCTTCGGCTTCATTGTCTGCGTAGATAGGAGAAGGTATGACGCTTCTTACCATCGAAGAAGCTGCTCAGTTCTTGCGGCTCACAAAACGAACACTGTACCAACGTGTTGACATTCCCCGTGTTCGCTATGGACATCGTCTGATGTTCGTGAAGGAAGACTTGGAAAAGTGGGTTCGAATGCGCTCCGAGGGACAGGAGGTGAACAGCAACAGGCACGGGGATCTGTCTCCTGCGCCAGTTGACGTCGGTCCAGCCAACGTTTACCATCGGAATCCACTTTTTATACTGTCTCGTCATAGGTAACGCCATGAACATTCGGCGCATCCTAACCTCCGGGAAGACTCGTTCGGTTCTCACATATTGGTATCGTGGTGCTCGTTATAGGCCTGTCCTTGGATACAACCTTTCCATTGACCAGGAACGGGAAGCTGCCCTTCAAATCATCACCGCTATACACGCCAACACGGCGCAACCGGTACATTTACCCACTCAAACGACTCACTTCGCTGACCAGCCGGACATCACCTTTTCGGCTTTCATTCCAATCTACCTGCAGTATTTAAAAGCGAAGCGGCCAACAAATGACGGTCGAAATGAGCTCATTCTGACGAAGCACATCATTCCCTATTTCGGACAGAAAATACTTACTGAGATTCGCCTTGAGGACGGATTGACCTATTTGGAAAAACGTCGTGCGGATCTTACGGGTCCGGCAGATAACCGTCGACCGGTCGCGGCTGGAACGATCGAGCGGGAATGTGCGGTATTAATGGCCGTGCTCAATCTGGCTGTGGACATGGATCGGCTGGATAAGAATCGGCTCAAGCGGCTTCCGGTGCCTGAGTACGTGAAACGTGAGCGCGTGCTGGAAGGATGGGAACTATTGAAACTTAGGGCCGCTGCCTCGCCACAAGTATGGCGTCTCATCATGGCGGCGCTCCAAATTGGTTTGCGCGAGAACAAGCTCATTGAGACTCATGAAGAATGGCTGATGCAGAGGGGAGACGGGTGGTGGATGGCGCCGGCGCCGGGCCGCACGAAGATCAAGGGGGTTCCTAAAACGATTCCTCTTAATGGCTTGGCTTACGAAGCGCTGTTCGGAGGACTATCACGGATTGGCGGGCGATTCTTTGGACAATGGAAGAATGGGAATTCCTTCAAGCATAGTTGGATGAAAACATGTGAGCGAGCCGGGATTTATGATCTGCACTTCCACGATCTGCGACACACCTTCGCCACCTGGCTGATGCAATGTGGTGTGGACTATGCTGTGATTCAGACCCTCAAAGGCGAGCCGCTTCCTGGTTCAGCGAAGTATCACATTCACAATTGGGACGGTCGATTGCGCGATGCGGTCACTCGGTTGGAGTCGTTCAGTGATGCTCTCCTCCATGGTGTAAATGCCTCTGAGGTGCCACTTACTGCCACTGAGGTGCCACCATCCTACGTAGAACAATCTCTAAGTGCGCGATTTGTGGTGCCGAGGGACAGAATCGAACTGTCGACACCAGCCTTTTCAGGGCTGTGCTCTACCAACTGAGCTACCTCGGCATTCTGGCAGGATTTCCGAGAGGGGCTTCTGTCTACAGGATCATCGAAAAAAAATCAACTCTTCTGAGTTGGCATGGCGGAGAGGGCGGGATTTGAACCCGCGACAAGCTTTTGACCTGTGCCGGTTTAGCAAACCGGTGCCTTCGGCCACTCGGCCACCTCTCCGCAAGCCATATCCGCAGTCCGTGGTTCGGGGCTGTCGTACGATATTTCTCGGGCGTGGATTCTATTCTTCGTGCAGAAGAGAGGAGATCATACCCCAGAGCAAGGAGCGCACTCAAGTAATTCTCGCGGATGATTTTCAGGGTCGAATTAACGCTCAGTTGGGCATCCAGCCCATGGATGTGAGGTGTGGACCTCTAGTTACGTTCTCGAGAAATCCCTGACAATATCAAAAACAGTAGAGCGCCATTCTGCACACACCCGCCCGTGGTGGAGGTGGCCACTGGAAGTGTCGTGGCCTGCCTCCACCAATCTGGAAGAGAATCGTTCCGTGACCAGACTGGGTGGTTCGGTGGAGGCCGACCGAATGACCCCACTCGTCATGAGCATCCGCAACGCCTGAGTCTTCAGAGTGGTGCGTTTTGAAGGGGCTTTCTTGAAGAGCGTCATTGGGTCTCCCTGCGCAGCCTGTAGATGTGAGTTGGATGAGAAGTGACGTCCATACCCCTGCCATCACATCCAGAGGATGCGGCCCAATTCTTCGTCAAGTTCTTTGGCGCGCTGGCATTGACTGCATCGAGCCAAAAGACCTTCAGCGCCTGGTGAGGTATGGGAGCGAAGTAGGAGTTGGTATTTGTGCCCTCCACAGAACGGGCAGGCTTTACCATGAAGTTCTCTTCGGACTGATCCAATCCGGCCGATTTGTTTATGCATAGGGCCTCCTGTCAGGATGGAGTGAACTGAAGACATGCAGGTGGAGCAGCGGTCATGATATGGGCTGCGTTAGGCATGCCCAACAATACAGACGCATGGGGGTGGTGAGAATACCGTGTAGGAGGGGATGAGATACTAGCCGAACAGGGGGCAGTGACTGAATTTTATGCTGATGAAATAAACGTTCTAGTTATCAATGGCTTATTTGATATATGCAACGTAAGGGATTGTGTATATGAATGAAGCGAAAACGTCGTCGAATATGGAGTTGACTCATGAGTTCGGGGGTGAAGGCAGATCCCGCCAGGAGGATGCCGAGACCTCTTGCTGCCATGGGTGGGCACAACCAAAGCAGACACCTTCACCCTTGATCAGTGAACCATGCCGTAATGTAGTCTCGCAAGTGCGTAATTGTTCGGAGTCACTTCACAGAATTGAGGAATAATGACAGGGCAAGAGGGCGAGCAGCGGGAAGCCTCGATCGTTGGTATGGCGGGGGTGTAAGATTTACATATCTGACGAATTAGAGACTGTGAATCCCCATCTTACTGAGTCGTTGTTTCTTACTAGTTTGCAGGATTGGTCATATTACTCGGTAACTGCGCGGTAATTGGTCAGCAACGGTCAGCCTGGATGGTTCCGCCACAGAATTTCCCACAATCAGTCACTGTGACGTTCCGTCCTCGTCCCTCTATCACATTCGTCACGTTCAAAAAGTAAGATAGATCCTCGCACCAACCGTCTCCACCTTGAGGTTGGCAAACTGTCCATAGGGCGAGAAGCCGTTGTAGTAACTGATCAGAAAACGGACCCGCCGCCTTGCGCGGGAACTGCTCATTTCAAACCCGGCCACCACATTGGTATTCAGCGTCCAGCCCAGTTGTTCAATCGCTTTAAAATCTGCAGCCTCCAGAGGTACGACCATGACATGTCGGCCTTCCTCTCCAAGAAAAGGAACGGCGGATTCAGGCCCTCGCAGTTCCAGTCCCATTGAGCTCTCGATCGGTCGAGAGCCGGCTCTCGATGGATAAGGTACCCGCCACCGCCATAAATACGCGCCCATTTCACATCGAGTGAGAGGAGCGCCTCGATTTCTTCAAAGCTCAAATTGATCCGGTTAAAGTCCGGGTTGCGCAATATGAATTCATCCCCGAGATGACTGCTTTGATAGTACAGGCGCACGCGGGTCAATATGGTGGATTCAATATCACTGGCGCAGCGAACGCCATCGGGAAACATCCGCTTCGTCGGTTCGCATAGAGGCCGTTAAGTTGCTCCGACGGCGCATGGCGGAGATGGGGCAGGGGCAACTCCGAGGGCCAGAGGTGGAGAAGACGACCTTTGCCGATTTGGTGCGGATGATCCATGATGACTATGCCGTCAATCAGCGCCGCTCGGTGAAGCGACTGAATACCTCACTTAAAGCATTAACACCAACTTTTGGTCATGCACGGGCGTGTGATATCAGCTTGGATCGATTGAATCGGTATGTTTCGGATCGGTTGGCTCAAGGCGTCGCACCCGCCACTGTAAAACTGGAACTGACCCACTTCCATAAGGCTTTTCGTTTGGCGGAACGAGCCGGGAAGGCCATCTGTCCTCCTTTTCCGGTCATCTCAGTACAGAACGCCCGAAAAGGATTTTTTGAGCGTGCCGACTTTGAGGCGGTCCGGTCGCACTTACTGGACACCTATCGGGGAGTGTCTACTTTCGCATTTCTGAGCGGCTGGCGTGTGCCTTCGGAAGTGCTCACGTTGCGCTGGTCGCAGGTTGATTTCAGGCTGGCGTGGTTCGATTGGAAGTAGGAAGCACAAAGAACGATGAGGGCCGTACCCTGCCGTTCGTGGTCCTCCCTGAACTTGCCAACCTGCTGCGGTCGCAATGGGATAAGGCCGTTTCGATTGAATTACAGACAGGGCAGGCGGTGCCGTGGATCTTCTTCTGGAATGATCGGGGGACGATGAAGCCGATTCATATCAAGGCGTTCTATCGACGGTGGCATGCGGCCTGTAAATTGGCCGGAGTTGCCGGACGTATACCTCATGATTTCCGCCGTAGTGCTGTGCGGAATCTGGAACGGGCAGGGGTTCCACGTTCTATCGCTATGAAGCTGACGGGGCATCGGACGGAAGCAGTATACAGGAGGTATGCGATTGTCTGTGAGGCCGATCTGACAGAAGGATTGAAGAAGCTGGCGAGGCTCCAACCTGACTTCAGCCACAGTTTAGCCACAATTTCGGATCAAAGCCCTCATGTTACACAGGAAAATATGGCGGAGGGGGCGAGATTTGAACTCGCGGATAGGTTACCCCATCTCCGGTTTTCAAGACCGGCACGTTCGGCCACTCCGTCACCCCTCCATATCCGGCCGAGAGATTAATTCTGGACCCGTTCTATTTTTTTCAGGCCTCCCATATAGGATTGTAAAACAGTTGGGATGGCCACGGTGCCGTCGTCTTGCTGGTAGTTTTCAAGGATGGCGACGAGCGTTCGACCCACGGCCAGCCCAGATCCGTTCAGCGTATGCACGAACTCTGGCTTGGTCTCTTTTTTCCCCGCTTTCGGCCTCCAGCGAATGTTCGCGCGCCGGGCCTGGAACGCTTCGAAGTTGCTGCAGGACGAAATTTCACGGAACGTATTCTGCGACGGAAGCCAGACTTCGATGTCGTAGGTTTTTGCCGCCGAAAATCCCATATCCCCCTTGCAGAGAGCCACCACCCGATAATGTAACTCCAGTCCCTGCAGGATGGCCTCAGCATGTGAGGTTAACCGTTCCAATTCCTCATAGGAGTGCTCCGGCTTGGAGAAGGCGACGAGCTCCACCTTGTTGAACTGGTGGAGTCGAATGAGGCCGCGCGTGTCTTTCCCGTATGAGCCTGCCTCACGTCGGAAGCAGGGCGTGTAGGCCGTGTACCGCACGGGCAATGTGTCTTCGACCAACATCTCCTCCCGATGGAGATTGGTCACCGGGACCTCGGCGGTGGGAATTAAAAAGAGTTCCTCGTCGCGTAGCTGGAACAGATCCTCCTCAAACTTAGGCAGTTGTCCCGTCCCGGTCATGGCCGCGCGATTCACCAGCAAGGGCGGCAGGACTTCCCGGTAGCCATGCTGCGTGGTATGCGTATCCAACATGTAATTGATGAGCGCCCGCTCCAGTCTGGCACCCATTCCGGTCAAAACCGCAAAGCGAGCCTTGGCCATGCGTACGGCGCGATCAAAATCAAGAATGCCGAGACTCTCCCCGATATCCCAGTGAGCCTGCGCCTGCCCCTTCAGCAGGGGAGGAGTGCCCCATCGACGGACCTCGAGATTATCAGCCGCCTCCTGGCCGTCCGGCACGGAGGCGTGCGGGAGATTCGGAATCCGCAAGGCGATGTGCGCTAATCGCTCCTCAACGATGCGGAGATGCTCCTCCTGTTCCTTGATGGTGTCTCCTACGGCTTTCATGGCTGCCATTTCGGTGTCGGCAGATTGCTTGTTCCGCTTCAGCTGCGCGACTGCTTCCGATCCCTGTTTCAATCGGTGCCGCAGTTCGTCAACCTTCATCGTCTGGGCGCGACGTTCCTCGGCAGCAGCCCGGAGCTCCTCCCACGAGACATCCTTCCCGCGGGCGCCCAACTGAGTACGCAGAGCGTCAAGGTTGTCTCGTAACACACGCAGATCGTACATGCAGTCTCCCGTTTAAAGCGGCGTGAAATCTAACACTGGATGCCAGGTTAGTCAATGAAACCGGTCCCAGGGCGGAATGGGGACGGCGGTAGAAAGCCAATTGACAATGCCCGGGGACGACGGCACGATACCCGTGATGAAGCTCCGGTCCAATCCGCCTAATCCGTTTGAACCCACGCAGCGTGTGGGCCTCGAACCGCCGCCACCTGTCGGGATTCAATTGTTTGAAGACGACACCAAGGAGATCCTGAGCCGCAATGATAGTCCGGATCTTCCCTTTCGGTGGAGCGTTAATCCCTATCGTGGCTGTTTCCATGCGTGTGCCTACTGTTACGCTCGGCCCTCCCATGAATACTTGGGGTTCGGCGCCGGCACGGATTTCGAGTCGAAGCTCGTTCTCAAGCGGCGGGCGGCGGCTCTCTTGCGGGAGGCCTTCGTCAAACCATCCTGGAAGGGCGAGTTAATTGTATTTTCCGGAAACACCGATTGCTACCAACCCATCGAAGCCACGCTGGGCCTGACGAGGGCCTGCCTTGAAATCTGCGCTGAATATCGGAACCCGGTAGGTATCATCACCAAGGGGGCCCTTCCGATCCGGGATCTGGACCTATTTCAACAACTGCACCAAGAAGCCTGGATTCGCGTCTACTTCAGTGTGGCCTTTGCGGATGACGAGACGGCGCGCGCCGTGGAACCGCAAGCACCCAGCATCAGCAAACGTTTTGAGACCATGCGTGTGCTTTCGGAGGCCGGTATTCCGACCGGTATCTCCATCGCGCCGATCATCCCAGGTTTGAATGAAGCTGCCATCCCAGGGCTATTGTCGCGGGCCAAGGCCAACGGGGCGACGGCCGCAACGTGGAGCTTGCTCCGGTTATCCGGACATGTGGAAGAAGTGTTTCTCGATCGCATGCGCGAGGCCTTTCCAGATCGGCTCTCAAAAATTGTGCATCGCATTCAAGAGGTGCGGGGAGGCGCCTTAAACGATACCGCATTCTTCAGCCGGCATCACGGCCGTGGAACCTACTGGCGTAGTGTTGAACAATTAGTTGACCTTGGCCGCCGCCGCGCCGGTTTGATCTCGGAGGAACGTCCGGTCCCCCGGACCTTCCGGCGTCCTGAAGCACAACAATCGTTATTTTGAAGGGAGACTCGTTTGTGAAACACAACCCCGGTTTTGTAAACGTGGTGGAAGAAGCCAAACAGCGGGTGCGCGAATGTACTGTCGCGGAGGTCAAAGCCAAGCTGGATCGGCACGAGCGAATGCATTTCGTGGATGTGCGGGAAGACAATGAGTATGAGAAGGATCATGCAGTCGGGGCCATGCATCTGGGCAAGGGCGTCATCGAACGTGATATCGAAACGGTGATACCGAACAAACAGGATGCGATTGTCCTCTACTGCGGCGGCGGGTATCGATCGGTACTGGCTGCGGACAGTATCCGGCAAATGGGGTACACAAACGTCACCTCCATGGACGGCGGAATCAAGGCCTGGCGCGACGCCGGGTATCCCATCGAACAAGGCCGCCGTTCGTAATCGATGTCTTTTTCCAGGCGTGAATTGTTCCATAACGCCGGATTCGGGTTGCTGCTGCTCCCGGCCTTGCTGCGTTCACCACGGACCATCCTCGGTCATCTGCTTTTCGATCCAGCGGGACGGCTGGTCTCTCCCAGGCCCATTCCTGAGAATCCCTTCGTACACAATGGGAAGCCACTGGTGGCAATCGTACACGGCAAGGATCCGGCTCGGATGCTTCAACGCGCCATCGACTTGCTGGGCGGGGCGGAACGGTTGAGGCTACAAGGGAAGCGAGTGCTCTTGAAGCCCAACGTGTTAAACGACCGGCCGCCTCCTTCCACGACGAACCCGTCCGTGGTGGCCGCGATGACCAGGCTCGTCAAGGCCAGCGGCGCCGCCGACATCGTGGTGGCTGACGGATCGGGGATCATCCGGCTCCCGACCTCCGCTAATCTGATCAGCACAGGAATAGGACCGGCGGCGGAAGCGGCAGGAGCCAGGGTGCTGGCTTTAGAAGATGAACCGTGGGTTCGGATGGAACCACCTGAGGCTCGGGCTCTCACGCAGTTCTATTTTTCTCAGCCGGTCTACGATGCCGACGTGGTGATCAACATGCCCGTGATCAAAACGCATCGTTTTGCGGAGTTCTCCTGCAGCCTGAAAAATTTCGTGGGAGCGGTCCATCCGAGATATCGCCCCTCGGTCACGTTCTGGACAGGAGACTGGCATGAACGGATCGCCGAATTGAACCTCGCCGTGCATCCCGTGCTCACCGTGGCTGACGGCACCACCATCATGATCGAAGGCGGTCCTACGTCGGGTACCGCGGCGCAGACGGACCTCCTGATATGTAGCGGCGATCGGGTTGCGGTGGACCTGGTAGCGATCGCCCTGCTGCGTTCATTCGGCACCTGGCCCAAGCTCCAGGGCCAACGGATCGGCGATCAGCGGCAGGTCAAACGTGCGGCTGCTCTAGGACTGGGCGTAGGTTCCGGCGGAGCGGTGGAAGTCGTCAGCGGTGCAGTCGATTCGGCTCCACCAGCATTTGATCAGCTGGTGGAGCATATTCGGCAAGACCTACTCAGTGAGTAGGTTCTATTTGTTCGTTCGATCAAACTCCTTGATGACCTGTTCGGTCAGATCGATCGTGTCCTTATTGAATATGACGATTTTCACGGTCTGTTCGCTGCCCTTGTCCAGCACCAGCTGGTAGCCGCCCTTATCCGCGACCGTCTGCGTCGCCACCGCAATCTTTTTCATGTACTCGTCGACGAGTTCCTTTTGCTTGCCCTGCAGTTCCTGGTTAAATTCCTGGGCTCGCTTCTGGTATTCCTGAATCTTGCTGCGGAACGAGGTCTCCTTGTCCTTCTTTTCGGTCTCGCTCAGTTTCGAGGCCTGTTCCTTGAGTTGTTTTTCGCTGTTGCGCAACTCCTCTTCGTCCCGGGACAGTAGCTTTTGCCGTGTGGCCACATACTCGCGCAACCCGTCTAACGCTCGCTTGCCGGCCTTGCTCTTTTCCAGGACCACCTGGGGGTCAATGACTCCCATTTTGAATTCCGCTGCCGGGCTTGTCGAGGACAAGCCAAGGGTCGCGGCGACGAGAACGCCGACCATCGCCGCGAGCCGGCCTGCTCCTTGCCACTTCACACCCATCTCAGGACTCCTTTCGCCGAAAAAATTGTCGCTGTCAGAAACTTTGGGAGAATAGCCGCCCGGGGAAAGGGTGTCAAGGAGGACCATAACGGGTCCCGGCACGGTTTGACAGGGAGGTGAACGGTGGTTATAAGCCAGCAGGTGAGCGATGGATTCAATAGTCAGTGTGGTGCATCGGGGTTCAGCGCGAAAGGAGTTCAGGATGCTTTCGGATCAGCAGCATTCCCATCATCTGTTTGTCAAAGCACTTCAGCATGAATCGATCAGCTGTGAGCGTGCCGGCTGTCCGGGCCCGGTCGAAATCATTGATCAGTCACAAACGCGGGATCGCATCAAAACCTTCGACGCCCAATGTGAACGGTGCGGCTGGAAGACCAGAGTCACCGGCCTCGAACAGCTTGCGCCACCCTGGGATAACGCCTCATTGGAATTGATGGCGGACGAACATCTCATGCATCAGCAACCGGTATGCCCGTTCGATGAGACCCCGGTGGTCTTTATCTCGATGCCTAACCCCCGTCGAAAGGCCAAGTATCGGGTCGCCTGCTTCTACTGCGGCAGACAAACAGAAATGGATTGGCCGCCACCGGAGAGCAAGCGTTAGGTGAGAGAGCGTCTGGTAGTCCGCCGGAGCAGCTAGACGAAATATCGGCTCGTGTTGAAGTGGTGTTCGGTGTTGTCTACGAGTTGAACGACGCTGTGCCGGTAGACTCCGGTGTCATCCCGTTCGGTGAGGTCGAGTTCGGGTCCTTCTTCGAGTGGTGCGCCCGTCACATCCGTAATCACCTTTACCGTCGGACGTTCGGCGTCCTCCCTGGTTGCTGCCGGCTTCAACACTACCGCCAGCGGCCCGGAGTCGAGTCGCACCAGACTGCCGATTGGAATTATGCCGACGCAGTTCACGAACAGTTTTAACAGCACCGGATCAAAGGACTGCCCGCTTTTGCTGAACATGAACTTGAGGACGTTCGACGGCGACATGGGTTCCCGGCGATACACGCGTGAGGACGTCATCGCATCGTAGCAATCGGCAATGGTGATGATCCGGCTTCCGACCGACTGCGTCCAGGGCACGCGAAGTTTGGGATAGCCGGAGTAGTCATAGTTCATATGATGCTCGAAGGAGGCGGCCGCCATCCTGGCCGGGACCTTAGTAATGCCTCTGGATCTGACGAGGGTGAAGACGCCTTCTGTGGGATGTGAACGCATGATGGTCCACTCTTCCTGGGTGAATTCTCCGGGCTTATTCAGCAGGTCCAGCGAGATGGCGCACTTGCCCACATCATGGAAGAGTGCCGATAAGCCGAGATCGGCGAGATCGAGTTTGGGATATCCGGCTCGATTACCCAACGCCATGGCGAGGAGCGCTACATTCACGGAATGGTTGTGCGTATATTGGTCATGGCTCCGCAGGTTGGTGAGTCCCAGGATCGTGGATTCGTCCTGCATCATGAGCTCGACGATATTTTGGATGGCGCGTTTGGCCTGCTTGAAGGTTACTCGTCCGCTGGCGCGTGTATTTTGGGCCAAATCCCCGACGGCTGCGACCGCCTTGGCGTATCCGCCCTTGGCTCTTGCTTTGGCTCTTTGTTTGGGGTCTTCCGAGCCGCTGGATGATGTCCCTGCGTCGGACATGAGGCTGCCGCCTGCCGACTGACCCGGGTCAAGGTGGAGAGAAAGGACGCGGGGTTCTTCCAATTCGATGCCCTTGACGTTCGCGGTGGTCATCGCCTCCTGCAGATCGGCGAGTGTCAGCTTTTCCGGGTCAAGGCTGACGAAGAGGTAGGCAAACTCGCGCAGGTCTCTTGCTCCGGTGGTCGAGGTAAAGGACACGCTGCCCACGCGCCATTTATTCAGCGCCTCGATAATGCTTCCAAAGACGGTCATCTGCTGTGCATTCATCTTCAGGTGGTTGTCACCGAGAAACAAAAAGTCATTCTGCAATCGCACCACCACCGGGCGATCCGCAGCCAGTGTCTTGACCAAAGTCAGCATCGAATCGACCGGGTGATCGAGCGCCGCATTCGTGCGTCCATGAATGCGTGATGTTTTAATCAGCACGTTCAACTGGGATACCAGTTGAATGCCCAGCATGGCCATCTGCTGGTCCAGGATGTCGCCCGCCTCCGACCCTTTGGCGATTTTATTGGCGAGCGATCGCTCATGAGTCAAGATCGGATGCACCGCATCCGCGTGGGGAGTAGGGGAGGGACGAGAGGGAGAATCGCTCACGGTGCTGTTCTCCTGACAATCAGGAATTAGCCGCCTGAGGCAAGGTCTGCTGCTGGCGGTTGGCGATCGACAGCGCAGTGGCGCAGGCCTCTCGAATGACCGCGCTGCCTTTTTTTTGACCGACTTCCAGTGCCGCCATGGCCGCCGGGGTGGCCAACCTGCCGAGTATATCCGCGGCCAGTAGTGCCAGCTCTTCCTTCTTCTTTCGATTGGTCCAGCACCATTCGGTCAACAATCCCTGCCAGTACGGAATGGCCTCTTCTGCGGCGGTCTGTTTCATCGCAAGGTAGATGGCTCGCTTCTCCGCGGAGGAGCGGTTGTGAAAATCCTCCGCCCTGATGAAGGGCGCCCACAGAGCAAAGGGAGCCTGAAACTGCCCGTTGGCAAGTATCTTCATGGCTGTCAGACGCACTGTTTCGTCTGCATCGCTCAGCAAGCCCACGAACTTGTTCCCGTTGCCGGACGGGCGGAATGTCGCCAGTAGACGAAGGGCATGGCGTCGCACGGTTGCGTCCGGGTGCCGAACGGCCTTTTCGACAGGATCGGCAAGGCGAGCGTCGCGCCAACGACCGATCAGTGTGAGCAGGTTTTTCACGTACAGCGGTCGTTTGTCGGTCAACCCCCGCACCACCGGGTCGGCATTGTCCTTTGCAATGGTCTGCAAGGCTTCCATGACGACCGCCTGGTGCTCAGGTCCCTCCAAAGCAGCCAGGAGGGAGCATACTCCCGGGACCGCATCTTTGGTCATCATGAGGAGGATCGTGAGAAGCCCCTCGGTCTTGGCATGGGGCGTCCGGTTCAGGTGGGTCCCGATACTTTTCAAGCGATCGGGGCGTGCCAACCCGGCGAAGAGCCCCGCGACCTGCTGCTTGTGGCTTTCCGACAGGTCCGGTCGAACTTCCTCGGTCTCTTGAAGCAGTGTCATCACCGTTTCGAGCATCGTCCATTGGCCGTTGGAAAGGAGCGCATCCAGGACGCCGTCCCACACCTCGAAAAGTTTGGTCAGGAGAGCCGGAGACTGCTCTGACGCCAGAACGGCTGTGAAAATATTGAGAATGTACTGCACGGCATCGCGCGAGGATTCTGTCTTGATTTCCTGGCTCAACGCCTCGAGTTCGGCCCGGGACACCTCATATCCGACGACGCCGGCTTGCAAGCGCGGGTTTCTTGCCGGGGCGGATTCGGCGGCTCCGTTCGACGCGCCATTGTCCTCGTGACCTTCTTCACCCTCGGGGCGCCCATCGGCCTGGGACTGTGCGGCGCGCTCGCGGTCAAGGATTTCCCGCAAGGACGTCACCGGCTGATTCATATACCCTTCGGTCTGCAGCTCAAATTCGGCAGTGCCGAAGCCCGAGGACCGCACCAGTTCTTCCGCCGTCACCAGCGAGATGGTGGAAATGTCCTTTCCCCACAGGCGAGTGACGATATCGTCGTCATCTTCAATGGTGGCTTCTTCCTCCGATGCTGTTTCGCTGGAGGGGACTCCCCACAAGGCACACAGAAAAAATGAGAGCTCGGCTTCGGTCAGCTCTTGGTGGAAGGTTATTTCGCGAATTCCGTCCGAATACATTTTGAAGGCGAAACTCTCCCCGGACGCATCCCGCTCCGGTTCGTACACAACCTGATCTTTGAGCAGGAGTTGATTGCGTTGGACTAACAAAACGAGTTGGGTATGACGCGAGAGATGACGCGTCAATTGGTCGTAAAACTGCTTGAAAAATCGCTGGGCGACGGCATTCTGTGTGCCGTAGGTCCGGGCTGACCTGGCCGCCCTGTCCAGCAGTTTGAGCAACTGCTTGACTGCAGTGACTTCAGGATCGCTGCCTTCTTTTGCAAAGGGTCCGGGCGGATTTTCGCGCTCGATGCGCTTCGGAGCGTCCATATGGTTCAGTCCTACCCTGAGGTTCCTCATTCGTCAAGGAAATAGCCGCTCCGCGCAGCTCCGGTTCATCTGCCGCCTGTTCGTGGCCGGTTGCAGTGCATGGTTGAAGGCCATCCAATTGCACGGTGTCATCCGGGAGGTTAGAATTCGGGGTATGGAGAATGTGCAGAGTACGCCCCTCATTCTTTGTTTTGGCGACAGTCTCACGGCCGGCTATCAAACACCCGATCCCGCCCATCCCCATGCGGAGGATCTTCCCTACGGGCAGGTATTACAGGAGAAGCTGGGTCGTCGAGCCCGTGTGGAGATCAGCGGAGTCTGTGGCGAAGTGACCGGCGAGATGGTCCTGCGGTTCCGTGACGCTGTGCTGCATCGTCATCCTCAGATTGTGATTATACTGGGAGGGACCAATGACCTGGGATGGAACGCGGATCCCCAGGAGATCATGCGGAATCTTACCAAGATGTTTGAGCTGGCAAGGGCCGCCTCGATTACCCCTGTCCCTGTGACTGTGCCGTCCATTCGTGTGGAGGTCGGCCGTGACAATCCCGAGGCGGCCTCCTGGCTGGCGACGCACATCCAGCGACGGCAGATCCTGAACGGGTTGATCGCAGACTATGCCGGGAGAAAGGGCCTGTCTTATTTCGACCTGTTCGGGGCGACAGCCGAACCGGACTCCCTCATGCTGGGAGAGCCTTATTCGAATGACGGTCTCCACCTGACGGCCACCGGTTATCACCTCTTCGGCCGGCTGCTCTACGAACAATTGTTTTCCGCTCCCGGGTCGATTGCCCGCCTGATAGCCTCCAGCCAGGTCCGGTCATGATCGGAGACGTCACCGATCGTGATTTTGCACGGATGGTCGAGCAGGCTGCGATGCCGGTCTTGGTCGAATTCTGGCAGCCGGGTTGTGGGCACTGCATGGCACTCCTGTCGCAGCTCGAGCAGTTGCAGCACGAGGTAGGGCCGCAGGTGACGATCCTGAAGATGAACGTGCAGGAGAATTTTCAAATTCCTGCTGAACTCGAGATCAGTTCGCTGCCTGCCTTGGCGCTTTTCGAACGAGGATCATTCGTGCGGTTTATCGGGGGCATCGGGAGGAAAGACGAAATTCGGCAGCAGTTGTCCCTCGCTGATTAGAGCTCTCGCCAGGTGCGGCCGTCATTTTGAATCAGCCGCTCGGCTTCCATCGGGCCCCAGGTTCCGGCGGGGTACTCGGGCAGCCCGCGCAAATTCTGCTGGGCCCATCCCTCCAGAATGTTGGTCACCCAGGCCCAGGATGCCTCCACCGCATCCCGGCGCATGAAGCGGGACGCGTCGCCGGTCATGACATCGAGCAATAACCGTTCGTACGCTTCCGGAGAGGGGCGTCCGAACACCTCGCAGTACTGAAAATCCATTTCGACCGGATGGGTTTGTGCGCGGGTACCGGGGACGCGCGAGACGATGCGCAGTGAGAGCCCCTCGTCCGGCTGGATCCGCAAGGCAAGGACATTGGCCGGTTGGGGATGCAGATGGTCGGCATTGAACAAAATTTGCGGAATGTCCTTGAACTGGACGGCCACTTCACTGGCTCGTTTGGGCAAGGCCTTGCCTGTGCGGAGGTAAAACGGCACGCCGGACCAGCGCCAGTTTTCGACGAAGGCTTTGACCGCTACAAAAGTTTCCGTGGTGGAGTTCGGTTTGACGCCCTTGTCCCGGCGATAGCCCGGAGTCGGTCCGTCATGGGCGGTGCCTTCCGCGTATTGCGCCCGGACCGTGCATTCCTCCACGTCTTTGCCGACAATCGGTCGGAGACAGCGCAGCACCTCCATTTTGGCATTGCGGACGACGTCGGGATCGAGCGAGTAGGGCGGTTCCATCGCGACGAGGCAGAGCAGTTGCAGCAGATGATTCTGCACCATGTCGCGCAACGCCCCCGCTTCCTCATAATAGCTGGATCTCGTGCCGACGCCTTCGCTTTCGCTGACGGTGATTTGGACATGATCGATGTATTTATGATTCCAGATCGGCTCGAAAATGCTGTTGGCGAAGCGGACCACCATGAGGTTCTGGACCGTCTCTTTGCCCAGGTAATGGTCGATGCGAAAAATCTGAGATTCATCAAAGACCCTGCCCGTGATTTCGTTGATTTCTTGCGCGGTGGCCAGATCGCGACCGACCGGTTTCTCCACGATAATGCGCGCGTAGGGGGTGCCGGCGGAGGGCGGGGTGGCCAGCTCCGCTTGGGCTAATCCTTCGCAGACGGACGCAAATGAGCTCGGCGGAATGCTGAGATAAAAAATACGATTGCCGGGAAGATTCAGGGTTCGCTCGACCTCCTCGGCCTTGGCACGGAGCGCGCTGTAGGTTCGAGGGGATTCATTTTCGCCTTGGATATAGAACAAGTGCCGTTCGAACTCCTGCCAGGTCTCCTGCGCCAGGGCCTGGCGCGAATGCGCGATCACTCCTTCACGCACGAGATTGCGGAATTCCGCATCGTTCATCGGTTTGCGGCCCAGCCCGATCACGGCGTATTTGCTTGGCAACAATCCATCCAGAAGTAAATTGTAGAGGGCAGGGATCAGACGACGCCTCGCGAGGTCCCCGGAGCCGCCGAAAATGACCAGGGTGCAGGCCTCGACGGGGCGCACAATCTCGGGGAGGGGTTTGATGTCGACAGGAGTCGTGGGAGAAGACATGACTTGGGTTCCCCGTGGTTGAGATCTCAGCGCTTGACGCTGTGTCCACCGAAGGCGTTACGCAAGGCTGCCAGCATTTTTTCAGCGAAGGACTCTTCCTGCCGAGACCGAAACCTGGTGAAGAGCGCCGCGGTGAGGGTTGGAACCGGCACGTCTTTGTCGATCGCGTCTTGAATCATCCAGCGTCCCTCTCCGGAATCCTGCACATAGCCTTTGAGCTTGTCGAGTTTAGGGTCTTGTTTCAAGGCGCCGACGGCCAGTTCCAGCAGCCAGGAGCGCACGACGCTGCCATGCATCCAGACGTCGGCGATCCTGCCCAGGTCGAGGCCGTACTCGCTTTTCGCCATGAGCTCAAATCCCTCGGCATATCCCTGCATCATGCTGTATTCGATGCCGTTGTGTACCATTTTGACATAGTGCCCGGCTCCGTGCGCCCCCAGATGCGCCCATCCCTGTTCCGGGGCCAGGGTTTGAAAGATGGGAGTCAGTCGCTGGACCGGTTCATTCTCACCGCCGACCATCAGGCAGTAGCCCACCGTCAGTCCCCATACGCCACCGCTGGTTCCGACGTCCACGTAATGGATGCCCTTTTTCTTCAGCTCGGCGGCACGGCGTGTATCGTCATGGAAACGGGTATTGCCCCCGTCGATGATCGTATCGCCCGGCTGGAGTAAGGCGGCAATGGCCTGGACGGTTTCTTCGGTCGGAGCCCCCGAGGGCACCATGATCCAGACGGCTCGAGGTGCGGCCAGTTTGGAAACGAGATCGCTCAGCGACGACGCGCCGACACAGCCCTTGCTCTCAGCCTGCTTCACCACATCGGGAACACGGTCGTAGGCCACGACGCGATGTCGGCCCTGTTGCAGACGCGTCACCATGTTCATCCCCATCTTGCCGAGTCCGACAAATCCGAGTTCCATAGTTGAGCCTCTCTTGATCGTGCGTGTAGGAAGTCCGGCTGGCTAGTCTCAAGGCTACCGCCCGTGAATGTTCGCCTGCATCTCAGGCGATGGTACCACGCGGGCGCTCGAACACAAACGGATGCGCACGTTTGACCGTCAACGACGCCGGCCGGGCGCCCGCTAATCCACGCGGGGCGGAAGCGGGATGTCGCGAAACAGTGCGTCGGCGAACCGCCGGCCGCACGTCAGTCGTTCGTGGAGGGTGGGCGCACTCAGAAACTGGCTGGCCAACTCGGCAAGCGCCGGATCGCGCGAGGCCAGGAATCGCAGGGTATCGACCGGGGCGGTAAGCCACAGCCCGCGCGTTCGAAAGAAGGCCGCGAGACAGTCCTGGAAAAAGATTTCCAGGAGGTATTGTGCGGTACTGGGTTTATCCCGGAGGTCTTCGACTTTTCCCAACCAGTGGAGACAGTCGGCCTTCAGCCGGATCCTTTCGTGAAGACTTGCTGCCGGGGGCCCTTGGCGGAACCGTTGCGAGGCCTTTGCAATGATCTGCGCAGCAACCTCCTCATGATCGTACAAAATACGTCCCTTGCGAAGCAGGGGAGCCAGACGGGGCGCAAAGTCGAGATCATCGGCGACGGTCTTGTGTTCTCCGTAACGAATGTCGACCAGCCGCTCGCCGACGCGGATCATTTCCTGTCCGTCTGCCGGTCCCTTGACGAGGACGATCAGATCGATGTCGCTATGGGGAGTGACGGCGCGCCGAGCCCCTGAGCCCACCAGGATGATACCGACTAAGTCCCCGCCGCGTTTCGCACGTACGTATTTGACCGCCACGGCCAGGGCGTCGTCGTAACCGGGCGGGGTCACCGCCGGGGGCATCTCAGGAGGTTCGGGAATGTCCAGCAACTCAGCCTTCAGTTCTTCGGAAGAGGGCAGTCCGGATGAAGACTGAGGGGAGGAATCAGCCAATTGTGGTTCCATGGATAATAGCTATGTCCTAGAACGTGTCAGGTTGCCTGCACACGTCGAATGAGTTGTTCGAGGGTGCCGAGCCACTGATCGAACGGTTGCTCGGCATCGACGACGATTTCGAGTTTGCCGTTGGGGAGTTTGCGGACTATGCCGGGATTTTCCGGCGAGAGCGGAATTTCAACCCACTCGCGATCCAGGCCCAAGGCATCGGTCACATCAAGGATTCTGCTGATCTGCTGAAACGAGACTGCATCAAGCGTCACGCACACCTCTCAGTCCTACCGGGTTGATGGCATTTTAGGAGGGGGCTCTCGGGCTGTCAATGCGAGAGCTGCGCTCCCGGCCGAGGACCTGTGCCACAAGATCAGCCGCGCGCTCGATGGCGTCGGCGGATATGTCCAGATGTGTCACGGCCCTGCAGGTGTTGCCGCCAACGGTGTTGAGCAGCACGCCTTGTTGCTTGAGCGCCTCGATGAACTCCCGCACCGAGAAGCGCGCGGAGTGCACGTCGAAGAACAGAATGTTCGTGGCAACCGCCTCGGGGTTGATCGACACATCGGGAAGCTGGGCGAGTCGCTCCGCGAGACGCCGAGCATTCGCGTGATCGTCCGCCAGGCGGCCAATATTATGATCAAGTGCGTACAGTCCTGCAGCTGCCAGGATACCGGCCTGGCGCATGGCGCCCCCATACATCCGGCGGTACCGTCGGAGGCGGTCCGCTAGTAAGAGGTCGTCCGTGGCGATCAGGGAGCCGGCCGGCGCGCCAAGCCCCTTCGAAAGACAGAAGGTCACCGTTTCGAAGTGCCGGGCGTACTCCGCGGCCGGAACACCCGAGGCCACGACGGCATTGAATAGGCGGGCTCCATCGAGATGCATCGGGACACCATGGCCGGCCGCCAGGGCGCGAATCGCGTGAATGGTCGACAGGGGGTAGATGGTCCCGCCTCCGGCATTGTGGGTGTTTTCGATGCAGAGCAGAGCGGTCTGAATGGTGTGTGCATCCGTGGGACGTATTGCGGCCTCCACCTGCTCCGGCGTCATGAGCCCCTGCGTTCCTTGCACCCAATGTAATTGCACGCCGGCGAGGGCCCCTGCTGCGCCCTGTTCGTAACGCACGATATGCGAGTGACGCTCAACGATCACTTCACGTCCGGGTTCGGCCTGCGCGCGGAGGCAGAGTTGGTTTCCGAGGGTACCGGACGGCACGAAGAGCGCGGCTCGCTTGCCGACCAACGCCGCGCCGCGTTCCTGCAGACGGTTGACCGTCGGATCCTCCCCGTATACATCGTCGCCCACCTCCGCGCGCGCCATCGCGTCGCGCATGGCAGGGGACGGCTTGGTGACGGTATCGCTGCGGAGGTCGATCATGGGTGGCGCTGTCGTCTGCACGCGGTGTTCTCGCAGTGGGAATCCGACTTGAGCGGCATTGTAGCAAAATTTTATCCCGCCAGTGTTACACTCCTGTCCCACGTGGAGTCGCATGGAACGTTTTCGTCGTTCAGTCGCCCGATTTGTGCAGGCCGAGCCGCAGGAACTGCGGCCCTTGGCCTGGTCGTTCGCTTATTTTTTCTGTCTCCTCTGCGGCTACTATATTCTCCGCCCAGTGCGCGACGAAATGGCCATTCAAGGCGGGGTCCACAATCTGCCCTGGATGATGACCGGCACATTCGTGACCTTGCTGGCGGTGACGCCGCTGTTCGGCTGGTTGTCGGCCCGCTATTCACGCTACCGTCTACTGATCGCCATCTACGGATTCTTTATTCTCAACCTGGTGGCGCTGTATTTCCTGATGACATCCCGGCAGTCTATCGAGTGGGTCGCGCGCGGATTTTTCGTATGGCTCTCGGTCTTCAACCTGTTCGTGGTCTCGATTTTCTGGAGTTTCATGGCCGACCTCTTTACCCCGCAGCAGGGCGCACGCCTCTTCGGCGTGATTGCGGCCGGGGGGAGCACCGGCGCGCTGTTCGGTCCCATGCTGACAACCGGACTGACCTACCTGTTCCCCGTGCCGGTCCTCATGTTGGTGTCGGCCCTGTTTCTAGTGGCCTGTACCGGATGTATCTACAAGCTGGAACATTGGAGCCGACTGCGGTCTCGATCCCATCGCGCGAATACCGGGGAGGCGCTGGGCGGAGGTGTGCTGGCTGGTGTTCGATTGGTGTTTGCGTCTCCCTATCTGCTCGGCATCTGCGGATACCTGGTGTTCCTGACCATGAGCGCGACCTTCCTCTACCTCGAACAGGTACGGCTGGTGGCTGAGCACTTCTCCACGCCAGAGGCCAGGACGCGACTCTTCTCCACGTTGGACTTTGCCACCAACGTGCTCACGTGGGTGACCCAGATTCTGATCACGAACCGTCTGGTCGGTCGGTTTGGGCTGGTGGCGGCGCTGCTTTTTCTGCCGGTCGTCAGTGTGGGCGGTTTTCTGGGCATCGCGCTCTGGCCGGGTCTTCTGCTATACGTCAGCTTTTCAGTCCTCCGACGGGTCGGGGAGTACGCGCTGTCCAAACCGGCGCGCGAAGTGCTCTTCACGGTCGTCAGTCGCGAAGAAAAATATAAGGCCAAGAACTTTATCGACACGGCCGTCTCGCGCGGAGGAGATGCGGGGACCGGATGGTTGGTCTCGGGCATCAAGGCGTTCGGTGTCACGGTCACGTCCATGGCCTGGGCGCTCGTTCCGCTGATGTTGCTCTGGGCCTGGCTCAGCCACTGGCTCGCCTCTCAGCACCGAACGCAGGTGCGCTCGCGCGAGTCGCCGGCCCAGCCGGATCATCGCGCGGAAGCAAGGGTGTCTGTCTTTGACTCACCAAAAAATCGCGTGGTATAGTCCGGCGCGGCAGTGATTGGCGGATCGCCTCCGAGTACCCGGAGGTCGCCGGCATCACGGATGTTCTCTATTCACCGGATCAACACACAGGCACAACATGGTTGAAGTTCCAGTCAAGCTTTATCTCGATAAGCTGTTGAAATTGGCTCGTGAAGCCGTGCGTCCATTCTCTCTGGTGCCAGGTCCGGTGCGGGATAAGGCCTTACGCTCGATGGCCACGAATCTCGCAGAAGCCGAAGAGGCCATCCTCTCTGCGAATGAGAAGGATGTGGATGCGGTGGGAAAATCGATGACCGGGTATGAAAACCGGGAGCGGGTGCGGGATGCAGTCGCGCGAGTCCGCATGACGGCCGATGATGTGAAGGCCTTGGTAGATCGACTGCACCACATTGCCGATCTTCCTGATCCTCTGGGTGAAGTCATGGCCCGCCACGACGAACCCAATGGGCTTCAAGTCAGCCGGGTTCGGGTCCCGATCGGCGTCATCGGCATTGTGTCCGAATTGGCCCCGCTGGAGACCATCGACGCACTGGCACTCTGCATAAAATCAGGCAATGTGTGCGTGTTTCGGGGCTCACCGGACTGGACCCTCACACAGCAAGCGATTGCCGACTGTTTGACTCGCGCGACAACAGAGGCAGGCTTCCCATCCGGCGCCTACACGATCATCGACCGTCCGGAGAAGGAGGCGGCGCTGGAGTTGATCAAGTCCGGCAAGGCCTTGGACGCGATCATTCCCCGCGGTGGCGCCGGGCTTCGGAAGGTGGTTCAGGAACAGGCCAAAATGCCGATCCTATGCCATGACGGCGGCATCACCCATGTGTATATCGATGACGACGTCGAGATCCCGTTGGCTCAAAACGTGGTGGTCAATTCAAAAGTGCAGCTGCCGGCCGCCGCCAATGCGTTGGATACCCTGCTCGTGCACCAAGGCATTGCGAGACCGCTCTTGTCGGCCCTGATTCTGCGGCTCCTGGATGAATTCAAGATCGATGTGTACGGCTGTCCGAAGACCGTCGCCTTGATGGGGCAGATGTTGATGACCGGCCATAAGGCGGTCAAACCCGCCCAAGACGCCGACTGGAACAGGCAATTCCAGGGCCCGAGTATGGCCATTAAAATGGTGCCCAGCTTCCAGGAAGCCCTGGATCATATCGCGAAACACGGTCCTAGCCATACCTGCGTCATCGTCACAAAATCATATGATTCGGCCATGCGTTTCACGAGGGAGGTGGACGCCGGAACCGTCCTCGTCAACGCTTCGTCCCGGCTGAACGCCGGCGACAGCCTGGGTTTCGGCGCCGATGTGGGGTTAAGTTCGACTCGTCAACATGCGCGCGGGCCGATCGGCCTCGAACAACTCACCTGCGAAAAATACGTCGTCTTCGGGAGCGGGCAGCTGCGCCATCCGCACCCGGTGCCGTTGGCCTACGAAGACGCCATTATGTTGAAGCGTCCTTGACGGTCCGTAACCGGGACGCGCGTCATGACCCGAATGATGAGCGACGAGAGGACGAGACAGGCGCTCACCGCTCATCTCGCCTGGTGGGGGCTTCGGCACGTCGAGACGGATGCCGCCTACTTTGCCTGGCAGCGTGAAGTCTTCACTTTGGAAGAGCTCGCCACGCTGCACCGGCATATCGAAGCCAAGCGGCAGGCGATCGACGGACCTGCTGCTGAGATCGCTTTTTACGATCTGACTGCGCGCCCCGCGTCGGTGCCAGCTCTCTACAGCCAGCGTTACGAATATTACCTCGAGGTCGGCTCCCTCGTCGCGCGTTCCCTTGCCGGCGCGCCCTCCGTGCTCGATGTCGGCTGCGGCATCGGAATCCTGACGACGTTTTATGCCCGTCAATGCCCGGACTGTCGGGTGGTCGGTATTGATCGCTCTCCGGCCTCGATCGAGCTCGCACGACAACGGGCGCAAGAGTTGGGAGTGACGAATGTTCGATTCGAATGCCTGGACCTGGATCAGCAGGCGCTGCCCAACGAATTTGCTCTCGTCGTCGCCACCCATGCATTGCTGCAGGCCGAGCAGGACCCTGGTGTCCCGAGCCGCGCCTGGAGCACGTTCGAACGCGCATCCAACGTTCAGCAGCAGCAACAGTTCGAGCAACGAACCGGTCTCGGCCTCAGGCTTGATCGGCTGCGCTCCTGCCTGACGATTCCGGGTCGCATGGTCCTGTTCGAAAAGACCCGTCAACTTTCCAGGCGCGTGCCGTTTCAGCGGGCGCTGGCCGCCCGGGGGTTCCAGTTGCTGTCGCTGCCCGAGCCGCTACGGTATCGTTCGGTGGAGGAAGTCACCGACGACGGCCCGTTGTATGTCTTGGGTGTCGGGGACTGGCCGGGGACGTTGGCATGGGATGAATCACCCGAACCGGACGCCGGGCCGATGCTCGACGTGGAGGGGCTCGGCTCCATTCACGGGCAGGACGATCATCCGTTGTACGAAAACCATGACAGCTCGGCGCAGCAGGCCTGGATGGCTCTTCCCGATAAACATGTGGCGGAGCAGATCACCCGTGAAGAGACGGACGGTCGGCAGCTACACGTCGAACGGGGACGTGCAGCGTGGTTTGAATATCTCTATTGCGCCAATACCTTCGACCAGCGTCAGCTGGTACTCATCGAACCGGCTCGTGTTGCGGTGCTCGATACCTACTATCGGGAGATCACAGGCGGCTCACTGAGCGGCACCAAGGCAGGATCGCGATGACGTCCCTCAAAAAACAGCGCGACCCATCTTCGCCCGGCTGGCCCGAAGTGGTGGGCCTGGTGCCGGCTGCGGGATCCGCCAAACGCCTGCAACCCTTCCCTTGCAGCAAAGAGGTGTTTCCAGTTGGCTTTGCGCGGGATAAGCATACCGGGATACCGCGCCCCAAGGTGGCGGCGCAGTATCTCCTGGAAAAGTTCAGGATGGCGGGGATCACAAAAGCCTATCTGGTGATCCGGGACGGCAAGTGGGACATCCCGAATTATTTCCGTGACGGTGGTTTTCTGGATCTGTCCCTTGCCTACGTCGTCATTCCGGGCTCCTTGGGACCTCCCGACACCATCGATCGCGCCAATGCATTCCTGGCCGATAAGCGGGTGGCCTTTGGCTTTCCCGACATCCTCTTCGGACCAGATGATGCCTATCGACACATGATCGACAGGCAGGAAACGACCGGGGCCGACGTGGTGCTGGGCCTTCATCCGGTCTACAACCCTTCTGCCTGGGATATGGTCGACTGCGAGGCTGACGGCCGCGTCAGGGGCATCGTCATGAAACCGGCTGCGACGACTCTCACATACGGTTGGTGTTGCGCCGTCTGGACCCCTGCTTTCTCAGAGTTCCTGCACCGTTTTCTTCGAGCCGATGACACGCGTCGCAATCTAGGCGAGCTCGCGAGCCCGGCCAATGATCTAGGCGGGGATCTTGCCATGGGTGTCGTGTTTCGAGCGGCGCTGAAAGAACATGTGGCGATCCAAACCGTGACCTTTCTCCACGATACCTACATCGACATCGGGACGCCGGAAGACTTGGTGAAGGCCGTGCGTCAATTCCATCCTCCGCAGTGAACCTTCCTCCCTCCCTTCTGGATGGGCAGCCAGCAATTGTTCGGCGGCCTGCAGATGATTCGCTGCTTCCTTGGTTCTGCTTCTGTCGTCGACAGACTACGAGAAGCGAAGGGGGCCGACAACGGGACGAATGTCACGAGGCTGAATGGCACGAGTTGCGTGCCACGGCAAGGAAGGGAAACTAATCAGGCGCATCGTCACGTCATAAGAGACCTCCCGGAAAAATGAGGAATCAGTAAGGGCACCCATTGGCGCAGTTACCGCCGTGCAGGGCCTGTGTCGTCGTCATGTCCATGCGAAACGACTCGCTGACCGGTAACCGTCCGGTGTTCCTGAGCGGATCCATGGCGAAGACCGGCTGGGTCTCTAAAGGGACGCTGAGAGCCGGGCCTTGCGTCAGATTCAGAATCTTGGGCTGTTCCCCGGGCGGCTCCTGAATCGGCCCGATGACGCCAACGGTTCTTTCGCGCGAGATAAAGGGGAGGCCTGGAAGCGTCGTTCTGGTCTTCAACACCAGGCGCCTTCCATGATGGGGCAGCGATCGCAGGCTCAGGAGCTGCATGGAATACTTCGGGAGGTCTTTACCGGTCCCTCTTATGACAGCCCGATTGACAGGGGTCTTCGTGCGCGGTGCCTGAGATCCGCAGCCCTCCACCCGTGGAGGTGTCCTCTCCGGGTTGTCGAGTCTGGAAAATTGAGCGCTCTTGGAAAGCAGCTTGGACTGAAGGCTTGGCGTCAGCGCGAATTCGCCGAAGCCGAAGATGTCGCGCTGGTGCGTCAGCGAGAAGGATGGTGTAAGTAACGAGGGCACTCCGGCCGCCTCCGCCTGGTTGCCGCCAAGCGGGAGGACCGTCAGGCAGTCCACCGGGGAAGCCAGCGCCAAAGGAGCACTCGTCAAGCAGAGGAGTCCCGCGCAGAGAGACAGTGCGACTGACGGAAATCCATATCCATATAATTTGTGTTGTGTGGGATCTGAAATGCGAGGCGCCATTGAAGCCTCCTTGTTGTCTATTCAAGTTGTCTTTAATAATTAGACAAGAGATAACCGGGAAGGAAGATCGGAAAGGGTCTAATTTCAGGGCGGGACACCGCGCAGGCCCGCTGTAAGGCTTTCCCTACAGGACTGCGTAAGTAATAGGGAAATAAGGGATAGAAAAGGACCGGCGTGAGGGGTTATACGATCAGGCGATGTTCGAGCGCATAACGGGTAAGATCTGCGGTTGATTTCAAATGAAGCTTGTCGACGATCCGCGCGCGATAGGTACTGACGCTTTTTACGCTCAAGCAGAGTTCTTCCGCGATGTTGGTTACGGTTTTGCCTTGCGCAATCAGGGCAAGGACTTGGAATTCACGATCGGACAATTTCGCGTGGGGCGGTTGATCCGCATCGCCCTGCTGGAGTTGGATCGCGAGTAGATCTGCGACGGAGGAACGAATATATTTGCCGCCTGCCAGGATTTTTCGGATCGCCTCCACCAACTCCTCGGGTATGCTTTCTTTGGTCAGATATCCGGCCGCTCCCGCGCGAAGGACCCGTATGGCAAATTGGTCCTCGGGATGCATGCTCAGCACGAGCACCGGCGTGTCAGGACACAGTGCACGCAGTTCATGCAACGCATCCAGTCCGCTCCTGCCCGGCATGGTCAGGTCCAGCACGATCAGATCCCACCGTTGTTTTCCAGCCTGCTCGAGAAGTTCAGGGGTAGTGGACGCTTCACCGATCACCACCCCGGTAAATTCATCGGTCAACACCTGCTTGACCCCACGACGCACGAACGGGTGATCGTCAGCGATGAGAATCTGGATCATGCGCCCCCTTCAGAAAGTGGCAGACGCACCTTCACGGTGGTTCCCTTGCCCTCGGCTCCAAGGACTGACAGGTCGCCCCCCCATTGCGCGGCCCGTTCCCGCATGCCAAGTAATCCAAGGGAACTGCTGTTGAGGACGGCACCCTCGGGGATTCCTCGTCCATTGTCGCAGACCTCCAGGGTGAGCCAACGCGCGGAGACGGCCATATGTATGCGAATCTGGGAAGCCTGAGCATGGCGTGCCACGTTCGTGAGAATCTCCTGATAGATACGAAAGATCGCCGTGGCTTGATCCGGTCCGATCGGAAGCGGCACCGACGGCAATGACCAGGTACATCGTATCCCAGTCCGCTTTTCAAAATCACGTGTCTGCCATTCCAATGCCGCCGTCAGACCGAGTTCATCCAGAACACTGGGCCGCAATGCCGTCGCAATGGCGCGGACGGCTTGGATCGTCGCATCGAGTTGCTGCATCGTTCCCTGAATACGCTCCAGCATCTGCGCTCGACTATCGGCCGTCTCTGGAACGGAGAGCCGTCTCGCCACCCAGGACAAATCAAGCTTAAGGCTGGTCATGGCTTGTCCGAGCTCATCGTGGACCTCGCGGGCGATCCGCGTGCCTTCCTCTTCCCGTGTTGAATGCAGGCGCGTCATCAACGCTCGTAGTTGATCTCGGGATTGATTGAGTTGAAGATCGGACTGTTTGCGTTGCGTGATGTCGGCCATCAGACCGATCAACCCGCAGACCGCACCCCGGGGGTCCCGCAAAGGGGCCGTCGAGAGGCTGATGGAAACCGGCGTCCCATCCTTCCGGTAACGCACGACTTCCAGGTCGGTGAAGGCTTTATTTTCCATCACGCGCTCCCGAAGAAACCGATGCTCGCTCGCTTGTTGCGGAGCCACCGTCGGAAGGGGTTGACCCAGGACTTCATCCTCGCGCCAACCGAAGATCTGTTGTGCGGCAGGATTCCAGAGGCGGCAGAGCCCCTCCGCATCCAGGATCACGATGCCGACCGGTGACGCATGCACGAGAGCGGTTAATCGATCGTTCACCTCTCTGAGCCTTTCATCGGTGGCCTTTCGTTCGGTAATGTCCAGCCGCAGTCCGAGGATTTCCTTTTCCCATCCGTCGGAGGTCGTCTGGAGCATCGCCCGGTCTAAAAACCAACGATACGTTCCATCGGCCACCTGCCATCGGTACTCGACATCTAATGTCCCCACATCGGAAATTCTCTCAAATTCATGATAGACCCGCTCACGGTCTTCCGGATGCAGGCGGGAGATCCAGAGACCCGGCTCGTTCACCAACAATCTACCGGGGAAACCGCTCACCTGCTCACTGTTGTCACTGACCCAGAGTGCTCCGAAATCTTCGTCAGCCTTGGCTGAATAGATCACCATCGGTAGTGCCCGCATCACCAACGTTTGCTTCGCGAGGCTTTGTCGTAAGGCTTGCTCCGTCTGCCGGCGTGCGCTCAGTCCCCATCGGTAGGCGATCCCCATTCCGAGCACAATCACGATGGCCAGGGAGCTGCCCACCTGAGCTACGGTGATCGTGGATTGGGCGAGTTCGGTGGTCCGGTTGGAATACTCCAGAATCCGATTCTCTTCCGATTCCCGCATGTCCGTGATCAGGGTGCGGATCTCATCCATTTCTTGTTTGCCCTTGCCGGAGAGCAGCAGGTCTCTGGCCTCTGCAAACCCCTGGGATCGTCGTAACTCGATCGACTCTGAGGCGAATGCGACACGTGATTCCACAAGTTTCGTGAGCCTATCGATGCGCGCTTGCAAGTCGGGATAGTTGGTGGTCAGCGTCCTGACCTGTGCCAACCGATTGTCGATCTGCTCCCTGGCCCGGCTGTAGGGTGCCAGAAACGTCAGGTCTCCGGTGATGATATATCCCCGTTGTCCGGTTTCGAGTTCCTCCAAAAGGGACAGCACGCGCTGAAGGCTTCCCCGGGTCTCGCGGCTATGGACAACCTCATCCGAGCTGTGGATGAATTCGGTCGAACTGCGGTAGGCCACAAAACCAATTCCCAATAAGAGTGACAGCATGAGTGCAATGACAATCTCGGTTTTTCTTTCAAGACTCAGCTGCATCACGCCCTTCATTGAGAGATCGGTTTCGAGATTGAGCATGGGTTTCGTTTCGAGAGGGCATTGTATCACGCCAGCAGCGCCGGATTGATCTCCGCCCTATCCCTCTAGCAAGAACTAACGGCGGAAGGGGATCCATGCAAGTGAGCCGAATGAATCGAACTCCCGCTCGCAACAGCGAGCGGCGTCCTCCATGTGACACAGCAGACTAGACCAACAAGCGGCTGTAATGGGTGGCCATCCTAGTGAGCCGGCAGAATCTGCGCTATCGGCGTCCGGGTAGTTCGCCTGTGAGACTGCGCCTACGGTGATCATAGCGTGATGATTCGCGCGACAGGAGGCCCGGCAGTCCAGACACAATCATGCATGCAAACCCTTTGCTCCGGGCAAGAACCAGCCTGAGCAGATTACAGAGTACTGCTGAATCCTCACCATACACCTACAGCCTTGAATGGCCTTATGGTGGACATCTGCTTCCACGGGGCCTCGCGTGAAGACTCTGTGCCTACGCCTCAATTAATTCTCGGGAATGCCTATGTGCGAGGTATTTGTGCAGACCGCACTCTACTCATGAAATGCTCTCGTGCCATCGGCGCGAGTCATCCTCTGCCGTGAGAGAAACAAGCCGGGGAGGCGCGCGCCGTGATGGAGTGCATGACCAGACTGTATGAGGCGCCTGCCGCCTGTCGTTAAGGCGCAGTCTGTTTGCCCCAATTCTTCAGGAAGGGGGCGATCGTATCGATCGGGATGGGGAAAATGGTAGTCGAATTTTTCTCGGCAGCAATTTCGACCAGGGTTTGAAGGTAACGGAGTTGCAAGGCAGCCGGGTTGCGGCTGATCACATCGGCGGCGTCAGCCAGGCGTTGTGAGGCCTCGAATTCTCCTTCCGCATGGATGACCTTGGCTCGCCGTTCGCGCTCCGCTTCCGCCTGTCGCGCGATCGCCCGCTGCATTTCCTGCGGGAGGTCCACATTTTTTACTTCGACTGCGGTGACCTTGATGCCCCACGGCTCTGTCTGTTGATCGATGATCCGTTGGAGATCCGCATTGATTTGTTCGCGTTTTGACAGCAGGTCGTCCAGTTGGCTCTGTCCCAGCACGCTGCGCAGGGTCGTCTGCGACATCATGGACGTGGCATAGAGGAAGTCCTCAACCTGAATGATCGCGCGTTCCTGATCCACCACCCGGAAGTAGATGACCGCGTTGACCTTCACGGTGACGTTGTCCCTCGTGATGACGTCCTGTGGCGGCACGTCCATCGTCACAGTCCGCATACTTACGCGCACCATCTTGTCGATGAAGGGAATAATGATCACGACGCCTGGGCCATTGCCTCCCACGAGTCCCTTCGCCAGCCGTCCCCACCGAAAGATGACGCCACGCTCGTATTCCCGGAGCACATTGAATCCCATCAAGATGAGGACCAGCACCAAGAACAGGAGCGCAAAAGGACTCACGAGCGGACCCATATCAGACCCCCTTCTTCGAAACGGGTTTGACGAATAAGCGTAAGCCATCCAGGCGAACGACTTCAGCTTCGTCGCCGGGTTGAAGCGGCACCTCGCTGACGGCCTGCCAAAGTTCACCGTGCACAGCGACCTGCCCCTGCGGCGTGAGCGCCGTTGTGACGATTCCCACCAATCCGATCATCTCCTCGCGGCCGGTGGCCGTGGGCCGACGCATTGCCCTGACACCCATGCCAACCAGAAAAAAGGAGAAGGTGGCGACCAGGGCGACGACCGGGAGAATGACTCCCCAGGAAATTCGAAGGAATTCCACGTCGGTCTTGATCAGCATGACCGATCCTAGAAGCATGGAGATAATTCCGCCAAGCGCCAGCAAGCCGAAGCTCGTCACAGTGGCTTCCAGAATGAGAAAAATAATTCCGAGCAGGAATAGCAACACCCCTGCATAGTTCACCGGCAAGGACTGCAAGGAATAAAATGCCAGCACCAGGCTGATGGCACCGACGACGCCGGGAAGAATTGCGCCTGGATTATACAATTCGGCAATGACTCCGACCGTGCCGAGGGTCATGAGCAGGTAGGCGATGTTGGGATCACTGAGCGTTTTCAGAAATTCGAGGCGAAGCCCCATGGGGAATTCGCGCAACGCCGTGCCTTCCGAGTGCAGTATTTTCGGTCCGGTCGGAAGCGCGATCGAGCGGCCGTCCAGTTGCTTCAGCAATGCAGGAAGGTCCTCGGCGATCAGATCCACGATTTTCAGTTTGAGCGCCTCCCGCTCCGTCACGGAGAGACTCTTGCGTACGGCATCTTCCGCCCAAGCCGCGTTTCGACCCCGTTGCTCGGCGATCGTTTTGATGTAGGCAACGGAATCGTTTTCCACCTTCTCCTTCATCGTCTCATCCATCTCCTTGCCGCCCATGCTCACCGGGTGCGCCGCGCCGATGTTTGTGCCGGGCGCCATCGCCGCCACATGAGCCGCCATGGTAATGAATACCCCGGCGGAAGCGGCTCGTCCGCTGGAGGGTGCCACGTAGACGATCACGGGAATGGTGGAGGCGGTGATGTCTTTGATGATGAGGCGCATCGAGGTGTCTAACCCACCCGGCGTATTCAGGCGGAGGATTAAGGCCTGTGCCCCGCTGTCCTGTGCCGATTGGAGCGCATCGTGAAAATATTCAGCCGCAACGGGCGTAATGACCCCGTCATAGGTTGCGAGCACCATCACGGATTCACGTTGCGCGCCAACCGATCCTGCAATGAGTGTGACGAGGAACAGAGTCAGTGCAGTGAGGTAAGGAACGACGGGTCGTGGGGAGGGGCAAGACGGGCGTATCATCGAAAGGCGACTCCCATCAACAAGAGTTTAGGGAGACGAAGGCTACTCCTTCAGCATACGAGCCAGTACCTACACAGTCAAGGAACAGCATCACTGGTCCCACCCAGGGACGAACAGAAGGCTTCGAAACCGATGCCGGTCAGGGAGCGCTGGGCATGTAGACAGGAGTACTGCCTGGAGAATATTCACCCGAAGTGGGATATGTCATGAAGCGGGTAGCACGATTAGGGTCGGGTCCTACCCATGAATTTCAGCACCACGAAAGGGGTGAGGTAGTAGGCCAACACCGAAATGATTACCCCCGCTACTACTCCAAGCAATCCGCCGGCGACGAGGCCGACAAACGGAAGAAAAAATACCGCCACAATCATCCCTACGGCGAGAGGCTTGTGGCGTTCATAGAAACTGGTGCGGCGGGCACTTGTAAGTGAATCGCTGAGAGAAGGGTCGGAAGAGTCGGCCATCAGGAATGTATAGTACAACGTCGAGGTGGCGGATTCCAGAGCATCACCATCCCGAGGGATGAAAGAATATGCCGGGCGGGAAGGACTCGTGCCGCCGGGCTTTAAAGCACCACGCGACCTGATCCTGCAGGCCGCGCTGCTCTTCGAGGCCCGCTATGCGATGACTCGACCCGGAGAAGGTTCCATTCCAATGAGCCATGCAGCGATGCGGTTGCAAGCCAGCTTCGCGCGGTTACGGATCAGCCCTCGATAGGGGGAAGTTCGGAACGAATCCATCCTCCGGGACAACGCAATCCACGACGAGCGCGAGTCGGTCTTGTTCTTCGTCCAGAGAAGTCGGATTGGTGGAGAGCTTCTCCGGCAAGAAATCGGAAAGATATCACCAGCCGTATAGACCGGCGTCGTCTTGTGTCGGGCATGCACCTCCAGACGAAATCTGCCGGAACCAATGCTTCGACGTCGGCGATCGCGAGCGGAATATTCACCGTTGGATCAGAACGGGTTGTCGTGACCGTCAACTGATCGACGTCTTGAGAATCATCGTTGTCGATAAAGACCTAGAGCAACCCTGTTGAGTCATGGGTCTGGACGACCGGGTCAGTCGCGGGCATTTGAAGACGAGCCAATTCAACTACCGGGAGGAAAGGCAAAGGTGTTGAGTAGGACTTCATAGATGGCCTGCAAGGGAAACATGGTGGGGCATGTGAGAGGAGAAGCGAATAATAACTGGCGTGTGTGGCGAGCAGGGTCCATACTGCCGCCGTGGGCGGCTTCTCCAGAGGAATCTGCTTCTGGTCTGGAGCCTTGTGGGTCTCACAACAGGGAGGTTGTATGAACGTCTCGCTACAGAAGCTAGGTCTGTTCGCAGTGGCGTTGTTAACCATAGGAATTGGCCTTGCTCCGATTCCTGCATCGGCCAATTCGGAGCTGGTTGAGAGTGGCCGGCTATTGGCGATCTTGTTGGATGCTGGTCGAGGAACCGTGGCGGCCAATCAGCCGCTCATTAACGATGCCAGTAAGGGGGACAAGGGGTTTACCGCAGACGTGTTTGAAAAAGAGTTGATCGAAAAATTCAAAGCACGGGCTGGCGTCGACCTGGCGAACGTCAAGGCGGCGACTATCCCGGAAACTGCCAAGGGCCTGTTGCCGGAACTTGTGGCTGCCTCCAAGAAAACAATCGCCGCCAATCAGGCGAAAATCAACCAGTCAGGCATTGCATACAAGGGTTTCACGCCGGCCCACTTCGGCACGCAAGCAGCCGCGGAGTTCAGCAGCAAGACGGGGATCTATCTGAAGCAGACGACGCAGGATGCACTCTTGCGCAACCCCAAGAATAAGGCGGACGCGTTTGAATCCGGTCTACTTGCAAAACTCGCTGATGCCTCTTATCCCCGCCAGGGTGACAAGGCGATGAGCGAGACGGTCGAAGGCGGGAAAGCCGTGCGGGTTCTGTTGCCGCTTTATTATGGAAAGGGCTGCTTGGGCTGTCACGGGGTCCCGAAGGGGGAAATGGATGTTTCTGGCTATAAGAAAGAAGGGGCCAAGGAAGGGGATCTCGGTGGAGCGATCAGTGTGAAGCTCCAGGCCAAGTAATTGAACGGGTAGGTTGGTCTCTCTGATACCGGGATCAAGGATGTCGATACTCGAAAGTGATGTCCTTGATCCCCCGCCCTGGTATAACTCGACTTCCGGATTGTATTTCCCCACGTGGTCAGTTCCCCCTGAGTAAGAGCACGACGATATCATGCGACTGCGGATTCATCTCCTGATCAGGGGCATGTCTTGAACGCACGAGGGGGCACTTGCAACGCGTACAACTCGTCCGGACCTGTGATCCGACTCAACAGTGCCGCATGGGGCTCGCCGTTTGCCTCACAGGCGGTACAGGATTTCATCGCGAGTGCAGGTTAGGTACAATGCGCGGCAACCTTTATGAGGAGGTAGTGAATGGCATTTAATCAGCTTGGAGACTTCTGGCTGGCTCCGGGTCATTCTGTCCGCATCCATGTCGCCCGGGGAAAGCTGATCAACGAGACAGAATGGGGAGGGGAGGATTTCGGCGCACAGTGGATCATGGCCGACGGAATTGGTATCAATCCGGTCAGGCTCATGGTGAGCGAGCACACGAAAGAGAAAAAGCCCATTCGCCGCCACCCCGGTTCACCGAGCCCGATCGTCTATTCGGTGACGGTGACGAATATGGGAGAGGAACTCGCCCACTTTTCGCTTCAAGGCGGGGGGAACGTCTAAGGGATTGAAGGAGGTCACGGTGAAGGCGAAACAGACCATACATATCTTGACGGATAAGAAGGGCGCCATCATGGGAGGGGGGATTCTCGCTTCCACCAAAGATCGCAAGGGGAAGGGGGTGCATGTTCAGATGACTCCGATGAAGGGCCAGACCATGACGGAAGTCCCCCTGCCGGATGATTTCCAGCGACTGAAAGGTGCCGAACTGTTCTGCCGGCTCCAAATGGAGTACCGGCTTCCACGCGGCAAAAAGGAACTGGTGCGTAAATCCGGGCGGCGGTAGAAGTAGGCCTAGTGGGGCCTGTCCCGTCATCGTCAATCCTCTGCAGTCGCCCTCGGCCTTAGGCTGGTAGAGATATGAATGCCATCGTAGATTGAATCACGATGAATCACCCGTTCGCGAAGAATACCGAAGGACAGTCGGTACGCTCCCGGAGACTTTCCGGTATCAGTGTGCTCTCAGTTCGCATCGCCATCTTTGGAAACGCAAAATGGAAATCAGATGACTGACCGCTCTCTGTCTCTCCAATCGTCAGGCCTGAACAGACCCCTTCCTACGAGGCCTCCAGTACCACTGCGATAAAAACCACGCATACAGGAGAGAGAGCATCACGAAGTTGGGAATCAGGATGGTGGGGGTCATCCATTGCCAGCCGTCAAACTTCCAATCGGAGAGGGGCCACATGAAGGGCGTGGGAAAGAACGCAAACGAGTGGGTCGGAATGTCGACCAGCACATGCAGCCCCCATGACCCGAGCTCCCAGAGTGGGCGTTTCAATACCATTCCAACGAGAGCAAACACGCACAGGAAAACGACAAGGCTGTGGGTAACATCGTAGAGGTGATGGACATACAGAGGAATGCTGGATTCCGGTGGCGTGCCATGACTGAAATCTGGACGTGCCGCCAGTCCGAGCGTGGCGGCCACCCAGAGTATCCCAAACGAAAACAGATCGGGTGCCAGACCAATCACGAAGGCAAGCCAAAAACTCCCTCGACCTTTCCGGCCGAAGGCGAGCGCGCCCCACAGTCCGTGGGAAACGATATCCATCTATAGACCTCGCAGCGCCCCGCTCACGACCGGTGCATCATAGCCTGGGCTGAAGCGTTCGAAATCCTAGTAACTCTCCTAGTTCATGTCGGTACGAATGGAATGGAGAATATAGAATACCCACACTGAAAGGGCCGCGATGAAACGACAATTTGATGTCGGCGACCACGTGAGTTGGAATTCGGAAGCGGGCAGAGTTCGCGGGACGATACAAAAAAAGATTACGGCTCCGACTAAGTTCAAGACCTACATAGCCCGTGCCTCGAAAGAAGCGCCACAATATCTGGTGAAGAGTGATGCGACGGGGCACCTTGCCATGCACAAAGGCTCAGCCTTTACCAGAATCGGCGCAAGCCGGCGCTCATCTGACGAGCGCTCGTCTCGGTCAAAGAAGACATAGTGGCCTGCTGGCCAGCCGAGAACGAAAGAGAAGGGCCTGCCACATGGTGGACCCTACCGCGTGACCCGTGACATTCGGTCGGACATTTTTCATCCTGCACAGCACGGCAACCCGGACATTCCTTCTGTCCATTTATCTCTATTGGTTTCGGCTAGCGGGAGACAAGGCGCGGTGACCGCGTCCATGGGAATGTAGAGGCAGGATCGTGGACACTTCGAGCGTGGAGCTGGCGGTTATGGCACAGGAATGCTCGTTCAATCGCAAGAAAGCAGTCTGCCGGGTGATTCCACCACATATTGATCGGTTGTGTCCGCCATCCGGAACCATCGACTCTATAGCTGGGCCACTAGGGATTCCCCTAGAGCACTGCGAACTTACGCGCTGATACCATGCCTTTCAATCGCCCCAATCGTTGCACCAAAGCAGCTGTGGCTCTCAGGCGGATATGATGCAGAATGTGACGACAGGCAAGTGTGCCTCAGGTCCATATCTCGCGAGGGGCGATCGTTCCACGCAGGATGCCCTTTCCCGCCCGTGGGGAGGCCGGCCGCCGGTTATGAGAGTCGTGCCTCTGTCTCTTCCGAAGCGGTTGCCCCGGCATAAGCCGCATCCGGTAACGAACCATGACATTTACGGGGGACCCGTTGCGTACTGATAAGACCATCAGACGCCACGAAGACGGCATGGACGCCAGAAGTGAAAAGGGATTCTCCACCGCCACCGATACCCCGGATGGTACTAATGGAGCTGCTGAATTGGAGCGGGATGCAAGCCAACGGCAGCAGTCGGTCCCTACAGTGTCGTTCCGTGACGAACTCACCAATCAGTACATGACCGCAATCACACCCGCCGACGGGCAGTGGCAGCGCATCTTTGCGCTGAGCCACGAGCTCACCGACCAGAGCCAGCCTGAGCACGGGGTAAGAGTGAGCGAAGAGCGGTTTCGCAAGATCTACGAGCACGCCGCGACCGGCATTGCCATTACCGATCGGGAGGGACGTTTTCAACAGTGCAATCCTGCCTATTGCCGCATCGTGGGGTATACGGAAGAAGAACTGTGCCATCTCGACTTCGGCTCGCTCATCCATCCTGACGATCGGGGGGCCAATCTTCTCGCCATCCAAGAGCTTCGCGAAGAGAAAGCGCCGTTTCGCGAGCTGGAGATTCGGTACGTGCTCAAAGATGGCCGGTCCGTATGGGTCCGAAAATTTATGTCCCTCCTGAGGGACAGGCACCATGCGCCGACGCATGTCATTGCATTGGTCACCGATATTACCGACCGCCAGCAGGCCGAGATCCTGATCAGCTCGCAGAACCGTTCCCTCGAGATGATCGTCACCGGTTCGCCGCTGTCGTCCGTACTGACCTACCTGGCGCTCGTCGTCGAAAAGCGAGCGGACAAACAAGCGATTGCTTCCATCCTGTTACTTGACGAAGAGGGCAATCTCAGGAACGGAGCCTCTCCCAGTCTGCCGGACCATTACCTCCAGGCCATTGATGGCCTCAGGCCTTGCATCCACCTGGGCACCTGTTGTGCAGCGGCTGCCACTGGCGAGGTGGTGATTACTCCCGACATTGAAACGGATCCCGATTGGGCCTCTATCAAACACCTACCCTTGACTCTCGGGTACCGGGCAGCATGGAGCCAGCCCCTTATCGCCAGTGATGGACATGTACTAGGGACGTTCGGGACGTATTTTCGAGAGAGACGGGGACCAACTCCAGTCGAACGGCAGGCTGTGGAGATTCTTGCCCGTACCGCAGCGCTGGCCATCGAACGTTCAAGAGGGGAAGAAGCGCTCCGGAACAGCCAGCGGAGGCTGGAAGCCTTATCGGACAAGCTGGAACAGTTGGTGGAAGAACGGACCGGGGAGTTAATGCAATCTCAAACGCGGTTGCGGGAACTCGCGTCCGAATTGAACCTGGCAGAACAGCGCGAGCGCAAGCGGCTGGCCACGGAACTGCACGATCATCTGCAACAGTTGCTGGTGTTGAGCAAATTGAAACTGGGACAGGGCAAACGCTTGGCAAAGCCCATTCCTCCGGTCATGGACATTCTACAGCAGACTGATGATGTCCTGAGTGAAGCTATGAGTTACACCCGGTCTCTCGTGGCTGAACTCAGTCCCCCGGTGCTGCGGGAACATGGACTCGTGGCGGGGCTCAAGTGGTTGGCCGAATGGATGCAACGTCATGAATTACGGGTGACCGTGGAGTCTGAGCATGAGACCATCGTCCTGCCGGAGGCTCAGGCAGTGCTCCTCTTCCAATCCGTCCGGGAGTTGCTCATCAACGCGGCCAAGCATGCCAAGTGTAACCGAGCGTGGGTGGAGGTCACCCAGCGCGATGTCGGGCTGTGCCTCTCGGTAAGAGACGAAGGTGCGGGGTTCGATTGGGAGGCCGCCGTCCAGAATACTCCGGGACAGTCGTCAAAATTCGGATTGTTCAGCATTCGCGAGCGTATGAAGTCACTCGGAGGCACGCTGGATATCGTCACGGCTCCTGGCCTGGGGACGACCTGTCTGCTGCAGCTCCCATTGGTGGATCAGGGGCCGCCCAAGTCTGCGCCGTCACTTTCTCCGATCGAGGCCTCAAACGAATCGAACCGGCCCACGCACAAAATGGGCATGATCGGGGTAATCCTGGTTGATGATCACGCCATGATCCGTGAAGGGCTCCGCGCTGTCTTGGCCAACTATCCCGACATACTGTTAATGGGAGAGGCTGCTGACGGCGAAGAAGCGATTTCGCTCGTGCACACTCTGCAACCGCCGGTGGTCATCATGGATATCAATATGCCGAGACTCAACGGGATCGAAGCCACAGCTCGTATCAAAGCAGACTTTCCCGGCATCACGATCATTGGGTTGTCGGTGAACACTGAGACCGACAACCAGGAGGCGATGCAGAAAGCCGGCGCCGCACTGCTCCTGACCAAGGAAGCCGCGGTGGATGAACTGTATCAAGCGATTCAATCTGTGCTGAAAAGATCGGGGTACCAGGGCCTTGTTGGCCCGGGGAACCAGGTGTCGACGGTCGTTACGGACCAGGGTGCATGAAGCGGTGGAAGGCGATGTCCGGATTTGTGCGGGGTGTGGCAGGGCAGAGATAGGGTCCGCCGCGACATGTTTTCCGGACGCCTGCCGGCCACCCTGGCAAGGGCCGCGAGACTTCTGAGGGTTCGAGTCAACCTGTCCGGCCTATGCATCCAACCCGACGCACGCACCGCTCAGACTTCAAGGCGGCATGACGAAAATTAAGCGATCTCTGGCACATCGCGCCAGGGGTAGGTGCCGCTCGGGCAGTCGGCTGCGCGCGTAGCTGGCTCTCAAGACCGCCGAGAAGGCGGTGGTGTGTGGACTGTCCAGGCCGTAAAGCCTGCGCCAGGCGATCGCCGAGCCGTCAATTCAGAGTCGCAGCTCAGGCCGTCCTGGCAGCCGCAAACCCTTATCGGTCCTGAATCCGTCCGACACTGCTTTCGATTGACCGCTCCAGTTTGTCCGCAGCTGCATTCACCGCCAGTTCAATCGTTGCCGCTTCATGGCTCACCGCGATGGGTTGGAGACCGGCCAGCCTCGCTTCAAGGACGCAGCGTTTGTCTTCACCTTTGGATTTGTGACTGTTCGTGTCACTCAGGTGCGCCTCTATGCGGGTGATCCGGTCGGTAAAACGGCCTATCGCACCCTCGATGGAGGTGGTGACGAGCCGGACGACATCCTCCCGCCCTACGATGTTGTTGTCTGTGTTGACCTGAATCTGCATGTGGTCAGCCTCCCTCGAACGATCTTCTCCGACGGTTTCGATCACCCTCACAAGACCGGAGAAGAATGCTGAATGAAGAGTCGATCCTGATTTCCTTTCTATCATAAGCGATGGGTTGACCGGCAGCTACTCGGAATGCCCCCAGTATTCCCGGATCGGAGCCAGGGGCTCCGTTCAACTTGATTCCGGTCAACCATGCATCGACGCCCGCCAGGGAACTCTGGCCGCACCACAGTATTTCTGATACCGTCGAGTGATGAACAGGCTATGGCATCGGGGCCTTACGGAAAGCAGATCAAACCTCACGGATTGATCATGGCCTATCAACCTATCGAAAACTACGGGATCATCGGCAATATGCGCACCAGCGCCCTGGTGGGACGGGATGGCTCCATCGATTGGTTGTGTTTCCCCTACTTCGATTCTCCCAGCGTCTTCGCGGCCATTCTCGACGACGTCAAAGGTGGCCGGTTCAGTATCGCCCCCTGTCTGACTCAGACGACCACCAAGCAGTTCTATTGGCCGGATACGAACGTGTTGGTCACGCGTTTTTTGTCGAGCGAAGGTGTCGGGGAGATCGAAGACTTCATGCCGGTCAGCACCCATGAAGGTCCCGACCTGTTCCACCAGTTGGTTCGCCGCGTCAAAGTGGTGCGCGGGCAGGTGACGTTCCGTCTCGAATGTCATCCCGCCTTCGACTATGCGCGTAGACCTCACGAAACGCACATCAGCTCGGGCGGGGCAGTCTTTTCCACACCGGGGCTGACCTTGGGACTCGCGACGATCCTGCCGCTCAAGCAGGACGGGCGGGGCGTCTTCGCGGAGTTCACGTTGCAGCGAGGAGAACACGCGGTCTGTGTCTTGCGTGGAATCGCTGACGGGGAACGCTGCGGGGGCATTTTGCCGGAGGGCCATGCCGAGGCCGTGTTCCAATCGACCATAGACTTTTGGCATGAATGGTTGTCACATAGCCGCTACACGGGCCGGTGGCGTGAGATGGTATCCCGCTCGGCGCTGGTGTTGAAACTGCTGACCTACGAACCGACCGGAGCCATCGTTGCGGCGCCGACCTGCGGCCTTCCCGAGCAGCTCGGCGGGGTGCGTAATTGGGACTATCGCTACACCTGGATCAGGGACTCGGCCTTCACCCTCTATGGCTTCCTCCGCATCGGCTTCACGCGGGAAGCAACGGCCTTTATGAACTGGCTGGATACCCGGGTGCGGAATGAATGCGCTGCGCCAGGTCCGCTGCAGATCGTCTACGGCATCGACGGCCGCACCGATTTGACGGAGCAGCTCCTCGATCACTTGGATGGCTACAAGGGCTCGCGGCCGGTCCGCATCGGCAATGATGCCTATCGGCACTTGCAGCTGGATATCTATGGAGAACTGCTGGACTCCATCTATCTGTACGACAAAGGCGTGACCCCCATCTCCTACCGCAGCTGGGGCCACGTGCGCGACTCATTGGAATGGCTGTGCGACAACTGGACACGTGAGGACGAAGGCATCTGGGAAGTCCGCGGCGGCCGCCGCCATTTTGTCTACTCCAAACTCATGTGCTGGGTGGCCTTGGATCGAGGCCTGCGCCTTTCCGGCAAGCGGTCGCTGCCGGCGGACCATCTCAAATGGCTGACGACCAGGGATCGTATTTATGAAGAAATCATGACAAAAGGATGGAACGAGTCGCGCGAGAGTTTCGTGCAGTCCTACGGAAGCGACTCGCTGGATGCCTCCAACCTGATCATGCCCCTCGTGCGCTTCATCTCGCCGACCGACCCCCGGATGCTCAAGACGCTGGCCGCGATCAACCGCCCACCGACGGAGCATGGCCTCGTGTCCGATGGACTGGTGTATCGCTACGACGCGGCGAAAGGCAGCGACGGCCTGGACGGATCGGAAGGCACCTTCAATATGTGCAGCTTTTGGCTCGTGGAGGCGCTGACCCGTGCCGGCCGCTCGGACCGCCGCAAGCTCGAAGAGGCGCGGCTCCTGTTCGAACGGATGCTCGGCTATGCCAACCATCTCGGGTTGTACGCGGAGGAAACGGGGGATAGCGGAGAGGCCTTGGGGAATTTTCCTCAGGCCTTCACTCATCTGGCGCTCATCAGCTCCGCCTTCAATCTTGACCGGGCTCTTAACGGGAGCTGACGGGGCCGTCACCCGCAGCGAGGCACCAGGCATGTTCGATTGCAAGACCTGACCCTCAGCCTGTGACCTGACCCTCAGCCTGTGACCAGGGTCATCATGATGGCCCCTCCGAGGCCCTGCGCCACCCGGCGGCAATTAACAGCCAGAACGTGGGGGCGAGGCCGCACAGGAGCGAAGCCGCCGTAAAGAGGACAATTCCGGTTAGGAGCAACTGTCGGCGCCCGATGATGTCACCGAGCCGTCCGACGCTGACGATCAGGGTCGTGCCGGCGAGGAGAGACGCGAGGATCACCCACTGGACTTGCTGAAGCGAAGCGGTGAACGCCCGTGCCAGCGTCGGCAAGGCGACGGTGGCGATGCTGGTGTGGAGCGAGGACAGCAACATGGAGAGTGAAAGTCCGGCGAGCGACCACCGGACCGGACGTGCCACGTCCGCCCCGCCCGGGAGAGCCTCATTCCGTCTGCTCACAACATGCCCGTTGATGTCAGTCATCATGTCGTAATAACCAGACAACTTCTTGTGCAGCGCATTGTCCTTTCAATCCACCAGGCACCTCGTACGTGGCCCTGAGAGTGAGATCGTAACGATCTCCATAGTGGTGATGGACTTCCTGATGACTGATCGAAAATGGGGGCCCTTCCATGACGCGTTGGTCGTACTGATAGCAGATGAGTAACTGGGGCGCCGCATTCGTGAGTTCGGTCAAGTGCGCGCTGTACCGATCGCGCAAGGCTTTGGGCAGGGCCACCAAAGCAGCCCTGTCATAGATGGCATCGACCGGGCCGAGCACCGTGGGAGACACATCAAATATGTCACCGACAAAGATGTCGATATTGTTGGCGCGATAATGATCGACACCACCAACGCTCGACACCTGCGGCTCCATTCCAAGACCTGCAAACAACTGCTCAATGGCTATGGGACTCAATTCTGCGCCGGCAACCCGATACCCGCTGGTAAGCAGCCAAGGAATATCAAGGGTCTTCCCGCACAACGGCACAAATACACGATGGCCATTCACGATCGAAAGCTCCTGGAAATAGGTGACCAGAAGCGGGTTGACATCATTGGCGTGGAATGCAATCTGATTAGTTTCCCACCGGCGGTGCCAAAACGTTGTATCCACGATAGACCCTCCTATGAAAATGCCTGCTGCATCACGCCGCGTTCCGACAACTCCAACCACGGACCGTCAGGAGCATACCCCCTTGCGTCAGAGAGCGGAAGACGCACCATGTTCACGTTATCCATGCGTGTGACGCCATGCCAGGATCAGGTTGTGGTAAGGTCGCGGCATGTCGACCCCCGATTTCAACTTGCTGGTCACTCTCGATGTGCTGCTGGAAGAGGGTAGCGTGGCGCGCGCGGCTCAACGGTTGCGGCTCAGCCCGTCGGCGATGAGCCGGGCGCTGGCGCGAGTGCGTGAGACGACCGGCGACCCGCTGTTAATCCGGGCCGGGCGCGGTCTCGTACCCACACCCCGGGCTCTCGAACTCCGCGAGCGGGTCAGTCAACTCGTGCAGGACGGCGCAGCTGTCCTACGCCCTGCCGGGAACCTCAACCTCACACAGCTCGTCCGAACGTTTACGCTTCGGACCAGCGAAGGCTTTGTGGAGAACTTCGGACCGGCCCTCATTGCTTGCATCGGCAAGGAGGCTCCCGGTGTGCGGCTGCGCTTCGTGCAGAAGCCGAACAAGGACAGCACGCCGCTTCGCGATGGAACGGTCGATCTGGAGACAGGTGTGGTGGAGAGGACCACGGCACCGGAGCTCCGTGTGCAGGCCTTGTTCAAAGACCGTTTGATTGGCGTCGTGCGAAAGGGGCATCCGCTGAGCAAGGGAAAGGTCACGCTCTCCCGTTATGCGGGCGGCAGGCACATCTGCGTCTCGCGGGAGGGTTTCGACAGGGGACCGATTGATGACGCCCTGGAGCCGTCAGGGCTGGAACGGGAGATCGTCACGATCGTCGCCGGATTCTCCACTGCGCTGGGCCTGGCCCGGGCTTCCGACCTGATCGCCACGGTCCCGGAACGGCACACCGGCAACCTGCGCGCTGGCATGCATAGCTTCCCTCTTCCGGTCTCCCTGCGGGAGTTCACGGTGTCCTTGCTCTGGCACCCGCGGCTGGATGCCGATCTCGCGCATCGCTGGCTCCGCAGCCACGTCCGGGATGTTTGCACGGCAATCCGCTCACGCAGGTAGGTCGCCCGCAGCCCGCCAGGACAGATTGCAGATGGTCCGGTGCTCTCTCGAGATTCGGGATCAGGCCTGAACAGGGCGGCTGGAGATCGCACCGCGTATGCTACCAACGGGACAGACCCATCCCCGCCGCCAGGAAGCCCGGGCGCAGCCTCAGTCGAATCGAGTGGTCGGTGGCATTCCTCATACTCGATAGAGGCAGACACGGCGGCCCTCTTCGCGGGTTCGGTTTCAGAGGACAGAAGCGTTGACCCGCTTCACATGCGTCCCACCGTCAGTTTAGGGATCGGAGGTCCGAAAGGACCATTGTGCGGTCTCTGCGACGGCCGGCCGCCCTTCAAAGCAGGCAGCTCAGACCGATGTGTGATTGCAAGACCTGACCCTAGTTGAGTTGGAATTGGGGGCCTCCGACAAAATTCCTGGCCCGCTTTGTGTGCCGTGAATCAGGCTGAATATGTGAGCGTCTGTAAGGAGGTACATCGTCCATGACTACCCAGTATTACACCGCCTCAACTCTTGATGGATTCATCGCGACTTTAGACGACTCTCTCGACTGGCTCTTCCCCCTTGGCGATATCAATGAAACAGGGTATCCGGCCTTCATCAAGGAGGTTGGCGCCTTGGCGATGGGCTCCGCCACCTATGAGTGGATGCTCCGCAATGTCATCAACGCCGTAGGGCGTGAACCGGTCGCCTGGCCTTACACGCAGCCCACGTGGGTGTTTTCGAGTCGCCGGCTTCCCCTCGTAGAAGGTGCCGAGATCCGATTGGTAGAGGGGGACGTTCGCCCCGTGCATGCTGAGATGAGGGACGCGGCGCGTGGCAAAAATATCTGGCTCGTCGGCGGAGGCGAATTGGTCGGACAGTTTTATGACGCCGGACTCCTCGACGAACTGATTGTGCACATCGGATCTGTCACTCTCGGATCGGGTAAGCCGCTCCTGCCCCGTACAATCACATCGCCCTCCCTCGTTCTTGAGTCGGCCCGCGCGATTGGTCCCGGCTTCGCGGAGCTGCGATACCGTATCCCGGGTGAGTAAGGCCTGGTCGCCGTTCACGTGCGGGCGCGCGAACGGGTCTTTTTCAAGGCGGAGCCGGCGCCTCATCCCGGGAGTGGCTTGCTGGTCGAACCGCTTGCCGCACCGGCAACCGGTGCCGGGTCAATTCACGGCCACCCAATCAAGTGGCGCTCGCTCAGCGAGTCACCGAGGATGCGCCGGGAGGGAGGTCGTCCGGGGGGATGTCACGAATCTGAATCGAGTCGACCCGTTGCAGGGCCAGGACGTCGGAGATGATCACGACCTTGTCCCCGGCCTGAAACCCTTCACGGTCTTTCAGGATCCGAAAGGCTGTTTGCAGAGTTTTCTCAGGGTCCGAACTGAAATCGATCTTGAAGGGCAGGACTCCGCGGTTGAGCATCATGGTCCGCCGCGGTTGGCTCATGTTGGTAAAGGCGTAGATGGTGGTCGCGAACGGGCGGCAGTTTGCGACGAGATCGGCCATGAGTCCGCGCCTGGTGATCACGACGATGCCCCTGGCCTTCACCCCTTCGGCGAGCTGAACGGCGGCCCCCGCCAGCTGCTGCTTATTGCCTGCATTGCGCAAGTGTTTCGCGAATTGCAGACCAGGGATCGTTTCGGATTTCAACGCAATCCTGCGGAGGTATTCGACACACTTCAGCGGATACTTTCCCACCGTGGTTTCCCCGGACAGCATGACGGCATCGGCCTCTTCGTAGATCGCATTGGCGACGTCGGTGACCTCGGCGCGGGTGGGATGCGGATAATGGATCATGGATTCGAGGAGATGGGTCGCGACGATCACGCGTTTGCCGTATTCGGCGCAGAGCCGCACGATCGTGCGCTGGACGTTCGGCAGATCCTCCAGGTTGATCTCCACGCCCAGGTCTCCACGGGCGACCATGATGCCGTCCGATTCTTTGATGATGGCTTCGAGGTTCCGGACCCCTTCCTGATCTTCGATCTTCGCGACAATCTTGACTCTGCCGGCCTTGTCGCCCAGGAGTGCCTTGAGCTGCTGGACATCCCCCGCCTCGCGCACGAACGACAGGGCGATGAAGTCCACATCCCGTTCCAGGCCGAAGAGGATATCCTTGGTGTCCTTCTGCGTGATCGCCGGGAGATTGACCCGGATGCCCGGGAGGTTCACGTGGCGCTTGCTCTTCAGGAGCCCGCCGTCCAGGACGCGACAGCGCATGAGGCGCTCCTGCTTCTCCAGCACTTCGAAATTGATCAGCCCGTTATCCACGGTGATCCTGTCCCCGACGTTGACCGCCTCGAGCAGGTCCTCATAGTTGATCTGAATGGAGCTCTCTTCCACGTCCGTCGGTCCACGCGTGGTGACGGAGACGATGTCGCCCTGCCGCAGATCGAGCTCGTTGGAGAGGTGCCCGGTGCGGATCTCCGGCCCCTGCGTGTCCAGGAGGATGGGGATGGGAAACTTCACCTTCCGGTTGAGTGTCTTGATGTGCTGGATGACCTTGGCGTGGGATTCGTGGTCGCCGTGAGACATGTTCAGCCGGGCGATACTCATGCCCGCGTCGTACAGCTTCTGTAACATCTCGTAGGAGTCGGTGGCGGGGCCGATGGTGCAGATGATGCGGGTCTTTTGCATGTAGCTCCTTGGGATCGTGAGCGCTCCGCGCTAGCCGAGGCGTACGCTACCGCCTTATGACGATTTCGTGCGGGGGGATACGGATGGAACGAGGGTCATTCTACTGGTTCTCCTCGGCCTCGTCTATTGCGGTGCGAGGGGAGGGGATGTCTGTTGTGAGATCTCTCGTGCCTGTTGAGCAATGAATCATCCGCACGAGAGAGGTTTGACGGATGCGGAACCGCGCAGAAAAGTGATCGTCCGATTATTTTCATCAAAAACAGTAATCATAGGAAGTGCTCATACGATGCTGGCTCTCTTCTGGAGGTTGTGACGCGCGCAGAGCAGCTGAACATTCTCGACGGTGAGCGAGGTGCCACCTCGTGAGAAGGGGACGATGTGATCAAAGTGCAGCTCGTCCTTTGCGTCGCATATCCGACACTTTCCGCCGTCTCGTTTCCAAACTTCAAGCTTGACGGCCGTTGGAATAATTCGGCGCCGCTCTGCGTCCATGTGAACCGGCCCAGCAAAGTCCTCGTCACCTTCCACCGCTATGAGCTTAAATTTGTAAACAAGGCGATGCTCATCGCGTTCCTGCCAAGCGTCCACGAGATGGAAGATTCCGTTGTATGACCATATGCCTGAGCGAAGCTTTTCATATACTCTGACTCGCTCTGGGCAGCGTGCTCCCTTCTTATATGTTTGTGCGGCTGCATGGAACTTGCCGTTCTGGGTGAGCTTTCCGGATGGCAGAACGCCAGGTTGATCAACCTTCTTTGGAATAGGACATAACGGGGTTTGTGGTTGGTCGTGTCCTTCATAGATTAACGTAATGCCACCATCTTCAAGGCGATCTCGATACGGAGAATTCGGACGCACCGACATGAGAATAACGGAATGATTGCCTCCAAGCCCGTAATTCATTCCCCGTTGAAGATTGACGCCTTCGCGTCGACACATTTCAGTATGGGAGAGAACAGTATCTGGCATAAACTCAGTTCTCGGTTGGTCTATCCGGGAGTGCCGCGGCGAGTGTACTGCAAAGCCGGAGGTGGATCCAACGTTCTGATTCTGGGAAGCCGTCTTTTCACCTGGGACTATCTCAACCTGATCCGCAGTCTGGTTGACTTAGGGTAAGCCGTACTGATTCCCCATGGCTCAACGGCTTTCTCGCCTGGTGCTAGCTAGCGAAAACGCGCCCGCGCCCTTCTCACCCCTTTCAAGGGCAGGGCCGGATGTTCTCTCACTGCGCGCGCTCCGCTATGAAATATTGCATCCGTTTTTGCCGGTTTTCTCCAGAGGGTGGCCTGTGGGGCCTCCTGACTGCGCGCGTCCAACGAGGGAAGTCTGCGACCGCGCGTTGCGCGAGCACAGGAGACCATCAGGCCGCCCCCCCTCCCACCCCTTGACCCTTCCTCTTCCCGCCTCGTAGAATGCAGGCGTTCTCAGCTAACTGATTGTCTATACACGGTTTCGCGGAGCCACCCATGAACCGGACACACCGCGTATGAGGATCGAATATACAAAGGGCGAGCGTGCGTCCCGCGAGCTGATGATGCTCCAGCGCCAGTCGTCAGAAGCCACCGGCGGCCGGAAAATGAAGGTCATGCTGATCTTCCCGCCCGACTGGTTCCCCTCCGAACCCTATCTCAGCCTTCCCTCCCTGACCGCCGTCCTCCGCCAGGCCGGCCATGAGGTCGTGCAAAAAGACATCAACCTCGAGATGTACGACTGGTACTTCAGCGAGGACTTCTTGAAGAAGGTTCTCCGCCGGGTGCCCCAACAGCTCGACCGGCTCCGCAAGCTTGCCAAGAAACGCGAACTCGAGGAATGGGAGCAGGATCTCCAGCTGACGCTCTGCGACCTGACGCGCCAGCGGATCGATGACCTGATCAAGAAGGCGGAGAAGGCGAAGGCGATCATCAGGGGTGAAGTCTTCTACGAAATCGACCAGTTGGAGTGGGCCATTCATGTGTTCCGCGAGGTCACCACCGTGATCTCGATGGTCTATGCGCCGGCCCGCATCTGCATGCCGCCCATGGAGACCGATCTGTCCTATAAAGTCTTCGTGTCTGCCGAAGTGATGGATGCGGTGAACGACACCCAGGTCAACATCTATCGCGACGTGTTCGAGCATCTCGTGAAGCCGGCGATCGAGCGGGAGCAGCCCGACGTGATCGGGATCTCGATCGTTCTGCAGCAGCAGATGTTTTCCTCCATGACGTTTTGCGCTCTCATCAAACAGCACTTCCCCCACATTCATGTGACGATCGGCGGTAACACGGTCACCCGCCTGCGCGACGTGCTGCCGGAGTCGCCGTTGTTCCAATACTTCGACAGCGCCGTGGTCTATGAAGGGGAGACGGCGTTCGTGCAGCTGGTGTCGGCCGTAGGGGCGAAGCGGAGTCTCGCGGATGTGCCCAATACTATGTATAAAGACGAAACCGGCGTGCATACCTCGCCCACGAGTTATGCTGAAGATATGGCTCTGCTGCCGCCGCCGGATTTCGACGGCCTGCCGCTCGACAAGTATTTCGTGCCGACGAAGATCCTGCCCTATCTGGCGACGCGCGGGTGCTACTGGGGCCGCTGCGAGTTCTGCGACCATGGCGAGGGGTACACGGCAGGCTACCGGACGAAGAAGATCCAGGACATTCTGGCCGAGGTGCAACATCTGCGCGACAAGTACGGCGCGACGCACTTTCACTTTACCGATGAGTCCTACCCGCCGGCGCTGTTCCGCAAACTGGCGCGCGGGCTCATCGAGAGCAAGATGGGCATCGTCTGGACGACGCACATGCGGTTCGAGAAAAGTCTGCTGGAAGAACAGGTCTGGCAGGATGCGCGCGACTCGGGCTGCCGGTATTTGCATTTCGGCTACGAGTCGGGAAACGAGCGTGTATTGAAGCTCATGGACAAGGCGACGACGACGGAGGTGATCACGAAACACCTGCAGTTGTCGGCGAACGTCGGCATTTGGAACCATTGCATGGGGTTCTTCGGTTTTCCCGGCGAGACGCGGGAGGAAGCCTGGTCGTCGGTGGAGTTCCTGGAGCAGAACAAGGACCATGTCCATTCGCTGGGGTTCGGCACGTTCGATCTCGGGCGGCATAATCCTGTGGCGAAACATCCGGAGAAGTGGGGCGTGACCGCCTACAAGAATCCCGAATGGGATCTGGCGCTCGACTACTACTTCACCGTGAAGCAGGGGCTGAGCATCGAGGAGGCCGAGCGGGTGTTCGAGGAATTCGAGCGGAACCACAATCCCGGCTGGGATCTGCGGCTCTTCATCCGCGAATATATCTTTCTCTATATCGCCCGGTTCGGGTTGCAGAAGCTGCCGGATTTGCAATTCCAGGCGGCTCGGATTGCGACGGTGCCGCCGTCGCTTGCGGGGAAAATGTAACCATGTCTGTCTCCGGCCTCGTACAAATCAACGGCCTGGCTCCGATCAGGAAAGAGGATCGGAAGTCGTCGAAGGTCATGCTGCTGTTTCCTCCCGAGTGGGTGCCGACCGCTCCCTATCTGGCCCTGCCGTCATTGACGGCCGTGCTCCGCGAGGCGGGACACCGGGTCGTGCAGCGCGACATCAACATTGAGATGTACGACCACTTCTTTACCATGGAGTTCCTGATCTGGGTAAAGGCGCGGTTGGGCATGCAGCTCAAGCCGCTGCAGGATAAAGAGACGGCCGGGACGCTGACGGACCAGGAGGCGAGCCAGAAAGCGGTGGTGGAGGAGGCCTATGCGCTGGACGTGTTCGAGCTGGCGGAGCGGGCGGAAGATGCTAAGTTGATCGTGCGCGGCGAGCGGTTCTATCAGGCTGAGCAGTTGGAAGTCGCGCTGAATACCTTCCGCGAGGTCATGCACTATATCTCCGCCGCCTATTATCCGGCCTCGATCGTGTTCTATCCGATGGAAAGCAATCTGGGTTATCGGCCCGGGGTCTCGAAAGAAGTCTTTGCCTGCCTGGATGACGAGCAGGTGAACGTTTATCGGGACATCTGCAATCAGTTGGTCATGCCGGCGGTGGCGAAAGAAAAGCCGGACGTGGTCGGGATCTCGATCGGGACCCAGATGCAGCTCCTTGCGGGCCTGACATTCTGCAAATTGATCAAGGAATCGTTTCCCCAGATCCATGTGGTGGTCGGCGGGAATGTCATCACCCGGCTGCAGGAAGAGCTGCCGAACCAGGAGCGATTCTTCGCGGAACTCTTCGACTCGGCCATCCTGTACGAAGGCGAACATGCGCTGCTCTGGCTCATCGAGGCCTTGAACGGGGAGCGGCCCATCGCCTCCGTGCCCAACTTGATGTATCGCGATGCCTCAGGCGTGCAGCGGAATCAGGAAGTCTATACCGAGAAGACGACCGCACTACCCCTGCCGGATTTCGACGGGTTGCCGCTGGACCGGTATTTCGTGCCGGAACTGATCATTCCCTATCTCGCCACCCGCGGTTGTTACTGGGGCCGCTGCACGTTCTGCGACCATGGTCAGGGCTACTTCGATCAGTATCGCGGGGTGCCGGCCAACCAGGTGGTCGAACAGATCAAGGCGCTACGGGACAAGTATCACTGCCGGCATTTCCTGTTCTCCGACGAGTCCTATCCTCCGGCCCTGCTCAAGAAGGTTTCGCAGCTGCTCGTGGATCAGGAGGTCGGCATCAAGTGGACCACGCTGATCCGTTTTGAAGAAACGCTCCAGGAGCAGGCCGTTTGGGATTTGGCGGCCAAGGCCGGTTGCTGCACGCTGTATTACGGGATGGAGTCGGCGAACGAACGGGTCTTGAACCTCATGGACAAGCACGCCAAGAAGAGCGTCATCGAAAACAACCTGCATCTGGCAGCGAAGGCGGGCATCTGGAACCACGTGATGGCGTTTTACGGGTTCCCGGGCGAAACGCGCGATGAAGCGCTGGAGACCCGACAGTTCGTGCTCGACAACCAGCCGGTGATCCACTCGGTAGAATTGTTCTATTTCGTGGCCTATCGCCATACGCCGATGGTACGCAATCCGGAAAAGTTCGGCATCACGATCCACAAGCAGGCTGACTACGATCTCCCCCTGGACTATTACTACACGTTGAACGATCCGAGCACCCTTTCGTGCCTGGACGCGATGCAGCTTTGCGAAGAATTCTACAAAAACGATTTTCATCCCTGGGCGGTGCGTGTCAACGCGCGCGAACACGTGTTTCTCTACATTTCCAAGTTTGGAACGAATCGGTTGCCGCAGATTTACGCGGCGACAAAAGAAGGCGCGACTGCGGCCGACGGCGTGTCGGGTCTGGTGACCTGGCCCATGGCGATTGCCGAAGGGACCGGAGACAAGGACGGGGAAACCTCGATGTCCCGGGTGGTCTCGCATGGGGTCTCATAACGACGCGACGAGCTGATGGCGGCCAGCCTGGAGCTTATGGCGGATCAGAGACGGATAGGTTTTTCTCCCCGGTCGGCACTTCTTCACTTCCAGTTTCCACACATCCCAGCAGCAGCTGGTAGGCGCGTTCGATCTCTCTGGTCATCGCTTCGCCTTGTTTTACCATCTTCATGTATTTGCGTGGGTTATTCGCGTGGTTGGCGTAACGATGGGGATTCCATGTGTGGAGGAGTTGTGCGCGGGTCCGGTCGAGTCGGTCGCGGGAGACGGGGAGGGTGAGCGCGAAGAGTTCGAGGGCCTTGGCGAGGCGGTCGTCATTCATGTCAGGGAGTCTGCCGAGTCGATGCTGAGCTTGTCAATCTAGCAGTCGTCGCCCCTGAGGCGACAGATCGGTCATAACCATGACCACTGCACTCCCGATTTTTCAGCCTGTTCCGATCTTCAAAGATCGGACCGATTACCGTCAGGTTCTTATCCGTGAAATGGACGCCGGCAAGATTCCCCTGAGCCTGGGCCGTGATTGTCCGGTGAAGTGCGAGTTCTGCTACGAACTGGACCATTCCTATCGAGAGACGCTCGATCCGCCCAAGACGAGCGATGCCGACTGGGCCTTCATCCTCGACTATATCCAGAAAAAACCGACGGACCCGACCCAGTTCTGGTGTTTGGGCGGCAATGAGTTCATGGAATGGACCGACCTGTTCCTGCACCCCAAGGCCATGGAGTGGGTCGAAGACTTTCTGCGAGAGACGGACAAGAACATTCAATTCTTCACCGTCGGGTTCGTCCATGTACCCAAGATCCATCAGCTCACCGCACAGTACTCCGGCCGCATCAACTTTGAATTATCGGTCATCACGTTGAGCGACTATCGGCAGCGGCTGATGCCGCATGCGCCCTCCGTCAAACATGTCATGAAGGTGCTGGATGGCCCGGCCGTCTCCTCGGCGAATTTTTATGCCTTTGACAAAGACACGATGTCGCAGGACGCGGCGGCCATTTCGGCTATCAACCAAAAATGTGTGCTGTGGATGGGCACGCTCACGCCAGTGCGAGGGCTGAAGGAGGAGACCGCTGCCGTCATGCGCCAGGGCCGGAGATTCCTGCCGGAGGAAGCCAGACGCGTGTACGACAGGGGATTCCCGAACCTGCAGACCATCCATACCGAGGCCTATACGACTGCGTTCTTGAGCCGCCGCCGTATCGTGAGTCTGTTTGACTCGTTGGAACTCGAGAAACATGACACCGTCGTCATGGCGGGTAGCGTCCACAAGATTCTCAGCATGTTCCGGAAGAACCGAGCCCGGTTTTTGTATGTGCCCAACGCGCTGCTGAGCGGCGATTCCGACTGTACGGTGCTGTTAACGTTCGATGACATCGCGCGACGCCTGACCAAGGAAAAGACCGTGCATATTCCGAAGTGCATCATGCAATCTGGCCGTGGACCCTATACAGATATCACCGGGGTCACCCTGGAGCAGTTCACGAAAAAGACCGGCGTACGGGTGAAGGTCCTGCACAAGATCGACACTCGATTCGCCAACCACCAGCTGTATCGCAACGGGTCATTGCAGAATTACGTGGAGCAGTACCTCACGCATCCATTGGCGCAGCAGTACGAAGCTCTGCCCAAGCCTGCCTAGTGCCAGCTGAAGGCGTCCGATCTGCGGAATCGCCGCCCGCCCTCTTGCAAAAAAACGCGACTCGGGGCAACATGCGCCAGCAACTTTCTTGAGGACCCTATGACCGCTCTGCGCAAACTGCAGTTCTACCAGGCCGACGTATTTACCGACGAGCCATTCGGCGGAAATCCCGTGGCCGTGTTCCCTGATGCCGATGGATTGACCGACGATGAGTTACAGCGCATCGCCCGCGAGATGAATTTGTCGGAAACGGTGTTCGTGTTTCCACCCGCCGATAAAGCGGCTGTCGTCAAAATGCGCATCTTCACCCCGACGCAGGAGATTCCCTTCGCCGGACATCCGGTAATCGGCACGTTCTTTGTGCTGGGCACATTGAAACGCCTCAATCTCAAGGGACCGGTGACGAGGGTGCTGCAAGAGTGCAATCTCGGACTGTTTCCCGTCGATATCCATGCGCGGGACGGCGTGATCGAGCGCGTGGTGATGTCGCAACCCAGCCCGCAGTTTCTGGATGTCATCGATGAGCCGGAAGCCCTTTTCGCGATCGCCCGCTCATTGGGAATCACGAAGGCGCTGATCACGGAAACCCACTTTCCGGTCCAGGTCGTGTCTACGGGGTTGCCGGTCATCATCGTGCCGGTGCGCACCCTGACGGCGGTGCGTTCGATCATTCCTGATGTCGCCGCCATTGCGGAACTGTCTCAGCAATATGGATCCAACGGACTCATGGTGTTCAGTACGATGACGGTCGAACAATCTTCGACGGTGCACACGCGTATGTTCGCTCCGTTGATCGGCATCGTGGAGGATCCCGCAACCGGCAGCGCCAGCGGCGCTTTGGGGGCGTATCTGGTGCAACATGGAGTGGTGGATATCGGTCCGGTTACCGAAATTACCGCCGAGCAAGGGTATGAAATCGATCGTCCATCGCGCATCCTGATCCAGGTGGATTCCCACGAGGAAGTTATTCAATCGGTGACGGTCGGGGGCCAAGCCATGATGGTGGTGGAGGGCACGCTTACCTTCTGAGGAAAACGTATGTGCACATCCGAGCCTTTCACAATTCCAGCAATCGGAACCGGTACGTGCCCGGTTGATGGTGAGCGCTGCGTGCGCCCCAGGTGCTTGAGATGAACGCGGTCGTCTTTCACGAACATGGCGGGCCCGGCAAATTGCAGTACCAGGAGATGCCGGCACCGACCCTCGATCAGAACGAGGTGCTCGTTCGAGTAAAGGCGTGCGCGTTAAACCATCTCGACATTTGGATCCGGCAGGGCAGTCCGGCCTATCCGATGCCGCTGCCGCATATCTCCGGTTCGGACATCGCCGGAGTGGTGGAGCGGATTGGCTCGCAGGTCGAAGGGGTCATCGAGGGGGAGCGCGTGTATGTGTCTCCCGGCGTCGGCTGCGGACGATGCGAGCAATGCGCCGCCGGTCGCGACAACATGTGCCGCTCGTATGGACTGATCGGAGCGATGTGTCACGGTGGTTATGCGGAGTACGTCAAAGTCCCGGCCCGGAATGTGTTTCCGATTCCGGGCAGCCTGACTTTCGAGCAGGCCGCGGCGTTTCCGCTGGTGTCCGTCACTGCCTGGCATATGTTATTCACGCTCGCAGATGTGCGGCTCGGCGAGGATGTGTTGGTCATGGGGGCGGGCAGCGGTGTGGGGCACATGGCGATTCAGATGGCCAAGTTGGCCGGTGCCAGGGTGTTCACCACGGTGGGCAATGACGACAAAGTTGAAAAGGCCAGGGCGCTCGGCGCCGACGAGGTCATCAACCATAGTCGCGAGCAGATTAATCAACGGGTGCGGGAACTAACGCACCGCCGCGGGGTGGATGTGGTCATCGAGCACATTGGCCCGGATGTATGGCCGCAGTGCATCGATTCCATGGCCAAGGGCGGGCGATTGGTGACCTGCGGGGCCACGACGGGGGCGGACGTGAAGCTGGATCTTCGTTATGTCTATTCCCGTCAGCTCACGATCAAGGGGTCCTACATGGGCTCCCAGAGCGAACTGCTGAAGGCTGCACAATTGATCGGACAAGGGAAATTGCGACCCCTGGTCGATCGCACCTTTCCGCTCGCCGAGGCGAAGGCTGCGCAAGAGTATCTACTTAAGAGACAGTTTTTTGGTAAGATCGTGCTGACGGTATCCTGATACGGTTTCATTTTGACTCCTTGTCCCACCGGGGAGAAAGGCAACGACTATGGCGACTGTGGCGCAGATTATGAACAAACGTCCTCAAAGCATCGGGCCGACGACTTCAGTTCGCGGTGCGGCAAAAAAAATGCGGGAGCTACGAATCGGATCACTGCTCATCAAGAAGGGCAAGAACCACGTCGGCATTGTGACCGATACCGATCTGGTGCGAAAGGCGCTGGCCGGGAGTAAAGATGTCTCGAAGCTCACGGTCGACAAGATCATGACGTCCCCGATCTGCACCATCGAAAGCGGCCAAGCGGTTGACGAGGCGCAGGATATGATGGGTGACCTTGGCGTGCGTCATCTCGCCGTGACCAAAGGCGGCTCGATTGTCGGCGTCGTGTCGGTGCGCGATCTGTTGATGCACTACAAGCGGTATGCGCAGTCGAGGCTAGCGGCGAACCAGGTCTATTCTGAACCGAAGATCGGGCAGGACTAAGCACCGCGGCAGGAGTGCTGCGTTCTTGCGCCCTATTTGGTGAGTTCCTTGATGAGGTGCCCGAGTTCAGGGAGGATGAGCTTATCCATTGCCAATCGCACCGCATTTTCGGAGCCCGGGGTGGAAAACAGCACACGACCGTGGACGATGCCGGCGGTGGCTCGGCTCATGATGGCCGGGGATCCGATCTCCTCGTACGTGAGGGCCCGGAAAATTTCGCCGAATCCGTCCAGACGTTTTTCCAACATGGCGTCCACCGCTTCAAACGTGGAGTCCCGCCGGGAGATTCCAGTCCCTCCGTTAACGAGAATGACCTGAACCCCTTCGGTCCGTAGCGCTTCACCAATCCGTTCCTTGATCAGAAGTGGCTCGTCCTTCACCAAGTGGTAGGCGAGTACCTGATGCCCCTGTTCCTTCAGCAGCCGCATGATAAGTTGGCCGCTGGTATCGTTGTCCGGCGTTCGGGTGTCGCTACAGGTAATGACCATGCACCCGATGCTTCGGGGTGCATGGGCCTTATGTTGTTGAGGAGTGGAGTGTCCCACGATCGTGCGTCACGCCTTCCGGTTCATCAACCCCAGACGGAATCTGGCTTCAGCTTCTCGGCGGGTTTGCCGCCTTTGATGTGCTCATCCAGAATTGTGGCGACATCCGCTTCCGTGACCTTGGTGTACCAGGTGCCTTCGGGATACACGACAACCGTCGGTCCCTGCTCGCAGGGTCCGAGACATGATGATCCGGTGACGAGGACTTCGCCGGGCATAATGCCGCGCTGCATCAATCCCATGTTAAAGGTCATGAGCAGCTGGGCTGATCCCTGGCCGCCGCAGGATGGTTTGGGGTGGCCGGGTGGCCGGGCATTGGTGCAGACGAGGATGTGATACTTCGGCTTGGGCATAGTGACCTCTTTTTTTAGCGATAGGGGTAATAGGCTGCGTGCAGGTCGGTCAGTGCGGTTGTGGTTTGTAGGCCTGCCATTGTTCCAAGGCTTCTTCAGGCAACTTCCATTGCTTCAGGCCTTTAATGACCCAGTCAATATAATGCTCCTTCGGCTTGAACTTGCCGATGGGGTTGGCTGCATGGGTCGTGACCAGCATTTTATCGCCCTCGGCGGTGATCACCGTGACGGGCAAATGCCGGTAGGCCCCATGCGGGACATCGTCTTCGAACTCATCCAGGATCTTGAGGTCTTCATCGGTAATTTCAAACACGGCTCCCAAGACCTTTTCTCCCGGAGAGGGCACGATGCTCGCGAGACCACACCGCCACTGCGTCGACCATCGGCAAAATTGAATGCTGTGGTCGGGAAGATAGGCGGTAAAGAGAAACTTATGTTCAGGGGCGCGCCGCTTGAGCTGGGACAGATTCAAATTGTCCGCATAGAAGAAAAACTTCATTGAACAATGATGCTCCGATTGGGTGACGTAGGATGACCGATACTTGTACCACAGCGTTCCGCAGCCTTGTCAAGCAGCGCGAGGTCTCATGGAAGCCGGCAGTCTGCCTACGGCGGGCGCGTCGGCGATTGACAGTGAATTCTTACGCCACATATGATGACCCATCATCCGGGAGGTGTCTTCAGCTATGGGCTTACACGTATGAGTAAAGCGCTCCATTATGGTGTGGTTCTGGTGCTTCTGGTTGGAGGGTTGGTCTACTGGTGGATGAAGCCGCCTTCTCTGAATCCCCTCACTGACCCACAGGCTGCCCAGGCCTTGGCTTTGGTGCAGACCCATCGGGCGGTCGGCTACCCCACCATTCTCCAAGCATTCAATGAACGGGCCCGGATTCAGGAAGACCGCAAGTTGGGCCTGCGGCTGGGAGAGTGGCAGGTGATTAAGCAGGACGCCGACCGTTATGAGGTACGGATCTATATCCGGGAGCAGGGGACGACGCAATGGTTTGAGCGGGAATACATTTGGCACGTCGATTTGACCACGAAGCGCGTGAACGCCGCTTCGCTCCCCGCCGACGGCCTGATGCCGGAGGGGCCGGAGACCGAACGTTCGCGTCAACCCGCCAGGGATGCTTCTCCGTTGCCTCCTACAATGTAACGGGGACTCTCACCTGCACATCGGTGCCGTGCACCCGCACCTCTACACAAGCCACTACAATCTCCGGGTTTTCAGGCCGCTCCCCGGTGCGGACATTGAAACGCCAACCGTGCCAGGGGCATTCAATTACCTCGTCGTCGAGGAAGCCTTCGCCCAGCGGGCCTCCCGCGTGGGGACAGGTGTTATCCACCGCCCGAAATGTGCCATTCACATTGCACAAGGCCAGGAACAGGCCATCAACCTTCACCGTTCGACAGGTTCCAGGTGGAATCTCATTCACTTGGGCGACGGTGACATAGATGGGAAGTGATTCCATACGCTCCCTTTTCCAATTACGGAATGATCTGTTCGGGCTTAGGATTGGGTAACATTCTGTGCATATGGCCTAAACGCTTGATTTCATTACTGACATATGGCATAAATCCACTACATCGTTTTCAGGGAAGGATAAACCACAGCCGTCATTTTGCTATTCTTCAAATAGTGCACGCATAGGAGACCCCCGGAGCTGCTATGGAAATGACCCTCTTGCTCAACTCCACCTATGAACCGCTGCGTGTCCTGCATTGGCAAAAGGCCATTACCCTGCTCTGGCAGGGGAAGGTCGAAGTCCTCGAAGTCTACGATCGTCAAATCCACGGCATCTCTATTTCGATCAAGCTCCCGTCCGTGATGCGGTTGCTGAAGCTTGTCAAGCTCAAGGACAGCCATCGGGCCGTGAAGTTTTCCCGCATCAACATTTTTACGCGGGATGGCTATTGCTGCCAGTACTGCAAACACAAGTTCAGGACCGAAGAGCTCACGTTCGATCACGTCATCCCGATTGCGAAGGGGGGGCGGAAGACCTGGGAAAATATCGTGACGGCCTGTTGGCGATGCAACAATCGAAAAAGCGGCCGGACACCCGAAGAAGCCAACATGCGTCTCATCAAGAAGCCCGTGAAACCCCGCTGGAGTCCCACCGTCACGATTACCATCGGGATTCGCAACACACCGGAAAGCTGGCGGGATTATCTTTACTGGAATTTGGAGTTAGACGCAGACCCCTCCGAGACGTCGTGACGTATTTCGTCCGCTGAACCATCTGAACCATCCGGCGTGACAATTGTCGGAAGCGTCACCGTCGACGATCTCTTTTGCACACACTCTCAACCTGTCTCGGTCGTGAATTCTGATGCCTGTGCTCTCCACCGGCATCGGGGACGATGCCCGGTGAACGGGTTGCTGTCTGCTGGCCTAGTACACCTTATCGATGGTAATCAACAGATCGCGTCCCCCCGGCAAGGTCGGATTTTTTGCATACCGTCCTTCCATATCTCCCGGTTGCGGTTGCCCGGCCTGACCGTCGCGATCCAGGCGTGCGATGACATCCACCATGCCTTTCAGTTCACTGCCTTGCACCATGACATCCGCACTGGTGATTTCGAACTGCACCGGAAACGTCGGACCGTCGATCCGTTTCGCAGCGATCGGCCGCGGTGGCCCGCTCGGGCGTCGCACGATGACGAACAGCACGTCGGTTGGCTTCACCTGGTCGGCCAGGTTTGGCGAGATCTGCACCTGTCCGGCGATCGAACCGCCACCCTGCTGTGGTTCTCCAATGTGTGCAATGCCATAGTAGGCGGCCAGCGCCGCAATGCCGATGATCCCTGCTGCCATCCCAAGGGATCGTCCCGTGTATCCAGCCACTGTATGCTCCTTTGTTTACGTCCGGTGAACGCGAAGGCGCGCCGGTGATCCAGCGGGCGCATTATACCCAGCTCCTGCCGCAAAGTGGAATGCCGAAGCGGGTTTACCCTGTGAAATCGCCTGTTGTATGATACGCCTTTACGTTCTCGACGCTGGCTTGGAGGATTGGAACAATGGCTGCAAATTCTGGCTTTCAAATTTCACTTGATGTGCGTGGTTGGCCGGTTCTGGTGATCGGTGGCGATGAGGAGGCCGCGGAAAAGGTTCAACGGCTCTTGGAGGCCGGCGCCAAGGTGACCGTGATCAGTCCCACCATGCACGAAGCGCTCCGCAAATTGGCGGCTTCGGCCAAGATTATCCATCGGGGGCGACATTTTCGCGCCAACGATCTGGAGAGCGTCATCCTGGTGTTGAACACGGTGCGAGGTGACCGCGAACTATCGCATTCGCTCATGCGCCTCGCTCGCGAACAGAAATTCCTGATCTGGTCCGTCGACCAGCCCGACGTATCGAACGTGGTCATGCCGGCGGTCGTCAGCTGCGGCCATCTTCGACTGGCGGTCAGCACGAGCGGGCAGGCGCCGGCTTTATCCGGGTTCATGAAGGAAGATCTGGAGCGAATTTTGGATAATGAATTTGCGGCGTTTGTCGATTGGTTGGGACAGCTTCGCGAGCAGGCGAAGGCTAACGAACCGGACGCGGAAAAGCGCCGCGCTCTGCTTCGCGAGGCCTTGGATGGATTTCGCCTCCTTGGAAAAGTGCAATATCCGAAAGTATGGCTTGACCAACGCGCCACCCAACAGGCTCCCGTCTCACCCGCCACCACCCCTTAGAGAGGATTACCAAGACCATGGTGCTATTGGAATTCAGTATGTCGCCGCTTGGGAAGGGCGAGAGTGTCAGCAAGTATGTGTCGCGCTCCCTGGACATTATCGATCGGAGCGGAGTGGCCTATCGGCTGAACCCGATGGGAACCGTGCTGGAAGGGGAATGGGACGAGGTCATGGCGGTAGTCAAGAAATGTTACACACGCATGCGCAAAGACTGTAACCGTATTTCCTGCAGTATAAAGATCGACTATCGAAAGGGTCCCAAAGGGCGACTGTCGAGTAAGGTGTCCAGTGTGGAATCGCAGTTGAAACGGAAGCTGAAGGTGTAGGGCAGGCCCTAGGGGAGTCCGCTCTCGCCACGGGCTTCATACTGTAGGACACCGTCGGTTTTAAAGGTGGCCGAGAGGCTGTCGGACTGTACCGCGAGGTCTTTGAGCGTCAGCTGTTGCACGGTGCCGTGCAAACGTCCTTCCTTCAGGTCTCGGTTTACACCGTTTTCCAAAGCTTGGCGCATCAGGTTCAGTTCCTCGCGAATGGGAAGTACGAGTCTTCGAGCCAGTTCGTGACGCAGCGGTTCGTGCAACCATTCTTCCGCCAAATCTGTGGCCGTCGTGCGCTCCTTGATGGTGTAGTCCACCTGCTGAAACGAAATTTTTCCCGTAGACTCGTCATAAGCCGGTTTTCCTCTGAGATGTAACGTCAATGGGAGCAGTCCTCGAAGGCTCAGTTCTACCCCCACCCGATCGCCCAGGGGATAGAGCCTCGCTCCGGCAATCTTAATTGTCCCGACTCCTAGCGACCATTCCTGCCCGACCACCGCCTCCCGCAGGCGCTCGTTGGCTTCTTCGATAGGAACCTGCAGCGTGAAGGTGACGTGAAAGCCGTCGTTCTGAAATCGGTTCTGCGGGTCCGGCAAGGGTAGTGGTTGTGGGTGTTGCTCCCCCTGCACCACCGCAGGCCTCGCCGTCACTCCATAGACCGCGGCTGGATTTTCCGCCAGAGTTCCCACGCCAGCCGCGCCGACGGCTTCAGGGTTTACCAAGAGCCAGAGCGCTCGCTCCTTATCCAATAGTATCGGCTCCTGCAACTCCTTCCACACGCGAGTCACGGCCTGTTTCAACGTCACCAGAGAGGCGGCCTTTCGATCCACGGCCGGCAGGATTCCGTGAAGATCGCTTTGATACACTTGCGCCATCAGAGGCGCTGCATCAACGCGCTGCTCCGATAATAAACAGGCACCGGCCGTATTCACCACGGCAATCCTGCTCCTCGGTATAACCGTATAACCGCGGCCTTCGTCGAACGTCGTCGCGATCTGTACGGATAACCGACCTGTACCATCCGTCGCATCGCGCTGGCCGCATTCGGCCACCTTTGTGAGCGTGCCGTTCAGGCTTTTTGCATACTCCACGCCGAACGGAAAATTTGCCAGGGAAAACAGTTGACCCGCCGCTACCTTAAGACCTTGTTCACCTGGCCAAATTCGATACTTCAGGAATCCGGTCCCCCCCCCCTAATGTGATCCACTCTCGGGCCGCAGTCCGATGGGAGGCCACGTCCCGATGAATAGTGCCGTAGAGTTCGGTGACGGCCGGTAGCAGAATCGGGATATAGACCGTGATACCGGAGATTTCGTCTCGGTCTTGTGGGAAGGCGTTCTTCTCTCCCGCCAGTGCTGAGTCCGTGGAAAGCCCCAGCAGGATGGTCAGACAAAGCCAGGTCACTGTAGTCCAGGTGAACAGGTGCCATCCGTCCATCATTTCTCCTTGTCAGTTCCACCGGGGTGGAACGGTCGTCATGAAGTGGGTGTGGGGACCGTCAATGAATATGGGGGAACTCAAATCCGAAGGCAAGGGTCGTCCGTCTAGGTGGGTGAGTTCGGGGAGGGTTGCGACTGTGTCACGCTCGTGAAGGGCCGAATGGATGCGTTACGACCGTTCTGTGCTATTGCCGGATGGAAGCGGAAGATACTGTCGAGGTACGCGGGGTCCGATTGCGCAGAGAACTTCGTAGGGAATTGTCTGTTGCCAAGAAGCCAGATCGGCTGCAGTGATGCGCTCTTGTCCCTGTTCCCCGATCAGAATGGTTTCGTCGCCGATTTCTACGCCGGGCACGTCTGTCACATCGATCATGGTCATGTCCATGCAAATACGTCCGACTACCGGTGCGCGCCGCCCACGAATCAGCACCGTGCCGCGGTTGGACAGGAGTCGGTTATACCCGTCGGCATACCCGACCGGCAGGACTGCGATGCGTGACTGCCGGGTGGCGATGAATGTCCGGTTGTAACTGACGCTCTCCCTGGGGCGGATGCTGTGCAGGTGGGCGATGGTCGTCTTCCAAGTGAGAATCGGTCGCACGTCCGATGTGGGGGGCTCCTGCGAGTGGGTTTGGTATCCATACAGCATAATGCCGGGTCGCACGAGTGAATAGCGACTCGCAGGATATTTGACGATGGCCGCGCTGTTCGCCGCGTGAACAAGCGGGACCATGAAGCCACGTTGCTGCAGCGTCTCCAGGACTCGCTGAAAGCGGGCGAGTTGTGCTTCAGTATGCCCCTGGTCGAGGTTATCGGCGTCGGCCAGATGCGTCAGGAGCCCTTCCAGACGTAGTACCGTGTGAAAAGATGGGCTGCCCACGAGATCAGGTAATTCTTCGGAAGCGAGGCCGAGCCGGCCCATGCCTGTATCGATTTTGACATGCACAGGGTAGGGCATGGCGTCGGTCGGTACGATTGCGGCGAAGGAATGCACCATGTCGGCCCGAAACAGAACCGGTGTCAGCCGGTGAGCCACCAGGTCGGCGAACTGTGCAGGAGCGGTCGCTCCCATTACTACAACGGAGTCGTGAATGCCTGCTTGTCGCAGGGCAACACCCTCGTCGACCGTTGCGACACCAAACCGTTGCACGGTCAGCTGTTGAAGGGCGCGCGTAATTTCGACCGCGCCATGGCCATAGGCGTTGGCCTTTACAATGGCGAGAATATCGGAGCGCGGGGCAAGACACCGCACATGCCCGAGGTTCCGTGCGAGAGCACCCAGGTCGACTGAGGCGGAGGTTGGGAGAAAGTGAGAGGGCGTGTACACGCAGCCTGTCGTGCGGAGGAAGGCGTCACACTTCGAGAATTTCGCCTTCTTTTTTCTTCATGACATCGTCGATCTTTTGCACGTACTGATCGGTTAGTTTTTGAATTTCGGCTTCCGATTTGCGCAGTTCGTCCTCCGTGAGTTTCGTCTCCTTCTGCAGCTTTTTGAGCTCTTCGTTCCCGTCCCGCCGGAAGCCGCGAATCTGTACTTTGACCTCTTCGCCGTGTTTCTTGCAGACCTTGATAAGTTCCTTCCGGCGTTCTTCCGTGAGCGGCGGGAGGGGAATGCGGATCAACTTTCCATCGTTCGAGGGAGTCAATCCGAGGTCGGAGATTTGAATCGCCTTTTCGATTTCCCTGATGAGGTTCTGTTCCCAGGGCTGGATCGTGATGAGCCGTGCTTCCGGGGTCGCGACATTCGCGACCTGTTTGAGGGGCGTCATTGTGCCATAATAGTCAACTTTGATACCGTCTACGAGGGCCACTGATGCGCGGCCAGTGCGCAGCCCTGCGAGATCGCGCTTCAAATGTTCGATCGCATGATCCATTTTTTCAGTTACGTGCTGTTTCACCGCCTGCGCCGTCGACATGAGCCACTCTCCTTAGCGACTTCCCACGGTGACCAGGGTCCCGATGGGATCCCCTTGGACGACCCGTTTAAAGTTTCCCTTCTCCTTTAAGTTGAAGACGATCAACGGCAGCCGGTTGTCCATGCAGAGGCTGATGGCCGTTGAGTCCATCACTTTTAAATTCTGGGTCAGAATCGATAGGAAGGGGATTTCAGTGTATTTTTTGGCCTGCGGATTCTTGACGGGATCACTGTCGTAGATGCCGTCGACCTTGGTGCCTTTCATGATGACCTGCGCACCGATCTCCATCGCCCTGAGTGATGCGGCCGTGTCGGTGGAGAAGTAGGGATTTCCCGTTCCCCCGGCAAAAATCACGACACGTTTCTTCTCCAAATGCCGAATGGCCCGACGTCTAATATAGCCTTCCGCCAATTGCCGCATCTCAATTGCCGATTGAACGCGCGTGGTGACTCCTTTGCTTTCCAGCGCATTTTGAAGCGCAAGCGCGTTCAACACGGTGGCCAGCATGCCCATGTAGTCGGCTGAGGCCCGCTCCATACCGCGCGCGCTGGCGGCCAAACCTCGAAAGATATTGCCGCCCCCGATCACGACCGCTACTTCAACGTCCATCGCGACGACGTCGGCAATTTCATCCGCCAGACCTTCAAGTATTGAAGGTTGAATGCCATAGCCCTGCTCACCGGCCAGCATTTCTCCGCTGACTTTCAGCAGGATGCGGCGGTAATGGGCAGCATTCATGCCTGGCCTAATTGATACCGGGTAAATCGGCGAATGTTCATATTCTCGCCGATCTTGCCGATCTGCTGCGACAGCAGATCTTTTATCGTCACAGACGGGTCCTTGATGAAGGCCTGTTCGAGCAAGCAGTTCTCCTGGAAAAACTTTTCAAGCTTGCCGTCCACAATTTTTGGCCAGGCTGCCGGCGGCTTGCCCAATTCTTTGGCCTGTCCTTCATAGATACTGCGTTCCTTCGTGACCACCTCTTCTGGAATTTCTTCCCGTCTGACGCAAGAGGGGCTTGCGGCCGCTACCTGCAGGGCCAAATCATTTACGAACGCTTTGAACTGCTCATTTCTCGCCACGAAGTCTGTTTCGCAATTGACTTCGATGAGGACTCCTATTTTTCCGCCCGCGTGAATGTAGGCGTGGATCAAGCCCTGGTTGGTTTCACGACCGGCTTTTTTCTGGGCCGCTGCCAGCCCCTTTTGCCGGAGATAATCGATTGCCTTGTCTATGTTGCTTCCATTTTCGGATAAGGCTTTCTGACAGTCCAGAATGCCGGCCCCAGTTTTTTCACGCAGCTCTTTAACGAGATCACTCAGACTTGCCATGGGCTCCTCAGTTAGTCGAATAAAACAAATTCCGTCGAGCGGGGTGCGGCATCTAGAGAGCAGACACACCGGCCAGGTGGGCGGTTGGTTTCCCACCACTGCCTGCCGGGGCTGCCGCAAACTCGGTTTCTTCCTGCTGTGCCCGGAGATGGGCACCTTCGAGGCAGGCGTCCGCGATTCGCGAAATAATCAACTTGATCGAGCGAATGGCGTCGTCGTTGCCGGGAATGGGGTACTGAATATGGTCCGGATCGCAATTCGAATCGAGGATGGCAATGACTGGAATTTCCAGCCTGCTGGCTTCGAGAATTGCAATGTGTTCGATCCGCGTATCGAGGATGAACACGGCCCCTGGCAAGGCACGCATGTTGCGGATGCCTGACAGATTCTTTTGAAGTTTTACGACTTCTTTCTGCATCTGGCCGAGCTCTTTTTTGGTATGGCCCTGATGAGTCGGATCAGCGATGGTCGCTTCCATCTTTTTCATCTTATCGATGCTGCGCCGGATAGTCTGGAAATTGGTCAGCATGCCGCCCAACCATCGCTGGTTGATGAAGAACTGGTTGGCTCGTTTGGCCTCTTCTTCCAAAATCTCGGCTGCTTGTCGCTTTGTGCCGACGAATAGAACGGAGTCACCGGCCGCCACGGTGTCTCGCGCGAAGGCATAGGCCTGCTCCATGCGGGCGACGGTCTGTTGCAAGTCGATGATATAGACGCCGTTTCTTTCGCCGAAGAGGAATCGCTTCATCTTTGGATTCCAACGGTTCGTCTGGTGGCCGAAATGGACACCGGCTTCCAGTAATTCCTTAATCGCAACTACTCCCATACCTTCACCTCCCTTCGAAGCCTGCAGAGCGTCTGGCAAATGCCGATGACGAGGAGGATGTCCCCCTTATTCTCAGGCTGCGCAGCGTGCGCATCACGCTGGTTTGGATTTAAATAAGACGTCCCTGATTGTGGCTCAAGCCGTGAACGGTGGGACCGACCCTTCACTGCACGGAAACGCACGAACGCTAGCATAATCCTGTCTACTTTGCAACCAACCTGGGCTCGGTCACGATCGGTAACTGGCGTTGATGCGCACGTATTCATAGGACAAATCGGTGGTCCACACGTGGGCTTTCTCCTCGCCCAGGCCCAGGTCGACGAGAATAGTGAAGTCTCGCTCCTGGAACACTTTGGCCAGCCGTCGCTCGGCCGCCGGACCGAGGCCTTGTCCCTGTCGCACCATCGCCACATTGCCGAAACGCAGGCTCACAGTCTCAGGATCGATGGCGACCCCGGCACGGCCGAGGGCGGCCATCACACGTCCCCAATTTGCATCCCCGCCGAACAATGCGGTCTTTACCAGGTTTGAAGTGGCAATTGTTTGCGCCACCTGCCGAGCCGATTGTTTGGTTCTGGCGCCTTGCACCTGGATCCGCACAACTTTTGTTACGCCCTCTCCATCCCAGCAAATTTTCAACGCTAATGTCCGGCAGACCGTTTCGACCATCGCGCAAAAACTGAGAAAGCCCGGTGAGCCGGGTGTGAGTTTCTCATTCCCCGCCATTCCATTAGCGAGGCACAAAACAGTGTCGTTCGTGCTGGTATCTCCATCGACCGAGATACAGTTGAATGATTGGGCCACTGCCTGACGGAGTGCCGTTTGAAGCGCGCGCTGACCGATGAGTGCATCCGTTGTGAGATACGCCAACATAGTCGCCATGTTGGGATGAATCATGCCGGAGCCCTTGGCCATTCCCCCGACCGTTACCAGCTTTCCTCCCAGTCGAGCGCTCACAGCCGCTTCCTTAGGCTTGAGGTCGGTCGTCATGATGGCCTGCGCCACTTCTCGACCGCCGCTATTGGAAATTCGTGCCAGCAGAGTTGGAAATGCTTTTTTTATGCGGCCAATCGGAAGCGGTTGACCAATCACTCCGGTCGATCCGATGAAAACGGTATGGGTGGGAACTTGGAGCGCTGTGGCCACCAGTTGCGCCATATCCGTAGCCGCCCGCATGCCCTCAGGCCCGGTACAGGCATTGGCATTCCCGCTGTTGATGAGCACCGCGCGACCGACGCCCTTCTTGAGATGGAGGCGATCAAGGATCACCGGTGCTGCCACGATGCGATTGGTCGTAAACAGCCCAGCGATCGGTCCTTCCTGCTCAGAGATCAGCAACCCCAAATCAAGCTGCTTTTTTTTCTTGATCCCGCAGTAGATTCCTGCAGCCAGAAACCCACGCGGGGCTGTGACGCCTCCTGGGATAGTTTTCATGTATGTCCTATGTGGGTGGAGTAGGGATGGTTCGTCCGAAGGCTCGCCGATTGGCCGAGGTTAGGGATAGATTCCGGGCGCGACCAGGCCCATCTCCTCCGGATATCCCAGCATGAGATTCATGGCTTGAATGGCTTGTCCTGCCGCACCTTTGATGAGATTGTCGATGGCTGAGACGGTCACGACCCAGCCGGCTCGCATATCGGCATGCACCGCAACATCACAGTAATTGGCGCCTCGCACATGTCGCGGGTTCGGCATGGCGCTCTCAAGCAACCGCACGAATCGTTCCCCCTTGTAAAAATCACGGTAGAGGGCTCTCAGCTCACCAAGGTCGAGTTTTCCCTTTGTCCGGGCATAGGCGGTGCTCAGAATGCCTCGGTTCATAGGCACCAGGTGTGGCGTGAAGGCGATCGTGACGCTAGTATCTTCTGCTGCGACCCCCCGGCCGTGTTTTTGGATGAGTCCGGTAAGTTCCTGTTCTATTTCAGGGATATGTCGATGCTGGCCTATCTTGTAAGGCTCCAACGATTCATGCGCTTCCGGGAAATGGTAGGGGAGGGCGGGACTTCTGCCGGCTCCCGATACACCGGACTTCGCATCTATGACAATGGTATCGGGCGCGATCAGGTCATGTGCGAGAAGCGGCGCCAATTGCAGAATCGCGGCGGTGGGATAACAACCGGGCGACGCGACCAGGCGAGCCTGCGTGATGGAGGATCGATGTAACTCTGGCAGACCGTAGACGGCGGTGTCGATCAGTTCGGGATGCGCGTGCGGAGCCTGATACCAGGTTTCATAGATGTGAGGATTCTTGAGCCTGAAGTCCGCACTCAGGTCGATGACTCGTTTACCAGCCTTCAAGCAGGTCGCCACCGGTCCCATTGATTTGGTGTGGGGCAGTGCGAGAAAAAGAACATCGGCACGTTCTGCCAAGGCCTCCGGAGCCAAAGCCTCAAAGTTCAATTGAACCACGCCCTGTAGGTGGGGATAGATCGATGATACCGCAACGCCGGCTGACTTCTCGGACGTCACCGCTGTGAGGTTGACTCGTGGGTGTTGAGAAAGCAACCTTAACAACTCTGCTCCTGTATACCCACTGGCGCCCGCTACGGCCACTCGTGCAGATGTCATGTCACTTCTCCTGAACGATATCCATAATATTTTCGGTCAGTTATCGCGCAATAAAAAAGGGAAGGCTGCGGAGCCTTCCCTTTTGAAACCATATCGCTCCAGATGTCGTTACCGCTTCGAGTATTGGAAGCGCTTTCTGGCACCCTTTTGGCCGTATTTCTTACGCTCTTTCACGCGTGAGTCACGGGTCAGCAGGCCTTCCTTTTTCAGGGGGCTGCGAAACGCCGCGCTCATGATCACCAGGGCCTTGGAGATGGCATGGCGCAAGGCTCCGGCCTGGCCAGCTGGCCCCCCCCCATACACTGTGGCACGAACGGAATACTTCCCCGCGACACCGGCTAACTCAAACGGGAACTGGATGACATTTCGCAGCGTCATTCGGGGGAATGCTTTTTCCAGGGGCTTCTGATTTACGACGATATCACCTGCGGAGGCGGTCACCCAGGCACGAGCAATCGCACTCTTTCTTTTTCCGGTTGCATACTGCGTCAATGCTGCCATATCAGGCGGTCTCCTTCAAAGATTCAGATCGAACAATAATGGTCACAATGAGAGGGATTCTAGCTGCTGCGCGTGATGCGGATGCGTCGGTCCGGCATAGACGCGCAGTTTCTTGGCCATGTGATTTCCGAGGGGAGTCTTGGGCAACATGCCCTCAATGGCTCTGGTCAAAAGCTCCGTGGGTTGTTTCCGGTGGATGTGTTCGGCGGTCAGTGTTTTCAGCCCACCCGGATACCCGCTGTGAGACGAATAGGTCTTGGACTCCATCTTGTTCCCCGTCAGGCGAATTTTTTCCGCATTCACGATGACGACGTGGTCTCCGGTGTCGACGTGGGGCGTGAAGGTCGGCTTATGCTTGCCGCGCAACAAGGTGGCAACTTTCGCCGCCAGGCGGCCCAGCGTTTTCCCGTCGGCATCGACCAGGAACCACTTGCGTTTTACATCAGCTGGTTTTTCGAGATACGTTTTTGTCATGATCTCCATCTACTCCTGCACGATAGCCGTGGACAAAAAGACGTCAGGCCTCACGCTTGTTGGGGTTCTATCATTCTTTGCGTCGAGTTTGTTAATCCACGCATCTAAGTGAGTCGCGGTTCGCCGGTTGAGCACGTCCTGGGTAGCATAGATAGGGCAATCGGCGCGAAGTGCGAGGGCAATGGCATCGCTCGGTCTTGCGTCCAACGTCCGGTGCACTCCCTTGGACGCGAACGCCACACTCGCATAGTATGTGCTGCTCTTCACATCGGTGATGACGACTCGTTCGATTCGAACGCCGAGGTGATCTGCAAAGCTCCGAATGAGATCATGGCTCATAGGGCGGGGGGTCACCACGCGTTCCATAGCGAGACGAATCGCATTTCCCTCAGCGGAGCCTACCCAAATCGGCAATGTTACACTCGCATCATCACTTTTCAGTACGACGATGCGGGTATCGGTATTGCCGTCTTCAAGTACCTGCTTGACAGTCAATGCCACGAGTTCACTTGACTGATTCTGGACGACTGGTTCCATGAGTTAGCTATCCAGTTTACCGAAGTCTTCCGGTTTTAAGTTTTCAAGCCACTGCTCGAGTTCTTCGGATGACTGTTTTTTGATGACTTTCTCGCTAGCAAAGATCGGGGCGCTCGTTCGCAGCGCCAGCGCAATGGCATCGCTGGGGCGAGAATCAACGGTATACTCAGAGTCTTCGTACATCAGATGAATAGTGGCGTAATACGTGTTTTCATTCAAATCGGTGATGACCACGCTGATGATTTTTGCGTCGAACGTTTCAAGAAATGATTTCATTAAATCGTGGGTCATGGGACGCGGCGCGGTCACGCTTTCCAAAGCCAGACCGATGGCGCTGGCCTCTGATTTTCCGACCCAAATCGGGAGCATGTCTGAATTATCTTCGTCTCGCAACACTACAATATAGGCGTTATTATAGGGGTCGAAGATCAGCCCCTTGACCCGCATTTGTGTAATCACGGCGGGTTATTCCTTCCCGATAGCAGCCAAAAACTTTAACAATAGGCGACTTTATCACTTCCGAAATCAGAGTGTCAACGGATTCGAACTCCGATCAGAACGATGCGTGAATGGGGCGCAGGACCTTAACGCTCAATGGCCGGCACGGGAGAACTGCGCTCTGGTTGTAGCACAAGTAGGTCGACTCGCTAATCGGCTTACTTCGTAATCAGACGTCACGTCTAAGTATCTTGTTCACTAAGAGCCTGCCGGCCGAAAGTTCTGGTCAAGCTTCGAAGTATCAGTCTGCTCTCCCAGTTTGAGGAAGGCTTTCATTTGCTTCTTTACGAGTTCGCGGCCGCTCTCGTCCCCGAGGTTGACTTGATACTCATTGATGACCATCACGCGCATCCCTTCCCACTTTTTCCAGCAGGGTTTACAAACCTGCGCTTTGATCTCAGCTTCTAGTTTGCCGAGGAATAACGTATCGGTAATCGCTTCACCGACTTCACCGCAGGTTATGCATTGCACGTCTGCCATAGTCGCCTCCATGGATTCATATAGTCTTCGGTTCGCTATATTCTCGTCGGTCATTCTAGCATTTGATATTTCGAGAAAAAAAGAGTGTCCGCGCTGATTGACGCTTGAACGGCTTCATGCTAAAAATGCTTCCCCTTACCGTGAGGCGCTCCGGTTGGGATCGAATGGCGACTAGGTCAAGGTCATATGCCCGGATGGCGGAACTGGCAGACGCGCCGGACTCAAAATCCGGTTCTCGCAAGAGAGTGGGAGTTCGACCCTCCCTCTGGGCACCATCAGCATTCAGAATGTGGACCCGAATCAAATGTGAGTGGCTAAACTATGCCCAATACCATATAGTGGATGGGTGGCCCGAAAACAACTTGACATGATGTGGTCGTTGGCCTATAGTGCGCGCGAATTTGTCTGGAACTACTATGACCAGTTTAGTTTATCGCCGTCCATCATCAACTCTCTTATCAATTCCATCTCACTAAGGAGGCAGCACATGCGTAACGTGTTGGCACTTGGAGCTGCGGTGCTTTTCATCAGCTCCGTTGGTGTTGCAGGCGCTCAAGAGCGTTTGCCGCAGTCCTCGTCAGGATCCGGATTCGGTGTCGGCACCGGAGTCGGGGATGTCTCGGGTAACTCAGGTCGTACCGCAGCGTTTGACCGGACCGCCTTTATCGATCGGCTGGGTCAGGCAGAAACCGTGTTTGGCCGCGTGCTTGCGATTGATGTTCCTGGCCACAAGCTACACCTGGAAACCGGTGGAAGTTCGCACGATGAAGGTCGTGCAGGGACTGGTGCCATGTCCTCCTTGACGCTGTATTTTGATGCACAGACAAACATGGACCAAATTAAGGGCTTGAACTCCGGTGATGATATTTCTGTTCAGGTGGTTGAGGCGCCAAACGAGAGGGCAGACCAGGGCGTTTACGGAAGCGGGCGTAAGCTCGTCCGTGAAATTTACCTGTTCCGCGGTAACGAAAAGTTGGCTGGATTCGGCGGCCTCGGGCAACGTCCGAGCCCAGTGAACGAGCGGGGAATTGATACGAATTCCGGCAGTGTTTCCGGTGCGCCGGTCGGCAGCGTGCTCCCGGGAACGGTTACGTCAGGTGTGGTTACCACCTCGGTCGGTGAATTTACAGGGGCCGCGCCCTGCTGGAATTGCGAACCGCAGCCGGGATGGGGTTATCAGACCATCGCTCCCGAAACTAAAGTCCAGAACAAGTCCGACTATGGGACCGACGGTGCCAAGCCGAATTTGCAGAAGGGCTTGAGTAACTAAAATCATAAGCCGCTACGGAGTGGCTGGTGGATTAAGAGCGGGGTGCTTCTACGGAGGCACCCCGCTTTTCATTTGTCTAGGCCGCCCTGAAGGCCTGTTGTAATGTTCAGGGATCGCCTGATAACATCCGGCAACATTCACACAGGAATTGACATGTCTGAAACTTCGGTGCACATCCATACTGCGGACGAAGAGTTGGATCTCCGCGGAGTCATTTGCCCCTACAATTTTGTAAAGACCAAGCTGAAACTCGAAACCATGGCCCCCGGTCAGCTGCTGTTAATACACTTAGATGAGGGCGACCCCATTCGGAATGTTCCGCGAAGTGTCAGTGCCGATGGGCATGATGTTTTGTCGCAAGAACGAACCGATCAATCGTACCGTGTCATAATAAGAAAGCGGATTGACGAGTAGGTCTTACACAATCCTCGGCTTCCCCTTCCCTGTCCTCCGGCCCTCCACAATTAGTGTCACTTGCTTCATTTCGTCGTCAAACGGATAGTGTGTCAGGATCTCCCGAACTCGTCCCCGCACGACCCGCTGAGTCTCATGAGTGAGGTCGGCCGCCGCGACGATTCGTCGGTTACCCAAAACATTCACGAGTAGTGTGAGCATCTTTCGAATGCCCAGCCGCGGTGGAAATAAAATCATCGTGCGGGACTCGGCCTTCAACGAATCTAGCCGACGGATGATGGTTCGTGTCTCTCCTGACCAGCGCCCTTCGAAGATGAAGGCATTGCTATCCATTCCAGCCAGAGCTACCGCTGCGACGACCGCTGAAGGACCCGGAATAACCTCGATTGAAATCTGTGAAGCTGCCGCTGCATTGATAAGTAATCGGCCGGGGTCATACACGAGAGGCATTCCACAGTCGGATACCAGGGCGACATGTGTGCCCTGCATGAGACGAGCTAGAAGAATCGGCGTTTTGTCGGCCGCATTGGCTCGATCATATGTGGTCAACGTAGTACGAATGCCGTGATGTGCCAGTAAGGCTTGAGTGATGCGGGGATTCTTGGTTGCCACCAGGCCAACCTGCCGCAATGTCGCGAGTGCACGGATTGTAAGATCGTCAGGGTGTCCGATGGATACGCCGACAATAAAAAGCGTTCCTGGTAGACCGCTTGGATGAGCGTGCTTTCCTTGACTCTGTTCTGGTCGCATCGATATAATTTCCAGTTCCAAAAAATCGGCTTTGTTGAGAAATGTTGCGAGGATAGGTCGAAATGTCTTCGGTCTTTTTCATGCTCACGATGGCGCTCTATTTCGCGAGCACGGTCTGTTACCTTGCCTATCTGCTTCGTCGTGCGGAAAGCCTGTCAAAGGTGTCACTCGGGATCACCGCAGTGGGGTTTGCTACGCATACGGTGGCGCTCGTAGCCAGAATGGCGGATACCGGACAGACGCAACTCCCGACCTTTCACGAAGCATTGTCATTTTTTTCCTGGATGCTCATTCTTGTTTTTCTGGCCGTCGAGTTTCGTCGGCAGTTGCACGTCCTGGGCTCCTTTATTGTGCCGCTTGCCCTTGTATCACTGGTGACTGCCGCCGCGTTTCGTTCGGACGCGGCCTCCAGTCTCCAGCCCGTGTTCAAGACCCTTTGGGTCCACGTGACCCTCAGTATGTTGGGCACGGTGGGGTTCGCCGTCGCCTTCGTCGCGGGAGTCATGTATCTCATTCAAGATGGCCTTCTCAAGTCCAAGCGCTTTAATGTGCTCTATGCGAAACTGCCCGCTCTGGACTACCTTGACCATTTGAACCAACAATCCATCGTCATGGGTTTCCCGCTACTCACCCTGGGAATCATCAGTGGGGCCTTTTCTGCCGAGATCGTCCGCGGCACCTATGTGAACTGGAATCCCGAGCAGACGTGGGCCATGGTGACGTGGGGATTCTATTTTGCTGTCCTGGTTGGTCGACTTACGATTGGATGGCGTGCCAAGCGTGCTGCCTATCTGACGATCATCGGCTTTGCCGGCGTGATTCTCACGCTGATCGGAGTAGTTCTGAAAAGTCACGGGACGGTGTCCTGAGATGCACATCATTGTCGTCGGGTTAAGCCACAAGACCGCACCGGTTGAGATTCGCGAGAAACTCGCGGTTCCAGAAAGCCGGCTCAGGGAAGCCTTGAGCCGGCTCTGTGCTTATCCGGGAGTGCGTGAAGGGCTGCTACTCTCTACTTGCAATCGGGTGGAAGTCTACGCTGTTGTCGAGGACCTGGAAAGTGGGTACGGCCGTGTGCAGGAATTTTTGGCCGACACCCATTTGTCTCTTTCTTCTGAACATTTGACACCACATCTCTACTGGCATGCAGGCGACCGTGCCATCGGGCATCTCTTCCGTGTGGCCGCTAGTCTCGACTCGATGATCATTGGCGAGTCTCAGATTCTCGGACAAATCAAGGATGCCTTCGAGGTAGCTCTGACCCACAAAGCCTCCGGCTTGCTCCTCAATAAGGTCGTAAAGAAAGCCATCTCGGTGGCGAAGCGCGTGCGTACCGAAACCAAGATCGCTGAAACGGCCGTGTCCGTGAGTTATGCGGCCGTCGAACTTGCCAAGAAGATTTTCTCAAACTTAAGTGAGAAAACGGTTTTGCTAATTGGAGCGGGGGAAATGGCCAAGCTGGCGGCGCGCCATCTGATTGCCAACGGCGTGCAGCAGGTGCGTATCACCACCCGGAATTTCCAGCATGGTTTGGAATTGGCCCAACGGTTCAATGGGACCGCAGTGCCGTTCGACGATTACAAGACGGAGTTGGCGGGGGCTGACATCGTCCTCGTGTCCACCGGAGCGTCGCACTATCTGATCAGCCCCGACGACGTACAGCGTGCGATGAGACAACGGATGAGTCGCCCGATGTTCTTGATCGATATATCCGTACCCAGAAACATCGATCCCGCCGTTCGTCCGATCGACGACGCATTTCTGTTTGATATCGATGACCTGCACATGCGCGTGGAGCAAAATCGCGAAGATCGGTTGCGTGAAGCGGCGAAAGCCGAGCAGATGGTAGTCGAGGAGGTGGCCGTCCTTGGACAGTGGTTACAATCACTCGAGGTGACGCCAACCATTGTTGCGTTGCGGACCAGAACAGAGGATATCAAACGTCGCGAGGTGGATAAGATCATGTCGCGGTTGGGACACCTCTCACCGGAGGACCGAGCCGTCGTCGAATCGATGGCCGCTGCCATTATTAACAAGATGGTGCACGGCACGATGGTCACGCTGAAAGCGGAGGCGAGATCAGCAGGCGGAGCGGCCTATGTTGACGCGGCGCGCCGATTCTTCAATCTTGAAGAATCTCAGGCCGGAGACTCGGCGGGACAGGCGGAAGTTTCGAATGCACAACAGGGAAAAATGGCAGCCAATGGGGCCGGTCGGCTGGCTGACACATCGCTGGTGGAACAGACGACGAAAGAGCGTGGCCGGCGCGTGAGCTAATGAAGTGGGAGTAAAAGGACGTATGAGTAACGAGTTTAGCCAGGCCAGCCAGGGAGCCGTCGATCGACGACTCTGTCGTGCTCTTTCATGAGTCGCTCCACCCTTATCCTGGGCACTCGCGGAAGCAAATTGGCTGTGCATCAGAGTCAATGGGTTCAGGCCCGTCTCCAGGAATTAGCACCGGGGCTTACCATCTCCCTGAAACGCATCCAGACATCAGGCGATAAGATTTTGGATGTTCCGCTTGCAAAGATCGGCGGGAAGGGTCTGTTCGTAAAGGAGATCGAAGACGCCCTGTTAAGTGGGGAGATCGACCTGGCCGTGCACAGCATGAAAGACGTGCCGACCGCGTTACCGGAAGGGCTTGAGATTTTGTGCATTCCTCCTCGTGAAGATCCGCGAGATGCCCTGATCACCCATGACGGATGTGGGCTGGATCAGTTGAAGGAAGGCGCGAAAATCGGCACCAGCAGCCTGCGCAGGCAAGCCCAACTTCTCCAATACCGACCCGACTTTACCATTGAGATGCTCCGGGGGAATCTGGACACGCGACTGAGAAAACTGCGTGAAGGGCGGTTTGATGCCATTGTCCTAGCCGCGGCGGGATTAAGGCGGCTCGGTTGGGAAAAAGAAATCACCGAAAGTCTGCCGGTTGACATTAGTCTGCCGGCCATTGCTCAGGGCGCACTTGGTATTGAAGCGCGTGGTGACGACATTTTCGTGCGTGAACTGCTAGGTCGTTTCGAACATCCGCCGACGCGTATCACAGTTACGGCCGAGCGCGCCTTACTTCACCGCCTCGAAGGAGGATGTCAGGTGCCCATCGCGGCTCATGCCGTTCTGGAGGGAGAATTCCTCACGCTCGATGGTCTCGTCGCCAGCGTGGATGGACGGCGAATCATTCGCCACCGAGTGACGGGCGCCTCGACGGAGGCCAGCCACCTGGGAACCCGTTTGGCCGAGCGCCTGCTCGCGGAGGGCGCGGATATCATTCTCAAGGAGATTTACGGGCAGGCCTGATTCATGACCACGCAAAAGGGAACAGTCTATCTGGTAGGTGCCGGGCCTGGGGATCCCAAGCTGCTGACGTTGCGCGGTAAGGAGTGCCTTGAGCAGGCCGACGTCGTCTTGTACGATTACCTCGCGAATGAAGCGTTGCTGAGTCATCTCTCCCCTCAAGCCGAGCGGCTCTATGTAGGCCGCCGGGGCCGAGGCCATTATCGTGATCAGTCGGAAATTAATCGCCTGCTCATTGACCATGCGCAGGCGGGAAAGTGCGTGGTCCGTCTGAAAGGCGGCGATCCATTCGTGTTCGGACGGGGCGGGGAAGAAGCGGAAGCTGTCGCGGCCGCAGGTCTGGAGTTTGAAGTGGTGCCGGGAGTGACGGCTGCGGTTGCAGCGCCCGCCTATGCGGGCATTCCGGTGACCCATCGCACCCTGGCTTCCACCGTGACGTTTGTCACCGGTCATGAAGATCCCCAAAAAGAGCGCAGTGCAGTGGAATGGACACGTCTGGCCACCGTCCACGGCACACTGGTGTTTCTCATGGGGATGACCAATTTGCCGAAGATTGTTCAGTGTCTACGCGCAGAAGGGAAAGCAGGATCCACACCCTCCGCGGTGATTCGCTGGGGCACCCGCGTGGCACAACAGACTATTGTAGGCACCCTGGACGATATTGTGGAGAAAGCGACAGCGGCTCACATGGAACCTCCCACCGTGATCGTCGTCGGCGAGGTGGTGCGTTTAAGAGAGCAGCTGAACTGGTTCGAGCGACGGCCCCTGTTCGGCAAACGTATCCTGGTAACGCGGCCCAGGCTGCAGGCACCCGCGTTCTCTGATCTGATTGCGGCCGCCGGTGGGGAAGCAGTGGAATGTCCGACGATCGAGATCGCGCCCCCTGACGATTGGGGTCCGCTCGACCAAGCTCTGGCACGTCTGTCGACTTACCGGTGGCTGATCTTCACCAGTGTGAATGGGGTCACTCCGTTCATGACGCGACTGATGGACAGCCATCGTGACGTCCGGGCGTTAGCCGGTCTCACCATGTGTTGCATCGGGCCCCGCACGGCGCAAGCTCTTTCGGAGTACGGCTTGCGCGCCGACGTCATTCCGGAGCAGTTTCAGGCGGAAGGGATTCTTGCGGCGCTCGACCGGCATGCGCTCCGCGGCGCCCAGATCCTGATCCCGCGCGCCTTAGTGGCGCGCGAAATACTTCCTGATCAATTGCGCACCCGCGGCGCGATTGTGGATGTGGTGCCGGTCTATCGGACGGTCCGGCCGGCCATTGCAACGGATCGCCTGGTCGAGGACCTGCGCACACGCGCCATCGATATGATTTCTTTTACGAGTTCCTCGACGGTACGAAACTTTGTGGAGTTGTTTTCGTCGAAGGAAGAGCTGGTACGGCTGGTCGGGGAAACTGTGATCGCCTGTATCGGCCCTATCACCGCGGCTACCGCCAGGGAGGCCGGTCTGCAGGTGCACCTGATGGCCGCCCAGAATACAATTCCCTCACTGGCGGAGGCCATCGTGGACCATGTGGCGAATATGGCCACTGCCCGGACCGTCACTCTATGACGTCGTGGAACGGAGAGCGGTGAGCGGAAAGATGTTCGTTACCTAGAAGGAGGACACGGCATGGTTCCTGTTAAGTCATTCATGGTTCCCAAGGATAAGTTCATCACGGTCGAACGGGATATCGATGTGCGCACGGCCGGACGGCTCATGCGCGACCGTAACATCGGTAGCCTCTTTGTCACGAATGGCAAGGACGTGATCGGCATCATCACAGATACCGACATGGTGCGGCGGGTGGTGGCTACGGGCGCCGACACGACCAAGACGACCGTCGAACAGATCATGTCCGCGCCGCTCGTCACGATTGAAGAACACAAGACGTTATTGGATGCGAATGATCTCATGGCGCAGACGCATTTGCGGCATCTCGGGGTGACCAGGGATGGGCATCTCGTCGGCATGATTTCAGTGCGTGATCTTGTGGTTTTCCTGACCAATCTACCGAGGAAGTGAGCGGACATGGCCTTTCCGATTCAGCGTTTGCGCCGTTTGCGCGAGAAAGAGCTTCTACGACGGATGGTCCGGGAGACCGCGCTGACTCCAAGCGACTTCATTTATCCGGCTTTCGTCACAGAAGGAGAGGGGCGTCGCGAGCCAATCGCATCCATGCCGGGTCAGGCAAGACTGTCTATCGACCTGCTGGTGAAAGAAGCGCTCGACGTGAAGGCGCTGGGAATTCCTGCCATCATCCTGTTCGGAATACCGGATCTGAAGGACGAACGGGGCAGTTCGGGCGTGGATCCCGACGGGATTGTGCAGCGTGCCCTTCGCCGGCTTAAGCGAGAAGTGCCCGACCTCGTGCTGATTACCGATGTCTGCATTGATGAGTATACGAGCCATGGCCATTGCGGCATTGTTCGCGAGGGAAAGATTCTCAATGACGAAACGCTGGATTGTCTCCGGGCCATGGCACGGACTCATGCGGAGGCGGGGGCGGACATGGTAGCACCGTCCGATATGATGGACGGGAGGGTCGCCGCGATTCGTGACGAACTGGACCGGGCCGGATTTGAGGACATTCCCATCATGGCCTATGCGGCGAAATTCGCCTCATGTTTTTACGCGCCCTTTCGAGATGCGGCGCATTCCAGTCCACAGTTCGGGGACCGGCAATCCTATCAAATGGATCCGGCCAACAAACGAGAGGCTTTGCGGGAGATCGACCTGGATATCGAGGAAGGGGCCGATATCGTCATGGTAAAGCCGGCCATGCCGTATTTGGATGTGATCGCCGCCGCGCGTCAGCGTACGCTTCTGCCGATCGCCGCCTACCAGGTGAGCGGGGAATACAGCATGATCAAAGCGGCTGCCCAAGCCGGATGGTTGGACGAGCACCGTGCGATGTTGGAATCGCTCCTGTCGATCAAACGAGCCGGGGCTGAAATCATCTTGACCTACTTTGCAAAAGAGGCAGCTCGGCTGCTGCAGTCACGACCAGCATGAAGATTTCTCGTGGCCTGACCCCATCGACGCCCAGACCATACGCAGTTGTCACAATCGGGAATTTCGATGGCCATCACTACGGCCATCGGTCCCTTTTGGGCCAGGTCGTAGAAACGGCTCGTCGGAAAGCCGGCACGGCGGTGGTGCTCACCTTCGATCCGCACCCCGTGAAGATCCTGGCACCGCACGTGAACCTCCAGTTCTTGACCACTCCGGAGGAAAAGTTAGCGCATTTTGAGGCGGCTGGCATCGATGAAGTAGTGTTTCTCGAGTTTACGCCAACCTTTGCCGGGTTGAGTCCGGCTGAATTTGCGAAGCAGGTGCTCCGTGATGGCATCGGCACGCGAGAGTTGTTTGTCGGCGAGCATTTCGCCTTTGGAAAAAACCGTGCGGGGCGCATCGCGGACTTGTTGGAATTCGGTGCCCAATTTGGGTTTCGGGTCCATCCGATGTTTCCGGTGATCATCGAGGACGAGGTCGTCAGTTCCACCCGCATTCGCCAATTGATACTGTCTGGAGATCTCCGGAAGGCCATCCGTTTTTTGGGACGGCCCTACAGCATCGAGGGGACGGTCATTTCCGGCGCGCACCGGGGGACGGAATTGGGTTGGCCGACCGCCAATTTGCGACTTCCTGAGGGGCGAGTCCTACCACCGGATGGTGTCTATGCCGCGCAGGTTGCCTGGAAGGGGCGTCTATTGGATTCCGTCGTCTATATCGGGACCAGACCCACCTTCGGCGCGGGTGAACGTTTGTTGGAAGTATCGATTCTGGACGAGCGGCTTGAACTTTACGGGGAGTCGATCCGGGTGCGACTCCTTAGTTTTGTGCGTGAGGATATGGTTTTTGCTTCGGCCGAAGACCTTACGCGTCAGATTGCGGTGGATGTAGAAATGACTCGCGCGCAGCTTCGTGAGGCGGTGACGGCTATCCCTCCCTCGATTACAGCACCCCGGGCTTGAGCCATGAAGGTTGCCCCGACAGTATTTTACCACCCGCTCCACAGGCGGGTGGCCAAAACCATTCGTGCACGAGCACTGCTGCTACCAGGGCAGACGATACTGGTGGCGGTTTCGGGGGGAGCCGATTCTGTGGCGTTGCTATCGATTCTGCACGCGCTGGCTCCTGTATGGGAACTTTCGCTGAGGGTGGTGCATTGCAACTACGGCTTGCGGGGCGCCGAATCCGATGGAGATGCGGATTTTGTCACGACGCTCTGCAGACGGCTAGGCATCCCCTGCGTGGTGACCTCCGTGGCGGTGGCTCAACGGGAGGTCGGGGCTTCAAGTTCACTTCAAGTACGTGCTCGGGAGGCCCGGTATCGGCTCTTTCGGGAGCTGGCTGGCCGGCATGGTGCAGCGCGTGTGGCGCTCGGGCACAATGCAGACGATCAAGCAGAAACCGTCCTGCTGCGGATGCTGCGCGGGGCAGGACTGCGCGGACTGTCCGGGATCCCGCATATTCGAGAGCGCCTCTTCATTCGTCCATTACTGGCTGTCTCGCGACAGGAAATCCTTTCCTATCTGGGAGCCGCAGGGTTGTCTTACCGGGTGGATTCCAGCAATGCCAAATCCGCGTATCTTCGTAACCGTGTCCGGCATGAATTGCTCCCCGTCATAACATCCCTGGCGCCCGGTGCAGTCCGGATGTTAGCTCGCCAGGCCGACATCATTCGTGACGATGACCGTCTTCTGGACGCCCTCTCTGCGCGCCGGCTGAGACGCGTCGTTCAATTGAGCAATGAGACGACAGTCATTCTTGGTCGAAGTGCGCTGTGCGAGCAACCGGTTGCGCTGCAGCGTCGGATCCTGCGGCAGGCTTTGGGCTTGATGTCATCATCCTTCGGAGTTCCCCGAGGTGATCAAATCACGTCGCTGCTGACGTCTCTGACTTCTCCTCGGTCCGGGGGAGTCTGGAAGATCGGCAAGGTGGAGATTCTGTCTGAACCGAAACAGATAAGGCTGACCACTGCTTCATCCCGGCCAACAGGTCGTGTTGTGGAAGATCAATCCGAAAACGGCACCATTGGTTCTTCGTTTCAGGAGGTGACCATCTCCTCTCTGCCATATACGGCCTCATGGCCGATGACCGGAGAGTCCATTCGTATCCGGACAGTGACCTGTGATCGGGGACGGGTCCTCCTGAACAACACCTCTCCCCTTGTGGCGCTCTTCGATGCCGAGCAACTGGCTTTGCCGTTGAGGATACGAACCTGGCGGCGAGGAGATTGGTTTTGTCCCACGGGCATGAACGGGCGCCGAAAGAAATTGCAAGATTACTTCACAGATGCAAAACTGGGCCGATCTGTGCGAGAACGAATGCCGCTGGTCCTGTCGCGAGACTGCATCGCCTGGATAGTGGGACAGCGAGTTGACGCCCGATTTGCCGCCACCACCTCGACGACCCGGTTTATCGTGGCCCGTGTGAGGCAGCCTCTGCGTCGGAAAGGAACCTTCTAGGAATGGAACGCATTTTTGGTCGTCCCATCGTGACCCAAGAACAAATGCGGACGCGGATCCGAGAACTCGGCAAGCAAATTGCCTCCGACTATGCCGGAAAGGATTTGGTGCTGGTGGGTGTGCTTAAGGGGGCCTATGCCTTTTATGCCGACCTGGCACGGGCTATCCGGATTCCGATGCGGGTGGAGTTTATCGTCGTCACAAGTTACGGAACCGGCAAAAAAAGCTCCGGGAAGGTTAAACTGGTGTCGGACCTGACGGAGCCGATCGCGGGGAAGGATGTGCTGCTGGTGGAGGATATTGTGGATTCGGGCCTCACGATCCAGCATCTCCTCAAGACCTTGTCCAGGAGAAAACCACGATCGCTGAAGGTGTGTACGCTGCTCAGTAAACCTGAGCGTAGGACAGTCGAGGTGGATCTGGAATATGTAGGGTTCAAGATCCCAAACCGATTCGTCGTCGGCTATGGGCTTGACTATCAACAGAAGTATCGCAACCTTCCTTACCTGGCTGCACTTGATCAGGCTGATGAACGGGAGCAAGAGTCTGCATGAATGGTTGTTACCCCTGCGGAACCTATGGTAACATCCTGCAGGGTTATCAGAATGTGCAGTCTGCCTAATTTCCTCAAAGGAGAGGTGGATGAATTCACGGGTAAAGAATCTGTTGTTCTGGGTCGTCGTCGGCTTGTTCATGATTTTGTTATTTAATCTGTTTAGCGTGCCGACCCACGCGCCGGAAGATGAAGTCATATTCAGCGATTTCATGGCCAAGCTGGACAAAGGCGAGGTCATGAAAGTGACCATCAAGGCTAACCACATCAGCGCGATTTTGAAGGACCAAAGCCGAATACGGACCTACACGGCCGAGTATCCGGAATTGGTGAAGCATCTACGCGAAAAAGATGTTCAGATCGAAGCTCGTCCGCCTGACGAAAGTCCCTGGTACATCACTTTCCTGGTCACCTGGGGACCTTTTATCCTGTTCCTTGGTCTCTGGTTTTTCCTCATGCGCCAGATGCAAATCGGCGGCAATAAAGCGCTCTCCTTCGGAAAGAGTCGCGCCAGAATGCTGACCGAAGAACGGAAGAAGGTCACCTTTTCGGATGTGGCAGGTATTGAGGAAGCCAAGGAAGAAGTACTCGAAATCATCGAGTTTCTGAAAGATCCAAGAAAGTTTCAGAAGCTCGGCGGGCGTATTCCAAAAGGTGTCCTCATCGTGGGCCCTCCAGGCACCGGAAAAACGTTGCTGGCCAAAGCCATCGCCGGGGAGGCGGGGGTTCCGTTCTTCAGCATCAGTGGGTCCGACTTCGTGGAAATGTTTGTCGGCGTCGGTGCGTCCAGGGTGCGGGATCTTTTCGAGCAAGGGAAAAAACATGCTCCCTGCATCATCTTCATTGATGAGATCGATGCGGTCGGTCGCTTGCGTGGTGCGGGTCTCGGCGGTGGTCATGACGAGCGAGAGCAAACGCTGAACCAATTATTGGTCGAGATGGACGGCTTCGATACAACGGAGGGCGTTATCTTGATCGCGGCCACAAACCGCCCTGATGTGCTGGATCCGGCCTTGCTTCGCCCTGGCCGTTTCGATCGCCAGGTCGTGGTGAACCGGCCGGATCTACGTGGCCGCTCCGAAATCCTGAAGGTCCATACGAAAAAGGTTCCGTTAGCATCGGATGTCGAACTGGAGAAGATTGCTCGTGGAACCCCAGGATTCTCGGGTGCCGACCTCGAAAATCTTGTGAACGAGGCTGCGCTCTGGGCGGCCCGGTGGAACAAGAAAGAGGTTGAGCTGATCGACTTTGAAATGGCAAAAGACAAAGTCTTGATGGGCGCGGAACGTAAGAGCATGGTGCTCAGCGATGAAGAGAAGCGCACCACGGCTTATCATGAGGCCGGTCACGCACTCATGGCCAAGCTATTGCCCGGCACTGATCCCGTTCATAAAGTGACAATTATTCCTCGAGGTAGGGCGCTTGGCGTGACCATGCAGCTCCCGACCGATGACCGGCACAACTACTCTAAGGACTTTCTCTACAATAATCTCGCCATCCTCATGGGCGGGCGCGTTGCGGAGGAGTTGGTGCTGCACGATGTGACGACTGGAGCAGGGAATGATCTGGAGCGGGCCACAGACCTTGCCAGGAAGATGGTGTGCGAGTGGGGCATGAGTGAGAAGCTGGGCCCTCTGACGTTCGGCAGAAAGGAAGAGGAAATATTCCTGGGCCGAGAGATTGCCACGAAACGTGATTTTAGCGAGCAGGTAGCATTGGAAATTGATCATGAGGTTAGACGTTTGGTCACCGAAAATTACGAACGTGCCAAGCGCATTCTGACTGACAACATGACGAGTCTTAAGGCTCTCGCTGAAGCGTTGCTGGAAAAAGAAGTATTGGACGCGCTGGAGATCGATCAGATCATTATTCAAGGTTCTTCACCGCAGACCGTTCCCGCCTAACACGCACTTCTGCGTTGCAGGGGCATCACACGATGCCCCTGCAACGCAGGTGGTTTCTTTCAATTCTATGCCAAGGTTTGGATAGACTTCTCCTACATGGGAGTGTAGCCTTCATTGCCTTTCCGCCGTGCTCATGTGTCGCTCCCTAGCGTCCGAATGGGCCGCCGTCAACGAGGGGGGATGTGTATTGACCAGTACTACTGCCAGTCCCCCGGGAGTGTTTGCTGTGACAGCGCGATCGCAGATGCTCAGTTTGGGATCGCGTCCTCTGATCATGGGGATTCTAAACGTCACCCCCGATTCATTTTCAGACGGTGGCGCGTATGTCACTGTCGAACAAGCTTTGCACCGTGCCAAGCAAATGCAGGCCGAAGGCGCCGATATCATAGACATCGGCGCCGAATCCTCCAGGCCTGGTGCTCACCCCATTGACCAGACCGAGGAGCTTCGGCGCCTGATTCCTGTTCTAGAAGCCGTCCATGAGGCGATCCCCCTTCCTATATCCGTGGATACCACCAAAGCCGCTGTGGCCCGGCGTGCCATTCAGGCTGGCGCTTCCATTGTCAACGACATCACGGCTCTACGGGGTGATCCCTTGATGGCGGCATTGGTGTCGGAAACCGGTGCCGCGATCGTGCTGATGCATATGCCAGGAACCCCGCTCACGATGCAGAAGTCGGCTCATTACCAGAACGTCGTGGAGGAAGTGTCTTGCTTTCTAGCAGCACGGGCCCAGGCGGCTATGGATCAGGGCATACGGAGAAGTCAGATCATCCTTGACCCGGGCTTTGGTTTTGGTAAGCTCCAAGAGCATAATCTTCGGCTGTTGGCGGATTTTGCGAGGCTCAAGAATCTCGGGTATCCCATCCTCGCGGGACTGTCCCGCAAACAGTTCATCGGCGCACTGGTGCAACAACCGGTGCAGGAGAGAGGCTATGGCACGGCCGGCGCGGTCGCAGTGGCCGTCCTGAAAGGCGTCGATATCATTCGTGTGCATGACGTCAGAGCCATGCGGGACACGGCTTCCGTCGTGTCAGCCATTGCCCGTCACGTGCGTTCCGGTGTAGAGGGATCTCATGCGTAAACTGTTTGGCACAGACGGCGTTCGCGGCGTGGCGAATCTCGAACCCATGACCAGTGAAATCGCGATGCAATTGGGGCGTGCCGCTGCCCATATTTTCATGCGGCGCGCCGGTCGTCATCAGGTCGTCATCGGGAAGGACACGCGATTATCGGGATACATGTTGGAATCGGCCTTGACCTCAGGCATCTGTTCGATGGGAGTGGATGTCTTGTTGGTCGGCCCCCTGCCGACCCCGGCCATTGCCTTTCTTACGCGGAGCCTGCGGGCAGACGCCGGGGTGGTCATTTCGGCTTCGCATAATCCATATCAAGATAATGGCATCAAATTCTTTTCGAGCGAAGGATTCAAACTCCCTGACGAAGTCGAGGCCCGCATAGAGCAGTTGATCATTTCCGACGAGATCAAACACCTTCGCCCGACTGCAGATGCCATTGGAAAAGCCTACCGTATCGGCGACGCAGAAGGACGCTACATTGAGTTTGTGAAGCGCTCGCTTCCCAAAGACCTCGATCTTCAAGGTGTGAAGCTGGTCGTGGACTGTGCCAACGGCGCAGCCTACAAAGTTGCGCCTGCCGTACTCCGTGAATTAGGCGCGGAGATCGAAGTCATCGCAAACACCCCGGATGGCATGAATATCAATGACGGGTGCGGCGCCGTGCATCCGGAACGACTGCAGGAGGCCGTTCGTCGACATGGTGCCCATATCGGCATTGCCCTGGACGGCGATGCCGACCGGGCGATTTTCGTCTGTGAGCAAGGCCAGCTGATTGACGGTGACCATGTAATGGCCGCGCTGGGGCTCGATCTTCATGCGCAAGGTCAACTGGCTTGTAAGACCGTCGTGGGAACCGTAATGAGCAATTTCGGATTGGAGCTGGCCATGAAAAAGGCCGGGATTCAATTAATGCGAACGCCTGTCGGCGACCGGTACCTCATGGAGCGCATGCTGGCCGATGGGTATAATTTCGGCGGGGAACAATCAGGCCATTTCATTTTCCTGGATCATAATACCACTGGCGACGGATTGATCTCGGCGCTTCAGATTCTCTCGCTGATGAAGCGCACCGGGAGACCCCTCTCTGAACTTGCCAAGGCGATGACTGCTGTCCCTCAAGTCCTGCTTAATGTTCGAGTCAAGCATAAGCCGGATTTGACTCAGATGCCGGATATTCAGCAGGCGATCAAGACTGCGGAAGCGACCCTCAACGGGAGCGGCCGCGTGCTGGTTCGCTATTCCGGCACCGAAGCTTTGCTGCGAATCATGGTTGAGGGCGAGCGCGATACGATGATTCGAGCGGTCGCCGATCATCTTGCGGAACTCGTTCGCGCCCGTATCGGATAGCATCAAGCCCTCTGCGCAGGCGCCGGATGCTGCCAGTTTTTACAATTACCTTTATCATCGGGCTCCTCGTCGGTTCGTACCTGCCATATTTTCCTTTCAGCGTAGTCTTTTTTTTAATCGGGACGGTAGGACTTCTCACGGTCCTGGAGATCCGGGGCCTGCTGGCGCCAGGACGTAGCCAGGTGCTGTTTGCCTGTGTAGCCGGCGGATGTCTCTACTGGACCCTTTACGCCTGGCTCACTCCTCACGCTCTGATTCTCGAGAGCCAGAGCAGTCTCCCTGCACGGATCGAAGGCACGATCGTTGAGGCCGTCCATCATTCGCCGGGGCGGTTGACCGCCCTGGTGGAGGTGTCCGCCGTCGACGATCCCTCGTCCGCCGTCGACGATCCCTCGTCCGCCGTCCCGTTCCATCTGCGCCTTGCCTGGCGTGATCCGGATCGGGATCTCTACAGTGGACTGCGGATTCAAACACGGACCAGACTACATACTCCCGCCGGCACCCTCAACCCAAAAGGCTTCGATTATGCGGCCTATCTCGAGGCGCAGGGTGTGGATGCCGTCGGATCGGTCTCCGGCGCCGGCGCCGTGGAGGTGCTGGACTCTGAGCGAGGAGCGCTATTTCACTCATTTCCGTCCCTCATCGAAGGATGGCGGAGCCGGGTGCGATCGGCGGCGGAACGACTTCCTCAGCCTAGCCGGGGGCTCTTCCTGAGCCTGACTATTGGGGAGCAGGGATTCTTGGCGCCCGAGGTCCGTGAGTGGTTCATGACGACCGGCACGGTTCATATCCTCTCCATCTCAGGATCACACCTCGGACTCATTGCGCTGCTGTCTTTTACGGTGATTCGGAGGGCGTGCTTGTGGCTTCCTCCGCTAATGCTGCTTAGCCTTTCCCGATGGTTGACTCCCACCAGATCCGCGGCGCTGCTGACCTTGCTCCCTGTAGCGGCCTACACGGTCTTAGCCGGAGCGGAAACGGCCACGATCCGTTCATCCATCATGCTTGCCGTTGCGCTCTGGACAGTCTGGCTCGGTGCACCGCACTATATCCTACACGCCCTTGCGGCGGCCGCCGGCGTGACCTTGCTGGCGCACCCTGCCGTGCTCTACGACATTTCGTTCCAGCTCTCCTATATGTCGGTATGGGTTCTGGCGTTAGCTCTCCAGCGCGAGATCTCGAAGAAAGAATGGCTGGACCCCATGCGATCGAAATCCGGACAGGTTTGGCATTGGCTGGGCGAGTCCGTCCGACTTACCGCATTGGTGTCGCTGGCGACCATGCCTCTGGTCGCATGCTATTTCAACCAGGTGTCCTGGATCGGACTTTTTGCAAACCTTCTCACGGTGCCCTTCGTCGGCTTTGTATTGCTGCCGGTTTGTCTGTTCTCGGCTGTTTGGACCATTGCGGCTCACAGCGGGACGGTACCCGGAGCTGCCGTCATTGATGCCCTTTGTCAGGGCCTCATCTCTGCGACTCATGGACTGACCTCCCTGCCGGGCGCCGAATGGTTCGTCGCGGCTCCGTCGCTTCCTACCATGCTGCTCTTCTATGTCCTTGGGTGGGCCTTGCTGACAGGGAGACCCGCCCGCGCCGATGGGTGGTTGAGAGCGGCCCTGCTTGTCGGATTGTTGTGTATCATGAGCTGGTGGCTCTGGTCTCCTCGACCATTCAGTCGCGAGGGACAGGTGCGAGTGACCTTCCTCGACGTGGGGCAGGGGGATAGCGCGGTGATCGAATTACCCGCCGGACAAGTGGTCGTCATCGATGGGGGCGCGTCGTACGAACGATTCGATATGGGGCGAAACGTGGTGGCTCCTTTCCTCTGGAATCGAGGGATACGAAAAATATCCCACGTCATCGGCACGCATCCGCAACTGGACCATGTCGGAGGGTTAGCCTGGATTCTGGAACATCTTCAGGTCGAAAGGTTTTGGACCAACGGTGAAACGCGGAAGGAAACCTTCTGGCGACGGATCGAAACCACCCTTGTCCAGCACCATATTCCAGCGAGGGTCGCGACGGAGGGACAAGAAATTTATTCAGGCCCTGGTTGTTCGATGAGTATTGCGAGTCCACCTGCAAAGCAAGAGGACCCATCTGGAAGGCGAGGCGAATCGCTCAACAACCGGTCGGTTGTCACCGAACTTACCTGCGGCGACCGACGGATGTTGTTCACCGGAGACATCGAACGTCCGGCTTTGGCACGGTTGAATCGATCCGGAAGTCTTGGCCATGTCACGCTCCTGAAGGTGCCCCATCATGGGGCGTTAAGTTCAATGGAGCGCAACTGGCTGGACTCGATACGCCCGGAAATTGCCGTAGTGTCCTCCGGCCGACGCAATCCCTATGGGCATCCGGTCGGGGAGGTATTAGCAGCCTACCGGTCGGTGGGAGCACAGCTCTGGAGAACGGATCGGGAGGGAGCGATCTGGGTGGATCTCGATCTGAAGCAGGCACGTCTCACGGTCCACAGTGCCCGGGAATGGAAGCTTCAGCAGGCGATTACCGAGCCAGGTCCCTGGGCGATCGAACTGGATAATTTCGTACGCTTATGGCACCGATGGAATTGGATATAAGCCAGCGGTCATAGGGTACAGCTGTCCGCATTGCTTCGATCTTCCCCCCCAAGGGGGCGATTGCTACCCCTCCCAGCAGGCCATGACCCGTCAACGGCCTGGTCAGCTTGTCAATTCCGACGCGTCTTGGGGTTCTGTTTCTGACGTAAGTAATCAATATTGTATGGCGGCCAAAGCGACCGGGCAGGGCATGACACATGCAGGCATCAGTATGTTCGTATCAGCGTTCATCCTGACGAGTGAGGCCATGCCTCACCCCAGTCGTACGATGATGTAGTTCCGCGCTGACGAGCGCTGGCCGTGCCCTTTAAACGTCTGTGAGAGTGCAGTATTCGAAAAGATGCCAGGCCAGCCCCGAGGTTGTGCCGGAATGATGGCCAGACAGCAAGGAAGGGCACGATGGCAAAGCGTCTGCTGTTCATAGCTCCCGAACCCCCGTCAGACCGGCAGGGCAGGGATGCCTTGAGGATGCTCCACCTGCTTCGATTTTTAGGCCGCCGATTCCAGGTGGATCTGATTGTTCCGTTGCCAGAATGGATGGAGAAGATAGGGCCACTGTTGGACGGTGTGGCGGTCGAAATGGTGCAGCTTACGCCTCAGCGGCCTGGGTTGCTCGAGCGTATCAGACACAGGGGTTCCTACGTCAAAGACAAGGCCCTGGCCGCCCTCGTTCAAGAGCGGTTGGCGACCGGGGAGTACGGTGCGGTACAGGTGGAAACGCTTGCGATGATCCCCTGTGTGCCATCCAAGATGACCGTCCCGCTTGTACTCGGCGTCTGGGCTTACGGTGAGGCGCAGCCGTCGCGTTCCCTGAGTGGCGGTACGGACGCAGTCGGCCGATCGACGCACATGGTGCGCCTGATCAAAACCGGGCTGTTTGATAAATATCGCTGGCCGGCCACCTATTGTACCGTGGTGGCTGCAGACGAGGACCGTATCCGTTGTGAGCGCGGCCACCCCGGGCGGCGCGTGCTGGTGGTTCCCGACGGCGTAGACTGTCGGACGATACTTCCCAGGCCTGATCATACGACCACGTCTCCTGTTCTCTTGTTCACCGGCGACATGACGTGCGAATCCCACATCGAAGCGGCGCTTCTGCTCGCCTCCGACGTGTTTCCTGCGATTCGCCGGGATTTTCCCCAGGCAGAGTTGCGGCTGGTGGGAGAAACCGACCCCAGTATACGACGCCTGGCAGGCTCCGGCATTGTGGTGACGGGGGCCGTGCCTGACATCCGGCCCCATTTGCGCGCCGCGACGATTTACGTGGCTCCCCACGTCGCCGGTTCGGGAGTCAGAATGAGGTTGCTCGAGGCCATGGCCGGAGGATTGCCGATCATCACCTCCTCTATCGCCATTGAAGGAATAAAGGTACAACCCGGGAGAGATTTACTCATCGCTGATCAACCGGCCGACATGGCTGAATCGGTTCATACGTTGCTGACCAGTCAGGCCGACCGCGAACGATTTTCGCGTGCAGCTCGTAATCAGGCCGAGGTCTGGTACGATTGGGAAAGCTGCCTCTGGCCCTTAAACCAGCTGTATCAGGAATTGCTCACTCCGAATGCCGTCGCATGTTAGCGCCCCCGGCCGAAGTGGCCTCCCTCAGCCATGGACCTGAGGTGGCACATGTGAGAGGGCCCAGGGCATGTGAATGATCCTTCGGCGGCCCCCAGGCCTGTTTCAACATGGTCCTTGCCGCACCGATATCCGTTCTGACGGCGGGAATACAGGGACTGCAGGAGACAGTTGTATTCCTGAGGTCTGAAACGTAGAATTTGCCCCGAATGGTACCTCTGAACCCCATCTTGACGGTTTCCTTCCCCCATGGCTGCTCATGAGCCGCCATCCGTGATGCGATGGAGATGATTCCTCACTCCCGACCCTCCCTAGGCTCAGAAGAGGTGCGGGCCGTCACCGAGGTCATTCGGTCCGGCCACGTTGCTCAAGGTCCGGCGGTCGCCCAATTCGAACGGGGGATGTCGGCCTATCTTCGGCTTACAAGGTGGTGTCGCGGTGACATCCGGCACGGTCGCCCTGGAACTGGCGCTGCGTGCGCTCGGGGTCGGGCACGGCGACAATGTGATTCTTCCCAGTTATGTCTGCTCGGCTCCATGGCTGGCGGTGCAGCGGGTCGGCGCCCAGGCTCGCATCGTGGACATCGATCCGGAAACCTACAATATTGACCCGCACAAGGTTCGCAAAGTCCGCACGGCCCGCACGCGCGCGGTTATCGTTCCACACATGTTCGGGCTGTCAGCGGACCTCAGTGCGTTGCAATCGCTCGGCGTTCCTCTGATCGAGGATTGCGCGCAGACGCTGGGCGCGACCGAACAGGGGCGTTTCGTGGGGACCGTCGGTCTGCTGACAGTCTGCTCGTTCTATGCCACCAAACTGCTCTGCACGGGAGAAGGCGGAATGGTGCTGTCGAATGATGCGGACCTGCTCGACCGGGTGCGCGAGCTTCGTGAGTACGATCAAGCCCCGTCGCTCCATGCGTCAGCCTGCAACTACAAGATGACCGATATCCAAGCCGCAGTGGGAGTGGCGCAGCTGAATCAGCTCGGAGCGTTTCTGGATCAGCGAGCCTTGTTGGCCTCGGTCTATTGTGACGCGTTACCAGCGCAGATTTTTACATTGCCCTCAATCCCGCCCGGCCATACCCATTGCTATTATCGTTTTGTCGTACGGTTGCCGAAAGGGTTGCAATCACCCGATGAGTTCACGGCCTATCTTTCGCGGTTGGCTCATCGGGGCGTGCAGTGCCGTAAACCGGTGTTCCGGCCCCTGCATCGCTACCTGGAGCTATCCGACTTTCCTGCCAGCGACGAGGCCGATGGTGCCGCGATCTCGCTACCGATTCATCCATCGCTGACCGAGGGAGAAATCAGGCAGGTTGCACAAATCCTGCAGGACGAACTCCGGTAGAGCGTAGTCTCACCGTTGGCGGGATCCCGGGTCGACACCGACCGGCAGCCCGTGGTTCCGCACAATCCAATCTCACTCTTGACCGATACATGGGTGTTCGTCATGATGGATACGATTACCGAGCCGACCACGAGGGGACGGTCGGTCCTTTCCTCAATCGCAACCCTGAACCCTCTGAAAAGGCTCAGTATGGTGCCCACTGTCGAGTGGAAGAACGGGGCCATTCGGCTGCTAGACCAAAGCCGGCTCCCGACCCATGTCGAATTCATAGAGTGCCGCGATTATCAAACGGTGGCGCGAGCCATCCGGGATCTGAAGGTCCGCGGCGCTCCGGCCATCGGAGTCACCGCGGCCATGGGCGTGGCGTTGGGGGCCCGTTCGCTGGACACCACGACCTACGAGGAATTCGTGCAGGCAGTCGGAGACATTTGCGACCATTTGGCCGCATCAAGGCCGACAGCCGTGAATCTCTTCTGGGCACTGGCCAGGATGAAACAGAAACTTGCGGGTCTTCAGGGGCAGGCCATAGACGCGATTCAGGAGGCACTGGTCCAGGAATCGCAAGCCATTCTCGATGAAGACATCGCACTCTGCAAGGCGATGGGGCGGCACGGAGCGGCGTTAATTCACACTGGCCAGACGATTCTCACGCACTGCAATGCCGGCGCACTGGCGACGGCCGGATATGGGACAGCGCTCGGCGTCATTCGGGCGGCGTGGGAGCAAGGGAAACAGATTCGGGTCATTGCCGATGAAACGAGGCCGGTACTACAGGGCGCGCGACTGACGGCATGGGAACTCATGCAGGACAAGATTCCTGTCACGTTGATTACGGACAACATGGCGGGTGCCCTCATGCGCCAGGGCAGCATTCAGGTCTGTATCGTGGGCGCGGATCGCATTGCCGCAAACGGAGACGTCGCGAACAAAATCGGGACGTATTCGGTCGCGGTGCTGGCACGGGCCCACGACATCCCCTTTTATGTGGCGGCGCCCTACACCACGATTGACCTCAACACCAGATCGGGGGCAGATATTCCCATCGAGCAACGCCAGGCCCTGGAAGTTACCGCCATCCACGGAAGCCATCCCATTGCTCCGGAGGGCGTTGCGGTATTGAATCCCGCCTTTGATGTCACGCCAGCTCATTTGATCACCGGGATTATCACGGAACGAGGGGTTTTCAAACCGGGCGACCTTGCCGCACAGTTTCAATCGTAATGAGGGAAGAGTGAACCTGCCGCCGAGTGACAGGTTCAGCTTCCGCTGCCGGTTCCTCCTCGGGACGGGAGTCCTTTGCCTTGCCAGTCATTCCGCGCCTTCTTTATAATGCCGCAAGCGAATGACAACGACGGCCATGACCTTTTCTAGTTGAAGGAGCCCGACAACCAATGAGTGAACGTACTCTCGCAATCATCAAGCCGGACGCCGTAAAAAAGAACGCCATCGGCGACATCATTCATCGATACGAGAAGGCGGGCTTGAAGCCGGTCGCCATTCGATTGATGCACTTGTCCAAGTCCACGGCCCAGGGTTTCTATGCGGTCCATAAGGCCAGACCGTTCTTCGACAGTCTCTGCACGTTCATGTCTTCCGGACCTTGCGTGGTGCTGGTCTTGCTAGGGGATAACGCGATCAAGGTCAACCGTCAAATTATGGGGGCGACCGATCCGGCTAAAGCGGAGAACGGCACCATTCGTGCCGCCCATGGAGCAAATATTGAATTCAATGCGGTCCATGGCTCCGATGCGCCCGATACGGCCAAATTTGAAATCGGATATTTCTTTTCCGAAATGGAGTTGGTCGGGTAGACCGTTTTGAGCGCAGATTGTCGTCACGCACTGAATGCTCGGCGGTCCGATCGGGGCCGCCGGGCCGGTGCACTACCACTGTTCCTGATTCTGGCCACCCTGCTTTTCTCCGCCTGCTCGGCTGCGCCACCGGTTCCCGTGACAGAGCCAATCGGCGACCCGGCAGTCGAGGCGGAGACACGGCTCTGGTATCAGGCCTCCACCGCGTTCTCAGACGGTCGCTATTCGGCCGCGATTCATCTCTACGAGCGGTATCTTCTCACCTATCCCAAATCCCGCCGCGCGATGGAAGCCCACTGGGATCTGGCACAAGCCTATGAACAGATGGGTGAGATCGCGGCGGCGGTGAAAGAGTACCGCATATTGGCCGGTCCTGAAGGGGCCCCGCCCGCCGCCCTGAGTTCGTATGCCGACCGGGCATCGCATCGCATTGAGACGTTGCGCAATCAGCCGGCCTTGCCGTCAGGCGTGCGGTCGGGCCATACGGCATTCTATGTCTCATTCAACAATCTGCCGCCGCTTTCCCAGGTGGAATCCTGGGCCAGGAACCTGAGCGCGCAGGGGATCAGTGCGATTTTGTTGGATGCGAGCCCGGAGTCCGCATTTACCAGGCCCGCGATTCCGATCGGTGCTGCCACAACCGGCCGTTCGCCAGAAGTCCCCAAGGGCGCACTGTTTGCAACATCGCGAGGCCCGGTGCTCGCTGATTGGTACAGCGTGATTGTGCCGCAGGCGCATGAACTGGGCATTTCCAGTCTATGCCGTCATCGATCTGTTTCATGCGCCGCTGTCCGACATCCGTCCGAATACCCGTGTGCTCCTCTATGATCCGACCAGGCGCAAGGTGCATCCATGGACACAGTTCGATTTGCTGGCTCCGGCGGTGCAGCAATCGATGGCGCAGTTGTTATCGGACCTTACGAAGACCGGAGTCGACGGGATTGTCTTCCGGGCAAGGCCGGAGAATAGCTTCGCCTATGAAGTGAGTGACGGCCTGTTGCGTCAATTCGAAACGCAGTTCCATCAACCCTCAGCCGAAGTGGCACAAGCCCTGCGTGATCGGATGACCCTTCGACCGAATGCGTCCACGGCCGGTTCCGACAAGACGCTCTGGCGATGGGTGGGCTGGAAGGCACGCCAGGAACTTGAGGTAATGACCCTGCTGAGGAAGCACCTCCAGAAGGCACTCCCCCGGTTGCGTCTGGTCCTGGAGGTTCATCCGGAGGCCTTGTCGAATCCGACGTCAGCCCTCGTGAACTACGGTGAAGATGCGGCAGAAGCGCGCCGCAGGGGATTTGATCTCCTGGTGGGTGGACCAACCCGCGATGCTTCAGAGGTTCGGGCTTTCGGAGGCTCGTTGAAGGGATGGAGCCGGGACGTGGTGCAAACGGGGAAAGGGGAACCTCAGACTCTTCCGCAAGGGTGGGTGCTACTCCATACGCCGGCTGAACATGGCGCGGGGATGTTCACGGGACTCGCGCAGCAGGCGGACGAACTGCGCACCCCGGACATCCGGCACCTCGTGTTTGTGCCGGATTTGGAAGGGACGATTCCTTGACAAAGCATTCCGCAACTTTTACGATCGCGCAACCCGCTGACTGAACGTGGCTTATTTATGTAGGTCGCCAGCATGGCGGCCGCGAAGAGGAGTGTCATGATACCGTCCAATCTCCGTTACCATGAAGAACACGAATGGGTCCGCGTCGAAGGGACGCATGCGACGATCGGCATCAGTCATTTTGCCCAGGATGCGCTGGGAGACATCGTCTTCATCGACCTTCCGAAGGTGGGCGTCAAGGTGACCGCGGGCCAGCAGATCGGGGAAGTGGAGTCCACTAAAACCACCTCCACCGATCTATACGCCCGTGAGCGGAACGATCACGAAGATCAATGCCGATCTTAAGGATCATCCGGAGTCTGTCAATTCCGATCCCTATGGAAAGGGTTGGATGGCCGTGCTGGACATCACCGCTCCGGCTGAAGTGGAAGGACTCATGACGTCGAAGCAGTATGAAGAGTTCCTGAGCAAGCAAAAACATTAGTACTCAGCATCGTGGGGCCAAGGGTTCATCGAACGGGTATCTCCCTGCTGAAGATGTTCTCGACACCTCTGTAGTCAATCCTGACGGAATTTCGTTGTCATGTCGAAACACCTTGCAATTCTCGGCGCGGGTCCCGGTGGGTACGTGGCGGCGATTCGCGCGGCCCAACTGGGAGCCCGTGTCTCCGTCGTCGAAGATCGGGCGCTTGGCGGCGTCTGTTTGAACTGGGGTTGCATCCCGAGCAAGGCACTGTTGTCGGTGGTGGAACTGGGCGACAAAGCCAAAAAGGCCAAGGAGCTTGGTCTCCAGCTCGGTGGTCCGATCACGTACGATCCTGCCGTCATGGTGGCCAGGAAAAACAAAGTAGTCTCCACGCTGGTGAAGGGTATCGGCACGCTCTTCAAGACCTGGAAGATTGATCATGTGGAGGGCAGGGGGGAATTGCTCGATGCCCATACCATTCGTGTCACCAGGCCGGATGGCACTGACACGCAGGTGGTGGCCGACGGCGTGATCATCGCCACGGGGTCTTCCTGGCCGAACCTTCCTCTGTTTCCCATCGATGGAACGCAGATCATCACCAGCAAGCAGGCGCTGGACTTGGAGCGAATTCCGACCAGCCTCCTCATTGTGGGAGGAGGGGTGGAGGGATGCGAGTTTGCGTCGCTGTACAGCGGGCTCGGGACGCGAGTGATCATGGTCGAACTTCTCCCGCGGTCTGCTACCGCTGGAGGATGAAGAGATCAGCCAGATGATGGAGCGCGAACTGAAGAAGCGGGGAGTCGACATCCACACCGGCGTGACGGTGGACAGCATCGCGCGGCAGCCTCAGGTGGTGACCGCTCATCTGCGCAACGGCCTCTCTTTCGACGTAGAGCAGGTGCTTGTCTCCGTGGGACGGGGATTCAATTCTCGCGGCATCGGTCTCGAGAAAGTCGGTGTCGAAGTCGGCTCGCGGGGGGAAATTCCCGTGACCGATCGGATGGAGACCAATGTATCCGGAGTCTATGCGATCGGCGATGTGACCGGGAAGGCGATGCTGGCTCATGTGGCCTCAGCCCAGGGAAAAGTGGCGGCTGAGAATTTTCTGGGGCATGCGCGTACGATCAACTACGAGATCATCCCGACCGGCATCTTTACGTTACCTGAGATCGGCCGCGTCGGACTCACGGAACAGCAGGCCCGGGATCGATGTCAGGAAGCCGGAAAGGATCCACAGTCTTCGTTGAGGGTCGGGCGTTTCCGCTATGGCGGTGTAGGGAAGGCCCAGGCCACGGGCGACATTCAAGGTTTGGTCAAGGTGATTGCCGACGCGGAGACTGATCGGATTCTGGGCGCACATATCCTAGGGGCCCATGCGACCGATCTGATTCATGAAGCCGCGCTCGCGATGCATGCCGGCGCTACGGTGTCACACGTGGCAGACATGATCCATGCACACCCCACCTTTGCCGAGGGCTTCATGGAAGCCATTGAAGATGTTCACGCCCGAGCGATTCACCTCGCGAGGAAGACCTCCTAGTATGTTGCAGTCGTTGCTCATCAAGCTCGCGATGTTGGGGGTGACGTTGGGATCCCTGATATGGATCGGTTCGGTAACCCCGATACGGCAGGTGACGCCGCATCGGATTGAACCCGCGACTGCGGCTTCGATTCCAGTCAATGCTCGGCCGGAAAGAAACGATGTATCGAATGAGCGGGGACGGCCTGTCGTGGGTGCCGAGATGCCGGGCGGTCAGGAGACTCCTTTCGTTGAAGCGGCGGCGCCTGCTGCGGCAGCCGGAGGCTCGGACGTCAAAAATTCTGACCAGACGCCGCGAGTGGATCTGAACCAGGCCACGGCCTCCGATCTGGAAGCGTTGCCCGGTATCGGCCCCAGGCTGGCGCAGCGGGTGATAGCGCACCGCACGGCGCGCGGCCCCTTTAAGAGGGTCGAAGACCTCCGGCAAGTCAAAGGCATCGGCCGTAAGAAGTTCGACCAGATCCGTCCCCACGTCCTCGTAACCAACACGCGATCCCCTGTCCGACATAAAGGAATCTTGTGACGCCTGTCTCCCAACAGTTAGAGTTAATACTTCGAGGGATAGTTGAGGCTATTCAGCCGGCCGAGCTCGAATCAAAGTTGGCTCGCTCGATCAAGGAACAACGTCCCCTTCGGATCAAGGCAGGGTTTGACCCCACGGCCCCGGACCTGCATCTGGGCCATACGGTCCTGATCCACAAGTTGAAGCATTTTCAAGATCTCGGCCATCAGGTGATCTTTCTGATCGGCGACTTTACGGGTATGATCGGCGATCCGACCGGCCAATCTGAAACGCGAGTTGCGCTTTCCAGGGAAAAGGTGCTGGAGAATGCCCAAACCTACGAGCGCCAGATCTTCAAGATTTTGGATCCCCACAAAACACAGGTGGAATTCAATAGTCGCTGGATGAGTGCAATGACGGCCGACAAACTGATCGAGCTCAGCGCGCACTATACGGTGGCCCGCATGCTGGAGCGGGAAGACTTTCACAAGCGTTATACGGAGGAGAAGCCGATCAGCATTCACGAGTTCATGTATCCCTTGATCCAGGGATATGACTCCGTCGCGCTGAAGGCTGACGTGGAGCTGGGCGGGACGGACCAGAAATTCAATCTCCTGATGGGGCGTGATCTTCAGCGGGACTATGGACAGGAGGCGCAGGTCGTCATCACCATGCCGCTTCTGGAAGGCACGGACGGCGTCCGGAAGATGAGCAAGAGCCTCGGTAACTACATTGCGCTCGAAGACAAGCCGGCCGACATGTTCGGTAAGGTCATGTCTATCAGTGATACGTTGATGCATCGATATTACGAGTTGTTGACCACGGAGAATCTGACGGATGTCAAAGCAGCCCATCCGATGGACGCTAAGCAGTCATTGGCGGAAGCGATGGTTGCGCGGTACCATGGTGCCGATGCCGGCCGTGAAGCCCGGAGTTTGTTTCAGCAGAAATTTCAAGCGAGAGAGTTTCCGCAGCAGCCTGATGCGAGTGTGACCCTCACGGTGTCCGACGTGAAGGACGCCATCTCCCCCTCGATCAACCTGGTGGATTTGATCGCCAAGACCGGCTTGGTACCGAGCAAGAGCGAAGCCCGGCGATTGATCGCGCAGGGTGGGGTGGAAGTCGATGAGCAGAAACTGACGGATGCCAACGCCAGCATTGCCCTGGTGCCCGGCGCGACGCTCCGTCTGCGGGTCGGCCGCCGCAAATTTGCCGTCGCGGAGTACAAGGCCTAGTCAGCAAGCCCGTTACCTTGACTTAACCACCGCGCCAGCGTAGGATTCGGCTCCTCTGTATTGAGGGGCGGGCGTAGCTCAGTGGTAGAGTCCTTGCTTCCCAAGCAAGTTGTCGTGGGTTCAAATCCCATCGCCCGCTCCAACATTCTCAATATTTTCTCTGCCATTGTTCGTTTTCCCTTCGAGCCTTCCCGCTTTCATAGCGGTTCCTTTTGGAATCACCCCTGATCCTGTGTCCACCCAGTACTGTAAGAGGCCATAGCAAAGACGGAGGCCATGCCACGAACTCTCGTCGATCCAGTGGCGCGCGTCTCAAAGGATGGTCAATGGACTCACTCCGTCTCGGATTGATCCTCATCATCAGCTGCGCAAATTGCACCTCTCCGGTGGGGCTGCTGACATCACGCCGTGCTCGAACGTGATCGTGCAGGCTGGTTGAGCCTGGACTGGTTAGTGGTGACCGGTGAATATTTTCATGTCGGGGCGTGGACGGACGAACTTCCGTTACGTGTTCCTATGGATTGTTCCCAGAGTGAGCCTTCATGAAATGAACGCAACTGATGTCTTCGTAAGGGGGTGATGGCCCACCCATAGGTCGGATTAGCCGATGCTGCCGGAGCACCTGCCCGTAGTGAACGGACAGGACAGATCACGCCTCACCTGGGACGCGCTGGGATTCCCAAAGACGATATCAAGGTGGCGGAGTTTGTAGCGAAGAACCGATGTGCTGAGCGTGAAGGGGAACCCGACCTTACATCAGTTGATCACAGGTCTACCATATGTCGCTCATGAGATCAGGAGTATCTATGTTGGCCAGAGATCCCTGGCGGTTTGACGATGACCATAACACTGGGTCCATAAACGGAGATATTCAGGAACTGACAGCAGAAGGATCGTTGCTATAGACGACTATCTCCTTACCTTCGAACTGCATTACCGGAGAGAAACCGACGGTTTCGACCACGGCTCCGTGCCGTGGATTGTTGTAGATCACGTAAACCACACGAGGGTTCCGTTGCAACGATTGGGCAACGCGCTGAAGAACTTGATGCAGAACCCCGGCTTCAAAAGGATTAAAGAAATAGAAGTGTGTTTGATCGTCTTGGACTTGATACTCGACAGCATCTGCCTGCACGATCTGAATATCCGCCTTGCTCCCGGTCTTGTGCCGGTACCGAGCCAGGTTCAATCGAGCTACGTCGCACAACCCCGGCATGAATTCAATACCGACGCTTCGAGTAAATCCACACTCCGCCGCGACGAGGAGAACCCTGCCTTTGCCGCAGCCATAGTCCACGAGGACGCTGTCAGGGCCGGGATTCAACGCCCCGAGCACTTTCCGAAGTGGAAGAATTCTTGTCGGCATGTAGTCCACACCCTCGGCAGCGTTTGGACTATTGATTGCTTCTGGAAGCAGTTTGACGAGCGCCACGGTGTCTGTACCGTAATGCAAGTCGAACAGCCGTTCCTCAATCATGGACAGGGCCCGTAAGACGGTTCCGATGAAGCCCCGGTTGCGAAGGCAACCGAACCAGCGCGCCACTAGGGTTCTCGGCCCAGGTCCAGTCGAAGGGTTCGCAGCCATTTCCCGACCCCGCCCGTCACGAGCAAGATGTGATTCCATTCGTGTCGCACGAATGAGTGCATAACATATCGCAGCACGGCTGGTGGTGGATCCTGACTGCTTAAGTGCCCGCTCATACCTACTTCTCACCGGCTGCGCAATCGTGAGTCCGTCTCACAGTGCTGCGATCTCAATTCGGATTAAAATAGAAACGACACTGTGGCCTGAAATATGTGATAGGTCGGGTTACGCTCGAGCGGTCAACTCCACGATTCCATACTGGTGAGCACGGATGAGGAGTTTCTGCCGGTTGGAAACGCCGAGTTTGTCAAAAATGTTGGTGAGGTGATGTCGCACAGTGATGCTGGAAATGCAGAGGCGGTCGGCGATGTCCTTGTTCGAAAGTCCTAGGCTGATCAATTGAATCACCTCGCGCTCTCGCTCCGTCAAGCCTTGCGGCCACCTGATCGCACCGGGGATGGGATGTTCCATGGGTGTTGCGGAACCGCTCGGCTTACCGTTTCCGTTCGACGGTCTTCCTGGTTCGCCGAGTGGGCCCGGGGTTTGTTCAGACGCAGGAGCGAGATGCTGGATCGTCGCAATCAATACAGCAGACGGTTGTACCTTGAGAACAATTCCATCTACGCCACAATCGATGGCCCGCCTGGTGCTTTCCGAGTCCTGAAGTCCGCTCAATAGAACGATGCGTATCCTCGGTGAAGCCGCCCTTACCTTGCGAATGAATTCGGTGACGTCCGATGCGATTTCCGTATCGACGATCATAATGTGGGGTCTCTCGCGTACTAAGTTCTCTTCCAGAGCCGATGCATTCGCGGCGTGGCCGATGAGGCGGATCCATGTCTCCACTTCCACGATTCTTTGCAGTCCGAGCCTCAGCAGGTAGTTGTTGCTGGCAATGGCCACCACCGTCACAACGGGATTGTCTTCGCTACTGCTCATCTGTCCTCCGGCAACTGATATAGATACGGTCATTTATACCCCACGCATTGCTACGTACAGCTGAATCAGCTTATCGATCAACTACGCATTAGGTGCTAGGTTAAAGTTGTGATGGATATGGCCTTCATGTGGTCGCATACTCGCACAACAGTCCGGCGCCAGGCAAATTAAAAAATAACGGCATGTCCCGTCAAACCGTTACTGGGCAAGGATTACCGGAGATTGTATCATTCTGATTCAGCGACTAACGCCGGCGTACATAATTGTGCATCGCCTGAAGTACCTGTCGTTTGACTAGTGTCATTCCTAGGACCTTATGCGGTAGTTGCGGGCTTTGGGGTACGGATTCGCTCCGGGCTAAATGCTCCCATTCTCTGTCAAACCGTTCCCACGGACAAATTGGGACGCTTTCTAGGCACAAAGGTGTTGCTTGTAAGCAGGCGCGAACTGGCAGCAGAAAGGCACTATTGTCCGATGTGAGGGTGCAACGAAATCTGTAGAACGTAGCCTCCAAACTGGGACTCAGAGGGCGAAGCTATGTTGAACGTATCCAATTCTGATCCTCGGGTTATAGAGCCGATCGGGGGAGCTGTCAGTACCAACCTCCATTGGTACGCGATCAGTACGCGCTCTCGTCACGAAAAGATGGTCAGGGACCGCCTGGCAGGTATTGGTCTCGAGCCGTTCCTTCCGTTGACGAGAAAAGTGAGCCAATGGTCCGATCGCAAAGTGTTGACGCTGAGTCCGCTGTTCTCGGGCTACTGCTTTGCGAGATTTTCGCTGGCGAACAGTCATGCTGTCGTCCAGCTACCGGGAGTGGTTCGAATTGTTGGCTCGGTTATGCCGGAGGTCATTCCAGACGAGGAATTGGCGTCCATTATGAAGGTGGCTGAAAGTGAGCGCTCATTTGAGTGCCACGACTATCTGGTCGAAGGGGATTGGGTGGAAGTGGTTCGAGGACCGCTGGTCGGCCTTCGAGGACAACTGATCCGAAAGGGCACTCGCGATTGTCTTATCATTCGCGTGAACCTGATTCAGCAGGCTGCCACCGTCCACATCGATTTGAATGAAGTGATCCCGGTTCACTGATCTCCCACCCGTTGTTTCTTGCCACGTCCCCGTAAGCAGAACGAAGAAGGTACGGAAAGCCAGCATGGCAAAATCACGCTTCACTCAGGATCAAATTAGAGCAATTGTGCGAGAGGTAGAGGCCGGGGGATCGTTAAAGGACATCTCACATAAGTATGGAGTCTCAAGGACTACCATGTACCGCTGGACCTTAAAGGTTGGCGATAACAAAACGATCGACAAGGACCGCCTTCGTTTACTGGAAATTGAAAATCGTCGCCTCAAAAGCAAATTCGCCGAGCTGGTGCTGGATTACACGTCGCTTCGAGCGGCCCTAGTGAAGGAAGTGGGAAGAGAAAGTTAATCGCGTGACCTCTTCCTGCTTGGGTTGACCAAACTGTTGAGGGTGCGGAGGGCTTATCATGCGTTTGTTATCTGCCATACAAATTTTTGTGTTAATGGTGGGCGCTGGAGTGGTGCCAGCCTTCGCACAACTGTCTCCAGGTTCTGGATCGAACGGGGTTCATGCATTGGAGGCCTCGCCTTCGAGCGGATCTCCGGCTCAAGCAATCGAGAAACTCTCGAACATAGTCACGGATGCCTATACCATCGGCGCCGAGGATGTGCTGGAAATTACGATCTGGAGGAATCAAGATCTTTCCAAAACGGTCCAGGTCCGTCCCGATGGGAGGTTCTCCTTGCCGGTCATCCGAGACGTGGTGGCTGTCGGGAAGACTCCATCCCAACTCGCCGATGAGATCACTCGAAAACTGAAAGAATATGTGCAGAATCCGGTGGTGGCGATCAGCGTGAAGGAGGTGAACAGTTACAGCATCTTTGTGTTGGGAGAGGTTGTCCGGCCCGGTAAATACCCGCTGAAAAGCAAAACCACCTTGCTGCAGGGAATCACGATTGCGGGCGGGTTCACCCCCGTCGCGGCTAGGAACCAGGTGGTCATCTTCAGGTTCGGGGAAAACGGGTCCGGCATGCAGACGTTGATGTCCAGCTACGATGATATTGTGTTGCGAGGCGGCATTGCCGGGAATCTCGAGCTCAAATCAGGGGACACCGTCGTCGTACCCAGCGAAGCGATGGTCGTATTTCCAGGTCAGCCGCAATAACGAAAGAGAGTACCAGGCAGAGATAGCATGAAAATACTACGGCACAGTAAGTTGAAATTGGCTGTTCTTGCCGTGGCCCTGATGGGCACCACGGCTCTCGGATGTACGTCGATCGTTCAAGAGCGGAACTATGACGCTCCCGGCGGGTTTATGCTGGGTCCCGAGGACGTACTGGAGATCACAGTCTGGAAAAATGCGGATCTGTCGAGGACGACGTCGATTCGACCCGATGGACTGATCTCGATGCCGATCATTGGCGACGTCCAGGCATCCGGCCTGACAGCTGACGGCTTGTCTCATCGCATTTCTGAGCGCCTGAAGCAGTTCGTGGCAGGAAACCCTGCTGTGTCAGTGAGCGTGAAGGAACTCAATAGTTATTCAATCTTTGTCTTGGGAGAGGTGACTAAACCCGGCAAATACCCGGCCAAATCGTATGTCACCCTGTTACAGGCCATTTCCATGGGCGGCGGTTTTACGGAATACGCAAAGAAGAACAATCTACAAGTGGTTCGCACCAGGATGAATGGCGACAATAAGATTCATGAGACGAGAATCCCTGTCCGTTACGACGATCTGTTGGTCGGACGGGGAGAGCCGGGGAACATTATTCTGCTTTCCGGCGATACCGTGATCGTGCCGTAGCCGGTCAGGCAAGACTTTCCTCGGAGGTGCTTCGAAGGCCTGCCCCCTCGAAGATCGAGTGCGAGCGATCGGACTTTCCAAGCGATTCGACTCCAGGCATTAGGTCCGGTTTTTTTAACGCTGTCTGCCGGTTCTCGGCCAGGACACCGGTCGCATCATCTCTTGCGCATCCTCTCCGACGCCCTCCGGATGTTCTTGAAAGAGGGTAGCTGACCGAACTGAGGTTCGGCTGCTATTCGAGGTCTACCACGATACAATTCCCGGAGCCTGTGCGGCTGTCATGTCATGTAACATCTCCCGCCTAGCGGGTCCGGCGGGTAGGCAGCTTCGCACAATACCGGTTTCCGTGATCGCATCGTGGAGGCATAGAGGGACCACAGCGGCTTTTGTCCATCGGCTCGGACGGGTGACGGTCCTCGCGTGCGGAATGGCCCTCGGTATTGACGCAGTGCAGCCTGGTCCAGTGTCTGCCGACACGAAGATCATCCCGGCAGTGACAGCGTCAGGACGTTACGATTCGAACGTCTTTTATGCGCCGCCGGAACTCCTCCCTCCCGGTCAGCGGCCGAGTGATTTCGTGTCCACCATTGCGGGCGAAGTCCAGGTTCTTCATAAAACTCGGGATGTCGAGGCGAGTCTACTGGGCGGAGCAGATGCAAACGCTTATGCCTACAATACAAGCTTGAACTATTTTTCTACCTTGGCCGAGGCTTATGCCAAGTTGGATGGATGGGCCGGACGGCTGACGGAGGGGGCGCATTTACTCATAGCCGATCGATTTCGCTATACGCCCGAGCAACCCAGTTTTCTCACAGGGACCAGACCCCAGAGTATCGACGATCCATTTCTGAGAGGTATCCAGGGATTTCGAGCCAACACTTTTTCCAACACAGCCTCGGTGAATGGCGACTATCCATTATTCCGGGGTTTGGGTTTGCAGGGCAGCTACTCGTTCTCAACCTTCAGGGTCGGGTCGATTCTCGTACTCAGTAGCACCGGCGCGGCCTTCTTTGACACCAACATACACAGCTGGTCTCTTGGTCCCAGTTACCGCCTTACTCCAGTCGACTATCTGTCGTTCTCGTATCAACAAGGCCTCGTGACACAGACCCTGACCAGCGGTGGGCAGAAGGTCGAATACAACACTCAGGAGCTGTGGGCAAAGTACACTCGCGTGATGCCTGAGTGGACGGTGACATTCCAGGGCGGTGCTACTCTGATTGAACCTGCGAGCAAGGGGTTTCCGAGTGCCGAGCTGATAATTACGACCAACCTTGAACGGGCAACGTCTCTCCGTCTCGAGTTATCCCGCCGTGCAGCGCCTTCCTTCTTTATCGTGGGGGGCGCGACGATCAGCAACGTGGCACAACTGGCCGTGACGCAGCGGCTGTCCAAGCGATTCAGTCTGGAGGGCAGTGTCAGTTACGGGTATAGCGAAACGGTCCCGGGGAAATCCGTCACATTTGAGAACATCAACGCGATAGCAGGGTTCAAATACTACCTGACCCGGACCATGATGCTGGATCTGAACTACAGCTACAGCGACTTTAAGCTGACACAGCCGGGCCAGCCGTTTGAAGTGCAGCGCGATGTCGTCATCCTGTCACTGACGGCGAAATGGAAATAGCGAAACCGTGAGATAAAGTGAACCGCCTCAGTATGGATCGCAGCCGGTTCGTGATGAGCATAGTCAGACAGCAGTCGAGGTGAATCCGTGGAGCAGACAGTCAAACTGGAAAGAGTTGCAGCAGGGCCTATGGTCCAGGAACCGCTGCTTATACTTCGTCCCAAGCGAGGCTGGCAACAACTTGGCCTGAAGGATCTATGGGACTATCGCGAACTGCTGTATTTTTTCTGCTGGCGGGATATCAAAGTTCGCTACAAGCAGACGGCGCTAGGTGTGGCGTGGGCCATCCTTCAGCCGGTGATGACGATGGTGCTCTTTAGCTTGTTTTTTGGACGGTTGGCAAAGATGCCGTCGGATGGAATTCCGTACCCGCTCTTCGTATTCACGGCACTAGTGCCTTGGATGTTCTTCTCTAACGGGATCACCCAGTCGGCGGGGAGTCTCGTCGAAAACGCCAGTCTGTTGAAGAAAGTGTATTTTCCGCGCTTGGCCGTGCCGATCGCGAGCGTGATTTCCGGATCGGTAGATTTTCTCTGTTCGTTCCTGGTGCTGGTCGCGCTCATATTGTACTACGGCATTGTGCCGACCATCGCCGTGCTCTGGTTGCCGTTGTTCCTCGCTTTGGCCTGTATCGCCTCCTTGGGGATCGGACTTTGGCTTTCCGCACTGAACGTTCAGTATCGTGATGTGCGTTACGTAATCCCGTTCCTCACCCAGCTGTGGTTGTTTGCCACGCCGATCGCCTATCCGAGCAGTCTCCTGTCGGAGCCATTGCGTACGTTATATGGCTTGAATCCAATGGTCGGTGTCGTGGAAGGATTTCGGTGGGCCCTCCTCGGAACCGAGACGTCGCCTGGCCCCATGCTCATCGTGTCCGTGGTCGCTAGCGTACTCGTTCTGATCACCGGTGCATTGTATTTCCGACGAATGGAAGTCACCTTTTCTGACAGGGTATGAAACGCATGGCTGATCTCGCGGTTCGGGTAGAGGAACTCTGGAAACAGTATCGTGTCGGACGGCAGCCGCAACGGTATGCGACCCTGCGCGACACGATCACCGAAACATTCCGAGCGCCACTCCATCGCTTGCAGGGACTGCTTCGTGGCCGGGTGGCCGTCGGCCCCTCGTCTGATGAAGACTTCTGGGCGGTTAAAAATGTCTCGTTCGACATTCGTCGCGGAGAGGTCGTCGGCATCATCGGCCGCAACGGCGCTGGTAAAAGCACGCTGCTCAAAATCCTGTCGCGAATTACCGAGCCTACCCTGGGACAAGTATCGCTGTATGGACGTGTGGGTTCGCTCTTGGAAGTGGGGACGGGGTTCCATCCGGAACTGACGGGGCGAGAGAACATTCAGCTGAACGGTGCCATCCTGGGGATGAAACGGGAGGAGCTAGCCTCCAAATTCGACGAAATCGTGGCGTTTGCGGAGGTCGAAAAGTTCATCGATACGCCCGTGAAGCACTATTCCAGCGGTATGTATCTGCGCCTGGCGTTTTCGGTTGCGGCGCATCTTGAACCGGAGATCCTCATCGTGGACGAAGTGCTGGCGGTCGGGGACGCGGCGTTTCAAAAGAAGTGCCTGGGCAAGATGGAGGGCGTGGCCAAGGAAGGCCGGACGGTCCTGTTTGTCAGCCATAATATGCAAGCCGTGACGCGCCTCTGCCAACGGGTCATTTTGCTTGATGCCGGGGGCGTGGTCGGTGATGGGCCGGCGGGCCAGATGGTGACCCGGTACCTATCGTCGAGTGAAGGGAACACCAAACTGCGGGCATGGGATGATCCGGTGAGGGCCCCGGGAAGCGATGTGGTGCGGCTCTGTGCGGTGCGGACACGTACCGAAGATGGTCAGACCACGGACCTCGTCGACATCCGGAAACCGCTGGGGGTCGAGATCGAGTACGAAGTGCTCAAGGGAGGCCATGTTTTTCATCCCTGTTTCAGTGTGCACAATGGTGAAGGCGTGCATTTGTTCTCCGCACAGGACACAGACGGCACGTGGAGACGACGGGCGCGGCCAGCAGGGCGTTATGTCAGCATCGGATGGATCCCGGGCGATCTGTTGAACGAGGGCGCCATGTTTGTCGGCGTGGCGATCTGGACGCTCAATCCGGAGCATTGCCACTTCTACGAGCGGGATGTTGTCGCGTTTCATGTCGTCGACTCCTACGATGAAGAATCGGCCCGTGGCGGGTGGCCCTATGCAGTGCCGGGAGTCATTCGGCCGTTTTGCAGATGGGAGACGCAATCTGAGGTTGGTGCGGCGGAGGGGCTTGGAGTGGTGCCGCAGGGGCAGTGCAACGGATAGACGTACTCGGCTGCCGGGATGTATTGCCTGTTCATGAGGCCGTTCCGTTGTCAATCGGCCTTCGATCGCCCATCCAGAAGATCTTCCTTGATGTACACGTTGCGGAAATTGGCCCTGGATTGCGCTCACTTTTGCATGTTGTGGGCGTGGGTCTGGCCGGTCGGACGGTGTGCCACCTGGTGTGCGACCCGTTTCGTACCGCCCGACCGTGGACGTTCCTGCCTGGCCTGGTTCAACCCGAAAGGGTATCTGTCGCTCCAGGCGACGCTGCACGGCCCGGATGTTCAACTGGGAAACAACGTCTTTATCGGAGATCGAGTCGTATTGTTCCAGGACGAAGACGGCGGGTCCATTGAAGTGGGGGATGGAGTGCACATCTTTGGCGATTCGCATCTTCAGACGGCGCAGGGAGGCGCGATTCGCATCGGAGCGAACACGCATATTCAACCACGATGTCAGTTCACGGCTTGCCTCGTTCCCATAGAGGTTGGGGTTGGCGTGCACATTGCCTCCGGCTGTGCCTTTTACTCGTATGATCACGGCGTGGCACCGGACCTGCTCATCGGACAACAGCCCCTGCAGACCAAGGGGAAAATCCGGGTGGAGGATGATGCGTGGTTGGGGTTCGGAGTGATCGTCTTGTCCGGGGTCCATATCGGCAAAGGGGCAGTGATCGGAGCCGGATCGGTTGTCACACATGATGTCCCGGCCGGGGCTGTTGCCGTCGGCTCACCGGCTCGAGTCATCAAATCGCGGAGTCAATTAAAGACCATGACCAGGGCCGCTGTTACGGCCTCGTCATCAGTGAGTGGGGAGAGGTGACTCTCCTATGACCGTTTGCCAACCCGACAGTAAGCGGAGAGCGTTCGTCGTGAGTATTGTGGGCCTTAGTATCGCCCTGACAGTCACGGACGGCTTTGCCGGCAGCGCGGCCTTAGCGCCTCCCATCCCGCAGGAACACTCTCTGCCTGGTAAAGGTCCCTTAAAAGTGCTTGCGTCCAACCCGCGGTATTTTACCGACGGAACGGGACAGGCCATTTACCTGACCGGCTCCCACGTCTGGAACAATCTGCAGGATTGGAGCGACCAGGCGAGTTTCGACTACGCGGGGTATCTCAATCGTCTCAAGACAAATAACCATAACTTTTTTCGTTTGTGGGCTTGGGAACATTCCGCGGTGCCTGCATCGCAGGGGAAGTGGCCGGACAATCCATTGCCCTATCAGCGTACGGGGCCTGGAAACGATCGCTCCGGCCAGCCTAAGTTTGATCTCACCAAACTGAATCAGGAGTATTTTGATCGGCTGAGGTCCAGAGTGCAGTCGGCACAGGATCACGAGATCTATGTCTCGGTCATGCTGTTTCAAGGATTTAGCATTGAGGGAAAAGGGGATCGTCTCAATCCGTGGCCCGGACACCCATACAATGTCAAGAACAACGTGAACGGCATAGAGGGAGATCTCGATCAGGACGGGGAGGGCAAGGAGGTGCATACGCTTAAGTCCGCCGCCGTCACGACGATTCAAGAGGCCTATGTCAGAAAAGTCATCGACACGGTGAACGACCTTGATAACGTCCTGTACGAGATCAGCAACGAAAGTCATCGTGACTCGCAGGAATGGCAATACCACTTGATTCGATACATCAAGCGGTATGAGGCTGGGAAGCCGAAACAACATCCCGTGGGCATGACCGTGGAGTATCCGGATGGAGAGAATGCGGAACTCGCCGACAGTCCAGCCGATTGGGTGTCGCCGAACGAATGGTCGGTGCTGGGCGTACAAGCCAAGGATTACCACTACAAAATTTCTCCGCCGCCTGCCGATGGACGCAAGGTCGTGCTGGCCGATACCGACCATCTCTGGGGATTCGGAGGCACTCCGGAATGGATCTGGAAAAGTTTCGCGCGAGGGTATCATCCCATTTTCATGGACTTCGACGAGCCCCAGTTCAACAGATACATGAAGAGCGAGAATCGTGAAGTGTGGGATGCCACACGGCGGGCCATGGGTCAGACGTTACTCTTTGCGCGACGAATGCCGCTCGCCACTATGACGCCCTCCACGAAGATTGCATCGTCCGGCTACTGCCTGACCAACGGCGACACCGAATTTCTCGTCTACCTTCCGGTCGACTACTATGGATCGCTGTGGCGGACATGGGCGGGAAAAGTTCTTCGCTTCGTCCTTCAGAAAGAAGCCTTAGCAAAGATGGTCACTGTCGACCTGTCGGCCGTTTCCGGATCCCTCGCGATCGAGTGGTTCAATGTGGGAACAGGTGAGACTACCTCAGGCGGCACCGCAACCGGCGGCGGCGTTCGAACCTTCACAGCTCCATTTACTGGCGACTCGGCGCTCTACATTGCCGCCAACAAGTGAGGCCTCCGACTATGCACGCGATTGATCAACCGTTAGTGACGGTGCTCACCCCGGTATACAACGGCGAAAAGTATCTCGCTGAGTGCATCGACAGCGTCCTGGCTCAGACCTACCGGAATTGGCAATACTATATCCTCAACAATCGCAGCACCGATCGGACACGGGAGATCGCCGACTCATACGCCGCAAAGGACTCCCGAATCCGCGTGATGACGACCCAGCAGTTCCTTCCGATTATGGAAAACCATAATACGGCCTTCCGCCTCATTCCGGCGGACAGTAAATATTGCAAAATGGTGCATGCCCCAGACTGGTTGTTTCCTGAATGTGTGGAGAAAATGGTCGAAGTGGCTGAGGCGAATCCGAACGTGGGCATAGTCGGTGCCTATAGCTTGAGGGACAACGCGGTGATCTGCAACGGGCTGTCCTATCCGAGTACTGTGAGCAATGGAAAAGAGCTGGGAAGGAAGACGTTGCTCGGTGGCCCCAATGTGTTCGGCACACCGACGACGGTGCTGTTCGCTGCCGATGTCGTGAGGAGCCGCCCGATGTTCTACAACGAAGCGAGTTTTCACGCCGATTCGGAGGCCTGTTTCGATGTCCTGCGGGATCGGGACTTTGGGTTTGTGCACCAGGTGCTGACCTATTCGCGCGTGTTTCCAGAGAACGCGAGCAGATTCGACGAGATTTGTATGTTTCTTCCTGAGATCGAAACCCTATTCAAATATGGTCGCGACTATCTCAGTCCCGATGAGTTTAACCGGGAAACCCGGAAGATGTGGGATCGCTACTACACGTTCATGGGTTCGAAAGTGTTTCGCAATCGGGCGAAAGGGTTTTGGTCCTATCATAGGACGACCCTCAAACGACTCGGGTTTTCTATGAGCATCCCGCGCATTATGAGAGCCGTACTTGCGAAGGCCTTGGACATAGGGCTGAACCCCCTCAATACTACGGTCAGAATTGCCAGAAGAGTTGGCTGTTTATGACCGTTTCCCTTCCGTGACTGCGTGTTACGTAACCCTTCTGTCCGAGGCGTATTAACTGGCTCAGTGCCAGACCCCCTTCGGTTCTGGAATGCGTGAGCCTGATAGTTAGGAACCACGTCGCTAAGACCACGAACTACGGATTGGAATGGCTGGAGACTATGAAGTTCTATAACGATATTGTGAATGAATTAGACGGCCAAGAGGCACTCTCCGGAAAATCTGGCCGGTCCACACTCTCCCGCTATCATGTGTGGTCCCCTGAGAGCATTCAGCGGTTCTGGACCATCTGGACCACGAATGGCGCTCTGCAGAAACAATTCTATCCAATTGAATACTGGAAGGATCTTCTCGCATGGGCTCGTTTGCAGATTCGTAGCACACCGTCAAGGATCGTCGATGTAGGTTGCGGCAATGGGAACCTTATCGATTGTCTCGTCAAAACCTACCCGAGTTCGAAGTCTACCGGAATCGACGTGTCCGAGGCATCCCTAGTGACGGCCCGGTCGAGATTTCAGCAGGCCAGAAATATTGATTTTCAAGTTGGATCACTCACCCGTCTCCCGCTGCAAGATGATTGTGTAGATCTGCTGACCTGTACTGAGGTCTTGGAACATACGTTTCCGGAGACCTTCCTCGGGTCCTTCCCCGAAGTGAGAAGAGTATTGAGGGATGGAGGGTATTACCTGGCATCTGTCCCTCTGAGTGAAAAGGCGAGCTTTGTGTGCTGTCCCGACTGCGGTTCGGTATTCACTCCGTACCAACACATGATTTTTGAGATTGTGCAGAGTGAAATCAAAGAATTGTTATCAAAGAATGGATTGGAGCTGGTTGCGTGGTATCAAGCGACGGACCGCACGGTCCCTGCAAGCCCGATTAAGAGGATCGGCAAGGCATTTCTCTTAAACTACACGCCAGGTCTCGCGACGCGCTTTTTCCCGAAAGCCGGCGTCTCAGGTTTCCTCGCCCGCGCCCGTACGTGATGCTTTCCGGAGGCTCAGTGTCCATCTCAGCCAGAGACAAAACCATGAAGCACATCGTCATGATTGCGCATCCCTTTCCTCCCGAAGGGTCTGCCACGTCCTATCGGACCTTGCGACATGTCCGGCAGCTGCCGAAGATGGGATGGGGTGTGCAGGTGATCTCCGCGATCCCAAGTCAATACGAGCGGTATGATCCAAAACTCACGGCATTGGTGCCGGATGAAACCAAAGTCATTCGAGTCAGGGCCTATGATTGGTGGCAAAGGTTTCAGTCCTGGAGAGCTCGAAGAATTCAAATACAAGAGTCCAGGAACCTGGCGGCGGTTGATCAAAACCGGCATGAGGTGACGTCCGGCAATCTGCGGTCACGGGTTCGAGCAATGGTCCAGACAGCCGAGGCCTGGTGGTATCATCCGGATATGGCCATGCCCTGGATCAGGCATGCCGTGCGGGCCACGCTGGAGGCCTGCGCCCACCAGCGACCGACGGTGATCTGGGCCAACGCAGGGCGACTCTCGGCATTCTTTATTGCACAGATGGTTTCAAAACGGACTGGTGTTCCCTACATTCTTGATTTCGATGATGCCTGGACGGTGACTTGCACTGAGTTCGAGGCCAAAAAGTCCAAATCAGCGAGACGCCAGGTCCGCCGAACGATGTATGGGTTGCTCAAGGGTGCGCAGGCCGTAGTGTTCCGATATGAGAGCGAGGCCGAATGCTTTTGGCGGGCCTATAAGGGCGCACTCCAGGCGTCGAAGGTCTACATCATTCCCAATGGGTATGAAGCTCCGATCGAACCGTTCGTGTCATCGGTCGGAGACCGATGCACTCTTCTTTATGCCGGCACCCTTCCGGACTATCGCTACGACACGCTGCTCACAGCGCTCACCGTCCTAAAAGAGTCTGACCCAGGGCTGGCCAAACGATTGCGGTGTGTGTTTGTCGGTGAAGGAATGGAACCGCTGGCTGCCCAGGCTACAAGTCTTGGTTTAACCGACATCGTCGAAACTGCAGGCTGGATGTCCTATGAAAAAATCAATCGTCTGCAACGGGAATCGCACGCACTTCTCGTGCTCGGCCGAAAGGCGACCATACCGGGCTACGAACTATTCGCCGGTGCCAAGCTATTTGGCTATTTAAAGGCTGGAAGGCCCATCGTCGGGATAGTGCCGCTGGACGAGACACGACAAGTGTTGGAGCGTGTTGGTGCAAAAACCGTGGCGGATGTCGATTCAGTGCCGGAGATTGTGGCGGTTTTGCAAAACCTGATCGAGAAATGGGCCAATGGTGAGTTGCTTTCGCTGGTACCAGACCCCAAGGCTTGCGCGTCCTATTCGTCGGAGCATCAAACTGCCATCCTGGTTCGTGCGTTGGAGGGAGTTCCGCCTGAGAAACCCTTCGTGCCCGGCGCGCAAACGATCCCACCGAGCCTACGGCACATCGAAGACGAGAGGTGGCTCGATGGTTTCGGATAAATCCAGCCGTCAGCCATTCTAAACAGCTGCCAATTCTTTCTGTACAGTATCTGCCACCGGAGCGACGAGGGGGAGGAACGATCTTTGGACTTCTGTATCCGCGACGACGACACCAGCTTCTTTACATCACCCGATGATTTGGAGCGAGCCTATGGTGAAGTCACGAAGCGGGGCCCTGTGTCTCTGGCGATCATCCCATTTTGTCGGGCGGGAACGAGCCGTGGGTTGCCGGACACGTACCGCGAACGATGGTCCGTTCATCCACTGGCTGAGAACCATGCGCTTGTCGAATATCTGCGTCATGGCATTGCGACTGGACGATATGAAGCCATGCTGCATGGCTATCATCACGATGAACCGGGAAATCAGCGTGAGTTTCTGGAAGGTTCGGATCTGGAGCGAAAAGTGCGTGATGGCAGGCAGTACCTGGAAGAGGTTCTCGGGACAATCATTCGGGTCTTTGTCCCTCCTCATAACGCCATCGGCAGAGCTGGATTGAAGGCCATCACCACAGCGGGACTGCACCTTGGCGGAATGGCCGGCATGCGTCATGGCTGGTCCTGGATCGCGCCTGCAAGTTTGAAGACCTGGTGGCAGTTGAGACAGCGGCGCAGGACGGGGCTCACCGGAGTACCGTACGTGCTTGAACTAGCCGATCACAAAGAATTGGCAGGCAATCCTGTGACGCCCCGATCCACGTTGCAACAAAGTCTCAGGCTATTCGACGAAGTCAGTGCAGTCGGTGGAGTGTTTTGTGCCGCCACCCACTATTGGGAGTTCAATCAACCGACCAAAGATCCGGATGCGCGAACCGTCGGTGAGCATCTCTACAAGCTTGTCCAGCGGGCGACAGCTGATCCGACCATCCGGTGGCGCTCAATGGGAGCGATTCTCGAGGGACGCCCGACCCTCACTTGATCACGCTCGATCCCGTCTGCATCCGCATCCGGTCACCGTGTGCAGGACAATTCGACTCCGGGCCATTGAACGTGGGTGGCGAGGTACGTATGTGTGGTTTTCTCGCAGTAGTCCAGGAATCTCAGCGCATCGATCGTCAAACCGCACAGGCTGCTGCAGGGCGCCTCACGCATCGCGGCCCTGACGGATCAGGAGAATGGATGGAGCAGCATGTGATGCTGTTTCACCGGCGCCTGTCCATCATCGATCTGGCGACGGGGCAACAGCCCATGTTGAGCCGTAACGGGCGATATGTTCTCGTCTTTAATGGTGAAATCTACAACTTTGTCGAAATTCGGGAGGAACTGCGCCGGGAGGGTGTCCGGTTTCGAACTCAATCCGACACCGAAGTGCTGGTGGAAGGGTTTGCCCGATGGGGCGCGGCGATTGTCGAACGTCTGAACGGCATATTCGGGTTCGTCGTGTGGGATCGTGTGGACTGTGCGATCTTCGGCGCTCGTGATCGGTTGGGAATCAAGCCTCTGTGCTGGGCCCTCACCGGCGGTACATTGGTCGCATCTTCGACGCTTGAACCTTTCGATGGCCTTCCAGACTTTGCACGGGTCGACCCGGTTGCCGTGCGGGACCTGCTGGCGTTCGACTATATTCCGTCCCCTCGCTCGATTCTTCAAGGAGTGCATAAACTCGAACCGGGATGTCGATTTCAATGGCGGCTGGGTGATGCAGCGCCCCGTATCGAGCGGTATTGGACTCCACCCGGTCACGATCCGCGTGCGGAGGCGCCGTGCGAAAGCGACCTTGAACAGTTGCTTCAGCAGGTTGTGCGGCGCCAGATGATCAGCGATGTCCCGATCGGAGTGTTTCTCTCCGGAGGCATTGACTCCTCATTAATGGTGGCGTTGATGGCGCGTGAGAGTGAGAAGCCGGTCCGTTCATTCTCAATCGCATTCACCGACGCCTCGGCCGACGAATCCTCCATTGCCGGACTCGTCGCGCGGCAGTTCGGAACCGACCACACGGTACTTCCGGCCGAAGATTTCGGCCCGGACATGCTGCTGGAGTTACTGGGACGGCTGGACGAGCCGTTTGCCGATCCGGCTCTTGTCCCGACCTTTGCCCTCTCAAAGATGACGGCCGGGCATGTGAAGGTGGCTCTGTCGGGGGATGGCGGCGATGAGGTCTTCGGAGGGTATCCAAAATACTTGCAGGGCAATGATCAGTCGGTACCGATTCCCGGTTACCGCCTGCTCGACCGATCGCTGCGCAGGTTGAACTGGCGTCCAAGGGGAATGTCGCATCTGTATTGGCGAACGTTGACACCCGAGGATCGCATCAGGTGGTCCTGGGTCCGGTACGGGGATTACCCCATATTCCGAAAAGATCTTCGCCAGGTCCTTGCGGGCGGGTACCACGAAGCCGCTCAGGTGTCCGAGTACTTCGAACCCTGGGAGCGACGTGCCAGACGGTATGGCGCGTCCTTCGACATGGATCTCCTCATCCGGGCTGATGTGGAAACCTATTTGAGTGAGAACTGCCTCGTCAAAACGGATCGCGCAAGCATGTTGGCATCTCTCGAGGTACGGGTGCCGTACCTTGATGAGTTGGTCCTGGACCGGATTCTTCCGCTCCATGCGAACAAGAGAATCGTGGGTGGCACGCTCAAAGCGTTGCTGCTGCCGATTGCGAAACGACTGCTTCCCCGGCAAGTGTGGGATAGGCCCAAGCACGGATTCCATGTTCCGTTAGAGCGGTTTCTGGCGACCAGCTGGAAGCCGGCCGTCGATGCCGCATTGGACTGGGGCGAAGCCCATGTCGATCTGTTCGACTACGGCTACCTGCGCAGGCTGCATGCAAGGAATGTAGCCTCCGGAGGAGTTGGCCGCGAATTGTGGACTCCTTTTGTGTTCCTCAGTTGGGCGATGGCGCGGTCTCCTTCGATATGAAGGTGGTGTTTCTCAATGACCGCATCTACGGCTATGCCTTGTCTGACGCCTCGACCGTCGGAGGCAGTGAACGCCAGCAGTGGTTCCTCGCCAGGGCTTTGGCTTCGTCAGGCTGGTCGGTGTGTGTGGGCATCCGGCAGGGATTGCCGTTGGGTGAGCGACGGACAATTTCCGGGGTTGAGTTTGAGGGAATCAATCAAGGTCAATGCCTGGTCGATTGTTATCGGTTTCTATCATCGGAACGCCCGGATTGGTTGTATTGGCGAGGGTCTTCCCATCTCTTCGGGCCGTTAGTTCAGATTGCCCATCTCGTCGGCGCGCAAACCATTTTTGCCGCCGCCTTCGATACGGATGTGTGGCCCCGGGTCGCATTAACGGCCAGGCAGCGTTGGTGGCCCCTCTATGCCTGGGGACTTTTCCGGACTGAGCGGCTATTCGTGCAACATGGGAAGCAGTTAGATGACTTGTCCTCGTGGTGGAAGCCGAAGGCGCAGGTCATTCGAAGCATCACACAGGCACAGCCGGTGGTCCGATCGCATGCGGGCCGAGAGCCCTATGTCGCCTGGGTCGGAATGTTGCGACAACCGAAACGTCCGGATCTCCTCATTGAGATAGCAACACAGTCACCGGCGATCAAGTACGTCGTCTGTGGTGGGGCGACCACGCATCGGTCACAGCCTGGATATAGCGAGCGCATCATAGAGGAACTTCGAGGTTTGCCGAACGTGGAGTATCGAGGCCAGGTTGCACCGGTAGAAGCGGAGCGGGTGATCTCAGGCGCGGCTGCGCTGCTGTGTACCTCGGACCAGGAGGGGTTTCCCAACACGTTTTTGCAGGCATGGAGTAGTGGAACCCCTGTACTCAGTCTTCGGGTGGATCCGGACGAACTCGTCCAGCGGCTTCGGTTGGGATCGGTGACCCCAACGGTTGAGGCTGCGGTGGAGCGCTTGCATGATTGGGTCACATCGCCGGATGAACGAGATCGTATTGCCGTGAGGGCTCGCGACTATATCGCGGGTCATCATAGCGAGGCCGTTGTAGTCAAAGCGTTTGATCAGGCAACCCGGCACTCCTCCCGGTAGCACTCTACTGCCACGTCCATGCTGCGAAACATCCTACGGTTAACCGTCCCAGCTCTCATTGTTCTGTTTCTCGTGTTGGAGCTGATCTTCACGTTTCTGATTCGAGGGTCAGAGTTTCCCTATTACCACTACGACCAAAACGACCGCATCCTCAGATTCTCGACGACCGAGCAGCGAACTGGAGTGTTTACGATCGGAGCCATGGCCCAGCAGCGTGCGAACTGGCGAATAAACAATGCCGGGTGGAATAGTGCGATTGATTTTGTCGAAGCCAAACGGAGGCCTCGAATCGCGATAATCGGAGACTCCTATGTCGAGGCATTTCAAGTCGATGTCGAAGATTCCATCGCCGGACAGCTAAGGCATTTGGTCGATCCGAAGTTTGAGGTCTATGCCTTTGGCATCTCCGGTGCTTCGTTGAGCCAGTATCTGCAGATGGCGCGGTATGTACGGACGCATTTTGATCCGGATATTCTCGTCATCAACGTGGTCCACAACGACTTTGAAGAATCGCTGTGTTCAGTCAAGCGCCAGACAGGGATGTTGTGCTTGGAGGATTCGGAGTTACCCATCCGTGAGGCCCCCATCGTTCCGTATGAGTCGAACTCAGTGCTTCGTCTGGCCAGGCACAGTAGCGTGATCCGGTTCGCCCACGCGAACCTGCAGATCACTGCGCGATGGCAACGCTTGATGTCCGGTCTGCAGAATGCCCCAGAGTATAACGCCAACATCGACGTGGAAAGAACGCGGTCTCACCGCAGCCGCATTGAAGCGACGACCGAGTATGTCCTCGCGACACTGAAGCGGGAGAATGCGGGAAAGCCCATTGTGTTTCAGATAGATGCTCCTCGGAAAGACATCTATGCTCACGCGCTGCAGAACAGCAACGTGAGTTGGTTGAACGAACTGCTCAGGGAGCATGCCACGCGATTCGGGTTCGTCTTTCTCGATCTCACGGATGAGTTCACGAAAATCGTTGAGATTGAGCGCGTTCATCTCGAATCGGAATACGATTGGCATTGGAATCAGAGGGGTCACCGGGCGGCAGCCTATGCACTTCACCAGGCGCTGCAAAAGAGCCATTTATTAGAGTAGGGGAGCATCGGAGCGAATTCGATCCGCGACTACTGCATCATGAATATTCTGATCATTCATTCGGAGCTTGGTGTCCTCCGGGGTGGCGGCGAAAATTTTACGCGAAATCTCTTCGAGGCCTTCGCTGAGCGAGGGCATCAAGTCTGGGCTACCTTCGTAGCGGACAGCAAAGGCTGCTACCCCCTCGCGCTGCCCTCGGCATTTCGTGCCCTTCCTCTGGCCGGGCGGTGGTCACGGAAGTTCGGCCAGGGCACTCTGTCTACCATGGCCAGCTGGATTCCTCCAGGACTAGGCCTTCGAACCAAGTGGGATCGCGTGCAGGAGGCCATCTGTTGGCGGACGGTACGGTGGCACGACAGGCGTTTTACACGTCGGATTGAGACCGAGTTTGAAGGCCGTTGGAACGAGTTTGACGCCGTCTATGTTCATGGAAGCACGCTATTAGCCAGTACGATCGCGAAGGTTCGACCGACGATCCTTCGGCTGCCGGGTCCCGTCTCGGCTGATTTGACGCAGTTGCTCAGGACGATTCCCATTGTCTGCGCTAATGGAGACGTGCTGAGCAAGATGCGAGAGTGTCTCGGTGAGCATGCTCGAGAACTTCCGATCGGATTGGACAGCGAGTTGTTCAGACCGGGTGCCTCGCAGGTTCGGCAACGGTTGGGATGGACCGCCAAAGACTGGGTAATTGGATATGTGGGGCGACTTGCATATATCAAAGGCATCGATCTTCTCGCACAGGCCTTCGGAAAGATACGGCGCGCCATTCCGCAGGCCAGGCTGCTGGTCATCGGATCGGGGGAGGAGCAGGCGAAAGTGCGCATGTGGCTGAAGGAGGAGTGCGCACAAGGCATCGTGCACCTTGAGTCCGACGTGCCACATGCTGCGCTGGCGGAGTGGTATCGGGCAATGGATCTTTTTGTCATGCCCAGCCGTTACGAAAACTATTCGAATGCCGCCCTTGAGGCGTTGGCCTGCGGCGTGCCGTTCCTTGTCTCCGGAGTGGGTGGCAACAGGAGTCTGGCGGATACGCAAGGGGGATGGCTCTTCACGCATGGATCGGACGATTCCCTTGCACAAGGACTCCAGTACATCGTCAATCACCGCGGTGAGGCGAGGCAACGAGGCGTCATTGGCGGCGAAAGGGTTCGAGACCAATACAGCTGGTCTTGCAGCGCCATCCGATTGGAAACGATGATCGAAGAATCCTGCCAACCCGTGGCGGCAGGAGTGGCTTGCACTCGATAGCACTCATCTCGGATCGGTTTCCGTCACTTGCGTGGTTCAAGAGATAGGCGATGCTCCCGGCGAATCTACTGAGCCAGGCAAGGTTTCTGACCGGACGGGACCGAACCATTAGACGGACTATCGTCGCGTCAACGCAATCAGCTTACTCTTCGTGAGGTCGTCGCTCACATCGTCCCGGCAGCGTCGTCTTCGATATGAAAAACCATGGCAACTGATTCTTTCCATTCTACAGACCGCTTCACACGGTACTCCGTGTGGTTGAAGGATCATGTATTCCTCGCGTCCTTGATCATTTTGGTCTGTGCGCTCTCCATTCGCGTTTTCTTCACGTACCGTGCCGATCCCACCCAACTCGTCTTTCCGGATTCGGGAACCTATTTGGATACGGCCGAGAGCCTGAGGGATTCCGGATCGTTTCTGAACAAGTATAACAGCCCCGAGATTACCCGTACTCCGGGTTATCCCCTGTTTCTTGCGGCTCTCATGACTATCTGTGGCAGCGATCTGCGCATCGTGCTGATCGCGCAGACCATCATCGTGTCATTGAGCGTCCTCGTACTGTACTGGCTAGCGCGACGACTTGTTACGCCGCTGATGGCCTTTGTGGGGACGGTACTGGCCGCCCTGTCTCCCTGGGGCGCGGTGAGAGCTGGCTTTCTCCTCACTGACGGTCTGTTTCTGCTGCTGTTGGCGCTGCTTTTCTACGCCATGCACGTCATCGTTCAACGCGCGCGAACGCCGGGGATGGTCACAGTGGGCGGAATGCTGATTGGGTTGCTGACAAGCGCGGTGGTGTTTGTCAGACCGGTGTTGCCTCTGATCCCGCTGGTCGCGCTCATACTATTCGTCTTCTCTCCCGGCGATAGGCGAATGCGAGCCTGGATGTTGTCGGCGGTCATGGTGATCTGTGCGTTGCTACCGATGCACCTGTGGACGGTGCGCAATATCCAGGAAGCGCAGTTTCATGGCTTCAGCGACGTGTCCGGCAAAGCAGCCTGGCAATGGCTGGCTTCGAGTGTTCAGGGTCAGGTTCCCGGGGCTGCTGGAGACCGCTGGGCGATCCTAAGAGAGGCGGAAGAGGCCGAAACCAAGTGGACACTGTCTCTCCAGGACGCGGACACTGAACGATGGCGGCTGGCAAGCCGCGTTTTCCGCGACCATCCATTCTTGACCGTGTATACGTTCGGGCTCAATGCAGCCGAGGCGTTTATTCACCCCCATCCCGGCATCCTGACTCCGGCGAGCCTGAACTTCCGAGGCGACACAATCGTGTTGGGCGGAGTTTGGGCGGGACTGGTCCTGTGTGCCGCCTTCGGGGTCAGGCATGCCTGGACTGGAGGTCAGCGCGACGAGATCGTTGATAGAAAATGGCTGATGGCTCTGCTGATGGTTTGCAGTGTCATGACCCTGACGGGAGGGGTCGGGTTCGGTGCGGGTTCACGGTATCGAGCTCCGCTGGAACTCATTGTCCCCTTATTGGCGGGGGTTGGCCTCGTCCGACTTGGCACTCTCTTCATTTGGAAGTATCAGTCCATTGTGATCAGGAGTACTTCCGCTACCAACCTGACGATATCAGGTAGCACCTCGATCCATGAGGCAGGCCAAGAGTGAGGCCTCGAGGGGGTGCTTCCCCGTTTCAGAATGTCTTTCACTTGTGCACAGCGGAGTCGCATGCAAGCTATCGGAATTATGCCCGTCCTGGATCAGCACAGCAGGGAATCGTCAGCAGCGTTGGCTCCTGTCGAGTACGGCTTTTATTTTGTGATTTTCTACACGATCCTGGGCGCGCCGCTCGGGCTGATTCTCATAGGGAGTATCGGGTCGGGATTTCTTTTGATACCGATTTTAGCGCTTTGCTATCTTGCGCTTGGACCGGCGCTGTTTACCACTCTTCAGACCGCGTGGATACCGCTTGCCTGCGGCATTGTCTACCTGTTTCTCCAACTCGGAGTGCATGGAGAATCACTCTACGGCATGTATGTCTATCAGTTCGGTCCATGGCTTCTCTCACTGGCCATCGTGCAGGTCCTTGTGCTGCATCGTCCTAACTTTCTGCAGCGTTTCGTATGGTTCACGTTTTTCATGGGACTGGCGATGCTTCCGTTTATGTCGCTGAGTCAGGGTGCGACCTATGAGCGGGTGGAACTGAACAAAGAGCTTGGCTATGCAAACGCCAACGCCCTGGCCGGCTGGTTCGGGTTCTGTGTGGTGTGCATGTTTATTAAGGGATATCTTGAAAAGAACGTCGCCTCCCGGCTGGTCGCATGGGCGATGGCACTGGCGTCGTTATATGTCGTGACGTTGACGGTCAGTCGAGGTGTGCTGCTCGCAATCGCGGTTTCGCTCGTTGTGGCGGGCAGGCGCCTTCTCAGAGGGGGGATTCTTCCCTTGATATTGCTGGCAGGGCTGGGACTGGGAGTCATGGAGCTCGGCCTGTTCGATCAAGCGGTTCGCTCATACTCCATTCGTGCGGCGGAGGAAACAGGCCGATTCAGGGTGTGGCCGCTGCTTATCGAACGGTTCCTTAGCTCACCCCTCATAGGGGTCGGCGCCTCCCACTCCGGAGCAGTCACCGTGACCGGCATGTACGTCACACCGCACAATAGCTTTCTCCTGTTTGCGGTGGCCTCAGGTGTCGTCCCATTAGTCCTGTTTTGTGTCTACATTCTTCAAAGTGGAATCGCTGCGTTTCGTGCTGTCGGGTCGGACCATGAGGAAACGGCGTTCCATCTTCCTCTTGTCATCTATACGGTGCTGATCGTTTGTGCAGGAAACATGGATTTCGGGGCCCCTTGGGCCATAGTGGCTCTCGCTGCGCCAGTAGCCCAAGCCTTGATGGCAGGTATTCCAGCGGAATAGCACTGTCGCGCTTGCAGTCTAGCAAGTGCATCCTTCGGAACCGATCCGGCCCAGGACGGGGTAGTGCGGTAAGTCATCTAAGCGAGCCGTCTCGACAGGCTGCAATGATCCTCCAGTCATCAGATTCTTCGAATAGTGTCGTGAGTCCTGATCCGTCGCCCTGCCGGCTGCTCTATGTTGTCGGGCAACTTGGGATCGGGGGGCTGGAACGCCAGCTCTATTACCTTCTCCTCACGTTAGATCAGCTTTCGTACCGGCCTGCGGTGGTCGTATGGAATTTGAAGACTGACGAAAAATATTATCGAGAAATTGCCGCGCGTAAAGTTCCGATCTATGGGTTCCCTGCAGATTGTTCCCCGGTCAGAAAGCTTCAACGTTTGCGAGCCATAGTCTTAAAAGCCGCCCCTGAAGTGATTCATTCGTATGGGTTCCATACCAATTTTGCCGCCTATTACGCAGCCAGGGGCACCAATGCAGTACCCATCGGCTCTCTGCGATGCGATTTCGCTGCTATCAAAAAGGCAGGCGGTCCCTTTCGGGGCGCACTCAATGCTCGTTGGCCAGTGTGTCATATCTCTAATAGCTCGGCCGGCGTAGCAGCGGCCCGACGCGACAATAGCTTTTTCACGCCGCGCCATTACTCTGTGGTGCGCAATGGCCTGGATCTCGACTGTTTCCGGGTAGCCGACGACACTTCGAAGACACGAGCCTATGTCGCAGGCGTCGGGTCGCTTTTGCCAGTCAAGCGCTGGGATAGAGTGCTTTGCCTGGCTCATACACTGAAACAAGCCGGGATGCCGGATATTCGATTTCGAATCGCTGGAGATGGCCCCCTTCGATCCTCGCTTGAGCAACAGGTTAGAGATCTGGGCCTTTGTGCCAATGTTGAGTTCATCGGAGCCACTCATGACGTGCCGGCATTTCTAGCCGGGGCCAGATTCCTGGTTCATACCTCGGAGAGCGAAGGCTGTCCCAATGCCGTCATGGAAGCCATGGCGAGTGGAATTCCTGTCGTGGCGATGGAGGCCGGGGATATCGCGTGTCTCGTGGAAGACGGACGCACGGGCTTTGTAGTCCCTCAGAAGGACGAAGAGGCTTTGGCCGAACGAAGCAGACTGCTTTGGGCTGATCCCGCTCGTTGTCGGCGCATGGGACAGATCGCTCGGGCTAAAGCCGAACTGGATTTCGGACTGGATCGGCTCGTTACACAGACATTGGATGTCTATCGCGCTGCGGGCTGGATGGGAACATAACAACGCCCACGTACGCCTGGCCGGCGCGTACGCACGAGAGACATCCTGTGTCCAGCCGAGTGTGAACGGTTGATCCCAGGACTCAGCGTAATGATGCTACTGGTGGCAACTGTACGTCGATGATTTGATAGTCGGACAGAATGCGATTGAGTAGGAGGGGGCAGCGATCTATATGTGTGGTATAGCCGGATATCTTTACGACGGAGCATCGTCTACGTCAGCCCGAAGCGCAGTACGGCGAATGGTCGCGCTACAGCGGCATCGGGGACCTGATGGAGAAGGGTACTTCGATGGTAGGGGCGTTTCGCTGGGTCACTGCCGCCTCGCGATCATTGACTTGACTGACGCGGGACACCAACCAATGGCCGATGAGGACGGGCGATTTTGGATCACCTTTAACGGAGAAATTTATAACTACTTAGAGCTACGGGAAGAATTGCGAGAATTCGGGGTTCATTTCCATGGGGGCTCCGATACTGAGGTCCTTTTGGCGGCCTATCGTCACTGGGGAGCAAAATGTCTGGAACGCCTCAGGGGTATGTTTGCGTTTGCCATTTGGGATCAGCGGACCCAATGCCTCTTCGCGGCACGGGATCGGCTGGGAATCAAGCCATTTCATTACTGGGTGAACGGTACGAAGCAACTGGCATTCGCTTCCGAGTTGAAGGCGTTACTGGAATTTCTCCCTGAGCGGGTAGGCAATACGGCCTTGGCCAAACAGTATCTTGCATGGAACGTGATCGACCATGAACCGGGTGAAACCATGGTCTCCGGAATCAAGCGGCTGATTCCCGGGCATGCGTTGCTGTGGCGGCAGGGTGAGGGTCTTCAAACGTGGCGTTATTGGGAGCTAAAGGTTAGCGAGGATTTCCAGGTTTCCCCTGCACAAGAGGCGAGTCTGATCGGTGAGTTTCGTCACCGGTTTGAAGAGACCGTTGCACTTCATCTCAGATCGGACGTTCCTGTGGGGACGTGTCTGAGCGGCGGGCTCGACTCTTCATCGATTGCCTGCATAGTCAACTCGGAATTGCATCGAAGGGGAGTATGGCACAAGAATTCTCTGCATACGTTCAGTGCCTGCTTTGAGGACCCTCGCTTGGACGAGCGACCCTACATGAAGGTCGTGGTTGATGCGATTAAGTGTCAGAGTCATTACGTCTTCCCGAGCGGGGAGCAGTTTGTCGAAGACATGGAACGATTGATCTGGCACCAGGAAGAACCAGTGGGCGGGTCCGGCGTGTATGCGCAATATTGTGTGGCACGTTTGGCGCGGAATAACGGAATCAAGGTACTCCTTGATGGGCAGGGAGCCGATGAGCAATTGGCTGGGTACCGCAAGTTCATCTTGGTGTATCTGCGCGAACTCATCAAAACGGGATCATACTCCTCGGCTGCTCGCGAAGCTCTTGCGTTCTTCTGCAGACCAGAGCTCATTCGTACCAGCCGGTTTTTTGACGCAAGACGGTATCTCTATAACTCGTTACCTGAGGGAGCTGTGCTCTGGGCTGAGGGAGCTTTCCCTGATCGACCGGACACCCTGGGTATTGGCACGTCGCTGGGGAGTCGTATCGAAGCGGATTTGACCCGCTTCAGTTTGCCTCCTCTGCTGCGCTATGAAGATCGAAACATGATGGCGTTTGGAATTGAGTCGCGAGTGCCCTTTGTCGACCATCTCTTCGTCGAATGGGTGGCGAAACTTCCATCGTCCCTACGCCTGTCAGGCGGGTGGACCAAGCGAATCCTTCGGGAAGCGCTCCGCGGCATTCTTCCTGAACGTATTCGCACTCGGAGGAGCAAGTTGGGTTTCGTGACGCCGGAGCCGGCATGGCTTGCAGGCCCTCTTTCGACGTGGTTCGAGGACGCGCTTAGCAAGCCGATCTACCTTCGCGAACTGGTAGATGTTCGAGGAGTCAAACATATTCTAGCGCGGTATCAAGCCGGAGATCGTTCCCTGCCCGTCGAAAGTATCTTGTTCCGGCTGACCATGTATGAGCGCTGGGCGCGTCAGTTCTTGGGGGGAACGTCTACGGAGGTCCGGTCGTCAGAATATGAGATGGCTATGCCGAGTGGGTCAACCAATGGTGTGCGTCATGCAAGCCGTTGATAGGGATCCAACCGTGAGGGGGCTTAACGTTCTTATTGTTTCCAATCATTGGGAAGCAAGAAGGGCGACACCCTCGGCCGGAATTTTTGTTGAACGACAGATTCGTTCATTGGAAACGGCCGGCCTCACCATCAACACGTTTGATATTGGACTTAGTCACTCACCGCTCCACCTCCTGGGAAAGTGGTTAGAGCTGCGCCGACTGGTTCGAAGATGGAACCCTGACATTGTGCACGGACGGTACGGAACGATTGTTGGTTGTTTAGCCGCATTTTCGGGTCGGCCTGCAGTGATATCGTTTTGTGGAGGGGACCTTCTCCCGGGTGCGTCGGTTTCCCTCGTGCGTCAACACGTAGGCTTCTTGCTCTCCAATCTTGCCGCCCTGGGAGCGAAGCGGATGATCTGTGTGAGCGAGGAGTTAAGACAGGCATTGTGGTGGCGGAAAAGTCTGGCAACGGTGATACCGGATGGAGTCGACCTCGGTTTGTTCTCCCCGGGCCCGCAAGAAGCCGCACGCAAGGAACTAGGCTGGGAGCGAAGTCACCCGGTTGCTCTCTTGAACGTCCGGGATGACCCGGCGGCCAAGGGGTTGGATTTAGCAAAGGCGGCGATGCAGATCGTGCGCGTACGGATTCCCGAGGCCGAATTGCGCGTAATCGAAAACGTCGAGCCCGACAGGATGCCACTGCTCTACCGTGCGTCAGACGCTCTCTTATGCCTGAGCCTCTCGGAGGGCTCCCCGAACGTCGTCAAGGAAGCACTCGCGTGCAACCTTCCTGTGATTTCGACCCCGGTAGGAGATGTTCGGGAAAGACTGGCAGGGGTCCATCCGTCCGCTGTGGTCGAACGAAACGCCGAGGCCATAGGGGACGCCCTTGTGCAGGTTCTACTGACGCGGACGCGAAGCAATGGGCGAGAGCGCATCGCACCGTTATGCCTTGAGAACACAGCGCGCAATGTCGCTGAGGTGTATCGAACGGCACTGGGTGCCAGGCCACAGGATAATCCCGAAGCGAGCGGGGTCGGCGTTGAGCCGGTCTCCGTAGTGTCAATCACGGATGGAGACATGGTGCGAAAGGTGGCCACGCTCCATTTGGAAGCGTTCGCGGGTTACCTCAATACTCTGTTAGGCTATGGGTATGCCAAAGATTTGGTTCAGTGGTTTATGAACAGCGAACGTGCGATAGCGTTGGCGTTGATTGATGGCAATCGAAGGACTCTCGGGTACGCGCTCGGGGCGCCTGTGGGCTACACGAAAGAGATGAATCGTGAGTTATTCTGGGGCGTCGTCGCTCAACTCACGATTCGACCCTGGCTATTGCTGAACCGACAGCTTTGGGCGGTGTTCCTGGATCGGGTCACAAGCGAGATGGGTCTCTCACAGATCTCTCGACCGACCGTAGACCTTCCACAGCCTTCCATGTCTCTCGTGGCCATCGGCGTTGCCCGTCTTGAACGCAACAGAGGGGCTGGTCAGCGGTTAATGCAGGCATTCGAGGCCAAGGCGCGAGAGTTTGGGATGCGTTCCCTGGTTCTGTCGGCTTACGCCAACCGGGAGGAAGTGTGTCGTTTCTATGAGAAATCCGGGTGGCACCTGTGCGACGTTCAAGCTGATAAGGCGGGCGTCGTCCGATTTGCGAAGATCCTCCAGCCTGACCCCACGAGCCCCGGTCAGTTATATCATCGGGAATTGCAGAGTGCTCTCACGCAGACGGGGCATTAACGCCTTCTTCAATTTCCACCTCACTCGTCCTGATGTGCGTGCGGCCCTGGCGTCAGATGCTAGTGAAGCCGGACGTTCGTGGGTGGCGAGGGCGCCGTACCATCGGTTCCGTTCGTCTCATAGGCTCCAATGTCATATCGGGTCCCTTGGGGCCGTAAGATGCGTGCAAAGTCATCTCGTACCGCCGTCACTTGGGTTCCTGCGTCGATCGCGGGGCTGCCGGTTTGGGGACGAAGGTCCAGCCCGGCTGGATTGGCGAACTTAGGGTCCCCGATCAGAGTACAGCCTAGCCCCGAGGTCGAGCAGAGGTTAGTTGAGAAGACCGTGTTGCTGCCGTAATTCTGAATGCCGAATCCGTTTTCAGAAAGAATATTGTTCCTGACTTGCGTATTTACGCTCTGACTGCTGATGTCGATGCCGTATTTATTGTTATAGAAAGTGTTATTGAAAATGAGGGCGACGGTTGATTTTTCCGTCGATGTGGTGAGGCCCCAGTAATTTGAGTAGATCAGATTGTTGTAGGCGGAGTTATTGTTATCGCCTAACACCACTCCTCCCCCCATGGAACCACATTGGGCCGTTCCATTGAATGCGACACCGCGCCCGTTTCGATAGAGTTTTGCATTTTTCAGGACGTTATTATCAGCCTTTGAGGATGCGGAACTATTATAGAAGCGAACTCCGTAACACAGGTTATTGAAGTATTCGCCGCCATCAATGACGCTGTTATTGGTGGTGAGATAGGCACCATTGGCTCCCGGCGCATACCCGGCAATCTGTGTCCATGCCCCGTTGTCATGCACCTTCAGATTGATGAACTCATGGTAGCTACCGCCGCCGAGGATTCCACTCCACGGATTGTTTTTGACTTCCAGGTTCTGAAATCTTAGGTGATGGGTCATCGGTTGAAGGCCTATGCCTACGCATGAGACCTCAGCTGATTCGATCAGATCACTCCCGTCCAGGATCATGTCCTTGAAGATGATGTATTGAAGGTATGCGGCAGGAAGGGCGAGGACCTCGCACACCCCCACCGGTTTCAACGTCACCGTCTCTCCCGGGTAGCCGGCGATCGTGACAGGTGCATTCCAGGAAGTGCCGACAGGGATGGTACCCCTGTTGCTGCTGATCGATTCCGGATAGGTTCCAGCCCTGATATAGACGGTATCGCCAGGAACGAGGCAACTCAACGCATTGTTGATTGTGCGTTTCGGGGTAGTTGTGTTCGTGGCGGTCACACAGGGGACGCTGTCATTCCCGTTCGTGGCCACATAATAGGTCGCTGCGTGAACGGTCTGACTGCCAACGAATGCGAAAAGAACGCTCAATCCCCAGAGGAGCAGCTTTGCATGTTTTTTTCCAGGCATTCCTATCAATGGCATCGTAGCCTCCTCTAATCACTCGGACGGCGAGGGGAGCATTCCCCTGTCATGTGCCTAAGCAGAATGCATGCCGTCTTCGGTTAAATCCGTAAGTAGCTTCATTATCAATGATTTAGTTCGGGCATCTCCAAAAGAGCCCGGTTCACGATTGTAGGTAAATGCCTGCAGCGCGCTACAGGATTTGACAGCCATTCTCGAAGTGTTGAGCCCCTGACCTGGTGCTCTGCCTCACGCGGTACAGCCTGGGAGGAAGATGACGCACCGGCGAGGACTTTCAGAGAGTCCTCCCGAACGCGACGATCGGGAGGCAGAGTGTGCCAGTTTCGATGCAGAAAAAGAAAGCTGAAAAAAGACTCCCGCCGAAAAGACTCTCTATGAGGAACCCCCCCAATGCCTGCAAGTGAGAGGGCTGAAGTAACAAGCACCGAAGAAGTATGCATGTCGGCTTGTGCGGTGACGGTCATCGTCCCATGCCGGAATGAAGGAGACTCCATCGAGGCCTGCCTGCGTTCATTAATGGGGCAGGAAAGGCCAGGGGACGATTACGAACTGATCGTGGCCGATGGGCTTTCCGATGACGGAACCGCTGAAGTCCTGTCTCGGCTGGCGGAGGAATATCCGTGCTTGAAGGTCATCACCAATCACAAACGCACCATGCCCGCCGGCGTCAATCTCGGGATTCAGGCCGCACGGGGACGGTACATCGCGATCATGGGAGCGCACAACCGATACGCCTCCGATTACCTTCGACAAAGTGTGCAGGTCCTGGAGGAAACCAAGGCGGATAATGTAGGCGGGAGCATGGTGTGCGCAGGCGAGTCCTACATTCAAGAGGCCATCGCCCTGGCTCACCACAGCGGGTTTAGCGTCGGCGGAGCCAAATGGCATGATCCGCAATACGAAGGCCCTGCCGACACCGTGTTCGGAGGCGTCTATCGACGCGAGGTTTTCGACCGGATCGGGCTCTTCGACGAAGAGTTGGTCCGCAATCAAGACGACGAACTCAACCTCCGCTTGGTTCAGTCCGGCGGCCGGATCTGGCATTCACCGCGCATTAAAAGTTGGTACAAACCACGGCGACACCTTAAGGCGCTTCTCCAACAATACATTCAATATGGGTACTGGCGGGTCCGGGTCGTTCAGAAACGGAAGGCGGCCGCGTCGCTCCGGCAGTATGTGCCTGGGGCATTTGTCTTTTCGCTGATGGCCCTGCCGCTCGCCGCGCTCCTGTGGTCGCCGGCCTGGTGGCTCTGGTTGAGCACTTCCGTCGCCTATGGTCTGTGCACCATTGCCATTTCTCTCACCGTGGCGGCGCGGCAGGGCTGGCGCTACTTCCCGGTACTGCCATGGGTCTTTGCCTGTTACCACCTTGGATATGGAATCGGGTTCCTTCATGGCATGGTCGATTTCGTGCTGCTTCGCCGTGGGGCGACCGGATTCTACAACACGCTCACTCGTCCCTCCGTACCACCCGGACACGCGACCCGTTGATCGCGGAGTGACGCGTTAAGAGGACACAAGCTGTGATTTGGGACACCGGATGCGTGAACTTGTCGCCAAACGGCCGGCACCCCGTTCCGGTTCATCTGTGCCTCCCTCGATCGCCTCCGGTTGTTGAATATCCACTATCTGGGCTGATTCACAAACAATAGCGTCTCAGCCCCCACTCGGCGACCCCCGCTGTATCCACTTCGTGTGACGTTCTCCGACAAGGGATGCGCCTCGACCGGGCAGATTCGGCAGAACCGACACACCTCCCGCACACTCACGTGATAATCGGCCGCTTTGAGATTACCCCCGACGGGGTCGAGCGGCCGCTACAAAGGAAAGGCTGAGCACCATGATGGCCACGCAGAACGACTCACCTGTCATTCGGCCGAGCGTTGCAGTGATCGGGTCCGGGTACTGGGGTAAGAATCTTGTCCGTAACTTCGCGGAACTGGGTGCCTTGTCGATGATCTGCGACACCGATAAAGATGTCCGGGAATCCCTGGCAGCCCAATATCCCGGTTGTCGTGCGGTGGCCGACTTTGCGGACGTCCTCCAGGACGAGAGCGTTCGAGCGGTGTCGATTGCCACGCCGGCCGAAACCCACGGAACTCTTGTGCGGCAAGCGCTTCTCGCGGGGAAGGATGTGTTGGTGGAGAAGCCGCTCTGCCTCATCGAAGATGAAGCCCGGTCACTCGTGGCGTTGGCTCGACAGCAGAGCCGAATCCTCATGGTCGGCCATCTGCTCTGGTACCACCCTGCGATACTGAAACTGAAGCAGTTAATCGACAGCGGCGAATTGGGTCGTATTCAGTACGTGTACTCGAACCGGCTCAATTTGGGGAAGATCCGTCGTGAGGAGAACATTCTCTGGTCGTTCGCCCCGCACGATGTCTCCGTCATTCTTGGATTGCTGGGAGAAATGCCGGATACGGTGTCGGCGCAGGGAGGCAATTACCTCCACCAACAGATTGCGGATATCACGGTAACTCTGTTGTCCTTCCCCAGCGGTGTCAAATCCCATATCTTCGTGTCCTGGCTTCATCCGTTCAAAGAACAGAAGTTGATTGTTGTCGGTGATCGCAAGATGGCGGTTTTCGATGACATCGAGAAAAAGGACAAACTTCTTTTGTATCCGCACTCGATTCAGTGGAAGGGCCAGATTCCGATCGCGAACCGGGCCGAGGCGCAACCGGTTGAACTTGAAAAGGCTGAGCCTCTCCGCGAGGAGTGTGCACACTTTCTGGATTGTGTGCACAGCCGCCGCCGTCCACGGACGGATGGGGAAGAAGGGCTCAGGGTGCTGTCTGTCCTGCAGCGATGCCAGGAGGCCCTGGAAGGCAAAGAGCGTGCTCATGTCCCGACTCCGGCGCCCCCACAGCGCTCGTGGTTCGCTCATGGGTCGGCTTTCATCGACGAGGGCGTGGAAATCGGGGAGGGGACCAGTATCTGGCACGTCTCGCATGTTTTGAAGGGGTCTAGAATCGGTCGGTCCTGCAAGATCGGTCAAAACGTCGTGATTGGCCCGAACGCCACCGTCGGCAATGGTGTGAAGCTACAGAACAATGTCTCAGTCTATGAAGGCGTCACTCTCGAAGACCATGTGTTCTGCGGCCCCTCGATGGTGTTTACGAACGTGTTCAACCCGCGCAGCGAGATCCCTCGCATGGCGGAACTGAAACCCACGTTGGTGAAGCGAGGAGCGACGCTGGGGGCCAATTGCACGATCGTGTGCGGTACCACCATCGGACGCTATGCCTTCATTGGCGCAGGCGCTGTGGTCACGAAGGACGTCCCGGACTATGCCTGTGTCATGGGATCTCCTGCCAGGGTTTCGGGGTGGATGTGTGAATGCGGGGCGAAACTGTCCTGGCAGGTGGACACAGCCCGATGCGCCTGTGGAGCGCGATTCCGCAAGGCTTCGTCCGGCGTGTCGCGGATGGCGGAAGAGTCCGTCGTCGAGACGCAACCGGCGGCATTGGCCTCGGTCTCAGAAAGTTAGGCTATGGGTGGCGGCATGGTGCCTACTGCGTTACTGCAATCATCCTTCGAGGCGAGCGATCGAATCCGCACGGAATGCCCGATCTGCGGAAGCGCCGATCTGGCGTCAGTGTACGGATTCGATGAGTTTTCGGTTCTCAAGTGCCGGGAATGCGAGGGGTCCTGGCGAAGCAATATGTATTCCGCCGGTGACATCGCGGCGATGTATACCGGTGATGCATATTCTCAGAATCCGTATTTTTCGTACGATGTCACGGAGTTCAAACAGGTCGCAGGAGGTCGATACGCCAATTATGTCGACGCGCTCTCCGCGATCGAATCCCTGGTGGAGGTCGGGCAGCTGCTGGACATCGGCTGCGGTTCCGGCGCCTTTCTGAGTGTGGCGCAACAACGTGGCTGGACCGTGTCCGGGGTCGAACTGTCGCCGGAGTTGACTCAAGTGTCGAGACGCGCCGTTCGGGCGGAAGTGATCAATGCCTCGTTCGAATCGGTTCAGCTGCCGGCCGCATCCTACGATGTGATCACCATGTGGGACATCATCGAGCACGTACTGGATCCCGTCGGGTGCCTGGAAAAGGTCAGGCATTTACTCAAGCCGGGTGGTGTCGCGCTGTTCTGTACCCCGGATGAAGATAGTGTGCTCGCGCGCGCAGGGCTGCTGCTGTATCGGCTATCCCGGGGAAAGATCTGTTATCCGGCTTTAGCGCTGCATCCCACTTACCATACCTATTTCTTTTCCCGGAACGGGTTCAGAAGCATGGTCAGAAAAAGCGGGATGCAAGCGGTGCGCTGTTATTCTCAGGAAGCATTCTTCGAACATTCCCGGCTCCCCAGCCCTGTCGTCAAGTGGGGAATATGGGCGATTGAAAAACTCAGCGCGCTTGCCGACCGCCGGTACGAGATCGTCTGCCTGGCCCGGAAACCTCGATGAGCCCAGACGGTAGGCCATCACTGTCAGCCCATTGAATCGGCTCCCCCAATCGGCCGGACCGTCTTAGTCTCTGACTCAGCCTCCATCGTCCATTCTCGCAACCGTCATTCATCTAAATTCGGAGCCTGCCATGTCCGTGAGAATTTCCGCTGGCACCGTTACGCCGATCGACCACTCGCGGCCTTCTGCCGTCGCGGATCCCGTTCCCGATCCCGAGAACACCGATCGCCCGCTCGTTTCGGTCATCATTCCGGCATTCAATGAAGCCGCCATGTTGCCGTCAACCTTGGCGGAGGTGTGCCGGTATATGCGATCTCTCGAAACGCTCTATCGTTGGGAAATCGTCGTCGTCAATGATGGCAGCACGGATCAGACGGCCCAAGCTGCGGACGCCTTCGCCCGCGACCGAGTGGAGATTCGAGTGGTGCATCACCCGCGGAATCGCGGGCTCGGGCAGGCACTCCGCACCGGCTTCGAGTGCAGCCTGGGCAGGTACGTCGTCGTGCTCGACTGCGACCTCAGTTATGCCCCGGAACATGTCGGACGGTTACTCGATCGCATCCAACGGAGTCAGGCGACCATCGTGGTGGCCTCTCCCTACGCTACGGGTGGGCGTGTCAGCGACGTTCCCTGGATCCGACGCACGATGAGCAGGTGGGCCAACCGGTTCTTGGCCGGGTTCGCCCGGTGCAACCTGTCGACCCTGACCGGCATGGTGCGCGTCTATGACGGACCGTTCATCAGGGCAGTCAGCTTGAGGGCTCGCGGGCAGGAGATCAGTCCCGAGATTATCTACAAGGGCATGCTCTTACGGGCTCAGATTGAGGAGATTCCCGCGCATCTCGACTGGAACATGCAACGGGCGGCCGGGAGCGTGCGGCTCTCCAGTATGAAGATGCTGCCCCATGTGCTGTCGACGATTTTTTCGGGCTTCATCTTTCGGCCGTTCATGTTCTTTCTGCTGCCCGGTGTTCTCCTCCTGTCGCTTGCCCTGTACACCGATGCCTGGATGCTGGTCCATTTCTACGAGGCCTATCAGACATTTGTTCAACATGACTGGATTCTTACCCGCGCGTCATATGCCGTCGCTCATGCGTATCAGGCCTATCCTCACACGTTCATCATCGGAGGACTGTCGTCGATGCTGAGTGTTCAGTTGATCAGTCTTGGTCTCCTGTCCATGCAGAGCAAACGCTACTTTGAAGAAATCTTTCATCTGGCCAGTTCCGTGTACAGGCATAGTCGCGAGGCCGAAGACCACGTGAGCGGGAAGCCGAACTAGACAGGGATCGGACGCCGCCAGCTGGGGCGTCCGGATCTGCATCATTCACCCGGGCCAAACAAGAAAGAGCGTGCTGCTTATGTCGCTGTCATTGGCATCCTCCAAATACGTTCTCGTCACAGGAGTGGCGGGGTTTCTCGGCTCGCATCTGCTCGATCGGCTGCTGTCGAACGGACATCGGGTCATCGGCATCGATGACCTCTCTAAAGGGTCATTGAGTAACATCGCGGCGAACATTGGGAATCCTGCCTTTCGGTTCCTGGAGCGCGATGCGACCGATCCTTCCGTATTCAATGATCTGGGTGAAGACGCAGACTGTATCGTGCATCTGGCGTCCCACAAGATACCCAGGTATGGCAATGCATTGGCGACCCTTCGGGTCAATACACGGAGCTGTGAAAATGTCTTGGAGTTTGCGCGGAAGGTGGGATGCAAGTCCGTCCTCGCCTCCACCTCCGATGTCTATGGACGAAACCCCAGGCTGCCCTTCGGCGAAGATGATGACTCTGTGTTCGGCTCCTCCAAAGTTGCACGCTGGGGCTATGCCGTGTCCAAACTGTTCACCGAACACTTAGGGTTTGCGTATCAGGAGGCCTATGGGCTTCCGATCTCCATCCTGAGATTTTTCGGGTCGTACGGTCCCCGACACCATGTGAGCTGGTGGGGAGGCCCGCAGGCGGTCTTTATCGACGCGATTCTGAACGATCGGGAGATTTCTATACATGGGGACGGCCTGCAGACCCGGAGCTTCACCTATGTGGCCGACACCATCGACGGAATCTATGCCGCAATGGTGACGCCGGAGGCCAACGGTGAGATTTTGAATGTCGGCACCACGCAGGAAATCACGATTCTCGAGCTTGCCCGTACGATTCACCGCCTGGCCGGCACGCCGTGGCCGCTCAAATGTGGCTTCGTGCCGTATGAAAGCTTCACCGGGGGGAAGTATGAGGACGTTCGCCGACGGGTTCCCGATATCGAGCGATCTCAACGGATCTTAGGCGTCACGGCGACAGTCGGGCTGGAAGAAGGGCTCCTGCAAACAATTCGTTGGCAGAGGTCACTGATGAGTCCGGTTTCTATGACCAGCGAGTCGCCTCAGTTGCAGGAAACAGTTGCCCGACGGTGAGCCGGTTGCGTCGAGGATGAAAGGGGTGTGGTGTTGCGCGTAGGAATCATCGGTGGCGGGATCATGGGACTGTCGTTGGCCGAGCGCCTGTCTGCGAAAGGTGTCCATGTGACCGTCTTGGAACGTGAGCGTCAGGCAGGGGGATTGACGACCTATCACGATTACGAACATTTCTGGTGGGATCGTTTCTATCACGTGATTCTTCCTTCCGATACTCACCTCATTCGATATTTAGATGTCATTGGGCTGGGAGATCGTCTTCATTGGGGTGCCGCTCGTACGGGGCTGTACGCGCACGGACGCTTGTATTCGATGACCACCGCGCTGGAATTGTTGCGCTTTCCTTTAGTGGGCGTTCTGGGAAAACTCAGACTGGCTCGCACGATATGGGAGTGTAATCGAATCCGGGACTGGAAAGAACTCGAGGCTATTTCCGTGGAGGAGTGGTTGACCCGCATGTGCGGCCGCCAGACCTATGAGGCCTTCTGGAAACCCTTGCTCGTGGCCAAATTGGGCGAACACTACACGAGGGTGTCGGCGGTATTTATCTGGTCGTACATTAAGCGTCTCTTCTCCACCCGTGACGGGACTGCCCAACGGAATCAACTGGGATATGTCTCCGGAGGTTACCGGACCGTGATCAATCGCCTCGAACACTTGATTCATGCGGCGGGCGGTGAAGTCAGGCTCGAAACGACCGTGAAGGCAGTCGAGCCGGGACCCGATGCAGGCATTGTCATCACGTGTAACGGCGGTCAGGAGCACTTTGACAAGGTCATTTGGACGAGTCCGATTGAGGCGGGGAGTCCTCTGGCCAGACAGGGGCTGGTGCACGTGGGGGCATCGGCCGGTCCTGTGGAATACCTCGGTGTGATCTGCCCGGTATTGGTCACCCGACGGCAGATCGTGCCGTACTATACGCTCAACATCACCGATTACACGGTTCCCTTTACCGGGGTGATCGGGATGAACTGTGTGGTGTCGACCACGGAAACGGCGGGCTGTTATCTGACCTATTTCCCCAAGTACGTACTTTCAACCGACCCGCAATTACAGCTCCCCGACGACGAGATCAGGCGACAGTTTTTCGAGGGAGCGGGGGGCATATTCCCCGACCTTCATGCGGCAGATATTGTCGGCCTGCATATCAACAGGGCGACGAAGGTCCAGCCCCTTCAAGTGCTGCGCTATTCGGAACGTGTGCCGTACGTCGCGACGCAGCACGAGGATTTTTTCGTGCTCAATACCTCCCAGTTCGTGAATTGCACGCTGAATAACAATGAAGTCATTCGAGCAGTCAACGATTTCATGAACGATCACAGCACGACGTTTACGCTCTCACCCGTGCGTGCTGCCGATGGTGTGCTGGAGTCCACGCTGCGCTGAGGCGCAAGAAGGTCTCGGCGAGTCACCATCGTCTTAAGCATGGTCAGGCCGTGCATTCTGCCTGCGCGTGTGGGGTTCTATCCGAAGCGTTTTGACGAAGGAGTGCAACATGAGCTGTCCGGCCCCAAAACTGTTGCCTCACGATGCGCTCGTAGCTACGAGCGATGTGGACAAGGCCGAGTGGAATTACCACCCGTTCCTCGGCAAGTTTCAGAGGCTTCGCTTTCGGATGATACTGTCGTTGCTCCCTCCGCGACGGTTTCACCGATTGCTTGAAATCGGTTATGGAAGCGGAGTGTTTCTGCCGGAACTCGCCCGGCACTGCGACGAGTTGTACGCGATCGACAAGCATACCAAGGCGGCGGAAGTCGCACGCTCGCTGAAAGATCATCAGGTTCAGGCACAACTGTTCTCAGGCAGCGCCTTACATCTCCCCTATGAGAGCGGCATGTTCGACTGTGTGGTAGCCGTGAGCTGTTTGGAGTACATGGATCCCTTTGAACGAGCGGCAGCAGAGATACGGCGAGTCTTGAAACACGACGGCTGCCTCGTCTTTGTCACGCCGGGTAATTCTGCCTTCGTTGACTTCGGGCACTATGTGTTAACCGGCCATCGGGCGAGCGATCATTACGGTAAAAGACGAGACTACCTGGTGTCGACACTCTTGAAGACGTTTCTGGTACAGCAGGCGATTACCACGCCGCATGTCCTCCGTCGGCTGTTCACGTTCTACCGCGGGTTGAGAATGACTCCTCGCTGATTCAGTCGGGTACCTCGCGCAGGAACCCCGTGAAGTGCCCTGTCGGGCGTGTGAACAATCGTCGTAGGAAGAAAGGTGGAGATGGAGAAGCCGATCGCGAGTCTGTCATGCGACCTGGACGACAAGTGGGCCTACATGAAAACCCACGGCAACCCGGGGTGGAGGACGCTGCCGTCGTACCTCGACGTGGTCGTGCCTCGACTTCTGTCCTGCCTCAATCGGCATGGTCTCAAAGCCACAATCTTTCTCGTCGGGCAGGATGCCGCACTGGCCAGAAATCGGGAAGCCATCGGTTCCATCGCCGATGCGGGACATGAGATTGGTAACCACTCCTTCCATCACGATCCCTGGCTGCACCGCTATGGCAAAGACGAAATGGTCCGTGAGTTGACGATGGCGGAGGAGCACATCGAGCGGGCCACCGGCCAACGACCCGTCGGGTTTCGCGGCCCGGGTTATAGTCTGTCTCAGGGCACGGTCACGGAATTGGATCGACGGGGATATCTCTATGATGCATCGACGTTGCCGACCTTCATCGGTCCGCTGGCCCGCGCCTATTTCTTCATGTCCAGCGCGTTCACCCGGGAAGAAGCAGACTGCCGGAGTACGATCTTCGGAGGCTTGCGCGATGGATTCAGACGGATCCAACCCTACCGGTGGAATGTGGGGAGGCAGGGCCTCATTGAAATCCCGGTGACGACCATGCCGTTTCTGCGCGTTCCGATTCACTTCAGTTACGTGCTCTACTTGAGTCTCTATTCTCCCGCTCTCGCGCAGGCCTATTTTCGCACGGCGCTGTCGCTCTGCCGTCGCGCGGGTGTCGAGCCATCCCTGCTGCTTCATCCCTTGGATTTTTTAGGCGAACATGAGTCAGCTGGGGTCGAATTCTTCCCGGGCATGAAGTTGCCCCTGGAGCAAAAGCTGGAGATGATCGACGCCCTGGTCCAACGACTGAGCCAGGCGTTTCGAGTGGTGACGGTCCGCGACCATGCATTGGCCGTCGCGCAGAGAACGACAGTTCCTCTGCTCAGTATGGCCATGTGATCCGACGATCTTCGGTTGCCATGTGTTGGTACACCCTGGTCAATCCAGACTTCCACCCGACGTTCCGGCGAGACAACGTGCCACACCAAGGAGTTGCTGTATGAACGTGCCCCTGCTTGATTTAAAGGCCCAACATGAACCGATCAAGAAAGACCTGCTGGCCGCCATGGAGCGGGTGCTGGACCAGAACAATTTTATTTTAGGCGGTGAAGTCAGCGAGCTTGAAGAGCGTGTGGCATCGTATTCCGGCACACGATACGCCGTCGGTGTGTCTTCGGGAACCGATGCCTTACTCGCGGCTCTCATGGCGGTGGACCTCAAGCCCGGAGACGAGGTCATCACCACTCCCTTGTCATTTTTTGCCACGGCCGGCGCGATCGTCCGTCTGGGGGCCATCCCGGTGTTCGTCGATATCGATCCCATTACGTACAATCTTGATGTCTCACACATTGCCTCGGCCGTCACGCCTCGTACACGCGCCATCATTCCCGTGCATCTATACGGCCAGTGTGCCGACATGGCGCCGATTCTTCAGGTGGCCGCGGCTCACAATCTCGCTGTGGTCGAGGATGCGGCCCAGGCGATCGGATCGGAATATGCCGACGGACGGAGAGCGGGCAGCATGGGGACTATGGGATGCTTCTCGTTTTTCCCCAGTAAAAATCTCGGCGGACTGGGCGACGGCGGGATGGTGGTGACCAACGAGGAGAAATGGGCCGAACGGCTCCGCGTCCTCCGTGTGCAGGGAGGAAAGCCGAAGTACTACCATCGCATCGTCGGAGGGAATTTCCGGCTCGATACGCTTCAGGCAGCGGTGTTAACCGTCAAGTTGCCCTACTTGGATCGCTGGACGGCTCTCCGGCAGCACCATGCCGACCTCTATGAATCGCTGTTCCGTTCCCTCAACGTCGAAGCGGAGTTCGGTGTGCGTTTGCCAAAGGCCGTGTATAAGGCGAACGGCGTCCGGCATTACCATATCTATAATCAGTTTGTGATCGGAGTCGCCAAACGGGACGCGTTGCGTGACTATCTCAAGTCAAAAGGGATCGGGACAGAAATCTACTATCCGGTCCCGCTCCATCGGCAGGAGTGCCTTCAGGCGCTGGGGCATAAGGAAGGAGACTATCCTGAGGCTGAGCGGGCCTGTCGCGAATTGCTGGCGCTTCCCATCTATCCCGAGTTGAATGAGGATCAGCAACATTATGTCGCTCAGATGGTGCGGGAAGGTCTCGCGAGATGAAGGTCGTCTCGGTCATCGGCGCACGTCCGCAGTTCATCAAATGTGCCCCGGTCTCTCGTGAGTTGCGGCAGGTCGCCCGGGAGGTTCTGGTTCACACCGGGCAACACTACGACGACGGGATGAGCGGGGTGTTCTTCCGTGAGTTGGGTCTTCCCGAACCTGATTACCACCTGGGCGTCGGCTCAGGGTCTCACGGACAGCAAACGGGTCAGATGCTCACGCAGATTGAAGAGATTCTGCTGAAGGAAACGCCTGGGCAGGTCCTGGTCTACGGGGATACCAATTCGACGCTCGCGGGAGCGTTGGCAGCGGCAAAGCTTCACCTGCCCGTCGCGCATGTCGAAGCAGGGCTCCGCAGTTTCAATCGGAAAATGCCGGAGGAAATCAACCGGGTCATGACGGATCATCTCTCTGACTTGTTGTTGTGCCCGACTGAGACGGCCCTTGAAAACCTTCGACGGGAAGGACTAACCACCGGAACCCATCTGGTCGGCGACGTCATGTACGATGCGTTGCTGGACAACGTCGAGCGGGCCAAACAGACCTCGACCATCCTCGAACGCCTGAGAATTGAGCCCCATCGATACATCCTGGCGACTGTGCATCGGGCTGAGAATACCGATGAGTTGCCGATACTGGAAGGGATCATGAAGGCGTTTCAGTCCTTGGTCGATTCTGGCCGGACGGTCGTGTTCCCGGTTCATCCCAGAACTCACAAGCAGCTTGGGAAGCTTTCGTTCCATTGTCCCGCGCGGCTGGTCCTGCTCGACCCGGTGCCATACCTCGACATGGTGCTCCTGGAGGCCATGGCCCAACTGATTGCCACTGACTCCGGCGGCGTACAGAAGGAAGCCTACTGGCTGGGTATCCCCTGCCTCACGTTACGAGAAGAGACAGAGTGGATCGAGACCGTGGAGAGCGGGTGGAATTGCCTGGTGGGAACCAACCCGGATCACATTGTGGGTGCTGTCCAGGCAGCCCGGTTAGGTCATCGCAGCGGATGGCCCTGGAAGCGGGGTGAGGCGTCACGATCTGTAGCCACAATGCTCGTGCGGTCTCGACCTGAACGGGCCCAGGACATCGATGTAGGCGGGTGGGGACGGCAAGAAGACAATCTGCGGCCGGGCCATGTGTCCGGGCTCGTGCCTTCGGGGCGTATGGGCTGATGATACCAATGCATCGCCGGATCGACTGGCCTGAAGGGAAAGCATTTGCCTTTACGATTTTTGATGACCCGGATTACCAGACCGCGGGCAGCGTGGAGTCGGTCTATTCCTTACTTCGCGAATTGGGAGTCCGGACGACCATCTCCGTTTGGCCGGTCCAGAGGGCGGGCCGGCCTTACGTCGGAGGTGTGACCTGTGAAGATCCCAAATATCTTCCCTGGGTTGCCCAGTTGCAGGCCAATGGATTCGAAGTGGGACTGCACAATGTGACCTACCATACGTCGACCCGGCAGGAAACGGCCCAAGGACTTGAACGTTTCTTCCATCTGTTCGGGCACTATCCCCATACCATGGCCAATCATACGGGCTGCAAGGAGAGCATTTACTGGGGGCGTGCCAGGCTTTCCGGAGTTCACCGGCTTGTCTATGACATTCTCCACCTGTGGCAGTCCCGAAGCGAATTTCAAGGCCATGTCGAGAAAAGTCCCTTATTCTGGGGCGATCTGTGCCGGGACAAGGTTCGTTATGTGCGAAACTTTACCTTTCCGGAAATTAATACCCTCAAGGCATGTCCGGTCATGCCCTATCACGATCCGGCTCGTCCATTCGTCAACCGATGGTTCGCCGGCAGCGACGGACCTGCCGTCAACTCGTTCAGGGACATGCTCTGTGAAGAAAACCAGGACCGGTTGCTGGCCGAAGGCGGTGCGTGCATCATGTATACGCATTTTGCTCAGGGGTTTGTGGAACATGGGCGCCCTGATAAGCGATTCGAGATGCTCATGAGGCGGTTAGCCAGAATGAATGGGTGGTTCGTTCCCGTCTATACCTTGCTGGATTTCTTGAGCGGTACGCAACTCAGTCCGAGTATCTCCCATTCGGAACGTGCCCGGATCGAACGCCGTTGGTTGCTCCAAAGGATGTTCAAGACAAGAGGCCGGTCCTAGTTCCAGAAAATGGCCGACGTCTCCTCATCAATGTTTTCTTCGCGCGCTCGGCAGCAGCCCATGTGGATGCCCGCCTCTCACTTTAGGAAACCGTTATCGCCATGTATCGATACGAGCCGTTGAATGCCCAGGACGAGCGTTGTTGGGCTGTCATGCAGGCTTGCGACAACAGCACAGTTTTTCAAAGCCGCGAATGGGTTTCGTTTGTGTCGAAGACGCAGCATGCCGTACCGGTGCTGGCGGCGATAACGGATGGCAATCGGGCGGTGGGGTATTTCATTGGTTTGATCATGCGAAAACTTGGTGTGCGCATCCTGGGCAGTCCCTGCCCGGGTTGGAGCACCGACTACATGGGATTCGCGCTGTTGCCGGGAGCATCGCGGACGGCCGCGCTCCACGGGCTCTTCTCCTTTGCCTTCGAACAGTTGAAATGCGCGCATGTGGAAGTCATGGACCGCCACCTGTCGCTCGAGGATCTGGTCGAGGTACAAGTGGAACACCGCATGTACGAAGGATTCGCCGTGGATCTGACTCAAGACGAGAGCTCGCTGTTCAGCAACTTCACCAGCGCCTGCCGGCGTTGTGTCCGGAAGGCGGAAAAAGATGGCGTGGTCATCGAAGTAGCGCAGGGGCCTGGCTTCGCGGAAGAGTATTACGATCAGTTGAGAGATGTCTTTGCGAAGCAAGGGCTGGTTCCCACCTACACGGTCGAGCGCGTAAGGCAGTTGATCGGGCATCTTCACCCGACCGGCCGCGTGCTATTGCTTCGTGCGCGGGATCAGGATGGCCGTTCCATCGCCACCGGAATTTTTCCTTATTTGAATGGTGTGATGTATTTCTGGGGCGGTGCGAGCTGGCGTCGATATCAGATTCTGAGACCGAATCAGGCCTTGCATTGGTATGCCATGAAATATGCCAAGGCCAACGGCATCCATACCTATGACATGGGGGGCGGAGGAGAATACAAACGGCAGTATGGCGGACAGCCAATCAGCGTTCCGTGGATCAGGAAGTCGAAATATGCCTGGCTTGAGTCCGCGCGTAATTTTGCTCAGTGCGCATACAGGATGCGTCAGCAGGTCAGGGGCCGCTTACAGAATCTCTCCAGCATAAGTTAACGCCCGGCCGGCCTTCCCAGTCGAGCCCTCCACAGATCGAGGTTGGTCACCACACCGGGCTCGTGATCATACCATCGTCGGGGTCGGAGGATCCGCCTCGTTCCCTCCGTAATGACGTGACTGCCGCGATGACTGTTTCCGCCGTGTAGCATGAAACCCGCTGCGCGGACCATGAGGGCGATCTGCGTTGGTAAGTTGCCGCGTTGAATGACTGATCGCTCAATAGTCCGGAAAGTGAACCTATGGCGTACGGCATAGTAGTACGTACTTAAACTTATGTATGCAAACGCCATCGAACATCCTGACGGGCCATATGTAAATCACCAATCTGACGCTGGATGCATTCCGATTCGAGCGTGCACTCCATTCGTGCCGGAGGATAGAGGGGCCGGAGAGGAGAGTTTAGTGAAGGATCTTTGGACAGACGGCGCGGTCGATTGTGAGCGTGGCGGGTTTAACCGGACCGTTGAGCGGTGCTTCAACGGGTATCGAACCCGGGCAGGGGTATGGTAATGGCGAGTCGAGAACAGTTGATCAAGGCGAGGCTCGCCATTCTCACGATGGCGGCGGAACTGAAAAACGTGGTCAAGGCCTGCAAACTGGCCGGGGTCAGCCGTTCACAGTTCTATGCCATGCAGAAAGCCTATCGGGCGTACGGGAAAGAGGGGTTGGCGCCGGGAGTGCGCCGTAAACCTCACATGCCGAACCGCACTCCCGCCGCAATTGAGTCGCGTATATTGCTGAAAACAAGGAGTAATCCTATCGTTAGTTACATCAGGCTTGCCGGGCAAATGAAGGTGGAAGGAATTGCCGTCACGCCGACCATGGTGCGCTACGTCTGGAAACGTCAAGGATTATCCACCCGCTCGGCACGTATTCAATGGGTCAAGCGGCAGAATGGAACTGCCGGCGTCGTGGGTACCAGAGACAGCCGGACCAGGGTGCAACCGATCTCCTCCTTCGACCCTCTCCCTGGCGTGCCTGTGCCACCTTCAGTCTCCGCGATGTGAGTCAACTCAGGGCCACGGTCCGGGTCGAGCGTCAAAGTGTGCGGGCATCTATAACTAAGTAGTAACACTATAATATCACTTGACGTGAAACGCTCATGGCAGGATAATCCGATCCCTGGACACCGTTCAGGACCGGGCGCCACGGCGCAATATTCGGGAGGACTGAACGGAGTCATGGATGGATCGGGTGGTGGGTCAGATGTGCTGAGTTCACTTTAATGAAAGGAGAGACCCTATGTTGCGTCTTGCATCAGTGGGAGTATTTGCGCTTGTTCTTTCCGTCGGGGCATTCGTTTCACCGGCGGCTGCGTTTGAAGGTGCCGTGCATCCAACCTCTCTCGCCGCAATCGGAAAAGCAGGACATATGGCAGAGCTACCGGCGTGGCTCATAAATTGGTTAGGAAACTTAAATGGCGGAAATAACGGAGGCAACAACGGCGGATCCGTTCCTGTTCCCGGGACACTGCTGGCGTTCGGTCTGGGATTTGCCGGCCTTGCAGCCTGGCGCGCGGTTCAGTCGCGCAGGTAAGGTCCCTCGGCAGCAAAGTCTCTGGTGAGACATCGTGTAATTTGTTTTTGTTTGTGCAATCAGCGCACAGGTCGCGCCTCACCCGCCGCGTAGTCTCGCGGCGGGTGGGCCTGCCGCTTCCCTTCCTCCAGGCGCCCTGTGCATTGGTTTTGGTTAGTTCTCATCTCGACGGTTCCGGATTGCGTGAGGCCCTGGATAGGTCATTCGTTCCTCCACCACCCAGCGCACAAGACATTCATCGACGCGGTTTTCAACTCCATTCCCTTCCGTCCGCTCCCGACTCCCGTGCACTCGTTCCGGTAAGAGTTCTTGTATCGTTCTCCCACCAGCAGTCATCCTGAAGGCCGATATATGGAAACTGGCGTAAACGACGCACCAACGCAGGTCCTGCCGCCTGGCAGGGCTGATCTGTCGGAGCGGCAGGCCGCGGGGCTCCTCCTGTTCACCGCCGCGCTGTGCGTAGTCGTCCTGTTCTGGCCGACCATTCGATCCATGATCGATGTCTGGGAAAGTTCTCGAACCTTTGCGCACGGGTTTCTCGTGTTGCCAGCCACAGGGTATCTTGTCTGGTCCTATCGCCAGAAGCTGGGCTCCCTGACGCCGGTCTCGAGTGCCTGGGGTCTCGTGGCACTTCTGCTCTCGGGGAGCGGATGGGTCGCAGGGAATGTGGCCCATCTCCCGTGGCTGCAACAGGCTGCAGTAGTCTCATCCTTTCCCGGTATGGTGTTAACGGTCTATGGAACGGACATCACCCGGACCTTGTCCTGGCCGCTGGGGTTCCTGTTTTTTATGGTTCCTGTCGGGACGGCCCTCACACCCTGGCTACAGGACATCACCGCCTGGCTTATCCTCGTCGGTCTTGATCTTTCCGGCATCACTTCTGTGTATGGGGACTATCACATCACGGTCGGCTCAGCCGTCTGGGAAGTTGCCCCTGACTGCGGGGGACTGCGCTATTTGCTTCCCGGCCTGTCCTTGGCCTATGCCTTTGCCGCCCTGACCTATCGTCAGCCTTCACGCCGCATTCTATTTTTGATCGTGTGCGCAGTGGTGCTCATGGTGGCCAATGGAATCCGTGCCTACGGCGTGATCGTCGGCAATTACGTCGGCATCGCTGAGGGCACTGACCATCGTGTGTTCAGCTATACAATCTATGGCCTCACGATGCCTCTGTTGTTGTGGGGCGGGCTCAAATGGAAACAAGGTGATGCCCTTGCGTCTCTCCAGACCACAGGCCGTGCGCACCCAGGGGACCGTCCCAAAGCGATCTTGGTTTCGCTCGGCGGCGTGAGCGTGCTGGCGCTTGCACGTATCGTCGTGTGGCTACTGCCCGCGACCTCTTGAGTCGCCTGGTCAGTCGTCGCAGCCTCACATGCCACAGACGGGTCGTCCGTTCCCCGACGGGTCGAAGAACATTCCAAGCGTACCTGAGTCTCTCCGGGAACTATCCACTTCCGATTGCTCTGTTATCTGAGAGGAGTTTCAGCATGGCCGACTATCTTCCGTTTCATGTTCCGGACATTGATGACGAGGATATCGCAGCTGTCGTGGGGGTGCTCCGATCAGGGTGGTTGACGACGGGGAGCAAGGCCAGACAGTTCGAACAAGAGTTTGCGGCGAAGGTCGGAGCACGGTATGCGGTGGCCCTGAATTCCTGCACTGCGGCCTTGCATCTGGCACTGGAGGCGATAGGGCTTCGTGAAGGCCATGAGGTCATCGTCCCCACGATGACGTTTGCGGCCACGGCCGAGGTCGTTACCTATTTCAACGCCAAGCCGGTGCTGATTGACTGCCTCCCCGGCACGTTGAATATGGATCCCGCTCTGATTGAGCAGGCCATTACTCCAAGAACCAAGGCGATCATCCCCGTTCATTTTGCCGGTCAGCCCTGCGACATGGCACCGATTCTCGAAATTGCCCGACGGCATGACCTCCGTGTCGTGGAGGATGCGGCCCATGCATTTCCCGCCTCTTATGAAGGACGGCCGATCGGGAGCATCGGTGACTTCACGTGCTTTTCGTTTTATGCCACCAAAAATATTACGACCGGTGAAGGCGGCATGGTGACGACGGACGATCCTGAATGGGCGGATCGTATGCGCAGAATGAGCTTGCATGGGCTGAGTCGTGATGCCTGGAAGCGGTACACCAATCAAGGGTCTTGGTATTACGAAATTGTGGCACCAGGGTTTAAGTACAATTTGACAGACATGGCGGCTGCTTTAGGCCTGTCGCAGCTGCAGAAAGCCGAACGATTTTTGAAGGAACGGGAGCGATTTGCCGCGTTGTATACGGAGGGATTCCGGGATCTTCCTGAAATCGTCACGCCGTCAACCGTGGATGGCGTGCAGCATGCCTGGCATCTGTACGTGATCCAACTCGACCTGGACCGGCTGCGCATCGGACGGCAAGAGTTCATTGAACGGATGCAGGAACGCCAGATCGGTTGCAGCGTGCACTTTATCCCCCTCCACAAGCATCCGTACTATCGACGGACCTGGGGATACGACAACGCCGAATTCCCAGTTGCGAGCCGCGCGTTCGACCGAATGCTGTCCCTTCCATTGTACTCCAGAATGTCGGACGCGGACGTCTTCCGCACGATCGAGGTGGTACGAGAAGTCGTCCGCGAGTTCAGGCAATCATGAAACGAACCATCGACATAATCGGGGCACTCATCGGGATATCCCTCAGTTGGCCGCTGTGGATTCTGGCCGCGGTTTTGATCAAGCTCGACTCGGCGGGGCCGGTGTTCTTCAGGCAGAACCGGGTGGGTCGAAACCAAAGACCATTTGGGATTGTGAAGTTTCGCACGATGACGGTGGATGCGCCCTCACAGGGTGGTCAGTTGACTGTAGGGCAGGATCCACGGGTTACGGCGGTAGGCAGAGTCTTGCGGAAGTATAAGATCGATGAATTGCCGCAACTCTGGAACATCGTGACGGGCGACATGAGTCTGGTGGGTCCAAGGCCGGAGGTGCCGCGTTATGTGGACGCGTTTGCGGAAGACTATGCCGAGATTCTGACCGTGCGGCCCGGCCTGACCGATCTCGCGTCGTTGAAGTATATCGATGAGTCGGCGGTGCTCGCCGCTGCGGCAAACCCCGACGACGAGTATCTCAGCGTCGTGTTGCCGGAGAAAATCAAACTGGCGAAATTCTACGTCCGGCATGCCTCGACGATCCTGGATCTGGCGATTGTCACCCAAACCATCCTTTGCCTGCTGAAGATTCCTCTGGTGGTCTGTGAACTGCCGGAGCTTCGGGTCATTCGGCCTTCCCAAACATCAGACCTGGGCCCCCGGGTGATCACGGCAATTATGAAATGGAGGCGCCCGCTCATCGTCGCCCTTGATATCGGCATGATGATCCTGGCGAATTATCTCGCGTTCTTGCTCCGATTCGATGGGAGCATTCCGGACTCGGAGTGGAGGACCTTCGTGCTGGTGCTACCGTGGCTGGTGGCGATCCGTAGCGCCGCGTTCTTTATCTTCCGTCTCAATGAGGGACTGTGGCGATACACCAGCCTGTGGGATTTGCAGAACATCGTCATCGGCGTGATGACGAGCACGGGCCTCTTGTACGGATGGGTCTATTGGGGCATGAAGGTGATGGAATACCCGCGCTCCATCTTCATCACCGATGCGATTCTGCTCATCGGATTGGCGGTTGGCATGCGGCTCCCGCGGCGCATGCTGCGGGAAGCGGTAATTTATCGTCCGAAGAGAACCGTCTTGGTCGTCGGTGCCGGCGATCGAGGCGAGCGAGTCGTACGAGAGATGAAGCTGAGTACGACCTCACGCTATCAGCCTATCGGCTTCATCGATGACCGCACGTCGCTTCGCCACAAACGAATCCACGGGGTGAAAGTTCTCGGGACGCGCGCCGATTTGGGGCGCATTCTTGCCGTTGAGCATCCGGACGAGGTGGTTCTGGCAATGCCACAAACCACGCCCGACGTCTTGCGTCAGATCATGGCCGCGCTTGGCACGTTCAAGGTGTCCGTCAAGATACTCCCGAGCATGCACGATCTCCTGGGCGATCGGAGCGTGGTGAGTCAGATCCGAAGTGTCGCGGTGGAGGACCTGCTGTCGCGTGCGCCGGTCCATATGAACACCGATGTGATGGTCAATATGGTGGCGGGTCGGCGAGTGTTGATCACTGGCGCCGGGGGTTCCATCGGATCAGAGCTGGCGCGTCAAGTCTCCGCCATGGGACCGGAAGCGGTCGTGCTCTATGAGCGGCACGAGAACAGCCTGTACACGATCGGGAAAGAACTGGACGATCGCGGCTTGTCGTCGCTCATTCATCTAGTGCTGGGCGACGTGACCGACCGGCGGCGGCTCGCTGCGACGATGACTCGATATCGGCCCGCCATCGTCTTTCATGCGGCCGCGCATAAACATGTTCCGCTCGTGGAACTGAACCCGGCCGAGGCGCTGAAGAATAACTGTATCGGGACGCGAATTGCCGCCGAAACAGCCGACCGCTGCGGCGTCGAACGGTTTGTCCTTATTTCGACGGACAAAGCCGTAAACCCCTCCAGTGTGATGGGGGCCACCAAACGAGTGGCTGAGCTCGTGGTTCAAGAGATGGCGGAACGGAGCGCCACGCGGTTTCTGACCGTTCGTTTCGGAAATGTCCTGGGCAGCAACGGCAGCGTGTTGTTACGGTTTCAGGAGCAAATCCGAGCCGGTGGTCCTGTGACCGTCACCCATCCCGACATTCGTCGGTACTTCATGCTGATACCCGAGGCTGTTCATCTCGTGCTACAAGCCGCCACGCTGGGAGAGCAGGGGGCAACCTATGTCTTGGATATGGGTGAGCAAATTAAGGTGCTCGACCTCGCGCGCAATCTGATTCGTTTGTCCGGCTTTGTGCCGGGGGGGGAGATTCCCATCCGTTTTGTCGGCCTTAGACCAGGCGAAAAGCTGTACGAAGAACTCATCGGAACAGACGAGATAGCAGAACATTCGGCCCTGGGGAAGATCATGCGAATTCGGCGGATCAGCAAGATCGATGTGAGCAAAGTGCCGGAAATGATGATGGCCATGGAAGCGGCCGCCTATCTGAACAATACCGCGAAGGCCATTGAACGTCTGCACGAGCTTGTGCCTGATTTCCGGACCCCTGACACCGGGGAGGGTATGGATGTCGCGAAGGCGGATTGGGTCGAAGAAGAGCCAGTCTATTCGGGGTCGCAACAATTGGGGGCAATCGAGGCCTCCCTCACGCCTGACGGGCTCACGGACATGGCTGGTCGTAAGGTCGTGGGTCCGGCCCATAAATGATATTTAATAGTAGCGTACCAGCAACACAGAAGGTGGAGGCTATGGTTCAACCGGGTATCACGTCTCAAAGTGGGAATTCCGCTGTCAGTCTGCTCCATGAGTATTGGGGCATGGTCCTGCGCAGAAAATGGATTCTTATCGGGGCGGTGGCGGTCTCGTTGGGAGTGTCCTTGGTGTATGCCAAGATGGCGACCAAGGTGTACCGCTCCGATACGCTGATTCTTATTGAAGATCAGAAGGTCCCGGAAAACTATGTCCAGGCCAATGCCGAGGGTAACAGTAATTTTGACCGACGCATTTTTGTGATCGAGACGCAGGTTCGGAATCGGTCCCGTCTCGAGAGGGTCCGCAAGGAACTCAATCTCTACCCGGCGCAGGTGGAAGAATTCGGACCGGAATGGGCGCTTCTCAAAATGAATGAGTCGCTCGAGGTCATGACGGTGAACAAGGGAAACATACCTGGCCAGAATACCATTGGAGCCTTTACGGTCTCTTTTGCGCATGAAGATCCGGCCACCGCGATGAACGTCATTTCAAAGATTGCCGCAATGTTGATCGATGAAGACATGAAAGACCGCACGCAGGCTGCGGAAGGCACGACGGAATTCTTAGACAACGAAGTCCAACGGACTCGGATGCAGCTCAGCCAGAAGGAGGAGGAGATCAGTCTGTTCAAGTCACAACACGTCGGGCAGCTGCCTCAGCAGACTGAGGCCAATCTGCGGGCGCTGGATCGCTTGCACGATCAACTCAATCTGGTGAACGAAAACATTCATCGTCAATCGGATCGTCTTGCGTTGCTGGACAACGCCATTCGCAAATATCTTGAATTCGGGCTCACCATTCCCGCATTGGTCAACGGTCCGGTTCAGCCCAATCCCTCGTTTGCAAGATTGAATGATTTGAAAACCAAGCTCGTGCAATTGGAGGCTGAATTCTGGGACGGCTATCCCGAGGTCACGTTGACGAGGGATGAAATCAACCAGCTTGAGCAGAAACTTCGTCGTCAGTATGGATCCGATCCCACTGGCTCGAAGGATCAAACGAAGGACCCCTATTTCCAAGATCTCAAAAAACAAAAAAGTGAAGTCAAAAGCGAGCTGGTGCTGCTCAACCAACGACAGCAAATGCTTCGGGAGGAGAAACAAGAGTATGACAGCCGCGTGGAAACAGCCCCCGCCGTCGAGCAGAGCCTGCTGACCCTGATGCGAGACTATGAAAATCTGAAGGGCAGTTATCAGTCCCTTCTGGATAAGCGGCTGCATGCCTCCGTTGCGGAGAATCTGGAAAAGCGGCATAAGGGCGCGCACCTGAAAATTCTCGAAAGCCCGAAGTTCCCGCGTGTCCCGGAGCGGCCGAACCGACCCCGCATCATGATGCTCGGCTTCCTGATGGGTTGCGCAGCCGGCGTCGGACTGGCGGTGTTACTCGAACAATTGAATCCGCAGTTCCGCCGCCCTGAAGATGTCGAGTTGATGTTCGGTCCGCAGTTGTTGGCCGCCATTCCGGATTTCGCCTTGGAGTATGCCTATTCAAACTGGCGGCGCTTCATTCCAAGTTATTCGTTCGGGCGCGGCGCTCGATCGCACAACCACCTCCCGGTACAAGGTCTTTTGCCTGTGCAGCCGGGCGACAGCATGACGAATGGAACGAACGGCCACTCGTTCGATCGCAGCTTCGTGTCCAAATGGATGCCCAACGCGATCGTCTCGGAACAGTATCGAGTCGCCGCGACCCGATTGTCGATGCTGGGCACGAATGAATGGTCTCCCGTGATTGCCGTTACGAGCGCAGTGAAAGGGGAGGGGAAAACGACAACGGTCATCAACCTCGGCTATACGATGGCGCGCGATTTAGGGAAACGTGTCCTCCTGATCGACTGCGATTTCAAGTGCCCTGGATTGCAACAGTTTGCGGACCAGACTCCGGAGTGGGGCCTCGCGGACTATCTCACGAAGGATCTCGACATCGACTCCTGCATGGTTGGATGCGGTGAGGTGCCATGCTGGATCATGCCGGTCGGCAATTCGATCGTACATTCGACAGAGCTACTGAAGACCGAACGATTGACCCATTTGTTTGAAATCCTCCGGAATCGATTCGATTACATCATTCTCAACACCCCCCGATTCTCCCTCAGGCAACCATGAATGTATTGGCGAGGCATGCGGACGTGCTGCTCCTCGTCGTGCGGGCCAACTCGACGCCCCATGACGTGGTCAAACGGGCTGTTGTTTCGTTGAGGAGCAACAAACCCCTTCATGTTGTTCTCAATGCCGTCAACAGCCAATCGTTGCCTTCCTATCTCTACGAGTATGCCCAACTTCAGGCTCATCGCGCGTGACCCACCGGAAGAGTTTCACATTCGGCGGTGAACAGCTTGTTCTGACCAAATAATGACACGCCGGAGTGTCGTTTTCTCCGCCGGTGTGGCTTTCCGTCTGGAGGGACCGTGCCAGGGCCGGCAATCAATTTTACTATCGTGAAGCACGAAGCAGCGGTACAGGAGGGAGGCCTATGGGAACCGACAACTGGATTGTGAACAACCGGGCGGGCGAAGAGTGGGGACTGATTAAACGACTCATTCTTGATTCCGTGACCAGGCAAATCAATTATGTGGACCTGGTCGTGATCCATACAGGCCACGTCGCTCGTCTGGCATGGGACAATTTTGAGATCGGCAACGGGGGGATTACCCTGGGACTATCCGAGGCGCAAGTTGTAGCTGAGGAGGTCAAAATATCCGATGTAGCCGGTGGAGGTGTGTTGATGGACGTCTGGCCCTGACAGGCCGATGTGACAGCTATTCTGCACAGGTTAAGCGACCGGGAGGCATGTCCTATGAGAAGAACTGCCGACATACCAGGGGAGCAGGAGCCGGGGAGGAGCAGGCGCGAACGGGTCCATGTCAGGAGAAGACTTGGCTTCACCAGCCTCAGGTCGGCCTCCTCTCGCGCCTATTATGCATTGAGGATTTATCTGCACAAACAGCGCTGGTTGCTCCGTTCCACACAGGTCGTCCGGGGGTGGTGGGTGTTAGGTCCCTTCAGACGGTTGGCCGTTCGCTATTACCGAACCGCTGCCGATGCCCAGCCCTCAATCGCCAAGACGGGGATCTTCTCCCAGGTCGATGTCGCACACATCGTTGAATCCGTGGAGAGAGAAGGTTATGCCGAGGCCGGGCAAATTCCCGCGAACTACGTCGCGGAGATTCTTAGCTATTGTGAACACACTAAACTGCAGAAATATTGGAACCCACACAGGGACTGTGCGGCGATCGATCGACTTGCCCGTGACACGACCGTGGTGGAAATCGCGAGGCAATACCTGGGTGCCGAGCCTATCTTATGGTTGACTCAGTTGCGGTGGTCGTTCGGGACTGCGCTCGAACAACGCGCAATATTATCGTCCCTTCATCCGGAGCCCGTCCAGTATGATAGTGATGCATTCCACTATGACACGTTGGATTACAAATCTCTGACCGTCTTCATTTATCTGACTGATGTGGAGCCTGATTCAGGTCCGCACGTGGTGATCAAAAATACCCACAAGACTAAAAGTTTCTATGACATCTGCCACATTATCCTGAGTGACAAACTGGCTCAAAAAAAGTTCGGCGACCAGATTACGATGATTCTTGGTCCTCCCGGCACGGTGTTCTTTGAGGAGACCAGCTGCTTCCACAAAGCGGCCCGTTGTAGAACTAAGCGACTGATGTTGTCGATCGATTATGTGCTGCAGCGCATGCCGCCTCCGGAACGTCTGCGTCTCGCCTCTGCATGATCGGACTGCTGTTTCCGCCGCCGCATGCCTGTCGAGGCAAACGGGGATGCGGCGGAGTGCAACGCTCCGCTGTCCCCCCCCCCGCAATTACTCCATCATCCCGCGGTTCTCCTAATCACCCTCGTAATTGCCTGCCTAATCACCGTCCCAACAACCCGTCAATATTCCTCCGGCCGACGCGATTCCGACCTTCCTCCCATCCGTCATATATCGCTTGATAACAGATGGCGCAGAGACGCCTGATGCAGACGTGTGTTCAGGAGCCTGTTGCCTCCTCGTCCGGCGGAATACATTCGTCCGGCATGAGTTCGCCGCCGTGGAAATGCGACAGCTGGGTCCAACGCGTGAACACGGCCTGTTCATCGAAGGTGAGAAGATATTGTTCGCACCAGACCCCTGGAGCGGTAAAGCGGTTACCGGCCTGTTGCTCAGGCAACTCATAGACCCAAACCGTGTGTCCTGCCTTATCCTGCTGGATGGTTTTGGGATCACCCAAGTGCTGCCGCACTTCGGCTTGGGTGGCCCGCCCCTTCACCGAGTCCAGGTAGACCCCTTCTTTGGTTTGGAAATAACTGCAGGCCGCGGTAACGAGAGAGATAGCGAAGACGCCGGTTGACCAAGTGAGTGTGCTCATGCTCCCTCCGATCTGACGGTGCGGGGTTTTAGTTGGCTGAGCCTCTGCCTAGGGGATTGTACACGGTCGATGAGGCTATTTCTTCTACGTAGATGACGCATGCGTGGCGAACCGGTACAGAGCGAGGCACGCGTAGGGGATTCAGGAAAGAGAGGGTTTCCGAAGGGTCCGAAACAGCGGAGACAGCGGAAAGTAGTCGCACTCAAGAGGACGCACCTCACAGGGGAAGCGCGACGACGGCGTGTTGTTGCAGGGGAGAAAAGGACGAACGATCAGACGGCTTTTTTGACCAGCCCGGACCGCAGACAACGAGTGCACACACGAATGCGCAACGCCGAACCATTGACGAGTGCCTTCACGCGTTGCAGGTTGGGATTGAAGACGCGCTTGGTCTTGTTGTTTGCGTGGCTGACATTGTTTCCAGTCTGATGCTTCTTCCCACAGAGATCACAGGCAAATGCCACGGCCCTACTCCTTTGTTGCGGCGTCGTTCGACGAACTAGTCCTTGGATGGGAAGGGATGCTACCATAGGGCCACAGGGCATGACAAGCCGGGGCGGCGAATTCTCACTACCTGAATCTCTGCTCGCCCATTCTCCTGTACACCCATCGAGGTCTCCCCCATGGATTACGTGATGCTGATCGGACTGTTCGCAGGGACACTCACCACCATCGCCTTCATTCCTCAGCTTCAGCAGACCTTGCGCACCCGTTCCGCGCAGGACGTGTCGCTGGGTATGTTGCTGACGTTCACGATTGGAGTCTTTCTCTGGTTAGTGTACGGACTCATGCTCGGCGCATTGCCGATCATTCTGGCTAATCTGATTACCCTCGTGCTGACGCTGGCTATCCTCATCTTGAAGCTGCGTTATCGTTCGATCGGCTCTCGGTCCGGGTCCTGAATCGATCAGTCCGATGGGAAGCAATTCTCTGGCACAATCGCCTCCACCCGGACAAGTTTCAACTTGACAAGCCCGGCCATGCTCTCCTAAAGTTCCAGCGTTCATAACGCCTTGGGTCAAGGGAAGAGGGTGCGAAACCCTCGCGGTCCCGCCGCTGTAAATGGGGACGAAACCCGCAGGCGCCACTGTCCACTTCGGTGAACGGGAAGGCGCGGGGAGTAGGACGAACCATAAGCCAGAAGACCTGCCCAGGGAGAGACCCTTTATTCCCTCGTGGGCTGGGGAATAGGCGAGGATGACCATCCGGGTGCAATCCTCAGGGTACCAAACAGGCCCTGGGGATTTTTTTATTTGCGCGCCCATCGAACCGCCTGCCGTCCCCGGTCCATAGCCGGATTCACTGGAATCGTCTGCTATGTTCTCCTGGTTTGTGTTGCCAGTGCGCTCGGAGAGTCTTCCGAGGATCCAACTGCGATGAAACGTCGGCAACAGGGCATCCTGACCGGCATGCCGTTCATGGCGAACATCGCGCCGCGCACGTTCGTCGACGACGCCGGGCGAAAACTCTATGTAGCCAAGGTTCCCCTGCGAGTGGTGTCGCTAGCGCCGAGCATTACGGAAATGCTTTTCGCGCTGGGACTGGATGAGCAGATCGTCGGGGTGACGGAGTTCTGTGATTTCCCTGCGGCGGCTGCGGGCAAGCCAAAGATCGGTTATGCCAACCCCAATCTGGAATCTCTGATTGCGCTGCGCCCGGATATGATCGTGGCGCCGCGTGAGTTCCACCGCGCCAATGTGCTCGCCAAACTGGATGAGCTGAAGGTGCCTGTGTTTCTGCTCGAGGCCACCTCGCTGGAAAACATTTTTTCCCACATTCATCAGTTGGGACGGATCTTCGATCGCTCCCCGATTGCCCATACGGTGACGTCGGCCATGCGGAAGCGGATGGCTGACCTCACCAGCCGCACCGAACATCTGCCGCGCACCCGGGTCCTCTATGTGATCAACAGCCATCCGCTGATCACCGTCGGTCCCGGCAGTTACATCCACCAGATGATCGGCCTGGCCGGTGGAATCAATGTGGCGTCCGGCGCTTCGACGGCGTACCCGCGCCTCGCCATGGAAACCGTCTTGACGGAAGATCCCGAGGTCCTGATCTTCCCGGTGGGGTCTGTGGAAACTGTGCCTCGACGCGAACAGGATGAGTGGTTGCGTTGGACGACGCTGACCGCCGTGCGGCAGCAGCGCCTGCGTGAGGTGTCCGCCGACGCCCTCAATCGTCCCGGTCCGCGTGTGATGGAGGGGTTGGAACAACTCGCCAGGGTGATCCATCCCGAGGCCTTCCCCCCCGCTGCGGCGTCTGCACGACCATGATTCCCTCGACCGGCCATGCTCCGTCCTCCGCCCAGGCACCTGCCGTGTCCTCGCCGTCGCTGCCATCACAGGGCACTCAGAGCCTTCCCATTGATCACCCGTTTCAAGGCACCACGCTGACCGCCTCACGCTGGTGGGCAATCATGAGCGGCCTCTCGGTCGCCGCCCTCCTGCTCGTCTTCGTCTGTTTACAACTCGGGACCCAGTATGTGGGGCCGGGCCAGCTCCTGCGAGTCTTTGCCTCCGCCGTTGTCGGTCCAGCGGGTGAAAGCGACAGAGCGGTCACGACCGGCGTCATTCTCTTGCAGGTCAGGCTGCCACGGGTGCTGCTGGGCTTCCTGGTCGGGAGCTGTCTCGCGTCGGTCGGCGTGGCCCTCCAAGCCCTGCTCAGAAATCCGCTGGCCGATCCCTACGTGCTCGGCGTCTCAAGCGGGGCGGCGTTGGGCGTGGCTCTGGCGGTCTTGTTTGGGATCGGCACGACGACCCTGGCCCTCTCGGTGTTGCCCGTCTGTGGTTTTGTGGGGGGCCTGCTCGCCCTCGTGGTAATTTACCGGATGGCCGCGACCTATGATCGACTGCCGATCCACTCGGTCCTGTTGGCGGGCGTCATTTTGAATGCGATCTTTTCCGCCTTGATCATGTTCATCACCTCCATCATGGAGCCGAACCGGTCGTTTGGCATGATGGCCTGGCTCATGGGTTCTCTCACGGCACCGGCCTATCCCGTCCTGGCCGCGCTCTCGGCCTACTTGCTTGTCGGGCTCGCCCTGCTCTTCAAGCAGGTCCGGGCACTCAATATCCTGGCCTTGGGCGAAGAGGCGGCCAGGTCGTTGGGGATCGATACCGAGAGGACGAAGCGATTCATCTTTCTGCTGTCGGCGCTGGTCACCGGCGCCGTCGTCTCGTTCAGCGGCATGATCGGTTTCATCGGCATGATCATTCCCCATGCCGTCCGCCTCGTGGTGGGTGCAGACCATCGGTTGCTGCTGCCGGCCTCGGCCCTGGTCGGAGGCATGTTCTTGATGATGGCAGACACGATTGCGCGTACTGCATTTGTGCCATCGGAAGTCCCGGTCGGAGTGATCACGGCCTTAGCCGGGGGTCCATTCTTCGTCTATCTTCTCGTGTGGCGAAAGGACCGCCTGGCATGAGCAAGTCCAGCAGGCAGGGCTTCGTGCTGGATACGGCGGCGACCTCCGGCGTGAGCGCTGCCCGCGCGTACGATGTGCAGGGGGTGCGATTCTGCTACGGACGACCTCGCGCCGATGCTGCCCGTTGGGTCCTCAGCGACGTGACGCTGCATGTCGCGCCGGGTGAAATTGTCGGCATCGTCGGCCCGAACGGATCGGGGAAGACATCGCTGCTGAAACTCCTGGCTAAACTGGCTGTTTCGCAGCACGGACACATTACGTTGTTTGGCGACAATCTCGCCCGCCTCTCACAGGAGGACACGGCTCGAATGGTAGCGTTTGTGCCTCAGGAGAGTACGCAGATGTTTCCCTTCACGGTCGCGGAGACGGTCCTGATGGGGCGCTTTCCACACCGGCGGAGAACCCGGTGGAATCTGGGATTTGGCTGGGAAGATGGGGCGGATTGCGCGGCGGCGGCTCAGGCCATGGCAACCATGGACATCGCTCATCTGGCTCCGCGCGCGGTGACGGATCTTTCGGGAGGCGAACGTCAGCGGACCATGATTGCCCGTGCCCTGGCCCAGGCTCCCCGGGTCCTCCTGCTCGACGAGCCGACGGCGTTTCTTGATCTTCAGCATCAACTCGAGATCTGTTCGGTGCTGCGTCGACTTAAGGATGAGCGCGGATTAACGGTGGTGCTCGTCTCGCACGATTTGAATCTGGCCAGTCAATATTGCGATCGAATCGTGATGTTGAAGGAAGGCAGGGTCCGTTCGGTGGGAAGCCCTTCGGAGGTGATGTCGGCGGGGTGTTTGCGTGAGGTCTATGGTTGCGAGGTCCTGGTCGATGGCCATCCCGAATCAGGGCTTCCGCGGATTACGCTGCCCAGGCAGTAAGCCGGTGCCGATCGACCGCTGAGAGCGAAGACACTGTTACGGGAGGGGTTCGCGCCCGGCCCACCCGTGTGAAGCGAGGGGCGTGTGATCATTGGAGAGCGGAGTGTCAGGAAGACGCCGTCAGCGTCGGGGAAGATGGTGCAAGACCATCACGGTGCCGCCACTGTAAGCGGGGAGTGACCCTGTCTGATGCCACTGTGTGCCGGGTACATGGGAAGGCGCAGGGAAGCCATGAGCCGCAAGTCAGGAGACCCAACTGACGGTTGTTTCAACTGATCCCTTCGAGCGAAAGGGAAGGTCAGCATGTTGCGTCTTGTCAGGGAATGGTCCGTCTTAGGCGGGATACTGCTCATTGTTTCTACACCGGTTGTCGGGGCGGTTCCGGGATTCGCCCAGGAGCCGGTCGCGCCGGCCTCGGCGGCCGAGCCCGAGCCCGCAGGCGGGCCCGAGCCGGTGGTGCAGACGGAAGAAGTCGTGGTGTCGGCGACCAAGACGCCCTTGCCGGTGAGCCAGGTGACCAGTGCCGTGGAAGTCATCACCGAGCAGGACATGAAAAAACAAAACATCAAGACTGTGGCCGATGCCCTTCGTCTGGCTCAAGGGCTCGCGGTGTTCTCGAGCGGCGGACCGGGGACCGAGGTCACGGCAAGAATTCGCGGAGGCAGCTCGAGCCAGACATTGGTTTTGATCGACGGGGCCATCGTGAACAGCGGCACCCTGGGCAGTTACAACTTTGCCAACCTGACGACCGATAACCTCGAACGGGTCGAGATTCTCCGCGGTGCCCAAAGCATGTTGTGGGGATCGGACGCGATGGGCGGCGTCATCAACATCGTCACCAAGAGGGGTCAGGGGCCGCTCTCCGCAACCGGCTTTTTGGAATACGGGTCCTTCGCCTCCTTGCGTGAAGGCGGCACGGTGTCGGGGAAGCAGGGGGTAATCGACTATAGTCTGTCCCTGTCCCGCTGGGACACGTCCAGCTTTTCCGCGGTCAATTACCGGCGCGGCGCGATCGAGCGCGACGCCTACCACAACTGGCAGGGTTCAGGGAGAATCGGAGCGGATCTCCCTCGTGACGGACGTCTCGACTTCACGATGCGCTGGATGAATTCCGACGTGAACCTCGACAATGTGTCGGCCACCTCACCCTCCGACGTCTATGGTTCGAAGATGCGGACCCAGCAATATGTGTTCAGCGGCAGTTATGACCAGCCGATCACGAGTTGGTGGTCGCAGAAGCTCACGCTCGCGCGGTCGCAGGAAGCCACGCTGTTCCTGCCCGGAACGTTGCAGCGCAACCTCGTCACGGGCTTCTTCAGCACGCCATTCGGAAGCCCGAATGAAACCAGGGTCGTATCCAATCGCCTCGAGTGGCAGCACAACTTTCAGATTACGAAGCTCCTGCTGCTGAGTGCGGGGTATCAATTCCGCGAACAACAGGGCGAGAATGATACGGGGCTCACCAATCGTGTCCTGAGCTCACACGCCGGATTCGCGCAGGCGCAGTTCAACCTGTGGGACCGTGTGTTTGCGACGGCAGGCATCAGGCACGACAGCTATAACGTGTTCGGCGATGCCACGACCTACCGTCTCACCGGCGGGTACTACCATAAGGAGACCGACACGAAACTGCGTGCGGGCTACTCCACGGGATTTCGCGCGCCCAGTATGAATGAATTGTTCTTCCCCAATTTCGGCAACCCCAGTCTGGGGCCTGAAAAGAATCAAAGCATGGATGTGGGGATCGATCAGTATTTCCTCTCGAAACAGTTGAAGCTGAGCGGCGGATTTTTTTGGAACCACTACCGGAACCTGATCGTCACCACGTTCGATCCGTCGTTTTGCGCGCCGTTTAGTACGTTCGGGTTCTGTCCGCAGCAGCTGGGCGAGGCTGCTACCAAGGGTTGGGAGGCCGGATTGTCCTACACCTATGCCGGTGACAGACCGTTCTTGAGGGGCGTGATCCTGCAGGCACAGTACACCAATACGCTGACACGCGATTTGGAGACTCACGCGCGCCTGCCTCGCTGGCCGACCGACCAGTGGAGCGCCTCTGTCAGTTATCAGCCGATTGAGCCCTTGTGGATCACGGTGATCGGCCGCTACGTCGGCTCGCGCTTCAATACCACCGGCGAGCAGCAGAATCTGAGGGCGTTCGATGTCTGGTCCTTAGCGGTCACCTACGACGTGACGAAACGGATGCAGGCCTATCTGCGGGCCGAGAATCTGTTCAATGAAAAGTACGAAGAGATCGCCAGCGCCGGCACGCCGATCCGGTCCATTTTTGGCGGCGTGCGTGTCGCATTCGGCGGGAAGTCCTGAACTCATGATGCGAGCGACCACCTGATGCACCGTCCTCGTCTGGTCATAGCCGGTACCCACAGCGGTGCCGGCAAAACGACCGTTTCCCTGGCCCTCATGGCAGCCTTGAAGGCCAGGGGGCTGGCGGTGCAACCATTCAAGGCCGGTCCCGACTTCATCGATCCAGGCCACCACCAGGCCGTGACCGGGCGCCCCTCCCGAAACCTCGATGGCTGGATGTTGGGAGAGAGGCTCAACCGCCAGACCTTTACGCGCGCCTCTGCCGATGCGGACCTGTCGATCATCGAAGGGATGATGGGACTGTTCGATGGCAGTTCGCCGCTGCACGAGCAAGGCAGCACAGCCGAATTGGCCAAGCAGCTGAAGGCCCCGGTGCTGCTGGTGATCGACGGCAGCGCCATGGCGCGCTCGGCCGCGGCCATGGCATCGGGTTATGCGGCGTTCGATCCGGCCTTGCAGGTGCAGGCCGTGTTGTTCAATCGAGTGCAGAGCGACGGGCATTACCGCCTGTTGCGTGATGCGGTGGAGGCAGAGACGGCTCTGTTGGTGGTGGGCTATTTGCGGCCGGATGCCACGGTGACCATTCCAGATCGGCACCTCGGCCTGCGGACTGCCATCGAGGAGGGCCGGGGCGATCTCTATGACCGGCTGGCCCGGTCCGCTGCGGAAACGGTCGATCTTGCACGGGTGGAAGCGTTGGCTCGTTCCGCCGGTGAATTGACGGACGACCTGCGGCCATCCGTTGTCCCGAGGCGCCTGTCGCCGGTCCGTGTCGGTGTTGCCTACGACGCGGCGTTCTGTTTTTACTATCCGGAGAATTTGGAGTTACTCGAATCCACGGGTGCGGAGATCGTGCGGTTTTCGCCGCTGCACGATACCGGGTTGCCGGAGGTCGACGTGCTCTATCTGGGCGGTGGATACCCGGAACTCTATGGAGCGGCCTTGGCCGACAATACCTCGATGCGCCGTGCCGTTCGCCGCTACGGGGAACGAGGCGGCGCGATCTACGCCGAATGTGGCGGCCTCATGTATCTGACTGAGGCGATCCATGATGCTGAAGGTCGGCGGCACGAAATGGTCGGGATCTTTCCCGCTGAGACGGTCATGCGTACAGCAGGCATGACGTTGGGTTATCGAACGGTGGGAGTGACCACATCCTGCCTGCTTGGGCCTGCGGGTAGCTCGTTGCGCGGGCATGAGTTCCATTATTCCGCCCTTGAACCGAGGGGCGACCTGCACTATGCCTGTACCTTGTCGAATGCACAAGGTCAGCCCGCCGGTCAGGATGGCTTGATGAAGGGGAACACCCTCGCGCTTTACAGCCATTTGCATTTTGCGAGCCGGCCTGAGGTGGTGACAGAGCTGCTGATGGCCGCGCTTGGCACGCGAACACAGCGGTCTTCCATCGGAAAGGTGTGACATGACGGATCAGGGCGATCATCAGGCAAAAATGCAGCGGTTGAAAGCTTCGGTGGATCGACGGATTGAAGCGGCACAGGATGAGAAGGGATTGCTGATCGTCCACACCGGCGCGGGTAAGGGAAAAACAACCGCGGCGCTCGGGATGGCGCTACGCTGCCTCGGTCACGGCATGAAGGTCGCCGTTGTCCAGTTTATCAAAGGCGCCATCGATACGGCGGAGGAGAGAGTCCTGAAGTCGTTCGGTGACAGCCTGATCTTTCTCCGGATGGGGGAAGGCTACACCTGGGAGACGCAGGACCGTGAGCGCGACACGGGATTCGCAAAGGCGGCCTGGGCAAAGGCCTGCGAGTTCATGCGCGATCCTTCCTACGGCATGGTGATTCTGGACGAGTTCAACATTGCGCTCCAGCAGAAGTATGTGGAGGTGCCCGATGTCTTGCCATGCCTGCAGGCCCGGCCGCCGATGCAGCATGTCGTGATTACCGGTCGAGGTGCTCCGGCGGAGTTGATCGACGCCGCGGATCTGGTGACCGAGATGAAGCAGGTGAAGCACCCGTTTCGCAACGGTATCAAAGCCCAGGCCGGGGTGGAGTTTTGAAAGGACCGGTCACCAAGACCTGCGAGCACTGTCGCCAGTCATTCTCCTGTGGCGGCTATCAATGCTGGTGCGGCAAGATCGGCATTACCGAGACGCAGATGGACTGGATCGCCGCACAGTATGAGGATTGTCTCTGCCCTGACTGTTTGCAGCAGGTGGCGGAGGGCAGAATCGGGCCGCACATCTCGCAGGGCGACCGTCATGGCGTATGAGGAGCGGAAGGCAAAATGTTCCGCCGCCGACGATTACGACGATGCCCGTGGACGCGTCATGAAGGTTGCGCAATAGGAAGCATGGGGACAGGGGACTGACCGGAACGGAAGGACATAGGAATGCGGATTACCAAGGTGTACACGAGAACAGGGGATGCGGGCCAGACGAGGCTGGCCGGAGGGCAACAGGTCTGGAAGGACTGCCTGCGGGTCGAAGCCTATGGGACGGTCGATGAACTGAATGCGTCCATCGGGCTGGTCCGGGCGATGAATGCCGACGCCGGCACGACGTCTCCCGCCTCGACTCAACTGGAGGCGGATCTGCGCTGGGTCCAGAACAAACTGTTCGACGTCGGCAGCATTCTGGCGACGTCGCCGGGGCAGACATTCAAAAACATGCCGACGGTCACGGGCAAGGATGTGACCAGGCTCGAACATATGATCGACCGCTGTCAGGAAGACCTCACCCCGCTGAAAGAGTTCATTCTTCCCGGGGGAGGCAAGGTCTCGGCGACGCTCCATCAGGCGCGAACCATCTGCCGCCGGGCCGAGCGGATCTGTATCCGGTTGACGCGCGAAGAGCCTGTCGACCTGGAACTCAACAAATATCTCAACCGGCTGAGCGATGCCTTGTTCGTGTTGGCTCGATGGGTCGCGAAGACACAGGGTGAACCGGAGTTTTTGTGGGAACGGGAATCCGGCGCCTCGGCCGAATGACTTCATGAAACGGAAGACGAGCAGTCGATCACGGCTGATTCTGGTGCTCGGCGGAGCGGCCTCCGGCAAGAGCCAGGCGGCGCTGGATCGGGCGGGACCGACCGGCCCGAAGGCGTTTGTGGCGACCGGCGAGGCGTTGGACGGAGAAATGGCCGTGCGCATCGCGCGGCACCGCGCGACGCGTCCGGCCGAGTGGCAGACGGCGGAAGTGCCGCGAGAACTGGCCGACTGGTTTCAGTCTCAAGGCAAGAGTTTCCGGACGATTGTCGTGGATTGCCTGACGCTCTGGCTCAGTAATGTCGGGGGACGGCGCATCGCCCATGCCGATATGACTCGACGGGTGGACGAGCTGCTGCAGGCCATTCGCGCGGTCCCGGCCAAGGTCCTGCTGGTGAGCAATGAATTGGGATTCGGGCTAGTTCCGGCGAGTCGTAGCGCGCGGGCGTTCCGCGATGTTGCAGGGCGGGTGAATCAACAGATTGCCCACGCGGCGGACGAGGTCTATCTGGTCATCAGTGGGCAGTCGCTCAGACTGAAATGAAAGGGGGGTGTCGATGACGTTCGATGAAGTGGGCTCGCGCATCCGGCCGGTGGATCATCACGCAGCGGCGGCGGCGCAGGCTCGGCTCGACCGGTTGACCAAACCCCTGGGCAGTCTGGGCCGATTGGAAGAAATGGCCGTCTGGTATGCCGCGATTACGGGTGAGTCCAAACCCAACCTGCCGCGCGGGGTGGTCTTTACCTTCGCTGCCGACCATGGCGTGGCCGGTGAAGGTGTGAGCGCGTATCCGCCCGAGGTCACGCCTCAAATGGTGCTGAACTTTCTTCGCGGGGGAGCGGGGGTGAATGTGCTCGCGCGTCATGTGGGGGCCGAAGTGCGCGTGATCGATATCGGTGTGGCGTACGAGTTCGACGTCGCCCCGGGGCTGATTCGGAAGAAGGTCATGCCGGGTACGAACAATTTGCTGCACGAACCGGCGATGAGCCGTACGCAGGCCATCGAGGCCTTGCAGGTCGGTCTCGATCTGGCCGCCGATGCGGCCCGGGAAGGCGTCGGGCTGATCGGAACCGGTGAGATGGGCATCGGCAACACGACGGCAAGCGCGGCCATCACGGCGGTGATGACCGGCCGGCCGGTGGCTGAGGTAACCGGGCGGGGCACCGGAATTGACGACGCGGTGCATGCGCACAAAGTGTCTGTCATCCAACAGGCGCTCGATCGCCACCGCCCGAGCCGCACCGATGCCCTCGAGGTGCTGGCCAAGGTCGGTGGCTTGGAGATCGCGGGCCTCGCGGGGCTCATGCTCGGCGCCGCCGCGGCGCGCCTGCCGGTCGTGTTAGATGGTTTTATCGCCGGCGCCGCGGCGTTGATCGCCGTGGGTTTGGAGCCCCGATGTCGTGACTATTTCCTCGCCTCGCATCGCTCCGTAGAGCGCGGCCATCAAGCCATCCTGGCGCAGCTCGACCTCAAGCCGTTGTTCGATCTCGACTTGCGGCTCGGTGAAGGGACGGGAGCCTGCCTGGGTATGAGTCTGGTGCAGGCGTCCGTCAAACTTCTTACCGAAATGGCGACATTCGATGACGCGGGTGTGTCACAGCGTGATTGAGATCGCAGCCAAGACCAGACCCTTTGTGTTCGCCTGGCATTTTCTCACCGCGATCCCGATCAGCCGGCGGTATCACGAACCGACGGCCGGTGAGTTGGCGACCTCGATGGCCTGGTACACGACGGTCGGCCTGCTGATCGGGAGTCTCCTGGCCCTGGCCGACAGCGGCTTGAGGGGATTTGTGGCGGAGGAAGTCGTGAGCGTGCTGTTGATCGTGCTGCTGGTACTCCTGACGCGCGGGTTGCACCAGGACGGATTGGCGGACACGTTGGACGGTTTGGCCGGAGGACGTACCGCGGCAGACCGGTTGTTGATCATGCGTGATCCGCGGGTGGGTGCAATCGGCGCGACCGGGTTGTTTCTCTCTGCTGCTTCGCTACGCGGGATTGCTGGCCCTTCCTCCATCGTTGCGCCTTCCGGTGCTGGTCTGCATGCCCGCAGTCGGCCGCTGGGCCATGGTGGCCGTGGCCTGGTCCGCTTCCTACGCGAGGAGCGAAGGTGGATTGGCCGCGTCGTTTCTCACCCATCTATCCCTGCGGCATCTTCTGGCGGCGAGCCTCGTGCTGGTCCTGGCGCTCGCTACGGGCTTGGGCCTGCTTGCGGCGCTGACCACCATGGCGACCGGCCTGGCAGTGGTCGCTCTGTTGCGACGGGGTTGCCGGGAATGGTTCGGAGGAGTGACGGGAGACCTGCTGGGTGCGACCAATGAACTGATCGAGATTCTCTTCCTGTTGCTGGTTCCGGTCTTGGTGGTGGGACGATGACCGGCATCGATCTCATTTTTGCCACGGCCTTGGATGCGGTGGCGGGGGATCCTCGGTGGCTTCCCCATCCGGTCCGGGCCATGGGGACGGTCATTGCCTGGTATGACCATCGGATCCGTGCACTGTGCCGGACCGATGAAGCCTTGCGGATCGCCGGGGCGGCTCTCGCGATCGGATTGCCGGTCGCGGTCTACATGGCCGCGGCCTTCCTGATCGCACAGGCGGAGTCCTTTTCACCCTGGCTGGGACATGCGGTCGTAATTGGACTGGCCTATACGACGCTCGCCGGTCGTGATCTGTTGAACCATGTCCGGGTGGTCGGCTTCGAACTGGCCCGAGGCAATCTGTCCGGTGCCCGGCAGGCAGTGGCCATGATCGTCGGACGCGATACGGCTACGCTGGACGAGCCTGAGCTCGTGCGCGCGACGGTCGAAACCATTGCGGAGAGCGCGTCCGACGGCATTATCGCGCCGATCGTGTATCTGACTCTCGGCGGGCCGCCCCTGGCCTTGGCATACAAGGCGATCAATACACTCGACTCCATGGTCGGTCACCGCGATGCACGGTATGAATATTTCGGCTGGGCCTCGGCGCGGCTTGATGATATCGCGAACTGGATTCCCGCCCGGCTGACCGGAACCTTCATTGCATTGGCAGCCGGACTGGCCACCTGGCAATGGGACAGGGTCCGATCGAGTTGGCAGATCCTGCATCGGGATGGGGACAAGCACGCCAGCCCGAACAGCGGAGTGCCGGAAGCCGCCATGGCCGGGGCTCTGGGCGTGCAACTCGGCGGCAGGAATTATTATGACGGCATTCCACAGGATCGTCCGCCGATCGGCGAGGGCACAGGCCCCTTGACCCTCGATCACATCGCCGAGGCGAGGGACATCCTGGTGGTGACCTGGGGACTCGGTCTTTTCTTCGCCCTGCTCTCGCTGTGGCAATCATGACGCGTCCCGGTCACGGCGGCGACGTGTATGCCGCGGCTCGCGAACTGGGGCTCGGAGTCCATAGGCTGCTGGATTTCAGCGCCAGCATCAATCCTCTGGGACCGTCGCCCGCCGCCTTGCGCTCCATTGCCGACGGGGAAACATGGCTCCGGCACTATCCCGATCCGGCCTGTTGGGATCTACGCCAGGCGCTGGCTGCCCATTGGAAGCAGCCAGCCGATGCCTTTCTGATTGGAAACGGGTCGACCGAATTGATTCATCTGCTTCCCCGGGCGCTGAAGATTCGACATCTATTAATCGTCGGCCCTACCTTTTCGGAGTATGCGGCGGCAATGAGCCGGTCCGGAGGCCGGGTCAGCATGATGATGGGTGATCGTGCCGACGGATACCGCCCGCCGTTCGGACAGTTGATGGCTGCCATCCAGCGGGATACTCACGCGCGCCGGGGGCGTCCGGCCGTCGACGCGGTCCTCCTGTGCAATCCCAATAGTCCGACCGGCCATGCCTCTGATGCCGGAACTGTCGGAAGACTGGCGCGTCTCGCGGCCCGCCGGGGGTTGTGGTTTGTCGTCGACGAAACGTTCGCCGAGTATTGTGCCGGCGCGTCGATTCTGTCACGGACCCTTCCTGCACGAACCATCGTGCTGCGGAGCATGACGAAATTCTATGGGCTGCCAGGACTCCGTGTCGGCTATGGGGTCGCGAGGCCACCCGTCATCCGACGCATCGGGCTGCAGCAGCCGCCCTGGTCCGTGAACATGTTGGCGCAGCGGGCCGCCGTGAGCGCGCTGCGCGATGTACGACATGCGGATCGGAGCATCCGGTTCATGAATCAGGAGCGGCCGCGCTTGGTGAAGCAGTTGCAGCGGCTCACCGGCTGCGCCGTCTATCCATCTGCGGCAAATTTTCTTCTGCTGGAGTTGCCGGTTGGACGGAAGGTGGCAGAGACCGTGGCTGCCGTTCGACGACAGGGTATTTTGATCCGGGATTGCTCGCAGGTGCCGGGTTTGCATGCCCGGTCCATTCGGGTGGCCGTACGGACCAGGGCAGAAAACGATCGGCTTCTCCATACCCTGACGGCAGTCCTCCATGGTGGTGGTGCATGAAGAAGCCCGATCCTGATCGCCTCTGCACTGATTATCGCGTCGTCGCGGACACGCTGGTCATTCATCTCGGCACTCGCATGCGTGTGTTGTCTTCGGCTCCGAAAGGGGGAGGGGTCCGAACGGTCCGCTACATCTTGAACCATCAGGTCTGCCCCGACCCCGTCCGCCAAGGGGCTACGCCGACGCCTGGTTCACAGGCCCGGTGGGGTGATCCCGCGCGATACCTTCGAGGAATAGCCCTCGGCCTGGGTGTTGACGGTGATTGCGTCGGCCTTATGACGGCGGTACCCATGACACAACTGGTCACCAATCGCGAGACGCGGGGTGAAATCTGGGTCGAATGTTTTGCCACGGTCGGTGTCACCAATGCGGTGAGGGCCGGTGAGCCGCCTCGTTGCATCACGGGGAAGGAACCGGATCAGACGCCTGGCACGATCAACCTGATCCTGGTCACGAACGCCTGTCTGGCGGTGTCGGCCTTGGTGTGTGCGGTCCAAGTGGCGACCGAAAGCAAGACCGGCCTGTTACGTGACCATGCCGTTCCCAGTTGGACCGGCCAGGCCGGTGCCACAGGAACGGGGACGGATGCCGTGGTGGTTGCCTGCGCTGTGAAAGGTAACGGGCCGTGGGAACCCTATGCGGGAACCCATACCGAGATCGGGTCCATGATCGGGCGGGTCACAGCCGACTCCATCAGCCAGGGCTTGAGCCTGGCAAGGCAGTGGGCCGACCGGCGTCGACCATAAACCACACTCAAGATCTGGCGACAGTCCATGCCACACATTGCTCGTGCCATTGCGATCGCGGTTCTGGGAACCGGCTCTGACGTCGGAAAGAGTATGGTCACGTCAGGACTCTGTCGTGTCCTGCGCCGCGCTGGAATTCGCGTGGCTCCGTTTAAAGCTCAGAATATGTCCCTGAACTCCTTCGTGACACCCGAGGGGGGCGAGATCGGGCGGGCGCAGGCTCTGCAAGCCGAAGCGTGCGGGATTCCGCCGCATGTCGACATGAATCCGATCTTGTTGAAGCCCGAATCGAACTCCCGGTCGCAAGTTGTTCTGCAGGGACGAGTGTATGCCACGCTGGAGGCCCGGACCTATTTCACGCGACCTCGGGATTCTGCTCTTTTTCGGGCGGTACGAGAGAGTTACGAGCGGCTGGCGTCCCAGTATCAGGTCATCGTGATCGAAGGCGCCGGTAGCGCGGCGGAGGTCAACCTCCGGGATCGTGATCTCGTGAACTGGCCGGTTGTCGAGATGGCCGATGCCCGGGTGATTCTTGTCGGAGACATCGATCGCGGAGGTGTGTTCGCTCAAATCATCGGGACGCTCGACCTCATTACGCCGCAGGAGCGTGACCGGGTGTGCGGGCTGGTGATCAATAAGTTTCGGGGCGATGCCGCGCTTTTTGCGGATGGCATACGCTTTCTGACCGAACGGACGGGACTTCCCGTCCTGGGTCTGCTGCCATTTCTCCGGGAACTTGGGCTCGATCAGGAAGACAGCCTCGATAGTGAACGGGGCCGCCAGGTGACGTTCTCCCCTGACGGTATCAATGTTGCGGTGGTTCTGGTTCCCCACATGAGCAACTTTACCGATTTCAACCGGCTGGCGGACGAATCCGATGTGCGGCTACGTTATGTGGCTGACCCGGGGGACGCGGCCGGTGCCGACGTAATCCTGCTGCCCGGTACGAAGACGACATTGGCCGACCTGACCTATTTGCGGGAAAAGGGGTTCGAGTCCCTGCTGCATGAGCATACCGCAGGCGGCGGAGAGGTGGTCGGTATCTGCGGCGGATACCAGATGTTAGGCCGACGGATTGCCGATCCTGACGGGGTGGAAGGGGGCGGGACGGCAGAGGGGTTTGGCTTGCTGCATCTCACGACTGTCTTAGCGAAGGATAAGATTACCGAGCAAGTTCAGGCGCAGGCCCTGCTCCTGAAGGAGGCCGCCCCATCGACGGTCCGTGGCTATTTCATTCACATGGGGAGGACGGATCGTCATGAGCATCGTGCTTGTTTTGTGCTTCACGCCGAGGCTGAACCAATCGACCGTCGTAGCCTCGCGGTGGACGGAGACGACCGGTGCCTGGACGGTGCGTGCCGTGATGATGGCCTGGTGTGGGGCAGTTATATCCATGGCCTGTTCGATCAGCCGGAATTTCGCCGCGCCTGGTTGAACCGGCTACGGGTCCGCAAGGGATTGCCCGCTCTCGACCTCGCTTGTTCACACATGGTGAACAACAGGCGTGAGGAGGCGCTTGATCGCTGGGCGGACCATGTCGGCCGACACCTCGATCTCGGCCCGGTCTGGGCCCTGGTACGACCGGGTGAACAGACGTTGCCCTCCCCAGCCTCGCCGGACCCATCGATCCCTCCCGGGCCTCTCTGACAGCGGACCCTCTCGAAACGACTAAACTTTGGCGCTTCTGTCGGAATCTTGAACAATCGTCCGCTCGTGGCCTTCCTGATGAACATAGTGGATATAGTTTCTCGTTCACACCTATTCATCTACGAAATCGCAGACTTCATCAATTTCACCTCGGATCGCAACCTCCTTCCTAAGTAATTGATTTTGTTTGGCACCGATCCTGCACAGGCAGCCAGAGTCAAAATTGTCTGTCGGGATTGCGTCTCTGTGGCCGAAATTGTCAACGGGGAATTTTGCGCTATCTTTGTCACAGAGTCATTGAAATCTCCGGGGCGTAAGTCCTGGCGGGACGAACAGAAATCGGTACGAGGAGGGGGCATGGCGAACAATTTCATCACAAAATGTGTGGTGGCGGCATTGATGGTGAGTTGCGTGGGCGCAGCCGGCCCTGCATTGGCCAACACCGAGGTAGAAACGGCAGAGTTGTTGATCAAGCTGGTGCAGGTGGGCCGCGGTCTCATTTCTGAACATCAAGCGACGATCAACGATGCCGCCAAGGGCGATAAGGGATTTACCGGCGACTATGTCGCCAATCAAGTGGTTGACCGGTTTCGCAAAGCGACGAAAATTGATCTGAGCCGACCTAACAGCACGCCACAGGCGCCGCTGTATCTCGCCATGGTCGAATCAGAGAAAGAAGTGATCGACGAGGCTCAGCCGGTGATCAATAAGCAGGGCGTCGGATTCAAAAATCTCATTCCCGCCGTCTTTGCCCGCAAAACGGGCGAACGCTTCTATCGCAAAACAGGGATTCGCGTGAAGCTCACGAGCGCGGACTATCGATTTCCCGGCAATCGGCCGGATGACTTTGAGTCGGAAGTGTTGAGACTGTTCTCCGACACGCGCCATCCCAAGGGACAGCCCTACAGCAAGGCGACGATGCTCGACGGGAAGCCGGTGCTGCGCATGATGGATCCCGAATACGCGGCGTCCACTTGCCTGGGGTGCCATGGCAATCCCAAGGGAGAGCGCGACATCACGGGCGCCAAGAAAGAGGGGTGGCGAGAGGGAGATCTGGCTGGGGCCATCAGTATCGTCATTCCAATGCGGTAACTATCAATCTCGCACATTTATCTGGGTTGAAGGGGGAGGATGCATTCATGAGCAAGATCGTTGTCGTCGATGATTCCTATGCCGAGTTGCAGCTGATCGAAGGTTATCTGAAAACCGCAAATCATACGGTCGTCTCGTATCCGAACACTGACAAACTCGAGGACAAACTCGCGATCGACAAGCCTGACTTGATCGTACTGGATGTCGTGATGCCCGGACGCAATGGATACCAGACTTGCCGCGATCTCAAGAGTGACGATCGGTTCAAGGGGATCCCGATTGTGCTCTGCACCTCCAAGGGGCAGGAAAGCGACAAGTTTTGGGGCCAGCAGCAGGGCGCCAATGGTTATGTGGTGAAACCGTTTAAGGCGGAAGACCTGGTGGCTGCCGTGAAACGGGCTTTGAACTAAGTTATGAGTGACGTTCCGACGATCCATTCCCGACCGCCCGTCGCATCCCCGGCTGACGGAGCCTCTCGTTCATCGGGACTCCCCGCTGCGGCGACCGACGGAACCCTGCGCATGTGCGTCTTAACGTTGGGTGGCGAAGCGTTCGCCATTGACCTTCGTCACGTCGCCGAAGTGTTTGAGGTGGAATCCGTGACCACCGTTCCGGGTATGCCGAGTCTCCTGACGGGCGTCACGAATCTCCGGGGGACAGTGGTTTCCCTGGTCGATTTGCGCGGCATGCTTGGCCTGTCCACGGCCAATGCGGGGCTGCCGTTTGCGGTGGTGGTCCGACAGGGCGGAAGACACATCGGTCTGCTGGTCGACCATGTCCCGGAGATTCACACCATCTCTCGCGGGAATCTGCTGCCGGCCGTGCAGGGCGGACCGGCCGGTGCGCGTCCCTGCGTGTCGGCGGTGCTTCGAATGCAGGAGCGTTTGGGAGGCGTGTTGGAGATTCCGCAGGTATTTGCCTATGTCGACGGCGGGGGTACGGCATTGTCGGCAGCGTGAGAAGCGGTGATGTGAGTCTTCGCGGGCGCGCGAACCCGGCGATTATGGGACCGGCCGCCGAAGGTGAAGGATAGCAGGACACAAGGAGGAGCGCACCATGATCGGGCAAGGCGTCAAGAATCGATTCCAAGACATGAAAACCCAGACGAAACTGCTCGTCAGTTTCGGTCTCGTCAGCGTCATCATCATGATGATGGCCAGCGTCGGTGTGTTCACCCTTCGGCAGCTCAGCAGCCAATCACAGACGGTATACGCCGACTATACAGTGCCGCTGGCCGACTTCGCTCAGATGGGAACGGCATTGACCAAGCACCACCAGATTCTGCTGGATGTCGCGACCGCCACCAAGCAAGCCGACTTCGCCCAGGATGCGGCCAGGCTCGCCCCGCTGAAGGCGGATATCGAAAGGACCTTGAATAACTATAAGCGCACGACCTTGCGCGCGTCACGTTCCGGTCGGGACGAAACCAAAGACCTGACGCTGTTCGAGCCGGCGCTGAGGAAGTACTTCCAGGATGCCGACGGTGCCTTGAGCGCCATGGCGGACAGTTTCGATCGCACGACCTTGTCCGGCGCGCAGGCGGAACAGATGCGAGCGCTTGGTGTCCTGGCATTGACCGTCAATTTGACGCCTTCTTTCGAAACAGCCGTGAAGCGACACAATGAGCAGGTGACGAGCATTGAAGCGGTCGCCAAGGATCTCAACGACGACGCGCAGACCCTGGCGTCCACCGGTACGTTCATTCTGGCCGTCGGCGGTCTCGTCGCTGTTGCGCTTGGAGTGTTCGTCGGATATGTGCTGGCGACGTTCCTGTCACGCGGCATCACACACATCGCCAACGTCGCGACACAGGCTGCCGGAGGCAATTTGCAAGCTCGAGCCAAAATTCAGTCGCACGACGAATTGGGGCAGATGGCGACGGCGTTCAACACCATGCTCGATCGTATTACGACCCTCGTATCCACCGAGGAAGAGCGCGACATGATGCAAAAGCGCCTCATGCAGTTTCTCGTGCTGGTATCCGAGGTTGGTAAAGGAGACTTGACCAAACGAGGCGAAGTGACGGCGGATATGTTCGGTAACCTTGCCGACGGATTCAACCTGATGATCGCGCGGTTCGGGCAATTGTTGAAACAGGTGCGTGAAGCGGCCGACCGTGTCAACAAGTCTGCCGGTACGCTCCGGGATTCAGCCGGTCAGATGTCCGGGACAGCCCGGAGTCAGGCTGAGGAGTCCGTGCGGACGCTGGGCGCCGTCGAACAGCTGGCAGCCGGTATGCGTCAAGTCGCGACCACGGCGGGTGCATCCTCCGATTCCGCGAAACAGGTGCTTTCAGCCACGGAGCGAGGCAATGTGGCGGTGCAGGAAACCGTGCGAGACATGCAGAGCATCCGGTCTGCCGTGCAACGCATGTCCAAGCAGGTCAAAGGTCTGGGCGATCGTTCACTCGAAATTTCTCAGATCGTCTCCACGATTCGAGATATTGCCAATCAAACGAACCTCCTTGCGCTGAACGCCGCCATCGAGGCGGCAGGCGCCGGCGAGGCCGGAGCGCGGTTCGCTGTCGTCGCCGACCAGGTGAGAAAGCTGGCAGAAAGTTCCACGCAGGCCACGCGGGAAATCGCCGATCTCGTAAAAGTGATTCAAACGGAAACGCAGGACGCCGTCGTCGCTATGGAACATGAAACGCAGGCGGTGGAAGCGGGATCTGCCTCGGCGCTTCGAACCGGTGACGTGTTCGCTGAAATTTCAGACATTGCCAAGCGGTCGTCCGAGCTGGCCCAGAACATTGCGAGCGCAGCATCCGAACAGACCGCCTCGACGGAAAAAGTCGGTCGAGCCATTAAGGAGTTTACCGGCGGCGCGGTGGCGACCCAGAAGCAGACGGATTCTACTCGGCTCACGATCGAGGACATGGCGAAACTGGCCGAAGGCCTCAATTCGTCGGTCGCTCAGTTCAAACTCGCGTAAACGCCTCTTGAAGAGCGGTGAAAGGTCTCCGCTCGGATCTTGAGTGGGTCAATGAGCTCTGATTTTGATCGCGACCAGCTCCTGGACATTTTCGTCGCCGAAGCGTGCGACGAGATGACGCGCTTCTGGAAGGCGCTGCACCCCGAGGGAAAAGCGGATCCTGAACCGGCGGAGGTCGCCGGATTCCATGCGGTGGGCCATAAGTTGAAGGGTGCGGCCCTGTTGTATGGATTTGCGGGGCTCGGCCAACTGGGAGCGCTTCTCGAGGAGACGTTGGAACAGGTGCAGGAGATCCCGCCCGCACGCTGGCCGACGGCGCTTCAATTGATTCGAGAGATCGTGGCCTCGTTCAGGGCTCAAGTGGAAGATATCGGACGAGGGGGAGGGGAGAACCTTCCGGTGGTCGAGGGGTTGGTTCGACGGCGCGGAGAATTGCTGCCGGATGGCGGACGGGAGATCTCCGATGAATCCGTGGTGACGGCTCCTGCAGGCTACCTGCTTCCCGCGATTGATGGCGAAGTGCTGTCCTACTTTATTCCGGAGGCCGAAGAGTATCTCAATACCATTCAGACGCTGCTGCAGCGTCTCGAAGCCGATCCGCATGAAGCGGAGACGGTTCATCAGTTGTACCGGGTCGCTCACACGTTGAAGGGGTCGGCCTATACCGTCGGGTTTCAGGTGGTGGGAGATCTTGCCTATCCGATCGAAGCCGGGATGATGCAGGTACGGGAAGAGCGGGCCGACATCACCCCCCATTGGATCACCGTCATCCGGCGTGCGGTCCAAGCCATGCGTTCCCTGTTGGCGCAAGACGCTCAGTCCGCACTCCGCCTGCAGACAGAAGTCCCGTTGGTCGTGACGTTACTGCGAGAGATGGAGGAAGGTACCGGCCCGACGTCAGAGGCTGCGCCTGCTCCAGCGCACTGTGAAACTCAACCGGCTCAAGAAATGAGCCCTTCTGCTGGGTTTGCCGGTGACCCACATGTCCACCCGCAACACATGACTCCCTCAACCACGCTCACAGAAGACTACCTCATTCCAAACCTTGATGCCGAGGTGATGTCGTACTTTGCACCGGAGGCTCAGGAGTATGTGGAAAGTCTGGAAGCTGACCTGTTGCGGATTGATAAGCAGGCGGTTGATCCGGAGGCCATCAACCAACTCTTCCGCACAGCCCATACGTTGAAAGGCTCGGCCTATACGGTGGGATTTCAAGCCATCGGGGATCTGACCCACCACATCGAAGACTTCATGGGAGCGGTGCGTGAAGGACAGCTTCGGCTGTTACCCTGGCACACGGATGTGCTCCTGCGTGCGATCGATGTGATTCGTGCGCTCATGCGCCGCGATTCCTCGAGACTGGAGCGGACGCGGCAACGATTCGCAGCCTCGCTGCAGGAGTTGAAGCGACTAGGACAGGTCCAACCGGAGACTAGCGATACGTCAGGGACACTGATCGCCTCAGACGCTGGGACTGCCGAGTATGGGGCCGAGGCCGTCGCGGTCGAGTCGTCTCAGCCGGTAGAAGGGAAGGCCGGCGAAGAACGAGAAGTCATCCGAGTCAGTCGGGATCGTCTCGAGCGGCTTCTGAATCTGGTCGGCGAATTAGTCATCGATCGCGGACGTCTTGAGCAACGCTTGAAGACGTTGGATCAACTGGCCGCTCAAGTCGTGGCCAACAAGGGCCGCTTGAATGAGGCGGTTCGGACCTTCGAGGACAAACACATGTTCTCCTTCCAGCCGTCACCCGCATCACAGGGGGAAGAGTTGCCCCAGGGGATGGCGGGCGTCACTGACTTCGGCTCGTTGGAGTTCGACAAATACGACGATTTCAACATTTTGGCCCGGCGGGTCAGCGAAGTCTCAGCGGACATTACTGAGTCCATGTCCCAACTGACGACTTCAATCCATCGCGCCCAGGACGACATGGGACAGTTGCAGCAACTGACCCTGGGGATGCGCGACGAAATTGCCCGCGCCCGAATGGTGCCCATCGGGACTCCCTTTACGCGGTTCCGCCGTGCCGCGCGCGAGATGGCTCGGGCCACGGGGAAGGAAGTCAACCTGGTCACATCCGGTGAACATACTGAAATCGACACCGGCGTGGTCGAACGGCTCGTTGATCCCCTGGTGCATCTGGTACGCAATGCGGTGTACCACGGGATTGAACTCCCCGGCACTCGCCTCGCCCAGGGCAAACCTGCAGTCGGCTCGATTTACCTGCACGCGGCTCACCGAGGGAACTCCGTGCTGATCGAGGTGGAAGACGATGGCGCGGGCCTCGACATTGCCAAGATCAAGGCTAAAGCGATCAAGTTGGGACTGGTGAAGCCGGAAGTGGCGGCCTCACTCCCCGAAGGCGAAGTTATCAAGTTTATCTTCCTGCCGGGCTTTTCGACCGCGGACAACATCGGCGATCAAGCGGGCAGGGGCGTCGGCATGGATGTGGTCAAACGGGTCATCGAGTCGATGAACGGCCATATCGAAGTGGAATCGGAGCGTGGGCTGGGTACCAAGTTCACGATGCATCTCCCCCTCACCCTCTTGATCGCCACCGCGTTGATCGTCCGGGTCGAGGGAGATCGTTATGCAATTCCGCTCCCCAGCGTGCGCGAAGTGACGATGTCGACTGCGTCGACAATACAGCAGATGGGAGATCGTTCCGTGATCCAGCTCGGCGACGAAGCCGTCGAGGTGTTTCCACTCGCCAGCCTCATTCGTCGGGAGGGAGGCACCATCAATGGCGCCAAGCCGGTGGTAGTCGTCCGGACTTCGACCGGAGCGCTCGGGTGTGCGGTCGATGAGTTGCTCGGTCGTCAGGAAATCGTCATTAAGTCGTTAGGAGCGTTGAGGCCCTATGAACGATCAGTGTTCGGGGGCGCAACGATAGATCCCGAAGGGCGCATCGTCCTGGTGCTGGATGTGAGCCGGTTGACGACGCGGCTGTACCACGGCGCGATGCCGGTCGCTCAGGAGAGCCTTTCACCCGCCTCGCTCGATGGGCCATCCCAGAGTATCCCGGGTCAGCTCTCGGACAGGCCTCGGCAGCTCTTGTTGATCGACGATTCGCTTAGCATCAGAAAGTTTGTCGGGCGCATGCTTGAAGCGGCTGGTTATACCGTCGACACGGCGACCGATGGTGAGGAGGGCTGCCGTAAAGCCTTGATGCAAAGTTATCAGCTTATTATCACTGATCTCGAGATGCCCAAATTGAACGGGTATGAGGTCATTCAAGCGCTACGAGCACGACCGCAAACGCATTCGACGCCGATTGTGGTCATGACCACGAGGGCAGGTGAGAAGCATCGGCAGATGGCCGTCAGTGTAGGCGCCTCCGGCTATATTGCCAAGCCGGTAGAGGAACGCGCCCTGATCCAGGAAGTGCAAAGATGGACGGGCCGCGAAACCGGGGTGCATACATAGGTACGGTACGTTGTTGCGTACCCTCGTCGCGAACATGAAGGGGAACCATGGGCCTCCGAGGACATAGAGCCGCCGCCCAGGCGAGTGGTCACACTCTCCGGTTTTTGGTGGTGACCGTCGGACCGACCGCTGTCGCGTTGCCGGCGCACTGGGTTCGCGGCATCATCACGCCTGCCGAGGCGGGACAGGAGAAGTCGGTCACGTGGGCCGATTCATCTTATGAACGGACGGATCTCGCAGCCCGGCTGGCTATCGGATCGCGGCCTGCTTCATCTGAGACTAGAATCATCTTGTACGGGAATGAGCAGTGTGTACGATCGTTCATGGTCGATCAAGTGACGGGTCTCGTGGACCTCGATCGGTCGCAGGTTCAGCCGCTGCCGCCACAATTTCGTGGCGGAGAGCGCGAGCGGTTGCTTGGCCTGATTGTCGATGCGGCATACGTGGCATTGATCATGAATCCTCTCTGGTTACTCGAGCTCCCGTTTCAAAAGAACGTTCTCGACATGTTCGCCCCTCAGGAGTCCGACCGAAGGGCGGGGATATTGGCGCCAGGAGCTCAACCGCACTCGGCCGGATTTAAACTTGCCGCGCCGGCATCAGTGGTGGGATTGAAGTAGAAACGAGGTTGGTTCCATGTTGCGTGCTCAGTTACGCAGGCAGGCTCACGCTGGCTCCAGGCTCGCCACCGAATCACGGATGCAAGGGCTAGTCGTATTTTCCGTGGGAGGACAACGCCTGGCTGCCCGAACTGAAGAGATTGGCGGGGTCCTGCCTTGGACGGGCACGATTGCCGTTCCCAGTGATACTCCCTTCGTGGCGGCGCTTGTCCGTCAGGAGAATCGCTGCCTCCCGGTGTTTGACCTTGCGGCCAAGTTCGACCGGACCATGAATGAAGAGGCGCCCCTGTGTTTGATCGTCAAACACCTCGACGGCCCTCTCGCCATCTGTATCGATTCCCAGGTTCCATCGCTTCACATGGTGGCACGCTCATCGATGCACTATCAGGTTGGGAGCGATCCCGACATTGCCGGAAGATGCGTGGCCGACAAGGAAGAACTTCCCATCATCAACCTGATGACCCTTGGGGTCTCATCGATTCGTCCAAAGGGATGAGTCCTGCATCGTTCAGAGGAATGACATGCCAAAGATTTTGATTGCCGATGACAGTATCGCAGTTCGAAAGGTGGCCGAGCGTCTCCTGACCGAAGCCGGGATGGGCGTCACTCTGGCCGCCAACGGGTCCGAGGCGTTGGCGCTTCTCGGGAAAGAGCGTCCGGACTTAGTTGTATCTGACGTCATCATGCCGGACAAAAGCGGATATGAAGTCTGTGCGTTCGTACGCTCGCAGGCGAATCTTGCGGATCTTCCCGTGCTCTTGATCAGCGGTATTGTTAACGAGGAAGTCTCTCGGCAGGCGGAATCCTGTAAAGCCGACGGGGTGTTGAAGAAGCCTTTCCAAGGCACCTCTCTGAAAGATCGGGTTCTGGATTTGCTCATGAAGCGGCAGCACAAAGATGGGGCGGCGCCGGAACCGGTGACGGATTCGACACATGATGAGAAGACTCCGGGGGAAGAGCCTGCCGATGCGGCGCTCGTTGTTGCGAGTGAACAGCCCATCCAGGAGTTTGAACACATTCAGTCAGGTCTTTCAGTCAATGGGGCTGTTCTCAGAGGATCTACCGATTCTGATGCGATGGCCCCTGTGGAGAGCGGTCTTGAGCCAGTCGGAATCGTAGAAGATCAGGTGCCAGTTGGACCGGATACGCTGGTAGAAGACGACCATCGCGATGCGGATTCGCTGGCCCAGCGAGAGGCACGCATCGCAGAACTGGAGGAGCAGCTTGTTTGTGAACGTCGACAAACTCACGAACAACTGCAGCAGATGCAGAATGCCCTGGAGGAACACCGGGCACAGATTGCGGGCTTGTCCTCACGTACCGAAATGCTGAACCAGGCCCTGGAGGACGAACGTGCACAGCGCACAACCCTTACAGAACAGTTCAATGAAGTCTCGAAGGACGCTCGGCGTGCTGAGGCGCTGGAGACCGCAGTTGCCGAGGCTCACGTGAGAATAGAGGAACTCCTGCAACAGGTCTCGGCCAATGATCGGAATACGTCGCGGGTTCTCGAGTTAGAAGCGCATCTTGCCGCGGAACGTGGCGCGGCGGGTGAACTGGTTCGGCAAATCACCAGCCTCGAACACGTCGAACAGCGAGCACGCGAGCTCGAAGCAACGCTCGCGAAGCAGCGAGAGCAGGCGGAAGGGTATGAAAAAAAGATCGCCTCATGCGAGGGCATTGCTACTCGGGTATCGGACCTCGAACAATCGCTCGAGCAGGAACGGTTGCGTATTGCGGAATTGAACGGTGTCCTCGCGACGGAACGGGAGACCGCGGTGGTGGTGATGGCGAAGGTTAAGGAGTTGGAAACGGTCGTGCAACGTGCCCATGAGCTCGACCTTGCATTAGCCGAGGAGCGGGCGCGCTCGGCACAACTGATGAGACGCACGACGGAAGCTGAGCATGCGGCCGACCAATCAACCCGGCGCTTTGAGGACATGGCACGAAAGCTCGGCGAGATCGCGGGACTTGCGTCCCAATTGGGAAACGGTAAACGTTAACAGCCCCGGACCCGCCGGTCCGGGCGAACACAGGGCCAAGACAGGACGCCACCGTGTCGACCGAATCAGAGAAAACCGACGACGCGTTCCAAAAAGAGCTGGTTGAACTGTTCGGCCAGGAAGCTCACGAGTGGATCCTTGAAATTCATTCGGCGCTGACTGAACTCCAGAGCCAGCCCGATCTCGATCGCCATACACAACTCCTGGATGCGGTGGTGCGGGGCATTACCAGTCTCGGCGGTTCCGCTGCGACAGTGAATCTTTCCGATGTGGAGCGTGCCACCTTTGCGCTCCTGCCGTTTATCGAAATTCTTAAGGACCGGACCACGGCCACCAAACAGGATTACGCTACCGTGCTGGAGCAGTTCCAGACGGTGATGACGTTAGTGACGACGGCAACGGGCATCGCGACAAACCTTGCTCCTCCTAAGATGCCGGCGCACGCGGAGCCGGCGGCTGATCTCTTGACGCTACTCAACGCCCTGCGAAGTCTGCAAGATGACTGCGCGGTGAGCGGACTTTTTCCCTGCAGCCTCATTCCTCACGTCATGCAGCGGCTGGAGCATGAGGCTAGGCAAGGGTCCGAGCAGATTCAGGCATCCAGTTTTCATCAAATGCTGCAGGATTTGCATGTGCCAGATGCGCAATGCCTGGAATCGTTACGGCAACGATTGCCGGATGTGGCTGAGAGTTTAGGTCGGCTCCGCTGCGAAGATCTCACGGCACCTGAGCCCCTCGATACGCTGGCCGAGTGCATTCGGAACGTCGATCATCTTCAAGGTATGGCCACGCAGGCGCATGTCACTCCGCTGGTGACGTTCTTGACCGGCTTGCGAGGCTTTCTTTCCCTCATTGTGCAGCGCCGCATCGTGGTTACATCCCAACGTGTGCATTTGGTGGAGACAAGGATCCGCGCGGTGCTGGGCACCATCGAAGATTGGATCATCGCGGGTGAACGCGAACGGAACGCCATGGGCAGACTCCTGCCCGTGGCCTAACCGCGATCACCATCCCCCGGAGTCTCCTTCCGCCTCGCTGCCACTCTGTCGATACTCAGGCAGGGTTTCTTTATACTACTAGGCCGCTTCGACGAGGAGCATTACCGAATAAGGATTCCTCGCGTTGAGGGGGCAGCGGTGTTTGTCATTTGAGCGACTAGGTATGTACGCTGGTACCAACAGGAGCAGAATGGGAGAGTCGGACCAAAATCGCTATCGACAGGCCCAGGAGGCGCTGGTGCAAGTGGCCGCCGCTGTGCAGCGACAGGAGCGGATTGATCTCACGGAGCTGACTCATATTGCTGGAAGGATCGTTGACTCCATTGAAGACAACGATCAGTTGGTGGTTGAAGCGCTTTCCAGCCCTGCCGGCCCGCCGCTCGTGACCAATCTCATCAATGTCAGCATTCTGGGAACAAAAGTCGGCATCGGGCTCGGTTATTATGGCGCTGAACTGCGACGGCTGGCACTCGCGGGTCTCGTGCATGACATCGGCATTTTTGCTGTACCGCAGGAGCTGCTCACAAAGACCGGACGCCTCTCATCTGAGGAGCGAGCCCTGATCGAACAACATCCTCGGCTAGGGTACGGCGTGATTGAGCGTCTCGGTCAGGACTATGCGTGGCTGGCTGAAGTCGTGCTGCAGGCTCATGAGCGAGGGCAGGGGCAGGGCTACCCCCACCACTTGAAGGGGCGGGAAATCAACGAGTTGGCACAAATCATCGGTCTCGTGGATATTTTCGACGCGCTTGTCAGTTCGCGTCCCTACCGTCGCCGCCTGCTGCCGCACGAAGCCATCCGCGAGCTGCTCAATACCGAACGCACGGCGTTTCCACGCGAGATCATGAAAGGCTTGGTCGAACAATTGTCGGTGTTTCCGTTGGGGACGAAAGTCCGTCTGAATAGCGGAGAGGAAGGGGTGGTGGTTCGGATTACCCCGGCGTATCCCTCGCGCCCGGTCATTCGTGTCACGGGGGAGCAGGCCGACTCTGTGACGGCCGTGCCCCGCTACCTCGATCTGAGCCTCTTGCCTCACGTCTCTGTGGCGGACACTGTGGACCCACCGGCGCTCGATCGGGTGTCGTTCCCGTCGTCCCCTCCGGCTGCCGAAGCTGTCGCATCCCCCACCAGCGCATCAGAGCAGTTTGCCGCCTTACTCGAAAGCCTTGATGCGATTGCCGGCGTGATTCAGGCGGCGGTGAAGAATTCCCCTGCTCCTTCTGCCGCGGCACAAGCGTCAAACACCCAGGATCGTCCAGAACAAGCAATGCATGTCAGGCGGGAGATTCTTGGACTGTTCGCTCTGGAGGCCCGTGGATGGCTGAATCAAATTCAGACGGCGTTGGAGAGACTGGATACGACGAGTGAGCAGCCTCGCCGTGCCAGGTTGGCGACGATCTTGTGGCAGAGTGTGAATAACCTCGCCCGCTCCGCCGCGACCGTCGGTCTCACGGCCGTGGAGGATACCGCGACGACCCTCCTTCCGACTCTCCAGGCGGCGGGTAAACATGAACGGATGGTGGCAGCCCATCACGTGGCTTCCCTCCGGGAGGGACTGCTGCGCATCACGGAGGCGGTGCAGGCGCTCGAACCGGTCAGGACGATGGCGTATGTGGAGGCCGCTCCCGGGTCATCCGCCCCGGACCAACCGCATAGTGAGCCATCGGTGCAGTCGGCCACCCCGGAGGTAACCGCCTCCCACAAGCTATCCGATCGGGACACGCCCCCTGGCTGGTTACCGTCCACTCCCATTCTCGATGCCTTACGGCAACTGCATGTGGCACGAGGGCGGTCGGTTCAGCCCGTCCGCGACGTCCTTGAGACGGTCATTCAATGGGCCGAGCGGGAGATGGAACGCAGTGCGCAAGTCGTGGATGCAAGAACCATCGGTCGCATTCTCAAAGATCTGGACGCACTCGATGAACAGTTCCTCGTGAACATGCAGACTCACGTTCCGGTGGTGCTTGCGAAGCTCAGCCAGATCGATCGCGCCGGCGAAGCACGCGTCCTCGCTCCTCAGGCGCTGGAGCCTGTCTTTGATGACATTGAGACGCTCTCAGAAGCAGCGGCGCGAGTCTCGGCTGCAAACATCACTCTCTTCTTGAACGGCTTGCGGACATTTCTTCGTGTCACGGTCCAACAGAAGCCCTCTGCCATGAGCGAACGACTTCATGCAGTTAAGGAACGATTGGCCGCGTTGGTTCCATTGGCCCAGCAGTGGGTCGATATCGGCCGAGTGGAACGGGCGGCGATTTTCGACATTCTTCCCTTGAAGTAACGGTCTCCTCACAGGGCTTCGCCTCGATCTCACACTCTCCTCTCACCGACCTGCTGTGTTCGGACTGGTACAGTCCGGGGCCTTCTACTAGGACCGCCTAATCCTTGAGCAGATTGCGCGCGTCCCCGCATAGCCGCTACATCGGTCGTCTATCCACATGGTTGCGCACAGCCCGTCCCCAGATTATGTGGACAGGTTTGGCTGTGGACCGTTTCAGGAACGACGATGTGAGGTCGCTTGGTGGGTGCCGGAGAAGTGAATTTTGTTCAAGCTGCGTGCCTTTTCGCTTGCGGTTCAGGTTGGGATTATACGACCATCTGCGCCATGCCAAAACTCGTGACCGTGAAACAGCAAGAGGGCCAGGACGCCAAGGCGACGGCCTATGTTAAAGCGTACATTTTATTCCCAGCTGGTATTCTGGGCATGATCTCCATGATCAGCGGGATTGGCGGCCTGGGCTATCAGCTCATTGCCACTGATACCTACACCTGGGAAACCTTTCTGCAAAGTTCCGGATTGCTTTTGTTGGGAGGCGTGCTCGGCTGGCTGCAGACGACCTACCATCGCTGGATTCTCGGCCATCGTCCGGAGGTCTTTGCCTCGCGCATGCGTCAGCCGACCATCAAGAAAAGCGGCCGTCCAAAGCGTGACGGAGGGCCAACACAGGAGTCGCCCGGCGGATCGCCCTGGGCCCCGGTGGCCTACATAGCTGGCGTGGCGCTGCTGCTGAGCGGGTCAACGATCGGCGTGGTATATGGGGCGGTGTATCCGGTCGCGGCCTATTTCCTGCCGTGGGCAGGTTTTTTTTGGGCGAAGCTGTTTTTTTGGCGGACGGTTCTGAAGAACTGACGATCAGACGAGCGGGCACTACTTTCGACGCGGCTTGTGGGGCTTGGCCGGAACCTGAGGCGATTGTTCGAGGGTTGCCAGCCGCTCCTCCAGTTCGCGCACTCGCTGGCGCAGTTCCGGCAATTGCGGAATGACCGCCTGCGCTTTGAGAAACGTCGCATGCGGCATGACCGGAGCGCCGGACACGACCTGGTTGGGCTCGAGACTTCTGGTCACGCCTGACTTTGCCGCGATCATGACCTGATCGCCGATCTGTAAATGATCGGCGAGACCAGCCTGGCCACCGACCATCACATACCGTCCCAATGTCGTGCTTCCCGCAATGCCCACCTGGGCCACAAGAATATTGTGCTCGCCCACGACGACGTTGTGCGCGATCTGCACCAGATTGTCGATCTTGGTGCCGCGCTTAATGACCGTATGTCCGAAGGTGGCCCGGTCCACCGTCACATTGGCGCCCAGTTCCACGTCGTCCTCGATGAGCACGCCTCCCAGTTGAGGAATTTTCTCGTGCCGTCCCTGATATTGGACGTATCCGAATCCGTCGCTGCCGATGACCGTTCCACTGTGCACGATCACGCGATGTCCGAGACGGCACCCTTCGCGCACCACCACGTTCGGATAGAGGAGGGTGTCGTCGCCGATGACGCTATCGTCACCGATAAACACGCCCGGGTAGAGCGTCACCCGCGCTCCCAGCGTCACGCGATCTCCCAAGGTGACCCCGGGCCAGAGGAACGCATCGGGTCCGATGGTGACACCCTCGCCACGGATGACTTCCGGAGCGATCCCGCGCCTGCGCATCGGTGCCACAAAAAACTGTTGTACGGCGCGCGCGAACGCATAGGCGGGATTCTCCACCACAATCTGGGGCGATGTGAATTCCGGAAGACGTCTTCCCACGAGCAGAGCGCCGACGGACGCACTCTGCAGGGTTTTTAAGCTCCGTTCAGAAGTCAGGAACGCGAGGTCGCCGGGTCCTGCCTGGTCCAGGCTCGCGATACCGATCACCGTCGAGTCCGGTGACCCGATCAACTCTCCACCCACGAATGCGTGGAGTTCCCGGAGTGTCAGCGCCTCGCGCCTGGGTGCAGTCGTCATCCTTTTAGGCCTTCTTCCCTTTGGACGACCGTTTCGGCGCGGGTTTCTTCGCAATAGCGGGGGAGGGGGCGACGCGGTTCTGAACATAGGCGGCGACCTGCCCCACGGTGGTCAGCCCGAGAAGATCCTCGTCGGGAATCTGGAGATTGAAGACCTCCTCGATCCGATACAGCATTTCAATCACCGCCATCGAATCCAATCCCAGATCTTCACGCAGATGATGGCTCGAATGGATCGATGCCGCGTCCCGTTTCAGGTATTCAGCCAGCGCCTGAATGATTTTCTCGGACACCTCTGTCGTCTTGGCCATAACCGTTCCTTGGTTCCTCATTCCCACGTCGGGATCCCAGAGCGTGGTTGTCCCACCTGAGTCAGGGCGATACTTTTTTCAAGACGACCGCCGCATTGTTGCTGCCGAATCCAAAAGCATTGACCAGCGCGACTTTAGCTTTTTTGAATTGCGGATGCCGGGACAGTCCCGCGAGACTGCAGGCAGGATCCGGATCGTCGAGATTGAGCGTCGGATGGATCTGCCCGCTATCAAGCGTCAAGGCCGATACGATGCCCGCGAGGGATCCGGCCGCTCCCAGCGTATGGCCGACGAGAGACTTGGTCGCGCTCACGGCGAGTTTGTCTGCGCGCGACTTGAACAGCAGACGAATCGCCTTGACCTCGACCGCATCGCCCACCGTTGTGGAGGTGGCATGGGCATTAATATAGTCGACCTGCGCGGGCGTCACGCCCGCATCCTTCAAGGCCATGCGCATGGTGGTGGCCACCTCCACCCCATCTTCCCGTGGAATCACCATGTGATGGGCTTCGCTGGTGGCCGCATAACCTGCCACTTCCGCATACATCCGGGCCTTGCGTTTTTTCGCATGGGCCAGGGATTCAAGAATCAAAGCCCCGGCGCCTTCACCCATGACGAACCCGTCACGGTCCCGGTCAAACGGGCGTGAGGCCCGTTGCGGCGCATCGTTATACTTGGTCGACAGGGCACGAAGCGAGCAAAATCCGGCAAAGACGAGAGGCGTAATACTGGCATCGGCACCGACCACGATCACCGCGTCCGCCGTACCGGCGCGAATGCAGTTCATGGCCTGGCCCAGGGCATGGGCACTCGACGAACAGGCAGTCGAAATAGTGAAGTTCGGACCTTTGGCTCCGTATGCCATCGCCACAATGCCCGAGGCGGAATTCAACGTGATCACGGGAATAAAATTCGGATGTACCCGGTGCGGCCGCTTCTGCTCGTAAAGTTGGGTGATCTCCCGCTCGCCCATGACCATGCCGCCCATTCCTGCCCCGACGATGACCCCCACCCGATGAGGCTCTTCCCGCTCCATCTGAAACCGGGCATCCGCGAGTGCTTCTTTGGCGGCTACGAGGGCGAATTGAGCGTAACGGTCGACCCGGTCTCCCTGACCGGCCGGAAGATACTGATCGGGTGAGAAATCCTGAATTCTTCCGGCGACACGGGAGCGGTACCCTTCCAGAGGGAAGGGGTCGAAGGAGGTAATGGCGGAGATGCCGGATTGTCCCTCGAGTGCCGCCTTCCAGAACTGAGGCACACCAATGCCGATGGGTGAAACGACTCCGAGACCTGTGATGACGACTCGTGTTGGCATAACGACGGTTTGTTGCTGTCCTCCGTTGAACGTGCGGCCTGTCTACTTACCCGAAGGTGGCGCCACAGTCAATGCTGTACGCAGTCATGCTCGCGAGATCCACGCCGCCATACGGTCGTTCAACTCATGGCGGGCCGGTATGCGGGACGATGATTGCACCGGGCCTGTCGGGATGACCGGGCCTTCCATGGCGCACCGTTGAGCAGCGGATCGATTCGAGAGCGATGACAGCGGCCGGTTCACCATGTGTTTAGTAACGCACCTTCAGCAGGAGGTAACAGCCGAAGGTCAGGAACACCAGATTGGCCATCCATCCAGCCAGCATCGGGGAGAGGGCGCCGCCGCGGCCGAGGGCGATTGCAACGGAGTGGGTGGACCAGTAAAAAAATCCGACGGCCATCGCCTGACCGATACCCATCGCCATCCCGCTGCCGCGCACGCCGGTTCGGCGAAGGCTCAACGCGATGCCGACCACCACCATGATGAAGGTGACGCAGGGAAAGGCGATCCGACCGTAATAATCCGTCAGCAGCCGAGGCAGGAGTGTGCCGCTCAATTGCAGGCGATCGACGTAGGCGCGGATGTCCGTGAGGGTCATCGTTTCGGAATCCAACTCCAGCCAGGTGGTGAAGTCATCCGGAATCTGCGCCAGGGGGAGGGGCTCCGTGTCAAATGTGGTCACGGAGACGACCCCGTCGGATCGAAAGGTTCGTTTGATGCCGTCCTTCAAGGCCCAGCCTTGGGGAGAGTAAACCGCCCGCTGAGCTTCTTCGATCTGCTGCAATTCGAAGGTGGGGCTCAGACGATAGAGCCGCACTTTCCGCAAGACCGCGCCCCCCGGTTCAATACTGTCGATGTTCATCAGGATCTGACCGCCGAGACTCACCCAGGGTTGGGTGGCTTTCAGCGATACCGGAGCCGGCCGTTTTTCGATCTGCGTGGTTTTGATCTGTTCTGCACGTGCGAGCGCCAGGGGGATGACCGTGGAGCTGAAGAGGAACAAGATCAGCGCCAGCACGGTGCCAAAAAACAGGAACGGGGATGTAATCCAATAAAGGCTGATGCCGCAGCTGCGCATCGCGGTGATTTCGTGGCTGCGCGACAAAAGGCCGATGGTGAGCAGGGTGGCCATCAGGACGGCCAGCGGCGCGATCTGGTAGGAAATGGCAGGCATCTTGAGCACGAAGTAGGTCAACACATCCAACACATGGGCGTCGTAGCGGAGAAACCGGCGGACCTTCTCGAAGAAGTCAATGACGAGATAAATCGTCATGAGCCCGGAGAAGCACATGCCGAAGATCTTCACGTACTCGCGCAGCATGTATCGAAAGAGAATGCTCATGGGGCTACTGCCGACTCACGCGATAAAACCAGACGATTGTAATGAGTGCAAAAATCACGTTGGGTAACCAGGCGCCGGCGAAGGGCGGTATCCAGAGAGTGGTGACCAGAAATTCGCAGGCGACATTGAGGACATAGTACACGATCACTACCATCACGCCGACCGCAAACCCACCGATGCTGCCCGAGCGTTTCGACACGATGCCGACGGGCACACCCAGAATGCAGAACACGAGGGAGGCCGCCGGGAAGGCCAAATCCTTGTAATATTCCATCAAGCGACGCAGGGCGTTGGTATCTGTCCAGCCGGAGCTGTCGAGTTTGGCTCGAATCACCTCCACGGGGGTGCGTTCCTCCGCGCCGTAGAGGCTTGTGCTGACGCTGAGCTTGAGGTCGTAGGAGGTAAAGGAAATTTTTTGATACTCCTGGGCGTTTTGAGGCCGGCTATGGATGACGCCGTTCTCAAGGCGGAGCGCCACCTGGCTACTCACCGGGTCGGTCATGACCCGGTACTGTTGCGCGACGATGATCCGGGGGTCGGCGGGATTCCGCTCGTCGGCCACGAAAATGCCTTTCGTATCCTGTCCCTCCCGGGCATCGGGCACATAAATCACCATTTTAGGAATGGCCTCATTAAAGACGCCCCGATCGAGCTCCAGCACCAGTTCGTCGCGCAAGAGGTTGAGCGCCACTTTCTTGAGATTCACATTGCTCCAGGGCTGTCCCCACTGCGCCATCATCATGGTCAGACCGCAGACCAGCGCCGCGAAAAGAAAGACGGAGTGGGAGAGCCGCAACAGGCTGAATCCGGCGGCGCGCATCGCCACGAGTTCCTTGTCGAGGGACAAGCGACCGAAGGCCGTAATGGAGGCGATGATGCCCGCGATGGGAAGGGTCAGAACCAGAAACGAGGGGAGTAGATGGGCGAACACTTTGAGCACCGAGAGAAAACCGACCCCCTTCGTCACCAGCAGTTCTACCAGCCGGAGGAGCTCCTTGGTGAGCATCACGAAGCAGAGCGCGGCCAAACTGATGCAAAACGGAGACAGGAGCTCACGAAAAATATAGCGATCGAGGATGGTGCGTAGCACGAGGGCGGTCGAGGTCCTACATCGGAGTCTACAGTGTCCGCACTATAGAAGAGTCCGAGGGGCTTGTAAACAGCTGAGATGGCATTTCCTTAAACTATCCGCTTGACAAGATTTTCACCCCATGGTACATCGCTGCGCACTTTTCAGTAGGTCATGATGGGTCGGGTTGAAGATTGTTTGAACTCCCCGCAAATGCCGCCGCGCGCGCCGTTATCTCTCCTTTTATCGTCATCATTCCATGCGAATCAGCAGACGAGCTGACGCGCTCAATATAGTTGTGCGTTAAGGAAAGGAGGACCGTGTGAAGACTAAAGGGACAGTGAAATGGTTCAACGATCGTAAGGGGTTCGGATTTATTCGGCTCGATGGCGGTGATGACGTATTCGTTCACTACTCCGCCCTCCAGGGAGATGGTTTCAAGACATTGAAAGAGGGCGAGAACGTCGAATTCGATATCGTGCAGGGGGCCAAGGGCCCGCAGGCGGCGAACGTCCTGAAGGATCTTGCACCGGCTTCTTAGACAGCCCAGGCTACACACATCCGCGGCCCCTCTGTTGCATCGAAGGGCCGCGGGCGTTTCTTCGCTGAACCCCGCGCTGGATGCTGCATTTCCGGTGTCGGGCTTTTCCCCATTTGTTTGACAAAGAATAGGCAGACTGTTAGCGTTGACTCTCAACATCGGGGTGAGGAGTCTTCTTGGCTGTTGATCGTCGAACGGTTCTGCAGAACGCCCAATTATTCGCCTCCAAAGGCCAGTACGACGCTGCGATCACCGAATGGCGGAAGCTGACCACCGACTCCCCCGCCGACGGCACGATTTTCAACTCCATCGGCGATCTCCACCTGAGGCGCAATGCCAACGGGGAGGCCGTCATGGCCTTTCTTCAAGCCGCCACCGCATTCCGGGCCGAAGGGTCCGTCCTCAAGGCGATCGCCGCCTATAAGAAAATTCTTAAGGTCGACCCTGCGCGGATGGATGTCTACCGCCACCTCGGCGATTTGAATGCGGAGCGAGGGTTGTTGAGCAGCGCCGTTCAGGATTACCTCACATTAGGCAAACATTATTTGAAAGAGGGCCGGAGCAAAGATGCCCTTGACCTCTATCGAAAGATTGTGTCCCAGGATCCGTCCAACCTGGATGCGCAACAAAGGGTGGCCGAACTCTGCGTTCAAGAAAACCAGGTTGATGAAGCCATTCGAATGTATCTCCAGCTGGGTCGCGAACAATCGGCTTCACAGCGCTACAGTGAAGCAAAAGAGGCCTATGCGGCAGTACTTCGCCTGGACCCCGTAAATGCCGAAGCCCAGGAAATCATCGGGATGATTGAGGCGGGCGGAGGGGCGCCCGTGAATTTGTCTCGTGCCGCCAAGCCGGTTTCGGCAACGGTCAAGGCAGGAGAGGGCAGCGACTTGATGGCCGAGGCCACCCGCCGGATCGAAGAGGGGCAATATGCGGGTGCCGAAGCCATGCTCACGCAACTCCTAAGTCGGGAGCCGGGAAACCCTGAGATCTGCCAGCTCCTCGCGCGTCTCCATCTTCTTCAAGGCAATCTTCAGGTGGCCCTCGGAGAATATCGATTCCTCGCCGGAGGAGCGTTGCGCGCGCAGGACTATCCGATGGCCGAAACGCTCATTACCGAATATTTGAAGATTGAACCGGCATCGGTACCGATGTTGGAACTGCTCGGTGAGCTGTACCAGGAAAAGGGTGATCCAGCCACCGCAGCCCAGCACTTCGGCAGAGCCGTGGAGATCCTGTTGGAACATCCGGAACCGGGAATGCCGACCCTTCCGGCTGAACTCTTCGAGAAGGTCCAGGCGTTGGCTCCGGGAAGTGCCATCGCCCGCAAGCTGGCGCCCGCGTTTGACCCCAATGCGGAGGCCGACTCCCCGGCGATTCTGGAGGAGACGGCTGAGCCCGCGATCGTTTCGGCTGAATCGTTGGCGCCGGAGCCTCTGTCGACACCGACAGTCGCGAATCCGGTCGATGAACACTCCTTCAGGCTTATGCAGTCATCGACCGAGCCCGCCGCTGCGATCTCGCAACCGACCGTGGTCCCGCCGCCAGCTGAAACGGTTGTCCCGCTTATGGCCGTAGACGCACCGGCGGCCGATCCGGCACCCATCACGGAGGTCGCTGCGGCTCCTGCCCAGCACGGCGCTCCTGAGCCGCCCGCTGACAGCGTGGATGCAGAAACCCGCTATGCGTTGGGCATGGCCTACAAGGACATGGGGTTATGGGAAGAGGCAAAGGAAGAGTTCGCCCACTCCCTGAAGGATTCCGGCTTCTTTGTCGATTCCTGTCTGATGATGGGGCTGTGTCTCAAAGAGCAAGGTCAGTCCGACCAGTCGATCCAGTTGCTCGAAAAACTCAGTTTGGATTCACGCTGCCGAGGCGGAAACGCCCAACTCGTGCGGTACGAACTCGGACTGCTGTACGAAAGAACGGGCTCGCGTGAGCGGGCCATCGCCATGTATCAATCCATCCCCTCGTTTCATGATGTTCCCCGCCGTCTGGAGACCTTGCATAACCTTGGTACCAACGGGAACGGGGAGCACGAATCCGCTGCTAGGTTGCCCATTGCCGTACCGCTCGCGGGCCGCTAGTCTCCTCTTCCTTTTTTGGGCTGTTCTGCCGTCGTGTGCGATCCAGTGCTGCGTCTTCGATGTCATCCCTCCGTAAGCCGGATCTGATTAGGCGCCTGCTGACCCGCACACACGGCAGCGATATTCTCCAGACAGATCAGTCCCATCCGCACCCGCGTGGCGAGGGTGGCGGAACCGAGATGCGGCAGCAGCACCACCTGACGCAGTTCTCGCAAGCTGGGATGAAAGGCCGGTTCCTGCTCGAACACATCGAGGCCGGCGCCGGCAAGTCGGCGATGCACTAAGGCGCTGACTAGCGCGGCCTCGTCCACGACCGGGCCGCGGGAGCTGTTGATCAAGAATGCCGTCGGTTTCATGAGGGCCAGTTGGTCCGGACCGATCAGGTGGTGAGTGTCGGCGGTGAGCGGCACATGCAGGGACAGGAAATCGGACTCGCGGAGGACGTCCTGAAACGCGCGCCGTTCCCCGACGGCCGGTTGTTCAGGAGTGCGCACCGAACGCGAACTGTAACAGACGCGCATGTTGAACCCGGCCGCACGGCGCGCCACCGCCTCGCCGATCCGTCCCATGCCGACAATCCCCAGGATCTTGCCTGAGACATCCGCTCCCAGCATTTGCGTCGGAGCCCACCCCGGCCAGGCCCCGGATCGCACGTACGCGTCGCCCTCCGCCACACGCCGCGCGACGGCCAGCATCAAGGCCCAGGTAAGATCCGCTGTCGATTCGGTCAGCACGTCGGGGGTGTTGGTGATGATGATGCCCTGTCGGGTGGCTGCGGCGAGATCGATATTGTTGTATCCCACCGCATAATTCGCCAGCACCTTCAGTCGAGTCGCATCGGCCAGCATGGCGGCATCGATCAGGTCTGTGAGGGTGGAAATGCCGGCCTCCGCGTCACGAAGTCCGGCTTTCATCGCATCCCATGAGGGGGAGGCATCGCGAGGTTCGTTGACGACGTCGAACTGGTGGTGTGCGGCGGTCATGACCGGATCTGGCAGGAGGCGGGAGATATACAGAGTCGGACGTGACATGGAGCCTCGCGTGGCTCCGTGCATCTTAGCGAATCCCCCCGCAGTCAACAACTCCCCGGCCCTGAGTCTGGCGATCGAAGGCGCCATCGCCCTGTCACGGTATTGAGGTGACCCAAGAACAAAGGTGGCGGACTTTTTCAACATCCTGCTAGAATGTGACAGCGCAATCACGAGCATGACCCTCATTCTTCCTGACAAATCCTCCGCCGTCGTCAGCGACCTCCGGCAGTTACTCGGACGGGCCAAGGTCCAGAACGACTTTCCCACGCTGACGGCCTATGCCGTCGATGCCAGCATCTATCGCATGACGCCACAGGCCGTGGTGCTTGTGGAATCCGAGGCTGACATCGATGCGGTCGTTCGATTCGCCGTGTCCCGGGGCATTCCACTGACCCCGCGCGCGGCCGGGACCAATCTCACGGGCTCGGCGATCGGCTCCGGCATCATCCTGGATGTGTCCAGGATGAACCGTATCCTCGAAGTGAACGAGGAGGAACGCTGGGCGCGCGTGCAACCAGGCATCGTCCTGGCGGAGCTGAACAAGCAACTCGGCCGGCGGCAGCTGCTGTTCGGTCCGGATCCCTCCAGCGGAGACATGTGCAAGCTCGGCGGGATGGTGGCCAATAACTCCTCCGGCCCCCACACCCTGATCTATGGAGCGGTCAAGGATAATGTCCAAGCCCTTCGGGTCTGTCTCCCGTCCGGCGCATGGCTGGCAGCCGCCCCGCTGGGACTCGACGATCCCGCATTGGACCAGACGCTCGCCACCCATCCGTCGCTGAAGCCGACCCTCGAGCTGGTGCGGCAACAGCGCAGCTTGATCGAGAGCAAACGGCCGACCGTCAGCAAGAATAGTTGCGGCTACAACCTCTTCGGACTGGCTGACGGATTGAGCCGGGGGTTCTTCGATCTGCCCAAGCTGTTCGTGGGCAGCGAGGGCACTCTGGGCGTCATGAGCGAGGCGACTCTCCGGTTAGTGCCGAAACCCCAGGGGACCCTGACCGCGTTGATCCATTTTCGCCGCCTGGAGGACGTGGGAGACGCGGTGCCGCATTTGTTGAGCCTCCGGCCCAGCGCCCTGGAAGTCATGGATGCGAATACACTCAACCTGATCGGGCGCTCCGCGCACGGGATCCCCGGGGATGCCGCCGCGACTCTGTTGGCTGAACTCGACAGCCACGAGGGCGACAGCGATTTGCGGGAACGGGCCGAGCGGATGGCCACCATCTGCCGCCGCTATCAGCTCTGTGCCGATCCCACGGTCGCCTACGACAAAGGCCAGCGGGATCAACTTTGGAAGGCGCGAAAGGCCCTCTATCCGACGTTGTACCGGTTCGACCCGCGCAAGAAACCCATCAATTTCGTCGACGATGTCGTGGTGCGCGCCGAACGCATCAGCGAATTGATCCGGTACCTCGAAACCTTCTTTGAAGGGCAGCACGTTCCCGTGGCGATCTTCGGGCACATCGGCAACGGCAATGCCCACATCGTTCCGCTGCTCGATGTGAACGACCGGCAGGATTTCGAGAAGATGGTACAGGCGTACCATGAGATCCATCAGGCGGTGCTCACCCGTTTCGACGGCTCGATTTGCGGCGAACATGGCGACGGGCGGGTACGCGCCGAATATGTCCGCAAGATGTTCGGAGAGGATCTGTACCGGATGTTCGTGCAGGTGAAGCAGACGGTCGATCCGGCGAACGTCATGAACCCCGGCATCAAGATCAGCGAGGCGTCGTTCACCGAGCACATCGACTACACTCGCCTCTCCAAATCCTGCGCCACCTGCGCGAAGTGCAACTCCGTCTGTCCCGTGTACGACGTGTTTCAGTCGGAAGACATGAGCTCGCGCGGCTGGTATGAAATCGTCACCGCCAAAGACTACAGCTACCTCAATTCCAAGCGGGTCGTGGAAGCCTGCTTGAACTGCAAATCCTGCAGGACCATCTGTCCGGCCGGAGTGGACGTCTCGGAGTTGATCCTGCAGCGCCGCGCCGAACACCCCAACCAGGGCTCACGATGGATCTTCGCGCTTCAGGCGAAACTTCCCATATTTGAAGCGATACTTAAACTTGCCGCAAAAACGCAACCCCTGTGGGACCGCCCGTTCCCGCGTGCAATCCTCGAACGCCTCGCGGCGCCATTGATGAAACGCATCGCTCCGAGCGCCAAGCTTTCGGCCGACATGGTCCTTCCCAGGCTGGCCACGTCGCATTTGCGCGAGCGTTATCCGGACCTCACGGAACGGGAAAAGAAAGACCCGCCGAGGGTGGCCTATTTTCACGGTTGCGCAGCGAATTATTTCGAAGATGGAGTGGGGGATGCCGTGATCGCGGTCTTGCGCAAGCATGGTGTCGAACCGGCCATGCCTCCGCAACGTTGTTCCGGCACACCCATCGAGACCTACGGCCATGTGGACCTCGTGAAGCAGAATGCCCGGTTCAATATCGAGTCGCTCGCCACCTACGACAAGGTCGTGACCGGTTGTGCCTCCTGCACGCTCATGCTCAAGGAGTACAAGAAGTTTTTCGAGCGCGAGCCGGAGCGGCAGGCCGCGGACGATCTGGCGAAGAAGGTCATGCACATTACCGAATTCGTGGCGCAATCGGAGCAGCAGCCCGCCATGGGAGGACCGGAGGGGGCGCCCTCTCGCGTGACATACCATTCGTCATGCCATCTGCGCGCTGCCGGTGTGACCAAGGAGCCCCGCCAGATCCTCTCGCGTATACCGGGGACTGAATATGTGGAAATGACGGACGCCGACCGTTGCGCGGGTGGGGCCGGGACGTATCTGGTGAAGGATTACGACACGTCCCGGAAAATCTTCGACCGGAAACGCCGGAACATCGAGCAGAGCGGCGCGGAGACGGTTGCCACCAGTTGCCCCGCTTGCATGATTCAACTCAACAACGGCATGCGGGGGCGCGTGGCGGTGAAACATGTCGCACAGGTGCTCAACGACGCCTATGAATCGGGGGCGCAGCACGAGAAAAAAGGACCAGGAGCCGCACAATGACTTTTCGGAAGGTGGATATTATTTTTGTGGTGCTGGCGCTGCTGGTGGTCGGGGGCGTCGCGCTGCTGCCGTCCCCCCGCGACCGCAATCCGAAGGTCCCGGGCAACAGCGAGCATCAGGCCGTCATGCTGGAAAAAGACTGCCTCACCTGCCACGTGCCGGCGGGCAGCCGCCCGCTGCCGACGCAACACCCGAAGCGACAGGACTGTCTGCACTGTCATGCACGCGCGCAAGGGTGACGGGGGGTCATTCGACTGTTGCGCCGTGCGATCGTTGAAAGTTCATGTGCGACTGCAAATAGAAATGGGAGAACGAGGACACAATGGTTAAAGTGCAGATCCTTGGTGTGACGTTACAACAGCGGGTGTCGGAACCGGAATTGGATCTGGACCTAACCGGACCGACGGCCATCAAACATCTGATTCAGGGCAATGCCGTGTTGGTCGATGCCTTGGCGCCCTATGTGGTGCGGGGCGAACTGCTGGTCACCGTGAATCGAAAGGTCGGTTCACTCGATTCCCTCGTGAGAGACGGCGACGTGTTGAAGATCGCCCACCAGTCACGTGCCTCCTACGACGGCACCACCGATATTCCCACGTAACGGCGAGCGGCGAGCTCGCCGGCAGGACCCCCGGCGTCGCCGGCGGATGGGTGAGCAAGAGGGCCTGCGTATGGCCTGATTGCGCAGCGGAATAGTGAGAGCCTGGGGCCTGTGGGAATTCATGGAAACCCGGTCCGATCACGCCAAGTCCTAGAGGCCGATCATCAACCTGCCCGGAGAAACCCGTTCCGGCAGTCCGAACGACAACTCTTCCTTCACATCGGCGGGATTGTAATACGTCCCGAACAGGCGATCCCAAATGGTGAGCCAGGCGCCCAGGTTGACGCCCTGATGCGCCGCCGCCTTGCTGTGGTGGATGTGGTGGTAGCGCGGTGTCACAACGAGCCACTCAAGCCAATCCGATTTCCAGGTCACGTTCATATGCATCCAGTTGTTCCGCGCGATATGTTCGATCATGATCACCTGAAAGGCCCAGGTGGAAGCATCGTGCAGTAGAGGCAGCGCCAGCACGTAGGTCAGGTTGAACAGCACAATATGCGGAATGGTGGCGCGAATCCCCGCAAGCCAATAGAGGTAGGTCGGCGCATGATGCCACCGGTGAACAGGCCAGGCGTATTTGCTGTGCATGAGCCGGTGCGCCCAATACAGCAGAAAGTCTTCCACTATGTAAAATAAGACGAGCTTAAAAACCGTGGGCCAGGCATGAACCGATGCCGGTACGTATTGGGGAACGGGGATACGATCCGTCCACTGGACGACGAGCATGAACGATAAATTGTACGCTCCCAAGGCGAGAAGATCACGCCAGAAGACGGAACGGTAGGCGACCGGACGCGCCGGATAGAGCCATTCAGCGATGAAGAACAGGAGTCCGATCGTCCAGAACAGGAGAACCGGATAGAGGCTTATTTCCATTTGCAGGTACGGTTAAAGAGAGGAATCAGGTTTTCCCGCCCAACGATACATCAGCGGATGTATTTTGTGAAGCGAATCAGGTTTGCCCGTAACCACCTCTCGATAGAACCGCGGCGTCCATGACATAGACGCACGGATCGGATCAGGTGGACCGATCATGTGCCCGGTAGCCTGAGTACAGTCTCGGCTTACCCAGGCTCCTGCTGGCGGCCATGTCAACATCCTGGTAGACTGAGCGCCGAAATTCGCGGATCAGGCCGGGGACTACGTATGCCGCGCAACGATCAGGCTATTCGTCTGTTGGTCGTGCTCAAGCAATTGGAGGCGTCGGGGCAAGGCCTGACGCTGGAGCAGCTGGCGGACTCGCTCGCGCCCGGCTCCACGAGGCATCCCCGGACCCTCCGTCGTGATCTCGCCGCATTGGAAGAAGCGGGTTATCCGCTGGTCACCGAACGGATCAACGGGCAGACCATCTGGCGTCTCATGGAAGGATTCCGGAACGTGCCGGGGTTGCGATTCTCTCCCTCGGAACTGATGGCGCTCACGTTCAGCCGCCGGCTCATCACGCCGCTCGAAGGCACCGAACTCCATACCTCGCTGCAATCCGCACTCGGGAAAGCCGCTGCCGCGCTGCCCCCGCAGGGCGTCGCCCTGGTTCAACAACTCGACGGGACGTTCAGCGTCGGGCTCGGCCCGCACAAACGCTACCGGCAGCATCGCGACACGATCGACCGGCTCACGAGAGCCATCGCCGACAAGACCACTATTCAGGTGCGGTACGACTCCGCCTCGCGCGGGCGGATCACCAGGCGCGAGGTGGATCCCTACCGCCTGTGGTATGCGACCGGCGGCCTCTATCTGATCGGCTACTGCCATGTGCGTAGCGAACCGCGCCTGTTCGCCGTGGAGCGCATTAAGTCCGTCACGCCGACCGACCATCCCTACCAGGTCCCTCTGCATTTCGATCTCGACGCGTTTGTGCAGGATGCGCTGACGGTGATGCGCGGCCCGCGGATCGACGTGGAACTGGAATTCGAGAAGGCGACGGCCGCCTGGGCGAAGGACCGAATCTGGCATGATACGCAGCAGAGCAAACGAACGAAGAACGGTGGCCTGCGCATGACCCTCTCGGTGGCCGACAGCAGGGAAGTGGTTGGCTGGGTGTTGAGCTTCGGGGGCGGGGTCAAGGTGCTCAGGCCGGAAAGCCTGGCCCTGGCCGTGCGTCATGAAGCTCAACTGATACTTGAGGAATGATAATTCCTGGACTGGTTGTTGGGGGACCCGAGCCCGCATGGCCGGAATGGACAGAAATACTGCGTGACCGTGACCTCCGATGTCACGGCGGCGTGGTAGCATCCCGCAGGCCCTGGAACCCTGCCGGCCCCATGCCGGGGCCGGTGGCCGAAAAGGAGGATCCCATGCAGATCCCTCGAATGCTGTTGTGTCTCCTGCTGAGTACGCCGTTCATGCAGACGGTTCAGGCCGAGGACCTCGGCAACCTGAGCGCTAACCCCTTCCTGTTCGACTCCACCGCGAATCCCTTCGGACAGGGAAGCCCCTTCGCGCCGAACGGAGTGAACAATTCTTTCAGCCCCTACGGCAGCCCCTTCAGCAATCAATCGGCCACGAATCCGTTCGCCACGGACGCGCCGCGCCTGTACGATCAGCAGGGAAACTATCGCGGCACACTCAGCACCAATCCCTTCGATCCCGATTCGACCGGCAACCGGTTCGGCCGGTACGGGTCGCCCTTCTCCCCCGACTCGCTGAACAATCCCTACGGAGCAGGCAGTCCGTTTCGTTCCGATTCGCCGACGAATCCCTATGGGCAGGGATGGAGGATCGAGGGGAGCCGGTGAGGGAGCAGGGGTGAAGAAACATGCTTCCGGCCGGCTGATCTACTCGCCGAGCGATCTCGTGCGGTATCTCGCCTCGCCCTTCGCCTCATGGATGGATCGCTACCATCTGGAGCGCCCTGGCCTGGCCACACCCGACGAGTTCACGGAGGACGCCGCCCTCATCGCGCAAACCGGTGAACGGCATGAACAGGCGGTGCTGAAGGAATTCCACTCGTCCGGCGCCAAGGTCGTCGAGATTCCGAGCCGCGATGCCGGCGTCGCCAGCACCGAGACGCTCGCCGCGATCCGCGCCGGGGTGCCCGTCATCTATCAGGCAGCCCTTGAGAGCGGGCCGTTCTCCGGGTTCGCCGACTTCCTCATCTTCGATTTAGCTGGGCGCTATCAGGTGTGGGATACGAAGCTCGCGCGTTCGCCCCGGCCGTACTATGCCATTCAGCTCTGCTGTTATTCGGACATGCTCGCCGCCGTGAGCGGCGGGTCGATGCCGGAGAAGTTCGGCCTCATTCTCGGCAGCACGGACCGGGTGGAGTTCCGGGTCGAAGACTTCCTATACTACTACCGCCACATCAAGGACCGGTTCCTGGACATGCAACAGGGCTTCACCGGGAACCTCTCGGACCGACCCGAGCCGCTGCCGCGAGCGGATCACGGTCGCTGGACGTCCCACGCGGAGCGTTTCTTCCAGGAAACGGACCACCTCGTGCAGGTCGCCGGCATCACGGTCGGCCAGATCAAGAAATTGAAGCGGGCCGGCATCAGCAGGGTGACGGACCTCGCTGCCGCGTCGGGACGCACCGTTTCAAAACTCGACCGCACGTCACTGGAGAAACTTGCCGCGCAGGCTCGCCTGCAATGCCAGACCAGGGCCGACCGGTCGGAGAAACCCGATGCCCCGCCGCGGTATGAGCTGCTGCCCCGGACCGGGGCGAACGGCGAACCGGTAGGCCTGGCCACGCTTCCGCCCGATGATCCCGCCGACGTGTTCTTCGACATGGAGGGTTACCCGCTGGCGCCCGGCGGATTGGAATATCTGTTCGGGGTCTGCCAGCGAACCGACCGGCCGGGCGAGTGGCAGTTCAGGGACTGGTGGGCCCATGACCGCGCGCAGGAAAAGCTGGCCTTCGAAAGCTTCGTGGATTGGGTCTTCGCGCGTTGGAAGAAGCATCCGGGCCTGCACATCTACCACTACGCCGCCTACGAGGTCAGCGCGGTGCGACGGTTGAGCACGCAGCACGACAGCCGCCAGGACGAAGTGGACGAGTTGCTCCGGCGCGAGGTCTTCGTGGATCTCTATCAGATCATTCGCCAGGGCCTGCGTATCGGCGAAGACAGCTACAGCATCAAGTCGGTCGAGCGGCTTTATCGACCCAAACGCGTCACGACCGTGGCGACCGCCGCGGACTCCATCGTGCAGTATTCCCGGTGGATCGAAAGCGGGGAGCCGGGTGATTGCGACAAGAGTGCCATCCTCAAGGCCATCCGCGACTACAACGAAGCAGATTGCCGGTCCACCGCCGAGCTGCTGCAGTGGCTCAGGAACGTCGCGCGCGAAGGGAAGATCGAGGCGCCGATTCCGGTTGCTCCATCTGAGCCGCCGCAGCCACGCGAGCTGCCGCCGGACGTGATCGCGCGGCTGGAGACGGCGGGGAAGCTGCGCCAGGGACACGACGCGCTGTCGATGGTCCTGGCCGACGTGATCGACTTTCACCGGCGGGAAGAAAAACCCATGTGGTGGCGGCTGTTCGACCGGGCCGGGGCGACGCCCGACGAACTGCGCGACGATCCGGCCTGCATCGAAGGCCTCGAAGCCGTGGGATCTCCGGTACCTGAGAAACAATCGCTGGCGCAAACCTATCGTTTCGACCCCTCCCAGGAATGCAAACTCGCCGCAGGCGACAGGGTCATGTTCACACATAACCTGGTGGCCAAGCTCACGCTGTCGTCGCTGGATCTGTCCGCCGGCAGGCTGGAACTCAAAATCGGCAAGAAGGGGCTCAACGAGAAGTTCGACGGTGCGTTCCCCGGGCAGGGGTCATTGATACCGGACGAACATATCTCGCACACGGTCATCCAGGAGGCGCTGGCCGACGTGGCCGCGCGGCACCTGTCGAACAGGCTCCATGCGCCGGTAGCCGCGCTGGGGAAACGAGTCCCGCCGGCAACCCTGCTGACCACATCCGATGACAACCCGACGGAAGCGGCAGTCCGCGTGGCACGTTCGATGTCCGGGGACTGTCTGGTCATCCAAGGGCCGCCGGGCACGGGCAAGACCTACTGCGCCTCGCGGGTCATCCAGGCGCTGCTCGCGGCCGGTAAGAAAGTCGGAGTCGCGTCGAACAGCCATAAGGCGGTGCTCAATCTCCTGAAAGCCTGCGGCGAGGCGGCTCAAGCGAGCGGCGGGCAGATCCTGGGGATCAAGGTCGGGGGTGAGGCTGACGGACCATTGTTTGCCGACCACCCCGGGTTGAAACATATTCCGGACAGCAGCGGCGCCCTGGCCGCCTATCGCGGCGGCGTCGTCGGTGGCACGGCCTGGCTCTTCACCAGGCCCGAGTGGGAAGGCGCGCTCGATTTTCTCTTCATCGACGAAGCGGGGCAGGTGACGCTCGCGAATACCATCGCCATGGCCCGTTGCGCCGACAACCTCGTCCTGCTCGGCGACCAGATGCAGCTTGAACAGCCGGTGCAGGGGTCCCATCCCGGCGATGCGGGATTGTCCGCCCTGCAGTATGCCTTGAAGGACGTGGAGGCCAGCAGGCCCGATGTGCCGGTATTTCATGCCGTGGTGCCCCGAACGGTCGGATTATTCCTCGGTGAGTCCCGCCGCATGCACCCGACCGTCTGCCGCTTCATCTCCGAGAGCATGTACGGCGGACGTCTCGGCTCCCATCCCGACTGCGGCAGGCAGAAGATCGCCCTGCCATCGGGCAAGCCGTCGCTGGTCGTGTCCCGCGAGAGCGGCATCGTCTTCGTCCCGGTCGAGCACGACGGCAACATCCAGCAGAGCGACGAGGAGGTGGCGAGGATCGCGGCCATCTACGAGGAGCTGCGCGGGCGTCGCTATACGGCCAAGGACGGCCGCACCAGGCCGCTCGCCCTGGAGGACGTACTCTTCATCGCGCCCTACAACGCCCAGGTCCGTGCCCTGCAGGCGGCCCTTCCCGAGGGCGCACGGGTCGGGAGCGTGGACCGGTTTCAGGGGCAGGAGGCGCCGGTCTGCATCCTGTCCCTCTGTTCGAGTTACGGGGAATATGGTTCGCGCGGACTGGCCTTCATCCTTGACCGCAACCGGGTGAACGTGGCCGTCTCGCGCGCCCAATGCCTGGCGGTGGTGGTGGCCGATCCCCGGATCGCCGGATCGATCCCCGGCTCCATGGACGAGATGATGTTGCTGAATCTGTTGTGCAAGGTCGTGGACGCATCCGCCCCGGTTGCGCGCCTGCTCTGAACGGGTCCTTCACCCCGCATGGCTTCGGGCATCCGCCATCAGCAGCCTTCTTCAAACCAGTTGTCATATCGGCCATGCTCAGGATAGAAGATGAGAGGAGGATCGTCGGTCCGTCGTCCACCGGAGGCGTGCATTCTCGACGGGAAACGGGTATCCTTCCGCCGCCCGCGAGCATCCACTATGAAGAACACACAGACCTGGACCCCTCCGCCGCTCTATACGCAAGTGCTGATCGCCGTGTTCTGCGGCGCGACGCTGGGCGTGGTGTTCGGTCAGGACCCCTACCTGGGCGGCCTGCACAACCGGGACCTGGGCCGCCTCGGCATGCTGCTCGTGCAGTTGCTCAAGACGCTCGCCATTCCGCTCATCTTCTTCGCGATCCTCGATGCGCTCATCCGCACCAGTCTTCCGCTGCGCCAGGGGACCAAGCTGCTCGCCATCTGCCTCGTCAACGTCTCCGTCGCCATGACCATCGGGCTGTTTATCATGAACACCTGGGAGCCGGGTCTGGCCTGGAAGGGTCGCGTCGACGAGTTGCTTCAGATCCTGCCGGGCTCCCCGTCGTCGGGGGCGAAGGTGGCGACCTCGCAGAATCCGATCGAAGACCTCGCAGCCTATATTCCCCGCACCATCCTGACGCCGTTCACCAGCAACAACATCATCGGAGTCGTGCTGCTCGCGCTGTGCCTCGGGGCGCTGCTCCGTCGCCTGCAGGGCGAGGGGGTGCAGGAGGGCGGCATCGTTCACTCCGTCACGCGAGGCATCGAGCGGATCTATCACTGGCTCGTGCGGATTCTCGGATGGATCATCCTGGCGGTGCCCTTCGCCGTCTTCGGCGTCGTGGCGCAGGTCGTCGGGCGATCGGGAGTCGGCGTGTTCTCCGTGCTCTGGATTTTCCTCGTCGCCATGCTCGCGGGGCTGCTGATCCACGGGTTTATCTATTATCCGCTGGTCGCCTGGCTGGTGGGCAAGAAGTCGCCGAAGGTGTACCTGGGGCAGGGGGCCGATGCGGTCATGACCGCCATGTCCTGCAACAGCAGCCTCGCGACCGTGCCGGTCACCCTGCGGTGTCTCGAGCGGATGAAGGTGTCGGTGCAGTCGGCGCGCCTGGCCGCCTGTGTCGGTACGAACCTCAACAACGACGGGGTCACGCTCTATGAAGCGATGGCCGCGCTCTTCCTCGCCCAGGCCTTGGGGTACGATCTGCCGATGGCGAGTCAGTTCCTGATCGTCGCCGCCTCGATCATCGCGGGGGCCGGCGTGGCCGGCATTCCCGAAGCCGGGCTGATCGTGTTGCCGCTCGTTCTCTCAGCCGCGGGCCTGCCGGACCATGTGATCGCCGCCGCCATCCCGCTCATCATGACGGTGGACTGGCTCATCGCCCGGGCGCGTTCGGGCGTCAACGTCATGAGCGACATGCTGGTCGCCATCCTGTTGGATGTCAGCCGTACCGCCCCCGCGGCCGATCCGAGCCCGGATCGATACCGCCCGAAACCCTCGCATCACACTGAGTCACAGACCTCCTGACGCGCGGGCAGATTCCCGGGTCAGGCCGTCCGTCGCCTCTGGCCCCGGTTCACCGGGGCGCCAGGCCCGCGCGCAAACCGCCCTTCTGAAAATGATTCGGCAGGAGCATGATGCAGTTGGGGTTGAGTCCCTGCTCCTTCAGCGTGTCGATACTCCCCAGCACCTTGCCGCCCTGCTTTAAGTCGATCACCGTAATGGACCCGTCGCTCATGCCTTCCAGATTGAGCAGGCTGTTCTGCACGAACAGATAGCGCTCGTCGGGCGAAAGCACCGAATGATGGGCGCCAGGAGCGGCGGGAATGGCTTGAAGAAATTTCGGCTGGCGCGGGTCGCTGTTGTCATACAGATTGACGAAGCCCGGTTTGGCTGTCGTGACGTACAGGCGGTCGCCCTTCGCGTTGTAGAGCATTTCCAACGGCACGCCCTGTTGCCGTGGGCCGAAGTCGTCCACCTGCCGGAATGAAAACGACTGGCCCTTCGGCTCCCAGGTCCCGACCCAGAGCGTCCCCTCCAACATATTGGTAATGTGCACGACCGGCGGCACCGCGTTCGGCGCAAACATGATTTCCACCGGGGCTGCTTTGGAGGGCGAGGGTTTGGAGGAGACCTTGTGCGTCGAGAGGACCTTGCCGGTGCTCGCCTCCAGCACCGTGACCGTCTCGCCGGCCGCCGCCATGTCATCCGGCTTGATCGTGCTGGTCACGAGCACCCGGTTGATGCCGTTGTGAATCGCGATGCCGTGCGGAGATAGGATGAACGCATCGGCCGGTTCAGCCGCGCTGATCGTTTTGATCGGTTCATCCTTCACGGCGTCTCCCATGATCACGGCGCTCGTGCCCATGCAGGTCAGGTACCAGATCCGATTGTCTTCCGACACGACCAGGTCTTCCAGGGCCTGGCAGTCCGGCACGGAGATGGCGCGCAGCCGATAGGGGAAGCGCGTCAGATCCACGACGTGCAACAGGCTTTTTCCCAGTGCCGTGACGTAGGCCTTGGTCCGATCGCGGTTGAAAAAAATGTGGTGCGCGACCAGATCGGACGGCAGCGGAATCTCCATGAGGATTTTTCCGAAGTCGGAGGAATCGGGATCGATGTCCATGATCGCAATTCCTTCGCGCCGTAGCGGCTGATCCGGCTTACTCTCGTAGTTCAAGAGCGCCAGGAGTTCCGCCGATGCCAGCGACGCAGAAAAGAGCAACAACGTACAGGTGAAGAAGAGGGGTCGGAAGCGGCTCATGGTGGGGCCTCCTTTGTGGGTGGGACTGTGGGGGGAAGGGTACTCTTCTGCCGAAAAGGACGCAAGGAGCGAAAGGTCACCCCGGCAGGAGAGGGCCATGAGCCATTTTTGGCGCTCCTGCGGGCCGTGACCAGCGGCGTGGGAGTGATGACGTTAGAGAACCATCCGCTTCAGCGGTCCGTCGCCCGCGCGCGGCGGCGGTTCGTTGCCCGTCCGGTCCAGCACGTGTCGGATACAGCCCGGCATCCGGGCTTCCGGCCAGCGGTCGAGCGGCGGGCCGACATCCCATATCCCGGCAATCGCCCGCTTCAGATCGTACGACGGGACATCGATCGTCCGGAGAAACGTGCCGTGCGGCCGGTCTGCGCGATAGTCCGGCTGCCGTTCCGGATGTTTCAGATAACGCGCGATCAGATCGGCCGGCATGGCATGGAGCACCGTGCCATGAAAGAGGAGCGCGTGGCGTTTTCGTCGTTGAGCATTCCCTGAGATTTTGTGTCCGTCGATCGCCAGATCGCTGATGCCGCGAAAGGCGGTGGCCGGCTCCCAGCGATGGAGCGCGCGGGCGATCCGTTCGAGGATGAGCCGGTTGGTCGCACGGATATCCGACAGGTCGGGATGGAGCGTCAGGGGCAGAATCAACGCGTAGGAGAGACAGCCGGGTCCTTGCAGCACGGTCCCCCCGCCGCTGGCGCGCCGGAGCACCGGAATAGCGTCCTGTTCACAGGCGGCGGCATGGACGTCGTCGCAGCGCCGGCAAGCGGGGCCCAGCACCACGAAATAGCGGTCGCTTTCCCAAAACCGCAGGACCGGCTCGCCGCCCCCTTCATCCAGTTCGTCGAGCAGCGCATCGTCCAGCGCGAGGTTTTCCACGGGGGAGGGGAGGGTCAGGTCGAGCAGGCGCAGCGGACGCACCGGCTACCGCTTCGGCAGGTAGATGTGGGTGGCCTGTCCGTGGAAGGTTTCGGCGGCTTCCATGACGGTCTCGCTCAACGTGGGATGGGGATGAATCGAGGCGGCCACGTCTTCGGCCGTCGCACCCATTTCGATGGCCAGGACACCTTCGGCGATCAACTCGCCCGCGCCGGCCCCGCAGACACCCATCCCCAGCACGCGTCCGGATTCCGCCTCCAACACCAATTTCGTGAGGCCGTCGTTGCGGCCCACCGTGGTGGCGCGGCCGGAGGCCGCCCAGGGGAACCGGGCGATCTTCACCGCCTGCCCCGAGGCCTTGGCGGCTTCTTCCGTGAGTCCGCACCAGGCAATTTCGGGATCGGTGAAAATCACGGCTGGAATCGTCGCATCGAACGCGTCCGGCTGCCCGGCGATCACCCGGGCCGCGACCAATCCTTCATGCGAGGCCTTGTGGGCGAGCATCGGCTCGCCGACCACGTCGCCGATGGCGAAGATGCTCGGCTCGGCGGTGCGCATCTGCCGGTCGACCTGGACGAAGCCCTTCTCGGAGATCTGAACCTTGGTCTGTTCGAGCCCCAGCTGTCCGCTGTTCGGCTTCCGTCCGACGGCCACGAGCACGCGATCGAAGACCTCGGTGGTCTGTCCGTCCGGACCTTTGCAGGTCGCCGCGATGCCGTCGTCCTTGGCCTCGAGCTTCTCGACCGAGGTGTCGAGCCTGATCGCCTTGAATCGCCGCTGCAGGCGCTGTTGCAGCGGCCTCACGAGATCGGGGTCGGCGCCGTTCAACAAACGCGGCAGGGCTTCGACGACCGTCACCTCCGAGCCCAACGCCTGGTACACGGTGCCCAGCTCGAGGCCGATATAGCCGCCCCCGACGACGAGCAGGCGGCCGGGAATATCGGGGAGGTCCAGCGCGCCGGTCGAATCCAGCACGCGCGGATCGTTGAGCGTGAGCGAACCTGGAATGGCCGGCCGCGAACCGGTGGCGAGGATGGCCTGGGCGAACGTAATTTCCCGCTGTGCGGTCTGATCCGGTGGACCGGACACGATCAGCGTCGTCGCGTTCTTGAATTGCGCCCGGCCTTGGATCACCTCGACCTTGCGCGCGCCCGCCAGGGTCTGGATGCCCTTGGTGAGCTTGCCGATGATCGTCTCTTTCCGGCGGCGCAGGGCGTCGAGATCGAGGACAGGCTTCTCGAAGCGGATGCCCCAGCCTTCGGCCTCCTCCGCGTCGGTGATCAGCCGGGCTGCATGCAGCAGCGCCTTCGAGGGAATGCAGCCGCGCAGGAGACAGACCCCGCCCAGCTTCGGTTCCTGGTCGATCACGACCGTGCGCAATCCAAGGTCCGCGGCTTTGAAGGCGGCGGCATAACCGCCAGGTCCCGCCCCGACCACCGCCACGTCATACGTCGTATCAGCCATCGGCGTCCTTCTCCCTGGTCACAAGCCCATGAACATCGCTTGAAAATCTTCCAGCACTTTGACGATCTCGTTGGTGAACCGCGCGCCGTCGGCGCCGTCGATCAGCCGATGGTCGTAGGCCACGCAGAGCGGCAGCATCACGCGGGGCACCAATTGGCCGTCGCGATACACCGGCACCCGCCGGCCCTTGCCCATGCCCAGGATCGCGACCTGCGGCGGCATGATGATGGGCGTGAACGGGCCGGCGTTGAGGCCGCCCATGTTGCTGACCGTGAACGTGGCGCCCCGCAGTTCCTCGAGTTTGATCTGGCGGGTTCTGGTGCGTTCGGCCAGATCGGCGATCTCCAGGGAAATCTGGAGCAGATCCTTCTGGTCGACACGATGGACGACCGGCACGATCAACCCGGCCGGCGTGTCCACCGCCACGCCGATGTTGTAATAGTCCTTGTAGATCACTTCGCCGTTGGTCAGGTCCACCGTCGCATTGAACTGCGGGAAAAGTTTCAGCGCGTGGGTCGCGGCCTTGAGAAACAGGCTGGTCAGCGTGAGCGTGGCGCCTCTCTGCTTGAACTGGGGCGCATACCGTTTGTGCAGGGCCATCAGATCCGTGACGTCGGCCTCCTGGAACTGATGGACGTGCGGGATCGTCGTCCAGGCCTGCGTCACCGTGGCCGCGATCTTCCGGCGGAGCGAAGAGATCGCTTCCCGCCGCTCGGTCCCGTACATCGTGGTAAAGACGTTCCCGCTCTTCTCCTGTGCGTCCTTGCTCCCGGGCGCGCCGCTGCGTCTCGTCCGCTCGCGCACGTAGGTCTTCACGTCCTCGGCGGTGATCCGGCCGCCGGCTTCCGACCCCTTCACCTGCGTGAGGTCCACGCCCAACTCGCGCGCCAGGCGACGCACCGAAGGAGGGGCGGCCACTCCCGGGCCTGCGGAGACGTCGCCGGCCGATGGTTCGCCGGAAGGCGGTTCCTTGGCCTGGGGTTCGGGTTTGGAGGGCTGAGCCGCGGCCGGTTTCGGGGCGGCAGCGGGTTGAGCCGGCGGCGCTTCCTCTTCGTCGCCGGCGTGGTCATCCGCGGCCTCGGCGTCGGCTTCCGGCTGAGGCGAGGACGTGGGTTCCTTGGCAGGTGAGGATTTCTTGTCCGTTGCTGGTTTCTTGCCGGCCGCCTTTGGCTGGGCCGGTGCGGAGGCCTCTTTCTCCGTCTTCTCCGGCGAGTCCTTCTCTTGAGCCGGCGGCTTTTCCTTTTCTTCCACGGCGTCCGCATGCGCGGCTTCGACCTCGGGGTCCGGCTGGGGTGAGGGCGCTGATTCCTTGGCAGGCGCGGATGTTTTGTCCGTTGTTGGTTTCTTGTCGGTCGCCTGCGGCTTGGCCGGTGCAGCGTCAGTCTCTTGCTCCGTCTTCTTTGCCGAGGCCTTCTGTTGATCCGGCTGGGCCCCATCGCCGTCCACTTCCATCAGGGCTTGTCCGACCTTCAGGTGGTCGCCGTTTTTCACCAGCACCTTGCCGACCTTGCCCGCAGCGGGCGACGGCACCGGGACGGTCGCCTTGTCGGTTTCCAGCTCGATCAGCGATTGCCCTTCCGTCACCTGGTCGCCTTCGTGGACCAGGACTTGAACGACATCGCCGCCTTCGATCCCTTCCGCGAGAAACGGCAGTTCCACCTTCATGCGATCCTCATTTCTTTCGTTTCGCCCATCGCGAGCTCAGCGCTGCCAGGGCGCCAGGTCGTCGCCTTCGACACCCAGATCCTGCGCCGCTTGCCTGACCGTTTTGGCGTCGATCCGCCCGTCCCGCCGATGCAGGGCGTAGAGGGTGGCCACCGCGAGATGTTCGGCGTCGATCTCGAAGAACCGGCGCAGGGCCTTGCGAGAATCGCTGCGGCCGAAGCCGTCGGTCCCCAGGGCCAGCAGCCCGCCCGGTATCCAGGGGGCGATCTGCTCGCTCACCAGGCGGACGTAATCGCTCACCGCGACGCAGGGGCCGTCCAGCGCCGGGACGGTCTTTTGGAGGTAGCTCACGCGCGGCGTCTCGTCCGGATGCCGGATGTTCCAGCGCTCGGCCTCGAGCGTCCGGAACCGCAGCGTCTTGTAGCTGGTCACGCTCCAGACATCGGCCGCCACGCCGTACCGTTCGAGAAGCAGCTCCTGCGCCCGCAGCGCCTCGTTGACGAGCGGCCCGCTCGCCAGCAGATGCGCCCGATGCCTGCCGGGGGCCGGGGCCGGACGGAAACGATACATGCCTTCCCGGATTCCTTCTTCCGCCTGCGGCGGCATGGGCGGCATGGGGTACGACTCGTTGTAGAGCGTGATGTAGTAGGACAGGTCTTCTTGATCCTGGTACATGCGCTTCATGCCGTCCTGCAGAATCACGGCCAGCTCGAACATGAAGGCCGGGTCGTAGGCGGCCATCCTGGGCACGGCGCTCGCGAGCAGATGGCTGTGGCCGTCCTGATGCTGCAGGCCTTCGCCTTCCAGCGTGGTCCGACCCGCCGTGGCGCCGAGCAGGAACCCCCTGGCCCGCATGTCGGAGGCGGCCCAGATCAAATCGCCGACCCGTTGAAACCCGAACATCGAATAATAAATGTAAAAAGGAATGGTATTGAGCGCATGCGTAGCGTAGGCGGTGCCCGCGGCGATGAAGGACGACATCGCGCCGGCTTCGGTAATGCCTTCTTCCAGGATCTGCCCGTTGGTCGCTTCGAAATAATAGAGCAGGGAACTCTTGTCGGCCGGCTCGTAGAGCTGGCCGATGTGCGAATAGATCCCATATTGGCGGAAGAGCGCTTCGAGCCCGAACGTACGCGCCTCGTCTGGAATGATCGGCACGAGATGTTTGCCGACATCCTTGCGGGAGAGCAGGCGTCCCAACATGCGGGCGAAACCCATCGTCGTCGAGACCGCCCGGTCGCCGGAGCCCTCCACGAACTCCTTGAAGTCCTCGAGCGGCGGCGTCTGCAGGGATTCCACCTTCACGCGCCGTTCCGGGATCTGCCCGCCCATGGCCTTGCTCCGCTCGAGGAGATAGGCCGCCTCCGGACTGCCGTCCGGTGGCCGGAAGAACGGCGTCGAGGCCAGCTGGTCATCGGGCACCGGCACGCCGAAGCGCGTGCGGAACTCCCGCAGCTCATGTTCGTTCATCTTTTTCTGCTGATGCGTGACGTTGCGCCCTTCGCCGGCTTCGCCCAGGCCGTAGCCCTTGATCGTCTTGGCCAGGATCACGGTCGGCTGCCCCTTGTGTTCGACCGCCGCTTTGTAGGCCGCATGCACCTTGCGCGGATCATGGCCCCCGCGCAGCATCTTATGGAGCTGTTCGTCCGAGTAGGACTCGACCATCGCGAGCAGCCGCGGATCGGCGCCGAAAAAGTGTTTCCGCACGAACCCGCCGCCTTCCACCGAGTACTTCTGATACCACCCGTCGACCACCTCGCCCATCCGCTTCACCAGCAGGCCTTCGTGGTCTTTCGCGAGCAACGGATCCCAGTCGCTGCCCCAGATCACCTTGATGACGTTCCAGCCGGCGCCGCGGAAAATGGCTTCCAGCTCCTGGATGATCTTGCCGTTGCCGCGCACCGGCCCGTCGAGGCGCTGGAGATTGCAGTTCACCACCCAGGTCAGATTGTCGAGCTGTTCGCGGGAGGCCAGCGTGATCGCTCCGAGACTTTCCGGTTCGTCGGTTTCGCCGTCGCCGATGAAGGCCCAGACCCGCTGCCGGCTCGTATCCTTGAGGTCGCGCTCCTGAAGATACCGGTTGTAGCGCGCCTGATAGATCGACATGATGGGCCCGAGACCCATGGATACGGTGGGGAACTCCCAATAATCGGGCATGAGCCAGGGATGCGGATAGGAAGACAGGCCTCGTCCGCCGCCGCTCAGCTCGCCGCGGAAGTGGTGCAGCGCCTCTTCCGGCAGCCGGCCCTCGACGTAACTGCGCGCATAGATGCCGGGCACCGCGTGGCCCTGAAAGTAGACCAGATCGCCGCCCTGGGGCGCGTCCTTGCCGTGGAAAAAATGGTTGAAGCCGACCTCGTACAACGTGGCCGCCGACGCATAGGTCGAAATATGGCCGCCGATGCCGGGGCGCTGCTTGTTGGCCTTCACCACCATCGCCATCGCGTTCCAGCGAATGAAGCTCCGGATCCGCCGTTCGATGTCGAGATTGCCGGGGTAAGGCGGTTGCTCACTCGCAGGGATCGTGTTGACGTAGGGCGTGTTGAAGGGAGCGGACACGGGTGCGCCGCGTGCGCCGAGCCGGTCGCGGAGCCGCTCGAACAGATACCCGGCCCGGTCGGTGCCCTTGGCGTCGAGCACGTACTCGAGGCTATCCAGCCATTCCTGAGTTTCCTGCGGATCGTCGTCGGCCTGCGGTCGAGGAACGGAATCGTTGTCGCTCATGTGTCACGCCCCCGTTGAATAGTCCACATCTTAACGAGTGGGGCCACCGAGAGCAAAGAAACATTCACGAGGGTTTCCGCTTCGTTCCGGGAACCTTTCGCGTCGTCTCGTCGGACCCGCATAGCCGCCGCCAACGAAAGGTGGAGCGTTTCTCCGCAACGGATTTCGAGGACAGCAGACAGGGGAGCCGAGCCGGGCCGAAACGGGTGACTCGTCTGCATCGGCCTCAGCTCTGCCCATACCGTGACCCGGAATGTCACGCGGGCATGGTACTCTCACGCGACTCATTGCGGATCTAGGCATGTCACGGGGCTGGCCCTAGGGACAATCCGGTAGCGATCGAGCGGGCGGCAAGGCCGTACCCGAGGAATGGAGGTTCGAATGGCCACGAGTTGGAACGAAGAAGCCAGAATCAGTTGTGAATTCCGCTTCAAGTGCCCGCGGACGTGGGAAGGGCTGCAGCCGACCGCCGACGAAGGGGTCCGGCATTGCGGGGCCTGCGAGCGCGACGTGCACCTGGCCGTGACCGAGCAGGACTTTCGCCGGCATCGCGAACAGGGCCGCTGCATCGCCGTGCGGGTCCTGGTCAGCGGTGAGAAAGTCGACTCCGGCAACGAACCCGGTTGGTGGGTAGGCGAGCCGGGGCCGCCGTACAACAATTTACGTGCAATTTTGGACGAGGATGAAGACTGAACGGGCCTAAGAAATTCTACGTCGAACGATTGTGGCCCTCGGCGCAAAAGGGTATGCTGCGGCGGCTTGAACCGAGCTCCAACTATTCCTGTTCGAACGATGCCCACGCCTGAAGACAACGCCCGCCAGAAGATCGACGAGATGCTGGGCCATGCGGGATGGGTCGTGCGGGATTACAGTCCATCAGCATTCACGTGGACAGAGTTTTAAAAGATTCCCAGCTTGACTAATTCCTGGAAGAGCGCGATCGGAGATGGTGGCTGAAGTCGAGCGCCGCCTGCTGGTCATCGAGGAGCTTGAAGGCAGCTTCAATGGCAACTTCGACCGTGCCGGGCGACTGAGGCAGTTTGTTCTTACGAGTGCCTTTCCGTCAGGCTTAGTCTCACAATAAGTTCAGGTCGTTGACAATGAAACTTTCGCGACTAAGGGTTCGCAATTTTCGCTGCTATAGAGACGAGATTGCTTTCGATTTCGGTGAAATGACGGCATTTGTGGGCAGGAATGATGCCGGTAAGTCTACGGTGATGGACGGTCTTGATATTTTCCTGAACGATGGTACTCCTGACAAGAACGACGCGAGCAAGAACGGCGATGCGAAAGATCTGACAATCATCTGCGAGTTCACCGATCTGCCAACCAGTGCTGTCGTTGACGAGGATTTCCCGACGACATTTCAAGGCGAATATCTACTGAACAGCAAAGCTTGCTTAGAAATCCATAAGACATACAGTGGCCACACGGCTACTCCAAAGTGCATCAACATAGCGGCCTTCGCCATACATCCAACTACGGCCGGAGCTTCGGATTTACTGCAGCTAAAGAATGCCGAACTTAAGAAGCGAGCGAAAGAGCTGCAGATCGATCTGCTCGGAATTGATCAGAAGATAAATGCTCAGTTGCGCCAGCGCATTCGAGAATCAGTCGGTGACTTGAGGCTTCAACCGGTTTTCGTTCCTCTGAATGTGGAGAACGCCAAACAGGCATGGGAGGGCATTAAGGCATACATCCCGGTGTTCGCACTTTTCAAATCAGACCGAGCCAGTACAGATCAAGATCCAGAAGCGCAAGATCCGTTGAAGGTTGCTGTGAAAGAGGCCATAAAGCAGAAAGCGCATGAACTGAATGCTATCGTGACGCACGTTGAAACCGAGGTGAAGAGAATTGCGCAGAAGACATTAGAGAAACTGAAGGAAATGGACCCAAGCTTGGCTCAGCAGCTAACCCCCCAGTTTACTGCGCCCAAATGGGAGTCATTATTTAAGGCGACCATCACCGGAGATGAAGACATTCCGATTAACAAGCGAGGGAGCGGTGTGAAGCGGCTGATTCTCCTAAATTTCTTTCGAGCAAAAGCAGAGCAACAGGGTAAAGAAAGAGACAGTGCGCCCGTGATTTACGCAATTGAAGAACCTGAGACGAGCCAACACCCACACAATCAACGAATGCTAGTTAGTGCCTTGACGGACCTTTCCACTGAGAACCAGGTTGTAATAACTACTCACACACCGATGCTTGCAAGGACATTGGAGGACAATTGTCTCCGCTTCATTCACCAGAACGCGGATAAAACGCGGGAGGTACTCCGAGGTGGGGGAGATACGAACAAGTTGTTTGCTAAGTCACTAGGGGTGCTTCCTGACAACTCGATTAAGCTTTTCATAGGGGTCGAAGGTAAACACGATATAGCGTTTTTGAAGCACATGTCGAAGATTCTAATATTGTCAGGAGTCGAGGTCTTGGACTTGGGAAACATGGAGCTTTCTGGCGAATTGATCTTTTTCCCTCTCGGGGGATCATCTTTGGCGTTGTGGACGTCTCGCTTGGCTCCACTATGTCGACCCGAGTTTCACCTATTTGACCGCGATACACAGCCCCCAGCCGCAGCGCGTTATCAAGCTGAAGCTCAGGCGATCAACTCACGGTCCGGATGCAAGGCTGTCATCACCGCGAAGAAGGAGATGGAGAATTACTTGCATTTTGATGCGATAAACGAAGCGTATTCGCGATTGAACATGCCTCTTGGGCTGACTAGTAACTTTGGGGATTACGATGATGTGCCAGCTTCAGTAGCCCAAAAGGTTCATGCCATTAACGGCAGTCAGACCCTCTGGAGCCAGTTAGATGGTGAGGCGAAGAAAAGAAAAATTTCGAAGGCGAAGTGCCACTTAAATGACCAGTCTGCCGCCCTGATGACAATGGCACGTTTGGAGCAGGTTGATCCTAGCGGAGAGATAATCGATTGGTTTGCACAAATGAAACAGCTGACGATTGGTTAATCAAGGTACGCAAATTGTTACACACGCTGGAACTACTGCAACGTGTCGTGTGGTGATGGGATGAGTTATGGCGCCTATGATGAGCCGTTAACATAGTTGCCGTTACTTAAATGGCGGATGAGGGGCGATAGGCGTCGTATAAACAGCCGAGCCAGATCCCCGACAATTACAGTTGGCCCAGCCTGCTCGGAGGGGCGGCGGGCTTCCTGTCCGACCGCTCCTGACATTATCGTGCAAGAAATCTTGGATGATCTCGACGCTGTCTTGGAGCAATTTCTAACGATAACAAACAACCTAGGAGGTTGAATGAAAGCAAAGCTTGATAAGAAATGGAATCAAGATGTCGCCCGGCAGATCAAAGCGCTTGAGCCCGTTAAGAGATGGCTTAACAAGTGGGTCAACGATAAAGACATGGATTGGGATTCACAAAAGTCTGCGCATCAAGCCATTAAGTTAGTGGAGATGGCCGAATACGAGATGTGGAATCTGCAGTGGTTCGAAAACAAGAAACAAAAGCAGTTATACAACGAGGCAGAGGATACCACTCTATAAAAAAGAGGAAGGTTAGGGTCAAGAGGAAGGTTAGGGTCAGGTCTTGCAATCCTACAGTACCGTTGAATCAGGCGATGGCGAAGCCGATAGAACTCGAGTATTGGAAGCCAGCCGGGAACACTACTGAACGGTCGAAGGCGCCTCAGCGCTTCATGCGCAACCACGACCTCTTCCGGTCCTGCTTGCGACGATCTCGGTCAGGCTGCTTCCCGCCGTCTCGACATTAAGAAACGGTTGCAGCCCTGCACCGTTGTCACTGCGCCATTGGAGAATCTCGCCCTAGAACGGTCGTCCAGCGCGTGCCCCATCAACCGCGTCGACCGGTTGACGCTACATTGCCTGTCGCTGCCACCTCGAAGAAGTCGGTCTCCGATCGCACCGCCGATCAGCCGGCCCTGTTCCGTTGCCGCATGGCTGCAACAGACCGATTGAGGTGGCCACCTGCCGATTGTTGCGAAACCCATCGACGCTCACCCCTTCCCCACGGCTGCTATACTTCTCTCTGACGTCTTCGCCGGAGCGTCGGCCCTATGCATATCCCCACACATCTCATGCTGTCCTGGGTGGTGGGCCACCGCTTGGCGGCGCGGCGCGATCGCCGGTTGGTGGCCTGGTCCGGGGTGGCTGCGGACCTCGACGGCCTCTCGCTGCTCGCCGGTCTCGATGCCTATGGCCGCTGGCACCATGTCCTGACCCATGGCCTTGCCGCTGCGCTCCTCATTGCCGGACTCTGTGCCTTCCGGGCGAAGGATCGACCGAGGGTCTGGTGGCTGGGCCTTGCCGCGTTTCACCTGCATCTCCTGTGTGACTGGCTGGGGAGCGGGGTCGATTGGCCCATCCAGTATTTCTGGCCTGTGAGCGACACCTTTTATTACAGCCCGTATGGTTGGGAGCTGGATGCCTGGCCCAACTGGATCGCCACCGTCGTTCTCCTCCTTGTCTGCGGGCGGCTCGCGATCACCTCGGGCCATTCCTTCGCCGAGTGCGTCCTGCCTGCGGCTGCGGACGGCGCGGTGGTCGCCTCGCTCCGGCAACGCTTCCGCCCTCAGCTCGTGACCTGCCCGGCTCAGCCGATTTCCGATGACGTCGCCCGCCTCTGACTATTCCCTCTCGCCCAGCACCGAGGAAGCCTTCGCATCACTCTGCTCCGCCTATTGTCCATGCTCTCTCGTGGAGACCGGCCTCGCCTGTTTCTTCACCCGGCTGCGACCGCCTTAGGTCGCGTTACATGCTCTCATTTCTTTCCCGGCGACACTTCAACCTTCTCTCGAATCTTCACCCACTTGTCCCACCCATGGCTCCTGGCCTGGCTCCTGATCGCCTCCCGCGCGGCCTCAATGGTTTTGTTCACCTGGTCCCGCTTCATCGTGGGAGCATGATGGACGACGATCTCGATGGTCTGCGGATCGGCCAGCACGATGTCGAGCGAGTAGGGCCGGTCTGGCGTGGCTTCCCGCCGGAGGCCGGTCCTCATGACTAGCGCGAGCCATTCGCCTTCCGTCGGGACGTAGGCCCCGAAGCCGGGCCGGGCCGGCACCGGTTGCGGTTCCGTTGCCGTGGTGTGCTCCTCCCTGACCTCTTTGCAGAGATCCTCGTTGCAATTCTTCATCCGCGTTTGCCGGGTTTCCAGGCAGCCGCTCTTGTCATCTGCGCTAATGGCATTGCCGAAGCATTTCCTCGATTCCGCCTCGGCGGCGTCGAAACAATCCGCACAAGGGGTCTGTGCGGAGAGGGGTGAGCTGGGAACCAACAGGAGAACCAACAAGAACGCAAGGCCTACTTCATGAGCGGACCTCCCGCAAGCCCCGCCGGGACAAGAGACGGGTGAAGAGTCGTGGCTGCATCAACCTCTACGCCACTCCGCAAGCTAATTCAATCATCGCTCCCGCAGCCCTATCGGGCCTGGATCTGCCCTGCGCGGCAGCAGGGCGGAGCGGATCGACCGCTTTTGCTCGTTCACATCGCCGGTACGGTGATGGCCACAGACATGCCGGCTGTTTCAACTGGGGGTCGGGTCGGGCGTGGGTCATGGCCTGGGCGATTCGGCTTGCATTCCCCGGAGCCGATTCACGATCCTAGGGTGGCGGGGGACCCCGTACCTGATGCGATGCAGCGACCACCGGTCCCGCCCCCATATCAGGAGAATCATCAGGAGAGAACCGAGATGTTGAACGACGACGTAATGGCTGCGGTATTGGAATTCCGGCGGAAGCGTGACTGGGAGCAGTTTCACAAGCCCAAGGAGCTGGCCGCCGCCGTTACGGTCGAGGCGAGCGAACTGCTGGAGATCTTCCAATGGAAAACACACGACGAGGTGGCGAGTCTCCTGAACGGCCCGGCACGGGAGCGGGTGGAGGATGAAATCGCCGATGTCGTGATCCTCCTCTCCTACCTCTGCCACGACCTGGGCCTGGACGTGAACGACGCCGTGCGCGCGAAGCTGAAGAAGAACGAGGCCAAGTATCCGGTCGAGAAGTGCCGCGGGAATGCCAAAAAGTATGACGAATGAACAGATCCATGCGAAGCGGCCATCGCGGGGCGGGCTTTCCTGGAATTGAACGGGCCATCGGCTGCCTGGTTATCTCCAGGGCGTCGGGCTGCGAACTCCGCGGTTTCTCAATCAGGAGGCGTTTGCATTCGACCAGGTTGATCCGGCATGGTCTGTAATGACGAGCAAGCAAGCAGGCACCATCGAGCCCTTGCGCACGTTACCGGATGACGGCGGCGATCGCCTCTCACCAGAGCCGGACAGGAGACAACGAAGGATTATGGAACCCTTGGCCATCATCGGCGGGCTCGCCCTGATCATCGGCATCGTGGGTGTCATCGTGCTGCTGAAGGGCAGGCGGAAGAAGGTCCGTTGAACCGTTGAGACGAAATGGGCGGCCCGGTCGTATAGAGACACAGGAGGTCCCGTTTCTCGGGTCGGCCCGTGCGGGGCGAGGGCGAGGGGATGACTCCCGGTCAACAGGGAAAGATCAGGTTCGCTGCGGCCTGCGTCCGGATCTGGGATGTGAGATGTCTCTGTTGGATGTCCCGGTGGGGTGATCTTGTGAACGGCTGTTGGAAGGGGGGCCGGGAGGGCGTCCCTGCGCGCAGGATGGCGAGAGGCGTGTTCTGTTGTGTGCCTCTGGCCCGGGCCGGCCGGACTATCGACATCGATCTCTTAAGGGAGGCGGTATGACGGAACCGGGGTGGAAGGACTTTCACCGGATCGACGGCTATTTGCCGATTGAAGATCATGGCCTCGTGGGCGACGGCGCGACCGCGGCGCTCATCGGGCGTGACGGACGTCTGGTATGGCTCTGTCTGCCCCGTTTCGATTCTCCCCCCTTGTTCTGCAGTCTGCTCGATGCCACGCGCGGGGGCCATTTCACCATTGCGCCTGACAGGGTGCGGGAGTCCCGCCAATTCTATGAGCCGGATACGGCCCTGTTGGTGACCGAGATGCGGACTTCGACCGGTCTGGTGCGCGTCACGGATTTCTGTCCGTTGGTGGCCGGGGCCGACCTCTCTCAGGATGTTCCGGCGACGCGTCGTGAACTGCTTCGGACTGTCACGGTCGTCGAAGGGCGTGTCGACCTGACGATCCATATCGAACCCCGTGGAGGAGCTGAGGCGGAGCCGCGTGACGGAGGAATCCGCATCCGCTGTCATGCCCAGCCCGGTCTGAACCTGCACCTCTCCTCCACCATCCCGCTGACCGGGCTGCGCACCTTGGTGACGATCACGGCCGGGCAATCGTGCTCGCTGCTCCTCTGTTGGCGTCAAGGGTCCGCGCATGTGGACCGTTTCGACGGGGCGGCGCTCCGCAGGGATACGGTGGCGGTCTGGGAGCGATGGCTGGAATGTCTGACGTACGATGGGCCCCAGGAGGCCCTGGTTCGCCGCTCCGCCATCACCATCAAACTCCTGGATCACTTCGAAAACGGCGCGATCGTCGCGGCGCCGACGTCATCGCTGCCGGAACTCATCGGGGGGGAGCGCAATTGGGATTATCGGTATGCGTGGGTGCGGGATGCGGCGTTTTCGGTCTATGCGCTCCATCGCATCGGCCTCTCGCACGAGGCCGCGGGTTTTCTCGCCTGGGTGCTGGATGCCGTGGAGCGCGACGGCAAACCCAGCGTCATGTATGACCTCGACCGGGGAATGCCCTCGATGGAGCGGCTTGACCGCGAACTGGAAGGCTACCGTCGGTCCAGGCCCGTGCGCTGGGGTAATGCGGCGGCGGCGCAGCAACAGCACGATGTGTACGGCGAAATTCTCGACTGTGCCTATCAATGGGCGGCCCATCACGGCGGGACGTCCATCGAGCGGTGGGATCGACTCGTGAAGCTGATCGACGCCGCCGGGGAGGCCTGGCGCAAGCCGGACCAGGGCATCTGGGAGGTTCGCACCAGTGGACGGCCATTTACCTATTCGGCTGCCATGTGCCAGGTGGCGGTGGACCGTGCGGCCCGGATGGCCGACCGCTTCAATTTGCCAGGACCAGTGGAGACCTGGAAACGGACAGCACGGGAGATCCAGGAGGCGATCCTCGTCGAGGCCTGGGATTCGAAAATCCAGTCGCTGACGGAACATCTGGGAGGCGGGGGCCTGGATGCGAGTCTTCTGACGCTGCCGCTTCGACGGGTGGTGGCCGCGGACCATCCTAAGATGGTGGCCACGACCCGCGCGGTGTCCGAGCGACTGGGAGCCGGGCAGGGGTTGCTGTACCGTTATCTGCCGGAAGAATCGCCTGACGGAATCGCCGGTCATGAGGGTGCGTTTCTTCTGTGCAGTTTCTGGCTGGTGGATAATCTGGCCAAGCAGGGCCGGTTGGCTGAGGCCACGGAGTTGTATGACTCCCTCTGCGCAAGAGCCGGCCACCTTGGGCTGTTGCCGGAGGAGATCGATCCTTCCACGGGGGCGTTTCTGGGCAACTATCCCCAGGCCTTCAGCCACATCGGGGTGATTTCGAGCGGCGTGAACCTGGCGCGTCTGCTGAGGAAGGCTGGCCGGACGCACTGAGTGTGCTCTGCGGGTGGCAGTCGTCGTCCCGCCGGCCCTCGCCCTTGCGTGGTGGTGGGGGTCAGGTCTTGCAATCTCACATCATCCGAAATCTTTTATGAGTTCTATGCCCAGACGCTGGTTGGTGGGATGGCTGTGCGTCGTGGTCAAGTATCCTCCACATGACGGGTTTGTGGTGACGGCCTATTTGACTGACCAACTCAAGGCAGGAGACACGATATGGCCGACAAAGTAAAAGTCTGGTTTGATCCCGAAGGAGCGTTTCTGGAAGTGCAGTTCAGCGATGCGCCCGGGTTCATGCGGCCCACGGCTTACGAGGCGGTCATGGAACGCGTGGACGGACAGGGGCATGTCTTGGGCTTAGCGTCCTGAACGTCAGCCGATTCAAGAAAGACCACCCCCTCGAAGCCGAACTCATGACCGGCGCATAAGGCATCTGGAGCGCCGAGTCAAAACTCCCCACGAACCTGCCGACCTTCGCTACGTCCTCAATCCCGGAATGTTTCCATCCTCTCTTGCCCATGAACCACTTCAACTTGCATTTATCCGCGCCGGTTTCACGATCCCAAAGAGAAGGAGTCAGCCGGATGGATTGCACGATCTGGGCCCGGATGTGAACCATGCCGTGCGCGCGAAGCTGAAGAAGAACGAGACCAAGTATCCGGTCGAGAAGTCCCGTGGCAATGCGAAGCAGTATGACGAATAGCCGGGACCCGGGCGCGGCCATCGGACCCGTCAACGGTGCGAGCTTAATTCAGCTTGTTATCCCGTAAAAACTGCTCGGCCACGTCGCGGATGGCGCGATGTTCGCCGTCCACCTGCTGGTTCAGCTTGCGCATCATCTGATCGGAGAATTTTCCGCTGAGTTCGTTCAGCGCCTGCCGCAATCGAGGTTCCCGTTTCAGCGTCTGCGCGCGCACGGCGAGTGCGGCCTGGTAGGGGGGGAAGTATTTCTTGTCATCCTTGAGCACCGTCACATCGAGGACCGACAGCGGGCCGTCGGTGGCGCTCGCGGCGATCATTGTGACCTGCTTCTGTTCGAGCGCCCGATAGAGCAACCCGAGATCCATCGTTTTGGAGGAACCCTCGACAGGCAGGTTATAGGTCTTCAAGAGGCCGGCCAGCCCGTCGGCCCGCTGCTGGAATTCGTACCCCACGCCCAGGGCCCAGGGCGTGGCCGCACGCGCCGCGTCGCTCAGCGTATCGATCTTTTTGGAACGGGCATCGTCTCCGCGGATCACCATGGCAAAGGCGTTGTTGAAGCCCAGCGGTTCCATCCACTCGACTTTGAAACGCACCTGATATTCCGAGCGCACCACCGCCATTCCCGCTTGGGGATCGGCGGAGGACGGCACTTTCAATATGGTCAACAGCGCGGTGCCGGTGTATTCGGGGTAGAGGTCCACGTCTCCGTTCAAGAGCGCCTGGTGGACCAACAGCGTCCCGCCCAGGTTCAACTTCCGATCCACCTTGCGGGTCAGCCGGTGTTCGAGATGTTGAGCGACGATCTCGCCCAGGATGACCTGCTCGGTAAAGTTCTTGGATCCCACCACGATCGGGCGTTCCCTGTCGCACCCTGCCGCCCAGGTGATCCAGAGTCCGATGATCAGACCGGTGATAATGTATTTTCGAGCCATTCAAGTCCTCGATCGGCTAGCAAGGCGATCAGTGCGGCGGGGACCGCACCGGCCAACAGCAGCGTGGGGTCAATGGAAGCCAGGCCCCGGAATATAAAGACGCCGAGCCCGCCCGCGCCGATCGCGGCGGCGATGGTGGCAGTGCCGATGGTCGTCACGGTGGCGATCCGCAGGCCGGCCAGAATCGTGCGGGTGGCCAGTGGAAGTTCCACCTCCAACAGCAGCTGCCGTTCGGTCATGCCCATGGCGACCGCCGACTCGCGTACGCCTCGATCGATCCCCAGAATGCCCGTGAGGGTATTTCGCAGAATCGGCAGGAGCGCGTAGAGCACGAGGGCGATCATGGCCGTGTGTTTTCCGATCCCGCCGATGAACGGAATGGGGATCAGAAATCCGAAGAGCGCCAGGCTCGGCACGGTCTGCATGACATTCGCAAATCCCAGGACCCATCCCTGCAACGGCTGATGCCGCGTGAGCAGCACGCCGACGGGGATGGCGATTGCCGCGGCAATGGCGATGGAGACCAGGACCAGGTACAGGTGTTCGATGCTCAGTTCAAAAATTTCACTCGCCAATCCGGACGTCATCAGGACTTCCTCGCCGGCTCGAGACAGGTGAGGAACGCCTGGACTTCTTCACCCTGCGCCTCGAGGAACTCCGCAGGAGTCCCGAGAAACACCAACCGGCCGTTGTGGAGCAGACCGACCCTGGTGCCGAGCAACAGGGCTTCCCGGACATCGTGGGTGACGAACAGGGTCGTCTTGGCGAGACCCTGGCGCAATTCGAGGAACTGGCGCTGCATGTCGACGCGGGTCACCGGATCGAGCGCGCCGAACGGTTCGTCCAGCAGCATGATGGGGGGATCGGCAGCCAAGGCCCGTGCGACGCCGACCCGCTGACGTTGCCCGCCGGACAGCTGCCGGGGATAACGGGTGGCGAACTGATCCGGGGGAAGGCCGACTTGTTGGAGCAGACCCTGCACACGTTCTTCTATCACGCCCGGTTTCCACCCTTCCAGGCGGGGCACCAGTCCGACATTGGCCGCTATGGTGAAATGCGGGAACAGGCCGGCATCCTGGATCACGTAGCCGATCCGGCGCCTGAGCCTGATCAGGTCCCAGTCCGTCGTCCGCTTGCCCTCCACGAAGACCTCACCGGCCGTCGGTCGGAGCAGGGCATTGACCATTTTCAAGGCGGTGGTTTTTCCGGACCCGCTCCGCCCCAGGAGCACCAGCGTTTCTCCGGCTTCCACGTCGAAGTTCAGATTGTGAAGGATGTCTTTGTTGTCGAAACGGAGAGAGACGTTCTGAAAGGAGATCAGGCGGCTCATGGGCTCGGGCTGGACGTGATGGGCGCATCGGCGACGGCGGTCCAGAGATTCTCGGCGAAGGCCCATTCACCGTCGATCCATTGCGCGTCGCAGCCAAATCCCGTTCGCCGCGCCAGGCCTGGAATCTCGTCGGCCCGGAACTTGTGACAAGCTTCGGTCCAGATCGTTTCGCCTTCGTCCAACCTGCAGGCGAAGTCCGCTGCTCGAATCGACACCGTCTGGGTCCGCGTCGACCGCAGGTGCATCTCGATCCGGCGGGCGACGGTGTTATACCGGGCTTCGTGCGCGAAGTGCCTCAGATCGAAGTTCCCGCCGAGTTCACGGTTGATGCGGGCGAGCAGGTTGTAGTTGAAGGCGGCGGTGACGCCGGTCGGATCGTCGTACGCCAGCACCATGTCCGCAAGGGATTTTTCGAGATCGGTGCCGATGAGGAGCGCGTCACCGGGGAGTAAACATTCCCGGATCTCCCGCAGGAAGTCTTCGGCTGCGGCCCGTTCGAAATTGCCGACCGCGCTGCCCAGGAACAATACCAGCAGGGTTTCCTCCGGATGGCGGCGGACCGCGACCTCGCGGAGTCCGTCCAGATAGGAATTCTCCAACCCCACGATGCTGATGGAGCCCAACCCGAAAAGTTCCTGTTTGCATTTCACGAGGGCCGATGGCGAGACGTCGATCGGAAAATAGCGGACGGCTTCGCGTCGGGCCATGCTCTCCAGCAGCCGGCGCGTTTTCCGTCCGTTGCCGCTGCCCAGTTCCGCCACCACCAGGGGCGTCGGCAGGCGGTCGATGATCGACGAGGCGTGCCGTCTCAGGAGACGGTCCTCCGCACGCGTCAAGCCGTATTCGGGCAACAGGGTGATGGCTTCGAACAGCACCGTGCCCAGGTCGTCGTAGAGATAGATGGAAGGGAGTTCCCGCTGGCCCGGCTTGCTCAGACCCTCGCGCACGGCATGCGCGAAATCCAGCCATGCATGCGGTTGCAGCGCCTGCGAAGAAAGCGGGTCAGTTCTCAACACATCGGAATCCGGCATAGACATAGGGAAAGTCCGATCGAAACCAGTTGCGAAATGACCGCCGCAGGAAACAGGCTGCGGTCCGGGAGGATGCGCCTTTGAGGACATAGTGGTCGCCGTCGAAGAAGGGAGCCGAATACCCCGCGTAGGACGGGAAGGGCTGGAAGCCGGGGAACGGATGAAACAGCGTCGAGGTCCATTCCCACCCGTTGCCCACCAGTTGAGAAACTCCGAAGGCGCTGTCGCCCATGGGATTCGCCGTCACAGGAATGGGGTCCCACCGGCGAAAGTTAAAGTTGCCCGCACGCTGATCCGGGGGGCCGTCGCCCCATGGGTAGGCCCGCTCTTCACCGGAGGGCGTGCCATAGGCGGCGCGATGGAACTGGGGTTCGGTCGGCAGGGACTGTCCCGCCCATCGGGCATAGGCCTGAGCCTGGCGATAGGTGACATAGACCGGCCAGTTGAGCGGGAGCGGTAATGCCCCTGACATGGTTCGCCAGAACCACCGGCCGTCATGCATCGTCCAGAAGCGGGGAGGCTCTGCACCGGCCCGCACAAATTCCAGGTATTGCCCGTTCGTCACTTTGTATTTGCTGATGGCGAACGAGGGCACGTGTACGTCCAGCGCATCGAATTCATTGTCCCAACCGAACGAGGCGGAGGAGTTCTGTTCCTCCGCATACCCGTTCAATCCGTTGTTTCGAGTCTGGCCCAGCGTCGCTCTGCCTTCCGGGATTGCGATCATGACCTGTGCCGGAGAAGGACCGGTGCGCGGCCGGTCGCCGGGCGCTAGAATTTTGCTGGAGGGCGGCAGATCATGGAACAGATAGGCGAGGGTTTCGGCATGCATCAGCCGGTGCTCGATGGCGATCCGGAGGATCTGCTCCGGCACCTCGTCGATCCTGCTGTCCACCAGCTGCCGCACACGTTCGTTGTACTGGCGCACGTCCTCTACGGCCGGCCAGTCGGACGGCTTGTCGGTCAAGACCTGGCCCGGTTCAGGGTCAATCCCGAAGGCAAACAGGCGATCGAAGTCCGGGTGGAAGGACGGCACGGCGCATTCACCGCGACAGATCTGGTTCCAGTCAAACGTCTCCAGATGGCCCAGGTAAAAAATGAGCCGGTGGCGTTCCGGCACGGGCCGCTCATAGAGCGCGTCGGGTCGGAGCAGGCGAAACAGCGCATCCGTATTGGCACGAGCGCGGGCAAAATAAGTGCCTACGGAGACTTGTGTCTTCGTTCCTGAGGGCATACGGCCGATGATACTTCCGGCATGCCAGGCATTTCCACTAATGATATCCCTAGGAGCCCACCAGGGTCCGTCATAGGGGTCAGGTCTTGCAATCAAACATCGCCGGCTACTGATGCTTGCGTCTCGTTGATGTGCGGGTGCAACATGACGGGAGATTGACGGAAGGAGGGAACCATGAACGATCGACGCAGGATCCGAAGGTATCTTGCGCAGCCATCGGCCTGGTCCGGCACCGACCTGGCCGCCTTGCGAACCGAGGAACGTAAAGCGCTGGCCCTGTTGCTGCTCTGGACGGTGCTGGTGCTCTCCGCGCTCTGGGGTGTGCGGGTGCTCGAACGTCATGCGGAAAGACAGCAGGAGCCCGTGATTGTCGATGCGGTCACGTGAACCGGTGTCGGCCACGAGGCCGCGTCTCGGCAGAGGCCTGACCGGGCGGCCAGACGCAGACGCATTGCCGCCGGGGGCTCTGCGGTGTGTTGCCGATTCATCAGATGAAGTGTTTCTCATGTTGTACTAATCGTTTCCTCATCTCATTGTCCTAGAGTGGGACTTGTCGCAGCAGAGGATGCTGATGATGCGCCGGCCGATCCGGCCCGTTCGAGTGCCGGTCACGGCGGAGAGAACAAGGAGGACACCATGAGAGACATGCATCATTCCACATCGGTGATCGACGAAAGTGAATCCGTCGGGACGCGGACGGAAGACACGGAACCCGACCGGCCCAACGGTCTGACCGCCTGGCTGTTGAGCGAAGATGCGGAGCGTTGGGGGCGGCGGGCGTCGTTTTATGAGCGCCACCGGGACTACTTTCCCCGCCTGGCGTCCGGACGATTCGTGGCGCGCTGTCGTGAATTGGAGTCGGCTTCCCGGAAGCTTGCGCAGGCACTGGTACAGAGCCCGTTGCAGGTGCGCTGGGGCTAAGGGCTCCACCAGTCGCGAAGCAGGATCATTCCGAAGAGGCCTGCGTTTCCCGTTACGCTTGCCCCGCTCCGCCCGGAGGCTAACTCGGCTAGCCATGGTGCGGAGCGGCGGCATCGTGAGCGTGAGGAAAGTGTGCCGGGTGTCTTCTCGACGCTGACCGTCGACCTTGTCGAAGTTATGCTGAACCCATACCGGTCTGGTGCGACCGGCACCACTCAGATTCCTGCCTGCCTTCACCAGCTACGTCAGTGATTCCCTGAATGATGGCCGGGTTCCCGGGCGGGTCGCTCTCGGGTGGCCGCCATTGTTATGTGAGGGGGATTGCGGTACGGTATCGGTCGTGGAACATTCCTTTAATTGCCCCTCCTGCGGCGAATTGATCTCCATGGTCCTGGATCCCTCCGTCCATTCGACCTACGTCGAAGATTGCGAGGTCTGCTGCAATCCTTTGGAGATCAGCTACACCATCGAAGACGACATCCTCATCCACTTCGAGGCCAGCCCGCTCGACTAGACCGGCCGCCTCATCGCTCCTGCCCGGCCATTCATGCCGCTGCCCTGCGGGGGCGGCCGGCCCTTGAGCCTCCGGTCTATCGCCCAGATCTATGCGGCGGGTGCGGTGACGGCTGTTCCTCCGGGGCGATCAGCGTGACACTAAAAAAAACGGGGCAGCGGCCGTCTCGACCATCGAGACTACCGCTGCCCCATGTCCTACGGCTCGCTTGTCGCGTCGTCAGCGGACGCGCGCAACCCTATGCGACCTGTTGGATCGCGGAGAGCAACCACTTCCCATGCTGGAATCGCATGAAGGTCCAGACTTCCGTCGTTTCGGTCGGCGTTTCTTTGTTGCCTTCGACGAGATAGCCGGGCTCTCCCGGTTGTTTGCTCAGGGAGACGCTGTAGTCGCGGGCGGTCCAGGTCAGGTTCACCGTCGCGTATTGCGTCGTATTTTCCACCCAGGATTCCCGGACATCCGCCTGCTGAAGGATCACATCTTCCACGTGATTGACGAGGTCCTGGCTGGCCTGTTCGGCCAAGCCGGTGCTGAAATACTCCAGCATCTCCGGCGTGACGAGCCGCCGCAGTCCGGTCAGGTCTTGTTTGCCCCAGGCTGTTTGAATGTCGATCAGCGATTGCTGAAACGCGCTTTTGTCGGACCTGGTGATTTCGCTGTCGATCGTGGCCGTCCGGAGGCTCGGAGCGGTGGCGGAATCCGCCAGCAGAGAGCCACTTGCGGCCGTGCTCCGACTGAGGCCTGAAAAATCAGGAGCGGGAGTGCGGCGACCCTTGAAGTAATAATACAGTCCTCCGGCTCCCATCAGCATGAGCAGGATCAGCGTCCAGTTAGGACCGGATGCCCCGGCTGTCTGTTCGCCCTCTGCTCCACCGTTCTCGGTGGTCCTGGCGCTGCTGTCGGTCGCTCCGAAGATCATATGGCCGAGCCAGGTTCCGGCGAGGCCGCCTGCGATGCCGGCCAGCAGGGGATTGCGTTGCAGCCATGACGGCTGCGCGGCGGGGCTCGATTGACCAGCCGGGCTGGTCGCGGTGGATGGCGGGGGAGCCGTGGCCGGCCTGGCCGTGGTGGACTGTTCGATCGGCTTCGCGCCGTTGTCCTGATGGGTGCGTGAGCCGCGGCTGCCCATGCTGCTTCCGGAGTTTCCACTACGCGACCCGCTGGAGAATCCTCCTCCCGATCCGCCTCGCGCCTTCGCCAGGGAGATGGTTGGCATTCCGACCAGAGACAACACGATGCAAGCGGCAATCAATTTAGTGATGTTCAAGACAGGCTCCCTTTCATTCGAGTTCACCGAAGAAACACGTGCATGACGCATCCTACCAGCTATGGCCGGATAAAACCTAGCATTTCGAATCGTGGACCGTGCCGGTCGATGATCATCGCACGCCCACTTCGCCGATCACGATCCCTGTCGAACATCATAGGATTGAATATCTCCTGCGCAGGCCTTAGGCTGAATCGTTCACCTAACATTTGGAAAGGGGAGCTGTATGCGGGCAGTGACGTTGATCCTCGTGGTCGCCTTGATGGGCGTGACCGGCTGTGCCGGTTCTTCCTATCCTACTCAGGGAACCGCCGCCCGGCCGGCCAAACTGGCTGATGTCATGCCGCCCGGTGAGTTGTTTCAGCGCCACGTCGTCGATCTCGACGGACTGCATGTGAGCCTCTTGGAGGCAGGCACCGGCGATCCCGTCATCTTCGTGCATGGCGTCGTCACGACCAGCAACATCTTTCCGAAATATGTCGCCGCCTATACGCCGGACTTCCGCGGCATCGCCGTGGACCTCCGTGGGTATGGCGACTCCGACAAACCGCCCGGCGGGTTCACCATCGAGCAGTTTTCACAGGACTTGATCAAACTAGCGGATGCCCTGCAGATCGACCGGGCGGTTTGGGTGGGAGTATCCATGGGCGGGATGATTCTTCAACGCCTCGCGCTCGATCACCCCGAGCGGGTGCGGGCATTGGTGCTGGTGTCAACCACCGATGGGCCCATGATTCTCGACGAGGACGTGCCCACGATCGGCGCGCCGCGGGATTATCGTCGCGTGTCCAAGAAGATGATCGTGGAAAGTTTCCCGCAGGATGCGCCGTCCAGGCTCTACCAGCCGTTGCTTGACCGGATTCGCACCTGGAACGCCACGGTGATCAGAGAGGCGCTGACGTCGATGTCCCGTTTTAATGTGCATGGTCAGCTCACCGGCATCACCGCGCCGACCCTGATCATGGTGGGCGCCAAAGACGGGGTGGCGACGCCGACCATCGCGAAGGGCATCCAGGCGCAAATTCCCGGCGCTCAGCTCGTAGAGTTCGACACGGGACATTTCATCATGGCGGAAGACCCGGACAAGTTTGGCGCCGTGCTCGGCGACTTTCTGCAGCAACTCCCCCGACCCGGCCGGGAACGCTAGGCGAGCAGGCGAGTACGCACGAGTGGCTCCACTGCACTTGACGCCGTGCCCCATTGCGCGTAGCGTGGTGTCGTGACGCAGCTCCAACGACCTGACCTGATCCTTCCCGCCGGCGCTGCGCACTGATCCCCTCTCCCTGGTCCATGGACGAAGAGGAGGTGCGGCGATGAGTCTTTCCAATCTCTCGGTTACCGGCACATTCACGAGTGAGATCCGCCAGGCCTTTTATCAGGAGCACAAGGCGCTCGCACATGTGATGCACCTGATGTTGTTCCTGCTGCCATTCGCCGGGGTCGTGATCAAGGGCCTGGTCGGCGGGGTGTTGGGCCTGACGTTGTTCCTCCTCTGTTACTACCTGACGCCCTATGCCTGGTTCTCTCTGCACGATCACAGCCGGGTGTAAGGCGGGGCCGGATACTGCTCGAGGAATGAGGGCGTTCAGGAAAGCCCGTGGGCGGTGAGAGACTGCCCGAGCGTTCCCGCGCTCTCCGTCATCCCTCTCGTGCCTTCCATTCTTCCGCTGTCCTCGATGTGGCGTCTTCCCGTTTTTGACCGAGGTCAAAGCCAGCGAGACCCCGAGGCGAAGCTGCACGCTCCGAGCCTATGAAGGAAGCCGGCCGGGGGCGACGTCGCGTCATCCGGCACTGGCTCTCAATGACTGCGCAGGCCACTGTTGAAAACCTCGGCCGGATGAGTCACATTGGGCGAGATCCACACCATGGAGGACTACGACCTATGAACAGGCACGACATCGAACACAAGCTCCCGACGATGACGCAGGCCCAGCTGGTCGAGACGGTGAAGACTTGTTTGGATATGATCGAGCGGTTGGAAACCGACCTGGCTGTCGGGACGCTCAAGCTGGATGAAATGACGGCGCTCCTCCGCAAGTTGTCGGAGGCCAAGGCCGGGAGCTAAAGCTCTGCGCCCCGTCCGGCAGTACCGTGGACGGTCACATCCATGCAGACCGGTCGTCGACCTGTTCAGAGACTTGTTCCGAACAGCGCTCCCACTCCCGCCGTCGCCGCCATGGCCAGGGCGCCCCAGAAGGTGACGCGGGCGGCTCCCGAGAAGACATTGGCCCCGCCCACCGAAGCCGCCACTCCACCCAGCAGCGCAAGAAAGAGCAGCGACATGCCGGACACCAACGGAATGAACATCGGCTGAGGCACCACCGTGGCGGTCAGCAGCGGCAGGGCCGCTCCGACGGAAAAGGCGCCGGCCGAGGCGAACGCGGCTTGAACCGGACGTGCGCTGAGGGTGTCGGAGATTCCCAATTCGTCTCGAGCATGCGCACCTAATGCATCATGCGCCATCAGTTGATGCGCGACCTGTTTCGCGAGTGACGGGTCCAGCCCGCGACGGACGTAGATCGTCGTCAATTCTTTGTGTTCGCCCGCCTCATCGTCCTGGAGTTCCTGCCGTTCGAGCTCGAGTTCGGCCTCTTCGGTATCGGCCTGCGAGCGGAGGGAGACGTATTCGCCGGCGGCCATGGACATCGCGCCGGCCACCAGACCGGCGGCGCCGGCTATGATGATCGCGCTGCGGGTTCCGTGCGCCGCCGCAACACCGAGCAGCAGGCTGGCGGTGGAAATGATCCCGTCGTTGGCACCCAATACTGCCGCGCGTAACCAGCCGAGGCGTTCCGTGCGATGCCGCTCCTTCTGGCGTCCTGGCATGCTGGACTCTCCTTTCTCCCGTTACTGTCTGAACGACGTTCCGGCCCTGTGGGCGCGCTGACTAAGTTGCCCGGCAAAGGCGGCCCAGCTTAGCACGTCTTTCACAAAGAATGGACGGCCCCGGTTCCCGTCTGGCCGGCTCCGTTCACCGGTTGCCGGCCCGGATCCGGCCACGCGTCCTGACGGGCCGTGCACCTCATCCGGTTGAGATGGTAAGATGACGACGGATCGACGACCGCCACTTCTATTACATTTTGAGAGGACCGTATGGTGATGAATTCTGCACGGGTGATCATCGGCATTTCATTGGGATTGATGTTGTATGCAGGGCCTGCGCTGGCTGCCGAACCGGCCGAGCTGGAGAAATTCGTGAACGCCCGCATCGAAATCGGCGAGATGATGACGAATTATTTTCAGGGCGGCAGCGGCTATGGAGAAGGGCGTCCGCCTTCGGCCGAGCAGATGGCTGAAATGGGGAAGGATATCAATCAGAAATTGACCGGCCTGTTGTCGAAGTACGATCTGACGGTCGAGGAGTATCGGGGGCGCAGCAAGGAAGTCTTTGCCGATGACGCGGCGGTGAAGGGGTACCTCGCGGAACATCCCGACCTGAAGAAGCGTTACGAAGCGCTGCCGTTCGACCGCATGGGGCGTGGCGGGAGCAGCGGGCGGGGATACTAACCGGACCGGTGAGGCCCGACCCGGGACGTGGATCGGTTCCCTGCAGCAGGCCGCCGGTCCCGCCGCCGGCCTGCCTCCGATGCGGGCACAGTGTGTGGGTTGCTCTTCTGGAGGTTTTGGGAGAGCAGATGGGCGGGGCAGGGGGTTGGTCCTCCCACGACTCTACGACGTCACTTCCACCCGATAGTGCCGGTGAGTTGATTGGAGTGCGCCGCCCGCTTCTCACGATTGGAGTGCGTTTCTCGCTTCCTCGACTGTGAGTTCCCGCCAGCCTCCCGGTGGCAGGTCGCCGAGGAGGAACGGCCCGTACTGGATGCGCCGCAACCTCGTCACCTCGTGTCCAAGCGCCTTGAACAGTCGCCTGATCTCCCGGTTCTTGCCTTCGGTCAGCGTTACCTCCAAATGCGACTCGCGTCCGGAGCGTTTCTGGATGGTCACGTTTTGACAGTGAAGGCGCTCCCCTTGATCCAGCAGGCCGGTGATGGCCGCTTCTCGGGCACTCTCCGTCACATTGCCGCGCACAGTTACGAGATAGAGGCGGGGGAACTGTTGCGCCGGGTCTGTGAGGTGGCTCGAGAGCATCGAGTCGTTGGTCAGTAAAAGCAGCCCGCTGGTCGCCTGGTCCAGCCGCCCGACGGCATGCAGTGACCGCATGTCCTCCGGCAGCGCGTCAAAAATGGTGCTGCGGCCCTTCTCGTCCTCGTGCGTGGTGACCAGGCCCTTGGGTTTGTGAAAGAGGATGAAGCGTCGGCTGGCCTCCTGCACGGGCTGCCCGTCGAGCGAGAGGCTGTCGCCCGGCCATGAGACCCACGTGCCGGGAAGGCGCACGACACGTTGATTGACGCGGACCCGGCCGGCGCGAATCCACTCCTGCGCCGTACTGCGGCTGGTGATGCCCAGCTTGGAAAGCAGACGATCGACGGTAAACTTTTTCGTGGGGTCATTTTTCGTGGGGTCAGGTCTTGCAATCACACATGTTCCTCTTCAGCCTGCTTTAAACGACGGCTGATCGTGGCCGGATGCACCCCCAAATGCGCCGCAATCTCGTTGAGGCGATACCCGTACCGTCGATAGGCTTTGTGCACGAGCTGGGGCTGCTTCCCTCGCGCGTCGAACAGCTGTTGCAGCGACGGGCGGTGGGCCTGTGTTTGCCGGCGGGGAATGTCTCGGATCACCCGATCGGGCTGGTGTCTTGCCACGAAGTCTGCCGTCCCCAGATAAATCTGCCCCACGAGTTGATCCCATGGCTGACGCTGGCGGTGCTTCTCGCTTACGAAGGCCCGGTATCTGTCTCGAGCCGAGCCGGCCCGCACGCCGAACTGTTTCAGAATCCAGTCGGTCGTCAGCCATTCCGGAGCCGGTGCCTCGCCTGCTGTCGCGCGATAGCTACTCCAGTTCCACAGCCGGGGATGCGTCGCCAATCTGGCCCCGACGGGATTCAGCACGACATATCGGCAGAGTTCGAGGAGATGCGATTCTTTTTCCACCAGAATCGCCTTGTAGCGTCCCTGGAACAGGTGTCCCGCCCGCTCGTAACGGCGATTGTAGCGTTGCGTGTAGAGTCCGTTCAGCTGACGCATGCCGATGGAGAGGTTTGGTTTCGGTGTTTCGATGAGGAGGTGGTAGTGGTTGTCCATCAGGCAAAAGGCATGACAGAGCCATCCATACCGATCGATGACATGGGCCAGCAACGAGAGGAAGTGCGACCGGTCACGATCGTCATGCACAATGTTCTGCCGGGCATTGCCGCGGCTTGTGACATGGTAGACCGCGCCGGGAAATTCAAGACGCAGTGGGCGAGCCATAGGACGCGAGTGTACGTCCCGAGAATGTGTGATTGCAAGACCTGACCCCAATAACATCACTTGCCGCTGGAGTCTGGCTCGGGCTCCGTCTACAATAACGATCATGTCTGCTCACACTCGCGTCCTCATCGTCGGCGCCGGTCTGGCCGGTTTGGCCTGCGCGCGGCGGTTGGTTGAGGCGAATCTCTCCTGCATGGTCCTGGAGGCGTCCGATGACGTCGGGGGACGGGTCCGTACCGATTGCGTGGAGGGGTTCCAACTCGATCGCGGATTTCAGGTCTTTCTCAGCGGGTATCCGGAAGCCCGCAGCGCCCTGGATTACGCCCGGCTGCGACTCTGGCCGTTCCATCCCGGTGCCCTCATCCGGTACGCCGGCCGGTTTCACCGGTTCAGCGACCCGCTGCGACGCCCGCAGGATATCCTCTCCACCCTCATGAGTCCCATCGGCTCGTTCCGGGACAAACTCGCGATCCTTCGACTCAGGCAGGATGCCCTGCACAACCGCCTCTGTGCGTCGGAAGACCGGCGCGCGCGTTCGACGCAGGAGCTGCTGCAGGAGTACGGTTTTTCGCCCTCCATGCTGACACGGTTTTTTCGCCCCTTTCTCGGCGGAGTGTTTTTGGAGCGGGACCTGCAGACGCCCTGCCGGCTGTTTGAATTCGTCTGGGCTGCTTTTTCGCGAGGCGCGATTGCCCTGCCGCAAGGAGGAATGGGAGCGATCGCCCGGCAGTTGGCCGATACCCTCCCGGCCGGATCGATCAGACTGAACTCACCGGTGCGTCATGTGGAGACAAGCGGGGCTGTGCTCGAGTCCGGTGAGCGTGTGCCGGGTCATGCCCTGGTCCTTGCGACGGATTACGCGACGGCCGCCGCGTTGCGCGGAGATCCCGTACCAGCCGCCCCGGCCCGGCCCGCGACCTGTCTTTATTTCGAGGCGCCGACCCCTCCCGTGCGTGGTCCCTGGTTGATCGTGAACGGCGAAGGAGAGGGGCCGGTGCGAACCGCGTCGGTGTTGAGTGAAGTGGCCCCGGCTTACGCGCCGGTCGGGCGTTCCTTGGTATCGCTGAGTCTGTCCGACGATTGGGACAAGGCTGCAACATTCGACGAGATTCAGCAGGCATTGTGGAGACAGCTGCGCGACTGGTTCGGCACGAAGGTCAATGCCTGGCGGCTGCTGCGGACCGATCACATCCCCGGGGCCCTGCCCCCGATCGAACTCCTGAGGGAGCACCACCGGCCTGCTGCCTCCCGGGTCAAGCCAGGTCTGTATCAATGCGGCGACTATTGCGAGACCGGCACGCTGGACGGTGCGCTGGTATCGGGGCGAAAAGCTGCCGAAGCCCTGTTGGCCGATCAGACGTTTGCCTCACGGGTGCCGGAACGCCGGTTTGATCCGTCGGGCCGGTTCACCTCAGGGGCAGGTTCGGTGAAGGATCCGGGAGAAATGACATGAAGCAGCGGGCCTGGACAGGCGGGGCGGCGGCCATGGTCTTGCTCCTGTCTTCCGGTGGGCCGATCGTAGCTGCCGAGTCCCTGTTGCCGCATCAGCTGGAAGTCTTGGCGGCGGAGGGTGATGCGAATGCCCAATGGATGCTGGGTCAGCCCTTGGTCATGGGAACGTTGGGAGCTGCTGACGGCGCGCAGGCGGTACGCTGGTTAACGCGCGCGGCGGACCAGGGCCATGGATTGGCGCAGCGCGACCTCGGCCTGCTGTATGAGCTGGGGCGGGGAGTCGATCAGGATGCGCTCGAAGCCTATTTCTGGTATTCCCTCGCGAGCCGTCAGGATAGCGGGCGGGCGCGCCTGCGCCGCGATGCCCTGGCCGCTACACTGACCAGCGACCAGGTCGAGGCCGTGGCCGCACGGCTCCTGGCATGGCGGAAGACACAAAGGTAATGCCGGCGTTCAGGTTTGTGTTTCCGCCGCTCGTTTAATCCCGCGCACCATGCCGCGAAAGATCAATTCGTGAATCGGCCAGATGCCGTACCAGTACAGGAGTCCGCTGAGACCGATGGGATCGAAGCTGGCCGTCTGCGTGATGCGGGCTCCGCTGCCTTCCCGCTGCACTACGAATTCCAGCCAAGCGCGCCCGGGTAGCTTCATTTCGGCCTGCAACCGCAGATGCCTTCCTGGTTCCAGGGCCTCGACGCGCCACCAGTCCAGGACATCCCCGACATACAACACGTCAGGGTCGCGTCGGCCCCGCAGGCCCACGCCGCCGACCAGCAAATCCATCCAGCCGCGCAGGGTCCATAACCAGTTGCCGTAGTACCACCCGGTGCGTCCGCCGATCCGTTGAATCGGTCGAAACGCCGCGGCAGGCGGAACGGACACATGCACGGTGCGGACGTCGATCAGGCGGTTGCCGAATCGCACCCCTCCGTATTGTCGCTCTTCGCCTGCGGCGGAGCGGGCATCCGACCAGCGTGATTCCGCCAGTTCCCGCTCCTCGTTCCGTAACGCATGCCCGATGGCCTCCCGCACGCCGATCGGTGTGATGGTGAACAGGCGGCGCGCGCTGTCGTCGCGCACGATGGTGGGATAACGGATGCTTTGGATCAGTTTGCGGCCGACCCGTGCGAAGAGCGGCGTTACCAGGCCCAGCCAGAGACTCGAAAGAAACGGCGTGAGCACCGGCACCGGCAGCATGATCCGCCGCAGGCCGCGCTGATGCGCGTATTCCCGCATGAGGCCCCCGTACGATACGATGTCCCGGCCGCCGATTTCGATGGTTGTGTTGTCAGGGAGCGGGAGCTCGAGGGCGGCGACGAGGTAGGCGAGCACATCGTCGATGGCGATCGGCTGGGCGGGGATCCGCACCCACCGGGGCATGATCATCACCGGCAGTCGTTCGACGAGCGCGCGGATCATCTCGAAGGACAAACTGCCCGAGCCGATGACGATGGAGGCGCGGAACTCGATCACGCGCACCCCGGATTGCCGGAGGAAGTCGCCGACCTCATGGCGGCTTCGCAGGTGCGGCGACAACTGTTCGTCATCGTCGCCCAGTCCTCCGAGGTAGAGGATGCGGCCGACCCCGGCCCGGCGGGCCGCTTCGCCGAAGTTTCGCGCGCCCTCACGGTCCGCCTGTTCGAAACTGCCGGACGAGCCCATGGAATGGACGAGGTAATAGGCGGCGGTGACGCCGTGCATCGCAGGCTCCAGACTTGTCTGGTCGAGCACATCCCCTGCGAAGACGTCGACGTCCGGCCCGGCCCGCGCCTGGAGGAACTCAGGACAGCGCGCGAGGCATCGGACGCGATGGCCGGCCTGCACCAGCCGCCGCAGCAGACGTCCTCCCACATAGCCGGTCGCGCCCGTGAGCAGAATCATCAAGCCCCTCGGTTTCCGTCCGGTGGTTTCCGTCTGAACAGGTCCGTGCTGAGCGACTGGATGCGATCGAGGAAGAGCATCCCCTTCAAATGGTCCACCTCATGCTGGAAGGCCAAGGCTTCGAATCCGCAGGTCGTCAGCGTCACGAGGCGGCCGTCGGCCCCCACACCCTCCACGATCGCCCGTTCGTATCGCAGCACATTTCCCGTGTAGTCCGGCACGCTCAGGCACCCTTCGCGGACGATCTTTCCGCCTTCGTGCGCCAGAATGACAGGGTTCATCAGCACGACCAGCCCATGCCCCGTCATGCCTTTTTTCCTGGCTACATCTACTACGATGATCTGCACGGCATGTCCGATCTGCGGCGCGGCCAGCGCGACGCCGGGCGATGCCTCGAGGGTGTCGAGAAGGTCTCGGATCACGGGCTGTGTCGCCGGATCGGACGGAACGACGGGTGCGTTGGTGGATTTGAGTGCCGGATGGGGATAGGGAAGGATCGGACAGATAGCCACGGTCAGAAGGTGACGCTCTCGAGGGGGCGAAAGGTCAGGTCGACACCCAGGAGCGGCTTGAGTTGCTCAAGGGCCTGCCCGAGCCGTTCAGCCTGCTGCGGTTCCTTCAGTTGTATCTCCAGGACCATGACGTAGACGGGCAGCCTTCCCGAGCCGATGACCCGTGTATTCATATCGGTGATGTTCCCCTCGTGCTGAGCGACCGTGCGGGCCACCTGTGCCACGATCCCCGGATGGTCGGCACCATACACTGACAGCATGAATGTCGGCACCTCCAGCGCCGGATGCCTGGCTGCGGCCTGGTCGGGCAATGCCCTGCATAACACGGTCAGGTCGAGCCGGCTGGTAGCGGGCGTCAACCGGCGACCCAGGGTCTCGGCATCCGTCGCCTCTGGGAGCCTCACCATCAGCATCATGGTGAACTCTCCACGTAGTCGCGTCATGCAGGTGTCTTCGATGTTACAGCCGAGTTGGTAGAGGCTATCCGCCATCAGGGCGACGATGCCGGGACGATCCTGGCCGAAGGCGGTGACGATTGCGAAGTGGTCCATGAGAAGTTCGCCGGTCGTACGGGTCGGGATAAGACTCCGCAAGAATGCTCGAATTGCCGGACATTAGCAAGCGCAGACTCGTTCCGGCTCGCCGCCCTTTCGCGTGGGGCAATGCATGAGGGAGAAGGACTACGTTGACCGGACTGCGCGGCAGGTCATCAGCGGCGCGCGCCGTACCAATTCCGTGCCGGCCACCACGGCGGCGGCCCCCACGAGTGTGGTCATCGTCACCGATTCATTCAGGAAGAGATAGGCGAGGCCGATGGTGCAGACCGGAATCAGATTGTGATACGCGCCGACCACGCCTGGGGTGAGCGATTGCAACGCACGGGTCCGTAAGAGGAACACACCGGCCGTGGCCGAGCCGATGAACAGGAGCAGACCCATGACGGTCAACGGGAAGACCACATGCGGTGCCGTGCCCCTGGCGGCCTCGCCGGCAAGGATGATGAAGGACACCGCGCCGAACATGGTGGTGTTGGCGGTCCAGACCCCGAATCGTTTGACGAGGTTCGGGCTCAGTACGAGATAGCAGGACATCATCAACGTAAAGAGCAGGGCGAGGGCATCGCCGCTCCCCAGTCGCATGTCCGATTGGGAGAGTCCGCCCGTGACGGCGAGCAAGCAGCCCGCCCAGGAGACCAACAGGCCTGAAATGGTTACGGCATTGGCATGGTCGGTTCGGCAGCCTATGCTGATGAGGGTGGTGAAGGTCGGGAGCAGGCTATAAATGATCGCGAAGTGTGTGACGCTGGTATAGGCCAGTCCATACGCCCCGACGGGATAGGCGCCGACGCCCAGCAGTCCCAGCAGGGTGAGTTGCAGTACCTGATATCGGGTCAAGGAGCGTAAGCCGCGAAGATCGACCCAGCTGGTGATGCCCGCGAGAACCAGAAATCCAATTACGATTCGAAAGGAAGCCAGCTCCAGGAAATCAATGGTGCTGTGCTGGAACGTGTATTTGATCGCCGGTGTGATGGAGCTCACCAGCAGGATGACCCCCACCAGACAGAGGACGGGCCGCCATTGGACGTGCCGCTGAGCGTTGGGTCCTGGCAGGGGGTCGTACTCCTGATGCATCGTTACAGACCCATCATGGTCAAGGTGATGACATGGTCAATGAAGCGTGAGAGCCGCTCCCGCTGTTCCGGCGAGATCTCGGCGATGCGGCTTCCGAAGAGGGGCGGGCGGGCATGGGTGACCTGAATGTCACAGTCCACCCAGCTGCGGGCATCGAGTTGGCAGACGAGGTGAAGCATGTCTCCCACCACGAGCGGCAGTTCCGTCCGCACTTGAAAACCCTGTTCCGTGAGATCCGACACATGACATTCATGCGTCTGCCCGTCACGTGTGAGGTGCCCGGTCCGTTCGATCGGTATCCGGTATTGCTGGCGTTGTTGGTCCATGATGGTGTGGAGGTGTCCGTCCCGCAGCGGGGCTAGACGATGTCTACCTGGGAGATCGGTAAGTGGGGGAGGGATGCGCTCGATTGGGTCACGGCGCCTGCCCGTCGTTCAGGAGAGTAGCGATATGCTGTGCTGAATCAAGACTATCACCTAAGGCCTTCCCGTCAAGGTAAAGCGTCCTACCGTCTGAAAATTAATTGTGGCTCGTGCGGGTGTCTGTATGACCTGGTATTTCAAGTGGATGGGAAATGCGAGGTGCAGGATCACTGCGCGTGATTATCGAAGGCATCTGCGCGGTCGCTGGCCGGACTCGTGATGAGGAAACGAGAGCAGGCGAAAAGGGGTGACTACGTTGGTCGCTCTCGTCGTCCTTCGCAGGACTGTAAGATTCACCAGCGTCAGCCTGTGCCGGTTGAAGCGAGGCGGATGTCAGCGGCCAGATTTCATGGACGAATATCGTCAGGCGCACCTGCGACCCGTCGGTGGGTCGCCTCTCATGTCGGCCGACCAATCAGGCAATTTCAGGTGCGTCGTTTCGTCCGGTTCGTGGGCGGGGCCGTGAGGGGATCGTCGGGCCAGTGATGGCGAGGGTAACGGCCTCGGAGTTCTTTTTTGACTGCTTGGTAGGCCGAACGCCAGAAGCTCGTCAAGTCTGTGGTGACCTGGACGGGCCGTCCCGCTGGCGACAGCAGATGAAGGATGACCGGCACCGTGCCGCCGGCGACCAGCGGCGTGTGCTGGCAGCCGAACAGTTCCTGCAATCGCACCGCCAGGACCGGCACGTCACCCTGTTCGTAGTCCAGCCGCACGTGCGAGCCGCTCGGCACGGTGAGGTGGGTGGGTGCGAGGCGATCCAGTTCGTGCCGCTGTTGCCACGTCAGTAGGCTTTCGAGCGGCGGGCGGAGATCCAGGCGTCGCACCTGCGCGAAACTGGTCAGGCCATGAAGAAAGGGACCCAACCAGCCGGCAAGGTCTGTCTCAAGCGCCTGGTCAGACAGGTCCGGCCAGGAGGGATCGACGAGATGGAGAAACCCGACACGTCGCCGCCATTGCTGCAGATCCTTCGTCCAGGGCAGGCGGGCCAGTCCTGTACGCCGGAGGCCGTTGAGGAGGGCCGCCCTGACTTGGGTGGAATCCGGATCATGCAGTCCGCGATCATCGAGGACGAGTTGTCCGAGCCGCCGCTGCCGCCTGGCGCGCACTGCCTCCGACCGGTCGTCCCATTCCAGCAGGTCTACGTTCTGAATCTTATCCGCGGCATATCGCTCCAGGTCCGGAAGCGACAGGGGCGCGGCAAGAAGAATACGTGCCCATTCTCCGCTGCCGTCGAGCTGCGCCACGGCCAGATATTCGTCCTGGGACAGTCCTTGCACAGTGTGAAAGGACGCGCCGCGACCGTTACTTAACCGATAGCGCCCATCGCCCCCGGAGAGCCGCTGCGCGATGCGGTCGGGGTAGGCGAAGGCGAGCAGGAGGCCCATCCGTCCGGTGTCCTCGCGCGACGAAGGGGGCACCTGCAGTTGGCGCTGCCATTGGTCGGAGGCCCGGCGCACGCGTTCGATCCCCGCCCGGTTGACCGTCGCTCCCGCCAGATGTTCCCTCCCGCCCCGCAACGCTTCGACCCTGATGCGCAAATCGGCATTCCGCCATCCCGGCCTGCCCTGCAGAATGTCACGCTCGCTGAGAAGCGCCGCAAGGTCGCAAGCCAGCGGCCCGCAGCCGAGCGGCAGGGCCGACACCATCATGTGGGCCAGCCGGGGATGGACCGTGACATGCGCCAGACGCCGGCCGTGCGGGGTGAGCGATCCATCCGAGTGGAGTGCCCCGAGTTGCCGGAGCAGGTCGCGGGCCTGGGCCAGCGCGCCGGCGGGAGGCGGATCGAGCCAGGAAAGCTCCGTCGCATCGCCTATGCCCCACTCCGCCAGGTCCAGCGCCAAGGGAGTGAGGTCGGCTTCAAGAATTTCCGGCGGCCGGCGCGGAAGGAGCGCCTGATGTTCGGCGGTCGTCCAGAGGCGATAACAGGTTCCCGGTTCCAATCGACCGGCGCGCCCGCGCCGCTGATCAGCGGCATCTTGCGTAATGCGAATCGTGTCGAGGCGCGTCAACCCTGAGCGGGGATCGAAGCGCGGTACCCGCATCAGGCCGGCATCGATTACGACCCGCACGCCCTCGATGGTCAAACTGGTTTCGGCAATGGACGTGGCGAGCACGATTTTTCGCCGGCCTGCCGGTGCCGGAAGAATGGCCTGCTCTTGTGCCTCCTGCGGCAGTTCCCCATGCAGCGGCGCGATGTGGATTTCGGGACCCAGTGACGCCTCTCGAAGGGAGCGTTCGACCCGTCGGATCTCCGCCAGGCCGGGGAGAAAGACCAGCAGGCTTCCCTCATCGCGGGTCAGGGCGAGGCGGATGCTTCGTACGACCGCCGGTTCGAGGTGGCCTTCGATCGGCTGGTCGAGATACTGCGTGCTGACCGGGAAGAGCCGGCCCTCGCAGGAGATGCTCCGGGCATCCTGCAGCAGGCGCGACACGGCAGCACTATCCAACGTGGCCGACATGACCAGCAGCCGAAGGTCCGGCCGGAACAGCCGCTGGGACTCTCGCGCGAAGGCCAGGCCCAGATCGGCCTGCAGGCTCCGTTCATGAAATTCATCGAAGATGACGAGGCCATACCCGGCGAGTGATGGATCCTGCTGGAGCAATCGAGTGAGGATGCCTTCCGTCACCACTTCGATACGCGTGCCTGGTCCAATCCTGGTATCGTGACGAATACGATACCCGACCGTCCTGCCGAGAGGCTCGCCTAAGAGCCCTGCCATGTAAGTTGCGGCGGCACGTGCCGCGAGACGCCGGGGCTCCAGCAGCACCAGCTTCTGTCCGGCCAACCAGGGTTGATCGAGCAGCGCCAGCGGGACGCGCGTGGTCTTGCCCGCTCCCGGTTGCGCGGTGAGCAGGGCAGATCGTCCTGCGGACAGGGCCTCTCGCAGAGGGCGGATCGCCTCTTCTATTGGTAGTCGGTCCATGGTAGGGTGCGCGCGACGATTGAACTTGGACCAGACTGTATCAGAAACGGCCTCCGTCCGCCGACGGTTGAATGAGCGAAGGAATCAGGTAGTGATGGAACGACTGTTGTGGACGGATGACAAGCCGAAGACGGCGGGATGGTATTGGTGGCGCGGTCTTGAAGAAGACACGGAACTTTTGATTCTCTTCGTCGACGAAGTCGGGTATTTTCAATGGCCCGACGGCACGTCCCAAGAAGTGGGACTGACCAAGGGGCAATGGGCCGGTCCATTGGATCCGCCGGACGAACTCTGATTCCATCATGGTCCACCTGCCGCCAACTTGCGAACGAGCCTTACTCGAACGGTTTCTGCGCGCCGAGGCGATGGCGTTGTGGGCCGTGCGGGCTGCCCAATTGCAGGCCGTTCCCCGGCACGTGCAGACGTTCCTCCAGCGCCATGAAACCGACGAGCAGGATCATCTCCGGCAATTCGAAGGCCTGCTCGGAGCGACGTCGCAGCGGCCTGCGACCCTCCCAACTGTGCCTACCCAATGGGAAATCCTCGCGGTGGCCTTGTTTGGTTATGAGGCGCTGGGGTTAGAATTCGCGCTGCTCCTGGCTCGCTTGCGGCCGGACTTGTCGGAAATTCTGGCGGACGAGCTGCTACATGTCGGATTCTTCGCGAAGGAACTGTCGGTCATCCTGGAACGCGGAGATCCCGGAGCGCAACAGGCTCGGGACGCCGCCAGGAGCTGGTGGAAAAAACTTCCGCGGACCCTTGATCGTTATCTCCGGGATGATTCCCTGGCTCCCTACCGTGCCGCGTTACGCAGCCATATCCTGGCCGGCATCGAAGCCCGGTTTCTCGAGCTCACGTTGCTTGCCCCGGCGCAGGTCGGCAGCAGCCGCTGAGGCTCAAGCCACGCCCTGTCGTGAGAGTTGCTGAGCGGACGTCGCTCAGATCGTCAGGAACGGAGAGGCGGGAGAGAAGAGATTCGAGGGTTAGACTGCAGCGGGAACGAGTCCGCCGACCACGCCCATCTTCCGGAACTTCTGATCGCGCTGCGTGATGAGTTGTTCCGTGGGAAGTTCGACCAAGCCATACAATTGATTCGTGAGCGCTTTCGCGACCCGGTCGGACATGGCCCGGGGGTCCCGGTGGGCCCCGCCGAGCGGTTCAGGAATCACTTCATCGACGATACCGAGTCCGACCAGGTCTTGTGCGGTCATCTTCAGCGAGGCCGCCGCATCCGGCACCTTGGTCGGATCGTCCCATAGAGAATGGCCGCGCAGCCTTCCGGAGAAATGACCGAATAGACCGAATGTTCCAGCATGAGGATGCGGTCGCGCACACCCAACGCGAGGGCGCCGCCGCTGCCGCCTTCTCCGATCACCACGGAGATGATGGGCACGTCGAGCCGCGACATGACGAACAGATTCCTGGCGATCGCTTCGGCCTGTCCGCGCTCCTCGGCGCCGATGCCGGGATAGGCGCCGGGGGTATCGATCAACGTGACGATCGGACGGCCGAATTTCTCCGCCAGCCGCATGAGCCGTAACGCCTTGCGATAACCTTCCGGGTTGGGCATGCCGAAATTCCGCTGCATGCGTTCCTTGAGCGTCTTCCCCTTTTGATGGCCGATGACCATGACCGATCGGTCGTTGAACCGGGCGAAGCCTCCCACAATGGCGCGGTCGTCACCGAAATTGCGGTCGCCATGAAGTTCAAGAAAGTCACGGGACAGCTCATGGATGTAGTCGAGCGTCGCTGGGCCGCTGGGGATGGCGGGCCAATTGGGTGCGCTGCCAGGGAGTCAGGCCGCTGTAGAGCTGATGTTCGACCTGAGCGAGTTTCGTCCGAAGCTTGCGGATTTCGTCTTGCGTGCCGGATTTCGGGCGATTCGGCGGACGCGAGCTTCTCGATCTTTTCTTCGAGCTCGCGGATCGGTTTTTCAAAGTCGAGGTAATCTCTCATACTGGTGAACCCCCTTAAGGGTGTGGTCCGAGCCCGCCTAGGTTACCAAAGTGATGGCGCCCTTGCCTAGCACTTCCTCGATATCTGCGACGAAATGCTCGCTGGGCGTAATCTTCACGTTCGGAAGCGGCGAGGTCCGGGCTTCGATGGTTTCCCCCAATCCCATGATGAGGGAGACGGTCGAGGAGCCGGGGTGTTTCTGGAAGACCTGCCGGAGCATCGGGAGCCTGGTGGAGGCGGTTGGGCCGGCGTTCAAGCGAATCATGACTCGCGAAATCCCTGTGTTCTGCAGCTCGGCCAACGGTTCAATTTTACTCCCGCGAAACTTGGTCCCTTTGTCTCCGCGATCCACCGTGCCTGTCAGGCGCACCACCCGTTCGGGCACGATCATGTCGGCATGGTCGCGATAGAGATCGGGAAAGACTATCACTCTCTACGACGCCGTGTAGATCCTCGAGCGTCACGTAGGCCATCCGGTCGCCCTTCTTTGTGAGCATCGATTTGACCGTCGTGACGATGCCGCAAAGCTTTACTTCGCGTCCATCAGGCACGTCGGCGGATTTGCATGGTCGTGGCTGTTGGCGAACAGCTGGATTGTCGCCTCGTAGCGGGCCAGCGGGTGGGCACGAATATAGAAGCCGGTCAGTTCCCGCTCGTATTTCAACAGCTCGCCCTGACTCCACTCCGGGACATCGGCAGGGTCGGTTCCGCGAGCGTCTGCGGCGCCCGTCCATCTCGTCGCCGAAGATACTGGTCTGGCCGCGAGCGCGTTCCTTTTGAATGCTCGTGCCTTCATCCACGGCTTGATCGAGGACGGCCAGATATTGCGAGCGTTGGCCGCCCATGGAATCAAACGCGCCGGTCTTGATCAGCCCTTCGATCATGCGCTTGTTCAACTTTGCGCAAGATCGACCCGGCGAAACAGATCGAAGAAGGACCTGAAGGGGCCCGTCTCATTGCGAACGTCGATGATCGATTCGACGGCGCCCTCGCCGACGTTCTTGATGGCGGCCATGCCGAATCGAATGGCGTTGTTCACCACCGTGAAGTGCTTGTGGCTCTGTTCACGTCCGGCGGCAGGACGTGAATGCCGAGGTCGCGGCATTCCGTGAAATACCCGACGATCTTGTCGGCGTTGCCCATGTCGGTCGTCATCAAGACGCCATGAACTCGGTCGGATAGTGCGCCTTGAAATAGGCCGTGTGGTAACAGACGACGGCATAGGCCGCCGCGTGGGACTTGTTGAACCCGTACCCGCAAACTTCTGGATCAGTTCGTAGAGCTTGTCGGCCTTCTTCTCGGGAATCTTTTTCGCCTTGGCGCCGGCCAGGAACTGCGACGCGGAGCTTTTCCATCTCCTCCGGCTTCTTCTTGCCCATCGCGCGGCGGAGAATGTCGGCTTGGCCGAGCGAGAAGCCGGCCACCTTGTTGGCGATGGCCATCACCTGTTCCTGGTAGACGATGACGCCGTAGGTGTCCTTCAGGATCGGTTCGAGTTCAGGCGTCTCATAGGCGATCGGGATCTTGCCCTGCTTGCGTTTGATGAAGTCCGGGAATGAGGTCCATCGGACCGGGACGATAGAGCGCAATGATGGCGATGATGTCCTCGAACCGGTCCGGCTTGAGTCCGATCAGCAGATCGCGCATGCCGGAACTTTCCAACTGGAACACGCCGGTGGTCTTACCCGACGAGAGCAGCGCGAAGGTCTTGGGGTCGTCGAACGGACAGTTGCTCGACGGACCAGCGGTGGCCGATCGGGATGTCCCTCATTCATCAGCACTTCCGCACGTTTGAATCATCGTCAGGGTCTTGAACCCCAGAAAATCGAATTTGACGAGACCGATCTTTTCGACGTCACCCATCGAGTATTGGGTGACGATTTCATCCTTGGCGCCTTTGTAGAGCGGCACGTGTTCCGTGAGCGGGCCTGATCGGAGATGACGACGCCCGCCGCGTGGGTGGAGGCATGGCGCGCGAGGCCTTCGAGCGACTGCGCCACGGACATCAGTTCCTTCACCTTCGGGTCGGTTGTCGACGAGATCGCGCAGACGCGGTTCCTGTTCGAGCGCCTGTCGAGCGTCATCGTTCAAATCGTCGGGTACGAGCTTGGCGACGCGATCGACCTCGGCATAGGGCATTTCCAAGCACGCGGCCGACGTCGCGAATGGCTGCCTTGGCCCCGAGGTGCCGAACGTGATGATCTGCGCGACGTGATCCTTGCCGTACTTGTCGATGACGTAGTTGATCACCTCATCCCGGCGATCCATGCAGAAGTCCATGTCGATATCGGGGAGGGAGACGCGCTCGGGATTCAAGAAACGCTCGAACAAGCAGCGAGTACACCAGCGGATCGAGATCGGTGATACGGAGGGCGTAGGCCACGAGGCTGCCGGCGGCGGAGCCGCGGCCCGGTCCGACGGGAATGCCGCGCGAGCGGGCGAACTTGATGATGTCCCACACGATGAGAAAGTAGCCGGCGAATCCCATCGAGCAGATGACCGTCAGTTCTTCCGTCAGGCGGACTTGGTAGGCCAGCTCCGGAATCGGGCTCGGGCGCTCTTTCAGGCGCGCGCTCAAGCCTTCCATGGCCAGCTGTTCCACGTAGGTTTCGCGCGTGAACCCTTCCGGCACCTTGAACTGCGGCAGGTACGTTTTGTTGAGCGCGAGGTCGAGGGTGCAAGCTTCCGCGATCCGGACGGTATTCGACACGGCCGACGGCATTTCCTTGAATTCCGCCAACGCCTGGTCCGTGGATTTCACGTAGAGTTGGTCCGTATCGAACTTCATCCGATTGGGATCGTTGATGGTCTTCCCGGTCTGCAAGCAGAGCATGAGGTCATGCGGCCGCGAATCTTCTTTCTTCAGGTAGTGGCAATCGTTGGTGCCGGCGAGCGGGATCCCGAGCTTTTTATGGATCTCCAGGAGTCCGTCGTTGGCAATGCGTTGATGCTCAAGACCATTGGCCTGAAGTTCCAGGTAATAGTTATCCTTCCCGAAGATCTCGCGATACTCTCCAGCCGCTTGCGTGGCACCTGCCAAATCCTTCTGCCCGATCAGATAGGCCACTTCCCCGCTGAGACAACCTGACAGTCCGATCAACCCTTCATGGTGTTGCTGGAGAATTTCCTTATCCATCCGTGGCTTGTAATAGAACCCTTCAAGGTATGCTTTGCTTACCAGCTTGATGAGATTCTGGTATCCCTTGAGGTTTGTGGCGAGCAGAATCAGATGGTAGTAGTCGTTGTGCGCAAGGTGTGAATTCTTTTCGAGCCGGCTACCCGGAGCCATATAGGCTTCGCACCCGATGATGGGTTTGACCCCGGCTTCCTTCGCTTTGCGATAAAATTCCACCGCACCGAACATATTGCCATGATCGGTCATCGCGACAGCCGGTTGACCGAACGCCTTCACCTGTTGCATCAGGGGGTCGATCTGGTTGGCGCCGTCGAGCAGGCTATATTGGGTATGCAGATGCAGATGGACGAATTGAGATGCCACGGGGCGATTGTAGATAGGGCAAAAGTTGAAGTCAAACGCAGGGGAAGGAGGGTGGTCCGAACAACATCCGAGCTCACGCTACGCGGGGGCCTGGAAGCTCTCGTTGCACGCACGCGGTTGGAGGCGACCCGGAGTCACCCTCCGAGAGCTGAGCGGTGCGTTCGGACAGGCTCGCTAGGATGATGAGATGGATCGTCCGTATGAGAGAAACATTTGCTGCTTGACCGTGCCTTGCGGCAGATGGCGTCTTCCTCCGTTGACAGCTCCCTTTCCCGAGATTAGCCTGTCGCCGACTCTCGAGGGGTCGACTCAGACCGAATACGGAGGCAGGACGTTCCATGGCCGAACCACCGGATGAGAAATTCAAGCTGCCCCTGACTGGCCTGATCGCCCTGGTGCTGGCGGCCGTGAGCAGTCTCATCATTTACCAGGTGCCGCTCAAGACTTCGCGCCCGATCGATAAGGAGGCCGAGAAATACCTGTCCGTGAAGGCCGATCGCGTGCAGGCCCGGCTCTGGCAGGATCCGTTCGAAGCCGTCTCGACTCATCAGCTCAAGGAGGTATCATCGAAACCCGTCGGCGGGACCCATGCTCATTCGCATCACACATTTTCCGATCTGTTACGGGCGATCCGCCTCGAGCCCGCCGTATCGGGGTTCCGAATGCTTCCCGTCTTTATGGATGGCAGCCCCTATGCCAACGGGGTTGAGTCCAGGTTGAAGGAACGGTACGCCGTGGGCTCGGCGCTGGGTGCTGCAGGGTACCTGCCCGAATCCGGAGAATACATTCGTTATGTCGAATGGCCCCGGTCTGCCGACTCACCGCTGCTGATCCCGGCTGAATGGTTTCTGCCGGATTCGAACAGCCGGATCTCGTCGGGCAGACAACCGGTGTTGGTGTTGTGGCTCAAAGAGCAGGATTTCAGTCCCGATCCCCTGGCGATCTTGGGCGGGCTGATCACCTATCTGAATGACAGGCCCGGTCAAGGAGGCGCGAGTTACAGGGTGTTGGGCCCGCGCACCTCCGGCACACTCGCCGCGATGCTCAGTGAACTGACGCGGCCTTCTTCCGACCTCAGCGCGTTGAAAGGCGCGACTTTCTATTCCTCCTGGGCCACCGCCGCCATTCCTTTTTTATTCGACGAGCCACGCAAGGCGGCGGATGAACAGGATGTCGCGGGTGCGTTCACTCAGCGTGGACTGTCATTTGTCAGGACGATCGGAACGGATGACGAACTGGCAGAACAGCTCGTCCAGGAGCTGAAGCGCCGTCGAGTCGACCTCACGATCGCACGGGCCGAGGCAGGGGACTGCAGCAAGGATTTGAAGGATGGGACCGCGGATCCGACCGCTGTCTCACATGAGAAAGACACCTGCCAGGTTCCTCACGTCGCGTTGATTTCCGAATGGGATACGCTCTATGGACGGGCTTTGCCGCTGACGTTTGTGGCCGTGGCCGAAAGCATGGCCAGGGCCAGCGATGCCCCGGAAGGAAGACGATTCGAGCCTGAGCTCAACCGGCTTCGCGCAGGCGCATGGCCCACCTGGGTTCACCGTTATTCGTATCTCGCCGGGTTGGACGGGGAGTTACCGCCGAAAGCGGACGGAAAGGATGGTGCCGGTTCCCAGGGCAAGGGAACACCGGGAGACCAGATCTTGGGGTTTCCCAGGAGCGCCGGAGAAACGCCCACCGGTCGCAGCCAGCTGGATTATGTCCGCCGTTTGGCGGAAACCCTGAAACACGAAGGCAGGGCCTTTGAAGCCATCGGCGTTCTGGGTAGCGATGTCTATGACAAACTCATGATCCTGCAAGCATTACGGGACGACTTTCCTCGGGCGATCTTGTTTACCACCGACCTGGATGCCAGGGTGACCCACTCAGGGCAGGGACAGTGGACGCGGAATCTGATCATTGCGTCACATTTCGGACTGGAACTGCACCCGGATCTTCAAACGCCCATCCCTCCCTTTCGAGACAGTTATCAGACCGCCTTGTTTTATTCGGCGTTGCAAGCCGTGGACTATCTACGGACGGATCCGGCGAACGAGCAGGTACGGAGCGCGTCGACCGCGAAAACCTACTCGACCGCGGACAAGCCGAGGCTCTACGAAGTGGGCCGGCATGGCGCCGTGGACCTCAGTCTGGTTCAGCCGGGAGTGCGGGGTATTCATGCGCCGCGTCCCGACTTGGATGTCGTGCGCGGCACGCAGCGCCTCCCCGAGACCCGGACCATCGGACTCGTGCTCCTGGCACTGGGTGCGGCGCTGCTGTGCGCCTTGCTGCTCAACAGTGAGTTCCTGGAAATACTTCGAAACCGTCACCGTTGGGACAAGCTGCTGTTCATGGTCGCCTTTCTGGGCACCATGGCCGGTCTCTTCCTGTGGGCGATGCGTGATGGGGCGGGAGGGGAACCGTTCAGTCTCATGGACGGGGTCAGCGTCTGGCCGACGACGTTCATTCGACTCGTCGCGTTGTTCCTCTGCGGAGCATTCCTGTACGACGCATCAATGAGGCTGAGGGAAAACGATCGAGCCCTGGCCTTGAGATTCGGTCTCCCGTCCTGGAAACCCAGGCCGGTAATTCCTTGTTCGCCGTTGGGGATTCACTACTGGCGTCCTCACCCTGGGGGAGGCCTGCCGGCGGCCGACCTGTGGCAGGAATACCAAGCCCTGGGTCGCTGGAAGCAGCGGCTCTACCGCATCCTCCCTCAAACGGTCTCTTATGCGATCCTGGGATTCATATTGACGACGTTGTTTGATGTGCCCACGCTGCCCTGCCGGGGCGCGGCTTGTTTCGACATCAACCGGCTCGTGTTGTTGTTGAGCGTCGTTGGAATGATCCTGTTGATCTTCTATGTGGTGGACGCAACCAGACTCTGCCGCCGCTTGATCAAGATCATGATTGCCACCAGGCTCGCGTGGCCCGAGGATCTCCTGGCGCGTGAGGCGGTGCACCATGGCGTGGGCAGGACCGTTTTGAACGAGTGGGTGGGCATCGAATTCATTGCGCAGCGCACGGCCGTCATCAGCGGCATGCTTTATTATCCTGTCGTGGTGCTGTTTCTCATGATAATCGCCCGGCACACGTACTTCGACCGTTGGGATTTTCCCATCAGCCTGGTGGTCATTTTCGGTTTGAACGCGGCCTACGCGCTGGGGAACGCCGTCTACTTGCGTCGTTCGGCTGAGGCGGCCAAGCGGATGGCCCTGGCCCAGTTGCGAGCCGGATTGACCGGCCTGCCGGAGGGATCCGCGAGCGTGATACAGATTGGACGAATGGCCGACCTGATCGCCCGGAACCGCGAGGGGGCATTTCTGCCGTTCACCCAACATCCGATTTTCGGCGCCATTGCATTGCCGACCGGCGGCACTGGCCTCGTCCTCCTCATCGAATACCTTGCCACGATCCGGTAAAGAGGAATTTCGGGAGACAGGGGTCTCGGGCGACCTCTTTCATCATTCACACGGCTCATTAAGCGCTCCATTTTCCGGGGTTGTATTAGATCCAACCGGCGAGTATAAAAAATACAGGCATTGGGAGATGTCGGAACTGTGTCAACTGGGAGCGGTCAGTCTCGCTCCTAACCCGGCGCGAGATGGCCGGCCGGAGATATGATCGTGCGAAGTGGAGGTTGCAGAGCCGACTATGACAAACCTCAGCGCATTGGCCGGGAAGCGAGTGTTGGTGACTGGTGGTAGAGGGTTTATCGGGGCACACCTGCTCGATCGCCTTGCTCAGGTGGGTGCATGCGTCTATGCGGTCTCACGGGGTCGGCAACGCCGGGCACCTGCAGCCATACGCTGGTATGAAGCAAACATGGCCGATCTGCCCACCACCGTACGCGTCCTCGAGGATGTGAAGCCTCACGTCATCTATCATTTGGCAGGCCATGTGGTCGGAACGCGGAGCACTGATGCGATCGTGCCGACGTTCGAGGGTAATCTCACGTCCACCGTGAATCTACTGACGGCTGCTCAAGCCATAGGCTGCGAACGATTGGTTCTGCCCGGATCGCTCGAGGAGCCGTCGTCGGACCACGACGAGGTCGTCCCGAGTTCCCCCTACGCGGTTACGAAATGGGCCAGTAGCGCCTATGCCCGGATGTTTCACGCGCTCTATCAACTGCCGATCGTGATCTTACGGGTCTTCATGGTTTATGGACCCGGCCAGCGCGCGATGCAAAAACTTATTCCGTATGCCATCCGTTCGGTGTTGAAAGGAGACGTGCCCACATTCTCCAGCGGCCAGCGCCCCATTGATTGGATTTATATCGATGATGTCGTGGAGGCGCTTCTGACATCGGCGGTTGCGGACAATATCGAAGGTAAAACGATCGATATCGGGTCGGGACGAGTCGAAACGGTTCGAACCGTGGTCGAGAAGCTCGTGAAGTTGACGGGATCCGATATCGTTCCTCTCTTCAGGACGCGATCAGATCGCCAGCTTGAGCAAGTGCGTCAGGCCGATCTCACAGCGGCAGAAGAGTTGATGGGGTGGACTCCCAAGGTGTCGCTCGACGAAGGCTTGAGGCGGACCATCGCATGGTATGAACGACACCTTGAGCTTGCCGCTTCATGAGTTGCCGATCCCACCTCGTCACGGAGTGCTTCGGCCGGCTGGAGATACCTAAAGGGTGGTCTGAAGTGCCGGTTCCCCGGTCCAGCCGTCTCGTAACCGCACAGCAAGATCCGGGCTTCGGGCAGAATCACACGGCCGCCAGCATTCTTCTCGCCTTCCTCTGGGGCTTCATGAACAGAGAGCCTTAATTCGCTGAGGCACTGCCGGCTCGCGGGCCGCCGCGCACAGCACCAATATGACCCGCGTCTGTCTTCGGGCTGGTCAGCCTGTCGCATGAAGACGCGGTGCATGCACTGACCACCGGCGCAATCGGCGTGATGACGTTGAGGGTCATGACTCGTGCGCGCCTGGGCCATACGGGACGGCCCAGACATGCGGGGCACGCCACCGTGAGCATGGATACCCTGGTGACAGTTGGTGCCATCCTGCGGGTGTTCGGGCCCGGGACAGGCGTGTCGACGACGCTCATGCTGAGTTTTGCTGCGGCAAGCTGGAGTGGCGTCTATCTGCTGTTCGCGGCGGTCTATGGCCCATTCCTCCTTCGTCCTGGTTTCGAGGAATAGGGGCCGCCCGGTTCGGTACGTATGCGACAGGGTGATCCATTCTTGAGCATGCCGTGTCCCGGAGTTGACAGGGCTCACATCGAAACGTACCCTGGCCGCAGGCTGTGCGCGTTCGAGGCCTGGTGATGCGGACCGGCCAGTGAAAGGAACTTGCCATGCACGCGACGTTTCGGCCGGGAATCAGTGAGGACGCGCAGGCCTGCGGGGCCGTGTTCTACGAGGCCTTCCGCCTCATCGCAGAGCAGCACAACTTTCCGGTCGATTTTCCACAACCGGAGACAGCGGTCGGCCTTCTCACGATGTTATTATCAAAAAATGACATCTACTCCGTTGTCGCAGAGATGGAACGCGGTATCGTCGGGAGCAACTTTCTCTGGGAAGGGGATGTGATCGCAGGCGTCGGGCCGATCACAGTCGACCCGTCGGTGCAAAATGGCTCGATCGGGCGCCAGTTGATGGAACGTGTCCTGGATCGCGCCCGCGCCAAATATTTTGCCGGCGTGCGTCTCGTGCAGGCGGCATACCACAACCGCTCACTCTCTCTGTATAGCAAGCTTGGTTTCGATGCGCGCGAACCGCTTTCGGTCATGCAGGGTCCGCTGTTGGGCATTCAACATCCGGGGTATACGGTACGGTCGGCGACGGCCGGAGATCTTGATGCCTGCAATCGGTTGTGTTTCCAGGTTCATGGACACGACAGGAAACGGGAATTGTTTGAGGCGACTAAGCAGGGCACCGCCCTCGTGGTGGAATATGGCGGCACGGTCACGGGGTATGCCACCCTGCTCGGGTTTTTTGGGCATGCCGTCGGCCGGACGAACGAAGAATTGAAAGCATTGATCGGTGCGGCGACTTCGTTTCAAAGCCCCGGATTTCTGCTGCCGACCCGGAATGGCGAGTTGTTGCGCTGGTGCCTTGATCACGGCCTGCGCATAACCTATCCGATGACCTTGATGAGTACTGGTCTCTATCAGCAACCCTCCGGCGCGTTTCTTCCCTCGATTCTCTACTGAGTGACCGTCACGCGGGGAAGCTGATGAGCGCTGCACATAACGGCACGCTCGCCACGCGTCGCTTGAGAAGACTTTTCTCCACAGGTGTCAGGCCGGGACACAACGAAACAAAGCAGTGCTCATGCATCGGCTTGACTCAGGCGGTCATGTGAAGGGCGGGTGCGAAGCCAATCGGCTGGTGCACTCTTTTCCCAGGGATCTCCGGGCCCAATCAACTCCATCTGCGAATTGACCATCCTGCAGCTGCTGGCTATACTCCTCATCCATTGGAAGAAGTTTGTGGCGCGGGGCAGGTTTCGCTCTCGAGTTGAGGGTGTGAATCGCTGCGGCAGGAAACCTGGAGGATCGCATGGGAGTGACGGTTGATGTCTACACATGGCCCGAGGTGGTGGTGGCTGCCGGCGCGGAGGTGACGTTGCTTCATTGGGTCGTCGATGGCAACGGGCATTCGCTGATCGAGCCGGATCGTTGGCACTGGATGAGCGCCGTGCCGGAATATACGGATGTACGACCGGACCGTCCCGTTCCTGCTGCGACCATTGAAATCGTCGCGCAACGTCCTGTGAGGGAGCGCCGTCCTTCGCCCGGCCCGGCCAGCACCAACTGGCTCGCCACGTGGCGCAACCCCGGCCACGACAGCGCGACGTTTCGTCCTCGCATGGTTGTGGCGCCGGCCCGATGAAAGCGACGAAGGCATGCTACCACGTGGTGTACGATCGGGAAGGACGCATTCTGGCGCTGGTGCCGGTCGCGCTCACGGTGATGAGCGACGGCGTCCAGGTGGGATGGCGACCGGTGGCGGGGCTCAACCAGTTTGTCACGGAGGTGCAGCTGACAGCAGCGCAGGCGCGTGTGGCGCCGCAGGAACTCATTGACCAGTTTCAGGTACGTTTCGAACACACACAGCAGAATGCAACGTTACATCGCCGCAGGCTTCGTCCCGCCGCCACAGGTGTCAGCAAAGCGAGACGCTCCAACGCCTCAGGCCCTCGCGCCTGATCCCCTTCACCGCCGCCCGGAAATTGTGTCGATTGGTTCAGCCGTGAAGTCTTCAATCCCTGACGCCCGGACCAGTCGGCAGTAGAACGCATCCGCGAGAGGTTGGAGGTTGACGCAATCGGCCTCGTTGTAGGCCAGCAAGAGACGCCGCGCATTCCCGTCGCGCTGATGCCGCCAGCGATTCCACTGCCGTACCGCATCCTCTCCCGTGAACCCTTGAAGGGCGTGAATTCGTTCAATGCCCATCCTGCGTTCAATGGCTTTCAGTCCGCCGCGGTATCCCAACTGCCGGCCGACTCCGCAGAGATCGATATGGGGCTGATCGAACGAAAGATCAGGAAAGTGCGCGCGCAGCATGGGCAGGTCGAACGTCGAGCCGCAGAAGGTAACCAGCAAATCGTATCGGGACAACTCGTCCTTCAGCCGGACGAGTCCCAGCGATTCCCCCTGCACCAATGCGGTGTAACTGTCCCGACCGTAGAGCCCTACCACCGTGATCCGTCCAAAGGAGTCGGTCTCTATATCGAGATACAGAGCCCGCCCCCGCAGCCATTCGTAGAGGCGCCATTGGTGACGAGAGGGGAGGATCCTGGAAAAGTAGCGGCTCGCGCCTCGAGAGAACTGCTCCTGAGCTACCGCGATCCGGTCATCGAACAGCGTCTTTCGGGCAGCGCTGATCCCCCGGACCGTGCGAGCGGCCAGAAAACGATCCCAGGTAGACAGTCCCTCCCGCCAGAATCGACGCTCCGTTTGAAGTCCGATCCCAGGAAGCAGGCAGAAGGTTGATGTGATCATTGCGGATCATCCGCAGGGGGCGAGAGAGAATGCAAGACCACGGCGCGCGTGAACCGGGAGCGTGCAGGGGGTCGTTCCACCGGATCGCTCCGGCGGTTAGAGTTCTTCTCCGTATTTGATAAAATGCTGTTCTTTCGCGCCGGCGATCCAATTGTCATGGCGGATGCGATCCGGAAAGGTATTGAGTTCGGACGCCATATGTTCGACGTCTTGATCTTTCCACTCGGCAATCTGCCGAAACGTGAACATCCCCATACGGTTCAGAACCCGCTCCATGACCGGTCCGATGCCATGGATCTGCTTAAGGTCGTCCTTCTGATGTGGTCGGACCTTTCCCGCATGTCGTCCCGTGGCCGAGGCACTGTGGGCGATGGATTCGGCCGGCGGCGTGGACTTGGAGGGCGCGCCGACCCGCTGGGCCGCACGATACTCGACCAGCCGTTTGCGAAGGGCTCCGATCTCTTCTTCGCGTTCGCTGATATCCATGACCCGGCGTTCCTCCGCCTCGCGAAGGGCGATATCTTTCTTTTCGACTTCTTCCCGATACCGGTTCAATTCCTCGACCGTCGCGCGCAGCCTTTCAATCTCCGTATCTCGTTGCTGCAACGTCTGTTCGACGCGCGTCAGGTCTTCCTGGCTTCGGGTCCGCAACAGGGACAATTCCTCATCTCGCTGCTTGAGGCGGCTCTGGTGGGCCGCAAGTTCCTGCTCCTTGGCCTGCAACTGGGAGGCGGCGCGGATCCCGTCCTGTTCCTGTTCGCGCTCCAACTGCCGGCTCCGTTGCACATAGGGTTCCAACTCTTCGATGCGTCCGCGCAACCGCGCGATTTCTGCGTCTTTCGGCGCCAGTTGTTCGACCCAGGTTTTCAAGGTCGCAATCTCCTGATCGCGGCTGATCAACACATCTTCCGCATTTTCCATCTGTGTCTGCATGTCTGCAAATCCCGCGGCCTTCTCCTGCAGCGTCGCTTCAATCTCTTCCACCTCACGCCGGAGGGTATCTCGTTCACGCTGCACGGCATGCAGGCGAACGCCCTTTTCCGCCACGTCGGCTTGCAGGGTCGTCAGTTCCTCGACTTTGGAGGCGAGGTCGGCGGTCAGGTCTTTGAGCGCCGCCTCGGAGGTGATCATCTTGCCTTCCAGCATCTGTACGGCTGACGTGCGGACTTTGAGTTCATGATTGAGGGTGTCGAGTTCATGTTCCCGTCCCCGGAGCCGGCCCGCGATCTCAGACAACTGTTGACGCTTTTCCGAAGTGGCAAAGCTGCGAAGCAACCACCCCATCATCAGTCCTATGGCCGCCGCCAGCAGTAAGCATCCCACCATCTGCAGAATCATGGCTCCCATACGTTCACCGTTCCTCTTTCACGCGAAATTCGATGCGCCGGTTTTTCCTGGAAGCGGCGCGCGTCCGTTCAGGACTTAAGGGGCGAGTCGAACCATAGCCGACGGCGGTGAGTCGATTCGTGACCGCGTGGTCGAGCATATATTGACGGACCGCTTCGGCCCGCGTCCGGCTGAGCTGAAGGTTATAGTCGGGATCGCCATAGGAGTCGGTATGGCCCCCGATTTCAATCACGGCCTCAGGCGAACGTTTGACTGCCGGAATCAGTTTATCGATGACGGCCCGCCCCTTTGCCGTCAGAACGGCGCTGTTGCTTTCGAACGCGATCGACTCGCCTCGCAACAACTCATCCAGGCCGGATTGAATCTGAGCTCTGGACTGATGGGGAGCTGCGGGCGCTTGACCGGGAGACAGCGTGGTTGCGAGGCCGGGTGCGACAGTCAGCTGATCCTGTACCTTCATCGAGGTGCCAAGTATCGATGCGACCTCATGGAGAAGCTTTGTTTTCGCCTCGCCGGACGACACGACCCCTTTAATTGTGGCCGTATGGCCGGAGAGAGAGAGGGCAGCCGATTGGTGATGGAGGGTGGAAAATTGCGCGAGCAATGTGGGCAGGGCGCTTTCCCAGTCGGCTCCGCCGGTGCCCAGCACTTCAAGGTCGTCGGTCACTCGCAGCTTCGTGCCCTTGATCAAGTCCTGTGCACGAACCACCGCCGCCTCCTTGGCGTTCTCGCTGCCCACGACACCGGACAGCATCAACTGTCCGTTCTCAAAGCGGGCACTGAAGACGGGATGACCGGCCGCCGACGGCGTCACCGGCAGGTGGCGCGGGATACACAGCAAGGCCAGCAATGTTAGTGCGAGAAGTCCTGCTCCGAAAATAATTCCGCGCGACATGCGCAAGCCCTTATTGCCCCATGCACGAAGTTCAACAGCGGCATCGGATATGAGAGGATGGTGACCGTCCCAATACTTCGAGTGCTACTTCATGAAATTGATCTACCGCGTACGGTATGAAGGGGAGGGTACCACATCGCTGTAACGCATGCTAGCGGCAATCTCGGGGCGGCTGTTCCCGCTATCGCCTGCGAGGGAGGAGGCTCGACATGCGAAAATGTCCTTTGGCTTGCAGTGGCTTTGGCCCATCTGGTATTCTCACGCCGCTTTTCGTCTACGATTTTCCCACCCAACATGACTATTGATACGTGAAGGAGTTCATCATGGCCAGCATCGCGCGGGCACTGATCAGTGTTTCTGACAAAACAGGAGTGGTCGAGATGGCCAAGGGGCTGGCGGCTCTCGGAGCGGAAGTACTTTCGACCGGCGGAACCGCTAAGGCCCTGCGAGAGGCTGGCATCGCGGTGACCGACGTGGCCGCCTACACCGGGTCCCCGGAGATTCTGGATGGTCGCGTTAAAACGTTGCACCCCAAAATTCACGGCGGGCTGCTGGGTCGTCGGGGAGTTCCCGACCATGTGGCACAGATGCAGCAGCATGGGATTGGCAACATCGATGTGGTTGTCGTCAATCTCTACCCCTTTGAATCGACCATCGCCAAGCCGAATTGCCCGTTCGAGGAGGCCATTGAGAATATCGACATTGGTGGCCCCTCCATGCTGCGGTCCGCGGCGAAGAATCATGGGGACGTCCTGGTCCTTGTGGACCCCGCCGACTACGGCCGGGTGCTCGAAGCGTTGAAGGCCGGCTCCGTGACTCCGGCGTTGCGGCGCGAACTGGCCATGAAGGTGTTTCAACATACGGCTCGATACGACAGCCTCATCGCAGGATACCTGGAGAAGCAGGTGCAGGGCGGCGAAGTCAAGTTCCCCGCCATCCTGTCGATGCAGTTCGAGCGGGTGGAGACGCTGCGGTACGGAGAGAACCCGCATCAGCAGGGTGCGTTCTATCGTGAACTCATGGCGAAGGAGCCCGCCGTGTCGCGCGGAAAAATTCTGCACGGCAAGGCGATGTCCTACAATAATTTTCTGGATTCCAATTCGGCCCTCGAACTGGTGAAAGAGTTCGAGCAGACCGCCGTCGCGATTATCAAGCACAACAATCCCTGCGGTTGTGCGTTGGGCACGACGCCCGTCGAAGCGTACGTGAAGGCGCGCGCCACCGATCCGGTCTCAGCATTTGGCGGGGTGATTGCATTCAATCGTCCCGTCGATCTGGCGGTCGCCAAGGAGATCACCTCGACCTTTGTCGAAGTCGTCATCGCGCCGGGGTTTGCCGAGGACGCCCTGTCCGAACTCAAACGCAAGAAAGATATCCGGCTTCTGGATGTGGGGCCGCTCACCAAGGCCACCGCAGAGGGATACGATCTGAAAAAATTAGTCGGCGGGTTGATCGTGCAGGATCGGGATCTGGGAATGCTCAGTGACATTAAGGCGTTGGCGGTACCGACGTCCCGAAAGCCGACGGCAGAAGAATATGCGGCCTGCGCGTTCGCCTGGGTCGTCTGTAAGCACGTGAAGTCCAACGCCATCGTCTATGGTCGACCCGGTGAAATTGTGGGGATCGGCGCGGGGCAAATGAGCCGGGTCGATTCCGTGAAGCTCGCCGTCATGAAGGCCCAGTCGACCGTGAAAGGGTGCGTCATGGCGTCCGATGCGTTCTTCCCCTTTCGCGACGGGGTCGACGCAGCGGCGGAGGCGGGAATCACCTGTGTCATCCAACCGGGCGGCTCAATCCGTGATCCCGAGGTGACCAAGGCAGTCGATGAACATGGAATGGCCATGATCATGACGGGCATGCGGCACTTCCGGCACTAGATCGGCTCCTTGTCTGGCCGCGGGTTGCATCAGTGAGCCGGGGTTTCAATGTTCCCGCGATGGTACATTGAGGCCTCCGGCTCGCTTCGTGGCCTGTCGGTCGGACAGGCTAGGCAGCCTCAAGTTCGAGCCTTCAATTCTGTTGCCTAAACTAAAGGTTGAGCTGTGAAGATTCTGGTGGTTGGCGGTGGCGGGCGCGAACATGCCCTCGTCTGGAAAATCTCGCAGAGCCGGCGACAGCCGAAAGTTTTCTGCGCACCGGGCAATGCCGGCATTGAAAGCCTCGCGACCTGTGTGCCCATTCAAGCCGACGATCTCACCGGGCTGAGGGACTTCGCGCTCAAGGAACAGATTGACCTCACGGTAGTCGGCCCCGAAGCTCCCTTGGCGCTCGGCATTGCGGATGAGTTCCGGAAGGCACGGCTGAAAATCTTCGGTCCGACCAAAGCCGCCGCGCGGTTGGAATCCAGTAAAAGTTTTTCCAAAGACATCATGGCTGCCAACGGTATCGCGACGGCCAGGGCGCGCAGCTTCGAACAAATCGACCAGGCGTTGGCCTATCTCGACGAGCAACCCGTTCCGATCGTGGTGAAGGCGGACGGCCTCGCGCAGGGGAAGGGCGTCGTGGTGGCGACCACGCGCGAGGAAGCCAAGCGGGCCGTGCATGACGCCATGGACAAATCGCTGTTCGGGCAGGCCGGACATCGCGTCTTAATCGAAGAATTTCTGGATGGGGAAGAGCTCACCATCATGGCCTTCACCGATGGGAAAACGGTTGTCCCGATGGTGCCGGCCCAGGATCACAAACGGGTCGGGGACGGTGACACCGGTCCGAATACCGGAGGAATGGGCGCGTATGCTCCCGCTCCCGTCGCGACAGCGGCGCTTCGTGAACAGGTGACCCGCCAGGTGCTGCAACCGACCGTCGACGCGATGGCTCGGCTCGGTTGTCCCTTTCAAGGGGTGCTCTACGCGGGCCTCATGATTGTAAACGGTGTTCCGTACGTGTTGGAATTCAACGCGCGCATGGGGGATCCGGAAACGGAAGTCGTGCTGCCGCTGCTAAAAACCGATCTGGTCGATGTGATGGAGGCGGTCGTTAACCATCGTCTGGATCAACTCACGGTGGAATGGCGCACTGATACGGCGGTTTGTGTTGTGATGACGTCTCCCGGTTATCCGGGTTCGTATCAGGCGGGGTTCATTATTCGGGGACTAAGTCCCCAGCCTGCGGATGCTCATGTGGCCGTGTTCCACGCCGGGACGAAACGTAACGCGGAAACAATCGTGACGGCCGGTGGACGGGTGCTCGCCGTGACGGCCTGGGCTCCCTCCCTCCGGGAGGCGAGAGAAGAGGTTTACCGGACCGTGCCCTCAATTCTCTTCGACGGTCAACATTATCGAACCGACATCGCGCATCGGGCCTTGTAACATCCAAGGCCTGATCGAATCTGCATCAGCGTCATGGCCTTGGTCCTTCCCTTCAACGACGACACGTGTGAGACCGTCCTGCCGCAGGTTGAGCAGGTCTTAGCCGCGGAGGGTGTCGTCGCGCTTCCTACCGAAACCTACTATGGCCTGGCGGTGCGTCCTACTCAGGAGGCAGCGCTCCGCCGCCTCGCCGCTGTGAAAGGGCGTCCTCCGGACAAGCCGATTCTCGTGCTGATCGGGGAGCGCGATCAGTTGACGCAACTGGTGGACTCCATTCCTCCCGCCGCCGCGTTCCTCATGGATGAGTTTTGGCCTGGTCCTTTGACGCTCGTGTTTCCGGCCGCAGCGGGTCTGTCGACTTGGCTGACCGCCGGCACTGGAACGATCGGAGTTCGTCTGTCTCCGTTGTCATCCTTGCGGAGATTGTTGTCCCGAACGGGCCCCTTGACCGGAACCAGCGCGAATCGTTCCGCCGAACCGTCCATCGACAACCAGCATGAGATCGAACGCAGGCTGGGGTCCGCACTCGATCTGATTTTGGACGGAGGTCGTACGCCAGGCGGGCTCCCCTCCACCTTGATCGACACTCGTGGCCGCCCGCGACTGGTCCGAGCAGGAATTCTCCCTACCGACTTGATTCGCATGGCGCTCGAAGGTCGAGGCTACACACTTTCATCATGATTTGACGGTCGGTTGTCGGTATAATTCACCCTCATTGGAGGACTACTTATGCTCACTCGTTCGCGTCGCGCGGTGATGGGATTTTCTGCGGCCGGAGTCGGCGCCCTGCTCATGCTGGCTGGCTGCGATTTCTGGCCACCGGCCCTACAGGCTCAAATCGAACAGTTGCATTCCGAGGCTCAACAGGCAGCCGCGGACAAAGCTCTGCTGCAAAATCAGCTCAATGCCTCGAACAAGGCGAAAGAAGAACTTCAAATTCGTGTGGAGGATTTAACGCGGGTCAACAAGGAAAAGTCGGCGATGATCGCCAACCTGGAGCATACCATTGCGGCGGCGAGAGAACGCGCGGTGAAGGCCACAAAAGGACAGGCGACGAAGTCGTCAGGAAAAGCGGTAACGAAGAAGTCCGTCAAGCCTGCTTCGAAGACCCCGTTGAAATCACCCAGCAAGCCGAATGTGAAGAAAAAGAAACCGGCGCCGGTCAGATGATCCGCCCATAGCACCGGCTCACCGAGCCTCCCACCCCATGCTGACGCCGAATCCCTCCGCAACATGGCACGTGCCACCTGCCGGTGGGCGAGCATCAGGCGGCTGAGATGATGCCCGCGGATCCGGCAACCTGATCAGGCCGCTGAAGAGGAAGAGGAGCTCGAATTCGACGACCCGCTGCTGGCTGGACCTGCACTGGAGGTCGTTGTGGAACTGGATGCCGCCGGAGCGGGCGCGGCAGCAGCCGGCGTCGCAGCAGGGCTCGTTCCACCGTTCTCCGACGAGGCTGGCGTCTTTGTTTTTTCCGCATCGGAAGCAGCCGGCTTCTCCGACGATTCACTGCCCGAACCCGGTTTCATCTTGTCGGAGTAATCGGTGATATACCACCCGCTGCCTTTGAACATGATGGCAGGGGAGGAGATCAACTTCGTCACGTCCTTGCCGCACCGAGGGCATTCCTTGATGGGGTCGTCCTTGATACTCTGCTTCAATTCAAACCGATGGGTGCAGCTACTACATTGGTATTCATAAATGGGCACGGGTCTGTCCTCCTGTCGTCACGCGACCTGCTGAATCCTGCGAGGGTGATCGTCAGAGCTTATGAACGGTTACTCTTTTGTACGTAACCTCGATTCCTGAAAAATCAAGAGCCGTCACGGATAAGATTCCGGAGCTAGGAAAGTCGCGCGAGGGCGACCTCGATGCGAGCCAGTCCTCGCTCAATGGACTCCATCGCCGTGGCGTATGAAAGGCGAATATGGCATCCACTTCCGAATGGTTCTCCGGGAACGACCGCCACCTGCGCTTCATCGAGTAAAAACGTCGCCAAGGCCGCGGGAGAATCGATCGGGCGATTCTTCCAATGCCTGGCCAGCAAACCACTGACATTCGGGAAAGCATAAAACGCGCCTGTCGGCATGCGGCAGCTCACGCCGGGGAGCTTGTTGAGCCGGTCGACCATCACGCGACGGCGCCGGTCGAATTCCTCGACCATCATCTTGGTAAACGGATCTCCCAGGCGCAAGGCGGCCACGGCAGCCTTCTGTGAAATTGAACAGGGGTTCGACGTGCTCTGGCTCTGAATATTGGCCATCGCCGTGAGCAAATCCTTGGGTCCGGCAGCATATCCGATCCGCCATCCGGTCATGGCGTAGGCCTTTGAGACGCCGTTAATCACCACTGTTCTTGCAGCCACTTCCGGACTCAGGGCGGCGATGCTGACGTGCTGATGCCCGTCGTAGAGCACTTTCTCGTAGATCTCATCGGAAATGATGATGAGGTCGTGACGTAAGGCTACGGCGGCGATTCCTTCAAGCGTTTTTCGATCATAAGTCGCGCCGGTTGGATTGGACGGGCTATTGACGATCACGGCCTTGGTGCGGGGGGTAATGACGGCTTCGAGCGCCTCCTCACTGATCGTGTACCCATCCTGCTCCTGCGTATGCAGGAGGATTGGCGTCGCATCGTTCAGCAAAGTCTGATCCTGGTAGGACACCCAGAAAGGGACCGGGATGATCAGTTCATCACCCGCCTCCAGCAGCGCCTCTGCAAGATTGTAGAGCGAATGTTTCGCGCCGCAGGAGACGAGGATCTGGGATTTTTCATATCGGAGTCCCTGCTCGGCTTTTAACTTGTCGGCAATGGCGCCGCGCAACTCGTCGATGCCCGACGAGGGCGTGTATTTCGTGAATCCCGCCCGGATCGCAGCTTCGGCTGCCGCTTTCACCGGTTCAGGGGTATCAAAATCCGGTTCTCCGGAGGCAAAGTCGATGACATCGATTCCCTGTGCGACCATGGCTTTGGCGGTAGCTGTGATGCTCAGGGTGGGGGACGGGACAATTCTTCCGACACGGGCTGCAAGTTTCATCCTTTGAAACTCCGAATTCGTTCTTGGAGTCTCCGGGCCACTTCGGGGTGGACAAAGTCTTTGAGCGCCCCGCCGTGTCTGGCGACATCCTTAATAATGGTGGAAGACAGATAAGAAAACTCTTCACTGGGCATGAGGAACACGGTCTCAACGGTTTCGGCAAGCTTTCGATTGATGAGGGCCATCTGAAACTCATGCTCGAAATCGGATATCGCCCGCAATCCGCGCAAGATAGCGTGGGCGCCGCTTTTCTGAACGAACTCAACCAGCAGCCCTTCGAAGGTCGTGACCTCAAGATTCGGCAGATCCTTGGTGACCAGGGCGACCATGTCCAGTCGTTCCTCCAGACTGAAGAACGGGTGTTTGCTCGGATTGGGTGCAATCGCGACAATCACCTTTTCGAACATCCGAAATCCGCGGCGAATAATATCACTATGCCCATGCGTTATCGGATCAAATGTTCCTGGATAAACGGCAATCTTCATGACGTGTGAGCTTCTCGGGGGGTGACCTGAAACAGTGTGAGCGCGGTGTCCCCGTAGTCATAGCGTTTCACCCTGGTGAGCGACCCCAGGGGCGATGGAATGTCCGCTTTTTTCCCGTGCTCGAAAATCACCACGGCGTCCACTGCCAGCCATGGCCCCTCCCACGTGTTGGCTAGTGCCACCAGCTCCGGGGTCACCTGATAGGGGGGATCACAGAAGACGATGTCATAGGGGCCGGACCAAAGGCTGCCGCGGCTAAAAAACTGCTTGACCTGACAGGCACAAATACGGGCGGCCTGTTGAAGCCCGCATTGCTCAAGGTTGGACTGTACGAGGCGGAGCGCCTCACGGTTTGCCTCGACAAAGGTGACATGTGCCGCGCCGCGGCTCAAGGCTTCAATTCCAATCGACCCGGTACCGGCATAGAGGTCAAGCACGCGGGCTCCCGTGGTACGTTCACCAAGAATGGAAAAGAGGGCCTCCTTCACGCGGTCAGAGGTCGGCCGGATGGCCTGTCCCCTGGGACCCAGCAACCGTCGGCCCCGATGAACCCCTGCGATGACGCGCATGATCGTATTCAGGTGAGAGCCATTCGTCTCTGGCTGTGAAGTGAGAGAATCTAACACAGCGTTTTTGAAGGGGTCAAGGTGAAGGCCTGTCACGAAAGCGGGCCGGCCAGGCTGGGGAGCCACTTCTCCCCGTCGGGCGACGGGGAGTGCTGTAGACGTCGATGGGGAGGTCGCGCTTTGACGCGTGGAGGGAGGCTCGTTATAATCAGGCCGCTTCTACACTCGATTGGCGTGAGCTAGAGAGACGGCCAATGGTCCCACACCTACTCAGCACGCACCAACCGTATCGACCATTCGAGCGGACGGCCGGTCTAACGAGTGGCAACCGGCTGAGCTTCGCGAGCGGCCAGGCTCTTTCGGCGATTGGCCGAAATGGTTCGGTCAATGATGGCACCACAGTTGATGCACTTCCACGCGTAGAAAATCAGAAAAAAATCCGAGAACCGTTCCAACATCATCATGCCTTTGCATTTCGGACATTCCATTTGCTCCTCCTGGGTGGCGACGTTTACAGCTGTGCCTGCTCTGAAGCAAGACGCGAACCAAATTGTAAAAATAAGTGTTTTCAATTGGTTACACTGTGCAGGCCCCTAGCAGGAGATTGATTAGGCGTCAAGTGGCCAGCACAAAAAGGTGCAAGCCGACATTTTTTTGTCATGGAACAAAAGAATGACAGTGAAGAAACAAGGGCGTGGCATCCATAAATGGCCGCAAACTGAGCGCCCTCGTGAGCGCTTGCTCTGTGAGGGAGCCGAAAGCCTGTCTGACTCTCAACTGCTTGCGATCCTGCTGCGGGTGGGAAGGCAGGAAGCGTCCGCTGTGAAGGTCGGAATGGAAGTCCTGGAATCCGTTGGCGGAATCTCCGGTCTTCTACACTGTAGCGCTGAAGAACTTTGTACGATCCCCGGCGTCGGACCTGCCAAGGCAGCTCAAATCATAGCGGCGGTGGAACTCGGCAAACGCGCGGTGTCAGCCCCCCTGACGACTGGGATGCGGATCAGCTCCAGTGCCGACCTGTTTAAGCACTATCACGCGCGGTTGCGCGATCTACGGCATGAGATCTTTGCGGTGGTTTTGCTGGATGCCAAGCATCAAGTCATTCGTGACGTGACCGTATCTGAAGGCAGCCTGACTTTGAGCATCGTTCATCCACGAGAAGTGTTTATCCCCGCCATGCGGGCGTCGGCTGCGGCAGTCATTTTTCTTCATAACCATCCTAGCGGAGATCCTACACCCAGTCAGGAGGATCGGGTGCTCACGTCCAGGTTGGTGTCTGCTGGAACTCTCCTGGGTATTCAAGTCCTGGATCATGTGATTGTGGGAGATGGGCGATACGTCAGTTTCGCGGATCAAGGTTGGCTGAACGGCGCGGGTTCACCGGTATGAGTCCCCACATAAGTGGACCCTCTACCGGCCCGGCCGATGCCAATCGAGCGGATAAGAAAGGAAGGCATCGTATTCTCTTAAAGATCTAACCCAGGCCCATGGAGGCCGCCGACTCACTGGAGGAGGTCATGATGAACGTTTCCCTCACCGAAACCATGAGAAATGTGGCTGTGGTGTCGAATGCGGGATCGGGAAAAACCTCGTTAGTTGAAGCGTTGGCTTATTCTGCCGGCACTCTGCCTGCTCTAGGTTCCGTCGTCGCGGGCAATACGGCCTCTGATTTCGAACCGGAAGAAATTCACCGCCGGACCTCACTTCATACCAGCGCCCTTCGCTGCTCCTTCAAGGGCACTTCCATCAATCTTCTTGATACTCCGGGGTCACCCAGCTTCGCCGGAGAGACGCGATCGGCTTTGCGGGTGTCAGACAGCGTGATTCTGGTGGTGAGTGCCTCCATGGGTGTGCGAAGCGACATCCAGCGGCTCTGGACCAGCATCCGCGAGGCAGGACTTCCTTGCGTCGTGTTCGTGAATGACCTGGACAGGGACGGCACGGATTTCGGTCAGCTGGCGGAGACCTTGATGAAGGACCTCGAGACTGCCGTCATTCCCCTGACACTGCCAATTGGCGCCGGTACGCAACTCACCGCGGTGGTGGACCTTCTCCAAAACCTCATGGTGACGCCACAGGCTGATCGCCCGCTGCCGCAGCAAGCCCCTGTGCCATCCGAATGGCGCGAGCCGGTCGATCGTGCGAGGCGCCGCTTGACCGAACTGGTCGCGGAGACCGACGAACAGCTTCTGGAGCGCTATCTGACGGATGGCGAATTGGCGGACGAGGCCGTCTTGGATGGATTGCGACGCGGCGTACAGCGTGGATTGATGCTTCCCATCATCGGTGGCTCGGCGCTTCGGCGCATTGGCATCTCTACCCTCTTGAACTGTCTTGCGGATCTCATGCCTTCACCGGTTGGCCGGGCTCAAGTCGCGCCGCTGCTTGGTCATGCCATTCGGGAGGGATCGCCTCAGATCACTCGCCAACCGCTGGAGAGTGATCCATTTTCGGCCCTCGTATTTAAGACTCTGATCGACCCATTCGTGGGCCGTCTGTCCTATGTGCGTATTTATTCCGGCATCTTGGAGGCGGACACGTCTTTTTATAATGCAACACGCCAGGTGAAAGAACGCGGGGGGCATGTATTTTCGATTTGCGGGAAAAAGTATACGCCGCTCCCGCGAGCCGTCGCGGGTGACATTGTGGCAATCGGTAAGCTCAAGGATACTCTGACCGGCGATACCCTCTGCGACGAACGAGCACCGATTCAGTATCCCCGTATCCAGTTCACCAAACCAATCCTGTCATTCGCGATTGAACCTGCCTCAAAGGCGGACGTGGAAAAGGTCAGTTTGGGGCTTCACAAATTAATCGAAGAAGACCCCTGCTTGGAGTTTGTTCGCCACATGGAAACCAAGGAAATGGTATTGAGTGGGATGGGTCAACTCCACATCGACGTCGCGCTGGAAAAGCTGCATCGCAAGTATGGGGCGGATGTGACGGTGCATGCCCCGAAAATCGCCTACCGTGAGTCGATTCGCACGGTGGCGCAGGCACAAGGGAAGTATAAGAAACAAACCGGCGGGCACGGTCAGTACGGAGACTGTTGGCTTGAAGTCGGTCCCTTGGCTCGTGGTCAGGGCTTCGCATTTGCGAACAAGATAGTCGGTGGCGCCATCCCGCGTAACTTTGTCCCGGCGGTTGAGAAAGGTGTGGTCGAGGCGTTGCATGAAGGGCCGCTGGCCGGCTGCCCCGTTGTAGATCTTCGGGTCACCGTGTACGACGGCTCCTACCATGTGGTGGATTCGTCGGAAATGGCCTTCAAAATTGCCGGCTCTATGGGGGTGAAGAAGGCCCTGGAGGCGGCGCATCCGATTCTGCTCGAGCCGGTCATGAGCGTAGAGGTCGATGTTCCGGCGGATTGCGTCGGCGCGGTCCTCGGTGATCTCAATGCACGCCGCGGCCGGATTGTCATGGTCGTGGCCAACGGGCATATGGAAACCGTCAAGGCACTTGTTCCTCAAGCCGAAATGTTATCGTATGCCCCGTCACTGAATTCGCTGACCGGAGGCCGGGGAACGTACCTGATGGAGTACTCGCAGTACGAAGAGGTGCCGAAAGAACTCGCAGGCCGCGTCATTGAGGAGCATAAGGCGGGGAAACATGCCGCCACCGTGCATTAGTCTGTGAGTGATTGAGCGATCCTGGTCGCAAGGGTGGGGGGCGGTTATGGATCAGCGGGCTTGAGCACGACATAGAACGCGCGACCCTCGCGCAAGACCCGCAGGAGAATTGTGTCGCCGCGTTTGATCTTAGACACGGCGGCGGTGAATTCTCCCACCGTACCGGTATCGACGCGGTTGACTTCCTTGACGAGGTCTCCCTCGCGCAATCCTTCGGCCTGCGCCAGGCTGCCGGTTTCCACCTTGGAGATCAAGACCCCCCGGCTTTCTTTCAGGTGAAATTTTTCAGCCAGCGCCGCGGTCAGATCCTGCACGTCGATGCCCAACTTCAGGTCTGATCTGGATTGGGGAAGCGAGGCCGTGACCACCGTGTCCCGCCGCTCACTTAATGCGACCTGGAGCATGATGCGCTTGCCGTCCCGCACCACTTCCACCTGCGTCGTGGATCCCGGGTCGAGTCCGGCCACCAGTCGTGACAGCTTGTTAGGGGTATCGACCACTGATCCGTCGACTTTCGTAATGACGTCGCCCGGCTTGATTCCGGCCAATGCCGCCGGGTCCCGTTCGAAGACTTCGTTGACCAGCACTCCTTCGTTCTCATCCACGCCGAATTTCTTGGCTAGGTCCTGAGTCATGGGCTGTAGGCCAACGCCCAGCCAGGCGCGCACCACTTTCCCTTTTGCGATCAGTTGCTGCATGACGTGCTTGGCCATATTGGAAGGGATGGCAAACCCAATGCCCTGTGCGAAATTAATGATGGCGGTATTGATGCCGATGATGTCACCGCGTAGATTGAAGAGCGGTCCACCGGAGTTGCCGGGATTGATCGATGCATCGGTCTGGATAAAATTTTCATATCGCGACAGATTGATGTTCTCGCGGCCGATTCCGCTCACGACTCCAAGGGTGACCGTTCGGTCCAGCCCAAAGGGATTTCCGACCGCCAACACCCATTGACCGACCTTTACCGCGGTAGAGTCTCCGAAGCGCGCGGCGGGGAGGGGATGGTCGGTCGTCACCTTCAGGACAGCCAGGTCCGTATCCGGATCCTTGCCGATGACTTGAGCGATCAGTTTAGATTTATCGGAAAATCGAACCTCGACTTCCCCGGCATCACCGACGACATGGTTGTTGGTGATGATGTGACCCTCCGGATCCACGATGACTCCGGACCCGGAGCCGGTTGAGTTGGGCATTCGTTCGCCGGACCCCTCCCGTGAACGTCCAGGCGATTGGATGGGGAAAATGCTGACGACGGAGGGCTTAGCCTCCTCAGCCAGGTCCGTAATGACGGTTTGGAGTTCTTCCAGCAGCCTCAGTCCTGATGAATCCTTGTGCTGAGCAGGTCCGTTGCCGGCCAGCGCTGTGGCGATCCCACCGGTGAGCCACCCGGACAAGCTGAGGCTGAGAATGAGCAGGGATGCGCAGGTGCGGTATGGCTTCATGATAAGGACGCTCCACGGCTATGACAGAGTATCGATACAGAATATCAGATTCGAGAATTGTGATGAAAGGAAAGAGGGGCCTAGGTCATTTTCGTAGCAACGGCCTTCTGAAAATGGGGGAGCCAATGACAGAGATCCTGGCGCAGGCCTGTCAGAATAACGATGTCGTCTGAACGAAGCGTCATCGCGTCGGAAAGGGGAAGGAGAAATGGTCCCCGAAAGACCGCGACAATACGGGTGGTTCTCGGCAAATCGAATTCACCGATCGGGTGGCCGATCACCGGGGCACCCTGGACGACTACTACGCGCTCGATGGCGGCGCCACGGATGCCCAGTTCACGCTGCATGGTAATTAAGTCTTCTTGCGCTAGCTCGATTTTCAGATCCCGAATGTGGCTCTCCACCTGCTGTAAGCCCGTACGGTATGCCTTAATTCGATCTGCCGCGGTGCGCAGGGCTTCTTCCAAAGACGGCCGCGTAGTTCGCACATCCGGCGCTTCGAGCTGGGCGGGTGTCGCTGCCAGCTCAGCCACCCGACGGCCGATGTCCCGATGCAGGCCATGGATCTGATTCAGCGCCGCAGTGGCCTGGCTGTGCAGCCGAAGGATTTGCACCTTGCGATTCACTCGCTCCGCGATAGCGACGACCGTTTCATACAGGGCACTTCCGGTGAGTGAGAGTTCTTTGCGGAATCGAGCGAGGAGCTCAAAGGACAGCATAGATGGAATGTCTGATAAGATATATTATGTCAACTCGATTGGCCGATTCGAGATTCAGTCCCGCTCCATAAACGAACTAAATTGTCCCTGTGCCTGCTCCAAATCAACAGGCTCATCACGCACGCAAAACCCGCGAAGAGCCAGGATCGATGAAACAGCACCGCGACCAGTGGAAAAAGTCCGAAGGCCACGAGTGCACCACCGGAAGAATATTTCCAGAGCCAGACCGCTCCGACCCATATTCCCATGAGTGTGAGGCCGACTAAGGGAGCGACTCCCAAGACAGCCCCCAAGGCCGTCGCCACCCCTTTTCCGCCCTTGAACCGGAGGAACAGTGAATGCAAATGGCCTAGCACAGACGACGTTGCCACGAGCAGTACGGCCACTTCCTGGTGAAACACTAGCGTGCTGATCCACCCGACCAGCCATCCTTTTCCGATATCACCCAGCAGCGTTAGAATGCCGGCTTTTTTCCCACTGACCCGCAGTACGTTCGTGAACCCCACGTTCCTGCTACCTGCCGATCGTGGATCGGCAACACCCAAGAGCTGTGACACGACGACGCCAAAGGGAATCGACCCGATGAGATAGCCCAGAAGAGCGAAAAACCCGATGAGCCAGGGACTGTCCATTAGATATTCACCGGATGCAGAGGCCGACGACGGTATCCGGCTACAGCCCCTTTACACCGACCTGGCGCCAGAAACTCCAGACGTACTGCGCGCCGGACACATAGCCGAGAATGAGAGAAAGATACAGCGTCACAATGCCTGCGAGGTGAAGGTTCCCGACCGCCTCCAGCATGGTTCCTTCAAGAACCAGTAGCACAATGGCAATGACCTGTAGCGCCATTTTATACTTCCCGGTCACTTCCGCGGACATGATCAACCCTTCAGTCGCGGCAATAGCACGGATGCCGGTCACCGCCACTTCCCGCGCGATGATCAGAATGGCGACCAACGCGCTGACGCGATCGACCTGAACGAGCAAAATCAGTGCGGACAGTACTAATAATTTGTCTGCAATCGGGTCCAGGAGCCGCCCCAGTTTGGTGATCTGCCCGGTTCTCCTTGCCACATACCCATCAAGGAGATCGGTGACCGCGGCGACGACGAATACGATGGCGGCGGCCAGAGCGCGATCCGGAGTGGGATCGATCAACAGCATGACAAACACCGGGATCAGCAGAATCCTGACGAGCGTCAGGACATTGGGCAGGTTGATATTGCTCTCCTGCCCCGCCGACCGCATCAAGACCAACCCGGCCTGTTTCCAGTTCTCTCCCGTCGTCTTCACGTCTTCCTATCTCACGCTCCCCAATGGTGTCCCTACACAATGCCGTTTTTTAAGAGGTCATGCAAGTGAACGACCCCGGCCAGGCGATTCGGGGGCTCCAGGACCACGAGAGCCGTGATAGAAAACCGCTCCATGAGTGCCACGGCCGTCGTGGCCAGTTCGTCCGGTGCGATGGTCTTCGGCCGCCGACTGGCCAGGTGGGCTGCCGTCACCCGGCTGAAGTCCCCGCCTCCCTGAATGAAGCGACGCAGGTCTCCATCGGTGACGATTCCATAGAGGGTGCCCTTGCGGTTCACGACAGTGGTCATGCCGAGTTTTTTAGAGGTCATTTCTAAAATCGTGTCCGACCCGGAGGCATCCTGCCGCACGCGCGGCAAATGGACTCCCTGCTGCATCAGATCCCGCACCTTCACCAACAGTCGGCGGCCCAAGGTACCGCCAGGATGGAATTGGGCGAAATCGTCTTGTTTGAACCCACGTTTTTGCAACAGAGCGACCGCCAGAGCATCCCCCATGGCCAGCGTGGCAGTCGTACTGGCCGTGGGAGCCAACCCCAGCGGGCACGCCTCCTCGTTGACGGAAACATCCAGTGTCACATCGCTGTTTTTAGCCAGGGTCGATGTCATGCTACCGGTGAGTGCCACCACCGGCACGTTCAGGCGTTTGACGAACGGCAACAACTGGAGCACCTCCTGCGTCTCCCCGCTGTTGGAGATTGCGATGAGGGCGTCCTGCTTGGCTAACATGCCCAGATCGCCATGGACGCCTTCTGCCGGATGGAGGAAGAAGGACGGCGTGCCGGTGCTCGCCAAGGTTGCTGCTATTTTTTGGCCGATGAGGCCGGATTTTCCCATGCCGGAAATGATGACCTTGCCCCGGCATTCGTAGAGAAAAGTGACGGCGCGGGCGAACTGTCCATCGAGACGGCTAATCAGGTCCCGCACCGCACGCGCTTCGATCTCCAGGACCCGTTTTCCCTCTTGCACGCTGGCATCGGGCGAGACCCGGCGGAGGCCGCGCCGGGATCGTTTGCCGTTCAGTGAGCTGGTTGTGTGGCGGCTGCGTCGCATATACGTAACACCCGTTGGAGCAGGGATTGAAGAGTATGGAGAGGGACCATGTTCGGCCCGTCAGATAACGCGGAGTCCGGATCGGGATGCACTTCCATAAAAAACCCATCACAGCCGGCTCCAGCCGCTGCGCAGGCCAGGGGCTCGACAAATTCCCGCTGTCCGCTTGATTGTGTGCCGCCCCCGCCGGGGAGTTGCACACTGTGGGTCGCGTCGAAGACCACGGGATATCCAAAACGGCGCATGATCGGGAAGGTGCGCATGTCTACAACCAGGTTATTGTAGCCGAACGAAGAACCCCGTTCAGTCAACACAATACGCCGGTTGCCGCAATCCTCGACTTTTTTGACGGCGTTCGCCATTTCCAGTGGCGAGAGAAACTGCCCCTTCTTGATATTCACCACTTTGCCCGTCTTGGCCGCGGCAATCAGGAGATCGGTTTGGCGGCAGAGAAATGCGGGGATTTGGAGAATATCCACGATGTGGCCGGCTTCCGTCGCCTGCTCTTCTGAATGGACGTCGGTCAATACCGGCAGGCCGAGCTGTTGCTTCACCTTGGCGAGTATGGCGAGCCCCTTTTCCAAACCCGGTCCCCGGTAGGACGTGATGGAGGTGCGATTCGCTTTGTCGTAGGACGATTTGAAGATATAAGGCATGCCTAGAGCTTTGGTAATCTCGGCAATGCGCCCGGCGGTGTCCATCGCAAGTTGTTCGCTCTCAATCACGCAGGGTCCTGCGATCAAAAACGGCCGATTCCCCGCCCCGAGCTTAAATTGTCCGAGATCCACTTCATGTGCCATTAGTTTCGACCTTGAATCAATCGCAGGGTGCTCACCATCCGACTCAGTGGCCGCATTTCCGGCGCAGCGCAGCCCCCACAAATCCCGTGAATAAGGGGTGCGGATGGTGCGGCCGCGAGTTGTATTCCGGATGGAACTGCGTCGCCAGAAACCAGGGATGATTCTGCAACTCGACAATTTCCACCAGCCGACTATCCGGTGAGAGCCCACTCAATATCAGGCCCTTCGCGGTGAGTCGGTCACGATAGGCATTGTTGAACTCATACCGGTGGCGATGGCGTTCGGGCACTTCACTGAGGCCGTACATTTTCTGCGCCAGCGTTCCCTCGCCGAGTTGGCAGGGATAGGATCCGAGTCGCATGGTCCCGCCTTTGTCGCTGACTGACTGCTGGTCGGACATCAAATGAATTACCGGATGCGGAGACTGCGCGTCGAACTCAGCGCTGTTCGCTCCAGTAAGGCCGGCAACGTTGCGGGCGAATTCGATGGTGGCGCATTGCATCCCCAAGCAGAGCCCGAGAAATGGAACCTGATGTTCGCGGGCGTATTGGATCGTAATGACCTTGCCTTCGATGCCACGCGCCCCGAAGCCTCCGGGAATCAGGATGCCATCCGCCTCGCGCAGGATGCGCTCGGTGCCTTGGCGTTCGACCTCTTCGGATTCGATCCAGGTAATCTGTACGCGTGTTTCATGGTCGATGCCCCCATGCACCAGCGCTTCGGCCAGGCTCTTGTAACATTCTTTTAAGCCGGCATACTTCCCGACCAGTGCGATGGAGACTTCATGTTTGGGATGTTTGATCTTCTGCACCATCGCATCCCATTCGCGGAGATTCGGCGGACCGGTTTCCAGCTTGAGCAACCGGACAATGAGTTCGTCCAACCCTTCCTTGCGGAACACGATCGGCACTTCATAGATGGTCTCGACATCCTTGGCCGTGATAACGGCATCTTTTTCCACATTGCAGAACATGGCGATCTTGGCCTTGAGCTCAGGCGGCAGATACCGATCGGTTCGGCACAACAGGATATTCGGCTGAATGCCGATTTCGCGGAGCTTGTTGACCGAATGCTGCGTCGGTTTCGTTTTCAGTTCTCCGGCGGCTCCGATGTAAGGCACGAGCGTGAGATGCACATACAGAACGTTGTCGCGTCCGACGTCGTAGGGGATCTGCCGGATGGCCTCAAGGAAAGGCAGGCTCTCGATATCGCCCACAGTTCCGCCGATCTCGACGATCGTCACATCCATCCCCTTGGAGATCCGCATGATGCATTGCTTGATTTCGTCCGTGACGTGCGGCACGACTTGCACGGTACCACCCAGGTAGTCTCCGCGGCGTTCCTTTGTGATCACGGAATGATAAATGCGGCCGGTGGTGTAGTTGTTTTCCCGCGTCAGCGTCAGCGACGTATAGCGCTCGTAGTGGCCGAGATCCAGATCGGTCTCCGCCCCGTCCTCCGTGACGTAGACCTCCCCGTGCTGATAGGGATTCATCGTTCCGGGGTCGACGTTGATGTAGGGATCAAGCTTCAAAAAGGTGATTTTCAGGCCGCGACTTTCCAGCAGATTACCGATAGACGCGGAGGCCAGCCCTTTTCCCAGAGACGACACGACACCGCCGGTCACAAATATGAATTTGCTCATCGTTGCACCTTCTTGTGAATGCGGCTGTTCCTCATGACGGTTGACTGATGCAGCGTTCGGTGTCGCGTTTCCGAAGTTGTGCTACCGCGCCGGCGACGTCGTCCGGGCTATCGATGCGCAGAGAGGCATGAGAGGTTTCCCACACACGAATCGGAATGCCATGCTCCAAGGCGCGCAATTGCTCGAGTTTTTCCGCCTCTTCGAGGACCCCTGTGGGTAAGCCGGCAAGGCGCATCAAGGTCTCACGCCGGTAAATATAGAGGCCCAGGTGAATGAAATGAAGTCCCGGAACGGCGGCCCGCCGCGAGTCGTCGCGCACCAAGGGGATCGGCGCGCGCGAAAAGTAGAGAGCATAGCCGTCACGATCGGTCGTGACCTTCACCACGCCGGGATTATGGAGATCCTGGTCCGATTCGATCCGTCGTTTTAGTGTACCCATGGCTGCTTCGCTGGCCAGGAACGGCTCCGCCAAATCCGTGATGAGATCGGGATGGAGGAGAATCTCGTCTCCCTGCAAGTCGATGAAACAATCACCCGGCTGAGTCTGCGCGATACCGGCCACGCGATCGGTTCCCGTGCGGAAGGGCTCCGTCATCAACACGACCCGTCCGCCGAATCCCTCGACCGCTCGACGGATGCGCTCGTCATCTGTCGCAACCAGCACGTTATTCACGATGCGACAGGCCTGAGCCTGTTCGTAGACGTGCTGGATCATGGGCTTGCCCAGCAATTCAACCAATGGTTTTCCAGGAAACCGGGAGGATCCGTACCGAGCCGGAATCACGACCGTCACCGACCGGGTCATGTCAGCCGGGTCCTAACGAATCAGTCAATTGTGCCGCGGTGACAGTGGCGGTTCCGATCATTCCGACCACCACGCCCGCCGCCTGATTGGCGAGCACCGCAGCCTCCCTCATCGAGGCGCCGGTTGACAGCGCAAGAGCCAAGGTGCCGACGACGGTATCGCCCGCGCCTGTGACGTCATAGACCTGGCGTGCCCGGGTGGGAATATGCCAGTGATCGCCATGTCCCTGATAGACACTCATGCCCCGTTCACCCCTGGTGACCAGGACAGTCTGACAGCCCAAACGCTGGCGGATGGTCGTGCCGGCCTTGTTGATGGCCTGGTCGTCCTCTCCATGGACCCCGGCGGCCTGGGTGGCTTCAAGATGGTTCGGCGTGACCACGGTCACCCCGCGGTAGTAGCTGAAATGCTCAACCTTGGGATCGACGACAATCGGAATTTTGCGCTGACCGGCGAGTCGAGTCAACTCGGTCATTAATGAGGCCGTGACGACACCCTTCGCATAGTCCGACACGACCAGGCAGGTGAGCTCCTTCAGCCTGGATTCGACGTATCGGAGAATGCGGCGCTGCAACAATGTCGTCAGTTCCGTCCGACGCTCCACGTCATACCGAACGATTTGTTGATTGTGGGCAACCACGCGGGATTTTCGTGTTGTCGGCCGGTTCTGGTCGATGACCACCCCGCCTCGACCCTGCCGCCGTCCACCCAGCTCTTTTAACAGAAGTCGGCCACTTTCATCGGCGCCGATCACTCCGCAGATGTCGGCTTTTCCGCCGAGGGCGAGAATGTTGTTGAAGACATTGGCCGCCCCTCCCAGTTTGAGCGATTCGGACTCGACGTGGACCACTGGTACCGGCGCTTCCGGAGAAATCCGGCTGACGCGTCCCCATACATAGTGATCGAGAATGAGGTCTCCGATGACCAGCACGCTGGCTCTGGGGAAGCGCCCAACGTAAGCCCTCAGGGTAGCCGCTTCGTCTGGCGCCCCGTCGTCCGGCTGTGCGCCAGACGGGCCGGAGTGCACGGAGCGTGCTACTGGATGGCTTTTCCTAACCTTTCCCATCGTACCCATTCGGTCCATGATCCTTGACCGCTCCACGACCAGTAAATGCGGAATGCTTTACCCCGGACTTTTTCAGTGCGGACGTAGCCCCAGAACCGGCTGTCGAGACTGTGGTCCCGATTATCTCCCATCACGAAGTACGCATCCTCGGGCACCGTGACCGGACCGAAATTGTCACGCGGGCTGATGCGTCCGTCATGAATGGGAGGATCGGTGTGCTGGGTAAAGGCGTGATCCTCAAACGGCGTGCCGTTCACATGCACAACCTTATTTCGAATTTGAATGGTATCGCCCGGTAAACCGACCACCCGCTTGATGAAATCCTTGTCCTCATCTTCGGGGAACCGGAACACGATGATATCGCCGCGCTGGATTGAGCCAAATGGCATCACTGTTCGCGAGGAGTAACAGGTGATCGGGGGAAATCCCGGCTTGATCTGACAGTCTACCGGCCATTGCAATCCATAGGAGAGCTTGCTCACTAAAATGTGATCGCCCACCAGGAGCGTGGGAATCATGGATCCGGAAGGAATTTTGAACGCCTGCACGACGAAAACCCGGATGGCAAAAGCCAGCAACATGGCGATGATGATCGCCTCGGCATACTCCCGCACGATCGATTTGTGGGCGGGTTGAGTCGTGCGGGCAGCCGATCCGGTCGTCGAATGACCCGCAGCCGGTTCTGAGGCCGCGGGCACGACAACCGGTCCGGTCGGGGCCGAGGTTTCTTCGGGCCGAGGAGAATTGGGATCGACGTTCATTCCTCGCCCACCTTGAGGATGGCCAGAAACGCCTCTTGCGGCACTTCCACTCTCCCGACCGCTTTCATGCGTTTTTTGCCTTCCTTCTGCTTGTCCCAGAGCTTCCGTTTACGGGAAATGTCTCCGCCGTAACACTTAGCGGTCACATTTTTCTTGATCGCGCCAATGGTTTCGCGCGCCACGATCTTATTCCCGATGGCGGCTTGAATGGCGATTTCAAACATCTGCTTAGGGATCAGCTCCTTCATTTTTTCAGCCACCTGGCGGCCTCGCTGGTAGGAGCGTTCTTTGTGCGTGATGAACGACAACGCATCGACCGGCTCTCCGTTGAGCAGGATATCGAGACGCACCAGGTCGGACTCGCGGTATCCGAGCAGTTCGTAATCCAGCGAGGCATAGCCCTGCGTCTTGGACTTGAGTTTGTCGTAAAAGTCGAGGATGACTTCATTGAGCGGGAGCTCATAGCTGATCATGACGCGCGTGGGGTCCAAATAGTGAATGCTGCGTTGGATGCCGCGACGTTCCTGGCACAATTGCAGGAGGGTCCCGAGGTATCGCTCCGGCGAAATGAGCGTGGCTAAAATGAACGGTTCTTCAAACGAGGCAATCGCGCTGGGCTCCGGCAAATCAGCTGGATTGTTGACCTCCAGCACATCCCCCTTTGTGGTGAGCACGCGGTAGATGACGGTCGGAGCCGTCGTGATGAGGGTCAGCTGGTATTCCCGTTCCAGTCGTTCCTGGATGATCTCCATATGCAACAGACCCAGGAAGCCGCAGCGGAATCCGAACCCCAGCGCCAGGGACGTTTCCGGTTCATAGACAAAAGACGAATCATTCAGCCGCAGCTTCAGCAAGGCATCCCGGAGATCCTCGTAACGTGCCGTGTCGGTCGAATAGAGGCCGCAAAATACCAGCGGCTTCACTTCTTTATATCCGGGAAACGCCTGATCCGTTGGTTTAGCCGCGTCGGTCAGGGTGTCTCCGATTTTCACGTCCGCGACTTCCTTCATGTTGGCACAGAGATACCCGACCTCTCCGGTCATCAGCTGTGTGCCCTTGGTCCGCTTCGGAGTGAATTGTCCGACTTCCGTGACTTCGAAGAGGCGGTCGTTGGACATCACCTTGATTTTCATCCCCGGCCGCACGGATCCGTCAACGATGCGCGTCAACACGATCACGCCCTGGTAGTTATCGAACCAGGAATCGAAGATCAACGCCTTGAGCGGACGAGTCGGATCACCCGATGGCGGTGGAATGCGCGTGACGATCGCCTCGAGCACTTCCGGCACTCCGCGGCCTTCCTTGGCGCTGACCAACATGGCATCGCTGGCATCCAGCGTGAGCACTTCGGATATTTGCTGTTTCGTGCCTTCAACGTCGGCGCTGGCAAGGTCGATCTTGTTGATGACGGGAATGATAGTGTGGTGATTCCCCATCGCCAAATTGACGTTGGCAATGGTCTGGGCCTGGACGCCTTGCGTGGCATCAACGAGCAGCAGCGAGCCTTCGCACGCGGCCAGGCTCCGCGACACTTCATACGTGAAGTCGACGTGGCCGGGCGTATCGATCAGGTGCAGCAAATACGTCTTCCCGTCCTGAGCCTTGTAGCGGATGGCCACCGCGTGAGCTTTAATCGTGATACCACGCTCACGCTCAAGGTCCATCGCATCAAGGATCTGCTCTTTTGCTTCTCTGGCAGTGACTGCGCCAGTCGCGTCTAGGAGCCGGTCAGCGAGGGTCGATTTACCGTGATCGATATGGGCGATGATCGAGAAATTTCGGATGAGACTTTGCAAATCCTGGCTCATGTCCCCAAAAATCGGTTCATTATAGTGGCCGCCTCCAAGGTTGTCAAAGAAATCGCCCGCCGGTATAATCCCCGCGCGACGCGGCGTTTCGCGCCCGTGGCAAATCCCTGCCGCACGATAAATTCTGTGTGCGTCCACTCATGACCATGCCTTCCAAGACTACTCGACTCGCCGCGTGGGACCACGCGTACCTCTGGCATCCCTTCACCCAGATGCTGGAGTGGGAGCAGGATCCCCCCGTGATCATCGAGAAGGGCAAAGGCGTCTACCTCTTCGATACGGAAGGGCGGAAGTATCTCGACGGGACGTCTTCCATCTGGGTCAATCTGCACGGTCACCGGCATCCGAGACTGGATCGTGCGCTGGTGGCGCAGCTTGGAGACATTGCCCATTCCACGCTGCTCGGCCTCTCCAATCCGCCCTCCATCAAATTGGCTCGCGAACTCGTGCGTCTCGCTCCCAAAGGGCTTCGGCGTGTGTTCTATTCGGATAATGGTTCGACCGCGGTTGAGATCGCCCTGAAGATGGCTGTGCAATACTGGCAGCAGCGACGTCCGCAGCTCGGGCCGAAAGACTCTTTCCTGCATTTGAAACTGGCCTACCATGGAGACACCGTCGGTGCCGTCAGTGTCGGAAACATTGAGCTCTTCCATGCGCGATTCAAAGCGCTCTTATTTCCCACGCTTCAGGTAGATCCGCCATACTGTTACCGTTGTCCGCTTGGCCTCACCTACCCCTCGTGCCACATGAGCTGCATCGACCCGCTCGAAACGATGTTACGAACGCGCCATCGCGAATTGGCCGGCGTGATTCTGGAACCCTTGGTTCAAGCGGCCGCGGGGATGGTGACTGCACCGCCAGGATACCTCACGCGGGTCCGGGACCTTTGCACCAAATACGATGTGTTGTTAATTGCGGATGAAGTGGCGACCGGTTTCGGCCGCACGGGAAAAATGTTCGCCTGCCTCCACGAAGGAGTCACCCCGGATCTCATGGCTATCAGCAAGGGGTTGACCGGCGGCTACATGCCGTTGGCGGCCACCTTGACCACCGAGGACATCTATCGCGCCTTCTTGGGCGGCTACGAAGAGTGGAAGACCTTCTTTCATGGACACAGTTACACGGGAAATCCGTTGGGCTGTGCGGTGGCTCTGGCCAACCTCGAAGTCTTTCGACGCGAGAAGACGCTTGTCCGGGTTCGGCAGCAGGCCAAGCTGCTCGCTCGCCTGCTAGGTCCCTTGGCCGCGCTGGACCATGTGGGCGATATCCGTCAATGCGGCTTCATGGTCGGAATCGAACTGGTGCAGGATCGCAAGACGCGCACACCCTATCCCATGGAACAACGGATTGGCCATCTCGTCGCCCGCGCCTCCCGGGCACAGGGTCTTCTTCTCAGACCCCTCGGCAATGTGCTTGCGCTGGTACCGCCCCTCTCCATCCGACCTCGAGAGTTAACGAAGATGGTTGCAATTTTGCACCGCGCCATCGTTGAGACCACCGAATCCCGACACGTCTCGTCCTAAAACTCCCCGCCATTGCCGCCGATTCGCATCTCGCCGGACAACCTCTCGGGTGTTCGCCACCGAACAGTCTACGGTCGATTTTGTGCACGTTCCCCGGTGCCCGAGACGCTAAAAATCGAGTGCTACACTTGATTTTATGCTACTCCACGACATCCCGCCGGCGGGTCTTACCGCATGACGATCAGTCGGATGATTTGGGGCTTTCTCGCCCTGCTGGCCCTACCGCCGGCGGTTCTGGCGGACGACACGCAACCCTCGGATCTCCTCCTCCAGCGCATTCAGTTCACCGACGCCGCCCGCGAATCCGGTCCCTCGGCTATTCCGTTTTCCATAGCGACTCCCGTGCTGCATACCTCATTTCAAGCGACCTCCTTCACCCCTCCCACGACCTCGACCAGGCTGAAGGATCTCGTTCCTGATTCGGATCGACCCCAGACGAAGGGGATCGGTGCTGCCTCCACTTGGCTCAAGGGCCAGCTGAGAGCGGAGGGAGAAGTCGCCAACAACGCGACAAATGATGCGGGTATGGCCTCACGTATCGACCAACGTGATGATGGCTCGAAGCGAATGGTGAGGATGGCGCTGGCAGGAACGAACGGTCCCTTCCGATACGGGATTAATTATCGGTCGGCGGGAAAAGCTTTTTTCAATTCACCGGATCAAACGGTGCGTGAAATGTGGGGTGAGTGGGGGTTCGGTCTTGTCAAGCTCAGAAGCTCCTCCGGGCAGACCTGGAACAACGTAGATCTGGAGCCTACCCGTTCGCGTATCGAGCAACACTTCAATCGTGTCGGGATTTCGTTGGGCAAGCCGGCCTGGCCCGAATTCAGTCTGACCTACTCCCGCAGTACCTTAACCAGCAGCTTCGATCCGGCGGGCACGGCGCCGCAACGAAGTCATAGCAACAGTATGGAAGCGGCCATCGCGTATGCCGGCCTCACCTGGAACGCACGCTTGGCTTCGAGTCTCATCTTGACCAATGACGAAATCAGAAATGGCGCTGAAACCAGCGCGTTGTCCCAGACATTCACAGGGATCTTTCGCCCCATCAATACTCTGGCCATCGCGCCGACGCTCAGCTACCGGACCGAGACTCAAGGTTGGTCCGGTGCAAAGATTCACACACCGATGGCATCTCTGTCATTGCAATACAAACAAAGCCGGCGATTGTTGGTCAGTGCGATGGGAGGGTATACCAGCACGACGTCCAGCGACGGACTGATCGGGACGGAAAGTGTGGTGGGCCGAGGAATGTTCGCCTTCCATCTCGATCCTATCTACGGGCATCCCACCACGATTTCGATCGAAGCGGCCTACAACAATACGACCTACCGAACGGTGGCCGGTGTGGATAGCGAAGATCTCTCCGGACTCGTACGGATTCTGGTTGCCGCGTTATGAGACCCGCCTGGACAGACCGGCATACCCCCGGGGACGGATTGTCAGCGAAGAGCACGTGACGGCCAAATGTGCGGGGAGGAAGAGGTGTGGGCTGTGAGGCCTTCTAGCCTCGTCAGGTCAGTGCCGGCTCAAGCGTCGAGAGCGACCCAGGTCTCCTTGATGGTCTGTTCAAGCCCCGACAGGGTCCAGGCGGTGCCGTTGCCGCACTCCCTCACGATCACTGGTCGAGGGGGTGACGATTTTCGGGGACGTGGCGTGCCCTTCGACGATCAAGCGCGCGAACATGCCCGGCTTCAGCCGCCGATCCTCATTTGAGACCGTAGCGCGAATTTTTATGGTGCGTGTGGCCGGATCCACCACATCTCCGATAACCGCGATTGTGGCGGGAAATTCAAGTCCCGGATAGGCCTCGACCGTCATCCGCGCAACCGCTCCCACCTGAATACCAGACAGATCATGCTCATAGACGTCGGCGACGACCTGGAGCCGCTCCAGATTCGCCACGGTAAAGAGAGGGGCGTCCAAGGCCGGTCCGACGATTTGTCCGGGGGTCACATTCCGTTCCACGACCGTGCCGGTCAGCGGGCTACGTAATTCGAACCGCGAGGTGATCTGTTGTTGCGCCAACGGCTTACTGAGTTCGGCGGGGGGCACGCGAAGTGACAACAGCCGTCCTTTGGCCTGATTGAACTCGGCCCGCTCCCGGTTCAGGTCGTTTTGCGCATGCTCAAGATCTTTAAGAGACATGGCCTGCGCCTCATACAGATCCTTAGTCAGTTCGTAATTGCGTTCGGCTAACCCTAGTTCGGAAATTTCAGCGACGTACGCAGCATAGGCAGTGGCGATGTCGGCCGCATCCATGAGCATCAGGACATCGCCGGCCTTGACGGCCTGGCCGAGTTTTACGCGGACATCCAGCACCGGTCCCTGGAGAGGTGAAGAAATCTTCGAGAACCCGTCTTCCGAATAGGTGATTCGAGCCGACAAGGTCAGATCGGGAGGGGGCACCGGTGCTTCGACGAGGGTTGTGCGAACCTCCGCCTGATGTTTCGCCGTCACCGCTGGCGGAACGGTGGCGATTGAGGCTGCCGGCGGTTCAGTGCCTGTACAGGCCGCGAGCCCTAGCCCCAGGAGGATTGCTGACCGCCGATGCAGGGGTAGCTTCATAACCTTCCATTTCTCACTTGTCATATCGGTCCGGGCGCATCCGAAGTGAAGTCCCGAGAAATCCGCCGGTTCGGGTACGTTTCCGAACTGGCTCTTTGGGCTGACCCGCTCATGGGCCGACGGATCGCAATGAGCGAGGCTGATGCCCCTGGCCTGCTTCGCGGTCCGGGTAGTCTTGCTGAGAAACCAGGAGCGGTGACTCCCGGCTAGCCGTGGTGCCGGCTCGAGGGAGCAGGAGGCAAATGACGAGGGCAACGGGAACTATCGTGACAGGATCGAATCGCGGGTAGCAATGCACGTATAGGATCATGGTATGCAGCACGGGGTGCTGTGTCCCGATAATGACACCATTGTCATTAAAACATCGACATCTTGAGCCTGTCAATTGCAGTGCGCTTGGGCGGGCAAGGAAACGTCTGCGATGGTGCGCCGGGGTATTCGCCTGCGTGGGCTCAGCAGAGCTCGATCCTTGTTCCACGCGGAGTCTTCAAATGGTCGCAGGCTCGCCCTTCCTTCAGGAAGACTTCCAGGTAGCCGTTGCTGTTGATCAGCGCCTTCGGCTGAGCGGTTTCTCCCTCGGCATAACTCCGCACCATTCCGTCGATGGTGAGTCCGCCGATACGGATGTACGGCTCCGCTCGTTTCGTCAGACCCCGGACTTCTTTGAGGTGGTAGTTGGTGAGGTTCGAAATCAAGTTGCCGAAACGATCGATGTAGACGATCTGTCCCGCCAGTGCATGTTTGTCCCAGGCTGGCTCGGCGATCGAGAGACGCTCGTAGTTCGGTACGAGGCGCCCGAAAGACCCGATGGGTTGACCTTTCGTCAGCCAGGCGGCGGCGGGAGCGAAGAGGTCGCGCCCGTCGAATGTCACGCCCTCGGCATCGAGCCGATATTGGCGGTTTTCGATCTGCCGTACTTCCACGCCGGTCTCTTCCTGGTAGACATGGGTGAAGAGTCCGTTATCCGGTCCGATGAAAAAGTAGCGGGACGAGGAGACTAAGAGCGGGCGTCGATGGCTGCCCACACCGGGGTCGACAACCGCCACATGGATCGTGCCGTCGGGGAAATATCTGTAACAGCATTTCAACAGGTAGGCCGCATCCGCCACATCGTGTGCCGTAACGTGGTGCGAAAGGTCGACGATGCGGGCCTGGGGATTGATGTTGAGCATGACGCCTTTCATGCTCGCCACGAAATAGTCCCGGTCGCCGAAATCCGTCAAGAGGGTGATGAGGGGAATGGCTGACGGCATGAGAATCTCACGCCCGGAGGGATAAGAGGCCACCAGTTGCGATGGGAGGGCCGTGACGGAGAACGCTGAGACGGTGGCTAAAGTTCATCAAAACGGATTTCCATCACTTCGTACTCGACCACTTTAGCCGGCGTGGTTACTGCCACCAGATCACCGACCCGCTTTCCGATGAGCGCCCGGCCGACGGGAGATTGGACGGAGATGCGGGAGAATTTCAGATCTGCCTCATCCTGGCCCACGAGGGTATATTGTTTTTTCTCTTGTGCTTCCTGCTCGATCAGGACCACGGTTGCACCGAAGACCACGGTCTCGCTGACCCGTCCGGCGGTGTCGATGATGCGCGCATCGGCCAGTTTTCCTTTGAGCTCGGCCAACCGAGCTTCGATGAAGCCCTGACGCTCTTTGGCTGCATCGTATTCGGCATTCTCGCTCAGATCGCCATGCGCGCGGGCTTCTGCGATGGCCTCAATGACCCGTGGGCGCTCGATTTTATGCAATCGATCCAACTCCGCTTTGAGCGCCTCATACCCCTTTCGCGTGATCGGTGTCGGCATGCCTCCCCTCCACATGATCGTAAAGCTCGACTTCCGGCAGGGCGCCTCTGCGTGCCTGAGCGGCCACCGCTGGCGGAGCCACGAACCGCTTCCGACTCCTGCTGGAAGGTCTTGTCGAGTGCCTGATGGACCGGATCCTGAATCAGTTCCCTCGGTGATACTCCTGCAGAGCTCGAATGGCAAGCCCCTTTTTGAGCAAGGCTTCTATCCCCATCACGGCCGCCAGCGCCCCGCGCATCGTCGTGTAATAGGGGACACCTTTATGCAACGCTTCGCGTCGTATGGAGAGTGAGTCTGTCTGGGCCGAGGCGGTCCGCACAGTATTGACGACCAGGGCCACGTCGCCATTTTTAATATGGTCGACGATGTGCGGGCGTCCTTCCTGCACCTTATTCACGACATCCACGCAGAGTCCCTGCTCGCTCAAATGCAGCGCGGTTCCGGAAGTGGCTGTGATGCGGAAGCCGAGTGTAGCGAGCCGACGCGCGACATCATAGGCTCCTGCACGGTCTTCGCTCTTCACGCTGATGAAGGCGGTACCAGAGGTGGGAAGGATGGCGCCGGCCCCCGCCTGAGCCTTGACGAACGCCCAGGCGAAATCGCTGTCGATTCCCATCACCTCCCCGGTTGATTTCATCTCAGGACCCAGGAGGACATCCACCCCGGCGAATTTTGTAAATGGGAAAACCGCTTCCTTCACGGAAAGGTGCGCGGGGGACGGCGCGGTGGTGAAGTTCAATTGTTGGAGTGATTTCCCGACCATGACCTTCATCGCCAGTTTTGCCAGGGGAACTCCGATGGCCTTACTGACAAAGGGTACGGTCCGCGAACCCCGGGGATTGACCTCGAGCACATAGATGGTCTGATCCTTCACGGCAAACTGGGCGTTCATGAGGCCGATGACCCCGAGTTCCAGTGCCAACGCGGTCATTTGTCTCCGGATCTCTTCGATGGTCGAAGGATCCAGGGTATAGGGAGGAAGGGAGCAGGCCGAATCCCCCGAGTGGACACCCGCTTCCTCAATGTGCTCCATGATGCCGGCCACCACGACGGTGGTGCCGTCGGAAATGGCGTCGGCATCGATTTCGATCGCATCGCGCAAATACCTGTCGATTAGCAGCGGATGTTTGTCCGTAGGCTTGACCGCCGTGTTCATATAGGCCAACAGCCCGGTCTCGTCATACACGATTTGCATCGAACGTCCGCCCAGCACATAGGAGGGCCGCACCATCACCGGATACGTAATGGTCCCCGCGATCGTCCTCGCTTCCTCCACGGAACGAGCCATGCCGCTCTCCGCCTGTCGCAGGCCGAGCTTATCGAGCAGCTCGCGGAACCGCGCCCGATCTTCCGCCCGGTCGATCGCATCGGGACTGGTGCCGAGAATCGTCACGCCGGCGCGGGAGAACGAGAGCGCCAGCTTCAAGGGCGTCTGTCCACCGAACTGCAACACCACGCCCATCGGCTCTTCCCGCTGCACGATGTTCAGCACGTCTTCTTCCGTCAACGGTTCGAAATACAGGCGGTCGGACGTGTCATAGTCCGTACTGACCGTCTCGGGATTGCAATTCACCATGATGGTTTCGATCTGTTCTTCGCGCAGGGCCATTGCCGCATGTACACAACAGTAGTCGAATTCGATTCCCTGGCCGATTCGGTTCGGGCCCCCGCCGAGAATCACGACCTTCTTCCGTTTCGTGGGACGCGCTTCACAGTCCTGCCCGTACGTGGAATAGAGATACGGTGTATGGGCTTCGAACTCAGCCGCGCAGGTATCGACGCGTTTATACGTCACACCTCGTGGGGAGGTGCCCTGGCCTAGCGTCAGTCTCCAACTGCGGACGGTGAGCTGTTCCACCCCGAGCAGCTGGGCCAGCCGCTCGTCCGAAAATCCCAGTGTCTTGGCCTCCAGCAAAAGCCCGGGATCGAGACCCGTCGCGCCGATGCTGCCGCGTTCTGCGACGAGCCGGCGCTCGAACTCCAGGAGTTCTCGAAGCTGCTCCAGAAACCACGGATCAATCTTCGTGAGGCTGAACAGTTCCTGGTTGCTCATCCCCAGCCGCATGCCGTCGGCGAGTCGCCAGAGCCGGTCCGGAAGCGGGGTCCGCACGAATTTCCGGACCTGCTCCATCGCCTCTTCCCGATTAAGTGTGGCGGGCACGCCCAAATCCAGGCCCATTTTTGAGCTCAGCCCGAATTGATCCACTTCCATGGAACGTATCGCCTTCTGCAGCGCTTCCTTGAACGTCCGCCCGATCGCCATCACCTCGCCCACTGATTTCATTTGAGTGGTGAGCGTGGGATCGGCCCCGCGGAATTTCTGAAAGGCGAATCGGGGGATTTTGACGACGACGTAGTCGATCGTCGGTTCGAACGAGGCTTTCGTCACCCCGGTGATGTCATTGGTGATTTCGTCGAGGGAATAGCCGACGGCCAGCTTGGCTGCGATCTTGGCAATGGGGAATCCCGTCGCTTTCGATGCCAGGGCCGAACTGCGCGAGACACGCGGATTCATTTCGATGACGACCATCTCGCCGTTGACGGGATTCATGCCGAATTGAATGTTGGCCCCGCCGGTATCGACGCCGATTTCGCGAATGATGCGGACGGCCGCGTCACGCATCATCTGATACTCTTTGTCGGTCAGCGTGAGAGCGGGAGCGACGGTAATACTGTCGCCGGTGTGCACGCCCATCGGGTCCAGATTCTCAATCGGACACACGATGACGACGTTGTCTTTCAGGTCGCGCATGACTTCGAGTTCGAACTCTTTCCAGCCGATGACCGACTGTTCGATCAGCACCTGTCGGACGGGACTCATGGACAGGCCCCATTCCACCTGGGCGCGAAATTCTTCGATGTTGTAGGCGATATTGCCGCCGGTGCCCCCCATCGTGAACGAGGGTCTGACGATAGCGGGAAATTGCACCCGCTTGACCTGCTCCTCGGCCTCCAGCAGCGACGTGGCCACGCCGCTATCGGGCACCCGCAAGCCGATTTTCCACATGGCCTGGCGAAACGCGTCCCGATCCTCGGCCTTATGGATGGCTTCGATCGACGCGCCGATGAGTTTGACGCCGTATTTCTCCAGCACGCCCCGCTTGGCCAATCCGATCGCCGTATTCAGAGCGGTCTGTCCGCCCATGGTCGGCAGGAGCGCATCCGGTCGTTCGCACTCGATCACTTTCTCGACGACGTCGAGAGTAATCGGTTCGATATAGGTCCGGTCGGCAAAATCCGGATCCGTCATAATCGTGGCGGGATTGCTGTTGATTAAGATGACGCGGTAGCCCTCTTCCTTGAGGGCTTTGCAGGCCTGCGTGCCTGAGTAGTCGAACTCGCAGGCTTGTCCGATGACGATAGGGCCCGAACCGATCAGAAGAATGGAGCGGATGTCTGTCCGTCGTGGCACAATTGACCTCTCGAGAAAAATTATCCTGTCGGCAGCGGCGCCTCAGGCATCGGCCCCACCGGCGGCCGGTAGGGCTGGATGGGACCGATTGGCAATGCCGGGGTCATTCCGGAAGGGTGATAGAACTTCAACGCCTCCGGCATCCAGGCTTCGATCTGATTGATACGAGTCACATCGGAAGGATGGGTGGAAAGAAATTCCGGGATCGCCTGCTGCGACCGAAAACAGAGCTTCCTGATCATCGCCCGCGGACAGCCGCTCATCCGCTCCCAAAACGCCACGGCCTCACGAGGATCGTACCCCGCCTGCGCCATTAATCGAAGTCCGATCTGGTCCGCTTCCGACTCCTGCCGGCGGTCGAACGGTAGTGATACGCCGACGCCATAGACCGTCATCGCCGCCATCGCCGCATCGGGGCGTCCCGTGGCCGCGCCGGCTCCCAGGGCGGCCAATTGTCCGATCTGTTCAAGAATACTCCGACTCATCCGTTCCACCCCATGGCGCTGCAACGCATGCGCAACCTCATGGCCCATCACCGTGGCCAGCCCGTCTTCGTCCTTCGTGAGTTTCAAAATCCCGGTAAACATCGCGACCTTCCCGCCGGGCAGCGCGAACGCATTGACCATCCGGTCGTCCTGAATGACAGCGAACTCCCACTGATACTCCGGCTTGTTTGCCGCCTTGGCAATCCGGTCCCCCACCCGGTGCACCATTTCATTGACTTCCGCGTTGTCGCTGAGCGGCGCGTGCCGCAGAACCTCCCGAAACGCGGTGAGGCCCATGGCGATTTCTTTCTCTTCCGAAAAATAAATAACCTGATCCCGGGCCGTGCCCGGCGCCCGGTGGCATCCCGCCAGGACTGCAGAACACCCATGGCCGCTCCGGCCCGACGGTGGTGGTCAAAAGCTCATGCGCCGCGCATACCCAGTGCCAGGGCCGCCCGACGCCCGAGCGGCGTCGTTCAGAATGGCTTCGATTGAGTGGTCTCGACGAGGGATTCATCAGATCCACTCCATTCAATCAGCACCGCGCACAGGATGCACTTCCCGGCTCACGGCATCCAGAGATACATGAACTGCGGCGTCCCACCCCGCACCATCGACAGCAGATCAATGTTCGCCAGATTGGCGATCCTCGGGGCCGGTGCGACGAGACGCGAATAGATATTATTCTGATATTCGCCGCGCCGCCGATAGGTCACCACCCGCGCCTCGGTGAGACCCGCTTTCTTCTTAGCGACCTCGATCGCGTCATCGAGATAGCCGATCTCGTCGACCAGTCCCGCGGCCTTGGCCTGATCTCCGGAATAAATCCGGCCATCGGCCAGTTTCCTGATATGCTCAGCCGACAATCCCGGACGCCCTTCCTGTACGATCTGAAGAAAGCGCTGATAGAATGAGTCGATCACGCTTTGGAAAATTCCCCGCGTTCTTCCGGCGACATCACTCGGAACGGTGAGCCCATGTCTTTCCTGGGTCCGGAGGTCACGGCATTCGTTTCCACGCCGACCTTTTCTAAGAGGCCTCTTGCATTGACGGTCAGCATGATCACGCCGATGCTGCCGGTCACCGAAGAGGGATGGGCCAGCACGCTATCGGCTGCGGCGGCAATGTAGTAGCCGCCAGACGCACCGACATCCATGATCGAAGCCACCACCGGGATGTTCCGCGAGGCTTTGAATGTTTTCAGTTCATGGTAAATGATGTCGGAGGCTGTAACCGTGCCGCCCGGACTGTTGATCCGGAGCACAATCGCCTTGACCCGCTCGTCCTTTGCGGCACGTTCTAATTCTTCCTTGACGGTCGCCAACATCCCCGGTGACGTATAGAAGCTCTCCTTGTTCTCTGAGCTGATGACGCCCGAGATGTCCAGCAGCAAGACCTTGTCCTTGCCGCTTCCACTGACCTTATGTTCCTCCAGCGCGCCTGGTCCGGGCGGCAGGTTGATCGTCACACAGGCCGTTTGCGTCAACGCGAGCATGAGGACGGCCAAACCGGCACAAACTTGCCACTGGCTATGCATGATGTGTCTCCATTAAGTCCACAAATTGGTCGAAGAGATAGGAGGAGTCGTGCGGGCCTGGTGAGGCCTCGGGATGGTACTGTACCGAAAACACCGGACGGTCGAGACAGCGCAGACCCTCGACGGACCCGTCATTGAGGCTGGTGTGGGTCAACTGCACTCGACCGAACGCCGTATCGGCAATCGGCAGTTCTTGTCCTCCCGGGGGCCGGGTGCTGGGAAAGCGCACGCCGAAGTTATGGTTCTGGGATGTAATTTCCACTTTTCCCGTCCGAAGGTCCATGACGGGATGATTGGCCCCATGGTGACCGAACTTTAATTTGTACGTGGAGAAGCCGAAGGTCAGACCGAGCAGTTGGTGCCCCAGGCAAATGCCGAAGATCGGTAGCCGGCCAATCAGCTCCCGCAGGGCCGTCATGGCATAGGGCACCCCCTCCGGGTCGCCGGGACCGTTCGACAGAAACAACCCGTGGGGATTGAGCGCCAACACATCCTTCGCCGAGGTGGATGCCGGTACGACGGTGACGTCACAGCCCACATCGACCAGTCGCCGCAAGATGTTCTGTTTGATTCCGAAATCATACGCCACCACGCGCCAGGTCGCTTTCGGCCTGACAGCGGCCTCGGTGCCGGGCATTTCCAATTTGGGTGCCCAGTCTCCGGTCCCGGTGGTCCAGCGGTAGCTGCGGCCACAGGTGACGGTGGCGGCCAAGTCCCGACCAAGGATGCCGGGAGCTTGCCGTGCCTTCTCCGCTAACCGGCGAGGCTCAAGGTCGACGTGGGAAATCACGCCCGGCTGCGCGCCTTTTTCGCGCAAGTGCGTCGTGAGTGCCCTGGTATCCACCCCTTCGATCCCGACGATGTTGGCGGTCTGTAAATATTCTTGAAGGGTGGCCTTGCTGCGCCAATTGCTCGCCACCCGGCTGGACTCCCTGACCACGAATCCTTCTGCCCAGATCCGATCTGACTCGGCGTCTTCCGGGTTCACCCCGTAGTTCCCGATGTGCGGACACGTCATGGTCACGATCTGTCCTCGATAGGAGGGATCGGTCAGCACTTCTTGATAGCCGGTCATGGCCGTGTTGAACACGACTTCGCCATCGGTTTCGCCTTCTGCTCCCAAAGCCCGCCCCTCGAACCAGGTTCCATCGGCCAGGGCAAGAATCGCTTTTTTCACCATCACTCCTTAACGGGGAATCCACGATCGCACGCGTTCGGTCAGCAGCGCGATCCCTAACCCCAGATTGAGGATATACAAAATCCGCACGGGTTTGTGCATTTGAAAGAACGCCTCGAAAGCCGCTTTCCTCGCGTCTTCGCCTTTCGAAGCAAACGCCTGCGCCTGCAGGGCCGCAGCCTGGGGATGGAGCACAAACGTAATGACGCCGGCGATGAGGAGCATTCCTCCCAGCAGCAGCCATTCCGTTCGCGAGATCTCACCCTCTGCCTTTCCCTGCTGAATCAACCAGGCCCGCCACAGGATTCCCACGGTCAGCACCGTCGCCGCGCCGAGGACTAACCGATTATACCCGTCGAAGGCCCGGGTCAGAAAGAAGCCCCCGGTATCCTGGCCGCCGAAGGTATTGAACACAGCGGGAATCACGGCTGCGACCAGCACAATCAAGCCGCCAGTCCAGATTGCCAGTGCCAGCACTTCACAGATGACGCAGGCAATCAATCCCTGCCGCACGTTGTCCGCCTCTGGCACGCTGGCACACAAGTCCGCCGGTGCACTCTTCGCCTTCCTCCGCGGCCCACTAGGGAAAAAGCAGGAGCACATCTGCCCGTCCGTGCTTGCATGATCTGAGACCGCTGATCCTCACTCAAGTTCAAACACCACTCTTCCGGAGACGATGGTGGTTGTCACCTGCCCCTTGACCTTCCAGCCTGCGAAGGGCGTGTTGCGACTCTTGGACCGGAAGCGTGAGGGATCGACCTCCCACTGGGCCTGCGGATCGACAATGGCGACGTCGGCCGGAGCGCCGACCGCCAGGGTTCCGGCCTCGAGGCTGAAGGCTTTTGCCGGGGCCGTCGCGAGTTTGTCGATCGCCGATTCGAGCGTGAGCACGCCCTCCTCGACCAGCGCCATGGTCAGGGATAAGGCCGTCTCCAACCCGACAATGCCGAAGGGCGCCTCGGTAAACTCCTGCTGCTTTTCCTGCGTCGCATGCGGCGCGTGGTCTGTCGCAATGACGTCGATGGTCCCGTCCCGCAGCCCTTCCTTGATTGCCTGTACGTCCTGCCAGGTCCTGAGCGGAGGGTTCATTTTCGCGTGGGTGTTGTACCCGCGGGTGAGTTCTTCGGTGAGGGTGAAGTGATGCGGACAAGCTTCCGCCGTGACTTTGAGCCCGCGCGACTTGGCTTCCCGTACCATCCGCACCGACCCTGCGGTACTGATGTGCGCGAGATGCAGCCGGGCGCCGGTCAATTCCGCGAGGGAGACGTTGCGGGCCACCATCACATCCTCCGCTGCCGAGGGGATCCCGGGCAGGCCAAGCTCGGTCGATACCAATCCTTCGTTCATGCAGCCACCTTCCGAAAGGTGCAAATCCTCGCAATGATCGACCACCGGCACATCGAAAGCGCGCGCATACTCCATAGCCCGCCGCATCACGAGACTATTCATCACCGGTTTTCCGTCGTCGGAAATCGCGACGCAGCCGGCGCGACGAAGATCGCCGATCTCCGCCAACTCCTTGCCTTCCGATCCTTTCGTGATGGCGCCGATCGGATAGAGATGGGCATTGCCGGCGGCCTTGGCGCGGTCGATCATGAACTCGGTGATCGATTGATTATCGTTTACGGGGTTGGTGTTGGGCATGGCGCAGACGGACGTGAAGCCGCCCGCAATGGCCGCGGCAGTCCCCGACTGAATCGTTTCCTTGTATTCAAACCCGGGCTCGCGAAAGTGTACGTGGAGATCGACGAACCCCGGGAGGACCAGCCGGCCCCTCGCTTGAATCACCCTGGCGCCGGCCGGCGCCGCGAGCGCTTGGCCGATCGCTGAAATTTTCCTGTCCTGGATCAGCACATCCGCGAGCCCGTTGAACCGTCCGGGGTCGATCACGTGCCCGCCTTGAATCAGTATGGTCATCGTTCACTCATTAAGAGAAAAAAGGGTAAAAAAAGGAGGGTTCTCTGGCCGTCTTATCCCGTTCCGGACATGAGGTAGAGAATGCCCATACGCACAGCCACGCCGTTGGCCACCTGATCCAGAATGACGGACGAAATGCTGTCCGCCACATCCGGGGCGATCTCGACGCCTCGATTGATCGGGCCGGGATGCATGACGATCGCGCCAGGTTCCGCCCGTTTGACCCGGTCGCTGGTCAGTCCGTACTGCCGCGCGTATTCACGGATCGTGGGAAACAGGGCCCGGCCCTGTCGCTCAAGTTGAAGCCGCAACATCATGATTACATGAACGCCCTCCAGCGCTTCGTCCAGGTTGTGGTACACGCGGACCCCGAGTCGGTCGATATGAAGGGGAATCATGGTGGGGGGGCCCACGACCCGCACCTCCGCACCGAGTTTCGTGAGGGCGAAAATGTTGGAGCGGGCGACGCGGCTATGGGCGACGTCACCGACGATGGCCACGCGGAGACCCGCGAACCCCATTCCCCGACCACGGATGGTATACAGGTCCAGCAAGGCCTGGGTAGGATGCTCGTGCCATCCGTCGCCGGCATTGATGACGGATGACTTCACGCCTCTCGCCAACGATTCCGCCGCACCGGCTGAGGGATGGCGCAGCACGATGATGTCGGCCTGCATGGCTTCGATATTGCGGGCCGTGTCCAATAATGTCTCCCCCTTCACGACACTACTCGACGAGGGAGAAAAATTGATGACATCGGCGCTCAATCGTTTCGCCGCCAGTTCAAACGAGGTTCTCGTTCTGGTGCTTGGTTCGAAGAAGAGGTTCACCACCGTCTTGCCCCGCAGGGCCGGCACCTTTTTGATCTCCCGTCCCGTCACTTCCTTAAAGGAGTCCGCCGTGTCCAGGATCAAGGTGATGTCGTCCGCCGACAGGACGGTCAACGTGAGCAGGTCTTTCCGCTTGAGCCCCACGACATGGTCTCCGTTTACGCTTTGAGAATCACGACGCGGTCTTCCTCCCCGTTCTCTTCGAGAGACACGTGAATGGCTTCCTCGCGTGAGGTGGGAATGTTTTTCCCGATGTAATTCGCCTTGATCGGCAGCTGCCGGTGGCCGCGGTCGATCAGGACGGCCAGCTGGATTTCAGCCGGGCGTCCCAGATCGATCAGGCTGTCCATGGCGGCACGAATCGTCCGCCCCGTGAAGAGCACATCATCGACCAGGACTACCTTGAGATCGGAGATCTTGAATGGAACCGACGTCTTTCGCAGGACCGGTTGGTCCTTACGCAGCGACAAATCGTCCCGGTACAGTGTGATATCCAGCTCTCCCATGGGGACCTGCGTGCCTTCAATTTCGTGGATGCGGCGCACGAGCCGATGCCCCAGGTGTACGCCGCCTGTCCGGATACCGACCAACGCCAGATCTTTGATGCCTTTGTTGCGTTCAAGAATTTCGTGAGCGATCCGGGTCAGCGCGCGCGCGATATCGCCCGCGTCCATCACGACCCGTTCTTCTCGTTTACCGGGGGTGGATTGATTGGTCATGGTCTCGCTCCAATCGAAGGACATAAAAAAACCCTCCCACCTGTTTGGATGAGAAGGTCCTGACTGTCCGACGGCTCGCTGCCGTACACCATGATCATGAGCTCCTTACCCACCTCACAGGATGAGCATTAAAGGCGACTGGATCTTAACGAGTTGCCCCTACCGTGTCAAGAATCGCGAGCGGCGCCGGGAGCATCAGAGACACAGGAGACACAGCGATTCATTGACTCCCCGCAGGCCTTTTGTTAGCTTCAGGAGAGAGAGAGCCGGTCTGTTCCTCTCATCATTTACTATCACTCAGCTCCGACCCTGAAAGGATCGCGCATGACTTCCTCGACCGCTGCCACAGCCACGTCTGAGCTCCTGACCGTCCTGTCCAACAAAGCCACACAGCTTCGCATCGATAGCGTCAAGGCCACGAGTGAGGCCGGGAGCGGTCACCCTTCCAGCTGCTGCTCAGCCGCAGACATCGTGTCCGTCCTGTTCTTTTCCGTGATGCGGTACGATCCGAAGAATCCCAAGCTGCCCAACAGCGATCGATTTGTGCTCTCGAAAGGCCATGCGGCCCCACTGTTGTATGCGGCCTGGGCGGAGGCCGGTCTGTTTCCAGCGTCGGAGCTGCTCAAGCTTCGCACGCTCACCTCTGATCTTGAAGGTCATCCGACGCCCCGGCTTTCATTTGTGGATATGGCCACCGGCTCGTTGGGGCAAGGATTGCCGGCCGGAGTCGGCCTCGCATTCAACGCGAAGTCCATTGATAAGACCGACTACCGCACCTACGTGTTAATGGGTGATGGCGAGTCCGCCGAAGGGTCTGTGTGGGAGGCAGCGGAGGTCGCGCGTCATGCCGGTCTGGATAACCTCTGCGCAATTATCGACGTCAATCGGCTGGGCCAAAGTGATCCCACCATGCTGCAACATGACATGGAAGCTTATCGGGCTCGCTGGGCCGGGTTCGGGTGGCATGCCATCGTCGTCGATGGTCATGATCTCGGCGCGCTTCTGGCGGCGTTTGACGAAGCCGGTCGGACGAAAGGCCGGCCGACGGTGCTGCTGGCCAAGACGTTTAAAGGGCACGGGATCTCGTTTATTGAAAATCTTCCGGACTGGCATGGCAAACCCCTGAAGAAGGGCGAGGAAACGCAGAAGGCGCTGGATGAACTCACGCGCCGGCTGAAGCCCAACTCGACGCAGCCGCAGATCAAGCTGCCTACCGCCGTCAAAGCCGCCGCCATGACCAAGGGATCCGTCGCTCCGGCGCCCTACAAACTCGGTGACTCCGCCGCGACCCGGGAAGCCTTCGGCGTCGCGCTTCTGGCGCTCGGCGAGGCGAATCCATTGGTGGTCGCTCTCGACGCCGACGTGAAGAACTCCACCTATAGTGAGAAATTCGGCAAACGTTTTCCTGATCGATTTCTTGAAAATTTTATCGCCGAACAGAATATGCTCGGCGCCGCGGCTGGTATCGCCGCTTGTGGAAAAATTCCCTTCGTCGCGACCTTCGCCGCGTTCTTCACGCGCGCCTATGATTTCATTCGCATGGCAGCCATCAGCCAGTCGAACATCAAGTTGGTGGGGACCCACGTCGGCGTCAGCATCGGTGAGGACGGTCCGTCGCAGATGGGCCTGGAAGACCTGGCCATGATGTCCACGCAACCTGGTGTGACGGTGCTGTACCCTTCCGATGCCCAGTCGATGTACAAATTGATGGAAGTTGCCGCAGCCCACAAAGGCATGGTGTATCTGCGCGCCGGCCGCCCGAAGACACCGGTCATTTACGGCCCTGAGGAAACGTTCCGCATCGGCGGCTCAAAGGTCGTCCGGCAGAGTGCGAGCGACAAACTGACGATCGTCGCCGCCGGCGTGACCTTGTTCGAGGCGCTGAAGGCGCATGACCAGTTGAAGGCTGCCGGGATTGCCACTCGCGTGGTGGACTTGTATAGCCTTGTGCCGGTGGATCAGGTCACGCTCGTCGAATGCGCGCGGGCGACCGGCGGGCTCTTCCTGACCGTCGAGGATCATTACGCCCATGGTGGCATCGGCGACATTGTCTTGAGTGCGCTGGCGCTCGAGGGAGTGCGCGTTCATAAACTCGCAGTTCGTGAGATTCCGCGCAGCGGGAAGCCGGAGGAACTCGTCGATCATTTCGGAATTGGAGTACGCTCGATTGTCGAAGCGGCCAAAGCGGCCCTCCGCTGACCAGTCCACTGCCGGTCTTCCGCTTGGACTGAACCAGATTCCCCTCCTCAAGATCCTCAGTGCCCAGGATCGCCAGCAGATCCTGGGCGAAATGACGGAAACCCGCTACGCGAAGGGCCAGTATATTTTTCGCGAAGGGGACCCCACCGAATACTTTCATATCGTCAAGGAAGGGTCCGTGAAGTGCGTCAAGTCTTCCCTCGACGGGAAGGAATGCACACTGAAGGTGCTCATGCCGGGCGATCTCTTTTGTTGCGACGCCTCGGCCTTTGACGGAGCCTCCCACCCGGGAACGGCGCAGCCGATGGGCGACGTGAGCGTGCTGCGGATGAAGAAGGAAGCGTATTTCAAGATGTTGCGGCGTAATCCCGATGCCGCGATGGAAGTCATCCGCTATCTGGGTAACCGCCTTAATGAAGCACAGGAGAAAGCCAAGATTCTGGCGCTGGATAGCGCCGACCAACGGCTGGCTTCCCTGCTGGTGAGTCTGGCCGAACGCAGCGGCGTGCAGGACCCCGGCGGCATCCGCTTGTCCGTTCGCCTGACGCGCCAGGATATGGCGAATATGGTCGGAGTGACGACTGAAACCGCCATCCGGATCATGGCGCGCTTCAAGAAGAATCGCCTGGTATCCGGCACCGCCGCCCGCCTCCTCATACGCGACCTCCCACGACTCAAACTACTCGCTACCACGTAAGGGTCTCGCCTAAGCACCAGTTTGCTAGACATGACACCTGATCTGTAGCACTCATGCCGGACTGCAGGCTGCATCCGGTGCAGACTTACGTGCTATGAACGCGTTGAGCGGGCATGCACAAGCGCTGTTTCAACCACAAGGCAGGCTGCGAAAGCAGGCAGGGCGCCAGAGCGAGGGAAGAGGACCTGAGCAGGCGGCCGATGAAGACAGTGAGTGTGCTGGCCGGTAGGGCGTGTCCGTGCAAGCCAAGCCCCAGGGGGATCAAGATGACGGCAGTGGAATGGGATGTCATCATCGGCGTCGGCTTCGAAAATACGCCGTCTGGACATCTCGGGCGGTTTGGGAAGCCCCTCCCCGGCGGCCCTGAACCGCCGGGTACGTTTGAGTTGTGAGAACCATCGGGCGGTGGCGCCAACGGGGCCGCAGTCAACGGATCGTCGTCAATCAGGCTCTATGATTAATTAGGGGCGACGAATACGAGCACCTTGAGTCGCTCGCCGGTATGGTTTTTCACCCCGTGTTCCTCGCCGGCAGGAGCCATCGTGCCCTGGCCGGTCACCAAGACCCGCCTTTCCGGTCCGACCTGGAACGTCCCCTGCCCCTCCAGCACGATATAGACTTTGTCCTGTTCGCCGTGAATGTGACCCTTCTGTTCCTGGCCCGGTTCGAAACAATAAATGTCGCAGAAAAACCGTGTCGTTTCGAACAGATTGTTCTTCTTCATCTTTTCCTGGCTGAACTGCTGAAAGTCGGACAATGCAATCACTTTCATGTCGTCGGCTCCGATGGCAAAGGTTATCGAGACGGTTCTCGTCGTGGCATGCGGGAGAGGATGCTGTCGACCGGGATCAGGTGACGCGAGAGCCCCAGATCCTGTGCGGGAATGCCCATGGCGAGTCCGAGCAGCTGCGGAAGATGGAGAATGGGCAGATTGAGGGCAGTCTTGACGGCGCGGCCGGCGCGTTCCTGGTAGATATCCAGGCTCATGTGACAGAGCGGACAGGGTGTCACCATGAAGTCGGCGCCGTGATCGCGCGCGTCCTTCATATTCGTCCCGGCCATGGCGACGGCGATGGCCTCCTTCTCCAGGATGATGGGGAAGCCGCAGCATTTCGTCCGTCCCGCATAGGCGACCGGTTCCCCTCCGACGGCGCGAATGATCTGTTCCAGTGAGGTAGGATTTTCGGGATCGTCAAATCCGAGTTCCCAGGAGGGCCGCAACATGTAACACCCATAGAACGGGGCAATGCGAAAGTCTCGAAAAGGAGTCCGCACCGTCTCCGTGACATGCGTGAGACCGATATCCCGTACGGCAATCCAAAGGAGATGTTTGACCTGCACGCCGCCATGGTAGGCGATCCCGTCCTGCTCGAGCATGTGATTGATCCGCTCCAGTGTGCCCGGCTCGGTTTTGAGTCGCCGGTTGGCCGCACTCATGACTCCCTGGCAGGTGCCGCAGATGGTCATGACATCCAGCCCCAGCCGCTCGGCCTGCGCAAAGTTTCTCGCGTTCAGGGCCAGTGCCACATCGGGATCAGCCTCGCCGATCACTCCCGCCCCGCAGCAGGATGAGGCGGCGAGTTCGACCACCTCGATTCCCAGGCGGCCGATGATGGCCATGGTGGATTGGTACAGTTCCGGGGTGGCGCCCTTGGCGGCGCATCCGGGGTAGAGGGCAAATTTTAGCGGCATCGGTTCCGTCGCCTCTCGCTCGAGCTTCTGTCGCCAACCATACCGTATTTCGCCCCGTGATGAACAGCGAGAAGCTGACGCGGCGGATCGTTGGCGGTTCCATGGATGATAAGGACGATACAGGGTATTCTGCGTTGCTGTCTGCCTACCGGCAGTGCCCTGATCTCCTGATTAGCCGGATGGTCCCCTTCCGTAAGGCAGGCCTGCTAAGGCAGCTTTGAGACTGCCTCCTTATAGCTTTTTTTCAAATCTTCCACCGCGGCGGTCATGCCGTCTCTCATGATGCTCCAGGCTGAGCTGGTCGATGCATGCAACTCTTCGAGTTTCTTCCTGGCCGCGTCCTTCTTTTTCTCAAGCTCCTGAATGGCCTTCTGCAACTCTCCCCTGGCCTCCACGGAGGCGGCACTGGCTCTTTTCCGGAGTTCCGCGATCTTTATCTGCAACTCGTTCAGTTCTACCTGGACGGTTTGCTGGAACGTCTCTTTTTGCTGGAGGGTGTACTGTTTGGTCGCCTCGAAGGCGTCTCTGGAGTCTCGTACCATTCTGTCGGTTGTCGAGGGCTGTGGCGGCTCGCCGGCTTGTCCTGTCCATGGGATGATTGTCAGACAGGTTCCTTGTACCCAGAGCAGCAGCAGGATTCTCCCCAGGATCATAGGCTCACTCCTTCTAGGTTCGGATGCGCGGAGACATCCCGTTTTAGGAAAGGGCCATTATACCATTCATCAACAACGGGTTGTCCTGGACCCCTGAGGGAGCTGCGGTTAAGGTTTTTCGCCGAAGAAGCCGACAAGGATCTACAACGCAGACATCTATCCACCCTTATATATGTGTGAGTCTATGAGCGCGAAACTTCCTCAGTCGACGGACGCGGCATCCATTGAACTGCTGGAACCACTTCTGATCGAACGTATTCAAAAGGGAGCTATAGAGCTGCCGCTGCTGCCGCAGGTGGCCTCACGGATCTTGAGCATGGTCTACGACCCGGATGCGGAGGCGGCCAAACTGGCGGCACTCATCCATCAGGACCAGGCCCTTGCGGCCCATGTGATCCGCATTGCCAACTCCCCGGCCTATATGACCCGCAATCCGGTCGTCTCTCTTCAACATGCGGTGTCGTTGCTGGGGATGAACTTGATGTCGGAATTGGCGTTTTCTGCGTCGATCAAGGGCAGTGCGTTCAAGGTTCCCGGATGGGATGCCGACGTCAAACGCCTGTGGCAGCATTCCCTGGCCAGCGGGGCCTATGCCAAGGAAATTGCGCGCATGCGGCGCTTCAACGTCGAAAGCGCCTACCTGTGCGGTCTTTTGCATGGCATCGGCAAACCGGTCGTGTTGCAGACCATCGTCGCGTTGGCAAAGGATAAAGCCAGTTCCCTGTCGCGCGAACTCCTGTTCCAGTTGCTGGATGGGTATCACACCCAAGTGGGCCTGCTGGTGGCCGAAGACTGGGGCCTGCCGCCGCCGGTGGTGGAATCAATTGGCTTCCATAGCAATTATAATTACGCCAAAGCTGCCAAACAGGAGTGTATGACAACCTGCCTGGCTGATCGATTGGCACGGCATTTTCTCGATCCAGAGGGGTTTGACGAGGCGACGGTGCGTGACCATGCGGTATTCGCCGACTTGAATTTGTACCCCAAGGATATCGATGCCTTATTGGCTCTCAAGGAGCAAGTGCGCAAGGTTGTGGAGGCCATGCCGTTATGATGTCGGCCTCTGCCTATGACATTGTCGTGGTTGGAAGCGGTCCTGCCGGTCAGAAGGCTGCCATTCAAGGCGCCAAGGCCGGCAAACGCGTGGTGTTGATCGAGCAGGAACAGGGCATCGGCGGCAACTGCGTCTACCGCGGAACCATTCCCAGCAAAACGCTCCGAGAAACGGCGCTGCAGTTCGAGCGACTGAAGCGGTCGACGGAGGTATTTGAAGGGCGGCTCCGGCTTGACCTTCCGATGTCCGTGCTTCTCCATCGATTGGATGAAGTGGTCAAGGCGCATGAGTGTTATATGGCGAGTCAACTCGCGCGCAACGGCGTCACCTTCCGGCATGGCCGTGCCCGGCTGCTGTCGCCGCATGAGGTCCAGCTCGAGGCGGTGGATGGCCCCTGTCAGACGTTGCTGGCGGACACCATCGTGCTGGCGACGGGCTCGCGACCACGTTCGATCCCGGAGATTCCGATCGATCACGAACATGTCCTCGATAGCGATTCCATTCTGTCGATGATCTATCTGCCTCGCTCGTTGACGATCCTGGGCGGGGGCGTCATTGCTTGTGAATATGCCTCGACGTTCGCATTGCTCGGGGTCGAAGTTACGCTCATCGACAGGGCCCCCAGACCGCTGTCCTTTCTGGATAAAGAGGTCGTGGAAGTCTTCATGCGCAGCTTCGAACGACAGGGCGGCCGGTTTTATGTCGGGCAGAGCGTGACCGAGGTGGCCTGGGACGGCGTGTCCGCCGTCGTGGCGCGGCTTGAAAACGGGATGGCGGTCAAAAGTGAAAAGATGCTGGTGGCAATGGGCCGGCAGCCGAATGTGGAGGAGCTACACCTCGAAGCGGCGGGATTGGCGCTGGACGCGAAGGGGCACCTCCCCGTCAACGAATGCGGGCAAACCCTGGTGCCCCATATTTTTGCAGCCGGTGACATGCTGGGACGACCCCCGGCCCTCGCGTCCCAGGCAATGGAAGAAGGCCGTCGCGCGGTGAGTTACGCGCTTGGTCTTCCGGTGGGCGATTCGAGCCATCAAGTGCCGGTCGGGATCTATACCATTCCGGAGATGGCCTCCATCGGGCTGAATGAGGAGCAGGCCAATGCCCGCTACCATAGCCCGCTGATCGGCCGGGCGCATTTCATGGAAATTGCCAAGGGCCAGATCACCGGTGCATGCGACGGTCTCCTGAAACTCGTGGCCGATCCCTCCGGGGACCGGCTATTAGGCGTGCAGATCGTCGGAGAGGATGCCACCGAGTTGATCCATCTCGGACAGATGGCATTACAAGATGGGGCCACCATCGATCGGTTTATCGATACCATTTTCAGCTTTCCTACCTTTGCCGAGGCCTATCGGGTGGCGGCACTCGATATTCTCGGTCAGCGACGCAAGCGTCACAGCACCGCCGAGGCCGCCTGAGCGGTCCCTGCCCTATTCTGCTTTGACCCCGACCCCGCAGGTACGATACTCTCTGAACCGGCCGGTTACGCCGCTGGTGGAGGAGTCACTGTGAATCGCGAGGAGCGCCGTCGCGAGGAAAAGCTGCTCGCGAGGAAAGCCGGAGCGGCCGGGGTCGCGATGCCCGCACTCCTCCGCGACGCGCAGACGCATCACCAGGGCGGCCGCTGGGATGAAGCGGAGCGAGGGTATCGCCTGATTCTGGAGCGCGTACCGGCTCAGCCTGATGCGTTGCATGGGTTGGGACTGCTGACCTATCGGCGGGGCGACCTGAAACATGCCATCGGGTGGCTGTCACAGGCCTGTGCGGCAGGCCCTCGCAATCCCGTCTATTGGTTCAATCACGGCGTCGTGCTGCAGCGCGCCGGCCTGCTTGACGAAGCGATCCAATCCTACAATCAGGCGATTCAGCTCAATCCGCGTTATCTCGAACCTCGTACGAACCTCGGCAATGTCTACCAAGAGATGGGACGGCTGGAGGCTGCGCAATCGGCGTATGAGCAGGCGCTCGTCATCAAACCGGATCATGTCGAAGCCCAGAACAATCTCGGCGTCGTGCTGAAGGCGCAGGGCCGGCTGGAGGCTGCCGCGGAGGCCTACCGTCGGGCCATCGCACTCAAGCCGACTCATGTGGAGGCGCAGAACAACCTGGGTCTCGTCTTGATGGAGCAAGGTCGTGTGGCCGACGCCATCGGCTGTTTTGAGCGGGCGCTTCAACATCAGCCAGGGTATGCCACGGCCCGCTATAATCTCGGGATCGCCGGGATATGGCATGAGGATCCTCTTCTCGCCTTGCGTTGTTTTGCGGCCACAGCCCAAGCCAAACATGATCACGGCCGGCCGGTCACAGATGCGACGGTGTTCCGCTCCCGCCTCAAGCATGATGCCGAACAACTCCACTATCTCCTGGAGGCTGGTCTCGCGGGGGACGCCTGGCGTCCGTACTCTCACGCGTTGGAACGGGTGAAGGCAATGGTCGAGCCTGCCGCAGCGGGCATGGAAGCGGCTCCAAACCGCGTGGCGGTGGCGCCTGAGGATCTGCAGACGATCGCGGCTTCGTATAATCGACTGATTTATGTCGCACCCTGTGAGGTGGTAGCCGAAGGCGCGCTCAGCAGAGATCTTGACGTGGCGGAGATCGAGGCCCGATACCACGCCAGGCAGCCGGAAGTGACCTTTATCGATGGCTTGCTGTCGGATGAAGCCTTGCGGCGGTTACGGCATTTCTGCTGGGCCTCGACGATCTGGAAGAAGGATTATGAAAACGGGTACATCGGGGCCTTTCTCGGCGACGGGTTCGCTTCTCCCCTGTTGCTGCAAATTGCAGAGGAGCTACGGCGGCGGTTGCCGCGTATCTTCGGCGAGCATCGTCTGACGCAGGCCTGGGCGTTCAAACACGACAGCGGTAGGCGCGGATTGAATATCCATGCCGATGCCGCGGCGGTCAACGTCAATTTCTGGATTACCCCCGACGATGCGAATCTGAGACCTGAGAGCGGAGGGCTGGTGGTCTGGGACAAGGAAGCCCCGCAGGACTGGGACTTCAAGACCTACAATAGCGACATGAACCGGGGCAAGATTTACGAATGGCTGACTCAACAGGGCGCCCAGGAAATCAAAATACCCTATCGGGCCAATCGAGCGGTGCTCTTCAACTCAGATCTGTTTCACGAAACCGATGACATTACCTTCAAGGAAGGGCTGAGCAACCGGCGAATCAATGTCACGCTGCTGTACGGGCACCGGCATCGCTCCTGAGAAGGGCTTCGAAATCCGAGGCGCTGACCGGACGGCTGAATAAGTACCCCTGAACTTCATCGCATCCTTCCTGCCGCAATCGAGCCAACTGCGCATCCGTTTCTACGCCTTCGGCCAAGACCGAGAGATTCAGACTGTGTGCCATTGCGATGATGGCCCTGGTGATCTTGACGTTGTTTTCGTTCGTCAGCAGGTCTCTGACAAACGACTGATCGATTTTCAACCGGCTGAGGGGGAATCGCTGGAGGTAGCTCAGGGATGAATAACCGGTCCCGAAGTCGTCGATCGACAAGCGCACGCCCATCGTGCGGAGTCCTTCAAGCATCGTGACGGAGGCTTCGACGTCGCGCATGGCGATGGACTCCGTCAATTCGAGTTCAAGCTGAGAGGGATTGAGCCCAGAGTCGCGAAGGGCATCGGCCACGGTTCCCGGCAACGTCCGTCCGTGGAACAACGAATTCGAAACATTCGCGGACACGGTGATAGCCGGAAGCCCATCCTGTTCCCAGGCCTTCACTTGACGGCAGGCCTCTCGCAGGACCCACTCGTCCATCGAGCGGATCAGCCCCGTATCGATCGCCGCATTCAGAAACACCCCTGGAGGCACAAGACCGCGTTTGGGATGATTCCACCGCACCAATGCCTCCGCGCCCAATATTCTACGGGAATGAATATTCAGCTTGGGCTGATAGTAGACGACGAATTCCTGGCGCTCCAATGCGCGCCGGAGATCGCTCTCGAGCTCCAGCCGCTCGCCTGCGGCGGCATTCAGGCCGGACGAATAAAATTGGCAATTATTCCGGCCTTGCTCCTTGGCGTGGTACATCGCGGTGTCGGCGTTTTTCAACAACGCTTCCACGGTCGTGCCGTCCGATGGAAAGATGGAAATGCCGATGCTGGCCGATATAAAGATTTCGTGTCCGTCGATGTTAAACGGATGGGCTAGCGAATCAAGGATTCGACGAGCCACCCTCCCGGCATCTTCCGGGCGCGGCAGCGTCGTCAGGAGAATGGTGAATTCGTCTCCGCCAAGGCGGGCGAGCGCATGTGAGGGTTCATGGTCGGCATGGCGGCCGACCGAGTCGCTCTGGCGCACGGAATCACTGAGCCGTTCCGCGACATGCGTGAGCAGGAGATCTCCGACCGTATGCCCCAGGGTATCGTTGATGACCTTGAATCGATCCAAGTCGATAAACAATGTAGCGAGGTGCAGATGGTGGCGGTCGGCATAGGACAGCGAATTGGATAACCGATCCTTGAACAGCACACGATTGGCGAGGCCGGTCAAGCTGTCATAATACGCGAGGCGGTGGATGGCCTGTTCCGCCTGTTTGCGTTCGGTGATATCCTGGGCCGTGCCGACAACCGTCAGCTCCCCTGACTCCTCCTCCCGCACCCCCTCGGCCTGTAGGTGGGCCGTGAAGTCCGTTCCGTCGGGCAGCACAATGCGATGGTCAATATCGCAGGGCGTTCCGTGACTGATGAGTTCCATCAGCGCCTCCTCCACGCCCGCGCGGTCGTCCTGATGGACGAGGCCCAGAAAGGCCTGAAAGGTGCCGGAAAAATTGGGGGGAAGAATGCCGACCAGACGGCAGAGTTCGTTGGACATGGCGACGCGATTCGTCCTGGGGTTCCAATCCCAATTGCCGATGCGCGCGATGCGTTGTGCCAATTCCAACCGCGCTTCGCTTCGGAGGAGCGCGTGCAGCACATTGCTGGTTCTGAGCATGTATCGGATATGGTGGCAGAGAATGGTCGGATTGACCGGCTTGTTGATGAAGTCGGTGGCACCGTGTTGATAGGCTCGAGCGATGGAACTCGCGTCGTCCAATCCCGTAAGGATCAGGATAGGAACGCGCTTTCCGCGCGGGAGTGAACGGATCCGGGAGCAGGTCAGACAGCCGTCCATCTCCGGCATCGTGAGATCCAGCACGAGCAGGTCGGGTTTGAGGCTGTCGAACATCGCCACCGCCTCATGCCCTCCCGGTGCCTCTTCCACGACCATCCCGGCCGGTTCCAGGGCGCTTCGGACGAAGAGCCGTGTGACGGGATCGTCATCGATGACCAGTATGACGGGACGAGCTTGAGTCATAGCGCTGTCTTTGGCGAAACTCGATGAGCCGGTATGAAGTCCCCCGCTCCGGCGCTCAGGGACCGACGGGCAGTATCCTGGGTGTTGCGTGATCCATGTTGTCTCGGCTTGAGGGTATCAGACTTCAGCCGAAGTGCTAGATAAATAGTACTTGCTGAGTGCCGGCGCGAAGTTGAAAGGTTGAGCAAGGTGAGATTTCCTGAGCTTGCAGTGAGCAGCACGGTTCGACGTTCAACTGGCCTTGGATAGTTCCACGCTTCCCTCCGGGGCTTCGTGAGCCTCTCCCATGGCTTCCAGGAGAATGTTGCCGAGGAGTGATCGCACCTGACTCATGAGTCCGCGCAGGACGAGGATCAGTAAGGTGGCCAATAACAGGAAGAGGGGCACGGCCACGAGAGCCACGTCACGCGCCAGATCTTCGATCGAGCGCACCGTGGCGCTATCCTGGGGCACGGCGAACACGAGTCGAACCCAGCCGATGATGTGATCCTGCTGACGAAGCGGTTCCACCACGATCAGCACCTGACGTCCTCGTTCGAGACCGGAGGAAACGGATCCTGCCGGGGTTTGCCGCGCGGCCAACCATCCGGGATCCTGGAGCTGCCTGCCGATGGAAACGGGATCGCGGGCCGCGACGATGAGGTTGTTGTCAGATATGACGGCGGCCTCAACCAGACCGCTCGGAGCGGGTTCTCCCTCCAGGGCCTGCTGGACGTTGGCGAGATGTTCGCCGAGCAGCGACTCACTGAACCAGGCGAAGGTGCGTGCCATGGCGCGCCCGCTTGATTCGACTGCCGTCACGGCCGCGGCATTACGCTGAGCGACCAGCGAGCGATCCTGTTGCGCCAGGAGGACATAGAGTGCTGTCGCGCACAGGATGGAGACGATGCCACTGATCAGGACTGCCGGGAGCCATGTACGGGGCAATGCTGATGCATGGGCTGGCGCGTGAACCATTCTGAATCCTCCTCAATGCACGGGGGTGCGTCTAAGTCCGGTGTTGAAAGTGTGCCGGTGGCGCGTTCGTTACGCGTCCACCTTCGTATGCCGCGGTTGCTCTTGACTGCGGCACATGTGAGTCCGCGTGTCGCGACCGACTCGGCTTCGATAGTTGGAAACATCGGCCAATTCCGGGAAGGAGTTTGCTTCTCCACCCCGTGGATGAGCGGTCCGGCGTTTCTTGAGGCGTCTCGATTCACGCCTTGATCCGACTTTTCAAAGCAGACTGGCGGGAACCTTCGAGCGAGTTGCTGCCGCATTCCAGATCCGGTGTTCTTATCGCCGTTGCGTGTCGTGCCTGATGCCGACTCACTGGTGCCGGGTAAGCCCGGTCTGTTCATCGGACTCTTGAGAGGGTTCACGATTGATGCCTGTCAGGACTTCCTGGAGGCGTGCCCATTCCTCCGGTTGCAACGATACAAATTCGAGGCCCGCTCGCCCGCCGGTATACCAGCGGACCACCGCCTGCTCGATCGTGAGCAGTTTCTCGCTGTTGGGCGTATACAAGCGAAGTTCAAGGGTCGTGCCGGGCTGGATGTCGAGAGGACTGAGCATCCCGCATCCCCGTAGGGAGAGATCGATCACGATTCCGTCCCCCGCTACCAGGTTTACGGAACAAAAAGAACTGTGAAACCTGACGGGAAACCGCGGGTGCTGCCGATGGTCCATAGTAACGTCACAGGGATAATGCGTTAGCCCTTTATATTGCCGATTGGTTTGAGTTCCGCCACTTTTTTTGTAATTCCTGCGCGATCCACGGTTTCAACCACCTCGGAGATGTTCTTGTAAGCGAGTCCGGCCTCCTCCGCCAAGCCCGACATCGAGACGGCCTTGACGAGAATGCCGCGCTGCTTCATCTCGCGCTGCAGTTGGTCACCCTTGACCATCCGTTTGGCCTGGGCGCGCGACATGGTGCGGCCGGAGCCATGCATCGTCGAGCCGAAGGTATCGCGTGTGGCGGCGGCCGTCCCGACCAGAAGGTACGAACCCGTTTCCATGGAACCACCGCAGATCACCGGCTGTCCGATGGCGCGATAACATTCCGGCAGGTCGGGGTGACCGGGTCCGAATGCCCGGGTGGCGCCTTTGCGGTGCACGAGCCACTCCCCGTCCGGATACCGTTCCACCTTCGCGATATTGTGCGCCACGTCATAGACGAGATGCATGCCGAGCCTCAGGGCGCTTTCACCAAAGACGGCCTCAAACGCTGCCCGGATTTGATGGGTAATGACCTGGCGGTTGGCGAACGCTGTGTTGGCTGCGCAGTTCATGGCGCCGAAGTAGTCCAGACCCTCCGGCGAACGAAAGGGGGCGCAGGCGAGTTGCTGGTCTTTCACCGAGATGCCATGACGGCGCATGGCCTTTTCGAAAACCTTCAGATAGTCGCTGGCGACCTGATGGCCAAAGCCGCGCGATCCGCAATGCACCATAATCACTACCTGGTCGCGACCGGTGAGGCCCATGGCGGCGGCCGTCTCCCGGTCGAAGATGCCCCTGTCGGACAGCACCTGCACTTCCAGATAATGATTGCCCGATCCCAGGGTGCCGAGCTGGTTGATGCCGCGCTCCAGGGCGTAGTCGCTAACATGCGCTGGATCGGCCCCTTGCAGGCACCCGCGTTCTTCGATCCGTTCCAGATCCTCTTCCCATCCGTACCCCTTCCTGATGCACCAGGCCGCTCCTTGAATCATGACATCACGAAAGTCACGCCGCGTCAGATTGACGAAGCCTCTTGCGCCGACCCCGGCTGGAACGCGGCGAAATAATTCGGTCATCAGGAGCTCGAGTTTCGGACGCACTTCGGACAGGGAGAGATCAGTGCGAATCAGTCGCATGCCGCAGTTGATGTCATACCCGACGCCTCCCGGAGAAATCACGCCGTCGGCGGGATCAAATGCGGCGACCCCGCCGATGGGAAATCCATAACCCCAATGCCCATCGGGCATGCAGAGAGCGTGACGATGGATACCAGGCAGACAAGCCACATTCGTGACCTGCTCAAAGACGCCGCGGTCCATGGCCGCCAGAATACCGGCACTGGCATAAATCCTCGCGGGAACCAACATGCCCGGCTTTTCGGAGGGCGGAATTTCCCAAATGAAATCGCTGATGCGATTCACCTGCATGTCCGTGTTGAGTGGCATGGCCCTCCCGAAGCTTTACAAACGATCTCTATCTTATTTTCGGCCGGCTGCCATCTGAGGTCAAGGTTCCGTAGGGTCGCGTCAGACAGACATGCAGTACCCGTTTCGTGACGGTAGAGTCTCGCATGTCCGATCCTTCATACGTCGAGCACCACCCTGGCTGTCCAGCCTGTGGCGTCTTGAGTCACGGCGTAGAGATGTTTGGTAACACCCTTGACGTCCGATCGTAATTCCTGTGTCGTTGGATCGACCGGGGCACCGGTCACCTCGGCGTGCAGATGCCATGAAGCGCGTTCCGGTTGCGCCGTCACGGTTAATGAGGCGCGATTGAACACCACCCCATGAGCATCTTTCAGATAGACCAGTCGGCCCAGCCACTCGAACAGGAGTGTAGGCACGTCCGACTCCTCAAGATCGACCGCGTGCTGCCAGGTGTCGGCGACGCCGGCGGGATCGGCGAGGCTTTCGATGAGGGCCTGCGTAGCGGCAGTGAAGAGCGCCGGGAGCGCATCTCCTTTCGCGTCGAAGGCCATGTCGGCCAGCGCGATGTCATCCAGGAATTGAAAGCTTCCGGGCATGCCCGTCAGGTGCGCCGGGCGAGGCGGCGGGCGGCGGCAAAGATGGCGCGGACCTGCTCGATGCCGGGAATGGGATGTCCGAAGGGAGATGGCACTTTGCCTTTGAGCCACATACGTAAACCCAAGGGCATCACGTGCAACAGCCGGCGCACATCCATGCCGAGGACCTTCAACGGCATCAGCGCTTCGTTCAAGCGTCCTTCATGCCGCACGAGGTCGACGAAGCCGGTGATGTGCCGAGCCCCTTCGCTGGCGTGCAGGCCAAGACGGAGTGACGCGCGCCGCAATCGAATGATCGCTTCCATCGGCTGGACATCTTTCGGGCAGACTTGGACGCACATGTTGCAGCGGGTGCAATCCCAGATGCCGTGATTTTCCTGGAGCGCCGTGAGTCGTGCCTGCTTGGCTGCCTCCGGCTCACGAGGGTCCGCGACGAAACGTTCAGCTTTGGCGAGAGCCGCTGGGCCGAGAAAGCCCGGCGATACTTCGTGTGACGTGCAGGCGGCCACGCAAGCCCCGCACATAATGCAGGCGTCCACATTGTGAAATTCATACGCCTCAGGAGGCAGACGAAGTTGCCCGGACGAACCGTACCGTTTGGTGGGGTGCGTGACCGGGGTCAACCAGGGGGTGACGGTCCGCACTTTGTCCCAGAAGGAGGACATGTCCACGACCAGATCTTTGATGATGGGGAGGTTCGGAAGAGGGTCGATCGAGATCCGGCCGTTTCGTTCGAACTCTTTCCGGATCGAGGTGCGACAGGCGAGTTTCTGCGCGCCGTTGATATTCATGGCACAGGATCCGCAAATGGCCGACCGGCAGGAATACCGCAGCGCGAGAGTTCCGTCGAGTTCGTTCTTGATGCGGATGAGGGCTTCGAGCACGGTCATGCCCCGTCCGATGTCCAGACGATACTCTTCCTGATGCGGTCGCTGATCTGTCTCGGGATTAAAGCGCTGAATCGTGAAGGTGAGACGCATGGGGTGAGATCGTACCCCTGAGGGTCACTCGCCAAGCTCGAATATTTTCGGGAACTCCGTAAGATTCCGGCAGCCGTCTTTGGTCACGAGCACCATGTCTTCGATGCGCACCGCTCCGAGACCGGGGTAATAGAGTCCCGGTTCGACGGTCACCACATGTCCCTCCTGAAGCAACGAGCCCGTCCGGCTGATGCGGGGAGACTCGTGAATGTCCAATCCGACGCCATGGCCTGTCCCGTGAAAGTAGCCTTGCATCCGTCCATCCACCAAGCCGGTTTTGTAGCCGGCTTTTTCGAAACGGTCACAGATGCCTTGATGGATCAAGGCGCCGTCAGCGCCGTCGCGGATTTTGGTGATGGCTTCTTCCTGAGCATCTTTGACCGCCTGGTAGAGCCGGGTTAATTCCGCCGTGGCTTTGCCTCGAACCACCGTGCGGGACATGTCGGCGAAGTACCGGGAGTCGGCGGATCGTGGAAAGACGTCAAAAATAATGCTCCGATGGGCCGGCAGCGGCCCACTGCCTTCGTCGTGCGGATCGCAGGCCTGCTCCCCGCCCGCCACGATGGTATGCTGGGCGACGCAACCACATTCCATCAGGGCGACATTGATCAGTTTCTTGATGCGCTCCGAGGTGAGGACTTCTCCGTCGAGCCAGAGGTGATTCTGGCGGATCTCGGCGCGCCGCAGAGTCTGGTGGGCGGCTGCGACTGCTTTCTCGGTGGCCCTTTGCGCGGCTTCAATATGCCGGACTTCCTCGGCTGATTTGACGACACGTTGTTCGTAGAAAGGTTCCCGCTTGGTGCGCAGGGTGTAGCCGAGTTCCTGCAGGCGGTTCGCATGAAGAAAAGGAAACGTCGAGGGAACCAGGATGTCGGTCAGGCCGGCGTCCTGCAACACCAGATGGATGACATCGATCGTGCCCGGATCCTTCAGCCCGTTGCTCTTGGCGCGCCGTTCCAGTTCGGAATAGGACAACACGCGATCGACCGTTGCCTGGTGGCGGGCCCGGCCGACTTCCAGGTCGCTCATGATCATCAGGCGTTCGCCCTTCACCTCAAGATAGATGAAGGGATCGGGTGCGATGAACCGCGTGGCGTAATAGAGATTCGAATCGGTTTCGCTGGCGGCGATGAAGAGCGTCGCGGTCTGATCGGAATGGGTGTTATGCACGCTGGAATGGCTCATGGAGTGGATGCGGTCTCGTATTCTGGATGCTATCACGCACCCGGCGCGTAATCAAGGCGCGGGCGCCAGCGGTGCCGTGGATGGTTCGACCGGCAGTGGCGCGGGCGGTGTCTGGATCTCCAACGACGGGTCGAAGAGGGAATCTTTTTCCTGCTGCGGGGACAGAATATCGATCGGCAGCATCACCGTGTTCTTGAGCAAATCGAAGGCGAGTTGCGCCACGCCGGTGAGTCCAGTGGCAAACGACTTCATCGGCATGTAGGTCACCTCGGGATCATCGATGGACCCCTTCACCTGAAACAGGGCGGTGGCCAGGCCCTTGCGATCACCGGCCACCAGCCGGCCGAAGAGTGGAATCGATTTCAAAAACTGCGAGTAGGAGCCGAAGGGGCTGACCGCCCAGATCATATCGAGCTGGTCGGTGGGCATATCATAACTTCCGACCGCCGAAATTTTGATCACGGGACTGTCGAGGATGAAATTCTGCGTTCGCATCAGGCCATTCTGCACCGTCACGGTTGTCGTCATGCGATTGTACTGCAATCCTTCCTTTTCCAGATCGATCTTCCCTTGCAGAACCGCCGGAAGGTTCAGAATGGAGAGAATCTTCCAGATGGCGCGCTTCTCAGTTTTGAGGATGCGTCCTTCCTGCGCCACGAGTTCGGCTTTTCCGTTCAAGGTAGGCAACATGCCGTGGGGATTCCGGCCGTGGCCGCGCAAGACGCCGGTCAGTTTAAGGTCGCCGGTGAGTGGCTGGTCATGAGCGCCCAGCAGCGGCATCACGGTTTCGAAAGGAATGCCCGTCATCCTGATCGAGGTTTCCGTGTCCGCGGGCTCACCTTTGGGAAGGCGGACGACCATACGCCCTGCCACATGGCCGCTTCCCGACTGCCCGATCACACGGTCGAGGTCCAACAGGCCGTCCTGGATCGTCAGGCGTCCGGACAGCGCTCCCAGCCGCACGTGCTTGTAGATACCCTTTTCGATCGTAGCGGTCGCGCTGACCTGGCTGGTCGACGCAAGCGTCTCGAGAAATTCACGGATCGGCGACCGTTGTCCTTTCGGAATGAGGAGGTCGAGATCCATCTGGGCCGACTCGATCTTCACCGCAATCACCGGTTTGGTAGTCCAGTTCTTCAGGGCTCCCGAGAGGCTGACATCGCTATCCTTGATGTGAAACGAGAGCTGCTTGATGTCGGCGATGTGTTTGGAGAACTTCAGGCGGAGGTAAATGTCCTCGACGGGCCCTTCCACGCCTTTGACCGTCATCAAGCCGTTGGTCAGGGCCAGCCACCCGCTCGATCGCCAGTTCTTCCACTCCGCATCCGTGCCTTTCACATCCATGGAGACTTCAAGATTGCCTGCTTCGAAACCGCTTTTGTAAATCCATTCCGGAAGACTGGAGATCGAGACCGTGCCTGATGCGAGTGAGGCGTCAATGGCGAAATGATCGCCGAGGGTGATGCGTCCCTTCAGCGGGAGCCGCAACGGCGGCACCACGAGTTCCAGGCGTGAAATCGTCAACCCCACCCCCCGCGTGACATCGGCATCGAGTTCCAGCGAGGCCGGAGAGCCAACAGGCTTCTCCCCCACCGTGGGGAGCACGAGTTTCGCCTCGTTCAAGCCGATCTCTCCGCGCAAATGGGGAGCTCCCGAGGGCCCGGACAATTGAACCTTGGCGACGATGATGCCGGACAGCAGATCATCCGGAAAAGTGCCTGCGGATACCATTTGGCGAAGCTGGATGGCATTGCCCTTGGCGCGGATCACAAAATCCTGAAAGACGCTTGGGGTACCGCCGCTGAGCTGCCCGTTGAATTGCAGCTGGGCCTCGCCCAGGTTCGCCGTGACCTGATCGAATTGCGCCCCGCCGGTTTGCGAGAAGATGATGCGGCCTCGCATGGCAGTCAGACGTTGAGGCAGCGAGGGGTTCATCAGGCTGACCTGTTCGGCGAGGACTTCCCCCCCGGCGAAGGTAATGCCTTCCGGCTGATCGAGTGGTCCGACGAGCCTGAAGGTGGGATGGGTCTGCCCTTCGATTTCGCGCGATTGGGCCAGCAGTGAGGTGAGGCGGTCCGCGCGAATCGTCTTAATCAAAAATTTCACCAGGTCCGCCGCCGTCATATTGCCGCTGATGTCCAATTCCATCCAGGGACCCGCATCGAGGAAGGACACTACCGCCTTCCCGTCCGTCATTTGAAGCGATCCATAGGTGCCCGTCACCTTGCCGACCCGGATGCGCCCGGGCTCCACCGAGACCGTGGCCGCCAAATCTTGCGTCGGCACGCGGTCATCTCCAATGAGGACGGTACCCTTCTCCACACGGAAATCACCGGTCAGCGACAACTGGGGGCTCGGGGCCGTCGCGCCGGTTAATGTAGCCGAAAGGATTTCGACGGTCCCTCCCAACCGGCGCTGGGCGACGATGCCCGGCAATTGCGGATGAATCCACTGGGCCGGCATACGCGCGAAGAGTTCCTTGAGGTCGATCGCGGGTGCGGCGAAGGTGATGGAGAACGTGGGTTGTGACGTCAGCAGCCCGGCCAGATTCGCCTTGCCGGTGACAGCCAGCTGATCCACATTGGCGGTGATCTCCGTCAGGACGACGTCATAACCGGCCACACCCGGTATGACGCGGATATGGCTTTTGATATTGGCCTCGCCCTGCAGTTGGTCGGGGACCGGCCGGGGGCCGAAAAATTCGGCCGCTTCGCGCAGGCGGAGGTTGGCGGTTTCGATCTCTCCTTCGAACTGAAACGCGGGCCGCACCGAGTAGGGTTCTTCAGCAGCCAGTGAGGATGAGGATTCGCTCAGGCTGATGGTTCCCGCGAGCGAGAAGGATGAAGCGGAGGCCTCGGGGGGCAGGGAAGCGGAGATATGCAGGTCTCCCTGGGCTTTTCCCGGATACACCTTCAAGGCCATCTCGACCGACTCGAGCATGGCCGTTCTCACCCCGTCGGATCGTGCCTCGTCGGTGATCGTCACATGTCCGTTTTGAATGGTCGCTTCGCGGATTTGGAGTAATCGGCTGAACATCTGGTAGGCCGATTCATCTTTGGCCGCGGACGGGAGACCGGCCAGGATGTTCCAATGGCCGGACCGGTTGCGAATCAGCGTGACAGTCGGCTCATCGAGGAAGACCCGCTTCGCGACCACCTGCTGCTTCAGCAACGGCAGCAGGCGCAGCACGATGTCCATTTTCTTGGCCTTGAACACGACATGAGTCGGGTCGTCATGGCCGTAGACCCCGACCTGGGTCAGTTCAAGCCGGATGCTCGGGAGCAGGACGAGTTTGATCCGATCGACCTCGATCTTGCGCCGCAGGCTCGCTTCGAGTTGTTGGAGGAAAAAATTCTTAATGAGGTCGACGCCGAAGAGTTCTCGCGAATAGAGGAGCAGGAGCGCACCTACGATGAGGACGCCGAGCAGAGACAGCACCACTGCGCGCGGACGAACCCTCACTCCACCTCCATGAATGGACTTAAAAATGCCAGTGTACTGGATGCGCCGGCGTGAAATCCATACGGCGGCGCATCGCCGGCTTTCTCGGCGGGATGCTCCGATGTCGTTGCGCCGGAACCGTGATGCTCCAAGAGTGGAACGGATAATCCCGGCTGAGCCTGCTCAAGACAAGCACTCGCGGGTTTCCAACTCGAACGGCCTGCGACGGATCCCGTCATGAATAATTCCGGTGCTCCGGTCTATAATGCGCGGCTTCGAGTAAGTGGCGCTTTCCGACGCGGAGAATATTGTGAACATCGAACCATCCCTGCGACGGCCGCGATGGGGCATCCTCAGCTTGTTGTTCGCCATCAGCGCGGTCACCTACATGGACCGCGTCAATATCTCCGTGACGGCGCGCCAGATGATGCCGGCCTACGGTCTCACGAGTCAGGAGATGGGATACATTTTCTCCGCCTTCGTCTTCGGCTATGCCCTCTGCCAGATTCCAGGCGGGTGGCTCGGCGATCGCTGGGGCGCTCGTGTCGTGCTGACCGGCGCCTTGCTCTGGTGGTCGTTGTTCACCGCCTTGACGGCGGTGGCCGCGACGCTTCCTCTGGTCACGATGGCGGGAACGGTCGGAGCGCTGCTCCTGGTGCGGTTTTTTCTCGGCGTGGGAGAGGCTGTGGCCTTGCCGAATTTCAATCGGGCCGTGGCCGATTGGATTCCGGCGTCCCAGCGCGGTCTCGGGATCGGGATTGCCATCGGAGGCATCGGCGTCGGGGCTGCGATCACGCCTCCCCTCGCCTCATGGGTCATGGTCAATTACCGCTGGCAGACCGTTTTTTATCTGTCCGCGGCGGTGGGCCTGGTGGTGGCGCTGTTCTGGGTGCTCTGCTCCCGCGAAGGCCAGCGTGCCGGCGGCCCGGCCGTCGCTCCGCCCCTGCCCATTCCCTGGCGACGTTATCTCGGTTCCCCGTCGCTTCGGTGGCTGGTGGCAAGTTATGCCTGTCTTGGGTACGTGGCCTACATTTATATGTCCTGGTTTTATCTGTATCTCGTGAATGTGCGAGGGATCGATCTGTTGCGGGGCGGATGGCTGGCGGCTGCGCCTTTTGTGGCGATCCTATTGTTTTGTCCGCTCGGCGGGTGGAGCACGGATCGTCTCGTCTCGATCCTCGGGATCACCCGGTCCAGAATGACGGTCGGCATGACCGGTATGCTCCTGGCCGGGGGATTGATCGCACTCGGTGCCTGGGTCGATTCAGACAACCTGGCCATTGCCTGTCTCTCCTTGGGCGCGGGGTGGCTTTATTTTACCGTCGGGGCCTATTGGAGCGTGACCACCGATCTCTCCAAGCCCCATGCCGGCACCCTCTCGGGCATCATGAATATGGGGGCGAACATTGGCGGGGTCATATCGCCCAGCTTGACCCCATGGCTCGCCGAGCAATGGGGGTGGAACGCCTCCTTGCTGGTGGCCGCCCTCATCGCCGGTTGCGGGGGACTGATGTGGGTCTTCATCAATCCGGAGGAGAGGCTGGACGGGTGAGAATTCCCCGGGGCCGGCTTGCCTCTCGTAGGAGGCCCCTGTTAAATTCAGCGCTATGACTATGCAATTTCAGAAAAAAGATCCGCGTGCCTCCATCATCACCAAGTTCGGAGAGATCAAGATCCGGTTCTATCCGGATGATGCGCCTCGCCACGTCGAAAATTTCATTAACCTCGCGAAGATGGGCTTTTACGACGACACGACGTTTCATCGTGTCGTGCCGGGCTTCATCATCCAGGGCGGCGATCCGCTGAGCAAGACCTCAGACCGTATGGTCCACGGAACCGGCGGGCCCGGCTTCTTCTTGAATCCCGAGCCCAATGATCGTCCTCATAAGCGTGGCGCGATTTCCATGGCGAAGATGCCTCGCGATGGAAACAGTACCCGCGATTTCAACGATAACGGATCGCAGTTTTTTATCTCCCTCCAGGATAACGGCGGGCTCGATCGTCGTTATTCCATCTTCGGAGAAATTATTCGGGGAATTGAAATCATCGACCTCATTGCGAAGTTACCCTGCGATGAACGCGACAACCCCCTGGAACCGATTCGCATGAAGGTTACGGTGAAGGAATAGGCCGTCGCCGGCGGGTCACCGGTTCCTGCCTTGCTTCCATCGTCCCTGCGCCGGCCGGCCATTGTCCATAGCCTGGGCCCTCACGCTGCTCCTTGTCCCCGATGCCGGTGCTTGCCGGTTGGCCGGACGTCGTCTCTTTTCTTGTGACATTCGTGTTGGCAAACTGCATCCGGAGGCTCTAACCGGCCGCATGACATGCTCCCGCCCAAGAACGCGGGTGCACTCAGTTGATTAACACATGACAGGTCTCCTGCGCGTTCGAACCTTCATAGCGTGTAGCTTTGGGCTGCTCTTCATCGCCCTGACCGGATGCGACCGCCACCGTCACCGCTTGATGACGGAAGAGTATGCCTCCTACCCGCAGGGGATTCAGCGGGCGATCGATCGCGGAATGATCATGCGAGGCATGAGCCACGATCAGGTCTATCTGGCGCTGGGAGAGCCGGTATGCAAGACCGAGCGAGAAGATGAAGGACAACGAGTGCAGGTGTGGCTCTATCCCCCGATCGGACGGGATGCCTGCATCACGGCAGAGTTTCGTGTTTACTTTCAAGACGGCCTGGTCGCCACGTGGGATCGCTTCACGCAACCCACTCGGTATACGGACCCTGCCGGCGGCGTTCGGGAGTAACTAACAGCTTATGTGCGTCGCTCCAGGATAGTCCCACGGCCACGTCGATCAGCTTCGAGCCGGCATGGTTGAAGGCGGTTTCAGATGCTGCTCGGGAAAACACTTCGATCGCCGGTCCGGATGTGCCGCGACGGGAGGTCCGGCTAGAGGCTATGGTGAAGATTGTTGCGAACCGAGGACCACGGTGAAGGGATTATTCTGAGCAGTCTGCCTAAAAGAAGGCCATGCTGGCATAGGTGGCGGTGGAATTATACTGGTCGGTGATGCCACGATCGTAGCGCAACACCTGACCCGACTCCGCCTCAATCAACCGCAGCAGGGAGTAGATCGGCGAGAAACCGGAAATACGCCGCTGATCGTTTTCCTTCTGGATGAACTTCGCAAACTCCTCGGGGTCCCGATTCTCGACATGTTTGAGCATCTCGAGATCGGTCTGCATGCAGCGGTGGAAGGAGAAATCGGTCGGCGGCGCTGAATCGCCGTAGCGCATGCCGATGTGGGCCAGTTCCGCCCCGACCACCACACAATAGGGTTTGCCGGAGGCGATCAAGGCATCCTTCAATGTCTGAAGAAACGCCTCGACCTGTGCCCGGATCTGCGGATCGCGCAGGCTATCCGCTGAGAACGACGTGAGGATCGGGACGATCGTGAAGGGCCTCTCTTTACCGAGGCTCTCTTGCAGGAAAGGCAGCTGAAATTCCAGTGCATGTTCATTTTGATGTGCCAGTTCTTCGGTGAAGGCGGAAGGAATTGCTGCGCGCAGGCGATCCGTGATGCTCCGTTCGACCTTGACGAGCCCGAGAGGTGTCTCGAAGTCCTTATCTGTCACCGTCATCAGTTGTTCGAGGCCGGAATGAGCGGTGCCGATGAGCACGTACAGGTCGGGCTGCTGAGCCTCCTGGAGTTCTTTATAGGCCCAGGCATAGACCGGTCCGGCATGTTTGAGTTCATAGGTGGGAGCGACCAGCCCTTTGATCGGAGCGCCTGCATGTTCGGAAGCCTTGATCTCCGGCCCGTCTTTCGACGTGAAGAAACTCTTGATTTGGGATCGAAGTTTGGCTGCGTCGGCTTCATAACTCCGGCCGGCAAACTGCGGCAGCCGACAGGGCGCCTGGCGATAGGTCTCCAGCGCTTGCCGCTTGGCTTGTTCGGTCCGTTCCCCTTCCAGAAATAATTTCGTATCCAGATCGGCCAACAACTGCTCGACCTTGTTCGGCATCAAAAATTCGCCGAACCGCTTCAGGTAGATGGCGCCGATATCCTGAAGTGTATGTTCGCCGTCCAGGTGCTGCACGATGAAGAAATAATTCAACGGCAGGACCAGTCGTTCCTTGCTCAATCCGGTCGGGTCCCAGAGCACGACGTACTGCTCCTCCCCTTCCTTGATCGGTGAAAATTGAAGGTTGCGAAGCAGCGGACAGCGTGCCGGATCTTTGGGTGCGGGCGTGGTGATCGATTCCATGACGCGCATTCTAACGGAGCCAACTTGTCAGGCGCAACTGCTGCCGGGAAGATGGATCGACATGAAAGCCGGAAGGCACCGTGACCTGGCGACAGCAGGTCCTCATCCACGTCAGGCCCGGTATCCGGCTGGTCGAGTCCCGGCTATTGCCGGGGCGGGTGCGTGGAACTGCGGCGGCTGAGGATAATCAGGGTCGCAACGGTCAGGAGAAACAGCCACAGTGTCGGTCGTCCGTAGGACGCGTCGGAGAACTCGATGAGGTCCGTCAGCCGACCGATCAGCAGAGACATGCGGGCCATGACCGTATAGCCGAACGCCGCTCCGAACGAGATCATCAAAAACACGATGCCGGCCCGGGCGACCATTTTCCCGGGTCCGGAATGTTCCACGGAGAAAAAGAAATAGAACAGGACCGAAACGACGCCGACGAGAATGATGATGCCGTTCAGGTTGCTGGCGGGGTTCAACAGGGAATAGGTAAAGGTGACGCCGTCGCCCGGCACGATCGACAGGAGCGGTCGGACGGTATCTTCGATCTGCTTCAGGATGAACGAGGAAATCGTTCGGGGAATCGCCAGTCCCGCGCCGACGCCGACAATGAAGGCGAAGGCATACCTGGACAGCCAGGCGGCTTTCGGGACATAGCGGGTCAACATGAGTGTGCCGATGGCGACCGGAATCAGGAGCGACCATTCGCCCTTGTCGAGGATCGGACGGAGGATCAAGGTCATGATGACCGTGTCATAGGTCTTGACGATCGTATAGCCGAGCGAGACGCCGACGTAGAGATGTTCGGCGAGTTTGAACAGCGGATTGTCCTCGTAGAGGAAGGAGAAGATGAAGAGGGTGAGTCCCGTGGCGAGCCAGGCGCCGAGTATGACGGTGAAGGAGAGGTCCATGGTGTCTACGATCCTATCCCGTCCTGGCGACGCTGTTGTCGCCGTAACGCAAAATAAAACATGTTACAGATCGCCACAAGCACGATGATGGCCAAGTGCGTTGCCGATTGAGCATCCATGCCGGCGACGGCCTTCCCCTTCTGCCCGATCAGCGTCTCGTACTCCGCGGCTCCACGGAGACCGCCTATGAGCCCGTTGATCTGGCCGCTTCGCAACAGCGGGTACAGACCCGGCGCAATGACGCCCGTGCAGCCTCCGCCAAGCTCGAACTTATACTTGTCCTTGCCGAAGACGTACCAGGCCTCGACCCCTGGATTTCCGGCCCCGAGGCTGACGGCGTAATTCACATCGCGCAGGTTTTGCACTCCCGTCAAGACCGGCAGGCCCTTGGTTGCCCGGCCTCCATAGTCGGCCGGGAACGTATTGTAAATGTCCTGTCCCATGTTCAAGATGACGGCGCTCCCGCCCGGGCTCCAGCCCAAAAAGACGTAATCCTTGCCGGGTTCCTTGCCTGCTTCCCTGGCCGTTTGCGAAATGATTTGATCCGCCAGGCCGGTGCCTGACACCCAAAGGGTCATCCCGATAACACGGAGATTTTTTCGAAACGCATGCCGCAGGATCGCGATGGCCTGGGGATAGAGTTCAGGTTTCGAGGCCGGGTCGAAATCCATGGAGAGCAGGAACACCGACCCCTCCGGAAGCCCTTCGATATAGTCGTGCACGCCGCGCACTTCAGACGAAATCTTGATTGGGAGCCCGACGGGGAAGAGCAGTGGCAAGAGTGTGCACAGCCCGATCACCAGAAAGATGATTCGCCGGTCGATCCGCAACATACGCTCAGCGAAGCTCATGGGATTAGTCCTTGCCTCCGCCGAGATAGGACCGCTCGACCCCGAAAATGATCTTGAATGAAAGTGCCACGGCCCCCAGGCTGACTCCGATGAGAATGGCTCGCCGGACGGACGCATTCAACACGTTCAAAATCCAGCTCGACAGGTCCCCGCTGAGTGGTAGGAGATATTCACCCAGGGGCACGCGGCCCATCATGACAATGACGGCAGCCACCAGCAGCACAGCGGCCTCCCGGCTGCGCGCACGAAAGGACCGGTAAGCGGCGGAGGCGATGAAGAACGCGAGGATGGCGAACATCGTCCCTTGGAGCGGGACGAGCGTGTAGGTATAGACCCATCCGAAGGCGGTCAACGCCCCGTCGATGCTCTCCTTACCGCCGTTCCAGAGCCCCACGACGATGGTGCCCAGCATGCCCGCATAGAGGACGAGGCTATACCCCCAGCCGGCTTCCTTGCGTCTGATTTTTGCGGCATGTACATGAAAGAGGCTGGTGATGCCCAGCACCAGCGCGAACCCACCGATGATCTGAAGCCATTTGGTGATGGTGGTGAGCAGATGCTCCGAGGCCGGATGGGGCACGTAATACTGCGCGGCCATCACCAGACCGGTCACCATCGTGATGAGGAGCGGGAGCTGCCGGCGAAGGAAAATCATTTCAGATCCTTAAAGAGGTCGAGGAGCGGCTGCGGCCAGGTGGCGCCGGTGACGACGGCGACTGTCGCCAGCAGCGTTCCGATGCCGATGACGGCGAGGATGAACGCCTTGCCGAGGTCCTGTCCGCGCAGTGTGCCGACCTGGATCGGTTCCTTCGACAGGTAGGCACTGGCGGCGTACAGCTCCTCTCCGATCAGGGTGTAGTCGCAGGTGGTGACGAAGAACGGGAGTTGATGGTCCGAATCGGTCCCCGCGATTTGAATCGCGCCCGTGCTGGCCCCGGTTTCGGTGAGGAGCAGCGATTCCGCAAAGTACGAGCCCATGAAAAAATTCGCGGCCGGTTTCCGCCGGAGCATGATGCCGTCCACGGCCGCGGTGTAACTAAACTGGTCGCTGGTGATAAAAAAATTGGCGTCGTCCTTGAACAGGTCCGGCTTCCCTGCTTCGAGATAGGCTTGTTTGGTAATTTCCTGGCAGACTGCCATGGTAATGGGTTCGCGGTGCGGGACCAATAGTTCTGTCTCATAGGAGGCGGCCCTCTTGGCCACCCGGCCCAAAATGATTGCCGCGGCGATCGTGGCAGGGTCGTGCATATCGTGCGCCCCGGTCATGTAGAGCACGGGTTTGCCCAATTCCGTCGCGCGGCCGATCGCTTCATCGACCGCGTCGAGCCCGGGGATGCGTCGCAGAAAGATCTCTTTGCGTCGCGCCAGATTGATCGCGTAAAACACGACGCCCCCGAACAGCAGGGCCAGCACCAGATTGTTCAGTTGATTCCAGTTCATCCAGTTGGGCTCGGGGGAAGCCACCACCGGTGGGGCGATCGACCGCTCCTCGCCATTCACGGCCGCGACAGTGACGGTGTACGACTGCCCGGCCTTGAGTTCCGTGCCCTTGCCGTTTTTAACGAAAAAGACGTGGTCGTCCGGCGCGCCCGGCTTCGTCCACCAGGCCGCCTTCGCTTCGCGGACATAGTGACTGTTCGCCGGAAATTCGGCGAGGACTTTCCATCCGGCGGCGTCTTGATGCGCGCCTCCTTCGTGAAGGAGGATCTGATACTTGACGCTCGCGCTGTCGGTGGGGGATGCGGCCCAGGTCACAGTGAGGCTGCCTCCCCCATCGCTGGGGGTGTCGAACACCTGCAGCTGGCGCGGCGGGGCTAGCGTGGCCTGAGCCGAGAGGAGTTGCGGTGCCAGGCAGCTGATGAAGAGCATGAATGACCCAATGCGGACGAGGTGCTGCACGCGGCTCAGGCTCCTTCGATCACTTCGATATTGGTGCGGGGGACCGTGGTGGTCGTACCGTCCGGAAACCGCACTTCCAGCACACGGACCTGGCTCTCTGTCGGAATCGTCCTGAGTTCGGAAGGTAGGCCTGAGACGGCGCCGATCTTCCCGAACAGCGGATCTCGAATGATGCGGACCGGGTCGCCCAATTGAATGCCTTCGCGCTCGAGCCGGTCAGGCATGGATCCGGCGGACGAGGACGTCTGTGGAATGATGATTTCCGGCCGGATGACGCCGGCGCGGATTTGCGTCGCGCCCGAAATCGATGCCTGATGACCTGTGTGGGCCGACAGCAAAGAGAAGGTTTTCGGAGCCATCGGAATCGTCCCGAATCCTTCCGTGAGGATCAGGGTAAACCCGACTTGTTCCGAGCCGGTAATGGCGACACCCAAATCGAAGCCGAGCAGCGCTCGCAAGTCTTTATCGTGGATGCCGCCGACGACTAAGCCGATGACTCCGATTTCTTTGGCGCGTGACAGAGTGGCTGCAGGCAGAAACGCCCCGCCGACTACGATTTTCCCTTTCATGGAGGCGGTCAGTTGCTCAGGCATCAAAGGCTGGTCCGGCGCCGTCACGCCCATGACCAGCTCGCCGGTGACTTCCCCGCCGATGCCGAAAATGCCTTGCACCAGACTGCAACTCGTTTCGACCGTGACTCCCTGCTCCGGATGCACCTCGGCGATGGTGCCTTCAATGTAGCCGCGTAGATCCAAGACCCTGGGCGGTTCCCGCAAAAGAATCTGACCGGTGATCGTCGACACGGATTCGATTTTTCCGGTGACGGGTGAACGGATCTCGGTTTTGAACCACTTGATGAAGGGTTTGTTCTCCGCCAGCACCTCGTCCTTTTGGATCGAGTCCTGTTCTTTTTTGACGAGGTAGTCCTTGATCTCGTCCGGTGCGATCCCCAGCTGGTTGGCGAGGTTCATCGGGATGACTCTGCCCGGCAATTCCGCCCTGGCGACCGTGGTATCGGCATGGACCCTCTCGCCCACCTTGACCAGCACCGTTCCTGGCAGGGGGAGAATACGTCTGCGACGAACAGTAACCCGTTCGGTGACCGTGAGCCCTGGTGTATAGGAATGCGCCATAATCGGTTGGTGAAACGCCCTACTGCTTCCTTCTCAGTGGCTCGGTTCCCTCGCCGTCCCAGTCACGGTACGGCTCGGGGTGCTCGCCCCGGCGATTCGCTCCCGGGCACCAGCACAGAATCCACGACATACAGACGCGCAACTCCCTCACTCTATGCGCTCCCCTTCGGATACAAATCGACCGCCTGATACCATCGGCTGAGGGCTGCGATCCGGGCCGTTTGCTCGCTCGGCAGCTGCAGTGGGCGGCCGCGTCCATCCAGCAGGAGGCCAACGACGCCGCCCTGGACCGTTCGGGTGAGGGATTGTCCCGGACCATTCCCAAGATTGACTTGTTTGGCCGGCTGCATCGAGATAGTAGCCTGCTGGTTTCGGCTCAGGCTGAACAGTTTGAGCTCACCGAAGTTCAGCGTGCCTTTCTCGATTCGCCCGTCAGGCAGCGTCAAGTCGTAATCGGCGCAGCGTTCTCCATCCTTCCCCCGCCCTGCCGGGGCGATGCAGGTACCGAGGTAGACCATGCAATCCCGTACGAAGACATCGGTGGCCGCCTGTTCATTGCACCGTCGAGAGCACGCCCAGGTGCGGCATCATGAAGATGCTATCGACCGCGAGCGTCGTGACACCGAGCGGTTCGTACGCATCGATCATCATGAGCATGGACTGGATGCGGCGCGGCGCATGCGAGAGCACGCCGCCGGAGCCGACGATCAGGTCCAGGTTCAGCATGTCGACCAGGGTCTTGCCGGAGGTCCGCTGTTCGAAGACGTCGGAGATGGTTCGTTCCTGCTGGACGCCCTTGAGCGCCGTCGCGAGAGATTTGTGCTGGATGAACGCCAGCCGCAGGGCCTCGCGCGCGATGGCCTGCTCGATCTGGAGTTCGTCCAGCGTCTGGGGGATCGTGGTCGGCCGGATCATCTTGTTTTTGATGCGGTTCCGCAGCGTTGGCTTCGTCGATGGTGAAGGGCACCCAGCGCAGGATGTTGTCGAGGCCCGCCTCGGCGAGGACGTTCGAAATCGAGTAGGACATGCCGAGGTTCGCACTGACCGTGCGGTTGAAGACGCCGTCGAAGACGGAGAACACGTCGGTGGTGGCGCCGCCGATGTCGACGCCGACCACGTTGATGCTCTCGCGTTTGGCGATGGTCTCCATAATGACGCCGACCGCGCCGGGGGTCGGCATGATCGGCGCTCCCGCCAGCTCAATCAGCTTTTTGTAGCCGGGGGCCTGCTGCATGACGTGTTCGAGGAACAGATCGTGGATCTTGTCGCGGGCCGGCGCGAGGTTCTCCCGCTCGAGCATCGGCCGGAGGTTGTCGGCGAATTCCAGCGCGATCTTTTCGCCGAGAATCGTCTTGATCTGCGGTTGGGCCTCTCTGTTGCCGGCGTAGATGAGCGGGAGCTGATAGGTCGCTGCCGAGGCGCGGACGCGGCTCGGCAGCCGCAATGTACTCGGCCATTTCGACGACGTGCGTCACGGTCCCGCCGTCGGTGCCGCCGGACATCAGGATCATGTCGGGCCGCAGGTGCGGATCCGCTCGATCTTCTCGTACGGCTAGCCGTCCGTCGTTGGAAGCCAAGACGTCCATTACGATGGCGCCGGCGCCGAGCGCGGCGCGTTGGGCGCTCTCGGCGGTCATGTTCTTGCACCACGCCGGTGACCATCATCTGCAGTCCGCCGCCCGCGCTGCTACGTGGAGACGTAGATGTCGACGCCCTGGATCACCCAGCGCTGCTTGATTCGGAGTGATGATGCGGTCGCCATCCAGGATGGTGCGTCCGGCGAGCTCCTCGATCTCGGCAATGGCGTTGAACACGCCACGGGTGACATCTTCGAACGGCGCTTCGACCGTCGTCGGCGCTTCGCCGCGGAAGGTCTGGCGATACTCCTCGCCGACTTTCTCGATCAGGATCGCCTTCGTGGTAGTGCTGCCGCAGTCCGTGGCGACGATGATGTTCAACGGCTGCTCGCTCTTAGGAGTCCCGGACGGGTGAGGCGCAGAGGTCATCGAGCGGACGCTCCTTGAGGAGGCGTGGCTCGGCCTTCGATGAGGATGATCAATCGCTGAATGGACTCGCGCCGTTCCAGCAGCCTGGCGATCTGTGTCAGTTCGCTGCCGCTCAGTGCGAATTCGATGATGGGAGCGAGGACGTGCAGGGCTTGACTGCCGAGAAAGTTCATTGGGCCCATCGATTCGAGAAAGAGTGTGGCGGGGGCGGCCATCCCGCGTGCGACGATGGCCCGGGCAACCCGTTCAAGCAACGCCAGGTCTTCAGGCGTGAAGTCTGTCCGTTCCGGACGAACGGCGAAGGCGTGCCGGAGACCGGCTCGAAGATCTTGTGCGCGACGGGCTAGAAACCCGGCAGAGAAGGCAGACATAAGTGCTTGTCAGATCAGCTTAAACGGTTCAATTTTGCATTATATGAACGGGCGGTGAGAGAGTCAATCAATCGAGACAGGTACCGTGGAGACGGTTCAGTCACGGCTGTCGGGCTTCGGTTTGTCGCCTGTGGCGGGCAAGCAATTCATTGCGGCAAACGGATTGAGGGGGTTGACGCGTGGCGAGCAATGTTGTGCCTCCGGCGCGGATGGCGCCGCCGGCTCTTGTGCTGCCGCCGGTGCGGTGGATGGCTGGCCTGCGATCGGTTGCTGCGGTACGGCCTGTGCGGCGGATGAAGGTATGGTCGCAGGTGGAAGATCCAGCGGAACCGGAGCAATGGGGTCCAGCGGCGGAGTGTAGCCGCCGGGTGGCGAGGGAGAAGCGGTAGGGACTAACTCGCAGCCACGTTTCCCCTTTGGTTGATCGGTCAAAATGGTGGTGCCGCCGGCTCCTTCGCACCGATAGACTTTCGCCGTCGCCTGGTACGGCAGGAATTGGAACAAGCAGGTGAAGCACAGGAGTCGAACCCACATCACGGCCGGTTCCTCGCAAGCGGATCGATGGCAAGAGTACGACAATGCCCCTCCACGCGCAGGGCTCAATCTACCCGGACTATAGGCGTGGCCTGGGAGAGAGTCAATGTGACCGAGACAGGCATCTGCCGTACTCGAGGGGCGAGAGGTTTCCTTAGGCGACGATCCGGGATGTGCCTGGGCCGGCTCTTTGCCTAGGCCGAACGCCTCAGCCACTTCTTCAGCAGTCCAAGGATCCCGACCGCCGGTTCCACGAGACGATCCGGATATTCCACCCAGGCTTCCTGGGAGCCCAGATAGGTGCCGTCACGATAGCTTTGCTGGCTCCGCAGCTGAGTATAACCCTGTTGCTGGAGTTGCAGGATCAAGTGGCTCAGGGCTTCCGGGGGACTGGGGGCCTCCGGGGTGACGAGGCGCGTCGTTTCATATCGTAGCACCGCCTGATAGCCGGACGGTGTGCGGATGAATTCCACGGGACGATTGAAGCCCCGTTCACGGGCATCGAAGCCGGCGAGTTGGTGTTTCTCTCCAGCCGGATCGGACATGGGGTTCTACAAGGCGCGATACACGGCCAGAAGGTCGCTCAACGCAATCGTTTTATTTTTGAAAATGACCCGTTCCGCTCCCAGCACATCGAGCGCGGCGACTTTTTCGGTGCCGCCCATCAAACATTTTCCACCCAGCGTGAGCACCCGCTCGCACTCCTTCTCCACCTTGCCCTGGACGACGGGATTCACCTTCAAAATTTCCATCATCTTTGAGCGGGTGGCGGCGAGATGCTTCTGAAGTTCTGCCTCCGGATATTCCTTCCGTGCAGCCTCGTCCTCACAGCGATCGATGTATTGCGTGAGGAATACATACAGCCGCACGAAGGTTTCAGCGATCTCGATGTGTTGCGAGGTCAACGTATTCTCTGCCATGGAAGCCTCCATTTCACTGCTGCGTTAGAACCCCTGGTTCAGATCGGGACTGATGGCAACATCCGACGCCGATTGTGATCACAATCGGACTTTGATGTCGGAACCTTCGACCGTTACTTCATAGGCAGTCACCTTTGCCGAGGGATTATTCACACAGGTCCCAGTCTTCACATTGAATTGCCAGTTATGCCAGGGGCAGGTCACGACCTCCCCCTCCACATCACCTTCCCCCAGTGGACCCCCGCGATGCACGCAGGTGTTATCGATGGCGAAATAGGCCCCGTCGACGTTGAAGACCGCGAGGGTTTTGCCGTTGACTTCCGCCACCATCGCGCTGCCCGGTTTTACCTCTGTCGTTCCTGCGATTCTGACCAACTCGCCCATAGATCCTCCGTGAGTGCGTGATCCGTTCCCTGCCCGGTGTCCGATCAGCTGCCTGATGCGGGTCGTTTGATTTTCTGTAAGAGGCTTTCGATGCGGCTCTTGGCCGCCCCTGCCCCGCCGGTTTGAAGCGCGGCGGCGAGTTTTGCGGCGATCTCACGGAAGGCTTTGGCCTGAGGAGAATCGGGTGTCGCGATGACGACCGGATTGCCCGTGTCACCGCCGATACGAATGGCAGGATCGATGGGAACCCGTCCCAGAAAGGGAATACCCAGCTTTTCTGCCGCCCGTTCTCCGCCGCCGTGAGAGAAAATTTCAGTACGTTCCCCGCAATGGCCGCAGACGTAGAAACTCATGTTCTCCACGATGCCGAGTAACGGAACGTTGACCTTCTGGAACATCATCATCCCTTTGCGCACGTCGTGAAGCGCCACTTCCTGCGGAGTGGTCACCGTCACGGCGCCTGCCAGGGGTACCAACTGGGTCAGGGTCAACTGCGCGTCGCCGGTCCCGGGCGGAAGGTCGATCAGCAGGTAATCCAGTTCGCCCCACAACACGTCGCGGAAAAGTTGCTGAATGGCCGTGTGGACCATCGGGCCCCGCCAGACGACGGCGGTGTCTTCCGGTACAAAAAACCCCATGGAGATGAGTTTGACCCCGTGGCTCTCGGCCGGCGTAATCTTGCCGTCCTGCTGCTCGGGAGTCTTTTCGACGCCCATCATCATCGGGATGTTCGGACCGTAAATGTCGGCGTCGAGTAACCCGACCTTGGCGCCGTTCAGGCTCAGGGCGACGGCCAGATTCACCGCCACCGTCGATTTGCCGACGCCGCCTTTGCCGCTACTGATCGCAATAACATGTTTGACGCCGGGAATTATATTGGGTTTTGCGGACGCCGCTTCCTGCTGCGGTGCGCCGCCTTCTTGATCTGCCATAGTCGTGCCTCCTCCGCGCGATCCTCATAAGGATCAACGATTCCAGGTCATCTTAAGCTATCGAGTCGACCAAAAGAAATGGGCGATTGGATGCTGCGCCTGTCCAGGCAGGAAATGCATTCGACCCGCACGATCAGGCATGAGCCTGTCCAGGATCATGCCTGTCTTCGAGGCGCGGCACCATTACATACGCTCACGATGGAGATTATAGGTCAATCCCATCAGTGAGAAGGCATAGATCAACCATTTGGAGGGATCGAAATTGTACCACTTGGATCCGTTGCGATAGTCCCTGGAATAGGTGTGGTGATAATTGTGATAGCCCTCGCCGAAACTGATGAAGGAGATCACCCAACTGTCGCGGCTGCTGTCCTCCGTCCCATGGGGCTGGCGGCCGATGAGGTGGCAGAGGGAGTTGATGGTGAACGTCGAGTTTAGCACCAGCACGGTGCGAAGCACTCCGGCAAGCAGGAAACAACCGACTGCGCCGGAATATCCCGCGTTCAGGTAGCCGGCCACGAGCGGAAACAGGAACCCCGAGGCCACGATCAACCAATAGTTCCGGTGCTGCCAGGTGATCAGGGGATCGGTGCGCAGTTTCGCGGAAAAACGATCCTCGCGATAGACCGTCTTCACGAATAGCCAGCCGACATGGCTGTGCCAGAATCCCCTTGTCGCATTGTAGGGGTCGGCCTCCTCGTCCGTGTGCGCATGATGACGAATGTGGTCGGCGCACCAGATCAACGCTGAATTTTGCATCGCCCAACCGCCCACGATCAGCAAGCAGGCCTTGACCCAGGGGCGGCTGTCGAAGCTGTGGTGAGTGAGCATCCGGTGGTAGCCCACCGTGATCCCCATCCCGGTCACCACATAGAGGACGACGAGCAGGATCCAGTCGAGGAGCCTGTAGTCATAGAAGTGTGCGAACGTCGGTATGCCGACGACGGTCATGAGCGTGAGTGAGCAGAACAGAGTCAGAGTGCCCCAGCAGACGGGTTGCGCGGACGAGTCGGTCATTCATCTCCTTCGGATCCTGTGCGCCACTCATCGCCACGGTACACCGCCTTGCGAATGGTTTTGGTCAGGACAAACGGGTCGCATGCTACCGAAAGCCCGGTCAAATTTTCAAGTGAAGAAGCGCGGTGTATACTGCATATGAGGCTGCTGTTGGCACCGGAATGTCGCCAGGAGGAATCGATGAGTCTTGACCCTGTGCTGCTCGAACCCCGTATCCGCGCCATCGGGGAGGATTTGGCACGACGTTCCGGCGGCCAGGCTCCCGGTCTGTTTGATTCCCGCTGGTGGTCGCAGGCGGCGATCAATCTGGCGATGAAAGATCCTGCGTTTAAGGCGCAGTTGTTCCGATTCATCGATGTGCTGCCGTCGTTGCGTGACGATGCGCAAGTCGTGCGTGTGGCCGAGGAGTATTTCGGCGACATGAGCGGGCAGTTGTTCGGCGTGCAATGGGGCCTGAGGGCGCTCGCCGCCACCAGGATGGGCGCCAGCCTGAGCGGAAAGGCTGTCCGTCATCAGGTCGAACAGATGGCGACATCCTTTATTGCCGGGGCCTCGATCGAGGAGGCCATTCCGACTCTCCAAAAACAGTGGGACGAGGGGCGGGCCTTTTCGGTCGATCTGCTGGGAGAAGCGACCGTCAGCGAACGGGAAGCGGATCGATATCGTGATCATTGCCTCGCGGCATTGCAGCGGTTGGGCCAAGCCTGCGCGACCTGGTCGCCGGCGCCGTTGCTCGAACGGGATCATCACGGCCTCGTCCCGCGGGTGCAGCTCTCGATCAAAATCTCGGCACTCTATTCGCAATTGGACCCGATCGATCCGGAGAGCAGCTATCGCGCCCTCGCCGCCCGGTTGCGGCCGCTCCTGAATCTGGCGCTCACCCTCCCCGCCTCGATTATTTTCGATATGGAACAGGCCAATACGAAAGATCTGATCCTCACCACGTTCATGCGGATCTTTTCCGAGGAGCCGTATCGCACCTTTCCCCATGCCGGACTGGCACTTCAAGCCTATCGGACCGATACGCTGGACGACGTGCGGGCGTTATTGGCCTGGGTCGCGACCCGACAGGTGCCGATCACGATCCGGTTGGTGAAGGGTGCGTACTGGGATTCGGATTCCATTCGGTATCGGCAGCAGGGCTGGCCGATGCCGTTATTCGAGCGTAAATCGCAAACGGATGTGAACTACGAGGTACTGGTTCGTCTGCTCCTTGAGCACAGTCACGTTCTACGCCCCGCCTTTGGCACGCACAACCTCCGGAGTCTCGCCGTGATCGAAGCGACGGCCGAGGCTCTCAGGTTACCCCCTGAGGCCTATGAATATCAGATGATCTACGGTATGGCTGAGCCGTTTCAGTATGCGGTGAGCCACCGCGGACGGCGACTGCGGCTCTATGCCCCAGTCGGGGAACTCCTGCCCGGCATGGCCTATCTGGTTCGCCGGCTCCTGGAAAATACTTCGAACGAATCGTTCTTGCGAAAGGAATATGTGGAGTCGCAACCCCTGGCTCTGTTGCTGTCCTCACCGGACAACGCCGGTGTTCCCCGTTCTCCAGCCGAACCGGCGGAGGAGCCGCTTGCGCCGGGTGTCCGGGACTTCCAGTTTATCAACGAACCGGTGGCGGATTTCTCCCGTGCGGAGGTGCGCGCGGCAATGGCGGGAGCTATCGAGGATGTTCGCAGGCAGTTAGGACAGCGATTGGATGTCTCCACGCTGGCTTGTCTGGCCCCGACCGGTCCGGAGCTGAGCTCGTTCAACCCCAGTCAGCCGGATCAGCTGGTTGCACTCATGCAAAGTTATCAGCCCGGCGATGTCACAGCACTTCTTACAGCGGCTGAAACTTCACGCCTGGAATGGAAGGAGCGTCCGGTCGAGGCTCGCATTGCCATCATGCACAAAGCGGCAGCACTCATGCGGGCGCAGCGCTGGGAATTGGCGGCATGGGAAGTGTTCGAAGCAGGTAAACCTTGGCGGGAAGCGGACGCTGATGTGGCAGAGGCTATCGACTTTCTGGAGTATTACGCGGAAGACATGCAGCAGCTGGGATCCCCCAGACGGCTTGGCCAGTATCCGGGTGAGTTGAATGAACTGGTCTGGGGCCCGCGCGGTATTGCCGTCGTCATTTCACCATGGAACTTTCCGCTCGCCATTCCGGCCGGCATGGTGGCTGCGGCGTTGGTCACCGGCAATGCCGTCTTGTTCAAACCCTCCGAACGCTCGCCTGTTATGGGGTATCGGCTCGGACGGATCCTGGTGGAGGCTGGTGTCCCGGTAGGCGCGTTTCAATTCGTTCCCGGCGGCCCGGACTTGGGACGTGGGCTGGTGTCGGATCCGGCGGTGGCGACGATTGCGTTTACCGGATCAAAGGAGGTGGGGCTGGGCATCCTGCAAACCGCCGCGGCTCAGCCGCCGGGGCAGCGCTTCGTCAAGCGAGTGATTGCGGAGATGGGTGGAAAAAACGCGATCATTGTGGATGACACCGCCGATCTCGACGAAGCGGTGACGGGAGTCGTGCAGGCATTCACCGGCTATGCGGGGCAGAAGTGTTCGGCCTGTTCACGGGTGATCGTATTGGACGCCATTCATGATGAATTCGCCCAACGACTGACCGACGCAGTTCTGAGTCTACGGATCGGCGCGGCCGATGATCCCGGCACGCAGGTCGGACCGGTTATTGATGGGCGGGCCCGGAAACGAATCCTGGAGTATCTTGAGATGGGACGCCAGGAAGGACGGGTGCTGGTGGATCGATCTTCAGAAGGAGTCGGCTATTCGGTCGGCCCCGTGGTGATTGCCAACATTGAGTTGAAACACCGGCTGGCGCAGGAGGAAATCTTCGGTCCTGTGCTGGCCGTGATGCGCGCATCGTCGTTCGATGAGGCACTGCGGATCGCCGGCAGTACCGCCTATGCGCTCACGGGGGGACTCTACTCACGGAGTCCACGGCATATCGAGCTGGCGCGCCGGGCGGTCGATGTGGGCAACTTCTACATCAATCGCCCGATCACCGGAGCCCTGGTCGGCCGTCAACCCTTCGGCGGGCATCGACTATCGGGGGTGGGCGCGAAGGCCGGAGGCGAAGAGTACCTGAAGCAGTTCATGATCCCGCGTGTCATCAGCGAACAGACCCTGCGGCGCGGATTCGCTCCGACTCTGTAGCGGCGGTGCGGGTTTTACATCGACCTCTTCGAGTTCCTCCGTAATATCGGTGATGCTGCCGCGGTCGTCCTTGAGCGCGGCCAACTCCTGCCGTTCAATGTACTTAACCAGTCCGATTCCCTTCGCAAACCATGCCGTCATGACGTCCGTGCCGACGGCCGTCCGGTCGGCGGAGGAGAGACGGATCCGAAGGGTCATTCGCGCTTCGACCCGGATGGCATCGGCATAGGTGCCGGCGGGAACGGTAATGGATTCACGGCTGAGTACGGTGGAGTGCCCCTCGACATCGACGTGCTCATTGGTCCCGTCGCCGTCGATATCGTTTCCGAAATCGACATCGGTGCGGTTGAACTGTTGGAACGACTGGGAGACGGCCATGGGGAATCGGATAATCTGGTAAGGCACGAGTTGCCTTTCCAGAGGAGTCCCCGGCTCCGAACCGTAGTAGACGATCCCGGCCGCATCGCGGCGGTAGAAACTATCGGAGGGACCGTGGTTGCCCGGATTCGTGTCGTGAAACACACTGACGGTGACGCCGCCCTTCAAAGTCCGGATTCCGGTGACGGATGACTCGTTGGTAAAGTACTTGCTTTCGATCGTCTGGACAGGTCCCTCGGAGATCTGTCCCCGATATTTCCAGCGCGTGCCGATGCTGTCCGGAAAATAATCAACGGATTGTGCGATCTTGTCGACTGTCTCGATTGCCTCAGCATGGCTATGAGTCGAAACGAGGCCCGTACACACGAGCATGCCAAGTCCGACGACAGATGAACGAATCATGGTTTGGACGGTCACGGGTTGTCCTCCAGTCAAAAAATTACGGTACCATACCGCCTGACCGGCAGCAAGCCCGGGCATGCGCCTTGCCTTCTCCTCTTCGGCCTCGCATAATCGCTCGCCATCATGCCTGTTCGAGATCCATCCGTTCAGGACCGTCATACAGCCCGCACCGTGCTGATTACCGGCGGTTCCGGCGCCATCGGGCGCGAACTCTGTCGGGCCTTCGCCCGCGCCGGCTGGTGGGTCGGAGTGCACTACCTCACGCATGTTCACGAGGCAGAGCAGACGCTGGCGCTTCTCTCGCAGGACGGAGGACAAGGCGCGCTCTACCAGGCGGACATTCGATCGAATCAGGCAGTGGAGGCCATGATGCAGAGCATTACCGAACGACAGGACCGGCTCGATGTGCTCATCTGTAATGCCGGCACGGCAGGCGGACAGCTGGTGGCGACCTGTCCCGAAACGGAGTGGGCGCGGATTATCGACACGAACTTGACCGGAACCTATCAGTGTATGAAAGTTGCGGCGAAGTCCATGGTGACGCAGGGGGGCGGATCCATCGTGGTCATCGGATCCTATGCCGGGATGCAGGGTACGAAGGGTCAAGGCGCCTACGCGGCCTCAAAAGCCGGGCTCGCAGGCCTTGTGAAGACGGCTGCGCGAGAATGGGGGCCGCACAATATCCGTGTGAACTTGATTTGTCCAGGCTGGCAGCAGACGCGCATGGCCGGCGATTCCTTTCCTTCCGGACAGCGGCTGGGGGACCATGTTTTACGGCGTGTGTCAAATCTTGAGGATGTTGCCAGGACGATCTGCCAGCTTGCGCAGTTGTCCGACGTGTCAGGCCAGTTTTGGAATCTGGACAGCCGCATTCTGTAACCGAGATGGCGTCGATGATGCAGCGAGGAATTTTTGTCGTGGGAACGGATACGGGCGTGGGGAAAACCGTCGTGTCCGCGGCACTCGTTCGAAGGCTCCTTCACCTGCGGTGCTCGGTTGGCGTCATGAAACCCGTAGAGACGGGCGTCTCCTCTGATGCTCCTGAGGAAAGTGATGCCGGTCGATTGATGGCGGCGGCGGCAGTCGACGATGCGCTGAGTGTGGTCTGTCCCTACCGCTTTCAAGCGCCCCTTGCTCCCTACGCTGCGGCGGGCGCGGCGGGACTCGGGATCGAGTTGCAGGACATTCTGCAATCATTTGAGCGACTCGCCGCCCGCTATGCTTGTGTGGTGGTTGAAGGCGCTGGCGGATTACTGGTCCCCATGGGACGGGACTGGTCGATTCGCGACCTCATCAGGCACCTCGGCATTCCAGTGGTGCTGGTCGGCCGGGCCGGACTCGGGGGGGTCAATCATGGACTGCTTACTTTGGAATCTCTCCGGCGCGAACAGATTAAGGTAGTGGCGTTGCTTTTGAACGAGACGGAATCGTCCTCGATGCCCATACAGCAGCTACAAGTCGCCTCGACGCTGTCGCTCCTGCAGGAACGGGCCGGCGTCCCAGTGCTGGGACCACTCCGCTACCAGGCACAACTTGGTCGCAATTGGACGGCCGCTATCGAAATTTTGTCTCAGAGCAGGCCCATCAGGGATCTTGCCGATCAGGTGTGGCAAGTGACCGCTGGAAATCGCGGATGACCGAACCGATGTCGGCCGCGGTAAGTATCGCCGAAATCACAGCCATGCCATCTGCACCAGCCGCCATGACTGCTCCCGCGGAGTCGGTCGAAATGCCTCCGATCGCAAATAACGGCAGCTGCGTCAGCGCGCGTACGGCCCGTAATCCCTCAATCCCTACGACAGGGTCGTGATCAGCCTTGGTGGAGGTACGGAAGATCGGTCCGAATCCGATGTAGTCGGGATCTCTCTCGATAGCGTCCCGGACCTGGACCACGGTATGGGTCGACAATCCGATAATTTTCTCAGGTCCCATCAATTTACGAGCGTATGCGATGGGAAGATCCTCCTGCCCCAGATGCACCCCGTCGGCCTCGACGGCCATGGCCAGGTCACAGCGATCGTTGACGATGAGTAACGCGCCGACCTCGGTTGCGGTCTGCCGCAACGCACGCGCGCAGAGATAGGCCTCGTTCATCGAGGCCCGCTTGTCGCGGTATTGAAACAGCCGGACGCCGTGTCCGGCGGCTTCCCGAAGGACGTCGGTCAGGGGATGGTCCGGACGGACGGAAGGGTCCAGGATGAGATAGAGCCCCGTCAGGACGCGCTGTCGGATACTGTGAGACGTGGCGCCCTCCGTGATGTCCTGCGTGAGTTAGACGGTGTGGTTGGCGAGGAAGCGATCCAGAAATGTCGTGGAGACATGGCCTTTTTGAAAATCCGGGTCATTGAAAATCCGCCGGTGAAGAGGAATCGTCGTCTTGATGCCCTCGATCACGAACTCATCCAATGCGCGGCGCATCCGAGCCATCGCTTCCTGCCGGTCGCGCCCGTGCGTAATCAATTTCGCGATCAGGGAGTCGTAGTAAGGCACGACGATGGCATTCGGTTCCATCGCAGAATCGACCCGCACACCGAATCCTCCGGGAGCTGAATATTTCGTTATCTGGCCAGGACAGGGGGTGAACTTTTCAGGGTCTTCGGCATTGATCCGACATTCGAAGCTGTGCCCGGTGAGCTTGATATCGGGTTGCTTAAACGAGAGGGTCATCCCTGAGGCGATCCGGATTTGCTCTTTGACGAGATCGATGCCGGTGACCATCTCCGTAATGGGGTGCTCGACCTGAATGCGCGTATTCACTTCCATGAAGAAGAAGTTCCGGTCTTTGTCCAAGAGGAACTCTACCGTTCCGATGTTGCAGTAACGAATGGCCTTCACGGCCTCAACTGCGACCCGCCCGATTTCACGCCGCAACCGTTCGTCAATCGCCGGCGAGGGCGTTTCTTCCACCAGCTTTTGATGGCGGCGTTGAATCGAACAGTCCCGTTCTCCCAGATGCACGACATGTCCCCGATGGTCGGCCACGATCTGTACTTCAATATGCCGGGGTTCGAGGAAATAACGTTCGAGGTACACGCCGTCATGGCCGAAGGTCGATTTTGCTTCAGCTTGAGCCGCTTGAAACGCGCGCGCCAACTCTTCAGGCTTGTTGACGACCCGCATGCCGCGTCCTCCGCCTCCGGCCGACGCTTTGATGATGACGGGAAAACCGATGGTCTTGGCCGCATCAAGCGCATCCTGTTCGCTCCGGAGCTCACCGGGGCTGCCCGGCGTCACGGGGAGGCCTCGCTTGGCCACGACTTCACGCGCTTTTGATTTGTCTCCCATCAAGGCGATGTTTTCCGAGGTGGGCCCGATAAATTTTACTCCGATCGATTCGCACACCTCCGCGAAGTGAGCATTCTCGGATAGAAACCCATAGCCGGGATGGATCGCGTCGGCGCCGGTAACTTCGGCCGCGCTCAAGACGTTGGGAATATTGCGGTAGCTGAGGGCCGATTCCGGAGGGCCGACGCAGACGCGTTCGTCCGCGGCCCGCACATGCAGGCTGGCCGCATCCGCCTCGGAATGGATCGCCACGGTCTTCACGCCGAGTTCCTTGCAGGCTCGGATGACCCGAAGGGCGATTTCTCCGCGGTTGGCGACTAATACTTTCTTAAACACGACCTGCTCCCGACCTGATGTGCACCGTTATCCCCCTGGTGATGACTACTACCGCTGTATCCGCCGACAGACTGCCCGGGCCTGGGTCGTAGCTCGCCACTCGCCCAGTGCACTTCATACGAGATTGTGAGGAGCGTGTCCCCTGCGGGTCTCACGACGAGCACTCATGAGCATGACGTTAGGGTGTAGCGTTGGGGTCGACTAAAAAGAGCGGTTGTCCATATTCGACAGGCTTGGTGCTCTCCACCAGAATTCTGGTGATTCTTCCGTCGACCTCGGACTCAATCTCGTTCATGAGCTTCATGGCTTCTACGATACACAAGACTTGCCCCTTCTTCACGTAATCACCCTCCTCGACGTAGGGATCCGCATCGGGTGAGGGGGAGCGATAGAAGGTGCCGACAATGGGAGAGGTGATGGTCACCTCTCCGTCAGTCGGTGATGAGGGATGTGGTTGAGCAGCTGGTGCGGTGCCGGCGGCGATGACCTGGCTGAGAGTTGTGTCCACCGTCTGGGGCGGCACCATCCGCACCGCCGGTTCGTGGCGGATGCGGATCCGCGTCCCGCTCCGTTCAATTTCCAACTCGGTCAGGTGGTTGCGTTTCAGTAGATCCGCGAGTTGCTGAATTTGAGCAGCCTGGTCGGGAGACAGCAGCATGTCCGACCCAGGCGATCGAGGGGCAAAGGCGCTCGGTAGGACGATCGGTTTGCCGACGCCCTTGCGTTTTCCGTTTTGCTTGCGTGAAGAACTCAACGAACGCGCTCCACAAATTCACGAGTCCTGGTATCGATTCGAATAATCTCTCCAATTTCCAGGTAAAGCGGAACTTTGATCGTCGCGCCTGTTTCGACAATGACCGGCTTGCTCCCGCCCGAGGCCGTATCGCCACGCACGCCGGGTTCGCCGTCGACGACCTTCAACTCAATAAAGTTGGGTAACACCACGGCGATGGGGCGATGTTGGTAGATGAGAATCTTGGCGATCATGTTTTCTTTGAGGAGGTCCGCGTTTGCCCCAAGCTGACTCTTCTCGTATGTCGACTGCTCATACGATGCCGTATCCATGAAGGTATAGGCGTCATTGGTGGCATAAAGGAATTGCATGTCGCATTCCTCAAGATCCGGATCCTCGAATCGTTCGCCGGAGCGGAAGGTTCGATCCAGCACGTTGCCGGTGATATAACTTTTGAGTTTAGTGCGCACGAATGCCCCGCCCTTTCCGGGTTTGACGTGCTGAAATTCTACGATATAAAAGGGTTGTCCCTCCACCATCAAACGGCTTCCGTTACGAAACTCTGCGGTCGAAATCACAACACTCTCCTTAATACGAGATAGGTCAGCGGCGCGAGGCCGCGGGGGGTTTTTTGTTCGACGCCGATCGCGAATGCGATGGCTTCGGATTTCTGTCGAGATGTGCGACAAGCCCATCCATGGCTAGTAGATAACCAGTTGGGCCAAATCCAGAAATCTGTCCGAGCGCTACCCCGGCGATGAAGGAGTGGTGGCGAAACTCCTCGCGCTGGTGAATGTTCGAAAGATGCACTTCAACCGTCGGCAGCGCGACGGCGGCAATCGCATCACGAATAGCGACACTGGTATGCGTATACCCGGCCGGATTAATCACAAGTCCGTCGAAGTGGCCCCTGGCATTCTGAATCCAGGTCACCAGTTCTCCTTCCACATTGGTCTGTTTGCTTTGTACCGCGATCCCCAGGGAGGAGGCATGCCGAGCAATGGATTTGTCGAGGTCTGCCAATGACAGGGATCCGTAGACGGATGGCTCTCGCGTTCCCAGGAGATTGAGGTTTGGACCATGAAGCACAAGTAGCCGCAGCATGTATCGTTGGGCGTCTCGGTTAACAGTCGGCTGCAATCGATAGACAAGTCGGCAGCGGCGGCATTCTAACAGGCTGTTCCGGGTGGGTCAAACGATCCGGCGAGGGCGGCATGCTGCTGTAAGGGTTCAGATCTAAGCCGGATCAGTCTGTCGATGGGTGTGAATGGCGTGCAGCCAGGCTTCGAGGCGCGCAATCGTGGCCGCATGCGGCGCGGGAGGTGTTTGGGGCGGCGGTTCACATTGTCCTGCAGGTGATGGTCCGTCGGGACGCGAAGCGATTTCAGGACTCGTCACATCGTGAGTTGCAGCCCTGTCCGTATCGTGATCGGCCGCAACGGTACGTTGGCTCTTCTCCCGTTTAACCGGGGAGGGGGTATCAGGTGCGCCCATTAGGATTCGCTGTAAGGATCGGGCCTCTTCATCGGATGGATTGGCGTTCAATAATGCCGTGCACGATTGCAACGCGAGGTCTGTTTTCCCCTCGGCGTGATAGAGCTTCGCTAGAATGCGGTGCGCACGAAGATTGTCGGGGCGTTGTTTGACGACCGCTTCAAGTATCGCCTTCGCCTTCCCCGGCTGACCCAATTGATCGTAAACCCGACCGAGTGCTGCCATGGCTGTCACAAAACCCGGATAGACCTTGAGACCGTCCTCCAGCACGACTGCGGCCTCTTGCCACATACCGGCTTTCACGTATTCGTCCGCGAGCGGAAGAAACTCTTTCGACCGGGGATCTTTGGCCACGGCGGTTGCCAGGCGATCTATCTGAAGGGTGATTGCAGGATTGATACGGGGTGAGGAGGCCACGACTACTCCTTTGGAGGCGTACGGGCTCGTGCCGGTTTCTTGGTGATCGCTCGTGTACTCTCCAGCGCGAGCATCCGGTCTAAAATGTGATTCGCCAGGTCGCGCTTCGATAACAACGGCAACTCCTCGGTCTGTCCGTGACGGTTCAGTAACGTCGCACGGTTGGTATCTGATCCGAACCCTGATCCGGTGGCCGTCACATCATTGGCGACGAGCAAATCAACGCCCTTAGCATGCAATTTTTCACGCGCATGGGCAAGCAGATCCTCAGTTTCCGCGGCAAATCCCACGAGCAACTGGGTTGTTCGACGCGCCGACAATTCCTGGAGGATGTCCGCGGTGGGTTCCAGTGAGAGGCTCGTGATCGGACCGTGGCGCTTTTTGAGCTTCTGGGGCGCAGACCGGATGGGGCGAAAGTCTGCGACCGCGGCGGCCATAATGACCGCATGGCTCCACTCGAATTTGCTCAGGATCGTTTTGTTCATCTCCTCTGCCGTCGTCACGAAGACTGTTTCGACTCCGGCAGGTGGTTGAAGGGCCGTGGGACCGGAGACCAGGAAGACCTCGGCGCCTCGTTGCTGAGCCGCCTCGGCAAGGGCATAGCCCATTTTTCCCGACGAGCGGTTCGAAATAAACCGGACAGGGTCGATGGCTTCCTGGGTAGGTCCGGCAGAAATGAGGAGACGGTGGTCGCTCCAGTCCCGGCGTGGCCGGAGTACGGATTGCAGCGCCGAGAGGATCGTGTGTTCCTCGGCCAGTCGTCCCCGCCCTATGCGTCCGGAGGCCAGAGGTCCGTCATCAGGCTCTACGATGACGGCGCCGCGGCGTCGGAGGGTCACGACATGTTCGACCACCGTAGGGTGTCGCCACATATCGCCGTCCATGGCCGGTGCGATAATTACCGGGCACTGAGTGGTCAGCAGCATCGTGGAGAGAAGATCATCGGCGAGACCGAGGGCGGCCTTGGCTAGACAATTAGCCGTGGCCGGGGCGATTACAATCGCATCTGCCTGCTCCGGAAGAGACAGGTGCAGCATTTCCTGATGGGCCTCAAACAGGTCCGTTGCGACATGGCCCCCGGACAACACTTCAAAAGTCAGCGGAGTGACGAATCGGCAGGCGCCTGCCGTCATCACGACCGTCACATGGGCGGATTCTTGGCGAAGGCGGCGCAAAAGCCCGACGGCTTTGTAGGCCGCAATACTGCCGGTGACACCGAGCACCACACGTAAACCGGTTAAAGAGTGGCCGGTGGTCTGCACGAGGTGGGACTACTCCTCGCCCTCCGGGGCGGCAGGCTTGACGGTATCGTCGACGTAGACGCTCAATTCCTTCTTGATTTCCTTCGCATCCTCTCCGGTCATCATGGCCAGGCGTTCCGTTTCGCCTTCTTTGACGCGTTTCGATTCCTTGATCGCATCGCGGGCTTCCTTGCCCACGAGGAACTTCACTTTGTGCCGTAAGACTTCATCGAGTGCGATGCTGGTCTCTTTGGTGAACTTTGTCCCGCCGGCCGCCCGCGCTCCCTGGACCAGTTGCTTGGCACGCTGGGCAGCGACGATTACCAGACGGTGTCGCGAATCGAACTCCCCGGCGGCGTATTGCGGCAGTAGCGTTAACATTTCACCCATGATGCGTATGCTCCTTTGATACGGGGGCGGAGGAGGAATTCCCCTGCTTTCCCTCTTTGTCGAGAATAAACTTTTCTTCCAGCCAACTCATGTTCAAACGTTTGGTCTTGATCCGTTCCGCAAGGAAGATGCTTTCAAGCTCTTTCAGAGACTGTTTGAGGTCGTCGTTGCGGACGATATAGTAATACTCACGATAACTCCAGACCTCTTCTTTCGCCTTGTGCAGCCGACGTTGAATTTCATCCGGCGAGTCCCCTGCCCTGTTCTGGAGCCTCGTTCGCAAGGTATCGAATGACGGAGGGAGTATGAAAATGTAGACCGCGTCTTCGAATCTCTTCTTCACCGAACGTGCTCCCTGCACGTCGATTTCGAGTAGCACATCGATGCCTTGTTCCAGCTTGTCGGATAAAACTTTGCGCGGAGTCCCGTAGAGATTGCCATAGACATGTGCCCACTCGACGAATTCGTTCCGATCGATCATCTCCCGGAACGAACCTTCATCAAGGAAATAATAATCCTGGCCTTCCACCTCGCCGGGACGCGGCTTTCTGGTCGTGTAGGAGATCGAATGCCAGAGGCCGGGGACGCTGGCGGCGATCTGTTTACACAGCGTCGTCTTTCCACTGCCCGAGGGAGCGGAAATGACATAGAGGATACCACGACGAACTTGAACAGGTTTGTCGCTGGATGGGACGGACGCGATGCTCATAGCTTAGTCAGTGCCGGCGCAACAGCTGATCCTACTCCACATTCTGAACTTGTTCACGCAATTTTTCCAGCTCCGCTTTCATGCGGACAACCAGCGCGGCAATGTCAGCGTCGTTCGCCTTCGAGCCGATGGTGTTTACTTCTCGCCCCATTTCCTGCAGCAGGAACTCAAGGGTCTTCCCCACCGATTCTTTGCTCTTCAGGGTCTCGTCGAACTGTAGCATATGTGACTCGAGTCTGACCAACTCTTCCGAAAGGTCTGAACGATCGGCGAATATTGCCAATTCTTGCTGGAGTCTGGCCTGATCCGGAAGCTCCCCCTGCAAGAGAGCCTGAATCCGATGTGTCATCCGTTCAAATGCCTCCCGAGCGAGTTCCGGCGCCTTTTTTGCCACTGCAGCCTTGGCAGTTCGGATTGCCTGCAAGTGAACCGCTAGGTCTTTGGCAAGCGCCTCCCCTTCTCGTCGACGCATTCGGTCCAAATCCGACAAGGCGCCCCCGAGCACACGTAACACCGTTTTGGTCACACGCTCCGTGTCGACCGGTTGATCAGAAAGGGAGAGGATATCCCGGAATCCGGCCAGCATGGAGATGTCCACCGTCCCACGCATGCCCAAAGTTTTTTGCAGCTTCTTAAGGGCTGCATGGTATTGCTTCGCTAGATCCTGGTCGATTTGAACGGTCTTTAGCCCGCTGCCATTGTTATGTACGATCACGGATACGTCGACTCGCCCGCGCAGACAGCGCTGCTGAACGGCTTTCCGTATCGGATCTTCCAGTTGGGCGAGGGAGCGCGGGACTCTGACGGCGACTTCCAGGAACCGGTGATTCACCGATCGAAGTTCCACGGTCACGCCGGCCGCCTTTGACGAATCGTCTTTTTTCCCATACCCGGTCATGCTACGAATCATCGTGTTTGCTTCCCCTCCCAATGGCAATCGGTGTACAACGCACACCGGTCACATTTCGGTGATCGAGCCAGGCAGATATATCGCCCATGCAGAAGGAGCCGTTGCGATGCTTCCGTCCAGTGTTTTTCTGGCAGCAACTCTTGAAGATCCCATTCGATCTTGGTCGGATCGGTGTGTCTGGTGAACTGAAGCCGCCCCGCGACCCGTTTCACATGCGTATCGACTACCACTGCCGGCTTGCCGAACGCATTGCCTAGAATGACATTGGCGGTTTTTCTTCCGACCCCCGGCAAGGCCGTGAGGGTCTCCATGCTGTCTGGGACCTGCTCACCGTAGTGGTCTGTCAGGACTTTAGCGCACTGAATGAGATTCTTCGCTTTGGTCTTGAAGAATCCGGTCGGACGAATGAAAGCCTCCAGCTCTGCGGGACTCGCTTCGGCATAGTCACGGGGACAGCGGTATCGCCGAAAGAGGTTCGGCGTCACCTGATTGACCCGCTGATCAGTGCACTGAGCTGAAAGAATGGTGGCCACGAGCAGCTCCCATGGATTGCGGTGGTGAAGTTCGACCTTCATGTCGGACATCGATGATCGCAACGCAGTCAGTACTCTGGCGATCCGGGTTTTATGCGTCCGGACAGAAGGGGCATGGGCGACAGCTTGTTTCATGATGCGTGAATGGCGGCCAATTGTGAAGCGGTCAGGAATGAGATGCAAGCGCCAGGTTTGGGGGAGGCTGTTCAGGGTTTTCATCCTGAACCGGGGGGGCTGGAATGGCGGGGAGCATACTTTCAAGGTGCGTGATCAGCGGGCGTAGCGAGTCACGGTGAGGCGCAGAAATGCCGATCGCGTGATAGCGCTCGCACAGTACTAGGGAATCGTGGACAGAGAGCCGGTCGCATTTGTTTAGAATCAACACCCGGGGAATGCTGTCCAACTCGAGCGAGCGCAAAATTGTTTCAACTGCGGTGATTTGCAGATCAATCTGTTTAGCCGTGGCATCGATCACATGCAAGAGTATATCGGCATCCCGCAATTCGTCGAGGGTTGTGCGGAAGGCGCCGACGAGGTCTTTGGGAAGATCCCTGATGAACCCGACCGTATCGGTTATGATGACCTCCCGATCATGAGGGAATCGGAGGCGACGGCTGGTGGTGTCGAGTGTTTCAAACAAACGGTTCTGTGCCGGGACATCGCTATGGGTCAGCGTGTTGAGGAGCGTGGATTTGCCGGCGTTCGTATAGCCGACAATGGAAAGAATCGGCAGGTCCTGCCGGAGCCGGCGCGACCGGCGTTGATCTTGATGACGAGCCATATGCTCGATTTCCCGTTCCAGATGGGCTATGCGGTCACGAATGCGGCGGCGATCCGTTTCGAGTTTGGTTTCACCAGGCCCTCTCGTGCCGATCCCGCCTCCGAGTCGCGATAACGAGGTGCCGTGCCCGGAGAGGCGCGGAAGAAGATACCGGAGTTGCGCGAGTTCTACCTGCACTTTGCCCTCCCGGGTATGCGCCCGGCGGGCGAAAATGTCGAGGATGAGTTGGGTGCGATCAATGACCTTAATATCGGTCACCTCGGAAATAGCGCGAGCCTGCGCGGGGGCCAAGTCCTGATCGAAGATCAACAACTCGGCACCTTGCTGGAGTGCACGAATGACCACCTCTTTGAGTTTTCCACGTCCGAGGAGAAACGGCTGGTACTCTTCCTGGGTTCGCTGCAGAATCCGGTCCAGGACGACCACTCCGGCCGACTCGGCAAGTTCATTCAGCTCTTCCAGGTGCTCTTCCTGTTCGGCATGACTTTTCGGCGCGGCACTCACAAGAATGGCCGACTCCTTGCCGTCGCCGACAGCGTGACGCGTATCCGAGTTGAGGAGGTCGTTATCGAGTGTATGGATGAAGGTATCAAATTCAAGATCCAGGTTATGGAACGAGACGGCCGGCAAGATCCGGCAGACTTCCTTCTGCTGGTTCGGAGGCAAGAGGTGGCCTAAATGGAGGAGGTTCGGTTCGCCGGAGTCGTCCACTCCTAACACACCCACCATATCAAGTCGCAGCAGGGCCAGTTGGGTCAAATCCTCCTGGGTCAGCGGGGTATTATCGAGCTGGGTGCGGATCAATCGTAGGCCGCGAAGAGAGTGTGGCCCGACCCTGAATTTGGTCAGCGATTCATGGGTGGGAGCGCATCTGGCTCCCACCAGCACCTGTTCCACCACGCCCCGCCGCGTGAGCAAGATTCCGATGGGTCGGCGGATGTCCCGCGTGAGTTGGCAGGCGGTGCGCGCCAGCTCACTGGTGATGATGACCGACGACGGTACACGTCGCCGATAGAGTCGCTCTAACGCCGAGAGGTGACTGGCTTTCAGTCCGCTGACTTGTCCGTGAATGGTTGAGATGGTCCTGCTCCTTGATAAGTAAATGTCACAGCCCGGTGATGAGGACGGGTCCGCCCGCTGAGACGGGTAAGGTAAAATCGGGTCTAGCCTCGCAATCGAAACCGGCCACTCGTCCACATAGAAGTGCCTGTCGGCCTGCAGCGGCAATCATCGCCGCATTGTCGGTGCAATAGGACAGAGCCGGCAGACCCAGTTCAATGCCTTCTTCGGTTGCTCGGGCCGCCAACTTCGCCCGTAAGCGCGAATTGGCGGAGACGCCACCCACGACGGCCAGCGCCGAGACTCCCGCCCGTTCCACGGCCGCGAATGCCTGACGGACGAGCACATCTACTATTGCTTCCTGGTAGCCGGCTGAGAGGTCGGCACGCTGGTCAGCGATCGCCTGGGTGGTCATCTGCTGAAGATGGTAGAGCAGGGCCGTTTTGAGTCCGCTGAAGCTGAAGTCTAACTGATCTGTCTTGACGCGCGAGCGGGGAAACCGCACGGCATCGGGACGGCCGCTGCGAGCGGTCCGGTCAATAAGCGGGCCGCCCGGATGCCCAAGTCCTAACATCTGCGCGCCCTTATCGAAGGCCTCTCCTGCCGCGTCGTCGATGGTTTTTCCCATCAGGCGAAACGCGCCGTCCTCCCGGGCATGAAAGAGGTGCGTGTGCCCGCCGGAGGCGATCAGCACAACGCAGGTTCGAGGAAAGGAGGGCCGGTCGATCCAGGCTGAAGCGATATGCCCCTCAAGGTGGTTCACGCCGACCAGAGGGATGTTCAAGGCATAGGCCAGCGATTTGGCGTAACTGATTCCCACAAGGAGGGCGCCGGCCAAACCGGGGCCCTGGGTCACAGCGACGGCACTGAGATCCTGCCAGGCAAGTCCCGCTACTTGAAGCGCTCGTCTTATGACCTCGTCAACATTTTGAATATGGGCGCGCGACGCCAGTTCCGGCACCACGCCGCCGAATCGCTCGTGCACGGTGTGCTGAGAGGAAATGATGTTGGCCAGCACGTGACCGTTGGTGTCGAGAATCGCTGCGGCGGTCTCATCACAGGAGGTTTCGACACCGAGTATTGGGCCCTGAACTGGGAGGGTTCCAGGGCTCCTCATAGAGCTGACGGCATACGCAGGGTCGGCACTGTCCTCGCAGGGCGCAGACGGACATGCCAACCATCCGACGGCGGCGGGTGCGACAGGATAGGCTCAAGCTGCATATTGGTTCATCCGTTGATTCGTTATGAAATGCGACAACCCCCGGATCCAAGTTAAGACCGCGGGGGTTGCCGACTGATGCAGGATCATCACCTACGATTGGACCCCGACCATAGGAGAGTGCTACGGGTTACACGCTCGCCATGGCTTCCTGCTCGATGAAGGCCGGTGCGCCATCGCGCAGCACGACCTTGATTTTCCTGTTTTCTTTGAACCGGCCCTTGATGAGTTCTTCTGATAATGGATCACCGATGGCTCGTTGGATGATGCGGCGCATCGGACGGGCTCCGTAGAGCGGCTCGTAACCTTCCTTGATGAGCCACTGCTTGACTTCGTCATCGACCTCGATTGTAACACTCTTCTCGATGAGGCGGAGATTAAGCTCGTGCAGCAGGATGTCCAAGATATGGATCAAGTGCTCTTTTTCAAGCGAATGGAAGATGACGATTTCATCGATCCGGTTTAGGAATTCAGGACTGAAGGAACGTTTGAGTTCCCCCATCACTTCTTCCTTTCGACGCAGGAGCTGCCCGCCCTTCTCGTCATTTTGGAACCCGAGCGAGACACCCTTTTGAATTAACTTGGTACCGATGTTAGACGTCATAATGACGACAGTATTCTTGAAATCGACTTTTCTTCCAAGACTGTCCGTCAGGACGCCATCGTCGAGCACCTGGAGCAAAACGTTGAATACGTCGGGATGTGCTTTTTCTATTTCGTCGAACAGCACCACTGAATACGGCCGGCGGCGCACTTTCTCTGTCAGCTGACCACCCTCTTCATAACCGACATAGCCAGGAGGCGCTCCAAACAACCTCGAACTCGTGAATTTCTCCTGGTATTCAGACATGTCAATGCGGATAAGGGCGTCTTCGCTGTTAAAGAGAAATTCAGCAAGTGTACGCGCCAACTCAGTTTTTCCGACACCGGTCGGGCCGAGGAAAATGAAGGACCCGATCGGTTTCTTGGCTTCCTTCAGGCCTGCTCTGGATCGGCGAATGGCCCGGGCCACCGCCGAGATGGCTTCATTCTGCCCGATCACCCGCTTGTGGAGAAACTCTTCCATTCGCAGTAACTTGTTGGACTCTTCTTCCTCCAACTTGAAGAGCGGAATGCCGGTCATTTTTGACACGACATAGGCGACTTCTTCTTTGCCGATGGTCGGCTTGTGCTTCTCCTGATTTTTCTTCCACTCGCGTTTGGATTCATCCAACAGTTTTCGCAACCGCTCTTCTTCTTCCCGATGGCGGACGGCTTCCTCGAAGTTTTGCATCGAGATCGCCAACTCCTTCTCACGCGAGATCTTTTTCAGTTCCTGTTCCAAAGCCTTCAGCTCAGACGGCAGTGCATAGGTTTGCAACTTCGCGCGTGAACCCGTTTCGTCGATAAGGTCGATAGCCTTGTCAGGAAGAAATCGGTCAGTGATGTACCGATCTGCCAGCTTGACCGCTTCGACGATGGCGTCTTCGGTGATCTCGACGCCATGGTGTTCCTCATACCGATCCCGCAGCCCCTGGATGATGCGAACCGTTTCATCCGTGCTCGGAGGCTGCACATGGATCGGTTGAAACCGGCGCTTGAGCGCACCGTCTTTCTCGATATGTTTACGGTATTCGTCCAGCGTCGTTGCTCCGATACACTGGATTTCGCCGCGAGACAGTGCCGGCTTCAGCATATTGGAAGCATCGATCGATCCTTCAGCCGCTCCGGCTCCTACGAGGGTATGCAGCTCGTCGATGAAGATGATGATGTTCCCGGCCTGAACAATTTCCTTCATCACGACCTTCAGGCGCTCTTCGAATTGTCCGCGGTACTTGGTACCAGCTACGAGCGAGCCTAAGTCCAGTGCAATGACCCGTCGCGAGAGGAGATTGTCCGGAACTTCTGATGCGACTATCCGTTGCGCGAGCCCTTCGACGATCGCAGTCTTTCCGACTCCGGATTCGCCGATGAGGACGGGATTGTTTTTCGACCGACGGCTGAGGATCTGGAGGACCCGTTCAATCTCATCGGCACGTCCGATGACGGGATCCAACTGTCCTTCCTGAGCCAGTTGAGTTAAATCGCGACCGAATTCGTCGAGTGCCGGAGTATTGCTTTTGCGATCCCGCTCGCGGGGAGCAGATTTTCGCAGAAACGTGACGGTGAGCTGTCGGGCTGTGAGAAGATTTGCCCCGAGACTGCGGAGAATCTTCCCCCCGATACCCTCCTCTTCACGGAGCAAACCCAGCAGTAAATGTTCGCTGCCGATGTGGTTATGTCCGAGCAGTCGGGCCTCTTCGACCCCGTACTCGATGACTTTTTTCACCCGGGGGCTGAATGGAATCTCCCCGAATGTCATGGTCGTGCCGCCGCCCGGGAGATTCCGCTCGATTTCAAGCCGGATCTGTTCCGTCGAGAGCCCCATTTTTTTGAGGATCATTAGCGCAATTCCATCCGTCTCTCGAAGGATGGCCAGCACCAAGTGTTCGGTGCCCAGATAGTCATTCTGATGGCGCTCGGCTTCTTCACGTGCCAGGATGATGATCTTGCGACCCTTGTCCGTGAACCGTTCGAACATCCCGCCTCCTTATGGTGATGGGGCCTGTAAGAGAAGCCTTAGCTGAAAGAGAAATACGCGTCAAAAGGCTTAAAAAATTCTGATGTTGTGATTCTAACTAGAGCAATTTGGGGTGTCAAGGTATTGAGGAAATGGCAGAGTCCGTCGAAGCGTGTTGGAATGAGTTTTTGAAGGATTGACTCTGCGTTTGCGTATACGGCCGCATGTTTGACAGGAAAAGAATCATCCCGATAGAATCCTCCACCTTTCAGCCAGCCCTCAACTAGCACCGCCGCGGTTTCATCTATTATGAAAAGCAAAAGCATCGGAATTCTCACAAAACCGAAGTTTCCGGAAATCAAAACCACTGTCCAGGCCGTGGTCACGTGGCTTCGCTCTCGTCATATCGATGTTCTCCTGGATACCACCTCGACCACGCTACTCGGGGAGCAAGGTGGATTTCAGAAAACTCAGCTGGCGAGCAAGGCGGACGTCTTACTCGTCTTGGGGGGTGACGGAACGATGCTCAACGCTGCCCGGCTGGCCGGAGAGCGAGGCATTCCAATTCTCGGGGTAAATATGGGGGGATTGGGATTCCTGACCGAAGTCATCCTCGAAAATTTGTATCCGTCGCTTGAGCGGGTGTTCGCCAATGATTACGTGCTTGACGAGCGGCTCATGCTGAAAACCCACGTGCATCGTCATGGAGAAACAGTCGCCCGCGGCGTCGTTCTCAATGACGTGGTGATCAGCAAAGGGACGCTGGCCAGAATGATCGAGTTGAAGATCGCCCTTCAAGGGCAATTTGTGACTAACCTGCGGGGCGACGGACTGATCATCAGCACGCCGACCGGATCCACGGCGTACTCACTCTCGGCGGGTGGTCCCATCATTAATCCGGCTGTGCACTCACTGATTCTTACCCCCGTCTGTCCACACACGTTAACGCATCGACCCTTGATCGTTCCCGACAATGTCGATATCGAGGTGGTGCTGACAAGTAGAGATGACGGAGCCATGGCCACGCTTGATGGTCAGGTCGGCGTCGCCTTGACTCAAGGTGATACGGTTGAAATCAAAGTGTCCGAATACCTGACCCGACTGATTCGTTTTCCTGAGAGCAGTTATTACGAGGTGCTACGGGAGAAACTCAAATGGGGTGACGCCTGAACAGGTTGCGAGGGCTACCTGCGACCTCGCTCAATATGGCCTAACATGTCGGCGTTCGAAGCAAACTTAAATTCGCCGATGGCATCGGGGGAGTCGGCATGGGTTTTCTCGATTGTCTCTAAGATTCGGAGCCCGTCAAGGTCTACCGGCTGACTTTTCCGGTCCTTCAAGAGGGTGTTGAGTTTGGTGATGACGTCAGCCATCGCTGCCCGTGGACGGGAGGCGTTAGTCGCCAAGTAGCGGCCGATGACTTCGGCGCACCAATCACCATCACGCTTGGCAATCCCCACGAGACCTTCGCTGGCTTTGCGAGCCCAGCCGGCCAGGAAGAGACCGTCAATGATCTTTCCGGATTTGTCATCATAGGCCTGAAACAGGGCGTCATCCGGGTCGTTTCCGGTTTTGTTGGGATTGGTGACATACACGCCGTTTTTGTAGGGCAACCCGACGGTTTCATCGACCCGATCTCCTACTGCAAACACGACGCTGTCCACCGGGAACTCGTAATACTGTTTGAGTCCGACCGCGGCAGTGTCGTCTCCCTTCGGCTCCAACTTGTTATCTTCCATCTCAAGTGCGCGCACGCGGTTGTTGGCGTCGACCAACACTCGCTTGGGGGAGGCCAAGAACCGAAAGCTCATTTTGGATTGGCTGCCCGTCGATTCACACTTCGTGAACTCGGCGGTCAAGCTGGCCAGGATTTCGTCGGTATTCTGTCCCACCGCCGCCAACCGGTCCTTGATGCGTGCAAACTCCTGCGCGATGCCCTCCGTGTCCATATTCGAACAGACGGCACGAATTTCTTTGGGATTATATTTTCGTTCGGCTGGACCGCGGCGGGCGATGGCAGTGACCCGCTCGACCTTCTTATAGCGGATCAACCAATGCGCAATGTCGACCATGACGTCGCCGACGCCGATGATTGCGACGTGTTTCCCCATGTCGAACGGGCGATCGCCGAAACCCGGCAACCGGTTGAAGTGGTACACCACATCCTTCGCATGGAATACGCCTTGAGCGGAATCTCCCTCGACACCGATGGCTTTGGTGCCCTGAGCGCCGATGGAAAATGCGATGGCACTCGCGCCGAGTCCGCGCAGCTCCTCAACGGTAAGGTCTTTCCCCTCACCAACCGACACATTCCCAAGGTAATGCACATTGGGTTGTTCCAGCATCTCCCAGTACTGCTTTTTCAATCCGCCGCGCAACTTGAGTTTGCTGGGAAAAATGCCGTATTCGGCCAAGCCGCCGAACTTGACGTCACGGTTGAGAATGATGACTTCGTGGCCGGCATCCGACAACTTCTTCGCCAGCGCCATTCCGGCCGGACCGGCTCCCACCACAATGATCACATGCCCGCTTCGATTCGAACCCGTTCCACTCATCGTCATTCCTTCAATCTAGCTCATTTAAGGTGCGCCGCCGGGCGGCATACATATCAAAAATTTTGCGCACGTTAGCATAGGGGCCCTCGGACTGTCAAAACACACAGCGTCCGGGCGGATGACTTTGGGTCCGCTCAAATGCGCCCGGGCCGCTACCCCCCTGCGCTTCCGACCGGTCCCCCCGCCTGAGTCATGCGCCAGGGATCCAGAAGTTGGGTGAGCCGCTTCTCCGGGAGGACGTTTTGTTCGCGCGCCACTTCCCTGACGGTCTTGCCCGACTTATAGGCATCTTTTGCCAGTTTGGCGGCAGCTTCATAACCGATCACCGGAGCCAGCGCCGTGCACATGGCGAGGCTTTGTTCGATCAAGCTTCTGCAGCGTTCCTCATTTGCCTTGATGCCGTCGATACATTTCGCCGCAAAGTTCGTGGATGCAGCGGCTAATAGTTCGATTGACTGTAAGAGGTTATAGGCCATCACCGGCAGCATGACGATCAGTTCAAAGTTGGCGGCCTGCCCTCCGACCGTAATCGTGACGTCGTTGCCGATGACCTGGGCGCACACCATGGTCACGGATTCAGCAATGACGGGATTGACCTTTCCCGGCATGATGGACGATCCCGGTTGTGTCTCCGGAAGATTGATCTCACCGAGCCCGCAGCGTGGACCGGATCCCAGCCAGCGGATGTCGTTTGCAATTTTCATGAGACTCACTGCCAACGTGCGTAATTCTCCGCTGGCTTCAACGAGGGAGTCTTGCGCTGACTGTCCCTCGAAATGGTTCACCGCTTCTTGAAATGAGCAACCGGTTTCTTTGGCAATGATGGCCAGGACCTTGGTCGCAAATTTCGGATGGCAGTTGAGTCCGGTGCCGACTGCAGTCCCACCGAGCGCGACTTCACTCAGGGCTGCCTGAGCCCGTTTCATACGGGCGATGCCCAGCTCGATTTGCCTGGCATAACCGCCGAATTCCTGCCCCAGCCGTACCGGCGTTGCGTCCTGCAGATGGGTACGTCCTATCTTCACGATTTTGTCGAACTCGCGGGCTTTTGCCTTGAGTGCCTGATGAAGCCGCGTGAGCGCTGGGATGAGTTGGCGCTGAATCGCTTCTGACGCGGCAATGTGGATGGCGGTGGGAACCACGTCATTGCTTGATTGGCCAAGATTGACGTGATCGTTCGGGTGCACCAGTTTGCTTCCTCTCGCTCCGCCGAGTAGTTCAGTCGCCCGATTGGAAATGACCTCGTTCGTATTCATGTTGGTCGAGGTGCCGGAACCGGTTTGGAAAATATCAACGGGGAATTCGGCATCGAGGCGCCCCTCGACCACCTCAGTGGCGGCACGCTTGATGGCCTCGGCCGGTTTCTTCTCCAGGAGTTTTAGCGAGTAGTTTACATCGGCGGCGGCACCTTTGATCAGTCCCATAGCCCGGATCATCGCGCGTGGGACGCGCAGGTCGCTGATAGGAAAATTTTCGATCGCGCGGGCCGTCTGAACACCGTAATAGGCGTTGGACGGAACCGGTAATTCTCCCATGGTGTCGCGTTCCATACGAGTGCTGATCGCCAGGGAGTTGTCGCGGCCGTTGGTCGCCGGGCTGGTACGGGACGTGCGAGAGCGCTTCTTCATCGTCGGGTCTCCTCGAAAAGCTGACAGGCGTTTTACGTGCTGGAGCCGCGCATAATAAACGGTCACGCTGGGGAAGCACAAGCATTGCCGAACGTTCGAAAGATTACGCGAGATCATTCGATGCGGGTGGATTGTCGGGTTGTTTCACCCGGAGGCACGGTGAAAGAGAGGGGGGCACGACTCTCACGAACGGAATGTGCGCAGTTGGGAAAGACCTTGAACCGAAGCCAGTCGCGCGTGACGGCGGGACTGTTCACGAGAGATCTGTCGCTGATGGAAAAACAGCGGCCCCCGAGTCGGGCCGCTGTTCTCAGGCATAGGCCCTGCCGGCCAAGAGTGAAGCACCGTCAGGCAATCCTCACTTCGATCTGCTTCGGCTTTGCTTTTTCGGATTTCGGGAGGTGTAAATGCAGCACCCCCTCGGCATAGTCCGCCCGAACCTTGCTCTCGTCGACCGTGTCGGGAAGCGTGAAGCTGCGCACGAAGCGGCCGTAGGATCGCTCAATCCGGTGGTACTTTCTTCCCGTCTCTTCCTTTTCCTGCTTCCGTTCGCCTTGGAGTGTCAGGACTCCGTCTTCGACGGTGATTTTGACGTCTTCTTTCCTGACTTCCGGTAGCTCCGCCTTAATGGCGTACTCGCCTTCCGTTTCCGTGATATCCACGGTGGGGGTCCAGTCGGCCACGGTCATGACTTCCTTCCCCTGCCCCACTGTCGGATGAGTCGTCGGTTTGGCAAACATCCAGTTCAAGCGCTCCGACATTTCTTCCAACTCCCTGAACGGATCCCATTTCACGAGTGTCATAACAGGACCTCCTTGTGTAACTAGGCTGAGAGTGTTCATCTACGTAATGCCCTACTCACTAGTAAGGAGGTAAGCTCGGCAGCGATGAAGTCAAGGGCGAGTGGAAGGGGTGAACATCGATGGAAGGCCTTGACATTAGAGGGCTCGGCATTATTTATTATTCCCCTTTGCCGGAGGGGAAGATCTATGTTGGAATTTGTATCCTATGCGGTGCTCGGCGGGTTTATGTTTGTGACGTCCCTCGTCGTCTGGTGGTTCGTCGGTCGGACAGAATAGCCTAGCGCCGGTCGATCGGTACATAGGATTGGTTGTGTTCCCCCGAGTAGATTTGGTCGGGCCGGTACAGCTTATTCTCTTGTAGTTGTTCCAGCCAATGCGCCAGCCATCCGCTCACTCTCGCCATCGCGAACAGCGGCGTAAACAGATCCAGTTCGATACCCATCTTGTCGTAGATAATACCCGAGTAAAAATCGACGTTCGGATAGATGCCCTTGCCCTGGAGACGATCGTTGGCCAGCTGTTCCACGGCCACCGCCACCTCGTAGAGGGGCGAGGTGCCACAGACATTGAACAGCCGCATGCTGAGCTCCTGTAGCACGGTGGCCCTGGGATCTTTGACCTTGTAGACCCGGTGGCCGAATCCCATGAGCTTCTCATTTTTTGCCAGTTTGGCCTCTACGGCCGCCCGGGCTTGCGCCGGCGCGCCGATGTTCCGGAGCATGGTCACGACTTCCTCATTCGCCCCTCCGTGCAACGGTCCCTTCAGCGCCCCGATCGATGAGGCCACCACGGTGTAGGGATCAGCCAGGGTTGAGGCCGTGACCATGCCGGCAAACGTCGATGCGTTCATGGTGTGTTCGGCGTGGAGGATCAGACAGTCGTCGAACACCTCGCTCCAGAGCGGATGCGGAACCGTCTCGTTCAGCATGTAGAGGAAATTATCGGCGAACGAGAGGTCATCCCGTGGCGGAATATATTCGTCTCCCCGCCGAAGACGGGCCCAGGCTGCTACGATGGTCGGAAGCTTGGCGATGAGTCGGACCGCCGACCAGTAATTGTTATCCACGTCTTTTACATTGCGTCCCGGATAAAACATACCCAGCGCGGCGACGGCCGCCTGCAAGGCGTCCATGGGATGACCATGTTCGGGCAGGGCCTTGAGGAGATCCACAATGCGAAATTTGATCCGGCGATGATGGGTCACGTCTTGAACCCAGCGGCGGAGTTCGGACTCCGTCGGGAGCCGTCCAAACAGCAGCAGATAGCTGGTTTCCAGAAAGGAGGACTGCTGGCACAATTCCTCAACCCGGATGCCTCGGTATTCGAGCACGCCTCGCGTGCCGTCCACATCACTGATCGCTGATTTCGCGGCGGGAACTCCGGCTAAGCCCGGCATAAAGTCGTGCGGCATAAATGATCTCCCCTTCTGCCTACGCGTGCCCCCGCAGGTGTCACTACTGAGCCTCCCGCGGTGATCGTTGGTTGGAACGGTATCTGACTGAGCTTACCATGATCCATGCCCCCTGCTCAGCCATCACCTTGAATTGAACTGACCGGCTTGGCATACTGACCGACAGAGATGCGAGCGTGAATGCGAGGGAACGGTGACCTTGGGGCGACTCCTGCTAGTGGCTGGAATTCTGATACTCGGCGTGGGCCTGGTGATGCTTTGGCGAGATCATCCCGCCGGTCCTTCGAATAACACCTCAGGAACATTAGGTGAGCCGCGAGTCGGCCGTAGCACTTTGAGTCACGGCGGCCCGAGCCCCGGCGGTGCGTCAGGATCGCCAGCTCCCGTGAGACCAGGTCAGAATCTCCCTTCCGGCACATCTTCGGAGGCGACAACGAGGTAAGTATGATTCGGTTCCGTTCGCTCGTGATGGGAGTCATCGTCGTGCTTGCCCTCTCTCAGGCGGCGCTGGCTGACGGAGAGCAGACGATATTCGCGGTGATCAGCCATCCGCCGAAAGACAAGATGCAGGTGGCTGCGAGGGTGCTGCTCGACGGTGCCGTGTCGGATATGAAACTGGTCCCGGCGGAAACAGTGCTCGGGAATCCGGTATGGCGTACCATCGAAGTGTGCCATGCGCTGAAGTTGGAAGGAGCGAAGGTGGGAGACGGTTTCAGGGTGAGTTCAGCACGGGTGCTTGATGCGAGCATGTTGCCCATGCCGCTGCAGGGATTCGCGGGAGACTGTTTGATCAAGAAGGCTGTGGAAATTGCCCCGCTGGCGGATTAGCGGCGACTGCGGGGACTGAGTCGGTACGAGACTCTTCCATCTACCCCACTCCGGTTCACAACTGGCCAGGATATGATGTGTGTTCCTTACGAGGCGCATTCGGGGCAGCACGACGGTTCTTCGTCTGCATCGCACTCGTCGGCCGTGAGGGGAAACAGTTGTGCGCACAATCGACAGGGGCGAATTTCGAAGTAGGCCACCCCCTGGTCGTCGATCTCGGTCGGGAGCAAGAGTTCAATGGGATCGTAGCCGAGACGAACGTTGTCCTCAAAGAGAATAATGGCCAGGCGGTCATTGAAGACTTCGAATGTCGCTTCTGTGCCCTTTCGCTCGAGCCGGTGTCCGAGGACGAACACCGGTTGCCCTTTGCGTTTAGTCCGCAGGTCTTTCAGGGTGCGCTGGGTCATCGTGGCGCAGGAAAACCTGCCTGTCTGGTCGCTGGTGTCGGTTCCGAAAATCGGCATAGTTGTTAGCTGGTAGACGTGTGATCTAGTGATGTAACACAGGTGAAAAAATTGCGTCAAGGGAACTCACATGAAAGGAAACGCGCAACACATGGCGGAAATTACGATTTATCAGAAGCCCACCTGCTCGACCTGTCGTGAAGCGGTTCGCCTGGTCAGGGAAAGCGGACAGCCGTTCAAGACGATCAACTATTATGAGCAACCCTTTACGAAGGGCCTCTTAAAGACCCTGCTACGAAAGGCGGGCCTCGGTGTGCGTGATGTCCTGCGCGCCAAAGAGGATCTCTACAAATCGCTCAAACTCGCAGACCAGACCTTGAGCGACGACCATCTCCTCGACCAGATGATTCAACATCCGGACCTCATCCAACGTCCTCTGGTAGAAAAGGGGGAGAAGGCGATATTGGCGAGACCGGCCGACACGATTAGCACACTGTTGTAGCCATGCGGAACGGAGCGCGCCCGGATGACGCGCCCACCAACACGATGGAGGACAATGCTGATGGTTGCATTTAGTTCTGTTGACCGCCCGTCCCTCCTCGGTCGGATACTGCAGCGACTCAATCTGCGGTTTCCCTCTCTTTTTGTGCTCTTCGCCCTGCTCACGCTGGCGGATATCGTCATTCCGGACGTCATCCCGCTGGCTGACGAAATCGGTCTGGCACTCCTGACGCTGTTGCTGGGGTTGTGGAAAGACCGTCGGAATCACCGCCGGGCGGGATCTCCTCGCGACCCGGCGTGATCGTCGCGTTTGGCCGACGATGTGACGGGCAAAGGACAGAGGATGGGTATTACGCAGGAGGCTCGAGGTGGCCGAATCGAAGCTTGCCGAGTTCCCGATCGATCCACACCTTGAGATCTCCCGCCAGAACGCTGAGCAGGGTCTCACCGACTAATTGACGGCGCCACCCGCGCAATACCGGGATGTCGACCACTTCTTCCGAGGTGCGTTCGACGAGGGCTTGCAGGTCGCCGGTGGTAGCGATGAGGGTCGGAGCGATGTTTTCCATGGCGGCTCGGGACTTGAGCACCGCCTGCAGCAGTTCCAATACGCCGGTGGATTCAGGGTCCGGTTTCCGATCACGGGGCACTTCCGGCCATTCCGAGGCAGGGCGCGCCAGCGCCTGCTGCATGGTGGTCAGGAGGGCCTGACCATTGCGCTCCACCTCTGAGGAGTACATGCCGCGCATGCTGCGGAGTTGATCGAGCGTGGCCGGTGTCTGCCGGGCCAACTGCACCAGGACCTCGTCGCGCATGACGCGTCCTCTCGGCACATTACGGCGGCGAGCTTCCCCTTCCCGCCACGCAGCCAAGTCACGCAGGACCCCGGCCGCACGAGGCTTGAGACTCTCCCATCCGCGGATCCGTTGATACCGTTCCAGCGGATCGCGAGCTTGCGCCCCGAGTGCGACTTCCAGCCGGGTAAATTCTTCATCTACCCATTCCAACCGGCCCATGACCGTCAGCTTTTGCCTCAAGTGCTTGTGAATAGGCAGGAGGAAGGTGACGTCATCCAGGGCATACACAAGCTGTTCCTGACTCAGCGGCCGCTGACTCCAATTGGTAAAGGTGTGCGCCTTGTCGAGCTTCACGCCCTGAACGCGCTGCACCAAATTGGCATAGGCGGTTTGTGCGCCATAGCCGACCATGGCCGCTGCGATCTGAGTGTCGAAGAACGGTTTGGGCAGACGTCCGGCGTGGTGAGAAAATAACTCCAGGTCCTGCCGTCCGGCATGCAGTACTTTTTCGATACCGGTATTACAGAGAATATCCCAGAATCGGGCGATAGGAGCGGTGTCCTGCACGGCCGGAAAGTCGATGACGGCGCCCACGCCTTCGGCCGCGACTTGGATCAGCTCCAAGCGAGGAATGAAGTGTTCTTCGCCCATGAATTCGGTGTCGATGGCGATGACCGAACTGTCCACCAGTTGATCGCACAGCGCATCCAGGGACTTTTCGGAGGTAATCAACGTTTGATCCGGTTGCGTGGTCGTCATAGATTACTCGGTGGGTCGATATTCCGCGCCGCGCGAAATCGGCGGTTCGGTATTGCTGAGGCTCAGGAATTCTTTTAAAAATTGGTAGGCTTCGAGAATCCGTCGGAGTTCCGGTTCAGAACTGCGGTCTCCATTGCGCGCATCCGGGTGAAGTTCCTTGGCGCGTTGGCGGAACGAGGTGGTCACATCGGCCAGCGGCGTGCCGAACTCCAGGCCGAGTATTTGATAGGCGTCGTAGGCGTTCGTGACCTCGCTGCTCGCGCCGCCGGAGCCGCCCTCCCCTCCTGCCGCCTTCAAGAAATCCGCGAGATTGATCTTCCGTCGACGGCGGCGCGGCCGTTCGCGCACTTCACTGTCGAGTTCGTCCCAGCGGTCTTCGACGAACTCCAGCCGCGATTCCAACCGTACGGCGCCGGATACATCCCGGACCTGCTCCAATTCATCTTCAATTTGCTGCAGTGAGCGCTCCACCTCTTCGAGGCCCGGCTCGACACGGAAATAACTATCGACCCGCTCCTGCATCATAAAGTCGACGGCAAACTCCATGCTGTCTACGTTCTTGGCGCGCAGCATGCCGATCCGGCGCCGCATACCTCGCTGGAATTTGAAAAGTCGGTTCGTTGAAAAGGCCACTGTTCCTCGTTGAACGGCATCCTGCGCGCAAGTTGCGCCCAGGTTGCTCGCATATTAGCACAACCCTTCGGGCTTCGATAAGAGTGGGCTGCCGTCGGGTGTGTGGCGCGGCGCGTCTACAAATACCAAAATGCCAACACGGCCATGAGAGTCGGCGGCAGCGCCGCTACAAACAATCCGACCGGCCTGATGGTCTCATCTTCGAAATGGCCCCGCAGGATCGCAATGCAGGCGGGATTGGGGGCATTCGCAATGACGGTCAAGCCACCGCCGGTGACGGCTCCGGCGACCAGGGCATACTTGAACTCCTCGGACAGCCCTTCGACCCGGGATCCGAGATAGGTCAACGCCGCGTTGTCCGTAAAGGCCGTGAGGACTCCTGCGCCGAAGAACACCGAATCGCTGTTCATCCCCAGCAACACGGGCTGCAACCACCATTGCTGTTGCCCGCCCAACAGTTCCAGTCCGGCTAGAAAAAAGGCGACGAGTAGTCCTTCGCGCAGAATCAGCCGGTTCTGATAGCGTTCATACGCGTGGGCGACACCGAGAAAAAATAAAAATACGCCCATGAATATGGCGGGATGATGCGTGAACACGACAACGCCCGCAAGGAAAAACAGATGGATCAGCACGATGGCGATCGGGAGAGCCTCCTGATCCGTCTCGCGCGAGTCGGCCGGCAGCAGGCACAGTTCCCTGCGGAACAGGATCGTCACGGCCAGCGCATTGATGAGAACGGCGACCGCCGCCTTCCATCCGAAGGTGGCCATCATGAAGCTGATGTCCCAGTTCCAGGTCCCGGCCACCATCAGGACCGGGGGGGCGGCGAAGGGTGTCAGTGTGCCACCGATCGAGACATTCACGAAGAGCACCCCCAGAGTCGCGTACTTCAGACTGTTGGAGATGCCGATTCGAAAGTAGCGGTCGCGCAGAATCATGGCCGCCAGCGTCATGGCCGCGGCTTCTGTGATGAACGAACCCAACAACGGCACGAGCGCCAGGACCGCGAAATAAAATCCCATATTGACCGGCAAGGGGATCGCGCGACTGATCATGCGCACTCCTTGCAACGAGGTCTGCAGAATCGGGCGTGAACCGGCAATGACCATAATGGCAAAGACGAACATCGGTTCGATGAAGGGATAGGAATCGATATACTGGACGGCGGCCGTCGCCCCGTCGGTGATGAACATGGCGAGCATCAGAACAGAAGCCCAGAACCCGAAGACGACCTCGACTTCGCCCAGCAAATGCCACAATCCTGCATGGGCTGGCCTGGTATGCGCCAGGTGCTGAAATATCGAGGTGCTGAAGGTATGTAGAATGGCGACGCCAAACAGTGTCGTGCCGATGAGCTGAATGGTTGTGGGGGTCACGCCGATCTCCCGAGCACGGTCAAGGTGGGGTGCGGTCTCCATAGTACGAGGACGCGGAGAACCCTCTTCAAAATATCCGCGTACTCTACATGCATCGCGCACATCGCGCCAAGCAGGAAGAATACAAGGCGTGAGACGGCTGAAGGATGGTTAGTAGTGGTCGTCGTCGATCTTGATGCGGCGTCTGGCGACATTGGTGGCGCGTGCGGCCGCGGCCACGGCCTTTGCGACTCGCGGGACGACTTCGCGGTCGAACACACTCGGAACGATATAGTCTTCCGAGAGGGCGGCGCGCCGGAACGGAGTCGGCGATCGCCTGAGCTGCCGCCAGTTTCATGGCTTCGTTGATTTCGCTGGCCTGGGCGTCGAGTGCCCCACGAAAAATTCCCGGGAACGACAAGGCATTGTTGATTTGATTCGGGAAGTCCGAACGACCCGTCGCAAAAATTCGAGAGGTTTCATCGCCCACCCTGGGGTCAATCTCGGGGTCGGGATTGGCCATCGCGAAGACGATGCGATCCTGGTTCATCCGCCCGAGGTCATCCTTGCTCAGCACATTGCCCACGGAGAGTCCGATGAACACATCGGCTCCCTTCAGCGCATGATGCAGAGTTCCACGCGGGTGGTTTCGCCGGATGCAGGCCTGGAGATCCGTCCGGCAGGCGCGCAGTTCCTCCGCCTCCCCCATGAGGACGATGCCTTCCTTATCGCAGCCGACGAGATGACAGGCCCCTGCGGCGAGGAGAATACGGCAACAGGCGGTCCCGGCTGCGCCAAGCCCGTTGACCACGATCCGGACATCTTCCATGCGTTTTCCGACGACCCTCAGCGCATTGGTGAGCGCGGCCAGCAATACGACGGCCGTCCCGTGCTGGTCGTCGTGCATGACGGGAATGTCGAGGGAGGTTTTCAGCGCTCGTTCAATCTCGAAGCAGCGCGGCGCGCTGATGTCTTCCAGGTTGATGCCACCGAAGCCGGGAGCAATGCCGCGAACAATGCGGATGATCTCTTCCGTGTCCTGAGTCCCCAGACAGATCGGCCATGCATCGATGCCGGCTAACTCTTTGAACAGCATGACCTTGCCCTCCATCACGGGGAGCGCCGCCGCCGGGCCGAGATTGCCGAGTCCAAGCACGGCGGAGCCATCGGTGACCACCGCCACGCTGTTGCTCTTGATGGTGAAGGCATAGGCCTTGGTCGGATCCTTGGCAATCGCCTGGCAGACGCGTCCTACGCCGGGAGTGTAGATCATGGAGAGGACGTTCCGGGTGTTGACCGGGACTTTACTCTGAACCCGGATCTTTCCGCCCAGGTGGAGCAAAAAAATCCGGTCGGAAGCGGAGAGCACATTCACTTCAGGCAGACTCTCCAGACGTTCCAGTACCCGCTCGCCATGGGTTTCGTTCTGCACGTCAAATGTGATGTCTCGGATCATCCGTTCGGCATTGGCCGAGACGATGTCCACCGCGCCGAGGTTGGCCCCCTCCTCTGCCAGAAGGCCTGCCACCTTGGCGAAGATGCCTGGTTGGTTGAGCAGGGCGAGACGGACGGTCAGACGGTAGTTTGAGTAGGGTCCGATATCGTCAGTGGTCATGGTCCATAGTCTAGCCTGTGACGTCCCCTTATGAGAGTCTATCACAGGGGGTGAGAAGGAGCGGTTGGGGCGGAAGACCGACCACGTGGAGCTGACCAGGTGGATGAACTCTGTCATTGACTTATTCTGCCCGGTTGGCTACCCTCGGGCGCCCTTATGCTGGGCACACATTTCTCAACCTTTCAAGGAGGGGTTCCCATGAAGCGTGCTTTATTTGCAGTTGTCGCGGCAGCCATCCTCGTTGCATTCACCGCTCCGTCATTTGCCGGAGACGAGAAGAAGAAGGACGAGAAGAAGGGCGGACACCTGTCCCAGGTTCTCCTCGGTGAGGACAAGAAGAAGGACGAGAAGAAGGGCGGACACCTGTCCCAGACCGTATTCGGCGAAGATAAGAAAAAAGACGAGAAGAAGGGCGGACACTGATTCCAGGTCCCCGCGTTCTTTCCTAGTCTCTAATTGGCTCGCGAGTCCGGAGGCCGGCGCGAGCCAATTTTTTTGTCCGGCGCGATCACGTTCCGCTCACCCCGTATCACTTTATTGACCCGTTTGATCGACGCGTGATACGGTTCGCGCATGACACACAACACCGCCGATCGCCAGCCGAATCGCCTCATTCATCAGACGAGTCCGTACCTCCTTCAACATGCGTACAACCCCGTGGACTGGTATCCCTGGGGGCCTGAGGCACTGGCTCAGGCCGCGCGCCTGAAACGCCCGATTCTGCTCTCGATCGGCTATTCCTCCTGTCACTGGTGCCATGTGATGGAGCGGGAATCGTTCGAAAATGAATCGATCGCCCGTCTGATGAATGACCATTTCGTCTGCGTCAAAGTCGATCGGGAAGAGCGGCCGGATCTGGATGAAATTTACATGCAGGCGACCCTGGCCTTGAATCGCAATCAAGGCGGATGGCCGATGACGGTGTTTCTCACCCCGGATCAGAAACCGTTTTTTGCCGGCACCTATTTCCCGCCTGAGGATCGATGGGGCCGGCCCGGGTTTCCGACGCTGTTACAAAAAATCGCCGAATACTGGGAAAAAGATCGGGATGGAGTCGTGGCTCAGGCGGCGAGTCTCACGGCGCGTCTGCAGGAAGGCGGTCATGCCCCCTCCCCGACCACGGTCGGTGAAGCGGAACTCGATACAGCCGTGACTCAGTTCGCGGAAGACTTCGATGCCAAACATGGAGGATTCGGCGGGGCCCCCAAGTTTCCGCCGGCGACCGGCCTCTCCCTCTTGCTGCACTGTTACCAGCGCACGAACGACGCCCACACCCTTACGATGGTGCGCAAAACCCTTGATGCCATGGCGGCGGGCGGAATCTATGACCAGGTGGGAGGCGGCTTTGCCCGCTACTCCACCGATGAACGCTGGCTGGTGCCCCATTTCGAAAAAATGCTGTACGACAATGCCCTGCTGGCTCGCGTGTACGTCGAAGCCTATCAGGTGACCGGCGACAAAAATTATCGCCGCGTGGCCTGCGAGACATTGGATTACATCCTGAATGAAATGACGTCCCCCGAAGGAGGGTTCTATTCCGCAACCGACGCCGACTCCGAAGGGGTCGAAGGGAAGTTCTTCGTCTGGACAGCGGAAGAAATCCGGATGGCGGTGGACAGTGACGAGGACGCGAGGCGGTTCTGCGCCTACTACGACGTGACCGACGGTGGGAATTGGGAACACAAAAATGTCCTGCATACCCCAAAGTCCATCGACGTCGTGGCGAACGAGTTAGGCATCAGCGCGGATGAGTTGCAGCAGACTCTCGATCGAGTCAAACCGAAGGTCTATGCGGCGCGCGCGAAACGAATCGCTCCAGGCCTGGATGACAAGGTCATCACGGCATGGAATGGAATGATGATCAGCGCCATGGCGGAAGCCGGGCGTGTGTTCGACATGCCGAGGTACTGTGATGCGGCCTGTCGAGCGTCGGACTTTCTTCTTGCCAGCCTCTCCAAGCCGGATGGGCGACTGTTGCGGACCTATCGGGCTGGCACGGCCCACCTGGATGCCTATCTTGAGGACTACGCCTATTTCGCCGAAGGCTTGATCGAGACGTACGAAGCCGGCGGCAGTGAACGGTATTTATCGGAAGCCGCCCGTCTGGCCGAGCGGCTTCTGGCGGACTTTGCCGACGAGACCCATGGCGGATTTTTTACCACGGCGACGGGGCACGAAGCTTTGATCATGCGGAGCCGCGAAGGACCGGACGGCGCGACGCCGAGCGGGAATGCGGTGGCGGCTTCGGCGCTGGCCAGATTGGCCTCCCACTTCGACCGGGATGAATTCCGCCGTGCGGCGGCGGCGGCTGTCCGCGCCTATGGTCGTCAGATCGCTCGTTATCCAAGAGCATTCGCCAAAAGTCTCCTGGTGGTGGATCTCCTGACGACTGGACCCGTGGAAGTGGCCTTGATCGGCTCGCCGGACGATCCTGGCACGGCGCCCTTGCGCGCCGCGGTGAACCGGGTCTATCTGCCGAACCGTATCCTCGCGCATCGAAATCCTGAAGAGCCCGAGACCAGCCATCCCTTATTGAAAGGCAAGACGCTGATTGGCGGGAAGGCCTCACTCTACGTCTGCCGGAACTTCGCCTGTCGGCAGCCGATTACCGATCCGGCTGAGCTTCCGGCTCTGCTGCAGGCGCACCTGTCGCCCGCTGCCGCATCGTCCCCCTTAGAGCAGAAGGTCTTGGGAGGCACAGTCGTGCCCGGCGCGGCGACTGTCCAAGGCACGGCGGCCTATGCCGCGCGAAAGATTCACGACAGCTCCGGCACCGGATCTCTGGCCAAGGGATTCGGGCCGTTCGGGGCAACCGGTCTCACGGTAAGCCGGCTCGGGTTCGGGACCTATCGCGTCGGGCAGCGGGAGGCCGAGCAGCGGGAGGCCCTGGTGAAGGCGCTCCGCCTGGGATGCAACCTGATCGATACCTCTACCAATTACATGGACGGCGAAAGCGAGCAACTGGTGGGCAATGTTCTGCAACAGTTGATCGGTGCCGGCGAGTTGCGCCGCGAAGAACTGATCGTCGTGTCGAAGATCGGTTACGTTCAGGGACAGAATCTCGTCCAGGCCCGGGCACGGGAGAAAGCCGGGAAGCCCTACCCGGACATGGTCAAATACGGTGAGGATATCTGGCATTGCATTCATCCGGACTTTCTAGCCGACCAACTGACGCAATCGCTGGATCGCCTCGGGCTGGCGACCTTGGATGTCTGCCTGCTGCATAATCCTGAATATTTTCTCTCCCACGAGACCCGTCTTGGCGCCACGGAGAGTCGCAGTGTGGGTGAACTGCGCCATGAATTCTACGCGCGTCTCCAGCTGGCGTTTGAATACTGTGAAACGCAGGTGCAGGCGGGGCGTCTTCGTCACTATGGCGTCTCTTCGAATACCTCCACCGCGGCCCCTGACGATCCCGGCGCCACCTCGCTCTCGCGTATGCATGCGGCGGCTAAGGCCGCAGCCCACAAGGTCGGGGTGGCCGTTCACCACTTCGCCGTCCTGCAATGCCCGATGAATCTCTACGAATCCGGTGCGGCATTGGTGCGGAACACCGGTCCCCAAGAGGACCACACCTTGTTGGACGAAGCCTTGAGGGAGGGGACGGCGGTGCTGGTCAACCGTCCGCTCAATGCCATGCCCTTAACCCGGGGCGGCGTCCTGCGGCTGGCTGACGTCCCGGCCCAGCCAGCCCCCGTGGAGTTTGAGAGGCAGCGGCAGAGCGTCGCGCGATTGGAGGAAGAGTATCGGAAGGACCTGGCGCCGGCCGTGGCTCATGGCGGGCAGGGAATGTTGCCGGGCGAGTTCTTTCGCTGGGCCGATGAACTGAATCGGATACGTACCCAGGTCCAGGGACTCGAACATTGGGAACAGATCGAACAACAGATGATCGCGCCCCACGTCAACCAGGTCATGAAGGCGCTCTCGGAGGCATTCACCGGAACGGTGGCCGAGCAGTGGGAAGGCTGGCGTGACCGGTATGTGCCGGAGCTGTTGGCATTGCTGAAAGCGCTCCAGTGGGAGGCTGCCGAACGGAGCCGTCTCCGTGCTGAGGACGTGCATCGAACCTTGAATCCCCTCTTGCCTGAACCCACACGTACGGCCTCCCTGTCACAGAAGGCCCTCTGGATTCTCGCCAGCACGCCGGGGGTGACCTCCGTGCTCAACGGCATGCGCTCACCGGCCTATGTCGATGATGCAATGAACATCTTGCGTTGGGAACCCCTGCCGGAGCCCGGACGCTTGTACGAGCTGTGCGTTCCGAAGAAGTAACTTGCCTCGCTTGCGCGATTTGATTATTCTGTGCCCCGTAGAATCCACGAACCCAACCTGCGCTGGAGGTTTTCATGATTCGTTTGCGTCCATTTGTCCTGCTGGGACTCTTTGCCGTCGCCGGCCCTTTGTTTCTTGACGGCTGTGCAAACAAATCGGTCACCAGTGGAGGTACCGCGACCACGGCTCCCAAGCCCCGCGCGGAGGAGCGCGTTGTTGCCGCCCCGGTCCAGGAAATGGCGCCCCCGCCTGAGGCTGCTCCGATTCCCCTTCGATCAACCGAAATGGCCGCCCGCAATGCCACCGGGGAACAGAATATTCCCTTTCCGGATGTGCTGTTCGATTTCGATCAATACGTGCTGCGCGACGATGCCCTCACGGCTGTGGAGGACAATGCCAAGCGGTTGAAGGATCATCAGGTGACCCGGGTGGTCCTGGAAGGTCGTTGCGATGAAGTCGGCACCGCCGAATACAATCTTGTGTTGGGAGAACGACGGGCCCTCTCGGTGAAACGGTATCTTGAATCCTTGGGGTTCAGCGCAATGCAGGTGGATGTCACCAGCTACGGCAAAGATCGTCCCCTCTGTCTGCAACATAATCCGGTCTGCTGGCAAAAGAACCGGAGCGTGCATTTCGTCGTGAAAGATTAGTTTCTCCCGCCCGTCTTCGACTCTCGCGGCATGGGCACTCCTCGCCCGTGCCGCTCCAGCTCCTCGCAGCCTCTGCCTGTATATCGTTCCAGGGCACTACGTAACACATAATTGACCCAAGCCTGACGCCGATGGAACTTTCGCGGGATAGCCTTGAGGAGCCATTCCTCAGAGTGCGATTCAACGGAAGGAGTTCATGCGCATGGTCAAAGCGGCCAGTCTTCCGGCGAGGGGCGCCTCATTTACGCTCGCCTGGACGCCAATCCTGTACGCGATGCGAACACTCATTGGAATGAACAGAAAGGAAATGTAACCCATCTTGCGAATGCGCCATGCCAATGGAACGTATGTCCCTATGACCAGGATCGGTGCAGCCCGCGAGTCTTGACGAGCCGTAAGTCGGAGCGCCGGGTCGCGATGGAGCCGCCGGTGCCAAAAAATCCCGTGTTACACACTGAAGAGAGGAGAGTCACCATGGTAACGATCAGCGAGTTGATGACCAGAGATCTGGTGAAGGTTCAAGCCGGCACCTCCGTGGACCAGGCCGCGCGAATGATGACGGAATGCCGAGTCGGCAGCCTCTTTGTCGAGCAACATGAACGACTGGTGGGAATCGTGACGGAGCCGGATATCGTGAGGAAAGTGGTGGGAGAGAGCCGTCAACCCTATTTCGTCCGGGTGGAAGCCATCATGAGCACGCCCGTCATTGGGATCGACGAGCGACGCCCCATCACGGAAGCCGCCGATCTGATGCAGCAGCATGGGACGCGGCACCTCGCGGTCATGAGAGGCGGGGCGATCGTCGGAGTGCTGTCTGTACGTGACCTCCTGCAGCCGGTCTCGGTGGATGAATTCTAGCTCCCGTGGTCGAACAGGTCTCCCGGTGACCTCCCGCTATCCCGGGTGGTGACCCGGGAGCCGGCGAAGCCCCCTCTCCACCGAGCCAGAGCTCCATATATCCCATCTGCCGGACGATACCAGGACCCCTGTGCCGGTGCAGAGAGTGCCTGCCCTGGTGCGGTACACGATGCCAACTGTGCACGTTCCAATTCGTCGCAGACCACGGGTCTGGAGGTGGATGGAACCGGGTCAGGGGTGTCGATGGACGTCAGCTGGCCTGAAGTTTATAACCGAGGCCGCGTATCGTAATGACATGGACGGGCGTGGAGGGATCGGGCTCGATTTTTTGGCGCAAGGAATGGATGTGCACGTCCAACGCATGTTCCTCGAGCGCGTAATTCTCCCCCCAGACCCGGTCGAGGAGAATTTGCCGGGTCAAAACTACGCCGGGTTCCTGTAGAAACTGGCGCAGGATCTGGTACTCCTTCGGAGTCAATTCGACCAGCCGTCCCGCCACCATCACTTCGTGGCGGGCGATGTCCATCGCGATGCCGTTGACCAGCAACAGCGACTGCGGGGCCGATTCCATGTGTTGCCGGCGGAGAATGGCCCTGATGTGCGCGATCAGCTCACGATACCGGGGGGAACAGAACACCAGATCGAACCCGGCGTCGAGGTCGGAGACACAATCATCGGGGCCGCAGGACTGGTCGAACGGCTGTAGCACGATGGTGGGAACGGCAGGATGGATTTGCCTTGGATCCACGGCTTCCCTGGCGATGAGCTGCCGGTCCAGCAGAATCACGGCGGGACGCACCCGCCGGATTTCCTGCTGCGCCAACGACCAGGTGGGCGCGATGTTCAGCGCATAGCCTTGGTTCCTGAAGACTTGCTCCAAAAACTGGGCGGCCGAACGGTCGCCGGACACGAAGAGCATGGGGGTCGTAGAGGCCGTCATGGTGGAGTCTTCCGAGAATGATGCCCACCATACCGGGGATGAGTTGTCGGCGGGTTGTCAGGAGGTTACAAGGGCGTTACATTTGCCTGCCCGACTACCCGCTTCACATGGCGTTTACCGATTCTTAACAATGCGGTGATGGATTCGTCACGCCGTCACACGATACTCGGCGCGTGAAATGGCTCCAGCCAAAAGGACATATGCAGGTGGTAGAACGGCGGCACATTCGGCACGCACGGCAACCACACCGGGCCGATGGTTTCGATCGCGGATGTGGCACATATTGTGAGCGTAGATTATCCACAATCAAGGAGGAACGAATGGATTACCGTGCGAAGCATGTGATGAAGGGACCTGCCTTGGCAATCTGCCTGCTAGGCTGGGGGTTGGCAGCGCCACTGCCGGGGTGGTCGGGTTCAGAACAGGTTGGCCCTCGACTGCTGGCTCAGGCACCAACGGTCGCCGATCCATCCATGAGAACGCTGCAGGGAAATCCATCTACCATTCCGACCGCGGTGGAGAGTGAGCGGGAGACATCAGGACAGAATCTCACGATCGAAAGCACGTCCCTGGAAAGTCTGCTGCTGGAAAAAGGTGTCATCACTCAGGAAGACTGGATTCGTCTGAAGGCCGAAGAAGAACGCCGCGTGTTTGAGCAATCGGCGGAACAAGAGATGGCCGGGAATCCTCGCTGGTACGAGCGTATACGGATCAACGGGTACATGCAATTCAGGTACAACATGGGTGCCACGGACAGGCGGTTTGATTTGCCGTTGAACGATAGCTTCGGTGACCAGCAGGGGAACGAATTTTATGCGAGACGGCTCCGCCTCGTCTTTCAAGGCCAGGTTTCGGAACGGGTGGCGTTTTTTACGCAGTTCGCGCTGGAGGGCAACCAACAACAGTTATCCGCCGCAGAAATGATCGACGCCTATTCGGATTTTTACCTGACCAAGGATAAAGTGAACCGGATCCGCTTGGGTCTCCATCGTGTCCCCAATGCCTTTGATACTTACCGGTCGAGCACCAACCGGCAGGAAATGGATCGCCACGAATCGGTCCAGAGCGGTGCGCCCGGAGAACGGGATCTGGGCATCGCCTATTACTGGAGTCCGAAAACCGCTCAGGAACGGTTCGCGCAATTGGCGGCCTACCATAATGGACCGGGCGACTACGGGGTCTTCGGCATCATGGTGTATAACGGACAAAGTCGAAACCGCCTGGAGCTTAACAAGGACAAACACATCGGGGCTAAGGTGGCCTACCCCTTTCTGTTCCGCAACGGGCGATTGTTAGAAACCGGGGTGCTGGCCTATCACGGAGTCTTCGGTGTTCAGGGGGCCAGCCAGCCCAACGTGGCCAGTGCGGCCCGTTGCATCAGTCCGCTGAGTTCCGAAGGGGGCTGCGATATCAAGGATCAGCGCGTCACCGCGTACGTCTGGACCCCTCCGCAACCCTGGGGTGTTTTGGCCGAGTTTACGGTCGGACGGGGCCCCAAGCGGAACGGCCAAACGAATTTCATTGAGGAGAGCAGCGTGGTGGGCGGCTACGTTCAGGGATATTATACCTGGCGCTATTCCGATGTCGGCATGTTGACTCCCTATGTTCGCTACGGGGAATATTATGGAGGCTTCAAATCATTGAATGGCGCTCCGGATGGCCAATCGCGAACATGGAACCTGGGTCTGGTCTGGGAGCCTGACACCCACTTACGGTTCAGTGCCGACTGGGTCTTCAAGGATGGCCTCAACAGCACGTTAGTGACGAACCAGCGACAGGAGGCGTTCGATGCCTCGCAATTGCGTTTACAAGCGCAATGGTTCTGGAACTAGCCTGTCTTCTACTCCATGACCATGAGGAGTCCGGAGTCACTGCTGCGGACTCCTTCCGCAACCCGCCCGCCCGCTGAAATACAGCACGTTCGAGGACCTACAGGAAACCGTTTTGCCGGAGATCACCATGGACTTTGTTCCCACGGTGAGGACCCGCCTGCAGCTCACGTCCCGACCCGAATGATGTCTGCCTTGCCGTTCGATGGCCGACTGCGACAGGAATGGCCGGAACGAGATGAGCAGCGATCATTCGCCGGCCGCCCAGGTAGCATGACTGGGCTGGAGTGAGGTGGTCTCTCGGTTCGAACCCCGATTCCGGGCAGAGTTACAGGGGTGGAAGCGGTCTAGTGGCCAATGGCCGGCTGAGGGGATTTCATATGACGATCGAGTTGCCGCAGGTCGATCGCCAGGATTCTGCCGTCATCGATGTAGGGCCATGATTCGCGTTGGTGTTCCGGGACGACGGCGGTGGCGGGAATGAAATCGACGTGGAAGCTGGTCCGGGAGATGGGGATCAAAGGACTGTCCACCGGATCGAAGTCCGAGACCATGTTCTGGTTCATACCGTCAGTTGGAAGGGTGCGGTCATTGGCTAAGATCACAAACAGATGGGTGCCTCGCACGAACAGGCCTCCGGAGGTAATGGCCAGACCCGCGCCGGGATCCGAGATCCGGCGATAGAATGTGACCAGTTCCTTCGGAGTGGCTTCGCCCAGGGCACGGCTGAGTTTCGGAGCCAGCGTGCGGATCTCGGCTGACGAGAAGGCCGGGACGCCATGAGAGTCACCCGAGATCAACGATCCGATGAATCCCGTTCGGGGAATCACCCGGAGGCCGCCGAGCGTCTGAGCCAGTTGATCCGCCGTAATCCGGGCCGGGTGGCTGTGTCCGGCGCCGGCACGCTCGTCGACATACAATCTGATGGAGGTAATCGGGTCCTGATAGGAGGTGCGCGGCGGCGGAGCGCTGTTGCATCCCGCCTGCGCGGCCAAAGTGACGAACGTGAGTGTGAGCAGGGCTCGAACGAGAACTCTGTTCATGGGTTCATCTCCAGTGAACGACTCGTCGGACGGGTCTCGGTGATCGATGCCCCACGACGTGCGTGAACACCGACGGGACGCATGCTACCAGACATGCGCAAAAAAAGGGAGCGTTCTCACGAGGTCAGAACGCTCCCCTGTTCCCGGCACGCGATCGGAATAGGATGGATCTCGTGTCGTTATCGTCCCGCCTCCTCCGCCACCCGGAGACTCTGCCCGTTCTCCGGGACATTGACCATGGCACCTTTTCGAAGTCCCAACTCAGCCAGATTCTTAGCCACCTGCGGGCCGGTGAGGGGGAACATGCTGGCGCGTATTACGGTCTCTTGTCCCTGACGGCTGTTCACAAAGGACAGAAACTCCGCCACGAACGGATCCAGCGCGTCTTTGGAATTTCTCTTCACATAGACATAGAGGGAACGGCCCAGTGGATAGGAACCGGAGGTGACGGTCTCCATCGAAGGCAAGACGGCGTTTTGGCCAGCCTCTGCCACAATCGGAACCTGGCGCACGGCGGCTATGTTGAATCCGGTCCCTGCATAACCGATGGCGAGAGGGTCCCGCGCGATCGCGATGATTTCGGATGCGGAGCCTGGTTGCTCCGTCACGGTGTCCAACAGTTCCCCGTCCTTGAGCGCGACATGTTGGAAGAATTGTCTGGTGCCGGATCGTTTGTCACGTCCGTAGATGTGAATGGGTTGTTGCCCTAACGCTGAATCCGTCAGTCCCACCTGGCTCCACTGGGTAATGGGTCCGGTCCCGCGCTTGTGGCTTTTGCTGAAGATGCCGTCGATCTGGTTCAACGAGAGCTGCCGGATCGGATTGCTTTGGTGCACATAGATCGCGACCGCGTCCATTGCAATCGGGACCTCGAGGGCACGGGACCCATGGCTGGACTCGATCCCCCGCTGTTCTTCTTCCGTCAACTGCCGGGAGGAGGCCAGCAGGTCTACCTGATTGGACCCCCCGGTTCCCCGTCCGCGCACCTTATCGCCACGACGTTGATAGGATAGGCCCAGTTGAAACTCCCGGATGGCGGCACCCGACCCCGTCCCTTCGACGGCAATCTCCACCCCGGGGTGCAGGCTCATAAACTGGGCGGACAACTTGGACATCAGCGGTTGCATCGTATCCGAGCCGGCAATGCTGAATTTGCCGTGCAGACCGTTGTGATTCGTGTAGGGTTCGATCGCGGGATCGACGGCCGGCCGTCCATCACCGCCAAGGCCGGCATGTTCCGCGACCGCCAATCCACCCGAGAGGGCCAGCATGGCGGTCGCGGCCAACGCCGTGACGCCCAATCGAGCGCTCTGGCGCCATCCGGAACCTGTCTCCTGGGCTCTCTTCATATCACCCCTCCGTAAGAAATTGATGAAACGTCTCACTGTATTGCGACCCCTCTCGTCGGATTGGCGTTCTTGAGATGTGACAGGATATGACGTGGGAATTGCTGGCCTATTAGCAGGTTGTTAACTCCTTGTTAACTTTTCTCCGTTCAGAGTCCGTCGGCGTACCTGCAGGATCATCCGGCTACCTCACGGATGAGATCCACATGGAGCCCAGGACTGTCGCCGTAGGAAGTAACAGGTTCGTAACCGATCAGTGAGGTCGATGGAACAGTGCAGCCGTAGACTTCGATCAGCCGTCAGTCCGTTCAGACATCACTGAGTCAACCAAGGAGGTCGTTCATGCCTATTGCGGAATTTTCGATGTCGGCATCATCGAATGGCACGTTTTTCGTCTCGATGTTGTTGCTCGTTGCGCTGTTCATGGCGCTCTGGTCGGCTCTGCTGATCAAGGACCGCTGACGCGAGTGCCCGAGATATGGACAAACTCATGAGTCCCTACAAGGAGCCGTTGCGCATGACCTTCACGAATCTGCAACCCCGCATGCATCGTTATTCCGAGCTGGCCGGCCGCGTGCTCGAGTGGGATCTCACCGAGTTGTGGATGAAAGGTATCAAGGCGGTCTTGAGCCTGCTGATCCTGACCATCCTTATCGCGCTGACCGGAGGCGTGATCAAGACCTTCCTGGATATCGGATTGATGTTCCATGGCCCGGTCGAAGTCGGGCTGCGGCAGATCATTGTCGACACATTGATTCTGCTGGCGGTGGTCGAAGTCTTCAAGACCACCGTGACCTATTTTTCAGAGGGGCGAGTGAAGGTGACGTTCATCGTGGATACCATTCTGGTGGTCATGTTGACGGAGATCATTTCCCTCTGGTTCAAGGAGGCCGACCAGACGAAGTTATTGCTCCTGGGAGCGATCCTTCTGACATTAGGCGCCGTGCGGGTCGTTGCGGTGCGCTGCTCACCGGCGCACGGTGAAGCCGCCGGCAAAGGCTCTCCGTGCGCGGGGGAAGAGATCTGAGGGCTGCCGGAAAGTTAACTCAAAATTGAGAGGGCGCTGATGTCAGGGATACCAGGCAGGAGGAAGGATGGCAGCGTAGGGGTCGAGGCCGTCTAACCGGGAGGAGCGTCATGGTCCATCCATCTATCTCCGTCGAAGGTGAGTCCCGTATTCTTGATTTGCTGCGGGCGCGGCAGTCCTTGACTCTGGAGCAGGTCGTCGCGCTCCTCCCGGAACTCACCTGGAATCAAGTGTTCAAAACCGTCGATGAGCTGAGCCGCCAACGGAGGATTATTCTGCTTCGTAGAGGGTTTCAATATGAAATCGAACGGGTTTCGACCAAACAGTCCCTCCTGGCAATTGGGTAAGCCGGGTTCGAAATTTCTGTGGGTCGCGTTCGGGCAGCATGCGTGTTCGGCCTGGCCTTCCTCGTCTAAACCATTTTCACGACGCCGCGAGACAAGCGAACCGAAGACTACATCACCGGCCGGTTCGGATAATCTGGAGCAGCCGTCTCATGCAACGACATTTCGACCAGGATCTCGCGCATCTCAAACGGCAACTGCTCGCGATGGGCTCCCTCGTTGAGTCACAGATAGAGCAGGCCCTGAGGGCGCTCGTCGATCCTCAGCTGAAACCCTATATCGACATGCCTCGCATGGCCAACTGGACGATGCGCATGGTGAAGGAATGCCTGGATGCGTTCGTCAATTCCGATCCGATGTTGGCCCGCAAGGTGTGCGCCGACGATGATGTCGTGGACGGGTTGAATGAACAGTTGTTTCGGGAACTGCTCTCCTTTATGCTGGAAAATACGCCGACCATCACCCGAGCGATCCGGCTGACCTTCGTGGCCAAGTCGCTCGAACGCATGGCCGACCACACGACGAACATAGGCGAACCGGTCGTCTATATGGTCGAAGGCAAGAACATTCGGCACATCGCGCCATCCGCCAACTGCTAAACGCCCATGCCAAAACTGGCCGTCCTCGACATCGGCACTAACTCCATCCATATGGTTTTAGCCGAAGTCCAGGCGGACTATTCCTACAAGATTCTCGACCGCTTCAAGGACATGACCCGGTTGGGCGACGGCGTCTTCACCTCCCGCCGTCTGTCGGACCAGGCCATGATGCGTGGTCTGGAGGTCATCAGAAACCTCGTCACGCTTGCACGAAACAAGGGATATGAACGCATCGAGGGCGTGGCGACGAGCGCCGTGCGCGAAGCGCGCAACGGCGGCGAATTCCTGGATCATGTCGCGCAGCAAACCGGGCTGACGGTGCGGGTGATTACGGGCGCCGAGGAAGCCCGCCTGATTTTTCTCGGCGTGCAAAACAGCGTGGCGCTCCCCGATCGGCCCACCCTCGTGATCGATATCGGGGGCGGTTCCGTAGAACTGATCGTCGGCAACCGGGACCAGGTGTTCCATGCCCGGAGCCTGAAACTCGGCGCGATCCGTCTCAAGGATCTGTACCTCACGAAGACTCCTCCATCCAAGCCGATGATGTCTGCGATGGAAGAGGCCGTGACCACTCAGCTCAAGGGCGCCCTCGGCCCCTACAAGACCAAGCGAGTCGAACAGGTCATCGCCACCTCCGGGATGGCGGGCAACCTGGCCGAAGTCATCTGCCTGGAACGAACCGGCCGTCCCCTGCCCCAATTGAATCTTGCGAAGATATCCCGGAAGGAGATCGCGGCCATCGAAAAACGATTGGCGGCGGCCACCCTGAAAACCAGATTGGCCATTCCGGGGCTCGACCCCAAGCGTGTCGATACGCTGCTGCCCGCCTCCACCGTGCTGAGGATTCTCCTGGGATTGCTCGACAGGGATGAACTGACGATTTGCGACAAGGCGATCAGGGAAGGCATCATTTACGATTTTATTCAGCGGCACCATGAGGGCATTCAAGCTGAGCGGGACATCCCGGACGTTCGCAAGCGGAACATACTGGCGCTTGCCCGTCGATGCCATGTGTCCGAAACACATGCCATTCATGTGGCGGGGCTTGCGCTGGGTCTGTTTGATCAAACTAAATCATTGCACGGATTCGGGCCGAGGGAGCGGGAATGGCTGGAATTCTCGGCCATCCTGCACGATATCGGCTACATGATCAATTCACGACAGCACCACAAGCATGCGTACTATCTCATCAAGAACAGCGATCTCTCGGGATTCACCTCCGACGAGATCGACCTGATCGCGAATATCGCGCGGTACCACCGACGGGCGTTGCCCCATCGCAAACACGACGACTTCGTCGCGCTCCCGGAGGGAACTCAGCGCATCGTCAGATCATTGTCGGCCTTGCTTCGCATCGCCGACGGCCTGGACCGCAGTCAGTTTTCCGTGGTGCAGAGCGTGGACGTCAAGCTCGGAAAGACCGTGATCATGGTCCTGCAGGTCGCCGGTGACGCGGAGTTGGAAATCTGGGCCGCGCGCGCCCGTAGCGATCTGTTCGAATGGGTATTCAAGCGGCCGGTGCAGTTCATGGTGACATCCCGGGAGGATCCGGCTCACTGACCGGATAGATCACGCCCGGAGCGGCGACCTGCCCCAGCCGTCATTCCTTCCGCCAGCGCCCGGACAATTCTACGAATTGACTGAATGAATGGCGCACCACCCCGCGGGGCGGCGGCAATTGTTGCCGGCGGGACTGTCTGTGAAGTTCTGCAGGCTGGCCGCAGGAAACGGATGGCGCCCTGCGTGAGAGTGAGTTAGGCCAATGCCCGCAACTGACCCGGCGTAAGCCACCATAAGAGACGGCCGCTTGCCGATCGTACCGGTTTCTCCACTTGGATGAGGCAGGCCCCCGCTTTTTTCAGTGAAAGACCGGCGCAGGGCCTGCCGGCCATCAAGATGCCTGCCGTGAGGCTCAAGTGAGGCTCATGGCCGATGCAGATGACCACCGAATCCGGAGGTAATGTGCCGAGCAACGAAATCAGTAGCTCCGGTGCTGTTCCGGGAAGCAGTTCGTTACAGATGTCGACCGTGAGCCTGGGACGGACCAGGCGCTGTAAGATCACGGCTGTTTCACGCGCCCGCGTCAAACGGCTGGAGAAGAGATGCGTGGGATTGATCCGAAGATTGAACAGGCCCCGGCCCGACCGGCGGGTGCGCGAGATCCCCTTGGCGGTGAGGGGCCTTTTTTCTTCGTCCCCGGACCATTCCTGGCTTTCGACCGCCAGCCCGTGCCGGAATAAAATGATGTCCATTGATCAACCGTAATAATCAGGAAGCAGCCACAAAGAAGATAGCAGTCCCAACTAGTTAAAGTATCAACTCACCGTATTCGCGACAGGCTCGCTTCTGCCGGTTCGGGGGTTAAGAATAATTTTTGCCACAATCGGCTCTCCCTATACATACAGCCTCTCAAAGTACCGTGCAAGGGTTGGCTCGCGCGGCAATCGAAAACGGAGCGGCGTTGCCCAGCCGCGGCGTTGTTTGGATACGGAGGAGCTGTTGCTCCGGCCTGATCTGGGCGCTGAACCGTTAATCTATAGTTAAAGTATCGCTGCAATTATCGACAGGAAGGTGTAGCCGGGAATCACCGTCGGAGCGCCTGAAGCCTCCGGGAGACGACCTGACCTGCCCATCCTCCGGCAGAGTAATCAAGATAGCGGGATCCACTCATGGCCAGGCCCGATCATTCGAGAGGTACATACTTAACGTTATGCATAATGTATGAGCGAATGATCGCTTCCAATCTGACCGCCGTGTCGATGGTGTAACGCCACCGCAACCGGCTTCATGTCTTGGGGCTTCAATCGGGGAGGCTTAGAGATTAAGCGAGGTCATGCGCAGGGGTGAATTCAGGATGAAAAGCCGGAGCGGTGTATAACAATTTGAAGAGCAGGCAGTGATGACGAACTTGCAGGTGTCAGACGATCGGAGCAGAAGCCGAGTGTGCTGGAGCGGGATCAACCGGACCGACCTGCTGAGGGGGCAGGGCATCTCTCATCTCTGACGGGGGCGTCGCCAAGCGATAGCCACCGCCCAGAACCAGCTCAATTTTTCCGACCGTCCCGCCCTCCCCTCCCAGCTTGCGGTTGAGCTCTTCGATACAACAGTCAAGTTCGCCGTCATGCAGGACAATGTCGTCGTCCCAGAGAAGTGCCTTGAGTTCCTCGCGAGGCACGACGTGTCCCACCGTACCCACCAGTCGTCGCAAGGTTTTCCATTCTCGAAGGGAGAGCGTGAGCCGTCGGCCCCGGTAGATCGCCACATAGAGCCTGTCCGAAAATTCAAGGTCCTCTCCCAGCTCCTCTTCCTGGCCCTGCCCCTGTTGGCAGCGCCGAAGCAGCGCGCGCACGCGGGCTACCAGTTCAACGGCTCCGTAGGGTTTCATGATGAAATCGTCCGCCCCGACATCAAGGGCCTCAGCGCGGCGTTCTTCCGAGGCATACCCCGACATGACGATGATCGGCAGATGCCTGGTGGAAGGGTCCTGGCGTAATCGTTTGCAGATCTCCCGTCCGGTCAGCCCGGGCAGGTTGTCGTCGGCCACGATCAAGGCCGGTTTGATGCGCCAGACGTCCTGCATGGCGGATGGACCATCGAACGCGACATTGGTCCGGAACGAAGCCTGCCGGAGAATCTGATCCAACAACCTGGCCTGGCTTTGATCGTCTTCGACGATTTGAATGATTTCGAGACTCACGGAGACACTCCCCTCCTGCCTGATCGGCTCAGGGAAGGAGAAACTTGAGGGGAGGTCACTTTAGGATGCAGAGGGAGCGCGGATTCCTAGATACCTCGGTACAAGGATCCTGCCAAGCAAGCATCATCGCCGGCTCGGTCTTCGCTACGGGCTACATAGACAATGTCAGGCCTGCTCTGTCTTGGACGCGCTAGAGAGGTATCCGGTGAGAACAACTGGATGCTCATACCGAGGTTGAACGGGCGCTGAATGTTGAGCTGTCTAGAGATGGAGGAGAGAGCCGGACCGGAGGCTCTGCACGGCAAGTAGACAGGTACGCGTCACTGCTTCGAGGTGGTCGAATGGAACGACCGGAGGGAGTCCCTGGTCGATAGCGCGCGCGAACTGCGTCAGTTCCTCCGCGAATCCCTTCTCGCGTTTGGCAGTTTTGAAGACATGGCTCTTCGTGCCTTCATAGGTGATTGTTTCGATGAAGTCGTTCATGACGAGCGATCGGCCGTCCGCGTGGGCCTCGAAGCGTTCTTTCTGCACTCCGGCGTTTCCCCCGGCTGTATACATGATGGTACCGATGGATCCATCTCCGAAGGTGATGGAGATGCTGCATTGATCATCCGTGATGCCGGAGCTATGCCGCCCGATTCTGGCGGCATAGACCGACAGCGGAAGCGCTGCGCAGAGGGACTGCATGTAATCGACAAAATGACAGATTTCTCCGATGATGCGGCCCCCTCCCACGTCAGGATCCTGCACCCAATGCTCTTTCGGGATGCGACCGGCGTTGATTCGATACAGCATGACCAGCGGATTGGCTCTTGACGCGAAGAACGTGCGAGCTTGTGCCGCATGGGGCGAGAATCGCCGGTTGAAACCGACCATCAGGTGGCGTCCGTCGGATGCTTTCTTTTCGTAGGCCGCGCGAATGTCGTGCAGCTCCACCTGCGTCAGACACAGAGGTTTTTCGACGAAGACATGTTTGTCGGCCAGAAGGCTTTTCACCACGAGTGATCCGTGGCTGTCGTGCCGGGTGCCGATCACGACCGTGTTGATCATCGCGTCATCTAGAATGGCCTGGACATCACTGGTGCAGTAGGCCGCTTTGAGCTTGTCGGCGAGTGCTTTGGCCGTCATTCCCGTGGCGCTGCAGATCCCGCGAATCGTCACGTTCTGCAGGGTCTGAAGGGGCGGAAGCAACATGTCTTTCACATGGTTGCCTGCGCCAATGATTCCGAGGCTGACGGCCTGCCCGGATGGTTGGGACGTCACGGGGATCGTTCGTGGCAATGGTGTGGCGCGATCGGAGGGATAGGTGATCACCATGCCCATATAGGGAGTAGTCCCGTCCATCATCAGAGAGTAGGCCGCTTCGGCCTGTTCAATGGAGAACCGATGGGTGATCAGCGGCTTCAGCCTGATTTTGCGTTCCGCCACAAGTTCGAGGAACGCTTGCATGTTGCGTTGCTCCGTCCAGCGCACATACCCGAATGGGTAGTCGTGCCCCTGTTCTTCGTAGTGACTGTCATACCGACCCGGGCCGTAGGACATCGAGAGCCGCAGTTCCAGTTCCTTCTTGTAGTAGGGTTCCCTGGGAAGGTTCATCCCTACAGCGCCGACAACTACCACCCTGCCCTTTTTCCTGGCGATCTCACCGGCCATCTCAATCGGACCATTGTCTTTCGTGCTCGCCGTAAGGATGACGGCATCCACGCCCTGGCCATCTGAAAAGGATCCGGCTGCCTCAACCAAACCGGTGGAGGCCACCGCCGCGTCCGCGCCGAGCTGCCGGGCGAGTTCCAATTTGGAGAGGTCCAGATCAGACCCGAGTACGCGGCAGCCCGATGCCTTTAGCATCTGCACTGTCAGCTGCCCCAGGAGGCCGAGACCGATCACGGCGATCCGGTCTCCCAGACGAGGCTCCGCCTGACGAATCCCTTGCAATGCGATCGCCCCGAGCGTCACGAACGAGGCGTCTTCACTCTCCACCCCCTCCGGTATCTTCACGCACAGGTGTTTCGGCACATAGATCATCTCGGCATGTGATGCGTAATTCTGTCCCGCACAGGCGACACGATCACCGGCGGAAAAAACCCCCGCATCCTTTCCCACCTCGATGACCGTCCCGGCGCTGCTGTACCCCAGGGCAGAAGAGGTGTCCAGCTTGTCGAAGACACGTTTGATGGTATCGGTGAGTCCGTCGTTGCGGATGGCGGTCAGGACCTTTTTGAGCCGTTCCGGGCGTTCCAGCACTTTGCCGAGCAGGTTCTTTTGTGCGCTCTGCACGGTGGATTTTTCAGTGCCCGGACTGATGAGCGAAACCTCGTTGAGTACGAGCAGGCCGGCACCTCGAAGCGACGGTGGAGGAACGTCCTCGACTTTCACCAGGCCGGAACGGTTCTGTTGAACAATTTGTTTCATGGATTACTGCTCTGAGACAGTCGGAGTATACGCCAACCTGGATCGAACATGAACTCCGATGAGAGACCATTCCGATGGATGAGGCTTGCCCTTGTGGAACTCAGATGCGCGGCTCTGTCCGTTGCTGCAGAATCTGCCGCAGGTTCTTCCAGGCCTTGCCCATGAACGACACCGAGGCGGGTCGGCGCCAGGGTTCCGTGGACAGGCGCGAGTCCTCCAGGCGCGAGAGGCGGACCACCACGTCCTTAAAGCCGCGATCCGTCCGGGAAATCTTCTGGTACTGTTCGATGGCCTCCGGCATATCTCCCAGTTGTTCGAGCGTGGTACCGAGGAGGTACCGCAGGCTGAGGTTGTCCTGACGGAGCGGAGATTGATGGGCCATGGCCTTTCGGAACGCCAGGACGGCTCGGTGTGGTTCTCCCATGGCCTTGTAGCAAAGACCGATCTGACCGAACGCCTTCAAGCGATAGGCCGAATGGAGCGCGGCCCGCTCGAATTGTTCAATCGCCCCTTTGAAATCCCGGGAGCGTCGGAGCGTGAGTCCCGCCTGGTAGGAGGACTCCGCATCCGTCCCGGCCAGAGCCGCATCGCCCGGCAAGGGATCGGCCGGCAGTGGCGGTGCGGCGAGGGAGGCCGTAGGCTCGCCGGCTTCTTCAGGGGCCGAGATGATGGACTGCAGGTCTTCATGGGCGGCGAGCGGCAGGATCTTGTTCCTTCTCCGGTCGATGGCGGCCTGAGCCAGGAGCTTGGCGGTGATGCGCGGAGCCTGTTGCGAGAATCCCAAACAGCACTAGTACGTATCCGAGGCCGAACCTGTCTCATCATAAAACAATCTCGTCCCTCGCATCTGGTACTCCTGAGGCAATGCTTGAGAAGCGGTAGAAAAAGTAATACAAGTGGAGCGGGACTTTTGGCATCCCGATTTGTTTGATGGGCGGCGCCGCGGACTGGAATGAAGAGAGATTAAGTAGAAGGTGTCGACTGTTGCATGAATGCTGTGAACGGGGGCTCGCGCCGGGCTGCTTCAGTGATCGATCAGCGCAACAGACGCTCCAGATGCCCGATGATCCGCTCCGCGGCCTTACCGTCCCACAGCGGCGGGATGGCGCCTTTTTTCCATTGGCCGGCCATTAAACGGGTGAGCGCCGGGGGCAGCTTGGCGGGGTCGGTCCCGATCAGCTCGTTGGTGCCGATCGTGATGGTCTCGGGGCGTTCGGTATTGTCGCGCAGGGTGAGGCAGGGAATGCCAAGCACGGTCGTTTCTTCGGTGATGCCGCCCGAATCGGTGATGACGCCGCGGGCATGTTTCACCAGATAATTGAATTCCAGGTAGCCCAGAGGATCGACGTAATTCAATTGCGGCGTTTTGCTATCGAGCTCGCGGAGATTTTTCGCGGTGCGTGGATGCACGGGAAAGATGACGGGCAAGCCGCGAGTCCCGTCGGCAATGGCATGGAGCAGGCGCAGCAACTGCTGCTCCCCGTCCACATTGGCCGGGCGATGCAGGGTAATGACAAAGTACCCGTTCGGCTGGAGCTTGAGTTGATCCCAGCAGGCGGGTGGACGCAGGCGTGGCAACTGCTTGAGCAGGGTATCGATCATGGTGTTGCCGACGAAGAAGATGCGGTCGTCTCCCACACCGGATCGGCGAAGATTGTCGTTGGCGGTGTCGCTGGTGGTGAAGAACCAGTTGGTGAGGGAGTCGGTGGCGACGCGGTTGATCTCTTCGGGCATGGTCCAATCACCGGAGCGGATGCCGCCTTCGACATGGGCGACCGGCAGCCCCAGCTTGCGAGCCGCGATGGAACAGGCCATCGTGGAGGTGACGTCGCCCACGACCAGGCACAGGTCGCTCTTCTCTTTCAGCAGGACCTTCTCGTACGCCACCATGATGCCGGCGGTCTGCTCGGCCTGGGTGCCGGAACCCACCTCGAGGTTGATGTCCGGATCGGGAATGCCGAGTTCTTCGAAGAAGCTGCCGGACATGGCGCGGTCGTAATGCTGGCCCGTATGGATGAGGCGAAACCGCAGATGTCCGCCCCGGTCTTTGGCCGCATTGAGCGCGTCGATGATCGGCGCGATTTTCATGAAGTTGGGACGAGCCCCTGCAATGAGATCGATGCGTTTCACGTTAGTACGTCCTGGCTGGTTGTGATCAATGGCCTGTGGATCTGTTCAGGCCTGCAGTATATCGTGTTTGGGGCGTTGCCAAAAGGATTCCGTCGATTTGGTTCTCGCGAACTTCCCGGTTCCTCAGGTCTTCGCGCATCCTCTTACCATATTTGTTCCTCTTTCTGTGAGGCCCGACGATCACGGCAGGCTGAAGCATGCATTGCACTGTCTCATCTCACACCGCTGTGGCCGCCCCACCGCGACCCCCGGGAGGCTGTCGCGGCTCTCTTCTACGTGATATTTCGACGTTGACCTCCGAAGCCGACGATTGTACTGTGGGCGTCAGTAGCACTTGTTGGTCCCCGGGCCGAATGGACAGAGACTTGTTCAGCGAAGATGACTCGACTCTAACCAGTTCAGGGCAATGCATTGCGCGTAACGTTTTCTTTCAATCCCGATGTGCTGCCGCGTCGCCTCGCCTCGTCGGTGAGGACGCTCGCCGCGACCGGTCCGCCGGAATGGTGGCGACGGACGAGGGAGCGCGGCTTCTTTTCCCTTCTGCACTTGCAGCAACGGTTCAGGGGGCATTCGTTCGACCGCCGGTTCACGGCGCAGGACCTGTCGACCTATTCGTTCTGCACAAGTCCGACGCCCCTCCTCCCTCCCCTGCCCTGGCGGGTCCCGGCGGACGATGCGCAAGTGGAGGCCTTGCTCAAGGGATCCATGACGGTGTTCGGGTATCCCTGGACCTGGTGCGCCGATGGATCCTGCTGGCACCGGGCCCCGGACACGGGAGATGCCTGGCCGCGTCGGTTTTTCACTGAGATTCCGATCCAAACAGGCAAACCCGCCGGGGATATCCGCATTACCTGGGAGGCCTCACGCCTTCAGCATCTGGTGCGTCTGGCGCTCGCCGCGCAACAGGCTGACCCGGAAAGGCGTCATCGGGCGGTGGCGGTCTGTGAGACCCAGCTCCTGTCCTGGGTCGAGTCCAATCCGTTTTTGATCGGTATCCATTACATCTCACCGACGGAATGTGCCCTTCGTATCCTGGCCGTTTGTTATGCCATGGATTTGACCCGCGCCTGGCGACAGGCTCCCGATCGGGTCTGGCCGGCGGTGCTCACGCTCATCTCCGCCCATGCGGAACTGATCCGGAAGCGCTTGTCGCTCCGGCTGTCCACTCCCCACGACACGTTGGCCGCTGCGACGGCACTGATCTATGCCGGGAGCCTGTTTCCCGAGATGCCGCTGTCGGAGCGGTGGCTGGCATTCGGTCATTATCTGCTGGAAGAGGAGACTCCGCGGCACATCAGTCATGACGGCGGCAGCCAGGAACAGGGGTTGGGATATCTCCAATTCAGTACCGATCTGCACGGGCTGGTTCTGGCATTGCTCGATCATCGGGGGGAGCCTGCTCCGGAGAAGCTCCGCCAGGTGTTCGACCGCAGCTGTGAGTTTCTGAGCGAGTTCCGCAGCCCCGCTGATGGCACGTTGCCCCGGATCGGAGATGGCGAGCATGAAACGGCGCTATCGCCGTGTCTGCATTTTTCGAATCCCGTCAAGCCGCACCAGCCGGGGCTGACAACCTTCCATCTTTCCGGCTATTCGATTATTCGCGGTCGTGAGGCGGACCAGGCGATTTTCGACCATGGGGCGCTGGGCATGCCTCCCCGCTATACCCATGGGCATGCCGATGCGCTCTCCCTGTTGCTCAAAATCGGACCACGCGACGTGCTGCTCGATCCCGGCACCTATACCTACACGGGTGATGTTCAGTGGCGACGGTACTTCCGGGGAACGCGCGCGCACAACACCGTGGTGATCGATGGCTTGGACCAGGCGCTGCAGGATGGGCCGATGGCCTGGTCGCTGCCTTTCGATACCCATCTGGTTTATAAGGAGGAGACGCCCGAAGGCAAAATTACGGTTATTGCCCGGCACTACGGGTACAAGGACCGATTGGGCGTGACCCATTTGCGCGGCGTGTCGTATGAACCCCCGGGCTCGTGGATGATCTGGGACTGGCTCACGGGAACCGGCGTCCATCATCTGGAATTGAACTGGCATCTGGGCTGCCGGCCCATGCCGGTCGACGGGGGCTACCAGTTGGAAGGGTTCGCCAGGCCGCTCCTGCTTACTATTGAGGGCGGGACGAGCCGGCTCTGCGAGGGAAGCGTGCAACCGGTCGGCGGCTGGGCCTCCACACGGTATGGGTCGAAGGAACCCATCACGACCCTGAGGGTTGAACATACCGGTCCGGTGCCACACGAGTTCATGACCCGATTGCGGTTTCTCTGACGGTCTCCCCGCCTCTACTCCTTCTCGACCAACCGCCAGCCTAGTTTCTGGACGCAACGTTCGGTGGCCTGAATCATGAGCAGTTGAATCCCCTGTTGGAGTTTGGGGTCGCGTAACGTATCGGCCTGGCACTTGTTGTAGTCGAGCGTAAACTGGTCTTTAGGCCGAGTGGGGTGCATCCATTCGGAACTGCTGCACCCGACTGACAGAAAGAAAGCCGCCGAAAGGAGGAGCGCCTGGCATGATCGAAGCGTCATTGCTGCCTCATAGAAGAGGTGGGCCATGGGGAGTGCATGAGCGATCGCAAGATAAACCGCGGTTGCAAAGCGCGTCAAGTGGAAGCCGAGTGACGCTCGGAAGGTTTATGGGAGTGGCACGGAAAACGTGACTTCGGTTCCCCGTTCGTTGTAGGTGAGGTCGGGGAAAAAGGCTTTGGCCAGAAAGACGCCGCGCCCGTTGGCGTGCCGGCTGTCACAGGGCTTGTCCGACCGTGTCAGGAAGCTGTTCCATTGGAAGCCCGCGCCTTCATCACTGATGGTATAGCGGGTGCGGCGGGTCGCCTGGTCACTGCAGACCCGGATGGTGACGCGCCGTGCGGCGAAACGCGGATCGCTGCGCCGTTGGGCAATGAGTGCCTCATACCGGTCGCTGCCCAGGGCCTCGTGTTTTTCCTGGTAGAAAATCTCCAGGCTGCCATGCTCGACGGCGTTCACGATCAGTTCAATCAGGGTGGCGCGCAGATGCAACCGCATCATGTCGGGGAGCACCCTGGCTGTTTCGGCGATCAGCCAGGAAACGCAGGCCTCCACATTAGCGGGATCGGTGCCGATCACCAGCCGATACTCCACTTGTTCGATGCCCGGTACATCTCCTATGGTCTGGGGAACAACCTGGAGCGCCCGGTCGAGCGCCATGCCCAGTTGCAGGCCGATGACCGGTTTGTGGAGATAGTCGATCGCGCCGGCTCGCAGCGCCTCGAGCATCGTGTCCTCGGTCCCCTTCTCCGCCACTGCGATCAGGGCGGTATGGGAGAAGCGCCTGCGAATGTCACGGATGAGAGCAATGCCGGTACGATCCGGAAAGCAGAGGTCGCTCAATACGACGTCGGGGATGGCCATCTCCAACATTGCCATCGCTCCGGATGGATCGGGCGCCATGATGACCGAAAGGCCGCGTGGTTTGGCCTGCTCGAACGCCAACGCCTGGGTCTCGAGGCAAGGACCGACGACCAAGAGCGTTTTTGATGTCCCCGGGCGCATCATGAGGGAAATCCTCTTTCCATGATCGCCTGTAATTCGTCGGCCAACCGTCTTGTTTCCACCTGCATCCGTTCACCGAGCTCGACCATTTCCTGAACGGCACCCTCTCGAGCGCTGGCTTCGAGCTGAGCCGCGGTGGTCACTGCCGCATGCGCACAAAACTCCATGGCCGAGCCTTTCAGCTTGTGCGCTTCCTTGGCGAGGAGCGCGAGGTCCTGAGTGGACAGGGCTGCCTGAATGGCGGTGATGGTCTGGGTGGCCCGCTCGATGAACATCCCCGCCAGGGTGAGAAACAGCTCGTGATCGCCGTCGAATCGCTCGAGGGCCGCTGAGAGGTTCATGACCGGCTGATTTTCCATCAAGGCTCCATCCCAATGGCACCTGAATCCTCGAGTACTTCCAATCCGACCAGCGCCACGTCGTCCGGAAAAATGTTGCCTCCCAGCCACTGCTGTGCGGTGGCCATCGTCTGGCTCATGCACTGCTCTAACTCAATGTCGCGGCGCGTTTCCAGCGTGTCTTGTAGACGGTCCCGGCCCCAGAGTTCTCCGGTCGCCGAGGGAACTTCATAGATGCCGTCGCTGAATAGGTACAAGCGATCGCGTACATGCAGGGAGGTACAAGCGGTTTCGAAGGCGATCCCGGTATCGAATCCCAACGGGAGACTTGGCTGCGACAACCATTGGGAGGCTCTGCCGGTCGAGTGCACGAAGGCTCCGCCGTGGCCGGCTGACGCATAGAAGAGGGTTCGCGACGGGAGGTGCAGGCGTCCGACCCAGAGGGTGAAGTACTCCCCCTCCTGCGTCAAGGGGAAGCGCCGATTGGCTTCGCTGACAATGGCGCCCGGATCATAGCTTCCGACGGCTTTCGCCAGATTATCTTCGCGCAGAAAGCTCATCAATGCGATGGCGCGCAGCGCGGCGGCGACCCCATGGCCCGAGGCGTCGAGAATGTACAGTCCCAGGGTATCCATGCCCCATTGACTGACGTGAAACAAGTCGCCCCCCAGTGCCAAGGAGGGCTGATAGGCCCACTGCATGGCGAGTCCCGGCGCCGCCAGGCCGGGCTGCGGGAGTTGTGATTTGACGAACTCGGCCGCGGACTGCAGCTCGCTTTCCAGTTCTTGTTGTTTGGCGGACAGTAACCGGTTGGAGGCGTCGAGATCGTCGCGGGTGCGTTCGATCTCGCGAACGAGCGCGCTGGACCGGAGACTGGCTTGTACCCGCGCGAGGACTTCCTGCGTGCTCGCCGCTTTACTTAGGAAATCATCGGCTCCGCGCGACAGCCCCTCCGCGATTTGATCGGGCCGGTCGTGTGCCGTCATCAAGACGACATGGCTCGACTTCAAGTCTGCGTCCGCACGGATGGCTTCACAGACGCTTGGACCATCCAGTCCGGGCATGATCCAATCGAGGATGATGAGGTCAGGACGGTGGTTCCGTGTGGCTACGAGGCCTGCGTCTCCGTCGGCCGCTTCGATGACACGATACCCCAGCCGTTTCAGGCGTCCGGCCAGGCTGGTCCGGGTCAGATCGTCATCGTCGACCAGGAGAATGACCGGTGCGGGTTTACCCGCTCTGGCTGCAGCAGCCTGCTGTCTCTGTCGTATGTGATAGGTCACGGCTCGGGCTCCAGATCCCGTCGTCACCCGATCGCCGGGTACTGTTCCCCTGCGAGCGCATCCTGTTCCTTGTCGTACACCGGCAACATGCGGTGGAGGTTCGCAAGAGTGATGATTTCTCTGACGTAGCTTTGCGGATTTACCAGGCAGACGACGCCTTGGCATGCCTTCAGGCTCTGCGCCAGGATCGCCAGCATGCCGAGAGCCGAGCTGTCGAGGAACTGGACGGCCGCCATGTTCAATATTAGATGACGACAGCCGGCCAGCCTCGTGCGTTCGGTCGCTGCCTTGAATGCGCCGCGGTTGACATAGGTTAGCTCACCCGCCAGATCCAGAATGGTGGCATGGCCGACCCGGCGCTCAGTGATATGCATGCACGAGTCCTTCTTTGCTCCGCGCGGTTGTGTTCAGGCGGTTTTCTTAGCTAAGGGTGCGGCACCTGCTTCAATGAGCGGAATCGTCTTGTGCAGATTTGCCAATTCGATGATCTGTCTAACCGTCGTCTGGGGATGGGCCAGAGAGAGCCGGCGGTTGTCGGCCACCAATTGACGATGTGTGATCATCAATAACCCCAATGCAGCACTGTCCAGGAAGGCCACTTGCGCCAGGTCGACGACCACATGTTCGACATCCTTGGGACCCAGATTCTTGAGCGTTTCCTGGAACAGCTTGCGTTGCGTGTAGGTAAAGCTGCCCTCTAACTTCAAGGTCGCTGTACGATTGTCGATCTCTTCTGTAATGGTCATGGGAGACTCCTTTTGTTCTGCTTGGTTACCGTTTCACATTGGAGAACTGATTCGCACTGCCCGGAACCATGCCGCTCATGATGGAGCGGTGTTCTGGGCCCTGCGTGTGATGGCCCATTGTCGTTCCCGGTTTCTGTTCCACGCACCGGCGGCTCGGTGCCGGATAATTCATCTCGCGTTCCAACGCAGGCTTTTGAATGGGCGACGTCCGCACGAGTTAGCCTTTGAACCAGACAAAGAGCATGAGATAGACAAGATAGGCCGTGACCATGGTTCCGCTGAACGTCCATAGCAACGCATGCCCTAAACGACGATGGGTAGTCATGCCCGCCACCATCGCCCCCACACTGCCGAATCGCAGACGATGGACCCCCATATACAAGTTGTAGCTGCCCAGAGCGATCGTGACCACGGCAAACGACATATGTGTCACAAAGACCGGCACGTACAGTGACCAATACTGTTGCTCGGTGCCATGAAAGGATTCGCGTCCGAAAAGAACCTGCTTCAGAACATAGGCGACCAGCCAAATCCCCACGATGGTGCAGCTGATGATCATCCGGCTCGAATGATGTGGCACATCATGAGACTTGGCCGCTTTGAGTCCTCCCAGGACGAAAAGATAAGCGACCGTCACGCTGGAGAGTACGAGGTACCAAAGGATGCTTTTGAGGTCCATGTCCTCTCTCCGAGCCGCCATGACATCTACAACGCGGTTGCTCCGGTCCGGGGACCTATGCATTCACCCAGGACAGTATCGGTTGGCGCGCGTTGCTACTTGAGCCGGCTCGAGAACGCAGAGAACTAGGACTCCCGGTACGAGAGATCTAAAGGGCATGTCGCTCGAGTGGTCTGTGGCGAAGTGGCGAGACTGAGAGCAGAGCGCGTGGAGACAAACTGTTCGCACTGTATGGGTCTCGGATAACACCGCGGATGACATGCCAGGCGAAGTACGGGTCCTGCTCCGTCTTGCTAGGAAGGGCGTCCTGCCGGTCCGACGTGGGGAAGTATCGAATCCAGCGTATCCTCATCGGCGGTTTTCTCGAGAATGACGATCTCCACTCTCCGGTTCTTGCTCCGCCCTTCCGGCGTCTCGTTGCTCGCAAGGGGCTTGGCGTCGGCCAGGCCGGTGGCCGAGAGATGGGTCAGCGGCACCCCGTAGAGTTCGGCAAAGATTCTCACGACCATGACGGCCCGTCCGGCCGATAGCTCCCAGTTCGACGGAAATTGCGCTGTCCGGATCGGTACGTTGTCCGTATGCCCAAGAATTCTGACCTGACGGTCCATTTCGATCAGAATCTCGGACAAAGCTTTGAGAAACGGCAACGCTTCCGGTCGGACGCGAGCTTCACCGCTGTGAAAAAGAATGGATTCAGGCAGCGAAATCATGATCGTGCCATGCCCGTTCTCCACGATCTTAACCTCCGATATGTCCGCTTTGAGATCGGGATTGATTCTGGTCATGACTTCGCGCATGCGCCGGATTACGGGATCGTTCGCGACCACGGCTTCGGACTGGATCATTTTCGGCTTGGCGTCGCCGATGGTGAACGGGAGGCGGCTGGAGGGAATACTGTTGACGGGGTTCAGCGCAGTCTTGATGGATTCGCTCACCGTTCGATATTTACCCTCATTGACCGACGACACCGAATACATCACGACGAAAAAGGCAAACAGCAGGGTGATGAAATCAGCATAGGAGACCAGCCAGCGTTCATGGTTTTCGTGTTCTTCGTGCTTTTTCTTGGCCATCAGGACACCGTGGTAATCCGCGGAGGGATAGGCAGGCGCTGCGCTCCACGCTGCTGAGACGTCATGCGCTGCCGGTCATTTCTTGTCCTCTTTGGTCCGCTCGTTGTAAGGGAGATAACTTTCCAGCTTCTCCTGCAGCAGTCTGGGGTTCTCTCCCTGCGCCAGCCCCACGAGTCCAAGAATTACCATGGTCCGTAAACCCGCCTCTTCCTTCAGCTTAAACTTCATCTTGTTCGCGATCGGCAGGAAAAACAGATTGGCGGCTCCGACGCCATAGACGGTTGCGACAAACGCCACGGCGATGCCGCTTCCGAGTTTGGACGGGTCGGCGAGATTCTCCATCACGTGGATCAAGCCAAGCACCGCGCCCAGGATTCCCACGGTCGGCGCATATCCGCCCGCGGCTTCCCAGACCTTTGCCGCGTGCATACCCTCTTCCTCATGGTGCTCGACTTCTATTTCCAAAATTTCCTGCAGAAGTTTCGGGTCGGTGCCGTCCACGATCAATTGCACGCCCTTCTGAAAGAAAGGGTCGTGCAGCTCCTTCAGCTTTCCTTCGAGGGCGAGCAATCCCTGCTTGCGCGAGACATTGGCAAGATCGAGGATCTGGGTGATCGTGCCTTTGACGTCGTGAGAAGCATTGGTCAGGACGAGCGTGACGGAAGTTAGGGCTTTGATCACGACGGAGAGGGGATTTTGCACGCAGCAGGCTCCGATGGTTCCCCCCATCACGATGATGAACGCCGTCAATTGAAGTACCGATCCGATATGTCCGCCCTCGAGGGCCTGACCCCCGAGAATGGATCCGATGGCAATGACGACGCCTAGTATAGTGGCGATATCCACGGTTCGATGTCCCTAGCCCCACTCGCGATAGACCTGGCTCATACCTACCCAGAATGGTGGGCTTGCGCCGCCCGGATTTGCTCTGGTAGCGTGCGCCGAAGTCACAATCGTGTACATGGAGGTGCTCTTGTGGGTCCTGCCGATAGCTTGATGCTTGATGCCAAACAGGCCATTCTCGATGAGCAGCATCGGAAATTTCAGGTCCTGCAGGAGGAAGGTCGATGGCCGGAAGCCATGCAACAGTTTCATGTCACCCTGAGCTGCGCCTCGGATGTCCTGACGGAATCGCTACAACTGCTTGAACGGGTCCTTGATGCGCGGAACCGTCGCGGCTCCTCCCCGTCCCATCCTTCTGACACTCAGAGTTCCTAAGGTGCAGGGCGGTGACAGGGTGTCCGTCACCGCCCGCGCCGATCCGGCCAGGAAGGTTTGAGTTTGTCGCCCCCGCCTGCCACCGCTGGTCGTTCGCACTGTCGCACATGCTCATTTCTGGCTGGCTGAGCGCTTGGTCACTAGGCCGCTTCTCTGGCCAGGAGAAGGCGGCTCAAATCCACTAGAATCAGAAGCCGGTCATCAATGCGCCCCACGCCCTGGGTGAACTCCGCGCCGGCCATGGTACCGACCGACGGCGGAGGCTCAATGGCGCTTCTGGGCACCCGTAAGACTTCCTCAACCGAATCTACGATCAACCCCACCAGGCGTGCCTGCACAGATACCACGACGATTCGCGTGTTGGTGGTCTGCTTCGCGCCGGTCAGGCCGAATAATTTTCGAAGATCCAAGACCGGGATGATGCGGCCTCGCAAGTTGATGACGCCTTCCACGTAAGGCGGCGTCTTCGGCACTCGCGTGACCTCCACGATCCTGTTGATTTCCTGAACACTCAGGACGTCCACTGCGAACTCTTCACTGCCGATGAGGCAGATGACGAACTGCAGGAGATCGTCACCCGCCTTTTCATCCAGGCGGTCCGCAGAACTGTCTGCGGCCGCCTGGTACTGGGCTTTTGCTATTTGTTCCGTGGCACTCATGCTGCGGCTCCTTCTCGTGGTTGGCCGATTAGATCTTGAATCCACCCACGATGCCCTGCAACTCGACCGCCAGCTGGCTCAAATCCTGACTGGCCTTCGCGGACTCATGTGCTCCCGACGAAGACTCTTTCGTTACCTTCGCCACGTTCTCGATGTCACTGGCGATCTGCTGGGTCGCCACCGACTGCTCCTCCGAGGCGACGGCAATCTGCCGGATCATGTCCGCGCTTTCCGAGACCATGCGCACGATCTGTGACAGGGCTTCCCCGGTTTTATTGACCAGATCGACGCCGGCTGTGACCTTCTGCGTCCCTTGCTGCATGGACTCGACGGCGCCCCGCGTATCCTGCTGGATTTGACGGATCATGTCGCCGATTTCCTTCGTGGCTTTGGTCGTCCGTTCTGCGAGTTTGCGGACTTCATCGGCCACGACCGCGAAGCCTCGTCCCTGCTCACCGGCGCGGGCGGCTTCGATCGCGGCATTGAGGGCCAGCAAGTTCGTCTGATCGGCGATATCTTCGATCGTTCGTACGATCTCGCCGATTTGGTCCGACGACTTGCCCAGGTCGGAAATGATTGTTGCTGAATTCGATACGGCCTCGGACAGCTGTTGCATTCCGGAGATGGTGCTGGACACCACCGTCCCGCCCTCTTGAGCGGTCTTGACGGTATCCTGCGCCAGGCTGGCAGCCTTGCCGGAGTTCTGAGCCACCTGACCGACGGTGGCGTTCATTTCTTCCACCGCGGCTGCGGTCTGTGAGGCACGCGAGGTCAACGTGTCCGTGCCTTTCGAAATTTCCTCGGCGGTCGCGGATAATTCCACCGAAGCCGATGCCACTTTGTCCGTGACGTGCGCCACTTTCTTGATCATCTGCTGCAGCTTCTCGATGAACTCGTTGAAGTAACCGCCCATGTGGGCAAGTTCGTCGTTGCCATCGGCAGGCACCCGCTTGGTGAGGTCGCCCTCGCCCTTCGCAATGTCTTTGGAGATGTCGCTCATTTTGGCCAATGGCTTCAGCACGATGTTGCGAAGCAGGAAGTACGTGACCACCATGATGATCACGACCATGGTCGCCATCAGGCCACCGGTCTGCCACATGGAGCGATTAGAGAGGGCCACGGCTTCGGTCATCGGCATGGAGAGGCTTAACATGCCCAAGGTGTCGCCGACCTGATTGTTGGTGTGGCAGCCCAGACAGGCGGCAGACGAGGCCTTATCCGCAACGGCACGGCGGAACGTTTGAACTCCGTTCACGTCATCGCGGCGCGAATAGTGATCCGCTCCGGCCATGATGGCCCTGATTGCTTCGTTCTCGAAGTTGTCTTTGGGCGTGTTAGCCACATTCATAGGATTCTGGCTGACCAAACGGGCGTTATAGAGGCCTGTTCGCGAGGCTTCTTCACCCATTTCGCGGACCGCCGTGGCGGGGAAGGGAATGGCATCCGGAACCCCGATATGGTCTTTCATAACCTGAATATCTGCGCCGCTTTTTGATTTCTTAATCTTGGCGACGTAGTTCTGGGTGATATAAGCCCGGCCGATCATGATCTGGGTGCTGATCACGTTGGCTCGCGTACCGAGCAAAGTGTCCATTTTACTTTCTTCCTGCTGATACAGGATCACCAGCCCCAGGACCATAACCATGAGCGCCGTTGCGGTAATCGACACGATAAATTTAGGCCCGATCGTCATATTCTTCATCATGCTCCCCATAACGCCTCCTACCCTCTCCGTTGTGAACGATTGAGATGACGGTCCCTGTCACACCATATTCATGATTTCGCCCACCACTTTGGATAGGGAAACCACTTTGTCCGCACACCCGGCTTCCGCGACGGCTTTCGGCATGCCGTACACGACGCTCGACGCTTCGTCCTGCGCTATTGTCCGACCCTTGGCTGCCTTGATCGCTTTCATCCCTTCCAATCCGTCATGTCCCATCCCCGTTAAAATCACGCCGATGCTGCGTTCGCCATACAGCGCTGCCACGGATTGGAGCATGATGTCGGCGGAGGGGGCATGAGGATGGTTTTCGACGTTGGGAGCCAGTTTCACCACCGAGCTGGTGATGGTTCTCTTCACCACCCGGAATTGCATGCCACCGGGTGCGACGAGTATGCGACCTGGTTTGATTTCGTCTCCGTCGACGGCCTCGCGCACATCCAGCGCACAGAGATTGTTCAGGCGTTCGGCGAACGGCTTGGTAAACGATTTCGGCATGTGTTGGACAATCACGATGCCGGCCGGACAATCCCCGGGTATCGTCGGCATGATTTCGAACAGGGCTTGCGGTCCTCCTGTCGAGCAGCCGATCGCGATTAATTTGGTTCCGCGGGTGACGCTGACTGAGAAGCTGCTTAGCGTTTTACACGGGAGGGCCGCAGGCTTGGCCTGGCCGATCATCGGCATGGTTCTCAACTTGGAGCCGGCATGTCTGGCAGCGAGCACTTTGGAGACGAGTTGTTTTTGAATTTCAGCGATCTTCGAGGCGACACCGTCCAATTGCTTGGGGACGAAATCCACCGCCCCCCATTCCAATGCTTGCAGGGTTTCCTGAGCGCCCTCGACAGTGATCGAGCTGACCATAATAATCGGGACCGGATGTTTCGCCATGATGTGCTGCAGGGCCTGAAGACCCGTCATGCCGGGCATTTCCACATCCATCGTGACGACATCGGGCTTCAGCTGCTGCACCTGCTGGACCGCTTCCTCCCCGTTTCGGGCGACGCCGATCACCTGGATCTGCTTGCTTTCTTCGAGCATGTTCGTCAGGCTCTTCCGCATGAAAGCGGAGTCGTCCACGACTAATACTCGAACCGGGGCTATTCCGGTGCTGGGTTGTGATAGTGGAAGCGCCATAGAGTCCTGTCTTAACATCGGCCATCCGCCTCGAAAGCTTGAGCGGTTGACCACTGAATCACTGAGTATGGCCCGACTACACTAGGCAGCCTTGCTTGCCTGCTGTCTCTCCTCGCTCAGATAGAAGGATAGTTTTGCGCCCAACATCTTGGCGTCGAATTTCGTGATGTAGTCCGTCGCCCCGACTGCTTTACCCTTCTCCATGTTGCAGGCCCCGGTGAGCGAGGAATGCAGCATCACCGGCAGGTGCGCCAGCCGCGGGTCCGCGCGAATGTGCTTCGTCAGGGTGAAGCCGTCCATTTCGGGCATTTCAATGTCACTCAGAATGCACTGGATCTGATCCACGCGCTCTTTGCCCTCGGCAGTGGCCTGCTCCGCTAGGGCTTGGAGTTTGCTCCAGGCTTCCCCTCCAGTCGTAGCCATGATGTAAGACATCTCAAGGCGGTCGAGCGCTTTTCGGATCTGCGTTCGTGCCACCGATGAATCGTCGGCGAACAGCATGCACTTGGATCTCAACGCCGGTGTGGGGACCACGCCAGCAAAGACTTCATCATCCGAACGCGGACAGATATCGTTCAGCACTTTTTCCACGTCGAGAATGAGGACCATGCGGCCATCATCGAGCATGGTCACGGCCGTGACCGCGCCTTTGTTGTTCTCCCTGACTATCGCGGGCGGCGTTTTGATGGCCGACCAGGAGAAGCGAATGATACGATCGACGCCGGCCACGAGGAATCCTTGCAGGCTTCCGTTGTATTCGGACACGATCAGGTAAGGATGTGAGTTTATTGCACCCTCAGTGTCCTCCTGGATTTCCCCGCTGAGACCCAAACTACGTTTCAAGCCGACCACAGGAACCATGATTCCCCGGATATTGGCCATGCCTACGATGCGGCTGTCAGCTTCCGGTATCTGTGTGAGCGCGGGAAGTTTCATGACTTCCCGGACCTTGAACACGTTGATGCCGAAGATTTCGTTGGTGCCCAGTTTGAACAGCAGGAGTTCCATTTGATTCGCGCCGGCCAGCCTGGTCCGAGCATCAATCTCGTTGATGAGAGTCGACATACGTCCTCCGATCTCGCGCTTCGCTGTTCGTCTGTTGTGACACGCCGATTGACATGAGGCTTACTTGAATCCGTTGCATGACCGTCAGGGTTCGTTCCATCGCTTGCTACTTAGACCGGTACTCCGTTGTTGTGCCAGGCGCGGGCGTTCTGGACCAGTTCGGAGGTGTCGAGGATGAGGACCACCTTGCCCTCGCCGGTGATCGTGGCGCCCGAGACGCCCTTGACGGTTTCGAGATAATCCCAGATGGACTTGATGACGACCTCCTCCTGGGAGCGCAGCTCGTCGACGACCACGCCGACCCGGCGATCGCCCAGGGCGGCCACCACGACATAGAACCGCTCGCGGTCGGCATCGGTGGGAATGTCGAACTCCTGCGCCAGGCGGATCAGCGGCAACACCCGATCGCGCAGGTGCAGCACCTCCCGCCCGTTGATGGTCTTGATGTCGCTCCGGGAAATGCGGACCGCCTCGATGACGGTACTGAGGGGGATGGCGAAAATCGACTGTTCCACCTCCACCATCAGGGCCTGGATGATCGCGATGGTCAGGGGCAGCTTGATGATGATCTGGCTGCCCTTGCCCGCCTCGGATTCGAGGTCGACGCTGCCGTTGATCTTCCGGATGTTGGTGCGGACGACATCCATGCCGACGCCGCGGCCGGACACGTCGGTGACCTGCTCGGCCGTGCTGAAGCCCGGCAGGAAGATGAGGTTCAGGACTTCGCGATGCTCCATGGTCGCGAGCTCGGCCTCGCTGATGAGGCCCTTGGCCAGCGCCTTGGCCTTGATCTTGTCCACCGGAATGCCGCGCCCGTCGTCGTTGATCCGGATGACGATGCTGTTGCCCTCCTGGCTGGCGGCAATGGTCAACTGCCCCTCGCCGGGTTTGCCCTTGGCCTGGCGTTCCGCCGGGGTTTCGATGCCGTGGTCGATGGCGTTGCGGACCAGGTGGACGAGCGGGTCGCCGATTTCGTCGGCCACCGACTTATCGAGTTCGGTCTCCTCGCCGCGCATCTCCAGCCGCACCTGCTTGTTCAATTTCTGGGAGAGGTCCCGGACCATGCGCGGGAGCTTCGCAAAGACTTTTTTGATCGGGAGCATGCGCGTCTTCATGACGGCCAGTTGCAGATCGGTCGTCACCAGGTTGAGTTGGGCCAGGGTTTCGCTCAGGACGCGGACCTGCGGATCCGACTCATGGTTCTGCTCGAGCTGCGTGCCGATCTTGATCAGGCGGTTGCGGCCGAGGACCAACTCGCCGACGAGGTTCATGACGCTGTCGAGGCGCTTGGTTTCCACGCGGATGGTGGCGTCTTCTTCGGCCGGTTTGGGCTGTTTTTCCTGTTTGTGGAGGGCCTGATCCAGCGCACGCTCGGTAATGGCCTTGGCCTGGAGGAGAATCTCGCCCAGGGGGGTCTTGGGGTCCGGCTGATGTTGTTGCGCATTGAGGGCATCGAGCACCTGATCCTTGGAGGCCAGGCCCTCGGTCACCAGAATCTCGCCGAGCGTGGGGGCCGGCTCGGGCGGGGCGACGGGGGGGCCGGCCGCCGGGGCGGCCGCGGGCGGCGGCGTGGCGGGCGCCGCTGCGCCGGACTTCCCCGCCAGAATCTCGTCCAACGTGGCGGCGATGGCCGCGGTCGCGACATGGGTGTCGGTGCCGGACTCCCGGATGTCGGCCATGAGGGCCTTGATGACATCGACGGTCTCGAGAATGACGCTGATGATGCGGGGGCTCACGGCCATGTCGCCCTGCCGCAGTTTGTTCAGAATGTTCTCGCCCCGATGGGCGACGTCCACCAGATGGGTAAACCCGAGAAAACCGGCCGAGCCCTTCATGCTATGCATGGCCCGGAAGATCTCGTTGAGCAGGGCCGTGTTGCCGGGGTCGGCCTCCAACGTCACGAACCGCTGATCCAGCACCTCCAGCATCTCGTGCGACTCGGTCAGAAAGTCGTTGAGTATTTCCTGCATTTCATCGCTCATAACCCACCTCAGTTAAAACCGAATTGCTTCAGGATCTCGTCGGCCAGATCCTGGTCCATCGAGGTATTCTTCGTCGCTTCCAACTGCTTCAACATTTCACTGGCTTTGTCATGGTCCTGCTTCGCCGCCTGCTTCTGGTAGGGACCGAAGACCACCACCAGTTGAAGAAGTTTGTGCTCGACCTCGTCGAGAATCGTTACCAGTTTGTTGACGCTCTGTGCGACCAGGTCTTGAAACGAGAGCGCCGTCATGATGTCGAGTAGCCGTTTATCGTCCTCGCCCAGCTGCTTGCTGACGTGTTGCACCTGGGCCTGGATCGCCGGGGAAACCTGAGCCTGCTGGAGGGCCTGCGTCAGCGTTTTGAGCATCGTGTTCAGCCGGGTGTGGCTGTCCTGCATGGCTTCTACCTGAAGCATGACTTCATGCGTGCCTTTTTCAGTCAAGGTCTTGAGGTTAGCGAGATGACTGAGCGCTTGAGGCAGTTGTTCTGTTGAACTGCTCACGGGTGCACTGAATTCGGACAGGGTCTTCATGGTGGTATCGATGAAGCGCGCCAACTCTCCGAGTTCCTCGTACAGCTTGGTGTCGGGCCCTTTTCCGTCCTGGTCAGGTTCGCTCATTTCATCCCGCGACTGCGCTGCCGCACGTACTTGTGCCATCATGTCCCTCACCGGTTAGGAGTCGATTTACTTAAAAATTTTGTTGATCTTTTCCTGCATCGTCTCGGCGGTGAAGGGTTTGACCACGTAATTGCTCACGCCGGCCTTGACGGCTTCCATCAGATTCTCTTTCTGCGCCTCGGCCGTCACCATCAACACGGGGATGGCTTTCAGCTTCTCGTCGGCCCGGATGGCACGCAACATGTCGATGCCCATCATGACGGGCATATTCCAGTCGGACACGACGAAGCCGTAGTTGTCGGCCTGCAGTTTCGTCAAGGCTTCCTGACCGTTTTCGGCTTCTTCCAGGTTGTTGAAGCCCAATTGTTTGAGGATGTTCTTGACGATCCGCCGCATGGTAGACATGTCATCGACGACGAGAATTTTCATATTCGGATCGGCTGGCATGAGTTATCCTCCTTACTGTTTCTCATGAATGACGGAACGACCGGCATGAATGGCTCGAAATTGTCCAGTGGTGTCGTGCAACGTCTCGGAGAACCCGATCATCAAATACCCTTTCGGGCGTAAGGCATCACGCAGGTCCGAGACGATCTGCGCCTTGGCTTTGTCATCGAAATAGATGAGGCAATTGCGGCAGAAAACGATATCCATTCCCCGTACGAGCTTGAGCCTGGGGCGGTCGTAAAGGTTGACGCTCATGAAGCGCACCATATTTTTGACCAGGGGTACGAGCGTCTGATGCTCCGCCGATCCCGTGAAATATTTGGTGCGCAGGGCGGCCGGTACTTTGCGAAGTGAATGGGAGCTGTAGGTGCCCGCTCGGGCGACGGTCAGCACATTCTCGCTGATATCCGTGGCGAGGATATCAATCGACCAATTGGCGAGCGGAGGATAGTCGCGCAGGAGCAGAGCCAGAGTATATGGCTCATCGCCGGTCGAGCAGGCCGCGCTCCAGATCCGGAGTTGCTTCGAGTCCGCATTGGTTTTCATGACTTCGGGAATCATGACCTTCATGAAGGTCTCAAGTTGGGCTTCATCCCGGAAAAAATACGTCTCATTGGTCGTAATGACGGTGTAGAGTTCGGTGACTTCGCGGTCGCGATAGGCGTCGAAGCGCAGATAATTGAGGTAACTTTCGAAGGTCGGGCAGCGGCAGGCCTTCATGCGGGGCAGCAGCCGGCTTTCCAGGAGATAGGTCTTGTTGTCTTGAAAATGGATGCCCGTCATTTCATAGATCAAGTCGCGCAGGTGCTTGAACGTCTCTGGAGTCAGCTTCGGTCCGGGCGCGTCTACTTTTCTCACCGCGGTCGTGTCGGCCATCAAAATGCCTCTTGAAATGCGTTGAGGTGTTCGAGCACATCATCGAACCGTCAGGCTCTGCGCCGTGACGCTCTTCCAGCTCGCCCATCTCCCCTTCTGCAGGAGAGATCAGTTCTGCTGGGTCCTGTTGTGCATCCAGTCGTGAATGTCGCGCCGGAGAAAGCGCCAGTGCTTCCCGATTTTTGAAGCCGGGAGCTGGCCCAGGCGAGCGAGCTTGTAGACCGTGGACTTTGGAACACGCAGAAATCGCGCGACCTCCATCACGGTTAAAATCTCGCTTTCCGAGGGCAGTGCACTGTCGACATTGACTGTCGTTGTTGCGATGGCATCGTTCATGACGGATAAGGTATCGGTGGGCGCCGTCTCAAACTTTAGTTGCCAGTTCCTGGACAATGAGGTGAAATAGGACCGGATGGTGCGGCAAGGGCTATCGGGGACTAAGCGAGTGGACTGCACTCTGCCCGTTCATGTTTAGACCTGAGGTGACCGACAGCATGCATGGCAGATTCACACAATAACGAGAGATCTCTGCGTATGGCGACGATCGTTTCCGTAGGGTCCGGAAAGGGTGGAGTCGGCAAAAGTGTCATTGCCGCTAACTTATCGATGTTGTTGGCGAAAAGTGGCAAGCGCGTCGTATTGGCCGATCTGGACGTGGGAGGTGCCGACGCCCATATCCTCTTCGGGATGCTGAATCCTCCCCTCACCCTGACTGATTTCGTTGAACGCCGAGTGGAGCGTCTTGATGAAGTTCTTCAGCCGGTATCGGCTCATCCGTTTCTCCACCTGATCCCCGGCACGGGCGACACACTGGCGACGGCCAATCTGCCTTATGCCAAGAAAAAAAGGCTCATCCGTCACTTTCGTCAACTAGCAGCAGATGTCATTATCGTCGATATCGGGGCAGGCACCAGCTACCACGCGCTTGATTTTTTTCTGATGGCCGACCATTACCTGACCGTGGCGACTCCGGATCCGACCTCTGTCCTCGACCTGTACCGCTTTATCAAACTGGCCGCCATTCGACGGGTTCTTTCGGCTTTCCTCTCAAGGGATGCCGTGAGTGAGACGCTTTCCGATCGTGACTTTAGTAGCATCGAAGAGGTCATTCAGACTGTCGTCGAGACGGATCCCAACGCCAGGGAAACGGCGAAAGGGACACTCTTGAGATTTCAACCCCATCTCATTGTGAATCGAGTCTCGGGCAAGTCACGAGTCAACGTGTTGCAGTTGAAGAAACTGTTGCAAGAATATGTGGGTGGGGACCTGACGATGCTTGGGGAGATTCCTGACGATCCGGCGATGACCCGGGCCGTCCGGAGTTATCTTCCCGTCGTGGAGTGCGAACCGACTGCGCCGGCGTCCCTGGCCCTCGAGAAAGCGGCTCAGATGCTCCTTCGCATCATCGCCTGCCCGGCCCCTGTGCTCTCCGAGACGCCGCTTCCACCTGAACAGGTCGCCTAGCGGACCTGCTCAGTGCGCCGCTTTCCTGGCTCGCAAGCGTTCTGCCTGAACCTGAAGTATGTGGCGGATAATCAGTTCCTGGTCGTCGCCCGCCAGGTCTATAAACTGCGTCGCCACACAATATCCCGTCGCGCCCTTCCCTGCTGCGGTGACCCGTATGATCCGCGCGGTCGTCTCAATCATGCTGAACGGAGGCAGGATCACTTTGAGAGCCAGGACATCATCCGGTCGGAATTGACGCGGAGTGATGAATCCCACCCCGCCGGCGCTGATGTCCACTTCGGTCAGCCGGGCAATCTGCACACTTCCGGGCTGGCTTTTTGCCAACGATTTAAGGATCGTTTCCAGCATCCAGTCGATCTTCGATACCCATGGTACCAATGGAGAACCTGCGAAGGTCTCTGCTGCACGAGCCAACAAGTCCAGGGTGGGTTTTGAGACGGCTGTCGCGATCGTGTCCTCGGTTACCGGGGGAAGGTAGCGATGCATGGCCTCGGCAGGTTCGTCAGATAGCCGATATTCGAGCAACAGGCGGTCATCGATGCGCAACCATTCGCGCCGCTCTTCACTTTTGACGTCAGCGTGGGGAGTCATGCCCGAGAGGTTTTTGGGAGAAGCCATACCATGCCTCTTCTATGAATAGTGCGCAGCGGAGGGAACGAGACCGTAGGCCCCGGGTAGGATCATGCCTCACGATGAATCGATCCCTGTATCGCAGGCTGATGTCCGGCACTTTCTCGCAGGCGCCGGAGTTGCACCTGAATGTGCGTGTTATCGGCAATCAGACTGGAGATCGCGGCTTGTGCAACCAGCGCTGCCGCGCGTACCTGTTCGTCCATGTCCAGTATGAGTTGCACCGGGATTCGGTCGAGCCGGCCCCCTTGCAAGAGGACCTGCCGGTTGGCATAACAGGCCATGACACGGTCCCAATCACCTGCTCGCGATGCCTCCAGGGCCTGCTGTGTGAGGAGTTCTATGGTGAGCGGCTCGTCAAGGGGCTGGGGGAATGGCACACTAGCTCCCGGCATGGGCCACAGCTTCCTGCCGGGCGACGGCTTGCCAACCCTCGCGTAACGTGCTCAGGCAACGGATCGGGCCGTCGAGGTGTTTACCATTGTGCCGGAGATTGGCTTGGATGCATTGTTGAACCATGTAGTCGTAGAGCCGGTGCAACGAGACGGCGATCTCCCCGCCCCGTTCGAAATCCAGCACGCTGGATAATTCTCCCGCGATGGCGATCGCGCGGTCGAGGAAGCGGGCTTTGTCTTTATAGTTGTTGGTGAGTATCGCCTCGCGTGCCAACTCGAGTGACTGAATGGCAGAGTCATACAGCAACACAATCAATTGCACCCGGTTCGCGGTCATCACTTGGGTCTGCTGGTAGGCACTGGCGACATTGGCAATCATGGTAGCCCTTATCGGTTATCTCAACGCTTGAAGCGCGCTGGTTTGTCGTTGCATTTGCTGGAGGAGACCATCGAGAGCGGCGTATTGAAGTCGAAGGCGTTCTTCGTACCGGCTGGAAACCCCTTCCTTACGAGTGATCTCGGCGGACATCCTCGTGATCTGGTCGGTAATGGCATTTTTGCGAAGGGCGAAGGCCCCTGTGTCCACGCTATCCAGGAAATCAACCGCTTGGGTGATTTGCTGGGCGATGCCGGTCGACGTGGGCTGGGTTACGAACAAGGCTTTCGTCGCGGAATAGTTGCTCGTGAGCGCCGAACTCAGTTTGGCGTCATCGACCGTGAGGGTGCCATCGCGCTCTGTCTTAAAGCCGATCTGCCCCACTGTCTGGTACGTCGTAGCGCCGCTCACCGTGCCCGTGAGGGCGCTGCGCAACCGGGTGAGCACGCCCTTGGCGGTCCCTTCATTGAAGAAATCTCCCCCTGTCTTGGTCGTCGTATCGTAGGCCGTGCGTTCGTTGATGAATTTGACGATGTCATTGTACGCCGTCGCCAGGTTCTTAATATTGGTCTTGACGGTCTCAGGGTCGGAGTTGATGTTGACCGTCACTGGATCGCCGGTGGTTTTGGCTTTCAATGTCAGGGTGACATCCGGGATGGCATCGGTGATGACATTGCTTGTTCTCTGGATGGTGATGGGCGTCTGATCCGGATCCCCGATGACGATGATGGCATTCTGCCCGGCCTGTAAGGTGTCGGAGCCACCCGTCCCGCTGGCGTTCAAGAAATCGAGCGTTGTGGTATCGGTCACGACCGTTATCGCATTAGCCTCGCCTGAACTGGTCGCCGTGAGGGTGAGTCGGTAGGCCGGGCTTGAGTCCGTGCCGGTATTGATCACTGAGGCGGTGACTCCGGCTCCCAGATCGTTGATGGCGGAGCGAAGATCATCGAGCGTGGCACCATCATTGAGCGCGATGGACTGATTCGAGCCTGATCCGACTCTGAAGGTAAAGGTTCCGGCACCGCCCGAGACGACGGCGGTCGTGGTGCTGGCAACCGCCTTGATGGCTTTGTTCGTGATTTGGTTGGCCTTCGCAAGCTGCGTCACCTGAACTGTGTAGCTTCCGGCACTGGCTCCAGCCGAGGATTGGGCATCCAGGACGGTGGTATCGCTGACGCTGGCGGTGGATTGATCGAAGCTGCTGTTGAGGCGTAGTTGGCTCGCCGCGCTCTGGAGTGCGAGAAGTTTTGTCCCCAGCGTGCCGTAATCCGTGAGTTTTTTTTGCAGATCTAGTTTGGCTGCCGTGAGCTTATCGATCGGCTGACGCTGGACCTTGACCAACTCTTTGACGACCTGGCCAAAGTCCACGCCATTGCCTAATCCCCCGAAGCTAATCGCCATGACATCCCTTTCACGTCCTGATGACAGCTACGCCTTGTGGTGTAGCAACAGGCCGGTTGGCGCTTCTAAGCTCTTCGCCAGCTCAAGCACTTCCTGCTGAGGAATTTGCCGAATCACCGTGCCGGTGTCACCGTCCATAATCTTGACGATGACCCGGCCGAGGTCCGGATCGATGGAAAATTCTACGCGAGAATCGGCGTTCTGAAACACCTGACGCACTCGTGCGACCGCCTGTTCAAGATCCTTCTTATTGACCTCTCCTACAGAGGATTTGGGTTCCTCGACCCGTGCCTCTTGGCTCCGCACAGTCGAAGGTTGCGGAGCAATCGGACTCGCATGGGTGGCGGCTGCGAGGTGGTCCGTATTGTTGGGTACGTCTTGGACCATGGTAGCCTCCTAGAACCAGTCCGCGGAGAACCCTCTCCGAGGAGAGGGTTCTCCGACGGATGATGCGTTATCCTCTCAGCAGCGCTAACGCTTGCTGTGGCAATGCGTTGGCCTGCGCCAAGATGGCAATGCCCGACTGTGTGAGGATCTGGTTCCTCGTGAACAGGGAGGTCTCTTGGGCAATGTCAGCATCGCGAATCCGCGAATCTGCTGCCGTGAAGTTCTCCGCCGTCACGGTGAGGTTCTGAATGGCGGCATCGAACCGGCTTTGGATCGATCCGTAATTCGCTCGGGCGGTTGCCACGGAGCTGATCGCCCCGTCAATGTTGGCGAGGACCGCCTGTGCGGCTGCCGCAGTTGACACACTCGCTCCGGTCAATCCGACCGATGCGACGTCGAGATCGTCCAGCGCAACGGACAGGGAGTTGCCCGATCCGCTCTTGAACCCGACGAACACCGAGAAGGTGTTGCTGCTTCCGCTCAACAGCGCTTGTCCGTTGAATTCCGTCGTCGTCGAAATACGATCGATTTCCGAACGCAACGCCACAAACTCCTGATCCAGGTACGACCGTTCCGTCGTGCCGACCGTTCCGCTGGCCGCTTGGGTGGCCAACTCACGCATACGGCCCAACAGGCTGCCGATCGACGCCGCGGCGCCATCGGCCGTCTGTGTCAGACTGATACCGTCACCCGCGTTCCTGGTGGCTTGATTGATGCTGCGGATCTGTGCCCGCAAGGTCTCGGACACGCCCAAGCCGGCCGCGTCGTCGGATGCGCGGGTAATGCGCAAACCTGAAGACAAGTGCTCAACCGATTTCGCCAATGCAGATTGATTGACTGAAAGGTTGCGCTGCGCGGCCAGTGACGAAATGTTGGTATTGACTACTAATGCCATGACGTACTTCCTCCTGAAGTCTCTCCACTACTCTCGAAGATTCGCCAGCGTCCGTGCCGACGAGCTGGTAACCCGGCTTGATGAAGATGTGCGCACATCCTCGCTCCTCCTGTTACCGTATTGCTGTGCCCCTTATCGGCACCCCCCGACTAAGACTTAAGTGGTTCAGGAAGCATAGAAATATGTGTAACGAGGGCCATCACAGGTTTCTGTGCAGTATCGAACTATAATGACTATCAAGAGGTTAAGGTGGGTTCCGTCAGGCGTGGCAATAATTCATATTCCAGCAGATCGGCGACACGAACGGGGTCTGCAGTAGAACGCGCATCCAGCAATTCCTGGATCCACGGGAGCAGGCTGCCGGCAGATAGGCCCGACACCCCTTGCTTGTGACCTGTCTCCAGCATTTCGGTATAGTCCGCCAGACGTCCCAACCACGCGTCGATCGATCCGACCTGGCCGGTTCCTGACCGTAAGGGGGTGAGCAGGACCTGCCCGTCGTTTCGCAGTTGAAGGGCGAAACGATCGATGGCATGTTTGGCCTCCGTAATGATGCCGTGCAGCGATTTGGAAACGGCCTGGATCGGTCCGAGATCCTTTCCCGACTGGTTCAGGAAACCGGGAGTCAGATCCCGGTCACTGATTACCTTGCCGCCGATGGTCAATGAGACCACGATACGCCGCTCCGCCTGCGCCCTATCACTGATCGCAGCCAGGATCTCCATGAGCGACGTCTCATCGGGCAACTGCCATTGGGCTTCATCGAGGGTAATGTGCATGGGGACACTCCTACTAAAAGATGTCAACACTGACCGCGTAAGGCGGCCTACGCGGACCGTGCCATGGGAAGGACTCGGACGCGGTCGTGGGCGCTTCGAAGGGAAGTGAAATACCTGCTGACCAGGTTGAGCCTGGATTGCCAGCGTTGATAGGTCGCGAGACGGGAGAGTGCCATGGACGTAAGTTCAGTCCCATCATCGTTATGGATATCCCGCAACAGGGCTACCGCAAGGGATGCCGTAGCCGGACTCTGCATGCTGAGCGCCACTATCTGGCGGCGCTCCGCGCTGTCGCGCTGCTGCAGGTGCTGCAGGGCGCTGACAGGCAAAGGAGCCTGCTTGCTTAAACGGACCATTTCCCGAGCCTTAGACAGGAGCATGGCGGCGAGAGGAGCGAGGCGGTCGAGGAGGACCGATGCCTCATTCCAGTCGGGAGGCAGTTCCTCATTGTTCGGCACCCGACTGGACCGTCCGGTAAATTGCTCGAACCAGAACCTTCGCCAAAAGCCACCGTACCAGCCGACGAGCGGATCTTCCCGACCGGCATGAAGCCGGGCGCTCCCCAATCCATCCTCGTCAACGCGGGCTTGATAGATTCTGGCGCCGGTTACGGTGCCGGGAAACGTGGCTCCGGTGAGCACATGCGCACAGAGCGAAGCCACCTGTTCCGGTGAAATCCGGTCGTTGCAGGCATGGTGAAAACAGATCTGGTCGAATCCGCAGGGGGCGCAAGCCATCTCCGGTTGCACGATCCAGTGCCCTGGACCGTATGGGCCGGTCTCTCGAAAATCCACGTGTCCTACTGAGAGATCCACGACGGGAGTTCCGACCCCCACGGCAAGGTGCATCGGTCCGGTGTCGTTCGTCAGCAGGAGGCGGCATTGTTTCAGGAGCGCGGCGAGCTGTGGCAGCGTCGTCTTCCCGATGGCCTCACAGAGCGGGCCGAGCCCGCCCGCTTGTCGATACGTACGCTGGGCAAGCAGACTCGCCTTCCGTTCTTCCTCGGTGCCGATAAACACAAAACCGATCTTGGGATGCCGGGCGAGACTGGCCAGCGTTTGACCGAACAACTCCGGCCGCCAGGCCTTTATCGGATCGCTGGCTCCAACCTGCACGGCTACCCATGTCACCTGCTCTCCCCCGTGGGACGAGAAAAATTCCTGCGCCCAACGTTCCGCCAAGGGCGGCGTTGAGATCGACAAGGGTGCAAAGGGGCCTGGGCCGCTCCCGCCTAAGGCGTAAATGTCGACGAGATTGAAGTGATTGAATGCACGTTGATTGTGGACGTCGGTCAAATAGGCCATCCAGGGGTTGTGAATGACCACGTCGCCGCCCTTCGGGGCAGAGATCCCGCGCACGTCTCTCGCGCCGACATAGGAGGTCAAAAGCCCGCTCCGTCGATTGAACGTGAGGTTGATGGCACGGTCGTATCGCGCCTCAACGAGCGGTGAGGCCCACTGGGTCATATCCTTGAAAAGGGCCACGACATCCCTCGTCTGCGCGCGGCTTTCATCGACCAGCCGGTGGAAGTCATAGGCCACGACATGCCGCAGATGCGGTAACAGGCTTGCGACGGACGCAAAGCGCTGGTCGACGACGAGATCAACCGCCGCCCCTGGCCATTCATGTTGCAGACGCTGAAGCAGGGTCCCCATCTGCACCAGGTCGCCCATCCGCGTGATGTTGATGAGAAGGATTTGTCGCGTCATATCAAATCGCGAGTCTCGCTCCGGTATTCATCCAGCATCAGCACCATCAATTCTTCCCGCTGAAGTGTTGCCGTCGCCCCTTTCGCACGAATGGTTGCAGCGAGATCTTTCAACTCGACTCGCTGGCCCGGGGGACATCCCGTGAGCAGCGTGTGCAGAGGCACACCATCGACGCACCGCGAGAGTAACGCCTCCCGTTGCCGATCGCCTCTCAGCACCGCGCCTATGCGATCCGGTTGAGCCAGTCCGATCTGTCCCAAGAGATCCTTCATTCGATGCACATAGGTGTGAGCCTCAAGGACATGCGTCCGTGCAGCCGTCGCCATCGCCTGCCGGGCGGCGGAGTCCCCCAGCCAGCGCTGCACCAGTCCGGGGACTTCATCGAAGGACCGGAAGGAGACCATCTCCTGAGGGTGAAAGAGATCCGGCAGCAACGACCGGTGGTCGACCAACTGAAAGGCTCCGCAGGCCGCGAGTTCGAACGTGCGAGGATTGACGAAATCCGCTTCCGGATCCAATCCGGATCCTGTGGCCGAATGCAGATTCAGGTTAATGGTCGTGGCATTGAAGACCTTCATGCACGTGGCGGTATCGATTCGTGCGCCGTCCAACTGCAAGACGGAACGGAGGTCGTCGGCGCCGTCCCATTCATTCCCCCAGAGTTTGAACGACCAGGGTTGGCGAAGCAGTGCGGGGAAGAGGCGTCGGCGGTTGGCATAGCCCGCGCCGACGAAGGAGACGTCTGCTCCGTACGCTCGCCGGTCTTCCTCGGACAAGTCCACAGGGCCATGCATGTCCGGGTCGGCGGCCATCGGTAAATAGCTCACGTTCCGCGCGCCCGCCTGCTTGAAGGCCTCCAGACATCGCCCGCGTTGAAATACGAACCAGAATTCGTATCCCGGGGCCATTTGCTGCCAGTAGGTGAGATGACGATAGTTTTCGACGAACCACATGGCAGTGAGAAACTTCTTTTTGCGCAGATGCTCCAGCACGGGCAGGGTTAACGGGGCCTGGGCGAGCGACAACACCAGGTCGGGAGGCGATTCCGCCAGGGTGGCCAGGGTCCATTGGCTCAAGACTTCGGCCATGCGGCTTTGCATCAATTGGCGGTTGCGCGCGTCTTTCAACGCTCCCATGACTTCGTAACTAGGGGCGTGCAGACTGTGGTCGATCCACTGCACCTTGTGCCCCAGCGTCTCCAGCGCGCGTTTGACATATCCGGCGATCGGCAATGATCCGCCATAAATCGGACCCACCAGCGCGATGGTCAATTGCCCCCCGGCCTGTCGTGCGATGTGACGCCGCAGCGCCTGTTCAAAGGCACTATGGAAATCGGAATCCGCTTGAGAGGCCGGGAGATAGGTGAGGCATCGGAGGGGCTGCCCCGTTGCGGCCACTGCCTGCGCAATCTCCTGAGGCATTCCGAACAACCAGATAATCTCCCCGCTCAACGGTCCGAGAGGCCGGGCCGAAAGGGCGTCATGGAATTCGTCGATATCGGGAATGAGTACCGCGACGGTGATGTCCGGCGAGAGCCTGGTGCGGAGCGCGGCGACATGGTAGAGCAGGCCGACCCCGGCGACGATGACCGTCTCGCCGGCTTGGCAGGACCGCGCATGGCTCTCGGCCCACGTGTCAGCTTCACGAATCGGATCATACGCGCTATGGATCCATCGACCGGACCTCCGTGCCGATGGAGCCCCGCTGCGTGCCGGCTCGATGGTGAGCGTATTGCCGTGCGCGGCTTTCAGCGAGGCCGCGAGATGCGGATACCGTGCAGCCAGCTGGGCGACGTTCTCTGTGAAGTGGCTCATGCGGCCACCGACTCATAAATGGTGGGCGATAGTGTTTGCCAGACTGTGGCTCGCCGGGACTCCCCTGTCGTGTGGACGGATCCCTCGTCGAAGTAGACGCCCCAGTGGTCCAGGTGACTCTTCCAAATCGCCCACCCGGAAGCTGCTCGTCTCCGACCGGTGCAGATCAATTCAATACTTTCCTCGATCGGCCAATGGTCCGGCTGCGTCTGCGCGGCATATTGATAGGCCCAGTGCCCATCCCCATAGGGGCCGGTTTCATGGACCCTCGCCTGAGCAAAATAGAATCCCACTGCACGGCTGCCCACTGCGGTGGCCAAATGCAGGGGGCCGGTGTCGGCTCCGATCACCCACCGGCATCTGCCGAGCAGGGTCATGAGTTGATCCAACGTCGTACGGCCGGTCGTATCCCACACGCGTCCCTGCAACAGGGGCGGCGTCGCCTCCAGAATCGCCTGGCCTACCTCGCGCTCCTGGCCGCTCCCGATCAGCATCACCTGAGCATCCGGCGCTTGCGCTAGAAATCTATTGATCCATTCCGCCCAGATGGCGGGGGGAACGCACCGTGCCTGATCCCCTGCCCCGGTCACCAAGCCGACCCAGATGCCCGTGCGTTCCCCGATGGCGCGCAGATCTTCCGGAAGTCCGACGTCCTGTTGCTTCAAGACGGGAGCCAGCCCGCGCGGTTTCAGTCCGCACATGCCGCACCAGGCATCAGCCAGATGAACACGGTTGTCTCCACGCTCCCCGGCCACCCGTCGAAGATATTGCGCCCAGGTACGGACCATCTGGTCAGCCGGCCCCTCTTCGGCGCCGGTTCGAGAGGACTGTGAGAACAGAGATGTCATTAAGATGCCCCGTGCATGTTGATTGAGGTTGTAGATCCTGCCGTATGGGGATTCTCCGAGTGCATCCAGGTAGGCCTGGACCTCGCGCAGGGTTGTCTGTGGATTCTCCCCCCACTGCCTGGCCCAGGTTCGCCACTTGGCACCATCCCAGGGTATGAGCCGGTCGATGGCGCGGGACCGGGACAGGACGGGCGCCAAGGGGGCCGAACAAATGAGGTCCAAGGGCCGCTCAGGGTATTGTTCCCGTAGCGCCTCGATGGCGGGAAGGGATTGCACGAGGTCTCCCAACCTCGCCAGTTGGATCACCAGTGAGCGGTTGTGCGACGTCGATTCAGGCAGCATGGTCGGGAACCAGATGAGCATCCGGAGTGCCGAGTCTGCCGGCCAGATCGTCCAACCCATCAAACGCAGGATCGAGGGTGCGGAGTCGCTCGTATTCGCGTTGCGCATCCGTTCGCCGGCCCAGCCGGAGCAACACTCCGGCAAGAGCAAAACGCAGGGCCATATTGCCGGGATTGCGGGCGAGAAAGGCCGTGAGACGGGAGGCCAGGTCGTCCCAGCGATTGAGTGCGGTTCCGCAGCGCAGGAACCAGTGCATGCACTCCTCATCGTCCGGCTCATCCGCACACAGCAGTTCCAAGAGGTTCCAGGCCTTCTCGAAATGACTGCCCCCCATCGCCGCCATGATGAGTCCCAGGCTGGCTTTGCGCATCGGCGCGCCGGACTGCTTGGCTCGTTCGAAGGCCGTTTCCGCCGCGACATAGTCGTTTCGTTGCATGGCGACGATGCCGAGCAGCAGCCAACCTTCGGCATGCGAGGGATGACGTTGCAGCAGTGAGGCCAGATGGCGATCGGCTTCATGGAGCGCCCCTGTCTCGAGCGCATGCCTGGCGAGAGCGAGATGCGCCTGATCATCGTCCTCCAAGGTCAGGACACGCCGCCAAAATGGAATGGCCAGGTGAGGTTCGACGACTCCGAGGCATAGCAGCGCTGCCCAGCGCAGGATCCAGACATCGTTTGGCCATTCCTGTACTCGTGCTAAGAGCTCGGCCACTTTCGTCCGATCTCTTCTGTCCGCGGCGGCTTGCACCTCGGCCAGAAGCATTCGTTCCGCTCTCGTGGCGGCATCATCAATCAGGCTGAGGCGATAGCTGAGGACTCCCTGTGTGAGAAAGGTATGGACGGCATAGCCGTCCTCGAAGTGAAGCCTGTCTTCATCCGCGAGCCACCACGAGGTCCCCCAGCGCTCACGGAGACGGCGGCTGTTGTCACCGTCATGTGTTTTGCGGCCTGGTGTCCGGCTCTCCAGATGGTAGAGCACGCTCTGCGGCTGGTAGACGATCTTCCACTGCTGCTCGCGAACCTTGAGGCAGAGGTCCACGTCTTCAAACCCGTTTCGATACCCCTCGTCAAATCCACCGACCTGCTCGAAGACGTTCCGTCGAACCAGCATGCAGGCGGCGGTCACACATTGCAGCTCTCGCCGCCTGGAGACCTGCCGGGCGTGGGCCTCGACGCCACGATACAGGTGATACGGCATGAACCATTCGCGGGAGAATGCGACGCCGGCGTGCTGAATCGTGCCGTCCTCGTAGAGCAGTTTACTTCCGACCACGGCCACGTCGGCATGTGTTCGGACTTCTTCGATCAGCGCCGACAGCCACCCCTTCAAGGGGATCGTGTCGTTATTCAAAAACACCAGGTGTTCCCCTCTCGCCGCCTGCGCTCCCTGATTGCAGGCCTTGGCGAATCCCAGATTCTCCTGGTTGCGGATGACCTGCACATCCCCGCCGAGTGCGCGCAAGAAGTCCTCTACCCCGTCCGTCGATCCGTTGTCGACGACGACCACTTCAAAGGTGACTCCCTCCGTGACTTGCGCCAGGGCGGTGAGACATTGCTGGGTGAGGGCGGCATTGTTCCACACGGGAATGATGATGGAGCATTGGTAGGAGGTTGGGGTGAGACGTGCCTTGAGCATTCTCAACCGTTCCCGTTGGGCTGCCAGTATGCCGGGACGTGCCGCGACAAACGGGTAGTATTTTCGATAAATGATGTCCATGGTGCGGACGAACACATCCTGATCGCGGCTGGTCATGGATGAGCCGTCGCCTCGCCAGGTAAACTCCGCCGTGGTACGGGTGATATGCGCGAACGCAAAATGGGTGGCGAGTCTGATCCACAGGTCCCAGTCTTCATGCACGAACAGACTTTCGTCGAACAGTCCGACCTCCTCCAGGCAGGAACGCCGGTGCATGAGGCAGAGTACGGGGATATAGTTCTCGACGAAGAGCCGAGCCGCGGCAAAGTCGACGGAATGGGGGCGGTCGCGCCCGGTTTCCCTGATTGTCCCATCCACCTCTTGTTCCATCACGCGCCAGGCATCGCTGTAGACCACCTGATGGGTGCCGCGTTCAAGGAACTTGACGAGCGTAGCCAGATGGTCCGGCAGAAATCGGTCATCGTCATCGAGGTAGGCAACGTAGGTGCCTTTAGCGAGACGAAGACCGGTATTGCGCGACGCGGCCAGCCCCCGGTTACGGTCATGGTTCACGAGGATGATGCGCTCTCCCCCGTTCATCTCTGCGACGACGGTGTCGACCGGCGTGGTTCCGTCATTGACGACAATCACCTCGAAATCCCGGTAGTCCTGTCGGTGCAGACTCTCCAGCGCCGTGCGCAACCGGTCGGGACGGTTGTAGGTCGGCACAATGACTGAGACCATCGGAGGTTTGCTGAAGGTCACCGATGGCGCGATGGCCGTGACCGCCCGCCGGCAGACCCAGACCTGATAGATCGGCATGAGCTTCAAGGTGCGAACATCGTGAGGTGTAGCGGCTGGAAAGTAGCGCAGTGAAGGCACCTCAATGGGGATTCGTTCCAATCCCAACGCGTGAAAGCCTCCCTCGCGCAGTAACTGACCGAGTTGCTGCTCGGTGACCCAATCTTCCACCGGTTGATTCGGCGGCGCGATTCGCTTCCATTCCTCCCAGACGTCCCCTCTCGGCGTCGTCAGAATGAGGTAGCCGTCGGGCTTCAGGAGTTTCCCCAGTTGAGTGACGAATTCAGGCTTCTCCGGATGTGGCACATGTTCGATGACTTCCGAGCACAAGACGACGTCGTAGGGCATGAAGTCCGGTCTTACACACACCGACTCGGGAGTTCCTGCTTCGAAGCGGATCCGGGGAAACATGCGTCGGGCATGCGCCACGACACCCGCGACCGGTTCCACCCCTTCACAAGTTCCGTAGGCCGTGGCCAGATTCGTCAGCCAACCCCGCCCGCAGCCGACGTCGAGAATCCGTAAGGTTCTGGCGGGGCCTTCACGTCGCGTCTGCCTCAGGACATATTCGAGGAACGACGCGATCTTCGACCAGCGCGCGGATTCATCCGGGTTCGGCTCCGCCGTAGACCAGGCCGGTTTGTTGACGAACAGGTCCACGTAGAACTCATCCTGATTCATGCTCCCCTCGCCTGCTGATGAAGATGAATGGTCTGTACCTGCGGTAGATTGAGTGACCGGCTGCGGCATTGGCGGGTCCAGCCTTGCGGCAGCGCGAGGCATTGCTGCGCGATGCCCGTCTCCCGAGGATAGCCCATAGTCCGGCAACTGCCCCGTTTGAATCCAATCGAGCGTGCCTTGAAGCCGGCGCTCGGCAGTATGGTACCGTTTGACCTTCCCCTGCACCCGTTCTGCCAGGGCCCGGGCGAAGGTATCATCATGAAGTACCCGGTCGATCTGATGGGCGAGCGCCGCCGGGTCGTCCTGCTCGAATAACAGAATGTCGCTGTCCGGTTCGAAGAGGCCCAGGTTGTGGGGGTGATCGGGAATCTTCCAACTGATCACTGGTCGTCCAGCCGCCATCGCCTCGATGACACGCCCCCCATAAAACTTGGCCAGGCTCGGAAGGTTCACAATGGCGGGCCACTGCGGAAGCTGAGCCATCCATTCCGTGAACTCCGCGAGTCGGATCTGTTGCAACGCCGATACGTATTCCTGAATGGCGGCTTGAGTCACCGCATGGCCTTCGCGCAGGTATTGCGCAGCCGTCGCCTGCAGTTGATCGAACAACTGCTGATTTCTCGTGTGCGGCGCTGTGGATTTTGCACAATGCAGGCGGTGGGTGAGCAAGGAATGCTCGACCCAATGCCGCCGTCGTCCGTAGGGCGTGCCGTGGAAGACGGCCTGTGCGCGGGGCGCGGGCGACGCGGGGTTGACGATGAACCGTTCCGGCACCATCGGAGGCCACCAGAGTGCATTGGCCAATCCGCGGGTGTTGAGGTCGGCGGCGTCTCGCTCATCGGGGGCCAGGACGTGGGTCAGATAGGGTAGTTGCGCCTCAAGTTGCGTTTGCCGGAGTTTCAACTGCGGCGCCCAGGTATAGTCTTCGGCATCATACCGGAGCGATTCCATGAGGAGTCCGACCCGCACAGGGGCCAGCTCCGCCATCCATTCCAGGGTGGCCTGGTCGAGCGGCGTATGAATCAGCCATATCCAGACCTGGTCAAAGTGCTGACCGGCGAGGGCTTTCCTGGCGTGATACACCCAGGAGTCGGGGCCGGAACAAGGAGTGTCCGCAATGGCCGGAATGGTCAGGCAGGTCACGCCGTTTGCCGTGAGGCCTTCCTGGACCGCAAAATTCGCCGTATAGGTCCAGGGGCGTGCGGCCACCCAGGTGGGAAACTCCAGTTGGATGAGCAGTGCATTGGCGCGACGGTGCGGCATCGTGTTGAAGCCCCTTCCTGTCGAGTTATCCGTTGGGATTCCGCGGATCGCCGAAATGTCCGGCAGGCGCCGCCGCTTTTCGGGACGACGGAGTAATTTGCAGCAAGGGTTCCGCTTCTCCTGCATGCGCTGATGGCGCAGCCGCCGGTGCCATCGCCATGGCCGGATCCTGTATATGGCCGAACCCGCCGTCTCCCAGACTCACGAGCTGATCCTGCCGCGATGCGCCGGATCCGCCATAGAATTTCTTGCCGAGCAGTCGCGCGACCCGCACGAGCATCAGTGTTCCACCGATGACGCCGTGTTTCTGCAACATGGGCACCCATCGCCATGGAGCGGAATAGATGCTCACAAAGCCTTCGTTCTGCAGGTCAATGAGGTCGGTGGGGGTCAGATCGCCCACGGTTGTCACCGCCGATCCATACCGCCTGTACTCAGAAAAGTCTTCCGTCATCAGGCGCACGCCTTTTTCACCCTTCACCGCGAGATCATGAAACTCTGTGCCCGGATAGGGCACCGCAATGGCAAAGTTGGCCTGCTTGACTTCCCTGGCCTGACGCAGGAATTTTAACGTCGCACGGACCGTGTCCCGTGTTTCTCCGGGGAGTCCGATCATCACGGAGTTCAACGCCTCGACGCCGTACTTGTTGCAGATCCCGTTGGCCTTCACATAATGTTCGAGGGGCACCTGCTTCTTCATGGTTTTGCGAATTTCAGGATCCACGGTTTCCAGTCCGAAGGAGAGGCGGATCAGGCCGCTCTTGACCAGACGGGCGATGACCTCCTCCTCCACCAGATTCGCCCGCGTGCTGCCTTCAAAGGTAATGGTCAGCCCCTCCTGATCGATCAAGTCGCAGATCTCGAGGATATGGTCCTTCCAGAGGGTCATCACATCGTCGACGATATAGAAATGCCGGGTCCCGAAGGTTTCGACCACCTGTTTCATTTCAGTCACGACCGACCGGGGAGAACGGACCCGCATCTCCGTCGTCTTCAGGGCTTCCGAAGCGCAGAAAATACATTTCCAGGGACAACCGCGCATGGTTTGAATCGACGTGAAGGGTAAGCGTCCCCGTAGGGTGCCCAGTTTATAGTGGGGCATGTGCAGGCGATGCCGGGCTGGGATCGGCAACTCGTCGAGGTTCGTGATATCGGCCGGTTGGCCTGTTGAGACCACGGCGCCATCACGACGAAAGATCACGCCGGCCACGCAGGAGATATCCTGGCCCTGTTCGTAGGCATTCAGGAACTGAGGCCAGGACTCCTCGGCCTCTCCAATGAACGCATAATCAAACGGCTCCAGCAGCGCCTGCTCCTTCATGATGGTGATATGGGGTCCTCCCACCGCAATGGGAATCTGGGGCGCCAGCCGTTTGATGCCTTCCGCCACGGCTTTACTGAGATGAAAGAAGGGACTGGTGCAGGTGAACCCGATCAGGTCAGGTTTTTGTTCCACCGCCTGTCGAACCATGTCATCGAGAGAAATGTGCTCGGCTTCCCCGTCCAGGATGGTGGCCTCATGACCATGGCGCTCGGCGATGGCGGCCAGGAGCGCCAGATTCAACGGTGGCCAGGTCGAGTTCCTGCGCGCGAAATGACCGAATAGCCCGTAGGCTCCGGTCCAGGTGGGGTACAGCAACAGTATTTTCATGTATCACCTCGCTTGGAAAACGATTCTTCGGCCACGGTCCGGCAGATGATGCATTGCCGGGGATAACGGGTCAGGGCTGTGATTGATTATCCCGGCGTACGACGTCCGGATATTCGGGGTTCATCCATCCCTCGGACGGTTCGATGACCATGTTGGCCCGGAATTCCTCACGAGGCAGATAGGGGTACATATCCTCGATGGGGGTTTTCCACCCGAAGATCCTGGGTTCGTAGGTATGGAATTCGTGCATGTCCACGTCGCACACCACCGGCCCGTCGAAACGAAGCACCTCCTCGATCTTGGCATCCATGTTTGCGTGGCTGCCGATGGCGACGGTCTTGATTCCGTAGGCCTGCGCGAGCTTCAAAAAGTCAGGCGGATGGTACCCTTTGGGCCCGCAAGCTTCGGCGCGTCCCTGGAAGTTGGTTTCCTGGTAGGCCTTGGTGATGCCGTAGATGTGGTTGTTCAGGATGAACGTCTTGACCTTGACCCCATAGTTGACGAAGGTCTGCAGTTCCTGCGGATTCATGTTGAATCCTCCGTCACCGATCGTGCAGACGACCTGGCGCGCAGGATCGGCGAACCAGGCGCCCATCGCTCCGGCGAACGAGAACCCCATCGGCGAATTACCGTTGTTGGTCAGGTTGCGCTGTCCATATTTGGTTTCGAAGGCATGGTTGCTGACGACGATGTTGCCCCCGCAGTCTCCCACGAGAATGTCCGTGGCGCCCATTTTTTCCGATAACCGTCGCATAAAGGCATAGGGATGCACACGTGCGGTCTGCGCAAAAAACTCCGGCCGCACCGGATCATATTGCTGTTTCCACGCCATCACCCGCGCCGTCCAGGCCGAATAATCCGGCAGCGGCTTGCCCCGTCGATCGAGTGCGGCCAGGAGGCGGCGGGTAAAGACTTTGGCATCACAGAGGATGTTGACGTCGAAGGGCACTTGCTGAAATTTCCGCTGCACCATGGCCGGATCGATTTCGACTAAATACTTCTTGGCTTGCCGGGCGAAGCTCATGACGTTTCCGCCGGTGATCCGGCCGGAAATACGGCTCCCGATCGACAACAGCAGATCGCTGTTCTGGATGCCGAAGTTTCGTCCGGCTCCTCCGTAGGTGCCGACCCGGCCGCCGTACTTGTCATAATCCGAGGTGATGACGTCGAGCGCATTCCAGGTCGGGAAGCAGGGCACGTTCAGTCGCCGCCCCAACTCCCGTACGTCGTCCTGCGCATCGGCCAGGCGCACTCCCCCGCCGATGAGAAGGACCGGCCGTTCCGCCTGTTGGAGTTCGCTGAGCAACCGGGCAATCTGTTCGTCGACCACGGTCAGATCGAAATTCATTGCAGCCGGCGGTGCAAAGCCGGTGAGTTGTTTGGCGTCGACCATCGTCTTCTGCACGTCGAGGGGGATGTCCAGTAAGACCGGGCCTGGTCGCCCCTGCCGGCAGAGCCAGAGCGCCTTCTCCAGTTCGAAGCGGGTATCTTCGGCCTTCAGAATCATTTTGGCGTATTTGGTGACCGGGGCCGCCATGGCGACAATGTCGGTCTCCTGGAATCCGATTTGCCGGATGGAGGGATCGGGCCGTAGGAAACGGGAATTGATCTGGCCGGTCAGAAAGACGCAGGGGACGGAATCGTAGAAGCAGTTGCCCATCGCCGTGAGGAGGTTCATGCCGCCCGGTCCGCTGGTCGCGATGGCGACGCCCGGTACCCCCTTCACCTTGGCATAGGCTTCCGCCGCGAAGCCGCCGGCTTGCTCATGCATGACTGCGACATATTCGGTGGCGCCCGTGCGGGTGAACGCATCGATCAAATCACCGTTGGCGGCGCCGTAGACGACGAACATCTTGTCGATGCCCTGTTCCGCCAGGTGGTTGATGATGAAATCCGCGACCTTGATCATGGAGAACTCCTTTCTCCCCTGCTGTTAGGCAGCCGGCCTGGCTGCCATATCGTGATGACGCCGACGTACCTGGTGGCGGCACATGTCCGCCACATGGGTGGCGACGCGCTCGCCGAAGGTCCGTCTCAACATGTCCGAATAGCGCGGATGGCCGAAATACTCTCCAAATGCCCGGTCTCTGAAGGACAGGACGGAGGTCCCCGTGAGGCGGTCGGTGGGCAATGGACAGCTCTCGTACGCGTGCTGCGAATAACCGATCCAACCGGGCCCTCCCGCATCGTCCGGCAACGGCCATTGTTTTTGTTTTGCGAGGCCGTAGAGGGGTGACCCGGGATAGGCCATCGCACAGTAGAAGTTCGCCCATTCCGTATTCAGGGCAAGGGCGAGGTCCAGCGTCGCACGCATGCTCTCCAGGTCGTCGTCGGGTAACCCAAAGATATAGTTGGCCGCGACATGAATGCCGTGCGAGCGGATCCTCTCCACCGTCGCGACGATGTCCCGTTCGCCGAACCGGCCCTTTTCCACTCCGTTCCGTACGTGTTGGCTTCCGGACTCGATGCCGAGTCCGAGCCAGCTGAACCCCGCACGGGCCAATTTTTCCAGTACCTCATCCTGCACCGTGTCGACCCGCGCGTAGGCCCAGATGTTCAGGCGATACCCGCGTTCGATGATGCGATCGCAAATGCCGATCACATGCCGTCGATTCAAGACGAACATTTCATCCGGGATCTTGATGTTGGTGATGCCGTACTCGCGTACCAGCCTGTCGATCTGGCCGATGACCTTCTCCGGACTCCACGTCCGGAGCATGGGCGTGGAAAAGGGAGCGTTGATGCAGCAGAAGGAACAGGTGAAGGGACAGCCCAGGCTGGTCTGCAATGACGCATAGGGAGATCGCGCATCCAGATTTCCAAAGCAGTGCCAGTTGTGGGCACGGTACCGGGTCATATCAAGCAGGTCCCACGCCTGAGCCGGGAGGTCCCGGTCCAGATTCGTCAGGAGCGGCGCCGGCGTATTCCCCACGGCGGTCCCCTTGTCCATGTGCCATAAACCCGGCACATCGCGGAGAGAGTGCTGGGGAGCACGGAGCGCGATCAGCAAGCCGAGAATAGTGGCGGGGCCTTCGCCCTGACAGACATAGGTGTACGGTTCTTCGAGCAGGGTCCGTTCCGGCAGGGCGGATGGATGCGTTCCCATGACGAGGGTGGGAATGTCACAGAGAGTATGCAGAATCTCGCACACCTTCCTGCCGGCCGGCATGCATTGAGTCGACGCCGATGGTTGCTGGCCGTAAATGACGAACACCGCAAGGCGCGGAGCGATGGCGGCGATCTGTTGTGCGGTCTGTTCGTGAGTGAAGCCCTGCGCCTCCGCGTCAAGGATGGCGACCGAACAGCTGTGTTGTCGCAAATATGTCGCAATGAGACCGGACCAGACCGGCGGCTCGATCGCGGCGAAATCACGGCTGAGCTCCTGATAAACCTGGAGGCGACTGGGAGGGGTCACGAGCAATACGTCAAGCGGCTTGGACACGGCAACCTCCGAGGTTCTGGGCAAAAGCGATGGTGCGTGTAACACCTTCCAGGACGTCGTCCTCCTGCCCGCAGGTGGCCAGACGAATGAACGATCCAAAGGTCGAGCCGAAACTGCGGCCCGGTGTGACGGCGGTCTGGTGTTCGTCGAGCAGCCGGTGGCAGAAGGTCAGGTCATCGAGATTGGTACGGGAGATGTCGATGAACAGGTAAAACCCTGATTCGGGAACGTGGCAACGCAAGATGCCCGACCGGTTGACGCGGTCGGCGCAGGCCTGGCTTAGCCTGGCGCTGCGCGTCCGAACGTCGGCAACGTATGCGTCGATGACCGTCAATCCCGCCAGGCACCCCAGTTGCGTGAAGGCCGGGAGGCACGAATACAGCGTGGAATTGGAGAGCGCCAGTTTTGCTGTGACGGCCTCATGTGCCACGGCATAACCGGTTCGATAGCCAGGGATTGAGAACACTTTGGAGAAGGAGGAGATGGTCACGACGTTGCGCGCCTGTGCGGATGCCACCGTCGTGAATGTGCCGTCGAAGGTCAGATCGGCATAGGTTTCGTCGCTCAGGAGCCAGATGCCCGTACCTTCGCACCGCTCCGCCAGTTCCGTCACCAGGGCCGCCGGATACAAGGCACCCGTAGGATTGTTGGCATTGTTCACGATAATCGCCTTCGGGTGTGCTGCGAACGCGGCTTCCACCCGGTTGGAGGTCAGTTGGAAACCGTCTGCCCCGGACAGCGGCACGGCGGTCACCTGCAGTCCCAGGTGACTGGCCGCCGCCAGGTAGGAGGGAAAGGCGGGGGTAAAGACCACCACCGGGTCGCCGGGATCGCAGGTGATGTCGAGAAACTGATGGATCAGCAGGTTGGCCGGGCTGATGACGACATGGGCATCGGTCATCGCCTGTCCCGTCCGCGACGCATAGCGGGCGGCCACCGCGGCGCGCAACTCCTTCAACCCGGCCATGGGTGTATACCCGAGATGCCTGGCTCCGAGCGCCTGCACCGTGGCCTCGATGATTTCCGGCGGCGGGGCTATGCGCGGGTTGCCGAGTTCCAAGTGATAGACGTACCGGCCCTGTCGTTCCAGCGCCTGCGCCCGATCCATGACCCGGAACATTTCCTGGCCGATCAATCGTTCTCCCCGTCCGGAGAACGAAGCTGAACGAGAACCGGACGATGCAGGCGTGGATCGAGGTCCCATCACGATAGTGATCCCTGTTTCTGGCGAAGCGGAGGGCCCGGCAGGTAGGCCGGCGGCTCCTGCCAGATCGTGCGAAAATGCGCTAGACGATCGGGGGTTCCGATATCGTACAAGGTGCTGGCGGTCACGAAGCCGTAGAATCCTCGCGTCGACAATCTGGGAAGCAGGTCCCGCTCCAGCGACCACGGGCTCTCTGGAGGAAAGAGCGACTCGATGGCGCGGTCGAACACATAGATACCGGCATTGTCATACCCCGTCACCCGGGAAGGCGGCTTTTCGATCATCGAGAGCACTCGATCATCCTCACCCAGCAACACGGCCCCGGTGTCGTGACGTTCCTTCTGATGCGTCACGGCGATCGTAGCCCTGGCCCGCTTGAGGACATGAAATCGCAACAACCGGGCCGGATCGATCTCGCAAAGGGAATCTCCGTTCAAGACCATGAACGGACTGCTTCGTACCACCGCCAGGGCATGCGCCAGAGCGCCACCGGTACCGAGCGGGGCAGGATCACGTACGAAGCGGGCCTCATAGGATCCACGATGGCGTCCGAACCACTCCTCGATCATCTCTCCCCGGTGGCCCGTACTGAAGATGAAGCGACGTGCGCCATGACGAATAAAATGCTCGACGATCAGGGACACGAACGGCCGCCCATGGATCTCGGCCATCGCTTTGGGACGGTCCGGTACCACCGACTGGAGTCGAGTCCCCAGACCGCCGCACAGGATGATGACGTCGCATTCGGTCAGCGCGCGCATCCTCAGGCTGCCTTTCCGATAAGGCCGGCTTTCAATTGGGCGGCCGTTTGTACCGAACTCTGTGCCCACACGTCATCCAACATGAGATGGTCTTCCTGATAAAACACGATCTGGCTGCCCAGACCTTCGAATTTGAACGGCACCTGTAACAACCCAGGGAGGGCCATGCGGATCCGTGCATGATCCTCCGGCCGTGCAAACAGCAACATGAAGCCCCCGCCTCCCGCCCCTAACAACTTGCCGCCGAGCGCGCCGGCGTTTCGGGCGGCGGTATAGATGTCATCGATGGCCGGGGTGGTAATGCGGGAGGTCAAACGCCGTTTCAACATCCAGGCTTCGTGTAGCAGGGCACCGAACTCGGCCAGGTCCCGCTCTCCCGTGAGTATGGCGATGCCCTCCTCGACCATCTGCAACATGGCGAAGAGTTCTGCCTGACGTTGCTTCGTACGATCGATCTGCTCCCTGGCCACTTCGGATGCGATCCTGGAAAAGCCGGTGAAATAGAGTTGAAGATGGTTCTGAAAGGAGAGCAGCCGTTCCGGATGCATGACGATCGGCGTATGGCCGATGTCTCCGTTTTGAAAGAAGTTGACCCGGCAGAGGCTGCCTTGTGCCGCGAGGACCTGGTCCTGGCACCCGACGGCTTCTCCCAGGAGATCCTGTTCAACGTGAATCGCCGCCTGCGCGAGCTGGGCTTTGCTGGGCATGACGTGCTGCAACGCGTACAGCGTGTGGAGCAGGCCCACCGTAAAAGATGAGCTGGATCCCAGTCCCGTGCGTGCCGGCAGATCGCCGTCGTGGTGAATCTCCAACCCGTCGTTGATATTGAGATACGTGAGCACGCCGCGGACGGCGGGATGTTCGATCTCCTGATGGTCGTTCACCAACTCGATGCGTGAATAGGCAATCCTGGTGCGATGCTCGAAAAACGGCGGGAGGCGTCGGCAACTGATGTAGCAATACTTGTCGATCGTCGTCGCAAGTACGGCTCCCCCATGCTCGCGAAACCACACGGGATAGTCGGTGCCTCCTCCAAAAAACGACATGCGGAACGGAGTGCGGCTGATGATCATCGCGCAGGTCCCCGCTGCCCCGGCATCGACTTACACATTGGCATATTGGCCGGCCTTAATAATCGTATAGCATTTGATCAATTCGCGGATCCCGCGCTCGAGCGACCATTCCGGCCTGAATCCCATGGCGAGCAACCGCTGGTTAGACACGATATAGTCCCGCTTATCGGGATCCTCCCCGATGGCGGCTTCAAAAGAGACGAAGTGGGGGATCAATCGCTGGATCTCCCGGCATAGCTCCAGTTTCGAGAGGTTCGCGTCGTCCAGGCCGACGTTATAGGGCCGGTCTTTCATCTGCTCGAAGTGGTCGATCGCGTGGATGAATGTGCGGACCACATCCCGGAGATGGATGTAATTGCGTTTGCAGTGGCCCTCGAATACCACCACCGCGCGATCCTGCACGGCGTGCCAGACAAAATCGTTGACGAGTAAGTCCATTCGCATCCGCGGCGACACTCCGAAGACCGTCGCCAGTCGTAAGGTGATGGCATTGCCCCGATCCAAAACGACCCGCTCTGCTTTGACCTTGGTTTCACCATAGAGACTGATGGGACGTAGTGGAGAGTCTTCTGTGCAGGGCACGCCCGGTGTTCCGATGCCATACCCGCTGTTGGTGACCGGGAAAATGATGCGTTGCTGCAGGGAGGACAGCTTGCAGAGCAGCTGCACCGCTTCGAAGTTCACGGTATAGGCTCCGATACGATCCCGGTCGCAGAGGGGAGCCCCGACCAGGGCTGCGAGCGGGATGATGATGTCGGCCTGACGTAGAAGGTCCGTCAGCAGCCGTTCATCCCGGCAGTCCCCGCGAACTACTTGGAATCCTTCCTCGCCGCAGCAATCCATCAGACTGTTCTGGCGATAGAGAAAATTGTCGAGGACCGTGACATGGTACCCGCGGTCGAGTAATTGTTTGCTGAGTACGGATCCGATATAGCCGGCTCCACCGGTCACGAGCACATGCGTCGAGGCTGTCGTCATGGTTTAACGAGCTCCCCTATGAATGAGTCCATTGGTGTGGTGGTCACCATGCTGCCGCTGCCCCCGCGAGCTGAATCCCTCGAGGACAGGCCGGAGCGGGTCGGCGGTTGCCCGCAAAGAGCTCGTGACCCCCGGCTCATGCGGCCTCCAGAACCACACGAGCGATCTGAAGCACATCCTGCTCGTTCATCAAGGCGTGGTTGGGCAAAAAGAACCCGCAATGGTGCACCCGGTCGGCGATAGGAAAGCTGGCCTTCCCGTAGCGATTGACCCAGAAGGGATGGAGGCCCAGGTTGCCGGCCGAAAAGATTCGCGTCTCTATGCCTTCCGCCACGAGCGCGCGAACGATACGCCGCCGCTGTTCGGATGACTTCGCGAGGAGGCCAAAGGAAATGCTGGATACTTTACTGCCCTCAGGAGGACGCTGCGTGTAGAACTGGCTGCCCAACTGCCGTAAGTACAGCTCGTGGTTCGCCTGGCGCCGGCCGGTCATCCAGTCGAGTTTATGCAGTTGTTCAATGCCGATAAAGGCATTGAGATCGGTCGAACGGAGGTTGAAGCCCGGTTCGTAAAACACGAAAGGCGAGTGGAAATCGTCGATGTGATAGCTGGACACCAACTCCTGGTGACTGTCGGGATCCAGATCCTTGCTCCATCCATGACTGCGCAACATCAACAATAGATCAGCAAACCGCTTCTCACTGGTCGACACCATCCCGCCTTCGATGGTCGACATCTGGTGGCCGAAATAAAACGAGAAACTGGCCATGTCACCGAAGCTTCCGACTTTCCTCCCCTGATACTCCGCGCCTATCGCGGCGCAGGCATCCTCCAGCAGGTAAAAGCCGTAACGATCTTTGAGCGCCTGTAATTCATGCATGCGATGGGGCACGCCGAGCACCTGGACCAGGAGGACGGTTTGAGGGTCGTGGCGTTTCAAGAGATCTTCGAGATGATTCAGATCGAGCCCGAAAGTGTCCGGATCCGCCTCGCACATGATGGGCGTAAAACCGAATTGGATCGCCGGTGCAAGGGACGTCACCCATCCCACGCTGGGCACGATGACCTTCGTGTTGCGCAGGTTGCCCGAGCGGAGCAAGGTGTAATACATGAGCAGGTTGGCCGATGAACCGGAATTGCAGTTGACCGAATAGGGACGCCCCAGCCATTGCGACCATTGCCGCTCGAAATCCAGGGTCACCGCCCCTTTCGTGAGCCGGGGATAGGTTCGAAGCCATTCGATCAAGCGATCGATGTCCTGTCGGTCGATCGTGTCTTGTGCGAGGCACCACCGGGGATTGAGTCCGGAACTCTGAGCATGGAGCGTCATGTTCTCGTCCCTCTTGCACCTGTGAATGTTTCCCTCCGTCCATCGCAGGACGAGAGGCGGCATGAGGTGAACAATCAAGATGTGTGCCACTGATGGGCCGGAGGAGAGGACGCACATGTGTATGAATTGAGGAGTGAGATGAAGGGACGATCGGAGAAGCCGGGCAAAATTTACCCGGTACGCGGCAAGGCCTGCAGCCTAAGGCGACTGGAGCGAGTTTCTTCGCAGGACAAAGGACTCAAGCGCATTCTTGACCGATCCGCCCCAGCCGCGATATTCGATCGTTTCTTTCCCGTCGAAACGGAATTCCAGGCCCAGATGCGTCTCGCCGCCCTGTGTCGACATGTTCCGGACCACACCTGCCAGATTCCCTACCCGGCCGGTCCCCACGATTTCGAATTCGACTCGTAAGACCATGCCGGGCACAAATTCTTTCACGGGTCTCTGGATGAGGATGGCGCAGCCGGTGACACTCAGGTCTACCAGCAATCCGCCGATCTGCGTCAATCTAGCAGCGGCAGACAGAGGCAATCCGTCATTTACATGACGGAGCATGACCGGTTCTTGCGCCGCCATCCGGCCATGCTTACGAAGCGGCACCTCGTCCAGGCCTGCAGGAAAGCTCAAAAGCAGAAAAGGAAAGGGCTGGACATGAGTGGTCAGAACCTCGCTGTGATAGCCGATCATCTTTCCTTGATAGATATATCGCAATAGCACGCGCGTTCCGGGGTTGCAGGGAACGGGTTGCCCCAAATGGAACGGCCACTCACAAATCAGCCAACCGTCCTGTTTCCATCCGAGAATGGAGGATCCGTACTGAGCTTTGGTCTCGTCCTTGGAAAGGGTCAGTTGGATGCACAGGCCGACTGCGAGAAAGGCTGATGCCGAACGGGGAACGCTCAGATCGTTCACGGATCGTCTCCTACGGATGCATAGCAACGGATAGTGATGAGCTACATCGGCGCATGAGCCTGGAATCTACAGGTTCATTCCCCTTCCGTCCAGGACCGGGGGTTAAGACCGAGTCCTCATCAACCGATATGGTCCCTACGGAAGGACCAGCGAAGGCGAACTGTTCGCTTCTCAGGTCGGTTGAAGCCCGTACGCCAGGCGTGACAATGGATTCTATCAAACGAATTCCGATCGCCCAATTAAAACCAGGTATGTATATCGTGGGCATGGATCAGCCCTGGTATCGCACGCCGTTCCTTTTGCATAAATGGCTGGTGACCAACCCCGAAGACATTACTCAATTGATGCGCCATGGGATTCGCGAGGTCACGATCGATCTCGAACGTGGAGTGGATGCGGGACAAGTGGTGGACGAACAGACCTCCGGGGCAAGCGCTGAAACGGTTTCCCCTGACCCGGCCGCTGAGACACCACCTCATTCCTCTAAGATCGACGAGGTATCCGCAGATCACGATCCCGCCGAGGACCTCAATTCAGCAGAACCAGAAATTCTGGCCCAGTCAGCCGTTGCGGCGAAGATGGCCTACCGCGAGGGGTTGGAGGCCATGGAACGGGTCTTCAGAGAACTCGAAGCCGGGCAGTCGCCGAAGATCGCGACCCTGAAACACATTGTCACGGGCCTCATGACCCGGATACTCGCGCATCCGGAATCGATGATGACCCGATTCTTTCTCGAGAAGATGCGGCGCTACGATCGCACCCTCGCCTCCCATGGGCTCGATGTCTGTGTCCTGGCGCTCATCGTCGGAGTGGAATATGGCTGTGAGGAGGCCGAGCGGGAAGTGCTCGGGATCGGGGCGCTGCTCCATGACATCGGCTATGTGCGACTACCGCGGAACGTGTACAAAAAAAACAGCGCCTTGACCGAGCCGGAGCAGACGCTCATGCAGCAGCATCCCCGCCTGGCTGCCACCCTGCTCTCCCAGGGGGACGCTCTGCCGGAGGAGGCTGTCCGCATCATTGCCCAACATCATGAATGGTTAGACGGCAATGGCTTTCCCAACAGACTGAGAAAGGGAGCTATCTCGACATTGGCGCAACTGGTCAGCGTGGTCGATACCTATGACGGAATGGTCGGTTCCCGGCATGGGCGGCCGCCCCTCCTGCCCCACGATGCGATCCGCCAGCTTTTCGTATTGGGCGAGAAAGGCCGGTACGACAAGGCGCTGATTGAGGTCGCGATCAAAGCGTTGGGTGTGTACCCTATCGGGAGCCTCATCAAGCTCAACACCAGTGAGAAGGCCGTGGTGACGGGCATCAATCACACGGATCGTTTGAAACCAAGGATTCGCATCATCAGCGGGCCGGCGGGGGATCTGCACAAAACCCCCCTCGATGTCGACCTGACGGTCTCGAGCTCCGACGAGCCCACGCGCGCGATTCTCCGTGCCTTGGATCCCAACCAGGAGCATGTGGATCTTCCAGTGTATTTCGAAACGGCCTTGACCGGGAACTAAGGATGCATCGCAGCCCCCATTCACGTGTCACGACCCCTCAGGATCCTGCAGGACTCGCACTCTCCCCGGATCTCGCCGCCCTCTTGTGGGACGCAATGCCGCTGGGAATTTGTCTGCTGTCCGCGGACCAGAACATCCTCTTCGCCAATCGGAGCGCGGCCCGGCTTCTCCGCCGTTCGACGGCGGACTGTGTGGGAAAATCTCTGGAGGACCTCGTCGGCCAGCGTCTCGATTTGAACGCGTCGCTCCGTGCGACCGGCATATGGAAGTTGGCAGATGCACGCGCATCCTCGGCCGAACCTACCGGGACCAGGACGAGCTCCGAGCAGCGCCTGGTCACCGTCGTCGAATGGCAGCAACTCCGCCTATCAGGGGTTCCGGCGGTTGCCGCTCTTCTGACCCTTCGCGATATATCCCATGAGCGTGAGCTGGAGCAGGACCGGAATCGTCTGGCGGCAGTGGCGGAGGAAAGCCCCTACCCGGTTGTCGAACTCGATGGAGACGGTACGCTGGTGTACGTCAATCCCGCCATGGTCGAAGTGATATGCCGGTTCGGTTATGACGCAACCGGCAAACCTGAAATTCTGCCTGACAATCTCCTTGATCTGGTGAGCACCTGCCTGCGTGAGGGACGCAGCCTGGCGTCTCACGAGGTGGTGCGTGGCGACGCCTGTTATAGTTGGACCCTCTGCCCGGTAGCCACTCATGCCCTCGTGCGTGCCTATGCCAGGGATCTGAGTGACGTATATGCCGCCCACCGCGCGCTCAACGAGACGGCCGACCATCTCCGCGAAAGCAATCGCCAACTGGATCAAGCGTTGCAACAGGCCCAGGCGGCTACCCGTGCCAAATCGACGTTTCTCGCGACCATCAGTCACGAGCTACGGACGCCGATGAACGGTGTGATCGGCATGGCCGGTCTCCTGCTCGATACGGAACTCAGCGAAGAGCAACGATCGTTCGCGCAAACGATTCAGCAATGCGGAGAGGCTCAGCTCTATCTGATCAACGACGTCCTGGAGTGCAGTAAAATCGAAGCCGGAAAACTGGAGTTGGAGACGTTGGACTTCCACCTGCGCACGACGGTGGAAGACGTGCTCTCCCAGTTTGCCGAGCGTGCTCAGCGTAAAGGTCTTGAGATCACCGGTCTGGTGCATGCCGCGGTGCCCAATGCCTTGCGCGGCGATCCTGCCCGCTTACGGCAGGTCCTGACGAATTTTATGGGTAATGCCATCAAGTTCACCGAGTCCGGGGAAGTGGCGCTCCAGGCCTTTCAGGAGAGCGAATCCGCCTCCGCCGTCACGATCCGGTTCGAGGTCACGGATTCAGGCATCGGGATCAGTGAAGAAGTCCAGAATCGGTTGTTTCAACCCTTTGCACAAGCCGACAGCTCCACAACCCGCAAGTACGGCGGCACCGGTCTCGGCCTGGCGATTTCCAAGCAACTGATTGAACTCATGGGTGGGAAAGTCGGAGTGCGCAGCCGGCTTGGCGAAGGAACCACGTTCTGGTGTACGGCGACGTTTCAGAAACAGTCGGTCTGTCCGCCGGCCATCGTTCCCTCTGCCGAACTGACGGGACGCCGCATTCTCATCGTCGACGACAACGAATCGAATCGAACGATTCTGCATCATCTGGTGTCCGGGTGGGGGATGCAAGACGATCAGGCGAAAGATGCGGACGAAGCCATGCAGCTGCTGAATCGGGCCGCCAGCGAAGGCCTGCCCTATGACGTAGCCGTGCTTGATATGGTCATGCCTGGAAAGGACGGCCTCCAACTCGCGCAGGAGATCAAATCACAGCCGCATAACGCGCCGCTCCAGCTCATCGTGTTGACGTCGCTCTTTCAGCCCGGTCATGCGGAGCGGGCGCGGCGGGCGGGGTTCAACGCGTATCTCACGAAGCCGGTCCGTCACGATCAGCTGCAGGGCTGTCTGCGTGTGGTATTCGGATTGCAACAAGCGGCGGCGGCGCCAGCTCCCGGTGCAAGGAGGTCGACGGCGGACATGCCGGCCCTCGTGACGCGACATACGCTGGCTGAGCAGCGCAATCGTCCGCGTATTCTCGTAGCGGAGGATAATCTGGTCAATCAGAAGCTGGCGGTCCGGATGCTCGAGCGCCTCGGCTACCAGCCGGACATTGTTTCGAACGGCGAGGAGGCGCTGGCCGCCTTCGATCGCGAGCTGTATTCCGCGATCGTGATGGATTGCCAGATGCCGGTCATGGACGGGTATGAGGCGACGCGCCGCATTCGCGAGCAGGAGCAGGAAGGCGAGGTGTCTCGGGACCGGGCCCACGTCCCCATCATTGCGCTCACCGCGAATGCCATGCAGGGAGACCGCGAGCGTTGCAAGGCCGCCGGAATGGATGACTACCTCTCCAAACCGGTGAAGACCGACGATCTGGGTAGTATTTTGCAGCGGTGGGTTCCGTTGGCACCGATCGAAGCGGTCCCCGCCCCTACCCCGGTACGTGAGATGTCCAAAAGCGATGCCAGCATCTTTGATGCCACTATGATGCTCACGAATATCGGCGGAGACCTCGTCCTCTTCGATCAACTGATTCGCCTGTTTGTCGATCGGCATCGCTCCATGGTGAATGAAATTGAGATCGCCATCGGCCGGGGCGATAGCGTGGCACTTGAACGTGCGGCCCATAGCATGAAGGGCACGGCCGGAAATCTATGCGCACCGGATGTGGTGTTGCTGGCTAGCCAGTTGGAAGCAACCGGTCGGCTCGGCACCCTCGCAGAGTCCCCCGCCCTGCTGGTGCAACTTCAACGCACCGTTGACCAGCTCGTTGACGTCCTGACACGCCAGATCAATAAGAGCTGACAGTTCGACATTTTTTCACATCACACATGGCGGTCGATTGAGCCTCTGCCCGTGAACGGGCGGCGCTTGGTGTGGCGATGTCCCGGAAGACCTACGATGAGGGTGGCTTCTGCCGGAGGCTCAACAGGCGGATGCCTGAAGAGGCAGGTCGCTCGATGGATGTTGGGCGGTAGCACGGGAAAAAAGCGGATAGCGGGTCGGCAGATCTTCCGACAGCACCAATTGTTTGCAGAGTCTGGTGCGGTGGTTCATGACCAACGGGCCTCGTAGATTGGCGGTCACTGCGCCGGGATCATGTGAGGGAATAGTCAGAACGGTCACGACCGACAGTTCATCGCTATCCTGCTTCTGGATCTCGATCAGGCCATCCAGAGGAATCTGAATCTGGTAATCAGGCTTGAACAACGCAGGGTCCAGGACCACGAATGCCAATTGGGGGGCTTCCATGCACTGCAGCCATTTGAACGGCGCATCCGTGTCATGATCAAGCAGCACGTATTTTGTCCATTCCGGGAATCCCAGGATGCCTGACGGGAACACCAGCACCCGGTCATCCGGTACCTCGAACGTCCCAAACCGCGTCGACTCACCCTTCATAAGGCCACCTCAGGTTCCACGGCGCCCGCTTTTATTCGACAATTGGCGGAAGGCTTCGAGCGGAATCACGCCCGGACCCGCCGCGCTCCGATTTTCTTCTTGAATCCTCGCATGGACCTCGTCCCGATGGACCTCCACCTTGGGCGGTGCTTCAATTCCGAGCCTCACCTGTCCGCCTTTGATGCCGAGTACGACAATGCGGACGTCCGGACCGATGGTGACGCCTTCTCCTCGACGTCTGGATAACACGAGCATGGCAGCCTTCCTTGGCTTGTGGATACAGGTACAGGGCTGTATCGGTCGGGATGAAAGTGAACTTAAGGGCGGGTTAGCGGAGGTAGTTCAGGAGAGAGGTGTCGAAAATTCGACTGAAGGCCTGGCTGGCCGCCTGCACCGAGACTTGTTGGAGACTGAGCTGGGTGATGGCCGTGGCCAAATCAACATCCTGATTGTCGGAAATGGATTTTGAAATGGTCAGATTGGCCGTGTCCAAGGCATCCCGGGTGATTTGGAGCCGGTTTCCCAAGGCCCCGATCGTGCCCTGCGCATCACTGATCTGAGCCGTGGCGAGATCAAGATTGCCGAGACCGGTTTGGACGCCGTTGACGTTGTTCCCCTCAAGGGCGGTGAGCAGATCCCGCAGAGAGTCGAAGATATTTGTCGTCGATCCGGTAAAGATACTGCTCCCGGGAATCAGAATTTGCACAGTCTGATTTTCACTGACTGCGATCGACTGGGTTTCGGTATTGCCCTGGTACGCCACCGTATCGCCCGAGGTGATCGTGAACGGCGTGACGTCAGTCTTCGTCCCGGCGAAAATCGCCTGTCCTGCCACTTCCGTATTTCCCAGCTGTACCAGTTGGCGCTGAATCTGGCGGACTTCTTTGGCGATGGTGCTACGCCCTTCCGCCGATGTCGTGTCGCTGGCGGCTTGCACCGTCAGTTCGCGAACGCGTGAGATCAGATTTTGGGACTGCGCCAATGCCTGGTCCGCCGCATCCACCCTGGCCGTGCCGAAATTGATATTGCGAGTCCATTGTGTGTTCTGTGCGAGGGCCGACTTCCCCAGCACAATCTGTCCGAAGGCGCCGGGGTCGTCAGACGGAGTCGCCACCCGCTTCTGGCTTGAAATTTGTTCTTGAGCGGTGAGAATGTGAGAACGTGAGCGTTGGAGATTGTTTAACAGCGTTCCGTAGATCTGTTGGTCAGCCACTCTCATGGGTTCCACTCCCCGTCAGTCGCCATCGACTATCGTTTGAGGGACAGGATCGTCTGCAACATTTCATCACTGGTCGTGATCAATTTGGACGCTGCCTGAAAGGCACGCTGGTACTTCAACAGGTTGATCAGTTCTTCATCCATCGAAACCCCTGAGACCTCCGCTCGATGGGATTCTAATTGCCCGTGCAGCAGCTCCTGTCCCTGCAAATCGTCTTGAGCCCCCTTCAGGGTTGAACCAAAACTTCCGGCCATGGCGCTGTAGTAGTCATGGAACGTGGCGTTGCCCAGCCCTGCAAGGGCGGTCGTCTGCAGGGCGGCGACTGCCAGGGCATTGGCATTGTTACCGGGAACTCCCGCTGCGGTGGAAGAGGCCGCGATCTGGCGGCGATCGGTCAAGCCGACACTGATCGTGGCGGCCGTGGTTCCCCCTGCTGCAAAGAAATCCTGGGTCGTGGATCCATCCAATCCATACCCCGTACGATGCCGGGTATTGACTTGCGTGACGATCTGGGAGGCCAGCGTATCGAGCGACGTCTGCAGCCCGGCGGCTGTCGTATCGCGCGCATCGATCAACCCCTTCAGGCCGCCGCTCCGGATGACCGAGGTCAGATCGGTCGTCGTGCCGCTGCCATTGTCGTAGTGCACGTCCAGAAGACCCGCGTTGCCGGAGTTGGAGACGCCGGTGAGCCTGAAGGCAGTCTGCTGAGCCACCAAGACCTGCCCGATTCCGACCGATACCGTGACTTGTCCGGTGGAGTCCTCGAGGGCAGAGATATCGATCAATCCGCCCAGCTTGTTCAGCAGCTGGCCCCGCTGGTCGCGCAGGTCATTGGCCTGCTGACCGCTGACCTCGACTAACTTGATCTGACCATTGAGAGTGGCGATCTGGCTGGACAGTTGGTTGACGTCGGTGATGCCCTGCTGGATTTGACCGTCCAAAGAGGTCCGTTGAGAGGAGAGCTGGGTGGTGGTTTCGTTGAGACGCTTGGCCACCACGTCGGCTTTCGAGAGCAGCACCGTTCGACTCGTCAGGTCGGCGGGATTGGTGGCGACATCCTGCCAGGCCTTGAAGAACTCGTTCAGCCCTGCGGCTACGCCCTGATCGTTCGAATCGGAGAAAATGGGCTCTATTTGGGAGAGCGCACTTTGTGAAGCTCCGTACTCACCGAGCCGTTCGTGTGAGTTCAACAATTGCTGTTCGACGAACGTATCCACGGAACGCCGGACCTCAGTGGCTTCGACGCCGGTTCCAATCTGGCCGGGGCGGCCGTGTTCCGGAAGGGTGGCGCTCAGAACCACCTCCTGGCGGGAATAACCGGGGGTATTGACGTTCGCGATATTTTGACCGGTCACGGACAGCGCACGCTGGTAAGTGGCCAGGGCATTGGACCCGATGCCGAACAAACCGTTGAGTCCAGCCATACGATCCTCGTTATCCCGTGGTTCCTACGCTGCGTGTCGTGTCGGGAACATGTGCGCCGGAGGAAGAGTAGAGGGCCGCCGATTCCGGCGAGCGCTGCCAGAGCCGTAACGTCCCTTCCAGGAATTCGAGCGATTGGCCGATCAGCGCTCCGTTCAACCGGTTCAGTCGGTCGGTCTGTCCGATGGCGGCGGCGAGTTCGGCCTCCTGTTGTTGTATCGCAGGAAGAAGGGCCTGATCACCTGAACGGGAGAGGAGCGCCCGGCGTTGTTGCTCGAGAGTTCGAATCTCGTCCAGCAGTTGAGATTTACGCGAGGTTACCGTTGTGAACTGCCCGAACGACAGGGAGCGAATGGCTTGTTGTTCTTCAATGAGCAACCCTTGAAACGCGAGAATCTTCTCGAGCATCCGTCGGACCGGGGTTTCAGGGGCTGTCGCTAAGGGTTGCTGACGGGTCATCGAGGAGGTCCCTCATCGGAAGGGTGAGTATGGTTCGTCACCTGTCTGGAACGACGGATCGAGCCGATGAGTGAAGGGTTACAGGACCGAATCGGTCAGGACACTGCGAATCATGGCGTCCGCAACCTGCTTGCCATCGATCCTATAGGTTCCGCCCTCCACCGACTGTTTGATCTGGTCAACCTTGGCGTCTCGTTCCGTATTGGGCTGTTCGGCCGCCGCCCTGAGGCGCTGCAGTTCCTTGGCCTGGTCGGATATCTGTACCTGGTCTTGAGTCCCGGCATTGTGGGATGCCGTTTTCTTGCTCTGAGTCCGGTCCGTCCCTTGGACTCCCAGCAGGATTTTCGCGAGATCTGCGGATCTGCCGTTCTGTGAGATCTCCATGGCTCTTCTCCTCCCAATTCCCGGGCGTCCCGTCTGGGACTTTCCCCTAGCCGAGTACTCTATCGGCGAAATGGCCGGGGAACTTTAGGAGAATGCCGAGATCAGCGGTGTTTTTCCGTATAGGCATCGACGAAAGCCGTGATGCCGATTCCTCCCGCTTGCGTGGCCAGTTTTGCGATCTCCTGGTCGTAGAACGAATACCAGACCTGCTCTCCCTTCCTGTCGAAGAGTCCTTTGGGGACAGTTTCGCGCATGTTTTTCATAAGATAGGAGATAAAGTACGATTCGAATTCCTGTGCGGCCTTGTGCAGCTCGGCTCCGGTCCTCTCCCCTGCCCGTACGGCATCCCCTACCCCACCCAGGGTAACCGGCTGTGAGGCGGACATTCGTGCCAGGTCGACCTGCCCGGTAATGAGATTAGTCATGTCCATAATGGCCGATCCCTTTCCTACACGATCTCAAGGTTCGCTTGAAGTGCGCCTGCCGATCGTAGCGCGGAGAGAATGGCCACCAGATCGCGCGGCGTCACCCCCACCGCATTCAACGCACGCACCACCTCTCCGAGTGTCACCGTTTGATCGACGACTATGAGGCGCGATTCCTGTTCGGTGACCTCAGTCTGCACGTCCGGCGTAACGGTGGTCTGCCCTCCCGTGGACCCGATGAGGGGTGCAGGGGGTTGGGAGACATTGAGGGTATTTTTCACCGAAATCGTGAGGTTGCCGTGGGAGATGGCGCAGGTTGAGAGGCGAACATGTTCTCCTAAGACCACAGTCCCGGTGCGCTCGTTCACCACCACCTTGGCCGCGACATCGACCGTCACGTCCAATCCCTCCATCGTCGCGATGTATTCGACCACCCGGCCATGGAAGACTGACGGAAGCGTAGTCTTGACCAGTCCCGCATTCACCGGCACGGCCGTGCCCTTTCCAAATGTGCCGTCGATCGCTTCCGCCGTCCTGATCGCGGTGGTGAAATCAGGATGCCGGAGGAGAACCGACACCGTATCCCAGGTCTCGATATCGACGACCAGTTCTTTTTCGACGATGGCTCCGGCGGGAACGACCCCGGCCGCCTGGTGATTTTTTGAAATCGTGGCGCCGCCCGGCCCTCCGGTCCCCCCCAGAAACCCTCCGATGGAGACCGGCCCCTGCGCCACCGCAAAGACCTGCTGGTTGGGGGCTTTCAACGGTGTCGACAGCAACGTGCCGCCCTGGAGACTCTTGGCATTCGCCATGGAAGACACGACCGCATCGAGCGTCATGCCAGGTTTGACGAACGGGGGAAGCTTCGCCGTCACCATGACCGACGCGATATTGCGCGTCAGCAACTGAATGGGATCGATGACCAGATTGATGCCCATCTTGTTCAACATGGACATCATGGCCTGAATGGTGAACTGTCCACCGATGACCTGGTCGCCCGTGCGATCCAGACCCACGACCAGTCCGTATCCGATCAACTGGTTTTCGCGAACGCCTTCGATGGTGGCGACGTCCTTGACACGGACGGCCTGGGCCATCGAGACCGTGAGCAAGGAGATTGTCAGAAATGCCGCCATGCCGACAACCGCTCGACGAAACCAGGGATGTCCCTGAGGCGCTGCCGCCGCCCCTCGAACCGGAGCCGGTGCGGGAGGCGTCCAAGGACGAGGCAGGAGGCCGGGATCCATGGCGGCCGTTCGCAGCACTCCGCTGGAAACCATGAGGCGAAAGCTTTGCATGATCCTCGTCCGCTGTGCTTTGCGTGGCATCGTCATGACGACTCCTGTCTCCGCCTCTCTGCTCCCGATGGTTGTGCGATCAGAAGGGATAGACCCAATCCAAGACCCGGACGAACCAGCCCGGACGCTGGACGTCGTCCACGACCCCGAGCCCGGAATATTCGATTTTGGCATCCGCAATGGCACTCGACTGCACGGTGTTTTTCGTATTGACGTCGACGCGACGGACGATGCCCCCGATCGTCATGATTTGACGTTCCGAGTTGACCGTCACCTCCCGCCGCCCCTCGATTCGCAAATCGCCGTTCGGCAGCACTTCCGTGACAATGGCGGAGATGGTGCCGGTCAACGTGTCTTCGCGATTCGTCGCCCCCTTGCCACCGAATTTGTTTTTGGCGCTGGCGTCGATACCGAATCCGCGTCTGGCTTCACCACCCAACCGGATCCCCGGAATGCCGAGATAGCCGACTCCGGTGCCGGCCAGGCTGTTCGAGACGGTGGAGTCTTTTTCCGCGCTGGTATCGGCGCTCTTCGAGCCCTTATGTTTTTCGACGATCGAAATGGTGATGATGTCTCCGATGCGCATGGCGCGAAGATCTTCGTACAGATAGGCCCGGCCGTTTTCTTCCTGCCACAGCGACCCCATGGTCTTCGGCGGCGGAAGTTTGGCGGTTTCCACCTTTTGCTGCTTCGTGCTCGGCGAGGCGGAGCAGCCGGTGATCACACAGAGCAGGAGGCAGCACCATCCGAATCGGACCTGGGGCTTTCGAGGTATCCGACGATTAGAAACTGACACGGACCACCCCCGGGGCTACGACCGTCGCCCGCAATTCCTTGCCGGAGTCCACGTTGGAGACGATGATGGTTTGGCCCATTTCACCGTGAGATTTTGTGATGCCGACGGTCTGGATCGAAAGATTCCCCTGGCGAGCCTCGATGGTGACCCGATCGCCCTTGTGCACCGCATAAGGGCGCCGCACCGCCGTGAACCGTATCGCGTTTTGGGCCGGCAGCGGTCGAATGGCCGCTTTGCCGATCACATCGGCGGGATTGGTTACGTAGGGCTGCTTGAGATCGAACTGCACGAGGCGCTCGGTGGTCACATCGTCGCTTTCAATCTGCTCGTCCATCTTGATGGGCCTCACCGGCACGACCACTTCCAGGACGGCGGCGACATCGGCCGTCGCATCCACCGTCTTCACGAAATGTCCGTCTACCGCCAGATGAATTTGAAACACCCGGCGACCGAGCGGCTCGTCCGACCGAGAGGCACTGACTTGTAGATCGAGAGTTCCGGTCGGCACGGCAATCGGTTGTTGGGGTTCGCCGAGGGCCACCTGGCAGTCCACGGCTCTGCCGGCGAGCTCCCGCATCACGAACCCATGAATGGCCGTGCGAACCTGTTCCGGATAGATTAGCCGTTTGGCGCGTAGGGCACGGCCCTGGTGGCCGCTTCGGGACGAGGTCTCGTGGATTTTGATCACCGGCTGGGCATGAAGGGACTCCCCTCCCCCGGCCGGCAGGAGCGCGCCCGTCAGTATGCTGACCGTCGCGACGAACATGAGGGTAGCTTGTATCACTGGTCGCTTCCTTGGTTGATCATCCGGGCCCGATTACCGCCGCAGGTTGTTGGCAATTTGCATCATTTCATCGGATGCCTGGATCGTCTTCGAATTAATTTCATAACTCCGCTGGGCGATGATCATATTGACCATCTCTTCGGCCAGGTTCACGTTGGAGCTTTCCAGGAATCCCTGTTGGAGCGTTCCGAAACCGGTTGAAAATCCACCGGTGCCTTGTTGCGCCGGTCCAGAGGCAAAGCTGTCGAGGAAGAGATTGCTACCCATCGCGACCAATCCTGAAGGATTATCGAAGCGTACGAGTTGAATCTGTCCGACCTGCGAGGCCTGGGTCACACCGGGGAGGAGGACGGACACGGTGCCGTCCTGGGCGATATCGATTTTGAGCGCGCCGGAGGGGATCGTGATCACCGGATTGAGCTGGTCCCCGTCGCCGGTGACGAGATTGCCGACGTTATCGCGCTTGAACGATCCGTTGCGGGTATACATGATCGTGCCGTCCGGTCTGGTCACCTGGAAGAATCCGGCGCCGTCGATGGCCAGATCGAGATCGTTGCTCGTCTGCCGCATGTTGCCCTGCATCCATTCCTTGGCGACGGTGATGGGCCGGACACCGCCTCCGACCTGCACGCCGACGGGAAACACGCCCACGTTCGAAGAGTTCGTTCCCGGCAGTCGTTGAATCTGATACAGAAGGTCTCCGAATTCCGCCCGGCTGCGCTTGAACGCGTTCGTGTTGACGTTCGCCAGATTGTTGGCGATGGTGTCCACGTTCAGTTGTTGGGCCGTCATGCCCGTCGCCGCCGTCCACATTGCGCGAATCATAGATTCCTCCTATTGCACCCGGCCCAGGTCCTGTATCGCCGTCTCCGTCATATGGTCCAGTGTCTGAATCAGTTTTTGCGCCGACTCATAACTGCGCATGCCTTGCATCATCTGCACCATCTCGCTGAGGGAATTGACGTTCGATTCTTCGATGTGTCCAGACTGCACCTGAGGTTTCAGTGCGACCGTCGGCGTCCCGCCGACGAACAACCCTTCAGCAAACTTCCGCGGCATGTGGTTTTCCTGAAACTCCACCACTTTAATGGTGCCGATGGGGATGCCCTCAACCTGGATGCCGCCCTCGGAATTGATTTGAATGTTGCCGGGCGGCACTTTGATCTCACCCTGGCGACCCATCACCGGCTGCCCCTGGTTGGTGACCAGGCGTCGCTGGTTATCGAGTGAAAATATGCCGTTACGCGTGTAACGCACGCCATCGGCGGTCTTCACCTCAAAAAAGCCATTCCCCTGTATGGCGACATCGAGCGGGTTGCCGGTAATGCGAATCCGTCCCGGTTCGAAGGCGGTCCGCACAATGTTCGACTCGGCGAACACGCGCTCCGTCGGGCCGGCCGGCCGGACGGCAATCATCGACGCCAGGCCATTGCCGGACGTACTGCCGGGGACTGTGGACGTGGCTCGAGCGAAAAACCCGCGGAAGCCCTGTTGATCCTGTTTGAATCCTGCCGTATTGACGTTCGCCAAATTGTTGGCGAACACCTGGAGTTGTTTTTCTTGCGCCACCGCGCCGGAGAGTATGGGATAAATGGCTCGATTCATGGTGTAGGCGTTCCGACCGTTTCTGATGTGCTACTGGGGGACTAGCAATCGACGTGCCATCCTCTCCTTCTCGCCGCGCGCGATGCACCCGCTACAGGATCGATGACAAATCCTTCATGATTGCCGGTACATGCTCGTCGCGGTTGTAGGTCGACTCAGTGATGACAGACACCGGCCCCTATCGAGGTAGCGGCGCCTGCGCGGAGAGGAGGAAGTCTTTGCCTCGCACAGGGGAAACTCCTGCCTAGTGCGGATGAGGACCGGGGAGATGGAGAAGAGATTACGCTGCGAGCGTGCCGGAGGACTGGGGTTGATGGGGCACGAGAGCGCCCTGAAGACCGTAGAACGCGCAACCTTCGGCGCGGGCGGTGGCAAGCGCCCTGGTTGCCGACTTGATCAGAGCCGCCCCTTCGCTATGCTCAAAAGTGGAAAGACTGATGCCGATACGACTGGTGAGGAAGACTTCGTGACTGTCGAGGATGAACGGTAAGGACAGGGCGGCCAGCATCTTGTTCGCCGCCGTGACGACCTCTTCATGGCGCGTCACATGATCCACAATCACGGCGAATGTGCGCTCGGCCACCCGGGCAACGCAATCAGTGGTCCGGAGAGCGCTTTTGATCCGGGCCGCCTGCACGCGGTACACCAGGTTTCGATTGACCAATGCGTCCAAGTCGGCCGTCAAGGTGAAGTGATCCATCTCGACGAGGAGGACTGCGACCTGATGGGTCTTGTTGCGGGTTCTTTCCAAGGCCTGAGTCAGGAGTGAAGTGAAGAGACGGGTGGTCGGTAAGCCGGTGACCGAATCGTAGGTACTCGTGCAAGGGCTGTGTAAGTCTGCCGCGGGAAACTGCGCGATAGCGCCCGGGGCTGGGCTCCTCGAAGTCCAGAACGTGGTGCCCAGGACAATGACGGCGATGGCCGCGCCTCCCGCCGCGATCATGACGGGATACGCCTTCAAGGCCGAAAGGGTCAGGAGGCCGACCGACGCGGTCCAGTAGAGGCCGCCGGCCATGAAGAGGATACAGGCCAACACACCGAGCCGGGCCGTATCAAAGCCGCCTTCGCTAGTAAAGGGGGACGACGATCGCCCCGATTCCGGCCCGTGAAATCCTTGTGAACCTGATGGATCGAGGTGTGGTGCCGTCATACATCTAGAATAAAGTGATGATGGTTGGCTGTCCGGGGCTAGGGTGATATCGGAGCCGGAGGCAGGAAACTGAAGTATGGAACCCGTGCTCGAGGGTGTGGAAGCTGTGGATGGTCACCAATGGCCACCAACGACAGCTATCCTGAGTTATCCTGTAGTGGCATCCAGCGCGCCGAGCCTAGGCGTCGACCGGCTCCAGCCGCGCTTTTAGATGGAGGATGGCTTTCGAATGTATCTGGCAGACGCGCGATTCCGTCACCTTGAGCGCTTGCCCGATTTCCTTCATGGTGAGTTCTTCGAAATAATACAGGGAGAGTACCGTCCGTTCCTTCTCGGGCAATTCGTGGATCGCCGATTCCAGCACGTGTCGCGCGCGTTCGCTGACCAGCACGGACAGCGGATCCGGTTGATTGGAATCGGTGAGCACGCTGATGATCTTGTGCCCGTCGGTATCCTGCACCCCGAGATCATCGATACTGATGACGACCGCTCCTCGGGAGCGGGTCAGAAATTCATCCAGTTCCTCCGCCGACATGTGGAGTTCCTTGCCCACTTCCTGATCCGTCGGCGGGCGCCCTAAACGATGCAACAGCTCCGAATAGGTTTTCTGAAGCAGCGTGATCCGTTCGTGCACCGAGCGCGGGATCCAATCCATCGAACGGATTTCGTCCAGCATGGCGCCGCGGATCCTGAACTCCGCGTAGGTCTTGAACTTGGCCTCGCGGGTCGGATCATACTTGTCCATGGCATCCATCAAGCCCATGATCCCGACGGACATCAGGTCCTCGGCATCCATATAGGCCGGCAGGCGAAAGGCCAACCGGTGGGCCATCGCTTTGACCACGTGCGTGAATTCCTGAATGACCCGTTCGCGATCGGATTCCGCGATGGCTTTGCGGGGCGCGCTCTTCACGACAGGCATTTTGTGAACATCCATGTTATCCGTGCGATCCTTTCAGTCAGTGCGTCCGTATGAGTTGTTGCCAGAGGAACTGCACTGTGCCTTTGGGAAGTGCCGGGGGTCTCAACTGAGCGACTGCGTCCGTGAGTTCTCGGAACGCTCGACTGGCGGGCGCGTTGGGAAAGAGGTCGATGACGGCCCGCTGCTGGGTGACGGCCATCGGCACGTAATCGTCCAGCGGGATCGCCCCCAGGTAATCGAGAGAAATATGCAGAAACCGGCTCACCGCCAGTTCCAGCTTGCGATAGACACGGGCCGCATCCTTCGGTGACTTCACCATATTGACGAGGACATGGAAGCGACGTTCACGGTACTGGCGCAGGAGGACTTTCATCAAGGCGTAGGCGTCCGTGAGCGACGTGGGTTCCGGTGACACCACGATCACGATCGATTGAGCCGCCGCTGCGAAGTAGGTGACGGTCGAAGAAATCCCGGCTCCCGTATCGATCAGCAAGACATCCATGGTGGAGGCCAGCCGTTCCAGTTCCTCCTGCAGGATGAGCTGCTGAGCTTCGGTCAATACCGTCAGTTGGGAAATGCCGGTGCTGGCGGGCAAGACGACGATGCCGTTCGGCCCTGTCAGGGCGATGTCTTCGAGCCGGCAGGTCTTGGCCAGCACATGCTCCAGGGTGTATTTGGGTGTCAGACCGAGCAGGATATCGATATTGCCCAAGCCAAGATCGGCGTCGAGCACGAGCACGCGTTTCCCGGTTTGAGCCAAGGCAATGGCGGTGTTCGCCACCACGTTGGTTTTTCCAACCCCGCCTTTTCCGCTCGTGACCGTAATGACCTGCGTTCGGGAGGCCATGATGCTGTCATCGGGCATGTTTGCCTGTGGATCCAGAATTCCAGGTTGCATCGGTATGGTCTCTCCCCTCTTGTTCAACTACGACCTATCGTGAGTGCGTTTTGAACCCGGGCACGATGGCGTGCGTGCCCTGCCGATCCCATGACTGACTCGCGCCCAACATCGGCGTTCTGACCTGTCCTCCGAGCAGCAGGTCCCCCAACCGATCGACCTGCGCCTGCACGAGGTCATCGGGCACTCGTTGCCCGGTTCCCCAATAGGACAGTGGCACTCCCGTACGATGCGCCGCTTCAAATATCCCGCCGTATCCCGCCGTCTCATCGAGCTTGGTAAACAACAACCGCAAGGACGGGACGTCCATGCACTGGCTGGCACTGACCACCAGGTCCGGTACTCTGGTTCCGGCGGTTAGGACAAGGTGCGCCTCCATCGGGCAATCGCCGGTGACCAACCCCCGCCACCGTTGAGCCGCGATGGGCTGATAGGGATTGAAACCTGCCGTATCGATCATGATCAGCTCGGCTTCGCGCGATTGGGCAATGGCCGCGCGAACCTCGTCACAGGAATGAGCCACGGTGAGGTCGATGCCCAATACCTCCGCATACAGCCGGAGATGTTCCACCCCCGCCGGGCGAAAGGTATCCATCGTGATCAGTGCAATACTCCGTTGTTCGACGATTCCGTACTGCGTGGCCAGCTTAGCTATGGTGGAGGTCTTCCCCGCCCCGCTTGGTCCGATGAAGAGCGCAACCTTCTGTTCTCCTCCCGTACTCAGCAAGGGGCCGGCGGTGCTCACACGCGACAACAGCACCGTCCGGAGCAACTGCATGGAGGAATGGCGCTGCGAGGCTCCCGGTTCGATCAGCGTCTCCTGTAATTCGCGGAGGCAACTTTCCGCCGTGGCCGCTTCCACCCCCTGGGCCAGTAAGTCTTCGTACACGCGCTGAAAGGAATGGATGGCTCCGGTACTGTCTCCCCTGCCGCGTGTTGTCACCGGGGTTGGGCGCGAATCATGGAGGCCCATCGTGGCGGGACGGGCATGTCCCGTACGAGCGGTCGTTCGCGCCGGTTCGACCGATGTGGTCATGGCCCCCTGTAAAGTCTGTTGAAACCGCGATTCCTCCTTCGGCAGCGAGGGAGCCTGCGAGGTGGACGTCAGCGCCCGATCGTCTTCACCCAGCAACGGAGCTGCCGCGGGTATGGCGGCGTCATCCTCGATGGCGGCCATGACCTCGAGCACCGATCCACCCATCAGACCGAACGCGTTATCCCACGAGCGCACCCGTTTGGTAGATAAGATGACCGCATCCGGCCCGAGAGTGTTCTTGATGGACTGAATGGCCTCATGCATCGATTTCACGTGGAATGTGCGTACCTTCATGCCAAGCTCCTGGTCTCAGCGACTTCGATGTCGAGCCGCACCGTTTCCACCGCCTGCAATCGGACTACGCTTTCCACCTCGTTCAGACCTAAGATCGGAACGGAATGCAATATGCGGTCCGTGAGTTTTCGCAGATGTCGTCTCAGTGAGGGTGAGCACAAAATCACCGGTTGATGTCCTCGACCGACCATTCGCTCCGCTGCGGCCTTCAACGCAGTGAGCAGTTTCTGTGCCACCATCGGATCCGGCATCCATTGGTTCCCGCTGGCCGTCGCATTCGCCTGATCGGCGAGCGTTCGATCCAACCGGGGATCAAGGCCGATAATCGGCAGGGAGCCGTCCGACGCGAGATATTGCTTGGTGATGGTCCGTCCCAGCGCCTGGCGGGCGATTTCCGTGAGAATCTCCGGATCCTTGGTGGTGGCCGCATGGTCGGCCAGGGTTTCGAGGATGCTGCGGAGATCACGGATGGGAACACTTTCCCGCAGGAGATGTGACAAAACTCTGACCAATGTTCCTAAGGGGATCAGGTTCGGGATGACTTCCTCGACCAGCTTGGGATGATTTTTCCCCAACTGATCGAGCAAACCCTGCACTTCTTGCCGCCCTAAGAGTTCGTGCGCATGCCGTTTGATGAGTTCAGACAGATGCGTCGCGATGGCCGATCCGGGATCCACGACGGTGTAGCCCGCCATCTGCGCCTGCTCGCGCGCCTGCTCCGGTACCCAGATCGCCGGAAGCCCGAACGCCGGTTCTTTGGTGGGGAGGCCGTGGATGACTCCCCGCTGGGCCGTGCCGGGATCGATCGCGAGCACATGCGCCGGCATCACTTCCGATTTAGCGAGTTCCACTCCCTTGAGCAGGGCCGCATATTCGTTCGGGCGGAGTTGGAGGTTATCCCGGATGTGGATCGGTGGCAGAACAAAGCCCATTTGTTCGGCGAACTGGCGTCGAAGGCCCTTGATGCGGTCGAGCAATGCGCCGCCCTGCCCCCCGTCGACCAGACTGATGAGGCCGTAACCGACCTGCACTTCCATCAGATCGAGAGGGACCACCTGCGTGCCGGCATCTTCTGCTTTCACCTGGGGTGATGCCTCTGCGGGAGCCGTCGCGATGGCCTTCTGCTGTTCATTGATCTGATAGGCCATCCAGCCCGTCATGCCGCCCAGAGCCAGGAACGCCACATGGGGAAGACCTGGCACCAGGCCCAAGGCCAGCAGGATTCCCGAGGCGGTCCCGATCGCTTTGGGAGAGAGGAGGACCTGTCGGGTGATCTCAAATCCAAGATTCACTTCGGAGGCGGCCCGGGTAATGACGATACCGGCTGCGGTGGACACGATCAATGCGGGCACCTGCGCCACGAGGCCTTCGCCCACCGTCAGCAAGGTGTAGGTCTGGGCCGCGGCCGCCATGCTCATGCCCTGCTGCAGCACGCCGATGGTCAACCCGCCCAGAATATTGACGAGGGTGATGACCACGGCCGCCACGGCATCCCCACGGACGAACTTACTGGCTCCGTCCATGGCTCCATAGAAATCCGCTTCCTGGGCCACTTCCTTCCGGCGCTGCCGGGCTTCTTTGTCGTTGATCAAACCGGCATTCAAGTCCGCATCGATGCTCATCTGTTTGCCGGGCATCGCATCCAACGTAAACCGCGCAGCGACTTCGGCCACCCGGCCCGCACCTTTCGTGATGACCACGAAGTTGATGATGACCAGAATCGTGAAGACCACCAGTCCGACCGTATAGTTTCCCCCGACGACGAAATTCCCGAAGGCCCTGATGACTTCGCCGGCCGCCGCCGCGCCTTCATTGCCGTGGAGGAGGATGAGCCTGGTGGAGGCGATGTTGAGCGCCAGCCGCAGCAGGGTCACCAGCAGGAGAATCGAGGGGAACACCGAAAATTCCAAGGGACGGCGGACCTGCATGCCGACCAGCAGGATGATGATGGACAGGGTGATGTTGAAGCTCAGCAGGAGATCCAGGAAGAAACGCGGTAAGGGAATCAACATCACCATCAAAATGCCCACCACCCCCACCGACATCAGGATGTCGGGGTGCTTCACGAGGGAGGTCGTGGAAACCGATACGTTGTCGTTGGCCATCATTGCTCCATGAGCCGGATCATGCCGGCGGCAGCTTGCCGCGCACGCGGTACACAAAGGCGAGAATTTCGGCTACCGCGCGATACAGGTCCTCAGGGACCTCTCGTCCCACCTCGACCATTTTGAAGAGGGTCCGGGCCACCAGTTTGTTTTCGACGATCATGACTCCATGTTGACGGCCGATCTCGCGGATCTTTTCGGCCATGAAGCCCGCGCCCTTCGCCACCACGACCGGCGCTCCCATGGCTTTCTGGTCGTACCGGAGCGCCACGGCCAGATGGGTGGGGTTGGTGACGATCACATCCGCCTTCGGCACCTCCGCCATCATGCGGCGGCGAGCCATGTCTCGTTGCGTGCTGCGAACTTTCGCGCGAAGGGCGGGGTCTCCTTCCGCGGCGCGGCTCTCCTCCTTGATCTCCTCGCGCGACATCCGCAAGCCGCGCTCCCATTCGAAGCGCTGGTATCCATAATCGAGGGCGCCGATAACCAGGGAGGCCCCGCCCATCATGAGCATGGCCTTGAACGTCGCCCACCCCACGGTCGGCAGCAGCGTCTCCATCCCGAACTGGGTGAGGGGTGAGAATTGCGTCATGTCCTCTTTGATCGCCATGTACCCGGTGAATCCGATGGCGAGGATCTTGAGCCAGGTTTTCACCATTTCGCTGACCGTGCGAATGGAGAAGAGCCGCTTGAATCCAGCCATGGGACTGAGGCGCGAGATATCCCAGTCCAGCCCCTCCCGCTTCCAGAGAAACCCCGTTTGCATCAGATTGGCCCCGAGCCCGAGGACGGCGATGCCTCCCACCACCGGGGCGAGCATCACGAATACATCCAGGCCGATCTGTCTGAGGAGGACATGCAAGTGATCGAGGCTGAGGGTGCGACGGGCCGTCTCCTCCACGGATTTCGTGAGCCAGACCTGCAGGATCGTGCGGAGCCGCTCGAACATGATCGGCCCCAACCAATAGAGGACGCCCAGACTCCCCACTAATCCCACCGCCATCACGGCATCACGGCTCAGCGCAATCTGGCCTTTGCCGCGCGCGTCTGCTTTGCGCTTCGGAGTCGCCTGTTCTGTGCGATTCTGCGCGTTCTCAGCCATGGCCGAGGCCTTTCAGCAGCGCCAGAATGGTTTCCGCCAGGGTGGTGAATTCCTTTTCGAAGAGCGCAAGCGTGAAGGGCATGGCCAGACTCATGGCGATCAGCCCTGCTCCGATCGTGATCGGAAAGCTCAACGCGAAGATGTTCATTTGGGGGACGGCCCGGCCCAGAATCGCCAGAATGGCATTGACGATCAACAACGTTGCGAACATCGGCGCGGCGAGCTTGAGGGCGACCCCGAGCATGTTTTGAGCCAGCTGCATGATGTCTTGCGCAATACCGTTCGATAACCGGGCACCGAACGGCGGGACCAGTTCGAAACTCAGTCCGATGGCATGGACCACCAGCATATGGGCATTGAGCGACAGAAAGACCAATGAGCCGAGCGTCAGTTGGAACTGCGAGATGAGAGGCGTGTTCTGATGGCTCATGGGATCCAGCAATTGGATGGCGCTGAAGCCCATCTGAGTGCCGATCAGATCGCCGGCGATCTGAAACCCGGAAAAGAGGAGGCGCACGGCCAACCCGATCGTCAACCCGATCAGAAATTCATTGCCGATACCGGCGACGACTGCGACGGGGTCCGAGGGCAAAGCGGGCAATTGAATCAGGGGAGCGAGGACCAGGCCCAGCATGGTGACCAACCCCGCCTTGACCGGTGTGGGGATGGTGTGGGTGTTGAGGATCGGAAAGACGCTGATAATGCCGGCAATCCTGACCAATAAGATGGAGAACGTTTGAAACTGCGGAAGCGCGAGATGCAGGGTCTGTGCGGCGTTCATGGCGGCTCGATGCCTTACGAATGAATCAGCGTCGGAATGCTGGTGATGATATGGGTCATGAAGGCGATCAGGACTCCCATCATCCAGGGCAGAAACAACAGGGTGGCGGCGAACACCGCCAGTACCTTCGGGACGAAGGTCAGCGTCGCCTCATTGATCTGCGTCATCGCCTGAAAGGTGCTGACGAGAAGGCCGACAATGAGGCTTAATCCCAGAATCGGCGCCGACACCAGGATGGCGGTTTCGATGGCTTGACGTCCGATCTCCGTCACCATTTCGACTGTCATGCGAGGCTCCTATTGGAAACTCTTGACCATGGATCCCACGACCAGATACCAGCCGTCGGCAAGGACAAACAGAATCAGTTTGAACGGGAGCGAAATCATGACCGGCGGCAACAGCATCATGCCCATGGACATCAGGACACTCGCGACCACCATGTCGACGATGAGGAACGGGATATAGAGTAGAAAGCCGATCTGAAACGAGATGCGCAGTTCGCTCAGCACAAAGGCGGGGATGATCACATGCGTCGGCACCTGCTCGACCTGGGCCGGCTTCGGAGAATGGGATAGTTCGAGGAACAACTCGAGATCCTTATCGCGCATCTGTTTCAGCATGAAGGATCGAATCGGCACAATGCCCCGATTCCAGGCTTCGTCATATCCGATCTGCTCCGCCAGGAGCGGCTGCAGGGCGTCTTTGTACACCGCCTGCCCGACCGGAGCCATGACGAACATGGTGAGAAACAACGCGAGGCTGATCAGCACTTGATTGGGCGGGACCTGTTGCGTTCCCAGGGCCTGCCGCAGAAACGACAGGACGATGACCATTCTGGTGAAGGAGGTCACCATGATGAACATGGCCGGGGCCAGGGAGAGGACCGTCAGGAGCGCAAGTATCTGCAGGACCACGGCCGTTTGTTTGGGACCGCCCTGACCCAGGTCGAGCGTAAGGGAGGGCCCTTCGGCATGGACGGACGAGGCGCCGCAGAGGGATCCGAGCACCAGCAGGCCGAGGCAGATGACCGTCCATCCAAACCCCCGCGGCGTGACACCGCCTTTTCCGGCTAACGCGCGGCGGCTAGGAGACACGCGGGGCCTCCTGGCTATGAGCCGGACGACCGGGAACGGCCGGCGGTGAAAGAGGAGAGGCATCCGCCAGGAGACGCTTCACCTGCTCCGGATCGGTGATTTTTCCGAGCGGCACCAGGTCGGTCGCGGTCGTACCCAGGATGAGCACTTCTCCCGCCACGGCGACCACCATGACGTGTTTGCGCGAGCCCAGCGGACTGTTCGCCAGGATCTTGACCGCGGGGGTCCCGCTGAGGGGAAGAAACCGGCGGCCGATGGCGGAACGGGCAATCGCGAGAAGACCTAAAATCAACGCCAGAACGACTCCGAGCGCTGACACCATCCGTACCACACTTTCCCAGAGTTCCATACGCGACCGTTCATCCCTCTCGCTGGATCACACCGGTTACTGCCACGCCGTCCGTCGCTAGCCGAGCTGTTGAATCCGCTGATTCGGGCTGACCACATCGGTGAGGCGGATACCGAACTTTTCATTGACCACGACGACTTCCCCGCGCGCCACCAGCTTATTATTCACCAACACTTCCATCGGTTCTCCCGCGAGTTTATTCAGTTCGATCACGGAGCCCTGTCCCAATTGAAGCAGTTCACGGATCAACATGCGCGTGGAGCCGATCTGCACGGTGACCTGCAGGGGGATATCGAGCACAAACTCGATATTCTTGTTCGCGGGAATCGCACTCTGATTGTCGACCGGAGGAAACGATGTCGGCTGTGGATTCATCTCGCCGCTGTCGGTATGGGATGCACCCGACTGTGCGGTGGCGTCGCCGTTGGCCATATGCAGATCTCCTTTTAATCCGGCACGAAACTAGGTCAGTACCCTGGTGACACGACAGGCGTGGTTTCCCTTAAACACACCGGGCTGCCCTTCAAACTTCGGATCGCCCTCCACCAGACAGAGCATGGGATCCCCGGGATGTTGATCAAGCATCAGCACATCGCCGGGGTTGAAGTTCAGCAGGTCCTGGACGCTGATCCGCGCCGTCCCCAACTGCACCGTCATGGCGACGTCGCACTCTTGCAAGGAATCCTTGAAACGGCTGCCCCAGCTGCTGTCCTGCTCGACATTGTCGGCAAACAGGCCGGAATAGAGCTTTTCCTTGATGGGTTCGAGCATGGAATAGGGATAGGCGATGAACATTTCGCGGGAAATATCCCCCAGGTGCACCTGCAGGGTCACGACCACTACGATCTCCGACGTCGTGACCACCATGGCAAATTGCGGGTTGCTCTCCGACCGGCAATAGCCGATCTTCATTTGCATGACCGCCTGCCAGGCCTTCTCCAGGTCCAGGAGCGCCTGCTGCACCAGCTTTTTGACCAAACGAACCTGAATCGGCGTGAACTCTCTCCCCTCCGGCTTCACATGTGTCTGCACCTTTCCGCCGAAGAAGAAGTCCACGATGAGATAGACCAGCATCGCGTCCATGATGTAGAGGCCGTTGCCGCGCAGGGGTTCCATCATGAACAGGTTGAACGAGGACGGAACCGGCACCTTCTGGACGAAATCCCCGAACTTGATGATCTGAGTGCTGACCACGCTGAATTCGATCTTCTCCCGCAAGAGGCCGCTCCAGGAGATGGACTGTTGTCGCGTAAAGCGGTCGTTGATCATTTCCATCGTGGGCATGCGCCCGCGGATGATGCGTTCCTGGTGGGTCAGGCTGTAGGGCTTGACTCCGTTCGGATCCTCGACCTCCTTCGGATCCGTGTCCACGTCGCCGGACATCACCCCGCCCATCAGGGCATCGATTTCCTCTTGCGACAGTATCTTGTCCATGACGTCCTCGGCCGGTACCGTTACGCTACTGAATGACGAAATCCGTGAAATAGGCTGTCTTGACCGACTTTTTGGGAAGCAGGCCGTTGATGCGTTGCGTCACGTCCTCGCGCAACTTATGTTTTCCTTGCGGAGAACGGGCGGTCACGGAATCAAGGCTGGTCAGCAACACGAGGATCGCGTCGCGGATTTGAGGGGTACGGGCCGTGATGTCCTCGGCGGCCGACGCATGGGTCAGTTCCAACTTCATGGTGACCTTGAGGTACCGCACCTCCGGCGAATCGGCGAGATTCACGATGAAGGGATCCAGGTCGGCAATCGCCCCGGCCTCGGCCCCCGCATGTCCCCCGGCTTTGGACTCGGCTTCCCCGTGGGCAGCCGGCTTTTCCACCGATGCGGCTTCCGCGGCCGGCTTGTCGCCCGAGGACCCCATCAATTTAAACATCGTAAACGCTCCGCCCAATGCGAGGACGAGCGTCCCCCCGACCAGGATGAGGACCATCTTGATGGGCATCCCCACTGGAACCGGAAGCACCTTCTCTTCTGCTGCTTCTGCTGCCATACGAACCTCCTGCGGACAGTGGTTGCCGGAGCCCGTCAGTGGTGCAATGCATATGCCACGCGGCAAGGCATGGGGATGTGGCGGCCCCTTCGCAATTGGTCACAGATCGTGAGGAAACGCGGGATTTTCGTGTCGCAGGGCCTGTGAATGGTGCGGTGTGTGGAGTGCTCGTCAGCGAGGTGACGCGAGGCTTTCGCGGGCCGACAGAATGTTGACGAAGATACGAAGGCGGTCGAGAGTGATGAAGTGCGGAAGGAACTAGGTAGAAATTGCCGACCCGGTGTCCGGCGCGCGCTCGTGTGAGGCGCGCCGGACCTGCCCGGTTATCGCTTGAGATTCACGAGTTCCTGCAACATTTCATCGCTGGTCGTGATGGCGCGCGAATTGGCTTGAAACGCACGTTGCGTGATGATCATGTCCACGAACTCCTTGCCGAGATCCACGTTGGACTGCTCGACGGTCCCGGACAGAATCTGGCCCATTCCATTCACGGTGGGCGCTCCGGACAAGGCCGCGCCGGATGCGACGGTTTCGGTGAAGTGGTTGTCGCCCGCGCTGATCAGGCCATCGGGATTGGTGAAACGGTTCAGGACGACTTGAGCCAGAGCCTTGGTCTGTCCATTGGTGAACTGGGCGACGACCTGTCCCTGTTTATCGACGCTGATCTTTTCCAACGTTCCCGCCCCGAATCCGTTTTGTACGTTGCTGATGATGCCGGAGGGGGTACCGAATTGCGTGAGACCGGCCAGGCTCACGGTCAATGTCTGAGGGGTGGTCGCGCCGGAAGTCAATGTCGCGGAAACGGTTTGCGATCCGCCGGCCGTTACCGCCCCGGATGCGTTGAACGTCATGCTGGTTTGGGCGGTCGCCGTTCCGCCGTCGATCTGCGAGTACACTCCCCACGTGTTGGAAGCCGTCTTGCGAAAGTAGAGCTGCATCTGATGGGAATTCCCCAAGGAGTCATAGAAGGTGGTTCCCGTCGAGAAGTTATAGGAGGTGGTGTCGGTTGTCGCGAAGGTAGCCGTGGGAACCGTATCGCTCGCATCAAGATTGCCGAGGATCGTGACCGTGCTCGTCGACTGCGGGGCGACGGCGCTCGCCGACAGGGTGATGTTTCCAACCGTGCTGGTAATGTTGCCGTTCACATCCGCCTGATACCCCTGCAGCAGGGCGCCGCTCGAATCCGTGATTTGTCCGAGATTGTCGACCTTGAATTGACCGGCACGCGAGTACAGATTGGTGCCCGAGTTATTCCGTAGCAGGTAGAACCCGGTGCCATCGATTGCCAGGTCGAACGTATTGCCCGTGGTCGTCATCGACCCCTGCGTAAAATTCTTTTGAACATCGTTCATGTACACGCCAAGGCCGACCTGCCCCCCGCCGGTCGCCCCGGAGACGCTGGATGATATCAGGTCTGCAAAGGTCGCCCGGCCGGACTTGAACCCCGCGGTTCCGATGTTCGCAATATTGTTCCCGATCACGCCCATGGCATTGCCGTAAGTACTCAATCCGGTCACTGCGGTAAACATCGAAGTAAGAATACCCATGCTGCGATCCTCCTTGTTGCCGAGCCTTGTACGATGCCGAATCCGATCGAGTTGTCAGGTGAACCGGGTTACGCCGTCACGGCGGTCGCGGCTTTGGGGTCTTTACCCTGGGCCGACTCCTGAAGGGCGACACTCTTTTCCATCAGGGACACCAGCCTGGTCATCTGATCCAGCTGGGAGAACTGAGCCGTCTGCGCGATAAATTCCTTGTCTTCGACGGGTTTTAAGGGATCCTGGTTTTGAAGCTGGGTCAGCAGCAACTTTAGAAAATCCTGTTGCCCCAAAGTCTTCTGGCCGTTGACTGTCGGGGTGCTCGCCGGGTCCGCTGCGCTGGTCTGGGTAATCAACTTGCTGAAATCCATACGTCCTCCGATCAGGCGAAAAAACTCACCCGCCCATTGTTGTATAACTCCGTCTCACTTCGAGCTCCTCGATCCTCTTCCCTCATTCCCGATGACCCGGCGGATGCCGACCCCGGCCGCCCCTGCTGTTGCTGGTACACCCAGGGGTTGTCACCCCGCCCCTGTTGCTGTTGATCGACCGTCACACGCAACATGCCCATCTCCAGGCCCGTCGTCCGGAGTGAGGCTTCCAACGATTGGCCCTGTTGCAAGAGTCCTTGTCCCAACTCGCCATGTTCGGTGCGGATATGGGCGTGAACGGTTTGCTCGGTCATCATGATGCGGACCCTGAGGGGCCCCATATCCAACGGATCCAGGTCCAGCGTCACAGTCTGCGCCGAAGGATAGGACCCTCGAAGCTCGTTAAGCCGTTCGGTTTCCGAGGCATGGGCAAGAGCCGGCTGTCCCGTAACCTCCCGTTCGGCCGGCCTGTCGTGGGAGGGAGGGGCGGATGCATTGATTCCGGTCGCCGCATCCGGAACCTGCGGCCGGATCGTTTTGTCCTCGGTGAGCGGAACGGGGGATCTGGAATGCGTCGTCCCCTCCCGTGATTCGGAGGACGGCTGGTCATCCCGTTCCAGGAACTGGTCGGCACCCGCAGTCGTCTGGCCGGTTGCAGCATCGCTGGTGCGCAAGGGGGCATCCGGCGGGGATTCAAGGTGGCTGCGATCCGCCGTCTCGGTTCCCGATGCGGGTTTGGGCGTGATCTGCGAGCCGAACCTCGTGATCGATGAGGTGACCTTGTCCGGATCGATGGAGGTGGCGGTGGATGACGCATCGGTCGGATTGAGGAGGGTCTCCAGGGGTTCGGCCTGGGTGTTGCGGTCCACCAAGGGCGCGGCTTCTGGATCGACAGTCGGGGCTGTGGGAACGTCGGCCGCTTTCACCGGATGAGCGGATGGTGCGGGAGCATGTTTCGTGATCGCATCGACCGTGACGGACCCGGCCGTCTGAGCCGGCGGCGGCGTTGTGACGCGTGGCATATCGGCATTGGATTGCGCGAACGTCGGATCGGCGGTAACGGGCGTCCGCGGCGTGCCCGAGGGTTTTCTATCCACGGTTGCGTCGGCAACATGAGGTTCTTCAGCGGATGGAGCAGGCGCGGGCGTGGTGGCCTGCGCTTCTGTCAGGGGCTGCGGAACGAGTCCGGCGGCCAGCAGCATCTCGGGAGACAAGGCGACGGCCTGATGAGAGAGCGTGGGGATCTCGGACCGGATCGGCTCCGGTCCTTCGCCGGAATCCTCCGGTTGTGCTGATTCCGAAAGTTCCGTCCGGCCGGCAGAGCCGTCGAGGATTTGAGCAGCAGGAGGCGTCGAGTGCCCGGACGGTGAATGAGTCGCGGCCTGGATGAGATTACGGGGGTGGTCGGCCGGACGTGGTTTCGTGCCCTCCGACTCCTGCCCCGACCCTGTTTGCCGGGCCTGCGCCGTTTCCAGCATGCTTCCGAAATCCCTGTCTGAAGAGCCTGCTGATGCGGCCTGGTGCTCTCGCGCGCCAGTCGCAGGGCGAGTCGCCCCGCCTACGGTGCTATTCAGGAAGGGCTGCACGTCGGTGGCCATAGGTGTTCTCTTGTGTCGCTGGTTCTGTGCGTAACCAGGGAACACCTTTACAAGGGCCATGCCACCTTTCGCTGGCGCGAAAACCCGCTCTGACACAGGAGTTTTGGAACATGGTGGAGAGGAACAGGGGATAACCAGGAAGTTTCTGCAGGACTCGGCGGCAAAACCTGCCGGACTACCGGCGGGCCTTGGTTACGGGGCCGTCAACAATTGCTCGGTCAGGCGGGCGGCACGATCGGGTTTGACTTCAGCGAGAATCGAGCCCGCGGATTTACCCTTGAGGAGCCGCAGGACTTCCAGCGCTTTGCGCTCGGGCATTCGTTCGAGCCGCGCGGCCGCCTCTTCCGGCGGCATCGCCTCGTAGATTTTCGCCAACTGCGCCTGATTCACGTTGCGCGGACCTCCGGCGTTACGGGGATCCTTCGATCCGGCCGCTTTGGCCACGTCCGCCGCTTGCGCGCGTTTCTTCTCCGCTTCGACTATTTTTTCATGACGCGTAACGATCTGCTCAAGTTCCGCCTTCAACTCCATCAAGCGGGTATCGGCCCCGCGCAGCGCCGCCTCTCGCTTATCCAGAAAACGCCTGCGTTGTTCCAGCATGTGGAGCACTTCCCGCGGGGCGCTGATGGCAGGGCCTTGTACGGTGGGTGTAAGGCCTGGAGGCAGAGCGTCATCTTCCGAAGTGACAGAATCGGTCTGGGATTCCTCCGGCTCCGCGGCCGGGGATGCGGTGGAGACGATCCCCGCCAGGACGCAACCGAGGATCGACCGGCCTATCCGGAAGAGCGGATGCCATCGACGACCCGCCCTGCCGTGGACTCGACGCAAGGTCATGGCCGCCCTCCAGGCGATGGAGGAAGCCGTCGCCACGCCCGCTCGTCGAGCAGCTGTTGGTCCTGCCGTTCCTGACGACGGCGATGTTCCTGCACCGCACGCGTGCACAGAAGATCGAGTTTTTTCCGATACTGCATGGCTTCGATCAGTTCGTCTCGTTTCGCCGTCCATTGCACCTGCTGGCCGGCATGAGCCTGTTCCATTCCTTTGCGGGCAGAGATGGCCTGATCCATCGCGTCGAGCTGACTGTACGCCTGGGCAACCGTGCTGCCTTCCTGCATCAACGACACATACCGGTCGGCATCCGCGTGGGCCTGTGCTTCCATCGCCGCCATTCGTGAGACGGTATGCTGCAACGCCCGGGAAAGGTCGGCCAGTTCAAGCTTGGCGACTTCTTCGAGCTGCAACGCGTAAGTACGCAGCACCGCGAGGTTCATTGGATTTTCCCCGCCAGCGCCTGCAGGGCGTCGAGCGATTGCCCGAACCCGATCGGCTCCTGAATTTCCTGACGCAGAAACCCTGTGATGCCGTCGTGCGCGGCCACCGCTTTGTCCAGCTCTTTACTGGTGCCCGGCTTGTACGCGCCCAGCGTGATCAGATCTTCGGATCGTCGATACAGCGCGGTGCGTTCGAGCACCATTCTCGCAGCGGCATAGTGCGCCGGGGTCACGATGTCCCGCATGACCCGGCTGGTGCTCTGAAGGATATCGATGGCGGGAAAGTGATTCCTCGCAGCGAGTTCACGAGACAAGACGATATGCCCGTCGAGAATCGACCGCACGGCATCGGCCACGGGGTCATTGAGGTCGTCTCCGTCCACCAGTACGGTATAGAGGCCGGTGATGCTGCCTCCGCTCTGAGCCGGTCCCACCCGTTCAAGCAGTTTGGGCAGGACTGCAAAGACCGACGGCGTATACCCTTTGGTGGTCGGCGGTTCGCCGATGGCCAGCCCGACTTCGCGCTGGCTGTACGCCAGTCTGGACAAGGAGTCCATCATCAGCAGCACATGTTTTCCGCGGTCGCGAAAATATTCGGCGATCGCCGTCGCCACCAGCGCGCCGCGGATCCGCACCAGGGGCGGCTGGTCGGAGGTGGCCACGACAACAACCGACCGGGCGCGGGCCTCCGGCGTCAGGTCGCGTTCGAGAAACTCTTTGACTTCCCGCCCCCGCTCGCCGACCAGGGCGATGACTCTGACGTCTGCCTGGGTATAGCGACTGATCATTCCCAGGAGAACGCTTTTGCCGACACCGGACCCGGCAAACACCCCGATCTTTTGACCCTGGCCGCAGGTGAGGAGCGCGTTGATGGCCCGGATGCCCAGATCGACCGGCTGAGTGATCCGGGCCCGGTGCAGAGGATTGAGGGGCGCGGCGTAGAGCGGCACCCGTACATCGCTACGTATCGCCGGCATGCCGTCCAGCGGATGACCGAGCCCGTCAAAAATACGGCCCAGCATTTGCGGCCCCACCGGTACGGAGGCGACGTGGCCTTTCATGACGACACGACTCCCCGGCCCGATGCCCTGCATTTCCCCCAGGGGCATCAACAGGACACGATCTTCGCGGAAGCCGACCACCTCCGCCATCACGGAGCCGTGCCCGCCCTCCCTGGTAATCTCGCAGACTTCTCCGACCGACGTGAACGGGCCGGATGCTTCGATCACGATGCCGACCGCCTGGGCGACACGGCCGGTCACGGAGAGCGGCTCCACCTGCTCGAGACGTTCGCTAAGCTTCACCGGTTTCTCGCTTTCGCAACGCTTCACCGAGGCGCAGCAGCTGCGTGTCCAGAGTGGCATCGATCAGCAGGCTGGAGGCGTGCACGAGGCAACCTCCCGGGCTGATGCCCGGATCGGTTTCGAATTTTAAACTCAGCAGACCGTGCGGAGTTTGGCTCAATGCCGTTCGGGCGGACTCCAACACCGGGAGGTCGGAGGGATGGATCCGGATCCGCACGAGCCCGCTTTCGTGGAGATGGGCGAGGGCCGCCCGTACCTGCGCCACGATGACGTCGCGGCGATCGGCGACGAAATCCCGCAGCACCTTTTGCGCGATCATGAAGGCTAACGAGGCGACCTCCTCTTCCACCGTATCGTGCAGCCCGCGCCAGGTGTCTTCCAATTGTCCCATGAGCGCCGCCACCAGGGCCTGCTCTTTCTGCCGCATGGCCGAAACCCGCTCGGTCACGCGCTTTTCCCCTTCCGCGACTCCCCGTTCGAACTCCGTGGCATCGTCGGTTCCGAACAACCGGTTCCCCCGGCTGAAGTCCGCCAACGGTACGGTGCGTAACTGAATGTTGCCGGAACGGATCAGGCTGCGGGTCAGCACGGTATTTTCCTGGCGCAGGCGGTAGAGCTCCAAAAGGCGGGAGACGGCCAGGTGCACCAGTTCAATCTGGAAAGGTTTGGTCAGAAAATCGGCCGCCCCGGCCTTCATGGCGCGGACGGCCAGCTCGATGTTGGCATGCCCGGTCATCACGATGCTCAGAACGCGGCTATCGACATCCAGGGCTCGTTCCAGGAAATCGATTCCATCACTGGTGGCCAATTGCACATCGACGATCAGGACCGCCACCGGTCGCGTACGCAACTGCGTGAGGGCCTCTTCCGCCGAGCTTGCGGTAAGGACGGGATGACCGGTGGAGCGCAGCATTTCCGTCAGCAGCAAACAGATGGCCGGCTCGTCGTCCACGATCAGCACGGCGCGCGGTGCGAGTTCCTTCTCGGGCGCCGGAGGGGGCGAGACCGCCGACGGCACGCGCATGGCGATGGTGCCCATCTACAACAGTTCCTCCCCCGCGCCGCCACCGACTACGATACGGCCCTCCTCTTCCAGCTTTCGACAGACCTTGAGAATGTTCTGCTGGGATTTCTCCACATCCGACACCTTGACCGGTCCGCGGGCTTCCATGTCTTCCTTGAGCATCTCCGCCGCGCGGCTGGACATATTGCTGAGAAATTTGTCTCGCATCTCCGGGGTGGCGCCGCGCAACGCGATCGGCAGATCTTCCTTGCTGATCTCCTTCATCAGTTCCTGCATGCCACGGGAATCCAGCTCGATCAGGTCGTCGAAGACGAACATCAGGGCCCGGATGCTGTCCGCCAGGGTCTGATCGTGTTCGGAGATTTTCGCCATGATGGCGCCTTCGGTGGTCTTGTCGACTCGCGTGAGGATATTGGCCATCAGTTCGGTCCCGCCGACCGTCATGCTGGACATACCCATCGAGGCCGCCAGGATCTCCTGCAGGCTCTCGCTCAATTCCGCCAGCACGTCGGGCTGCACCTCCTGCATGGTGGCCAGGCGCAGCGAGACATCCGCATGCAAGTGCACCGGCAGCAGCCCCAGGACCGCGCTGGCTTGCTCCGCCTCCATTTGTCCGAGACAGACCGCGATGGTCTGAGGATGTTCGATTTTGAGGATTTGCGCCACGGTGCGAGGGTCGACCCATTTCAACGCGTCGATTCCGGGATAGGTTTTTGTGTTCAAGGAATCCAGCATCCGGGCGGCCTTTTCCGGTCCCAGGGCTTTTTTCAGGATGGCTTCCATGAACTCCCGCCCCTCGAACTGCACTTCTCCGGAGGAACTCGCCTTCTCGAATTCGGCGATCACGCTCTCTTCTTCCTGCTTGGTGATGTTCGCCGTCTCCTTCATGAAGGAGCCGAGTTTGCGGATATCCTTCGGATCAAGCGCCTTCATGACGCTCGCGGCAGCCTCCTCCCCCATTGCCCGTAACAGAATCGCAGCCTTCTGCGCACCCGTGAGTTCTTTATTTATCATCGCGATCGATTACGCGTTACTCTTTAACCATTGCTTGACGACCACGGCGGTATTGGCGGGATTGTTCTTCGCCATGTCGAGAATCTGGGAGGGTTGTCTGCCGCTGATGGCGGCTTCGACTTGCCCGACCGAAGCCGGCAGCGCGGGTGTCTCGTTCGGGACCGCGGCCGGCGCCGAACTCACTAACATCGTCATGAGAGGGCGCACCACCATGAAGAGGATCAGGAAGAACAGGACGCCGCCCACGGCATACCGGACGTATGGCATCCAGAGTTTGCTCGGGTCCGGCGTGGCTTCGACGGCGGCGCCGACCGGCTCCTCCGGCCCGAGGCCGAACTGTATGCTCACGACTTCCACCTGATCCTGCCGTTCGCTCGAATACCCCATGGCCTTCTTGACGATGTCCTCAATCCGTTTCACCTCCTCTTCGGAGCGTGGCACGTACTTCTTCGGCTGATCTGCCGCCGCCTCCCCGGCCTTGGCTGCCTCATAGGTCCCGTCCACCAGGACCGCCACCGACAACTTCTTGATAGTCCCGGTCGGTTCCACGATCCGTGAGACCGTCCGGCTGATCTCGTAATTGACGGTTTCGTTCTTGGTCTGATTGTTGTTCGAACTGGTTTGGCCGCCGCCATCGACTTCCGTGCCTCCCGGCACGTTCGATTCGACTCCCGGCACCCCGCCGGAGATCCCGTTCACGCCGCTGGATCGCTCCTGCCCGCGTTGTTCGCTCCGAACCACCTGCCCGTTCGGATCGTAGCGCTCCTCGGTCGTTTCGATTTTTCTGAAATCCAGGACGCTCGAGACGCGGACGACCGCTTTGTTCACTCCGACGATGCGCTCCAGCATCGTCTGAATCCTGGTCTCGATATCCTTCTCCAAGGTCCGCTGGTATTCCATCTGGGTCCCTGACAGCCCTGCCGATTCGTCACTCGAGCTATTGGAGAGCAGATTGCCAAGGCCGTCGACGACGGTGACGTCCCGCGCCTGGAGGCCTTCGACGCTGCTGGATACGAGATGGACCACCCCCTGAATCTGCGCTTTGGACAACGTTTGACTGGCGCGCAGCGACACCACCACGGACGCGCGGGCACGATCCTGTTCCGTGGCAAACAGGCGTCGTTCGGGAATTGCCAAGTGCACGCGGGCCCGCTCGACCTGCGGCATCTGCGTAATAGTCCGGGCCAACTCGCCTTGCAAGGCCCGGCGATAATTCAGTTTCTGCACGAAGTCAGACATGCCCATCGTGGTCCGGTCAAAAATTTCATACCCCACCCCTCCTCCGTGAGGGAGCCCGTGACCGGCCATTTCCAGACGCAGATCGTGTACTTGCGCGTTCGGCACCAGAATCGTGGTGCCGCCGTTGGTCGTTTCGTACGGCACCTTCGCATCCTTCAGCTTATCGATGATCCCCGACGCATCGTCGACCGCCAGGTTCGCGAAGAGGACCTGCATATCCGGTTGCTGCGTCCACAGCGTGACCGCCACCAGCCCTGCGATGGAGCCTGCGAGCGCGAGCAGGATGATGAAGCGCTGATTGATCGTGAACTGGCTGAATTTCGAAAACATAGGAGGCCGAATCCTTTATTCGCGATATCGCGGGACGATGAACCGCCGCTAAATTTGCATGCGCTGGATTTCTTCGTACGCCGACACCAGTTTGTTCCGCACCTGCATCATCAACTGAAATGACACATCGGCCTGCTGCAGGGCCACCATGGTCTGATGGATATTGGTGGTCTGTCCGGTCACCAATGCGTCAACCGCTTGGCTCGCGCCGGATTGGGCGTCATTAATATGGCTGATCGCCTCCTTGAGGGACCCCATGAAATTGCCCGCCGCCCCGGCCTCGCCGCTTTGGCCGGGCGCATGGATCTCAGGAATGTTGATCGCGCCCGGCAGGTTTGCTCCCGCGATACGCAGATCGGCCATGATTACCTCCCGATCTCCAGGGCCCGGTTCCACATGGTACGGGTCGCGTTAATCGCCTGGACGTTGGCCTCGTAGGCTCGGGAGGCCCCGATCATATTGACCATTTCTTCCATGACGTTCACGTTCGGCATCGTGACAAACCCCTTTTTGTCCGCGTCGGGGTGCCGGGGATCGTAGACGGTCTGTCCGGGCCTTTGGTCTTCAATGACCCTGGCTACTTTGACTCCATCCAGGGCATGCCGGCCCGGGCCGCTGCTGACCTGTTTGAAGGCCCGCTGAAACGGCGATGTGACCGGGGTCGCCTGGAACACCACGTCCCTGCGCCGGTAGGGGCCGCCGGTATTGGTCTTCGTGGACTGGGCATTGGCGAGGTTGCTGGCGATGACATTCAATCGATGCCGGTGAGCATCCAGCGCGGAAACCGACACTGCGAGACTATCCGTCATATCCATCACGCACCTCTTCGTTGAAAGTTCTTGGCTGTCAAACCCGGGCGCCGCCTCACGGCCTCACCCTTACCGTCCTTCGCGGATCGCCGTCATCAATTGCTTGAATCGCATCCCGATGATCGTCGCCGCCGTGTTGTACTGCTGGGCGTTATCGGACATCTTGGCCATTTCGAGTTCGATGTTGACGCTATTGGCGTCCAAGGGCATGTCTGCCGCGGGGACCTCCTCGACTCGCCCCACCACCTGCTGATAGCCGGACCCCTTCGGGCCGATATGGTGCTGGTTCGTGGAGGCCAGGGTAATGGGAAGCTTGCCGCGTTGCGCGTTGGCCAGGGCCTGTCCGAAATTGAGATCCGTCGCCCGATATTTTGGGGTTTCTTCGTTGGCGATGTTCGCCGCAATGACCTGTTGCCTCGCCCCCCGGAGGTCCAGCGAACGCTCGAGCAATTGCATGGTCCGGTCAAAAATAGTCATCGTGATAACTCCTGGGCTTGTTGGGACCGGCCATACGAAAATGCAATCTGTATACCGCGCTCTCGCGGCGAGGGTGCGAACTGAGTGAGGAGCCCAAGGTCTTGCCAGCGGCCGCGGCGCCCGGCAAGGATGACGCTTCCAGGGAAAAATTTGCCCAGTCCCATGAGCCGTACCATCAGGATTTTTCGGCTTCCACCGGATACCCCATGCCCCGGTATTCCCGCAGTTTGTTGCGCAAGGTGCGAATGCTGATTCCCAATTCCTTGGCGGCGTGGGTTCTATTTTCTTTGACGCGGGCCAATGTCTTGAAAATGAGGTCCCGCTCCATTTCCCACAGCGAGCCGTGCGCCGACGGCGGAAGGGGCAACGCGACCGATTCCGCCTCCCGCACCAGGACCGTCCCATCGCCCGGCATCAGGTGGTGTACATCCACGGCTGCTCCGCCGGCCACCAGGATGGCGCGTTCCATCACGTTTTCCAGTTCGCGGACATTGCCTTTCCAGGGCCGGCATTGGAGATCCGCCACGGCGCGCTCGGACAAGGTCGGCATCACGAGGCCATTGCGTTGTGCGGAGGTGCGGAGAAAGTGACGTGCCAGGAGCGGAATATCCCCCGGCCGTTCGCGAAGCGGCGGCACGGTGACAGGAAACACATTCAACCGATAAAACAGATCCTCCCGGAACCGTCCCTGAGTCACTTCATGGTAGAGCGAGCGATTGGTCGTGGCGATGACGCGGATATTGACCGGCACCGGTTCCCGGCCGCCGATCCGATCCACCTCGCGCTCTTGCAGCACGCGCAGCAGTTTGGCCTGCAGTCCCAGATTCATTTCGCTAATTTCGTCGAGAAACAACGTGCCGGTATGGGCCATCTCGAACTTGCCCAGCTTTTTCTGAATCGCTCCCGTAAAGGCGCCTCGTTCATGCCCGAAGAGCTCGCTCTCCAGCAGACTGTCGGGAAGCGCCGCGCAGTTCAACGCCACGAACGGACGATGGGCGCGGGGGCTGCGCGCGTGGATGTAGCGAGCCAGCAACTCCTTGCCCGTCCCGCTCTCGCCGCTGATCAGGACCGTGGCCTGGCTGGCCGCGACGCCTTCCAACGTCGTCAGCAGGCGGACCATACCGGGATCCTGGGTCAGGATTGCCCGGGCTTCCAGCGTGGCCGGCCCGTCCTGGTCCTCGTCCACGGCGGTGGTGGCCTGCAGGTTCAGGATGACTCGCTCCAGCAGATCAGTGGAAAAGGGCTTCAAAATATAATCGTTCGCGCCGTATTTCATCGCTTCCACGGCGGTCTCGACGGTGCCATAGGCGGTCATGAGGATGATGAATGTCTGGGGAGCTTTCTGCTTGATGGCCCTGACCAGGTCCAGGCCGTTCAATCGCGGCATTTTCAGATCCGTGACCACCAGCCACGGCTTGAGACGTTCCATCTGGTCGAGGGCATCGGCACCGTCGATCGCGCCGCGCACCTGATAGCCCAGCCGCCGGACGGTCTCCGACAAGGCCGCACGCATTGACGGCTCGTCATCGACAATCAAGACGGTCCGCACGTCCTCGGATGAGGTGGACGGTCCCTGCACAGCCTGTTGCACGCTCATGGGTAGCTCTCCTCTTCAGTTGTGCTCATGATCCGACGGGCGTCACCGATCGAACAGCGATAGCCTCGGCCGCGATCGAGGCGGTCCGGACCGGCCCTCGTGGTAATGTCATGACAAACGATGTGCCTCGCCCCACATGACTTTCGACGTCGATGCGCCCGTGATGCGCTTCGACCAACGCATGCACGATGGCGAGCCCGAGCCCGGTTCCGTGATCTTTGGTCGTAAAGAACGGATCGAATACACGAGACTGCAGTTCGGTCGGAATGCCGATGCCCGTGTCGCTGACGGTGAGTTGAACGGCAGGGACATCCGAAATCGGGGGCGGGGCGACGGTGGCGGCGATAGTCAGGATGCCGCCCTCGGGCATGGCCTGGACGGCATTGAGCACCAGGTTGAGCAGGATCTGGTTCATTTTCCCGCCATCGCACCACAGGCTGGGTACCTGAGGATCGACATGACAACGAATCTGGATAGAGGCCGCTGCGGTCGCGTGGGACGCGAGAGTGAGCACGCCCTGAATCAGGGACTCGGTCCCCTGCCACGCCGCGTTGGAACAATCGGGTTTGGTGTACACCAGCAGGTTGGACAGGAGGCGGTCCATCGACTGCACCGCCATGGAGATATGTTCAGCATAGGTTTTCAATTCCGGCTGGTCGCGCAGATCTTTGCGCAGGAGCGAGGCGAAGAGTTCGACGCTTCCGAGAGGATTACGGATTTCATGCGCGATGCACCCCACCATCTGTCCCATTGCCTCCAACCGGTTGCGCCGCTGCAGGCGATCTTCGAGCTGCCGGACGCGCGTGACGTCATGGATCAGGACTAACTTGCCGATCAGGGTTCCCGACGCATCAGTCAGGTCGGTCTGGGAAAGGGAAATCGCAATGCCGCTGTGAAGAATCAGGGGGTACTCCCCGTGATCTTTCCGGATCTCTGCGAGTATCTCGGTGGCGCGCCGTCCTTGGAGTTCTGCCTGCGAGATTCCCAACAGGCGCTCGGTCGAGTGATTGCAGCGCGTGACCAGATCCTGGGAATCGGCGACAATGACCCCCGTATCCAACGATTCCAGCACGGCCGTGACGTGGGCGCGCATTTCCTCGGTCTCCCGGAGATGCTCACGAAGACTGGCATTGGTTTGAGCCAGTTCGAGATCCATCTGCTGGAGCCTGGTCGTCAAGGCATCATACGATTGCTGCAACACGGTGGCCGCCTGATCGAAATCGCGGAAGGCACGCGTGAGTAAATCGTTTTTGGATTGATCGGGATCCGGCAACGGCATGTTCATCGATTTCCTGGCGGTGTCGCAGGTCGCGCCTGGTCGCTCTGCACGACGGCGGCCATGCGTCGGACGAGGCTGTCGGGATGTTCGCTGAGTGCGCGTAGGCCCCTCTGGGCCAGATCCTGCCGTTTGGCATGGCGGGCCAACCGGACCACCTGAAACTGCGCCCAGGTTTCATATTCCGGCGGAAGGCCTTCGGCCAAGGCCTGTTTGTAGAAAGACAGGGCCGGTTGAGGGCGGTTCAGATGGACCAGGGCATCGGCGTGACGGATCACGTGCACGGCCGGCAAGGTCATGCCGGCCTTCAGCATCTCGTCGTAGAGCGCCGCCGCTTCACCATACTGTTTGGCCTGTCCGAAGGCGTCGGCCATCTTCAGGAGAACCGGGAGACGGTCGGCATGACGTGGATGATGCCGCAACCACTGGTGGCCTAACTTAATCAGTGCGGCCACATGCCCCTCCCCTCCCAGCGAGGTCAAAATTCCCAACACCGCATCCGCGCCGAATCGGCCGACCGGAAATTGCAGACGATACCGTTCGAAGACGGAGCGGGCCGCGCGCCAGTCTTTCTGCTCAAGGTAACTATGGCCGAGTTCGATGATCGCCACTTCATGGAATGATTCGGCTTTCGGGTCCCGGATCAGCGCCTGGTACAGACGGGCAGCCTCGCCGGGAAAACCGAGCCGCTGGTGGGCATCGGCGATGTTGAGCAGCAGATCGGTGCCTGCGTAAAGACCGTCGGCCATGGGACCATGTCGATGAAAGGCGCTGATGGTCTCGAAGTCGTCCCGAGCCTTTACCGCCGCCTCGAGGCGGGGGCGCAGAAATCTGACGAGCTGCGCCCCGCCTTTTTCGGGCCAGGGGTCGTTCTCGATTTTTCCGGCTCGCAGCACCAATCGTTCGTAGGCCGCCAGCGCCTCCTCGCGTTTTTCCGCCCGCTCAAAGGTCCGGGCAAGATGAAACAACGCCTCGCTGCCGACCGGGGAGTCGTCATATTGCCGTGCGCTCTGTTCAAATAGCTCGACCGGACGCAGAGACTCGCCCGGTGCCATGGGAATGTTCGAAAGCCTGGCGGTCACTGTTTGACGAAGGTTGACCATCCCGTCTTCCGGGTCGAGGTGCTCCTGGACCGCCGTGTACCGCAGCTTGGCCATGGCCGCGACAGGCGCCGCGGGGTACTGATTTACCAGGGCGGCGTAAAACAGGCTCGCCTCTTCCCATCGGCCGGCCTCTTGATAACTATCCGCAACATGCGCCAACACCTGGGGATTTTCCGGCCTGGAGGGATAGAGATTATAAAACCGGAGGAGTTGTTCCCGCATGACGGCAGGGCGATGCGCTTCGCCGGCAGTATCCGCATACCGTAACAGCGCATAGGGGTCCCTTCGAAAGACCGTGGGCCATCGAGCGGCGACACCTTCGTATAACTGGTCAGCGTCCTTGATACGTCCCAATCGATAGAGGCTATGGGCTTGTCCCAGCGAGGCGAACGCCAGCAGGCTCGGGTCGGTGGTCCGCTTCAACACATTGTCGAAAGTCTGCACACTGTCTTTCCACTTGTTGATGCCACGGAAGGCGTAACCCAGCCCGAGCAGGGCCCGCGTGGCATCGTAGGAATCCTGATCGGAGAGCCCGAGGGCATGTTGATAGGCAATCTGCGCTTCCTGATACCAGCCCTCCCCGCGATAGACGTCACCGATTCTCCAGGCCGCGCGTTTGGCGTTAGTGGAATGGGGATCCTCCCTCAGCAAGGTCTGATACAGCTCGATGATTTCGACTGGCCGGATGTCCTGTCCGCTGATCTTCAAGGTACTTTCCGCGACAAATGCCTGAATTGCGGACGCCAGTTTCGGTTCTCGATGTTCTCGAAGCATGTTGGTGAAGTGATGCCGGGCCTCGACAAAGTAGCCTTGGAAATATAAGTCGACTCCCTGTTGAAACTGCTTCCAGGCCGGGCTTTCGGTCAGCCGTTCGAACCGGGGTCCCTGGTCCGGTAGGGCTCCCCGAGTCAGTTCCGGAGGTTCAGGGAGGCTGGTCGGCATGTCCGGCCGGGCCGGCGAGGGCAGATCAGCTGCCCGGGTGGAGGGCAAGCCACGCGCTGTCATTCCGCCGAGCAGAAGCGCGAGGATGGCGAGCAGCCAGACTGATCGTTGAGGTAAAGCCGCGAGTTGCACGGAGGGGCGAATCAGCAAGTCCTATGCCCCTTGTCCCCATGGGCAAACGGCCTTATCACGCACGTATTTCTGATTACAACCGGCGCGCCTGGCCCGTGCTGTCAGAAAGCCCGACAAGCTAATGAGCGAGGCGGTCAAGAATTTGACGGAGTGGGAACGAAGGCAGGGAGTTCAGTTTTGAATCGAGTAGCCGTGGCTCTTGGGATCAAACCCCTTCCGTTTCAGTTTTTCCACCAACGTGGTGCGGTTCACTTGCAGCAGCTGCGCGGCGCGGCTCGTAATTCCGTTGGCCTTGCGCAGGGCTTCGCCGATCAGCTGATTTTCATAATGTTCCAGCTCTTTGGTCAGATTAATTCCATCTTCGGAGAACCGTATGAAATGTTCCGGCGCCTCGTTGGCCTTTCCAGCAGTCATCTTGACCGGATTTTCAGGCAGGTCGCCGACGGTAATCCATCCCTTCTTCTTCAGGACCGCTAACCGCTCGATCATGTTTTCCAGCTCGCGGATGTTTCCCGGCCATTCCTCCTCCGTCATGCGCGCCAACGCCTCAGGCTCCATCCCGGAGATCTCGGTGCGGCGCAACTGATTAAACTGAGCGATGAAATGGTTGACCAGGAGCGGAATGTCGCTGCGGCGCTCACGGAGGGGGGGGATGTGGATAGGAATGACGTGAAGGCGATAGTAGAGATCTTGACGGAACCGCCGCTCCTGGACGGCCAGCGCCAGATCCTGGTTCGTGGCGGCAATAATGCGGACGTCCACATTGATCGTGCGCGTTCCCCCGACCCGTTCGAAACATCGTTCCTGCAACACTCGAAGGAGTTTCACCTGCAAGGGCAAGCTCATTTCGCCCACTTCATCCAGAAAGATGGTCCCCCCGTGGGCCAGTTCGAACCGTCCCAGTCTGGTGTGGGCCGCTCCCGTAAAGGCTCCTTTTTCGTGGCCGAAGAGCTCCGATTCCAGCAGCGTCTCGGGGATTGCGCCACAATTGACCGGCACGAGGGGGCGGTCCCGCCGCATGCTGTTGAAATGCAACATCCTGGCGATCAATTCCTTGCCGGTTCCGCTCTCGCCCTCGATTAGCACCGTGCTATCGCTATCGGCCACCTTTTCCACGAAATCCAGCACCATACGCATCGGCGCGCTCGTCCCCACGAGATGCTCCAGACGGTATTGATCCCGCACGGCCTTCCGGAGCAGATGGTTTTCTTGTTTTAACCGGTAGACGTCCAGCGCTTTCTTGACGACCACGCCTACGGTATCGGGTTCGAACGGTTTGGTAATGAAATCAAAGGCCCCCGCCTTCATGGCCCGGACCGCATAGTCGACCGTTCCGTACCCAGTCATGACGATCGCGATGATCTTGGAGTCCACCTTCGAGATGCGGTCGATGGTCTCCAACCCGTCGATGCCGGGCATTTGCAGATCGGTCAACACGACATGCACCGGCTGGTCTTTGACAGCCTCGACCCCCTCCAGACCGCTGGACACCATCGTCACGTGATGCCCTTCATTGGCCAGAGTCTCGGACAGCAGCTGGCGGACGGCAGGGTCATCATCGATTACGAGAATGTGTGACTGGCTCATAAATGGTATCCTTCTCCAAGCTCCAAAGACAGGTCCCGAACCGGACAAACCGACCAACAGGTACAGCAGGAAGGGCCGAGATCATCGACGGTCTCGGCACAGAGTCAGCTTATTGGTAAATCAAACTTTATTCAAGTAAAAGTAAGGACGAGTGGGCTAGAGCGGTACGGAGCGCCGCATCACACTCGAAAGAAGGCCGCGCATCTTGACAGCGCAGAAGAAGAATTGTAGGGTTTGCAACTCTTTCGGCGCGGATCTCCTTCGCGGGCGATGCACTACTCGATGAAGTAAGCTGGCGTAGCTCAATTGGCAGAGCAGCGGTTTTGTAAACCGCAGGTTGAAGGTTCGATTCCTTTCGCCAGCTCCAACCTATCAAGCACTTGCAGAATCAATGGCCGGTGAAGAACTGGCAGGTGTTAATACGGTGTTAGATCCAAGATAAGTATTCAGTCTACACGCCGCTTTTGTGAGATCCATCACTCCCTGCTGCTCCCTGGTCGATGGTGGTTGCAGTCGATCCACCAACGCTCGAATCGTCAACGGCGCATTGCCTCCTGATCGATTATTCACCAGCCCATGGGCCCGCATTTTTGACGGACCGTCTCCTTCATGAGCGTCACCGTCTGCTCGCGCCTCTCGGGTAGCTCACCCAATCTTGTCATAGGGCTCAGCCCGCCCCATCCGTCCACACTGTTTCCTTGCCCGATCCCGCCATGCTAGTCTCTGCGCTATGCCTGACATTCTCTTAGTGCTCCGCTATATTCCGTCTCCATTTACACTGACCTTCACGTCGGGCCTCTTTTACGGCTGCGTCCTGGGCTTGCTCTTAGGTGGCACTATTTTAATCACTAGTCTGAGACGAGAGCGTGCCCGCAGGATGCTTCCGCGCGGGTACAGATCCCAATATCTCAAGGCCTCCCCGGCACGTGAACAATCAAAGGCACAGCGGACTTCCCTTGGAAGAAATCCACGGCCTGTAAACGCGGCCCGCTGGGCAAGACGCCGATAAACATCCAGGTCGCTGTGCCGAAACGAACGAGGGAGACTGGGGACACTCAGTCTCGTCACCCTGTGTGAACGGTAGAGGGGATCGGAACGGGCACAGGCTTGTGCTCTTGTCTCTGCCTCGCCTTGATCGTGGGCAGAGGAACGACAACGGCCTTGGTGATGATTGAAGAGGTCGGCAAACCTTCCTGTCACATCCTCAAGCTGCGCGAGGAGCGTCTCCCCCAAAAACCACGGCCGTGTGAAACTGGAGTATGCTGCAGGCTTTGGCGATCCTTCGTCGCGAGGCGATATTGAGAGAGATGTTCTCGCCTGCGACACATTCGCGCCTTCATACTCCGGGAGAATATCCTCCCCGTCGTAGATGTACCGTTTGGTCTGACCATTGGCGACTTTTCCGATCCTTCGGCCTATGCCATCGTACCGGTAGCGGCTCGTCGTGACAGCCGTGGGATTCCCGGCGACGAATTCCTGCACCTGCGTTAGCCGATTCTTGGCATCGTAGAAATAGTTCGTGCAGTTGCCGGTGGCGAGCAGCGTCTTGCGCGTCAGGTTCCAATTGTCGTCGTACTGATAGGCAAAGTTCGCATCGGCCGTCAGCTAATTGCCTTGGTTGACCACACTACCACCGGTGGTTCGGTTCCCCACCGTATCATAGGCAAATGCCTGTTGATCTAGCAGCAGCGGATGGCTGGCACTGTGAACCCAAGCTATGAGTATCGATTGATCCAGAGGCTTAGTTCACGTGCAAGACGCACATCTTCCCAAGCGACGTATTCGTGCCCCTTATAATCCTTATGAGTCCAAATGTGTGTGTAGGTAGCCGCCGTGGCTTCTTTGGGCCCCTCTCGCCCCTCTGGAAAAGTAATCTCACCCTTGCCTTTGAATACTTTGATGTACTGATCAAAAGTCTCAGGGTAGAACCATGTGCTTACAAGCCGGTTATTGAAAAACTGAACCTGCAACTCCCCCGACACTCCCAAGTGAGAGTAATTCGGAACAGCAATTTTATAGATGTTAAAAGGAGGACGCCTATCTTCCGCCTTGAGACTGCTCTCCTCCAGTAGCATCCCAAGTAGGGAGTTTGCCTTTGGGCTCAGCAATGCTCGTGTAGCTCTCTAGCCCATCTATGAGTCGTGTTCGTTCTGCTGCAACTTCAACAAAGGAGACCGAAGAAAAGTAATCCCTGATTTCGTCACATGCGGAAAGCGAAACTGTACACCATATTGTTGCAAACGCGGGTCCCAATAGTTTTCGAGTCAAGCCCATTCGTCCCTCTAGGTTTCAGTAGGGTGCAAGTGGATTAATGCGTCTGGAGCAATAGGTGGGAGTTCCCGCTTGTTGATACGTCCCAAGGGTCCCATGAGGGCCGCGTTTCTACAGGAATCGTGACAGTAACCACCCTCGGCACTTCTCGTAACGGATGCGCGCATAGAAAGAGCATCTGAAGCTCCATTCGCAGGCACATTGGGACAATCATCGACATCAATACAGAAACCACCGCGTCAGGATCAGGCGTCATAAAGCGGGTCGATTAGGCTTTGCCTTGGCTTAGATCGATCATCTTAGATAAGCCACTCTCCAAGTGACTCTGCCTCTACTTATAGCTTCCACGGGAAACGCTCACGTCTAGAAGTCTTTGAATGAGGCGTCGTGCGCAATCACCACGGGAAGCGTTCTTGTTGCCCATTAGGACCTAATGCTGGCGCGTGGCCACATATCCTAAGATCCTCTCCGGCAGACTCGGCAGCCCGTTCAGTCACGTCACTCTTCCTTGTCGCGGCGCTTGACGTGGCGATAGCGCCGTATCAAGGCATTGGTCGAGCTGTCATGGTCGAGCACCGGTTCATCCGTTTGTTCAAGTTGTTGGAGCGTGCGCTTCGCCAACACCTTACCCAGTTCAACGCCCCATTGATCGAATGAATCAATATCCCAGATCATCCCTTGCGTGAAGACGCTGTGTTCATACAGCGCAATCAACGCGCCGAGCGTCTCCGGTGTCAGGCGTTCGGCGAGAATGCTATTGGTGGGACGATTCCCCTCAAACACACGGTGCGGCACCAGCCAGTCGGGTACGCCATCGGCACGGACTTGTTCCGCTGTCTTGCCGAAGGCCAGCGCCTCGGTTTGTGCGAACAGGTTTGCAGTGAGCATGTCGTGGTGTTGGCCGATCGGATTCAAGGTCTGGCAGAATCCGATACAATCACAAGGGATCAGCTTCGTTCCCTGGTGGATCAGCTGGTAGAACGAATGCTGGCCGTTGGTGCCCGGTTCGCCCCAGTAGATGGGTGCGGTTTCATATCCGACAGGCTTGCCACCCAGCGTGACGTGCTTGCCGTTGCTCTCCATGGTCAATTGCTGGAGGTACGCCGGAAAACGTTTGAGGTAGTGATCGTATGGCAGGACGGCGACCGTCTGCGCCTCAAAGAAATTGTTATACCAGATGGTGAGCAGCCCCATGAGCACCGGCAGATTGCGGTCGAAGGGAGCTGTGCGGAAATGTTCGTCCATCGCCTGAAAGCCGGCCAGCATTGCACGGAAGTGATCGGGGCCGATGGCGATCATCGTCGAGAGCCCGATGGCCGAGTCCATCGAGTACCGCCCTCCGACCCAGTCCCAGAATCCGAACATATTTGCCGTGTCGATGCCGAACTTCGACACTTCCTCCGCGTTGGTTGACACGGCGACAAAGTGCTTGCGCACGGCCCGCTCGTCCCGGAGGTGCTGCACCGTCCACGCGCGCGCACTGTGGGCGTTCGTCAAGGTTTCGAGCGTTGTGAAGGTCTTCGAACAGATAATGAACAGAGTTTCTTCGGGATTGAGGCCGCGCGCGGTTTCTGCAAAGTCGGTCCCATCTACGTTCGAGATGAAGTGAACGGAGATGTCGCGCTGGCTGTAGTGACGCAACGCTTCGTAAGCCATGACCGGCCCGAGGTCGGATCCGCCAATCCCGATGTTGACGAGATGTCGTATGCGCTTGCCGGTGTGGCCGAGCCACTGGCCGCTACGGACTTCCAGTGAGAAGTCCGCCATGCGGTCGAGCACCGCATGCACCTCGGAGACGACGTTCCGCCCATCGAGAAGGATCGTCGCCTGCTTCCCGGCGCGCAACGCGACATGAAGCACCGCACGTTGCTCCGTCACATTAATCTTATCGCCGCGGAACATCGCCGCGATTCGCTCCGCCAGACCACAGTCCTCGGCAAGCTGCAACAGCAGGCGTATCGTCTCGTCGGTGATGCGATTCTTAGAGTAGTCGAGATAAAGACCGGCGGCTTCGGCGTTGAGGCGCTCGCCCCTGCGAGGATCGTCGGCAAAGAGTTGCCGTAGATGCAGGCCACGGATCGCCTTATAGTGCGCGGCAAGCGCTTTCCACACGGGGCGCTTGGTCAACAGCGGCCGTCTCGTGCGAACAGTGGGCTTGACGCGGCTCATGCTGACCTGACCGTTCTGAGCATATCGCGTTTTCCGGAGGTTTGGTTCATCAGATCATTTTCTCCAATCTCATGGAGTCGTTGCGTAGTGTTCATGGCTTTCCTTTCCCGCAGGGTAGGCATCGATGATGCCCAGCGGAGCGGACACAATGGTAGTGGCCAGTGGTGGGTTGTAAGTCATGTGGATAGTTCTCATCGCCGAGGTCATCCTCATAGCGCTCCAGCTTGAGATGACGGATGTCGTCCCTCATCGTCGGATTCATGCGCGAGATGCCCACCCCTCCCGGCCTTATCGAACCGGAGGTGATGCGTATCGGGAAGGGAGGGGGGCCGCATGCAAGATTTCGCTTTTGCCCGCTCCGATATCGGGTTCCTCAAACCAACGGCTGCTCTAATCACTCTCTCCGCCTTTTGAGGCGTCCCGACTCCGCGCTTGTTCCTCGCTATTTATGCCAATCAAGGTACCCTGGGTTGAGGGCATCGAGCAACTACACCTCGCCACCAGGGATCATTGGTGTTCAGCATTCCGAAATCCAGTCAATTGTGTACGCTGAAAGCATGGGAGGTAGGGGCACTCCACCAGCAGGATTTAGCAGTTCCAGGCCCCTGGCGTTGTCATACTGCACACGTGGCACGCTGGCCGCCTGTTCCAATGAATCATCCTGATGTGAGGCCGAAGGACCCGCAGGGTGCAATGGCCTAGAGAATAGGCGTCCGTCGCTGGCCTGATTCGAGTGAGGTATTCCTCGGCCTACGAAAGTGTTAACAACTTCGGGGACTAGGTCCAGGGTTATTGATGGCATACAACTACGACTGCAGACGAATTGGATTCTGCACGGTGACCGAATCGAAGTCCTTGAGCGAAGGAGGCCCCATGCGAGTTCGATACAGCGAACGAGTCCCGGTGGGAGGGTCGGTTATTTTTGCTGGAGACAACGCCATCGGTGAAGGCCGGCTCCTTGACCTTTCTCTTCCAGGCTGTCTGTTGGAAAGCCCTGAACAAATGCGTTGGGGAGAGTACGTCCAGTTACGGTTATTTTTGCCCGACCGACTGGCCTCCGTGCAGGTGGCACTCGCCGCTGTCCGGTGGACCAAGGGATCTCGATCTGGGATCGAGTTTATACGCACTTCACACGAAGATGAACGTCGACTTGAACAGTTCGTGCGACGGCGCCTGAACGGTAGCGGTAGGCCGGTCGAGTGCGAAGGAACTGCGGCTCCTGACGGCGTGGGTATGAAGTAACAACCACGGAGTCGGCAAACGCGATGCGATTGGAGCCCTCACAATGCCGAAGCACTTTAAGCTTCGAATGTACCAACGAGTGACGTTATGCGGTATCGGATATTACCTTTCCGAAGATTTCTTGGGAAAAGGTACGGTATGGGATATGTCGCCGGCAGGATGGCGATTCCAGGGCGACCACCAGGTTCGAGTGGGAATGCCCCTGACGCTGCGGATGGATATCCGTGGCGAACGGTTCCCGTTGGAGGTGGAAGAAGCCGTTGTTCAATGGGTCACTGGACGGGACTTTGGGGTTGAAATCAGAAAAATCCGCCGCACCTCCGCCAAGAAACTTGAACGACTTATGGGACGCCATCTATCCACCCCGCCTCACGTGGACCACTAGCTGTCCTTTAACTCCTCTATCTCTTCTAGTTCGGCGTGTCCAAGGTCGGCACGTTCCTTCAGCATGGACGGGTGCAGGCCATACTTCCGCAACATTTTGTAGAAATCGGCCCGATAACGGCCCGCAAATTGTGCAGCTCGGGAGATATTTCCACCCGTCATCTGAAGCACGTTTCGCAGATACGAACGCTCAAATTCTTCCTTGGCTTCGGTGAGAGGTTTTAATCCCATATCCGAAGATACGCCAACCGACGGCAATAAATCCGGCGCCACCATATCCTGTCTCGACATCACCACGGCTTTTTCAACGGCGTTTTCCAGTTCCCGTACATTTCCCGGCCAAGGGTAGATCATCAATCGATGCATTGCCGCCGGTGTGAACCCTCGGACATCTTTATTGGACCGTTTCGCGCTTTGCTTTAAGAAGTGCTGGGCGAGAAGCGGAATATCGTCTTTGCGTTCCCGCAAGGGAGGAAGGGCAAGCGGCACCACCGAGATACGATAGTAGAGGTCATGCCGAAACTTTCCTGCCTTCACGCACTCGGTCAGATCCTTGTTGGAGGCCGCAATAATGCGGACATCAATTTTCGTGGCGTAGTCCGCGCCAACCTCACGCACCTCGCGTTCCTGTACGGCCCGAAGCAGCTTCACTTGCATTGGCAAGGACATCTCCCCGATCTCGTCGAGGAAAAGCGTGCCTCCATTTGCACTTTGAAAGAGTCCCCGCTTCGCGGATGAGGCACTCGTGAAGGCCCCGCGAGTGTGGCCAAACAACTCACTCTCAAACAGAGCCTCGCTGATTGCGGCACAATTCAAGGCGACAAAAGGCCCCTTTGATCGACGGCTGTTGGCATGCAGAACCCGAGCCAACACCTCCTTTCCCGTTCCCGTTTCTCCAGTCAACAGAATCGTGGCATCGGAATCCGCTACCTGTGCGACCTTTTGGAAGAGTCGATGCATCGCGGGACTTCGCGCGATGACATTCTCCAGGCCGTACAGTTCCTTCACCAATGACTTTAGACGTTGTATTTCGCGGGTCATGCGAAGCTGGATCAATGCCTTATCGATGGTGGCCCTCAACTCTTTGTCGTCAAACGGCTTGGTCAAATAGCCGAAGGCCCCGCGTTGCATGGCCTCGACGGCATTGGGAATACTGCCGTGAGCTGTCAGGATGATGACCGGCAACCCCGGCTGAATCTGCAGAAGTTCTTCGGTCAATGCCAGCCCATCATCAGCCCGCAACCGTAGATCGGTGATGACGATGTCGAAAGTTTCCTGACGGCTTGCGACAAGCGCCTCCTGGCTACCGGTACAGGGTGTCACTGAGAACCCCATGGCCGATAGACGCATTTTCAAGAGGTGCAACAGACCTTCGTCATCGTCTACTACAAGAATTCGTTCTTGGTCCATAACGGATCCTTAAGGTTTAGCTGCGTCCGGTAGTTGTGAAGGTTGAAAATTTGAGGGAGGTTTGATGGGACGGGTCTTTCCCCTCATTTCCTGATCGATACGCTTCAGGGCTTCCAATTGATTCGTGAGCTCTTCGACCCGCTTATCGCGATCACTCAGTTGTCGCTGGAGATTCTGAATCGTGGCGGGCTCAACGGACATCCGCGGACCCTCTCGTCTGGAATTGAACAGTTCTGTTCTACGCTCCTGGTCTTGAAGCTCGCGCTGCAGCGCCTCGAGGGATTGAGCTTCACTATCTTGCAGGGCCCGTAACTGCTGAATCGTGAGTTCCCGATCCAGTAAATCATGGACAGTCCGTTCGATAGCCTGGGACAGAATCGTCTGGGATTGGGCGGTCGCAGGTCCTATCAGCACCGATTTCAGCCAGGACTGGTCTGCCGGCACTTCGCCTGCACGCAGCAACTGCAGCCACAGCCGGCTTGACGTAGCGAGTTGGCCCTTCGGCGCCACCGCTATGACCTTTTCAAAGTATTGGATGGCCGACTCCCGACTCTCGTATAAGGCCGCCAGCGCGCGGATGAAGAATACATGATCGCAAACAGCCTTGCCAGCACATTTCGCCGTTAACTGGGCGTCCTTCCGCACTAGGGCTTGCAGGATCTTACTGTTGTTAGGCTCTCCTGAGAAATACGGAGTCTGACCGGACGGCGGGGGAATGCTCGTACACCCCACCACAAGTCCCATGGCAAGTACCCCCCCGATCTTTCCCCGAAGCGACATTACACAAACACCGGCGCGTTAGTCAGGCGAAGAATGAACCGCACTGTCGTACCTTTTCCTACTTCACTGTCGACCCATATCCGGCCACCATGGGCTTCCACCACTTTTTTTGCAAGAGCGAGTCCAAGTCCGCTGCCGACGGAGGCATGCCTCGTCTTGGTACGGCCTTGATAAAACCGCTCAAAAATATGGGGAACTTCTTCGGCAGGAATGCCAGGTCCTGCATCCATGACGGCGACAAACAGCAGCCCTTCCCCAAGGTCTGGTGTCATGTGTAACTTCACCACGGCTCCTTCCGGGCTGTACTTCAACGCATTTGACAGAAGATTGTCCAGTACCTGTTCAATGCGCGCGCTGTCCGCGCGCACCCAATGTCGCGCGACCGGCGCTTCAACCAGAAGCTGCACATGTTTGGCGTCCGCCAGCAAACGAATCTTATTCACCGAGACGTCGGCGAGCCGTTTCAGGTCCGTCGGGGCAAACCGGTACTCCATCATCCCGGCCTCCATTTTCGACAGGTCCAGAATCGTCGAAATGAGGTGCATCAATCGGCGACTGCTATCCGACATGATACGCAATGTCGTTCGCTGCTCCTGCGTCAGGGGGCCAGGGATTTCATCCAGCAGGAGGTGCGTGCCCTCCTGAATCGAAGCCATCGGTGTGCGAAGCTCATGTGAGACATGCGCAAGAAACTCACTCTTAATATCGTCGAGCTGCTGAAGCCTGGTGCCCATCCACTTCACGGTTTCGCCCAACTCGCGAAGTTCACGAGGCGCCTGGCCATCGAGGGAGGCGCGGAAGTTGCCCTGCCCCATTTCCTGAATTACTGCTTGTAGTCGGCGTAGAGGACGAAGAATGTTGTAACTTGCCACTGCAGCCAGGCCGAGCCCGAATACGAGTGCAATCAACACCAACTCACGCGTGACGGATTCTGCTTGAGCGGAACTGGCTCGCGACTCGTCCACCCCGACTGCAATACGAGCTTCGTGCAACCCGATGTACTGCCGCAACGTGGACGATAAACGGCCGGCCAGAGCATCTCGACGCTCGTCGTAGTCGATCACAGATTCCGATTGAGATCCGACCGGCTGCGCAAGCTGCGCCTGAAATAAGGCAAGATGCGTCTGTTGGAGGTGCGCGACTTCTTGAAGCAGCCGGGTTTCCGGCTCGGCCCTCTCGCGCGTGAGTAGGTCGTCTAGTACCTGCTGAAATTCATGACTTTCCTCGTCAAAATGTCCCAGAAACGTGGCTGCAGGCACGGCCACATACTTTTTTTCGCTCTGAATCTGCTCATAAAATGAGGTCAGCAGCCGCTTCGCCGACTCAATCTCTGTCTGGTGATGGGACCCGATCTCTGTATTGAGTCCGGCGAGTGTTCGAATCTGCAACAAGGCATAAAGATTGACGGCAGTCATCACCGCAATGATGACCAGATAGGTCAGGACCAGTCGCCAGAAAATGGAGAGACGCACGATCGCGCATCCTCCCTGTTGATGAAAGGCGCGAGCATCCGAGTGCAGGCTGTGTAGGTTAAGCCATACACCACTTCCTGCCCACCCTCAACAAGTTCTCATGTTTGTGCTGAGGAGCGGAGCGGCTGGTTGAACCAGATGAAAGGATAATTAGCGGGAGGAATCATGGAATTGTGACTGATATAGACGCTGCCGCCGGGATGAGGCGGACAACGCCGCGAATAGATGGCCGCGAAACAGGAGCATCCCAACGGTGAGCGGCGGCGTCAGTAACAGCGCCATGCTGCCTGTGAGCTCCGCAGAAATTCCGAGATCGGTCAGCCACGCAGTCAGCACCGTGAAGGGCACCAGGAGCAACTGGATGAAATCGAGTCCTGCGCCCCTCCCCAACCGACTCGACAATTGAAAAAACAACGAGAGTCCTAATGGGGCGAGCACCAGCGCCATGGGAAGGAACCATTCGATCCAGTTTTCGAGCACGAAATCGTAACTCCGTTTGAGCACGTCGAGTGGCGAGTCATGCCGGGTCAGGTAGATCACCTCCGGCGCGGGATTGAGCAGGATAAAGACCAGTAACAAACAGGCGGTGACCAGCAATTGACTGTCTGGATTCGCGCGCAGACTCATATCCAGAACCATGGTTGGAATCCACAGGATAAAGCCTACACTGATCACGTCCCAGAAATAATGCCCCATACTGTCCAACACATCCCGGAAGGAGACACCCCGCATGCCCTGGATGGCTTGCTGGACCAGACTGAGCGTTGCGCCGATGAGGAGTGCGTTGACGGCCCCCATAATAAAGCCACCGAGCATCCCCAGGGGTCTGGCAACAGTCCCGGCAAACCACATGATGAGCGTGAAGGCGATGACAGCGAGTATGACCAACCATCCACGGACAAAGGATCGGCCGGTCGCGCGTAATGCGTCGCGATACAGGTGGAGTGTGGAAGTGAGCAGCGACATAGACAATGGTTGTACAAGGGACCACCTACCAACGGCAAGCTGGCCCGTTCCTTACCGCACTGGAGTCATTCGGAGGCGGACCATAAGCTGGAATACCCCAGGTGGTCAAGCCAGGATGGAAGCTTATTTCAGGATCAGTCGGTCCCGCGCCACGCCATGAACAGTCTTGACTTGGGAGCCAATATGATTATGTTCCTTCATGTCGAGAGACACACCCAGGAGTACGCGATATGGATATGAACCGCATGACCGTCAAACTTCAGGAGGCGCTGCAGAGCGCATCAGCCATCGCCATGCGCCGGGGGCACCAGGGCATTGATGTCGAGCATCTGCTCCTGGCGCTTTTGGAGCAAGAGCGAGGCATTGCGGGATCCTTATTTGAACAAGCGGGAGTGTCTCCTGCCGCGGTACGTCAAGCCGCAGACCAGGCCCTGTCCAAACTGGCTCAAGTGCAAGGTCCGGGCGCGGCGCCGGGGCAAATTCATCTGACTCCGCGTCTGGGCTCCCTCTTGACGAAAGCCGAAGACCAAATGAAGGAATTGCGCGACGAGTTCGTCAGCGTTGAACACGTTGTCCTGGCTATGGTGGAGGAAGGCGGTGTTTTGCGGCGGTTGAACCTCACGCGTGATCGCCTGCTCACGGCATTGCAACAGGTACGGGGTCACCAGCGAGTCACCAGCCAGGATCCGGAGGGCACATATCAAGCGCTGGAAAAATACGGTCGGGATCTGACCAAACTGGCCGGACAGGGGAAATTGGATCCCGTCATCGGTCGGGACGAGGAGATCCGTCGCACCATCCAGATTCTTTCCCGACGAACGAAAAACAATCCGGTGCTCATTGGTGAACCCGGGGTCGGTAAGACGGCCATTGTAGAAGGTCTCGCGCAACGCATCGTGAAGGGAGACGTGCCGGAAGGCTTGAAGCAGAAACGTGTCGTCGTCCTGGATATGGGGGCGCTGGTCGCCGGCGCGAAGTTTCGTGGGGAATTCGAGGAGCGTTTGAAAGCGGTCTTAAAAGAAGTCCAAGCCGCACAGGGGCAGGTGCTGCTGTTCATCGACGAATTGCATACGGTCGTGGGCGCCGGGGCAGCCGAAGGTGCGATGGATGCCGCCAATCTGCTCAAACCGATGTTGGCCAGAGGCGAAATGCATCTGATAGGTGCCACTACCCTCGACGAGTATCGAAAACATATCGAAAAAGATGCCGCACTCGAACGTCGCTTTCAAACGGTTTTAGTCGATCAGCCGAGCGTGGAGGACACCATTTCGATCTTGCGCGGCCTGAAGGAACGTTATGAGGTCCATCATGGAGTACGCATCAAGGACGCCGCTCTGGTTGCGGCGGCGAAACTTTCGAACCGGTACATCGGGGATCGGTTTCTGCCGGACAAGGCGATTGATCTGGTTGACGAGTCGGCCGCGCGGCTCCGCACCGAAATCGACAGTTTACCGGCCGAGTTGGACGAAGTGTCGCGGAAAGTGCTGCAACTGGAAATCGAGAGGGAAGCGCTCAAGAAGGAAACCGACGCCGGCAGCAAAGCACGGCTCCAGACCATCGAAAATGAATTGACCGACAAGAACCGCGACCTCGGAGCTTTGAAGGCGCGGTGGGAATCCGAGAAAAACTCGGTGAGCAAGCTCAGGAAAATCCGCCAGCAAATCGAGGAAGTCAAACAGACGATCGAGCGGTCTGAACGAGCCTATGACCTGAATAAAGTTGCTGAATTGCGGTACGGAGAGCTTCCGCGACTCGAACGGGAGCTGGGCCTGGAACAGCAATCACTCGGTAAAAAGCAAAATGAGACGCGGCTCCTGAAAGAAGAAGTCGACGAAGAGGACATTGCTGCGGTCGTGAGCCGGTGGACGGGCATCCCGGTCACTCGCTTGGTCGAAGGCGAACAGGAGAGACTCTTGAAGTTAGATGAACTTCTGCACACCCGCGTCGTGGGCCAGGAACAAGCGGTTACCGCGGTGGCTGACGCGGTCTTGCGGGCTCGATCCGGCATCAAGGATCCCAATCGCCCGATCGGGTCATTCCTCTTTCTCGGGCCGACGGGTGTAGGAAAGACTGAGCTGGCTCGTGCGCTCGCCGCGACGCTGTTTGACGACGAATCCAACCTCATCCGTATCGACATGTCTGAATACATGGAAAAACACACCGTCGCGCGGCTGATCGGGGCACCTCCCGGCTATGTGGGATATGAAGAGGGCGGACAGCTCACCGAAGCGGTGCGCCGACACCCGTTCTCTGTCATCCTGTTTGATGAAATCGAAAAGGCGCATCACGATGTGTTCAATATTTTGTTGCAGGTCCTCGACGATGGGCGGCTGACCGATTCTCAGGGGCGCACCGTGGATTTCAAAAACACCGTCCTGATCATGACTTCAAATATCGGTAGCCAGCACATCCTCGAAGCTCAACAGGCCGGCGCCACCTACGAAACCATGAAGGCGCAGGTCACCGGCGAGTTGCGGTCTCACTTCAGGCCGGAATTTTTGAATCGGGTCGATGAAATCGTGGTCTTCCACGCCCTGGGGAACGAGCACCTGTCGCGAATTGTGGAAATTCAGCTGGAGCGGTTGCGCGCCCGGTTGCTGGAGCGACGGATGAGACTGACCGTGAGCCCGGACGCCTTAGCGAATCTCGGGCAGCGTGGGTATGATCCTGTGTATGGAGCCCGTCCGCTTAAAAGACTGATTCAACAGGAAATCGAAACTCCCATGGCGCGTCAGTTGATCAAGGGCGAACTGCGGGACGGAGATACCGCCATGGTCGATCTGAAGGACGGACAGATCGTGATCGTTCCCACGGTCACGCCCTAATCAGGCAGCGGAGCAGACGCAGGGATAGGAATACATCGCTTGAGCTCTAAAGTTAGCCCAGGAGGACCGAGCCTCCCTGCAGGTCCGTCTCTTTCCCGCTGAATTGTTTCTTATCTATGCGCCATTCGGTCTGCGATACGTCCAGCCGATGGCCTTTAATCGTATGAAACGTGCCGCGGTTCATGACGACTCGATTGCCCTCACGCAGTTCCATCGAGAAGACAACGGTCCCCGAGGCTTCGTGTTTTAACGAGAGACTCGTCGGGCTCTTGGCCAGCTGATAGGCTCGCCGCTCATTAAAAGTCAGGTTGCTGTCGACGATTTTGGCCATCATTCGCCCCACCTCATCGAACAAAGCAAAATTCACGAGCAAGGTCCGCGCCGGTTCCTTAATTGCCACTTCGAACTGCGGCACCCCTTCAATATGAATGATACCGTTAGAATTCCGATATAGATTCGAGCCGACTTCAATATCCATTCCTTACTGCTCCTTATGCTGTGCGGCACCAGTGGTGCGGTTAGGATTTCTTGATTCGATCCAGAATCAATGCAATGCAGCCTCCCAACAGTCCACCGCCCAGGACCGTCGTCAGGAGCTCCACCAACTTTAATTCCCAGACCGACCCCTGGGCCTGCATTGCCTCGCGGATCCCTCCCTGGAGGAGAATCACCGCCAGCGCCATGGTGGCACCCACGATAAACCACCAGGCAAAGACGCGCATCGTGTGAATGAGGGGAGAGGGTTTCACCATTCTATCCGCCGGTCAAAACTTCGATATTGAATGGCTTCGGCCAGATGCGACGGCTCGATAGTAACAGACTCAGCCAAGTCGGCAATAGTTCGTGCCACACGAAGAATCCTCCCATGGGCCCTGGCTGAAAATCCCAAACGAGTCATGGCCTGCTCCAATAACTCACGCCCTGTCAGATTCAATGCACAATACTGCTTCAGGTGGCGCGGTTTCAATTGCGCATTGGTGTAGATCCCTTCGCGGCGATACCGAGCTTCTTGGCGACTGCGTGCGTCCATGACCCTGGCTCTGATCGCCGCCGATGAATCGGTGACCGGAAGGTCTTCGCCTAGCGAGCGTATCGGCACAGCTGGCACTTCGATCTGAAGATCCAGACGATCCAGCAGCGGGCCGGATAGCCGGCTCCGATATCGCCTCACATGGGCGGCGCTGCACAGGCAGTCTTTCGTGCGGTCTCCATAGTAACCGCAGGGACAGGGGTTCATGGCCGCAACAAGCATAAAGCGCGCAGGAAAACGCAGTGACCCGCTGGCGCGAGTGACGGTGACATGGCCGTCTTCGAGCGGCTGTCGCAATGCGTCGAGCGTGGCGCGGCCAAACTCGCCGGCTTCATCAAGAAACAGGACGCCGTTGTGCGCGAGTGAGACCTCACCCGGCCGCGGTGTCGACCCGCCACCGATGAGCCCGGCCTCCGAAATGCTGTGATGGGGGGCGCGAAAAGGACGGCGATGCATCAGAGGATGAATCGGGGATAGCTGCCCCACCACGCTATGGATCCGGCTGGTTTCCAGCGCCTCCTCTTGAGCCAGCAAGGGCAGGATCCCCGGAAGGCGTCGGGCCAACATCGTCTTGCCTGCTCCGGGAGGCCCCAACATGAGAAGGTTGTGGCCTCCGGCTGCCGCGACCTCCAACGCCCGCTTCGCATGAGCTTGCCCTTTGACATCGACAAAGTCCTCGTCTTCGAGCGATCCGACGAAACCCTTGCTCTCGCTGAAGTTCGACAGCGGGGCGATGGTCTGGGTCCCACGCAGGAATTCAACCGCTTCAGGCAACGTATGGATAGGAAAAACTTCCGCCCCCTCCACTAGTGCGGCTTCGGGCGCGTTGTCGGCGGAGATCAGTACGCGATGACGACGGCGACAGACGACCCCGATGGACAGCGCACCGGGAATCGGTTTCAGGCGGCCATCAAGTGATAATTCACCAACACACACATGCCCCTTGACGGCGTCAGCGGGAAGGATCTCCTCGGCGGCGAGAATGCCCAGCGCGATGGCCAGATCCAGGCCGGCTCCCTCCTTCTTGATGTTCGCAGGTGCCAGGTTGACGGTAATTTTCTTCACAGGAAAGCGGAAGCCGCTATTCTTGAGCGCCGCACGAACACGGTCACGGCTCTCTCGCACGGTGGCATCAGGGAGTCCCACGATTGAGAACTGCGGAAGCCCGGACGAAATATCCACTTCCACATCCACCAGGTGTGCGTCCACTCCGACGATCGCCGCACTCACAACATTCGCCAGCACTGTCACCTCATCCAGACGGGAGGGAAGTAAGTGCTCAGAGCATCAGGGGTGCCTGAAAACCTGCTCCAGTGGCCGAATTATAGGCAGCCGGTTCTCCTGAATTCAATCATCTGCTGCCTTGTCGGCCCCCCCGGGTCCGCGCGGTAGCGTGACTTGCGCCTGTTCTGTATAATGCCCGCCATGCCCTCACCCCCCGTAATGCCGCGCCGCAGGTTTTGTGCATTTCATCTGGTTGAACTCCGGATGAAGACTTGCGACGAGAGGCGCAGGCGTTCGATTCAGTCATATGTTCTAGGCACGGGCCTCTCGTTGTCGATGCTCCTTCCCTCCATAGGCGTAAGTCAGTCCCCATGGGCAGCACCACCGGCTGTGTCGCTCCCGGTGGCTCAATCCGCGAGAACCGCTTCGACATACATCGGGTCGGTCATGGCCCTGCTTGCGACCTTTCAGGACGCGGGGATTCTTCCGCCGGAAGGTACGGCGCAAGCCAATGAGATCATCAAAGCCACCATACAATTCCAATCGGCCTTTCTGAAAAGCCAGCACCCCGCCATAAAAGAGTTTTTTTCCGAGGCCCACCGCGCTAGATTCGGTGACCGCGCGGAAGAGGTTGAAGCCTCGTTTCGCCAGAGCGGCTGGTCTGCGGACACATTGGATGCGGTAATCCAGGCCGGGCGAGCCCCAAGCGAATGGAACGCGACGGGCCTCGACGACGGCTTCAGGGAATTCAATATCGACAGGCAGGATTTCGAAATCCTTGCGCAATTGTATCAGCGGAGTGCGGCCGCCTTTTTGACGCAGGGCAAGACCTTTCACGAGGTGTATGCCCAGCGGCGTCGGGAAATGCCCGGCGCCAGCTCGGAGTGAGCGTCCCGCACACAATGAATCAGTGACGTCGAGCCACCTAATGTTCACGACTCTCAGCCCGAGGAGGCACCATGGCAACCAAAGCGTACATTCTCATTAAGGTGAAAGCAGGCAAAGGGAAGTCGGTCCTCGCCTCGCTCAAAAGCATTGCCGGCGTCGAGCAAATTCACGCCTGTTTCGGGCAGCCGGATATTTTCGTATTTATCAACGTGGCGGATGAGCGCGCCCTCTCCGATGTCGTGATTACCCGCATTCATGCCATCGAAGGCGTGGAAGAAACCGATACCCATATCGTCGCTGAAACCTAGGTCAGGCGTATTCAACCGGAACCGTGCGTCCGCCCTGCCGCGCCGAGGCATAACAGGCCTCGGCTATTTCGACTGCGCGCTTGCCGTCTTCAAGGGTGATCGGAGGCGGCAGACCCTCGCGTACGGCTCGCACAAATTCGCGTAACGTATTCAGTACCGTCGGGTCGGCAGCGGTGTGCCATGCTGCATCACCATGTCGCGCAGACACCTGTACCACCCGCTGCCCGCACCACTCCCCCGACAACTGCCCCTCGGAACCAATCAATTCCACCCGTCCGATCCGCCCCGACGAGACCCGCGACACATCCAAGAGACATGGTATTCCGCGGCCTGTCATGAGTCGCCCCACGATCCGGTGCTCTGCTCCTTGCGGAGGCAGTACGTCCATCTCGCAGGAGACCGAATGAACCTCATCCGTTGTCAGGACACGAATTAAATCCAGGAGGTGGATCCCGGTTTCGAGCAAACAGCCGCGGCCGCCGAACCCCTGAACCTCGTCACCGGACCCGTGCGGTTCCATGCGACTGGCCAGGCTGAGGTATTGAAGCGCGCCGATCTGCGCATGCCGTTCGCGAAGGCCGACGATCGCGGCGTCATACCGGAGCGTGTGCGCCGTCATCCTCACCTGTCCCGGTTGTTGGACTTCCCGCGCGATCGCGCGGGCATCGTCTGCCGTGAGGGCCAATGGCTTCTCAACCAACAAGGCTTTGTTCGCCCGCATGACGGCGAGGCAAATCTCCCGATTGAGCGTCGGGGGCGTGACGACAACGACCGCTGCCACATCGGGATCGGCAATCAGATCGCGATAGTCGGAGTAACAGGCGACGGCCAGATCTGCGGGCAGCCCATGCCCCTCACCTGTGCGGCGACGGCTCACCGCAACCAGGCGAGCCTGAGGCAGATCGGCCATCAGGTGTTTGGCATATCGCCTGCCGTGACGACCGAGCCCGATCAGTCCGATGCCGAGAGGTGTAGGTGTGTCGGAGACCATCAATGGGGACGCACTGTACCGAGGCCGCGCCGGGTGGTCAATATGGCGCGAGCAACCCGTGGCGCCGTTGATTGACAACGCCCAAATGCGCTCCCTATAGTACATTTTGAACAGCCGATGGACGGTAGACGCCAATCGAGAAAGGACCTCCTCGCCCATGACTACTCAGGCCGCCCCATTTTCGCTACACCAGATCGGAACCAGTACGGCTCGTTTCCCCAGTGGGACGGCGATTCCCAGCGCGACGGATGCCATGGTGGATCCTTACATCAAGACGCGTGTGACCAAAGACGTGCAGGTGGAATGCATCCAGTACTGGCCTCAAGACAAAGTCGCGTACCCCGGCATTGTGCTTCTGCATGACTGGTGGGGTATGAATTCGCAGATCACGGACCTGGGCATGAGGTTGGCCTGCGAGGGGTATGGGGTGATCATTCCGAAATTATATGGGCGTCTCGGCGGCATGGTAACGGCCAATGCGGAGGTGGCGGAAGCGCTTCTGGCCAAGTGCAACGATCAGCTGTTGCTTCAGGACATCAATAGTTGCTGCGAATATTTGAATACGCTCGAACACATCAAGCGCAACATCCATGGTGTCGTTGGCTTTGGCATGGGGGGGTCCCTTGCCATCCGGTTCGCCTGCCAGCGCAAGCGTCTGCGCGCAGCGGTATCCTTTTACGGAAAGGTCACGGCCCCGGACCTGCTAACCAACATGCTGGGTCCGCTGCAGTATCACCAGGCGGAGCAGGACACCTGGGCCACTCAACAGGATGTCGAGCATCTCCGTCACGCAGCGACTCAGGGTAAACGGATCGAAGTTAGGACATATCCGGGTGCCTCGCATGCATTCTGCGATGAAACACGCCCCGCCAGCTACGACGCGGCGGCTTCCGCCCAAGCCTGGGATGCCACCGTGGCGTTTTTAAAAAATTCCTTTCAGGGAACATAACAGGTTCGGCGAGGGACAGAGAGTATCACCATGGTCTGCTGATGCTCACCTGCAGCAGGCCTTGGTTTTTCTCCATTCTGCTTAGCTCGAACCGGAGCGGCTTCACTCATGGCACACCACCCGAATCGAATCCTACTCAGTATCGGAGCTTTCTGCCTCACGGCCGTGCTCGTTGCCGATCATTGGACTGTCACAATGGCTGCCGAGCCACCAGCTCCGGCACAGGCAACCCTCACCGATCGTTTTCCGGCTTTTGACGAAGTGTTGCGGACCAGTGCCCCCCACTTGGCATTACTACCCGAGCAAGGCGATGCCTTGACGCTCTTCAAGAATGAGATCGGCCCGAGCTTAGGCCTGAAGGATGCGGCAATGACGATTGGGGCCAGGGGGCTCTCTCCCGCCGTGGCTCAGGAGCTGCTGTTGCCCGACCTGACCAGGTCGGCGACCCAACTCGTGCGCGGGTTCGCGGCATGGCGGCTGTCGCATGCGGTGCGCGAGCTACGTCCATCCGCGAGCGATGAACAATCGGCAGAACTGTACCGACAGATCACGACTCAGAAAGATTGGGTAGCAGAAGGCACGAATCTGGAACCGGCCCTTCGTCGCCTCTTGACGCTCTTGCGACCTGATCATCCTCAAGAAACGACCTCGGACGGGGTCGCTGGTTCGGCACCTGATGAGGATGTGGGACTGACCCTGGCCGAGGTTGCCGCCGGCATTGAAACCAGGACGATTCAAACCGTGTACCGGGAGTGGTTTCGACTATGGAATTGGAAAGATCAGGTGCGACAGCAACGGGGGCTGGGACGATTGTGCGGGACGTGGCAATGGTCGATTCACAACCACCAGAACCATCGAGAGGAAAAGACCGCCGTGACCTTTGCCCCACCGGGATCCACCTCCGCAGTCAGTCCTGCGGAAATCGTCGTGCTTGGCGACGGTGTCTATCTTCGATGGGAGACGAGGGCCGGCATGCAGGAAGACAGTCTCCTGTTTTCGGCGGAAGGCCAACGACTGGAAGGAACCTTCGTCAACACGGCAGGAGGCTGGGGATCCATTACCGGGAAACGCACCGCGTCCTGTTTCTCAAAGCCAGGTGACAAGCCGGCGGTGCGGCAGCGTCGTCATCAGTGATCGTGCCGGGCATGCCATGTCGTCCAGGCCAGGCACATCCATCCGGCAATGAAGCACAGACCCCCCAGGGGAGTCAGCGCGCCCATCCACTTGATTCCAGCCAAGGCCACCACGTATAGGCTGCCGCTGAAGAGAAGAATCCCGGTACAGAACAACCACCCCGCCGTCACTGCCCATCCATCATGAGTCTCGCGATACAACCAGGCTACGACAAAAAGGCCCAGAGCATGGTACATTTGGTACCGCGCCGCTGTTTCGTATACGATGAGCATCGGTGGATCCAAGATGGTTTTGAGCGCGTGCGCACCGAAAGCGCCGGCCCCCACGGATGAGGCGGCGAATAGGGCAGCCCACAATGCAAATACAAATGACCGCGTCGGCTGAGTCATCACGTCCTCCAATACCAGTACGGCCCGGGACAGGTCAATTCGGCGATTCTAACATGCCAGTGGCGAGAACATGAGCGAACCGGTGCCTCTTGAGTGTCCCCGTTGTCTGCTCTCTAATCCCGACGCAGCACAGTTCTGCGAGTGCGGCTACGATTTTACGCCCCACTTTCAAGGTCTGCCTCTCAAGGCCTCCACGCAAGCCTCGCCCGGCAAACGTCTCTTCTCCGAAGAAATGAGCCGGGGCAGCTTTCTGCTGGGTATTCTGTTGATCTGGTTGGCTCTTTCCGTTGGTGAGCTCTATCGTATTCGAATCGAACTGCCGCGCAGACCGAAGACCGAGCTGGGATTGAGCAGTCTCATGGTCGGACTGACGGATCTCGCCGCGGCGCTGGTCGTGGGAGCTATCGGCTGGGCCTGCGTCTGGATCGCACTGGCGGCCCAAAGTAAGCGCGATGGCACTCTCTGCCCCAAGCGCACCACGTTCATTGTCACACTGGTAGCCGCAGCCGTCCTCTTCGTGACGAGAACGATCGAGCCCAGTGTGCTCGTTCAGCACGTCATGCAAATTCTGTTTCTTCTAGCGATTGCGATTACGTCGTACTACGCGGGGAGCAGGAACTGGCTGGGGAAATGGTAGCTTTTCCGGTGCATTCCAGTGAAAAAGGGTCGAGTCATCAACTCCGGGACGACCGCCCAGCCGGTTGCTTCAGGAGGTTCTCTTTTTGTTTGCAGAAGTAGAGATAAAAATCTGCAAATTCCGCAGCGGGTAGCCCCAGATGGATTTGTTTGTCGGTATGGCCGCACAGGAGGGCCCACTCTGCTGCGACCCTCGCGAGGTGATCATCCATGACGTCGTGGGTGCTCCACAGATTGACCGCAGCTGAACTCAAAATGATCGTAATGGTCTGCACTGAAGGACCATAACTAAACTTGAATTCATATCCGCTTCGAAATAGGAGCACCACACCGTCACGCGATCGTAATCCCCGATGACCACAGAGTGGGCACACCAGGGACTCCAGCGCGGTCCTGGCGTCAAAACCGGAAGCTCCGGCGCTCAGACGCCCGTCGCATTTGTTTACCGGACAGCTGATCCCCGAAAGACCGTCCGCTGTCTGGGCCTGATCAACTTCAATGATTTCAGGGGGTGTCCCCTGCCCCGGCTCCTCTCCAAACGATCCGTGCTTCTGCGAGGTCACCTTCTCAATGTGCCGTGCCATCCGTGGATCTCCTAAAGCACAGTGCTTGAACGTAGAACCAGTAAGCATGGATCCGCGCGAAGAGTTCGCCCTAGAGCAACATGCAGATCATTGAGGGTCGAAGCTACCCTATCCACGCCGCCTGCTGCAAGTATATCAGACCCAGGCCAGGGCTTTGGCCCAGGGAGAGTCCGTGAGATACAGCGCTTAGGGAAAATCTGGTAGCGACTCACTCAGCCACAACGCACGTCGATCGCTTTCCATCCCGCCTTCCCTGGAAGTAACACCGAGCCGTGGGATTGCATGACCGTGAGCATCTCGTCTGGAGCCCAATCCGAGCTTGGATAGGCACACAGCGTGAGTAACCGCTGGACGGATGCGGCGTGAGTCAGTCGCTTCTCGTACACGAGAAACTCCTGTCGCTGTTCCCTGGAAGTCAACCAGGATGTATCTCCTGCAATACGCAATCCGGAAAATCCTCGATCGATGGCCCGTTCAAGTTTAGAGGACCATGACTCGAGCATCGCCTCCGAGCGAAAGATTCCTGTAGTCAGATGACAGGCGGTATAGGGGAGTATTTCCAACTGTCCGGTCTCGAGATGGTGTGATACCTGTGGATGGATCTGCTGCACGGAGTCGAGGACTTCCTGTTCCGTGAATGAAGGACCGGTGACCCACACACAACTTTCTCCGTCGGCCAAACCGGTTTGGAAATAAGGGGTGAGCAATTGCCGGAGTTCGATCCCAGATTTATAGAACAGGCAGAGATGCGTCCCCCAGGGCAGAGTGTCTAGTCCTCTAATGCCTGTGTGCGGCATGGCGCTAGCGAGTCGCAGGAGCCTGTGGAAGAGACAACTGGGAATGGGCGGCGCAAGTGGCTAAAAAGAGCTGGCTGTCCTGGTCGGTAAAGACACGAAGCGGATAGGCGCACAACAGCGAGAATGTATACTTCAGCGCCAGTTCGTTCCACAGCGTTTCGAGTTCTAGGGCGGCCTGCGGCGCCCCGGCCTGCCACAATCGAGTCACCATCTCTCCGTATACGCGGATGGACCGTCCTTCTCGCATCGGCCCGGATAAGATGTCGTCCATCGTCCTGAAGAATCGTGATCGATCGGGCCGGCAATCGATCAGGAACCTTGAAAGCACCGCATCTGCATCTAAGGCGCGATACGAGGATAGGAGGTTGATCGTGCCGGGCACATCCGGGAACGCCGCACGGAGATGGTGCGAAAACCCCTCCCGATGTCCCTTGGTCGCGATCGTCAGGACAGTCTCGCCTGCTGCAATCCCCCGTTGAATATGCTTTGCGACATGTAGTTCGAGGTCGGCGTCGTCAGCATAGAAGTGGACGCTGTGAGAATGGTCAGAAGCGACGTGCGGATCAAGCATGTGCACATAGTAGCCTAATTGGAAAATTCGGTCCAGCACTCTCTGTGACAGCAGGTGGCCGATTGACCGACTCTGCGGGCAGGAGGTGCGGAAGCGGCTCCCGCCATCAAGCCTGAAAAAATCACGAAGGCCCCCAGCCGATTATTACTTCCCGTTTGCTATGAGACGGACCGTCTCGATACACTGCCCCGCAGAGCCGTTCTGAAGGCTGACGGACAGTCTTGTGCTCAGATCGTGGCAAGCACTGTCCGATTGAATTTACGCTCGCGAACCGACAATCGACCGCTCCCCTTCATGGGCACAGGAGGCGATATGACTGAACGATTGAAGCCCCTTCCGATGGCTGAAATTCCGCTCGAACGGGATGTCTTTCTGCGAACCTTGCTGAGCGAATTGGCCGGGACTCTGTCCAGTGTGGTGGGATTGCAGGAGGCGTCCGGCTTTGTGAGTGTCGTCGGTCAGCGCATGGGACAACAAATCAACGACATGTACCGAAGCACCATGGGTGTGTCCTCGTTAAACCCCGCTCAAGTGTCCGATGTCCTGGTGGATCTGAAACGCCGGATTCAAGGTGATTTTTTTGTCATCGAGCAAGATGAGGACAAGATTGTCCTGGGGAATCGTGCCTGCCCGTTTGGAGATAAGGTCATCGGGAAAAAGGCGCTGTGCATGATGACCTCGAACGTATTCGGGGGCATTACCGCCGAGAATCTGGGGTATGCCAAGGTTGTGCTGGAGAAAACCATTGCGGAAGGTGCTGGCGAATGTCGCGTGGTGGTGCATCTAAAACCTACCGCTGTGACCGGAGACGGCACCGCTCGAGAGTACTACAAGGGCTGAACGCCATATGAGACCGGAGCCGTTTTCTCAATGGGCAGAGATATTCCCCCAAGCACTCGCGTTGGTCACCCGAGAGGGCGTCATTCAGGCCGCCAACCGGCGCTTCCTCGACCTCCTAGGATGCGGCGCAGAGGAAGTACGGGGGCAGGCTCTCTCCCGGTATGTCGTCACATCAGACGAGGAAATCCATTCATGGCTTGGCCTCTGCGCGAGAAGCCGCCAGTTTGTACTCGGAACGCTACAACTCAAACTGCCTTCACTGGGAAGCGACGAGGGGCACGTTCGATCCGAAGGCGCGCTGTTTGCCCCGGCCCAGGATGGCAATCCCACAGGCCTTCTTTTGCGCCTGACCCCCCGTTCGGAGGCCAATCAGTTCACCTTCCTGAAACAGCAGATTGACGCGCTCAACACCGAAATCAAACTCCGCCGGGCTGCTGAAACTGAATTGGCCAAACAACAACGCTGGCTCCATGTCACCCTTTCCAGCATCAGCGATGCCATCATTGCCACGGATACGGCCGCGCGCGTCGTCTTTATGAATCCGACGGCCAGTGTGCTGACCGGCTGGGCGTTGGCGGACGCTGTGGGACAAGATCTGGAGACGATTTTCCATATCGTGAATGAGGAGACCGGACTCCCGGTGAGAAATCCCGCACAACGCACCTTGCAAGAAGGTGTCATCACAGGCCTGGCCAACCATACGATGCTCATTTCGAGGAACGGCAGCAGCGTGGCGATCGACGATGGCGCGGCGCCGATCCGTGATGAGGCGGGACGTATCCAGGGGGTCGTGCTGGTCTTTCACGAGGTGACGAATCAGCGGAATTTAGAGAAGTCTCTGCGGGAACAAACCCAACGATTATTGGAAGAGAACCGGCGCAAAGACGAGTATCTGGCCATGTTGGCGCATGAGTTACGCAATCCGTTGGCGCCGATAGCCAATGCCTTCGCGGTCCTGAAAAAAATCCCCGGTCTGCCTTCCATCGCAACCGAAACCTGTCACATTGGCGAGGGTCAACTGCGGCATCTGCGTCGGCTCATCGACGACCTCCTGGATGTCTCCCGCATGACCCACGGCAAGATCAGCCTCACGACGAGCCGCGTGGACTTATCCACGATTGTGTCTCATGCCGTCACCACCATGAGGCCCTTTCTCGTCTCACGGGACATAGATCTTGAAGTGACTGTGGCCCCGCAGACCATATGGGTTGAAGCCGATGCCTTCCGATTCGCGCAGGTGGTCAGTAATCTTCTCCATAATGCCGGGAAATATACGGCTCCGCAGGGACGGGTGACCCTACGCGTGACGCGGGATCATCAAGATGCGCTGGTGTCCGTTCGGGATACGGGGAGCGGAATTCCGGAAACCCTCCTTCCATACATTTTCGATCTGTTCGTGCAAGGCGACCAATCCCTGAGTCGCACGGAGGGTGGTCTGGGGATAGGCCTCACCTTGGTTCGGAGCATCGTCGCCCTGCATAATGGATCGATCGTCGCACAAAGCGACGGGCCGGAACGAGGGAGCGAATTCGTCGTGCGGATTCCTCTGGCATCGCCGCCAGACGATGCTCAAGCTCTCCCGCCAGCCGCCACCTCCCAGGAGGTACCGACCGGCCTGCGTATCCTTGTCGTGGATGACAATCCTGCGCTCGTCACGACACTTGCCACGCTGTTAAGCCTATCGGGCCATCAGCCAGAGACCGCCCTGAATGGAACCGAAGCCCTCGAGCGTTCGACCACTTTCCAACCGCATGTGGTCCTCCTCGATATTGGTCTGCCGGGGATGGACGGGTTTACGGTGGCGCGGCAACTCCGTCAACGTCAGAGTATTCGTCCTCTCCGCATCATCGCGATCTCCGGGTATGGACATGCCGAGTATCAGGACCTCGGGAAGGCCGCCGGGTTCGACGCGTACCTCGTCAAACCACTCGACCATGATGCACTTGACCGTCTACTTGCAACGTATATACAAGATCGTGACGCTTCTGCCTAGGGCAATGCAGAGGCTGAGCTATGCCGGCTAAGGATGACATGAGCATGATGAAGGAAGATGAAAGTCGCCTCCTGCGGTCCGAGCTGCATGCGTTGCTGCGGACGAGCGAAGAGAAGCGACGTGAGGTGGCCCTTACTCTGCATGATCAAATTGGTCAGAATTTAGCCTTAATTTCATTGCACCTTGCGATGCTCCTCAAAAAACTTTCGGGAGACGCGGTGAATCTCGCCAGCCTCATTCCTCCATTACAGGAGACTATTACCGAGACCCAACGGAAGGTCCGGGACCTTGAATTCGGTCTCTACCCAAAAGTGGTCGAGCTATCATTACCCATCGCGGTAAAGGGGCTCCTGGACCGGCTCACCAAAGACCATGGCTACTTGATTAAATGGTCGATTCCTCCTGACATCAAGTGCGTTCGGCAGTCCTCCATCTGCTTGTATCGAGTATTGGAACAGGCCTTTGGTGCCTCTGGTTTGAATCGATCGGCGGCGTGGATGGTGACACTCCTTGAAGGCCCAGGAACTGTTGAAATGACTATTCTGAAGGTGTCTGTGGCGAGCGACGACGAACCACCCGCTTCACTTGGACTCTTGACCAGCGAGTACATTGAAGCACGAGGAGGTACCTATGTCTTGAGTTCGACTCCTTGCCGGATCGTGGTGACCTTACCCCGGGACGACGTCGGTTCGGGTACCAAGTGATCCCAGACGTCAATCTGACAACCCGGAAGCTGCCCCTAGCCCTCCCTGACGTTCCAATAATGAACACATTACGCGGTTCACAATTTTTGTGGATAAGTCTGTTGATAACGCACGGCGAAGGCTCTGACAGGTGCTAGAGACGCGCCGCCTACCATACTGCCCATTTTTTGGGCATTGAGCCGACTCAATTCTGACACCCCATATCTTGCGGCTTGACTCTTTGGTCGTTCTATAGGGCCTAACCAGCTCACCCGGCCTGGTCTGCCTATCCTATAATCTACTACGTAGTACACTCTCCGAAATGTGCTGCAATTGCCAGCGTAGTTATGCACAGATGCGTTCTGAATTTATCGATAACACACTCACTCACTTCCCGTTAATTACCTCACTCCCAACCGACTCAGAGAGCGGCAACTCACTCGCCCCACCCTCGTGTCATTTCATGCATACGCCTCTTTCCAGCGTAGAGAGACAGTCTGTCCGGACAGCTGCTTTTTGTCCTTTCACCTCTCCCATGAATTTCTTCACCGGAATGACCGATGCTTGTAACACATTGAATATATGGACTATCAATCCTAACATCAGCTGTACCGAACGTCGAAACCCTGGCTTTGCGGTCGGCCTCACTCTTGCTGAGAAGTATCTATGCGAGTCCGCGATAGTCCCAGCAACCACACAAGGAGGAAGTCATGCCGACCATCGAAAAGTCTATCGAAGTTAATGTTCCTGTTCGGACCGCCTACAACCAATGGACACAGTTCGAGGATTTCCCGAAATTCATGGAGGGCGTCAAGAAGGTGAGGCAATTGGACAATATGCATTTGCATTGGGAAGCCCAGATTGCAGGCAAAGAGAAACACTGGAATGCGGTTATCACGGAACAGCTGCCTGATGAACGGATAGCCTGGAAAAGCACCGACGGAGCACCGAACGCTGGTGTCGTCACGTTCCACCGGTTGTCCGATCAGAAAAGCAAAATCATGCTGCAAATGGACTATGAGCCGGAAGGAGCTATTGAGACCCTCGGGGATGCGGTGGGTGCGATATCGATGCGCGTGGCGGGGGACTTGGAGCGCTTTCGAGAGTTTATTGAGGCACGAGGGCGGGAGAGCGGCGAGTGGAGGGGCGAAGTAAAAAGACCTTAACCCCGAGAGGACGGCCTCCTGTCGCGGACAGACAGGAGGCCGTCGCCCCGAATAACCACCAGACCGCGGCGAGAGAAGGTGGAGTCACCTAACGACCTGTGAATCGCTTGGCGAAAGTCCTCGGTCGGCCGTTACCTAAGTGGGTTTTTCCGTCGACTGAGCCCTCCGGGACCTGAGCACGACCATCGATCGTCCTTTGAGATCGTATTGTTTGCCTCCTGCAAATTCGACGGGTCCGGCGCCCGCGTCGGCCGTATCCACTAAACGTTCCCACTCGGATCCGCCGTTAGGAGAAGGCAGGACGAAGGGAATGGCTTCGTGATGGGCGTTAACAAGCAGCACAATAGAGTCGCCGGTAATGGGCTCACCCCGTTCGTTCACGTCGCCGATGAGATCGCCTGGCAAACGAACTCCCAGGCACTGTCCGTATCCCGTGTTCCATGCTTCGTCCGACATTTCCTCGCCGGATGGCTGATACCAGTGAATGTCTGCGACGTCGGTCCCTTCGACAGAGCGCCCCTGGAAAAATTTTCGACGCTGAAAGACCGGTTGTGTTTTTCGAATCTGAATAACCGAGCGGACAAATGCGCAAAACGCGCGCTGCTCCTCGGTGATATTCCAGTCCAGCCAAGTGAGTTCGTTGTCCTGACAGTAGGTGTTATTGTTGCCCTGTTGGGTGTGGCAGAATTCATCCCCGCTTAAGATCATCGGCACGCCGGCGGAGAGCAGCAAGGTGGTCATAAAGTTTCGCTTCTGCTGCCCTCGTAGTGCTGCGATGTTCTGATCATCGGTCGGCCCTTCAGTGCCGCAATTCCAGCTGTTATTGTCATTGGCGCCATCCTGATTGTTCTCCCCATTCGCCTCATTGTGTTTTTCGTTGTAGCTGACGAGGTCGTGCAGGGTGAAGCCGTCATGGCAAGTGATGAAGTTAATGCTGGCATATGGTTTTCGACCATCGTCCTTGTATAGATCACTACTCCCGCTCAATCGCGCGCTAAAGTCCGGCAGGAGGCCCAGATCTCCTTTCCAGAAGCGGCGCACATTATCCCGGTAAATACCATTCCATTCACTCCACAAGACAGGAAAGTTTCCGACCTGGTAGCCGCCTGATCCGACATCCCATGGCTCGGCGATCAACTTTGTCTGACAGAGGATAGGATCCTGGTGAATAATGTCGAAGAAGGCGCCGAGTCGATCGACCTCGTAGAGTTCACGTGCCAAGGTGCTGGCCAGGTCAAACCGGAAGCCATCTACATGCATCTCCGTGACCCAGTATCTCAGGCTGTCCATGATGAGCTGGAGAACACGCGGATGCCGGACATTCAGAGAGTTGCCGGTGCCGGTATAATCCATATAGTAACGAAGATCCGCTTCCGTCAGCTTGTAATAGGCCACGTTGTCGATACCACGCATCGACAAGGTCGGTCCCAATTGATTCCCCTCAGCCGTGTGGTTGTAAACCACGTCCAGAATGACTTCGATCCCTGCTTCATGCATGGCCGCGACCATCATCTTGAACTGTTGTACGGCATCCTGCTGAATGTGTCCGGCAGCATATCGATGGGCAGGGGCAAAATAGCTCAGTGTGTTATACCCCCAGTAGTTTGACAGTTGACGCTCCAGCAGATGGCGATCGTTCAGAAAATAATGGACAGGCTCGAGTTCCACGGCGGTGACGCCCAGGTCCGTCAGGTGTTTAATCACGCTCTCCGAGGCGAGGCCGGCATAGGTTCCACGAAGCTCTTCCGGGAGGTCCGGATGCAGGCGCGTAAACCCTTTCACATGAAGCTCATACACGATGGTTTTGTGCCAGGGAGTCCTGGGGGGGCGATCATTACCCCAGGTGAAGGACGGATCAATGACCTTAGCAAGGGGCGCGTAGGCCGCACTGTCACGGTCATCGAAGGCTAGATCCGCCTCGGGATCGCCTACGCGATAGGCAAATACCTCGTCGGCCCATTTCACATCGCGTCCGATACCTTTGGCGTAGGGGTCTAGGAGTACCTTGTTCGGATTGAACCTGTGTCCCTGGCTTGGCTCGTAAGGCCCGTGAACCCGATAACCGTAGAGTTGGCCCGGTAAGACTTCCGGTAGATACGCATGCCACACGTGATCCGTATACTCGGTAAAACGAATTCGCTCTGACTCCTTCTCCGCCTCGGCCGAGTCGAACAGGCAAAGGTCGACCCCCGTCGCATGTTCCGAAAAGAGAGCAAAATTAACGCCTCTGCCGTCCCAGGTCGCGCCCAGAGGATAAGGAGAACCAGGCCACTGTTTAATCACTTTTCCGTTCATGCTTTGTTTCCTTTCGGGATACAACTCTCAGGACCACCGCGACGAATCTGAGCGATTCAAAATATTAGGTCGCTCATTCTATCTAACGTGATGCATTCCCGATATGTCTTTTTTGTGGGGATCTCTGTATGGAGGAATCCAATCTTCATATTCGACCTGAAGGACTACGGTGTATGAACGCATAGTCGGCAGTACCGAGACGCAGTCGTTGCTTTTGTCGCGGAGGCGGGCTGCATGCAGAAATTGTCGGTAAAGCTCACTGTAGTCAGAGGCCCATGTGGATTGGCCGTCATCTCTCACGTCACGGGTTTGTTTGGCATTGATTCAGGATCTTCGAAGGCACTTTAATCGCCTTCCTGCATGCGTCGGAAAGACCAATTGCAGCGGCTTGCTCGCGGCTCATAATTTTTTTTTACCTCTTCCGCTTTTCAAGGGCCTATTTTACCCGTTTCTTGAGCGCCGTTACCTGTATCCAGCCATTGCATCCGCCGTCAGGCTGATACATTAAACCAGGATTGAGGAGCAGGTCACCGACCTTGGCAAAGCGCATCCGTTGTGACGGCTACGGAGATCCAGATGAATCTCTCACTTGTGTTGTATGAGGGTACGTGAAAACAAGACAAAAACCACTGGGTGAATCCCTTGTAGAAGGTCTCTCAAACGGGTGTATGGCGGGACGAGACCGGACAACATCAAGCAACGGAGCACGGTAACCGGCCTGGCTGCCTTTGCCGGCATTGACGCTTCCCTGTACGGTTTCGCTGAACTAGTCGACGGAGCCAGATGAGAAGGCTACGGAAAGAGGACCGGAGCTACCTTCAGCCTTGTTTCTAATACTCTGGGAACAGCGAGCAAGACGGATTCTATGCCTTTGGACTCTAGATTGGTAAAAGGGTGGTCCATGACTCAAAAGTGGCAATTCACTGCCAAATGGCTAAAACGCTCATCTCGAGTCAGGGGTGCGGTATTCGGGACCATGTCACTTCGGGGGCACCTGCCTGCCCAACAGCTCGGCAACCACGGTTAGCATGGTCGGTACGGCAAACGGCTTTCGTATGATCCTGGCCGCGCCCAACGACCGCGCGACCGGGAGATAGTCCATGGTGCCAGATGCGCCCGACATGGCAATGATCTTCACCTGAGGATGCGTCCTTCGTAAGGCCTCAATCAACTCCAAACCGTCTCGGTCCGGCATAAAGATATCGGTAATGACGAGATCGCACGGCTCCCTGCGGAATGCACGGACTCCCTCCCGACCATTTCTCATTTCACGAACGCTGTGGCCGGCAGTCTCCAAACCGAGTCGAAGGACCTCACGAAGCGCTGCATTGTCATCAATGACGAGGATGGATGCCACATTGACCTTTCTATCTAACACGGCTATCCCGACGTACTCCCAAAGCGTATCATCTATAGATCAAAGGACATAGAGCCATTGGTCTCGGGCCTCTTGAAAGCGGCCTTGAACTGTCCCGTGCCCTTCAGGATAGAGTCGCAAGCGGGGTCAAGAAGCAGCCAGAAGGTGACCGTCGGAGAATCCAACGATAGAGACTTGTACGACCACACCCCAATCATGAACCGAAAGACGGGCTGAAAAGCTCTGGAAAAAGTAAGGGCCCGGCGCACGAATGGCCCCGGGCCCCTCCGGCAGATTCATGTCGGTTCGCTACCCTGCGGACACTCCCACACACATAATCCGCTCACTCCATGTGTGCTGAGGAGTCCGTCTGTCGATAACACCCGCCAACCCTCTGATCCGAGCCTGGTCGACCTCCGACATGCGAATAAACTCGATACCCGCCTCCCAGCCGTTCACCCAGCGCACGGCAGCTAATTTAACCTGCACAGGGTTTTGAGCTTTGGCAAATGCGAGCCGCATCTCGATGTACTGTCCGACCTTGAGTTTCATGCCGCTCTTGAGCAAACATCCAGGCACTGAAAGATTGACCAACTGACCATGTCCCATGACGCCGTCACAGGACAATACGGACGTGCACTGCACAGTTTTTCGGTCGGTGTATCGTGCCTTCACAATGCCTCCTGGTTAGAAATATTGTACGGCTTGCTTGAATCAAGATTACCCCAGACTGGTCGCTCTGGCATTCCACCATATAGGTACGTCGAAAGGTGGGAGTAAGGGGTGGTTGCCACGACAATTATGGGTCATGAGTTATGGGAACAGGGTGCCAGCTCTAGGGTCAACCATCACCCGTCGTACGAGGGCGCTCATTCGCCTCCGATTCGTTGATGCCGCTCATGCCGGAGCGGGATCAATTACAGCCAGACAAGCAGGGCTGTTTCGGGGAATTTGGAAAGCACAACCTTCAAGTCATTCCGTAGGTCTCTCAAACCCGCAGCCGGAACCCAAAGCCATTGGAGCTGGAGAAACCGGCTTGTTCCCTTGTTGTATCCCCCATCTTCAAGTTTTTGAAGGTATTGGAACGTTCGTCAGCACATGTCGCCCGGCGCGCCGGATGGAATATCTGCTCCCTTATGACATGCAGGCATAATATTCCTCCAATGTTCTGCCTTTGGGACTGAAAATACGAAAACGGGCCAAACGCATTTTCTGAAGCCTATACTTGAAGGAGGACAGGAGTACCCCCACTCCATAGATGCAACTCGCCCTGAAGTTTATTGAAGATGCTTCCTGAAAATATTTCGTGGGGCAGGAAATTTCTCCGATCTGATAGCCGAAATAGTGGGCCTGAACCAACATTTCATTGTCGAAAGTGAATCCGTCGGAGTTCTCGTTTAACGGCAGCGCTCGAAGAACGGTTTTGGAAAACGCCCTGTACCCCGTGTGGAATTCCGATAGTTTGCTCCCGATGAGAAGGTTCTGCAGTGCGGTCAGCACTCGATTGAAGACATACTTATAAAGGGGCATGCCGCCTTTCACAGCTCCCCCACCAAGAATTCGTGAGGCAATCGCTACGTCATAATGGCCGGAGGAAATCATGCTGGCCAATGCTCGTGCCAATCGGGGCGTGTATTGATAATCGGGATGAATCATGAGCACTATGTCCGCGCCCCGCCTGAGTGCTTCCAGGTAACACGTTTTTTGATTCCTGCCGTAGCCGTAATTCTGGTCATGCGCAAACGTAGTCAGGTTCAGTTCCTTGGCAAGCAGTACAGTCTCGTCATTACTGTGATCATCGATGAGGAGCACCTCATCAACAACATCGCGTGGGATTTCCAGGCAAGTCTGCTTCAGCGTACGAGCTGCGTTATAGGCCGGCATAACCACAATGACCTTTAGTCCTTCAATCATAAGTACCTCACGCGCGCATGATGTTGAGGCAGGCCTGCAATAGTCGCGACAAGCCCCGTGGTGAACATTTGAGCTTTCTAGCGGATTATTCGATCGCGTTCCGACTCCTCAGAGGAGGTGTCCTAAATGCCGCTAGTGACAAGGAGAGAGCCGCCCCTCCGGAGAGATGAGGCTATACACCGTATACGCTTCATCGCCGATCACCTGATCATCGAATTTTCGCTGAAAGTGAGTGTATTCTTTCCAAACGGTTAGATCTTCCTTCGACCATGTAAACGTTCGTTCATAGATATACTTGATGGACGAAGCGGATGTGCCCGGCTCGAGCAAATCCGTTCCCAGAAAGCGATGCCCCAGCAGAAGTAACACTGGCCGCTGCTCCGCAACCTGAATGCGCCAGGCTATGCAAAGCAGTTCGCCTAGGCTCATATTCAACTGAACGTTCCGGACGAATCGGACCACGTGTCCAAAACGACTCTCCCGCGCAATGTACATAAGATGGTCCGTGTAGTAAGGGACGGCCTCAAAAATAAAGTCCGGTTCCCCCATTAATATGGCCTCTTTATATTCTGGGCGCGCCTTCAAAAAATCCTCAGCGAATGTTTTGCTGGCGCTTTTTTGATAGGTCCAGTCTCGATAGACATTCTCCGCGCCACTGGCCATGGTGCAAGCCAGAAGTCCTGCTATTCCTGAGTATCGCCAACGGTGAAGACGTCTCCCCCAAAACGTCTCAGAAAATCTCGTAGCCATTCCATTGATGACGATCCAATACAGGCTGACAAGGAACACGACAAATAAACCTTGATGTCGGTACCAGCCTGTATATACGACCTCAAAAAACACACTCAGAAGGAGAAACGCTGCGCAGGCAATCATTGCAACCGGTGGACGAACCAGCAATCCGAGGATGGGTGCAACCAGCACCACCATTCTCAGTTTAATTGGAACGCCGCTCGGAAACAGCTCGCCAAACTGTTTAGCGGGCGCCTCAATCGCGCTGACGAAGGCTTCTCCAATATGAGCGGCCGTGTAACCCGAGCGGTCTGAGGCAATCATATTATCCGTCGGCCAAACCGCATACAGCGCAGCAGCGGCCCCGGCACCCACAATCATTGTCGCCTGATAAAGGCGATAGGCCTCCGGTCCGACCGGGGATATCTTCTCCGCCACGAACAGGTCCCATAACCAAAGGTTCATGAGAAGGCCTACGAGTATCATGGAATGGACATTGGTGTTGCACAGCAACGCAAGGGTACACCCCACCGACAGAGGGTGCGTCTTTCGTAAGGGATACAGGGTGGCGAACATAAAAAGTAACAGCATCGAGATCCCGTAATTGCGAGCCATGACCGAATATTCATAGACCGGCAATCCCGACAGGACAAAGATGGTCTTCATCCACTCAGGAAAGGGGGAAAAGAAAATGAAGATGTATACGGCCACAGCGGCAATGAGCAGGCTTACGGCAGGCAGCACCCACGTCGAACCTATCACATGGTAAGTGCCATAGAGCAGGACGTACCAGAGTAAGGGATGGCCTTCATTCTCCAACGCGCTCACAAGATCCGAGGGCGTGGAGGCCTGCATGCTAAACGACAGCGCCCGCACCTCATCGCGCCAGAACTCATGGTGGCTCGCTGTGATGGATACAATGAGTCCCCAGGCGATGAATAGCGCCCAATTGAATTGGGCGGAGGTCTCGCTGCCCGAAAGCAAGAGGCGCCACCTAGACATGGGCCATACAGGGGACTGCGCAGGAATCGGTAGCACCCTTCTTACCGTCGGGACCGGTTTCTGCTGCCACATATGCGAAGCGGAGGTGAGGCCTAAACGGTGTGAGATACCATGTGCCAATTGCCGTGGAGAGATTGCATCGATCAACCACCTCGAGGTGGGAGGACGACACCGCGGGGATAAATTCCATCGGACTGGACATCCTGGTTTTCGGAATCGTTCCGTATCGGTGACAGATTAACCTCTGCATATCGTCCTTGCGGTATTGGTTTAGGAACCTGGACGACCGGTACATCTTTCACACGCAGCACGTTCTTCCAGAGAAAGCGATGGCCCCGCTAGAGACTGACATCCCGCGCAAGTATTCCCGTGGAAAAAGAACGGTATGGAAAAATGCAGTTCGACCAGAACGATGCGGGGATGAAGCTCCACAAACAACTTGTTTTAGCTGCTTCGTTAAATTTTGATGATCTATGGGGGAGATCTGTCAATGTACTAGGCAAAACCCTGGATGGCCAGGATCAGATCGGAGTCAGAAACGCGCCCTAAGGACTTTGAGAAGTATTCGGGCACTCGGGATCACCCTAGGAGGCGACCTAGCAGCGGCCCAGTACAATCAGACCCTCGGGTCAGTCCTTCATGGCAGCGCAGCTGAGAGGCCATTGGCCTCCGAACAGGGCTATTCAAAAAATGAATGAACCCGATAACTTTCCTTGTGATCACACCTAGGAGGATGCAAAAGTGAAAAGCTGTCCGCACGGTCGAGATGGGCGAGGATACAAGGCGAAGAATGTGACAGGTCAAAGGCTTGATTCAGAGAGCGTGGATCACTCTGATTCGAGAGAAGCACGCGCTGTCCGATTCTGGAAATTCCAAATCATCGTCATGTTCTGTGCCATTTTGACAGGCGGTTCCGTTCCGCTGGCCATAGCGGAAGATGAGCCAGGCGTGCGTGAAACAGCTCGTTTACTGGCGGTCCTTCTTGATTCTGGTCGTGTGGCCATTGGCCGGAATCAGGAATTGATCAATGATCCCAACCAGGGGGAGAAAGGTTTCACTCCCGACGTATTTGCAGAACAAATGGTCACCTTGTTCAAGCAGCGGACGGGACACGACGTGAAAAATCTCTCCACGGCACAGGTACCCGCCATGGCAAAGCCATTGCTCGAACGGCTGCTGGAGGAAAGCAAAAAAACGGTGGCCACCTATCAAACCGTCATCAACGTGAAGGGGATTAAATATAAAGGCCTGATACCGGCCACGTTCGGCACGGAAACAGGGGCCCGATTCCAGCAATGGTCAGGAATTTATCTAAAGCAGACCGCACCCGAAACACTGCTTCGGAATCCGAAAAACAAACCGGATGCCTTCGAGACCGCAGCGATGCACAAACTTGAAGAGCCCTCATTCCCTCGAGCAAGCGATCAGATCTTGAGTGAAGTGGTGGAAGACGGAAAGAGCCTCCGCGCCCTCCTTCCACTGTTCTACGGCAAAGGGTGCCTGAGTTGTCATGGGGCTCCTAAAGGTGAGCGGGACGTGACCGGCTACCCACGAGAGGGAGCACAGGAAGGCGATCTGGGAGGGGCTATCAGCGTGAAACTTCCATTGCCCTGATGCATGAATCGTAAAAGGGTGCCGAGAGCTATGTGGCGTGAAAGCGCAACGCCTTCTACAACCATCGGTCGGCCGGCTAGAGGCTTGTAGAAAATTGGGGATTCTCATGGCGTCGAATCCGAACTGCGGTATAAAGACTTCGGTATGCAACTGCTGCATCCACTGCCAGTTGGGAGCTTCTACCCATCCCATTCGTGCGCATTTTACTCCATGCCATGCAAATCGCATCTGAGGCATCGCTCGACCCAACACTGTTCATGAAGGGAGGTTTCGCGTACGTCATGAGCATTCGTACAATACTTTTAGTCACTTTGATGTCGTTTAATTCTCTCTCGGAAAGCTCCGCCGAAACCTACATCGCCGGCGCGATAGGTGCCACTCTGGCGCTTCCCGCATCGGTTCGGGCAGACGAAAATATCAATTATCCGAATCCACCAGGCCCCGGGCAGTTGTTTCGAGGCTCGAGCACCACCATCGGGCTAAAAGAGTCAGTGTCATATGGCATCAAGCTGGGACATTATTTTGATTCACTTCCCTGGTTGGGAGCGGAAACAGACGTGTTTACAACGACGCCGCATGTGATGGCGGGAACGATTGCGATCGATACTAAATCATCCACTGTTGGGACGTTCCGGGAGGCCCAGAGCGGAGTTCATCTCCGATTTACCACTTGGGCCTTCAGCTTGATGGCACGCTACCCTGGACTCCATTGGCAACCTTACGCAGGGATCGGGCCTGCCATCTTCTGGGGTCACGCCAGCGGCACAGGACTGTCATGCAACAACACCTGCCCCGGCCCGGCGGTTGACACCTCCAGTGTGACAGCCGGGTGGACGAGTCAGGCTGGCCTGCGGTATGTGACGGAGACCTCAGTCGTGCTGTTTGGCGAGTGGAAATATATGTCGACGACGGCCAATTTCCATCAAGTTCGAAGTTTCAGTAACATTGATGTGGATTACCAGGCGCATATGCTGCTTGCAGGTATCGGATACCAGTTCAAATGACGAACCGGGTCATTCAGACCCGTCACCTTGCCGAAACTTCCGCGAGATCATACAGCATTGCCGCATGCTCGTCGGAAGTTTCGAACTGGCATCACTATGTATCTGCCAAAGGGTCAGACGGCTTCGGCAGTCGTGGGATCGATCACGGATTTTACTTCCTCCACGCTTGTGACAGGGAACTGTCCGGCTTTGGCGTGTTGGCGAATCAGGTCAGAATTCGGGGCAATATATACACAATAAATTTTATCTTTTGTGATGTAACTTTCTCGCCACTGAATTTCGGGGCCCATGGTCCTGAGCACGTCGCAGGACTTTTGCGCAATGGCAGCACGTTGTGCGGTACTCAACGCACCGGCTCCGGTTAGCTCACGCTCGACGATGTATTTCGGCATGGTAGCCCCCCTTGTGATTGTGAGGGTCGGGATTATTGCCGAATAAACAGTTCTATTCAAGTCATATTACTAAGGGGCGGTTTCCACTGAGTCCAGAAAGGAGAGAAAGGACGCAGCGTCAGTCGGTTTCTTCTGTCCCCGGGGGCCTCCATCCTTGGCCACAGTCGGCCAGCCGGGAGAGGACGCCTCTCCCACCAACCGGTAGAGAGAGGGTACGTTCTTCTCGCGAGCATCCTGATTTCAGGTCTATCACAGATGGCAATTCGAGGGTTGGTGGCAGCTAAGCCCAGTGTGGAGTAAAGGGCTGATCCCGGCGTTGTTCTTCGACCCGATGCATGCCCACGATCTCCAAGGAACTCACTGGTGGGGGGTGCTTACGACCCCCACCGCACGACAAATTGCGGCCCACGTGCCCGGGAAATGTACCGGAGAAATCACGTTGGGATGAATGAGTGACCGAGCGAAGCTGCTCCTTGAGGAATGACCAACCATCACTCGACCCGAAGAGAACTCACAAGGAAATTGTGAAGGTCTCGAATGATGCCTGTTTCCCCCCTCCTTCCCCCTTTTCGGGCTGTGCTTCGTCAAGGACGTCCAACGATCGATTCGGCCTTCCCTGCAAATCGAGTAAAGACACGATAGTCACCAGCGGGAGTCCTGAACAGCAGTCCGCGGGGCTACCGACAGCCACGGCAAAGCCCTCAAAAAGAGGACCGTCTCGGATTCTGCTGCCACGGATTACATCTTAGGCCATAGGATGCAGGATCGGCATCGTGGGCTACACCACGTGGGCAACGGATCTATCCGAAAGAACTCATATTCGGCAGGCGTAAGATTAGTGCAAAGACGGCAACCGTTTTGGCTGGCGGAATGGGAGCGATTGAACGGCAAAAGCCGTCAAGAACCGGGCTGGAGACCAGATAGAACTCGCCGGGATGCTATGGAGCAGGGATAGTAGCCCCAGAGATACAGGTTGGTGCGGGAGGCGGGACTTGAACCCGCACACCTTTTACAGTACAGGATTTTAAGTCCTGGGCGTCTGCCGATTCCGCCACTCCCGCAGGGGAAAACCGTCGGGCCGAAATCTAACACCCGGGTCTTGAGGGGTCAAGCTGCGCGCAGTTTTTCTCGCTCAAATACAAACGGCCTGTCCCTTGCGGGACAGGCCATTGCAGCACCTGTGCGACTGACGTTCGGATTGGCCGTCGGCCAGGCGGTTATGCCGCCACCTTCTGGTCATCTTTCTTGACCAGCGCCTTGCTTCGTTCGACCATGGTCGACACGCCGCTCTTCACCGATCGACTGAAGCGGGTGGCTTGTAACTGAGCCCGCTTGGCGTAACGGGCAACGTCCCGCCTGGTTTCCGCCCCGGTCTTTGGAGCCAGCAGGAGTCCCAACGCCGCCCCTACGATTGCGCCTCCTCCGATGATCGCTGCAATCTTTGCCGCTTCGCGCCCCTTGGTAGACATCGTGACTTCCTCCCTATAGTGCAACAAGGTTTACGGTCCACTGAATCCGGCGAGAGCTACTGATCTCTACAGCATCAACTGTGCCACGGGCAGGAACTACGGATTGGCCGGACATTCGCGCCGTCCTAAAATAAAAGGTTAACCTGGTCTCATAAACGGTGCTGTTTTGTGAACAATCGAAGGAGACAACCGTTTCACAAAAGCGACAGACTTCCGTAGGGAACATACTGGAGAGTGCTCAGCCCTTGCCTGTTGCGGCTTCGCGGCCTGCCTTGCAATGCGATTTCAGCTCACATAAGATCGCGAAACTATGTGGAGTCCCCCTATGTTGTCTTGGATGAGCGCGATCCCCTACCCCGACATCGATCCGGTCTTCCTGCGATTGGGTCCGTTACAGTTCCGATGGTACGGGCTGATGTATCTCATCGGACTCACCCTAGCCTATTTCATCATCGAGGCGCGGGCCAGGGCACAGAAGCTCCCGATGAACAAGGACCAGGTCTACGACATGATCGTCTATGCGGCCGTCGGTGTCTTTGCGGGCGGCCGACTAGGGTATGTCCTGTTTTATAACCTGTCCTACTATGCAGAGAATCCACTCAAGATCTTCGCCGTCTGGGAAGGCGGCATGTCGTTCCATGGCGGGTTGATCGGTACCATCGTCGCACTGGTGCTGTTCGCAAAGCGGCAGGGAATTACGGTACTCACCATTGCCGACTTGGCCGCCGGCGTGACCCCCGTGGGTCTTGGACTGGGGCGAATTGGCAACTTTATCAACGGCGAACTCTATGGGCGGCCAACGGACGTGGACTGGTGTATGGTCTTTCCAGCCGGCGGTCCCGCCTGTCGTCATCCCTCGCAACTGTATGAAGCCTTGCTGGAGGGCCTCCTGTTGTTTACCCTGCTCTGGCTCCTGTCCCGACGTGTCCCTCCTCCTGGAACCGTCTTCGGAGCCTTTCTGGTGGGTTACGGACTCTGCCGGATCGTGGTGGAATTTTTTCGCGAGCCGGACGCACAAATCGGGTTTATTTTCGGGACGATTTCAATCGGCCAGCTCCTTAGCCTGCCCATGGTGGTGGCGGGGGCGGTCATCCTGGCGATCTCGTACCAACGCAAGAGCCGGGTCTCGATAGACTCGCGGCCCGCCATGAGCTGAATCCGAATCGTCCTCCGCCCCTCAGGGCTACTTCGGATTGGCATCCATGAAGGATTTTTTATCCAGCCCGAGTTCGCTGTCATACTTGCGCAGCGGTGGCGCGTCCCAGATGACCTTGTTGCCGGGCGCCAGATTGGCGGCGGCGACATAGTGTTTCCGTGCCTCGCTTTTCTCGCCCAATCGCTCCAGCGCCAGCGCCAGATTGTAATGAGCTTCCGCCAAGGTTGAATCAAGCTGGATCGTCGCAAGATACACCTGCTTTGCCCCCGCCCAGTTCTGTCGCGCATACAGCAGATTCCCCTCCTCTAACTGTTGACTGACCAGGGCGCTGGTGCCGGACGGGGCATGAAGTGTTCGGACTTCTATCTTCTGTTGACCCGTACAACCAGTCAGCACCAGCGTCAAAACAGTCGCCCCCGTCAGAAGAGATCGCATACCATCCTCCTTATGCTTAAGTTGTCACGACCAGTCCATGCCGCAAGAAAACGAATTCAAATCCTGCGACCGGTCTGCCCAACGATTGCTCCACCGCTCTCCGATACCACCGTGCCTGCTCTCGATAGGTCTCCGCCTTCAACGCGACCTGATCGCGAGGGATCAGGTCGGTCTTGTAGTCGGCGATCCAGATCTCGCCATCGAGACGATACAGCAAGTCGATGACCCCTTCCACCACCTGCCGCCCACCAGTCCATGGCATCAGAAAGGGCACCTCGCGCCCCACAATGGTCGCCCGGCACAACCGTTCGTACCAGGAGCATTCGACAAAAGTGCGCACCAGATCTCGCACCTCTTCCATGATCACCTCTTGTGGGGGCTCCCCCTCCCCGAGCCATTCCACGGTATGTGGATTGATCAAGGCCAGTTGGGCCGATGGGTCAACACCGAACTCCCAGTACTGCAGGAGACGGTGAACGATCTTCCCCACTGATTGGCCTACGTTTGAACGATTTCTTCGGCTTGATGCAAACACCTTCAGGCGCGGCGATTGCACAAGAAGTTCAGTCGGCGAGACCACCAGCGACGCCCCCGATTGCGCGCCCCATTCCCGGTCACGTTCTGCCCACAATGCGGACAACACCTCGTCTGTCACGTCGGCCTCCAGGAAGACCGGGTGGGCGCGTAATCTGGCGGGTGGACGATCCTCGCCATGGAGCATGGTTTGACGAAGGTTTACAGTCCCTACCGGGATAGTGGGCATGTCAGCATGGCCGAGTTTCACTCCCGTCGCCCGTTCCAGCAACTCCAACAGCGCCCCGCCCGTCCGTCGTCGTGAGACGGCTCCTGATAGGACTAAAGACTCGCGGGCTCGCGTCATCCCGACGTAGAAGAGCCGGCTGCGTTCCGCCTGTTCGCGCGTGCGTGCTTTCTCGGCGGCCATCACCGCACCGAGACTGCAATGCTCGCCCAGATCGAGGCCCTGGATTCCGGTCGACCAATCGTGCCAAATGAGCGGTCCTGCCGGACCACGGCCCGCCCCGTCTCCGTGATGCAGCCCGGCCAGAACGACCAGAGGAAACTCCAATCCCTTCGCCTTGTGGATGGTTAAGACCCGCACCGCGTCCAGGGTGTCTTCCGCCAGGGCGCTCTCCGCTTCCTCGGGCTGCTCGGTGAGTCGTGCCAGCATCAACTCGACAAACCCGTTCAAGGTCAGCGCAGGACGATCCGCAAGCTCCTCCGCGATGCGGCGAACCTTGAAGAGATTAGCGACCGCCTGCTCGCCATGCAGAGAGGCCGCCGCCAGTTCAAGGACCGGCAACTCATGGAACACCAGACTCACGGTCTCGGGCAACGGATAGCGGCTAGCCTGCTCGTGTAGTCGCGAGAGGACGCCATAGAGGTGTTGGAGCGAGTCGGCATGCACACTGGTCCAGCCAGTCAGCCGATCAGCCTGCCGATAGTCCAACGCGTTCAATTCCTGCAAGGCAGCCAGCTCCGAGTCCGGCAGACCGCCCACAGCCGAACGAAGCACGCCGATTAAGGCGATGCGATCATGGGGATTCTCAATGCACCGCAGAATGTTCACCAGATCGATGACTTCCTGACGGCGATAGAAATGTTTCTCACCATCGATGATGTACGCGATGTGGTGCCGGCGGAGAGCCTCCAGGTAATGCTCGGCCTGAGTGAGTTTCCTGAACAGGATCGCAATGTGCCCTGGACGCAGGTCGCGATCGGATCCGACGAGCGTGGTTTCCAGGCCGGCCGGACCCAATAGGCCCTCAAGCAAGAGGGCAATCTGCTCCGCCTCGAGCCTGGTTGCCGCGGCGGAGTCCAGCTCGTCATCGGCTTCCGCCGCCACCAACCGAAGTTCGACCCCGGGACTGCGAAACGTACTCGAACGATCGGGTTGAACCATCAGCGGCACGTTCGGTGGCTGAATCGCGGGCTCCGCTACCAGCAGTGCGTTGAACACCCCATTCACCACCTCAAGCACCCGGGCATGGCTTCGAAAGTTGGTCGACAACTCACAACGGAGCGCGCCGCGTTGCTCGAGTCGTTCGACCACATGATCGAAGGCTTCGATGTCGGCGCGGCGAAACGCGTAAATCGATTGTTTCGGGTCGCCCACGATGAACAGTTTGCCCGGTTCGAGTTCGGCGTCGCGCCAGGACGTGGCCTGCTTCCCCGGTTGCTCGGCGAGATAAAGCACGATCTCGTACTGCACCGGATCCGTATCTTGAAATTCATCCACGAGCAGCGCTCGATAGTCCTGCTTCAATTGTTCGCGGATCGCAGGATGATCGCGGAGGAGCATGCGGGCCTTACCTAACAATCCGTCGAAGGCCAGCCAGCCAGAGTCCAGAAAAGACTTTCGCACGGCCTGCACGAAGGGTGCGAGGACGGCCAACAAGTTCTGCAACAGGTCATGATCGACTTTGAGCAAGCGCCGTGCGATCCGCTGCAAGGCCTCAACATCCCGCACTTCCTCTTCCGTCCAGCCGGCCGGCCCGGCGCCGAGATCCTTGGCCAGCAGTTGCTGCATGTCGATCGGCGTGTCGCGCAACCCCTGGAGTCCCTGAGTGGTCAATGTTTCACAGAGCGTGACGATTGCTTCAAGGATCTGTTCGATTTTTCGCCGCTTCGGCCCATCATGCCGTGCGAGCAACGATTCCGCTTCCGCCTGCCGTCGGGCAACCCATGCCTGTAGTCCTGGCCCAAGGGTACGCTCCCCGACTTGGGTCGCCAGCCCGTCAAGGTCGATCAGATCACCGTGGAGTCTGTAGGCCAGCTCACGCAACTCATGAAGCGCGAACAGGTTCAGAAGTGTGCGCCAGTTCTCATGGCCGCCGCCCGCCGCGCCCAACTCACGATCCAGCCACAGGTCCCACTCCCGACTGAAATGTTCCTCGAAGCGCGACCCATCTTCGTCCGTGCGAAACGTAGGAGAAACGCCGGCTTCGATGGGAAACAGCCGCAGCAAATGTGCGGCGAAACTGTGGAGCGTGCCGATCTGCGCCTTCTCGACGTCACGCAGGGCCGCCTCCGCCCTCGCCACGATGTCGTTAGTGGTCCAGCCATACCGCAGGCGAAGGTCTGCGACAGACACCGTTCCGCTGCCGGCAGCTGGGCTGTCGCGCCCCTCTCCCGTCGCGAGCGCACGCAGCCGCTCCCGCAAGCGGAGTTTCATTTCCGCGGCGGCTTTGTTGGTGAAGGTTAAGGCGACGATACGGGACAGGTCCAGCGAATCAGCCCGCCGCATCAGGAGGTAGAGAAGACGGTTCACGAGCAGTGTCGTTTTACCCGTTCCGGCTCCTGCGATCACCACCACGTTACGATCGAAGGTGGTGGCGGCCGCAATACGCGCCGCCTGGTCCGGTATCGAGGCGGTATCAGTCACGTGCCACCTTCAGTGATCGCAGACTTCGTAACAGGCGCGCCTGCGAGGAACGATAGGCACGCCACCAGGTTGGCTGATGTGTGCGACGGCAGGCGGTCGAAAACTCGCAATGGACGCAGTAGGCATCCGGGACAATCTCATGCTGGCCGGCGCGCACCCCTTCGACCAGCAACCGAATAGTGTTGGTCAACATCGCTCCCGAGGGGCCTTGCCAGGCCGCGCCGGAGAAGGAGGCGCGTTCGATTCCCGGGTGTCGCTGCGACAGCAGGTAGAGAAAATCGACCTGCTCAGGAATCGGCCCAAGCTGCTCGCCGGCTGGTGAGGTCGCCGTCATTAAAGCGTAGAGAGCCGGTTGCAGCCGTGCACCCCGCAAGCCGGCCTGAAGCAGATTCCGATCCTTCGCATCCACCTGGCCAGTGCCGCGGTATTTGTAATCGATCACACGTAGGGATCCCGACGCCGGATGACGATCGACCCGGTCCCAGCGTCCCCGAATCGCCACAGGCTCGCGGTCAGGGCAAGGGGGTAACGTGCCCGTGGCATCGATCTCGAACTCCAGTGGAACAAAGCCTGAGGACATCGTCTCCTCCCGATCGGATGCCAATGCAAGCGCCACCAGGCGCCGGACCTGTTCTTGCGCCAGTTGCCAGGTCAGCGCATAGCCGGTTCCATGCGTCGCGGCATAGCCGGCGGAGACGTGCGCCACCGACCGGTTCACCTCCAGGGCGACGGAATCTCCGGACAGTGGGAGCGCGGGCCAGCCCTGCTGGATCAAGGCCAGGTAACACAGGCGGAGGGCATCATGGCAGAGCTGCCCCATCGCCGGCGGTGTGAGTTGCATGGAAGGACGCTGGCGAATCTGTTTCAACCTCAGAACCTGTCCGGCAAAATATTGGAAGGGACACCGGGCATAGGATTCGAGCGCCGTCGGCGAAAATCCCTGCCGGCTCACGGCGGACCAGTGAGCGGTGGGACCTTTCAGCATGCCGTCGTACGCGCCCAATAGCGGCTGATCGCTTTCAATTGACTGCTGAGCTTCCAGTCCGTGGGAAAAGAGGCGCCCATCGCGTCCGGCCATTCCCAGCAACGGGGTCACATCCCGTCCCTCCAGCACCCTGCTCACCGTGAGTTCCTCACGAGTCAGCAGCGGCGGCGCGAACAACGCCAGGCCATGCCGGTCCGGCCATCGACGCGGCACAGCAAAAACCGCCTCCGGTCTGGCCGGAGAGGGCATGCCTCCCACCATCTCCAAATAACTCGAGGGAGCCAGGGGCCGTCCGGCGGCATCCGCCCGCTGATAGGATACATACAACCGCTCTGACGCGGACGACCGCAGCAATTCGAAGAGCAGCGATTCCTCCGCATATCCTTGGAGTTTTTGATCGATTTTATAACCCAGGGTTTCGCTGAGAATCAGCCGATGCCGATCACGGAGAAATCCATCCTCGTGAATAAAGCGGGGAAACAGTTTCTCGTTCAACCCGATCATGAACAGCGCACGGAATCCCACCCCCCGCGCACCCATCGCATCCAGCACCTGAACGCCGGCATGAGATCCGGAGACCACGGAACAGGTCGTGCGTTCGAGGACCTGGAGGAAGGTCTCGGTCCATTCCTGCCACGTGATTTCGACTGCAAGGCGATCCAACTCACGCAGTTGCGTCAAAACCTGTGCGAGCGCCTCCCCCACCTGACCTGCGGCCTCCTCGGACAGGGCCTGATCCGAGTCTCCGGAATCTGTCAGGGGCACGGTCAGCAGCGCTTCGGCCATCGAGACGAATGCATCCGTGAGCGTCCCGTATTCCCCCCGTTCAGGGAGGCTCTTCACCGCTGCAATCAGCTGCGAGATAGAGGTCCAGAGCATGCGCAGCTGCGCGCCCTCTATGACGAGCGACCCGATCTGTTCCTGAAAGGGCTCGTCCTCATCGGTGGTCCATGTATCCAGACGGCTCAGGGTGGCCAATCGCCGCCACTCCGCCTCGCCGCGACTGATGCCCAACGCCAGCACCGCTATGCGCCAGAGATCCGGGCGCGGCTCAATGGATTCGGCCTGTTGCAGGAGCCAGCGGTTCCAGGGCGAGGTGATGACGTCCATCATGGCGGCCCGGTCAAAGTCCCGTGCCTTTAATTGCGCCAGATGCAGCAGGACCTTCACCGACGGCTCCTGCAACAGCGGGAGCGTCGCGCTCGAACTGAACGGAATCCGGTGTTGCTCAAACGTTCGCCTGAGGGCCGTTTGATAGGGTGCGAGTGTTCGCCCCACCACTCCGATCTCATCGAAGTGGTAATGATTTGTCTCGACGAGTGAAAGTATCTGTTTGCAGACCAACGCCAACTCGTCCTCGATCCCGGCGGCATTACGAACCTCGACCGATACTTCCACTTTGGCTCCCGGCGCGGCCACGACCTCGTCCGGCGCCGGGGCGCCAGCGGCTCCTGGTCCTCCCGCCAGCGGATAGAGGTAGCGTTCCAGAAATTGGCGCGCGAAGGCGTAGCCCGGCTTGTCCTCGAGCGGAAAGTAGACCGTCACCGGGACGACAGCACTCAGCGCCTCGAGAAGGGTCAATTGGGTTTGCGTGAGGTCATAGGAACCGTAATAGTAGAGACGGGTCAGGTCGCGAAGAAATGGCGAGGCCGGAACGAAGTCCGCGACGGAGGCGGCCAGGTCATCGGGCGATCCTACTCCAAGGGCGACTCGACTCTCCCGGACAGCAGCATGCAAGGTAAATAATCCCTTGAGCTTTTCCCGATCTGCACCCGCAAACTGCTCCTCATCCACCGCGCGCAAAGCAACCGCGGAATCTACCGTCGCATCTTTCAAGTCACGTAAGCTCGCCCACAACGCGGCCCAGGCCCCGGGGGGGAGATGTGATAAGCGGAGCGCCTCCGTCTGTGGGACGTGGCGCCGGCCAAGGTGCTGCAGCAGATGCTCGAAAAAGATATCGGTCACCAATGCCACAGGCCGGTCCCGATCAGAAGCTGGTCCGTGCAAGAGCCGCTCACGGTCAAGGTGCAGCGCGAGTTGATGGAATGAAAACACGTGCAGGTTAAGCAGCGACAGGTTATGCGTCACGGCCAGAAGTCGTTTGAGCGCACCGCGCAGTTGATCGGATGGCACCACGAGTGCCACGGCGGCGAACGGGTCTTGCGCTTTCAGCGATCGGAGGTCTTGAACCAGTGCGGATTCGAGGGTGGGATGAAACGGTCCGGTGACAAGACGAAGCATCTACATTGCACGAACGGAAATCAAAGCCGTTACGCACTCATCGATAGACATCATTCCTCGGGGCACAGTCATGACGTGATCGGTCAATGACTACCCTGTCTCGGGCCCCAGTAGTTCACCATTGCAATCGATGCAGGACCAATCCCCATCGATGAACTTCATCGCCTCCCCGCACGTTCCGCATTCAGGCGGCGGGCCCTTATCGAGGAACAAAAGTTCCGGCAGTTCAAAGTCATCTTCGTCTGGAGCCGTCATAACTCTCCGATCTTATGCGCCCTGCGGTTTCATTTTCAGCTGCAACGCCTTCTCGGCGCTTTGACGCGGTGGAACACCCACGAAGGTCAACCGTCCGTCGATAATAGTCGCGGGCACCGCTCGAACCGCATGGCGATTAGCCAATTCCTGGCCATCCGTCGTGGTGATGTCGATTTCTCGATAGCTAAAGCTATACTTCACCCTCAGTTCCTTCCATAGCCGTTTGGCCGAGGGACAGGCTCCGCAAGTGGGTGAGTGCAGCAAGGTCACGTTTGGCATGGTCAACCCCTCTCCTTAACGTGGCCGGATCTTAACACCCGCGCGGAGGAGCGCGCAAGCAAATGCCCGCCTGACATTACGCATCGACCTGTATATACTGAGCGCCCCTGTGGGGCTGGAACGACTGAACCACGACTTATAATTCCTGATCGAGGAGCCTATGCCTCTCCATCCACATGCCGGACAACCGGCGCAGCCGGAGCAGTTGGTTGATCTTGCGAAACTTGAACGGGCCTATTATACGGACGGGCCGGATCCCTCCGATCCTCAGCAGCGGGTCAGTTTCGGCACCAGCGGGCACCGCGGTTCCGCTTTCCGGCATACGTTCAACGAGGCGCATATCCTTGCCATTACACAGGCGATCTGTGAGTACCGGCAGGCGGCCGGCACGACCGGCCCCCTCTACGTCGGCATGGACACCCATGCGCTTTCAGCACCGGCGCAACGCACGGTCGTGGAAGTACTGGCCGCAAATCAGGTGCAGCTCCGCATGGATCGTGATGGCGGCTATACCCCCACGCCCGTGATGTCTCACGCGATTCTCACCTTTAATCAGTCCCGGACGTCCGGCTGGGCGGACGGCATCATCATTACGCCTTCGCATAATCCTCCAGAAGACGGCGGGATCAAATACAATCCGCCGCACGGCGGGCCGGCCGATACCGAGGTGACCAAGGCCATTGAGAGCCGCGCCAATGAACTGCTGGTCGCCAAACTACAAGGGGTGAAACGTGTGCCCTACGAACAGGCGCTGCGGGCCTCCTCCACGGCCAGACATGATTTCGTGGGAAATTACCTGACGGACCTCGTGCATGTCGTCGATCTCGATCGCATCAAGGCGGCCAAACTCCGCCTCGCGGTTGACCCGCTGGGAGGGGCAGCGGTGGCCTACTGGCGGCCGCTGGCTGAGCGGTATGGTTTGGACATCCAGGTCGTCAACGACCAAGTCGATTCAACCTTCGGATTCATGACGCGGGATTGGGACGGCAAAATCCGCATGGACTGCTCTTCGCCCTACGCCATGGCCTCCTTGATAGGATTAAAGGACCGCTTTGATCTCGCCTTCGGCAACGACACTGATACCGACCGTCACGGCATCGTGACGCCCGGCGCCGGCTTGATGAATCCCAACCACTATCTCGCTGCCGCAATCGCCTACCTCTTTACCCACCGCCCAGGCTGGAAGACGTCCGCCGGAGTCGGCAAAACAATCGTCAGCAGCAGCATGATCGATCGGGTGGCGAAGGACCTCCAACGACGGCTCGTTGAAGTACCGGTGGGGTTCAAATGGTTTGTCCCGGGACTCCGCGACGGTTCCCTCGGATTCGGCGGCGAGGAAAGTGCGGGCGCGGCCTATCTCCGTCACGACGGCACCACCTGGGTCACCGACAAGGACGGGATCATCATGGATCTCCTGGCAGCGGAAATGTTGGCCGTCACTGGCAAAAATCCCGCGCAGCTCTATGCTGAGCTGACTGCTCGCTTGGGTGAACCGGTGTACGAACGGATCGATGCGCCCGCCACGCGGGCACAGAAGGCGGCCCTGCAAAAATTCTCCCCGGAACAGGTGACGAGCCGGGAACTGGCCGGAGAACCGATTACAGCCATGTTGACGGAAGCGCCGGGAAACCAGGCCTCGATCGGAGGGCTCAAAGTGACGACGGCAAACGGGTGGTTCGCCGCGCGCCCCAGCGGTACCGAAGACGTCTATAAGCTGTATGCGGAAAGTTTCCACGGCCCGGCCCACCTCCGGCTGATTCAGGACGACGCACAGTCCTTGATCAAGCAGGTCTTTGCCAGGGCCGGGGCCTGATCAGGCCGGAGCCCACCGCGCCCCCATGATGGTAAGGACCAGGTATACTTCATTCAGTATGCCGACCCTGTTCCGCCTGCTGCACAGCCTGATCCTCAGCGCGACGCTCACCGCCTGCGCTGCGCCTGCCTCCCAAGGCCTTCGCTCGACGGTCACCCCCATCCCTGATTGCTGCCGTGCCACGGAGGCAGACAGGCCTCACCAGGCGATCGTTCGCACGGCAGTCAACCTCGTGGGCGCGAAGACGATAGAAAGTCAGGGGCGCCGCGTTGTCTATGATTGCGCCGGCGTGACGCGGGCCATCTATCTTGCCCACGGGGTCGATCTCTACACCGACGGCGCAGGGGACAGCGCGACGAATGGCGTGCGACTCATCTACAATCACATACGCACGCATGGACGGATCCACCGCGGTCCAGTCGTTCAACCCGGTGACCTGGTGTTCTTCGACAATACGTGGGACGTCAATGGGGACGGCCGCATCAATGATCCCTTGACCCACGTGGGCGTGGTCGAAGCGGTGGAGCACGACGGCACGGTGGTGTTTATCAGTCGTGTGGCAAGCGCGATCGAACGTTATCGCATGAACCTGGCGCAGCCGCACGTTCATCGGACCGACGACGGTCGCCTTCTCAACGATTACCTTCGGCGGAAACACTCGAGGGACGGGCAACACACGCCCTATCTGACGGGTGAGTTATTTGCGGCGTTCGGCAGGAGAGTGATAGAGTGATTCGCACCGCTTAACGACAGACGGTAAACACCTTGTCCTCTTCGAAGCCAACCACCACCCGCTGTCCTCAGTGCCGCCGTCCCGCGACATGGCAGGACAATCCCTGGCGTCCCTTTTGTTCCGAGCGATGCCAGATCCTCGACCTGGGGGCATGGGCCGGCGAGAAGTACCGCGTAGCAGGACCCAGCCTGACGGTGGGTGGATCGGAATCTTCGTCCCCGGAGAGTGACTGACCGGAGATCAGGCCTCTATTCGCAGCGGCAATTGGCCTTGTAGTCCATACACATCGGGCCGAAACTTCTCTCGCAGTCGCAACTACATTTGGGTGTTTTTCCGGTTGGGCATGTGATCTGACAGGTCTGCTTGATTCCCATCCCGCACGAGACGATCTCGCAGGAATTAGATCCTTCAGCCATCAACAACGGTAAAGAAGGCAGGACGGGAGCCTTGGTCTGCTGTAATGCGTCCGGTCGGTCGGCCGTTATGGTGGTCTGTGGCGAGTCACGCCCCATGCCGGTCGTTTCCGCCGCCACCGCCGCGCTGAACCCAACCAGCAAAAATATGAGCACCAGAGTTCCCTGTTCGATCATTGCCGGTAAGAGACGCTTCCTCATCAGATCACCTTCCTTTCGACGGCCCGTAGGATAGGAAGAATGCCTCGCCAAATCAACCCCGATTGCGACGTCGGGAAAGCCTGCCCCGGGGCGCGCCGGGCCGCGGCCGTCAGGAAAGGTATTCGATAGCCGGATGCCGTTCCCGACCGAAGGTCACGGGAGGCAGTCCCCACCATTTCTCGATCACGGTCGCATAGAGGCTCCGGTAGTCAATCGTATGTTTCAAATCTCCGTCCTGCAGATCCCCGAGTGCCGGCGGGGTACCATAGAGCCCGCCTTTCACTCGCCCGCCCAGGATGAGATGGGGGGCAGCCGTACCATGATCAGTTCCATGGCTGGCATTCTCCTGCACCCGGCGCCCGAACTCGGAATAGGTCATCACCAGTACTTCGTTCCACCTGCCCAGCTGCTGCAACGCTCCGCGAAAGGCCATAAGTCCCTGTGCAAGCTCGTCCAACAGCCGATGATGAGCGGGCGACTGCCCGGCATGGGTATCGAAACTGCCGTGGGTGACCTTGATGACGGAGATCGGAACTTTTGAGGCAATCAACCTGGCCGCCACGTCGAGTTGTTTACCGATCCTGCTCGGCGGAAAGTCAACCGTGAGGGGCGGCGTCTGCCGGATACGCCCCTGGAGATCCGTCGCAGCCCGGGAAATCTCACGCTGCACAGTCATGATATGGGCCAACGAACGATTCGTGGTCGGAATCGAGCCGGTTGGTAATGTTCCTGCCCGATGCAGGAACTGCTCGGGGTCATGCAGGGTGATCGTGCGCGTCGGTCCTCCGCTCAGAGGACCTGCGTCTCCCTTGCCCAACAGAATGCCTTCCGCGATGAATGAGGGCGGAAGAGGAAATCGCTCACAGACTCTCGACAACCAGCCTTCGTCGATCATCTGCTCGCTGTCCGATCCGGTTTCCCATATTTCGATGGAACGGAAGTGGGAACGATTGGGCTTGGGATACCCGACACCGGTCACGACCGCCAGCTCCCGTCCCTCCCATAAGGACAGCAAGGGGGTCAGCGCCGGATGAAATCCGCACTTCGGGGTGAGGTGCCTGACCTGATCGCGGGCGATGGCCAGTTGCGGCCGCGCGCGGTAGTACGCGGCGTCCTCATAGGGCACCACCGTATTGAGTCCGTCATTGCCGCCATGCAGCTCGACCAGCACGAGCAGTCGGTCCCGGTCCCGCCCACCCACCGGCTCATCCGGTGAGGCGGCGCATAACCTGTCCATCCAGAACGGGCGCATCACTATCAACGGCAGCGCCGCTGCGGCTTTTATGAGTTCCCGGCGTTGGAGGTTCCTCAAGATCATGGTCGCCTTACCTGAGTTGATAGACCGGGTCAACAACCCATTGGCGAACGGCCTGACTCCGGTCATCGCCTGCGGCGGGGGGATGAATGGGAGTCAGGGGAAGAAGAGTCGCTTGCACCACTTCGATCGGTTCTTGCGCGAGCCAAGATGCGCCATGCGTCGAGACCATCGTTCCCATCTTCTCTCCCCTACCATGCCCCGTTTCATGACCGCGAATCGCACGAGTCAGCATCTGCGTCCGATCCAGAAGACTCGATGTCGTAATCCATCGCGTGCCGCCAGCCCATCCCTTCACGTTGGGCGGATCGAACAGATCCTGTCCAAGCCGGCGTCCGTACCGGACAAGTTGGAGGGGTTCGTCCATCGGCAGGTCGAAGAGCCGCGCCGTTCCGACCAGAAGGTCCACTGGGGACTTGATCAGACAGCCTCGGTTCTCGATGGCCCAAAACTGAGGCGTCAGAAACAGCTCGTTTAGCAGGGCAGCCACATTATAATCGCTCCGTCTGAATGAGCCGGCCAGGCGATCGACTTCCACGGAATCAGGGGCTTCGGAGATAAATTCCCGCCACAGTTTACGAACCAGATAACGAGCCACCTGAGGCTGTTCGAGCGTCAGCGACAGGACATCGTCTCCGTCAAAGTAGCCGGATTTCCCGAGGACCTCCTTCCGGCCGCCGTCGTGCCAACGCCGATCCACTCGAAACGCTCCGGTGCGAACATCAAGGTGCCATCCGGTAAATGCTCGCGCCGCCTCCTTGATATCCTGTTCGGTATAGTGCCCTTCCCCCAGGGTAAACAGCTCGAACAACTCACGGGCAAAGTTTTCATTCGGATGATCCCGGTGATTCGTCTGGGTATCGAGATACAGCACCATCGCGGAATTTTTCGCCACGGCATGCAGCAGTGTTCGAAACGAACCCAGCGCGTGCAGGCGGAAGAGCACGTTCTGTTGATATAAAAACGGAGGCCATTTGACCTTGTGGAGGCTGGAGGTGAAGTGGTTGTGCCAGAAGAGGGTCATGCGTTCCAACAGCGGACTGCGCGTCGTCAGCAGTTCCCGATACCACCAGCTCTTCAGTTCCAGACCTTCTGCCCTGCGTGCCTCCCGGAAGGCCTTCCGTTCGGTCTCACTCCAATGTTTCCGCTGATGCGGCGGAGGGGGAAGCCGGTCCACCCATTGTGGAGGAGGAGTCTGGGCTCCGGCCGTAGGAATGGCCAGAGCCTGCGCGACTGCCGCACTACGATCCAGCCGCATGACTTGCCGAATCTCATCCGGGATGCCCCCGAACCCAATGCGCGCTTGAAGATGACGACTGTCGTCGAAGGTCAGATTCATGACGGTGTCAGTAAACGTCGGCCTAGACGGTACCTCGCATAACGCAGGCCCAGCCGCCCGGTTGACCGGGACCATTAGCCGTTCCATACCTGGGAACCATCCTAGTAGTCACCGCGCGATCACATTTTGTAGGATCGCGCATGCTGCGTCCTTTGCTGATCCTGTTTGTCCTGCTTGCCCTAGGCCTCGAAACGGGCTGCAGTTCCAGACCCGATCCCCGCCTGACTGGTACCGTACGTTATTTCAATATCAGAACGGAGGTCGCGCCAAGTCAGCTGATCGTGCAGGTGGGCGACGAGGTCCGCTGGCAAAATCTGAACGAACATGCGGTTCGCCTGCGGATGCTTGGAGACCAGGGACCCGATTTATTCGTGTGCGACAAGGGCTTTTCACAACTCGGAGTCGTACAAGACAGCGTCACGATCGCTCCGCTTCAGTATGTTAGTCTCTGCTTCTCGAAGGCCGCGACCCTTCGCTTCAACGTCTGGCTTGAGGCCGACAATCCCCAGGGTGCGATGACTCCCACAGGCACGATCCGCGTGGAACGGTCTGCCCCAACGAAACGCAGTTCCTGACATCACCGACCTGTCCCGAGCCGTCACTGGCAGGGAATATTCACCGAAGGATCGCAAAACAGTGGCTCAATGACCGACGGGGGCCTGTAACCGGAGGCTGGATCCAGAGCTCCCAGCCCCGAGGTCAATGGCGGTCCACCGGTCATACCGGGCAGTCCGGCGCCGACGGTCCCGAATGCCTTGCCCTGGCTGGAGGGAATCGTCGCACCCGGCGGGGGACTGGCGCCTGAGGCTGTCGACGAGATCGTCGAGGACTGGGTCGACAGATTGGGCATGCTGAGAGATCCCAGGGGCTGGATATTCTGTACAGGTTGATTCTGCGATCCCAAGGGAAGTGAGAGGCTTTGCGCCATGCCAACCCACGGGGCCAACATAAAGCAGCTCCCAGCCAGGAGCAGACGTCTCCACCGTGGGCGCGGCATATTCATCGGTATGGGTGTCCGCCGTTCACTCAAATTAATCGCCGGCAGGGCCAGGTGAAGAGCGTGATGGCCGGTTTGAGCCCACCGGGCTTCTGTGTCACCTCATCACACCACTCTTTCACACTCTGCTCCACCCGGTCTGCATGGGCGTCGTCCATCGCCACCATGACCACGCTGTTGACCCCCGGGTAAAAGGACACACCCTCCGCCGGGCCTGCTTGCCCCGCTCCTATTGTCTCGGGAACTTCGGTGTAGGCGCGGACGTCACACTGTTCCAGCAGTGCATGGACCCGCTCCTTGAGCGAAGAACGGAACACCAGCATGACCATATTCATGGCGACCTTCCTTCTCTAGTAGGGAGCGCTGCTGTATTGCGCTACGGATTAAGACGGTCGAGGGTTCCCTGTTAATCCAGCCAGTCCTTTTCCTTCAACTTCCGTGGCAGGTACTTTTTAGTCAGGTATTGAAAGTCTTTGTTCGCCAGGGCATCCAGTTCGAACTTCAGCCCGTTGGCGAGCATCCGTTTGATTTCTTCCTGCCAGGCCGGCTTCTGAAACCATCGATAGTTCAGCAACTCCTTGGCGCGGGTAATGTCTTTCTCGTTCAGCTTGATCCCCACGTTGCGTGGCAGTTCATACCGTTCCGGGTCGGCGCTGGAGAGCCCGATGAACTTTGCCTTGGGAATCGCCATCCGCTGGCTCTCGAACGCCAGGTTGATCGAGCCTTGCTTCACCACCGAATAAATGTAGTACCCCCAGGGATCGTTGTCGACGAGGACGTAGACCGGCAGCTTGTGTTCCTCATGAAGCCGTCGCGCCAGCCGCCGGACACCCCGCGGGGGCTGTCCGTTCCCCGTCAGAAGTACACAGTTGTACCGCCGCCAAAACTTGTCTTCGGATAACCGGTTCCACTGGGTACCTTTTTCAACCAGCAGGAGGAAGTCCGCCGTGCAGCGCCGGATCTCGAGATATTCCGGCTCAACGATCGAGGGAACGGAGTAGCCGCCCTTTCCGAGCTTGGCGCAATCCACGCGGTCCCCATCGTCACCGAACACCACCGGCCCGACGATGCTCCCGCTGTTTTCCGCCCGGACGTGCAGTTCTTCCCGCAACGCCACCAGCGAGACCTCCAAATCCTCAATGATTGGATCGGATTCGTCCTGGGTATCGAAGGTGTTCTCATGCGAATCCTGAATGGTGTGTTTGGTACGGTAGTAGATCTCTCTCAGCGAAGTGGTCAGGGCCGCCCGTTGCAGCTCCGAGAGCGCATCGGCGACCAGCATCGTCTGCATGAACTTTTTGGCCATCCCGACATTAAAAAATGAACGGGCCTGCTTCTTTTCTCCCATTTCGATCAAACCCTTGCGGGGGTTGAACGAGACGTTCGAGAGCGCGCGGATGGGGATCGCAAACGTCGGGTCCTTGGCCCGCTGCGCAGCTGCTATCACCACATCGGCCATTCCCACGAGTTTTTTTTCCACCGCGCCGTTCTTCTTCGGTTTCGCCTGTGCCATACGCTGTCCTATTTCCTTTTCCGAGCCCCGGGCGCTTTCGCCGGTTTGGTCCCTGGCACGGTTTTCTTAACCGACGGGCCGCCTCGGACAAACAGATCCTGCTGTCCGCCCTTGCCTTTCGGGGTTCCGGGAACCCTGCTCCTTTCACGCCGGCCACCCGCCCCAGGAGTTCGCGGGGACTTAGCCGGCACCCTCGGCTCGGAGCGCTCGACGGAAGGCGGATCGCGTGGAATCACGGTCGGCGCTGCAATCTCCTGAGCGGACTCCGGCTCCCCCTCTACTCCCTCCAGAGTCACAATGATCGAATGCGGCAGTCCTTCCGGTCCCGCGCCGGTCTTGCCCAAGGCTTCATCCGTTTTAAGGCCGCCGGTGCGTGAGCTGGCGACCTTGTGCAGCTGCGCCTTTAACTGTTCGGTGGGGAGATGGCCGCCTTTGAGACGATTGCAGGCCTCGACGACCTCTTCGATATAGAGCTCAAAAATGTTGCGGCGTCGAAATTCACTGGCAGCCCGTTCCTTGCGCCGAAGAAAAATACCGAGGCGCCGCCCGGCCTCGCGTAACGCCAGCGTGATTTCTTTCTGAATTTCGTCATAGTCCGCGATGGCCTCTTTCGACTCGCTGGTGAAGGGCACCCACACGGAGGCCATATGGACGAAGATCACCATCGGCCCGGCGGGAAGTGCGCCACGGGACTGCGTCATGCCATAGTTGCGCCATTTCGTATTGAGCACCGCCTTGAAGGTCGCACAAGCCGATTGCTGAAACAGCAGCGGCACTCGATTGGCATAACGAATCACGCGCGCGAGTTCGGTATCCTGCCCCTGATCCTCGCCTTCGGCCAGCGGCATGCTAGCCTGCTGCGGCTTGGCAGAATCTTCCGGTCCCCTGCCGAATGCCAACCCGGCTTCGATGATGAAGGGATTGCCCCGATAGACCGCGGGCGGACGACTCACGGCCGTATAAAATTCACCCTTGATCTGTTTATAGAGGCCGGAAAGGATGGCCTTCTCACCGATCGGCGAAATACAGTTCGTCGGAGGGGCCATGATTCTGGTCGTTTGGATCGTTTTGTACAGCACCTCCGCGAGATGCGGTTTCACGGCCCGTGGTTTGGTTCCGAGGGGCAACTTGGCCGCCCTGCAGATCTCCTCGGCCAATGCCGGTGACACACGACAAAAGTCGCCCGCCAGAAAACCCGCCACCGTCTGGCTCTTCGTATCCTGCAACATCTTGAGCAACACACCGAATTCAATCCCGTAGGGATGCGGCTTGATCTCTTTCGGCGACGGGGGAAGCTCGTGGTAGGTCCGGGGATACTCCTTCGTTTCCCCTTCCGGCGTGTGATACACCAGCCGCACGTGCGGGTTGGCAATCGACGTCTGTTCCAACCACTCATCAACGGAGGCCCGTCCCTTCTGGTACCGGCCTTCGACCTCGATCGATACCTCGGTGCCCTGGGACTGGGTCCAGTCGATCTGTTTATTTTCATGGACCAGCGGCTCGTTTTTCTTCGTGTCGATTTGTACCTCGAAATAATGCGCGGTAGCGCGCGGGCCGGTGCGCGAAATGACCTTCACCGGCTTGCCCGTGGTGAGCTGGCCGTACATCCCGGCGGCGGAAATCCCGATGCCCTGTTGGCCCCGGCTCATGCGCATGCGGTGAAATTTCGACCCATACAGCAGCTTTGCGAAGATCCGCGGAATCTGGGCGCGTACGATGCCGGGGCCGTTGTCGGTCACCGTCACACGGAAGCGCGTGGCTTGACCTGGTGTGACGGCAGCGGTCCCCTCCACCACGGTTTCGAGCTTCACGGTGACGTCAGGAAGGATGCCCGCTTCTTCACAGGCATCCAGGGAGTTGTCAACCGCTTCCTTCACGCAGGTCAGGAGAGCCTTGCGGGGATTGTCAAACCCTAAAAGATGCCGGTTCTTCGTGAAAAACTCCGAAACGGAAATTTCACGCTGGCGGGTACCCATCTCCACCGCCGTCACTGCCGGCGGAGCCTTCTCCGGTGATGTAGCTTTTTTTCGTGGGGCAGCCGGTTCGGAGTCGACGCTATCAGTATGGAGTGCAGGCTTCGAGGTGCGAGTAGATGACGATGATGTCTTGGTGGCCATTCAACCTCTCAAGCAAGGGAGCCGGACAAGCGAGATTCGAGCTAGCTGGAACGAAGGATACGTAGTCTCCTGGTCGTTTACAGGGAACGGGTCCGAGAGTCAAGCCTTGACAGGATTCGTGGGCAGTGACACGTCTTGTGGCGGGGAGCGGCAAGCGACAGGCGGGCCTCTACGAACAGGATTAGGTGGGAGGAGCACGCACCTACCGAGGAGAGGTAGATACGGCGGAGATCTCGGGAGGATTTCAGGCTTCCCAGTACGAGCTGGGCATGCACACCGTCCTCAGCACTCGATCCCCTTCATGTCGATATTCCCCCGGGGCGTTCACTCCCCCCACAAGGTCACGATAGGCTTCCACCGGCGTGCGAGTCAAGAGGTTGGTGATAGCATTATCCAGTCATCTCGCAAGGCCCGATTAAGGTCCTATCCAGGGCTACTCCTAGTGGTTGTCTCCGGCCGCTCGTTCGATCATAGGGCCAGCAGCGCACATTTTCTCTCGTCCACAAGAAGATGTCCGCTCTATCGGGGTGGGAGCCCTCGGATCACCCGAAGGTTCCGCCCCGATCTTAATCACTGTGCGTTCAGGAAAGGGAAGGTGTACCATGCCTATTCTTCTTTGGTTGCTCGGCGTCCCGTTCAGTCTCATTCTGCTGTTGTGGTTGTTTGGAGTGGTCAGCTTTTAGCGCTGCAGAAAGATCCACGAATTGGCCGGTCTGACTAGGGGGGGCCTAGCCGTCATCCGGCGCGTAAGTCGTGTATGTCATCGATGAGCTGCTGAAGAGTCGCAATAGCTTGACGACGCTGGAGCGGGGTGAGCGTGCGATCGATCTTCAGCAGCATACTGGTGAGCTCGGCCCTGAACTCCTTTACGGTCTCCATATAGGTTCGAGGCGCGCTGCGCTCTGGAGAAACGAACATAGCGCGTAATGCCTGTGCCGCTTGCCCCGCAGGAGGATGATTCCGCATGAGAGTCACCAGCTCCCGTTGCCGGTACTGTCGGTACTGGTACCATGCGGGCTGCGTATCCGGCAGGTCGACGCTCCATCGACGGATTCCGGCTCTCTGTTCTGCGCTCAGAGGACCAAGCCAATCCTGTGCCATGGAGAGCATTGATTTAGCCCGCTCCTCCAGACGGGTTCCCGCCGGCTCCCGCAATCCCCGCTCAGCTTTGTTCGCCTCTTTGAGTAAGACTGCTTCGAAGTTCTGAATTTGTGCATCCGTAAGGGTCGTCATGAGAGTTGCGCTATCGGGCGCAACCCGTTCGAACAGGTCCGCTCGAAAACGATCATACGATGCGTAGATCCAGGTCAAATCCTCAGGCTCCAGGCCCCGGGCGAGTCGCCGCTGAATGTCGCTGAGAAATTCCTCGTATGCAGGAAGAGCCTCCGTCCGGTGCCGCAGGAGCAGCGTCTGCAACTTAGCCGTCACATCGCGGCGCTGAGCAGAACTGAAGTCCAGATAATGATCCAACTGCCGGCGAATCAGCCAGTCGGCATGTCGATACCCAAAACTCATCGAAATCATCGCGCAGCCGGCGAGCACCATCATGACCGCCAGCATGGTCATGACCAGTAATCGTCGAGGTGTGCTCAGGTTGTGCCTCTCCATCATACTTACCCTACCGCATCGCCACGAATATTGTACCGCGTACCATGGGGCATCGGACTCACACCAAAAACCAGCCTGCATCGACCGGGGGACTAGGGTTATGCCGAGTGTGGCCGATACGGCGCGCTCAGTACTGTGATGGAGTCGAGGGAAAACATCACTGAAGCAGCACGTCAAAGGGTTCCCGCCCCTCAACCCCAGGCCGAACGAGCCATGACCGTGGACCTACTCTAACTACTTTCAACAGGGAGGACTGTATGAAGACGACTGCCCCTTCGGTTTTTTTGAATTCCATGCTGGCCCTAACGTTTTTAATGGTCGCCGCTTGCTCAAGCTCGCCCACCGCGTCGAAAACTCAGTCTGCTACGGACGTCGGGATGAAAACGGGGATGGTCAAGAACATCGTCATCAGCGATACCGTGACGCCGACGACTCTGACCGCACATGCCGGTGACGAAGTACGCTGGATCAATCAGCGACAGGAATCCGTCATCGTGGCAATTGAAGGTCCGCTGGACAATCGAGTGTCCTGTCGCAACGGCTTCTCGAAGGCCATGGGCATGGGCGTAGACAACTCGACCACCCTGGCAAGCAATGAAACAGCCGGCCTCTGTTTTACCCGGATCGGCACCGTGACGTACTCAGTGCGGCCCTCCTCCGAAGACAGAGGGAGCCTGACGAAATCAAACGGGACCATCATGGTGCAGTAAATCGAATAAATCTCCAGACCGCACCGCCGCCTGCATCTTCGATGCAGACGGCGGTTTCAGCGCCGGATTCGTCTACCAGTCCGACAACCCGAGGGCGAAGCGAACCAGCGCTCTTCCTCCTAGAGTTGATCTCCCCTGACAGGGTGTTACTGAGGGCTCGCCAGCGCGACTTCCCGATCCCACTGACGGTGCGATTCCATCGCCTTGATGAAACGCGCTGCAATCTGTTTTCCGGAGCCTTCACGGGACATCACGACGGCGTCGTCGGAAGGGACCTCGCCGCTCGTACCCTTCCGGCTGGATGGGCCAAGTGTTGTCAGGGCAGCCTGTAACACATCTCCACCGGCCCCTGTGGCCGCTATGGCTTTACAATGGAGATAGATTTCCTGCGTGAACATCACGGCCTTGGGCGTGCGCAGCAACGTGCGGATGCTCTCCTCACCGCCCGGGACATAGAGCGCATCAAACAGTACAGAACCGATGGTCAAGAGGCTGAAATCGATTTTCATCTCGCTTCCATCCATGGCTTTCAGCACTCCAGAGCGAGGTGCAACAATTTTGGCCATGGCTCCCGCCGCCGTCAATGCTGTCTTCATCCCCAGAACCGCCTCGCCGTCCACCCCATCGGCCGCGAGAATGGCGACTTTCCTGGTCTGAATCCCCTTTTTTGGAGCCAGAACCATGCTAAGAGCTGCCGATTTTTCCAGCGTCGCAGTCGCTCGCTTCGGTTGAAAATCCTTCGGATCCCCGTCCGCCGGGACACTCATATTCAACGGGCCATCTATTTTCATGACCGGCAGGCCCAAGCCCTCGGCCACACGCGAAGCCAGCCCTTTGTCGACATGCGCCAGGAGGCCGACCATTCGTTCTCGAATCGGAAGACGTTCGACCTTCCCAAGTTCGAACTGCAAGGCTTGCACCAGATGGTCCTGCTCCGGACCCGATTGGCTTCGGAAGAAGAGGCCCGCTTGGCTGAAGTGATCGAAGAAACTTTTGCTGCGCTCCCGGACCTTGGACCCTGTCAGTTTCTCTGCATAACTGAGGAATCCGCCCATATCTCCCTTGGCCTGCATGGGGCACCCGCCACCCAAGGAGTTGGGGTGGTAACTCGCCTGTCCAACATTGATGGTCTGGCGCATATGTCCGTCGCGTTGGTTATTGTGTAACGGAGCAATCGGACGATTAATGGGAATTTCATGAAAGTTGGGACCACCCAACCGGATAAGCTGTGTGTCTGTATAGGAGAAGAGGCGTCCCTGTAAGAGGGGGTCATTGGTGAAGTCGATACCCGGGACGAGATGCCCGGGATGAAATGCGACCTGCTCGGTCTCGGCAAAAAAATTATCAGGATTTCTATCCAGCGTCATTTTGCCGATTCGTGTCACAGGCACCAGTTCTTCAGGAATGAGCTTGGTCGGATCGAGGAGGTCGAACTCGAATTTATGTTCATCCTTCTCCTCCACTACCTGCACTCCCAATTCCCACTCCGGATAGTGACCGGCGTCGATGGCGTCCCATAGGTCTCGCCGGAGAAAATCCGGATCTAACCCGGAGATCTTTTGAGCTTCATCCCACAGTACAGAGTGGACACCCAGGAGGGGCTTCCAGTGGAACTTCACAAACCGACCGACACCCTGATCATTCACGAAACGAAAGGTGTGGACGCCGAAACCTTCCATCATGCGGAAGCTTCTGGGGATCGCTCGATCCGACATCAACCACATGATCATATGCATGGATTCCGGCATGAGTGAAATGAAGTCCCAGAACGTGTCATGGGCGGACGCGGCCTGCGGCATTTCGTGGTGAGGTTCCGGCTTCACCGCGTGAACCAGGTCGGGAAACTTCACGGCGTCCTGGATGAAGAAGACAGGCATGTTGTTGCCCACCAAGTCATAGTTGCCTTCCTCTGTATAAAACTTGACGGCGAATCCACGGACGTCCCGTGCAAGATCCGTGGACCCTCTCGACCCTGCGACAGTGGAGAAACGTACGAACACCGGAGTCTTGAGCGTCGGATCCTGAAGAAACTTCGCCTTGGTCATCGAAGCCATGGATTTGTAGACCTGAAAGTATCCATGGGCGGCGGACCCCCGGGCATGGACGACCCGCTCCGGAATGCGCTCATGGTCGAAATGCGTGATTTTCTCCCGGAGGAGAAAATCCTCAAGGAGCGACGGGCCTCGCGAACCGGCCTTCAAACTGTTCTGGTCATCATTGACCCGCAGGCCCTGATTGGTAGTGAGATATTGTTCTCCGGACTCCTCACGCACACTGTCCAGAGCCTGTACCTTCTTATTTTTGTTGTCGCGTTTGGGACGATCTTTGGCCATGGTGATTTCCTCAAGTGGGACCAGCCGTTCGTGAATCTAATTTACCGGGCAGACTTTTTCGACGCTCTCGATGAGGACGAAGCACGCCTGGACGGTTTACCTCGCCCGCTGGCTTTGGCCATCAACGCCTCCCGTCGCGTCATCACGCGCGCCTCCAGCGACTCCCAATCCAGGTCACTTTCCTCTGCCTGCGGCAACATTTCGTTCTCTTCTTCCTCGATGTGGTGCTTCACCAACTCGCCGAGCACCGTGAACTTGGCCTGAAACTTCTCATCGCCGGGTTTGAGTTTTTTGAGCTCTTTGATCAGGACATGGACAAGGTGATGCTCCTCGATTGCCTCACTCATCAAGTCATGCCCGTCAATCTCTTTTCTGATGGCCGGATAGATCAGTGATTCTTCGAGGTTGGCATGCACTTCAAGTTCTTGAAGGGCCGTCTTTGCGATCCCGGCTCGTTCCCGGCCCTCCGCGGATTCGAACTCCTCGAATAGTCCCTTCACCTTGTTATGATCCTCCTTCAACATTTCAATAATTCCGGATGCCATGACCGCTGTCTTTGCCATTAGCTCTCTCCTTCTTCGTGATGACTGTTTTTCTTGGGGACTGCTCGTGCGGGTACGCGCCTTAAAAACGTAACATCTGCCAGGCATTGGAAGTAGCTCGGGGAAGCCCTAGTTCCCAAGACGAATCGGCCATGATGGCATGATGACATTCGAAATCTTCAGGATGTTCGGCCTTACTCCGGTTCCAACATCGAAAGGCATGCGAGGAGAATGATCATTCGCACTTTGAGTCTATCCAGCGCCCGCGAAATGTGGGACCTGCTGAAGGAAACAGCTGCTCAATGGAGTCGAGACAAGATCCCACGCCATGGCGCAGCCCTGGCCTACTACACCGTGTTTTCGATCGTTCCGCTGCTCATCATCATCATCGCCATGATCGGGCTGGTCTTTGGACAGGAGGCGGCGCAGAGCTACATCCTGCAAGAACTTGAAAATCTGCTCGGCCAACAAAGCACCGCGGCCATCAAGGACATGCTTCAGCGCGCGAGTCAGCCGGCCACCGGCATCGTGGCATCGGTCACGGCGCTCGCGACGTTGCTGATCGGGGCGTCAGGATTATTCGGACAGCTCCAGGATTCGTTGAACAGCATCTGGGAGGTTGAACCAACCACGCAGGGGGTCTGGGCCATCATCCGGGATCGCTTCCTCTCCTTTCTGGCCGTGTTCGGGACCGGGTTTCTGCTGCTGGTGTCGTTAGTCCTGAGCGCCGGATTGGCAGCTCTGGGCAGGGTCTTCGAGGGGTGGCTGCCCGCGCCTGAATTTATCCTGCACCTGATGAACGCCCTCTTGTCTTTCGTCGTCATCACCGCACTGTTCGCCATGATGTTCAAGGTCCTTCCTGATGCCCAGGTGGCTTGGCGGGATGTCTGGGTGGGTGCCGCAATCACGGCCCTTCTCTTTACGATTGGAAAGTTCTCGATCGGGCTTTATCTCGGCAAAAGCGACGTCGGGTCTGCCTATGGTGCGGCCGGATCTTTGGTCATTCTGCTCATATGGGTCTACTACTCGACGCAAATTTTGTTGTTCGGGGCAGAATTCACCAAGGTCTATGCCAGGCGAGCCGGTGCGCGGATTGTTCCGTCAAAAGACGCCGTCACCGTGGATTCCGAAAAGGCCTCCGGCGAATCTGCAGCCCGGAACGCAGGCACGCCGGCGGAGCCTGGAGCTTCGCTCCCCGGACCAACAAGCTCTCCGGGTCATGCTGCGATTTGGCCTTCGAGACCACAGGGGTCGGCGACGGCCGTGCCCCGCAGAGAACAATTCGGCTGGCTGGAAGGAGGACTCTTCGTCTGGGCGCTCGTGCAGATTTTTCGCAAGACGCGACTGACTGAGCCTCGGTGAAGGTGGGACAGAGGTGGAATCGTTTCGGGAAGGAGCTGTGTGTTAGCGCCGCGTCACCGTCGGCCGGTGGAGCCACGCGATGTCAATCCGGACGTCCGCGCCGATCGGACAGTATAACGGCGACGAGGTATTGTTACTCTCCACGCGCGCATTCAAGCTGCCGCTCTCGATCTCGACCTCCATCACACCCAGATGCGCCCGGAGATCCACCACGCAGGGAACGGCACGGGCCTCACGGTCGGCTGGAATGGTCGTCGCAACCACCGGCTCCTGCAGGGTGATGAGATCATTCGATTGAAAAGCGGGCTGGTCTTGTATTTCCAGCACAATCAACCACCCTGTCGCGATGGCTCCGATCGTGAATGCCGTGAGGATGGCGGAGGCGCGCCGGGGGTAGTGAATTTTTATCCAACGGATGAAGGTGCGCACTCCAATCACCAGCAACAAGCCGACGAAGCCCAGTACGCTGATGATCAGGACCATCCGAAGATTCACGCGACCCCATGCGGGTCGCCTACCGAGGCAACGACATACACCCCCTCCGTGGTCGCCCGGGGGTTCAAATAAATAGTCAGGGGAAACTCCGTTCCGTCCTTCCGCACGCCTATCAGGTGGCGGCGGTTACTGAGCGAGCTCTCTTCAGCGTGGACCAGGAACGCGGATCGCTGTTCGGAATGCCGAGCGCGCAACCGCGGCGGCAGCAGGCTATCTACCGCCCGCCTGAGCAGTTCACCGCTTTCATACCCGAATTGGGTTTCGAGACGGGCATTCACCATGAGAATCGTTCCGCCTGCATCGACCATGACAAGACCATGCAGCGCGGATTCCATCAGGATGCGTAATCGCTCCTCAGTTTCACGCAACGCCTCCTCTGTCCGCCGGCGCTCCGTGATGTCCTGCGCGAACACTAACACACCGAGTATATGCCCTCCCGGGTCGAGATAGGGAACCTTATCGGTCTGGATCCATCGTTTCTCCCCCGACCCTGCGCGATAGGGCTCTACGATCCCAACTTTGGGCCGCCCTGACACGATGACTTCCAGATCGTCCTGATGATACCGCTCAGCTTCGTCCGGATAGAACTCTTCGGTTGTATGCCCCTCGATTTCGGCGATGGGCTTCTGAAGGGATTCGGCTGCACGGCGATTCACGCGCAGGATACGGTTGTGCGGATCCTTATACCAAACCATTGCCGGGATCAAGTCCAGCAGGGCCTGCTGTTCAAGCTGCTGCTGCAGCAGTCGTGCTTCTGACTCCTTCCGGGCGGTGATGTCTCGCACGATACCGCAGTGCACCCGCTGACCTCCGGAAATCCAGCTGCTGAGCGACATCTCAATCGGAAATTCCCGGCCGTCCTTGTGCAAGCCATGCATGGTCACCGTAGCCCCCTTCAGGCGCAATTCCCCCGTCGTGCTGATGCGCTGCAGCGCCAGTTGGTGGGGAACCCGATATCGCTCGGGCATGATCATCGTCAGAGACTGTCCCTGTGCCTCCCCTGCGTTATACCCGAACAGCCGCTCGGCCGCCTTGTTCCATGTCAGAATGTACCCCGCTCCATCGGCGAGCACGATCGCGTCCGGGGCCGTCTGCACGACTTCGCGGAACCGATCCTCACTGGCGGACAATGCTTTTTTTGCCGCAGCGGCTTCAATCGAAAGATGTTTCACTCCGACCGCACGCTTGATCAGAGCTTTCAGTTCCTCCCCATCGTAGGGCTTGGTCAAATAGCCGAACGCGCCTTCGGTGAGGGATCCATGCTTTTTGGCCACTTCAACAAACGCCGTCAGCATAATGACCGGCAAGAGAGGATCGATTTGTTTTAATAAGGTGAGGACGGAGAGACCGTCCATGTCCGGTAACATCAAATCGAGCAAGACGGCCGAAAATGACGCGTCTTTGGCCCGAGCCAGTGCTTCCGCTCCCGTGGAAGTGACCTGCACCTGATATCCGTCATGTCGTAAAAGATCGTGCAGCACGAGTCCGATGTCAGGATCGTCATCGACGATCAGGACAGCAGGCCCAGTAGATTCAACCAGCGTCTTTGCTGTCATGGACATGGCTTGTCTACCCATCACAGATCGTGGGGTGGTCACTCCACTACCCCGCCGCGCATTGTCCTATGTTTAACGACAAGAATCCAGGCGGATGTTCTCCACGGTTCTTCGCCGATGCCATGGCACTGCATGCGCGGATCTACCGAAGAAGGCCCGGCATCCGAACCCCTTCACTTCTTCCGATAAACATTCAGCCCGATTTTTTCTTCCCGGTCCGGGATGGTGACGTTGCCCTCCGTCGAGGCAATGATAATGGTCTTTCCCGAGGCTGATGGTCCAAACTCTTTCGAGAGATCCACCTTGATCGTCAACAGAGTTCCCTCGACGGTCATCTCCACATTTTTCATAAAGCTCCCTTAGTCTTTGAGGACAAACGTCACTTTGAGTGCCACGCGGTACTGCGTGATTTTTCCATCCGTAATCTCCACCTTCTGATCTTCGATCCAGGCACTCTTCACGTTCTGGAGAGTCTTATTCGCGCGTGCAATGCCCAGGTGGAGCGCATCGTCGAAACTCTTCGGAGAAGCGGCAATGATTTCCGTTACTCGTGCGACAGACATGATAGGCCTCCCGGTTGAAGGTGAGCACTGCCTCTGAGCCATCAGGCTAGGCCGAGCACTGGCAAGTGTCAAGGAGGTCGGGCGACAGGCTACAGGCTGCCGGGAGAGACGCGTACACAAATTGCTGCCGTGACTGGCAGAAGCGGGTACAGAACTTACCCTGTGCAGGAAGCGTCCTTGAATCCAGTCAGGAGCAGGGACGGTCGGGGACAACGACTCTGCCTTAGGTGTCCCGCAAATCTGCTTGTCTCTTGTGCCAGAGTGCCGAACGAATCATGCCCGTCAGTCTGGGCAACTTTCGGGATTTCGTTGGTCACCCTCCACTCCCTGCACAAGATTGTCTTTATGAAACGGGTGAACCTCATAGGAATTCTCCGATCCTTGGTCCAGTGGAAAGCCGAATATGCTGTGCGGCTGAACTAGCAGGTGATGAGGATTGCGCCATTCCTATGGCGAGGTGTGGGGCTGGATGAAGAGCGCCTGTTCCAGGGCTCGAAAAAATTGCTGATAGGGTTCTGGCGTCTCAACGGCCTTGAGATAGTACTGTGCACTGGCGCGCACCACAAGTTGCCTGTCGCCACGAGGTCTGACCGTAGCGGTGAGGCGGACAAGGTCGCTGCGGTGATAGAAGGGTCCCCAACTCCGGAACTGTCTGGTCAGGATCAAAAGCCCGTCGTCCCGGTAGGTATAGAAAGACGGGTCGCCCCCCAGGGGAGATTCATAATCGTCGAATTTCTTGCCGGACACAATACCCAGCTCCTCATCCAGGACTTCCACTGCGAAGCCGAGATCCTGAAACGTCGAGACCACCGCCTGAATCGTTTTGGAGCGATCGGTTGTGTCGAACACCCGGCTTTGGGCCGAGCGTACCTTCACCTGGCTGGCTTCCGAAAGCCAGATCTGGTCGCGCGATTCCCATTGGTTTTCGTGCCGCCACTCATAGGGCGAGCACGCGGTGGTCAAACACGCCAGGCCCAGAAAACAGGCAACGAACCGGCGGATGGCGAATAGTGGCGGGCGGAAAACCCAAGCAGTTCGTCTCGTCACGCCTAGTCCTTGGTGAGAAACAATGAGCGTTCCACTGCGGCAAAAAAGTTCTGGTACACCTTGGGGTCTTCGATTGGTTTATTGTTATAAATGGCATTGGCGCGGATCATCGTCTTTCCGTCCTGCTGCGGGCGCACGGTCACCGTCACCCCCAGCACGTCATAATAGTTCGGCTCGGCGAATCTGGCGGCCGTCACCAGTCCCAAGGGTTCATTGGCTCGCTCGATGATAAATCCCAAGTCCTGCAAGGCCGCGATCACGCCGCGCATGGCATTCGTACCATCCTGGACGTCGAAGGTGCGGCTCTGTGCACTACGTATTTTCATTTGCGCATCGGTTGGCGCGAAGAGTTCCTTGCGCGGTTCCGGCGCTGTGCAGCCAGATAGTGTCATGCATCCGATGAGAACCACAGCCGCTCGCCCCGTTCCTCTCCAAGTCATGAGTCCTCGCAATTAGATCGTATACGGCTCTAAAAACACAGCCTTCGAAAGTTTCGCAAAAAACTGTTGGTAGATGTCAGGATCGCGGATCATTTCCATCTTCTGCTCGCCGGGCGGGATGTAATTGCGGTCGCTTTGACCGTCGCCCTTCCACAGCACCCGGTAGAACATGATTCGAACCTCTTGCTTCGTGCCGTCCTGAGTGACCGGGCGCGCCACAATGGTGGCGGCGATCTTCTGATGCAAATCGACTGGCATGATGACGTGGCCCAACGAGAGGAGCCAGACGAAAAACTGATTGAGGTATTGTCCGTACTCCCGCGCACTGCGTTCCTTTGCCGCCCGCAAGAACCCGACTTCACGTACGCTCTCCTCGACTTGAAATCCAAGATCCTGTAACGCAGCGGCCGAGGCCGACAGTAGTTCCCGGCTATTGGCCGTCTCGAAAAAGCGGGTTTGCATCGCCCGGTTGGCATTACTTTCCGGAGAGAGTTGGAATAATTCCGCAGGCTGTGTCTGGCGCACACAGCCGTATATCGACAGCACCACCATCAGACCGGTCACCAGGCCAGCGGTCGAACCAAGGCGCTGTCGACCCGAGATTCTAGAATTGGGTAGAGTTATAGGCAAAATCACGGACCTTTTTCTCTTCGTCGTACTTAATGATAATGGTGAGGGTCCGCTGCCGTTGTGAACTCGAGCGGTCACTGGAGTTGGCGCCGAGAATGATGAGCCCCGCAAAGGAGGAACTCGCAGTGTCCACACGGTCAGTCGACACCTTGTCATAGATCCAGACTTCGCGGCGCTTATCGTCCGTGGTCACGATATTCGGGGAACCCAGCAGCTCCGCCACCTGAGCTGCGGACATGCCTACTTTCACTTCGCCTTGAACTCGACCTACCGTCAGCCGGTCTTCCTTGATCTCCGCTTGTTTTCCACCGCAGCCGCTTACTCCCGTTGCGATACAGATGATTGCCAGCACGATCCCCAGCCGCATGTCTCTCATTGTATATCTCCCTTTTCCATCCTTCTGCAGCCTCGCTCCATGTCGAGCCCATGTTACTCCGTCGTCCTTCCCGGGCGCAAAGGGACATCGACTCGGACTATGGCTTCAAAAGAGAGGCCATGTCGGCAATGCACGATCTCTGGACAATTCCCCCGCCGCCGATACAATGACCCGACCAGGAGGTTGGCTCATGCCTATTGCGGATGACATGTCGAGTGAAGAGGTTCAGGCCGCCTGGCGGCGGCTGGTGGATGAGGTACGTACCGGTGTATTGCTGACCCTGCGGGACGGCCATCCCTTCGGCTCTCACGTCCCTTATGTGTTCGGAACCGACTGGTGCCGTGTATATCTCCACCTCAGCCGGCTGGCATTGCACACCCAGCACCTGCTCGCGAATGCTCGCGTCAGCCTGTTTCTTGCCGAGCCGGACAAACCCGGGAAAAATCCCCTGGCGTTGCAACGCATCAATCTGCAGGGTACGGCAACGGTACTGCCGCCCACCGACGTGTCCTACACGGTCGTGAAGGAGCGTTATCTGGCAAGGTTCCCGCAATCGCAAATGATGTTCGGTTTCGGCGACTTTGCCATCTGGGAACTCCAGATGACGGATGCTCACCTCGTGTTGGGATTCGGCCAGGCATACCAGGCTCACGCCTCTGCCCCGAGTCAATGGCAGCACCAGACACCGGAAAAAAAGGCGTAACGTCTCTCCTCATTTTGAACCTCCCTTCTATTCCCGACCCACGCTTGGTCCAATTCGTTTGACTCCGCGCCCCTCGAAAGGATGAGGTTCTCAGGCGAACGACGAATGGCAACGCAGGAACCGGGCACAGTACTCTGCGCGGGATCATTGGTCCCACCGAAAGGACTGCCTGCATGCCTGTTGTTGTGGTCGTTGTTCTCGGGTACATGTTCCTCCTTCTCGGTCTCGCGATCGCCTCGCCCGGCATTGGAGTCACCGGTAGACTACTCACACTCGTTCCGGACAACTGGCGGGACTTGGCCCATGTACCGGCCTACGGATTGCTCGCCTGGCTCGCCATCCAGGGCTTTCGCCTGCGCGGATGGCCGCTCCCCTACGCCCTGGTCTGCGGCATCCTGCTCACGACGGTGTTTGGCGTATGGACAGAGGTGGCGCAGGGATCAGCAGCAGGTCGCGAAACCTCACTACACGATGTGCTGAACGATGCGCTTGGCGGGATGATCGCCGCCACGTTAGCGTGGTGGCAGTGCGCACTTTCCAGGCCTACAGTATGCTTGATGCGGGCACCCGGACCCAGGAGCCCGAGGAAAGGAAGTCTCTCGTGATGAACGCCGCCTATCGTGAACGCGAAGTCCGTCGCATTCCGGCTCAGTGTCCGATCTATTATTCCAATGGCACCTTTCAGACGATTGGAGTAACCGAGGATATCACCACCTCGGGGGGCCGAATTCGAGGCCATGAACCAGTCAGTGTGGGAATGGAACTGGTGGTGATTGTTATCCAACCGGCGCCCGACATTCCGATGCTGATTCGCCGGGGTACCGTACGGTGGGCGAAAGGAAAAGAATTCGGCATCGCGCTCGCAAACGTTCCTCCGCAATCGGAATGCGAACTTAAAGCGATGGCGAAAGTCATGCTGCCGGGTCTTTGGTCCTGCCTGAACTAGTTTTGACCGTCGTCGCCGGCCCCCCCGTCCCCACCGACAAATCGGTTCATTTCCTGTGCGAATGATCCATGGGGTGCCGCCTGCCGGCGAAGAAAAGCTCCATGAGCACGAAAAACATCATTAAGAGAGCGCCGAGCCCAATGGCCACGACCCAATTTTCCCAGGACATATCGACCCTCCTCGGCCACCCCGGGTGTCGCCAGCCCGACTCCCGGGGTGTCGTATGTGGTTATCTGCCGGATCGATGTAACTGCAGTATCGTTTCCATTTTCCAGACCGGAATGGTTTCCACGTCACTCTTTCTGGTGCCGAAAGCCAGCCCGCCGACGAAGAGGATGATCAACCCCATACAGGCCAGGATCAGTGACCCACGGGATATGTCAGCCGATGCAATCGTGTGATGTGCCACCACGATTTGTGCCGGGGCAATCTCCTCAGTCGGGGTTAACTGCTCCATCAGGGCATTGGCCCTCACGGCCGCGAGAGCCGCGCCGGCCAATTGAGTCTCTTGTGCATCCCTTGCCGCACCATAACGCTCCTGCGCTTGGGTTACTTGCATTACCGCCCGCCCGATTTGCTCCTGCACCGCCGAGTCCATCCGCTCCTCTTCCTGCACTGCCTCGACAATCGACCGGCCCAGTGTCCCCTGTCTGGTGGCTTCGAATTGATCATGCATGCGCTGTCCCGTCAATTCGGCCGTCCGTATGAGATTATTGTTGAAGTTGCTCCGGTATTGATCCGCCGAAAGGATCCCGCTGCTGATCCCCCGGCGGGTGTGATTGACCACGGCCTTCCCCATGACGTACTGCATGCGCGCGCGATGATCGGCTTCCTGCCCGAACGCTGCCAACTCTGCCAGTACGAGCGGACTTAACAGCGAAGCGGAAACTCGTTGATACTCAGTCACAGCGCGGTTCAATTCCCTCGCCGCTGCTGATACGGCCGCGCCCGCTTCTCGATCGAGCAATACCTCGTCAAGAATGGCTCGCCCCAATACAGGCTGCAGATACGCCATCCCAGCGGAGGGGTCACTGCTTACCGTCATGGCGGTCATGGGGGGAACCGAAGGCGCTTGCCAAAATCCGTCGGCGGCCGTCACAAACAGATAGCCTCCAAACAAAGTGGCGACTAATCCAATTGCCGTCATGACATCGACGTGATCATATTTCCGTCCCATCGCGTTCTCCTTCCTCGGGTAGTTCGGCGCGTGGCAAACAGTCTTGATGCCGTTGCGCCTGCGTCTGAGCTATCCAACCGTTCTTCCGTCTTGCCATAGGGGAGATCCTCCTCGGTTATCGTGCTGGCCTGTACATTCGGGCCGCGAAAGCCGTGACATATCCAGACAGTGTTATTCGGCGTGACCGAGTCACATCCGGTGAACCGAACGTCGAGCCCTGTGCGTCGGGCGCGAACGGAAATACTCGGCCAATCGATATGCGCGTTCTTTGAATAACTCGGGAAAAGTGCAGAACCGGAGTGGGAAATGGAGGCGGCAAATTGGACAAGACTGGCATGGTCGGAGCGGCTGACATATTCGCCACGGGAGACCATGCGACCACCTCCTATTAGGGTGGTACTGCGTCCTTCTTATGAGTCTACGCTCCGGTAGGAAAGCGGTCAATACGGGAAGAATCGATCACCCGCGCGGGTTGCAGGGCATTGTCGATCTGAGGAAGACGCAATCCGTCACGATGCAGGGCCGATTCGAGAAGGGGTAGAATATGAGTACAGCTCTGATAGATCACGTGTGGGAGGTGCGGCAATGCGATTGATGACTGTGATGCTCGTCTTCGCTTGAGGTAGGGCTCCGGCCAGCCTTCTGCTGCTCAGCCGCCAATCGTCCATCCACGGGTGACCACCTCACCGGCTGGTGGGATCGCTCCACGATCAACTCCTCCCCCCGCACAGTACCAAGAACTGTGACGCCATTCGGAACCCCGGTTCCCCCCCAACCTGCTTACGCCGGCACCTCTCTTTCCGGTTCAGCCCAGACTCATGGCCACGCCTCAATCACAAGTCCCTGGATCAGCCGGTTTTTCACGAGGAGATTGGGTGGTTCAATGCACCTCCGGACCGTAGCGGAGACCTCAATCGTTATCCTGTTCAGGTACCCCGCAACACCGATTGCGATTCCCTTCCGGCGAGAGCCATCCGAATCAAACGGTTGAATCTCTGACGGTCTTTCGTTAAGTTACGATCAATGACCATTTCCCGCGCACGCCTCATCCTGCTTGCCTGCGCGAGCGGTCTTCTCTATCCCCTGGTATTCCCGGCCTTCGACCTTGGTCTACTCGCCTGGTTCGCGCTGGTTCCTCTCCATATTGCGGTCGAATATGCGTCACCTGGCCGTGCTTTCCGTTTCGGGTGGCTCACCGGGATCCTTGCGTTTACGGGCTCCATGTTTTGGGTCATCACTGCGATGCACCTCTATGGGAAGGTCCCACTCCCCATCGCGGCCTTGGTGATGTTGTTGCTGACCGTCTATCTCGGTCTTTATGTAGGCATCTATGCCGGCGGGCTCGCCTGGATCAGAACGACTTTTCCGACGCTAGGCTTTCTACCCGCCCCCTTTCTCTGGGTGACGTTGGAATTAGCCCGTACGTATTTTCTCTCCGGCCTGCCTTGGGCGCTGTTCGGCTATTCCCAATATCAATGGCTTCCGATCATTCAACTAGCCGACCATTTCGGAGTATACGGTGTGTCGTTTTTGCTGGTACTGGTTAATGCGGCACTCGCCGAAACTATCATCTGGAGCATTAAAGCCTATCGCGGATTTCAGATTCGTTCCTTCCCCTGGCCCTCCTCCGCCGCCGCTGCCGCCGGATTCGGCGTGGCCTTGCTCTACGGGACGACGCTCTTGTCGGCCGCGCACCAGACACCGACCCGTACCCTCTCCGTTGGGGTCGTACAGCCGAACGTTGAACAGGCCCAGAAATGGGACGTCGCCTTTCGGCAGGACACCATGGAACGATACGACCGTCTTACTGCCGGACTGGGAGACGATCTCGATCTCATTATTTGGCCCGAGGCCGCCACCCCGTTTGTTTTTGAAATGGAACCACAGTACCGGGCCCTGGTCAATGACATGGCCCAGAAAGCCGGCGCTCCGCTATTATTCGGCAGCCCAGCCTTGCGACGATATCCCAATGGTCGGCCCTTTCTGCTCAATAGTGCGTATCTACTGGCCACAGATGGTCAGATCCTTGGCCGTTACGACAAACAACATCTCGTGCCGTTCGGCGAATACATTCCGTTCCACAACTCCCTGCTGTTCTTCCTCGACAAACTGGTAGAAGGGATCGGCGATTTCGAAGCAGGCCCTGGCTCCACGTTGCTGATGTTCAAGCCGCGCGAGAAGGTGCCGCCGATGGCGGCGGCCTCGACTGTTCCGGACTTCCATCTCAAATTCGGGGTAGTGATCTGCTATGAGGTTATTTTCCCCAATCTCGTGCGACAGTTTGCCGCCAACGGTGCGGACTTCATGGTCACCATTACGAATGATGCCTGGTTCGGACCGTCCTCGGCACCCTACCAACATTTCGGTATGGTCGTGTTTCGGGCCGTCGAAAATCGCGTCGCCTTTGCCCGGGCTGCAAACACAGGCATCTCCGGATTTATTGATGCCTATGGACACATCTCCCAACGGTCTTCGATCTTCACCCAGGAAGCGCTGAAGGAGACCATTGCCGTCAGCCATCAACAGACCTTTTACGCGCAATACGGTGATCTCTTTGCCTATGCCTGTGCTATACTCACCGCGCTTTTATTCCTGACCGGCTTTTTTTCTCAATCGACCGAACCCGCCGGTGGCGAGCCGGCCGGCCGGCCGGCGTGATACAGAAAGGATTGTGCCATGTTGGATGATGTCCCTACCCGTGTTCGGTCTCTCGGAGAGCAGTTGGCTCAATTACGGGGGCATCTTTGACCTGGCTCGGATGACCGCTGAACTGAACGATATCGACGCGAAGACCGCCCAGCCAGATTTTTGGAAAGATACACAGGCCGCCGCCAAGGTGAATCGACGCAAAGCCAGCCTCGATCGGGAGCTGAGCCGTTGGCGCGAGACCGAGCGTCGGCAAAGCGACATTGAAGCCCTGCTTGATCTGGCGATGGAATCAGGCGACGCGGGACTTGAACAGGAACTCACCGCGGAGCTCGCGCAATTTGAGAAGGCGGTGGCCCAGTTCCGGATTGAACTGCTCCTTTCGGGCGAGTTGGATTCAAGTAATGCAATCTTCGCCATCCACCCCGGCGCCGGAGGAACGGAGTCCCAGGACTGGGCACAGATGCTCCTGCGCATGTATGTACGGTGGGCCGAGCGAAAGGGCTTCAAGGTCGAAACACTCGACCTTCTCGCTGGTGACGAAGCCGGCATCAAGAGCGCGACCCTCTCCGTGACCGGCCCCTATGCCTACGGATACCTCAAGGCGGAAGCGGGAGTGCATCGGCTCGTGCGTATATCCCCGTTCGATGCCAACAAGCGGCGGCACACCTCCTTCGCGTCGGTTTTCGTCTATCCCGAACTGGACGACGACGTTCAAGTCGTGATCGACGAGAAAGATCTACGAATCGATACCTTTCGGGCCGGCGGAGCCGGCGGTCAGAACGTAAACAAGGTCGAGACTGCTATTCGCATCACTCACATTCCCACCAATATCGTCGTGCAATGTCAGAACGAGCGGTCGCAGCTGCAAAACCGTAATGGAGCCATGAAAATCCTGAAAGCCCGCCTGTTCGAGGTGGAGCAGCGGAAAAAAGAAGCGGAATTCAACGCGATCGTCGGTGAAAAAAAAGATATTGCCTGGGGCAGCCAGATCCGATCCTACGTCTTCCAGCCCTACCAGATGGTCAAAGACCACCGGACCGGATACGAGGTCGGCCAGGTTTCCGCTGTGATGGACGGCGAGTTGGACGGCTTCATCGAGGCGTATCTTCAGAAAAAGTTGACCGGCGGCAAGACTCCCGAACCGGTTGTGATAAAAGACGACGACCTCTAACCGAGACCAGCCACGAACGTCAGGTTCGCGAAGCGTCGCGCGCGAACCATTGAGAGACAATCGACGAGGGACAAACGGCTATACCGATGGACGAAATCAACGACCAACGACAACAACGCATCAAAAAACTCGATCAACTCAAGCAGCTCGGGGTGCAGCCCTACGGAACGCGTTTTGAGGTCAAAGATCGAGCCGGAGAATTGGTTCGCCGGTACGGCGATAAGCCCAAAGAGGCGCTCGAGCAGGAGCAGATCGCCTGCACCCTCGCCGGGCGAGTAGTCGGTCTGCGCCGCTTCGGCAAAGCGGCATTCGCGGTCCTGCAAGACGGATCGGAACGGCTACAGGTCTACCTGAAGAAAGACACGCTCGGGGAACAGGCTCATCACATTTCCGAAGATCTGGATATCGGAGATTGGATTGGCGTCTCCGGCATCCTGTTCCGCACGAAAACCAACGAGTTTACGGTCGATGTGCGAACCCTCACGTTTCTCAGCAAGGCGCTCCGTCCACTGCCGGAAAAGTGGCATGGGCTCACCGACGTGGAAACCCGATATCGGCAGCGCTATGTCGATTTGATCGCCAACCCCCAGGTACACCAGATTTTCGCGCTACGCAGCCGCATCGTCTCCGGCATCCGTGCGTTTCTGATCGAGCACGGATTCCTGGAAGTGGAAACGCCGATGATGCATCCGATCCCCGGCGGGGCCGCGGCCAAGCCGTTCGTCACCCATCACAACGCCCTGGCGACCGATCTGTATCTCCGCATCGCACCGGAACTGTATCTGAAGCGCCTCATCGTAGGGGGCTTTCCGCGGGTCTTTGAGATCAATCGTAACTTCCGGAACGAGGGAATCTCGACGATTCATAATCCCGAGTTCACCATGTTGGAGTTCTACGTCGCGTATGCCGATTATCAGGATTTGATCCGGCTGACGGAGGCCCTCTTCGGACGGCTCGCCCATGACATCCTCGGCACCACGACCATCGAGTATCAGGGGGCTCAGATCAACCTTGCGTCGCCCTGGCAACGATGGTCCTACCATCAGGCCATTCTGGAAGTAAACAACCTGCCGCGATCCGTCCTTACGAGCCGGGACGAAGCCATCGCTGCGGCCCAACGCCTCGGTGTCGATGTCTCTCCGAAGGAATCGCTGGTGAATATCTTGAATGACATTTTTGAGGAGACCGTCGAGCCTCGTTTGCAACAGCCGACGTTCATCACGGACTATCCCATTGAGATCTCGCCGCTTGCGCGCCGCAAGGACAGCGATCCTTCGCTGACCGATCGCTTCGAGCTCTACATCGCCGGCCGGGAACTCGCCAACGCCTTTTCCGAGTTGAATGATCCCCTCGACCAGCGTGAACGCTTTGAAGCCCAGGCGGCCCAACATGAAGCCGGAGATGAAGAGGCTCACCGGGTGGACGAAGACTTTTTGCGGGCACTCGAATACGGCATGCCGCCGACCGCCGGTGAAGGCATCGGCATCGACCGGCTTGTGATGCTGTTTACGAATCAAGCCTCCATCCGTGATGTGATTCTTTTCCCGCAACTCAGGCCGGAAAAGTAACCATGGCGCTGCCTTATGAGATTTTTATCGGATTGCGCTATCTACGCGCCAAGCGACGCAACCGCACCATCTCCTTCAATACGATCGTCTCGATCGCCGGCATCACGCTCGGCGTCGCCGCCTTGATCGGCACCGTCGGGATCATGACGGGGTTCAAGGAAGATATTCAGGCCAAGATTCTCGGCACGACGGCGCACATCCTGGTAAATGACCGCATGAAGGAATCGATGGTCGATTACGAAGACCAGGTCAAAAAGGTCGCAGCCGTCCCGGATGTCGTCGCCGCCACCCCCTTTATCTTTCGCCAGGTCCTGCTGACTTCTTCATCCGGCGTGCAGGGCATTATCCTCCGCGGAATCGATCCGGCGCGCGAAGGCACCGTCACGGAATTGGCTCACAATCTCCTGGGTGGCAACCTGGAGGACTTGTCCCGGCCGATCAAGGTGACCATCCCCGAAAAAGAGCGGGAACCAGGCGGACCTGAAGCCGCCATGCGACCGGGTATCATTCTGGGGAAAGAGCTGTCGATGCGGCTGGGCGTCTTTACCGGGGATACACTGAATGTCGTATCGCCGGTGGGGCCTATCACCGGCGCCAGCATGACGCCCAAGATCCGGCAGTTCGTGGTCGTCGGTCTCTTTCAGTCCGGCATGTATGAATACGACTCCTCGCTCGCCTATATTGAACTGGGCGAAGCGCAGAAGTTTTTTAATATGGGCGCCAGCGTCACGGGGATTGAAGTCAAGGTGACTGATGTGTTCCGCGCGGCCGAAATCGCCCGCACGATCGAACAGAGTCTCGGGTTTTCATTCTGGGCCAGGGACTGGATGCAGATGAACCGCAACCTGTTCTCGGCGCTGAAGCTCGAAAAGACCATGATGTTCCTGCTGCTGGTGCTCATCACCATCGTAGCCTCCTTTAATATCGTCAGTACGCTCACGATGATTGTGACGGAAAAACAGCGCGAGATCGCAATCCTCAAGGCCATGGGGGCGACACGTAAAGGCATCATGCGAATTTTTATGCTCAACGGCTTGATTATCGGCTGCTCCGGGGCCGCGATCGGCGTGCCGCTCGGCTATGCATTCCTCTGGCTGATTCAAACGTTTTGGTCGTTCGACCCGACGGTCTATTACATTTCCCGCATTCCTGTGCACGTGATGGGCTCGGATGTCTTGCTCGTGGCAGGATCGGCTATTCTGATCAGCTTTGTCGCCACGCTCTATCCATCGCTCCAAGCGGCCAAACTCGACCCCGCCGCTGCCCTGCGTTATGAATAACTGCAGCGAGCGCCCAAAGCCAGGAACGACATGGGCGAAGCGACTTTACCGGGATACAGTTGAAACATGATTGACGTCGTCGGCCTCTATAAATCATTTCCCATGGGCGGGCGGGAACTGGTGGTGCTCAACAACATCAACCTCCGCATTCAGCGCGGCGAGTTGATCGCCATCATGGGCGCCTCGGGGGCCGGCAAGAGCACCCTCCTGCAGATTCTCGGCACGTTGGATCGTCCGACGAAGGGTACCGTGTCGTTCGAAGGGCAGGACCTGTTTCAACTCACCGAGCAGCAGCAGGCCGAATTCCGGAATAAACGAGTGGGATTCGTCTTCCAGTTTCATCATCTGCTTCCGGAATTCACGGCGTTGGAGAATGCATGCCTTCCCGCCATGATTCAGCAACGAGATCTGGCGGATGTCTCGGGCGAGGCGACGAAGCTATTGCGGGAGGTCGGCTTGGGCGATCGTCTCCACCACAAGCCGGGGGAACTCTCCGGCGGCGAACAACAGCGCGTCTCCGTCGCCCGCGCGTTAATGCAGCAACCGGATCTCGTGCTGGCCGACGAGCCCACGGGCAATCTGGACACGCACACGGGAGATGCCCTGTTTACCCTCCTTCGCCAACTGAACCGTTCGCGAGGAACCACCTTCGTCATCGTGACTCATAATGACAAGCTGTCAGCCCACGCCGACCGGATCGTATCCATGCAAGACGGGATGATTGTTTCGCAATAGCAGGGCCCGAAAGTGATTGTCCATATTCTGACCGGGACAGGCGAACCCGGACGCCGCCACCCTTGGTTGAGATTTATTGACGCCTTTGGCATCTTTTCGTACACTGCGCCTCGTCGACCGGTTTGAGGAGTTCTGCACATCCGATGAAGAAGCTGACACTCGTTGTCCGATGCGTCGCTGGGATCCTGGCCCTCCTGCTGCCACTGCAAGCGGCAGCCGTGGAATTCGTTTTTGTGGGGTCACGCCAAATGGGTATGGGCGGCGCCGGCGTGGCGACCACCACCGACTCACTCGCGACCTATTGGAATCCGGCCGGCATGGCCATGAGCAAAAAGTTCGATATCCGCTTCCAGGGCGGCGGTCAGTTCGTGGACCGCGGCGACCTCTTCGACGCATTTAAAGACATCAACAATCTGAACTTGAACGACACCTCGGCGGGCAACGTCGCGCGCCTGCAACAACTGGTCGACCGGATCAACCGGCCGGGGACGAACCTCACGGCCGCGGCCTCCGGCGGCTTCTACGTCAAGGGTAATTTCGGTGAACATGCCCTGGGGTTCAATGTCTCCGACGTGGCCACGGGGGGAGGATTCCTTCGCGGTCCGGTCGGGTTTTCGAATAACGGCACCAACCTGACAGTGAACGGCCAGTTCGCCATGAACGGGCTGGAGGCCCGACAGGCCGCCCTATCCTATGCCTATGCATTTATGGACCGGATATTCTCTATCGGTGTGACGGGCAAAATCATTCAAGGCGCGGCCTACACAGGCGTGACGAATGTTCGCGGCGCCAGTGACGACGTGAAAGTATTTGAAGACCTCGGCCGCGCAAAGATTTCCACCGCGCTGGGAATCGATGTCGGCGCAATGTTCAGACCCTCTTCCTGGCTGCGGATGGGCATTGTCGCAAAGGATATCAACGCGCCCACATTCGATGCGCCGAACGGCGACAAGTTCAAACTGCTTCCGCAGATAAGAACCGGCCTCGCCGTCAACCCATACAACTCCTTGACGTTGACTGCGGATGTGGACATCACGAAGAACAATACACTCACTCCCGGCCTGTCGAGCCAGCTGTTGAGTCTCGGCGCCGAGCAGACCATCCTCTCGGAACTGCTTTCGTTCAGACTCGGGGCCTTTAAGAATATGCAGGATGCCAAAACCCCTTTTATTCCCACGGCAGGGTTCGGCCTACGCATCCTTGACTTGCGGATCGACATCGCAGGCGGGTATGATTTCAGGGACCAAGCCGCCCTGGCATCCGGGTCCATAGCCTTGACCTTCTAGGTATTCTTTCGACATTGATTGACTTTGGCACACTGCATCTACACGACATGACCTATCGCATAATTCCCCTCAAGCGCATCATAGTGAGCCTGTTACTTTTTGGACTGCTGGCCGGCTGTGGCGGCCTGCAGGAGATGTGGGAGGGTCCCGCCGCGCGGGGATTCTATCCCAAGACCATGGCCATCCTTCCAATCTCAGGAAACTATGACAGCGCTCGTGAGGATGTTGAAGAAGTGGTCGCTAAAGTACTGATCAAGAGCCGACGGGTCGAAAAGGTCGTCCCGCCGGACCAGGTGACGGACACCTTTCAAACGACCAAAGATGCCTTCGATGCCCTGGTCACGTACTTCTCCCGCATGGAAACCACCGGTCAATCGGACAAGGCTTCCGCAGTCAGGATCGGCCACGCGCTGGGAGCGGACTCACTCCTGGTCGTCAAGGTGAATGCGTGGGAATATACGAGGGAAGAGGGCGACAACATAGCCCGCGTGGGACTCAGCATGCGATTGGTCGATGCCGTGAATGGTGCCATCGTCTGGAAAGCGCGGCACCAGGTGCAGGAAAGTTACCTTTTCATCCGTCCGGATATGCGGGATCTGGCCACGAAATTAGCCTCGGACATGATCAAGTACATGCCGCCGGACAAGCGCTAGCCATTCCTGCTTCCCTGACCCTTTCCTTTCCGTCGGATTCGTGCCTGCTCCCCCCCGGGCTGACAGGGACTCACAACGACATCTCCTTCAGAACGCTGTAGCACGAACCAACGCACGCACCGTCGCGAGATCGAAGACGCGTCTTCTTCGAGCCATGATGGTTGTGAGTCACAGCTAGACCCGGGTCGAACTGGGTCGCAGCGGAATCCGTCCCTCGCGGCCAGGGGCGGTGCGCTTCACCCGGATGTGTTGTGCATGGAAATCGGAAATGCTGCCTGGGCGTATTTCTTCAGAGACACAGAGCCCGGAGTAGAATGCTGGCAGGCTCCTGATATCGGTGAAACGAGACAAGAACAGCAGGGAAGAACGAAGTCCCTGTTGAGGTTAGACCGGCTGCATAGCCGCCTTGAGAGAGCGCACGAACGCACCCACCTCTTGAATGAGTCGTCCATCCTGTCCGTGCGCGGCCATCCGATGCACGATGGCGCTCCCCACGATCACCCCGTCGGCAACATCAGCCACCCGAGCGGCGTCCTCCGGCGTGGCCACGCCGAACCCCACGACAACGGGCGTCTTCGTATGACGCCTGATTTTGTCGACGTTATCGCGCACCCCCGTGATGTCGCTTAGTTTGGCGCCGGTAATGCCGGTGATGGAAACGTAGTAGACAAATCCTCCGGACTCCTTCGCCACATAGGCGCGCCGGGTTGCGGTGCTGGTGGGGGCCAGCAGGAAAATCAGATGAAGGCCGGCCCGCTTGGCCGGGTCGCGCAGAGGTCCCGCCTCATCCGGAGGCATATCGGGAACGATCAATCCGTCGATGCCGGCGTCGACGGCATCCCGACAAAATTCCGCTTCCCCGAACGCACGAACGCTATTGTAATAGGCCATCAACACGATGGGAATCTGCGTCTTTCCGCGTAGCTGCCGGACAGAATTCAGGATCATTCGGAGAGAAGTGCCGCTTCGGAGACCACGTTCGGCTGCCTTTTGAATCACCGGCCCGTCCGCAATCGGGTCGGAAAAAGGCACTCCCAGTTCAATGGCGTCGGCTCCGGCACGCTCCAATTCCAGCACAAGCTGTTCCGTGTCCTGAAGGGAGGGATCCCCTGCCATGATGTAAGTAATGAGCGCCTTCTTGCCCTTCGCCTTCAGTTGAGTCAGCCTGTCATCCAAACGGTTCATCTTGTTACCGGTTCCTCCAGTATGCCGCTCGTGGCCTGGTTCATCGTGGTCATTCCGTGGGTTCTGCGCTAGAGCGTTACGCCCTTGATCCTGGCCACCTGTTGCACGTCCTTATCACCGCGCCCCGAGAGATTGACGATCACGGTCTGACTCTTTTTCATCTTTGGAGCGGATCTGATGACTTCCGCGACGGCATGAGCACTTTCCAGTGCCGGCATGATCCCCTCTTCCCGTGCCAGCAGATCGAAGGCTTCTAAGGCCTCATCATCCGTCACCGACGTATACTGGGCACGGTTCGTCTCCTTATGGTAGCTGTGTTCGGGCCCGACCGCCGCATAATCCAGCCCTGCGGAAACCGAATGGGTCAGGTTCACCTGACCGTTGTCATCCTGGAGCAGGTAGGTCATGGTGCCTTGGAGGACGCCAGGCCGGCCCCCCGCGAATCGGGCGGCATGTTTTCCGCTCTCGATGCCGAGTCCTCCCGCCTCTACCCCGACCATCTTCACCTTCTTGTCGGGTACAAATGCGTGAAACAGCCCGATCGCATTACTCCCTCCGCCGACGCAGGCGACCAGAGCATCGGGAAGGCGTCCTTCCGCGGCCAGTATCTGCTTGCGGGCTTCGCGCCCGATCACCGATTGAAAATCCCGGATCATCATCGGGTAGGGATGCGCGCCAAGCACGGATCCCAACACGTAGTGGGTGGTCCGCACGTTGGTGGTCCAGTCACGCATCGCCTCACTGATTGCGTCTTTGAGGGTACGGCTGCCGGCATCTACGCCCGTGACCGTCGCTCCAAGAAGGCGCATCCGGAAGACATTCAATGCCTGCCGCTGCATGTCTTCGGTACCCATGTAGATCTCGCATTCGAGGCCGAACATCGCCGCCACGGTTGCGGTCGCGACGCCATGCTGACCCGCGCCGGTTTCAGCGATGAGTCGAGGCTTCTTCATCCGTTTTGCGAGGAGCGCCTGCCCGATGGCATTGTTGATCTTATGAGCGCCGGTGTGACAGAGATCTTCGCGCTTCAAGTAAATCTTGGCGCCGCCCAGGCGCTTCGTCAGACGCTGCGCAAAATAAAGCGGAGTCGGGCGCCCGACATAGTTCTTCAAGTAATGCTTGAGTTCATCCTGGAAACCCTTGTCACGGCGGGTCTTTTGATAGACTTGTTCCAATTCCAGCAAAGCCGGCATGAGAGTCTCAGGCACATAGCGTCCCCCGTAGGATCCGAATCGTCCCTGTCGATCTGGTATCGCCATATCAGTTCCTCAGCTGTTCATAAAAAAAGAAAGTATAAACGCTGAACTATGATGACACAAGTCTGACCGCCTCTACGAAGGCTCGGACTTTCTCATGATTCTTCTTGCCGGGGCTTGCCTCGACCCCGCTGCTCACATCCACGCCATAGGGGCGCACCTTGGTGATGGCTTGTCTCACGTTCTCCGGGGTGAGACCGCCAGCCAATAGGATCGTGGCGGACGCGGCCGCCTCTGCAGCAAGCGACCAATCGGCAGTCTGCCCCGTGCCTCCATAGGCATCGGGGGAAAACGCATCCAGCAGAAAACCCCGGACGCCGGCCCGGCCTTGAAACTCCGCCAATGCCAGAAAGGAGAGGCGATCTTTAAGGCGAATGGCTTTCAGTGCCGGCCGGCACAGCGCCTCACAATACTCCGCGGTTTCATCGCCATGGAGTTGCGCCAGTGCCAGACCGCACCGGTCCATCACGTCCCGGACCACCGTCGCCTCTTCGTTGACAAAAACCCCCACCGGTAACACAAATGGTGGCAGGGCCCGCACGATGGCCCGCACGACCGCCGCGTCCGCGCAACGAGGGCTCTTCCGGTGAAAAACAAACCCGACCGCATCTGCGCCGGCTTCGACCGCCGCCGCAGCATCCTCGGCATTCGTCAGGCCGCAAATCTTGATCTTCAGGGGCATGTTCAGCAGCTGCTCTGACTTTTCTGCATCCCGTAAAATCCTCGATAGGACCATTGACAGGCCTGTCCCCGGCCGTTGAAGGTCAGCCCGATCAGGTCTTGCCGCCCGTCCTGTTGGGGGACCGACCACTCGCAGACTTCTCCGCCGTCCTTGAAGGAATGGCACTTGGTAGGAATGCCCATGTCCTTAATGCGATCGTCCTTGCTGCTTCCCATCCAGGAATCCCACTTCGGGGAATATTCATGTATCTCCTGGTTGACGCAACCCGCGATCATCAGCATGAGCGCCGCCACTGTGAACGCACACCAACTTGTCATGCCTGCTCCTTGTCTGTAGTCTCCCCGAAGAGTTCACGAATTTTCGCGCCACTGTCCTGGGCTCTGATAAGCGACTCCCCGACCAACATGGCATGGACGCCGGCTTCAACTAGCCGCACGACATCCTCCCGCTTGTGAATGCCGCTCTCGCTGACGATCAACCGGTCGCCGGGAATGCGTTTAGCCAGCCGGAGCGTGACGCCCAGGTCGGTCGAAAACGTCTTCAGGTCCCGATTGTTGATGCCGATCATGCGCACGCCGGGCATCCATTCCAGCACAATGTCCAGCTCACGTTCGTGATGCGTTTCCACCAACACATCGAGCGACAGCTCGTGAGCGAGGGCCGAGAAGTCGATGAGCTGTTGTCGCTCGAGACCGGCCACAATGAGCAACACGGCATCGGCTCCATAGGCCCGCGCTTCATAAAACTGGACGTCGGCGACCATGAATTCCTTGTTCAGCGACGGCAGGCCCACCTTCCGTTTGACATCGGCCAGATAGTCCAGATTGCCCTGAAAGAAATCCTGATCCGTCAGCACCGAGACGGCCGCAGCGCCATGTGCCCGGTACGCGTCCGCAATGGCCACAGGGTCGAAGCGTTGCGCGAATTCGGGACGCAGGAGACCAAGACTGGGTGAGGCCTTTTTGACCTCGGCGATCAGGGACGGCTTCGTCGCCGTGCGGCAGGCGTCAAGAGCCACGGCAAATCCCAAGGTCGGTCCGGCATCACGAATTTTGGTTTTCAGATCCGCCAGGTACCCGCGGCTGTTCTTGTGCCGCAGCTCGGCTTTTTTATGGGCGAGGATTTGATCTAGGATCACGGCGACGTCATACCTTTTTTGTGAAGTCGATGAGCGTATCCAGTTTATCCATCGCTGCACCTGTCTCGATCGTGCGCTGAGCCAATTGAAATCCTTCCTGCAACGTCTTCGCCTTCCGCCCCGCTACCAGGGCCGGCGCGGCATTCAGGCAGACGAGATCGCGTTTCGGCCCCTTACGCCCACGAAGGATGTCTCGTAACATGAGGGCATTGTCTGCCGGGCTGCCGCCGAGAAACTCCTTCGGATTCACGCGCTGAAGGCCGAACTCCGACGGGTCCAGCACGTAACTCGACACGACTCCTCCCTTTCCTTCCGAAATCCTGGTTCGGTCCGTCAGGGTTATCTCGTCCAGTCCATCCATGCCGTGCACCACGAAGCAATGTTGCGCACCCAGACGCAGCAGTACTTGAGCTAGTAACTCTGTCAACCCCGCAGCAAACACCCCTACGACCTGCAAGCGCGCCCCCGCCGGATTCGTCAACGGTCCGAGGATGTTCAAGAGGGTGCGAATTCCCAGTTCCTGTCTGGGCAAGGCGCAATGCTTCATGGCACTGTGATAGAGCGGAGCGAAGAGAAACCCGATGCCGACTTCGTTCACGCAATCCGCGACCCGTTCAGGCGGAAGCTCGATCCGTACGCCGAGCGCCGCCAATACATCAGCGCTGCCGCACTTGGAGGACACTGACCGATTGCCGTGTTTGGCCACCGCCAGACCGGACCCCGCCACCACAAACGCGGCGGTGGTCGATATATTGAACGTGTGCGCCCCATCACCGCCGGTCCCGCAGGTATCCACCACCTGGGCGTCGGCTACCTGGATCTTCTTCGCTCGAGTCCGCATGGCCTGCACAGAGCCTGCAATCTCATCCACCGTCTCGCCCTTCATTCTCAGGCCCATGAGGTATCCCGCGATCTGCGCGGGACTTGCCGCACCGTCCATGATTTCACCCATGACAGTTTCAGCTTCCAGTTCCGTAAGACTGTTTCCTTCGGCCAATTTTTGAAGCGCGTCTTTGATCATTCCGGGAACCGGTGGCTGGCGTCAACTGACCGATGGTTGCGGCTACAGCTTGAGGAAGTTTCGCAGGAGCTCCTTGCCGGCAGTGGTGAGGATGGACTCGGGATGAAATTGCACACCTTCAATGCCCAGCGTTTTGTGCCGCATGCCCATAATTTCGCCCTCGGCGGTTTCGGCACTGATCTGAAAACAGTCCGGCAATGTCTTGCGGTTCACGATGAGCGAATGGTACCGGGTCGCCTCGAAGGGGTTGGGTAAATTGCGGAAAATCGTGCGGCCGTCATGGCGAACCATCGAGGTCTTGCCGTGCATGAGGCGTTCGGCGCGGATCACCTCACCGCCGAAGGCAACCGCGAGGGATTGGTGACCGAGACAGACCCCCAGGAGCGGCAACTTCCCGCCGAAGTAGCGGATCGCCTCCACGGAAATCCCCGCTTCTTTGGGGGTGCAGGGACCGGGGGAGATGACCAGCCGGCGCGGCTTCAGGGCTTCGACCTCCGCTAGTGAGATCTTATCGTTGCGATAGACGCGCACATCCTCACCCAGCTCCCCGAAGTACTGGACGAGGTTGTAGGTGAATGAATCGTAGTTGTCGATCATCAGTAACATAGCGACTCTCTAGAGCCGATGGCCGGCTGCCGGGATGCGGAGAACTATACGGACGTCCATTCGGCCTCCGCCAGGCTATCGGCTATCTGCCGTCCGGTCCTGTGTCATTCGAGTCCCTGCTCAGCGAGCTCGATCGCCTTCATCATGGCCCGAGCCTTGTTGCAGGTCTCTTCGTACTCGTATTCGGGAATCGAATCGGCAACGATTCCGGCCCCGGCCTGGATATAGGCCTGTCGACCCTTGATCACGACGGTCCGTATATTGATACAGAGGTCCATGTTGCCGGAGAAGCCGAAGTAACCGACTGCACCCGCATACGGTCCGCGACGTGCCGGTTCCAGTTCTTCGATGATCTGCATGGCCCGAATTTTTGGAGCGCCGGACACGGTGCCCGCGGGGAAACAGGCCCGCATGACGTCATACACCGACCTGCTCTTCTCCAACGCCCCGGTGACCTGCGACACGATATGCATGACGTGGGAGTACCGTTCGACTTGCATCAGGGATTCGACCTTCACCGAGCCCCGCGAGGCGACCCGGCCCACGTCATTTCGCCCCAGGTCGACCAGCATGACATGTTCGGCCCGCTCCTTCTCATCGGCCAGGAGCTGTCGTCCAAGGACTTGGTCCTCTTCCGCGGTCTGGCCGCGACGACGCGTGCCGGCGATGGGACGCAACGAGATGTGTCCGTCCTCGCAGCGCACCAACGTCTCCGGAGACGACCCGACCAGTTCTACCCCGGCCACTCGCAAGTAATACATGTAGGGCGATGGATTGATCACCCTCAACGCGCGGTAGAGTTGAAAGGGCGTGGTATGGATCTGCGTTTCCCACCGTTGGGAAAGGACGGCCTGCACGATGTCACCCGCGCGAATATACTCTTTCGTCCGGACGACCATTTTCTCGAAATCGGCCCGGTTCATGTTCGGCGTGAAGGTGATCGGTTTGCGACGACGTTTCTGGCGAGGCTGCCGCAGCGGCCGCTTCAATCGAGCGATCATCTTTTCGATCCGAGCAGTGGCATGCCGGTAGGCGGCCCGTACGTCCCGCTCCTTCGTGGATTCTACATGGGCGTTGGCAACCACCTTGATCTTCTGGGCGACATTGTCGAAGATGAGCAGGGTGTCGGTCAGCAGAAATGCAAGGTCCGGCATCCCGAGGCTGTCCTTGCGCAGCACGGGAAGTTCCTCGAACGTCCGCACCATATCGTAGCTGAAATAGCCAACCGCGCCCCCGACAAAGCGGGGCAACCCGGGCACGGTCACCGGTCGATACTCCTCCATCAGTTCGCGCAACCGCTCCAGGGGATTACCGCGGCTTGGAATCAACCGGCTTTTTCTGCCGCGAATCAACCGCAGGTCTCCCTTTTCTTCGTGAAGGACTGCCGAAGCGCCGCTGCCCAGGAAGGAATATCGCGCCCAGTTCTCTCCACCTTCGACACTCTCCAGGAGATAGGCCGTCGGCCCGTGATCGATCTTGGCAAAGGCCGACACCGGCGTTTCGTAGTCCGCCAGAATTTCCCGGTACAACGGAATGAGGTTGCCTTCCGTCGCCAGGGAGCGAAATTCATCGAGTGTCAGTGAATAGTGAGGCTTATTCATCCTGTTCCGTACGGTCCGCTAGGGTTGGCTGACAATCAACTTCTGCCCCACCTGGATCGTGTCGTTCGTCAAATGGTTCCACTTGCGCAGCTGAGTGAGGCCCACATGGTATTTCTGACTGATGTGGTACAGGGTGTCCCCGGAGCGCACCGTGTGGGTGTTGCTGGTCTCGGAGGAGGGATCGGCGCCGAAGGCTTCCAATGCCGAACGCTCCTGGCCGGGCATATCCTTGACCGCATCCAGTTTCATCTCGGAAGATGGATCGGATTTCAACGCTTCATCGACCTCCGCTGAAAAATCCTTCCTCGCCGGCGGTGCCACCTTCTTCCCTTTAGAGGGGATCGTGGTCAAACGCTTCATATCCTCGTGCGCCCGTTTTTCCAACAACGAGGCTTCCTTCATCGCCTGAGCCTCTTCCTGGATTTGAGCCGCCTGCTGACGCACGGCTTCGACCTGAGCGCCGAGTTCCCGATTACGCGCCTCGTATTCGCTCAATTCGCGCTTGGTCCGTTTCACCTCGCTGTCGAGTTCTGAACTCCTCTTCTCCTCCTGGGCCAGAAGACGCTGGAAGTTCAAGCTTCTCGCCTTCTCGGCTTCGTATTTTTCCGACATGACGCAGCCGCCCAGGGTCAAGCTGCTCAGCACGAGCAGTCCGATGGGAATCCCTGCCGCCAACCTGCCCCGTCCGTTATACTCGCTCATCATAAATGTCGCTCCTTGGTTGCCGCTCCTCTTCAGGAATCGCGTGCGCATGCGATCAAGGCAACGATGTGGTGACTCATCCGCTTCGCCTTCGCGGCCTGAGAAAGTAGTAAGAATACGGGCCAAGGCAGCGAAAGTCAAAGCGAAATGGGACGGAACTTCGTTTGACCCTCTCCCTACCCCTATGCTACGGTCGGTGAAAATTTCGTTCTCCTCATTCTATCCAACCGGCAAGCAGAAAGACCATGTCACTGAGCGCACAGCCGTCCGCTTCCCGAACCGTAACCGTTGAGGGTATCACTCTCCATCTGGCGCAGCCCATGACTATGGGCCAGGAGTGGATCGGAAACCGGGAGATTCTCAAACAACTGCTGGCCTGCTGGCTGGTCATCGACGAACGCGACCTGCCCCTTTCACCCCGCATCACGGGACAACCGGGCATCGGCAAGACCACGCTGGCGATGGCGGGGGCACGCGAGCGCAAGCAGAACCTGTACGTCTTTCAGTGCACGGCGGATACCCGTCCGGAGGATTTGCTGATTACGCCGGTGCTGGCGGAGTCCGGTACCATTAGTTACCACGCTTCACCGCTCATCACCGCAGTCCTCACAGGCAGCATCTGTGTCCTGGATGAGGGCAACCGGATGAACGAAAAAAGTTGGGCCTCCCTGGCCTCTCTCCTGGATCACCGGCGATGCGTCGAATCCATCATCGCGGGGATTCTGATCAGAGCCCATGCGGATTTTCGTTGCTGCGTCACGATGAACGAGGATGCCTCGACCTATGAGGTGCCAGACTACATCTTGTCGCGTTTGCAGCCGACGCTGGGCATGGGCTTCCCCGCTCGCGAGGACGAACTGGCGATTCTTCGTTACCATTTGCCCTTCGCCCCGGCGGAGATGTTGGCCATGACGGTCGAATTCCTGCAGGAAGCGCACCAACTCAGCCTCGACTACTCCGTGCGTGACGGTATTCACCTGCTGCAATACGCCTTGAAACGCCGCGCGCAAGATCCAGCCGACCCCCTATCCGTCGATGCCGCCTGGCGGGAATCGCTCATCAAAGTCCTGGGCGAGGAAGCGCTCGATCTGCCAACCCAGTCGCGGAGACGGAAACGCGCGTTGGGCGATCAAGCTTTGCCGCAAGGCCTGGGCGATTTTTTCTTTGAAAGCGACGACCCTTTACACCCCGGCCGATAATGGCAGTGCCATCTTCTACCGCCGATTCTGTTTTTCGCCTGTCCCCGCGCATAAGCCTGTTCCCGATTTTGCACGGAAGCGGCGATGTCGCGCAGGAAGTGCGAGACCGGCTGACCGACCGCCGATGCGATTGTCTGGCCGTTCCGTTGCCGCCTTCCTTTGAGGAACCGCTTGAAGATGCCGTGGCCGATCTACCGACGATCAGTGTGATCGTTCAGCGGGAACATCGGACGGATGGTCCAGCGTCGGTAAATTACGTGCCGGTCGATCCATGCCAGGCCGTCATCATGGGCATACGCGTCGCCATCGGAGAGGGAATCCCCCGCGCCTACATCGACAGGGAAACCGCACTGGTTGAGCCGGTTCCCCTCCTGTCTCCTGATCCCTATGTCGTGAAACGCCTCTCATACGCGGCCTTTGCTGCCGCGATGGTACCCACCCTCACGGCCCCTGCGGATACGACGCAACAACAGGCACGGATCGCCTGGATGGCCTTTCAACTCCACCAGCTTGAAATGGAGCATGCTGACATTCTGTGCCTCTGTCACCTGGCGGACTGGCCCTGGATTCGCCAGGCCTATCAGGAGCGAGCGGCCTACCACCCGCCCGATCCCGTGGCAGGCAGGCCGGAACGGTACCTGGTCGAACCGACATCCTTATATTTCGTGCTCGGGGAATTACCCTTTTTGACGGAGTTGTACGAACGACGGCGGGCCAGCGTCCATTCGGACCGGCACCTGTCCATCGACGGCATCAAAGAGTTGTTGCTCGAAACCCGCACACGCTCGCAGACAGCCCCTGATACGGACGGTCACGCCGTTCCCACCTGGGTGACGCCTCAGCTACTGCAGCTGTATCTGCACTATGTTCGAAACCTGGCGCTGCTGGACCGCCGCCTGACACCTGACCTCTATACGTTGGTCCTTGCCGCCAAACAGATGGCCGGTGACGACTTTGCCATCAGCCTGCTCGAAACCGCCAAAAGTTATTCCTATCAGGACATCGAGCAGGCCCGCCTCCCTCACATCTCGGCGGGGCTGGGCCAGTTCGCGTTGCCGGACGACCAGATCGTCCACGCGACGAATCGGCTCCAGGGCACCCCCGTGGTCTGGCGCTCCCTGTCACTCCGGCCCCGCCCGCCCCGCCGTACCAGCCGGCAATGGTCTTATCTCTGGAATCCTCACCGGCAATGTTCCTGGCCTCCGGAAGACTCCAAGATAGAAAGTTTTCATACCCACGTTCGTGACCAGGCGAAGGCCATCATTGGCGCCGATCTGGCCAAAAGCGAGAAGTTCACGACCTCGATGAAAGACGGTATCGATATCCGGGAGAGTCTGCGGCATTGGTATCAGCGCCAGAAACCAGGCCGTCCGAAAAGGCTGGAGATCTACGTCAAAGAGATTCCTCCGGCGCGCGGAAACGTTGATACCGTGATTTTCCTGTTCGATACACCGGCCGATCCGGAGAGCTATAGCTGGCAGGCCACCTGGTACGCCGAACATGCGCAGGAGTCCACCCTCTGTTTTTATGCCACGCCATTCCTAAACCACATGGTCGCCCCGGGCATCGGCCAATCTTGTTATGGTGGCGCCCTGTTCATCTACCCTCCTCGTGCGATTCCGGACGTGTGGACGGATGAGGCGCTCGGCTTCGCCAGGACGCTCGAGGAGCGCTTGATTGCAGCGGGAGCCGTCCATTCTCGAGAAACGCATCTGGCACTGGTTACGCCCGTTCCACCCAAGGCCCGCTGGCGCCAGATTGCCAAGCAGTTTGGTCGACAGCTGGTCCCGATTCCCATGAGCCGCTTCTCCGGCCAGATGATCGACCGGTTGCGGCGGTTTCATGTCTTAAACGGTCAAGAGATCCGCAGTTTTGCAGCCCAATTCATCCGTGAGTAACCGCCGATGACCCGCAGCGAAGCCCAGGAACGGATCACCGCGCTCCGCCGGGAGATCCGGCATCACGACCATCTCTATTACGGCAAAGATCGCCCCGAAATATCCGACGCGGCCTACGATCGCCTCTTTCATGAATTGCTCGAACTCGAAACCGCCTATCCCGACCTGGTGACCAGCGATTCCCCGACACAGCGCGTCGGGGCCCCGCCGAAGGACGAACTCACGAAGGTTTCTCACGAGAAACCGATGCTGAGCCTGGATTCGATCACCGATCGGGAGGATGTCCTCGCCTTCGCCGCCCGCATGAGGCGGGAACTCGAGACCGAGGACATCACCTATACGGCGGAGCCAAAATTCGACGGCCTTTCCGTCGAACTGGTCTATGAACATGGGGCGTTCGTCCGGGGCGCCACCCGCGGCGACGGCAGGACCGGCGAGGACGTCACGGTGAATCTCCGGACTATCCGCGCCCTTCCCTTGCAGTTGCAGCACGACCCCGTCCCTCCGTCTCACCTTGTCGTGCGGGCCGAAGTGTACATGCGGTTGGATGAGTTTCAATCCCTGAACCGCCGCATGACGGAACGAGGGGATGAAGCCTTCGCGAACCCTCGCAACGCGGCGGCGGGATCGTTGAGAATGTTGGATAGCCGGGTAACCGCATCGCGGCCCCTGACCGTGACCTGCTATGACATCATGGCCCTATCCGGCGCCGCCCCGGCCACACATTGGGAAGAGTTGGAGGCGCTGGCCTCCTGGGGCCTTCCGGTCCCCGCTCACCGGCGACGCTGCCGCTCGATTGAGGAGGTCCTTTCCTTTCATGAAGCGACAGATGCGATGCGTGAGGCGTTACCCTTCGAGATAGACGGCATCGTCGTCAAGGTCGACCGACGCGATTGGCAGGATCAGCTCGGCAGCAAGTCGCGCAGCCCGCGGTGGGCCATCGCCTACAAGTTTGCTCCCCGTAAAGAGGTCACGGTCATCCAGGATATTGTGGTATCCGTCGGCCGCACCGGCACCCTGACGCCGCTCGCCCTGCTGAAACCGGTCGAGGTGGGAGGTGTCACCATCAGCCGGGCCACATTGCACAACGCCGACGACGTGGCACGCAAGGATGTGCGTGTGGGGGACTCAGTCAAGGTGGAGCGGGCCGGCGACGTGATTCCCGCGATCGCCGAACGGGTGATCGTTCCGGACGAGCAACGCCGGGAACCGTTCGTGATGCCGGAGCACTGCCCGGTATGCGGCTCGGCCGTGGCCCGCGAGGGCGCTTATTTCTACTGCACCGGACAGACCGTCTGCGTGGCGCAACTCAAGGGGGCCATCGAACATTTCGCCTCCAAACACGCGTTGGACATCGACGGGATGGGCAAGAAGACGGTCGCCCAGCTGGTCGACCGGGGATTGGTCCGCAATCTAGCCGACCTCTACACCATCACGAAAGAACAGTTGCTGACCTTGGAAGGCTTCGCCGACCGATCCGCGACGCTGCTGCTCCAATCCATTGAACGGAGTAAATCGGTCACGCTCGATCGGCTTCTCATGGGCCTTGGAATCCGACAGGTCGGACAGCACATCGCCCGAGTACTGGCCAAACAGTTTGGCACCCTTCCGGCCATACTGGGGGCGACAGAGAAAGAATTTCTTCAGGTCCACGAGATCGGACCGGAGATCGCGGCAAGCCTCGCCTCGTTCATGGGCGAAGATCGAAACCGGCAGGTGATCGCAGGGCTCGTCGAACGGGGACTCTCGATCGCAGCTCCCGCTGCGTGGGCCAGGGCCGGAAGCCAGGCTCTGGCCGATCAGACATTTGTCTTTACCGGCAGTCTGGCGACTCTCGGCCGGGACGAGGCGAAACAGCTGGTCGAGCAGCAGGGCGGAAGAGTGTCATCGAGCGTCAGTAAAAAAACATCCTACGTGGTGGCCGGAGCAGAGCCCGGATCCAAGCTCGACCAGGCCAGGAAGCTGGGTGTGCGGGTATTGTCAGAGGAGGAGTTTACCGCTCTAACGAAGCCTGACTGACGGGCACGTGGTCTTCGACCATCGGGTCGTGCGAGGTGGGATGTTTCTCTTCCTTGAAGATGTTCACGCTCTTGATGACGCGCGGATCCGCCTCATGGATGACCAGGCGGCAGTTGGCAATATGCACTTCTTCTCCGACCTTCGGAATCCTGCCCAACTCATGCTGGACCAGGCCACTGATCGTGACGGCATCGTCGCCCAGGTCGACTTTCAGGAAATCGTTGACCTTCCGGACCTCGGTACGTCCGTGCACCAGAATTTGGTTCTTGTTGATGCGTTTGATTAGTTCTTCCGTGATATCAGTCTCATCCACGATCTCTCCGACCACCTCTTCCAACAAGTCTTCAAGCGTGACCAATCCCATCACACCGCCGAATTCGTTCACCACGATGGCCATATGGCGTTTGTCCAACTGGAATTGCTTCATGAGATCGTCGGCCGATTTTGTGTGAGGAATGAACAGCGCCGGATGGGCGATGTCGCGGAGCTTCATCTCCGTGTGTCCCTGGGCCAGAGCGGTCAACGCCTTGGTCTTGTACAGAATTCCGACGATGTTATCCAGCGTGCCTTCGTAGAGCGGAATGCGGGAGTATTTTGATTTAAACAACAGTTCTTTCGCTTCGCGCAGGTGCTGATTGCAGTCGAGCGAAAACATGTAGATACGCGGGGTCATGCAGTCTTCCGCCGTGATGTCCTTGAGCTGGAAGACGTTCTTGATCATCTTCACTTCCTGCGCTTCAATGGCCCCGCTTTTACTGCTCTGATCCAGCATGATCTTGAGCTCTTCTTCCGTGACGAAGGGCACATTGAGCCCCTTCCCGCCCGTCAATTTATAGATGAGAGGCACGACGAAGAACATGATCGGCTTGAGCGTCTGCTGTGCCGCGTAGGCCGGGTACGCCATGTTCAGGACCACCGGGATGGAGTATTTGGCAGCCAGGGTCTTGGGGACGAGGTCGGCAAACACCAGCAGGACGAAGGTCAGAATTCCCACCAGCACGGCGAATGCTTCCCCGAGGACTCCTTCCAGCCCCTGCCCCCCGAATCGGTTCAGCGCGATGATGGTGGCGAGCGACGCGGTAGCCGTGTCGATCAGGCGATCTCCGACCAGGATGGTCAGCAGGAGTCGCTGCGGATCGGTCCTGAGATGCAGGGCCATGTCCGCTCGTTTGCTGCCTTGGTCGGCCAAGGCCCGGAGCTTTGTATCATTGACCGAATAGAAACCGACTTCGACTACAGAAATCACTGCAGACAACAGAATAAGAAGAATCAGTACGACGATGTCCATAAGACCTATCGAGGGTAAAAGGACCGGACGAAGCTGTGGCTCTGTATGCTGGATACTTGGATCAGGTCGGAGCCCGTGGTCCGAACTGCAAGGGTTGCCCTGCGGGGTGAGAAGGAAACCGGATACGGTCCTCTCGGGTCACTATCATCCATCAGATATACAATTAGCACAGGCGGAGAGACGCATCAAGGGTTAGCATCATTACAGGCCGAAGGGGACTGGTCGTACTATCAGTCACGTCGGCTGGATTCGCCCCTCCCGCAACCTCAAATACCACGTGATGCGAAGCTCAGCCGTCGTCACGAACGATCATGGGATCGGTATTCAAAACCTTTTTCAGGTATGACGCGGCCTCCTCGGCCACACGTTCACCTTGGAACTGCCCGGTATACACCCGATACCGCCGGCCTTCCGGCAAATCGATCCCCACGGCCTTTGATCCGGGATAACGCACCTTGAGTCGGTCGACTAAGAACTCCGCGTTCGCCGGGTCGGCAAACGATGCTACCTGTACACGAAAGACCCCCGTTCCTTCGGGTCTGCCCTGATACCGGATGACCCGCAATTCAATGTCGTCGGTCCCGCGCCCGACCATGCCGATCGCTTGGGCACCCGCGAAGGACAAGTCCAGGATTCTGCCGCGGGCGAAAGGGCCGCGATCGTTGATTCGCACCGTCACCTGCCGGCCATTGGTCAGGGACCGTACGTCAATCACGGAGCCGAGCGGCAGGGTTCGATGCGCCGCCGTCAGTTGATGCATATCATACACTTCACCATTCGCCGTGCGATTTCCGTGGAATCCCGGCCCGTACCATGAAGCGGTTCCCCGTTCGACGAATCCAACCGGATTACCGGATGGATAGGTCGGACGCGCCGGGCTCCAGCCGGAGCAGCCACTGAACGAGAAGGGAAGGGAGAGTAGGAGCAGGAGGAGAAGAGAACGGATGAGACCTGTGCTCTTCTCCCCCATCCTGAGCGGGTTAAAATTCGTCCAGTGATTGGGTGCGCAGCACGCCTAGCGCCTTGGTCGTGTTCGACACGGTCAGCACCACAATGGCGCGTTTCCCTTCTCGCGAGGGGGTACAATAGCCGCACTTCACGTTGATGCGGGCTCTGGTCAGCGAATCGGCGACCTGCTTCAAGGCCCCTGGCTTATTCTCCAGACTCAGGATCAGCGCCGTCTCTTCGCGAAACTTGATCTTGGATTTTCTCAACGCGATCCGAGCGGCATCCACGTCGGCCACGATCAGACGGAGCTTTCCCGGCCCGGTCACCTCTGGCGCGGAGAATGCCTTGATATTGACCCCTGCGGCCCCCAGCACTGCGGCGACCTCGGCCAGCACCCCGGGCTTACTTTGTCCACTGACTACAAATTGTGTCGTTGTCGGCATCGGCTCCTCTCCCTCCGCTGAATACATTCAATCAGCTTGCATAAACTCCGCCGGTCTCCCGGAGCCATTGTGCGACCGCTCCCCCGACTCCGCTGAGACCAGGTCATCGGCCCACTCCCGGCGTCCCGGCCTGTCGGTTGCCACGGGGCAATCCTCCCATACTTCACCCTACGGATCAACTCAAAGATCGTGCCATCGCCCGCCTCTGTCTCATTCCGGCCCGGTGCGCCGGTCCCGACCGCGCGTCCACGCCGGCCTGCGCCGGAACCAAGTTGGACGCGCGATACCGGCTGCGGATCAGATCATCTGAGACCTACGTAGTTATTCCCTTCATCAACTCTGCGGGGTCCGGGAATATTTCCGGACCGACCCGCGGGATCCCGGGCCGAGTAGCTTCGCCCACCGCTGCATGGGCTGGAAACTCCCTCAACTAGGGCCTTGCCTAGTTAGCGATTTCCGTCGGCTTGTTAGACTGAGAAACAGCACAGCGGACAGGGACGACAGTGCATCGTCAATTACATCTATCAACGGTTTCGATACGTAGAACGAAGGAGGTTGAGCAATGTATACAGAAGAATCATCCAACTGGTCGGCCTTTATGGCTGGTGCGTTTATCGGCGCCGGCATCGCATTGTTGTTGGCGCCACAATCAGGATCTGAGCTTCGGTCCTCGCTGAGGGATTATGCCTCCCGTGCCAAAGACGAACTCGACGATGCGGCCGAACAGGGCCGGGCTGCATGGGACAATGTCGTGGAACGTGGCCAGGAATATGTGGAAGGCGGCAAGCAGGCCATCCGGAATGCCGGGCGGAGCGCCCGCGAATTTGTCGACAAAGGCGCGGAGACTGCGGAGAAGGTCGCTTCGGAAGCCACATCCCGATAACGCTGGTCTGACGAAGTTGCCATTGAGTTCAACCACACATAGACCAGGAGAATTATCATGATGAGTCGTTTTGCCTGCATCGTGCTTGCCATTGCCTCTCTGTCCATCTTCGGGTGCCAGTCTACCACCGGGAAGACGGCCGGACAGACGATCGATGATGCCACGATCACGGCCTCCGTACAGTCCAAACTCTCCTCCGATCGCCTGTCCAACTTTTCGCGGATCGACGTGGATACGGAGCGCGGCGTGGTGACGTTGAACGGGGTCGTTAAATCAGCGGACCAAAAAATCCGGGTTGCGGATCTGGCTCGTGAGGTGAAGGGCGTCAGAACCGTCAATAATAATTTACAAATTCAACCCTAGTCGCTCGGCGCCAACCGATCCGTCGCGTTTCGTCGCGGCGGATCGGCCGGTACGGACCCTGGTCGTGACGTCACGTGCGCCGCAGGGGGTCGAGCTGCGGTCGATGATGTCAGGGAGGCTTCGATGAAATACCGTTCACGCGCTACCGTTCCGGCATTGCTGTCCGTCCTGATGGCTGTCGGGGCCTGCAGCCATACGATTCCACAGGCTTCGACGAAGCCGGTACCACCACCGATTACCAGCCGCGTCCCCTCGTTTGAGGACATGAAAAAAGAACAGCCCAAAGCGCCGGTCTCTCAGGTGCCGCTGCAGATTAAAACAGACCTCACGCCGGTGCAAACGGCCATCCGCGACGCCATACCTGAGCGGTTTACCGAGGCAGGACATCCTCTGGCGCAGGATTTTCGATGGACGTTTGTCCGTAGCGGCCAGCCCGAAGTGCGGATTCAGGACGGTCTCGTGGCCATCCATGCCGAATATCAGGGTCAGATCGAAGCCAGGGGCGGATCCAGCGCTTGCCGGCTCGATCCCGTCTATACGACCCTGGATGCAACGGGGAAACTGGTGCTACTACAGAATCATGACTCGGTCGCCTTCAGTTTCGAGCCCTCTGGGGTCAACACGGGGCTCAAGCCTGAAAGCGACTCGCGTTGCAACATGTTCAACGTCCCCGTCAAGGATCAACTTGCCGAGTTATTCTCTCTATCCGAAGCAAAAGCCGCGCTGGCGTCCGCTGTCCGGCCGGACACATTCGGCTTACAATTCCAGCGCCTTTGGGATGATCTGGAGGGGCCCGTCTCCGTCCCCGTGGCCTCCCTCAATACACGGACATGTTTATATGGAAACCCGAGGGAACTGACCTTGGGTCCGCAAAAAGGGACCACGCAGAATACGATTATCAGCGCGGTGGCCAGGCAAATGCCGACTGTTACCTTTGAGCCGACCTGCCATGACGCGTCTCCGACCACGGCGCTCATCAATGCGGGCACCATTTCGGGGGAGGCCAAGCCGTTTAAAGTGCTGGCACGTATCCCGGTCACCTACGCCAATCTCAGCCACCAGTTGCAGAGCAAGTTATTTCATCAGTCGCTTGCTTTGGATCCCGCAGGCTCGGAAACAGCAGTCATTGAACAGGTCACGGCCTCAGATGCGAACGGTCGCGTGCTCCTCACGGTCGAAACAAGCGGTGATCTCCGCGGAAAGATTTACTATTGGGGTACCCCTCACCTGGAGGACGGGGGTAAGGCTCTGACGGTTCCCGATCTCCAGATGGCGAACGAGTCGAAAACCGCCATTGACTCCATTCGCATGGGATATTGGAAAACCGTAGACCGGGAGTTACAGGAGCGACTTCGGAAGGCGGCCGTCTCTGACTTTTCCTTACAGCTCGAGCGCATGAAACAAGCCATGACCGGCAACCATACCTCCGGGAACATCACCATGGACATTCTAGTGACCAGCGAACAGCCGGACCAGGCACTCTCCACTCCCCAGGCCTTAGTGGCCACCATTCTGCTTCAAGGCACTGCGAGCGCGAACGGTCGGATTGCAGTGGAGGACACGAATTCCCGGGCATTGTTGAAGCAGGACGTCCGATAAGCGGGCCCAGTCGAGGCGTGCCGTCAACGGCATGTCTCGACTCCCCCTCTCGACTTCCCCTATGGAGGGACCCAGATGAACAACCTCCTCCCGATCCTCGTGAGTCTGCTGGTCATCGGTGCCCTTCCCGCCTGGTCCTATAGCCGTCATTGGGGATTCTATCCCAGCAGCCTGATGGGAGCCGTCTTATTGGTGATCCTGCTTCTCACCATGACGGATCGCATCTAGGCCGCTCTCCCCTGCTGCCGCCAGTATAATTTAGGGTCTTGCCCAGTTCGCACGATTCAGAATGGCTGCTAGTGTTTCTACACAATCAGCAAAGACGGGCCACCATCGACCCTCGAGGGAGGCAGATTATGAATTCTGAACGAGACACCGGCAGTTCTCTTGAGACCCGCGATATCTGGAAAACGGTGCGAGAGGAACATCGCCACATCATGGCCTTATACCAGCTCTATTTGAACGCCGCCGCCGATTCCCGTCACGCCATCGTGAATCAAATTTTCCATGCTCTGGCGTTACATCTTCAAAAGGAAGAGGAACTGCTGTATGCGGACATCGGGAATGGGAGCGAACAGGGCCGTCGACTTGTGGAGGAGGCCTTGCTGGAGCATGAAGAAATCAAGGCGATGATGAGCGAGGTGGAACAGTCGGAAACCGACGACGATCAAGCCCTGGATGAGTTTTTCGAAGACATGATGCAAACCGTCCGCCTGCATTTCGTGGCGGAGGAACGCGACATGTTTCCTTTCGTCGACGCGGGCCCCCCAGGGCAGCAGGCATCATCGAGTCCACAGGCCTCGGCCACATGAGCTCCGTCGCGAACACCGGCCGGTCCGCCCTATCTCGACGTCTAGGGCTTTGCCCAGTTCATCGGTCTGCTCCGGCGCGCTAGTCTGACTTGAAGAAGTGCATCATCACGAAGTGAATACCACGGAGTGAATTATCACCTCAGGCGAGCGTGCCTTGAGAAGCACCGATCGTTGTTTTCATGGAGGAACCGGATTATGGAACGCGAAAAGTTAAGCTTGGAAGAAGCCATCGGATCGGCCATCAAGAACGTCGCGAGTGATACGGCCCATTCGGCTCAGAAACTCACCGGGCGGGCCGAAGAGGTGCTTGATTCCGCAAGCGAGCAGTTCTCTGGCAGCGGCACGTTCGGCGAAGCGGCGGAGGCGGTATCGCAGGGGGTTCGGCGCACCGCCGATTATTTACAGCAAGAAGGCATGTCCGGCATCGTGGAGGATCTCGAACTGCTGATCAGACGGTATCCCCTGCAGGCCCTCATGGTAGGTGTGGGCTGCGGATATTTACTCTCACGACTGCGCACCGACTGAACCTAGCGGAAAGGAATCCCTATGGAGAACCCTCATCCGATTTCCATTGCGGCGCTGGCGAGCGGCCTCGTCGCCGACCTTCGCCAACTGTTCAACCAGGAAATTCGACTGGCTCAGCATGAGATGCAGCTGGAGCTGCGCAAGGTCGTCTCGGGCCTGTTGTATGCCGCGGTCGGTCTGGTGCTTGGCCTGGTCACGGTCACCTTTCTTCTCGTCATGATGGTTCACCTCCTCCATACCTATACCGGCCTTCCCCTCTGGGGTTGTTACGGGTTGGTGGCATTGATGGCCGCCGCACTCAGCGGCCTTGTTGTGTATAACCTGGCAAGGGTGGGCTCGAGCCTGCGCCTCTGGCCCTTCCGTACCGTCCACTCTATAAAGGAAGATGCACGATGGATCAAAGAACAACTACTATCGACCAGGACTTGAAAGACATTGTCCACACGCGAGTAGCCATAGCCGAAAAGCTCGAGCTGCTGGAACAACGCATTAAGGATACGGCGGAGGGAGCGACCATGAAATTTTCGCAGATGCTCGATGAGACGTCGCACAGCGTCAATCAGATGGTCGACAAAACCAAAGCGGCCCTCAATCCGATTCACAAGGTTGACGAATTCCCCTGGCTCATGCTCGGCGGGGCGATAGGCGTGGGCTTCGCGATCGGCATGATGGAATCCCGAAGCCGACGTAGCGGCGTCTACCCCTACTATCCGCCCGGCGCCCATGCCTCGCGGGTCATGCCGGAATCGGCTCGACAACCCGGTGCGACGACCGAGCGGAAGGAAGGCATTTACGACTACTATCCGACCGGGCCTCGTCCCCGCACGCGGCAGTCAGCCTCACATCGATCGAATCTGTGGGACGGCATGTCGCAGGAGTTCACTCAGGAGGCCGAGGAGACGAAGGCGGTACTCATGCAGTTCGGGCGTTCCCTGATGTTGGAATTAGCGCGCAAAATGATGCCGGAGATCGCGCGTTCCTTCGGGGTCAATCTCTCGTCTCAGTTCGAAACCGGCCAGGGGTCGACAACCCGGCGTCCTGCTACCTCGGCCTCACGACCAGAAGGAGAGAACCTACGCAATCGCGCATCCAATCCACCTGCACAATCCGCGACGAGGCCCGTCACAGCCACAGGCTCGCAGGAATATTCTGAAAGCTAACGTTATGCCGGCCCTCAGCCTCCAGGACGGCCGGGAACCCATGGCTCCGGCCGTCCTGCGATGCGCAGCGGTTCTTGCTTTCCTGAGAGGGATTTCGTGCCCGCTTCATTGACCAGTCCGTCTCCGCGTTCCAACCCATGGAAGCTCGGCGGCCTCGGTTGGAAGGATTTAGGACAGCGTCTCTGGCAGGACAGCCAGAAGAATGACATTCTCGGCCGCGCCGCCCAGTTGGCCTTTTATTTCCTGCTCGCGTTGTTTCCGGCACTCCTGTTTCTGACTGCTGTCCTCGGCCTGTTCCCTCTCGAGCGGGTCATGCCCGAACTCCTCGCGTACCTTCGCACCGTCCTACCCTCAGACGCCCTCTCGCTCCTCCAGAGGTATCTGGATAACGTGGTGGAAGGCAGCGGCGGGGACGTCCTCTCGCTCGGTCTACTCGGCGCCTTGTGGGCTTCCTCGACCGGCGTGACGGCGATTATGGAGACCTTAAACATCGTGTACGGCGCGGAAGAGACCAGGCCTTACTGGAAAGTTCGCGTCATTGCCACGCTCCTGACAATCGGGCTTGCCCTCTTTATCATCGTGTCCATGACCTTGATCCTGTATGGCGCCCGCATCGGTGAATGGATCACGAGTCTGGTGGGGCTCAGCTGGTTATTTCTCATCACCTGGAACGTCTTGCAATGGCCGGTGGCCGTGCTACTCATGCTCCTGGCATTGGCGATCATCTATTTTGTTTGTCCTAATATCGAGCATGATTGGCGGTGGGTGACTCCCGGGTCCGTGTTCGCGGTCTCGTTATGGGTGGGAGTCTCCCTGGGCTTCAAGGTGTATGTGGACCATTTTGGAACTTATAATGCCGCGTACGGGTCCATTGCAGGAGTCATTGTACTTATGCTGTGGCTCTACTTGACAGGCGTCGTGATCCTGCTCGGGGGAGAGATGAATGCCCTGATCGAGCATGCGGCTTCGGCCTTACGCCGTGCGCGGACGCGACAGACGCGAGCTGAGCCGCTTCACGCAGGCTCCTAACCGGGAAAGGGATCACAGGCGGATGAAATCAGAATATCCAGAGGCGCTGGCGGAGGAGCAAAGTCCGATGCTGCGCGATGTGGCGGTTCGTGTGACGGCGGCGGCAGAACCGCGACCGGCCCAAGACCGCCACCTGTGGGAAATCACGCCGGTCCGGGATGTGTTATGGGTGACCGGCATCCTGGGCCTGCTCTGGTTTGGATACTATCTGCGCGGGGTGTTTACCCCCGTCCTGACCGCACTTCTCCTCGCCTATTTATGCAATCCTTTGATCACCAAGGCGGAGAAGCAGTGGAACGTTCCCCGTCCCCTGTCGATTTCCCTCCTGCTCCTCCTCTCCGTCCTCACCTTCGGCGGACTGGTGACGTGGTTGGGGCCGCTCCTCGCGGAGCAGGTCCAGTCGCTTGCCGAGCGTGTGCCGCGGTACATCGAGAGCATCGCGCAGCAGTATCACATCAGTCTCGGTGATTTCTCCGAGCCGCTGTCGACGATTGCGACCTCCCTCAAGGAAGATCCCCTTTCCATCCTGAGACCGCTCTTCTCAGGGACGGGACAGGCGTTCGGTATGCTGGGCGCGGTCATCGGCACCACGACCGCCGTGGTCCTGGCATTCACCTTGGTCCCGATCTATTTTTTCTTCTTCGCATGGCAATTCGACAGCGCACTCACCGAGCTCAAGCGCTACATCCCCGTCCAATATCGACCGCAGGTCCGCCGTATCGCGCGACGGATGGACGAAGCGGTGAGCGGCTTCTTCCGCGGGCGCGTCGCGATCGCCCTCGGCTCGGCCATTCTCTATTCGCTTGCATGGGCGCTCACAGGAATACGCTACTGGTTTATTCTGGGGTTGTTCACCGGAATCCTCACCATCATCCCCTATGCGTCGCTCCTCGGGTGGCCGCTGGCCATACTCCTGAAATATCTCGACATCCTCTCGGGTAGCGGCAGTTTTGATCTCATGACGGTGGTGGTGTGGCCTTCGCTGGCCTATCTCGTCGTGCAATTCATCGAGAGTTGGATGCTGACGCCCTGGGTCCAGAGCCAGTCCATGGACCTGAGCGCTGTGACCGTATTGATCGTGATCTTCATCGGCGGCGCGATCGGCGGATTTTACGGACTGCTGCTCGCAATCCCCGTCGCCGCCTGTTTGAAAATCCTCGCCCAGGAACTGGTGCTTCCACGGCTGACGCGCAGTACCACCGCACCCTGACCTCCATGTGATCGCAAAAGGAGCATGATGGCGCACACCGTCGCAGATATTTTGATTGAGCGGTTGATCGACTGGGGCGTGGATACCGTGTTCAGTCTGCCGGGAGACGGCATCAACGGGATCTATGAGGCTCTGCGAACGCGACAGGATAAAATCAGGCTCGTTCTGGTAAGGCACGAAGAATCGGCCGCCTTCGCCGCCTGCGGCTATGCCAAGTTCACCAGGCGATTGGGCGTCTGCCTGGCCACCTCCGGGCCCGGCGGTATTCACCTCCTGAACGGCTTATACGATGCCAAAAGCGACGGGCAACCGGTGTTGGCGATCACCGGGCACACCTTCCACGATTTGATCGGGACCCATTACCAACAGGACGTCGATTTGAATACACTCTTCGGCGACGTGGCCGCCTACACCGAGCGGGTGATGGGGCCCGGGCATGTGAATAACGTGGTCGATGCGGCCATCAAAGCGGCGATTTCCCATCGCACAGTGGCGCACCTGACCATTCCCAAAGACATCCAGGACTGGAGTGCGGACAACAAACGTTCCAAAGCCAATATTCCCTTGCACAGCGGAGACCTCTATACCGACCCGCTTCCCCTCCCGTCCCCGACGCTGCTTCAGAAGGCCGCGCGTGTCATCCAGGCAGGATCGAAGATCGCGATCCTCGCGGGGCGCGGGTGTTTGGCGGCTAAATCAGAAATCATTGAGCTGGCGGACCTCCTAGGGGCCCCCATCATCAAGCCGTTACTGGGCAAAGGCCTGGTACCCGACGATCATCCCCTCACCACAGGGGGCATCGGTTTGTTAGGCACCGCTCCCTCCCAGGACGTGCTGGAAGACTGCGACACGCTCATCATTGCCGGCAGCAGTTTTCCTTATCTGGAATTCTATCCGAAACCGGGCCAGGCCAGGGCCGTCCAGATCGATCTCGATGCCGCTCGAATCGGATTGCGCTACCCGGTGGAAGTGGGACTCGTCGGGCAATGCTGGGATGTGCTCCGTGCCCTGCTGCCTCTGCTGGAGAAAAAGACCGACCGTCGTTTTCTGGAATCCGCACAGCACAACATGGGGCGCTGGAACCAACTCATGGAAGAACGCGGCACCAGAATGGACTCGCCCCTCAAGCCCCAGGTCGTGGTACATGCCATGAATGAATTCCTCGCCGATGACGCCATTATCTGCTGCGACACCGGCACCCTCACCACCTGGGCGGCTCGTCATATCCGAATGAAAGGCACGATGGAGTTTTCCGCCTCCGGAACGCTGGCTTCAATGGGCAACGGTCTGCCCTACAGTATAGGCGCCGCCGTGGCGTACCCCGGCCGGCAGATTGTCTGTATCGCGGGGGACGGCGGGTTCACCATGTTGATGGGAGAACTGGCCACCTTGGTGAAATATGCCCTGCCCGTTAAAATCATCGTGATGAAAAACAACCTCCTCGGCATGATCAAATGGGAACAGCTGGCTTTCGAAGGCAATCCTCAGTACGGAGTGGAACTGCAGCCCATCGATTTCGCCGGCGTTGCGCAGGCCTGCGGCGTGACGGGATTGACGGTGGAGGATCCTCGTCAGGTCCGCGGAGTCCTGCAACAGGCCTTCTCGCTGCCCGGCCCGGTCGTGGTGCAAGCCGTGATCGATCCTTTCGAAGCGCCGCTGCCCGGCAAAATCACGACCGACCAGGCTTGGCAGTTCGCGAGGGCGCTGGCGCGGGGGACCGAGGATCCCTGGGCGCTCGTCAAAACCTTTGTCGAAAATAAAATCAGGGAGGTGGTCTAAGCAGGGCGTAGGGCATCACAACCAGAGAAGAGGAGCATGTCGCCATGGAAGCAATCGGACGGACGAGATGGGCATTGGCAGAAGGATACATCCCGGCGGGGAGCCATGGGCCGTCTCCGCAAATGCTGAGCCACGAGACTCTCTGCCTGCTGAATACAGCAGACCGGGAGGCGGAGGTCCGCATCACCGTGTATTTTTCTGACCGCGAGCCTGTCGGACCCTATCGGGTAACCGTTGCCGCACGGCGGACCAAACATCTGCGTATCAATGATCTGGCGGACCCGGCTCCCGTCCCCCTCGATACCGATTACGCCTGCGTCGTCGAATCGAATATCCCGATCGTCGTCCAGCAGACGCGGCTGGACTCCCGGCAAGCCGAAAATGCCCTCTTCAGTACCGTCGCGTTCCCCGCCTGAGCGCGGAACTACGAAAAACAAGCGAGATCGGCGGGTGCTCGGGATCGCCCGAAAACCATCGCAGCACCCGTGTCCAGAATCCCCGCCGCTGATCGAGGCGGGCGGTTCGACTGCAGGACCATAAGGCTCCGGATCGCATGAGTGGGACCATGAACTGTGCCATACCCCCTCCTCGTCGCAGTGAGCGGCGTACCCGGGCTGCGCTCGTCACGCCGCGCGCACGATCTCTTGATTCGTCGGGAGCTGCGCATACCGATTCCGTAAAATCACTTCGTCGACGATATCGCCACATTGCACGCAGCGCATGGCCATGAACCAGTACCCACCCAGGCTTTCACCGATGTCCATGCAGCGCTCGTCGACCAGTAATCCACCGCATCGAGTACAGCTGGGGGAATCACATGCGCCAGACCTGGCGTCATGCCGGTTCCTCGTCACAGTGGGGATGGTCATCGTCGTGGCGTTCATACGGCTCTCCTTTCGAATGGTTCAGTGAGTGCGACCGAATGTCATGCTCACTGATATCAAAACCGTAATGTCCGCTCTACTAGCAGTCCCCCCAGGTCACAAATCAAAGCACCCTGGTGCTGTTTCGAAAATCAGGTGAGGCTCGTCATCATCGTGCGCGTGATTCTCTGCCTGGTCCGCGAGTAGTCCTGCCAGGGATCCTTGCGCAGCCGACGGAGCCGATCCTGCACATTGGAAAGTGTGAAATGATCGGAGCGTATGTCGACCGATAGTTCATCCCAGGCCAACGGCACCGACACCGGTGCGCCCGGCCTGGCCCGCGTGGAATAGGCGGCGACGGCCGTGGCGCCTCGGGCGTTACGCAAGTAATCTACGTAGATCTTTCCCCTTCGCTTCTGTTTGGACATGGTCGCCAGGAAACGGTCAGGAATCTGCCGGACGAGATGGTCCGCCAGGGCCTTGGAAAACGTCTTCACCTCGTCCCAGCTGTGGACACGCTGCAAGGGCACCACGACATGAAGGCCTTTCCCGCCGGTGGTCTTGACGAAAGACGCGAGGTTCAATTCGTCGAGCAGCGTACGCAGCAGCTGGGCGCCTTCGAGCACGTCCGCCCACTCGACCGCGGGATCCGGATCCAGATCCAGGATCATGCGATCCGGCCGCTCGAGCTTATCCCGCTTCGCCCCCCAGGTATGCAGTTCCAAAACCCCCATCTGTACCAATCCCACCAATGCTTCGAGCGAGTCTGCGACCATATAACAGGAACTCCCCTTTTCTTCTGGTATCTCGACCCGTCCGACTTCTTCGGGGATGTGATCACTCGCGTGTTTTTGATAGAAACATTCCTTCTTGTATCCGTCCGGACAACGGACCAGAGTCAGCGGCCGGTCCTCGACGTGCGGCAGGATCCAGTCGCTGACGCTCTCGTAATACTGGGCCAACGCTAATTTGGTGACGCCCTGTTCCGGGAACAGCAGGCGGTCCGGATGGGTCAGTCTCACGCCTCCGACCAGCGTGTCGTTGTTTGACGACCGAGGGCTCGAGCCGGTCGCCACGTGGCTCTTGACCTTTCGGCCGCCGCGTCCCGCAGCAGCGTCCTTACGGGATCCCCCACTGGAATTCTTGACGTCCGGTCGCTCACGAAGCACTGACCGGGCTTGTTTATCTTCACGCAGGCCTTGAAATGAAGCCTGTCTCAGTTGACCTTCGTTCGTCCACTCGGCAAAGGCGACCTCAGCGACCAGCACCGGGCTGACCCAGTGCACGCCCCGGCGGCCGCTGCCCTTGGGCGGATTCACAAACGGACAAGTGGCCTGCTCGAGTTTCTTGAGGCGGGCGTGTAATTCCTTGAGCGACCGATCGGAAAACCCCGTTCCGGTCCGGCCGGCAAATTGAAGCCGGCCTTGGTGGTCGTACACCCCGAGGAGCAACGCCCCGAAGGCGGTTCGTGATCCCGCGGGATCGGTAAATCCGCCGATCACGAATTCCTGCCGGTGTCCACACTTCACCTTGACCCAGTTCCGATTTCTTCCCGCTCCATAGGACGCATCGACGCGCTTTGCGATCAAGCCTTCCATGCCGCTGCGGCAGGCCTCGGCAAAGGCGACATCCCCTTGCCCCGTGATGTGATCGCTATATTGAATCACGGAGGAGCCCGAACGGTCCTCGACGAGGGGGGCCAGCAAACGTTTCCGATCGATCAGCGGTACGGACCGCAGATCGTAGCCGTCGAGATACAGCAGATCGAAAACAAAATAGACCAGATGGCTGTCCGAATGCGTTTCAAAGGCGTTCTGCAACGTTTGAAAACTGACGCGCCCGTCCGGCAGCAGGGCCACCACTTCGCCGTCGAGCCAGGCGGTCTTGAGGGGCAGGCGGGCCGCGGCCGCGGCGATATGGGGGAGCTTGCCGGTCCAGTCATTGCCATTTCTGGTGAATAGGGCAGCGGAGCCGTCCTTGATCCGGCAGAGGATTCGATAGCCGTCATATTTGAGTTCATGCACCCACCCCTCTCCCTCCGGAGAGTCATCCACCAGGGTCGCCAGTTGCGGGGTGATCCGCGCTTCCTGTCGCGCCTTGCGCGCTCCGGGAGCCGGAGCACCGGTGACAGCCCGCCGTTTCGAGACCGCCCGGGCCTTCGTGGCAGGCGCTCGGTTCGAGTGCCAGACCGCAGGGTTCCCGCTGGCAATCTGTTCGATCGTCCTGCCGCTGGCCACGCTCCCCGTATGGAGGTCTGTGACATCGCCTTTCTTACCCTGTCTGGCTTCGTCATCCTTTTCCTTGATCAAAAGCCAGTTCTCTTTGCCCGCCTCTTCCCGTCTGCCCATACGAACGAGATTCCAGATGCCCCGCAGCTTTTCTCCATAAAGGGAAAACTTGAGTCGACCCCGGCGATAACTCGACAGGGGATCCCCGATCGCCTCCCAATGTCCTTGATCCCAGAGCAGGACAGTGCCCCCGCCATACTGTTCGGCGGGAATGATGCCTTCGAAAGCGGCATAATCGATCGGATGGTCCTCGACATGGACCGCGAGCCGTTTCTGTTTCGGATCCAGACTGGGTCCCTTGGGGACGGCCCAACTCTTCAACGTGCCTTCCAACTCCAGGCGAAAATCGTAATGGAGACGGCTGGCGGCGTGTTTCTGCACGACGAACCGCAACCGCCCCGTCGCCGGCACAGATTTGCCCCGGGGTTCAGGCGTTTCTTTGAAATTGCGCTTGTTCCAATATTGCCGGAGCCCCATAGCTGGCCTGCTCCACGAGGAGATGCGGGTGCGTCAGATCACTTTTTGAACTGCGGCGGGGCGGAGGACGGAGGCGGCCCGCTGGGAGCGGATGAACCGCCCCCGCCCCCGATGCCGTAGAACGGCCCATAAAAGGGGTATCCATACCCGTAGCCCGGAGAGCCGCCATACCAGCCGCCCCATCCGCCGTACGGCCCCCAATAGGAATAGGGGTAGGCGTACATGGATCGACCGTAGGGATAGGCGTAAGGCGCCGCGCGCATCTGTGGATTGACCTCATCCCAATCCACCAGATGTTTCACTTCGAGAACGGGATAGGTGTATTCGCCCTCGTCCATGGCCCGGGTCACGGCTGGACTCACCTCACCGACCACCGTCACCGGGGTCCCCGCGTCCACCACGGCCGGATCGAGGAACTCCCCGCTCTTCACCGCAAGAAACCGTCCCTGAGACCTCGCTCGATCTTTGGTCGGCACGGCGCCGGACCCGGTCGGGATCTGCAACACTTCGATCTCCGTTCGATCCTTCACCCGTTTACTCTTCAGCACGATGCCGCTCACCATGATGGTCTTGCCCTGGTAGGCTGCGGGATCGGCCTTCAGCTCCGCGAACGAGATGGACTCATCGACCTGCTGCTGCACCCGGTCCGGTAGCACACGATCGAGCAAATCACGGCCGGATTGATGCGCGCTTTGCGCGCAGGCGCCACACAACAGGAACAGGGGAAGCAGGACCGCGGCGACCAGGTCTTGCGGCCATGCCCGTTGTTCAAAAGTGATAGGAGAAACCCGTGACCAGAATTTGCGCATCGTAATTTCCATTGAATCCGCTCGTCGGGCCGAACGCCTTGTCGAACTCAAACGTCGATTGACTGAATTTGTATTCGGTGAAAACCGCGACATAGGGCGTGACGAAGGCCCTGATGCCGATGAGTAAGTTCAGGGCGGATGACACGTCGGTATTGGCACGGGTGGTGGCCGAATCACCGATCCGCGCGATGGCCGCACCGGCGCCGATTCCCGCATAGGGCTGGAAGGTCACACCCGGGTACCGCGCCAGCAGATTGACCCCCACGTTCGTCACCCGCATGTGAATACCGGGCACATTGTCGAGGTTTTTGATGTGAGGAGTGCTATTGAACACGTCGAGCTCCAGGCCGAACCAGCCGTTGCCTGGAAACAAACCCAGCTTTCCCCCATACGCGAATGAATTCTGCATGTCGAAATCCGGCGCCCTGAATCCGCTGAGTCCGCCGGTGCCCCGGATATCGCTGAGTTGATCCGCAAAGTTCGCGCCGAACTGGCCCGCCACATACCATTCTGCCATCGCAGGACGAACCGGCGCGACTCCTGCCACGAGCAGGATGCCTACCACAATGGTGGTCGTTCTGATCCATGCGGTCATGATGTCCTCGATCTCTCTCACTCGGGCAGCCGATTGCGGCTCGATAGACCCGTTCAGGATAATCGGATAACGGAATGATGACGGAATGTTGAGCTCCAGCCTGCGAGCAGCCTCGCCGGTCTTGTCCTGAGCGGTTCGGCGCCTGTTCTGCTCTTCATCTGATCATGCCGTCAATCGGGTTTCAAGCGGTCGCCCACGCACGACCAGTCTCCTCCGTCCGCCTGTCGATACTTGCTGCGGCACTTCCTAGGCTGCTGGACGCCCCTCACTGTACTCATGCTGTTTCGGTGTGGGAGCTAGTAGGTCCCCTAGCCATCTCCTCGTAGTCCTCGGGGCGGGCCCCTCTAGGCAGGAGGGTTCCCTAGTGGGAGTCTCATCTAGTTCAGGATATGTAAGACGTGCGCGTAGCGCGCGTCCTACGTACTCTCTACCGCCATCGGCAACACTGGTACATGGATCGTTCGAAGTGGAACAGCCTCGGCATTCTCCTACTGGCCGCCACAGCCGCACTGGTCGCTGGACTCCTCTATTCAAAGGGCAGCGCAGACTCGGCCGCCCAGGATCGGCAGCCCATCCCCTTCAGTCATCAAGTTCATGCCGGCCAACTGAAGCTGGATTGTCTGTTCTGCCATCGCTCCGCACATCAATCACCGACAGCCAGCGTCCCGAGCCTGAAGCTCTGTATGGGATGCCATCAGAATATCGACGCCAACAATCCGGGCATTCAGACCTTGCTCGATCACTGGAACGAACAACGACCGGTCTCGTGGGTCCGGCTGCAGCGACTGCCTGATTTTGTGTATTTCACACATGAGCGGCACCTCGCCCACGGACTGCAGTGCACGACATGCCACGGCCAGGTGGACCACATGACCAGTACACCCCGGGCGGCCACGTTTGAAATGGGGTGGTGTCTCTCCTGCCATCAGCAGCGAGGCGCCTCTCAAGACTGCCTGACCTGTCATCACTGAAGCTGACCTCCATGGTCGGTCCCTGAGAAGGGAGCCAGAGCGCGTATGGATGTAAAACGCCGGACTTTCATGAAAGCACTCGGATTGACTGCCGCCAGCACGGTGCTGCCCGGCTGCGATGCCGAAGTTCGTCATCTGGTCCCCTACCTCCTGCCCGACGATGAGATCGTACCCGGTATTGCAAACTGGTATGCCTCGACCTGCGGAGAATGCCAGGCGGGCTGTGGAATTATCGTGCGGGTGATGGAAGGACGCGCGAAGAAGATCGAGGGCAATCCGGAGCACCCGTTGAATCAGGGCAAACTCTGCGCGCAGGGCCAGGCCTCGCTGCAACGCCTGTACAACCCCGACCGTGTCCGCAGTCCCCTTCGTCGACACGCAGCCGGCGCGGAAGGAGACTGGACGGCCACCTCCTGGGATGAGGGGGTCAGTCAGCTGGCCGAGAAACTTCGAGGCGCCGACGGCCAGGTGATCATGATCAGCCGCCCCTTGTCGGGAACGCTGGCGGACCTCCTGTCCACCTTCGTGCGTTCGGTCGGCGGCAAACTGTTCTTCTACGATCCGGACTCGGAACTCTCACTCATGGCGGCCGGGCAGAGAGCATTCGGCGTCCGTGGCATTCCTCAGTACGATGTCGCACAGGCTACCTATCTCTTGTCGTTCGGTGCCCCACTGCTCGAGCAATGGTTATCGCCCGTCGCGTTCGGGATTGCGTTCGGCCATATGCGGCAAGGCCGGCCCACGCGGCGCGGCCGCTTCGTTCACATCGAGCCGCGTCTGTCACTGACCGGCGCCAATGCCGATCGGTGGGTTCCGATCAGGCCCGGTACCGAGGGCTTGCTCGCGCTCGGCATCGGGCAACTGCTGTTGACCGGGGGAACAGCGGATCTGTCCCCGAAAGAGCGGGCGGCGCTCGAACGATTCTACGGAAGTCTTCCTCTTCGAGAAGTGGCGGCGAGGACGGACATTCCGCTGGACCAGATCCAGGACATGGCCCGGACGTTCGCCGACGCCGAACATCCTCTGGCGATAGGCGGCGGAGCGGCCTGCGCACATACGGACGCCTTTGCCGCCCAGCTCGCGATCAACGGTCTCAATATCCTGGCGGGTAACCTCAATCGGCAGGGTGGCGTCCGCTGGTATTCCGACGCGCCCTTTCGCGAGCGGACGGAGGTGGAGTGGCTTTCCGAGCGACGCATAGGAGAACTCGCGCGAGCGACCGCTGCCGGCAATCAGCGACCGGTGCTGCTGCTGTATGATTGCAATCCGCTGTTTACGGTGCCGGCGGCGATTCCCATCCGCCAACTCTTTACCAGCGCCTCCTTCATCGCAAGTTTCAGTACGTGCCTCGACGAGTCGAGCGCGATGGCCGATCTCATCCTTCCTGACCATTCCCGGCTGGAAACCTGGGGAGACCATGTTCAGGACGGCTCCTCCCCGCGGCGAGGCGCGAGCCTCGTTCAGCCGGTCGTCACCCCGCTCTACGATACCCGCTCTCTGGGAGAGACGGTTCTGGACCTGACCCGACGCTTGCATCCGGATACCGAACTCCCACGCAGCTTTGTTGAGCTGCTCAGGAAACGGTGGGATGGACTCGCGCCGTCCCCGGAGTCGCCCCCTCCAGGCTCGGCAACCCGCTGGGAACAGCATCTTCAGCTGGGAGGCTGGTGGCCGTCCGGTTCCACCAGCAAGCAGCACTTACGAATGGGGTTGTTCCCGCCGGCCTACGAGCCCGCGCAGTTCGACGGAGACGTGCGCGACTTTCCGCTGCACTTCTACCCCTACCCCTCTCAGACACTCGGGCAGGGCCGCGGCGCGAATCTCCCGTGGCTACAGGAATTACCGGATACGCTGACCAGCGCGATATGGGGGAGCTGGGTGGAAATCAATCCGGCAACGGCCCGGTCATACGGGATACGCCAGGGCGACATGGTCCGCGTCCATTCGCCGCATGGATCCATCGATGCGCCGGCTCTGCACTATCCCGGGATCAGGCCCGACGTCATTGCCATGCCGATCGGCCAGGGTCATACCGACTACGGTCGCTACGCGAGTCACAGGGGGGCCAATCCCCTCTCGATTCTGGCCCCGCTGTTCGATGCGGAATCAGGCGCGCTGGCGCTCGGGGCGACGAGGATTCGACTCGAACCGCTCGCGGTTCCCGGCAATCTGGTGCTCCTGGAGCATCCCGGGACCAACGCCGGGACCGATTTGCTCTCGATTGAAAAACCGCATAGGGCCGGGGGGTGACGGCCCGGTCGGAACCGTCACGTTAATCGTGCCACGCATCGGGCCAAACCGGAGGAACGTCTCATGAGCGCAGATCACGAACACACATCGGAACCGCGGCCACACCGCTGGCAAATGGTCATCGATCTCGATCGTTGCACCGGATGTGAAGCCTGTGTCGTCGCCTGCCATGCGGAAAACAACATTCGCATTTCCGGCGCGCAAGAAGCCGCGGAAGGCCGTGCGATCAACTGGATTCGCATCGAACGGTATTGGGAAGGCGAATATCCCGACGTCAAAGCGAAGTTTATGCCCGTGCTGTGTCAGCAATGCGCGGATGCGCCCTGCGAGCCGGTCTGCCCGGTCTATGCCTCGTATCACACGCCGGAGGGGTTGAACGCCCAGGTCTACAACCGATGCATCGGAGTCCGGTACTGCGGCAACAACTGTCCCTACACCGCCCGGCAGTTCAACTGGTTCGATCCGCATTGGGACCCGCCTTTGCAAGAGCAACTCAACCCCGATGTGACGGTCCGCCAAAACGGGATCATGGAAAAGTGCACGTTTTGCGTGCAACGGATCAGGCAGGGCAAGGAGCAGGCGGAACGCGAAGGCCGGCCTGTGCGCGACGGAGACATCACGCCGGCCTGCGTGCAGTCTTGCCCGACCACGGCGCTCGTGTTCGGCGATGGAAATGATCCGGACAGTCAGGTTGCACAGATGTCGAAAAGCCGAAGAGGGTTCCATCTGCTGGAATCGTTGGGCACGCATCCCGCGATTACCTATCTCAAACGGTTGGACGAATGAATCACGGATCCGCCGGCTGGAAAGACATGCAGGCCATCAATCGGGATCTGCTGGCTCCGCTGGCCCCTGGGGGCCACGGCTATGTCCTGCTGGTGGTGTGTCTGGCCGCCGTCGTCTCCGCCGGGGCCGGGGCCTGGATCTACCAGATCGAGACCGGAATGGGGCAGACCAACCTTCACCCTCCCATTTTCTGGAGCGCCTATATCGCGTCCTTCGTGTACTGGATCGGCGTCAGTCACTCGGGGACGTTCATTTCCGGAGTTCTCCGCCTCTCCAAGGCCGAATGGCGCCGCCCGATCACCCGCATCGCCGAGCTCATGACGATCATTTCGGTGGTGATCGCCACATTGTTCGTCTTCTACCACCTGGGCCGGTCATGGCGCTGGTATTACCTGATTCCCTATCCCAACCAGCGTGAAATCTGGCCCGACTTCCGTTCGCCCTTGATGTGGGATGCCACCGCGGTGTTTACCTATGCGACCGCCAGCACGATTTACCTCTATCTCCCGCTCATTCCGGATTTCGCGCTCGCCCGCGATCGCATCAGCGGCTGGCGCCGGCCGATCTATGCCGCGCTCAGTCTTGGATGGCAGGGGTCCCAGCAGCAATGGCAGGCGCTCAACACGGCCATCCGCATCATTACCCCGCTGATCGTGATGGTCATGATTTCGGTGCACTCCATTGTCGGTTATGATTTCGGCATGTCCCTGGTGCCGGGCTGGCACACGTCGATCATCGCGCCCTCCTTCGTCGTCGGCGCCGTGCATTCCGGGCTGGGCATGGTGGCCATCGGTCTCTATCTGGTGCGGCGGACTTACCGGCTGGAGACCTACATACGCCTGGAGCATTTCGACAAGCTCGGAAAGCTCATGGTCGTGACGACGTTGACCCTGGCCTATTTCTATTTTACAGACCAATTGACGGTGTGGTACGGCCAGGTACCGGACCACATGGTCATCCTGCATTCGCTCATGAGCGGACCCTTTGCCGTGCCGCACTGGACCATGATCCTGTTGATCTATGTGCTCCCGCTCATGACGCTGACCATTCCCGCGTTCCGGCATTGGCCCGTCGGCATGATGCTGATCGGTCTCTGCATCAATGTCGGAATGTATATCGAACGGATGCTGATCCTCATTCCACCCCTCGCGCATCCGCGGCTCAGCTACAACTGGAGCGATTATTTCCCCTCCTGGGTGGAACTGACCATCATGGCCGGGTCCTTCGCGCTCGCCGTGCTTCTCTACGTGCTCGCCATCAAATTCGTTCCGATCATTTCCATCTGGGAAGAGAAAGAAGGACGTCTCCATGGTTGAGAATCAGACGAGGATCGGGCTGCTCGCGCTCTTCCCGCCGGATGCCGACATCGATTCGTCCCGCCTTCGATTGGAAAGGATCGGCATTTCCCAGGAGCAGATCACCCTCCTTTCTCCAATCCCGCTGGCCGATCCCAGAACTCAGCCACACCCGCCCTTCTGGCCCTATGGACTCACGATCGCGGCAGGGTTGGTGGGCATCGGGATCGGCCTGTTTTTTGCCGCCGGCACTGCGGTTCTTTATCCCTTGATGACGGGTGGCAAACCGATTGTCGCGGCTCCAGTGGTGGGGATTATCTCCTACGAAACCATGATGTTGATGGCGATCATGGTGACGTTTGTCACCATGATCGTCAGGATCAGGGGATCCCGGAATCTGACCGTCGATCGTGAGGCCAGGATTGACGAGGGGCGGCTGGCCCTGTCGGTGCGGGATGTTCGCGACGGCCAGGCAGCAGCCGTGAGGAGGATCCTGGAAGAAGCCGGCGCGCAGGATATCCGGTCGGTCTCCGGCGACCTTCCGCTCCTCAAGGGACAGAGCCCCGCTCACACCGTGGCCATGTTGACGCTCTGCTGTCTCGCGGCGGCGGGCTGTTCTCAGGACATGCAGGAGCAGCAATCCTATCAAAGTCAGGAAGCTCCGCGATTGCATTCTCCATCCGGCAGCATTCCCCGGGACAGCCGGACCGTGATCTCCCACGCGGCCCTGGCCGCCGATCGGCTGCCCGACCGTGCCGGGGAATTGTTTCGGATCAATTGCCTGCCCTGCCATGGCGAAGGCGGCGAGGGAACCGGTCCGGTGGCTCCCTACCTGAACCAGCTGCCGGCCAATCTGCGGACGGCGAGGGTTCGAGCCCTGACGCGCACTGAGATTTACGACATCCTCACGCAGGGCAAGGACATGATGCCGTCGTTCCGCGGGGAGTTGTCTGCCGACGAACGCATGATGCTGGCGTCATTCGTCGCGTCCATGAAGGCCGATAGTCCGCCGTCTCACCGGTAGGACGATATCCTATGGATGGTTTCGGAACTGAACTCGAAGCGATTCGCTTCCCGCTCCTGGGCAACAGCCTGGTCGTGGGACTATTCAGCCTGCTGCACATCACGCTCGCGGCGCCTTCGGTCGCGTTCATGCTGCTGGCCCCATGGCTCGAATGGAGAGGCCGCACCAATCCCTTCGATCTCGACCTTTCGCGCACCCTGACCCGCTTTACGATCGTCGTGTTCAGTGTGAGCACCGTTCTCGCCGTGATCATGCTGGACCTCATGATCGGCCTCTTCCCGGTCACGACGATGTGGATGTGGAATCAGTTCCGCCTCCCGATCTGGTTCGGCATGGGCGCCTTCTTCCTGCAACTCCTGCTTCTCTACCCCTATTACCATTTCTGGGAACGGCTCAGGGGTTATAGCCACAGGCTGCACGTGACCCTGGGAGGATCGGCAGCCTTCCTCATGCTTTGCTGGGTCTTCATGCTGGACGGGATGGGCTCCTACATGCTGACCCCCGTATCGGAAGAGGGAGCATGGGCCGACCTCTTGAACGACACCTGGCTCCCCCTGGTGCTCCATCGGATGGGGGGCAATTTTGTGATCGCCGGATTTGTGATCGCCGCCTATGGAGCCTGGCGAGCCGGGCGGTCTCAAGACCAAGAGGTCCGCCCCTATTACCTGCACCTCTTCAAAACCGGCTGGGTCATCGGGCTGGCCAGCCTCCTCCTCCAACCGCTTACCGGATGGTTGTACGCGACGCTGTTCCGTCGGGCCGCACCGGGTGCGTACGAGCAACTGATCCAAGGCCCCTACCAGCCCTTCGTCTATGTGCAATTCATCCTGATCGGCCTGCTCTTTCTCGGCAACTACCTGCTCATACGGTCGGCGGGGCCTGCGCTCCCCACCACTCGCTGGTACGATGCCGGAATGGTGGCGAGCACGCTGCTGATGGTGGCCTCGGTCGGCTCTCCGCCGATGCGACGGCTGTTCCTCTTCCTGCTGATCGGAGTGACTGTGTGGTACCTGATCGCCCGGGGCGGGACATATTTCAGGGCCATCGACGGCTCGAGCGCGCTGTTCAGACCCCTCGCGCTCGGAATCGGCCTCCTGTCGATCCTGACTTATCTGACGATGGGCACCATCAGGGAAACGTCACGCCGGCCCGATACCGTCCGTGGCCGCATTTCCCTCCAGGACGAACTGCGTCAGCCCGCCGCCGATCGGGGCCCCAGCGGGATATCAGATCCAGGCCATTTTGACGCCGGAAGGAACTGACACGATGGATGTGGAGCCTCTCGATATTCCCATGATGTACGGCCGGATCGCCATTGCGGCCGCGGCGCTCACTCATGCCCTGTTTGCAACCTTCATTGTCGGGTCCACCCTGATCGGCGCGGCGAGCGAAACCATCGGCTACGTGGCCAGGCACCCGCGCTTCGAACGGTTGTCCCGACTCATCGCCTTCACCTTGATCTTCACGACCGCCGCCGTGTCGTTCCTGGGAGTGGCTCTGATCTTCTCGCTGAACGTGTTCTGGCCGCACTTCTGGAGCACCCTCTTTCGCATCATGTTCTGGCCGCTCATTCTGGAAACATCGTTGTTCCTGGCCGAGGCCGTCTTCGCCTATCTCTGGTATTACTCCTGGGACTGGGCCGCCCGGAACCGGGTGCGGAAGGGATGGCATCTCAGCTTTGGATGGCTCGCGGCAGCCGCGTCGCTCATCGCCATGTTGATGATCGACATCGTCGCCTCCTACATGCTCACGCCCCGGCCTCTCAATGACTTTGCAAATGTGGTGTTCAATCCGACGATGATTCATCTGGATGTCCATCGATTCTTCGGCAACCTCACCTGGACCGGCTTCGGCCTCGCAGCGCTGACGGCCATCGGCCTGTTACGGGCCAAAACGGACGAGGATCGGACGTTTTATCGCTGGGCGGGCGGCGTCTGTTTCACCATCGGATTCGGCGCATTGCTGATCATGCCGATCCTTGGCTACCAGTATCTCCTGCGGATCCGGTACACGGAACCGCAAGTGTTTCATACGCTGATGTTGGGTGGCCGATCCGGGCTGTTCGACCTGGTCGCCCTGCTGTACAGCCTCCTGATCGTGATCGGGTCGTTCTACATCTGGCGCGCCGTCAGGCCGGCCCTCTCGACCCAGGCCACCGGGCGGCTGGTCCTCCCGGTTTCCCTCGTTGTGGTGACCATGGCCGGACTGATCTTCTCCATGCCCTATCAGCTTCAGCACCTGCCGTTTTTTCCGCTGCTCAGTGATGCGACGATCAATCCGCTTGGAAAGATGCAACCGAACAAATATTTTGCCATCGCGGTCCTCGTCCTGTTCGGCCTGCTGAACTGGGCCTATTTTTTCCGATCGTTTTCCGGTCGTGCCCTGTGGTGGCCGGAGCGGCCGGAGAGCGGCGGAGACCGTTTCAGCCCGAAGCTCCTCGTGGCCCTGTCGCTTTGCGCGATGCTGATGATGCTTACCATGGGTTGGACCAGAGAAACGGGGCGCGCATACGACGGGTATCTGATCTATGGAAAGTTTTCATTCTCCGATGAACGGGCGACTTACGAGGGGCGCGATCCCCGGGGCAAGCAGCAGCCCCGTTCAACCGGGCCGCCTCACAGGGCACGGGACTAGTGTGGATCACCACAGGATCAACCGGTGTGCAAGGCCTCGTGGAGCGTCAAGGCATTGATGGTCGCATACCCGGCTTGGTCATTATCGAAGTAGACATAGACGCCAAGATCCGCTCTGCGCCAACGGTCGATCCGCTTGGCCCAGCTCGCGAGTGCCCGCTTCGAGTAACTCCCTTGGTACTTGGCCCCCGGCCCATGCAGCCTCACGTACACGAAATCCGCCGTGACCTCGAGCGCGGATTGCACGCCTCCCAGGTCGTAGAGACAGAAGGCAACGTTGTGGGCTCGTAGCAAACGGTAGACGGATTCGTTGTGCCAGCTGACATCACGAAATTCGATGCTGTACCGGTGGCCCGGGGGGAGCGCCCCGAGAAACTCCCGCAACCGCGCCAGATGGCAGTGCCAGTTCGGCGGCAATTGGAACAGGACGGGTCCGAGTTTTTGTCCCAACACCTGAGCAGCAGCCAGGAGCGTGGCAAGAGGGTTCTGTGGCTCGATCAGTTTTTTCCGATGCGTCAGGTAGCGGCTGGCCTTCACGGCAAAACAGAAATCTTCCGGCGTGGCATCGCGCCAGGCCTGGAACGTGGCCGGTGATGGCAGACGGTAAAAGCTATTGTTGATCTCGACGCTGTCAAAGTCCCGGGCATAGTAATCGAGCATGCCGCGGAGAGGCAGGTCTGGGGGATAGTAGGGACCGAGCCAATGTTTGTAGTGCCAGCCTGACGTGCCGATTCGCACAACGGCCATGGCCTGTCAGACCTTCTCTGAAGCGGTCCGCGTCTTCCGGTAGACTCGCAGCACCTCCGCCACACTCCAGGCTTGAGCAATGCACCCCCGCGGGTGATAGGGCGGTTCCGCATCGAAAATTTCACTGACCGTCCCGATACCTTCGTCCAGCAAATGGGAGCGGAATCCCTCCAGCAGCGCACGGGCCCCGGAGGGATCCTTATAGACCTTCAGCCAGGCGTCGATAAAGGGTCCGATCAACCAGGCCCAGACCGTGCCCTGATGATAGGCGGCGTCCCGCGCTCGAAGGTCTCCGAAGTACATCGGCTTGTAGTCGCGGTGGTCCCGGGAGAGACTCCGTAAACCAACCGGCGTCAGCAGTTGTTCCGCCACCGCATCGACCACGGAACGCCAGCGGACTTCTTCGAGAATCGGATACTCAAGCGCGAGAGCCAGCACCTGATTGGGGCGGAAACTGGCATCGTTCCCCTGCTCTCCGTCCACCACGTCAAAAAGGCAGCCGCCTTCCTCCCGCCAGAATCGGGCATTGAACGACCGTTGGGCCCGCACGGCCAACTCCTCCCAGCGATCCGTCATCTCGCCGGTCATCCTTCCCCAGCTGACCATGCAGCGGAGAGCGTTGTACCAGAGGGCCTGAATCTCCACCGGCTTGCCACGCCGAGGGGTGACCACCCAGCCGTCGACCTTCGCGTCCATCCAGGTGAGCTGAAGCCCATCCGCCCCCGCCTTCAATAACCCATCCTCCGCATCCGCGCGGATCCCGAAATGTGTGCCCTTCATATGGTGGTCGATGACGGTTTTCAGGGTGGGCAGGAGCGTCGTGACGGTCTCGGTATCGCCGGTGACACGGTGATACCGATCCAGCGCGTGGAAGTACCACAGCGTCGCATCCACGGTATGGTACAGTGCGGTCCGTTGCCCCTCGGGAAACAAGTTAGGCAGCAACCCATCCTTGATGTAGTGGGCGAACGTACGCAGGATCGATCGCGCCTCCCGGTAGCGGCCGGTGCAGAGGGTCAGTCCTTCCAGACTGATCATGGTGTCCCGGCCCCAATCGGTGAACCAATGGTAGCCGGCAATCACCGTTCGCGCTTCATCACCCGACGCCCGGGCCAGCGCCTGCTCCTCCAATCGTGAACCGGGACAGATGATGAACTGGTCGGCCGCCAGGGTCAGCCATTGCTCCATGTCGTCATCGCTCTGGTCCGGCCGGTCGGCTAACAACCTGCGAACCCGCTGCGCTTCAGCCTCGAAGATCGCCTCCGGATGAAACCCCAGGAGGTCCCACGACTCGGTACTGGCGAGAAACGCGATGGGACGAACGGCGGTGAGATCCACGCTGAAGTATCCGGGACTTGAGAGATCTTCGATATAGTCTGAGCCGCGATCCCGGTCCACCCGGTAGCACACACTCCTGCTGGTTATGAAATCCGCGACGAAGGTTCCCCCGTCAGGCCGGAGGCACATCTTCAGGGATGGAGCGCCTTCGGAGAGTTGCATTTCGTAGCGTCCGTCGATCACCGTGAGTGGAAAGGCAGGTTGCCGGGCAGTATGGAGTCGCGCATCCAGCATGCGGAAGGTGATGAAGGGACGGAGGTGGAGGCGGATCGCCTCCCCCTCGAGTAACCGGTATTCCACATAGACGGAATTGTGGCCGTACGGCATGATGACCCGCTTTTCCAGCCGTCGTCCCTTGATCACACAACGCCAGACCGGGGTCTGCCATTCCCGCGTGAATCCGCTGAATACCGGGGAAAGATCGCTCTGCACGCGGCCATCCTGGAACTCGACACCGCTCAAGAGGAACGAGTCGCCATCGACGATGGCTTCCTCATCCAGGCGGGGAATCATGACGGTTCTCCCCCACGGGGACGGCAGATCCGAGACGAAGATGCCGTGGTACCGCCGGGTGGGCGCGCACAACACAGTCTGGGACGCATAGCCTCCCAGACCGTTCGTCACCAGCCATTCCTTCGACAGCAGGGCCTGATTGTCCTGCAGGGCCTCACGGGGTATCGCAAGATTGATGAGATGACCGGCCGGCTTGATCGTCACGATTCGAGGTGCCTCCCTTTCCCCGCCAGACCTGGTCAACGTCGCGTGGAATAGAATGTTGCCGATCCGCCAGGAACCACCCATCCTGTGTCGGTCAGGGGGTCGATGACTCCGGGTCCTCCATAGGCGGGGGCATCGCTCGACCAGGCCATTGACCAGGAGCGCCCGGCCGGAGGGGCGAGCAACGGTTCGGGAGCCGGACGAAAGTCGTGGTCGGCGCCCAGATTGACGACCAGGAGCCGATCCTCTCCTGCCGGCCCGGCGTACCGCAGCACGAAGGCCGCCGGTCCGATCACGGCACCGTCCACGCGATCGCGCGCCTGTTGGGCAATAACCGCATCCTCGCGGCGCAGCCGGAGCAGGTCCCGGTGCAACGCATAGGACTCAACATGCCGTTCGCGCTCCGACCAATCTAGTTTCGACCGGCGATAGACCGCCGCGGCAGAAGGATCGGCGATCGCGGCCTGTGCATCCGGCGACCCGTAACTCGGAAATTGCGCCAAAAACTGTTTCCTGCCTTCGTGGATCTGCCGCGCCAGTTCGCCCGGTGGAAAATCTGCGAAGAACATGAAGGGAGCGGAGGCCGCGAATTCCTGGCCCATGAACAACATGGGAGTCTGAGGGACCAACAGGAGCAGCGCCGTCAGGGCACGGTAGACCCCGGGGCTGGTCTTCTGGTGCAGGCGGTCGCCACGCAACTGATTGGCCACCTGATCGTGGTTTTGAAGAAAGAAGACGAACCCGTCCGCCGGCTCTCCCGTGACGACGGTTCCCCGTGGTTTCTGCTGCCATTGGTATCGCTGGCCTTGATAGAGGAATCCCCGTTTGACACAGGAGATGAGTTCCTGGGGCGTGCCCCGGTAATCGGTGTAATAGCCCTCGCTTCGCCCGGTGGCCGCCACGCGGGTGGTATGGTGAAAATCTTCGCTCCAGACTGCATCAAGTCCCCACCCTTGCTGCGCCACCGGCTGAATGGTGCAGATCCATTGGGCTTCGCATTCGGCGATCAGAATGATCGATCTGCTGCCGGCCGCCCGCCTGGCCGCTTGAGAGAGTTCCGCAATCACATGAACCGGACCGCTGTCATGAAAGGCATGGACCGCGTCCAGCCTGAGCCCATCCAGATGAAACTCCTCGATCCAGTAGCAGGCGTTTTGAATGAAAAATTCCCGCACTCCCGACGAACCAGCTCCGTCAAAATTGATGGCCTGACCCCACTCATTCGGATAGCGGTCGGTAAAGTAGTCATCGCTGAACGCCGGCAGGTAATTCCCTTCCGGACCCAGGTGATTGTAGACCACGTCGAGGATCACCCCGAGTCCCCGTCGATGCGCTTCGTCCACGAACCGTTTCAAGCCATCCTGGTTGCCATAGACGTGGGTCGTCGCATAGAGACCGACCCCGTCGTATCCCCAGTTCCACCGGCCCGGGCATTCCGCCACCGGCATGACTTCGATGCAGGTGATTCCCAGTTCCTTCAGGGCATCCAGACGGGTGATGGCGGAATCAAAGGTTCCTTCGGGGGTGAACGCCCCGATGTGCAATTCATATATCACCTGACCGTGCATGGTGAGGCCGGCCCACTCCTGGTCGCTCCACCGGAACGAGTTCCGATCGACGATCAGCGACGGTCCATGAGGTCCATCCGGTTGAAACCGTGAACAGGGATCAGGGTATAGTCCTTTACCATCCAGACGATACCGGTACGTCATGCCGGTCGATGCCTCCGGCACCACACCGACCCAATAGCCATCGGCCTCTCTGCTCAAAGCATAGACCGTCCCCTGAGGCTCAAGCACGACTTCCACTGTGGTGGGCTTCGGCGCCCAGCAGCGGAAGGCCACCCCTTCGGGTGTCACATGAGCTCCAAGCCGGGTGGGGTGAGCGGAGGATCCCTGACATGCAGAAACAGTTTGCGGTACGACGTCTGTATCCACACCTTTCATGGTGATGCCCCTCTATGTGAGTTCGACTGAGTTCAGGAGGCGCTCATGCAAAAAACTCAAAACGGCGGCTTCTTCCGGCGGGAGACGCGGCAACGCCCGGAGCGAGTCCCGCCGTGCCGGCCGGTTGAGACTATCGAGTAACGTGCCGTCCAGGTAGGCCTGAACAATCTTCGGGTGGATGTAACACTTTCGACAGACGGCCTTCGTGTTACCCAACTGCAGGGCCACGACGCCGATGGCGGCGGCCACGTTTCGTTTCGCCTGCTTCAGGGAGTCGCATCGCCCCGCGTATTCCTTGAGCGCCCGCGCCGCCAGAACCGTCCCGGCCCAGGTGCGGAAGTCCTTCGCCGTGAAGTTCTGACCGGCGATGCGCTGCAGATACCCATTGACGTCGCTTGACGTAATGGACCGCCGTGTCCCGTCCTCGTCGAGATACTGAAAGAGTTCGTATCCGGGGAGTTCCTGGCTTTGCCTGACGATCCGAGCCAGGCGCCGGTCGGTCACATCCACGCTGTGGCGGATCCCGCTTTTTCCGTGGAACTCAAAGCGAAGCGTGCTGCCCTTCACCTTCACATGGCGATCCCGCAGGGTCGTCAAGCCGAAGGACTCGTTGGTCCGTGCATATTCTTCGTTGCCGATCCGGATCAGGGTCACTTCAAGCAGCCGCACGACGGTGGCGAGAATTTTCTCTCGCGGCAGACCGGGGCGTCTCAGATCGGCGGTCACCCGCCGGCGAATGCGCGGCAGCAGGCGGCCGAAGGTGAGCATGCGGTGGTACTTGGTCTCGTTTCTGATGTCGTTCCAGCGTGGATGATACCGATATTGCTTGCGGCCCCGCACATCTCGGCCCGTGGCCTGCAGGTGCCCCTGCGGGTCAAGACAGATCCAGATGTCGGTCCAAGCCGGTGGAATGACGAGTGAGCGAATCCGCTTCAGACACACCTGCCCGCGAATGACGGTGCCGTCCGGGCGGATGTACGAGACGCGTTTCCCTCGTCCCTTCCGGGCTATGCCCGGCCTCAGGTCCGAGACATACCGGAGGCCGGCGGTCCTGGCGGATCGAAATGCGTCAACGGCGGAGCGTTCGGGATTGAGCCTGCTCGTGGTAGGGACGGCAAGAGGTTTCATCGGAAAAATCAGGCCGTTTTGCGACTCACGGGACGGGACTGTTTCGGGGTCCGTCCTTTTGATTTACCGGACTGCTGCACACTGCGTTTGAGCAGAGCCATGAGGTCCACGACCTTGGCCCGTGCCGGTCGGCCCTTTTCGCCGTCTTTTTCCTCGGTCGTGACGACCTCGGTTTTTCCGGCCTTGATGCGTTTGTTGATCAGACGCATCAGATCATCATGATAGGTGTCTTTGTATTGCGCGGGCTTCCAGGCATCCGACAACTCATCCACCAGCTTGGTGGCCATCTCCAACTCGCGCGGCGTCACGCCGGAAGCCTTGAGACTTTTGGCGGGAATCTCAAGGGCTTTGCCGGGTTTCAGCTCGTTGGCATACCGCAACGTATTCAAGACGATCATCTCGTCCCACGGAATCAACGCCGCAACATACTGCCTCGTGCGGATGACCACGGTGGCAATGCCCGCCTTTCCGGTTTTTTTCAGCGTTTCCCGTAGCAGCGCATAACCCTTCTCTCCCCGTTTGTCAGGAGCGAGATAGTAGGGCGTCTCGAACGACGTCGGTGAAATGTCTTCAGCCCGTACGAACCGCACGATGTCGATGGTTTGCGTCGCTTCAACATTCGCGCGGCGAAAATCCTCGTCCGTCAGTACCACATAGCGGCTCTTCTCGTATTCATACCCCTTCACGATCTGGTCCCATGTCACATCTTTCCCGGTTTCTTTGTTGTACCGCTTGAACCCGACGGGCTTCATGTCGCGGCGGTCCAACAACGTCAAATCGAAGTTGTTCCGGTTCTCCGCCGAATACAGCACCACGGGAATATTGACGAGTCCAAAACTGATCGTGCCTTTCCAGAGCGGTCGAGGCATGTCACACCTTCTTGCGGATCGGCTTCTTGGCGGAGGGTTTGCTGGACGACTCGTGAGCACACAACGCACAAAGGCAGGCGCAGTTAAGACAGGCAACCGGTTCGCCGCAGCCGTCGCAGACCGACAACATCGCGTCCCCCACTACTTTGCATGCGCCTCGCCGACAATCCGGTTCGTCACACACATGGCAATCGAAAGGACATATCCTCACGCCGTCATGAGCTCCGTGACCGCTCCCTCACCTGGCCTCGTGATCAGCATCAGCGAATCCACCATCACAGTGGTCAGGGTGCGTAGCCTATCACGCACAGGGCGGACACCAACTCGGAGAATCCCTAGGTAGGATCGACATCCGCTCCCTTCCCGGCTATCGCTGCGCCTGGTCCCGTTCATGCCTACCCTACGTAGGATAAACGGCCCGCCCTCTGAGATCGCGAGGGAGAAACTAGGGTTATAACGAGGGGCGGGATCGCCTGAGGCAGGGTAACGTGAGTGAAAGGCATCGTACCTTCACCTATACAGCTTTACATGGAGGAGAAACACCCATGCGTATTCTATTGACACCTCTGCTCGCAGCCGGTCTCGTCTGCACCGTGGCAGCCTGTTCCAGCGTGCCGAAAGTCACAAGAACGGGAGAGTTGAAAGATATCAAGATCGCGCAGCACGTCGAGCCCACGGAACGGAGCGCAGGGGTCGGTGACGAGATCCGCTGGATCAACCGACGAACCGGCACGGTCCGGATCATCTTTCTCGACCCCATCGAGACCAACATCAGTTGCAACAACGGGTTCGGTGGTTTTTCCAACATGTTCAAAAACAACCATGCATCCATCGACGAAAACGAGACGGCCAGCCTGTGCCTCAACCGTGCCGGGTCGTACCGGTATACGGTGCGGATGGATTCCAGTGGACCGAGCGGAGAGATGAATGAATCGGGCGTGTTGAAGATCGAGCGTTCGGACTCCTCGTCGAATCGATCAGACTCCACCTCGACGAGATAACATTGGATAGGTTGGTGGGCTGCAGCGCGTGATTCCGTCGATTCTTTCCAGGGCGTCAATCGTCGTTTGAATCGCTGATCACGCGTTGTAGCCTCCGCCGGCTCTGTTCGACGCCACCCAACGTCAGAAGAAGTCGAGTCATCGAGGTCGTGACGCCAATGACCACATTCGGAAAACTTCTCGTTTTGTTGGCCCATGCCTGCGGCATCCTTGTGCTTTCGGCAGGCTGCGCCATGTATCAGGTTGTGCCGAAGCATCTCGAGGGGGACATTAGAAAAGATGTGACCTGGGAGCAGGTCGCACAAAACCCCAGCGCCTACGAGGGCACTACGGTTATCTGGGGAGGGAAGGTCCTCGACGTGTCGCACGCGTCCGGCCACACGCAGGTCGAACTCCAGTACCTTCCCCTGGACGAGTTTTTTCATCCGGTCATCACTTCGTCCACCGGTCGCTACAGCGCGGTCGATGGCCAGCAGGAGATGAAGAATACCGGTGCGCTTCAGAAGGACACCCTGGTCACCATAATCGGACAGGTCCGGGATCGAACCACAGGCGCCGGAGACGGTCTTAGAGACCGCTCTCCCACGCTTGTGGTGAGAGACATGACCGCATGGCAGAGAGAATTGGGCCTGAAGTCCTATGCTCCAGGATCCCCCTTAATCGGCACGAGGCCATTCGTGTTCTGGGACAGCCAGCGCGTGGCAGGATACCCGTAACACTCCTTCTCTTTCGCGGCCGGGTCATCCTTCACAGGTCGCCCGGCGAGCTATTCAACTTCCAATACCACTCATATGAAGGAGACTATGATGAATCGTGGCTCAGGGGAGACCGTATCGCTGTGGATGTCGGCGGACATGCTCGTGACTCCACCACTCACGACGGGAGCGCACGCCGACGTCTGTATTGTGGGTGCCGGTATCGCAGGGCTGACCACCGCCTACTGTCTGATGAAGGAAGGCAAATCCGTGATCGTGCTGGACGACGGGCAACCGGGACGAGGCATGACCCAGCGCACGACGGCGCACCTCTCGAATGCCATCGACGATGGTTATGTTGCCATGGAGCGTCTGCATGGGCAGCCCGGTTCGCGGTTGGCCGCGAATAGCCATACGGCGGCCATCGAGTGGATCGACAGAACGTGCAAGACCGAGGTCCTCGATTGCGACTTCACGCGGGTGAATGGGTATCTGTTCGCGCCATCCGCGGAGTCACGCGCAGACATCGACGAGGAATGGCAAGCTTCGCTGCGCGCAGGCCTGAGCGATGTCGAGCGGCTTGACCGGGTCCCCGGCATGACATTCCAGACCGGGCCCTGCCTGCGCTTCCCCCGGCAGGCCCAGTTCCATCCCATGAAATACCTGGCCGGCCTCGTGCGGGCCATCCAGACGGGCGGAGGACGGCTCTTCAGCAACGCGCAGGTCACCTCCGTCACGGGCGGCAAAAAGGCGCAGGTCGAAACCAGCCAGGGCTGTGTCGTCACCGCCGGCGCCATCGTGATCGCGACGAACACGCCGATCAACAATACGGTCACGATCCATACCAAACAGGCGGCCTACATCACGTACGTCATCGGAGCGGCGATGCCGCCGGCAACGCTTGAACCCGCGTTATTTTGGGATACGCTCGATCCCTATCACTATGTCCGATTGCAGCGCCGGACCGCGCCGCAAGGGCGTCAAGAGACGACGCTCATCGTCGGTGGTGAAGACCATAAGGCCGGACAGGCCGACGACGGCGAGCGCCGTTATGCTCGCTTGGAGGCCTGGGCACGGGAGCGTTTTCCCATGATGGAGGGTGTGACTTTCCGCTGGTCCGGGCAAGTGATGGAGTCTGTGGACGGCCTGGCCTTCATCGGTCGGAATCCCGGAGACGTCGACAACGTCTACATTGCCACAGGCGACTCGGGCATGGGGATGACCCACGGTACGATTGCCGGACTGCTGCTCACCGACCTCATCACGGGTCGCGAATCGCCCTGGGCGGCGCTTTACGATCCGTCACGCCAACCTGTACGCGCGGCAGGAACGTTTGTGCGCGAATCCTTCAACGTGGTCGCGCAGTACGCCGATTGGGTGACCGGAGGCGACGTCAAAAGCGAGCAGGAGATCGGGAAAGAACAGGGAGCGGTGTTGAGGGACGGGCTCACAAAAATTGCAGCCTATCGCGACGCGGAGGGAGTGCTTCACACTTGTTCGGCCGTCTGTCCGCACCTGAGCTGCATCGTAGCCTGGAACCATTCGGAAATGACCTGGGATTGTCCTTGCCACGGCTCGCGGTTCGATAAATTCGGGAAAGTCCTCAATGGACCGGCAACGAGCGATCTCAGGCCGTTGAAGCAAGAACAACCTCACTGACCGGCGGCCGGGGATTCACGCCGGGTTCACATCCGGCGTGCCCGTATCTCCCCACCCGCCCTGCCGTTCGCGACGGGCTTTTTCCGCGAGCTTTTGATAGAGGGTGCGAATCTCTTCAAGGTCGTTCACGCTCAGCTTCTCCAGATCAAGCAAGGCATTGTGAGCGCCTTCGGTGGACCGTATCATTTCGTCCAGCTTCAATTGGATCGCCGCACTGTCCCGGTTCTGCGTATTCTGGATCAGGAAGACCATCAGAAACGTTACGATGGTCGTTCCCGTATTGATAACCAGCTGCCACGTATCACTGTACTCAAAGAGCGGACCGGTCAGGCCCCAGACGATCACGATGCCCAGCGCCGCCCCGAACGCGGCCACGCTTCCCATGACCCGGGAGGCTTCGTTCGCCAAGCGGTTGAACAGACCTGCGTCGCGCGTCAGCAGATTTCTCGACCTCATCGTCACCTCCATCCTTATCGAGCCGTCTCGGGGGTTTGCTTCGTCTGCTCGACAATTTCCCGGAGCAGCACTTCCAGTTCCTCATGCATCAATCTGATCGACGCTTCCAGGGTTTCCAGCATGGAGGAACGTGCACGCAACTCGGCCGCCCCGTACCGGCCTCCTGAACCGAAGAACAGATCCTGCCGGTGATGTTCGTCCTCCGATCCATTGGCGCCCAACCGTCCGGCCTGTCGCCATGCATCCACGACCTCGTCGCGCGGCGCGTTCATACCTTCCGTGTGGGTGTTATGCAAAAACCGCCAGATGACCGGAGAAAAGATCGTCGACTCCGACGGATTCCCCCAGACCTCTTGCAAGGCATTCCGGTCATGACGAAAGTCGGCTTCGGAGTGGATAAAGAGCGCCGAGACGCCGAACCAGGAGGCGAACACCCCGCCCGCCACTTCGGCGGCATCCCCCGCCGTGCTGGCGCCAGCCGCCAGTCCCACGCCGCCGGTGATGACTCCCGCGATCCCCCCCAATACGATAGAGGCAATGGTCAACCGCTTGACCCGTGCGTTATCGAGTGCGTCGAGACGGTCCGCAACCTGAGCGGCCCGGTCCCGTTCACAGGTCAACTCCGCCGTGGCCGAGGCCACTTCGAAGAGGGTCAACAGGACCTGATCGGTCAGGCGCTGACGAAGTATTAAGATATCCAGTCGGCTCTCCTCCCGAGACGCCTTCCTGCTGGCTATCTTATCGAGTACAGGCAACACGCCGATCACGTCCGCCACGCGCCTCGCGTCGGCACTGAATGGCGACTGAGCCGGAGCCGGCGACGCGGCCTGATCCTGATGGCGCGACGCAGTAGCTGCACGCGCCCGCTTGGTCATGGCTGGCGCGCAGCGCTGGGTTGATTCGGTCGCCGATCCCTGCCGGGTCGGTGGGACCAGCGTCGTACAGCCTATGCAGGCCGTTGTCAGCAAGAGTACGATGCAGATACGACTGATCCACAGACCATGACGGGCACCGGCCATCTCGTCTACCCCAGTTTATACATTCTTCTGTCATGGATCAGAGAGCAGGCCAGCTCGGAACTTCCCTAGGAGACTTCCTAGCTGCCTCGGGAAACTAAAGCCGGTAGCTTGATCCGGTAAACCGACAACAGAGGCATGTGGGCCTTAGGGAAGGGGTGGGCGGAATGCGTTATCTGGCCTTGGCAGCCGACTATGACGGAACCCTGGCGACCGACGGAATCGTCACCCCAGAAACGGTCAGTGCCATCGAGCGGCTGCTGGCATCCGGTCGCAAACTGATCCTGGTCACAGGCCGGGTCCTACCGGAGTTGTTGGAAATATTTCCTCAGCTCTCGCTCTGCGACTGGGTCGTGGCGGAAAACGGCGGCGTGCTTTATCGGCCGGCCACCAAAGAGGTCACCCTGCTCGCCCAGGCTCCGCGGCCGGCATTTCTTGAGGAAGTGCAGCGTCGGGGGGTGCAGCACCTGAGTCTCGGACATTGCATCGTCGCCACGCGTGTCCCCTATGAATCCGTCATCCTCGACGTGATCCGGGACCTCGGCCTGGAACTCCGCATCATTTTCAATAAGGGCGCAGTGATGGTCCTTCCCCACGGCGTGAACAAAGCTACCGGCCTGACCGCGGCGCTCAAGCAGATGGAACTGTCTCCGCATAACATCGTGGCCATCGGCGACGGAGAGAACGACCATGCCATGCTGGCATTCTCCGAATATGCCGTCGCCGTGGCCAATGCGGTGCCCATGCTGAAACAGACGGCCGACCGCACCACTGCGGGAGCCCGCGGCATGGGCGTCATAGAAATCATTGACGATCTGGTGGACAACGATCTTCAACAATCAGAACAGGCTGTCTCAAGACACCGGGTTCTCCTGGGCCGGCGGGAGGACGGAGAGGAGATGGTCTTCTATCCCGCGCGACAGAATCTCCTGCTCGCCGGCACCTCGGGCAGCGGAAAATCCACGCTGGCCACCGGGCTCGTAGAGCGGCTCGGCGAACAAGGCTATCAGGTCTGCGTGATCGATCCGGAGGGCGACTATGAAGACTTCCCTCAGGCGATTGTCCTGGGCACGGCTCAGGATGGTCCCAGCATGACGGAAATTCTCACGGCGTTGGCCAATCCGAACAATCATGTGGTGGTCAATCTCGTCGGCCTGCCATTAAAAGACCGGCCCCCTTTCTTTCTGAACCTGCTGCCGAAGCTGCGGGAACTCCGCGCACAGACCGGACGGCCTCACTGGGTCCTGGTGGATGAAACACACCACCTCTTGCCCGTGGGCGGCAATCCCACCGCCCATGCCCTCGCAAGAGAGATGGGATGCATGATCTATGTAACGGTGCATCCTGAGGAGATCGATCCTGCGATCCTGGAGACCGCCAGTCTGCTCTTCGCCCTGGGAACTTCGCCGGACAAGACGCTCAGGACCTACTGCACTGCGATCCGGCAGGGGGCACCGATCATGGAGGACTACAAACTTGAATCAGGCCATGCGGTCCTATGGAATCGGGCCTCCCAGGAGCGTCCTGCTATCGTGGAAATCGCCCCCAGTACCGTCCAACGGCGCCGCCATCGGCGAAAGTATGCCGAGGGCGAGCTGCCTCCGGAGCGAAGTTTTTATTTCAAGGGCCCTCGGGGCCAGTTGAATCTCCGTGCTCAGAACCTGCTGCTCTTCATGCAACTGGCCGACGGTGTGGACGAGGAAACCTGGCTCCACCATCTCCATGCTCACGACTACTCAACCTGGACCGCTGAAATGATCAAAGACGAGACGTTGGCGCAATCCATCCGCCAGGTTGAAGAACAGCCCGGACTACCGGCCGGGGAAAGCCGCCGGTTGATCCGCGCCGCCATCGAAGAACGGTACACCGTCCCGGCAGGGGGAGGCGACCATACGTCCTGAGAGCTGTCCCCGATGTCTTCGGCGCGTTCCTCTACAGTGCCCTTCAGCGAATCTACCGCTTCAAAATGATGGTTTGGACGACGTCGAGACCAGGGGGATCTCCAGATGCCCCGGGCCAGCATGGAGGATATGAGGAGTATGGGTCCGCTCCATGTCGGATCGGACTCCTCACCATTCATCAAGGAGGTAGTGATGACCCAGAGGACAGGATTCGATTCAGCCGGCATAATCGTCGCAGGGCTCGTGGCCATCGGCATCCCCTGGACGGCGGAAGCGAGCAACAAGGATCAGGCGACGAACCAGGCAGGACAGGACAAGGCTATTTTCGGAACGATTGATCGAATTCATGCCGACGAATATTTCATCAAAGGCGACCATGGCAAAGAGATCAACTTGCGGGTGACGAAGGACACTAATGTGATTTGCACCAGTGGAACGGGCGCAGATTTGTCTTCCAGCCGCGAAGCGGTCAAGGACCTGCCGTCCAGCGCCTCCAAGAGCCCTGCCGACAATCCGGGACAGGGGTTGGAGTTTATTGCGAAGGGCAAGGAGGGCTGCACCTTTCAAACCGGGGACTATGTCAAGGTCGTGGCCTCGGACGGAGGGGCCGCTGAGCTGATTCAGAAGCTGTCGCGTCACAAGGCGGACTCGCAGTAGTTCTACGGCCGTCGGGCAATCGTTCCGTTCCTGCCACCTCCACGTCCCGGCTTACCGGCCGGGACGTGGAACCAAGCTCTTGACAGTGGCTTCCCCTGCCAATCCTACGAAAGAACTAGGGCAGCCCCTAGTTTTCAGGAGACTTCAACCTAAGTAGGATGCGATCCAACGTCGTCTCTGTGCAGTTCATTCCAACCGGAGGGGTACCATGAACGCCGCCATCGTCATCCCCATATGCTGTGTATGCAACAGAGTGCGCGAGAATGTCGACACGGCCGGAACAAAGGAGCGCTGGGACACGCTGGGCACATTTTTAAAACTTCACCACATCTTGAACGGCGAATACCTCCTCACCCACACCTACTGCCCGCCCTGTGCCAGGCGATTCGGCACACTGCCCAAGGCGGACAGGAAGACGGAGCGTCCGGACCTGGCAGCAGAACGCGGCCTGAGCCCGGCTGCGGCCACGATTCTGGATGTCTTCGCCACTGTGCAGAAATGCGATCTGGACATGCTGGTCCGTGCCTGTCCCACCCTCACCTGGAACCAGGTCTTTTCCGAGGTGGATCGGCTGAGCCGAGCCGGACAGCTCCGCCTGACTTATCTGGGGCATGGCCAATATTCCATCGAACTTCCCGAGACCTCCGATTTGCCGCTGGTCGCGCAGTCTTAGGACCGCGGCTGTTCACGGTCGGCTTCTCCGAGACAAATCTCTCCTATGACGGGGAGATGGTCGGACGCGATCTGACTCAACGCCGACTGGTGGGCTTCTACATTCACGAGCGCTGAGGCCGGGGCCACCCAGATCCGGTCCAACGCCAGCATCGGCCAGCCCGAGGGAAACGTGCCGGGGGCATCCGTTCTATCGAAGACATGCTCCAGCTTTCTGAGCGACTGCCCCCAGCTGATCCACTCGTTCAAATCCCCCATCAAAATCGTCAGTTCGCGTCTATTTAGATCTAATAGTTCAACCAAACGTTTTACTTGAGGAGCACGTTCGGAGGGCCACAGTCCCAGATGGGTGTTTAACACCTGGATCGATCGACCGTTCCAGTTCATATCGATGTCGAGTACTCCCCGGGGCTCGTGGTCTCCGATGGACAGGTCCCACCGTCTTACCCGCTCAATGGGAAGCCTGGTGAGAAGCGCGTTCCCATAATCCCCTTCCGCTGTGGACCGCACCGCACCCGCAATCGGAGTCATGTTCAGTTGAGATGCCAGCCAGGGTAAGAGCTGAACCGTATCCGGTCCCAGCACGTCCACCTCCTGAAGACCAATAATATCCGCGCCCAGCTCCCGCAACACGTGAACAATGCGGGTCGGATCGTACCGTCCATCCCGTCCGAACCCGCGATGAATATTATAGGAGGCTACAAACATGCGCATCAGGGGAGGTTCCTTTGCGGGGAGCGCCAGGCGCCGCGGCGGGAGGGTCGCCGGTGGCGAAACGGGCCGGCGGGCGTTTCGTGAGCAATCGTCCCGACAGATACCAGGCAAAGGCCCAGCCCCCGGCAATCAAGAGGGCCAGCAAGGCCACGGCCAGGGGGCTCGGTTTCCGCACCACCTCTTCAAGACGGTTGACGATCGTGGCCGTGACCAGAATACCGGGCGATAGGCCGAGGGCGGACCCCAGGATGAAGTCGCGGAACGATAACGTCGTCGAGCCCGCCACAAGGTTCACCACGGAGAAAGGCGCGATAGGCAGGATCCTCACCATGAACATGGCCCAGAGCCCGCGCTCCCCAAGACGGTGGCTCAGATGCGCGACATGTCGGCCGGCCCAGCGTTGCACGCGATATCTTCCCAAGGCCCGGCCGAGCGAGAACAGGCCGATGGCGCTCAGGAGCGAGCCTGCCAGCGCGAAGGGAGCGCCGTACCAGGGGCCATACGCAATGACCGTGACGGCGATGAGCAGTGTGATGGGAACCGCCAGGAATCCACCGGCGATGAACCCGCTCAGCAAGGTCACGAATCCCAGGGGGCCGCGCCCCAGGGCTTCCAGGGCCCCGACGAGGGTTTCGATATTGACCGCAGCCGCCAGGGGCGTCCAGCGCCAGGCCGCCGCCAGCGCACCTAAGGCCGCCACCACTGACACCGCCATAACCAGCCGCCGTCCGATTTTCTCGCGCTCCCTTTCGTGGACGAATGTGCCCAGGACGTCTGCGGCGGCCACCGGGCGCTCGGGGTCTACGAGAAGGTGGTCAGCTATATGGGCGACACCCGCATCACAAGTATCGAAACAGCCGTCTTCCAGGCTCCGGTTCCCCCCTCGCAGAGCTTCGATGGCTCCGATGAGCGAGCCCAGCCCGTTGATGCGTTCCCCCACGAGATCGGGCTCGACGCCAAGATGTTCACCGACTAACCGGTTGCGTAGCGACGCGATCACGGAGCGTAGACCCGGCTGACCGCGGGAATCGAGCGCGAGATTACACTCCGTATCAAACCCCATAGACCGGTTGGAGACATTCGCAGATCCCAGGCAGACGAATTCCTCATCCACGATCAGTACCTTGCTATGCACCTGCACCTTTTCGGCTCCACCCGTGCCGGGGACCGTCGGGGCATAGACCCGCAGCCGGCCATAGTGGTCGGCCAATTCAAGCTCCTTGAGCAGCCGGGCACGCATTCCGTCCATCAGCTGCCGTTCCAGCCAGCCGTCACAATCGTGGCGCAGGACCAGCACCACATCCGGGCCTTCCGGCTCCGTCAGCCTGCTTGCGAGGGCGCGGCCGATGACCTGCGCGGAAAAATATTGGGACTCGATGTAGATGGATGTCCGGGCCCGCTTGATCCCGTCGAGATAGGCCTGTTGGATCTCACGGATCTCAACCTGTTTCTCATAGACCGGCTGGGTACGTAAAATGCCGATCGAAGACTGTTCCACATCAGGCAGGATACGGGCAGGCCACAGATCCTCCACCGGACGCGGGCGTGAGGCAGGAAGCCGCTGCCCGGTCGCGTTCAACCAACGGAGCCGGGCGAGTTCTCCCAATGCGCCGGCCGCCTCGCCCGACACCATCATCTGCACATCATGAAACGGAGCATAGGGTTTGCCGTCCGCATCGACCCGCCGGGCGTCGTCACGCGTATGCGCACTCGTATCCCAGCGGGACTTGGTGAGGTCCAACCCGCCCGTGAAGCCGATGCTGTCGTCAATGACCACGATCTTCTGATGGTGCGAGGCTCCCACCGGGTGCTGGCCGTCAGCCTGGTAGAAGAGCCTGCGGTGACGGATGAAGTCAGGCCTACTGGTGGGCAGCCATTCGCGATCCAACGCATAAATCATCGCGAAGTCCCAATTGAGCACATAGATCCGCAACCGTGGTTGCCGGCGCAACAACTCCACGAGAAAGGCACCCAGACTGGTGGGGACCCCGTCCGACAGGCCGGGCTCCCTGACCAGATCGGTTTTCGTGTCGAGGTCCCACCCCACGATTCTGATAGAGTCCCTCGCCTGCAGCGCAACATCCCGGAAGGCCCTGAAATAGGCTTCCCCATCGATGAGAAACACGGACCGGTCGCTGGGCTCGAGCCGCCAGCAGTTGCGTCCCGGTACTAGCAAAGGGGGCGAATTACTTGCGACCTCCGGAGGGGGTAATCCCGCACGAGAGGGAACAGCCTTCAGCGGTGCTTCTGGTTTCACCGGGTCCAGACCGACACCTCCATAGCTCATCCATCGGTTCATGTTGTAAGAATTTCAGCCAGTCAGAACCTTAGCGGATTCCCTGATCTACTGCACAGCTAGTCACTCCCCTAGGCGGCCAGGCCACGGCGCCAAGAGGTATTCCTAGTAGTGGCTCTCAGCATCACGCGCTACAGTCGCCACATGATTGGTCATGAATCACAAGGTGGAGGTGAGTGATGACGGACAAGATGTCTCAGGCGACAAAACCCTCGATGGGACCACATGTGGACCAATGTATCGAGGCCTGTCTGGCTTGCGCACGTATCTGTAATACCTGCGGCGATGACATGATCGGCATGTCGCATCAGGGGGGAAAGGCCGATCAGGACTTGATGGCCCGTTGCATACGGCTCTGTCGTGAATGCTCGGACATCTGTCTCCTTGCGGCACAATGGATGGGGCGGCAATCCGCATTCTCAGTCCGCCTCTGCGCTTTGTGCGCGGAGATCTGCGAAGTGTGCGCCGGCGTCTGCGAAGAACATGCGCCGCACCATCCGCTCTGTGGCGACTGCGCCAAAGAATGCCGGAGATGCGCGGACATCTGCCACAAAATGGTCGTTGAGGCGGTGCCCCCCGCGTCGGGCGCGAGTCAGCGATGAACGCCAGGCAGGCAAGCCCTGAGCCGCCTGGGACGACCAGAGACGGGAGCGTCCGGTTTCAGGTGTCCGCGGTTGCCCTCTGTTTCTTCGGGATCGTTGTCACTGGCGGCATCCCGGCCCTGGGACAGGCGCCGGCCCCCATGCCCCAGCCCGGACCTGGCCCCACGGCTCCCAAGCCTACCGATCCCCAGCCGGTGCCGTCCCCGACGCCGGAACCGCCGCTTATGCCCGGTTCACCCGATGGCCCCGGTTCGCCACCCCCCTCACAGGGCGAAGGGCGATAACGAAAAGGAGCATCTCATGATCTTCGAACACCCCACCGCCGACAGGATCGCATCCGCCCTTCGCGGGCTCGTTATGGGAGCCATATTGGGAGGAACGTTGCTCGGCACATTCATGGCACTCCAGATAAACCGCCTCCCCGCGGTGCATGCCGAAACCTCCAGCGAGGAGTACGAAACGGTCTCCGGTACGTTGGCCAGCGTCAACGTGACGGAAAAAAAAGGGACCTTGACCACCGATCTGGGTAAGCAGGTGGCCTTTCAAATCGTGAAGCCAGAGCTCTTCATCAATTTGTCCCCCGGCCAGCGTATTACGCTCAAACTGGACAAGCAGAGCCGTGCCGTTCGGGTCATGGATAACGCCGCGCCTGAACTACCGCCCCCGACCCTTCCCAGATAGCTCCCCGTCCTCCGGTACACCCTGGTTCAGAAATGGAACAAACTAGGGGTTTCGCTAGTGTGTCGCCTCATGTGAAACACTGTACAAGAGCCTCCAAACATCCAAGGAAGCCGTCGTCGACCACACGGTCCGTTGGGGATCGGCATCTCTCCCCGAACCGGAGCGACTGAGGCTGCGCGCCCGCTGATGGATGATCGTGGATTGTTACGCGCTCGTGACACGGAGTGACCGGCGCTGACCAGGAGAATGCGTCAACGCCCGCTGTTTTCCGGTGAATCCATATGGAACCAGAATATGCGCGCCCTGGTTGCGCGCTCCGGATATCTGGCGACCGAATGATACGCGAGAAAAGGACCAGCCGTTCGATGACAGCCCGACAATGTGCCATGGATGACGGGCCCCATCTTCCATGGCCTCGGAACTCCTCGACGTTTCACCGAGGCCCTGTCACAGAGTGACAGGGTTTTTCGTCCTGACATCCGGAAACGAAGGGCGACCACCCCGGCAGCCGAACCAGGCATGGCAAACACCATGAACGCCCGATGACAGGCTCTCAACGCGACTCCACAGCCCTGATTTACACCTCCATCGTCCTGTCCACGGCGGCGGTGTTTCTCATCGACTGTTATACGCCCCATGGCATTGCGGTCTGGGCACTCTATCTCGTGCCGGTCGTCTTGTCGTATCTCACGTGGCAAACGTCCGCTCCCATGGCTGTGGCGGCAGGGGTCAGTCTGCTCACCATCATCGGATACTTCCTCAGTCCGCTGGGGGCGGATCCGGTTTTCGCGCAGGTGAACCGTATCATCGGAATGATCACCGCCGCGGCATTGGCTGTCTTTGGACATCAGTTCATCCGCAATAAGATCGCCATGCGTGAGCAGGAGAGGATTCAGTCGGCCCAGACTGTGCTTAGCGAACGCATGATCGGTGAACAGGACCTGTGCACGCTCGGCCAGAATGTGCTGGCTTGTGTCGCCCGCTGCCTGGACGCCCAGGCCGCAGCGATCTATGTCGAGGACGGGACCGGTTATCGCCTCGTCACAACCCATGCGGTGAGCAGCACGACGCACCTTTCCCCCCGATTTGAGCCGGGCGAGGGCCTATTGGGCCAGACCGTCAAAGACCAACGGCTCTGCGTCCTGCACGATGTCCCGGAGCAGTATTTCACGATCGGCTCCGGTCTGGGCCACAGCGCGCCACGCCATCTCATGATCGCACCGGTCTCTGCAGACGGAACCGTCAAAGCGGTTCTGGAACTGGGATTCTTTCAACGGATTGAACAGGCCGACATCGATCTTATGACCCGGGTCTCGGAATCCATCGCCATCGCGGTACGTTCGGCTCAGTATCGCACCCGCTTGCAAGACCTGCTCGAAGAGACCCAGCGGCAGGCCGAGGAGCTGCAGGTCCAAAGCGAGGAGCTGCGGGTGGCCAACGAGGAATTGGAGGAGCAGAGCAGCGCGCTGAAGACGTCCCATTCGCATCTCGAGCAACAGCAGGCCGAATTGGAGCAGATCAATGCGCAGCTTGAGGAACAGGCCCAGATACTCGAGACCCAGAAGGAAGAGCTCAATGGCGCCAATAGCGCGCTTGAGACACAGGCTCGCCAGCTCGAGCGCGCGAGCCGGTACAAGTCGGAGTTTCTCGCCAATATGTCGCACGAAATGCGAACCCCTCTGAACTCGTCTCTCATTCTGGCGAAGCTGCTGGCAGATAATCCCGATGGCAACCTCACGCCCGAGCAGGTCAAGTCCATCACCACCATCGAGGCCGCAGGCAACGACCTGCTCGCGCTCATCGACGACGTCCTCGATCTCGCCAAGGTGGAGGCGGGACGCCTGGATCTTTCCCTCCGCCATGTCCCGGTGTCGCGTCTGGTCGATAGTCTCCAGGCACTCTTTCAGCCGGTGGCGGAACACAAGGGGCTCCGTCTGACCTTGCATCGAACCCCCGAGGTGCCGGAATACATAGAAACCGACTGGCAGCGCCTCGAGCAGGTGCTCAAGAACCTCCTTTCGAATGCCATTAAGTTTACGGAGCAAGGCGAGGTATCGCTGGACATCTCCCGGGCGGCGGACGGCCGCGTCATGTTTGCGGTGCGCGACACGGGGATCGGGATCCCGGAAGAGCAACGGGAGCTGATTTTTGAACCGTTTTGTCAGGCAGACGGGACGACCAATCGCAGATACGGTGGAACGGGATTGGGACTGTCGATCTCACGCGAATTCATGCGCTTGTTGGGAGGCGAGATCCACCTTAGCAGCGTCGTGGGGCAAGGCAGCACCTTCACCCTGACCCTGCCGGAAATTCATACCCCGGTGGCACCCCCTCCGAGGCGCCTCGGCACGGTCCCCTCCCGCCAGGCTGCTACGCCTGTCCCTCTGCCCCGACGGATGGACCAGGCGGACGAGCACGCCATCGTTCCCGCGACAGCAGGAATGGACGACGACCGGGACAAGCTGACGGGTCAACGACGGGTCATCCTGATCGTCGAGGATGACGAGACCTTCGTGCGCATTCTCTCCGACCTGGCCCACGAACTCCACTTCCAGGTGATTGTCGGACAGACCGCGGCCGAAGCGCTGGCCCTCGCCGTCCGCTATTCGCCGAGCGCCGTGCTGCTGGATCTCGGTTTGCCAGACCACTCGGGACTGTCGGTGATCGACCGTTTGAAACTGGACGCCAGAACCCGGCACATTCCCGTGCATGTAGTCTCGGCCCACGACCACATGCAGACGGCGCTGTCCCTCGGCGCGGTGGGCTACATCCTAAAGCCGGTCAAGCGCGAGCAACTCATTCAGGCGTTCCAACAGTTTGAAAGCCGCCTCACCCAGAAACCCAGGCGGGTGCTCATCGTGGAGGATGACCCCACACAGCGGGACAGCCTGCAACAGTTGCTCGGCTCACCGGACGTGGAAACGATTGCGGTCGAACGCGCCGCCGACTGCCTGAAGGAACTCGGGGAAAAAACATTCGACTGCATGGTTCTGGATCTGACCCTGCCGGATGCCACCGGCTTCGCGCTCCTCGAGACGCTGAAGCGGGAAGACCAGTACTCGTTTCCACCGGTGATCGTGTATACGGGCCGCGACCTGTCTCCCGATGAGGAGCAACGACTGCGCAAATATTCTCATTCCATCATCATCAAGGGGGCCAAATCCCCGGAACGGCTCCTGGATGAAGTCACCCTGTTCCTCCATCAGGTCGTCTCCACGCTCCCGCCCGAACAACAGGCCATGCTCGAAAAAGCGCGCAGCCGCAATGCCGCCCTGGAAGGACGGCGCATTCTGATCGTAGAAGATGACGTACGGAACATTTTCGCGCTGAGTGCCGTGCTGGAGCCCCACGGCGCGACCGTCGAGATCGCCCGCAATGGCCGCGAATGTCTCGCATTGCTGGAGCAACCGGTGCAGGATCACGAACGGCCCGTCGATCTGGTGCTCATGGATATCATGATGCCGGAGATGGACGGCCTGACCGCGATGCGCGCCATCCGCGACCGCCCCCAATGGCAGAAGCTCCCCATCATCGCACTCACCGCCAAGGCCATGAAACACGACCAGGAACAGGCTCTGGCCGCAGGGGCCAACGACTACATGGCCAAGCCCCTCCACGTCGATCAACTGCTTTCGCTGGTGCGCGTGTGGATGCCCCGATGATTCAGCCCGCGATGACCAAGACCGAGGACACCGAATTGGAATTATTGCTCGAAGCGATTTTTTCCAGATACCACTATGACTTTCGTGGATATTCCCTCGCCTCGCTCAAACGCCGGCTCGTCCTTGCGAGCGAGCGGCTCGGCTGCCGGACTCTCTCGGCATTGCAGGAGAAGGTGCTCCACGATCCGACCGTGTTTCCGCAGCTGCTGGGGTTTCTCACGGTCCAGGTCAGCGACATGTTCCGCGATCCGAGCTATTTTCTGGCGCTACGCGAGAAGGTCATCCCGCATTTGAAGACCTATCCATCGTTGAAAGTCTGGGTGGCCGGCTGCAGCACAGGGGAGGAACTGTATTCGCTCGCCATCCTGTTTCGGGAGGAAGGACTCGAAAGCCGCACGATATTCTATGCGACCGACATCAATGTCGAGGCACTCGAAAAGGCCAAGGCCGGGGTGTTTGATTTGCCGCGCGTCGCGCTATTCACCAAGAACCACCGCCTCTCGGGAGGCCGCGTCTCGCTGTCCGAGTACTACACCGCCGCCTATCACGCCGCGCGGTTCGACAAGACCCTCATCCGGCGCACGGTGTTCTCCGATCACAGCCTGGTCTGCGATGCCGTCTTCGCGGAAATGCACCTCGTGTCCTGCCGTAATGTGCTGATCTACTTCGATCGGCCGCTGCAGGATCGGGCGGTGGGACTGTTCAAGGAGACCCTGGTGCGCAAAGGATTTCTGGGCACAGGAGCCAGAGAAAGTTTGCGGTTCAATGCGCATCGCGACGCATTTGCTGAATTTCTGCCTGAGGAACGGATCTACCAGAAACGAGGCGAGGCATGAAGGCCGCCGCCCAGGAGATGGCGTTGTGCAATATCGACGCAGTCGTGATCGGCGGGTCGGCCGGCGCCGTCTCCTCGCTGTCGCAGATTCTCCCGTCATTGCCGGAAGATTATCCCTTACCGATCCTCATCGCGGTCCATATTCCGGCCCGCAAACAGGGCAGCAGCATCGCGAACCTCTTTCGATCGACCTGCCGCCTCACGGTGAAGGAAGCCGAAGACAAAGAACCCATCCTCCGAAGCACGGTGTATTTCGCCCCTCCCGACTACCATGTGCTGGTGGAGCGCGGCCGATACCTCTCCCTTTCGAGCGACGCACCGGTGAATTATTCACGCCCCTCCATCGACGTGTTATTCGAGTCCGCCGCGGACACGTACGGCGACAGATTGCTCGCCGTGATTCTCACGGGAGCCAACCATGACGGGGCCCGGGGCGTGCGGGCCGTCTGCGACGCCGGAGGCGCGGCGTGGGTTCAGACTCCCCGATCAGCCGAGGCGAGGGTCATGCCCGATGCTGCGCTCGCGGCATCGGTGAGGGCGCGGCCCATGAGTTTAGACGCCATATCGACACTCTTACATCAGCGAACGGCCTAAGAGCAGGACATGCGAGGCAGCTGCGCCAAAATTCTGCTGGTCGACGACAACGAGCCCAATTTGTTGGCCTTGAGGCAGCTCCTGCGCCGGGACGACGTCGAAATGCTGGAGGCCCGTTCCGGACGGGACGCGTTAGAACTCCTCTTACATCACGATATTGCCCTGGCATTCATCGACGTCCAGATGCCGATCATGGATGGATTCGAGCTGGCCGAGCTCATGCGAGGCTCTCAACGCAGCCGGCATGTGCCGATCATTTTTTTGACCGCGGGTCCACAGGATAATCTTCGGCGCTTCCAGGGCTATACCGCAGGGGCGGTGGATTTTCTCTATAAGCCGATCGAGCCGCATGTATTGCAGAGCAAGGCGGGAATCTTTCTCGAACTGTACCAACAACGCGCGGAACTGGCCCGGCAGCGGGATGACATGCTCGCGGTGGCCGAGGAAAAGGCCCGCCTGCTGCAGGAGCGCGAAGAGGCCGACCGACGCCTGCGCGAAAGCGAAGAGCGCTTCCGCACCCTCGCCGACAGCGCGCCGGTATTCATCTGGATGAACGGGGCGAACGGGTACGAGTTTCTCAATCAGGCCTATTTGGAGTTTCTTGGCTCGCAGCACCCTCACCAGGGAGAACAGCTCGCCTGGGCGCAGTTTATCCATCCCGACGATTACAGCCAATACCTCGCCCTGTACGACGCCTCCGTCAAGCAACGTGCGCGGTTCGAGGCCTCCTGTCGTTTCCGACGCCATGACGGTGAATACCGCTGGATCCGCTCGGTCGGCATGCCGAGCAGCTCCGCGCGCGAGGAATTCATGGGCTACGTGGGTGCCGGATTCGATATGACCGACAGCAAGGAAGCTGCAGATCGCCTACAGCGGTGGAGCGTCGATCTGGAACGGGCCGTCACGCAGAAAACCGCCGAACTGCTGCAGTCACAGGAGCGGTTACGGGCGCTCGCCACCGAGCTGAACCTGACCGAACAACGTGAACGCCAGCGGTTGGCGACGGAGTTGCACGACCATCTGGCCCAGTTGCTGGTGTTGGGAAAACTGAAGCTCGCCCAGGCTTTGAAAAGTCACGATCTTCCACCAGCCACGCATGCTCTTCTCAAAGAAATCGATGACGTGCTCATCCAGTCCCTGACCTACACGAGGACCCTGGTCGCCGATCTGGCTCCCCCCGTCTTACAAGAGTTCGGGCTGTGCGCCGCCTTCTCCTGGCTCGCGGAGCAAATGAAACGGTACGGCATGATCATCACCGCAGACCTGCCCCGCACCGACGATCTCCGACTCCCAGCCGACCGCCTCGTGCTGCTCTTCCAGTCCGTGCGGGAGTTATTGATGAATGCGGCCAAACATGCGCACATAGACCGGGCATCCGTTCTGCTGGAGCGCAGCCAAGACGAACTACGTATTCACGTCCGCGACAAGGGGGTCGGGTTCGACTCCGTGTCCCTCGCCTCCGCACCTGGCGGCACGTCTCATCCGGGGTTCGGATTGTTCAGCATACGCGAACGCATGCTCGCGCTCGGCGGACGCTTCGAACTCGTCTCCACGCCGGGGCAGGGAACGCAGGCGACGCTCATTCTTCCCCTGCCGGTCGAGCCGCAGATACCACTCACCGGGGGATCTTCGCAGCCTTCCCGGAATACACCCACCCTCTCAGACAACGCCGCCATATGCGAATCCGGCCCGCCGAACGCCCTTCTCCCGGCTCAGCCCAAGATCCGGCTCCTCCTGGCCGACGACCATGCCATGGTGCGTCAAGGGCTGCGGGGCGCGCTGAACGAATATGCAAATATTCATGTCGTCGGAGAGGCCGCGAATGGAATCGAGGCCATGCGGTTAACGGGGCAGACCAAGCCGGATATCATCCTGATGGATGTCAACATGCCGAAAATGGACGGGATCGAGGCGACGCGGCGTATCAAAAGCACATTTCCCTCAGTGAGGGTCATCGGCCTATCGGTGCAGAAGGAAGAACACGTGCGAACGGCCATGCAACAGGCCGGAGCCATCGACTTTCTGCAAAAAGATGCCGCCATCGAAGACCTCTACCGTGCCATTCAGGTCGCCGGGAACACTCGCGAATCGTCAGTCAGCCGGTAGGACACCCCTCTCTCCGTTTGGGTGAGGGAGCCGCCCTAGCGCTTCAGACGCATTAGTCCGCAGTTCAAACGCCCCTGCCGTGAGGCGCCACACCAGTGCCCTTCCAGGCAGGCGCGGCCCAATGGGGGTCTCAACGGGGGTCTATGTGAATGGGGCAAATGAGGTGAGAGAGGTGAACGACCGACGGGATCAACCGACGATCACCACATGACGATGGATCGCCAGCGATGTCCCAAGTCTGCCGTGGGCACGGAAATCCGAACGATACCCCCGGCAGTGGAAACTTTGGCCCGGTCGATTTCGCAATCAGTAGGGATCGGTATGTACCGTTCGACCGGTCCCCGTTTTAGAACAACTCCCTGCCGCGCAAATTCAATCGTCGGTTCACCGGCCTCCATGCGGTCACTGACTCCGGAAAAGTCAGCGTAGACATTGAACGCACCATCAGACTCGGACACGTCGATAATCGGCGAAGAATGCAACGGTGACTGCTGAGACTCTGTCGCGGACGGTGACGGAGTCTGGACCAGGCTCCCTGCGCCGTCACGCTGATGTCCATGAGAGGTGCCCCGTGCCGTTCCGCCAGACTTCATCGCGCTCTCCTTTCGTGTGACCCTAAGGCCGTTCCGAACCGAATAAGGTTCATTGTCAGAGTACAGGGTTTCGAATGACACATCACTAGGTATACCCCTGGAATGGCTGAAAATCCGTGCTAGCGTTTTGCCTAGTTGTACGCGAACCAACATCCACACTATGTTTAGCTGAGCTCGAGATCCAACACTCACAGCTATCTATGACTTTGACTCGGGCACATGTACGGGACGCAGCAATACTTACATGACTGACCATGCCGCCTTTCCATCGTTGGCTCATAATCACGATTTTGCCCTGGCGCAAGCGGCGGCGATCGTGGAATCTTCCGACGATGCAATCATTTCCAGAGACTTGCAGGGAGTGGTGCTGAGCTGGAACAAGGGCGCGGAACGCCTGTTCGGGTACACGGCCGATGAAATGATCGGCCAACCGGTGCAGCGTTTGATCCCGCAGGACCGGCGTCGAGGAGAAACAGGCGTTCCGGCCTGTTTACACGCAGGTGTCAACATCGACCATTATGAGACGGTGTGGCAACGGAAAGACGGCACGCTGGCAGACATTTCTTTGACGGTGTCTCCGCTGAAGGATCGGACAGGTCAGATCATCGGAGCCTCTAAGGTCGCCCGTGATATTTCCCAGCACAAGGGGACCGAACAGCAGTTTAAAGAGTTGGTTGAGGCCCTCCCTGCAGCCGTCTATACGACAGACGCCGAGGGCCGCATCAATCATTACAATCAGGCCGCCATCGACCTCTGGGGCTGCCGCCCTCAATTAGGAGAAGCACAGTGGTGCGGATCATGGCGTCTCTATCGGCCTGACGGCACGCCGCTGCCGATCGATGATTGTCCGATGGCCGTCTCGCTCAGGCAGAATCAAGCGATCCGCGGGGTGGAGTTGCTGGTCGAACGGCCGGACGGAACGCGTGTGCCGGTCCTCCCCTATCCGACCCCGCTCTGTGATGCAACCGGGAAAGTGGTCGGCGGCGTCACCGTGCTCGTTGAGATCACCGACCGGAAACGGGCGGAGAAACAACTCCAAGACCTGGCTGCCGATGCCGAACAGCGGCTGATCGAGAGAACAAACGAGCTCCGCTGCTCTCACCAACGATTGCGAGCCCTGGCATCCGAACTGACGTTGACCGAACAACGGGAACGCCGGAGACTGGCCACCGACCTCCATGATTACCTCGCTCAATTGGTCGTGGCCAGCCGGATCACGCTGTCCCAAACCATCTCGCGGTCGCGCGACCAGGCCCTTGCCGGATCACTCGCCAAGATCGATCAGATGCTCGACCAGGCACTGACCTACACCCGCTCGCTGGTGGCCGAGTTAAGCCCCCATGTGCTGTACCAGTTCGGGCTGTCGAAATCCCTGGTCTGGTTAGGCGATCAAATGAAGCAGCATTCGCTCGACGTCACCGTACAGCCCGGACCCGGCACCTTCACGCTCTCCGACGACCAGGCGGTGTTGTTGTTTCAATCGGTGCGTGAACTACTGTTCAACATCGTGAAACATGCGCGTACGGACAAGGCCACGATCACGGTCAACATTGATGATGAACAGGTCCTGTGGATTTGCGTAGAGGACCACGGCCGAGGCTTCGACGTCTCCACTCTGTCCAGTTCACATGCGATGGAGCCAAAGTTCGGTTTGCTGAGCATTCGGGAACGCATGGAGCTCTTGGGCGGCGAATGCGAACTGTCCTCCACTCCCGGCAGGGGCACCCTGGCCATTCTGCGGCTCCCGCTCGCGCAGAACTGCATCGGATCGCCGCAGCCGGCGACAACCCATGCCGGAACCAAGGCGGTCGTCTCCAAATCAGTCGACCGGTGCCTGCGCGTGTTACTGGTGGACGACCATGCCATGGTCAGGCAGGGGCTCCGCAGTATTCTGGACAGTTATGAGGACCTGGATGTCGTGGGCGAAGCAGCTGACGGCCAGGACGCGGTCGTCATGGCCCGTTCACTCCGTCCGGATGTGGTGGTGATGGACGTCAATCTGCCGCTCCTCGACGGCGTGGAGGCCACCCGCATCCTCAGCCGGGAGATAAGCTCCCTGACCATTATCGGCATTTCGGTGAGAAACGATCCACAGGTCGAAGTGGCCATGACTGACGCCGGTGCCGCCGCGTTTTTGACCAAGGAGTCGGCGGCAAGTCAGCTGTACGAGGTTATCGTCAATCACTGCCCGATTCATTCGTGACCGGCTCGTCAGGAGAACCACGCCCCGGGTCTTGTGAGGGGAATTTAAGACCGTCACACAATAGTCGCAGGATGAGCCGATCGCAACAGAGCCAGGGTACTGAAGTGCGGTCTCCCTAGCGTGGGGGCCACTTAACCTCGCCACGGAAATCAATTCACTTCTCTCATGATGCTCGAATATTTAGTATGACCAGAGCCGTGCTCTCACAGTTCCACCGCCTCGCCTATTCGGCTGCGATCTTCACCATCCTCCTACCGGTCGGCATTCTTTTGAGCTGGCTCAACGATCCCGGGCTCATGCCTGCCATCCCGACTTCCTTCTACCGGATTCAGCCCAACACGGTCATCGGCACACTCTTGTGCGGTCTGGCGTTGTGGCTCCGGATTCGTCCCGGTCCGTCCGGCGCTCGGCATCGGGTGGCGCAGGTCATGGCCCTGGGCGTGTGCCTTCTCGCCGTCGCTACCCTGTTCGAATACCTGTTCTCGATTGAGCTCGGAATTGATCGTTGGGGTCCCCCCTTTCAGAATGGTGGCGGTCCGCACCCCTACCGCATGGCCCCCCCCACCGCCTTTTCGCTGTTGCTGTTCGGGCTCGCGCTGTTACGCCTGGATCGGGCACCTGTCAGTCGTTACGATCCCCTGCAATATGGAGCCCTGGTCGGTGGCACGATCGGATCTGTCGCGCTGGTGGGGTACCTCTACGGGGTGCCATCGCTGTATCAGGTGGGAGAATTCACGTGGATTTCTCTCTCCGCTGCCAGCCTCCTGACCGCGATAGGACTAGGCATTCTCGCGGCGCGCCCGGAGAAGGGCTTCATCGCCACCCTGACCAGTGAAGACCTCGGAGGCCTGATGCTGCGGCGGGTCCTCCCTTTCGCGATCGGCCTTCCCATCCTCGCCGGGTGGATCAGAATTACCGCTCAGCGCTCCGGCCACTATGGCTTCAACTTCGGCGTGGCGCTGGCCGTGGCCGCCGTCATTATGATCGTTCTGGCTTTTCTCTGGATCCTCGCCGGCACGCTGAACCGCACGGATGGACAGAAAAAGCATCTTCTCCAGATTCTTCAACAGCGGGAAGCCCGCCATCGGCTCGCGCTGAATGCGGGCCGCATGGGGACCTTTCATCACGATCTCGACGACAGTACCTTTATCTGGTCTCCTGAATTGGACACTCTGTTCGGTCTTCCCCCGGCGAGTTTCGGCGGGACGTTCGCCGCGTTTCAACAGCTCCTCCATCCGGACGACCGCGCCAGAGTCACAGGGGTGATCGAACAGGCGGTCCGGGATCGCAGCCCCTACGACCTGGAATGCCGCATTCTCCGCTCCCCCTCCCGCGAGGATGCCTGGATCGCCATCGCGGGACAAGTGTTGCCTGATGCATCGGGACAGCCACGGCACATTACCGGTGTCATGTTCGACATCACGGCGCGGAAGCGTGCGGAACGCGCCCTCCAGCAGAGCGAATCTCAGCTACGGGTGATCACCGATTCTCTCCCCGGCATGATCGCCTATGTCGATCGCGAGGAACGCTATCAGTTCGTCAACGCCGGATATGAACGATACTTCAACCTGTCCCGTGAGCGCATCATCGGGCAATCGATGGCCGACCTCATGCCGCAGGAGTACGCCGGCGTGCGAGCCAGTCTCCATCGTGCGCTGCGCGGCGAACAGGTGTCTTTCGAGACCACCGTGTCGGGGAAGGGGCGGGAAGAAACCCTCCTCGCTACGTATGTACCGGACCGGACGCCGGCAGGAGAGATAGCAGGCTTGTATATCCTGGTCACGAACCTGACCGATCGCAAGCAGACCGAGCGGGCCTTGCGTGAAAGCGAAGGCCGGTTCCGGCATCTGTTCGAGCAGGCCTCGGATGGAATCGTCATGGCCGACATGGCGGGCCACTACCTTGACATCAACAACCGCGGTTGCCAGATGGTGGGGTATTCCCGTGCGGAACTTCTCAACATGCGGGTCACGGACTTGCTCGCGCCACAGGATTTTCAGCGGCTGAAGGAGATCAAGACCGAGGTGCTCGAGGGCCATCGGCATGCCGGCGAATGGACTCTCCGCCGGAAGGATGGCTCGCTGATCTCGGTCGAGGTCAGCGCGAAACTCCAGCCCGACCGGCGATGGCATGCAATTGTGCGCGACATTACGGAGCGCAAACGAATTGAAGCGGGCCTTCGGGAAAGCGAGGCGCACTTTCGCATGTTGGCCGATGCAACCCCGGTGCTGGTTTCCATGGCCGGGGTCGACAAGGCCTCAACCTGGCACAACAAATCATGGCTCGATTATACAGGCCGGGGATTGCAGGACGAACTGGGGGACGGATGGATGTCCGGCATCCACCCCGACGACGTACCAGGCTGCCGACAGACTTACGACTCGGCCTTCGACCGGCGGCAGCCCTTCGAAATGGAATACCGGTTGCGCAAGCGTGACCACACCTACGGATCGATCCTGCATCGCGGAGTGCCGCTCCTGACGGCTGAGGGGACCTTCAACGGCTATCTCCATGCCGCGCTTGATATCACCGATCGCAAACAGGCTGAATCACAGTTACACCGGTGGACGGCCGAACTCGAACAACGGGTGCATGAACGCACGGACGCGCTCCTGCGGTCCCAGGAACGGCTCCGTGCCCTGGCCTCGGATTTGAGTGCTACGGAGCAACAGGAACGCCGACGGCTGGCGACGGAGTTGCATGACTATCTGGCCCAGTTGCTGGTGGTCGGGCGCATGAAACTGGGACAGGCCAGGCCCCTCGTCAGCGATCCGAAAACGCAGAAGATTTTAGACGAAGCGGATGACGTGCTTACGCAGTCACTGAACTATACCCGCACGCTCGTGGCCGAATTGAGCCCGCAAGTCCTGTATCAGTTCGGACTGCCGGCCGCCCTCAAATGGCTCGGCAGACAGATGAAAATTCACGGGTTGAACGTCGAGGTCCATTGCGACATGGATCAGGTGAACCTGGCCGAGGAACGCGCGGTCATTCTCTATCAAAGCGTCCGGGAACTGCTGTTCAATGTCATCAAACATTCCGGCACCGATGAAGCCACTATCCACCTGCTCTGCCAGAGCGACCGCACTCTGCAGGTGGCGGTGTCCGATCAGGGAAACGGATGCGATCCCGCCGCGATCATGGAGCCGGACCGGCATCAGTCCGGCCGGTTCGGACTGTTCAACATCCAAGAGCGCATCGAGGCGGTCGGGGGGCACTTTGAACTTCGCTCCTCTGAAAAAGCCGGCACCTGCGTGTCCCTTACCGTGCCATTGGACCACTCGCAGACCATGGCCCGGGATCCCGCAATTGAGCACCAACCGTCAGGGGTGGCCCCCGCCGGAACCGGGTCGCAGAAGCTGCGCATCCTGCTCGTGGATGACCATGCGATGGTGAGGCAGGGGCTCAGAAGCGTCTTAGAAGGTTATCAGGATCTCGAAGTCATCGGCGAGGCCGGGGATGGCGAAACTGCGGTCAACCAGGCTGAAGCGCTGAAGCCGGACGTGGTGGTCATGGACATCAACATGCCGAGGCTGGACGGCATCGAGGCGACCCGTCAAATCATGGGGCGGCGTCCCGCTACGGTGATCATCGGACTCTCCGTCCAGAATGAACGGCATATTGAAGAGATGATGGTCAATGCGGGGGCGGCGGTCTTTGTCACCAAAGAGCGCGCCGCCGTGCAACTCTACGAGGCGATCATCAGCTCCGTCCGCACCAGAGCCTAAGATCGAGAAGGTTTTACGTGACAGGGGGTCGGCGCCCCATGACCATGCCCACCACGGCCATGATGAGAAACACCACGAACAACACGTAGGCGATGTGGGTCGCAGTCCCCGCCACTCCGGTCACACCCAACAGGCCGGCGATCAATCCGATTACGAGAAAAGTTACTGCCCAGTTCAGCATGATGACACCTCATCTAAATTGTGAAAAACCCTGGCCCAGACCGACGGCCCTCCGGGCCGCCCGCCCATTAATGCTGCTGCTTTGCTGCGCAGCCGCCATGACCGCAGGAACAGGAACCGGTGGGCGCCTTCGCGTTCCGGCAGGCATCGGAACAGAACTCCTTGCCCGGTTCGGCCGAACACTCGCATTTCGGATGGGCACATTTCTTCCTGGTCGCTGTTTCAGTAGGCATTGTGTCCCCTTTCGTCCATGTCCATGAGAGATAATCCGTCAGCCTCGTCTATCTGAGTTCCATTAGAACCAGAGGTGAATCCCCATCCCGACCCATTCGACCGTCTGGTCGTAGAGTTGACCGTTGGGTGAGGGACCCGAAAAGTATTCCGCCAGCACCTGGAGTTTCCGATCCCCGATCACGGCATTTTCAAATTGAAACCCGGCTCTCATGGATTGCCCCAGCTTCCAATTTGAGCGCGAATTGGCCTGAAAGTCGGCATACGCAACCGGACGAATCTTGCCTCCGAAGACGGTCCAGGGGCTTTTGAACTCCGCTCCCCCCTGAGAGGTATGGCGCCCTAACCCACGAGGGTCCACCCGTATCAGCGTTCCGACGCCGCCATACACACGAAGCCACGTCGTCAGATCATAGGACAGCTTCAGATCCACTTCTTCGAAGCTCAGGTTGATCCGTGTCACCTGAGGATTGCTCAACAAAAACTCATCTCCCAGATGCGAGCTCTGATGATGAATGCGGATAAACCCCGAAAACTTGTCGGCCCGGTAACTTGCTAACAACCCGACGGTATAATCGGCATTGATAAGATCGATCGAACGTCGCTGGGTGTCGAACACTCCGAACACTCCTGCCTGCATGCCCAATTCCCATTGCCCATTGAAGGGGGCGGCATTCCGATAGAACGCGAAGGATTCGCCGAAGGAACTTGCGAACTGCCGTCCTGACGACAACCAGTGATACGAGGCGCCAAAGTGGGGCCACCGGGGATCAGCATGGAACGGCTCAACGAGGATTCCCCGCGGCAAAAACTTCGACTCGGGCTCCGGAGTGGCGGTGCGGGCCGAAGACACCGATCGCGGTTGTGCCGGTTCTCCCTCTCGCACCCGGGCGTCCACCACGCCCGGTATTTTTTTTAATGCCTCGGCGATCTTCGTCGGGTCGTCCGCTCCCAACCGCTTCACGTATACCGTGACCACCCCTTGGTCGACCTGAATGTCGGTTCCCGGAAGGTCGAATTCATGCTCCACCAGCGCGGCCGCATATCCGGCAATGTATTCGTCAGAACCTTCAGCGGCTGCATCAACTCCCTGAAAAAGGAGGGACAGCAGAACGATGATTCCTACAAGTGAGCCCATCAAACCGGCATTCCTGTCTCCAACACCTTCTGATGCCCTCCACCCCGGTGATACCCTGGCGGCGGTGAATGTGGCTGTCTCTTAGAAATGGAAATTGATCGCGGCCGTCACCATATGGCCGTTGTCTTGAAACTTTTTATCCACGATGTTCTGGTCCCTGGATTCGATCTTCTCAAGCCAGATATATCGGTACGTGCTATCGATGGAGACGTGTTTGTTGAAGAAGAATTGCAGTCCGCCCCCGGCATGGGCACCGAACCGGTTCTGGGTGTCATCGAATCCGCCGGGCCCCTTCACTGTCGTGTAGTACCACCCGCCCCCTCCGAGGAGGAAGGGTGCCAGTCTGGTCGTTCCAAACGGATAGATCAAGGCAGACACCATCACAGGATAGGTATGAACGCGGGTATCTCCGATGTCGTTTCGCCGGTAATCGGCTGAGCCTTCGAAGGCCAGATACTGCCAGGGGTGAAGCCGTACTTGCCCGCCGCCAAACCACCGGCTTGATCCATCCTTCGGATCGACATAGGTGGCACGACCGCCGATCGAGACCAACCCGATGTCCATTTGCTGGAAGAGACCATTGTCGTCCGCGGCCCGGGCCATCGCCGGCGCTTGAAGCATGCCGAGTCCGACCGCTGCCCCGAGAGTCAGCGCAAACATGGTATGAGACCAACTGCGTATCATGACCGTCACTCCTCCTCTGCTGGGACCACGATGAGTTAGGATTGTGTCGATTCCTTACGGACGCCGTGCGCGTCAAACCACTCGTCGATCCAATCCTTCACTTCCTCCCGACGATCGCCATAACGCTCCTGGATCTTTCCCTCGAGCTTATCGACACGGCCCTCGATCGCCAGCAGGTCGTCCTCCGTGAAGTCCGCCCATTTCTCTTTCAGTTCTCCCTTGAACTGCTTCCACTTGCCTTCGAACTGGTCCTGATTCACGACGGGCAACGCGTGTGTCTGCTCACCGTCCTGTTGAGGGATTGTCGGTCCCGCTGCAAGGGGCTGTCCGGCTGCGCTCAGTCCTGCACTTAGCATCACGCCCGTCAGCGTCACTGCGGACAACAATCTCAGTCTGAGTTCCATGCTCACTCCTTCTTGAATGATCGTGCGGAAACGTTGCTTCCGCCCCACAGCGCCGTGATGTGTCGACGTTCGCCCGGCCTGTGCACCTTTGCCCTGTCAAGCTCCACGCGTGAGAGATGCCGGGTAGAGCACCCCTCACGCGACAGTGATTCTCAGCGAGGACGCGGGGCTTCTCCCGGCTTCGCACCGGCCGTACCCTGACGGCTGTACCAATCGTCCGCCCATTTGACGACTTCTTCCTTCTTGTCGCCATAGCGTTCCTGAACTCTGCCGACAAATTTGTCGTAATTCCCCTCCACCTGCATCAAATCATCGTCGGTCAGATCTCCCCATTTCTGCTTCAGTTCGCCCTTGAATTGCACCCATTTACCTTTGAATTGATCAGCGTTCATAGAGGTCCTCCTTTTTAGTGTTGTTGCGACGGGACAGGAAAACAGCCGTGACCCCGTCCCACTGGCGGCGTGCTCGGATGTTGCGGTTGTGGCGGTCTGAACACATACTGGTCAGGCAACCGCGAGGCCAGTCCCAAACGTCCGCCACGGTAGACGCGGATTGCGGAAGGGCTCTCTTCATTCATCACGGTAACCACCACCCGCCGCTTCAGTCCGTTAGATCGTTCAGCTCGCATGTCGGCCTCCCTACACGTTCATCACGACACGTTCATCACGATTCATGAGTCCGGTCGCTGTAAGCTTAGTATGCTTTCTTTTACCTCCACCTGCCTGGGAGCGCGACTGGATATACCCCTAGTTCCATGACACTTATGCCCTGTCGGCACCATGTACAGCCACGATACACATGCGTTTCTCTACGTATGCGTCCTACCAGTTGTCACGGAAAATCCTGGCAGAGGGGGCGTAGAATACATGCGCCACAATGCTGGGCGAAGCACTCGGGATATCCCCGAGGCCCCTTAGCCTGAACGCGTCGAGAAGAAAGGAAGAGAGGTCCAGGGAGTCCGATCCATCAATGATCCCGGGCGTCATGAATCGTTACGATGGTTCGCATCTGACACGATTCAAACGATGGGCTTGGCGTTGAAGGATGGGCGTTCACCGGCCAGGTAGTAGTCGCTTCCACGAGGGTCAGTTCACTTCTGCCTAGGGGCGTGAGGGAGAAAGGGCCGGCCCGACCAAACCGTTGGATAGTTCTGACCCGGTCCGACCCTTCCGTTGAGTTCGATTTATTTGAGGAGACTCACGAGATCCTCCGCATGTTCCTCCTCCTTCATGAGGATATTCTCGAGTAGTCGACGTGTCGTGGGATCATTCTCTCCGACGAACTTAATCATGTCACGGTAGCTTTCGATCGCCACACGTTCCGCCACCAAATCTTCCTTGATCATGTCCTGCAGGTTCCCGCCCTCCACATACTCGGAATGACTCCTGGTCGCGAGCCCGTCGGGAGACAGGTTCGGTTCACCACCCAATTGGACGATCCGTTCGGCCAACTCGTCAGCATGCATCTGTTCTTCAGTGGCATGTTCCAGGAACTCGCTTTTGACGCTTTCCGCGTTCATACCCTCCGCCATGAAGTAATGACGTTTATATCGCAAGACGCACACGATCTCGGTCGCGAGAGCCTCGTTCAACAGCTTGACGACGACCTTCGGGTCGCCCTTGTAGTCCGCCGTCACCGCTCCATCCTCGATATGCTGGCGCGCACGATCCCGAATGGCCTGAATGTCTTTCACGATTGACCCCTGCGGGTTTTCATTCTTCATGTCCGCTCCTCTCGTTCACATCCAAAGGGTGGTTACTAACAGTCATAGCGGGTCTCGCTCACTTGCCAAGATCGCCACGCAGATGTGGCCAGGCCGACTCTGCACCCAATGCCGCCACGATCTCCGGATACAAGGATTCATCCGGGGTTCGAGTAAGAAGACCCTTCGCTTGGGCGCCTACAGCCAGGGCACAGGTCGCAATTGATAGAATCAAACCGATTCGTCTCACAATCAGCTGATCTGCCATGAGGAAGACTCCCTGGTTCTTCAGACAAATGATTCGACTCCTCAGCCTAGTTGAGGAAGTCCGTAAGACTAACTAGGCAGAGCCCCAGTCTCTGACCGGCTGAGGCCTAGTTCGAGTCTGTACGCTGAGCGTGAGACGAGAGGACGGCACCGCAGTAATTTAAGTCGACATGTGCCGGGAGAGGATTCCCACCAGATGGTCACGGTGATCCAGAACGGGCAGCCAATCGGCATCGGCAGCGCGCATGAGCGTGATAGCATCGGACAGGCGATCGTCGTCCAGGCAACAGGGAACGTTCGTTCTCATGACGCTGCTGAGCGCGACGTCCTGAGGGCGTTCCTGACTGAGATGCGACATGGCGTCGCGTTCGCTGAGCAAACCGGCGAGATGTGTGCCGTCATACACCACGATGACAGGGACCTCTAAATTCCTCATCAGATCGGTCGCCTCCTGCAGGCTGGTCTGGGGCGACGCAACTGTGAGCGACTGACTCATCACGTTCCTGACGGTCCTATTCTCATTTGTGAGCCAGCCCTGCTGTACGGTCACCGTCCACTCCTAGACTCAGAGGTGTGCAGCACATGTTTTCCTTCCGTGATCCGGAGCTGCCTGGAACGCATCAGAGAGACCTGCCAACCCCTTCCCGCTTAGACCGTCTGGGGGCGGTCCTCATGCACCGTCAAACGAAGCCGTCCATAACGGACCGGCTTGTCCGGATCCCTCGTATAGTGCGTCTTGTCCTCCCCCACGGAAAGCATGCTCAGAGGCAGAGTCAGGTGCTGTTTATAATGCGGGAACGCCGTCTCCAAGAGAACCGTGACCGTCTGATTGTCGCATTCAATCACCTGCGCGTTTAGATCGCGCTCGTTTTCAAAGTCGACGGTCACTCGTTCATCGGGATCAATCCAGCGTCGAATAATGTCGGCTTTTTCTGAAGATTCCATCTGGATAGGCTCCGTCGTTGGTAATAATTTCTCGCGCCAGCCTGTCAGGCATTCGCACCACATACTTCAATACCTCATACCTCACGTCCCGCGATGCTGTCACAAATCCAGAGCATGCGGTACTGGCGAAACCTCTAGGCCTGAGCCGTCACCGTCGTTCTACCGTGCTCCCCGCAACTGAGGAATCGGCGGCCGAACCGGTTGGGGCGGAACCGGCGGAGGAAATGGCTGTGGCGGAAACGGGCCCGGCTCGGGCAGGGGAGAAGGATCGGGATTCGGGTTAGGCTCGGGGCCGGGAGCCTGCAGGCTGTCCGATATCATGACGTCACCATGCCTCCCCGGGGCGCTACTACCCCGGAAGCTAACGCCGCCTGAAGCCGTTCCTCGACGATATTCCAGTGGATGTTGGAAAAAAATGCTTCGATATACTGTTTCCGCTCGGACGGTTTGTAGTCGAGAAGGTAGGCATGTTCCCACACATCCATGACGAGGATGGGTACGAAACCGGCGACGTTGCCATGTTCGTGAAGCGTGATCCAATGATTGGACACTCGTCCGCTTGAAGGATCGATGTTGCAAATGGCCCACCCCACTCCCCTCATTAAGCCGACACTGCAAAAATCCGCCTTCCACCGGTCGAAACTGCCGAAACTCTGCTCGATGGCCTGGCTGAATCCCCCTGCCGGCCGGTCAGACCCGCCTCGGCTCAGATTACCGAAATAATATTCGTGGAGGACCATCCCGTTGTACTCGAATCCCAGGCGCCGCGTGAGTTCGGAATAGGCCGGCATTTCTTCCTGATCGACCTTGCCGTCCTTCATATATTCATTGAGCTGCGCCCGCAGGCCATTCGAAGCTTTGACGTAGCCCTCATAGAGGCCAAAATGCACCTGCAGGGTGTGATCGGAAATGCCTGACAGCCCATAGAGATCATACGACTTGACCCGATATTGTTCCGATTGTTTCATGTCCGGTCTCCCTCCCGGGTTAGAACTTTCGTCAGCGGTCAGCGCAAATAGAATTCGCAAATAGAATTGTGGTACCGACTCATCCAAAATCAAGGGACATGTGCGCGTTGGATCTACGGCGAACGCTACCATGGGCCCTTGACCATCCCCACTAGGCGAAGCCCTGGCACGACATGTCTGGGGGCTTTCCTAGGCCGTAGTCAGTTGGAAACTATGGTAAATAAGAACTAAATTAATGTACTTGGGGGGAGATGATTCTTCAGTCTATGAAACCACCCTGTACCCTGCTACCCTAAGGCTGAAGAATGTGCAGGTTCACTTTCAAAAAGATTCCAGTAGATAGACCGTAAGCAAAGGAGTCCCGTGTCCAAAGCACGACTTGTTATTGCCGACGATCACAGTATTGTGTTGGAAGCGTATCGACAATTGCTCGAACCGGAATATACGGTCGTGGGCACCGCCTCGAATGGGCAGGAGTTGCTGGCCGTTGCTCCAAAACTTGCCCCTGACGTCATCCTCTTGGATATTTCCATGCCCACCCTCAACGGCCTCGACGTCGCGCGGCAGTTAAAGGCGGCAGTTCCCCATGCCAAGCTGATTTTTGTCACCATGATGAGCGAGCCCTTCTACATTACGCAAGCCTTTGCGGCAGGGGCCTCCGCCTACGTCCTGAAACAATCAGCCTCGACTGAACTGCTCAGCGCACTGGCTGCGGCCATGAAAAATCAACGGTACATTTCGCCGCAGCTCTCCCTGGAGGTTCAGGATGCCATCGAAACGCCCTGGGTGAAACCGGAAGGATTTTCCTCGAAACTCACACCCCGGCAACAGGAAGTGTTACAGCTATTGACGAAGGGGCTGTCGACGAAAGAAATCGCGGACAGCATGCAAGTGTCCACAAAGGCGGTGGAGTTTCATAAGGGGAACATTACCCGGCGGCTCGGGATTCGCACCACCGCCGAATTGACGCGCTTCGCATTGTCGCAAGGATTGACCAAACTGGACGAGCATCACCCCTAAGGGCGATCCAGGCTCCGCTCCGGAATCAAAACCCACGCCTCATAGCTCATTCACTGACTGGCTGATGCCGGGTCAGGGGAGCATTCTCGTGTAACAACCGGTCTTGGAGATTGGGGGACCGCACCGAAGTACGGCGACGGAGCTGGCGCTATTGCCGGGGACCCGGCATGGTGGGCTGCTGAGGCATGGCAATGAGACCAATGGAAATCGCGTGTTTCGTGAGTTCAGCCGTGCTGTGCACGCCCAGTTGTTTCATAATACGGGTTTTGTGAAACTCGATCGTCTTGATCGAGACGTTCAACGTGGAGGCAATCTCTTTGGTTGACTGGCCCTCAGCGATCAACTGCAGAACTTCACGCTGCCGCGCGCTGAGCTTATCCGATCCTCCCGGCAGGGCTCCCGCGGAGCTGGCTTCCCCGGGATTCAACGCCTGTTCGACCAGGTTCTCCGCCACGCTGGGCGACACATAGAGTCGCCCCTTCAGCACTTCCTTGATGGCAAAGACCAATTCCTCCGCGACGGACTGTTTCAGGACGTATCCAGACACCCCCGCCCGAAACGCCTCCGTCACGAAATATTGTTCGCTATGCATCGTCAAGATGAGGAGCTTCACTTCGGGCATCGTCTTTTTGATTTGACGACACGCATCCAGCCCGTTCAGCAGTGGCAGGGCAATGTCCACGAGCGCGATATCCGGTTTTTCCTTTTCGACTGCCCGCACCAGCGCCCGTCCGTCGGCCACCCTCCCGCATAACTGAAACTCGTGTTCCAGGAGTTTTTCAACGCCTTCAGCGACAAGGGTATGGTCATCAGCAATGAGGACTCTCGGCTTCATGCTTTCGCTCCCAGGCTTGTAATGAGGGTGGTCAAGTTCTGCGCCATGCCTTCCATCACTCAGTCGGTTGTCTTCACGCGAGGGTGCATTCTATCCTACCTCACCGACTTGCTGCGATGGCAAGATCCTACCACTCCAGGGTCCTCGATAGCGAGGGGCTCTTATTCTCCTGTGCGAGCCCCTTTCCGCATCAAGCCGCATGCTTGCATTTCTTTGAGGGCCTATTTTCCGAGTTCCTTGGACCAGAAAAGAATCAATCCGTGACCGCCCTTGGTCGGAGGCGCGCCGCCGGGATCGCGATAAATGCCGAAATTATAGGTGTAATTCAGTTCCAGCTGAGATCTCCATGGCGCCCCCGTGACCAGCCCGCCACCCAATGCCGGCAAGGAGTCGGTGATACTTTTGACCGCAGTCGCGTTGCTGTTGGTAAACACAGGACGCTCGACCAGCCCCCATGTCGCCTCCAGATAGGGATAGAGGAAAAAAAGCGCTTCATACCGGTATTGCAGATTAGCGACCGCATAGCGCGTCGGAAAGAGTTCGTTAAAGGCCACTCCATGGATCATGGGGAGCGAGATGGCCTCCCACTCATACCCGGTCGGCCGCCCCGGTAGCCGAAAAGTCGAAAACCGGTCCAGATCCTTCCCGATTCCTGCATGGACACTGGTCATGAGACGATGTTTGTCGCTCTCGATGAAGGGAAGGCCCGTGGCCATCAACGCGTAGGCGCTGGCCTGGATGTACGTCTGTTCTTTTTTGAAGTCCGGCGTATCGAAGGGCGCCCCGCCCCATTGGTCCCACTTCGCCCGATGGCCATGAAGCACATCGCCGCCCATGGTAAAGCCTTCATGAGGCAGTTCCATGAGATTTCGTTTCAAGGAGTCCGCGCGGACCCGAAAATGAATGCGCCCTTCGTAAGTGTCTTTCGGAACACCATATTGGGCAGACGTATGGCCGGTCCCCTTGAACCAGCGATAGCCCGCTTCATAGGTGAGTGAAATGTTGACGGCACTGTCCTGGCTGAAGGGATGCACCGGCAACCGGTAACCGATGCCGGCGCCGGCAAAGGCATAACTCCACTCCAGTTCCGTTCCCCGTTGACGCTGCCCCTGCACATATTCTGAACGGCCCATCGGAAGGATGAAGTTATCCCAGGTAAAGAGCAACGACCAGTTGGGGTATTCCCGCAGGCCGATCGTGTAGTCCACGTCGTTGACGACTCCGGAGAATGTGCCGCGGAGACGACGGTTATCGTTATCCCAGTTTCGCCAGACATACAGGGCGCCGAACGGTAAGACCTCCATCTGACTCGGTCCGTTCGGGATGGCCTGAATGCCGAAACTCGCCGCAGTGACACTTCTCCGGTCGCGAGACGGCACATAAATATCCTCGCCGAACAGCCTCGTGCGAAAGGGCTCACCCGCGATGGGCGTCGGCTCCTCCGCCTTTTCCGCCGCATATCCCGAGTCGCCTATGCCATACCCTGTGATCCACACGCCTACGATTATCAGGAACATCCGAACTGTTTGAGAACGTATTCCGACCATGGAACGGTATGGGCCCCTTCGAAAAAATTGTGTGAGTACAGCGCGCCGGTGTTTTCTTATAAGACAGTCGCCTGCCCCCTGCCCCCTAGCGAAACCCCTAGACCTGTCATGGAAATGGTCGAGTATTTTAGATCTGATGAAGCGAACGTCTTCCGGCGCTAGTCCAGGCGACCGTGCCGCAATGGGCCTCTGCCAATGGTCGGCTGGAATAAATGCCGGCAGCAGCTCACGACTAGGCGGATCTCCAGTACCGGGACCGGCGGATGATGAGTAGGATGTTGATGTGGTGAGTCATTTTATTCAATCGTGTCAGCTTGCGATGCGCCTCGCTCCCTTCCGGCTCGGGGCGGTGTTGCCCGCCATAGTCATGGCCGGGCTGTTCCTCCTGCCCCTGAGTCTACATGCAGCCCCCATCGACGTGTTGTATCACGAAGGAGTCAGCCAGGGATTCGTCACGCTCAAGACAATGGATGACAAGAAACTAGCGGACGGAGAACTCAGTCAGGTGACGACGGGAGCCGATCGAGTCGTGAGCCGCCTGACCTTCCAGTTCACCGACGGCTCGGTCTACGACGAAACGGTGACCTACTCACAAAACAAACAGCTCGCTCTGCTGAGTTATCAGTTGGAGCAACGCGGGCCAGCCTTCCCCGAACCGCTGACCATTTCCCTGAACGGAAAGACGGGGGAATATCAGGTGAGACAGCACGAAAAGCCGAAGGAAGAACAGGTGACATCCGGACGCTTGGACCTTCCCGCTGATGTGTACAACGGGATGACGATCACCGCGCTCAAGAACCTTCGCGGCAAGACCGGAGCGTCTGTCCACATGGTCGCCTTCGACCCTGAGCCCACCATCTACACCGTCGAACTGAAATTGGTCGACAGCAACGAAACGCGAAACACCACCCGCAAGGACACCAAGGCCACCGCCGAACACTACATCTTGCACCCTCAACTGGGGTGGTTCGTCGGGGGGCTCGCCTCACTGTTTGGAAAAACCCCGCCGGATTACCATTTCTGGTTGATCAAGAAGGACGTGCCGGCTTTTGTGCGGTTTGAAGGGAGTCTGTACCCGAAGGGGCCGATCTGGGCCATCGAACAGATGTCACCGAGAGTTAAGGTGGGCCAGTAACGCGGCACCGCGACTACGGCAGCCTGTGCAGGGACGCATCCAGCGTGGAGAGTGATCCGGGGTCCCGGCCGATGGCAAGCGCCTCAATCGCTCGACCGAACTGGTTCAGAGTCCCGTTTCCCCTCACCGTCACCGTATCACCGACATGAAACGAGCGTCGTAGTTCCTCACTTGCATCGAGCGGCAGACGGACCTGCGTCTGGTCCGACAGGATAAGGCCCTGCACCACGTGCTTGAAGGGATGATAGAGCAAGACGCGAATCGTTCCCGAGGCATACAGTTCCGTCACCGATAACCGAGATTCCTGTTCCGGCAGCGGCAGGTCCAAACGGACCGGCACAATGAACGTAGTCCTACGGGTGAGATTTTTGATCACATCGGGTAGTACCAATCCTTCCGCTGGAATAGGCCGGCCATAGACCCGCACCTGATCTCCAAGCTTGAGAGCTCGCAGCAGCTGTTCTGCCGCACGGGAGGTGACATACATATAGGGACCGTTCGCAAGCAGCAGTCCTTCCACTTCACCACGGGGGTCCAGCAGATAGCGCTCGATCGTACCTTGTGCCGCGGGCGCTTGATCGAACAGTTCATCCTTCGCCGTCTCCGCGGGCGAGGGGCGGTCGGCTGCCTCGGCACCGGAAGGATCGACAACGGCGGCACAGGAGAGCGAGAGGGCCGCGGTGACCGCTAAGAAGAATCTGCCGCTCATACATTCTCCTCCGATGCAGGTGGCTGACTTCGCGTCAGCTGCGCTGCCGATGTTCAGATGGGCTTTCTATACGCGTGAATCCATACGCCGAGTCCACCAGGGACACGTGAGAAAAAGCCTGCGGAAAATTCCCGATCAGCCGTTTATGCTTCAAGTCGTACTCTTCCGACAGCAGACCCACGTCATTGCGTAATCCGATCAACCGGTCGTAGAGGGCCCGAGCCTCCTCGTGCCGGTCTGCCAGGACCAGATTATCAACCAGCCAGAACGAACAGGGCAGAAACATCCCCTCTCCACCCGGGAGCCCGTCCATGTCTTGCCTCGGACGATACCGCATGACCAACCCGTCCTCCGTCAAGTCGCGTTCGATCGCCCGCAGCGTACCGCGGACCCGCGGGTCGGAGGGAGGAAGAAACCCAACCAGAGGAATCATCAGGAGGCTGCCATCCAAGGATGTCGAACCGTAATATTGCACGAAGGTCTCCCGATGCCGGTCATACCCTTCAAGACACACCTGCTCGTGGATCGTGGCGCGAAGCGCGCGCCATCGTTCGAGAGGCCCATCCACGTGGAAACGTTCGACGGCTTTGATGGCCCGGTCCACCGCCACCCAGGCCATGACTTTAGAATGGGTAAAGTGCCGCCGGGGCCCCCGCACCTCCCAGATCCCCTCGTCCGGGCGATCCCATGCGGATTCGAGAAAATCCATCAGCGCATGTTGTACGCGCCACGAGTCTTCACTCGCCGCCAATCCCAAGTCCCTGGCCTGGTGCAACGCATCCATAATTTCGCCGTAGACGTCGAGTTGAAATTGCTCCGACGCCGCATTGCCGATCCGCACAGGCGTTGAGTCCTCGTACCCCGGCAGCCATTTCAATTCCAACTCGGTCAGGCGCCGCTCTCCACCGATCCCGTACATGATCTGTAAGTCGGAGGGCTTCCCCGCCACGGCCCGCAGCAACCATTCCCGCCAGGCTTGGGCTTCACTGCGGTATCCGGCCACAAGGAGGGAAAAGAGAGTGAAGGTGGCATCGCGAATCCAGCAATACCGGTAGTCCCAATTGCGCGTTCCGCCCAGCAGCTCGGGGAGAGACGTGGTCGGAGCCGCCACGATTCCTCCTGTCGGAGCGTAGGTCAATGCCTTGAGAGTGATCAGTGAACGGACCACCGCATCGCGCCAGGGCCCTTCATAGGTGCAACGGCTCGACCATTTTTCCCACCAGTACTGGGTCTCAGACAGGGCTCGTTCGGTGATCACGGGTTTCGGCGGATCATCGTGAGAGGCCCGCCAGGTCAGGGTGAAGGGAATTTCCTGGCCCTCCGTCACCGTAAAATCAGCGACGGTCGAGAATCCTATTCCTCGCAATTCCACTTCGGTGTCGAGGTAGACGGCATCCGGCCCGGCTACCGCCTTGAGCAGGCGCTTGTGATGGCTGACCCATGGCACAATCGATCCATAGTCGAAGCGGATGGTCAACTCCATCTTCATCCGCACGGTTCCCCTGTTACCGAACACGATTCGCACGACATTGATCTCACGATCGCGAGGCGGCATGAAGTCGATGACGGTCGCCGTCCCGCTTTCGGTCACATACTCCGTTTCCAGCACCAACGTGTCTCCCCTGTAGCGACGACGGATGCTGGCGATCTCGCCCTGAGGCGTAATGAGCCAGCGGCCATGATCGGGCGTTCCCAGGAGGCCCGCGAAACATGCGGGGGAATCAAAACGCGGGAGGCACAACCAGTCCAGCGATCCCTCACGCGACACGAGCCCCGCGGTGTGCGTGTCGCCGATCAGCGCATAGTCTTCAATTCTGGAGGGGAAACTCATGAATGGCCACCGTGAACAGAGAAGGTAAATCTTCCGTCGATCCTGCTAGTTCTACTCAGTCAACTCTACAAGGGCGTTCAGTCCTACGCAACCCCGTCATCGTAGAATCTCGGGACGACAGAATCTTTTGTTGTGTGTGCCTTTTCAAACTTGGTATTCTTGAGCCCATTGTCGGTAACTGATCCTCATCACTTAAAAAAGGAGACACATTGAAAAAAACGACGACCAAAAAAACGACTCGCGCCACCAGGACTCCGTCGAAAAAAAAATCAACGGCAGGCCACCTGAAAGTCGGCCCGGCAGCCCATACCATCAAGCGTAAAACCAAGGCTGCGGCCGGGGCCTCGAGCACCAAGGTCAAAAAGGTCGTCAAAACCGTCACCGGCAAGGCCAAAAAGGCCTCGCTCGTTCCTGCAACCACGAAACGTAAGGCGAAACAGGTTGGCCGGGCCGTCGGGACCGTACTAGGCAAGGCGATCGGAAACGTCGAGCGCGTGGTCACGCGAGTCATGAAGAGTACTCGATCCACGAAAAAGAAATAACGTCGTCGCGGCCGATACATCGCGAGATCCGGGGGCTGTGGAGGTGAACGGCACGGGTCGACCACGTTCCCCTGACTTCCAGAAACGAGCCGTTCGACATACGCGTGATCCGGCTGTCCGATTCCCTAGGGGTACACCTAGTGTAGAATGGAGAGGAGGGTCAGTAGACTATCTTCATGAGGCGAATCATGCGGAGGCAGAAAATGGTTCTACTGACCCCTCTTGTTCTGACGGTCACGCTCCTATTTTCCGCAGGCATCTCCCAGGCGGCCGATCCTGCCCCGAAAGGAAAAGGAACGAACCCGGTTCAGCCGCCTGCGCAGCAGACACCTCAGCTGGCGCCGCCTGCACCGCCCTCAAAAATCGATCCTGGAATCCATAAGCAGCCGGACACAATGGGAAGCCCCGAAGCCGTCGTACCGCCGCCGGTGGTCGATCCGGAGATGGTGGTAAACCCTGAACAAGCCCGTCCCGGCATGGCGACGCCACCGGCGAAGCCGGACGGCACGCCGACTCCCAAAAAATAATCGTCGAGCCGCTCTCGAGCGGATGAGCGGGCAGAGGCGCGTCTAGCGCAATTGCTCCGTCTTCTGACGGTCCTTCCAGTATATGAGTCTCGCACCGGGTTTGAATGTGATGTAGTACCAGATCCACTCGAACATCACTCTCATGCGGTGGCGAAACCCGATCAGAAAAAAGATATGCACGAAACACCAGGCCAACCAGGCCGGGAGGCCCGAAATGGACAGCGGGCCAAGTTGAGCCACGGCTTTGGCGCGCCCGATGGTCGCGAGTGTCCCCCGGTCGTTATAGACAAAGGGCGACCGACTCCCGTCCGGGACCTCGCCTCGGATGAGCCCCGCCACGTACCGACCTTCCTGCATCGCAACCGCCGCCAGGCCCGGTAAGGCCCGCCCTGCCGGCGCGGGATAATGGGCTGCATCCCCGATGACAAATACCCAGGGGTCCCCCTCCAGACTCAGGTCCGGGCGTACGTGCGCCCGCCCCGATGAATCGAGCGGCACATCCAAGGACTTCACGAGGGGCGAGGCCACATTGCCCGCCGCCCAGATGACATGTGCGCTGGCAATGAATTCCGTGCCGGCCCTGACGCCCTTCGACGAGATTTCCTCGACCCGCCTGTTCAGCAGCAGGGTCACACCGAGACTTTCGAGTGACGTTTGTGCTTTGTGTGACAGGTCAGGCGAAAACGGCTCGAGAATACGTCCTGCCCCTTCGACCAGGATGATCCGGAACTCCGCCTCGTGTAAGATTCGAAAATCAGGCGCCATGGCCCTCCGTCCGATTTCCGCGAGCGCACCCGCCAGTTCCACTCCCGTGGGCCCCCCACCGACGATGACAAAGGTCAGTTGTTTACGGACTTCCGAGGGATCCGTCGCCCGTTCCGCCTTCTCAAACGCCATCAGCATACGCTCGCGAAGTTCCAAAGCATCCGGCAGCGTCTTCAAACCCGGTGCATCGGCTTCCCATTCCGGATGCCCGAAGTAGGAATGGCGGGAGCCAGGCGCCAGGATCAAGGCCCCGTAGGAGATGGCCTCGCCGTGCAGCAGGTGCACGCAACGCGCGGGTCGATCCACCTGCACCACATCGTCCAGGATCACCCGCACGTTTGCCTGTGAGCGGAACAACGTTCTGAGCGGCCAGGCGATATCAGCCGGGGATAGTGCCGCGGTGGCGACCTGATACAGCAAGGGCTGAAACAGGTGGTGATTCACCCGATCGATCAGCACGATATCCACCGGCACGTTGTGAAGAGCACGGGCGGCTGCCAGCCCGCCAAACCCTCCCCCCACGATGACCACCGGTCCTTTCATGCTCCTTGGCATACCGTCCTTTCTGTCGACTTGACCACGGACCTCTGACGGCCCCCTCTGCCGTATCATCCCCGCCGTTAACCTGACATCACTACTAGGGAGCCGCCTAGTTCGGGATCTCAATGCGCGCGGCTATGATTTCTTTCGCGAGGACTGTCGAACCGATATGCATCCGGCAGTGGAAATCATCCCGACCCCGCTCACTATGCGCTATCCACCATTTCAAAAAAAGGAGTGCCAGGCATGAAGATCGCTCAGGTCGCACCGTTGTGGGAAAGTGTTCCACCGGTCCTCTACGGCGGAACGGAACGTGTGGTGTCATTCATCACCGAGGAGTTGGTTCGCCAGGGCCACGATGTCACGCTGTTCGCGAGCGGTGATTCGACGACCAAGGCACGCCTGGTGCCGATGTGCCCGGAAGCGCTACGCCTGTCGAAAGTCATCAAAAATTATGATGCCCCATTGACTGCCATGCTTGAGAAGGCCTTCAGTCCATCGGGCGAATTCGACATCATTCATTCGCATCTCGAGTTTCTCCCCTTCCCGTTGGCCAAACGCAGTCACACTCCCGTACTGACCACCCTGCATGCGCGCCTGGATCTGCCGGAACTCCTCCCCGTCTTCAGAACGTTTGCGGAGCTTCCTCTCGTCTCGATTTCCGATGCGCAACGCGAACCCCTGCCCTGGGCCAATTGGGTCGCGACGGTCCATCACGGCCTGCCGAAAGATCTCTACACACCACACGCCAACCAAGGGAAATACTTAGTATTCCTCGGGCGAGTAGCCCCGGAAAAAGGGCTGGACCAAGCGATAGAAATCGCCAAGCGGGTCGACATGCCGCTCCGCATCGGCGCCAAAATCGATCCGACCAACGTCGAGTATTACCGGGCGGTGATCGAACCCCTGCTGGACCACCCCTTGATAGAATTCGTAGGCGAAGTCACGGACCTCGAAAAAGACGATTTTATCGGTGATGCCTATGCCATGATCTGCCCCTACGACTGGCCGGAACCCTTCGGCCTGGTCTTCATCGAATCGCTGGCCTGCAGCACCCCGGTCATTGCCTACCGGCGCGGCTCCGTCCCCGAAATCATCGAGCATGGGGTGACGGGGTTCGTCTGCGAAACGCTGGAAGAAATGGTGCAGTCTGTCCGGCACGTCTCGCTTCTGGAGCGGGCCCGCTGCCGACAGGCATTCGACCTGCGTTTCACGACCGAGCGGATGGTGCAGGACTATGTGCGGGTGTACGAACGCATGCTGGGGATTTCAGCCAAGGAGCAGCGCGTCCAGGAGAAGGAAACATCCGGCCTGGCGGCGTCAGGTCAGCTCTGAGCAGTGCCATTTCATAAGATCAGGGGCAGGCGCTCCTTCGAACGTCTGCCCCTCCTGAGTCAACGCCCACAGCCCGGCGCCTGACATCTCCCGACTTCCCCGAAACTATCCCTCAAGCCCGCAAATCGGTCTGTGTCAATTGATCCGCAACAACCCGCCTCTCCACCCGGCAGTAATACCGGCGCGCTCTTGTACAGTAACGGCGAGTGAACCAACCGGCAGCGGGAACAAGGACTCATCCGTGTCTGCCGCCGGACAACACAAAGGGCAGGCGCTCCCTCGAACGCCTGCCCTCCGTTCACCTTCAGCAACCAAGCCTTGGATTAATGCTTGCTGCTGGGATTCCCACCCTCAAAACCGGGAGCCTTTCCCGGAGGCAATCCGCTGGTGCCGGCGGGTCCGCCCCCTCCAACAGTCTCTTCACCCATTGATCCGGTAGCGGCAGGACCTTTCTGGCCTGGAATGCCGGGGTTGCCGGATACCGTAGACTGTGATCGAACCTGATTGATACGGTCCATATACTCCTTCAGGTCCGGAGACTGATCCTTGCTGGCGTTCATGCTGACGGCATTCTGCAGCTCATCCTTCTTCAGCTTTAACTGAAGTTTGTCGTTCTTATTCTGAAACAAGCTCCAGCGCAGCGGCATATCGCGATTGGAATCTTTCGAGGTAAAGACCGCGTACTCGATTTCATTCGTTTCCTTGTCTTTCAAGACCTCTTTGATCTTCCCAATCGACTCACCCTGGGTATTGTAGACCGTGGCATTCTTGAACTCGCTGTCATTCGCCTCGATCAGCTTGCCCTGACGAACCGGCGTATCCGCATATTCATCCGGCACACCCTGCTGTCCGCCGGTCAAATCGGTCTTCTTGTCCGGATTCACCGGCTGCGTCGGATTGCTCCCGCCTCCTCCCATGGTGCTGGATCCCGTGGGTTCGCTGAAGGCCGGGACCGCTGTCGTGAGCGCCAACGCAATGGTTCCGGCATAAATCGCCATCTTTCGTGTCATAGTCGTCTCTCCTTCATTAAACGTGATTGTAGTCATCTCAACGCTTCCTGCTTCCATTCCACTGCATCCTGTCACCAGTATGGCTTATACCCGTAATAGGTATGCACCGTTTCACCCCACGTGGGGTCCGCCCAATCCGGCCAATTGTCCTTATCGAAACCCGGGGCATTATCCAGTTTCTCCCGGGGGACATTGAGAATGAAGACGTCACCCTCGGGTCCGATCTTCATGGCCTGCCAGGGAATCGCGAAGAGCTTGTCTCCCAAGCCTAGAAATCCGCCGAAGGATAGTACTGCGTAGGCAATACGTCCCTGGTCGAGATCGATCATGAGCTCGTGGATTTCTCCCAGGTCCTCGCCTGCGGCGTTCTGGACCGCAGTCCCCTCAATGGTGGATGCCGGCAGCAGCTGCCGTCCGGTATGTGTCGCCATCCTCGCCTCCTTTTTGAGAAAGGGTTGACTCGTGAACCGCCTCAGGAGGCCGTTTTCGATTTCCTGGCCTTCCCGCTCTGCTTGCCTGACCGCGCGAAATTTGTGGCGAAGTGCTCCCTCGCCTGAGAGGCCTTCTCCGCTAAGAAGGCCCAATCCAGATCCGATTCTCCCACCTGCTGGAACATCTCGCCTTCTTCTTCCGTGATGTGATGTTTGACATTCTCGGCCAGGACGGTAAATTTGGCCTCGAACCGTTCATCACCGGGCGCCATTTTCTTGAGCTCCGCGATCAGCAAATGCACGACGTGGTGCTCTTCGAGCGCTTCATTCATCAGTTCTTCTTCATCCAGCGCCGGTTCGAACGCGGGATATAAGACCTTCTCTTCCACATAGGAATGTTCCTGCAAAGCCTTGAGCGCTGTCTCGACGATGCGCTGTTTGTCTTCCCTGCTTGTCGCTGATTCAAACTGCTCAAAAAGTTCCTTCACTTTTTGATGGTCCTTGCGGAGAGGATCCAACACTTGGGCTGCCTGCCCCTCCATCGTTCCCGTTTCGTTCATGAATCCTCCTTGATCACTGATCACACATTGATCACACACTCACTGTGCCATCGCGGCAAGTTCAAGCTTACATACTTAGTGATAACGCCCGGGGTGTCTCCGGACAGCTAGGAAGTACCCTAGAACTACGGTGAATCCCGGTTAGTTCAGCAAGGGCTAATCAGGACGGGAGATCAAGAAGGCACCGCAACGGAAGGTATACACAGTACGGCGGCGGTATCATACGCGAGGGGCACGAGCGAGAACGTGCTGTGTCCGATCCGGACACTGTCAAACGAGTGACAGGATTACAAGGGAGTGATCGTGGGTTCGAGGCGCTTAGCCTGAGATATAGGGAGAGCCCGATCGCTTAGGAGCAGCGTTCAAGTAAGGCGACAGGACAATGCAGCAGCACCTGTGCGACAGGCAGCATCTGGCGATCTCCCTGAGCCACCGTTTCGAGGCGTTCTCCGGTCAGAAGGTTCAGATATACCGATCCGGATTTCCAGGAGGGCACCGTGATCCACGTCTCCTTCCAGGCATCTTCCGCCTGCACGTCCTGGCCTGCGACGCCGTTCAGATTCGCGGTGAGGCGCGAGACCACCGTCACGATGGCATGATCCTGGTGCAGCCGTGCGAACGCGCAGACATGCGCGCGGGAGGGCCCGTCGCAGTCCAGCGGCACGTAGTCTCCTTCCAGATACAGCTCCGGATGTTCACGTCGGTGGCGCAGACCTGCCTGCAGCACATAGAGCTTGATGCGGCTATCTTTCCATGATTCCATCAGCGTCCGCATAAGGTCGACGCGGTTCTTCGCTTCCTCCTCACTGAGATGGTCGAACTGCTCGAGCATGCGCGCCCGGAGATCGAAATCCACGGGCCGGCGGTTGTCGGGATCGACGAGATTGAGCTCCCACAATTCGGTCCCCTGGTAACAATCCGGAATGCCGGGCGCCGTGAGCTTCACCAGGAGCTGGGCTAACCCGTTCCTCATGCCGTACCCCGCCACCAGTTCCTGAAACGGCAGCAAATCTTCCAGGAAGGGATTGCGCGTCGTGCGATCGAGGATCCCGCGAATGAATTCCCGCACCGCCTCTTCGTAAGCTTCTTGGGGATTCACCCAACTGGTATGCACCTTCGCCTCACGGATCGCTTTGACCATATAGTTCTGAATCCGGTCGCGGAAGCCTTCGTATGCAGCATCGTCCATCGGGGAGAGGGGCCAAGCACCGACGAGCGTTTGGTAAATGAGATATTCTTCGTTCCGGTCCGGTGCCTGGGCATCGTGAATTTGAGTGCGGAATCGTTTATTGAATTTGGCCCACCGGTTGATGGCGGTTCTCCACCGATCAGGAATTTCCGACAACACATTGATCCTGGCGCGCACGTCCTCCCCGCGTTTGGTGTCATGGGTGGATGTCGCGAGCAGACAATGGGGCCAGTTCGCGCGGCGTTCACGAATCTGTTTGTGAAAGGCCTCCAGCGACAGCCCATACTGCGCTGGTTCTCCGCCGACCTCGTTCAGTGATACCAACCGGTTGTAGATATAAAAGGCGGTGTCCTCGATGCCTTTGGCCGTCACCGGACTGGTGGTCTGCTGAAATTTGGTCACGAAGCGCAATTGTTTTTCCTTGGTCATATTGGTGCGCTCGTCAAGCTTTCGCAGCAGCAGATCCCGGACAAAGTCGAACACCAGGCTGCTCAGCGTCGGGTTCCGCCGTTTTGCCCTGGCCACCGCCATGTTGATGTAGGTTTGGTCCCGGTCCAACACCTCTTTCTGGTCCGGCGTGACGTAGGAGCGGTATACCGGGAAGCAGGCGATGATCTCGCTGATGGCCTGAGTCAAACTATTCAGTGTGAAATCCCGATACTGCCTGTCCCGTTCCGAGAGCAAATTCAACTGGTGCCCGAGCACATTGATCTCACTGGACATGGACGCGCGCATGATCAGCTTCTTCGTCTGATAGACCAGATCCTCGAAGCTCAGACGCGGGCCCACGAACCGCGCATACAGGGAATCCATGGCCCGCTCCTGCCCCGCATGGACAAACAGCCCGTTGACCAGATTCAAAAAGTCATACCCCGTGGTCCCCGCGACCGGCCAGGTATGCGGGAGCGGCTCGCCCTTCCCGAGGATCTTTTCCACGACGACGTAAAGCGATGCCGGTTCTCCCGGCGCAGCCGGCGGAAGTTCGCGAGCCGCCCACGCCTGCAGTTGGATCAGGTAATGCTCCGGATCGTACAATCCGTCCACGTGATCGATGCGCAAGCCGGTCGCCACGCCGGCCTTCAGCAGACGGAAGATCAGCTCATGAGATTCCCGAAACACGCTGGTTTCTTCCGTCCGTATGGCAGCCAGTTCATTGATATCGAAGAAGCGCCGGTAATTAATCTCCTCCGATGCCACGCGCCAGGATGCGAGGCGGTAACTCTGCTCGTTGAGCAGGGCATCCAACCGATCGAAACTGGCCGAATCCCCTTTGGTGCCATTAAACGTGGAGACGTTGGCCAGCATATGCTCCCGGATCCGTTCGCTCTCCGTGATGAGCGCCGACAGCCGGCGCCTGATGATATTTTCTTCCCGATAGCGCTCCGACACCCGCTCCGGATCACGGTCGTTGCGAGAGGGCAGGTTGCGCAAGGCGGTCAGAATGCTCTGCAGCTCTTGAAGGTGTACATCCTCCTGCCCCAGCGCTCCGATCAAATCACCAAGGCGGAAGGAGAGAATATTGTTCCAGGACTTCGGGGCAATCGGAAATTTGTGCTCGAAATAGGTAATGACGAAGCCGCCGCCCTCATAGGCGAGGCAAATATCCTGGTTCTCCAACACCGTGCCATACTGCTCACCCAGAATGGGCAGCAACACTTTGTCCTCGAGTTCGCGTTTCAACGGCGACCAATCGATGTCGAACGCCGTCGCATACCGCGAGCTTGGTCCGTGCTCCAGCACGTCCCACCACCAGCGGTTTTCCGTCGTGCTGATCCCCATGTGGTTCGGCACGACGTCCAGCAACAAACCCATGTCATGCCGGCGAAGGGCTGCCGTAAACTCCTCGAAATCCCGTTCCGTTCCCAGCTCGGGATTGAGGACCTTCGGGTCGACCAGATCGTAGCCGTGCATACTGCCCGGCACGGCCTTTAACAGAGACGACGTATAACAGTCGGTGATGCCGAGGGCGTGGAGGTATGGAATGATCCGGGTCGCATCACGAAACGTGAACGTATGATTGAGCTGGAGTCGATAGGTAGCACTAGGAATTCGAGGCATGCAGTCTCACAAGTTGGATCGGCTGTGTCAGTCAGTAGGAAGAGAGTCGCCGTTTACGCTCTTCGATTGGCACGATGGGCTTCGGGATGACCAGGACTCCGGAATCCACCCAATCTGTCGGAGAGTTCGAGACCTCCTCCGAACTGCCGAGTTCGATGCCGGCTTGAACTTCATTATGACGATCGACGATCACCCGCTGCAATCTCGCCCCGGATCCGATATGGGTATGGTCGAAGATGACGGAATCCTCGATCTGAGCTCCGGATTCGATACGGACGTTGCGGCCGATGATGGATCGCCGGATGTCCGCCTCTATCACCTGGCTGCCCTCACCGATCAGCGAGTGATCCACGTAACAATTCACCAGGCTGGCCGGAGGACCGACCGGCGGTTCTGTCCGGATGGGCCACTCGCGGTTGCGTAAATCGCAGGGAGGAGTATCCCCGAGCAGGTCCATATTCGCCTGCCAATAGGCCTGAATGGTGCCCACATCGCGCCAGTAGCCCGGTTCTTCGTAGTAGGCGATCCCCGGAACCTCATTGTCCTGAAAGTTATAGGACATGACACGATCCGTCTGCAGCAGACGCGGGAGAATATCCCGCCCGAAATCGTGCGATCCCCCGTTCTTCGCGTCGTCGTCCAGAGCCTGGATCAGCACATCCGTGTTGAACAGGTAGTTCCCCATCGACGACAGCGCACGGGTCGGGTCGCCCGGCATCGGTTTCGGAACCGCGGGCTTTTCCGCGAACCCGACGATCCGGTTGGTTCGATCGGTTTCGACAATGCCGAATCCCTGCGCGGAAGCCACCGGCACCGGGAGCGTCGCCACCGACACGTCCGCCTCCCGGGCCAGGTGAAACTGCAGCATCTGCCGGATGTCCATCCGATAGATGTGGTCGGCCCCGAAAATGGCCACGATATCGGGAGAAAAATCGCGGATCAGGTTCATGTTCTGGTACACGGCATCTGCCGTCCCTTCGTACCAACCGGCTCCCGAATTCATCTGGGGAGGGACGACCGTCACAAACTGCCGGTCTCCATCGCCGATTCGCCAGGCTTTGCGGAGATGCTCGATCAAGGACTGTGAACGGTACTGCACCATGACATGCATGGCCATGATGCCGGAGTTGTAAAAATTGCTGAGCACGAAATCGACGATGCGGTACGAGCCGCCGAACGGGACGGCCGGCTTACTGCGGGAACGCGTCAACGGCATGAGGCGCTCCCCTTTTCCTCCGGCCAGAATCAGAGCCAGGACCCGGGGCTGTGTCAGGCGCTCATCTCGTTCCATGTGCATCCTCATTGCACGTGAACCATCTACCGGCCGCCTTGCCATGACCGGCAGGACTTTTCGTCGCGCGGCTCAGACGACCTCCATGACCGAGTTGGACGTACCGAACTCGTTGAGCATCCGATTGGGATTGTCCGCATCGTCTTCCCACCGGGTGCCATCGATCACGAATTTGTATTGATACTTTCCGGGCGCCAGGTTCAACGTGATGTGCCAACTGCCGTCTTCGCGCTGGCGCAGCGGATGCTTCTCCACATTCCAGTCGTTGAATTCTCCGACGACCGCCACGGCTGTGGCATCGGCTGCCACGACAACGAGATCGATGGGATGAGTAGCCGCCTGCTTCGGGGCGGTCTTAGGTTTCGTCGGCTTGGCGCTGGCTGCGGCTGTCGATGGCACATCTTCCTTCGCTTTTCGCTTCGGCATCCTGGACTCTCCCTTGAAATGCTATGAGTGGGACCGGTGATCTGTTGGGACCGATGCACCGGCCAGGGCCTTGAACTGATGGCCGCTGTTCCGGGATGGTCCGGCGGCGACGGCCCCGGTGCATCCTGACATATTCTTCGCCTGAAGTCTCGGATCGTCTTTGCGGCCTAACCGTCTGCAATGCCATAAGAACTCCCACCCCGCACTGCGTAGATTCGCTGGTTCAAGTATGTAGGAACTTACAAAAATCGGCAGAGAGGCACTACTGGCAAAATCCCTAGGAAAGATCCAATGTGTTACGCGTGCACGATTCAGCAAGCCAATCAGCACCCCGAGGAAAGATAAACCGCCACGGCAAACGGCGGAAGAAGAATGGTCCGGCCTGCTTCCTGGACATCCAGCGCCGCCGGGAACAGGCCGTCTTCACCCGTGCCATCCGGCTGCCCCGCGCTCAGCTTCAAGGTCCAGGCACCGATAGGCCGACGAAGGGTGAAGGAGAGAGGGCTCTCATTCAGTCCCACCACCAGCAAGGCCGCTGAACCTTCATCCGTCCGGCGGTGTACCATCAGCACCGGCCCGTCCTCCTCGGACCAGAGGACATCATGGTGCTGGCCGTCGGTACCGGCGCCCAGCACGGGGTACTGTTGCCGGAGATGGGTGAGTGCGCGATACCACCGTAACAAGTCTGCCGAGCGGTCGTCCCGTGCGACACCCGGATGCACCCGGCTCCGTTCGTATGTGGAGACGGCATAGGGATCCGGAACGTCTTCCTCCCGCCACCCGAAATGGCCGAACTCTCTCCGTCGCCCCTTTCTGACGGCTTCAACCAGTTCGGGATCGCCGTGGTCGATGAAGTAGAGAAACGGCGCCTCCTCCCCGTATTCCTCCCCCATGAACAGCAACGGGATATTGGGAGAGAGCAAGACCAGGGCGGCGGCAGCCTTCAAGGCCTGCGTAGGGAGCTGCGTGGTCAACCGCTCCCCGTCTGCGCGATTGCCCACCTGGTCGTGGTTCTGAGAGAACACGACGAATTGCGACGGCGGGACCGCCTTGGGGGAATGGCCGTGACGGCGGCGGCGGCAGGCCGAGTACCGCCCGGCATACACAAATCCCTGCCGGATCGCCTGGGCGAGATCGGCCATGCCGGTGAAGTCCTGATAGTAGCCCTGGTTTTCCTTCGTGAGGACCACGCGAAGCGCGTGGTGGAAATCGTCGCTCCATTGCGCGTCACAACCATGACCTCCGATGGACGCGGGCGCGATGACCCGGGTATCGTTCAAATCGCTTTCAGCGATCACCTGCACCGCGCGGTGCAAGCGTGTGGCCTCCGCATGGACGGCCCGGGACAATTCCTGCAACACGTGTGTGGCACCGAAGTCAAACATTCCATGGATGGCGTCCAGCCGGAGCGCATCGACATGGTATTCCATGACCCAGAAGAGCGCGTTGCTGATAAAAAACTCCCGTACCGCGTCGCTGTCCGGACCGTCATAGTTGATCGCCTGCCCCCAGGGCGTGCGATAGCGATCGGTAAAGTATGGCCCGTAATCATGGAGGTAGTTACCTTCCGGACCGAGGTGGTTGTAGACCACATCCATCACGACGGCTAGCCCCTGTTCATGACAGGCATTGATCAACCGTTTGAGGCCTGCGGGACCCCCGTAACTGTTCTGAGGCGCGAAGGGGTACACGCCGTCATACCCCCAGTTGCGCGCGCCGGGAAATTGCGCGACCGGCATCAACTCGACCGCCGTCACCCCGACATCCTGTTTCAAATACCGGAGGTGGGGAATGACCGCATCGAAGGTCCCGGCTTCCGTGAACGTCCCGACATGCAACTCGTACAGGACAAAGTCCCGGAGCGGCATTCCCCGCCAAGCACGGTCCGTCCAGTCGAAGGCCTTCGGATCGACTACCGCGGAGGGTCCGTGAACGCCATCGGGCTGACACCGCGAGGCAGGGTCGGGTCGGCTCTTCGCGCCATCGAGGACATAGAGGTATCGACTGTCCGCCTGCAGCCCCTTCACGAAACCTTCAAAATACCCCGTCCGGCTTGGTGTCAACGGGACCAGGCGCTCCTCGGGCGCGGTAACCTTGACCGCCACATCCTTCGCGTGGGGAGCCCAGACCCTGAAACGGACCCCCTTGCCATGAATGAGCGTCGCACCGATGTCGAGCACATGCGATTGAGACTCTGTCATGAAGATACCTTGCTCCTCTGGCTGTCGGTGATCCAAGATGACCATGAACCGGTTGTCCCGTGCAAGCCGGACGAAACGATACATGCTGACAATTCCCTTGCGGACGACCACATCGACGGACGATCGGCACGTGACGTCGAAGGAGGGCGATGTCACCCGCTCTGTGCGGAGAGGGCACGTGGCAGATCGACGATGGCCTGAGCACCATGACTCGCTTCCGGTCTGTCTACCACCACCTTGGCGGGCCCACGCTCAACATGACGGCGAGCATCGAGTGCTCCCCGGTGCGCGCCTTCAAGGGCTGTGTGATGAGGATCATCGACCCGGTGCCGGACCGATTCCCTGTGACAGAATGGTCTCACACGGGTACGGCGGAGCGGTGATGGTATGACTTCCTATCTCCGGGGTCGAACGGTCGTCGTGGTCGGTGCGGGACTGGCCGGCCTCACGGCGGCCGTCGAACTATCGCGCGACGGGGCCACCGTGACGGTGATTGAAGCCCGGGATCGCATCGGAGGCCGGGTCCGGACCATCCGGGACGGCTTCCTCGGTGGTCAACATGCCGAAGCCGGCGGCGAATTCATCGATGAAGACCAAGTGGAGATTCGACAACTGGCGGGCCAACTCAACCTGAACATAACCCCCGTCCTGACGCAGGGATTTCTGTTCGCCGCCCGACAGAAGACCGCCGTACCGCGGTTCAGGCCAGGATCTGAACTCTGGGCCGATCTTCGTCGACAGCTCTCGCCATTCATCCGGGCCTACCGGCTCGCCGACGAGCGCTGGGACAGTTCCGTCGCGCATCAACTGGCCCGCATCTCGGCGGCCGAATGGCTCGAGCATGTCGGCGCCGGAAAGGAACTCGGCGCGATGCTGCGCGGACTCCGGGGATTTTTTCTGCTCGATCCCTCCGAGCTTTCCCTGCTCGTTCTCGTGGAACAACTCATCGCCGGCATCCCCGGGCAGGGACGGCTGTACCGGGTGGAGGGAGGCGCCGACCGGTTGGTGGAAGGATTGGCAGCGCTCCCGGGCAAGTCCATTCATCTGAGTACCGAGGCCGTGAAGATCGCGCAGTCCGGCAAGCACCTGTTTCTTACGGTCCGCGACAGGAGCGGCGGGCACAGCACGATACGGGCGGATTATGCCGTGCTGGCGGTGCCAGCCACGACCGCTCGTTCCCTCTGCTTCGACCCTCCCCTTCCGAACCCGCTGCGTCAGGCGATCACGACCCTGCCTTACGGGCCGGCGACCAAAACGCTGCTTCAATTCACCCGACGGTTCTGGCGCGGAAAGCGCCGCACGAGAGCCTACGCCAGCGACCTTCCCATCGGGACGATCTGGGAGGCCAACGAAGAACAGCCCGGACGGATGGGCATTCTGACGCTGATGGCCGGCGGATCGGCCAGCCGGGCCGCCCGGGACTCGTTTGCTGAAGGCGGGATCGAACAAACGGTGGCCGCCCTCACTTGGCTCGGATCCGCTCCCCGCGAGCTCATGACATTCCGGCAGATCACCTGGGAAGAGGACCCCTGGGCAGGAGGTGGCTACGCGGCCTTCACCACCTCCTACGATCCCGCGCTACGCCAATGGCTCGCACGACCTCATGGACGCTGTTTTTTCGCGGGGAACACACCAGCGTCCGCTGGCAGGGCTATATGAACGGCGCCGTGGAAAGCGGACTGCGGGCCGCGCTGGACGTCATCACCGCCGCGCAAGGCCGTGTGTGGAACCGGCTGGCCGGGCAGGCCTAGATTTTTCCGACGAGATCGAGGCTCGGCGTGAGCGTGGCTTGTCCCGGTTGCCAACTGGCCGGACAGACCTCACCCTCCCCTTCCCGCACCCGTATGGCCGCCTGCAACTTTCTCAGCATTTCGCCGGCATGCCGTCCGATGCTGTTATCGTGCACTTCATAGGCACGCAGGACTCCGTCGGGATCGATCAGGAAGGTTCCCCGCAGGGCCACACCCTCATCTTCGAGATACACGCCGAATGCCCGCGAAAGCGACCCGGTGGGATCCGCGAGGAAAGGAAAGGTCACCTTACGCATCGTCGGGGAATGATCATGCCAAGCTTTATGGACATAAGCAGAATCGGTACTGACCCCGCAGACCTCGGCGCTCAGCTTCGTGAACTCAGGATACAACCGGGCCATCTCGGCCAGCTCGGTGGGACAGACGAATGTGAAATCGCCCGGATAAAACAGAAGGATGACCCATCGCCCCCGAAACTCACTCAACACAACCGGACGAATCTTCTCCTCGTGGTAGGCCTGATACGTGCCCTCCGGTATGATTTTCCCTATCGTGACCATGATTCCTTTCTCGATCCGATTCCCGTGATCGTATGCCGCTGATGATTAACACCCTGCTTGATTACCACTCTGCCCAACCCGCTCGAACAATCGCCTGGTTCTCCCTGCTCATCCAGCCGTCCATGGCTCCATCCTATGTTCCGCTCCTTCGTAGATTCTATTTCCCTGCCTGTTTAGCGAGATAGGCTAGAGATCCGGTGATCGGAGATTCGCTATCCGGGCGGCCGGCTGCGGCAATCAGAAGGCCGGCCGTCAATCCTGCGTACCTGTGGGTTTCATCCACATCAGCCCCCTGCACAGACCGCTTGGCGTGCTGAATCGCTTCTTGGACCAAAGACATGGTCTGATCGAGAGCCTGCTGGATATCTTTGGAACCGTGATCGCCTTTCACCTTCTCGTCTGCCATCTTAAGCCGTTTGGTCACGCCTTCGCCATCGCCGGGACTCTCAACCTTGGCGTTATAATTCTTTCCGTTCCGTCCTTCAAGCACATTGATCACCTGTTGCATGTGCTGTTTCGTGTGCCCGCTGCCCGGTTGGTGCGGTTGCAGTGATGCTTCGGCCTGCTGAATGGCAATGGTCAATTGCTGCTGGGCCTGCTGCACGAGGGAACCCACATCCTCTGCCCACGACATGCCGGCCGGCATGAGTGCGACAGCAAGACAAATTGCACTGGCCGCAGCCGTTGAACCCCTGAGCCCGAGCACCCTTCGCGTGATTCGATACACAAAAGACTGTGCCATGCCTGTATCCTCCTTCCTCAACAGAATGTAGATGTGAACCCTGTGCCGCTACTGCCCCTGAGACTTCGTTGAAGGGACACCCGGTACTTTCACCGCGGAGGCATTGCCTGGAATCGACCATAGGTTTTGTAAGGTGCCGTACTGCGACCACAGTGGAGCAGGAAGGTCTAAGGCCCGGACCCGTCGTTCAGGTTCAAGCGAAAGGGGGGAATGCCGTGTGAGATACGCTTTCAATACGCTGTGAATCGTGCCCGGAACATACTGCGGGTCCTGTACTCCTCGCAACCGGCAGATGATGTCCATGGGCTCTCCGTCTCGCTCGCAACCACCGATCGTGTATGACCGTTCCGCTTCCAGCGGGATCCCGTGGATCCGCACGTGCTGCACCCGCTCCCCCTTCTGAGCCTTCGCAATGAATTGCATCTCCAGCCCGGAGGGGCGCGGGCCCCAACCTCCTGACAGGGCCAAGGGATCCTGGGCAAACACGAGCTCCATTTCCTGCTCCAGATATTCCCCAAGCTGCTTGCCGGTCACCCGGCCGGTTTTGAGCCGCGCGTCCAGCGGCAACATGTTCCAGAGATCGGCCTCGGTGATCGGGCCGGGAGGAATCGGCGGCGAGAAACGAAATCCGTTCGTAAAGGCGATCTCGCTCGCGGTAGCCTCGCGAACCGCATCGGCAATGAGATTGTCCATCGTGGCATCGAGCACGTCGTACCGCCTCACGATGTTCCTGGTTTCGCCGACCACCTCCCGCAAACGTGACTCGAAGGGAGCCTTTGCCGCTTGAATGAGCTCCTTGACCTGCTGGTCTTCAGGAAAACGCGTGGCATCAATCTCGACGAGCTCGAAACGCGAGGCGGTGATGCGGCCTTCCTGCAGCGTGACATCCAGCTGTCCGAGAAACGACCCCATCGATCCCGGCTCGACCACGATCGTCCGCCCGACATGGATCGGTTCATACACCCGTTCATGGGTGTGCCCGCTGAAGACGATGTCAAACTCCGGAATGTCCTGGGCCAGTTGGACGGAGGGCGCCAGTCCCGTATGGTCGACGAGCACGACGAGATCGGGGCGTTCCCGTTCGCGAAGGTCCTGCACGAACCGGCGCAGTCCCTCCATCCGGGTCGAGTCGAGACCCACGACTTCGGCCGGAGGTTGCCGGACGGTGGTAGTAGGATCGGTCACTCCGACGAAAGCCACCCGCACCCCGTTTCGTTCCAGCACGGTGGCCGGAGGAAAGAGACGCGCGCCGCTCCCCGTCTCATGGAAGTTGTAACAGACCACGGTGAAATTTACGTCCGCGTATAACTTCCGAAAGACAGCCGGACCATAGACGACATCCCAATTGCCAGGCACTCCGACATCGATCCCCAGCGCGTTGAGCGGAGGAATAACGGCGGCGCCCTCGGTCCATGCCGCGAGGGCGGAGCCCTGAAAGGTATCCCCGCCATCCATCGTGAACACCGCACCAGGAAATTCCCGGCGCTTCTGCTCCAAAACAGATCTGATACGCGCGAAGCCGCCCATACGGCGGAGTTGTTCCGGATGCTCCGGAAAGAACTCCCAATGTTCCTCCAACTGGGCATGCATGTCGGCCAGGTGCAGAAAACGAACATGTTGTTCGTTCGCCGTCGAGATCGCCGGGGTGGGTGCTGGTATCTCGCTGCATCCGACGCTGAACAACAGGGGCAAGAGACAGACGATCATGAATCGTACTCGTGCGGTGATGCACCACATGAAAAGAGACCTTCCGTTCGCCAAAAGAGACCTTCGTTCGCCGATCTTCAGTCCCAGCCAGGGCCGAATGGACAGCTGGCTGACGCCGGCCAGATCTAACCAGGGCTGGCGAGTTGATGAGAGACTGGCTCCCGACGCCACGCGTGACACGCGTGAAGGGTCAGAGGCAGTGCCTACCCGGCCAGAAATGAATGTACGGTTACGGTAATGTACGGAGTCGGCCGCCCGTTTTCCCACTAGGTAGAGCCCTTGAGGCTGTCCCACGTAGCGAGGTCATGATTACTAGGGTAGATCCTAGTGCCAAATGAAGGAGGCACTTTCTACGATGGGTTAACCAAACAAGAGGTGAACTTATGCAGTGTCAACGATGCCGCAGTCTGATGTTTCCTGTCGAACTCCGCGATTGGGGAGGCGGGCCAGTCAACCAGCAACCAGCCGCCTGGAGATGTTTTGCTTGTGGAGAGATCGTTGACCAGCTTATTTGCGAGAACCGGGGCCGCGAGCGGGATCCCAAAGAGGAATGGCACAAGCGAGGTGCCCGGATTCGAATCGGCGTCGTGGGCCTCGTACGCTAAGAGTCTATGGGGGTTCGCGATCGTTCGGAGAAGCGTGCCCACGTGAGCGGCCCGGACTAGCAATCGTCTTCGAGGCTGCCTGAAAGGCCCTCGACGGACGACCCGTCGGACATCACAATCAAACAGGCGATTTCCCACAAGTCCCCCGCGATGAGGTCCGGCCACCGTGTGGCCGTCATATCCCAGTCACGCTCACTTCCATCGGTCAGCAAGACCGTTTTACACCCCACGATGCGGCCTGCTTCGATACCATCGAGCCTGTCGCCGACCATCCAGGAGTGAGTCAAATCGATCTGCAACGTTGCCGTTGCCTGGAGCAACGGCCTAACGCGTCTTCTCAGTGCATCCCGCCGCTGCGCGACCGGGCGAGCGGACCTGATCACCCCTCCGTCGGTCAGACGGACATCCTGGACGTCCGCATAGACGGTCGTTTTTTCAGGCGTAAACAGTACGATGTTATAGCCGGCAAGCGTCAGGAGGCGCAGCGCCTTCCACTCCCCCGGACTGAGGGTCGCCGAGGGCACACCGGAAGAGAGGTCGTCGCACCAGACCATGCCCGCTGTCGCGAAAAAGACCGCTTTATCTTTCATCGTCCCCCGCTTTGAGGAGTGACCGCTCCGGTCCTCCGTCGAACCTGAATCGCATGAGCCGTCCTTAGGGCGTGAGCACTACCTTGATACAGGAATCCTCTTTATTGCAGAACATGTCATAGGCCTCTCGCGCCTGACTGAGGGGAATGCGATGCGTAATCAGGAACGAGGGGTCGATGGCGCCTGTCTGAATCAATTCCAGGAGCGGTCGCATGTATCGATGGACATGGGTCTGGCCCATCTTGAACGTCAATCCTTTGCCGAACGCGGCCCCAAACGGGAGCTTGTCGATGAATCCGCTGTAGACCCCTGGAATCGAAATCGTGCCGCCCTTCCTGCAGGCGTAGATGCATTCGCGGAGGGCAATCGGCCTGTCGGTCTCCAGATATGTCGCTTGCTTCACACGATCATACCAGGCTCCCCACGTCGTGCCGTGGGCTTCCATGCCGACAGCGTCGATACAGGCATCCGGCCCTCGACCTCCGGTCATCTGCCGTAGCCGATCGAGCACATCGTCCGCGTCCTCATAGTTGATGACCTCGGTCCGCCCGCATTGCTGGGCCAGGCGGAGACGCTCAGGAAATCGATCAATCGCAATGACGCGTTCCGCGCCGAGAATCCGCGCACTCTGAATCGCGAACTGTCCGACCGGGCCGCAGCCCCACACGGCCACCGTGTCACCAGGTTGAATCGCACAATTCTCCGCCGCCATGTAGCCGGTCGGAAAGATGTCGGATAGGAAAAGTACCTGCTCGTCGTTGAACTCGGGCGGCACCCGCAGCGCACCGACGTCGGCAAACGGAACCCGCACGTACTCCGCCTGCCCGCCGGCATAGCCGCCGAACAGGTGCGAATAACCGAAAAGCCCGGCCGTCGAATCCCCATAAAGCTTTTCCAGCATCGCCGCATTGGGATTGCTGTTGTCGCAGAGTGACCAGAGCTGCCGCCGGCAGTAGAAACACTCTCCGCAGGCGATGGCGAAAGGAATGACCACGCGGTCCCCGACCTGGACCGTCTTGACGGACGGTCCGATGGCGACCACCTCGCCCATAAATTCATGCCCGAGAATGTCCCCGCTTTTCATGGAGGGGTTGTAGCCGTTGTAGAGATGCAGATCCGAGCCGCAGATGGCCGTTAAGGTCACTCGCACGATGGCATCGTGCGGGTTGATCAGATGAGGATCATCGACGGTTTCGACACGCACATCCTTGGTTCCATACCAACAGACAGCTTTCATAGCACCGACCTCATTTTCTGCGTGGAGTGAAGTGCTTCGACGCCGTTTCTCGATCGTCCCGCCGATCGACTCGCCGACGGGGTCTGCGCCTCACGGCCCCGGGGCTGCCCGGTCACCGTCGGAACTTCTCCCGTTTCCATGATCTGCTTGAAGCGCCGTAATCCATCCTCAATTTGTTGGGACGGCTCCTCTCCGAACAACTTTGCCAGTACGGCGCCGGTTGTTCCGGCCGGCGATTCATATTCCAGTTCCACCTTCACCTCGGTTCCCCGCCCGCCCGGGACCTCGCTGAAACGAACAACGCCCCAATTGGCCACCTCACTGCCTTCGCAAGACTGCCAGGCGATGAGGGTGTCGGGTTTTTCGTTTACAATTTCAGCGTTCCATTCCACGGTCAACCCTGCCGGCGCATTGGCGACCCAATGGGAGCGATCCTTCGAGAGCACGTCCACCGAACGCAGATGCGGCATGATCCGCGGAAGATTCTGAAAATCTCGCCAGAAGGCAAAGAGTTCCGCCACCGGCCGGTTGATGGTCATGCTTTTCACCACTTCGATGCGACGTCCTCCATGACGGGTATCGACCACACGAATGCCTGCCGCCCGCGCGAGGGGACGCTGCCCCGTGGCGCTCAAATACAGCAGTCCGGCACCCGCGACCGCCGCAGCCATCCCCACGCGATCACCGCGCTTCAATCCGCCGAACAACAGGGCTCCGCCACCCAAGCCGTAAAGGAACCGTTCATAATCAGCCATAGATTCCCTCCTTCATCCGTCTCCTCGGGCTGGAGAGCGCCACCGTCTCTTGATTGCTCTGCTGAACAGCCTGACCGTCCATCCAGCGTTTCGCCGCATAGGCCGCCAGGCCGACCGCCGCAGCCCCGATCCATGCCCGGTGACGGTTCAACCAGAACTGGACACTCTCCTCGCGCGCGCCCTCATCGAACTTGCCATGCGCTCCATAGTCGCCGGGTAACGGAGTGAATAAATTGTTCGGGCGCCGCTGATCGATTCGTTGATCCGTTTGCTGCGCCCCATATCCGATCCAGGCGAGGTAGTGATCCAAGAGGCCCGGAATGAACTTGTTACCCATGATGGCCTTGACGGTCGGCCACCCCACGCACACTTCCCGCCGCCGATGATGGGCCGCCCAATAAATAGCCCTCGCAATGACCTCCGGCTGATAGATCGGCGGCACCGGCTGGGGATGGCGCGGCATGCGTGACTTGATCCAGCTGAACTGGGGCGTGTTGACCGCCGGGAGCTGTACGGTCGTGAGCTGCACGTGACTGCCGTCGTGAATGAGTTCGCAGCGCAGCGAATCGACGAACCCTTGCACCGCATGTTTGGCCCCGCAATAGGCCGATTGGAGCGGGATAGAGCGATAGGCCAGGGCCGATCCCACCTGTACTATGACCCCGCGGTCGCGGGGTTTCATCCGACGGAGCGCAGCCATCGTGCCATAGACATATCCCAGGTACGTCACGTCCGTGACCCTCCGGAATTCGTCGGTCGTAATATCCATGGCCGGGGAGAGAATCGAGGCCATCGCATTGTTGACCCACACGTCGATAGCCCCGAACTGCTTCTCCACAGCCTCAGCCGCGGCTTCGACCTGGTCCGGGAAGGCCACGTCCGTGGGAATGGCCAAAGCCCGGCCTCCCAGATCCTCGACCTCCCGCCGCGCACCCTCCAGTCCATCCCGACTACGGGCCACTAAGCCGATCCAGGCGCCATGCTTGGCAAACTCACGGACGGCCGCCCGGCCGACCCCGGCCGAAGCGCCTGTGATCACTACGACGAGTGGGCGTTTCGCACTTCGTGACATTACAGAACCCTCCATTGACACATCGAATCACACATCGACCGTTAACTCTGCTACGGGGTGCCCGGCGTGGGGTCGTAGCCTTCAAACGGATTCCGACCCATCGTCACCACGACCGCGACCAGTCCCACCACTAAGAGAAAATAAAACCCGAACCGGAACGCGTCCGTATAGGGCGTGTTGAAGATCCCGAATGCATACAACGCGCTAATGATGATGCCCAGAAACACAGTGGCCACGAGTAGGGTCGTCATGACGTCACCTCCAGCTTCATCGGACCGTTTCCTTCGTCCGGGTCCTTTCGCAATGGTTCGTCCGCCGGCGGATCTTCCCTTGTGGGAGGGTCATCCGGCGGTTCCTCCCTGGGCGGTTTCTTGGGACCCGGTTCCCTCACTGGTGCTGATCTAGGCATGGTTCTCGTCCTTCCGATGATTGTCAGTTACGCTCCGCGCCTTTCCACAAGACGGACCACCCTCCGCCGAAGCGTTCCGAGAGGCTCCCCCTGACGAATGCCAAGACAGTCGCGGCGATTCCGACAGCGAGACTGCCGACGGCCCGCTCATCTCTATAGTCCAGGACGAAAGGCGCAACCACCAGCCACAGGCCCAGAATCAGGTTGGCCCAACGCAAGGCCCGCATGCACTCAGATAGAGCGACCATGCCGAAGCTGGCCAGCAACACACCGACGACCTGGTTGTTGGCGCGAGCCAGCCCGCCATACCCCAGGATGTCCGGAGCGGCGGCTAACCAGATACCAAGCACGATGGTGATGGAGAGCGCCCACACGATCACGTCCTCCCTGCCGTCTCCACTTCATAACCGCCCAGCGCCATACCCGACTCGCCTCTCCAGAAGGCGGGCCAGACGGGCATTCTCCGATCATTGACCTTCTTCAAGAACTGCAGACTGGCCAGCACCTCGAGCAACAAGACGATCAAGGGCATGGTTCGCCATCGAGCCTCGCTTGCCGTCAACTCCAACACAGTACTCACAGGAACCATCACAGTACTCACAGGAACCTTTACCGGACGCTGGCGAAGCCCGATAAGATCAACAGGTCGGGCAGCCACGGCTCTCACGTGCGAGCCGCGAGCAGCCTACTCTCCCGGGCTGACCGCATCGATTGCGGGCCCCACAGCTGAACTCTTGCTCAGCAAGAGCGGTGCCGGGACTCGTTTCCGCAGGGGAGCGACCCTTGCCATTTACGGGACCGGGCATGTAGCGAGGGCGACGCCAGTCTGGACTTGCCGCTTTCACGCGGCACGTGCCTTCGTATGCGTCCGAAATCCGTCAGACAAGCCGTCTCACCCTGTCGCCTCGTCCGAGGATGGGTTGTCCGTCCGGAGACAGTTTGTCCTCTCCAGTCTGATCTTTTTCCCATACAGAAACGATTCGATTCACGCTGGAAGACCGCGATGTTATGGAGTCGACGCGTCCGGCTACGTCAAATTGGTTCAAGGCCCGTGTCTTGCTTTAGTTTGACTGTACGCGAAGTCATACGGAATCAAACAGGCGTTTTGAACCAGGAGGAGCAAGCATGAGTCAGAAACCAAAATCTTTGTTATTCACCACGACGATTCGAGGTACGACGATCTTTGCCGCATCACTGCTGGCACTCGGTCAGTTTTCCTCTCCTGCATGGGCCGAAGCACAGAAGCAGCAGAAGGAGGAACTTCGTCGAGACGCCCAAGAAATGTTGAAGGCGAATCGGTCGGTCTTGGGAAAGGTTGAAGCGATCACCTCCGACCAGATCAAGCTCGATATAGGCGAAGTGCAACCGCGCTTCCTTCCGCTCAAGCAGGCGCGGCAGAAGGGGTTCGAGACCATCAAGGAGGGCGATGAGCTGATCGTGGTCCTGAATGCGGAAAACCTGTTAGTGGATTATCATCCGGTCGACGGGGAATCGAGCGCCCATACAGTCATCAGAGGCGAACTCGCTCAGAACCTGACTATCGGCCAGGAGACGGCCGTGATCAAAGCCGAAGGCAAGGAACAATCATATACGATCCGCTCACAAGCGCGAAGCAAGATGGCAGCGGTCCCGGTGGGAGTGACGGCCGTGTTTCTCCTGGACGAAACGAATCAGATTGCGGACGTGGGGTTTGCCAATATCAAGGCCGTCAAAGACGCCGAGCGGAATGCGGAGCGCAAATCACCGATCAAGGGTGCGCATAAACAGGTCGACGGCACCGTGGCCACACCCCTTGAATCCAATCGGATCACGATACGTACCGGCGCGGGGGCCGAAAAGCCTTACGAGGTACGCGAAGTCATTCAATCGAAGATGGCGGGACTCCGAAAAGGCGACGCGGTGATCCTGCTGGTTGACACCGACAACAAAGTCATCGATGTGGCCATTCCGCCTGCAGCACGATGAAGAAGGTCTGACCGAATCAGAGGGAATGGCCGCCGACCTGTGCTTAGCCGGCGGCCATTCCATACTGACGGAGTTTGCGCAACAGTGTCTTACGATGGATACCCAGCACCACGGCCGACCGACCCAGGTCCCGCTCGTGGGAATCCAGCACGCGCAGAATGTGGTCGCGCTCCAGATCTTCGAGGGTGACCCAGCCTTGCGCCCGGGCGACCGTCTGAGGCCGAGGCTCCTTGACCGCAGAAGGCAGATCCTCGGGGCAAATGACCGAATAGGGACTCAGCGCCACGGCCCGCTCGATGGCATGTTCCAATTCACGGACGTTTCCAGGCCACCAATACTGGGTGAGAAGCCGCATGGCCTCGGGAGAGATCTCCGTCACCGGCGGAGTTTTTCTGGACCCGTAGGATCGAACGAACATGTCCGCGAGAAGCGGGATATCCTCGGCCCGTTCGCGGAGCGGCGGAAGGTCGATCGTCACCACGTTCATGCGGTAGTACAGATCCTCGCGAAAGGTCCCCGCCTTGACCATCGGCTCAAGAGGGGTTTTTGAGGCAGCGATGATCCGCACATCCAGCATAGTCGATGCATTGCTCCCGACCCGGCGGATTTCTTTTTCCTGGATCACGCGCAGCAGTTTGCCCTGCAAAGCGGGGGACAGATCTGCCACTTCGTCCAGAAAACAGGTGCCGAGGTGCGCCCGTTCCAGCAATCCCTTTCGAGTCGAAATGGCTCCTGTGAACGACCCTCGCTCGTGGCCGAACAACTCGGATTCGAGCAGGGTTTCCGCCAGGGCCGCACCATCGACGGTGATAAAGGGTCCCCCGCTCCGGGGACCATTGTCGTGGATAGCCCTGGCTATGAGCTCCTTGCCGGTTCCGCTTTCTCCTTGTAAGAGAACGGTCGTGTCCGATTGCGCGACCCGGGCCACGGCCTTGTAGACGTGTACCATCGCGGGACTGCTGCCGATCAGATTATCGAATGAGGAGCGTGCCGCCGGGCGTTGGCTCGCGGCATGATTCGGCATGGAACTCTGCCGCTGCTCCAACGCGCGCCTGGCCACCATCCGCACTTCATCTCCCGTGAAAGGTTTGCTCAAATAGTCGAAGGCTCCCGCCTTCAATCCATCCACGGCGGACTTAAGTGAGCCGAAAGCCGTCATCAAGACGACCGGGATCTCCGGCGTCTGGGAACGGAGCTGCGTCAGGAGCGTTAACCCGTCCATGTGAGGAAGATTGAGGTCGGTCAGAATGAGATCCACGGACGACTGTCTCAATTGGGCCTGCGCGGCCATCGCGTCCGGAGCGGACAGGATCTCGTAGCCCTCCTGCGACAGGATCTCTTCCAGGACGGCGACCGTGGCGGCATGGTCCTCAACAATCAGAATACGGGGACGTGAAGATGTCATGGTCTCTACCTATGGGTGTGAAAGGAATATCCCGATTAGACTCCAACACCCCTGCAGCGTACTCTTCTGAACAGGACTCGTGACCTGGATGAAACCCTGGTTGGCACGTCGCTAAGTTATTGGATGCGGACAACAATAGTTGTCCCAATAATCGACATCGGGCAGGCGACGAAAGGAATCGACGAGCCAGTCAGGACAGGCTGCAAGCATGAGGAGAGCTGAGGAACTCCCAATACCAGAACAGTCGAAGGCTGAATCTCACGCAGGTGATTGTGCGACGTAAGAATCGACTCCCCGTTCTCCGCTTCTCGCGTTCGCGCCATCATCACGAACGACCGGTACACACATGACCTGGAGGACACATCCTGCGGTGGGAAGGAGGGTCGATACCAGGCCTACGGCGGGATGAGGTCCCGTTAACACACCCGGCCGAGCTGCCCGATTTACAGGCTTGAGTGGGAAGACCGGCGCGCAGACTCTTGATATCCCCCGACAGGAGCGTCGTGCGAGAGATGGACCTGATAGAGTCCCCGTCCCACGGGGAACAACCTGACTCTGCCCTCCCGGGTCAATCGGTCGAGAGCGAAGAAGACCTGGTTCCAGGACAGATCACGACATTCGAGCAGAATGTCATCGATTGTGCAGCCAGGGGACCGGCCAATGAAATCGAACAGTCGGCGATCGATCCGAGTTCGAGTCTCCATGTTCCCCTCTACTGATATGTGATGGGATGATGCCAAAAACCTAGCAGGTTGTATGCCGGAGACCAGGGCGGATTGGAGGCCGCACCAAAGGCGAAATTCTCGGGGAATTCGGAAGATCCGAGGCCTTGGAATGGTGCCAGGCAGAGAAACGAGTGGCGCAACTTGGGGCATTCCGGGTCAACGATCGTCCATGGGTTGGCGCAAAAAGCCACAGCATTTCGTAGTGAATTTCAGTGGGGGAAAACATTTTTATTGGTTGTATTGCCCGCACCAAAAACGCTGTGTAGGGATCCCCGCGATGATCGTGAGGCGGCCGCATCAAAAGCCTGCGGCCTCCCGCAATAGCCTACGACTATGCGAAACACTCAACCCAAGTGGATTGATTTCGGCGGACTGCCATATAAATTGAACCGATCAAATTGGTGATTTATTATTGGACCCACACCTGATCAGCACCTGCGGTATGCCTGAAGCTCGTTACCCAGGAATGGAGGGAATCATGAAACTGGATTTGACGTTAGAGGAGGCCCGTGTACTCGACGCAGCAGTGGAATACATTAAAAAACACAGGGAGGTCGCAGCGAAAATATTCGCGGGACAGGAAGACGACATCAAGACCGTCAACGTCATCGCAGGAAGCCTGAGGGCCACGTATCTCCATGAAAAACAAAAAACATAAATGACCCCCGGCGCTGCTCACATGGCGCGGCAACACTGAGTCGAAACCGCACTGTGGCCCACCAAACCGACAGTGGTTATCCAGGGTAGGAATTACGAGCTACTCCCTCGATCTTGAGCGCTCCGCTCGTCGAGCCATCTAGACGTCGTCACACACCTTCCACGGGGATTCCTCCCCGCTCGAACTCAACTCCCGGTCTGACCCGATGCCGGATCTCTTGAACGCTTGCGGCGACGCACCGGTTGAATAACCTCTTCATTGATCGCCGCCTCGGCGGTCAGGTACCGCGAGCACTCCATCGAAAACAGAAAGGCCGCCCCCGCCTTAGAGTAGAATCCTCGGCAGTTGCGGCCTTTCCGGTATGCTGACGGCTTTGTCTATCGTTCCTCTATGAACAGCCGCTGGTCTCTCCGCAGCTCATGCATTTCAAACAGGTTCCGTTTCTCACGAGTGTGAACTGTTTGCAGTTCTGACAGGGATCGCCCTCATACCCTTTTTCCTTGGCTTCCTGCCGCACCGAGGTGACGGTCAACGTCTCACGCTTGAGTTCCACCTTATGGGCCACGCTACCATTACCCGGTCTGTGGGTATGGCCATTCCCGCCGTTCATCCCGTTTCGCCGCACAGGTAAATGTTCGGTGAGAATCGACGATTTCGCCAACGCCGTCATATCGGCCTCTTCCGCCACGCATTCAGGATCCTGCTCGTCTTTCTTCATGGAGTCCATGCGGAGATCGTCCTCCCGCACCTGCGAGAGATCCGCACGTTCGAGATAGGTGATGGCCAGTTCACGGAAGATGTAATCGATGATCGACGTGGCCATCTTGATACGGTCGTTGAGTTTCACCGGCCCGTTCGGCTCGAACCGGGTAAACACGAACGCTTCAACAAACTCCTCCAGCGGCACGCCATGCTGCAGGCCGAGCGAAATCGCGATCGCGAAATTATTCATCAAGCTCCGGAAGGCCGCCCCTTCCTTATGCATGTCCAGGAAAATTTCGCCGAGGGTCCCGTCTTCGTATTCTCCGGTTCGAAGGTACAACTTGTGGCCGCCGATGATGGCCTTCTGCGTGTACCCGCTTCGGCGGGACGGCAGTGGTCGCCGCTTGGCCAGATACCGCACCAGCACTCGCTCGGCCACTTTCTCCGCCACGGACATGACGGTCGGCGCCGCGGCCTCCTCGCCTTTTCCGCTGTCTGAGGATGCATTCAGCGGCTGGCTCAACTTCGAGCCGTCACGATAGAGTGCGACCGCCTTGACCATGCTCTTCCAGGCGAACAGATAGGCGGCCTTGACATCTTCCAGCGTGGAATCCGCCGGCATGTTGATGGTCTTGCTGATGGCGCCGCTGATGAAGGGCTGGGCCGCGGCCATCATGCGGATATGCGCATCCACCGCGATGTAACGTTGGCCGATCCGTCCGCAGCGATTGGCGCAGTCGAAGATGGGCAGATGTTCCGCCTTGAGATGGGGCGCCCCCTCGACGGTCATGGTGCCGCAGCAATAATCGTTGGCCGCCGCCACCTCTTCCTGGGTGAAGCCCAGGGTCTTCAACATATTGAAGGTCGGGTCCGCCAGTTGCGCATCGGTCAAACCAAGCTTCTCCCGGCAGAACTCCTCGCCCAGGTTGAACTTGTTGAAGACGAACTGGATCTCGAAGGCCTGCGCCAGGGAACTCTCCAATCGCTCCAACGCCGCGTCGTCGAAACCCTTCTGGCGGAGCATTTCATGATTGATGAAGGGCGCTCCCTGCAGGGTTTGATGGCCCGCGCAGTAGGCAACGATATTCTGGATCTGCGCGTCGGTATAGCCGAGCGCCGCCAGAGCCGGCGGCAGGCTCTGGTTGATGATCTTGAAGTATCCGCCGCCCGCCAGTTTCTTGAACTTGACCAGGGCAAAATCCGGCTCGATGCCGGTCGTATCGCAATCCATGACCAGACCGATCGTACCGGTCGGCGCGATGACCGTCACCTGGGCGTTACGGAAACCATAGGCCGCGCCCAATTCCAATGCGCGGTCCCAGGCGCGTCTGGCCGCCAGCAGCATCGCCGGCGGACATTGCTCGGGCTGAATCGACGTCGGCAGAATCGAGAGGCCTTCATACTCATGCGTGGCCGCGCTGTATGCCGCCCGCCGGTGGTTCCGGATGACGCGCAACATCGACTCCCGGTTCTTGTTGTATGCGGGAAACGGCCCGATCTCCGCGGCCATTTCCGCGGAGGTCGCATAGGACTCTCCCGTCATGATCGCCGTGATCGCGCCGCAAATCGCCACCGCTTTCGGCGAATCGTAGGGAATGCTCTGCCGCATGAGGATCGTGCCGAGATTGGCGTACCCCAGCCCCAGCGTACGGAATTCATAACTCTTCTGGGCGATCGCCCGGCTCGGAAACGAGGCCATCAACACGCTGATTTCCAGCGCGATCGTCCACAACCGGACCGCGTGGCGGAAGGAATCCAGGTCGAACTCTCCCTCGGTGTTAAAAAACTTTGAGAGGTTGAGCGAGGCCAGGTTGCAGGCGGTGTCATCCAGAAACATGTATTCGGAACAGGGGTTCGAGGCGTTGATCCGCCCATCTTCGGGGCAGGTGTGCCATTCGTTGATGGTCGTGTCGTACTGCGTGCCGGGATCGGCGCAGATCCAGGCCGCCCAGGCGATCTTGTCCCACAGGTCGCGGGCCTTGATCGTCTTGCTGACCTTGCCGTCAATCCGGCGCCGCAGCTCCCAATCGCCGTCCCGCTCCAGCACCTCGAAGAAGCCGTTCGGAATACGCACGCTATTGTTGGAATTCTGTCCGGAGACGGTCTGATAGGCCTTACCGTCCCAATTGGTATCGTACTCATGAAACACAAAATGGGTGTAGCCCTGATTCGCATACTCGAACATGCGATGGATATAGGCTTCCGGCACCATGTCGCGTCTGGCCGCCATCACGGCATCGCGCAGCAGCTGGTTTTTCTTCAGATCCAACTCCACGTGGCCCAGGCCTTCGGCATCGACCAGCAGGCAGGCCTTGAGCACGGCGTTGAGGCGTTGGGCGCAGATCTTCGAGCCGGTGACCATCGCCGCCACCTTCTGCTCTTCGACGACTTTCCAATCGATGAATTCCTCAATGTCCGGATGGTCGAGGTCCAGGCACACCATTTTGGCCGCGCGTCTGGTCGTTCCGCCGGATTTGATCGCCCCGGCGGCGCGGTCGCCGATCTTCAGGAACGACATGAGGCCGGAGGACCGGCCGCCGCCGGACAGGGATTCTCCATCACCGCGCAACCGTGAGAAATTGGTGCCGGTCCCGGACCCGTACTTGAAGAGCCGCGCCTCGCGAACCCACAGATCCATGATGCCGTTCTCGTTGACCAGGTCATCCTCGATGGATTGGATGAAGCAGGCATGGGGCTGCGGATGTTCGAAGGCATTCGTCGCCCGAACGACCTCTCCCAGGGTGGGATCGACGTAAAAGTGACCCTGTGCCGGGCCCGACAATCCGTAGGCATAGTGCAGGCCGGTGTTGAACCACTGGGGACTGTTGGGAGCGGCCATCTGGTAGGCCAGCATGTAGCACATCTCATCGTGGAAGGCCGTCGCGTCTTCGGCCGTTTTGAAGTAGCCGTGATTCTTGCCCCAGAAGGTCCAGCAACCGGCCAAACGCCCAAACACTTGCCGGGCATCGCGCTCGCCCCCTAAAACCGGCTTGCCGCTCGCGTCCACAACCGGCGTCCCATCCTCATGTACCTGCGGAACTCCGGCTTTGCGGAAGTATTTTTGGGCCAGGATGTCGATCGCCAGCTGGGTCCAGTGCTCGGGCACATCGATATGGTCTAATTTGAAAACCGTCGAGCCGTCGGGATTCCGGATCTCCGAGGAACGTTGTACGAACGTAAGACCCTCATAGGGGCTCTGCCCACGCTTGGTGAATCTTCGTTCAATCCTCACTGGTTTCCTCCTTCGAACGGGTGCCTGACAATTGATGCAAATGACGGGTGGCGGTGATGAGCCTGGTCTGATGAAAAAAAGCTAGTCCACAGGGGTCAGGATCTTCGTCAATTTCTCTTCCAGCCGTCGGATACCTACTAGATATAGTGATCCATTTTTTTTGTCAAACAAAATGTTGTGGAACAACTGTGATTAGTGGGGATAAGCTGGTGATAGCATTCCCGCCAGATTTGGAGCCGGTTTCAGCCCGTTTTCAACCCGGTTATCCACAGCGCCGGACTGTGTCACCAAGGTCTTTTTTTGACGAGAGCGGCAGAAAAAATCCGGCTGCGCTCAAAAAGCCAGCCGGCCGACCTTCAGCGTCGCTTCCTCGACCCCATGCAGCGGGAGGAATTGCCCCGCTATCCCAAGAACGAGGACCGATTCCTCCAACACGTTCGTTTCAAACAGGCTGAGCAGACCCCAGTTACTTCTGGTGGTCTTGGGCCGGACGAGTCCCTCCACCAGTTTACTACCCTGAGCGCGGAAGATGCTCTTTATCAATTCCCGCTCGGGCCGCGGAGCGGATTGATCCATCTTCTCGATCTCCGCCGCCAACCGCGCCTCGACAAACCGGACATAGCCCTCCATGGTCGGATTGGTCGCGGCCAAGCCCACGCACATCATCAGACCTGCCGCCAGAGCCAACAACCTTCCTGTACTCATGACCCTCCTGTCCCGGGCCAACCGCACTCAGAATCCAGGCGGTGACGCAGGCCGGCGGTTTGACAAATATTCTCAGCCTGTTTAGCTTACGCCCGATTTCGTGGAAATAAAACCCTCAGAGCCCGCCCCGGGCGACTCACCGCAGCGGAAGGAGCCAATATGTTCGTGTGGAGTAAACGCCTGGTTACCGGACTCCTGGGGGCCTTCGTGCTCCTCATAGGAATCTTTTTCGCTCAGGGCGAACCGGAGACGATCAGCGGCTTGAAGATTCACACCACCCGTTGGATGGCTGCGAACTACATCGGCCTGCTCGTGTGGCTCTTTATCTGGATGTTCGATCAGGCCCGTGTGCGGGGGAAAAACGTCCTGCTGTGGCTGGTGCCGTTCGTGCTGGCTCCGCTACCGACCCTCATGCTGTTCATTCTATTTCTGCAGAAGAAAGTGAAACTCTAGCAGCACAGTCCGGCTTCCGTCCCGCCCCCGTTCACCTCCGCATGTTGCGTGACCGGCTTTCGGAGCAGCCACAAGAGCCAGAGTCCCGGCAGCGCGGCGACAAAGGTGACGAAGAAGAACGGCCCCCACCCCGCCAATCCCACCAGTTTTGCAGCCGGCCAGCCGAGGAACACGCGCCCGAGCGCTTCGACCGAAGAGAGCAGCGCGAACTGGGTGGCGGTGTAGCGATGATTACAGAGGGACATCACCAAGGCCACGAAGGCGGCCGTACCCATGCCGCCGGTGAGATTTTCGAATCCGACGGCAAACGCCATGACGGAATAACTCTTCCCTGCCCAGGCCAACCATAAGAAGGACAGGTTCGACAGGGCCTGCAGGACCCCGAATACGAACAACGACCGGAAGAGTCCCAGCTGCGGCATCAGGGCTCCGCCGATGAAGGCTCCGAGAATCGTCGCCCCGATGCCGAATGCGCGGACCAGGCCGATGTCCTCCGACGAAAACTCCATGCCGCGCAGAAGAAACGAGGTCGTCAGTGCGCCGGCGAAGGCATCGCCGAGCTTGTAAAGAACGATCAGGCCCAAGAGCGCCCCGGCCATCGGACGGGTCAGAAATTCAAATAATGGCCCCCAGACGGCTTCCTTCATCGATTGCGGTGCGGCCCGCGCCGCCTCCGGTTCGGGAATCAACAGAATCGTCACCACACCCAACGCCATCAGTCCGGCCATGCAGAGATAGGCCGAGGACCATCCCAGCCGCGCCGCGACGATCAACGCCAACGATCCGGACGCGATCATGGCGATGCGATAGCCCATGACCCAGGTGGCGGCTCCCAATCCCCGCTCATCCGGCCTCAGCAGATCGGTGCGATAGGCATCGAAGACGATGTCCTGCGATGCCGAGAGAAAGGCGACACCCAGCGCCAGCGCCGCAAAGATCTGCGCCCCCTCGCTGGGACCGATCAGCGCCATGACCGACAAGGCCAGGGCCAGACCAGCCTGCGTCACGATCATCCAGCCACGGCGGTGACCCAGCCAGGGCGGTACGATCCGGTCCATCACCGGCGCCCAGAGAAATTTCAAAGTGTAGGGAAGACCCACATAGGCAAAGAGCCCGATGGTAGTCAGATCCAAACCCGCTTCCGTCAGCCAGGCCTGGAGGGTTCCGCCGGTGAGGGCCAGGGGCAATCCCGAGGCAAAGCCCAAGGGCAGCATGATGCCGAGTCGTGGAGTCAGGACGGCGCGCAGGGTCGCTCTGCTCATCTGATTGAAAAAAGCCGGGGGATCACGAGGTGCAGCATACCACCGTGGCGCCTCTCCTGCGCATCAGAATCGCGAATCCTTCTCTCGCCGACGGGAGACGTACATGGTCCGACAGGCCTCTGAGGATGGACAGAGCCCAGGCGGAGAACTGCGCCGGTCGCGCCAGCCATCCGCGACTCCCGCCTGCCGGTTGGACGTCGGGGCTGCCGGGCAGGCAGGCCTCGCCGACAACGGATGGACAGGGTGAAAAATTCGACGGAATGTATTAAGTGGATCATCACATCAACCCTTCCGCAGAAGGATTTTTTCGGGGAGGCTTTTGAACAGGCGACCTGCTATAAGTAGCGGGACCGCAAGGGAAGGATCGGCATGACAAACCTAGGCGTGTGGTGGGAATCCCGGTATCTCGAACTTGAGCCGACCGACCTGGCGATGGGAGCCGTGCTGGCGATTCTGGTCGGCGGAGCCTTGCTCTATTTCATCGTCAAGGTGCTGCGGAGTCGCATTTTCAAGCTGCTTACCGCGGGAGTGGCTCTCGCGACATTGGTCTTGATCGGATGGTTTGTCATCGACCAGCGCGCGCAGGGGGAACGGGAACGGATGTCACAAATCTGGAGCCGGACCTTCGACGACAGCGCGATCACGGATTTCGAATCCTGCGTGGCGAACCGGTCTCCGGCGATCTCAGGCACAAGATCCCGCGTCGATCTGGTGACCGAATGCGGTGAGGTGGCCAAGGCGATCAAGCAGGGATTGGAAGCGCGGTGAATACGTGAGCCGGCTGCCTGAGATGTGATGGCCCTTGACGTTTCCCGGATCGATGCCTCGCCCCCTCACGAGAGTCCGACATGGACTCGAAGCTTGTCATAGTCGAAGGCCGCGATCCCCGTTCGCAGGAGGCCCGGATCGGTTCGTTCCATGTCATCGATGAGCGCCGCAACCCGGGTGCGTCCCGCGGGAGTGCTCATCATGTGCCGGGGAGTTTCACCGCCCAGCGTCGGGCTCCCTTGATCGGCCCACTCCAGATAGACCAGTTCGAGGAACGCTCCGACCAATGTGCGATCCTCTTCATCGCTCACCACCAGGGTCAGGGGTTCGTTGCGGGACAATTCCTCCTGCGTTATCTGTCGATCCGGCGGCTGCGTCGATTCGCCACGGAAGTGCAATGAGAACCCGAAGGCGGCTGCCAGGCTATGTTTGATCTCATCCAGGCGATCTCGCGTGTCGCATTCGAGAAAGAGCTGCGTTCCGGTCACGGTCACTCTGCCCGTCGGATCTCCGCCCGAAGCGCTCTCTCCGGATCGTTGCACAAATCGGCGGAGTTTCTTCGTGCTTGTCGAGCCCTCCGGCGCAACCGGAGACTCCTCCCAGCCTTCCAACTCCATCATGCCGCCGGACAGATGCGAGAACTCCTGGTGGTCATAGATCGCCACGACATAGAAGTAGGGATCGCCACGGGTCGTTCGATACCGGATGTCCCTCACGGCCTCCAGCAACGCCGCCAGCCGCATCCGCGCAAAATTACTCAAGAACAGATGTCCGAACCGTTTGGCGAACTCCGGCCAGTCACCCAGTTCGAATGATCCGCCTGCCACTTCCATCCGGCGACGTTCCTGAGCCGTGGTCTCATGCAATGCCCGGGCATCCTCGGCCGACAAGACGAGGACCGGTCCGGCGATCACAGCCTTGTTGCTCTCAGGCTCTCCCGGTTCCCGAATGAGACGGGTTAAAAAAACCTCCCCCGCCTGTTCGTTCGCTCCGATGCTCTCCACCGGCACATCGTACGGTCTCCCGTCTCCGATCGACCTCAGACTTCGCCGCGCCTCGCCGTTCGCCTGCGGCAGGAGTTCGACCAGATCCATATAGGAGTGCTTGAGGGGGTCCATCCAGGCCCGTTCCTCTTCGGGAATATGTTCGGTGATCACGTCCCTGAGCTGCTCGATCAAGGTCAACTGGCCGTCTTCCGGATAGAAGTCGGCATAGAGGATCAGATCGGCCAGTCCGATTTCTTCAGGCAAGGGGGACAAGGGCGCTTGGGCCCCGAGTTCGACATAGACCTGCAATGCCCGCCCGAACGCAATCCGACGCTGCACGGCAAGCCCCGGCGCCATCGACAGCCGGTCGAGTTTGCTCAGCAGGGCCTCAAGGTGCCGGGTCACCGGCACCGATCGCCCGGCAACCCGTTCATTCGCGAGCTTCATCGATTTCCTTCAAGACGACGGCCTCCGCATCCAGCCAATCCTCGAGGGCACACCCATCCCGACATCCCCGCTCCTGCCACAACCGATAGGCCTTCAGCGCGACACGTTCCCACGTGTCCCCGGGCAGTTCGATCGTGCTCGTTCCGGAGCGGGCTCCTGGTGAACTCATGGATCGTACCCCGCGCTGTTTTTTAACTAAGGTGCTCATGGCGGACTCCTTTAAGGTACGTGATGAGAGGGTCTATCTATGATTCCTCAAGAGGAACCACGCGTTGGTGATCCGCGCCGAATGCGAACCGGCGGACGGTGAGAACCGGGCAGGCCGCATGCCGCAACATGGCACCGGCGATGCTGCCGACGAGGAGATTCACGAATCCGCGCCTGCCATGGGTGCCCATGATCATCAGGTCATAGCCCTGGTGAGTCACGTGCGCAGGGATCGAATCAGCCGGTATCCCGGGCTTGAGCGCATGATCGGATTCCACGCCGAATGAGTTGAGGCAAGCGGACAGGCTGATCAGGCGTGCCTCAAGATATTCCCGCTGACGTGTTCGTTCCGTCGCTTGGCTCAAGCTGAAATCCAGTCCATAGGCAACCGGCTCCAACGCATGGAGGATGGTGACCGAAGCCCCCGCCTGTCTGGCAAAGTGCGCCGCATATTCGAGGGCCTCCAACGAACAACCGGAGAGGTCGATCGGTACCACAATCCGCTTGATGGTTCGGATCGGCCCGAAGCCCTTCCCGCCTCTCTCGGTCTTGATCGACAGGACCGGGCATGAGGCCATGCGCACCACCCGTTCCGCCGTGCTACCGATCAAGATATGATCGAGGCCGGTTCGTCCGTGCGTCCCGAGCACCAGCAGATCCGCCGCCATCGCGTGAGCGACCGATTGGATGGCCTCGCTCGGAATGCCGACTTCGATGCGCGTCGTGATTTCCTGGCCCTCTCCCTTCAGAAGGGTCCGGACCTCTTCCAACTGCCTGCTGGCCTGCGCCCGCAAATTATCGAGATACATCTTATTGACGGCATAGTCCGGATCCATGCCGGGATAAAACTCCAACACGGTCATGACAGAGAGCTCTGCCTTCCAGGCCCTGGCCAGGTTGACGGCATACCCCGTCGCTCGTTCGGCACAGGCCGAGAAATCGGTCGCCAACAGGATGCGCGTGATCAAAGGCGCCATGGCTCAAACCGCCTCCACGTTCAGCAGCAGCAGTTCGCCTTTCATTTCCGGATGGATGGAACAACGGAATTCGTGCCGACCCGGTCGCTCCATGGTGAATCGAAGCGTCGCCTGCTTCTTGGCATCCAAAAACAGGCCGCTGATGCCCCTGCCATAAGAGATGATCCCGCCGGATTCGACTCGCGTGAGCACGCCATGGAACATCGTCGAGCCGAAATCGTGACGCTCCGGGTCTTCGTTGGAAATGGCGATCACCGTCGCGACCCCCAACCGGAGCGGGATTTGCCTGGTCACGAACGTGAAGTCCTTGATCGTGACGTCGATCCGCTGTTCAGCCTGAGCCCCACCCTGCGAACAGAGAGCCAGAACGAAACAGGCGGCCAAGCCTAACCGTCTCACACCGATCGGATTACGTTCTTTCCACAGCGCCATGTCCACCTCCCTTATGTCGTCTTGTTCGCCCGCACCGTAAATTGTTTGAGGGGCAAGGGAACGGTCAACACCGGACACCCTGCCGTCCGGACCACCTTTTCGGCCGTGCTGCCGAAGAGAATCTTATCCACGCCACCGATGGCCCCCCCATCAGTGCCTATCACCACGAGATCGACCCCCTCCACCCTGACGGTTCGTGCAATCTCTTCAAAAGGGCAGCCGTTCGCCAACAGCCTCCGTATGGATATTCCCTTCACCTCGTCCCACCCGAGCAACCGCCGCGCATTGGGACGAGCATGATGCTGCAATTGTTTTTTCTGCTTGGCGGCATCGGCAGGAAGAGCCAGTCCCAGGCGGTTCAGCGCGTCGAGGCTCTTCGTATCGACGACATGGAGCAACAGCAGTTCCGACTGAAACAACGGGGCGAAGGACAGGGCGATTCGGAACGCCGCTTCGGAACATGGAGAGAAATCTACCGGGACCAGAATCTTACGGAAGCGCCCATCAGCCATTCCACCTCCGTGTCCAACTGTTTTCTCCCCTTTCTCATTCAGCAAGGGCGATGCCATTCACGCGAGCCGGGAACGAACAATAAATACAAGGAAAGATCATCGTTTCGTCGACCCACCGCCTCTGGTGCAGAGTGCGGCCGGTTTTCAGAGGGGTGTCATGCTACAGCCGCACAACCGATCCTGTAGCGGAACGCCACAAACAACAGGAAGATTGAAGCGATCACAATTCTGCGGCTCTCCCGTCACGCCACCGGCCAAGCCCTCCTTGTGATGCCGCGCGAGTCCGCCTGTGTGCCTGTGGAATGATGAATGGCACTGCTCTTGCTGATTCAAGTCATCCCGATGGCCTCAACGATGTCCAGAAATCAGAGACTCAGGCTGGAATGGCTGGCCGGAACCGGAGCGGCAATCTATCTGATCTTCTTCTGTCCGACGAAATGTCACTGAAGGAGGCGAACCCAGCCCCGACCCCTCGCCACCGTTCAATGTGGCGAAGAAGGGAGAAGGACGATGAAGCGCCTGGAGGCGACATGGTAGATGGAGCGACGGCTCTGCATATCCGCATCAGCGAAAACGGGCTCTCAATCGACGGAGTGCTCGCTTTACCGCAACGGTCCAGGGGCGTCATCGCCTTTGCCCATGGCAGCGGCAGCGGACGCTTCAGCCCGCGGAACCAATTCGTCGCCCGTTACCTGGAAGAGGGAGCGTTCGCAACCCTGCTGATGGATCTCCTCACACCGGACGAGGCGGATGATCGGCTCAAAGTGTTTGACATCAACCTCCTCGCCGACCGTCTTCTTCTGGCCAGGACCTGGCTCGGCAAGCACCCTCAAACCAGCGACCTGCCAGTAGGCTATTTCGGCGCCAGCACAGGAGCCGGTGCAGCTCTCCAGGCCGCCGCGCGCGACCCTCAACACGTGAAGGCGGTGGTCTCCCGCGGAGGACGGCCGGATCTGGCCGGTCCCTATTTGAGCCAGGTAGCCGCGCCGACGCTCCTGCTCGTAGGAGGAGACGACGGTCCGGTAATCGGCATGAATCGAGACGCGCTTGCGCAGCTCGCCTGTCCAAAGAAACTCGTGGTAATCCCCGGAGCGAGTCATCTGTTCGAAGAACCGGGAACCCTCGAGCAGGTCGCCGAACAGGCCCTCAGCTGGTTCCAATATCATTTTCCACCGATTACGCAGGCCTTAAAGGAGTCCAACCCATGAACATCCTCCTGGCTGTCGATGGCTCCGAAAATTCTTATGAAGCTTTGCGAACGCTGAAATATTTCCGGCGCGCCGACGAACTGACCCTGCTCCACGTCGTGGACGCCCCCAGGCCAGCCTATCCCAAAATGGTGCCGGAGGTGGCGCAGGAATTGTACGCCCAACTGGAACAAAGCCTGAAAGACGAGGGCAATCGCCTGTTGGCTCGCGCGCAATCACTACTGCCTCCCCATAGCGGCTCGACTACGAAACGGCTGGAGATGGGTTCGCCCGCCGAAGTGGTGATTGCACTCGCGGAATCCCGACATGTGGATCTCATCGTGATGGGAGCCAGAGGTCTGGGGCCGATCAAAGAGAGGCTGTTCGGGTCCGTGTCCAGTCGAGTCATGAGCTTTGCCCCCTGCCCCAAGCTGATCGTGAAAGGTCCGGTCCCGGACTTGTCACAGATCCTCTTGCCCTTACAGGGTCAGTCGGACGCGGAGACAGCTCTGCGCTTTTTCCAGAAAGAACCTTTCGAGCAGCCGATGATGGTCACTCTGCTGACCGTTCTTCCGCTGACCCGCCCGCCATGGACGGTGGATTATGCTGTGGCGGATAAACTGGAGGCGCAGGCCCTCCGGCATGCCGGCGAGTTCATCGAGGGCGTGGCGACGAAGATTCAATCCCTCGGTCATACGGCTCGTGGGACCAGCCTCCTAGGCGTTCCTGCGGCAACGATCGCAGAGCAGGCAGAAAAAATAGGAGCCGATCTCATCATGGTGGGCTCGCGCGGCAGGCAAGGCATCACACGGCTGCTGCTGGGAAGCGTTTCTCACTCGGTGCTCCACCAGGCTCAATGCCCCGTGCTTGTTTTTGAATGAGAGGATCCGGGATCAGAGGCGCTGACAGGTCAACTGATCGGGTGAATGAGCGGCGGAAATGATTGCCGGTGGACCGGACTCAGCAGGGTTGTCCGTTGAATACGCAGGGCTTATAGCGCGCAATGTCGAACTCGATATCCTCCTGGTACACCTGCTCGTTTCCGTTCACGCCATCCTGGTCCGGATCGTTGAACATGGTGTGATTCCACCAATAGAACAACGGATACTGCTCGGTGTAGTAGACCGGGTTGCCGTAATTGCTTCTGGTGTAGTCCTGCACCAGACGCGCGGTGACGTAATCGACCTTCCCGTCGCCATTGAGCGAGAAGAGCATGATGAACATGCGCGACTCGTGATCGTACAATTCGTCCAGCCTGGTGCTTAGATCGGGCTCGACCGGCAGTGTTTCTCTCGACCAGCCGGCAGCGGTCGGGAACATGAGCAGCAGGCTGAAAAGAAGGCTGGCAAGCAAGCGGTGGTTCGTCATAGCCTTGGAGGTCCGACTGTCCCTGTCGCGACAGTTTTTTGATCGTACCACTCACCCACCGCTCGATCAAGACGACCGCTCATCTTTTCTCTCGCGTCAGCTTGCCGAGCGAACGCTCGCGCTCTTATAATCGCGCACGATGTCGATGAGCACACCACGCGCGTCACTCCACACCCTGGGCTGCCGCCTCAGTCAATCCGAGACCTCCATGTTGGGCGATAGCCTGAAACGGCAGGGGTACCGGATTGTGGCATTCGGGGAAGAGACCGACCTGCTGGTGCTGAATACCTGCTCCGTCACCGAGAATGCCGAAAAGGATTGCCGGTATGCCGTGCGCAAGACTCTTCGCCATTCTCCCCATGCTTTCGTCGCGGTCACCGGTTGCTACGCGCAGACAGGCGCGGCGCAGTTGCAAAAGGTCCCGGGCATCGATCTGATCGTGGGCACACAGTTCAAAATGAACCTGCCCGATTATCTCCCGGCTCCTGCCAAGCTCCACAAACAACCGGAGCCGGAGCTTCGTCACAGCCGCACGATCGATCGGGAGGATTTCGTCCTCCCCGGCACGGCCTATTCGGACTCGACCAGGGCCCTGCTGAAGATCCAGGACGGCTGCGATTTCATGTGCAGCTTCTGTCTCATTCCTTTTGCCCGGGGACGGGAACGCAGCCGCAGGCTCGATGATGTCGTGCGGGAAGCGCGCGACCTGGCGGCTCACGGGTACCGTGAACTCGTCCTGACCGGAGTGAACATCGGCCAGTACTCATCTAATGGCATCGGGCTGAGTGAGCTGCTGCAAGAACTTGAAGCGATACCTGAGGTCACACGGATTAGGATTTCTTCGATCGAGCCGACGACGGTGCCGGTTGCTTTGCTGCAACAGATGGCCGGGTCGACCAAACTCTGTCACTACCTGCATTTGCCGTTGCAGAGCGGCGACGATGGAATTCTGCAGGCGATGAACCGCCGGTACGACGTCCGCGACTATGAGGATCTGGTGGCGCAGGCCCTGACGCTTATGCCGGACCTTGGGCTGGGTACGGATCTCATGGTCGGTTTCCCCGGCGAAGACGAGCAGGCCTTTGCGAACACGGTCGAAACGGCGACCAGGCTCCCCTTTTCCTATTTTCACGTGTTCAGTTATTCGTCCAGGCCGGGCACCGCCGCAGCGCGCCTCGAAGACCAGATTCCATCCCCCGTGATCCGTCAACGGAGCAAAACCTTGACAGCACTCTCTCGAACCAAGACGCTCGGCTTCTATCAGGGGCAGATCGGCCGCACTGCCAGGGTGTTATTCGAACAGGGAGAGCGGGACGGATTTCGCACCGGCACGACGGCCAACTTTATGCGAGTCGCTGTTCCCGCCGGTGGCGTCATGGCCGGAGCGATTCACGATGTGACGATCACGGGCGTCATGGACGGACTGGCCTATGGTCATCCGGTCGCTACCGTCCTGGAACCAGCCGGCCTGCCCCTTGTATGACTATGAAACAACCAGACAAACCCCATCAGGTCCATATAGAAACCTTCGGTTGCCAGATGAACGAGTACGACTCGGAGCTGGTCCGGACTTTACTCCGCAAGGCGGGGTTCGAGTTTACCGAGGACCGTGAACGGGCCGACGTCATGCTGATGAACACCTGCGCCATTCGAGAAAACGCTCACAATAAGGTGTACGGGCATCTGGCCGAGCTGAAAATCGTCAAGGAGCAGCGTCCGCTCGTGGTCGGTGTGCTCGGATGCATGGCGCAAAACCTCAAGGAAGAGTTGACGGATAAGCAACCGCTCGTGGACGTCCTGGTGGGTCCCGACGGCTACCGCCAACTGCCCGGGCTGTTGACCAACGCACTCAACGCCGAAGAGCAGGGACTCGCGCGACGAGGCATGGCTGTCGACCTATCCGAATATGAAACCTATGACGATATTCTCCCGGAGCGTGACGGCGGCATCAATGCCTGGATCGCCATCATGCGCGGATGCGACAACTTCTGCAGTTTCTGCGTGGTGCCCTATACGCGGGGGCGGGAACGTTCCCGCGATCCCGAAGGGGTGCTCCGTGAAGTGGAAGCCTCGGTCGCGAGCGGACATCCACAGATCACCCTACTCGGGCAGAACGTCAATTCCTACCGGCATGGCGATTGGGATTTTGCGCGGTTGCTCCTGGCGGTGGCGGACGTACCCGGAGTACAAAGGGTCCGCTTTACCTCGCCCCACCCGAAGGACTTTCCCGTTGCTGTCCTAGATGCCGTCGCGGGCCATCCACATATCTGCAAGCACATTCACCTGCCCTTGCAGTCCGGGAATGACCGTATGCTGGAGCTCATGAACCGCACCTATAGTCGGCAGGATTACCTCGACCTGGTCGCCCAGATCCGTCGCCGGCATCCTGAAATCGCGCTCACGACCGATATCATTTGCGGTTTTTGTTCGGAAACCGAGCAGGAGTTTCTCGACACCTACCGGGTGATCGAAGAAGTGAACTATCACGCCGCTTACATCTTCAAATATTCCGAGCGGAAAAATACCATCGCGGCCCGTAAGTTCCCGGATGATGTTCCGGAAGCGGTCAAGGGGGAACGGGTCAGCCGGCTTGTAGACCTGCAACGGCCGATCACCGCCCGCATCAATCGGGACCTGATCGGACGCACGCTCCCGGTGATGGTCGAAGGCGACTCAAAACGCTCACCCGATCAATGGATGGGCCGCACCGACAGCAACATCACCGTGATCTGGAATAAGAGCGACGCTCCAGCCTCTCTCGGCGACATTCACCCAATCACCGTCCTGGATGCGAGCGCCGCCGTACTCATGGGACGACGCGATTCCAAGCTCACGCCGGTATGATTCATCAGATTCATCCGCCAGTCGACGGCTTGTTTTGTGCGACGGCTCGCCATCCGGCTACGGAGTGCGACAGCAGGATGACAGTTCCGGACCAGGGCCGGTCGTTCCTGAACAATCTTTGCCAATTTTTAGACAGTTCGCTTGTCAGGATGACAGGCCTTAAAAGTCCGTCACCCTGGAGCCGCTCAGCCCGTCACGCGTCCGCAAAGATGTTCACCTCTCCCGTGCTGTGTAATGGAGTGAGTTCTCTGCACTGAAACATCAATAGCTTATACTGAATTCCTCGCCACGAGCTGTTTCGCATCGATTACCCCCGCATTGCATTCCACTGCCATCGGGAGACGTCGAACATTTCTCAATCGACCCGTGGAATCAGGGCACACCCTTTGCTTGGTCCATTCTCGTAACCGGAACTTTTTCGTCACACAACCATCGACCTGCTCCTAGAGGACCGCCCACCATGAAGAAGAACGACGTCGGTCAGAGTCACGCAGAAGAGGCCCCCGAAGGCATGAGCTTGGAAACCATCATCGCTGTCGGCGTCTTCGGTTGGATGGCCCTTGGAGTCGTGATGATGGGCCTAGGCATCTGGTGATCAGGCTTCTCAGCCATCACGCGGCCTGATCGTAAGGCCGCGCCGATCCCATTCGCGCCGCCCGACCGCCCAGAAGGATGACCGCCATGCGAAATCGCGACTTCCGCACCCCGCTCCTAAACAGCTTCACTAACGGCGTACTTGGGTTGACCCTGCTCGGAGCAATGGCCACCGGTTGTTCATCGACCTCCGCCAGCCTGCAGGCGGACGCGACGCAACCGAGCGGTTCCGTGCGGCTCCAGGAGATTGCCGATTGGGAATTCGAAGCCGCGCATCCCAGCAGCATCGAGGCGATCACCCTCGATACCCTGTTGCGCGCCGTCAAGATCACAGAAATCCAGCAGGATTTGTCGAATCTGCCCGTGGATGGCAGCAAGCCGATGAGAGTATTCAGCGATGAGGACGTTCGATATCTTGCTCCCCTGCTAGCCCAAGCGTTGTCCCAAGCGCAACCAGAATATGTGGTCGCTTTCCGGCTGTCCTCATCGGCAGGGTCAGGCTCTGAACCCACCGCGGGCACCCTCTACGTTCGTGATGACAAGGTGTATCTCACCGTGACCGAGCACCATGGCACGCTCGACAAGGTCGAATCCTCCCTGTTCAGCCCCGGCCGCCCCGCCCGCATCATTACGGTCGATCCGGAATCAGCGGGGCAGATTGAAACGGCCTTGCCCGCGATCGCCCAGGGGCGGCCGCAGCTCAAGTCCCTCGCCATAGACTACCGGGAATTTCTGTTTGCCAAGGCACCCGAATCGCCTTCCGCAAGAACAGCAGCGATGGCTCCGTCGGAGAGTCAACCGGTTCAGCCTATGACGCCGGGCCGAGTGCTGGTCGCGGCGGGAGCGCAGGAAAGGATCTTACCGGCCACCCAGCCTCCGCAGGAACCGTCAGGGCAGCAGCCGATGGTGCACGCCGCTCCTGCCAAGGACGAACGTTTGACCGAAACGCTCCAGGAATTGCAGGATGCCCGGCAGGCCATGGCCCGGAAAGACGCCAAGATCAGCGCGCTGCGGAGAGATCTAGAGTCGATGCGGGAACAACTGGAAACGCGGGATAAAGAACTCAGGGCCGTGAAGGCCAGCCGGCAGACTCAGCCGAAACAGGACAAACGCAACCGCGCCGAACTTACCATACGCTGACCACTCGCCCTGTTCGACTATCCCACATCGATCAGCTCCGGCTTCAGCAGAACGATCTCCCGCGAGATCGGCTGCCGGAAATTCATACGGCAATAACAGCCATAGGTCACAAAGGTGTCTTGTAGACAATAGAGAGCGATCTCCCTCCCCTGCCCCTCGGCCCACATCTGCGCGACCTGCGACCCGCTCCCCGATTTGTTTTCCACATTCAGCGCGCGCGCCAGGACATCCAGCTTGACCCACCCGCGATTGTCCCAGTTACTCCAGATGGCCATCGTGTCATAGACCGGTTCAGTCCGGAATTTCGCGAGATTGATCTCCATGCTGGGCTTCACCTGGTGGATGATCGAACGCTTCCTGATGAAGGGCAGGTCGAAATTGAGACCATTGTGGGTGATGAACAAGGATGGCCGCACTTGCCCGAGATGGGCCCAGAAGGCACGCAACAACTCCCGCTCATTGGCTCCATACCAGGAGGTGGCACCTCGCGGCTCGAGACCGTCCGAAAACTCCAGGAGGCCGATACAGACGATCCTGCTGAAGGTGCCGTCGAAAGAGGATTTTTCGTACAGCTCCTGATCCAGCCGCTGTTGGGCTTCCGCTGCACCCACCGCAAATAAATCCCCTCCCGTCTCGGCAAACGCGGCTTCCCCTGACGCGAGTTGGCGCCCAGCCAGACGAGCCCATTCCTCTCTCGGAATCTGGACCGTTTCGATATCAAGGACGATTTTCATCGGCCCTTACAACCGTTCCTGCTGGAGCGCCGTGATGATAGCCTGGTCGGCCGGCGGAAACTGGAACGCGGCCATTTCATGAGGATAGACCCATCGAAGTTCCGCACAATCCTGCGCGACCGCCTCGCCAGACTCGATCCGGCAGCGGAAGAAATGCAATTCCACAATTTTCTCGGGATATTCATGCCGTACGATCTGAAAGGGCAAGGGAAGATCGATGCACACATTCAACTCTTCCCGTAATTCCCGCTGCAGACATTCCTCTAAGGTTTCGCCAGCCTCCCGCTTGCCGCCGGGAAACTCCCAGTATCCGCCGAGGTGGACGCCTGCCTTCCGGCGCGCGATGAGATACCGTCCCTCTTGCGCAATCAACCCTGCCGCCACCTCGATGACCTTCATGAGAACCCGTGACCTGTTGTCCCCTATGCATGACGAGTGAACAGCGCCTGTCGCGGAACTGGAACCGGATTTCGCGGGATGACGAACGAGCACAACAGATTGCCGGACCCGTCACTTCCCGCCTTCGAATGGGAAGGTCTTGCAAAACGTTTTCATCGGGCACAACAGGCAATAGGGGTCCCTCGCCGCGCAGACGGTTGCGCCGAAATCCATGATGGCTTGATTAAAATCATATCCCTTCCCGCGGGGGATCAAGGCTTCCGAGAGCTGCCAGAGGGCGGCCTTCTGCGTTTTCGGATCGCCGGTCGCGATGAAAACGCGATGCAGCACGCGTATCACATTGGTATCCAGGATGGGGGCATCCTCGTTGAACGCAAAGGAACGGATTGCTCCGGCCGTATACCGGCCAATTCCCTTGAAGGATAACAATTCAACCGGATCGTTGGGCAGTTTGCCGCCATATCGGACCACCGTTTCGCAAGCGATGCTGTGCAGCCGTTCCGGACGAATGTTGTATCCCAACGGATACCAGGTCTGCTTGACCTCGGCGACCGGGGCCCCGGCTAACTCCTCAAATGACGGATACCGCTCCAGGAATTCATGATACTTGGGGATCACTCGATCCACCTGCGTCTGCTGGAGCATCACCTCCGATACCAGGATGTGATAGGGATCGGAGGTCTTCCGCCAGGGAAGGTCACGACCAAACTGCTTGTACCATTTCAACAGGCGTTGTTGGAAACGCTGCTTTTGGCCGCGCGCAAGCGTGACCGAGGGCTTGGAAGGCTTTTTCGTACGGAACGAATTTTTCGGATCGCGCGGCTTGGTCGTCATAACGGATCGTGATGAGTGGCGGCATTCTAAAAGGCGGGAAGCGGAAAATCAAATTCATGAGGAGCCGCGGAGCCTTGCCTCGGGCCTCTCGGCCTTTGACCAGGCCCCGCGGAACCAATTGGCCGTCACTCGTCACTGGCAGACAGTCGAATGGTCATTTCGAGGAAGGCTGGCCTCGCGATCCTTTCATCGGTTGATCGGTCATGATGTCTGAACCTCGATCTGACTCTTGGGCTTTCGAGACGGGACCGGAAACCTTTTTATTCTGGTTGACCATGCCTTGCTGCATTTTCAATTGGTTGTCCGTAAAGGCCGCCGCCTTGTTGAGCGCCTCATCTCCGACCGCGTTCTCCCTCCCCGTGTCATTGGCGAGGGATTGGCCAGTGACCGGATCGGTCAACTTGCCCATCGGGTAGCCGGGATGGTCCGGCAGAGTTGCCGGGTTCGCGAAGGCCGCAGCCGTGAACATAACCCCGGACAAAATGAACAGACTGGTCAAGATTGATGCTTTCATACAGACCTCCTTGTTAGGGGAGTGAAGGAAGCGCCCGGCATCAATGCAGGAGAATGGCCGGAGACGCCCGGACGGAGCAGAAAGAGAGACAGTGGGAGTGACGGAATATCTCATGAGGCTTCATCGCGACCTCCGAAGATATATTCAGCTTGCGCCCCTAATCCCCTGCAGTCAAGGCCGCGCCATATGGCTCTGGAAGCCGATCGACAGGCTTCTGCTTTCGTCCTGCGTGGAATGCCACAGAGCGGGGAAACTCGAACACCCGCCTTCCGGTTTCGACTTTTATGCCCTGTACCATCGGATTTCGGCCCACCCGGCCCGGATACCTGGTCCGGCCCCTAGGGATCTCCCCCATTCCAAATGGTCGGAGACATTATCGGGATCGCCTGTTTTGCAGAGCATGTGTTATGACTCGTTTCCATCGGGAACCAATGCGTAACGGGGGTTTCAGGCTCATCCGCTTTACCTGCTGACGGAGCAGACGGCATGGTGCAATCGAGCACTTCTCCGATATGGGTCCTATGGGGTACCCGGGCCACGACCCGATCACCGTCACAAGACCTGACCGCTGTCAGGAATGGAATATCCGGCCAGGATGCAGCAGACCGTCTATTATCAGGTGTCGCTCTCAAGCAGTTCTGCTGCGGCGGGAGAAGCCAGGCTGGTGGACCTCTCGGTGGAAGGCTGCCGCGTGGAAGGTGTGGGTCGGTTATCCGTCAACACCTACCTCTCGCTGAGATTACTCCTTGCCCTCGAGGAACCGCCGATCCTCGTGGATCTCGCCGCGGTCCGATGGGTTCGTGATACGCAATGTGGCATTCGATTCCTGTCGATTCAGCCCTCCCAACTGAAACGCCTGCAGACATTTCTCGCTCCCCCGGCAGGGCCTAGTTAGCGTGCCCTGGCGAGTGATCGTCAGCGCCACGACCTCCAACGGATCAGCAGTCCCCACGTCGGTATGGGGAATGAGTTTCCTGCTTGCCTTTTGCAACCAGCTCTTGCATGCTGGCCGCCGTTCTTTTTTGACTGCGTATCAGACCTGAAGCGTGGCGCTTGGCGTGAGCGGGAGGTGATTCGATATGATCGAAGATAATCAGAGTCGGCGGATCGACGTCCTGGCCATCGGGCTCTTTGGACTGGCAGTGGGGGCCCTCACCATGGGGGTCGCGCAATTGGGATGGATTTCTCCTCGGAACATGGTCGGCGCCGTGGTCATTGCGTTGATTTTCGCGGGGATTGTGCAGCTCCTGGCCGGGATTACCGACATTCGCTACAACGAGCAACTCGGCGGGACGGCGCTGACGATGTACGGATTCCTCTGGATCACCCTCTGCACCGTCAAGCTCGTCAGCGCGAGTTCGACGGTGCAATTCGACAGCGTCCTGTATGCGCCGATCAACCTCGTCTATGCGGTCTTCTCCGCCGTGATGGTCTATCTCACAGCCTATCGGAACGTCACCCTGGCCACCCTTCACGTCGTCATCAGTTTCACGTTTCTCGCCACCACCTTCGCCCGCCTGGATTTCATCAGCGAGTTACTACCCGGGTATGGACATATCGTCGTGGGATTGATGGCCTTTTACCATGCCGTCGGAAGCCTGACCCAGGCGTTTACGGGCAAGGCGCTGCTCCCCCTCGGCCCTCCACTCTTACACCATCCGGCGAAGCCGCTGCATGCCGTGGCGAAAGTCATGTAGGTGTTCGCGCGCGAGCCGGCCGCAGCGCTACCAGTCCGCGCCGATCCTATCTACCACGATCTGATGCACGACTGATTGGACTCTCAGGCAAGCCAGATACAGAGCCGTCTCGGCAATGTCGAAGGGATCGATTTTTTCGCTGCGGGCCCGCTCCTCCTCCGTTGCGTCCACTAGCTCGTCCGCCACCCCGCCGGGACAGATCGCAGCCACCTTGATGTGATGCGCCCGCCCCTCGTCTGCGAGCGACTTGGTCAGCGCCATGATGGCATGTTTGGAGGCGCTGTACGTGCCGGTTCCACTCCAGGCTTGCACTCCGGCCACGCTGGACATGTTGATAATCGTACCCCCGCCCTGCTTCTTCATCTGCTGGAATCCCGCACGGCAACAGAAAAACGTGCCGCGCAGATTCGTGTTCATCACCTCGTCGAATGCGTGGGTACTGGTTTCCGCCAGCCGGCGACCGCCGAACAGACCGGCGTTGTTCACCAGGATATCGATGCGCTGAAACCGCTGCACGGCGCCCGTGATCAGCCGCTCAACCTGCGCTTCATCGGCGATATCGGTTTGCACCGGAACGGCCGTCCCTCCGGAGTCCTGAATCTGCGCCACGGTTTCTTCACATTTGTCCAACCGCCTAGCCGCCACCACCACCCTCGCCCCTTCTTGAGCAAACCTCAGGGCGATGGCCTTGCCGATCCCGCTGCTGCTCCCGGTCACAATCGCGATCTTGTTCTTGAGACGTTCCACGGGGTCCTCCTCTTCAACGGACTTCTCGTCTCGCTCCCGCGTCTGTGCTTTCACCGGAGACGACGGCACAACGGAAGAAAACGGGGTAGCCAGCCCCTAGTGGCGCCGGTTGAAGTCCTTCTTGACCCATTCTCGCAACACACGTTCCAACAGGGTTATTTCCAGGGGCTTGGTAAGGTGATCATCCATCCCGGCTGCCGCCCCCTGTTCCCGATCCTGCTCTTGCGGCACGCCCGTTATCGCCACAATGGGAATCCTTGTTCCCTGCCTTTCACCCTGACGAATCTTGGCAACGGTCTGATACCCGTTCATGCCGGACAGGTGGCAGTCCATGAGGACCAGGTCGTAGGAACTCCGGTTCACCGCCTCAAGAGCCGCCTGCCCGCTTCCGGCCACGTCCGCCAGGCACCCGAAGCGGTCCAGCAACGTCACCGCGGCGACCTGATCGCTCTCCTGCTCGTCGACCACCAAGACGCGCGGGCGTTCCCGATCAGTTTGTTCCTGAAGGCTATGGGTGGTGATGAGCGGCCGGGAGAGTCCTTGGTCATCGGTGGAATAGGCTTTTTCCTCGTCGAGTAGTTTAGTCAGGCATTGCCGCAAGGTGGGCTGGTGAACCGGCCTGGTCAGATAGGCAGCAACCCCCGCCTCCTGCGCCGCCTTGGCGTCCCCCCGTTGGCCGAAGGACGTGACGACCACTAGCGGGATCGTTTTCAGCAGGGAATCCCCCTTCAGCGCCTTGGCAAAGGCAATTCCCTCGGCTCCCGATCGCTGCTCTTCAAGGACAACCAGATCGTACGGTTTCTCTTCGATGGCCGCACGGGAGAGAAGGTCCAGGGCCTCAACGGCATCCCTGGCTGCCGTTCCCTCCATCCCCCTCTCCCTGATGGTCTGTTCGAGAAATGTCTGACTCGAGCCGGGCTTTCCCACCAGACAGATACGCCGGCCGTCGAGCGGCTGCACGGACCCCGGATCCTGCGCCCTCATGACAGCGCCCTTCGACAGTTGCACGGTGAACCAGAACCGGCTCCCCTTGCCGATGGCACTCTCGACCCCGATTTCACCTCCCATGAGTTCGGTGAGGCGCTTGCAGATCGCCAAACCCAGGCCTGTGCCGCCATACTTTCTCGTGCTTGAACCGTCAACTTGACTGAACGTCTGGAACAGCCTGGATTGGCCTTCAGGACTGATGCCCATCCCGGTATCCTCCACCTCGCCACGGAGGCGGACGTGATCGGCCTCGTCCTCCAGGACCTGCAGACGCAGGACCACCTTACCCTGAAATGTGAACTTGATCGCATTGCCGAGCAGGTTCGAGAGCATCTGTCGCAAGCGGCCGGGATCCCCTCGCACGGACGAGGGAACGGCCGCCTCGACCAGCGCCACCAGGCCAAGCCCCTTCCCCTGCGCTTGAGCTCTGAACTGATCCAGAGTTTCCTGGGTCATGGTCCGCAGGTCGAAATCGAGCTGATCCAGCGTGAGCCGTCCGGCCTCGATTTTTGAAAAATCGAGTATGTCGTTAATCACCGTGAGCAGGTGCTCGGCACTCTTTCTGACCACCTCCGCATATTCTTGTTGTTCCTCGGTAAGCGCAGTCTCCAGAAGCAGCCCCGTCATCCCGATCACCCCGTTCATCGGGGTCCTGATTTCGTGGCTCATCGTCGCCAGAAACTCCGACTTGAGCCGTGCCGTCTCCATCGCCTGGTCGCGGGCCTCTTCGAGGGCTTCTTCCGCTCTCTTCCGGTCCGTGATGTCGGTGGCCACCCCGCCGATTCCATAGGGGATGCCGTCCAGATTCAGCAGGGGAAATTTGAAGACGAGGCTCGTATGCGGACCATCATCATGGGAGGCGAATTCCTCAAACTGGATCGGCCGCCCCGACTCGAGCACGAGGAGATCATTGGCCCGGAACGCAGCCGCCTGCGGAGGAGGAAACAGCTCCATGTCCGTGCGACCGATGATACGCTCGCGGGTGAGCTTGAATGTCCGTTCGAATTGCCGGTTGACGTCGAGGTACCGGCCTTCGGGGTCCTTGAGGAAGACGAGCGCTGGACTGTGATCGAGAATGGCCCGCAGCTGCGCCTCGCTGCCTGAGAGTTTCAACTCCATTTCCTTCCGAGGCGTCACGTCCACGATGGTCCCCAACATGCGCAAGGGGACACCGTCGGAATCGCGGAGCACGTCACCGCGTGAGGCTACCCAATGCACCGTCCCGTCCGACCGGACGATGCGATGTTCGATCCGGTACTCCGCATAGGCCTCAAGAGACTGACTGATGGCCTGCATCACACGGTCCCGGTCCTGCGGGTGCACGAGATTCAGATAGGCTTCGTAGGTATGCGCCAGGGCTTCACCGGCGACACCGAAGATGACAGGCACGTTGTCGGACCATTGCACGACATTGGAGCGGATGTCCCAGTCCCAGATCCCCAGCTGGGCTGCGCCGAGCGCCAGACGCAACCGCTCCTCGCTGACGCGCAGGGCCGCCTCCGTCCGTTTGCGATCAGTCACATCGATCGCCACGCCACCGACGTACCGTTTCCCGGCACGGTCATGAAAGGGGAATTTGAACGACCACCACTCCCTCAACGTTCCATCCGGGTCCGGCGCCATCTCGAGAAAGTCCTTAGAGAGCCCCTCCGCCAAGACGACGCGGTCATGCTCATGGAGTCGTTCGGCAATTTCGTGCGGAAACATTTCGTGGTCCGTCCGCCCCAGCCACTGCTCCCGGGTGAGATGGAATCGGCGGGAAAAGACCTCATTCACATACACGTGCCGCCCGTCGTCACCCTTCATCCAGGCGATTGCCGGGCTGTGATCCATAAAGGCTCTGAAGCGTTCTTCACTATGCCGCAGGGCTTCCTCGGCTGCTGTCCGCGCCGCAAGGTCCTGCGCTCGTTCATGTGCCCTGTCGGTCAGTTCGCGTTCTAACTCGCGCATCCGTTTGATGAGCGACAGCACGATCGAAGCCACCACTAACGAAATAACGGCGGCCGAAAAGGGATAATCCCAGGCAATGTGTCCGTGAATGAGTCGACTGAGAAGGAGACTGAGCAGGCAGGAGAGGACGACCGCGATCCAGACGAAATGCCAGAGACTTCCCGGAGAGAACCGGAGCAGGAATGATGCCATACCTACTCGCGTTCCTTCACGAACCCGCCCTCATACATTGGAACTCCGTAATCCGCCGAACCAGGTCTGACGCCGGCGCATGTGACGCGAAATGATAGAGCTATGGACGCGCAATCTCGATCGACGACGGAGAATACCAAGTCTATCCGCAGGTTTCAAACTGTCGCCTTTACGGCATCAGTCCGGGTTCACGGTGGTCGGGCCACGGAGATCAGTGCTCGGTCCTTTCGGTACGTGCCGATTGGCCCTAGCGTCGCTGGAAGCGGCTCACGGATCCCATGTACAAGGTCGGTTCTAACGAGCGGTTCGGCCGGCCGCCACGATCCGCTCACCAGGAATCGGGCCGGCGGAGGCAGGGAAATGCTGAGGAGAACGGGTGGACCAGTGGATCTAGCTGTAGTTCTTCACGCGCGAATGACTTCGATCAACATTATTTCCAAGGACCTCGCCCAGCCGCTCCAATGCATCCTGTTCAGCCGCCTCACGGGTCGGAAAGGGCCCCGTCGCCACCGACTGCTCCCCGGCGTTCTCTGCCGTCCCGCATCGGACAATACCCATTACCGTCCAGCGCCCATCCTCCAGTGCGTGGTAGGTTAAATGCACCTGGCAACCGCCCATCTGTAAATCCTTCGTATCCTGTGCCATCTGCGCCATTCTCCAGTCTCTCTAGAACGCCCGTGGGTCAGAACAGCCCGCTCTTTCCATACTATTGTAGCGAAGGCAATCCCGGGGACAACTAGGAGGAACCCGCGCAGCAGCGTGGGACGGGTCTGGCCTACCCGGAGGGCGGAACGTCGGTGGTTGTCACCACTCTCGAGGTGCGACCGGGCCGCCGGTCGGGGGTTTTAATCCTCGCGCGGTTGAGGCCCGGTTTTATTCGTGATCACCTCGCGGATCGTGCGATCCAGCGTCACGGCATCGATGTGGTTCTTGCGTAAATAGGCGCGAGCGCCTAATTTCATGGCCGCATCTTTCAGCGCGACCCAGGAGGCTCCGGTGAGCATGATGACCGGCAGCCGAAGCTGTGCCGTACGTTCCCCGAGGGTACTGAGAATTTCAAATCCGGATTCCTGATTCAACATCAGGTCAAGCAACACACAATCGGGCTTCAGCCGATGAGCCGCCTCCAGCCCCGTTTCGATGTCGACCGCATCATGTACCTCATAGTTCCCGGACACCTGCTCAAGGTAGCGGCGATAGGTGACCCGATCGACAGGATTATCGTCAATGATCAGGAGCACGATCCGTCTCGAATCGTTCATTGCCCTCTCTCCCCTTCTCCCCACACCATCATGCTGTCACCCTCCTCCCGTAGACGCTCGTGAATCGCTGCATCGAGATCGCGAGATCTAACGGAGTTGTTCACACCGTTGACCTGCTCCTCGCCATCGTCACCACCAGGATCCGCCATCCCCGGACGCGCGGGCATCAGCGGTTCTCCGGCAGTGCAACGTAAAAGGTCGATCCCTGTCCAGGCTGGGATTCCACCCAAATATGCCCGCCATGCCGTTCGAGAATTTTCCTGGCAATCGACAAGCCGACTCCCGTGCCGCCTCCAAAGGCATCGCGCGCGTGGAGGCGACGAAACATATGGAAAATCGTATCGAAATGCTTTGGGGGGATCCCGATACCGTTGTCCGTCACGTAGAGGACGACCGTTCCTTCCAACCTCGCTGGTTCCCCGCCTTTTGACCACGTTCCTGGCGCGAGGCTGCCGATCTCGATCCATTTTTCCGGCTTGTCGTTGTACTTCATGGCATTCGTGATGAGGTTGGCGCACACTTCGTGGAGCATGACGGGATTGACCGTCACCGGTGGGAGCGACGCGGGCATGCGCACCGTCACGCCCCGTTCCAGTAATCGTGGAGCGAGCGACTGCACGACGTCCGTGACCAGCGCAAGCAGATCGGTCGGTGCCGCTTCGAATTCCTCCCGGCCGAGGCGTGAGTAGTGCAGCAGGTCGTCAATGAGTCGATCCATACGCTCCGTGAGTTGCACCATGGTGCGAAGTTTGCCCTTGCCGTCCTCATCGAGCCTGTCCTCACAATCTTCCAACACAAACCGGGCATAGTGATGAATGCCGCGTAAGGGTTCTTTGAGATCATGCGAGGCGATATAGACAAAGGCATCGAGCTCGACATTCTTGCGGGTGAGCGTGTCCTTGAAGCGGGCCAACTCCATCGCCTTCGTGCGTAGCACGACATCGACGATCGCTCGACGAAGATCGGCGGCAGCGCTCAATTCGCTCTCGCGCCACGGACTACAGGATCCGCGCACTGAATCTTTCCAGAGCGCGAAGGAGGTGCGAGGCATGAGACGCTCCTCTCCGTTTTCGCGAGAGATCGCGACCGGCTTTCGGGGATCGCCGGCCCAATGCACGGTGCGTTCGACTTCGGGACGGAACCAGAGGATGAACTGCGGCTCGCCGGTGAACAGCCGCAATGCCAAGAGACCGGCGGCCTGCTGTACGTATTCGGCCGCAGGAGGATGGACCCCGGCGAGCCGGTCCGTTGAAAATTGATCCTCTTCCATGGTCTCGCCCAACCAGGTCGAGAGCGCTTTGAGTTGGCCTTCGTCCGGCGTGTGGCCCAGCCGATGTATCTCTCCATCCAGGCAGACGACGGCGCCGGATGCGCCGAAATAAGACAGCAGATTGGGCTGATGCCTTAACAGGCCTTCGGGAAGCTCCGGGTGCTGCAGCATGGTCTCCCGCAAAGTGGCGGTCAGGCTCTGCATGTGGGCAACAGCCTCGCGATCCTCCAGTTCTTCTTTCGACGCCATCGTCAGCGACATCAGATGCGCCAAGACCTCTGCGGTGACCCTGGTGGGGTATGAGACATGCCTGGGCGAGCGATGATGCATGCAGGAGATCAGACCCCAGAGCTTCCCGTTCCGAAGTAGCGTCAACACCATGGAGGACTGCACACCCATGTTGTGGAGATAACCGCTGTACATGACGGAGACGCTCCGCATGAAGGCATAACTCAGATCGATCGGCCCCTCGCTCGTCCTGTGGGAAATGACCGGCACCGGCTCATATCTCACGTTCGGGAGGTGGCTGACCCATTTTTTTGAGAAGAGGCGTCGCGCCGGCTCGGGAATGTCACTGGCCGGATAATGAAGTCCCACATAACTTTCCAGGCCCTCTTCGCGATCTTCCGACACGACCCGGCCGCTCCCGTCGGGCAAAAACTTATAGGCCAGAACACGATCATAGCCCGTAAACTGACGAATGCGCATGACGGCGAGATCGAAAAACTCCTGCACCGATCCGGTGCGTTGCAGTTCGGCAATACTGGTTCGCACCTCGCTATGGAGATCTTGTAACGAGTCCGGACCTGCTTCCGAAAGGGCTTCGAACTCCAGTATCAAGACTCCGTCGTCGTTGCGATGCGCAAAGACATCCATCGCCCCCGCGCCCCGGTCGAGACGCACGGTCAGCAATCTGACGGGCGGACAGTTCAGGGTTCGCTGGGCGGCCATGGCCTGACGCAACTGCTCCAGCTGCGCCCCGCCGAGCAGGCGCTCCAGCGCGGCGCCCAACAGTTCCTCGGGTGTCCGGCCCAACATCGACCGGCTATTTCCGCTGACCTGTTGGATCGTCCACTTCACCTCCTCCACCGCTGCCAATGCGCCATGTGGCTGAATGGCACCGCAATATTGCACCTGTTCCCGATCACAATTGCTGAGATCGACGTTCTCCGCGGTAATCATGCTGTGGTGGTCGTGGTCAGCCATCGGCATGTCGTTATCTTGATCGGCCGTGACGGAGCCACTGCTCAAAACAGTGGAAGGTATCGCGGGCAGCCTGGATCATCTGACGCTCCGGCTCTGGTCCGGACGCCGCCCGTGTCAGAAGCTCGAGACAGGCGTCCCACATCGGGCGTACATCGGCACCATAACTCTGAAAGAAACGACTGCACCGCTCGGCCTCTTCCCCGAGCGCCTGTTTCACACGTCGGGTGATCAGGATACCGCCCAAGGTGGCGCCTTCGACCACGTAAAGCGCTCCCAGCACCTGATGGCTATGGAGTAGATCAGGCAAGTCGCGGCAGCGGGGAAGCCTGGCGATCTCTTCCTGACTGCGTCCCAGAGCGAGCAGATCCTGCACCAGCCAACGCAACTTTGAGCGTCGCAGGACTTCGGCCCGCAGCGCTTGTGGCCCGACTCCGGCCATGGCCGCTTCGAGCGGTCCATAAAAACCCAAAAACTGCGCGAGTAACTGCCCGTAGGCATCCTTGGTCAACGTAGTATCCAGAAGGGGAAGCATGGCTTCGAAGGTCGCGTGGGATTCTCGGGTCGCGATTTTCAGTTTGTCATGGAGCAGAAGTCGCACATCCCTCGCTTCAACCAGCGGGCTGGTCTTCATCACAGCTCCTCTCGCGCTCTTTCAGTTTGCCGGGTCCCGCCGCGATCAGCATTGAACCGTCACAGACAGGCTACATACGTACGTACGGAGCGGTCCACCGCTCAGGCTGAGCCCGGAGACCCTACCAGGGCTCAGGTTGCTCTATTCCGTCGCATTAAAGCAACCTCTGAGGAAAAGCTGATTCGTATGACCAGGCTCCTGGTCCGGCCACAGATTCCGCCCTGCTGCGGCGGTACCGGAGCCAAGCCGGAAACGTCCGGCAACCCCGCCCTCGATAGGCGGGGACAGGACGGGAGCGGACGGTCATACAAATCAGTCCGCGAGGTTTCGAAACCTGACAGTGCAAAGAACGCCATGGTAATCTGAGGCCATGATGAACATGCCGCCGAAGTCCGCCCCCTCTCTCTCCCCTGAAGCCACGGCTACACTGGTGGAGGGACACCGCGCATTTCTAGCGTTCCTGGAACGGCGTGTAGAATCCAGAGCCGCGGCCGAGGACATTCTGCAATCCGCGCTGGCCCGTGGTTTGGAGCGCGGAGCGGGCGTCGCGGACGAAAAAATCCTGCCCTGGTTTTATCGGATCCTGCGGAATGCCGTCATAGACCATTACCGCCATCGCTCCGCAACCGAACGAGCCCTGAAGCGATGGGAACGTGACTTTCCGGATGTACAGGAACCGCAAGCGGAACTTCGACGGGAGATTTGCCACTGCGTGTCAGGTCTTCTGGAGTCCCTCAAACCCGAATACCGGACAGCGTTACAGGTCGTGGACCTGGAGAACGGTTCACTGAGCGATCTGGCTCAGCAATCCGGCATCACCGCCGAGAATGCCGCAGTGCGCGTACACCGGGCCAGGAAGGCCCTGCGGCGTCAGGTGGAGCAGGCCTGTGGAACATGCGCGGTCCACGGCTGCCTGGATTGTTCCTGCGAATCACCGGGCGGATCGCATTGCGACGCGCCATGACCACCACGCATGGCTGCCCCTCACAGCCTGTGCGCCACGAAGCCTCGCTCGCCGAGCGCCGCACGGGCCACGTCGAGCAGATGTTGATGGTGGGTGAAAATCATGACCTGTCCGCCCTCCGCAAACCGGGCCAGCGCCCGCAGGATATTGGCTGCGCGCTCGTCATCGGAGGTGATGAGTGCATCATCGAGCACCAGCGGCATCTGCGGATGGGCCGCGCGTCGCACTTCCAGCGCCGCCAGCCGCAAAGCGAGATACAGCTGATCCGCCGTCCCCTCGCTCATCTCCTCGACCCGGATGCGGGAACCGCCGGAGCGGAGCGCACATAACTCCGGTTTGTCCTGCTGGTCATCCGTGATCAGCCGTTCATAGACTCCCCCTGTAACAAGAGCGAAGTAGGACGAAGCCGCCGAGACCATGGGCGCCTGCGCCCGCTCCCGGAAACGGTTCAAGGCTTCTTCCAGCAACGCGCGCGCCAGCTTCAGTCTGGCCCAGGGCCGGATCGCGGAGCGATAACGGGCGGCCGCCGACTCCATGGCCTCGCGGGCCAGGGCGGCCCGGTCGGAAGCGTCGATGCTTTCCAGGGCGCGCCGCGCATGCTCTTCGTTATGCCGGGCGTGGGTCAGGTCCTGTTCCCGCATCGTGATCTCTTCACGACAGCGCTCCCGCTCACTCTCGATCGTCAGCGCATCGCGGCCTGACAGGCTCCGGCGAAGCTCCGAGTCGGAATGCGACGACGCCGCCGCGATCTGTTGGCAGAGTTGCGACAGGGACTTCCGCGCCTCGCGTTTGCGCAGGGCTTCCTCTTCACGTTGCGGCACCCGCTCGATCGTCGTGACCCCGGCAGCGGCGCAGATTCGCGCCAACACCGCCTCCTGCATGGCCCTTTCGGATTCGGCGTTCCGTTGCTTCTCCTGCGCTTTGGTCCGATCACGCAGCAGGGTCGTCCGCGCCTGATCGGCGGCTCGCGCCGCGCTCAGTCTGGCTCGCAGCCGGTCCGCGAAATCCTCCACCTCAACGGAAGCCGGCTCGCCCAGCCACCCAGCCACCTGCTTGGACTGCTGGATAAGGTCATCCAGGATGGCCTGCACCAGAGCCTTGCGTTGCCGCGCCTCACCCAACATGGCAGCCTGCTGCGCCAGGCTGTCGAGTTCATCAAGGCGAACCTTGAGCGCCTCCGGGACCGTCCCGCTCGGCATGAACAACCGGGCATGCCACTGTTGCAAGGCAGCGATGTGCTGCTGCAAATCGGCCTCGGCCTCGGCGCGTAACGCCTCCACCCTCCCGCGTTCGAGACGCTGCGCCTGAAGCACTTTATGTTTTGCGCTGCGGTCGGCTTCAACCTCCACCGCCTTCTGTTCCCAGCCCAGTCCCCGTTCGATCAACGCGGACAGCGCCTGTGCCTCTGACTGCTTGATCTCGATCAGAGGATGCCCCAGCGCCCGAAGCGCGTCGGCAATTCCCGCCACGGCTTCCTGAGTGTCTTCAACAAGCCGATCACGATCAGCGCGTAGCGCTGCCACCCGGTCGGCCAACTGCAGGGCATCATATCGCCTCCCTTGCCATTCACGTAACGAATCAGGCTCCAGATCGGGCAGCCCACCCTCCTTGAGCCGCCGGGCCCATGAAGCCAGCAGTTCTCCACGGGTTGCGGCGAGCATCGCCATCTCCCCAAGAATCTCAGCGCGGCGCGCCTCCATTTGTTCAATACGCGCTGCACATTCCTCCGCGCCCGCGGCTCGCTTGGCGTCGGCACGCAGCAAATCGGCTTGCCGATCCGCCTCCCGTTCGCTTGCCTCGAACGCCTCCGGCAGCGGCCTGGTCGGGTCGAATCCGGGAGCAAGGTCCTCGGCCGTCTGTGTCCGCTCGATGAAACAACGGCGGATCAGAGCCCAGCCCTGATCGCGTTTGCCGCGTGCGAGGCGCAACGTGTCGGCGGTGACCACCTCACCTTCCGCGGCAAGCTGGCGCTGCCGCAGTCGCTGACTATCCAGATCCCGCCCCACCAGCTGCTGTTCGTCGCGCAACTTCCTGAGCTGCTCTTCGAGAGCTGCCAGTTCCTGCTTGTTCTGCGCAATCTGCGCCTCCAGTATCGGATGGGTTTGCCGGAGGGCTTCGTCAGAAGCACTGCCCATATCCGACAGCGCCTGCTCGAGCCCCGTCTCGAGGTCCCGCAACTGGCGCTCCAAATCGGATTTTTGACGCACCACGTCACCCAGGGACTGGCCTCTCCGGACGGCGGCGGCGAGGCGCTGCCTCAGGGTCTGATCGGCCTGAACAGACGAGTCCCGGTTGTCCGGATGCAGAGCCATATCCAGCACCTCTGCGCGCTGCCGGTAACCATCGAGTCGCTCACGCAGGCGACTCACCTGCGTCAAGTGAGCATCCAACGCAACCCGGTCGGCGGAGGAAGGCACGGCCTGGAGCAACTCTCCCGGTTCCCGCCCCGGCGCCAGCCGCGACGCGGCCATGGCGAGATCGGTCTCGATCTTCGTCATGACAGCACCCTGCTGTTGCACCTCGATACGATGGCGCGCCGCCGAGGCAACTCCTGCCACCAGCCGTTCGATCGCTTCCGCATGGTCGAGCACCAGCGGCTCAAGCGCCAGGGCCTGGAGGTCCAGTGCGCAGCGTTCCAACTCGGCCTCAGCCTCTCGCAGATCACGCGACGCATGGTCCAGGGCCTGCACCGCCGCCAGCCGCTCCTCGCGGGCATTGTCCGCCAGGTCCGGCGCCCCGGCCAGTGACTCCAGAGCCGCCGCTGCCCGGTCATATTCCCGCAGCAACGGCTCGACGGTGCGCAGTTCGGTTAACTCGTTCTCGCGGCGGCGCAGGCTCTCCAGGGCTTTCGTCGTCTCATCGAGGACGGATGCCGCGGCTTCATGCGCGCGATTCAGCGTCTGCCAGTCGGCGGGCTTCGTTTGCGCCTGACGCCAGGCCTGCCGCTGCTCATCGAGCTGCCGGCGCGCCTCGTTGATCACCGCGTTCTGGGTCCGCCCGTGGGGACTATAGAGTTTCTTCGCATCGACCTCCAAGGCCGCGAGCAACGCGGTGATGCCGCGCGTGCCCGCACTGGCTTCGAAGAGCGTCGATCCGAGATCCCCTTCTCCACTCAGCAGCACCTTGCCGCCTTCCCGCAGCCGCGCGTGGTTGAGCCCGAACATGGCTTCGAACTCGGCACGCTGCAGGCCGCCCGTCAGTTCGCGTTCATGCCGGCTGTCGACGGCCGGTCCCGGATCACGCTGTTCCGTGGTGGCATCCAAACGGGAGAGTGTCGCACCCCTCCCTTTGCGCCGGACCAGGCCGAGCCTCTCACCCGACTGATCCAGGAAGATGCCGGCGATGCGCAGGTCGCCCGCGGCATGGATGAAGTCATCCGGGCTTCGGAGCGGAATGCCAAACCGGAGGTCCGTCATGGCTCGTAACGCCGACGACTTGCCTGCTTCATTCGGACCATAAATCACATGCAGGTCAGCGGAGCCGGTCGAAAAATCCAGGGTCTTGTTTCTGAAGGGGCCAAAGGCCTGGAGGAGGAGTGTGATGAGCCTCATGCGCCGTCCCCGGAATCGGTGAGGCGCGCCAGCACCGTGGCTTCGGCATCCCTCAGGAGGCGTTTCAAATCGGCCGGATCATCGAGTTTCGGCACGTCTCCGGCAGCGACTTCCTGCGGCATGGACCCGAGCAGGCCGCCAAGTTCAGCCTGAAACCGGCGCGTCAGTTCGGCGTCATCCGCGGCAATCGAGTCCACGAGGCGCAGGAGCTCGCCGATTGCATCCTGCCGTTGCGCCGCCTGTGCACGATCCAACGGCGTCGAAAGATCCAGCCGCACCTGCTCGATCCAGATTTCTGCCTCGCCGACATCCTGCGCCGCCGCACGCATCGCCGCCGCCAGCGTGCCCGGTTGCGTGGCTTCCAGCCGATGCAATTCCGTCGCACCCGTCAGCGTGACACGGACCGCGTGCAGCCGATCCGTGGCTCCTGCAAGTTCGGGCTCCAACGCGTGACGGAACGCGTCGCTTAACGCCTCCAGCCTGTCGATGCCGTGAAGCGGGAGGGAGACCTGACTCCAGCGTACGACATCCAGGGGCACAAACTCGGCTTCGATACGGCCCCCTTCCACCGTGACCAGCTCGCATCCTTTCGCGCCGGTCTCCTTCGCATGGCGGCCTTGCAGATTGCCGGAAAACACGATCCGTGGTCGCTCCGACAACACCTCACGCGCATGCACGTGTCCGAGAGCCCAATAGTCGTAACCCTTCTCGATCAGCGTCGGCAGATCCGTCGGCGCATAGGGATCATGTCCCGCACGCCCGGTCAGGCTTGTATGGAGCATGCCGATGTTGAAGCAGCCGGGCAGAGGTGCGGGATAGGAAGGAACCAGATCTTCATCGACCGCGCGCTCCGGAAAGCTGCGGCCATGGATCGCCACCGGGAGGGCATCGATCCGGACAGTCTGGGCCGTGCGGCTGGAAAACACCGTGACGTTCGGCGGCAGGACCAACTGCTTCGAGATCACCCCCTGCGCATCGTGATTCCCCTGCACGATGAAGACGCGGATACCGGCACGCTCCAGGCGGACCATCTGTCCGCGAAAGAACAGCCCGGTGTGAAAATCCTGCCAGTCGCAGTCGTAGATGTCACCCGCGAGCAGCACGAAGTCCACGCGTTCGGAGATGGCGCGATCGACCAGCCGCTCGAAGGCGGCCCGGGTCGCGCTCCGCAGCCGCTCGACCGGTGCACCGTCGTAACGATCCAGCCCGCGCAAGGGACTGTCGATGTGGAGATCTGAGGCGTGGAGAAAACGCATGGGAAAGTGTGTGATCAGCTTCGCGGTTCTTGATCAATCATCCATGACCTGACGACCGCCGCAGGAATCGGACGGCCCAATCCAAATAGAACCCATCCGGTCAGAGCGGAATCTACGTTGTCCGGAGAGAATTCAGGCAGCATACCTGTTTGGAAGAGAGACGACAATCATGAACATGGCGCCAGGTTCATCCGGCTCAGCCTGGCGCACAGCCCCTGCTGGGCCCGGGTTCCCGGGCTGTTCATCCCCGGTATTCCACCGGCGCGGATCCGGTCGCGATTTCACGCAGACCCATGACAGAACCTGCTCCGACTTTACGTGTTTCTTTCAATGGAGGGACGGTTCATGGAGTTGCATCACAGGTCTCAGCCGCAGGCTTGCAATTCCCGCCGCCAGCCCCGTATGCTCGATTCATGAATATGGGCCATCCGAGTTTATGACCGAACCGACTATCACCATCTCCAATCTCAGTCTGGCGGAACTGAAGAACCTCGTCGAAGGCATCGTCGATGACCGGTTGCGCGCCTTGCTGGGTGACCCGGACCTGGGCGCACCGCTCGGCGAATCGGTCCGCGATCGCCTCAAGCAATCATTGGCTTCCACGGAACGTCTGACCGGTGATGAAGTGGCCGACAAGCTCGGCTTGCGGTGGTAGCGATGCCCTGGTTTCGCTTAGCCTTCCGGCCCGACGTGATTACCGACCTGCGTGCAGCCGACACGACCATGGCGCAACGGCTGTTCGACAAGACCAAATGGCTGGCTTCCAACGTGGAGAACCTGCGGCACGAACCCGTGGCTGCCGATTTACCCGGCTTGCACAAATACGCCGTGGGCGATTGGCGGATTTTTTATTCGATCGACCGGGCGGAGCAGCTCGTAGACATTCACCATTTTTACCGGATGACGCCACTTCAGCCGCCTCTGCAGACCTAACCATGCTGAACCTGACCTGGACCGCCATCGGGCGCTTGCGACAGCTGATCAAGGAACATCCGGAAGACCCGGTCGTGCGTATAGCCCTACGGGACCTCGATGACCAGCGCCTCTCCCTGAGCATCACGCTGGAACCCGCCCCCCAGGAAGAAGACGAGGTGCAGCACATCGAAGGACTGACCATCGCCCTGGATCGCGCGAGCGTGCACCGGACCATCGGCATGACGGTGGATTATCAGGAGGCCAAAGGCTTCAGCTTCGTGCATCCGCCGGCGAATGAGTTGGGGCTGATCATGCCCAGCAACAATTAGCCAGGAGGCCGGAAACACCGCCGGGGTGGTTCACGTTTACGATTTCAGCCCCGGAAAGACGCTGCCGAAATGCATGGAGAAGGTGCCACGGGCCGCATCCGCCACGTAGCGTTCAAGCGCGCTGTGGATGACGGGAAACGCGAGGTCATCCCAGGGAATGTCGCTGAGGGCAAACAGTTGCACGTCCAGGCTTTCGCTGCCGGGCTTGAAATCCCCGGTCCGCATCGTGCCACGGAAGACCATATGCACCTGGCTGATTCGGGGCAGACTCAGGACGGCATAGAGAGACGTGATCTCGACATCGGCCTGGGCTTCTTCCATCGTTTCGCGAATGGCGGCCTGCTCGGTGCTTTCGCCGATCTCCATGAAGCCCGCGGGAAAGGTCCAGTGGCCCAGGCGCGGTTCGATGGCCCGCCGGCAGAGCAGGATTTTGTCTTTCCACTCGGGAATGCAGCCGGCGACGATTTTCGGATTGATGTAATGGATAACCTGGCAGATATCGCACACGAATCGCGGCAGGTTATCGCCGGGTGGAATTTTCGAGGATAGCCCGGCCCCACATTCAGAGCAAAACTTCATGACAGCTCCCGATCACACAGGGAAGAGAATGGATAGCATAAATCACGCCTTCTTTGCACCTTGCCCTCGCGGGCTCGAGGCGGTCCTCACTGAGGAGCTCACGGAGCTGGGCGCCTCCCAGATGAAGGCAACGGCCGGCGGTGTCGCCTTTCACGGCACGCTCGCTCTCTGCTATCGCCTGAACTTACAATCCCGCATCGCGAGCCGCATCCTCCTGCGCATTGCCGAGCTGCCCTATCGCGATGAACACGACGTCTATGATGCCGTCAAGGCGGTCAGATGGCAGGATTGGTTCACCCCGCAGCAGACCATCAAGGTGAAGGTCAGCGCCCACCACTGCCCCTTGAAGAGTTTGGATTTCGTGACGCTGCGGGTCAAGGACGCCGTCTGCGATCGCTTCCAATATGCCAGGGGCAAACGGCCGATCGTGGACACCCACGCCCCGGACATTCTCATTGCGGTATTCCTGGATCAAACGACGTGCACCCTCTATCTGGATACTTCCGGGGACCCCCTCTTCAAACGAGGCTGGCGCAAGTCGGCAGGCGAAGCTCCGATCCGGGAAAACCTCGCGGCTGGGATCTTACGGCTCGCCAAGTGGACACCGGACGCCCTGCTGTTCGACCCCATGTGCGGCAGCGGCACGTTCGTGATCGAAGCCGCGCTGATGGCCCGTCGGATCGCGCCTGGATTCGGCCGCCGGTTCGCGTTTGAAAAACTGCTGTCGTTTGACCCCCGGACGTTCAGCGACCTGCGCACCGAACTCAAGGCCGCGGAGATCCCGGCCCCCGCCGGCTTGATTCAGGCGGCCGACCACAGCCCCCAGGCGCTCGCGTCGGTCCGGGCCAATCTGGCCATCGCCGGATGCGTCGACGCCGTCACCCTCCATCAGGGAGACGTGCTGACCCTGCCGGCCCCGGCCGAGGCCGGTCTTCTGATCACGAATCCCCCCTACGGCCATCGCATGGGAGACCCTGAAACGCTTCGGGACTTTTATCCGGCGTTCGGCGATCAGTTGAAGAAACACTATTGCGGATGGACCGTCCATATCCTGACGGCCGACCTGAAACTGCCAGGGCTGTTGCGACTGGCTCCTTCCCGCCGCGTCCCGCTATTCAATGGTGCCATCGAATGCCGCCTGTTCGAGTTTCGGATGGTGGCGGGAAGCCATCGCAAACCACGGGCTCAAGAACAATCCGTTCATGATCGCTAGCGGTTCACGCGTTTCTCCTTACATGACAGGCGATCCGGTCATGGAACCTCACCAGGCGTGATCGTCGTCTACCGGACGACCGGCGGAATCAAGCGGACCCATCTTCCATTCACCCTGCGGCGGATGCGGCGCATGCGTGCCCATCCGGCCACCCATGACCGTTGATCGCGGGCGGATGGCTGCCTGCGGGACGCGGGCCTCTTGCCTCAGGATGGCAGTCCCTCTATTGTGTAGGAGAGAGCAGCACAACGGGCGTCGGCTGAGAGGGCCTGTGATCGCAGACACAATGTTCCACATCTCCCGCTCTTTTTTCAGCAACCCGCGTCCCGTTCACCCCCAACGGGTGAAAAGGGATCGGAATGGCGCCGCGGGACGATGGGTCTCGCTCCTGTCGGTATTCAGTTTGTGTATCGTCCTGGGCGCCTGCACTCAGATCTCCCATCTCTTCTCCGTGACCCAGCCGCTCGACCGACGAGCGGATCGGGAACAACAGGCCATCGTGGCGCGCATGCAAGCGGTCGTCGAACCGGAATTGCGGGACAACCTGAACGTCAATCTTCCTGCAGTCCGTAAGAGCCTGGCCGACCAGACCAACAAGATCGCCAGATTTAAGCGGAGTCTGGTGTTGCGCACGCTCGCCGATCCCTGGGACGGACTCTCAACCATTGAACAAACCGGTCTACTCGCCGCCGGGGCAGCGGAATCGGGAATTGAAGGACTACCGGCCGTCATCGAAATCCTGGAAGGCGGCCTGGACCGGACGGGCGCGCCCTTCCGACCGCTCGTGTTTCCTGCGACCCTCGCGCCTGAGGACGTGCTCGGGTTTATTATGGAAGCCCTCGAGGATGCCTATCAAGACCGGGAGCATGCCCTGCGTCGCCTCTCCCCGCAAGATCGGGAATTTTTGTTTGCCCACGCCCGCCCCCTCGTGGAACACTTCAGCCCCCAGGTCACACCGCCGGCTCAGTTATCCGACGCCGAGGCCGCGGTCAGATACGCCACCCTACTCATCCAACAGGTCGACTATGGTTCCCTGATTACCGCCACGCAGCGATTGGCCCGGCTGGGGAACCGGAAATTTTTGCGACAGCTGGACCTGGTCTTCACCAACAAACCGCCGGTCACCCATTCGTTTCCCGGCGTCACCGGTGACCTGCTCCTGGCCCAGCCGACCTCGTACGGATGGCTCATCATCGGGGGACGAGGTCCGAATACCTATGACCTCGAGCAGGGCGCCGCCCTCATCATCGACCTCGGCGGCAACGACACGTACCAGGGCACCATCGGGGCGAGCCCCACCGCCGATCTCGGCAACGGCATGGTGATCGATCTGAGCGGGAATGATACCTATCTGCCCTCTCCGTTGGGACTGGCCACCGGTCGTGCAGGAGTCGGCATCGTCATCGATCACAGCGGAGACGATATCTATCGCCTCTCCCCGGGGTCCGGCGGCGTCGGAGTGGCGGGGCTCGGGGTCCTGTATGATGGAGAAGGACACGACACCTACGAAGGCAGTCGCTTTACCCAAGGGGCGGCCTTCGGCGGATTCGGCCTTCTCGTGGATCGGGCCGGAGACGATCGATATACGAGCTTCGGTTATGCGCTGGGATTCGGCGCCCCCTTGGGCGTGGGAGCGGTCATTGATGTTGCCGGCGATGATGCCTATTCATGCGGCGAGCATTATCCGAGCGCCTACAATGCAGCTGACGCTCCGGACGCCAAGCCCGGCGACGCCGGTTTCCAATACGATTGTTTCGGACTCGGCACCGGATCCGGCCTACGCGTCTTCACGAAGAATCCCGCGCATCAGGCACTGAGCCTGGCCGGCGGCTTGGGCATGCTGATCGATCTGGACGGGCAGGATCGTTATCATAGCGCGAACTTTTCGCAGGGCCACGGATACTTTTTCGGAATCGGGGCGAGGCTGGATCTTGACGGAAACGACGATCATCAGGCCGCTCGCTACGGGCACGGCACGGCGGCCCACTTCGGCGTCGGCCTGATCGTGGACTATCAGGGCAAGGACCGCTATGGCTCGAACGGGCCGTTTTACAACGGCGGGGCGGCCTGGGACGGTAGTGTCGCCCTGGCGGTGGACGCCGGTATGACCAGCGACTTCTACGACCTGCCTGCGTCGACCGGTTTGGGAATGGGCGATCTCGGGGGGTGGGGTCTGTTTGTGGAAGAAGGCGGCGCCGACCAGTATGCGGCCAGCCGCGGACTGGGCCTGGGCGATCGAGACAGCATCGGCGCATTTTTCGATCTCGACGGCCGGGATGATTACTTTTCCGTTCCGTTGGCGGCCAGAGACGCGCGACCGGAACGCCTTAATGGCAAGACCTACATCGAGAATCCCGGCAGCCTTTTCATCGACCGATAGGCGCTCGCCCGTGTCTGCGCTGCAGAGCTCCCGCTTGACTCCCCTATTCCGGTGGCTATCTTAACCAAGACGAACAAGCGTGAAGATTTTTTCCTGACTGCACGCCGCCGCAATCAGCAGACCATCCGAGCATACGGAGGACGCCATGACCGATTCGAATGCCCCCATACTCACGAATCTGCCCGTGCTGCCCCTGAAGAGAACGGTGTTGTTTCCCGGCACGATGATGCCCCTGACCGTGGGACGGGACCGTTCGATCGCGGCGGTGGAAGCGGCGTTGAAGACCGAAGACAAAACGCTGCTCGTCGTGGCTCAACGGGACGCGCAAACCGATCAGCCGTTACTTCAGGATCTCTATACCATCGGCACAAAGGCCGTCATCAAACAAACGGCCCGCGCGGCGGAAGGACACTACAATATTCTGATCCAGGGCCTGGAGCGATTCGTACTGCTGAAACTCGACCAGACCGAGCCCTATCTGCAGGCGCGCGTGAAACAGTTGCTTCCTCCCAGTGAACAGAGCACGGAGGTCGAGGCGCTGCACCGGGCGATTCTGGACATCATCACCGAGTTGCCCAAGCTGATACAAACGCCCGGAGTGAACGAAGCCGTGGCGACGCTGGGTACCGAGCAGGACCCGGTGGTCCTGGCCTATCGCATCGCCTCGCTGTTGAATCTTACGTTGGACGGCGAACAACAGTTGCTTGAAGCGGCCACGCGCGCGGACCTGCTGCGGGGCCTCTATGCCGCGCTGTCGCGCGAAATCCAAATTCTTCAATTACGGGACAAGATCGCCAGCGAAGCCCGGGAGAAACTGGGCAGGACCCAGCGCGAATATCTCCTGCGTGAGCAACTGAAAACCATTCAGCAGGAGCTGGGTGAGAATGGCGGCGAAGAAGACGATGTCGGCTCGCTCAGAACGAAAATTCAAGAGGCCGATCTTCCGGAACATGTACGGAAGGAGACCGATCGGGAACTCGCCCGGCTTGCCAAGACCCCGAGCGCCTCTCCCGAGCATCAGGTGATCCGCAGCTACCTGGAGCTGGTGCTCGAGCTGCCCTGGAACAAGGCCTCGGAAGAGCATCTGGATCTCGCGCATGTCCGTCAGGTCTTGAACGAGGATCACTACGGGATCAAGGAAGTGAAAGAACGCATCGTGGAACATCTGGCCGTTCTGAAATTGAACCCGGCCGCCAAGGCCCCGATCCTCTGCTTGGTGGGGCCTCCGGGCGTGGGTAAGACCAGTTTGGGACAGTCCATCGCCAAGTCGATGGGACGCACCTTCGAACGCTTCAGCCTCGGTGGACTGCATGATGAAGGTGAACTGCGCGGCCACCGCCGCACCTATGTCGGCGCGCTTCCCGGCCGCATTATTCAAGCGGTGCGGCGTGCGGGGGTGAACAATCCGGTCATCATGCTCGACGAAGTGGATAAACTCGGGCGCGATTTCCGGGGCGATCCCGCCGCGGCATTGCTGGAAATCCTGGATCCGGCGCAGAACCATACGTTCCGCGACCACTATCTCGATCTGCCGTTCGACCTGTCGAAAGTGTTTTTTATTACGACGGCCAATACCCTGGAGACGCTGTCGCAGCCGCTGCTGGACCGGATGGAGATCATTCGCCTGAATGGATACAGCGAGCGTGAGAAACGTGAAATCGCGATTCGTTACCTCTGGCCACGACGGTTGAAAGAGGCCGGGTTGCGGCCGGAGGACGTCAATCTGCCGGAGGCCGTGCTCGACCACATCATCGGCCGCTATACCCGGGAGTCCGGGGTCAGGCAGCTGGAACAGATGCTCGGGCGCCTCACGAGGAAAATCGCCGTGACGTTGGCGGATCAGCCTGCCGACTCCCCGTCGACGACAGTCGATATTACCGTGTCGCTGCTCGACGAGTGGCTGGGCCAGGAACGGTTTCAGCCGGAAGAAGCCAGGAAGGACTTGCCGGCCGGTGTCGCGACCGGTCTCGCCTGGACTCCGACCGGCGGTGATGTGCTGTACATCGAAACGAGCCTGCTGCCGGGAAGCCATGACATGACGCTGACCGGTCAGCTGGGTGATGTGATGCAGGAATCCGCGCGCGCCGCGCGGAGTTATCTGTGGAGTCATGCGGAAGCCATGGGGCTCGACATTTCCCGATTCAAACGGAATGGCGTCCATATTCATGTGCCCTCCGGCGCCATTCCTAAGGATGGTCCCTCTGCCGGTATTACCATGGCCACAGCACTGGCCTCCGCCTATGTCGGCAAGCCGGTGCGCAGCGACACGGCCATGACAGGCGAGATCAGCCTGACGGGGTTAGTGTTGCCGGTTGGCGGAATCAAGGAGAAGGTCCTGGCGGCCCACCGCGCCGGTCTTCGACGCATCATTCTGCCGAAGGCGAACGAGAAGGATCTGAAAGAGATCCCGGAGGAAGTACGCCAGGATTTACAGGTCTTCCTGGTTCAGCGATTGGATGAGGTATTGCAAGCCGCGTTTCACGAGGAATCGGGTCCCCGGCCTCATTCAGAAGTGGGTGCAGGGTCTTCACTGGCCGGATCATAATCGTGAGTCCGACTGGCCCGGCTCCGGCAAGAAGCCATTGGTTGATGAGACATGAGCATGGTACCGTAGGGGGAGAGGCCCATGTCTCATCACCAAGCGGACTGAGGAGAGCATCATGAGCGAGAAGATCGATATCGGCCCGATCGTGAAAGTGAACAAGAGTGACGAAGAGTGGAAGAAGCTGCTGGCTCCTGCGGCCTATCAGGTCTTGCGGCATGACGACACCGAGCGGGCCTTTACGAGTCCGCTCCACGACAATCATCAGGCAGGCATCTATCGTTGCGCCGGCTGCGAGCTTCCCGCCTATTCCTCGGAGCATAAGTTCGATAGCGGCACAGGATGGCCGAGCTTCTGGCAGCCGATCGATCCCAGGGTGGTCGAGACACGCACTGATTCCAAATTCTTTATGACCCGCACCGAAGTTCATTGCGCCCGTTGCAACGGCCACCAGGGTCACATCTTCAATGACGGCCCCAAGCCAACCGGACTTCGATACTGCATCAACGGCGTGTCACTGAAATTCGTTCCGGCTTAGCCGTGATTCTCCATTCGAGTGGCGGCCCGCACCGCGACCGCCGGACCCGGCATTGCAGCTTGCTATTTGCTCCGACGACCCCTAGACTGAAATCAATGTTTAATCTGCCGTCCTTTCGAGTGACATCTTGTGTCTTGCTGGCCTGGGGAATGCTGGGTTGCTCTCAGTCTTCCGACGTGCTCACTACAAACCTGAACGCCTGTTTGATCGTAAGCGAAGCCGATGTCGAATTGGCCATCGGCACGCCGGTGACGACGGGCGTCCGTCACAATGACCGCCAGTGTCTCTACCAGGCAAAACGCAATCCACAGGAGACAGTGACGGTCGAATTCGATTCAGGACCGGACGGGAACACGAAAAGTCTCTTTCGCGACAAACAGGCGAAGCCCGGACGCCAACCGATCCCGGGAATCGGCGAAGGGGCCTTCACACTTCGCTCTCCCATCGGGGGCATTGAGCTGACCTTTCTGAAGAACGATGCGCTGGTGACCCTGTCGCTCGTATCATCGAAGCAATCCAATCCCCAGGCCGCAGTCACGAGTCTCGCAAAGGTTGCCGCCAATAAGCTCGCCGCCAAGCCGCTCCTTCCCGTTGCCGTGGCATCCGCTGCCCTGGGGTCGGAATCGACCGGAGTCCTCCCCGAGTGGGGCGGAGACTGGTACGGCTGCGTCCCGGTGGGGCTGATGTTCGGAAAGGGTCACCTCGCTTTAAGCGAGCGTGCGGACTGGACTCTGACGACGGCGGTGGTCATGCCGGGAACGGTCGTGGCAGACCGGGGTAGCTGGCAGGCCGAATCGTACCAGGAGATCCTGCACGGAACCTACCGACTTGCTGGAAGTGATCGGTTTTCGACGACCGGCAACATGAGTGTGGACTGGAACAAGATCCCGAAGAATCAGGCGCCCCGCAAATTCGATCCGCTCCTCTGGCAGTCATTCGGTTCCCTCCCCCGCAAGATGACGGTCAAGAGGCTGGCGCCGGTGGAACCAGCCCTTATCGGGATGTGGGAGGGATCGGCCAAATTCGTCGATCGTCAGGAAGAATTCGTGTGGACCATCACCTCCGCCAACGTGTCGGAGTTTTACAAGGCCACCACCCAGACGGGCCGGGTCGAGCCGGAAGGAGATCGGTTCAAGCTGATCCCTGCTCGAAGCAAGACGCTTCCCCTCTCGATGCAGGTCTTCTCCAGGGACAAGATGGAGTTGACCGATAACAGCGGTGCGGTGTCCCAATGGCACAGGAATGAGAAACTCCTCCCTCGTTGTTAGTCTCCCCCCACTGATCCGCAATCGGAGTTCCGTCGTCACGTCTCACGCGCTTGACTGATGTGCCGCCAGCCCGATAGACTGGCATCATGGTCGGCATGTTTCTCGCTTTCATCCTGTTCATTACGACTCCACTGATGGCGGCTGAACAGAGCGGGCATCAGGGAGGGCACCTGGGCCATCTCTCCACGAATGGCCCCATAGACAAGCCCGAGGCGGACGATCTCCTGCACGGGCTGTTCGACCAAGCCCTGGCGACTATACAAGAATATGTTGAGGTAGAGGGGCACCTGTCATCCCCTGAATCCCGCCGGACCGGGGAATTCCGCCTGAAGCTCTTTCCACAGGGTAAATCTCATTCTCCGGAACACCTCACTGCAGAAGGATCCTTTCAGCTCTCGCCCGATAGTGATCAACATGAATTCACGCTTCGCTTCAAATCCTCCAAGCCGTCACAACGGCAGGGCACCCAGCCCGGAGAGTTTCTCTGAGTCTGCTGCCACGCTTCTTCCGTTAAGATTCAACTCCGCCCACTGCTCCGGCTATCCAACCCGTTCTCCCATCCACGCCCTTGACCATGACCCTGTCAAGGAATAGGATGAACTATTCGTCACGTACCTCCTCAATCTGGAGGTGACCCCATGTTCTTCCGTGGAGCAGGCATCCAACGGCATGAGCGTGGCAGATGTGACCTCCTCCCGACGCCGGCTTTTCCCAACGATAGTACCGAGTTGTCGTCTCCGGTTGTAATTCCACATACTGGAAGTCTCCTCCTCGACCTCCGGAGCCCCCTGTCCACCTGCACTTGCCGGAGGCGGGAACAGCAGGCCTCGAGTGACCATTATCCGACATGGAGTTCCGATCAGCGGTTCCAGAGGCAGGTGCGGCAATGCTCAGGAGCGACGCCCTGCATCCAGAATCAGGCCGATCCTCCCGTCTTGAAATCCGGCTCGATCAGCGCGAGAAGCAGAACAATCACCCGCGCGCCAGGACCCGGCACTCCACCGGCGCCCGTGACACTCCGTCGTGCCGTCAAGGCGCGTACACAAAGGACTCGCGCGATACGCGCGGGAGCGTGACCTATGTCTGGTGTCTATTGGGGAATCGTGTTCGGTCTCCTGGCCATGGTGGCGACCCTCTTCATTTGCGTGGGGATCCTCTACTCCAGGCCGAAAGGATCATCCGGGGTGTCGAACGACAGCGCCGACAAGTCGGATCAGAGGGTCGCGCAACCTTCGACCGGGTCCAGGCAGGCAGCATAAATTGGCGGCTGACCTGACGGCCCCTGCCGGCCGGTGGAGGTCCCCCGTCACCTTCACCGACCGGGCTTGCGGGGTGATGCATCATGCACTCGCACAACGTCAGCGAGTCGGCAGCGATGGAATTGCTCTGGCTTGTAGGAAGGCGGGATGTCTTGGCGTTGTTGCTACGGGTAGGGTCTCGTTGTTCGGGAACGGAGGTGCCCTATGGTCGCGATGATCGGTCTCGGAATCATGATCGCCCTAGTTTGGCTCCTCGCCTGGTCCATGGCGGCCGAGAGTGAATCGGAGAAGAGACGGTTAGGGTCGTCTCGCGACGGTCATCGCTCTCTTCAGCCGGGGATGCAGGCGACGCGCGCCAAGCACGCGGCCTGATTCCCCTGATTCTCGATAAGTGCCTGTCGCACCTGTCCACACCTGCTCTGACAACGGAGACAGGTTACAGGAAAGGCTTGGCCTCTCCATCATTGGCCAGTCGCGCCTATGGCGAAGCTCCGGGGGCAGGATGCGTGATGCCGACTGTGTCAGGTAAGAATTTGCGGTTGCCCGATTCCCGCGATAACCTCTTCAGTGATCACGACGGATTTCACCCCGCTTAGCGCGGGAATCTCGTACATCAGGTCCAGCATCACCTCCTCCAGGATCGAGCGAAGCGCCCGCGCTCCGGTTTTCATGACGGCTGCCCTGCGCGCTACGGCTTTCACCGCGCTGTCGGTAAATTCAAGTTCGACGCCCTCGATCTCAAATAACGCCTGATACTGTTTCACCAACGCGTTGCGTGGCTCAGTCAGCACCCGAATCAACGCAGGCACGTCGAGATCCGCCAGCGTCGTCAAGACAGGAAAGCGGCCGACGAACTCGGGAATCAGCCCGAACTTCAGCAAATCCTCGGCTTGTGCGTAACGCAGCAGGTCGGTATGGCCGTCGATTTCCGCGGCAGAGCTCAGCGCTCCAAACCCCAGCCGTTTTGGCATCCTCCGTTGCGCGATGATCTGATCCAATCCGACGAACGCCCCGCCAGCGATGAACAAAATATTCGTCGTGTCCACGCGAATATAATCCTGCTCCGGATGCTTCCGTCCTCCTTTGGGGGGGACATTGCAGATCGTCCCTTCGACCAGTTTCAGAAGCGCCTGCTGCACCCCCTCGCCGGATACGTCACGGGTCAACGAGGGATTCTCCGACTTACGGCTGATCTTATCGATTTCATCGATGTAGATGATGCCGGTTTCCGCGCGCGTCACGTCGTAATCGCAACTCTGCAGCAGCTTGAGGACCACATTCTCGACATCCTCTCCTACATATCCCGCCTCCGTCAGGACCGTGGCATCCGCAATGGTAAAGGGAACGTGAAGGATACGAGCCAGGGTCTGGGAGAGCAGGGTCTTCCCGGTTCCGGTCGATCCGATCATCAGAATGTTGCCCTTTTGGAGATCGACATGCTTGAGACGCTCCCGGTTCGCGATCCGTTTGTAATGGTTGTGCACCGCAACGGAGAGGACCTTCTTGGCGCGATCCTGCCCGATCACGTAATCATCCAGCGTGGCTTTGATGTCGGTCGGCTTGGGGATCACGAGCGGGAGCGACGAGGGAGCGGCAGAGCTCTGGCGCTTCTCCCTGATCAGAGACAAGGCGCAGCGCTGAATACATTCTTCACAGACCGACAGGGAAGAAGACGTGTGGCACGAGTGGCAGGTGACCGGATCGGGATTGGCGATGAGGTGCTGATCGGCGCCCTGAAGTTTGCCGCAAAATGAACAGAGGCGGTCTGGCTTCTGCGAAGGATGCCGCGTGTCCCAGAACACAGCCTTGTGCCTCCGAATGCCGGAATAGGAGCAAGTGATGGGTTATCTTATGCCTCGGGATGAGTGAACCGCAAGCGCAGGCCTTTCCAGCCCTTCGGCCTCCGCTTGTATCGGGAACTGCCCGGATGGACCCAGCACAGTGAGGGGTACCGACTCAGAAGGTTGCATGACGGCGAGCCGAGGACTCTGGCGGCGACGGGACCGGAACCCGGTAATCAGGCGGGAGACTTAAAAACTGAACCCGACGCCGCCTGATATGATGTGCGCGCGATAATTCAGCGTGAATGACGGACCGCGTGAGCCATCCGCGAACTCGCTTTCCCACTGATAATTCGCGACAAAATATTTGTATTCCGTAAACACAAACACCCGTTCGCTTACGTTCGCGCGAATACCGCCGAGAAACTGATAGGCGAACGCCCCGTCGGCGGCATTTTCACGGATGAATCCGATCGTGCTGTGCTGCAGATTCAAATCCCGCGCAAACCCGCCCGACAATCCTGCGCCGACTCCGATGTAGGGCTGAATGACGTCGCCCGGATAACGCAGCAACAGATTGGCCATGGCATTGATCGACTGAAGGCGGAAAGTCCCGCTTCGCGTCACTCCGCCGGTCGTGCGGGCAGGCGCATCCACGCTCCCATCCATCCCTGAGATATCGGCCTCCAGTCCGAGCGCCTCGCCGGCGAACGCCGGAAACACCCCGACTTTCAATCCCCCGCCCAATCCGCCCTGAACGTCCGTATTCGTGAAGGGGTCATCCTGCAGTCTGATCGGTCGGTTCAACGGATAACTGCCCTGCATATAGAGAGCTACGTAGAACTCGTTCTTCTTTTCCGGCGCGGGGGCAGGAGCCTCGGCTGAAGGCTTAGCCGGACTCGGGGGAGGAGTGGCCGCCAGAGACGCCGAGTGGTTTCCAACGATCAGCCAACAACCGCAGATGAGCGCAGCCAGGGATGGGCGTGCTGATTTCATGAATTCACTCCATTGGGTGAATAACGTAAAGGTGTCAAAGAGGCTCGCGTCTTCTCACTCATAACACGAGGGCTTCCGGCGACAAACCGATTAGGGTATTTCGACAGAATGGCCGCCGACCGGCCGGCAACGCATGTGGTGGGCTGCTACGGAAATCCCTTGGCCAACGTGATGCGGGGGTGGTATGGGGGACAGGCGAAGAGAAGGGAGCGGTTCTGGCCGTCACTCAGTCCCTACTCCCTCACGCCACACCGCCGGATGGACTACGAGGGCGTGAGACAGACAGGCCGGGGCCTTAAGGGAGAATGGCAATGACCCGCACCGGGGCGCCGCTCCCACCGGCAATCTTCATCGGCAGGGCCACCAGCGAGGCGCCGGACGGAGGCACCGCGTCGAGTCGCGCCAGATTTTCGAGTCCATACAGGCCGGCGCCGTTCACTATCCGGTGGACGGCAAAATCCTTCGAAGGACCGTGGTCGATGCTCGGCGTGTCAATCCCGATCCCGTGAATGTGGCGTTCGGCCACCAGAAATTCCGCCACCTGTCGGGAGAACCCGGGGAAATGAAGCGTCAACGGAAGATCCGGCGTGGGCGTGCCGAAATACCGCTCCCGATCGCTCCAATTGGCCCCCCACCCTGTCAGCATCAGCACGACCGAGCCGAGCGGTATCGATCCATGCCTGAGCTCCCAGCGATGCACGTCTTCCAAGGACAAGCGATAGTCGCGGTCGCCGGCTACGGCATCCCTGACATCGATCACTACGGCAGGCCCCATGAGTTGCTCGATTGGGATCCCGTCAATGCCTACCTGCCCCTGGGCAAAATGCACGGGCGCATCCATATGCGTCCCCGCATGTTCGGAGAGTGTGACTTGCCCTGTCGCATACCAGGCCTCGGTCTTCGTCCCTCCCCTGACCGTCGAGTCTCGATGAAACGGAAGGTTGCTCGGCCAAACCTGGGTGGTCTCATCGAAGGTGTAGGTGAGGTCGATGAGACCTTGAGCCACCGCCCTGTCACTCCAGGTACTTCCGGCGAGCAGCAGGATGACCACTCCAATACGAGACAGCGATGCCGGTCCAAGATTCTGTCGTGCCCTGTTCTCCATGGCGTCCTTGTGCGATAGGATAGGATCGGTTCATTCCACAGCCTGCTGCCCGGCGAGGGACTACCGGGCCGGGCCGAATTACGGTGCCCTCTCTTCCTGCATCCCTGCAACCCCGAAGGAGCCCTGGATGTCTCAACAGAAAACTCCGGAAGGTGCTCTCCTCTTGAGCGGAGAGCGTTTCTCAGTCGAGTACCAGATCCATGGCTCGGCCGGGGAGGCACGCGAGCGTGCGGAAGTTCTTTGCATTGAACAAACCGTCGAAGCCGCCGAGCACGTCATTCCACCAGGAGCGATTCGCGAGCAGCTGCTGGGACAGATTTCCGGCTGGGAATCCCTGGATCAGTCGCACCACCGTGCCGTGATCACCTTCCCCACCGAACTCCTCGACGGGTCAGTCGGTACCCTGGTGCACATGGCGTTCGGAATGGCCGGATTACGAGGACAAGTCCGCCTCACGGGTTTGTCGCTCCCGGATGGGGAGCTGGCGGAAACGGGCCCCCGCTTTGGCACGCCGGGCCTCCGCGACCTGGTTCAGGTTCCCACGCGTCCGCTGGTCTGCGCCGTCCTCAAGCCTCTGGGATTCACTCCGGTGCAATTGGCTGCCCTGGCCTATGAATTTGCACTCGGGGAAGTCGACATCATCAAGGATGATCAAAGCCTCGGGGACCAGCCCTTCTGCCGCTTCGAGGAGCGGATCACGCGATGCGCCGAAGCCGTGAGTGCGGCCTCACAGCGGACTGGCAAACCCTGCCTGTATGCCCCCCACATTTCGAGTCCCTGGCCTGTACTCATGGCACGAGCGAGTCTTGCGGAGAAAGCCGGCGCAGGTGCTCTGCTGGTTTGCCCTGGTCTCGTAGGATTCGATGCGATGGCTTCCCTGGCACGTAATCCATCGGTCTCCCTACCGCTCGTCTCCCACCCGGATTTTCTTGGAAGCCACTATGTCTCGCCGGACAGCGGCATTGCACCTCAGGTACTTTTTGGTCTCCTCCCAAGAATCGCCGGCGCGGACGTATCCATCTATCCGACCTATGGCTTGACCTACCCGATCTCCGCGGACGATTGCCGGCAGATCGCCACGGCCTGTCGTCGACGCCTCGGGCCCTGTCCTCCGATCTTTCCCACGGCTGCGGGGCGAATGTCCTCATCGCGCATCGATGAAATGACCGGACTGTACGGCGAGGACTTCATGTTCATACTCGGCAGCGACGTGCGTCGTGAGACGGGGGGCATACGAACCGCCTGCCGGGAGTTTATCCGGCTCCTGGAATAAGCCGCCAAGCTTCAACATAAGTTGAAGCTATACGTCACGTAATAAATCGATGTCATTGTTTTCAAATGACACTGAATGAACGATGCTTGGATTCTATTTAGCGGACCAGATCCAAGAAGTTAAAAGCCGAACCTCAGCGGCACAGTGAGGCCGGATAAACCAACTCCTCCACCCTCGGGTCTCACCCCATCAAGATTCCTCCGTGGCTCACCGATATAGCCCCTGATTGGCCATCAGAAACAACACCCCGGTCTAAAATCGGAGAGAAGGTAACAGCCTTGCAACGTAAGCCAGAGAGACAATCCAAGGGCAGCGCTCCGGAAACGATCGTCATCCGGCCGGAGGCTCTCAAAGTCGGCATGTATGTCGACTTGAACTGCTCATGGTTCAAGCACCCGTTTCCTCGAAGATCGTTCAGAATCTCATCGACGAATCAGATCGCAACCATCCGGGGTCTAGGTCTCGCCACGGTGCTGGTCTATCCTCGGGAATCAGACCCGGACACAACCACAGATGTCGCCTCCTCCCCCTCTGGTGTCCTACCGGAGGCGACTCCGGAGGTTGACACGAACCCGGCTGACGAGGACTCAGCCTATGTTCCCACCGCCACCGACTACCGGGAAGCGGTCGAACTGGCTTCTGAGGCCTACCGGCTGGTGGTCCAACGCAGTTCGCAGATGTTGCGAGATCTCTCGACTGGCTCTCCAGAAGGACTCCGGAACGCAAAACTCATGATCAACGGGCTCAGTAGCTTGCTGACCAATACCGAGGCGGCCGGTATGGTGGCCAGCGCCTTTGATGCCGAAGAACTCGGCAATCTGAGCGTCCTCCATGCCCTCAACGTTTCGACCCTCTCCATGATGGTCGCTCGACATCTGGAAGTGGACGAAAATACGGTACAACTGATCGGCATGGCCGGACTCTTGCTCGACATCGGAGAAAATCGCATTTCCAGCCGGGTGCTCCGCAACCGAGGCCATCATTCCCCCCAGGAAAGCAGGGAGTACCATCTGCATCCGTTTCACGCGATCGACATGCTCCGTCGGTATCCAGGGTTTCCCGAAGAGGTACTGGACATCATTCGTAGCCATCACGAGCGCCTGGATGGGTCAGGCTATCCGGAGAAGCTCAAGGGCGACCAGATCCCGCTCTCCGTCAGAATCGTCAGTGCGGTCGATCAATATGACTGGCTCGTCAATCATCCGGACACGCTCGAAGCCCTCTGTCCGGCCGAAGCACTGTCCAAGATGTACAAGCATCAACAGCACCTCTTCGCTCCCGATGTCGTCGTAGCCATGATCCAGATCTTCGGTGTGTATCCGCCTGGCACTGTGGTGACGCTGTCTGACGGCTCTCTGGGACTGGTGCTCAACATCAATTTCGACATCCGTCTCAAGCCTCTCGTCCTGCTCTATAAGCCGGACGCACAGAAGGACTCCTCTCCCACCATTGACCTCTCTTCAGAACCCGAACTGTCGATCGTGCGCGCGATGGCGCGCAGTAAATTGCCTCCCGCGATAGCCGAATACTTCCGCCTCAAACGGTGGACCGGTTATTTCATTCAATCCTCCATGCGCACAGCCCGGGAGCAGGCGGCCTCGTAGTCCCGTCCACGCGAGTGGCAGCCGGGCCGTGCGGTATGGTATTTCCCTTCGCATGGCCTTGCCGCGCGTACTGTTGCTCATCCCTCCCTTGACTCAACTCAATACGCCGTATCCCGCTACGGCTCATTTGACAGGGTTCTTGCGATCCCGCGGTTATGACACCACGCAGGCCGATCTAGGGCTTGAAATGGTGCTGCGCCTTTTCTCGCGCTCGGGCCTGGAGCAGGCCTTCCAACGCATCAAGCAGAGCGGAGAGTCATGGCGCGGAGAGGTCCAGCAGTTCCTGGCGCTCGAAGAGGCCTATCTCGCGACTATCGATCCGGTGATCGCTTTTCTTCAAGGCCGGGACCCCATGCTTGCGCCGCATCTCGCCCGTCCGGGCTTTCTGCCGGAAGGTCCCCGCTTCGAGGGTCAGCCACGCCAGGCACACAGCTGGTCTTCGTCGCCATCCGATCAAGCCCGTCACCGTGCCACGCTCTATCTTGAGGATCTCACGGACCTGCTGCACGAAACCGTCGCCCCGCACTTGCTGCTGAATCGCTATGCCGAGCAGATTACGCAATCCACCTCGTCGTTCGACCGTCTTGACGCTGCCCTGACCGAACCGCTGAGCTTGACCGACCACCTGCTGATTGACCGGCTCTGGCCGCATGTCGACCGGGCCGACCCCGACGTGGTCGGTCTCACCATCCCGTTTCCCGGGAATCTTTTCGGCGCGTTACGAATCGCCCAGGCCCTCAAAACCAGGCGGCCACGGATTCGCCTCGTTCTGGGCGGCGGTTATGTGAATACCGAACTTCGCCGGCTGGAAGACCCTCGCCTTTTCAATTATGTCGACTATGTCACGCTCGACGACGGAGAGCGGCCGTTCCTCTGCCTGCTCGAACACCTGGCCGGCGGACGTCCGGAACACCTGCTTCGCCGGACCTTCCTCTGTTCGAATGGCACGGTGCAGTTTCGGGACGGCAGCACGGAGCCGGACGTCTCGATGCAGGACCTCGGCACACCGACCTATGCAGGACTCCCATTGGGCCGCTACCTCTCGATCCTGGACAGTCTGAATCCGATGCACCGGCTCTGGTCGGAAGGGCATTGGAATAAACTGACCGTCGCGCACGGCTGCTACTGGAAGCAATGTACGTTCTGCGATGTGGGGCTGAACTATATCGCCCGCTACGAAGCGACTCCGACCGACGTCCTGGTGGAACGCATCGAAGCCCTCATTCAGGAAACCGGGCAGCGGGGCTTTCATTTCGTTGATGAAGCCGCCCCTCCCGCCGCGTTGAAGTCGCTGGCCCTTCGACTGCTCGAACGACGCCTGACCATTTCCTGGTGGGGCAACATCCGTTTCGAGGAAGCCTTTTCCGCTGATCTGGCCAGGCTCTTAGCCGCTTCCGGCTGCATTGCTCTCACGGCGGGGCTCGAAGCAGCATCGGACCGGTTGCTCGAACGAATGAAAAAGGGCATCACGGTCAATCAGACAGCGGTCGTAGCAGCCGCCTTTCGGCAGGCCGGGATCCTGCTCCACGCCTATCTGATGTATGGCTGTCCCGGCGAGACCATTGCCGACACGGTGGATTCGCTCGAGCGCGTCCGGCAACTTTTTCTGCATGACCTGCTGCAGTCCGCGTTCTGGCACAAGTTCACGGCCACGGCCCACAGTCCCATCGGATTGAATCCGTCGGCGGAAGGTCTCACCATTCTCGGCCCGGCCTTCGCCGGATTTGCCGAAAACGATCTCCGCCATGCCGATCCTTCCACGACCTGTCCGGACTGGTTGGGCGAAGGATTACGCGCGGCGCTTCTCAACTACATCGAACGGACCGGACTCGATCTGCCGGTGCAACGATGGTTCTCCCAGGCGGTCAAAGCCCCGCGAGTCCCACGAACCTGGGCCGAGGCGGCCATGGCCGATATCCCCGCCGTCCCACTCACCGCAGAACGGCGCTGCGTGTGGATCGGCAGCGCTCCGGTGGTCACTGCGAACAGCCCGGCCAAAACCAGACTGATTCTGCCGACACGCTCGGAAGATTTCCCGCTCACGCTCGCGTCGGCTCAAGCCGCCTGGTTGACCTCGTTGTTGAACCGGTCAACACCCTCCCCCTGCAAACAAGGCGACCACTACCCCCGCCTGGCAGAGGCACGCGAGACCTTTCCCGTCGACGGCTCACGAGGCTTCGACCGCTTCAGTCGGACCCAAGCCTGGCAGACCGTCCGGCAAGCAGGGCTTCTGCTGGTGTGACGTCTCCGGGCTCGTATTCGGGAGGACGCACCCGCGGACTTCCATCGTCACATCCGGGCGACGTCCCCCTTTCAGTTCGAGCCGGAGAGCGAATGCCGAGGCTGTAATGATGATCCGTGCTGCGCATACAACAAGGGGAGGCGGCCCCAAGGCCGACTCCCCTCATGTTCCCTCTGTAGAAAAGACGTTATTTATTGGGTTGTGGCGTGACCCGAAGATAGGGCTTGATGGCTTTGAACCCTTTGGGGAAGAGGGTCTTGGCTTCCGCATCATTGACCGCCGGGGTGATGATGCAATCCTGACCATCCTTCCAATTCACGGGCGTGGCCACTTTGTATTTTGACGTGAGCTGAAGGGAGTCCACCACCCGCAGCAACTCGTCGAAGTTCCTTCCGCAGGAAGCCGGGTAGGTCAGCATCAATTTAATCTTCTTGTCCGGCCCGATCACGAAGACCGACCGCACCGTCATGTTATCCAGCGCGTTCGGATGAATCATGTCGTACAGCGTGGCCACCTTCTTTTCCGGATCGGCAATCAGGGGATAACTGACCGTGCAGCTCTGGGTTTCATTGATATCTTTCGTCCATCCGCGATGCGAATCCAGCGGATCCACGCTGATGGCCAGAATCTTCACCCCCCGCTTATCGAATTCCCCTTTGATCTTGGCCATGTAGCCCAGCTCCGTCGTGCAGACCGGCGTAAAATCCTTGGGATGCGAAAACAAGATGCCCCACCCATTTCCCAACCACTCGTGAAGATTAATGGTTCCCTCTGTCGTCTCCGCCGTAAAGTTCGGGGCGTCGTCGCCCAGTCGTAATCCCATGATCCCCTCCTTCTCCGTTCGACCGGATGTGTAGTACCCACCAAGCGATAAGAACAAATCAGCGAATAAGACTACCGTTTCTCTGGAGTCTGGTGCAAGCGTTAGCTCGCCACCGGCGATGACCATCGCCACACTGGCCAGGCGATCCATCCGCGGGGACTCAAGTTTTCATGCCTGCGCCCGATAAAGAACCCACACACACAGGAGTGTTGCATGGACAATCAGAAACCCGCCTCGAGCGGGCTACGGATCTCCAACGACCCGATGTACCGGTTGCTACGGGAAGGCTGCATCAAGGAATTTAACGTCAAGCGGGCCAGTGGCGAGCAGGTCGACCTCACCCGGTGCGACTTACGGGGGCTCGACCTGCGAGGACTTGAGGCGGATGGCTTGGACCTGAGCGAATCGTATTTTCGACAGGCCGATCTGCGCGGGGTCGATTTTCGCCTGGCCCGGCTCGAAGGCGCCAGCATCAATGCGGCCAAGGTCTCCGGAGCCTACTTCCCCGTCGAGTTGAGCGCCAGTGAGATCGAACTGTCGCTCCTGCATGGGACGCGAATGCGGTACCGACCCAAACCCTGAACTCCCGTCGAGATCTCAGCTCCCCGTCAAATTCAAATGGGCCCGGACCTTCTCTCCTTCCGAGCTGATCAACTCGGATTCGACCAGATACACGCGCTCCTCGGTCAATCGGCCCGCCGCAAGCAGTTGTGCCCGAATCGCTTTCGCACGCTCCTGCGCCAAGGAACGCAGTTCGGATTCCGCCACGGCTATCGCCGGAACCAATTGCTCCCGCAGTTCATCGGCCGTCAGCACGCGGTCGACGGTGGTTCCGTTCGCCGTCTCCACCGATTTCGTCGGTTGTTTTCCCAGTTTCTCGGCGTACAGGTCGCTGAGAAATTCGAACTCACGCTGTGGCGGAATGGCGATGTCGGCAGCCTCGGTGCCGCCTTTCGTAAAACGTCGTTGCACCTCGGCCTTCATTTTCTGCAAGGCAAGCGCATCCCGGTCCCGTTTGGGATCCGCAGCGCCGGCGACCTCGACCCGCAAGGCAGGACGCTTCTGAAGCGCAGTCGCGATCGACGTGATTTTTTGTTGTGCGGTCGCCTCCGGGATATCCGAGCCGGCCTGGAATTCGATAAACTGCAGATTTTCTCCGCCGCCTCCCACCAGGTTTCCAAGCGCCGCGAAGGGAGACGTCGCCACCTTGGAAATCAGATTCACCAAGGCATTCAGCACCACCCGTCCATATTTAAAGTCCGGCTCGTTCAGATTACCCCTCACGGGCATGTCGATGGCGATGCGGCCGTTGCGGTCCTGCAGCAGCGCGACCGCGAGGCGCACGGGAAGACCCGTCGCATGCTCGCTGCCGGTGCTCTCTCCGAAGGAGAAATGATCGATCAGCACCTTGTTCTCTCCGGCCAGCTTCTGCTTCGAGAGTTGATATTTCAGATCGAGCGAGAGTTTGCCCTGGGTGATGGGATACCCCGCATACTTGCCCGCGTACGGAGAGACCGCCGTAAGATCCACGCCCTGGAACGTAGCCTTCAGATTGGTATAGGCGTTCTCGCTGAGCGGATTGATTTGCCCCTGGATCTTCATCGAGGCCACCTCGTCGACCGTTCCGGAAAGCGCCACCTGTGCCTTGGTCAACTGTTTGGAGGACAAGCCCTTGATGGTGCCGCTGAGATCCTGAATCCCCAGGGACACGGCCGGTTCGATCGACTCATCCACGAAGGCCGCCGACAGCTTCGAGAGGGTCACCACGTCGATCACCACAGGAATCGTGGGAGTCTCCCCGCCCTGCCGGACCTTCGCGCCGGAGCTTGCTGCAGGCCCGGCCGTGCGGTCCGGCTCCGGGGCACTAACGATGCGTTCAAGATTCGTCGTGCCGTTCTCTGCCATCTCCACGCTGATCGAAGGGTCTTTCAGGGCGATCTCTCCGATCTGAACCTTGGTAGGAGCCAGGTCCAGTGCGAGGTTCTTCAGTTCCAGCCCCGTCCATGCAAGGATAGGCTTCCGGCCGTTGGTTTCGGTCAGCCGCAAGTTTCCGACCCCGATATTCCCCCTGTAACGGAGCAACGGTTCCAGTTCGTGGCGGCTTCGATATTGGACCTCTCCGGTGAGGTCGAGTTCCCCGGACTTCACGTCGACCCGGAGCGTTGGAGGCAGATAGGGCTGAAAGGGAATCAAGCCGATTTGTTGTAATGAGAGCTTGAGATCGGCCTGCAGCGGGTCGAGTTGCACCCTGCCGTCGGCCTCGACTGTCCCCTCGGTATTGAGCCGTAGACTGAGCGCGACCGGGATCTGGCCCTTGAAGGGGACATGGATATCACTGAGGGTCAGTTGTACGTCGTCGATCGCCAGGTTCGCCGGAGTCGTCACACTGCGGTCTTCGAAGGCGACCCTGGTTTTTGAGACCTCGACCTTTCGTACATCGACGCTCCAGGGCTCCGTGGGTGACGCCTGCGAGTCCGCGGTCTCGTCCGCGTCCGTCCTCGTAGAAAAGAGTGTCGCATAGTTGACCGACCCGTCTTCCGTCAACCAGGCACGCACCTCCGCGCCCGCCGTGCGCACGCCGCCGACTTCCACCTCCTGCTTGGACAGATCCAGGCGAATGCCATCAAGCTCCAACGATGGCATGGTAATGAGCGGCTCGCTCCCACGAGCGGCAGCCAAACGAAAATCCGACAGCACCAGTTTCCCGTCGCTGAGTTCGACGTTGGCGGTATCGAATCGATACCGCGCATCGACCATGATCGCGCCGCTCAGAATTTCGAACCGAAATTGGTCGCGGATGCTCGGCCAGAAGGTATTCAACTGCACGTTGGACAGCGAGAGCTTCCCGGCGGAGACTAACGGATCGAGCTGGATCGTACCTTCCCATGCGAGGGTCTCCCCCTTTCCAAATTCCGCCGTGAACGCATAGGCGTTTTCATCCCCCGGCCGCGTACTGAAGTTTTCGAGTGTGATTTCGATGGGGACCACATCGACCATCACCCGTTTCCGCTTCGAATCATCCCGGTATTCGATGACGCCCTGCGTGATGCTCAGTAAGCGGATGTCTACCGGCGGCAATCGCGATTTTCCGCGCCGTTCATCGGTGGCCGGTCCCTCAGGCTCCGATCCCGGTTCCGCCGGATCGGTGGAGGAAACGAGGCCGAGGAGATTCAGCTTCCCCTTGGCGGGAACATGCACGAAGCTGTAGGGAAACGTGAGGCGGATCTCGTCAAACAGATAGGAGGAGCGCACGAGCGACGTCACTTCGAAATTCACGAAGAGTTCCCCGAACCCCAGCATCGGCCGCTCGTCCGGCTGTTGGATCTCAAAATTCGAGACCGTCAGGGAAAAGGTGAAGGGATTGAAGCCAAGATCTCCCAACAGAACCGGATGCTGCAGGCGTTTGGACAAAGCCGGGACGCCGTAAGCCTTGGCCGCGTAGGGCACGCCGAAGAATCCCAGCAGCGCGTACAGCGCGACCACGGCGCTCACGACAACCAGGGCTGTTCGATATCGCAAAAGAAGCGGCATGGCCAGAAAAGCACGTTAGGGTGCGTCCGCACGATTCACCGGACACGAATATGACTAATAACTATTGAAGTTAAGGATAACGATTAAACCATTGGAGAACAAGGTGCTCACTGGGACCGGGAGCGGAGGGCAAGTAAGAACAACTACGCTCGGGGAAACATACGGGGGGACAAGGTGGTAGTTGCTACGGCTAGAGTCGATGGCCCACGAAAACGTGAGGCAAACACGACGCAGGGACAAGCCGGGTGGCGGAGCAGGAACAAGGTCGATGTTATCGACCCTCCTCCGAGATGCCCTTCTTGAAACAGATATCCTGGATTCCAAGCCCGCGGCACAGCGGCAGGCACAGCGATGATTCGTTCCTGCCTGTGCAGCCGTCCTGGAAGCAAATCGCAAAATGAAGATGAATGGCCGGGTGCGATTACACCTCCTGAGCAGAAATGATTGCTTCCCGAGGGAGGATATCAACAAGAGCAGCGGAATGAACAGCCGACAGGAGTGGATCCTCAGCTCGATAGCGAACGGCCTTCACTGACGTGATGGGGCAGGCAATCATCCTGCCTCCCTCATTTTCTTGAAACACCATTCCTGTACTCGAGACGCCCGGGATAGAACCACCTCTGATGAGCGTGTCGTCTCCGTCGGCCAACTCAAACTTGTTGACCGCCATACTACCGGGGCGCACCTCGTGCCAATCACCATCATCTAACAACACTCCGACGATCTTTTTTATCTGAACTGGAAGGCTCATTGATGCTGCTCCATGCTGGTTACAGGTGCGCAGGGCAGAAGCTGTGCCGTCGGGAGAGATTTCTGCCAAACACTATCGCGTTCTTAACACCAGGTCAGGGTTCGCTTCCAATAAAGTCACGATGGAACTCCGCCCATTCTTCAGGACGGAGATCGAGCTTCTCAACTTTATTCAGTTCGTTCATCCAAACAATGGTGTGCACATCATCCGCTTGAAGTATGCGAACAATGCGATCCATGTTCCGGTACTGATTTTGATAAAACCACAGCTGCATGAATGTTCCTTTCCCAGGTCAGCAGGAAGCCCTATTGGGAGCACATCGCCCGCGTCTGGAAGTGGATGGTGTATTGACAGAGTGAGCAATCAGGAGGGGACGTTCGGCCTATCCGAGAGCCGACGTTTCATTGCATCTTCGATGACCATCTTGATCGGCGCATTATCGGCATGTCTCGCTAACATGTCTTGCAACTCGTTCAACGTGAGTGGAGATAACTCGATCGCTTGTGGCTCCAATTCAATCCTCCAGTGGCGGCTCCATGATTTCCCGTATCTTGCTGCGCACGCGTTCAGGCAATGAGGGTGCCTGAAAGACGAACCTTCTTACATACTCATGGTAAGCTGATCGATCACAGTCCACAAGTCACGTAGATATCTGCAGAGCACTTGTCATAAATGCGTGATCACATCAGGGGGACAGGCGGTGGGTGGGTGAGGGAGGCGGAAACGCGGCGTCTATTCCTGAGATCTGGTTGTTACAGTACTTTGACAAGCTATTTAGATATCGTTGGTGAACTATGACTTCATGAGTGTATGGTGCGCCCGGTTGGAATCGAACCAACGACCCTCAGCTTAGAAGGCTGATGCTCTATCCGACTGAGCTACGGGCGCAACCTGATTTATCAATTAGTTAATACTCTATGACCCAAGAGAGCTTTGCCCAGGTGTTATTAGGGTGTTAGTTGCCAGGAACTTATCGAGCTTTTCCGCTGCTTGCGTCAAGTCCCGTTCCTCAATAGCGTTATACCGTTTCCACATCTTCTCAGATTTATGACCAACTATCCGCATGGCGGTTGCTGTGTCCACCCCTGCCCTTCTAAGGTTGGTGGAGGCGCAGTGTCGAAGGTCATGGAACTTGAAGTCTGATAGACCTGCTTCCTTGAGAGCGCTCTTGAACGCTCTAGACACCCGACCCAGCGGCTTGCCCTTGTACAGAAAGACCCGATTCGTTTCAAGTCTCCGCACCTTCGCCAGCTTTTGAAGCATAGTCCTGACCGCTGGAGTCATAGGGACTTCCCTACGCTGCTTGGTTTTTGTGTCAATAGACCTCAGAAGGATGAATCCTCGCCTTAAGTCAATCCGGTCCCAAGTCAATTCGATGATCTCCCTGAACCGTTGCCCAAGCTGATATGCCAAGAGCATGACTGGCTGAAGATGTGGCTTCGCCGTTTGATATAGCCTATCCCACTCCTCGACCCCTAGCACCCTGTCGCGTTCGTTCTGCGGATTGGGTATTGGAACCTTGCTCGCGGGATTGCTATTCAAGAGCCCCCGCCGAATGGCCACGTTTAGGCAATGCTTCAACGCCACATGGTCGTGGTTGATGGTCTGTAGACTGGCTGCCCTTCCATCCTTCCTGACTCTCTGGCTTCTGAAGGACTCCACATCCTGTGGTCTGATCTCACCCAGGATCACGCCACCGAAATACGGAACTAACTGCTTGCTTACTCTGTCTGATCGATCTCGATACGACCGCAGAGCCTTCACTTCCTCCAGGTTCAGATAAGTAGTAGCCCACTCAGAAAACAGAACAGGCCGAGCTTCTGCTGTCAGAACCTTGCCCAAGAGGAGATTCATCCTGATGGCAGCTTCCATCTCTCGCGCTACCTGCTTGTTAAGGCAACCCACCTTCCATCGTTTAAGCCTCGCGCCGTGTACCTCAGAGGCAAGCCTGTACGACTTCCCATCCTCTGAAGTAAGCACCCGAAACTCTACATAGTAGCTGTTACGTCGCTTGGTCAGTCCCACTTTTCTACTCCTGCTCGTATTAATCTGCCCTGAGCTAGGCCACCCCTATCTTTGCTGTGACCCACAGTCAAAAAACTTCTGCGTCTCTACTCGCGCCTTGACCGTGTGTTGATCGATCCACTTGTCGAGGTGTTCCTGTTTGAATCTAACGAGGCGTCCGACTTTCACGAAACCAAGCTTCCGGGCAGACACCCAGCCATAGAGAGTCAATTTTGATATGCCTAGATACTCCGATGCCTCATCCATTGTCAAAAGCTTGCTCATGGTTTTCTCACACCCTTTTCAGCACAAATATGAACAGACAAGTAGCCCCTTGTTGCCGCCGAATTTCCTCGATGCATCCACCTCCATGCGGGTGCGGCCCGGTGCCAGGGAGCAGCAGGCTAGGCCTTCCCGGTCCCCTCCGTGCCGGTCTCCGCCCCTCCAGGCCTGCCCGCTGCGAGAGCCCCGTGCCGCCTCTTCTTCTACGCCCCACCCTCGGTTTGTGAAGGGTGGGGCTACATAGAAATGAAGAAGGAGGCGCACATGTCCGTTGATAGCTCTCTCGGTTCCTCGAACGGTGTACGGCCACTGAGCCCGATTCGGAAATACGGAGTCCCTCGGTACCGTGTCACGCTCGTGCGCGAGGGCCGTGCCATTCCGGCTGCGGAGTCGGTGCATACGTCGGAAGGCGCCGCTGCGATCCTCCGGCCCTTGTTTGCCGGTCTGGACCGGGAACAGTTCCTGGTCTGCGGCCTCGATGCGAAGCATGGGGTCATCGGCATCAATGTCGTCTCGACCGGGTCGCTCACCTTGGCCATTGTCCATCCCCGTGAAGTCTTCAAACCCCTGATCCTCATGAATGCCGGCGCCTGGATTTGCGCGCACAATCATCCCTCCGGCGATACCACCCCTAGCCCGGAAGATGGCGTCCTGACCAAACGGCTGCGCGAAGCGGCTGATCTGTTCGGCATTCCGCTGCTGGACCATCTCATCCTCGCTGACGACCGCTACTACAGCTTCGCCGACCAGGGCTGGCCCGGCGCCTAGCGCAGCAGCCGCAACACCCAGGCCGCTCCGGCGGCTACCAATGCGAGGCCGATCGCCGCCGTGCCCCAGGCGACCAGGTCGGTGGCCAACGCGTTGCCGATATTTTGAATCTGTTGCGCCGTCATCCGTGCACTCCTTTGTCGGTCCCATCCTGATCTGTCCTGTGCTGAAAAAGGAGGCAGGCTGCTGCCAGCCTGCCTCGATGGGCTCTTACCTAGCCCACAATCGCGCGCACGCGCTTAAAGGCGTAGATCGCCAACGCCACGCCAATCAGGGCCGTGGCCCACAAGAGCAGATCGGCCCGCACCGTGGCCACATCCGCCGACACCGGAAACAACTGCGCCTGCGACAGCGCCGGGACGCCCAGGGCGAACACGAACGCCATGAGCAAGCCCCTAAGCCCCTTCACCCAACCCCATCCCTTCATACCGCACCTCCTTGTGCTGTTGGTGGTCACGTCCACCCACGCCGCCGGAATCCTCGCCGGCGGACGAGTGCCTCAGTGAGCTCTGAGGCAGAATCAGTTTGATAATCAGACCGACGGCAAACCCGCCGAGCCAGAAGATCGCCGTGAAGTAGGTCATCATCTCAATCGCCGGCTGGTCCATAGAACACTCCTTCGCCGATGAGCCGCATCGATCCCTCCTCATAGACTTCCGACACGACGACGCCATACCGGCCGGTGATCTGAGCCGCCGTGAGGATCTCGCCGCTGTCCAAGAGATAGCGCCAGCCTTGCCGATTCGACGACATGCCGGCGCCGCCCAGAATGCGCACTGGTCGTTTGGGAGGTGACGGTGTGGCCACTGAGGGAGCGGAAGCGCCCAAGGGATTCACGAGACTGCCCGGCGCCGATGCAGATGGAGCGAAGACAAAGTCGCAGCGCTACTCACGCTCGTTGCCGGCATTCCCTTGGTGCTGCTTAATGACGACCAGGGCCGCCAGACCATGAGGCCAATGGCAAACAGCCCAGCGGCAATGCCGATCGCGACCCGCGCCGACTTGAAGACCGTATGGCTGCGCTTCTCTTCTCGGATCGCCGCCGACGCATAACTCGAATAGTAGGCGTAGATCGCCGGCGAGTAGGTCCCGACGAAGGCCCGGATGGTCTCGTGGTCTTCGGGATTCCCCCGCACCTTGCCCTGGTACTTCTTCGCGAGCCCGACAAAGGCCAGCTTGCGAAACTTCACCGTGGCTTCGATCAGCCGGGTGACACCTTGCGACATCTGGCGAAAATCCTGACTCATGAGCAGAATATCCACGCCGTAATGCCGATGGGTTTCGAGCCAGCGCAGGAGTCCCGGTTCGACCTTCTGCATGGACCGAAAGACGGTCTGGGCTTCGTCGATGATGACGGCTGAACCCGGTTCGACGTGCGGAAAAGCCTGCAGGACTTCGACGGAGTCTTTCCAGATCGTGATCTGTTGTTCGAGCGTGTCGAGTTCGATGCCGGTGAACAGCGCCAGCCGATCCAGATAGATCCCATCGACCGCGATATAGAGTCGCCGGCCTTGCCGCACCCAGGGCAGGAACTTCTCACAGATCGCGTGATAGGACTTGCCCGAGCCCGGCACGCCTTCATACAGTTCGATCATCGGAGACTCCTGACATAGACCCAGATCCACAGCGCTAAGACGACGGTCCAGGCATAGGCCCAGCCCATGACGAGCTGGTTCATGAGCCCCACCGCACGAATGGAATGGTTTGGAGAATGAATCGTGTCCCCATGGCGCTCGCCACGATGGCCAGCGCCTGACTCATGCCCGTCGCGCCCAGCACCCACGCGTACTGATCGGGAATGACCGGCAGGGTGAGGCCTGCCGTGCCGAGGGTCGCGAGCGTGCTGTCCGCCACGGAGAGCAGGGAATCCCAGATGCCGAGTCCCCAATCCGTGAGCGAGAAGAAGAACTCCTGCAGCCAGCAATAGATCAGGGTCAGAATGGCGGTCATGTGCTCGTCTGACCTCCCACAAAGATGATGCGGTACGCCGCAATGGAAGCCGCCGCAATGACCAATGTCCGGAGCACGGTGAAGAACCAGGCCCATTGATTGAAGTCCACCTGCTGGCTGCCGAAGAAGGCCGAGGGCAGCGCAATCACCGGCAAGGTCGAGGGCCAGGTCAGGGACTTCAGCAGATTCAGCGTACTGAGCAGTCCGCTCGTGGCCCAGATCGTCTGATGCGCTTGCAGCACCGTTCCGAAGGTCCGGTTCTCATGCGTGCCGGCCGTACAGGACGTGGTGGCCTGCGTCTCTTCCTGTTGCGTCGTCGAGCCGTCTGGATTCTGGGTCGTCGTGGTCGTCGTGGTCGTCGTCTGCTGCTGGGTGTTTTGCTGCGGCGTACTGGCCGGTGGCGGGACGTTGTCCACCACGATGATGTCTCCGGCAGGCACCGGCTTCGGTTTGACCGTGGTCGGCATCTCACTCGGCGAGACGGGCTGCGAGACCGTATTGTCCGCCGGTTGGGTCGTGCCGGTGGTCCCGACCGGATTCGTATGGGCTTCGATGGACTTCGGATCACTCGCCGGCAGTGCCGCCACATAGTTGGCCGCCTGCTGCTGCGTCGGCGGAGTGGAGGCGTCTTGCAACGGAGCGGGCTCACCCGGGATGCCTTTTCGGTGGCAGACATACAGGCTGTGTCCTCCCACCGGCGGGCCGTTGACGAAGAAATTGCCGGAGAAGTACACGGCCGTGCTGACGCTCTGAAAGGGTCCGACCATCCAATCATGCTGATACTCTGAATCGACCGCACAGAGCGGGACATTGGTCGTGCTGAATTGAATGCTCGCGTTGGGATAACTGGGATTGCCGGGCGTATTGGTCCCCAGGCCCGGAAAGGTCTGGATGCCGGCATTGCTGCTGGTGACTTGCCAGCCACCCGGCGTCGAGGCCGCCGATTTGATGGCCGACAGGTCGGATTGTGAATAGTACATCTGAGCCAGGACCAATCCCGCGCCCACACCGAGTGCGGCCCAACCCACCGGACCGGCGACCATGCGGACGGCCAACGAGGCGGCCGAGGGAGCCACTGCAGCCGAGGCCACCTGACCCGCCAAGGCGGACCGTTGCGCGGCCAGATAGGCAATGCGTTCGGCTTGAGCGACCACCCGCGCATACTGGGTCGGGTCTGCGCCACGGATTCACCCGGCGCAGACGCACAGGGACACGAGCAAGGCTCCAGATGAGCCCGAGATACCCTGTCAACGAGATCAGCTTCATATCCGTCCGACTCCGAGGCCCAGGAGGAAGGCCAGTAACAAGACCGCCACGAGAATAATGGTGAGATCCACCGGCCTTCCTCCCTCTGCCGTTACTTCAAGACTTCCAATCCGTACAGGTCGAAGAAGACCCGTCCGGTCTGTTCGAACTTCCGCACTTCGATCGAGACTTGCGCTTGCTTGCCCTCGGCTTGCTTGCAGACCTCGATCAACGGCATCTGATCGTCCGGAATCCCCAAACGCAGCACCCCCGGATCTTTGCCCTTCACATAAAAATCCACCGATCGGTAGACCTTGCCTTCCCGGCTCCTCCGTTCCACATACCCCTGTACCGCTCCCTCCGCTTTGACTTGCATCGTCGTCCCTCCTCCAGTGATGAACACAATCCGGGTCAGCCAAGCGCCTGACCCACACGCCCCGGCCTTCGGACCGGGCTATTGGTCGCATAACAGAATTCCGAATCGCATGCCCGACAGCTCAGATACAGGGCGCCCTGTTCTCCACTTGCACCGACAGCCTCGCGTGCCACAGCCCGGACACATCCGTTGCCACGCTCCGTTATGAAACTCTAAGGACATAGGGCGTCCCTCTCCTCCGTTCCTTCAGCAGGGCATAGTGCTTCTGCTTCCATTTCTGCGTGCCGGCATAGATGAGCTCCTTCAGGAACTGATCGCCTCGGCACGCCACGACCACAGCGAGCATCGAGGCGACGGATTGCGCGAGCCAGGCGGCCACATCATCCAGTCGCTGCTGAATGCGTTCGACGACCAGTCGGCATCGCATGAAGCCCTCCGTGAGGGCTTTCCACCAACTCACCAACGGCGCTCGATACTTCTCATAGGATTCCGCCTCTCGTGTGGTCTCTCGGAAATCCACATAGGAACGCAGCACGCCCACCAAGAAGGCCCGCCAATCTTCGGGATCGAGCGTGAGGAGGGCCTTCGCGCAGGCTTGAGCGCGATCCTGTTTGAATTCCAGTTCCCATCGGACGCCATACAATCCGGCGTCTTCTCGGCCTTTGGCTCTGGAGTTCCAGCCGCTTGTCGTAGACCCGCAGCATGGTTTGACTTTCGCGACTGCCAAAGTAGAGCGTCTCGCCCGTACGGACGCCCTCGCGATGATTCGAGGCTTGGATGACTTTGAATTGTTTCGAACGGCTCACCACCTGTCCGGCCTCCACGGCCAGGCGGACGGTCTCCACGGCGACAGAGGCCTCCCGGTCGTCCAGCGCCACATCGATCCGAGTCACATGGCCTTTCTGCGCGAAGATCCAGGCGAGGACCGCTTTCAGCTTGGTCTCGTCCCACTGGGAGACAATCCCGGCGGAGAGATCCACATGCACTTCCTTTGGATTGCGAGGGGCACCCGTCCCCAGTTTGCCGACCCCGTTCTTACCTTCCGTCATGAGTTGGGCCACGGGATACCCGCGAAAGCCGGTCTCACTCTGGAACCAGTCGCCACCAATCATCGTAATCACGTCGGCGACCTCCGCCTTTGGAAGCGTGAAGGCCAGCCAATCGATGGTCTGAGTGAACCCTCCTGAACCTGTCATTTCTTCCTCCTTGGCTTGGTAGCGATAGACGCCCCCGTCTTACCAAGTCGGGGGCTGGTCCGCTGCGCGCGCCGCCGGCTGGCGCCGCCGGTCGCGCTGCGCTGTCCCTTCTTCCTCTTGGCATCGACAAAGGACGGCCAATGCCCATTCGCCTGCAGTGCTTCCTTCACCCGTTCCAGATCGAAGCGGACAAACCGGCAGAATCGATCGACGGGAATCTCGCCTTTGCGGTAGGCCCGGCGGATGGACTTCACACTCACGCCCAGTTTGGCGGCCAATTGATCGGCGGTTGATCCAGAACCTTCTCATGGCATCTCCTCTCTCACGATGACGTCGCGTTGCACGGCGCTGACCATACGCATGCGGGCCGTGTTGGTGAAAGATCCCTGTGAGGGGACACGAGGGGACAGGAGGGGACACTGGGGGACAGAAATAAGGAGCGGTGGGACGTACAAGTTTCCACTCACTTACGAGCTATTCATCATGGCTCACCTCCTTGTGATATCTGATCGATAAACTTGACACACACAAGATCCGCTCCAGTCGCGATTAATTGAGGACCGCAAGGCAAGTTCTAGGCAGTTGTCGATCAGCAGCGCCGCATTACGTAAAATTACGTCTAAAGCATGTGCGAAGCTTCCGGACTCCCATTTTTCATGGAAAATTCACGATAGGGCCGAAAAACTGCCCAGCTAGATCCAAATGACCCTACTGCGAGCGTTTTAAAATGGAATTAAAGAACGGTACCGTGCAAATGAAGTGCGAGCGACACGGCAGTGAGAATGCGGTCGAATAAACACTAACTAATAATCAAAGAAACAATAGCCGGACGAGTCAGAGCAAAAATGGGCAGTTAGTGACGTAAAAACGCCCCTCTGCGATCAGGCAGGATTTCTGACGAATCACACGTTGTTATCCTCTCGGCCAATACATGATGACCATCATGCCGATGAGGCAGATCAGGCAGCCGATCGCGTCAAACCGATCCGGCCGCGTTCCGTCGAAACCCCACCCCCACAGCAGTGATAATACGATAAACATTCCTCCATAGGCCGCGTAGACTCGGCCGAAATGAGCCGACTGAAACGTAGGAATGATGGCATACAGTATTAGGACAAGAGCGCCACAGAGTGCATAACCGATCGGTTTCCCTTGACGAAGCCATATCCACACCAGGTAACCGCCGCCAATCTCACAAAGCCCAGCGAGCACAAACAAACCTATTGATCGTGGTAACGCCACAGAGAGCGCTCGCATCACATGGTTGACTGTCAATTCTTATCTGGCTGAATCCACTCAAGACGCTGCTCCATCATCTGTAAGGTGAGATGGTCAATGTGGAATTGCTCTTGAAGCATGTGTTGAACATCCACTAGGACGCTATCTCGATTCTTGCCGGCCGACACAATAATATGAGCGCTCAATGCATCCCGACCCGAGGTGATGGTCCAGATGTGGAGATCATGCACCTCTTTCACGCCCCCCACTTTGATCATGGCGTTGGCGATCTCTTCGGCATTGAGATGCGGCGGGACGCCTTCCATGAGTATGTTCACCGCCTGAGACAGAAGCAGCCATGTTCGCCATACGATGAACAGCGTGATAAGGATGCTGAGAAGAGGATCAATGGGTTGCCATCCGGTCAGCCAGATGATAGCTCCCCCAATTACCACGCCAATGGAGGTTATCGCATCACTCAAAACCTCTAAGTAGGCGCTCCGGATATTGATGCTGGCTTCCCGGCCTCCAGCAAGGAGCCTCAAACACAGTAAGTTGATGGCTAGCCCCCCCGCTCCGACCAGCATGACCGGCAAGCCGAGCACACCTGCGGGATGATAAAAGCGCGTGGATGCCTCATACAAAATCCAGCAGGCCAATAAAAGCAGCACCACGGCGTTGCAGACGGCGGCCAGGATCTCCGCACGGTGATATCCATAGGTTTTGTCAGGCGTGGATTCCTTCGTGGCTATCCACATTGCGAACGTGCTGAGGCTCAAGGCGGCCACGTCGGCCAACATGTGTCCGGCATCGGCCCAGAGGGCTAAGCTGCCTGTGAGCCAGCCTGCAAGTGCTTCAAGGCCCATGAATGCACTTGTTAAGAGCAGGACGAGTAGCATCCCATTTCGAGGCTGACCATGTCCAACATGGCCGTGGTTATGTCCCGCACCCATAGTCGCCTTTCTCTAGAGTGGCCCTAACCAGCATTTCCTGGCGTAGCAACGGGAGTTGTCGAAGGAGAGCTTTCCGGTAGATGGTCACTCGATTCTTCGGTTCGGTTTTCAAGCCAGTGATAGAGAACTGGAAGCAGGATAAGCGTCAGGACGGTTGATGAGATCAGTCCGCCGATCACGACGGTCGCGAGTGGGCGTTGAACCTCTGAGCCAGGACCGCTCGCCAAAAGAAGGGGAGTTAATCCTAGCGCGGCGACGAGTGCCGTCATTAACACCGGACGAAATCGCAATACCATCCCTGATAGAACCGCCTCCTTCAAGGGCATTCCCTGCTCTCGAAGCTGGTTGATATACGATACTTTTACGACACCATTCAGGACCGCAATACCGAACAAGGCAATGAAGCCCACTGAGGCTGGCACCGAGAGGTACATACCCGTGAGAAAAAGCGCGAGCAAGCCTCCGACCATGGCGAATGGAATAGCAAGTAGGATGAGTGCCGCCTGCTTAATCTTTCGGAAGGTGAAGAAAAGTAGTAGAAAAATCAGCCCGAAGACTGCCGGCACCACGACAACAAGGCGAGCCATGGCTCGACGTTGATTTTCAAACTGGCCTCCCCACGTCACATAATAGCCGGGCGAAAGCGACACGAGGCGACCCACGGCTGATTGCGCCTCCTCTACAGCGCCGACTAAATCGCGACCTACAACATTGAGTTCAATGACAATCCGGCGACTAGCGTGTTCACGGCTAATCTGCGCTGGACCTTCTACAATGCGAACGTCAGCTAATTCCTTCAATGGAATCCGGGACCCGTCAGGCGCGGTCACCCATAACGCCGCGATGGTTGCCACATCGACTCGGCGCTCATCCGGAAAGCGAACCATGATAGGGAAGCGCCACTGCCCCTCAAAGATTTCTCCAGCGGCGAGACCTGCGCCGACCGCCTCAATCACCTCTGTGATTTCTGCGACATTAATGCCGTGGCGGGCAATTTTGGTCCGATCGATATCGATCTTTAGATAATACAGGCCCGAGACCTGCTCGACGCGGATATCAGAAATCCCCCGTACTTGACCGAGCACGCGTGCAATCTCATCGCCCTTCGTACGTAAGGTTTCTAGATCATCCCCAAATAGTTTCACCGCCACCTGTGATCGTACGCCCGAGACCAATTCATCAACACGCATCGCAATGGGTTGTGACAGACCGAAGGTCACGCCAGGCACTTGGCCAAGTCGCTGACGAATTTGCTCTTCAATCTCGCCTTTCGACCTAGCTTGCCACTCGCGGTTAGGTTTCAGCAGAACATACATGTCGCTCAACTCCATTCCCATGGGGTCCGTACCCAACTCATTGGCTCCGGTCCGCGACACCACGGAACGCACGTCAGGCATGTCCAGGAGGAGTCGTTCCACCTCGCCAGCAATTTTCAGCGATTCGCTGAGGCTGATACTGGCAGGACGCATCAAATTCACGACGATCGTGCCCTCATCCATGATTGGCACGAATTCACGACCAATGAAGGGAAGTAAGGCTAATCCGCCAACCAACAGCCCGGCAAAAACAGTGATGACCAGAGCGGTGTTACGAATAGCGGCTTCTAGGATACCGCGATAGATCCTCCTGCTCTTGTCTAATAAGCGGGTCGGCTCAGTTGTACCTCGCGGCTGCATCAGCATGAGGGCCAAAACTGGGATCACCGTCATAGAAAGCACAAGGGAGCTCAACAGCGCGATGACGACCGTCATGGCCAGCGGAACGAACATTTTTCCTTCAATTCCCTGTAGGGTCAGCAACGGCACGAATGTGAGGGCAATAATCAACTCTCCGAAGAGACTCGGACGCCGGACTTCCAGCACAGCCCGCAAGACGATAGGAAGACGTTCACGCAGCGTCATGCCTCGCCTTGGGACTTGCTCTCCTAAGTGGCGCTCAACATTTTCCACCTGCACAATGGCAGCATCCACAATCATCCCGAGCGAGATAGCCAGACCCCCCAAGGACATTAGGTTAGCGGTGAGACCAACCTGCTGCATAATGATGAAAGTGGCCGTGGTAGCCAGAGGCAACGTCAAGGCGACCACGAGTGCCCCGCGAAGGTTCCGCAGGAATAAATAGAGCACCAGGATCACCACCGCTGCCCCTTCCAGCAAAGCGCGTTCGACAGTATCCAACGCCCGAGCGACCAGCTCGATCCGATCATAAAACGGTGTCATGGTGACGCCGGCGGGGAGCACGCTATTGATCAACTTCACCTTCTCTTTTACGGACGACAAGACTTCACGACTATTGCCGCCGCGTAACATCACCGCGATTCCTTCGAGCACTTCTCCCTTTCCATCGCGAGTGACGGCGCCGAGCCGGATGGCAGCGCCTTGGCGAACCTCCGCCACGTCTCGAACATAAATCGGGGTGCCCTTATGAGCTGAAACGACGATTTGCTCTAAGTCATGAGCGGAACGCGCCAGCCCCACGCCGTAGACCACCAGTTTGTCACCACCTTGTTCGATGTAGCTGCCTCCTGCATTTTGATTATTCCCGAGCACCGCCGCATGGACTTGGCGCAAGGTAAGGCCCAGGCTGGTCAGTCGGTTGGGCTCAACAAGCACCTCGTACTGCTTCGCCATACCGCCCAACGTGTCCACGTCTGCTAGTCCAGACACAGCGCGCAGCATAGGTCGGATCAGCCAATCCTGGAGCGTGCGCAACTGCATCAGGTCGTGGGAAGGTCCATCGACCAGGTACATGTAGACTTCACCGAGCCCTGTACTGACCGGACCAAGCGCCGTGTCCGCTCCTTGAGGCAATCGAGATCTGGCCTGGACCAGTTTTTCTAAGACCACTTGTCTGGCGAAATACACGTCTATCTTGTCGTGAAAGACGACGGTAATCACTGACAAGCCAAACCGAGACACCGAGCGCAGTTCAGTTTTTCCCGGCAGATTAGTGAGCTCAATTTCAAGGGGGAAGGTGACCAACCGTTCGATTTCCGTCGGGGCGAGAGAGGAAGCCCTAGTGATGACTTGGACTTGAATGGGAGTGACATCCGGAAAGGCATCGATCGGTAACACGCGAAAGGCCGCGATGCCCCCAACGACCAAGAGCGCGACCGCAATAAGGACGATCAGCCGTTGGTTGAGCGAGCCTTGAATCAGCCGTTCGATCATTCCGACCCTCCTGGCATCTGCCCACGGACGGATTCGGACTTGAGCGCATAGCTCCCTCGCGTGACAACGCTTTCGCCAGCGGTAAGTCCAGACTTAATCTGGATGTACTGATCAAAGGATTCCCCGACAGTCACGTCACGCGCTTCAAAACGGCGCGGTCCCCGTCTGACGAATACGATCGTGCGACTCCCAACTTGCTGAACAGCCGTGCGGGGCACAGCCAGGAGCTCTTCTGTCTCGGTCTTCAAGGTGATGTCCGCAAACATTTCAGGCCTGAGGCGTCCGTCAGGGTTCTGGACATCGGAACGCGCCATGACCGTGCGTGTCGTCGGGTCGATGACCGCCGCGACATAGCTGATGGTTCCATGAAAGACCGTATCAGGGTAGGCAGACACCCTGAGTTCGATGTCGAGGCCAGTTTTGAGACGGGCTGCTTGCTGTTCGGGAAAATCAGCTCGGACCCAGACTGTCGAAAGGTCGGCCACGGTGAATAACGTTTTGTTCGGATCAACGACTTCGCCGATAGTGGCATTCCGCTCAATGACTTCGCCGTTAAAGGGGGCGCGCAACGAGACCTGGGCGACCTCGGCATGAGGCAATTTCTTTGCTGCGAGCCGTCCGATTTCCTTTTCGGTCATACCGAGCAGATGCAACTTCTCTTCTGCTTCATGCAGATCAGCTCGGGCGTTTTCAAATTCTGCCTCACGTCGTTGGTACTCGCCGGCTCCTATTGCGCCACGCTCCAACAGCGCCTGCGCCCGTTCGAGCGACTTCTTTGTCACACCCGCCATCGTCCTGGCCTTTCGGTATTCTAGCTGAGCTTCTCCAAACGCGGGGCTATCGAGTAGCAGTAGTTGCTCGCCTTCCTTCACTAGGTCTCCCAGATTGGCATATACGGCTACAATACGTCCGGGCACGCGACCGCTCAGGTGGGCCAACCGATTGTCATTGGCCAAAACCTTTCCGCCTTGGGCCTTGAGGGTCGGTTGAATGAAACGAATAGCCACCTGGTCGGTCTCTAACTGTTGGATCGTGGGATTGCCTACCGGCAATTCGATGACGCCTGGTTGGGCAGAGGATGCAGTAGCAGGAGACTTAGAAGGCTCTTCATGTTTGGGTTCACAAGCCCCGAAAGTCATAGCACATAGAATTAGACACCCAAGCTTGCGGGTCATTGGCAATGGAAGGATCATCGAACGGACGATCATGGCAAGCCTCCCACTGCACGTTCCAACCTTGCGAATGCGATCGAATGATCAGCGCGTGCCTGGGCATATTCTAGAAGTGTTTGGCGATACACACGCTGCGCGTCAATCACCTCTAGCAGACTCGCGACTCCATTCCGAAAACTGAACTGCGCAATATCAAGCGCCTCCTTGGCCTGATAGAGGAGACCTTGTTCGAAAACTGTTATTTGGGATTGCGCCGTCTGCACCTCCTGAAAATGCTGTGTAATGGTTTGCTCTAATTCCTGTTGCATGCGCACTTGTTCCGCTTGCGCTCGTCGCTGGATTCCCATGGCGGTGCCCATTTCTCCCTGCCGTCGATACCAAATGGGGAGCGGCACACTGAGCCCTGCCGTGACTGATTCATCGCCTGCTTCCCGGTGATATTGCCCGACAACGGCCACATTTGGGATACGGGAGGCACGTTCTTGTTCGAGGGAGAAACCGGCTTGTTCGACGGCTTTTTGTTGACGGCGGAGGGTGGGATGCCTATCTACCGCTTCTTCGGTTAGCCTACGTAGATCAAGTTCGGTTTTTGCTGTTTCAAATTCGCCCTGAATTGCAAATCGTTCCCCTAGGACCTTCCCCGTCACGGTATTCAATTTGGCCCGAGCCACGAGCAGCGCATTGTCCGCGCGTGCTACATCCTTGCGGGATTTCTGAAGCTCTACCGTGGCTTTGACCAATTCGAATTTTGGCGCTTCCTTAATACTCACTCTGGCGCCCACTAATTTGACGAGATCTGTAACTGTCTTAAGATTTTGATTGGCGAGCTGCGCATCTTGTTGGGCAAACAAAACTTGATAGAAGGCCGCTTTCGCCTCTGCCCGCAGGATTACCCGTGTTTCCTCCTTGCCGGCCAAAGCGACCGCTAGCCCGGCATCCGCAGCACGTTGTCGAGCCGCACGTTTTCCTGGCCATTCTATTGGCTGTTCAACCGTAAACGTACGCTCAGTAACGGTGATACCATTGCTGGGGTCGCGGATCGCTCCCCGCCCCGCAGAGCCCGTGACAGTAGGATTCAGATAAGCACCCGCCGTGACGCGTTGGCCTTCGCTTTGTTCAAGAAGGGCTTCGGCGCCTGCGATTGCCGGGTTGTGTTTGAGAGATAACTGCACAATATCTTCTAACTTGTAGACAGACTCTGGTGATTGTTCAGAGGCAGAAACTAAACCCGTAGCAGGGGTGTGGGCAAAAGTCGCCACAATGAATAATAAATAGATCATCCACATGGTGTGGACCCTCCATGAGTTAGGACTAAACGAATGCTGAGTTATTTCAAAAGACGGAGCTTAGGACTGAAGGGGAGGATGAAAAGGTAAATTGCCAAAACGAAGAGCGTATTGTGTCGGAGGAGGAGCTTGTGTCCCGTTGAGAGGGAAGACGGGTTCAGGAATAACGATGTCAACGGGGCTGAAATAGAAGTGACAGGGGCAGCCATCCGGTGCTTCCAGTGCAGCCGGAGATGCCTCAATACTATACAAACTTTGCGCATTGGCAGCCCACGCGCTACCTATTTCCCATTCGGATAGGCAGGAAAACCCCGTCAATTGGAGAGCCAGCAAAATGGCTAAAGCGAGTGCAGTCCGACCGCAGATGTAAGGCCTGTTCGTCATTCCGCGACGCTATCATGCGACACGCCCGGGTTCAAGTGAATCTATTTGGATGAAAACTCAGCAACCTAATGAGGCAATCAGAGGACTGCTCCCTAACCGCCTCGCACTATTCTAGACTAGTCAAACCAGACATGAGCGAACATGCAAAGCTCGATGCAGCCGCCCTTAGACACCGATGTTCTTCTGATACCGGTATTTTCCGTTGTCATAGTTCACCTCTCCGTATTTATGCAAGTCCCAATAGTAGATTGCACTGGATCATATTCGTGTGCATTGGCATTTCTAAGCCTAGTCGTTCTTGCAGCCAGAGAGGACAAGAGCTATTGCAGGGCAGACAGTTAGAGGCACTCCCTTCGCCCAGAATACGCCCCTCAGGGCACTCGGAGCCATTGCGGGTTGTGCACTACAAACCGAGAAAGGATATCAAATTCTCAATACAGTCGTTGAGCTAAAGGATCACTAAATCGGACGGAACCTGAAGCCCTGATAGAACGTCAAAAAGCGCGGGAAGAAACGCGGCGCTGTTAGTTTCTCCTCCGATACAAATGTCTTGAGAAGTGTTGGAACCAAATGGTCTCGCCGATTACCGTAATGCTCCCTCGCCCGATAACCGGTTAACACATAGTGCCCAAAGTCGATGACCGCCGAATTACCGGGAGTGACAAATACTAGACAGCCATCCCTCTTCAGCACCCTCCTGATCTCTTGAGCCGCTCGCTCAAAGGGGTCCATGTATTCCAAACAACTCACGGCCACAATACAATCAAACATGCCACTCTCATAGGGAAGATCCAAAGCGCTTCCGGAACGCAAGTGGGCCTCAATCTGATGGTCTCTTAAAGAGCGTGCGACTTCCTCCGTCTTCGCGTGTTGATCAATGGCATGCAACTCGTCGCAGTGCTGGGCCAGTTCCGGTAGGAACACTCCACTCCCATACCCGATTTCGAGTAAGCGGTGGAACCGTCTCTGAGGAAGTAAGGAGAGAACTAATTGCCAACGAAGGCGGTGCAGAGGACCGAGGAGTGGCTGAAAATTCCATTCCGCCTTGTCGACATCACTTGTGCTTACAAGAGCCTTTTTAGGCAGCAGCTTCGGAACCGGGCCGCTCATCAGGGCCTCTCCTAGTGGATCCTGCTTGATTCTCGACAACGCTCTTGTCTAGGTTATCCCTTGTAAACCAAGTTCAGTCACACGTGCAAGCAGGCTTCCATGTTTCGCTCAAACCCTGCAGACGGCTTCGAGACTCGTCCGCATAGCTTGACGGGCGCGGTGCAGACGGACAGTGAGATTATTGGGAGCGATGTTTAAGGTCCTCTGCCACTGCCTGGATTCGTTCACTTTGTGAGTCTACCTGCCTGAGTACCTCCGCATAGACTGGTCGAAGCCCGGGCAACAGGCGATTGAGGCATGCGCATACTCCCCGACGGAATCTCGGGAAAAAGAAGGTTCGTTATCCCCCGCACTGGCGTTCAGCTCCTTCAGAAAGCGTTCGTGGTGGTTCTGCTCCGTGGTATGGGAAATGGTAGTAGTCAATGATCGCATGGCGAAGTAGCCACTAGAATCCTGGGAGAGGGCTTTCTCCGTTGCGAACCGTATGAACCTGTTCCGTGGCCTTCGTAAGACTGTGTTGGAGAAGCTCTCCTCCAATGGCTGCGGTGGAGACCGGGCGTCGAATGAAGTCTTTGAAGGTTACATCGGGTTTTCTAGGGCTTGCCCCAGTATCACTTTCTAAAACTTCTCGTAACATCTTTGCGGTCTATCCTCGGCATGAACACAGACAGATCCGACCGAACACTGCCGCTGGTAACATTATCCAGCGCCTACTCTTTCATGAGAATTCTGGACGTACCTACCGGCACGTGAATTGATCCCCGAATAATTTCTGATCTATTGCCCTATAGAAGGAGGAACCACATGATCCGATACGGGATTAACCTTTCCTCACATCAGCATCCATGGCAATTGCCGAGAGAGAGACCCTGTAGGACCCTGTGCGCGATTTGGATGGACTTACCAAAAAAATGCACTGCGTTGATTTTGCTCACAGTTCTTGTGCTTATCGGGTGCACTTCACCCGGCCTGCCGAAGATTCCTGAGCAGGCACACAGATCCGAAACGATGTCCTCGAATCAGGAGGTTCAACCCCTGTCTACGCTGGAAGAGCCGCATGCCAGGGACGACTCTGCCGAGGAGGAACTACACGAGGCGCTTAGGGGGCCCTTAACCTTAGGAACCATTGAGCGTTTGGCACGGCAGCACAATCCGACGCTCATGCAAGCAGTGGCATTGATCGAAGGCGAAAAGGGAAAAGCTTTACAGGCTGGGCTTTGGCCGAATCCCCTCCTTGGATATGTGGCGGACCAACTGGGCCAGAAAGGGACGGCGGGCGAGTTTCAGGGCGGGTTCATTCAACAGAAATTCGTGACCGGAGGAAAGTTGCGATTGAGCCAGGAAAAGTATCAAGCCCGCGTGTCCGCGTCGGAGGCTCAGGCTGCGGCACAGGTCCATGTTGTTCTGAATGGAGTGCGAATCCATTACTATCGTGCCTTGGGTATGCAGAGACGCGCGGCGATTCAGCGAGAACTCCTCAAGACCGCCGAGGATAATCTGGTCACCGTACAGGAAATGTTCAACATCGGCCAAGCGAACCGCGCGGATCTCCATCATGCGCGGGTCGTCCTGGAGGACCAGGAGCTCTCTACTCAAATGGCCGACAACGAGCTTCGCATGCAGTGGGAGCAACTGGCGACGGTGGTCGGACGCTCACTGCCACCCGGTCAGCTGGTCGGCGAATTGGAAGGGGACCTTCACCGGTTCACCTTTGATGAGGCCCTGCAAAATATCCTGGCCCATAGCCCCCAATTAGCAGAGGCTAAGGCGCTGCTCAAGTCGGATCAGATCAAGGTGCAGCGTGAACTGGTCGAGCCCATTCCCAATCTGTTCGTGCGCGCCGATGTGGGACGAAACTATACGGAATCCCAAACCGTCGGCGGAATTCGGGCCTGGATCGAAGTGCCCATCTTCGACTGGAACCAAGGCACGGTGCTGCAGGCCAAAGCGGACATGAGGCGTCAGGAACATCAGGTGCAATTGGTCGAGCTGCAGTTACGGCGTTCCCTCGCCGAGCAATTCCAGAAATACCTCACGGCGCTTCAACATGTACGGGCCTATCAAACTACTGTGCTTCCACAGGCCGAAGCCGGCTATGCGGCTCAACTGAAGAGTTATCGGGAAGACCGGCTCCATTGGCCGGACGTGTTGGAAGCGCAACGGGAATTATCCAATCGCCGGTTAGCCTATGTGGACCAGCTGATGGCCTGGCGGACGGCCCAGGTGACCATTGACGGGTTACTATTGGTCGATGGGCTGACCGCACCGGGCGGTGTTACGCCGCGCGGACATATCGATGCGACGCCGAAGCCTCGCTAGGGGATGTCCTGGAGAGCCCGGCGCAGGCGAACCGAATGAGAGAGGAGGTGTTATGCCAAAGAAAGATGTGACGAGACGACAGGTCCTGACGACCGGACTCGCAGCCGCGTCATCCTTGTTGGTGCCCGGCACGGTCGCACGCGCTTCATCGAAGGGGACTGAGCCGGCGGCGGATACATCCTCGACAGCGACGCAGCCGGCCCGGTCCCCTGAGGCGGGGACAACTGCCGCGGGTTCGGAATTCTCTCACTACTCCCGCTTTCATCCCAGCTTCGGGGGAGGGCCCGATCATGCCGAGTATCTCGGTAAGCTGGTGCCCGGATTGCGTCCATCCGGACTGGAGCCGGTATTGGTGGAGACCCCGGATCTTGAAAAGGTCCCCTGGAAGATGGTCAATGGAGTCAAGGAGTTTGTCCTCCAGTTAACTTCCGTTCGGCGAGAGTTTTTGCCCGACCGCTGGATCAATGTATGGGGATTTAATGGAAGCATGCCGGGACCGATCATCGAGGCCTTCCAAGGCGATCGGGTTCGATTTGTGATCCATAACGAATTACCGGAGCCAACCACCATACACTGGCACGGGTTGGAGCTACCGGTGCAGTTCGACGGGGTGCCAGGGCTTACTCAGGATCTGATCCCTCCCGGTGGGACCTATGTCTACGAATATGATCTCCATCAGGCCGGTTCCTTCTTCTACCACTCGCATATTGCGATGCAGGAAGCCTTCGGGATGGTGGGTTTCTTAATCATCCATCCCCGCGTGGCCTATGACCCACCTGTGGATCGAGACTTCTGTTTGATCTTTCAGAACTTCTGGATCTCGCCCAACACGGAGACGCCGGACTCCATGCGGACCGATTGGAACTGGCACACGATCAACGGCCGGAGCGGTCCTTACACGACCCCCCTACTCTGCAAGCATGGAGAGCGGGTACGGGTGCGGCTGCTGGACTTCAGCCCCATACAGCACCATCCGATTCATTTCCATGGGCACACCTTTTGGCTTACCGGCACCGAAGCCGGACGTATTCCCCCGAGTGCGTGGAGTCCCCGGAACACCACTCTGGTCGGCGTAGCGATGGTGCAGGATTTCGAGTTCATTGCATTCAATCCCGGCGACTGGATCTTTCACTGCCATATGGTGCACCACATGATGAATCATATGGTCCAACAGGTGGGACCGCGGATTCGAGCGCACTCCAATGAATCGCGTTACCAGGACTCCAGTCCCGATCGGCCGCCGGTCGCGCCGGACTTTGAGAATCCGGCCTGGAGGACGCCCGGCTACCCGCAGAAAATGCAAGGCATGGAGTGGACAGCCGACCAGTTGAGGAAGATCACGGGTCGCCGGGAAGCGAAGGGCATGCGTACAATGTGGCATGAAGCACCTCATGCGCTCATGACTGTCCTGCGCGTACTGCCGGAGGATTTGTATGATCGAGTCATGAATGAGCACGACACGGTCGCTCCGGGAGAGATCTTCGAGGCGATCGTCTCGCGGCAAGCGCAAGGGCGGCGACCGGACGGACGGTCCTAGCCGATGAAAGGATGTGGGCCATGTCCCTGGTGCGTAGTGGCCTTGACGGCATGTGCGGCCGGAGGACTGGAAGCCTCCAGGAGTTTAGCGCAAGGAACAGGCAGAAAAGAAATCGGGGCCTTGAGTCGTTCGCAGTCAAAACCACAATCGCAGCCCCAAGGCGAATCGGACCTGACTGGGAGAGCCCCCCTCCCGACGAATGAGCGTGGCGGTTTCACCAAAGCTTCTGTCGAGCGACACTCCCATATAGGGTGCGAATCCGCGTCTGATGTCATACCGCAGACGGATACCGAATTCGAGGTTGTTGAGGCCGGACCCTGTCGTGAATTCTTCGACGCGCTGGATTGCTGCATTGGTCTCGAAGCGAAGCTGGAGAATAAGCCGCTGGGTCATGAACAAGTCCTTCGTCGCCGCCAGACGCGCTGACACTGCACCATTTTGGTCGATAAAGATCGAAGGCTCTATCTGGTAACTATATGGGACCAGTCCCTCTATCCCGATTACCGCTAATCCACGGGTCACATTCCCCCCTCGAAACGTCTGTGTTTCCACCCGGCCCCCGATCTGAAAATCGTAGTACTTCTGAATAAACCGTCCGTACAAGAGCTGAAAGTCCACGTCGTAATCCGCTTTGAATGCGGTATTCCGCTGTCCCTCGCTCTTGAACCATATTCGGTTGTAGTCACCGCCATACCACCCCTCAATGTCCCATCGGTAATCACTGTGGCTTCCGGCATTTCCTGTCTTGAGACGATATTCAAGTACGTCCACCAATACCATCGTGCGTGTTTCAGTATCGTTCACGGGACTCGGCCATCCAGGTTGCGATGAAAGATTCGGCAACGTCGTTTCTCGGAGGCTGGAGGCGTCGACGCCCTTGGTTAACGATTCCGATCTCACGGAAGATTCACTCTTTATTCGGGAGACCATGCCTTGAGCGGAGATGCCCGGAGTCCGCAAGCGAGACGGCCCGATCTCTGTCGAGATGACCGTGGAGGGGGTTCCAAGACCAAGCAGGAACCCCGCCAGTACGGCGGGAAAAGTTATAAAAGGCCGTTTCCTGGACATGCTCTGCACTATCGATCGACAACCTCGATGACCCGGAACATGCCCGCTTCCATATGAAGCTGCAAATGGCAGTGAAAGGCCCATCGGCCAGGAGCATCGGCGCTGATTGCGACTGACAGTCGTTCAGCCGGTTTGACGATGACGGTATGTTTCCGAGGCAAATATTCGCCGGCTCCATTTTCCAGGTGCATCCACATGCCGTGGAGATGCAGTGGATGCTCCATCATTGTGTCGTTCACGAAGGTCATCCGCACGCGTTCGCCATATCGCAAGTGAATCGGTTGAGCATCAGAGTATTTTTGTCCATCGAATGACCACATGTATCGTTCCATGTGGCCGGTGAGGTGGAGTTCGATGTCCCGCTCCGGCGCGACGTTGGTCCGGGTAGGGCTGAACGCTCTTCAAATCGGTATAGAGCAGCACTCGCCGCTCAGCGAGGTCCAGCCCGTCCCCCGGCTCATGCATGCGGCTCCAGGAGTATTCGGCCACAGTTTGATTGCCGGTCCCGTGATCGTCGGGGCCGTGTTTGACCGGTTCCGCACCGGGTATCTCCGAGGACTCCTGGTCGGCCATACTGCTCTCCGCCAGTTCCCGCGCGTTGGGCATCTCTCCCATGACCAAGCCATGCTGATGGTGCTCGCTTTTCAGAGCGTCGTGCGGGGCCTTCGTGTCGGACGGCACGCCGATCTCACCGCTGTGAGCGCGTGTGCTCATGCCGGGCATCTCCATGTGCTCCATCGGCATTCCCATGTCGGCCATCGTACGAAGCGGCCTGGGCCGCCTTTCCGGAATGGCGGCGCTCGCGCCAAGACGCGTCGCCAGGGTGCCCCGCGCATAGCCGCTTCGGTCCATCGTCTCGGCAAAAATGGTATAGGGACCATCGCCAGCGGGTTCCAGGATGACATCATAGGTTTCTGCCGGACCGATGCGAAATTCATCCACCACCACGGGCTGCACATTCTGCCCATCCACCTGCACAACGGTCATCCGGAGACCCGGAATGCGCACATCGTAAAAGGTCATGGCGGCCGCGTCGATAACACGCAGGCGCACGCGCTCGCCCGGACGAAAAAGACCCGTCCAGTTGGCCTCGGGGGACAAGCCATTCATCAGATAGGTGAATGTGTAGCCGGTCACATCGGCGAAGTCGGTGGGGTCCATCCGCATCCGATCCCACGCGAGGTAATGCTGCAGAGTGGCCCACCACCCTTGTTTTGCTACATCGGCAAAAAATTCTCCTGCCGTGCGTTTCTGAAAGTTATAGTACCCCGCCTGCTTTTTGAGATTCGAAAGCAAGGTGTGCGGCGATTCGAAGCTCCACTCCGAGAGCATCACGACATAGTCGCGTTCGTATTCAAACGGCTCAGGATCAAGGGGATCAATGATCAGCGGGGCGTACATCCCAAGCAGTTCCTGTCCTCCAGAGTGGCTATGACACCAGTAAGTCCCGCTCTGTTTGACCGGGAAACGATAGGTGAAGGTCGCGCCCGGCTCGATGCCACCAAAGCTTACGCCGGGCACGCCGTCCATCTCGGGAGGGACGAGCAACCCGTGCCAATGAATCGAGGTGAGCTCCTTCAATTGATTGGTGACACGAAGCGTCGCCTGTTGACCTTCTCTGAGGCGGATCAGAGGGCCCGGTAGCGGTGCCATTGATCGTAATGGCTGTCCCGTTTCGCCCGACGACGTGAAACGACTGTTCGCTGATGGTCAGGTCGATGCTGTCTCCGCTGAGTGGCACCTGCACCGCGCCATGGGATGAGGGGCTCGTATGAGCCCAAGCAGGCCACACATGTTCCATGGCTGCAATCAGTCCCAAGGTTCCAATGCGTTTCAGAAGTCCCCGCCTCGAAATCATGCATGAAATCATGTGTCGTATCCCGTTATTATTGGACGGACCGAGGATCACACGCCGCCGGCTCGTCGAACGAGCGTTATTCTGTCACCTCGATGATCATGGTCAAGCCGCCGCCTCCCTGTTTTTCTACATTGTTGTTGGCGGTGTGGTGCGGGATATGGCAGTGCAGGAGCCATTTCCCTGGACGACGGGCCGTCCAGATCACGTCGTAACGCTGGCCTGGACCGACATTCACTGTATCGGCTCGATACCGGGCATGGTCCGACAAGACCTCGCCGTCCAACGCGACGACCTCGAACGGACCTCCGTGCACGTGCATCGGATGAATGAAATTGTTGCTGCTTCCAATAAAGCGCAGCTTGACGGTTTCCCCCACCTTCATCCGGATCACGTCCGTCGACGGGTAGGCCTTGCCGTTAATCGTAAAATAGTTCGGAAGGCCTCCCTCCATGAGCATGGCCGGGTAGGTTAACCACTCCCGCTTCAGCCATTCTTGCAATTGAATTGTGACATCATGGTCTGCGCGCGGCTCTGCCGTGCTGTCGCGCGGCGCAATAATCAGCGCGCCATACAACCCGATCCCCTGCTGGCGGTCCGGGTGATCGTGAGAGTGGTAAAAGTAGGTGCCCGCTTGTCCCACGGTGAACTCGTAGGTGTAGGTCCCCCCCGGCTGTACCGCCTGCTGCGTAACCTCGGCGGGACCATCCATCTCGTTCGGGACAATCAACCCGTGCCAATGGACCGTCGTTGATTCGGGAAGGGCATTTCGAAAATTGATCCTGACCCTGTCCCCTTCCGTGATCTGCAGCCGGGGGCCTGGGACTTGGCGGTTGTAGGCATACGCGTCTACATAGACGTCATCGAGAATGTGCCACCGAACCACGGACGCTTCGAGATCAAAAATTTTGACCCCATTTGTGATATGAGGCTGCAGCACTTGATCACCGCGATCGCTGACCGCCGCGGTATGAGACACGTATCGGGGGTGAACCGCGGCCATATCACGCATCGCCTCGGCGGGCGTATCGAAATCCATAATCATGCCCGGCGGCATAATCACGCCGCCGACATCCTTGGCACTGAGCGAGAGGTTGACCCTGAACGCCGGTGCGATCAGGCCGGCCAAAAGCATCAATGTGGTCACGCCGGCAAGGGATGCGATTTGCGGAACGGTCGCCTCGCTGTTCATGTGATGCTCCTGTGTGCCAGGGTTCTGCATGCCATGCGGTCGGTGGTCCGGCCTCGTTTGATCGTGCTCGCCTGCCTGTGCGTGGTTCTGATGGCCCCCGGCCTCGGCCGCATGTTCATGCGTAACCGAATCTTTCTGCCGGGGCAGATGAAACTGGGTCCCCGCGCGGCGCTCAGTCATCAGCCCATGCTTCAGCCCCGCCTCCACCAGCCACACATTAAACGGATAGGCTAGGGTAAAACCCGCCATGACGCCGAGCGACATGACACCCCAAAAGAGTAGCTCCGTCGGCTCCATGGCTCGCATATCCCGGCCCATCATTAAGAGGCTCATCACCGGCGCCATTCCGGCCATCATTGCATTCATGCTGATAAGTTCTGGCAGAAATGTCTTTCGGACGTTTTCCCAGTAGGACCCTCCCATCATGCTTTTCATGAAGAGTGACTGGAAGATGAAGAGACCGAAGGCGAAGCCCGCGGCATACTCGATAATCAGATCAAGCCACATCGGCAGGCCTAACAGTGCGGTGATTACGGCTGCGAGAATAATGCCGGTTGCATCCCCTGCCACGCAATGGATGGTGCTGCCGACTCCCTGCTTCCAGAGCGGCGCGGTGAAACGTTCGTGTTCCCCCGGCCGAGGCTCTTTATCGGCCAGAACATACAACAACAGGCCGAAGGGCCCCATGTACAAGGTCACAAGGATGAACCCCCACTTCATCACAGCCGGTTCGGGATTGTTTTTGAACTGATCATAGGCGACATAGACTGTGGACAATGCCGCGAGGACAAACCAGACCAGTAAGAAGATATCGATCGGTTGGATGATCATCCTGTGTTCCTCCCTTCAGCCGTGATCAAAGTAATGCCAGACAGGCGCCAGTCACAAATCTCTTTGAACCACCCCTGCGTCCGTATGAATGACATCGAGCAGCATGCAGGAATTGATTGGCATGCCCGGTGAAGAACAGAATGCTTGGGAGTGGTTCCTCATCACAAGGAAGCCTGCACCATCCAATAAAACTCATAGACCGGGAGACAAGCGTTGTCAGTCGATCCGCAGTTTCCGAAGCCGCAGACTGTTCATCACCACGCTGACGGAGCTGAACGCCATCGCCGCGCTCGCCAGCACCGGGCTCAACATCAGACCCGTGAATGGGTACAACGCGCCGGCCGCAACGGGAATGCCGATCACGTTATAAATGAATGCCCAGAATAGATTCTGTTTCATCACGCGCATTGTCCCTCGGGCGAGCCTGATCGCCGACGCAACCCCATGCAGATCGCTCCGCATGAGCGTCACATCACTCGCCTCGATGGCGATGTCCGTCCCGGTCCCAATGGCCATTCCTACGTCGGCCTGGGCCAGCGCGGGCGCATCGTTGATCCCGTCACCGACCATCGCCACGATCTCACCGGTATCGCGCAGTCGCCGGATCTCGGCCACTTTTCCCTCCGGCAGGACTCCAGCCACGACTCGATCGACCCCGACCTCCCGAGCAACCGACTGCGCCGTCCGCTCGTGGTCACCAGTCAACATGACCACGGTGAGCCCCAGGTCCTTGAGGTTCCGAATCGCCTCCCGTGAGGTCGATTTGATGGGGTCCGCCACCGCGATAACTCCGGCGAGTGCTCCGTTTATGGCGACATATACCGGCGTCTTTCCTTCCGCAGCCGCCTGCTCCGCCCATGGGACCATATCGTTCAGTGCCACCGCATAGTCTTCCATCAACGCTCTATTGCCGACCAGGACCGCCGCATTTTCCACCACGCCCGCAGCTCCTCGGCCTGCAAACGACTGGAAGGAGTCCACCGGCTCCAGCTGAATGAAACGCTCCTGTGCGGATCGCACAATTGCCTCCGCCACGGGATGTTCCGAAGAGGCTTCGACCGAGGCCACCCACCTGAGCACCTCACGCTCGGACCAAGCTCCGCCCTCCGCCAGGATGACGTTAGTGACGGCCGGTGTTCCTTCGGTGATCGTGCCGGTCTTATCCAGCACGACGGTGGTAATCGCGCCGGCCCGCTGGAGGGCCTCTCCCCCTTTAATCAGAATCCCATGCTCGGCGCCCCGGCCCGTCGCGACCATCATCGCGGTCGGCACCGCGAGTCCCATGGCGCAGGGGCAGGCGATGATCAGCACGGCTACCGCGGCGGCGAAGGCTTGTACCACTGACGCCTGCTCCAGCGCCACCATCCAGACCGCAAACGTAGCGAGCGACAACCCCATCACGATCGGCACGAAGATGCCGCTGACACGGTCCGCCAACTTTTGAATCGGAGCCCGTGATCCCTGCGCGTCCCGCATCAGAGTAACAATGTGAGACAGGACGCTTTCCTCACCCACCGTCGTTGCCTGATACCGGAAAGCCCCGGACTTATTGATCGTGCCGCCGATGACGCGGTCCCCCGCCTGTTTATTGACCGGCATGGCTTCGCCGGTCAACATGGATTCATCAATGGCGCTCTGACCGGACAGGATATCTCCATCCACCGCGATCCGCTCGCCAGGCCGCACCAGAACGATATCCCCTCTGCGCACCTCTTCGATCGGCAAGTCCGTTTCGCCGGCTTCACGCATCACCCGAGCGGTCTTGGGTTGCAACGCCACCAACCGCCGCAAGGAGGCGGATGTCTGGCGTTTGGCGCGAGCCTCCAGGGTGTGACCCGTCAGGATCAGCGCAATAATCATGACCACAGCTTCGTAATAGACATCAGGCTGGACGCCGTGGTTCAGAAAAAATTCCGGAACCAGCGTCGCCAAGGCGGAGTACAAAAATGCCGCGCCCGTCCCGACCGCGACCAGCGTATTCATATCCGCTGAGCCGTGGCGGACTGCGGACCAGGCTCGCACATAAAAATGCCGCCCCGTCGATCCCATCACTACAGCCGCCAGCCCCATCAGCACGTAGGACCACACAGCCGGCGTGGCGAACGACAACCACGAAGCCACCTGCGTCATCCAGGACATGAGGACGCCGGTGGCATGGCCATCCGACTCGTGGCTAACCATCACCGGCATGGAGAGCACCATGGCGACCATCGCAGCCGCTCCGCTCACCCAGGCCTTGCGTCGTGCTGCCAGGTATTCGGCTTCCTGCGACTGCTCCTGCGCCTCCTGGTCATCAAACGAGCTCCGGTCTCTCGCCGACAGGCTTGGCTTCGTATCCCGTCCGGTTGATCACCTCGGCTAACGAGGCCTCTGAGGCGAGGGCCGCGTCATAGGTGATCACGGCTTGCTTCAACATGAGATGCACGGACGCGTCAATGACACCAGCTTCGCCGTCCAAGGCCCGTTGGACCCGGCTCTGGCATGCAGCGCAGGTCATGCCCTCCACCGGAATCGTCACTTTCCGGAGAGTCGGCGAGTCTGCCGACTCCATCGCGATGGATGCGGCATGATGCGAGCGGTCGTCGTATGAGCGATTCGGATGGCTTCATCGATAGGCTCAACCTGTCGTTTCGATATTCCTGCCGCGTTCATGCCGCCCTCCCGACCGTCTGGGCCTCATATCCTGCCTCGGTTACCACGCGAGCGATTTCCGTTGGTGCGATTTCCCGGGGGTCGTAGGCCACGAGAGCTTCGCCGACCTTAACGGTCTTCACTACCACACCTTCCAGTTGAGCCAACGCCTTGGTCACCTGTCCGACACAGTGCCCGCAGCTCATTCCGTCAATTCTGAGGATTAATTCTTTCATAGTCTGCCTCCTTGGTTTATGAGCGGCTCTGTCGAGCTCCATGCTCGATCGAGCTGCCCAGTCAGCTCTACAGACGGGACAGGAGGCGAAACCTTACAGTCGCCGCTTTCTAGATAAAATACGCGGGCTTGGACTCTTGCAGGATGATAGTCGAGTCGTGGCTCCCAACTACTTCAATGTGAGACAACGGGATCTTGAATCTTGGCGGGACAGCCCTTGGGTCGGTGCCGTCCAGTCTAAAAGTCGAGCTTCGCCCAAGGACAGCGATTGGTTATGCTACGCAGTTACGACGTAAATAGTTTACAGAGCAATATTAGAGAAGCTTACGAAGCCATTGTTGAGTGCGTGCCCAGAACACCTAAAGGTCCACACTTGACCCAAGCACACTATAGTTTGATAATCATAGCAATGACGCGTATCTGCACAGTCCTAGTCCTCCTTCTGTTGGTCTTTACCTTCAATGCCTACGCCTGTGTATTACCACTTCAGCCTGAGTCGGCAGGGAACTGCTCGACCAACACTGATCAGCCGGTAAGGCAGACATGTGATGCCTTCATCCAGTTAGGACCACAATCTCCTCCTTCCTCCTCTGTCCAGGAATTGCCCCTCCTCAGCATGGACGTTGAGGCCGCTCCTCAATTGCCTATTTCAGTATTCGCCATTTTCAGATCCGAACACCCTCCACTCGGTGCAGACACGCCCATTCATCTCTCGATCCCCACCACAGTTCTGAGGATTTGATATCCCCTTCAGGTTTCAATTCGATCCGATTGGGTGCCCTTGGCGCATCGCCGAGGCAGGACGAAGTCCGGCATAGCATTGTCAAGTTGATAGCTTAACAACGCGAACATAACCATGGAAAGGGGAGATATGCCAACGAACAACAATATAGACAGAAGGACATTTCTATCTAGCGGAGCGTCTTTAGTGGCGACTGGGGCTTCGTTTCTGATCTTGCCGAAGGGTTATGCCGCGTCCGACGACGGATCAGAAGCCAAGCCGTTGCTCGTCCAAGGGGAGCATCACACGGACGACGAGATGAAAAAGTGTATTCAACTGTGCCGAGACTGCCATGCGATGTGCACCCAAACAATCGCGCATTGTTTGAAACTCGGTGGGCGCCATGCGACACCTCATCACATTCGCTTAATCGTGGATTGTGCACAGATGTGCGCGACCAGTGCAGATTACATGGTACGGGAGTCACCATTTCACGACCGGATATGCCGACTGTGTTCCGAATTGTGTAAGGAGTGCGGAAAGGACTGCCAACAAGTGGCAGGAGACGATCAGATGGTCAAAGAGTGCATCGAGATGTGCCGCAAGTGTGCGGCATCTTGTGAACGCATGGCGTCCAAAGTGGCAGCGTAGCCGCCCAAGACCTGTAGCTCATGCTTAGTCTGCGCGGGCTGTGTCAGTGTCACAGTCTGCGCGGACTGAGCCGATTTGTGTTTTGCCTACTTGTCGCCTGGGGCCATTTTAAGGCGGGGTTCAAACCTCAACTGACTCACCATAGACATTAATCACTTCTCCGGTTTTCCCCATTTCCGCCTGAGTCTCATAGTGCCGGTGGAGCAAGACGGTGCGGAACCGATCGCTTAACCATGTTCGGCGCACCGGCAATTGCGATGGGCGTATAAGGAAAGGTGCTAGGGGCTCAGATCCTCGTAGGTGTAGATGGATCGCATATCCAGAACGTCGTTCGGCCGCATCGGCGGAGACATGAACGACTCCATTAGATCGTTGATCCGGTGGCCGCGTAAGGCCGATGGCGCACTTTGGAGCGGCGTATAGGACCGTCCGTTTTGCGTGAGCCAGCCTTCCCAGAGGCGATCGACGTTGCAGTGATTGAGATAAAAGACCGGGTCGTTCGGAGAACTTGACGGGAGCATGTCGCCGCCCACCCAGACATGCACGCGGTTATGGAGAGCCGGCGCGGCGGGCGGGGCCCAGCCCTCAAGCCGATTGCGGAATCCTGAGGAAGAGGTATCCCAAGGCGCGGTATCGTACGGAGTCATGGCCACCACTCCCTGAGTGTCGCTGGTTGTGGGCAACGCCGAGATTTGCGAGCCCAGCGCACGTCGCAACCCGCGATTTACTTGCACGAGCTGGCCATTGACGTTTGCTTCGATCCGCACACGGAAACTGTTAGCGGTAGCCGCGTTGTATCTAAACGGCCCGGTTCTGACCGGACTCCCTGAGCCTCCCAGTGCGTTGGCGGCCCACAAGGCCGATCGCCTCTGCTCCGTGGGAGACCCCTCACCGTCGGCGGCCCAATCCCAATATGGCAGCCCGAATGTCGTGTCGTTTAAAACTCGCTGGAAATTGAGTTCAAGTTGATACAGCATGAAGCGGTGCCAGGGGCAAAAGACCGGCCCCCGATGGGCGGCGTTGCGATCACCTTGGGTCGGTGGGGTCAGGGTCGACATGGCGGTGTGGTGCCAGACGACGAAGAGGTCATAGGTACTCACGAGGCGCGACGGTCCCGCGATGCCAAGACTCGTGGTCGTAGGGCCAGTAAACTCTCGCTTCAGCAGCATGACGCCCTGAGTGTACTGTTGCCTCACCGCGGGGTTTGCCAGGACATTGAATCGGGTGACTGCCATAGTGCGTACTATCCTTCCGGTGGCGTCTAGTGATGCGGACGAGTGCGTGTCGGCTTCCGTGCCGGACGTCGGCGTCGAGTCCGTGGTGCCTTTTTGGAGAAGTCATCGGGGAACACGTCAATGAGCTGTTTCACTAAATCAATGGCCGAGGCAAACGACATATTCGGCACGGGATGATAATGCACGTGGCCATCATTCGTCACGCCCATATGGCCGGTCACCGCACGCCCGTCCACTTCGATCTCATAGTGAGTGCGCACAACAATATGATGGCCCTGATAGTCGGCCTCTCGAACGCTGTCGGTCACGGGGTGCTGATGTTGCTGGATGTGCAGGACGCGGCTTGCATTTTTCTGCACATAGGAGGCAATGGATTGTACCGTCGGGCGAGTTCCAGCCCGACTCTTAGGTTTGGGCATGATGGGTCCTCCGGTGGCTGGGTGGCCTGCCGATATCGTAGTCCGTCAGATGAGTCAGATCAACGGGGACTTAGGGGGCTGTTTCTCAGCGACCAACTGCCATGGTCAAAAAGAATTCGCGGCGAAGAGGAGGAAGCGTCGACATGACGCCATCTTTCTGAGACCTGCTCGGCCTGCTGCCCGCGTTCGAGCACGCGGTGGCCAGCGGCGAATTGTGAATGCCAACTGAAGCCAAATAACATGATGGAAAAATCCGTTGTCCCTCCCACGCCCCCTGAACTACTGCCCGCCCCAACTCGTCCCGATCATGCAGGAAGTCGTTCCGGATCATAATGCCGCCACGCCAAGTGTGGACGAAGGCATCTACGAGAAGACGGCAGCGACTATGATCCGTTGCTAGTGCTGTACTACACTGCGTCCGGGACGCCATTCTGGTGTAAAGACGCACAGCAGGGGGCCACTCATACTTTATCCTTCGCCGACAAACCGGCCGTGGTACAGGAAACTATTTCTAGCACGACTCGCAGCTATATCGTACAGGTGAAGTTGCTGAAGCTGCCGACCGTGCCCTGGTAGCCCCTGAAGGGCCAAAGAGAATCGAATGGTCAATTAATTCCCGTAGGGGACTGTTCTCCTTTTGGATCAGTTTACTGGCGATGGTGGCCTTGGACCATGCGATGCGCCCTTGGACGAGACTCCCGCATCCCTGGAGCACGTCGCTGGGCTCGGTGATCGCTGCATTCGGGGCCATTAGAGTGTCAGCCCTACAGCAAAACAGAACCAAACTCGCCTGAATTGACCGGAATAAATCCAACTGGTCAACCCCGTGCAAACTTGCGCCAAAAGCGGAGTTTTGCGGAATCACCCGGAAATGTGATGAAAGATCAGGAGGGCTTGGGAAGATTAGGATTTGATAAGTACTTTCCTTGATGTTAATAGGGTGTTAGATTTCCACCCGAATTCACCTAAATTGCCCTCACTCAGCCCACATTAGCGGTACGTGGTAAATCTGCGAAATCTTGCTGCTGTGGCCGCTTTCCGCTGATGCAACAACGAGATACAGGTATGTTCAGGAGAAGATTAGAAGGCTGATGCTCTATCCGACTGAGCTACGGGCGCACGCTATTTTCAACCACTTGGCAGGCTGGTATTCGGCGGCCGAATCACCCGGTGTTCACCTGGGTTAGCTTGGAGGTATCTGTGAACCTTTTGTGCAGCGGGAGTCAAGTCTCGCTCCTTGACCGCATCGTAGCGTTTCCACATTTTACCGGACTATGAGCGACGATCTTCATAGCCATTGCCCTGTCCGCCCCTGCCCTCCTCAGATTGATCGAGGCTCCGTGGCGCGGGCCGTGCAAACCGAATTCTGGGATGCCTCAATCCAGGAGAGCGGTCTTGATGACCGGCTAACCCGCTACGGTCGACCCTTGTACCTGAAGTCGTGGCTTGTGGCAAGAGTGTGATTTAGAGCGACGCCGCAAGGCCATCTTAACGTCGGGAGCCCCAGGAACCGAACGCCCCGTGAGCAGAGGGTAGAAAGTCCCTTCGTTGAGTCGACCCAGTTCCACGTGAGACCGGGAATTTCGCTGAAGCGTTGCCCGAGTTGATAGGCGGTCGGCAGAACCGGCCTGAGTGGACGTTGGCCGCACGATGGCCTCCCACTCACTCCTCAGTTGTGGTACCCAAAGCCTGCCGTGTTGACGCTTTCTTACACGTGTTCCCGTTCGCCACGCCTTTCTAACGGGAGTCGGCGCACAGTGCCGGAGATCGTGGAACAAAGCGACCCTCATCTCTGCTTCCACGGGAACGTGGCCTGTTACGGTTTCTGATAGCTGATTCGGTAGATCACGCCCGCCGAATCGTCCGAGACCAACAGGGCGCCGTCCGGCATGACCAGGAGATCAACGGGACGCCCCCATGCTGAGGTCCCCTGCAGCCATCCTTCGGCAAAGACCGAGTAACCCAGGCGATCCTGCTTGTCCCTGGACACCAACGTGATCCGGTAGCCGATCTTGTCGCTGCGGTTCCACGAGCCATGCTCGGCGATCAGGATTTGGTTCCGGTATTCCTCGGGAAACATGTCGCCGGTGTAGAAGCGCATCCCTAGCGCCGCGACATGGGGACCGAGGGTGACCGCCGGAGGGGTGAATTCACTGCAGAGGTGTTTGCCGCCATATTCCGGATCCGGGATCGTGCCCCCGTGACAATAGGGATAGCCGAAATGCAGCCCCGGCTCGGCTGCGTGGTTGAGCTCGTCCGGCGGCCGATCGTCGCCGAGGTAATCCCGGCCGTTGTCCGTGAACCACAATTCCCGGTTCCCCGGATCCCAATCGAAACCGACGGAGTTCCGGACCCCGCGGGCGACGACCTCGTACCCGCTCCCATCCGGATTCATTCTGGCGATCATGGCGTACCGATCAGGGTCAGGCTCGCAGATATTACACGGCGCTCCGACCGGCACATAGAGCTTGCCGTCTGGACCGAAGGCGATAAATTTCCACCCGTGCGACGTGTCCTGGGGAAAACGGTCCGTGACCACCACCGGCGTGGGCGGATTCCTCAGCCGCTGATCGATCTGGTCGAGGCGCAGGATGCGATCGAGGGCGGAGACGTAGAGCGAGCCGTCCCGGTAGGCCACGCCGACCGGTATGCGCAGGCCGGTGGCGACGGTGAGGACTTCATCGGCCCGCTGGTCGCCGTCCTTGTCCAGCACGGCGTAGACGTGCCCCTTGGCCCGGCTGCCGACAAACAACGTCCCGTTACGGCCGAGCGTCATTCCCCGCGCATTGGGCACATTGTCCGCGTACACCGAGATCGCAAAACCCGGAGGGAGCGTGATCTTCTCCAGCGGAAGCGCCTCCGCGTGGACCCCGCGGGCGGCGCACATCAGAACCATCGTGGAGACCGCCGACACCAGCATGCGATTCATGGTTTGCCCTTTCCCTGGTAGATAGCCTTCAGCCGAATTTTTTCGTGATCAGGTTAAAGCACCACTGGCCGAGCAGTCCCAGTAACGGAGGCAGCACAAGGGCCGGCACACACCGGGCGAGCGTCAAGGGCCACCCCATCAGCGGCGCTTCGTAGGTCAGCATCCTGATGGGGCTCAGCAACGTCTTCGCCGTAATCAGCGCGATCAAGGCGCCGGGGGCCACGCCGCTCTTGAACAACCCGGCTGCCAGGGGAAACAGCAGGTACGGTCCGCCCGGAATCACCAGGCCGGCCATCCATCCGATCGCGATGCCACGCATCGAAGACGCAGGTCCCAGCCAGGCCGTGATCCGGGCCGGCGAGACGAGCACCTCAACCAGCCCCGCAATGAAGAATCCCAGCAGCAGTTCGATCCAGACGCTCCCGATGAGCCGGCCGCTGGCATACAGTCCCTCCATCGGCAGCGAGCGGTCCTTCACGAAAGCGAACAGCGCGACCGAGACGGCCAGCAGGGACAACACGACCAGACCGATGTCCATACGCCGGATCATCCTTGCACAAATCCTCGACCGCTCCGGTGTTCGAACAGCACCGGTACGCCCGCCATCTGCCTCGTCTGGCTCCGTGCTGCTTCGATCAGACCATGGTCGGATGAGAGGGAACAGGCGGGATCCGTCACACCGGCCTGTCCCGTCAAATGAAAGGCCTGACAACGGCAGCCGCCGAAATCTATCGTGCGGCGGTGGCATGTCTTGCAGGGATCGGGCAGCCAGTCCTCTCCGCGAAACCGATTGAAGCAGGAGGAATGGCGCCAGATGTCCTCGAGGCTGCGGTCCGCGACGTTGTCGAACTGCAACCCGGGGAGAGTCTGCGCCAGATGGCAGGGCAGGGCGAGGCCCTCCGGATTCACCACGATGAAGCGGCGCCCCCACCCGTCCATGCAGGATTTCGGATAGGCCGAATAATAGTCGGGGGTGACGAAGAGCACGTCCATCCGGCCCTTCAGCCGTCTCCGGGCCTCATCGGCAACGGTTCGCGCCCGGTCAATTTGGTCGTGCGTCGGCAGCAGGGCTGAACGGTTCCGCAGGGCCCATCCGAGATATTGCGCGTTCGCCAGTTCGAGCCGTTCGGCAGAGAGCCGCTCGGCCAGGGCGATGAGGTCGGCCACCTCCGCAATGTTGTCGCGATGGAGCACGACGTTCATGGTCAGCGGCAGGCCGAGCGAGGTGACCCACCGCATGGCGTCGAGCTTTCGATGGAACGACGGCGCCCCGGCGATGCGGTCAGACTCCGATGGCCGGGTACTTTGAATCGACACCTGCACGCTGTCGAGGCCAAGGTCCCGAAGGCGGGCGAGGCGCTCGAGGGTGAGGGGCATGCCGCTCGTGATGAGGTTCGTGTAGAGATCGAGCCGGCGCGCGCCCTCGACGAGGCGTTCGAGATCGTCTCTGATCAGCGGCTCGCCGCCTGTCAGGTTCAGCTGGACGACCCCCAGGGCGTCCGCTTCGCGAAACAGGCGCAGCCAGGTGCCGGTATCGAGTTCGCGGTGCCGGGCGCCATAGTCGAGCGGGTTCGAACAGTAGGGGCAGCGTAGCGCGCAGCGGTAGGTGAGTTCGGCGATCAATGTGTAGGGACGCCATTCGCGGCTCACGGTAACCCTCGCAGGAGGCCTCGGCCGGCGAGAGTATCGAGAAAGGTCTCCACGTCACGCTTGAGGTCGAGAGGAGAGCAGTCGCCATACCTCAGGGCGACAAGGCCGATGATGTCGTCCACCGTGCGGTCTCCCCTACAGAGCTCTGCAATCTCGGTCGCGGTCCTGTTCAGTTCGAGCCCTGTTTCAGGATACAGCAGCAGGGTGCGGCCGGTTCTTCGATCGAAGCGAAGGCGAACTTTAGCGCTAAGCCGTGGCCTGGCCGTCGAGCGGATCATGCGTCTCCTCCTTCCCTGCCTGCCCCGGTTTGACCGATGCGTTGTCGATACCATCGAGCATGTGCCACAAAATGTCCGCCTTCTTGATCAAGGCCGCCACACATTGCTCCTGCAGATCGAATGAGACGGCATGCTCGACCACATAGTCGATAGCCTGTGTTGAGTCGAGGCTCGCGCGGGCAATACGCATCTGAAAATATTCCAGGGCCTCCCGGTTCACCCAGGGGTAATGGCGCCTCCATGCCTCCACCCGTTGCGCCATCAAGGCGGGCGCAAACAGTTCCGTGAGGGAGGAGGCCACGGCCTGGAGCAACGAATGCTCGCGGACGAACAGCACGTAGCCATCGCAAGCGAGCCGGACACCCGGGAGGACGAGCCGGCAGCTCCTGACATCCTCCACGTCGAGACCCACCCCACGGGCCAATGCCAGCCATGACGCCAGGCCGCCCTGCCCTGCCTCAGGGCCGTCCTGATCCTGGATACGACGCAGCCATTGACGGCGGAACGCAGGGTCATCGGACTTCGACAGGATGAGCGCATCCTTGATGGGAATTCTCGTCTGGTAGTAATACCGGTTCAGGACCCATTGTTGAAGCTGGTGGCGCGTCAGGTGGCCGCCGTGCATGCGGAGATGGAAGGGGTGATGGTCATGATACCTGACGCCCCCTTCGCGTCTGAGCCGCTCCACGAAGGCCTCACGGGAAAGCGGGGTCCGCCCGATCTTGTTGATCATAACCTGATCTCCATTCCGTCCCAGGCCACCTCCCATCCCGCCGCCTCCACATCCTTCCGCTCGGGAGAGTCCTCCCTCAGCACCGGATTGGTATTGTTGATGTGGATGAACACCAGCCGGGGGACCCGGATGTGCGACAGGAGCGCAAGACTTCCCTGTTCCCCGCCGACAGGCCAATGCGCCATCTCCTGCGCGGATTTTCCCGGCAGGCCCTGGGAGGCGAGTTCATGGCTCGACCAAAAGGTCCCGTCGAAAAATACGCAATCCGCCCCTTCCATCACCTCATAGACCGGCTGGGTGATCCTGCCGACAGCCGGCAGATAAGCCATGACCCGGCCGTTGTCCGGTTGGCGGAACCTGAAGCCCACATTGAGTTCCGGGTCATCCGCCCGCACGAGCCCTTCCAGATGCACCGGCGGCTTTCCCGGGACGGCCACGGCTGTCACCGTCAATCCAGACCGGCCCCCGCCGACGTCCGCGACGGATTCTTCGGCACCGAGCGTCAGGCTGCGCCAGGTGACCTGACCAGCAAACCGTTGAAGCGTCCGGAATATGACATTGCGCTCCATCAGGGCATCCCGCACCGCACCGGTCGTATAGACGACGAGCGGCTGATTCTCACGAAGCGACAGCAACCCGAGGCAATGATCCAGATCCCCGTTGCTCAGGAAAATCGCCTGGATCGGCGTGTCGCGTGACCTTCTGGGGTGGAGAGGTGAGAAGCCTTCGATCTGCTGACGAATGTCCGGGGAGGCGTTGATGAGCCACCAGTCGCCATGGCCGGCGCTCAGGCAGACGGACTCCTGGGATCTGGGAGCGGCCTTGATCACCCCCTCCCGCAGGCCCCGGCAATTAGGACAGGCACAGTTCCATTGCGGAAACGCTCCACCAGCCGCGGACCCTAGGACGCGAATTCTCACGCCGAGTAACCCCCTTCCGCTCCTGCATGGTTACGTTGCTCGAGGTGCCGGAGGGATGGCGGCCCAGGGTGAAACGCTCTGCTCGTTGACCTGCGCCGCGGCATGTTCCATGTGTCCGGTCACATCCGGGACGTTCTCGAAGTCGTCCTGATAGGAGCCGATTTCGGCATCCATCTTCACTTCAACAAACGAAGGGGCTTCCCATGGCATGATGATTCCTCCTTTGTGACCGGCTGGCAGCGCGACCGGGGAGACTTCCGGATGACGTGGCGTGAGGCCCGTCCCGACATACCGTACGCCCCCCGGGACGCCAGCTCAAGCCCCCGGTTCCGGAGCCGCCCGACCCTTCGGATTCCACCGTCCCGGTCCCCGGCATGCCGTTCATGCCAACTCCCTCAACCGCGGCCACCGACGTGCCTGGTGCTGTAATGAGGCGATCGCTGGAATCAGGGCATGAGGGGCCGCTGGATCAAGACGGTGCGGGCGGGAGAACATACGCGTTGTCCAGAGCGGAGGATGAGTCTACGTGACTGTAATTGGAACGACGATCTCCAGGTTCGGAGCGGCCATTCGGCCTTTCAGCAGTTGCCTGCCCTAGCCCTGAATCCAGTACTCAGAGAACCTGCCGCACCCGGTCGAATGCCGGAGTATCACCTGACCGTGCGGTTCTGCTTCTCTATATCCAATGTGTGTGGATGGTGGCGTTCGAGAACGACCAGCACGACTGCCAGTATTCCCGCAAGCCCGAACGCCCACAGCAGCGGCGTCCCACCCGTCACCTCAGGCAGCGTGACTTTGCCGAAGTCGGTCATGGATTCCATCACGGGCTCCAACGCCGAAAATGCGGCGACATACAGGCCTGCCCCGAACAGCATTCCGATCACACCCACCAGGGCGTCCCGCTTCCCTTCGCCGCAGGCGGCGACACTGGTGCCCGGACACAGGCCGAAGATGACCAGACCGACACCAAAGAACAGGCCGCCGATGAGCACCCTTGCCAGCGCGGCCGTCTGGATATGCAACGAGGCCTCCCCTCCGGCGACCAACAGGTTCACACCAAGGGTGCCCACGGCAATCGCGGTGACCATGATCTTGAGGGCCGTCCAGTCCTTGAGCAAAAACTGGCCGAGGATCTTGTGAAATTTCGCGACCTGCCCCTTTTGGAGCAGAATGCCGAACAGAATGCCGGTGACCAGGCCAAGTAAAAGTTTGTAGGGCTCATCAAACATGGGCGCGTCCCTCCTTCCCGTAAATCAGGAAGGCCGTCGCAATCCCGACGATGAAAATGGTCGGGGCGAAAATCCAACTTGCCAGGGCAAGCTGCAAGGTTCCACTGATGACATGGCCACTGGTGCAGCCCTGGGCGATGCGGGCGCCGAACATCATGAGACAACCGCCGGCGAAGGCCCCGAGATAACGCCGGGCCGGTGAATCACCGAAACGCCATCGCCACAGCGGCGGGACATTCTCGCCCTGAACGCGGTCCCCCGACATTCTGGCGCTCACGTACGCCCCGAGAAACACTCCCACCACCAGCATCCATTCCCAGTCAATTTTGGGCCGCCGGTTCTTCTCCGCCTGGTCTGCGAGATAGGGTTGCGCCATCTCCGGCGCGGCGGCCTTCTCCGCCAGGGCGCTAGTGTACTCGAATGCGGTCGTGATACCGATCGGGTGGTCGGCCGAGGCGAAGGTGAACCAGCTTAAGACACCGATGCCAACGCCGACCACATAAGGCGACCAGCTTTTCATCGACATGATGTTTCTCATCGCGCACTCCTCGGGCGATAACTTCAGAACGTATGCGTTGGAAATCCGTCCACCGGTTACGGCTGGACCGTATGAAGGAGGAGAAGGACACCACTCAGCAACACCGCGAACAGGACCACGAAGGCCCCCGTTTTCATGCCGACTGCAGAGGGTAGCGTCAATCGCCCCAGATCCCCCCAGGTTTCGACCGTTTTCTTCATGTTTTGCGACAGCTCCGCATACACATAGGACCCGGCGACAAGACCCAGCATGACGACCAGGGCCGGCAACTCCCCCTGACCCAGGGCTGCCGCCCCCGTGCCCGGGCAATAACCAGCAAATGCGAACCCTACGCCGAAAATCAATCCTCCAAGGACGTTGGCGCCTATTTTAGTAGGCTTGAGGTGTAACTTGGTGCCAGCCATTTTGTGCAGCACATAGATCCCGACCATTCCTACGAGGATAGCCGACAACATGACCTTGATGACCGTAAAATCCTGCAGCAGGAGTTGGCCTTCCAGGACGTGGTAGTTCGCGACGCCCCCCTTCTGTAGGAGAAAGCCAAAGAGGGAACCAAAAATAACGGCCTGAATAATCTTGTTCATATGCTCAGAAGAAACGATAGCGGGTATCGTCAGATGCCCGGTGATTACTTCAATAAATGAACTGCACGGCAATCACGCCGCCGATAAAGAAACAAATCACGGCGATCCATGACGAGACATTCAACTGCAGGGTGCCGCTGATGCCGTGTCCGCTCGTGCACCCCCCGGCCAGCCGCGCGCCAAAGGCCATCAGCATGCCGCCTACAAAGCTCAAAGCGGCGTAAGTGAGGCCGCTGTCTGCACCGTGATGATCGGTCCAGAGCCGGGGAAGCCCGCGGAGGGAAAATTCTCCGCCCGTGGCCGCCGCCAGCGCCGATCCCATGATGATCGCGATCACGAAGGCGAATTCCCAGCTGATCTTCGGTGGATTGTCACGATAATAGGCAAGCCTGCTGGTGTGCCGGGGTGCAACTACCTTCCCAATCAATCCCGCCACCGTCGCGTAAAAAGACGAGGCGCCGATCGGATGTTCTGAAAAATAAAAGGTCAGCCAGGCCAACACCCCGATCAACGCTCCCGCCAGGTAGGGCGACCAAGCGCCGCCGGTTCCATACCAGGTCGTATCAGGCGCCGGAGTCTGGGCATACAGGTTCCCGGCCAGTAACAGCATAATCGAGACAACTGCAAACCTTAGGGCTGATCTCATGTGGCTGCCCTCACGGCTTTGGCAGCCGGCTCTTTACTGATGCCTCGAGCAACGATCTTCCTGTCCAGGGTACGCGTTTTATCGGGCCCCGTGACGACCGGTTTGTCGAGCTTTTTCCAGGCGGTCATCCCGCCAAGAAGATTGAACACGTTCGTAAAGCCCATGCGCAGGAGCATGCTGACGGCTAAACTCGCCCTGTGTCCCACACTGCAAGTCACGGCCAGAGGCTGTTTCCGGTCGAGTTGGCGGCCGATGGTGCTCAACTCCGGAATGAACCCGACATAGGCATGCCGGGAGCCCCCGATGTGCCCCTCCTCGAATTCGGAGATCTCGCGCACGTCGAGAACCGCCGTCCGCTTGGCTTGCAACGCGTCAGACGTCACGCTCAGGGTGCCGGACATCGAGATCTCGAGCCCCGCGTCACGCCATCCCTCGAACCCGCCGGCTAATACTCCGCGCACATTATCGACACCGATCCGCTGGAGGTGCAGGCATGCGTCTTCTAAATCACCCGGCCGATCGAGTACCAGATAGACAGGAACCTTGTCATCGGCAATCCAGCCGCCAAAGACCGGCAGGCCCCCCAGCCAGATGCTGTAAGATCCTGGAATGTGGCCGCCCCCGAATGCCGCGGGCAGCCGCGTGTCGATGACAATCCCTTTCGCCGACTCACGCTTAAAATCCTTCGGCAAGAGACTGGGGATCGAATCGGGGCCCTGGCTCAGGGCCAGGCCGCCTTTCAGGTTGAGTTTTTCCATCAAACGAAAATACGGCGGACGTGGTATCCGCTCCTTAAGCTTGAGTTGGATGAATTCCTCCCGCGTCTGCGTGAATGCCGGGTTGTAGCTGCGTTCAAACCCGAGCGTGGATTCATCGTAGTCCGCAATGTTTCCCCCGCAGACCGAGCCTGCCCCGTGGGCCGGATACAGGAGGGTCTGATCACCGAGCGGCTTGATTTTATCTTGAATGCTGTCGAACAGAATCGCCGCGTTCTCGGCCGTTTTGTCGACGTCGGGCAGATCGGTTCGACCGGCCTCGCCGACAAATAAGGCATCGCCCGTGAAGACGGCCCAGGCTCTGTCGGGCTTGTCCTGGAAATAGACCGCGTACGAGACGCTTTCGGGCGTATGGCCTGGAGTGTAGAGGCAGCGGAATATCAGCTCCCCCACCTCAAGGTCCCCTCCATCCGCGAGGCGCAGGTCGCTGTGGGCAAAATACTTATGTTTACCAGAAACAATTTTTGCTCCACACCTTCGACGAACGGCTGCGGAGCCGAGCACGAAGTCTTCCTGACGGTGAGTTTCGAGAACATAGCGGATTTCCAATTTATTCGTGCGCGCGATTTCGAAATATTCATCGACGTCTCGCCTGGGGTCGACAAGGACACCCATGCCGTTCGAGCCGACCAAATAGGCATTGTGTGCAATACCAGGGGTCTTGATGCGTTGAAAAAACATAATTGGTCTCCGAGGTAACCTAACCGTCCGGACTCCGCAGTGCCATGGGATGATTTTCTATCTGTTAGGTTTTACAGTGTCAGTGATGCAGCGGTTTATCAGCTAGGGAAAGCCCTTATCGGCCAAACCGAAGACCCCAGCCTCCCTCGCACCCTCACGACCGGTTTAAGGTCGACGCGTGGCAACTGAGGGCAGCAGTCCGGCAAGAGACAGTCAGCCTGGTGCCTCTCTGCCTCTAATGGCGGACGGTCACTGAAGTACAACGATTCAAACGTAGTAGGTTATAGAGACAGGTAATGGGATCGGGCAGGATTCAAGCCCGTAGGGAGCATGCGACATTGGAAGGGAAAGCTTTGAATTTGGTCGGGGCGAGAGGATTTGAACCTCCGACATCCTGCTCCCAAAGCAGGCGCGCTACCGGGCTGCGCTACGCCCCGACTGAATGATTTCCAGCATGTGCAGAGAGCTCGCGGATGAGACATGCTTGGCGTGTGACGTGCCAGCGACCCACCAAAGAAGCCATGAGCACTGGCGCGTTGTCTCCGCATGTCGCACGAGCGGATGTTCTCATAGGAACGAACAGTTGGTCAACAAGGTTCAGGTCCGTGATAGATAAGGCGGCATTTCGGCTCGGGCGAGAGGCCTGTACCGCTGATCGGCTGCGTGGAGTCGCTATCTATGAGTGTTCCAGGCACGTCAGTTGTTTATAATCCCTTCAGAGATACCTTATCGCAGGTGCCTTCCATGTCGTTCCGTTTCTTTGCCGCTGTCAGAACGCCGAAAAGACTCGATTGCCGGCCTGTGGATGTGGCGCTGGTACTCGCCACCCTCATCTGTGCCTCCTGTCAGCCGGTGGAACAAGGCTTCTGGGCAAAGCCGGGTGTGGTCGGGCCAGAAGCCACCATCGAGTCTGATGCCGACTCCCGGCAATGCGCGAGGCTAGGAGCCGAACAAGCCACCACGGAGAGAGTATCAGGAGATGGTACCGTCGTGGCTCACGATCCAGCTCCGTCCATGACCGGCCCGAATGCTTACAGTCAGTGCATGAGGAGCCGGGGATATGAGTGGGTCAGGCTGAAACCGCTTGTCGGGCCCGCTCCTCACCACGCAACAACCACACAGGCTCCCTGCCCCACGGGGCGAATCGTTGTGGATCCGTTCGGATACCCCCATTGTGCAGGTGCAGCTCAAGGCCAATCTACGTTCATACCGGATGGCCTGCCCGAATCCGTTTCGCCTACGCATGTCCCGGCTGCCACGGCTCAGCCCGGCAGCCCCGCACCAACGGAGTCGCCAGCCCACGACAATGTCCAGAGTGACCCGTCACCGGCAGACCGGACGGCCGTGCCAAGCGACATTCGCCCGTCCAGCCCCGAACTCCCGAAGAACGAACGGCAAGCTGTGGACCAAAGCGAATGCATTCAGCATTCGCAGAATTCGCTTTCCAATCCCTACGACACGTTTCGCCAATGCATGACCGAAAAGGGCTGGCCCACTCAGCCAGAGTGACCCTCCGACAAGAATTCCTTTCTCCTTTTTCGCTGAGTGGTACCTATCACGTACCTGAAGAAGCAACACACCGACGCCCATGACGAGGCAACGGTAGCGTAGGGAAAAGGACACCCGAAGGAGAGGGAAAGCGACCGGACTGAAGCACTTAATGATTGGGCCTATCGGGCAGGAGATCAGACGACGATCGAGCGGGTTCAGCAGAATGCTTATGCCTTGACTTGAGACCGTTCCGCCATCACCCGCTGAAGCAGCGTCTTGGCCTCTCTGAAGGCACGGGCACGATGGCTGATGCTGTTTTTGACGTCCGGTGGGAGCTGTGCCAGAGTCTGATCATGGTCGGCGACCAGGAATATGGGATCATATCCGAAGCCATGGGACCCGGCTGCCTTTTCGGCAATCGTGCCCTCCAGGACCCCCTTCGCCGACAGCATCTCACCATCAGGAAAGGCGATGGCCGCCACTGTCACAAACCGCGCCCCCCGTTGGGAGACCGGAACCCCCCGGAGCTCGCCCAACAGCTTCCGACAATTATCTTCGTAGGTGGCATGTTCCCCTGCGTATCGTGCCGCGAACGCCCCGGGGCGTCCACCGAGGGCGTCGACTTCCAGACCGGTATCATCCGCGACTGCCGGTAGCGCCGTGTATCGGGCAATTTCCACGGCCTTTTTCATGGCGTTCGCCTCACAGGTGTCGCCATCTTCGACGACATCCGGCGCCTCGGGGAAATCGTCTAACGTCTTAATCACGACGCTCAGATCCTGGAGCAGAGTCAGAAGCTCCTGCTTCTTGTGTTGATTTCTGGTCGCCAACACGATCTGCATGATCAACCAAGCGATCCGATCAGTGATTTCTGCAGCTCGACCAGTTCACGGATGGCCCCCCACCCGAGGTCCAGAAATTCATCCATGTCTTTCTTATCAAACGGTGTCTTTTCAGCCGTCCCCTGCACTTCAACATAGCGGCCCGCCCCGGTCATGACCAGATTCAGGTCCACTTCCGCCTGCGAATCCTCCTCATAGGCCAGATCGACTAAGACCTGTCCACCCACTTTTCCGACGCTGATCGCCGCAAGGTAGTCGGTGAGAGGGTTTTGCTTCAGCAGCGCTTTCTTTTTTAATACAGCCAGAGCATCCGCCAGGGCGATGAAAGCCCCGGTAATGGAGGCGGTACGCGTTCCGCCGTCAGCCTGAATCACGTCGCAATCGATCCAAATGGTGCGTTCGCCCAATCGCGTGGTGTCGATGACGGCGCGCAGGGCACGTCCCACCAGGCGCTGGATCTCCAGCGTGCGCCCGCCTTGTTTGCCCTTCACTGCTTCTCTGGGGGACCGGTCGTGCGTCGCCCGTGGCAGCATGGCATATTCGGCCGTGACCCACCCCCGGCCCTTATCTCTCAAAAACGGAGGAACCTTCTCTTCGACGGAGGCGGTACAAATTACCTTCGTATCGCCCATTTCGATCAGAACAGATCCTTCCGCATGTTTAATGAAATTGCGCGTAATCTTCACCGGACGGATCTGCTCACGCCGCCTGCCATCAATCCGACCTAATCCTGCACCGCTTTCCATGGCCCAGCACCCCTTCCCGTAAACGCTATGTAATGTAAGGGAGCGGATTATAGGGAACGAAGGTTTAAAGAGCAAATCCATGGGCACCGTGGGACGAGGCTTTCCCGAAGCTGCGTTTCAACTGGCAATCACCGTGGACCGATGTATAATCCACCATCGAAGCGGACACGGCCATCCGTGGCAATCCCTGTCCTTGAATTACAAGCAACTGGACGACCGTCAGAGTTGACACGAACCGATCCGGTACCGGGCACGCGCCGGATCCCGATGCGTACAATCTTGTCGGCATATCAACGGAGTTTGGTACCCTGGGCTCTGGAAAGATGCAGAAAAGGCATGCGACGGAATGGCACGGAAGGTGCATTGCACATGAGCTTCATCGCATGCCTTTAGGCATAGACGGTTGCGACCGATACGGGGTCTACGTCCATAACCTGATGTGAGCAGTTCAATCTAACGAGCCGGCGATCTATGACCATTCAGACTGTTACCGAACAAATCAACGAGCCCTCGCTTCTGGACAACCGCAACATCTTGATTGTGGATGATGAGGAGCCCATTCGTCGGCTACTGGGTTATTTGCTCGAACCCCATGGATATAAGGTAACCTTGGCCGGTGAATCCCGTGAGGCGCGTCAACGGTTGGAAAAATCCTCCTACGCCCTCGTGTTATGCGACGTGAATATGCCGGGCGAATCCGGCATGGATCTCGTCCGCCACATTCTCGTCCAATACCCCACCACCGCCGTCATCATGATCACGGGACTCGACAGCCCCGTGCTCGCGAACGCGGCTCTCGATATGGGAGCCTTCGGCTATGTGATCAAACCCTTCGAAGCTAACGAAGTACTGATCAACGTGGCCAACGCGTTGCGACGACGCAAACTGGAAATCGAGAACGCCATGCATCGGGAACATCTGGAGGAAGTCGTTCGCACCAGGACGATCGCCCTGCAGCAGGCACTTGAGTGGCTGGAGCGCAGTGAAAAAGAGTTACGCCTATCCCGTGAAGAAACCATTCAACGGCTGGCCATCGCCGCCGAGTATCGTGACAGCTCCACAGCGCAGCATATCCAACGCATGAGCCATTATTGCGAACTGTTGGCTCGCCGCTATGGCCTGTCGCCTGACCGTTGCGACCTGATCCGTACCGCCAGTCCGATGCATGATATCGGTAAAATCGGCACTCCCGATCACGTGCTGCTGAAGCCGGGGAAATTCACCCCGGAAGAATTCAAGGTCATCACCCACCATACTGAGATCGGTTATCGTATCCTGGCCGGATCGGATTCCGAGCTGTTGAAAGTAGCCGCCCTCATCGCCTGGACTCATCATGAACGATACGATGGAACCGGATATCCGCGTGGACTCGCGGGAGAGGGAATTCCGCTAGAAGGCCGGATTACCGCGATCGCGGACAACTTTGACGCCCTGACAACTCAACGGGTCTACAAACCGGCCTATGATTTCGACCATGCCAAAGACCTGATGCTGAACGAGCGCGGGAAACACTTCGACCCGGATCTCCTTGATATCTTCTTCAACTCGATGGACGAGATCAAACGTATTTACGACCAGTTTGCCGACCCCAACTGGTATTCCGCCTCCCGGCATCGCGTTTCCACTCAGGAGTTGAACCAGTCATGATGGCCAATCGACCACGTAATTGGATCGCCTATCTTTGCGAGAATCTCGCGTCATCCGGCATGATGCCGACCTGGGAAGCAGCGACCTATCTGACCGACAACCTATTCGGGGACAAACCTAATCCCCGGCTGTTGCGGACGGCCAGTCCGTACGAAGACACGACCCATCTGCTTCACCGTTTATACCAGCCGCTGGTCGAAGCAGCCACTCGCGATGTGTCCCTTCCCGACGCATCCATGATCCATGTCTTCACCGATATCAGTCTCACCGGCAAATCCGCCGTTCTGGTCGTCTATTTTCCGGGACAGAATCGCCCGCATCAACTCCTGTTGCTGGACGCAGCCAAGGCGTGGGAATTGGTCTTTGAAAACTCGGAGACCTTTAACGCCTGGGCAGAAGAGCGCTACCATTGGATCAAGAACTCTCTCGCGAGCGTCACGTCAGGGTCCGCCGCCCCTCCTGCCCTTCCTCCGGCTCTCGAAGCCCTCAAGAACTGATCCTCCCCGTGGACAGTGCCACGTCACCGACCCACCACAGAGTTCGCCACCTGGAATAGTCAGGAAGAGACTGTAAGGCACGAGGCCATCAGGAGTGCGATGGTCCGAGGCGGAAATTCCGGCAGGATGACCCAAGGGCGTCGTGAACGACACCGCGTCTAGGCAGGCCGGCAACCGTACGTCGGCCTCATGTGGCAGGGCAACCTATGAGTCATCCTTCCAGGCCGACGGTTCAAACTAGGTATCATAGTTCAGGTTAGGCGACAGCCACCGCTCGACCTCGGGGAGTGGCATTTTTTTCCGGGCTGCATAGTCCTCGACCTGGTCGCGATTGATCTTTCCCACGGCAAAATACTTGGCCTGCGGATGCGCGAAATAGAGTCCGCTCACGGATGCCGCCGGCAACATCGCGAAGGATTCCGTCAAGGTCACTCCGCACCTGGCCTCCGCACCGAGCAGGTCGAACAACGTCCGTTTCTCGGTATGATCCGGACAGGCGGGATAACCGGGAGCGGGACGGATACCCCGGTATCGCTCGCGGATCAGCTCCTCGTGGGTGAGTGTCTCCGTCTGCCCATAGCCCCACTCCCCGCGGACTCGTTTGTGCAGCCATTCGGCAAAGGCTTCCGCCAGCCGATCGGCCAGCGCCTTGACCATGATGGAGTTGTAGTCGTCGTGATCTTGCTCGTACTTGGCGCAGAGCGCTCCCGCCCCGATGCCGGCCGTGACTGCAAACGCCCCCACGTAGTCCGCCCGTCCCGACTCTTTCGGCGCGAGATAGTCCGCCAGGGCCAGATTCCACTGATCCGCCGGCTTCTCCATCTGCTGGCGCAGCGTATGGAACAGGGTCCGGACCTCACGGCGTTCCGGGTCGCTGTACACTTCAATGTCGTCGCCCACGCTATTGGCCGGAAAGAAGCCATACACCCCGCGGGCAGTCAACAGGTTGCCGCCGATGATCTCCTCCAGCAGGGCCTGCGCATCCGCGAAGAGTTCCTTCGCCTTTGGGCCCACCGTGGCGTCGTCGAAAATGCCGGGGTACCGTCCCCGTAACTCCCAGGTGTGAAAGAAGGGTGACCAATCGATGTAGGGCACCAGTTCCCGCAGCGGGAGCCCATCAATGTTACGCAGGCCTGTAAAGGAAGGCGTAGGAATATCGGTCGTCGCCCAGTCGCTGGAGAGCCGGTGCTTGCGCGCCTCCTGAAGGCTGCGGAGGCTTTTCGGGCCCCGGTCCTGGTGCGCCTGCCTAACCCGATCGTAATCGGCCCGGATGGTTTCGGCGAAGCTTTCCCGTTGCTGTTCATTGATCAGGCTTCCGACGACGCCGACGGCGCGAGACGCATCCAGTACATGCACGGTCGCATGGCGATAGGAAGGGGCAATCTTGACCGCGGTGTGCGCCTTGCTGGTCGTCGCGCCGCCTATCAAGAGTGGAAGCTCGAACCCCTGCCGCGTCATCTCCTTCGCCACATGGACCATTTCGTCCAGCGAGGGAGTAATGAGGCCGCTCAACCCCACAATATCGACCTGCTGCTCGCGGGCCGTCGCGAGAATTTTTTCACATGACACCATGACGCCAAGGTCAATCACGTCGTAATTGTTGCACCCCAGCACCACGCCCACGATGTTCTTCCCGATATCATGGACATCACCCTTGACCGTGGCGAGCAGCACCTTCCCGTTCGCGCGTGACGTGCCCAAGCGTTGCTTCTCCGCCTCCATGAACGGCATCAGGTAGGCCACAGCCTTCTTCATCACCCGGGCGCTCTTGACGACCTGGGGCAGAAACATTTTCCCCGATCCGAACAAGTCACCGACGATATTCATGCCCGCCATCAAGGGCCCTTCAATGACATCGAGCGGCCGCGTCGTTTTCTGTCGGGCCTCTTCCACGTCCTGATCGATGTAGTCGGTCAGCCCCTTCACCAGCGCATGCGCCAACCGCTCTTCAACGGTTCCGGCGCGCCATTCATCGTCTTTGACGGCCGCCTTCCCCTTCTGCTTGACGGTTTCGGCAAAGGTGACCAATCGTTCGGTGGCATCAGGACGACGGTTCAGCAACACATCCTCTACCAGCGCCAGCAGATCCTTCGGAATTTCCTCGTAGACGGCGAGCTGCCCGGCATTGACGATACCCATGTCGAGCCCCGCCTGAATGGCATGGTAGAGAAAGGCCGCATGCATGGCCTCCCGCACCACGTTGTTGCCCCGGAACGAGAAAGAGATATTGCTGACCCCTCCGCTGACCTTGGCGAGCGGCAGGTGCTGCTTGATCCATCTGGTCGCTTCGATGAAGTCGACCGCATAGTTATTGTGCTCATCAAGTCCCGTGGCCACGGTGAGGATATTGGGGTCGAAAATAATATCCTGGGGCGGGACGCCGACTTGCTCCGTGAGCAGTCGATAAGAGCGTTCACAGATTTCGATGCGGCGAGCCACGGAATCAGCCTGTCCGCGCTCATCGAATGCCATGACCACCATGGCCGCCCCATAGCGGCGAACGAGGCGCGCCTGTTCGAGGAACTTGGCTTCGCCTTCCTTCAAACTGATCGAGTTGACGATCCCCTTGCCCTGTATGTTCTGGAGGCCCGTTTCGAGGACCTCCCATTTCGAGCTATCCACCATGATCGGCACGCGGGCAACGTCGGATTCAGCCGCGAGGAGCCGCAAAAACTTCTCCATGGCTGCCTTGGAATCCAGAAGTCCCTCATCCATGTTGATATCGATGATCTGTGCGCCGCCTTCGGCCTGCTGGCGTGCCACCGTCAGGGCCTTGTCATAATCGCCGGCGAGGATGAGCTTGGAAAAGGCGGGTGACCCGGTAATATTCGTCCGTTCGCCGATGTTGACGAAGTTCGACTCGGGCCGGACGGTCAATGCTTCAAGGCCGCTCAACCGTAGGAACGGCTCGACCTTGCCGGCCTGCCGTGGAGACAGACCACGCACGGCCTCGGCAATGGACCGAATATGGTCCGGCGTCGTCCCGCAGCAACCGCCCACGATGTTCAACCAGCCGTTCTCAGCCCAGTCCCGCAACTGCGGCGCCAACGATTCAGGAGTTTCGGGAAAGCCCGTCGGCAGTAAGGGATTAGGTAATCCGGCGTTCGGGTGGCTGCTCACATAGGTCGGCGCAATCTGAGAGAGTTCCTCGATCAGCGGCCGCATCTCCTTCGGACCGAGCGCGCAATTCATCCCCACACTGAGCAACGGAACATGCGAAATGGAGTTCCAGAAGCCTTCGACCGTCTGCCCGGAAAAGCCGCGATTGCTGCCGGCCTGAATAAAGGTGACCGACGCCATGATCGGCACCTGCCGGGCGCCCTCGGCGAATAGTTGCTGAATGGCAAAAAACGCCGCCTTGGCGTTCAACGTGTCGAAGATGGTCTCAACCAGGAGCAAATCGACACCGCCATCCAACAAGCCCCGCACTTGATCGCCATAGGCGCGAACCAGTTCGGGATAGGTAGTACCCCGCGCGGCCGCGTCATTGGAATCCGTCGAAACCGAAGAGGTTTTGGTCGTGGGTCCGATCGCACCTGCCACAAAACACCGCCGCGCAGGCTGCTTCGCCAGAACCTGCAGCATAGCGCGACGGGCGCATTCGGCTCCGGCTTTGGACAGTTCGTACCCCAGGTCATCCATGCCATAGTCGGCCAACGACACGGACTGAGAGTTAAAGGTATTCGTTTCGACAATGTCCGCTCCGGCCTCGAAGTACTGTCGATGAATTTCTTCGATCACGGCCGGTCTGGTGATGTTCAAGAGATCGTTGTGGCCCTTGAGATCTTTCTCCCAATTTTTGAACCGCTCCCCGCGGAACGCGGCCTCATCCAGCTTGTACCGCTGAATCATCGTGCCCATGGCACCGTCTAAAATCAGGATGCGCTCTCGCAGCAGATCACGAATGTCTGATTCCGGCATGGCTACCTATGTCTTTCTATTACCCGAGTGACAGGCCGTGGGGCGCGCTTCACATGACTCACAAGTAAGCGGCCATCATATCGGGAACGGAGATTTTTCGGCAAGTCATTGCTTATTCCTTGCCTTGACATTGCCTACCTCGGCCGATACGATGCCCGACGTTGTCTGGCTCAAGCCTGAGTGGTACCCCTATGGCGCATCAGACAGTCACCCGCCTCTTCTTTGTGCTTTTCTTCTGTGTGAGCTTCGTCGGCCAGGCCCGGATTCCGGCCCTGGCCGGTCCCTATTTTGAGGACGGCTACCTGGGGCTCAGCCAGACCGAACTACACGAAAAGCTCGGGCTGCCGCAGGCCGTGCGCGACCGCAAGGCCGCCTTGCGCGTCTTCACCTATTATCCGATCGGAGACTGGGAACAATATTTCAAAAAAGTGGTCTCGCCGGAAAACGGCGAAGACGTGTATACCTTCAAACGTGACGGCATCGACGTGCGCTACTCGTTCAGCTACACCTTCGATCGTAACGACCAAAGCGATCAGCCCCCGCTCTTCGTTCGTCTCGTGGACATCGAATTCACACCGCCCGTGCCGTTGAGCAAAGTTCCCGGACTCGTGCCGGAGTTTAAGCCACCCGAGGACGCCACCGCCCCGGTCTTCCGGTCCAACATCATGCTGCTCTTTTTTACCGGAACTCCTTCGCCCGACGCTCGTTTTATAGTGCGAGAAAAAGGGAAGGATACGCTTGACTGGTCACTGGCGTTTCAAATGTTCGCGTTGCAGGGACTACCTGACCCGTTGACGTCGAAGGCTCTGATCGATCGCATGGAAATCGGTACCCAGAGTCTTCCGTTAGTCAAATTGCGTCAACGCAACACGCATGAACCTATCCTCAATCCCTACTCCAAGGCTTTTGCCCAACAGCCGCCACCCGCACCGGCAGTGCGAAAAATCCCCGTCCCCAAATATGCGGACTAGCCGTCGCTACGGCGCTGATTGACCGGCTTGATCGAGCTGGCGGGTGGTGCGTTCGTCCTGCAGGCGATAACTCTGCTCAGTCTTGGATCTCACCTGACCCATCACATTGTCTTTCGACTGTCCCGATGCTAGCGGAGCGGAGCCGGCGCCCGTTCCTGGAACAGATGAGCCCCCGACAACCAGTTGATAGACCGCTGTGAGACTGACCAGAATCAATAGGCATTTGGCAAGGAGCCTGACGGCCGGATTCGAGCTGAGAAACATAAACAAGAGTAGCGCCATGCCGCAGCCGGCTGCAAGAATGACAACAGCTGTCTGGTGGGGAGTCAGGCCTTGGATGGGGCTCACATTCTCTGCCACCGCGCGGATGATCTCCTGCAACGGGCCCGGTGTGGACAGTGGGCGGCTCGCCGGCGGTTGCGCGGCAGAGGTCATCGCTGCGGCGCTCGGGGGCTCCCCATTGGTGACCGCTCTCAGGCGTCCCCGGTATTCAGCCGGCACTTGCTGCAAATCGTCGGTGAGCACGGCTTGCCCCTGCGCATCGGTGTAGACGTAGAGATTTCCTGCTCCAATGGCAGTTCCCGCCTGCCACATCAGGCAGCAGCCTGCAACCATCCACACGACGCGTCGCCACAGAGCCCGGAACGATCCCCCCATAATCAGCCCTCCCAGCGGTCCTCTTAAGCATAGCAGGTCGCCGTAGGGACCAGGCCCCGGGAAGCGCCCGCCCTTAAGGCTCTGGAGTCTCTTGACGGACCGAAAATCGATTGTTTAGCATGCAAAGCGGTACACGCGTATCTCGACAGGTTCATGACGGAAGGATATTTGTGACTGATCAGACAACCTCTGCCACTCCAGCTTCCCCCATCCCCCCGGCTGCGGAACCCACCCCGTTCATCCGCCAACGGCCGGTCCGGATCATCATCTATGCTTTCCTGGGGCTATTCGTCCTGAGCCTGATCGCGTTTCGTTTCCTGCCCGGCTGGCTCGACCCCGACTTCTCCAAGCACATCGAAAGCCACCGGGTGATGGTGGGCATGGACCGCAAACAGGTGCTGGAGGCCTGGGGTGGCCCCAATACGATGAATGTGACGCACACCAGTGACGGCCTCCGACGGGAGGAATGGATTTTTGAGGATTGGGAAAGCCCGGCAGTGGTCAAACACCGCTATCTCTACTTCGAAGAAGGGAAGCTGATCGGAGGACACTATTCTGGATCGGACGTACGCCTGCCGCTCCCCAATGCCCCTGAGATGGTCAAACCAAAGGGACATCCTTAGCCTGCCCTATGAATGCCGCTCACGTTCGTGACGGCGCGCGATCTGTGCGTCGACAGCCGCTTCCTGAAGAGCTTCCGGATGGATCATTTGCCTGAGTCTCTCGGCCTCAGGAGGGACTGTGTGCCCGACAGGGTCGACCGAGGCTCACTCCGGATCCTCTGTCGCCTCACGAATCTGAAGCGCGAGGCGGCTGAGCAGAACTTCGGCCCGCTGCTTCTCGCCCTCCGCCACCATCACCCGGCTGCACAACATCGACACTCCCGGGTAGAGAGCCCCCATGTGTTCATGATGTACGACATAGGGGATGCCGTTGCCGTCCAGGAGGCTTTTGATGAGAGCCAGTTCACCGACATCACCCGGCTCGCACAAGGTCACCAGTCTCGCAGAATTCGCACGCATACGTGGCTGCATCACTGTCGACCTCCCGGTACGCGGATCATCGGGCCTGATAGGCTGGTGTCTCTCGAAACGGCCCTGTCCTTCGACGGACAGCGCACGATTCATTGCAATTCCAGGCGATGATTAATACACTGAGCTGAGAAACAACGGATGCCCTTGGGAATTCTTTCAGATGGCGTCCGGCACATCGAGATTGAACAGAGACTCATGAGCGAGAAACTACCGGGTCAGGGCATCCGCTGCTCGGTGGGACCGAAGGTCTGTACTCAAACCGCTAGGGGGTCTCGGTGATCTGCACGCGCCGGTCCTTCCCCGGTCCCCCGGACACGGTCAAGACTCGCTTCCACTCACGCACCTGATAAATCGCCCAAGCCTGGGGCTGCTCCTTGTAGAAGGCGTCAGGGTCTTCACCCGAGGCATTGAGATAGATCGGTTCGGTAAATCCCTCGTCCAGGACATAGTCCAATAGGCAGTCGGTCGTGAATCCTCTGCCGCGCAATGTCACTTCGGCAAGGAAGTTGAGAATCTGGTCTGAGTCCTGAAGGGTAATGGGTTTCATGTGATCCGTGGCTGATTGTAGCCAGTGAGAAAGAAGGAAGGCAAGGCATGGCACAAAAGAGACTGACCCGCGCGCAATTTCTGGAGCGTCTGTTGGCCATCATGGACCGCAAGCATCACTGGGCCTGGCCGATCATCATGGGGCCTGGCATCAGCAAGTCCCAGTTGAAGGTTCACTTTCAACAGGAATTTCTGGTCTATGTTCGAGACTTTCCCGTCTTGCTCGCCCGCGTACATGGACAGAACCCCCCGTCCGATGTCAGACGGATGTTGGCGGAGAATATTTACGAAGAGGACACGGGCGGACTGTCCTTCGGTCGGTCCCACCCCGAACTGTTCAATGAGATGATGCGGGGCCTGGGCTTCGACAGCGATTCGTTTCAAACCGCCGCCCTCCTGCCCGCGAGCGCGCGGTATCGCAACTGGCTGGAAAAGATTACGGCCAGCCGCGATTGGATCGTGGGAGCGGCGGTCCTGGCCGTGTTCGTCGAGGGCAGCATCAAGGACCGCCATGAAATTCAAGATCCATCCAAACCAAAAACCGACTCGGAAATCGAGGCCTACGTCGACGCCCATCCCCTGATCCGTCACCATGATATCGACAGACGGCACATGGATCTTATCCGCGCGCATCAAAAGGTTGAGTCGGGACACCGGCAGGACGCCTATACCATGGTCGTCAATTACGCAGAGACCCGCAGCCGGCAGAATGCAATCATCAATTCCGTGACGCAGGGACTAACTTTGTGGATGAAATACCGTGACAGCGTGGCCAAAGCCTGCGGACTGAAAAAGCCATGATCAGCGCGGGTGCAATGCGTCTGCTGTTGACTGCGCTCGTTTGCCTGACCACATGGGACCTGCGGGTGGCAATCGGGGCTATCGAGTATGACGACATGATACTGATTCCAGCAGGCGAGTTCACGATGGGGACGTCGGCCGGCAGTGACGGGCTGCCCGACGAGCATCCGCTCCGTCTGATCTACCTCAGCGCATTCTGGATCGACCGGTACGAGGTCACCAATGCCGCTTATTACCGGTTCGTGAAGGCCACCGGCTATCAGACTCCCGCCAATGCCAACCCGGTTTCAACTCTGTGGGAACACGACGCCCCGCTGCCAGGCACCGACCAACATCCCGTGGTGAATGTGAGCTGGCTCGATGCCGTTGCATTCTGTCACTGGGCAGAGAAACGGCTGCCGACCGAAGCAGAATGGGAAAAAACCGCGCGTGGCACCGACGGTCGAAAATACCCCTGGGGCAGCGAATGGGACTTCGAGAAGGGTAACAGTGCCAGCTACTGGGCAAAACAGACCGTGCAGTTCAAAGACAGTACGGAATGGGAGGCTTTTTGGATGAAGGGAGACGGAGCCGCCATTTCTAGAGAAAAGGGGCTCAAGGGTGAAATTCTGACATTACCGGTCGGAAGCTTTCCGGCAGGCGCCAGTCCATATGGGGCGCTGGACATGGCCGGCAATGTAGCCGAGTGGGTTCAGGACTGGTACAACCCTAACTATTATCGCGAGGCTCCTCTCAACAATCCGCAGGGTCCGGAGCGCGGCGCCATCAAGGCCATGCGCGGCGGGTCATGGCTGAAACCGGCCATCAGCTTGCGTACCTCCGACCGCGATTGGGGCACGATGGATAGCCGGCCATCCGGCACCGGCTTTCGTTGCGCGAGGGATGCGTACTAAGAACTATTTCAGCAGATTCGACTCCAGGGTTGATGCATCGCTCCTGTCTGAATGCGGCATCTCCACCGCCCTTACCTTCACTGTGTGAAGTACAAACAAGACACAAGTGACGGAACAGTTGGCGACGCTCGTAAGGCTATCCGCAGCGGCAAGCGTGATCAAAGATCCTCGACGGTCTGCGAATCCTGTCTGCATCACGCCTACCCCTACCTGAGACAGGCCCCGTAATACGCATGCGTCACAGTGGGAGCCGGGGAGCAGTCATTTCTGCCGCCCCCCCCGGGTCGTTCAGCACAAACTCCACCGCTTCCACGCGAACCACCGGCATGATGAGCCCCCGGCCTTCCTCCTCATGCGAAAAGTCGTACACCAGAGATTCTTCCTGGATAAGCCGACCGGTTAGGAGGACATCGACCGCTACCTGCTCTCCATCCTGCAACCGCGCCCGCAGACGCATGGTTGATTCGCCCGCAAGAGCCACGAGTCTAGCCGGCAGGTCTTCATATTTGAATCGCACTATCCCCCAACCGGTCTCATGGAACTTCGGTCCGACTGCCACACGAAATCCACCGGCTTGCTCGTCAAACTCGGAGAGTTCGCCAATCCAGGAAACCGTGAGCAAGGACTGCAGGGCGGCGTTTCCCTCCCGCAGGGCATCCCGTTCGCGGTTCAGCGCAAATAATCGCTCGTCATGGCCGGGGTCCTGGTGTCCCTGCCCGTAGACTCTGGACCAATCAGGCGGCATCCCGTCCAATTCCACGAGGAATCGTTCAATCGCGGCCGAGTCGAGCAAAATTCTGGCGGGAGAGGGAAGAACGGCCAGGGCGGACTCATAACTCGCTTGCAGGGGACGAACACCGAACGACGTGTCTGCCGAAACCCCGGCCGGCCCCGAACAAGCATGCACCAGAAGGCCCAAGGCAATCAGCAACCGCATGTCTCGTAGGTCCTGCTAGGGAGGAGAAGAACCGATCAGCCGTTCGAACAATTCGCGAAGATCTCTGGTGCCGGGATGATCCCACGACAACACCTCTGCCTCGACGAGTACCTCCAGCCGGGGAAGAGGATTCAGTCTGGCCAACACGGTAGGGTGGAATGCTTGTGACTTTAAGACCTGCGTGTAGACACCCACCCAGGACTCCGTCACAGCCCGTAACCCCGGGTCGCTAGGCCTCATCCGTTTAAGCCTGACTTCCTGCAGGAGTTTGATCAGCGGGTCAGACTGAGCGAGGGTTCCGATCGCACGGTTTGTTTGTGCTTCAGAATCGTCCATGATGCGCCTCTGTTGGGATCAATTCGTGGAACAGGAACCAGGCCCGCGCGGATCTCCGCAAGAACCACACTCCCCGCTAGACCCGGATGTTACAGGCCAGCCCCCGGTCGCCCCGACGCCGAACGCGGAAAATTGTTTATCCAGCACCGTTCCCTTACAAGCCGGACAGACTGGGACTGCACTCCCCTGCACGATCAGTTCAAAACGATGGTTGCATTCGTGGCACACGTACTCGAAGATGGGCATGGGGCTATACTCCTTGGAATTTTCAATATTATAAGTAAGCGCGGTTCAACTTCGCAATCATCAGCCCATGGGAGGCCACCAATGTGGTCAGAAGACAAATCTTTTTTGTTTCGAATCAGCCTCGAAGCACAGTTTCCCGATGACTATGAGGGATCTCACGACGAACATGCGTGGCTCCGCGAATGGGAAATGCAGATTAAGCCGGTGTTGATCAAACAGCTGTTCGAGACCTTGCGGGAATATCCGGAGTGGAAGGCTCACGTCCGAAACCGCGGGATCTCCGCGGCGGACGAAATTGAAGTCGCCATGGTCCGCGACTTTTCACCGACCGCAAAGCACGAATAAACCATCATGATTCAGACCGCCGGCCGGGGCCTGTACCTGCATATCCCCTTCTGTCACCGACGCTGCCATTTCTGCGCCTTCTATCTGGAGATCCACCAGGCCAGCGCGGCTGCTACCTTCGTATCATCGCTACTTACTGAGATACGTTCCTATGGTGCCGCAGGCCGGTTTGGAACGGAACCGCTGGACTCTGTGTACTTCGGTGGCGGGACGCCCACGACCCTGACGCCTCACCAACTCATTAGCCTTTTGTCGGCGGCCAAACACACCTTCGGCCTGGCTCACGATGCAGAGGTGACGGTCGAGGCCCATCCGAACTCGGTGACTGCCGACGGTCTGGCACAATTACGGGACGCCGGTTTCAACAGGGTCAGCTTCGGGGCGGAATCAATGGACCAGGAAGAATTACTGCGGGTCGGACGCCACGGCTCGGTCCTGAACACCGTCGACACTGTTGCCTCCGCGCGAAAGGCGGGGTTTACGAACATCAATCTCGACCTGATGTATGGGCTCCCGGACCAGACACTCAAGAGTTGGGCTGCATCGCTCCGGCAGACGATCGACCTCGCCCCGACGCACCTCTCCTGTTACGCGTTAACCATCGAGGAAGGGACTACGCTCAGGATGTCTATCGAACGGGGAACCGTCCCCGCCCCTGACGAAGACCTTCAGAACGCGATGGACAACCTGGCTGAGGAGATACTGAACGAGTCAGGCTACGGCAGATATGAAATCTCAAACTACAGCCGACCCGGTTATGCCTGCCGGCATAACCGACTCCACTGGACCGGCGGTCAATACCTCGGCTTGGGACCGAGCGCGCAATCCTACGTCGGAGGTCGGCGCGCCGGCAATGTGAGCGATCTCGCCTCTTACACCCAGGCGCTCACCAGCGGAGCGCTTCCAGTGGAGGAGTCCGAACCACTGGCGCCCGATCTCGATAGTTGCGAACGGCTGGTCCTGGGACTCCGCATGATCGACGGCGTGTCGTTGGAGCGCACTGATGCCATGGCGCTATCAGGAGTCATTCGGAAAGTGAACGAGCTGGTAGCGGACGACCTGCTGGCACGTAGCGGAGAGCAAGTCCGGCTCACCGCGAGAGGCCGGAGGTATGCTGACAGCGTCGCGGTCGCCCTGCTGGCAAGCCTGGAGCGTCAGACAGCACAGCAAGCCGAACATTGACTTCCGGCCCCGGTAGAGGGGAGACTAATTGCGTCAAAGGAGGAAGACTCATGCCTGTCAACATGGACCCCAGCAAACGCCGCCGGCGACAGCCAGTCGAGCAGACCGGCCCCTCGGAAAACCAGGAGGAGACGGTTCAGACAAAAAGGTTTGGAGAAGATACCGACGCGGATCGCGAAAAGGCCAGTGCTGACGCCGAGTTGAAGAACCTCTGGGATGCGACTGAAGTCATCGATATGGACAACTGGTAGGCTGTCGCCTCCGGGGGCCCTACTCCGCCAGACGATGACAATGCCCATGAATCCCACGCTCCTGCACCGTGCCTTGTTTTATCCATTTCATCTCTGCGCCCCACGAACCTTGGACGCCTTGCTGTCTCGCTATCATTCGATTCATTTCCGTGATTACATGGCGCTTCGCCTCACACCCCTCATGGGCACGATGGCCTATCAAGATCGCATGGGCGACGAGCACCCGACCCTGGTGGAATCCGGTCGTCTGGTGCAAGGCTACCCCGTGAGCGGTGCTCTGGACGCCCAGGCAATAGCCGACGTCGACCGCGATCTTGGCAACCGTCACTGGCGGACACTTTTTCATACCGCCCTGCGTAACGACCGCCGGTTTCAACGGGGACTTTTCGACCTGACGCACGCCATGCACATTGGGCAAAATATCGTACCGGGCCCAGCGGCATTGCTGCGTCTCCTGGAAACGGATCGCAGCGACCGTCCCTATACCGTAGCCCTCCTACAGACCCTAGCCAGACCGGTCCTCAGAATAGAGGAAGCCTATGAGTTCGAATATGGATTGGCGCTACTCAAGACCGCCGCGGCGCAGGTGTATACCCTTCGTCTCGCCAAGACTCACAGTCTGTCAGCGGTCACTGACTCCCGTTCGCATTTCACACTGTTGAATCACACTCTGGAGCGAGAAGGTGTGACACTCCACAATGAGTATGTCGACATCTCCGGTGAACATCCTTTATACTTTTCTCCCGACGAGATGACCGTATGAGCACCCTTACCCCTGTTTTTACCCCAGAGGCTCTCGACACGACCGACGTGGGAACGGGCGACGACCTGGAGGCCCGCGTCATCGTCTTCAACTGCGATTGCCACACCTATCAACAGGTGATCGCCCTGCTGTGCAAGAGCATCCCGGGCATGAATTCATCCAGAGCCTTCGAGCTGGCCTGGCGCATCGATCATGAAGGCCAGGCCACGGTGTATACAGGAGAACGAAAAGCGGCAGAGGAAATCGGAAAGAAGCTAGCAGGCGGAGGGCTACGCGTCGGGGTCCAATAAGCGGCCCCCAGCAGACGAGGCCCGACCCGTGTCTATTGTTTCGACAGAGGTCATTTATTTCGCTCGTTTCTTCTGATCCGACGCCTTCGCGCCTTTCGGCTTCGTCCCCGGTGCCGCAACAATTGTTGAGGGTTTAGAACTGCCTTTCGGACTCCCATGGGCGGACTTTTGAGGTTTGACCGCCTTGGCGCTGGCCTGGGGTCCCTTCTGTTCTTGGGCCGCCGCCGCCTTATAGTACGACTTGTTAAGTTTACTCAACATGTCACCGTTCAACACACGCACCTGGTACAACTCGAACAGCTTGCTGATGGCTTTGGGATCGCCCTTGCGGGCCAATCCAAGCAGCCGACGCCGCTGATTCATTTCCTCTTCTTCCGTATGAGACGCCGCTCGCCGCTCCATAGCGCTCCTTTCCAGGGATACCCAGACTCACTCGACTGACAGGCCGGATTGCCGGATGAAATGCCGCGCATTGTAACAGATTCAGCCTAGCCAGTACTACCCAAACTGGGCTATCGGAGTGAATTTCTCAGGATTCCGGCCACTGCTTTGCGTTTACTAAATTCCTCCGGTCTCCATTGCGGGTTGTAGACGGGCATCCGGGCCTTCTATAATCTCCGTATGTCATTCTAAGATTTCACGATGAAAAGGAGTCCCTATGCAAGCCCCTACGCCAACCGATACAGCCACTGCCGTTGCCGACGATCCACAAGCCCGTGCGCTCCTCCAGCGGGCCTTTAACAGTACCGCCAGGTGGCAGTCCGATTTTGGTGGATTTTCCGCCGACCTGACGGTCAATACCAATGGACAGGTCCTCAGCGGAGCCGTGGTGGTGAAAGGGCCGCGAGAGGTGACCGTCCAGCTACCGGACGAAACTATTCAGAAATGGGCGCAGGAACAGATCGGCATGATTGCCGTCCATCGGGCGCCACGCAAGTTCGAGGAATCGGACGGCAAACATCGCCTCACGCTCGAGGCCGGCACCGACCATCCATTAGGCCGTCGGCTGGATCTGCATGGCGACGGCATGCAGTCGTTCTACCGGATCAAGAACGACCGCATCACCCAGATCAACCGCAAGATGCCGCATGTCGCGTTTACGATCAACGTGGAAGAAAGCAGCACCACCCAGGACCAGAAACACCTGACGACAAAATACACGGTGTACTATTTTGCCCCGCAGGATGGAAAACTTCGCAATTGCGAGAGCTTTACCGATAGCCATGTGCGAGTCGGCAACTCTGATCTTCCGGCGAGCAGACGCATCATTTCCTACGAAAACGGCGAGGTCATGGTCCGGACCATGACGTTCCAGAACCACAAGCTGCTGGCCTGATGGACTTACGACGGGGGTTTCCGCGCAGCATGCGCGCCAGATTGGAAGGTTATGTGCACCTCGGGCGCATGATCGACAAATGCCGCGCCGTGCTGGCGGGAACCGAGGGCGAATATATCTATCCCTGCCCTATGGACGATCGGCTTCTGGAGTATGCGGGCATCACTGCCGAACAGTTCACTGCGGCGGTGACTGGCAACCAGACCGACGACGGGGTCGCCCAGTGGTTTCGCCATACGGCCCGACCGCACAGGCAGGTTGAGTTAGAGGAATGGAACAGCATGATGCTCAGCCGTGGTCCGACCACGCCGGAGAAGCAGGCTTCTTTCAACAAATACCGCGATGCTGTCGACCCTGCGCGAACCGACCTCACGAGTTGGGCCGATCTGCAGGACTTGGAAGAAGGACGCACGGTCCCGAAAAGGGGATAACCCGCCGATTCTCACACCCCCCACGTTGACAGGCGCCCTACCGGCATAGGCTACCCCTGATCCCCCGTCATAAGTGAGCGTTCGCCTGACTTAACTCAACGACCTCCCCTGCCAGCGCGCGATCACGCTCACCAAGCGGCGTCGGCATGCCGGACCTCAGGTCCTCATCTAACAAGCCGTAACCGTGACGAGCGGCCACACCTCCTCAGATGCGTGCAGACAGGACCGCATCCTCGCTGTTTATCTGAGCTTAAGGTCAGACAGCGGTTTGATACACAGGTTCTTCAGGCTCACAGGGCCGAGAGTTCCGCCTGCTTGATCTGGACTTCACACGAGTGGGCTGCTGTTATCGAGGAAGAATGGAGCCGCTAGTTTGCAAAAGAAGTGACCATGAATTGCCCGCGTTGTCACACCATGCTTCCGGGTGCAGGACCGCGTAAGCGCGCGCGACGAATAAATTGCTCGCATCGGAGACTTAGTTCGCCTCCGTCCTGAAACACCCGCAGCCAAGTCAGGAACAGATATATTGCTGGAGCGAGGCGATCAGCTCCTCCTTTTCCTCGACGAGTAGCGCCACCAAATCCCGGAGCGAGACAACCCCGACAAACTCCTCGCCCTCGAACACCAGCAGATGGCGGCAGCGGTAGGCCTTCATCAAGTCCAAGCAATAGTTCGCGCTGTCCTTCGGACTCACGATGGCCATGTCTTTCGTCATCACATCCTTGATTGTGACCGCTGCGGGATCCAGCTTCTTTCCCACGACACGCATCATCAGGTCCCGCTCGGTAAAGATACCGGTCGTTTTTGATGCGCTGGTGATCACTGCCGATCCGACAAACTCTTCGGCCATGAGCATCGCGGCCTCGAGTACAGAACGGTGCTCATCGATCATGACCACTCTACGGACAATTTTTGAGGCAATGTTGTACGGCATCGTCGCCTCCCTTCTCTGTGGGGCAATACAACCGGATCCGCACGCTCAGGCAACCTGTGGTCACGCGCCACTTTCCCCAGTTCGATAGCGGCGCTGCATTTCTCCCAGAGCACGATCAAAACCCCCGATCCCGTTGGCTGACCTAATAAGGCTCTTCATCTTATTGTTCTCATCATCCGGGCGGGCGCGGATGTCAGGTTCTCTCCGAGCCTGGATTCACTCACCAGGCTCGGTGGGCCGCATAAACCAGATTCAACGCCTCACACCCGTGCAGGAGGTGGCTCCCCTGGCCCGCTTTGCCATCACCGCACGCGTCGTGCAGGCCTAGGTCGACAGACACTGAGGAGCGGGGGAGCACCGGAGCGCGGGTTACGCGGCCCTGCGAATGTCCTTGGTCTCAGGGCTCGAGAGAGGCACGTCTGCGAGATCCGGGTCTTCTCTCCAGACGCGAGACATCAGGACAGTGACAAGGGCAGCGAAACCAGTGAGAAGACTGCCGATGAACAGCACCGCTCCCAGGCTCGCGATCCACGTGTTGAGATTCCAGGCAGAAAACATATACGCACCTCCAGGCTGAAGGTGGTCATTCGCTGATGAGCCGACCGGAGATACCCCGGTCGTCCGAAGCATGGACTGTCAAGATTCTATTCTACACCCCGAACACAAAGATCAACAAGGTTCCATCGAGACCAGTGGCGACCGGAGACTGGCTTTCACATAGACATATCTGTCTGGTGAAACCGTCCGGTCTGTTTACGCCCGAGTAAGACTCTGACAGGGCATCCGGGATCCGCGAAGACTTCACCCCGAGGCGATATCGAAGCCGGCATACCGCAGGTCATGATCATCAGCCAGCGAGAGGTACGCATCTCCCCATTGATTGGGACTTTGAAGACTCCAAGGCTCATCCACGCTCACGGGTTTGAATCGTAGACCATAGAGCCCGCCATACACGAGGTGGGCCAGCCCCGAACCAGAGTCCTCAACGACTTGAACGTAGGCCGGGCAGACGGGCGTCCGCGGATCATCACTCCACCCGGTGATCCAACACCACTCACCGGCAGGGTTCCGTTCTGAAAGCCGGATCTGCACCACGGCGCGAGGAGCGCCGGCCTCCTTGAAACGGGCAAAGAGGCTGGCATCACAATTCTCATTTGATTCGACTTCTACTATCATAAGACGCTTTCTTGTCGAATGGCCGACCTATCGATATGCCTTCGTTTCTACGTAAAACGCTCCTGCCGAGAAGGGGCATTGGTTCATACAGCGTCCGGCACCTACGGCTGAAATGGTTGCTGTTGTCCTCTTCAAAGTCTAGCGCAAGGGACAGCAAAGAACCACATGCTCCGTTCCCACCGCCGGGTTGCTGTCAATTGTATCCGCTCAGGGGTATGCTTACCCGGCCGATCACCGCCCATTGAAAAAAGCACTGATGCGCCGAGACGAGTAAGTCCAACGCCCGGAGGGATTTCGTATTCCATGTGACAGTAGAATTCTCAGTCCCCATCGTCGAGTAACCTGTCTGTTGGTTAACAAAGGAGGACCGACATGGCATCCCAGCCAATCCCGCCGGTGATCCCCAAGTATTTTGCCGCCATCAGGAACATGGACCCGGACGCATGGTCAACCTGCTTCGCGGAACAGGCCATCAGCTACGAGCCGGGGGCGTCCGCGCCATTACACGGTAAAACCGCTCTGCGCGCATTTCTAGCCGGCGTCCTCGAGGCCTTCCAGAATCTCGGACTGAAGGAAGACCATGTGTTCTCATCCGGCAACCGTGTCGCGGTGAAGTTCACGGGACGCGGTACCGGGAAGAATGGCCGGGAGGTTTCCTTCGAGGGTATCGATGTGTTCGAAGTCAACCCCGATGGAAAGATCGAGCAGATGTGGGGTTACTGGGATCCGGCCGCCATGATGGCTCAGTTACAAGGTCCTTCACGGTAGGACGCAGGAGGCAAACCATTCAAAAATCACAGCATTGACAACTGCTAGGCTGGCTGGTCGTTTGATTGAGAGAGGGCCGCGTATGCGCGTTCCTCGATGTGCGCGACGCGGGGAATCACGAGCGTCACATTTGCGCAGGCCGGCGGAGCCGTGAGGCGGCCAAGAGGCCTGCACACCCACTCCCTCCTCTACTTCCACCCCTCCCCATTCGTTCCTCCACCCAGCCCGCCGAAGTTTCCGCCGAACCCGCCCTGTCCGCTTCCCCAGTATTCTCCGCGCCGCAGGCGCGCAAAGGGATGCCGGAGATCAGGACGGCTCAGCCACCACAGGAACCAGAGGGCTCCGCTCACGGTAAAGATCGTGATCCAAAACCCGAGGCCGCGAAAGTGTGTCTTCTTGATCGCACCGACACGAATCTCCTGTGAAACAGAGGCCAACCCCACGACCGTGCGATAGAGGCCTTCGCCGAAGTGGCCATTCTTGATGGCCGGATCCAGATAATCGTGCCCCACCTGGCCGACCACCTGGCCGCCCATCACCGGCAGCATTCGCCGTCCCATGGTCACAGCCGCCTGACGTTCCTGGACCGACAACAAGACCAGGACTCCATGTTCATCCTGAGCAGAGCCGATGCCCCACTTTTGATACAGACCCATCGCATAGTCATTGGCGGATGCATAGGGCTTCAACGACGGCACGCTGACCACCACCATTTCGACGCCGGTCTTCCGTTCGAGATCCTGGCAGACCGACCTTATTCGCTCGCGCCATTCCGCATCGATCACTCCCGCGTGGTCGCTGACATACCCGAGCGGGTCATAGGCCGGCACAGGGTCCCGCGCGTCACCAGCCGAAGGCGCCACCAGTAAGAGCGCACACCACAATGCCGCGGAGACATACCATGTCATCGCATGTCTCCTCATCGTGCGGCCACTTTCCCGTCCGGTCCGACCAGTGCGACTACTGCCACGAGATCGGCGGCATATCGATCGAACAATCGAGGCACCTCGACCGGCCCGGGGGTGATGATCCCGCGCTTCAAATGAAGCACATCGGTCAACCCGGCCAGATCGAGTCCCGTCATAGCCTGGATCCCACTCAGGAGCGCTTCCGACTGAAACAGCGGCGCCTGCCCCGCAAGCCGCTGCAGACCACGCAAGCAGGGCAGCAGCGCCGTCAGGGACAAGGGCAACAGCATGGCAATGGCTTCTTCCGTGCCACCCCCTTCGATGAACCGCTGCCGCAGTCGCACCAGGTTTCCTTCAATGCCCTGCCGCACCTGATAGCCTAGATGCGTGCGGTCAATGTGCATACCGATAAAGGGATCTCGTCCCCACAACACCCGATGCTGCTCTTGAATTTCAAGGTATTCGAGCGGATAGACCGTGCCTGGTCTTGTAAGGTCAGCTTCGGTCAGCACCAGCGGCACGACAAACTGTTCGCGACTCCATCGTCGATGCGACTTGGCGTACCGTTTCAAACATTCACGGTCATAGCCGGACATCATGAGGAGCAGATTGATATTGGATCGGCCGGGAAGGAACTCCCCGCGCACGGCGCTTCCGTAGAGCAGAATTCCCTCGAGCTGTGAGCCGAGTAAAGCACTGGTCTCTTTGACATATCGCTGTAGGAGTTGTTGAACTTCCGAGGGAACATCGAGTGCGGTAGGCTGTGTCACAAGTACCTCTGTTGTCGTTGTACCGGGTTGCTGAAGATTCAGCCGGCGGCCCTATCCCCTATCGGGAACGCGCCCATCCGGCAGCCGGGGGATGAGGCAGGAACGCACGTGAGGCCCCGGCTCATTCCCTTCGCCGGCGGCCACACGCATGAAACTCATTATACTTCGCGGCGGGGACGTTGTTGCACCTTACTGGACGATACGCGTGAGCACCCCGCCGATTCGGTCATTCTTGCCCAGATGGAAAACTCAACGCCTCATGTTTCATCGGGCGATCTCATCTGCGCGCCCGGATCGGGCAGCAAGCCCGCTGCCATGATCCGATCCAACAAGGAAAACGGCGGGTTGGTTCGCAGGCCTGCCGTGGTGGAGAGCACGCGGTAGCGCAGACGCGCATTGCGGTCCAGCGTTCGGAAGACCCGGTCCCGCATAAAGGCTACCAGCGGATTGCCGGTATTCCAGAATCGACATTGCTCATCGGCCAACTGCTGCAACATCGTCACCTGCGGCCGCCTGGCGACTTCGAACGCACGTAACGACTCAGCGGAGAAATCATCTTTTTTCAACCAGCCGGGGATCAGATCCGCCACCACCACCGCATCTACCATGGCTTGCATTCGACCCTGGGAAGCATGAGGATTCATGGCATGGGCCGCATCGCCGATGAGCAATGCGCCGTCCGCCACCCATCGATCGGTTTTTACGCGCCCCGTCGGCATGTATCCCGTCTGGCTCCAATCGACCAATCCTTGGGCAATGCCTTCCGTGGCGGGATCGATACGAACCCAGGCCCGCCGCAGCGCCTCGAGGCCTTCAGCTTTGACCGCGTCGTACGATCCGGATTTGATCATATAGAAGGCATAGACCTGTTGCCCGGCGGCGGGAAACAGGCCCAGGATTTCGCGCCTGCCCACCAGGTACCGCGCCTCGTCGAAGTTTGGGGGAGCCTTGAGAATCGCAATGAGATAACTTTCTGGATATCGATGCACCTGCGCAGCAATGCCGAGAGACTCCCGAACTTTTGAAAACGCGCCGTCCGCGCCGATGACCAGCCGCGCGGACACATCGACCGGCTCGCCGTGCCGGGTGGCCTGCAAGCCGATCACGCGCGCCCCGTCGTACCGAAGGCCGGTAAACGTGGAGTCATACCAAAGCGCCCCGGGATTCTGCTTTTCCAGCGCATCGAGAATGGCATGGTGCGCCACATTCGGCAACGTCACCACCGCGCGATTATACGGAGCCGGCAGCTCACCATAATCAACCGTGCAAAGCCGTTCTCCACCCGCCCGGCAGAAGTTGAAGCGCGTGATCGACCGAGTGGCATGGGGCGGCAGTTTGTCCAGTAGCCCCAGACGGTCCAACACCCGTTGGCCGTTCGGCTGCAGGATTTCCCCTCGCAACCCCTGTGGCGGTCCTGCGGCCCGCTCCAGCACCACCGAATGCACGCCCTTCTGCGCGAGCATCAGCGCCAGGACAGCGCCTCCCCCGCCCGCGCCGACAATGGCCACATCGGTTTCAATCATGGTTCTGCAGCGGCGTCCCTCGACCTACTTCGTCCATCCCTCAAATCGCGTCCGGTCGTTCCACATGGCTAAAAATTTCTCGCGGGCCTTGGCGGTCAACCGTGCATCCGTGATGACATCAAGCCGCTCGTCATTATAACGGTTGCCACTCGTCGTGTGATTCGCCGACCCGGAGATATTGATTTCATCGTCGATCACGACCTGCTTCAAATGCATCAATCCATCGTGGCGGTTGATCCGGATGGGAACCCCGGCAAGCCGGAGGGTGTTGATCGCACTCTGCTGCTTGGGGTCCGTCAGTCGTTCGCGGTCGGTGATGACACGCACGTCCACGCCACGTCGTTTGGCCTCCATCAGCGCCTTCACCACCGATGGTGCCGTGAGCGCGTACACCGACACATAGATATGGCGGGTCGCCCGGGCATAGAGGGCGACGACATGATCAAGGGGCTGGTCCTCAGGGGCATAATAGATATCGATAGCGGCGGAGGCGTCTACGGGGATCAGCACCGGAGCGCAGGCGCTCACAATAGCCCAGACGACCAGACGAGTGGAAATCGGATGACCTATTCGAGTCCTGCACGGCTGAGGAACGATCATGTGAACAGCCCCGAACCGGCGAGCTGCTGCCTGTCAGCGGTGATACCGCAGCCAGCCGCGGGGCTCTCAATGGGGTCCTCATACGAGATTGCAGCAAGGTCCGTAGGACTAAAGTGGATGAGCGTCATGGTTGAGAATGCCGGCGGGATGTTGACCGTGTAGTGTTCTGCGCCACACCGCGCCTGTCCAGGACCTGCCCGACCAGACCAGTCACGAACAACCGCGTTTCGCAGAGAAGCTGGGTGGAGGAGCGGCAGTTCGCAGCATCATGACCGCGGCGCGTGAGACTCGTGAACGCCGCCAGAATTACCTGGTCACTTTGTCTGGCGAACACGCCGCTCGCGGATTTCTTCCACATCCCGCTCAAAACGAATCAGTCGAGATCGAACAGCGTTCGAAAATGGTCGTCAGACTCTTCCCAGGCTTGGGGCGAAGTTTTCGACAACCAGCCCCGCAAAAATCCTTTTTGCTCCGGCGTCAGCATTTGTTTAATCTGATGCGTGCGGCCTTGTAGAGGCTGGAGAAAGCCGGCGCGTGTTCGAAAATCCAACGTGGCCGTTCTGACATACAGATTCGTGTACATCGTGGGGCTGTCGTCTTCACCTTCACCCTGCACCCAGACCGAGAGAAACTTTTCCATTTGAAGCCCGGCACTGTCCAAGGCCGGTTCTGCATCATGAAAAAGTTCGTTTTCCGACTCTTTCAGCGGAGCCGCCTCATGCGCGCGAAATAAGAAATTTTTCTTCCACATTCCCTACCCTCCGGACCGGCGCATACTGTAAGCTAGCCATGGTGAAAGTCAAGAAAGCGGCTGGCAATACCGCATGACGCTGGCAATGCACTATTCGCATCGACTTACAAGGGCCGGTTGTCTTGACAAATCAAGAAGCCGTTTGCTAACGTGTTGAAATTCTTTAGACTCTTACCTTCCCAGGAGCGGATAATGCAGGTCATGATCAACGGCAAGTCTGAGAGTATCGCAGGGGGGACTGTGCTGGATCTCTTGAAGGCCAAGAGTATCGAACCCCAAATGGTGGCGGTCGAGGTCAATGACACCATGCTTGAGCGAACACATCTCGAGACCACCCAATTGAAAGACGGCGATCACGTGGAATTTCTCTTCTACATGGGCGGTGGCCGGTGACCCTCAGGGCCCACCCAGATATCACCGAGTTGATCGGGCGCACCCCGCTGGTCCGTCTCAACCGGCTGAGCAAACCCGGTTCGGCCACGATTTACGGCAAAGTGGAATCGTTCAATCCGGGTGGTAGTATCAAGGATCGCATCTGCCTGAATATGATCGACGAGGCGGAGCGGCTGGGCAAACTGAAGCCCGGCGGAACGATCGTCGAACCGACCAGCGGCAATACGGGCATCGGCTTGGCCCTAGTGGCAGCAGTGCGCGGGTATAAACTCATTCTGGTCATGCCTGAAAGCATGAGTATGGAGCGAGCCAGTCTTCTCTCCTCCTATGGAGCACAACTGGTACTGACAGCAGCGTGGGAAGGCATGAAGGGATCGATCAAGGAAGCCGAGAGTATCGTCGCGCAGAACCCGTCTTACTATATGCCCGACCAATTCTCGAATCCGGCCAATCCTGACATGCATCGGAAAACCACGGGACCAGAAATTGTGGAAGCTCTCGATGGGCGGGTTGATGCATTCGTCGCAGCCGTGGGAACGGGCGGCACGATTACGGGTTGCGGCGAGGTCATCCGGGGACGCAATCCGGCAGCCAAGATCATTGCTGTGGAACCGGCAGGATCACCGGTGTTATCCGGCGGAGATCCAGGGCCCCACAAGATTCAGGGCATCGGTGCCGGCTTCATCCCCAAGGTCCTGAACCGGACATTGCTCGATCGCGTGGTAACCGTGACCGACGATGAAGCCTACCAGACCGCCAAACTGCTTGCGAAAAAAGAGGGACTCCTGGTCGGCATTTCTGCAGGCGCCAACGTGTTCGCGGCACAAAAGATTGCCGAGGAACTGGGCCCGGGGAAAAACGTCGTGACGATCCTGTGCGATACCGGGGAGCGCTATATCAGCATCGAGAAGTATTTCAACATTTAGGATGCGTCACCCGCGCCTCGTGGAGTCCATCTCGCGATAGAGCCTCAAGGTTTCACCTTTCACGAGCGACGAGAACCGCCATGGAATTCACTGAAACACAGATCAACCGGTATAGCCGGCATATCCTTCTTCCCGAAGTCGGCGGAAAAGGACAAAAGAAGATTATCCAGGCGAGGGTGCTCGTCGTCGGGGCCGGCGGTCTTGGTTCGCCCGCCGCGCTGTATCTGGCGGCCGCCGGAATCGGCACCATCGGACTGATCGATAGCGATGTGGTTGACCTGAGCAATCTGCAGCGGCAAGTCATTCATCACACCTCCGATGTGGGACGTTCCAAGGTCTTGTCCGGCAAAGAGAAAATTCAGGCCCTGAATCCTGACGTGAGCGTAGTGATGCATGAGGAACGTCTCACGGCCGGTAATGCCCTGAAGATAATCGGCGAGTACGATGTGGTGCTCGACGGCGTCGATAACTTTCCGACGAAGTTTCTCATCAACGATGCCTGTTTTTTTGCAGGAAAGCCGCTTGTCCACGGAGGCATCCTTCGATTCGACGGCCGTGTGACTACGATTATTCCCAAAAAGTCCGCTTGTTATCGTTGCGTCTTCAAAAAGCCGCCGCCCGAGGGCCTGGTGGCGTCCTGTCAGGAAGCGGGCGTGATTGGCGTGCTGGCAGGAATCATCGGAACGATCCAGGCCACCGAGGCGCTCAAATTGATCCTCGGCATCGGCCGTCCGCTGACCGATCGCCTCCTCGACTTCGATGCGCGACGTACGCAGTTCAGAGAAATCCGCATCAAGCGGAACCCCGAGTGTCCGCTGTGCGGTGAGCGGCCCACGATTACCGAGCTGTTTGAAGACGGCGACGTCGGGCCGACCTGTGCGCTTCCGGGTCAACGTAACTTGTAGCGAAGGTGTCTCCATGGCAAAAATGAAAGCGCTCGTGTGCCGGGAATGCGGGAAGGAATATCCTCCCAAAGCCATCCATGTCTGTGAGATGTGCTTCGGCCCGCTCGAAGTGAAATACAACTACGACGAGATCAAACGCACGATCTCGCGGAAAAAGATCGAACAGGGTCCCCAGAGCATGTGGCGCTATGTCGACTTGCTGCCGGTGGAGAGCACCTCGTTTATCGGACCCCATGCAGGGTTGACGCCGCTGGTGCGGGCAAAGAACCTGGCCGCCTACCTGGGGTTGGATGAGCTGTATATCAAGAACGATACGGTCAACCATCCGACCCTGTCGTTCAAAGATCGGGTCGTCTCGGTGGCCCTGACCCGCGCGCGCGAACTCGGATTCGAGACGGTGGCTTGTGCGTCAACCGGCAATCTCGCCAATTCCGTGGCAGCGCATGCGGCGGCAGCGGGAATGAAGTGTTATGTGTTTATCCCGGCCGACCTCGAAGCGGCGAAGGTCCTCGGCAATCTGATTTATAAGCCGAATGTGGTGGAGGTCGAGGGTAATTACGACGACGTGAACCGGCTCTGCAGCGAAATCGCCGGTGAACACGGGTGGGCATTCGTCAACATCAACATTCGACCCTACTATGCCGAAGGCTCCAAGACCCTGGCCTTTGAGACTGTCGAACAACTCGGATGGCGCACCCCAGATCAAGCAGTGATTCCCATGGCCTCCGGCTCGCTGCTGACAAAGATCTGGAAGGGATTGCACGAAATGCACGCGCTCGGATTGGTCGATGAGGTTCGGACTAAGATCAATGGCGCGCAGGCCGAAGGTTGCTCCCCGATTGCCACCGCGTTTAAGGCGGGACGGGACTTCTTCAAACCGGTCAAGCCGAAGACCATCGCCAAGTCGCTCGCCATCGGCAACCCGGCAGACGGGTACTATGCGTTGAAAGCCACGGCAGAGAGCAAAGGCGCGATGGACGCCGTGAGCGATGAGGAGGTGGTCGAAGGCATTAAACTGCTGGCTCAGACTGAAGGTATTTTTGCCGAGACGGCAGGCGGTGTGACCATCGGTGTGCTCTGCAAACTCGTGAAACAGGGGCTGATCAAGAAGAGCGACGTGACCGTCGCCTATATTACTGGAAACGGGCTCAAGACCCAGGAAGCGGTCGTGGATGCCGTGGGGCGTCCGTTCCGCATCCAGCCCAGCCTGGTCAGTTTCCAGAAAACATTCAAAATGGGAAAGAACGGTGGTGGTGACTCATGATCAAGGTTCGTATTCCGACTCCCTTGCGGCCGCTGACGAAAGGCCAGGGAGAAGTTGAATCCGCAGCAGCCAATATTGTCGATATGATCGGTTCGCTTGATGCCGCCTATCCCGGCTTGAAGAATCGTCTGTGCGACGACAAGGGTGACCTGCGGCGTTTCGTCAACATTTACGTCAATGAGGAAGACATCCGATTCCTCAACGGAAAAGAGACCTCCCTGAAGGACGGCGATGAAGTGTCCATTGTTCCTGCGATCGCCGGAGGATAGCCATGACCAGTCTACGCTTTCACATTCGTTTTCCCGAGAACAAGATCAAGGAGCCGATCATTTATCAAATCGGACATGAATTCAAGGTCGTCACAAACGTGCGCCGTGCAGATGTGCGGGAGACGACCGGTTGGATGGATTTGGAACTCACCGGCGAGACAGAAGAAATTGAACGCGCCATCGATGGAATCCGAATCAAGGGCTGCGTCGTCGATCCGATTGAATTGAACGTGGTCGAATAGGACTAGACGCAACGGGTCGCGCGACCCTTCTTCCCAGGTAAACCGACGAACGTCACGTTTCACGCAGGACGAGAGATAGGTCGCATGGAATTCACCGAACAACAGATTCAGCGTTACAGCCGGCATATCATTCTCAATGAAGTCGGCGGCAAGGGACAGGTCAAACTTTCCAAAGCTAAAGTCCTGCTCATCGGCGCCGGTGGTCTCGGGTCACCCGCAGCTCTCTATCTAGCCGCGGCCGGCATCGGCACCATCGGCCTGGTAGATGGCGATGTGGTGGACTTATCGAATCTCCAGCGGCAGATTCTGCATACCACTGCGACCGTCGGCCTTCCCAAGGTGGAATCCGGTCAACGGATGCTATCGGCCATCAACCCCGATATCATGATCAAGACCTATCAACTGAATGTCGACACTGCGAACATTCTGGAGCTGTTGAAAGACTACGATATCGTGCTGGATGGGTCTGACAATTTCACCACCAGATTTTTGGTCAACGATGCCTGCTTTTTCGCGAGGAAAACACTGATCTCGGCAAGTATGTTTCGCTTCGAAGGACAACTCACGACCATCAAGCCGCATGCCGGTCATCCCTGCTACCGATGCCTCTATCCGGAGCCACCGCCGGCAGGACTGGTCCCGAATTGTCAGGAAGCCGGTGTTCTGGGAGTGTTGGCCGGAACCATGGGCGTGCTGCAGGCCTCGGAAGCGATCAAGGAAATCCTCGGCATCGGCGAAACTCTGGCAGATAAGCTCGTGATTTACGACGCGTTGGAGATGAAATTCCGCAAAGTCTCACGACCGAAAGACCCGCGCTGCCCCCTGTGCAGCGCTACCCCGACCATCAAAGACCTGGGCGGGGATTACAGCGTCGCCTGCACCATCTGACATGCCAGACCTTTCGATCCCGCAGCACATACTGGACCAAATCGTCGCCCACGCCAGGGAACTGGCTCCATTCGAATGCTGCGGGCTGCTCGCCGGCACGAACAAGGCGGTGACACATCTCTACCGCATCACGAATATCGTGGCCCTCGAAGGAGCAGAAAAGCTGTCCACCTTCGACGATGATAAAGTCGCCCACCTCGAACGACTGTCACCGGAGGAACGGGCCGAAATCGCCTTTGTGATGGACATGCAGGACTTTTCAGCGGCCAAGAAGGACATCCGTAAGCAGGGTCTCGACCTTCAGGTGGTGTACCATTCCCATCCCAAGGACCCGGCCCGACCTTCCCACACGGACATCAAGATCGCCACCGACTATGAGGAGATCTGGCAGCGAATCAACTTGCCTGTCCCTGCCTACCTCCTCGTCTCGCTCATGCATGCCCCCGCGGCAGATATTCGTACCTATTGGATTACCGGCGGTAAGGTTCGCCCCGCCGACGTCCATATTGTCTGATCTCCCCCCAACCGGTCCGTCGATTCTGCGCTCCCCCCTCTACCAATCGATCGGCAACGATGGCATAATCGCGCCCTGATCTATCATGAAGGGAGCGATCGATGCGGCTTATCCTCTTGCGCTTCGCACTCATTCTGTTCCTTGGCTGTATGACGCTTTCCGGAAACGCATCCGCCGCGGAGAAGAGCTACTACAGTCCGATTATCAATGTAGACGTCGAAAACAGCCGCATTCTGATTTCGACTCTCGGGGCGGTGTTTTGGGTAGAAATACCCGAAGCAGGTCGACCCCATATGGACAAATTGCCGCAATCCGGGCTGGTGGACATTGTGGTCGAAACCCGCGAGGGCCAGCCCCCGTTACTGAAAAGCTGGAAGGTCAAGTCCGGAGAATCCACCTGCCTGATTTTCGACGGGAAAGCCTGTAAATAACCGCGCCCGACAGAGTGGAGGGCTTTCAAAGCTGTCCGTCATGCCCTCGTAGGGATCAGCCTAGTCTCTGACCGGAGCATCCTGCCAGCCCCCTCGTGGGTCCGAAGCGATACTGCCAGCCCTTCCGTGATCTCCCCGACCAATCGATTGAATGCCACCACCACGCATCGATGAAGGAGGGATATGTCGATCAGCCGTATCCTCTAGAACGACCTAACCTACAAGTCACAGTGTGTACCGGTTCCATCGCGCTCCATTCAGGTACTGCACTCCAACCCCACCGTCGCGGGTTTTCCAGCTCTCCACAATTGCTTCGTCCGTTCTCAGCACGAGATGCGCGTCGCCTGCCACCATCTCCACCGCCCAGGTGCCTGACGAGACACTCTTGCGCTCCGATGGGAGAGACAGCCCGCCGCCGGAGACGGAACTGAAGCTCCGTATTTCGTGGCGGAACGTGTGATCCACAAACAAATAAATACTCTCCGACCTCTCCGAATAATATCCCCCGCCGGAATCATCGCGATCAGATTGGTTCGCCTCACGCTGTAATTTCTTTCCACGCAAAATCGAGGTAAGGGTCTCACGCGTTGCTTTTTCACGCGAGGCTTGCAGGTTGTCGCTCAATCGCCTGCCGATCGTCGCAGACTTTTCCTGCTGCGTGGCGCCGGGCATCTCGCGATCGACCTGCTTCTGTCGCGTTCGAGATAGCGTTTGAGCGCGGCAAACTGGGCCTCCGCTTTCGCTCCTCATCGGACATTCGGTCAGTCCTGCCGTAGCCGTAAGGTGATTGTATCCGACCACATCACTTCTGAAACGGGCAGATTTTCGGCCGAATTCCGAGACTCGTCAAGCGCCTTGATTCAAGAAACCCCGCAAATGGTTGCTTTCTCAGCGGGAGTCCGGACAACACCATCAAAGGCGACCAGGGCCAACCGGCCCCCCATCAACTGTGGCGTACTGTAAGAAAGTTAAGAGAAATGAGGCGTCCGGCATGGTCCGCCCCACAGGCGGTACGCCTTAGCCGGGAGGGTCGAAGCTGAGCGTGCTTTGTGACAGCTCTCAGGGACGAGACCCGCCTGACAGTTATTCCGAACTGCCGAGCATGTCATCGATCAGTGGACGATTGATGTCGGTGCAACCCATACAGATGGTATCGAACAATGCTTCGTGATTCGCGATAAAGTTCCGGGCGTCAGGAAGATTCTCGTGATACACCTGATCGTAACAGGTTTCACACAACATCATGAGCCCACGTGAAACAGATACTGTCTTTCGGCCTACACTTCCAGCCATGGTTACACCGACCCCTTCTGCCGCGCGATCCAAAAATCTTCCGGCTCCAGATCCACTCCACAAACCCCGCACTCATAGATCGACTGACCCGCGGGCAGTTGAATTTCAGTTCGATCAATACGGCCACGACACACATGATAGAAACGCCCTCGGGCGTCCTCATTGTCGAGCGGATCATTCTCGTAAATCAGCACCATTGGTATGACATCCTCTGATTGGTGACAAAGTATACCGACCTTCGTTCGATGGCCGCAACCATTCTACCGACCCTTCTCGCGCTAGATCTTAAACTGAGCTTCGTAGAGGCCGGCATAGACACCTCCTACGCGCATGAGAGCCTCGTGATTGCCTTCTTCGACGATGCTGCCCTGCTCAACCACCAGGATGCGATCGACGTCGTGCAGCGTCGCCAAGCGATGGGCAATGATGAAGGTCGTCCGGCCCTTGGTCAGATCGTTCAGGGCCTCGCGAATCTTCACCTCCGTCTCGGTGTCGATGTTGGACGTCGCCTCGTCAAAGATCACGATCGGCGGATCCTTCAGCAGCACCCGCGCAATGGAGACCCGCTGTTTCTGCCCCACCGACAACTTCACGCCGCGCTCGCCGATCCAGCTATCATACCCGTCAGGCAAGCGGGTGATAAAGTCATGGGCCCGGGCCGCGCGGGCCGCCGCCTCGACGCGTTCGTGACCGGCCGACAAATCGCTATAGACGATGTTTTCGCGGACCGTCCCGTTGAAAAGAAAGGGTTCCTGCTGAACGAGACCGACCTGACCTCTCAAAAACGCCACCGGTAGATCCCGGACATCATGCCCATCCACCAGCACCGCGCCACTACCCACGTCGTAAAACCGCATCAAGAGTTTCAGCAGGGAGGTCTTTCCGGCTCCGCTCGGCCCCACCAATGCGATTCGCTCGCCAGGCTTGACCGTAAGGTTGACGTCGGATAATACGATCCCGTCCTGCCGGTACCCGAAGCTCACCTCTCGATACTCGACCGCGCCGCTCAACCGCTCGGCCGGCGCCGTAACGCCTGGCCGGTCTTCGACTTCTGATTTGGTGTCGAGAATCTCGAACACGCGCTCACTGGCCGCCAAGGCATGTTGCAACATGTGATTGAGCGAGTGAATTTCGTTGATCGGGGTGTAAAACAGGCCGAGGTAGGAGAGGAACATCACCAACTCACCGACCGTCAAATGTCCTGCCAGGACCTCTCCTGCGCCATACCACAAAATCAACACCGTCCCGGTGCTGCCCACGAACACCATGCCCGGCCAATACCAGGACCACAAATACATGGCGCGTAAACTGCTGCGGCTGTAGGCTTGGCTCAAATTTTCAAACCTCTTCCGCTCATACTCGTGCTGATTGAACCCGATCGTTTCCTTGATGCCGGACAGGGCGTCCTGAAGGTACGCATTGAGTTCTGCCACGCTTTTGCGCATTTGCGCGTAGTACCCATGGACCCTCCGGGTAAACCAGGCGGCACAGACTGCCAGAATAGGAATGGGCAACAGCGAGAGCAGCGCCAGTTTCCAATTCAACACAAACAACATGATCATGATCCCGATCAACGTCAACGAAGCGGTCAATAACCCTTCGAGGCCGTCGACGAAGATTCGCTCGACATGTTCGGTGTCGCTCGTTACCCGGGTCATGATTTCTCCGGTCGACCGGTTCTCAAAGTAGCTTAACGACAAACGTTGGAGCGCCCCGAACACCTGCATGCGTAGTGCGTGAACGGCCTTCTGTTCAAGCAGATTGTTGAACCGGACCCGCATCGAACTCACCAGGTTTCGTAGGATGTACGATGCGAGCAGTGCTCCCAGGACCCACGACAGGATCTCGGGACGCTTCGACTGGATGACGTCGTCGATGATGATCTTGATCAGGTAGGGCGGGACCAGTTCCAACGCCGTGGCAAGGCCGGCGCAGAGGAACGTGACTGCGGCCAGCATTCGGAACGGCTTGAGGTAGGAGAGTACGCGCAGGAGAGAATTCACGACGACCCGTCGATCCGGGAGAGATTAGATGACACTGGCGGTTTCTTTTTGCCAGTACTTCTGAAACTCATCCATCTGCGTCAGCGTGGAGAAATCACTCATGCGATCGAGAAATAACTTCCCGAGGAGGTGATCGATTTCGTGTTGGATGCACACGGCGTATAACCCGCTCGCTTCGAAATCCACGGGCTTCGCATCACGATCCAATCCCGTAACGCGGACGCTCGATGGACGCGTCACCTTGCCGCGGAGACCATCGACGCTCAGACATCCCTCCCAGCCCTCCGTCTGATCCGGCCCGTAAAAGAGAATGGTGGGATTGATGAGCACGGTCTTGGGAAAACCACCCTCCCCGGGGCAATCCATGACGACAAGCTGTTGGGAGCGCCCCACCTGCGGAGCGGCCAATCCGATGCCCGGCTCGTCGTACATGGTTTCAAACATGTCATCAATGAGTTGCTGGAAGGATGCTTTCTTGATATCGCCGGGGCTCATCGGCAAGGCCTTTTGCCGGAGAATAGGATTGCCGAGTTTGCTTATTGCCAGTATCGCCATGCTGCACCCTTGTGTAATGTTCCCCGCCGCGCCACCGACGTCAGCGGCACCACCGATCTTTTTATTCCTACCACGACCTCTGAAAAAACCGCAACCAGCTCGTCGAAGGTTCTCCGCCACCCGCTTCAGCAGGCGGCCTTCACACCGGCACCGTTCACTCCGAAAAGCTCTGTGCTGACCGGCCCGGGACTCTGCCTGCCCGGCCAACTCTCAGGAGGGCCGTCGCCGAACCCTGGGCTCCGGCAATTCAAACGACTCTTTCGACTGAGTCCACCATTCCGTCCATTCCTGCGCCCAAGCCTGCCGATCCTGCCTGCTGGAGGCGTCCCAGTCGTGAAATTCCGTTTCATGCCTTGTGAGCATCCACAACGACTGCACGGCGGACATGGCCACAAATCGCTCCTCGTCCCCGATCATATCGATCAGCGGTTGAATCACGTCTTTATGGCGGACGTACCGCGCTTCGAACGCCGCCGCCTTTCGAATCATCGAATTAGGGTCTTTCGCCATCAATTCGATGGCGGGCGGGGTTTGAAGCGGATCGAGGCGCACGGCCACCCGGAGGGCATGTTCCCTGATCCGTGGAATCTCGTCACTCTGCTTGGCCGTGTCCAGTAACGCCGGCACGGCCCTCGGGGCCTTGATCATCGATATGGTCTCAATCGCGTTGTACCGGATCCGAGGGCCAGGCATCGTCAATGCCTTCGTCACCACCGGAATAACCGACTCGCCCAGATGGACAAATTCTCCCATCGCCCAAAACTCCTGTTTGCCCTCCAGCAAGGGCAGCAACGCCTCTGCCCGCTTTAATTCTTCCGGAGTGAGGGGATTGGTATTGGGGGGCACGGAAACATCGGGCACCGGTTCGGATTTGGGCGGGGCCTCATAGGGCATCTGGACCGGCCAGACGGTGGGAGCAGACCGGGCCTCGCCCAGGACCATTCCCGCCACTCCCATCAAGGCACAGCTGGAAACGAATACACGATAGAACCACCGCTGCTTTAGTTTCATCATCATGACCACCTTCTCAAAAGCGTTGCCATTATTGGGGGTCCGCTGATTCAGGCTCCCCCTCAACCGGTTGCTCGGTCGCGCTACGGCGATGAACCACTTCGTAGAGCACGGGAAGCACGACCAGAATGAGCACCGCCGCCGTCAGCATCCCCCCTACGACCACCCGGGCAAGGGGTTTCTGCGCCTGCGATCCGATCCCCGTCGCCAAGGCTGCGGGAAGCAGTCCAATGGCGGCTGCCAGGGTGGCCATGAGAATGGGGCGCATCTGAACATCTGCCCCCTTCAGGACCGCCTCGCGCAGCGTCGCGCCGGCGCGCCGGAAATCTTCGATACGTGAGATTAACAGGACTCCCCCGAGAATCGCCACTCCCAGAGTCGAGATAACCCCGACCGCGGCGGAAATACTGAAATTGGTGCTGGTCAGCACGAGGGAAAAGATACCGCCGATGAGCGCAAACGGCACGGTCACCAAGACCAGCAGCGCATTCTTGAGCGAATTGAAGGTCGTGTAGAGCAGGAAGAGGATCAACACGAGGCTCACCGGTACGATCATCGTCAACCGCTTTTGTTCTTCGGTGAGTTGATCGTACTGACCTGCCCATTCGATCCGGTATCGCTCAGGAAGCGACACGGTCTTCGCCATTTTGGCCTGGGCCTCTTTCACGGTGCTCTCCAGATCACGGTCACGGACGCTGAATTTGATGGGGATATACCGTTCGTTGTTTTCACGATAGATAATGAAGGCGCCGGTGTGTGTCTTGATCGTCGCCACCTGCTTCAAGGGAATCCGCGCCCCGTTTGGCGTACTCACGAGAATATTCCCAATGGCTTCGGCATCTCTCCTGAACTCGGGCAGAAACCGGACCACGAGATCAAACAGCCGCTCGCCTTCATACACCTGCGTCACACCCTGTCCGCCCACAGCCGCCTGCACCACGGCATTGACGTCGGAGACCCGCAACCCATACCGGGCGCTGGCTTCCCGGTCGACCTGAATCAAAAGATTGGGCTGCCCCACCAACCGGAAGATCCCGAGATCTTTGACGCCCCGTACGCCCTTCATGACGGTCTCGATTTCCACCGCCTTCGCTTCCATCGTCTTGAGATCCGTGCCGAATAACTTGATCGAATTCTCGCCCTTTACCCCGGACATGGCCTCTTCGACGTTGTCTTGGATCACTTGCGAAAAGTTGAAGATGACGCCGGGGATGGTCTTGACGCGCGCTTCGATTTCCTCCACCAGCTGATCCTTGTCCAAACCCGGCCGCCAGCCCTTCCGCGGTTTGAGATTGGCGAGGAATTCCGCGTTGAAGAAGCTGGTGGGGTCGGTTCCGTCGTCGGGTCTCCCCAGTTGTGAGACGATCGTCACGACCTCGGGTGATCGGCGGAACATCTGCCTGATTTCGCCCGTCAGCCGCGCGGCCTCATCGAACGAGATATCGACCGGCATCGTGGCGCGAACCCAGAGATTCCCTTCCTCCAGCGCCGGCATGAACTCCCCACCCACAAATTGCATGGCGCCAAAGGCGGTCACCAGCAGCAGCAGTGAGGCCGCGATCACTTTCATGTTGTTGTTCAAGGCCCACCGCAAGACGGCGAGATAGCTCCGGCGGATCGCTCCGACGAAACGCGTGTCTTCTTCCTTGACGGCTTCGGTCAGGAACAACGAGCAGAGCACGGGTGCCAGCGTAAAGGCCATGAGAAGCGCCCCGAACAGCGCAAATCCGTACGTGATGGACATCGGCGCGAAAATTTTTCCCGGGACGCCCGTCATCGTGAACAACGGAATGAAGGCGACCACGATGATGGCGGTGGAAAAAAAGATCGGCCGCCCCACCTGGCGTGAAGCCCGCACGATCTGTTGCGGCACCGTCAACCCGAGGCGTTGGTCATGGGCCAAATGAAAGAAGATGCTCTCTACCATGATCAGCGTCGCATCGACGATGATGCCAAAATCGATGGCGCCGAGCGAAATCAGATTGGCCGACTGCCCGATCACGACCATCATGGTGAAGGTAAACAGCAGCGACATCGGAATGGTCAGGGCCACGATGATCGAGGCGCGCAAGTGGCCGAGAAAGACAAAGAGGATAATGAAGACCAGCACCATGCCGCTGATCAAAATATCGGTGACCGTTTCGACGGTGGTATGAATCAGAGCGGTCCGGTCATAAAATGTTTTAATCTTCACCCCGTCGGGCAACTTCCACTTGTTCAGCTCATCGACTTTCTGGCGCACCCGTTCGAGCACCGACAGCGCCTTATAGCCGCGTTGCAATAAGATGACCCCTTCCACCACATCGTCATTATCATCAATCCCGACTTTGCCCAGCCGCACCCGATGGCCGACCGACACAGTTCCCAGCGTCTTCACAAAGATAGGGGTGCCTTCCTTTTCGGCCACCATGACGTTCTGAATATCCTCCAGCCCATTGATCAGGCCCAGCCCGCGGATGTTGTAGTTTTGCGCGCCCAGGGTGAGGTAATTGCCGCCGACATTGGCATTGCTGTTGGTCAAGGCTTCCATGACCTGCGGCAGGCTGACCCCATAGCTGATCAGTTTTCCCGGATCGATATCGACGTGATACTCCTGGGTCGTGCCTCCAAACGCGGTGACATCCATCACGCCCGGCACCCGTCGAAATTCCCGGCGCAGTTGCCAATCTTGAATGGTTTTGAGGTCGGTCAGATTCGTCTTCCCGTCGCTGGCCAGCTCGTAGCGATAGATTTCCGCGATCGCCCACCAGGGGGACAGGGATGGTTGTACATCTTGAGGAAGGGTGATCGTGGCCAGGCGGTTGATGACCTCCTGCCGGTCAAAAAAGTACTGGGTGTTGAAGTCGAAGTAGACCTTGATATCACTCAGCCCGAAGATCGAAAGGGATCGGATATCAGTCAGTCCCGGAGCCCCATTCAGCGCCACTTCGATGGGAATGGTGATTTGGCGCTCGATTTCTTCGGCGGACCAGCCCGGAAACTGCGTAATGACCTCAACCATGGGAGGGGAAGGGTCCGGATAGGCCACGATGTCGAGCTGTTGAAACGCGTAGAGCCCGCCGAAGAGGAGACAGAATCCGAGGGCGCAGACGAGGAACCGTTGAACGAGCGACAATTCGACGATACGAACGATCATGGGCCTGGGGACCTGTGCCGGTCAGAGAGGGTCGGAGCCATCGCCACGATCATCGTGTCATCCTTTCACCTCTTGCCCCTTAATTAGCACCGCCCCCTTCGTGACGATCCGTTCACTGGCCGTCAGTCCCTTGAGAATTCGGACCTGATCAGTGGAGACATTCGAGACGACGACCTCGCGTTTGAGGTAGTGATTGGGCGCGTCGACCACATACACAAAGTGGCGCCCGTCGATTTCGACCACCGCTTCTTTGGGGATCGTCAAGAATGGGCTGGCGTCCCCGATGTCCAGCCTCAGCCGGGCAAACATTTCTGGTTTCAACTGCTGCTCTTGATTGTCTACCCAGGCCCGGACCTTGATCGTCCTGGTGTTGGGGTCCACGACGTCGCCGATGGAGGCCACCACGGAGGCGAAATCCTTTCCAGGGTAGGCTTCCACGTTGATACGACCCACCTGGCTGACCTTGACCAGCGCCAGGTCTCGCTCGTAGACATCGGCTACGACTTGCAGTCGATCCAAATCGGCCACCGTGAACAACACCTGACTCGCGTCACCCCCGACCGATTGCCCCGGCGTCACGGCCCGCTCAACCACCGTACCGGTCAACGGGCTTTTCATCTCGAAACGGGAAGTGATGCGTTGCTGCGCGAGGGGTTTTTCCAACTCAGCGGACGGGATGCGCAATGACAACAATCGTTCCTTCGCTCGTCGGAACTCCGCACGCGCTTTGATCAAATCATTTTCGGCTTGTTTGAGATCCTTGAGCGCCAGCGCCTTGGTCGCGTAGAGCTCCTTCGCCAATTCCTGGGCGCGGCTCGAGTATTCCATCTCCGACGCTTCTTTGACGAATTCGGAATAGGCCGCCGTGATGTCGGAGCTGTCGATGACCAGAAGGGTGGAACCGGCCTCCACGTGATCGCCAAGGCGGGCCCGTACCTCCACGACACGGCCTTGCAAGGGAGAAGAAATTCGCGAGTAGCGATCTTCGCCATAGGCCACTTTTCCGACCAGTATCAGCTCGGGCTGGACCGGTTTGAAGTCCACCACGGCCGTTTCGATCTGACTTGCAGCCGAGGGTACCTCTTGTGAAGACACGCCGTTGGAAGAGGCGGACGACGAGGAGGAGTTCGACTCCTGCGTTTGGCTACAGGCCCACAGAGTGAGGACCCCTGCCAAAGACACCAACGGGATCCAGCCCGGCCTCATGACGCGATCTCCTGTCCCACGGAACTTTCCAATTGAAACAGATTGTGCTGATAGGAAAACAAGGCTTCGATAAAATTCTGCTGAATCGTGCGAGAGGTGCGGGCCGCATCGAGCAGATCAAGGATGGTGGCGCCTCCCCGCTCGTAGGCACGTTCGACGATCGTAAAGGTGGAGCGGGCATCGTCCAGGACGCCGGCCAGATAGGCCTCCACCAGTCGGCGGCTCTGCAGCAAATTGCGATAGGCGACGTCGACCTGGTTTTCGACCTGATTCACCGTGCGGTCCAGGTCCGCCTGCGCGGATTGCAGGCCGACTTCTGCTTGAAGGATGCCACCCTGATTGCGATTGAAGAGCGGTAGTGGCACGCCCAGGTTCAGGATGGCCATTTGCTGGTTATCCGGGCCGCGTGGGCCTTGCACCGAGTACCCGGCGCCGATGGTCACATCCGGTATGCGAAACGCTTTGGCCAGCTTCAGATCCGATTCACGCTGCAGCAGCGACGCCCGCTTGCTTCGAATGTCGGGGCGAACCTCCATCGCTACCGTGCGGAGTTTTCCCATGTCCGGATCCACACGGCGATAGTCCATTTCCGTCGTCAGCTCCAGCTTGGTCGCCGGGGACAACCGCAGGAGCTGACGTAAATCACCCCTTGCGGATTCACCGTCTTGAATGGCCTCGATGACCTGCGATTGAAAATCGACGACCTGCAGCCGGATGCGGATGAGATCGACTTCGGCGATATACCCCTTCTTAAAACGAATCGTGTTGACGTCCAGAATCCGCGCGAAGCGATCCCGGTTTTCTTCGGCGAGCGCCAAGCGACGTTGCGCGACGAGCACACGGTAATACACGTCCTTGATCGTGAAGCCCAACTGGCGGACCGCATCCTCGAAGTCCGCCTCGGCCGATTGCACCCCGAACCCGGCGCTCTCGATCCGGTACCCGCGCTTGCCGGCCAGTTCGAAGAGTTGCAGCAGCTGTGTCGTGAGCGCACCCGAATTGCCGACGGTATTGCCCTGGGTGAACGCGGCGCTGGTGCCGATCTGGAGCACAGGATTCGGAAAAAGACGGGCCGTGATTTGCTGCCCCTTACTGTACTCGATGCCGTACTTGGCGATGATCAGATCCAGGTTCTGTCGCAGAAAAAGAGCGACGGCCTCGGATAAATTCAGGCGGACCGCCGGTGGAGGCAACGAACCGCCCGGAACTGGTTCAACGGCCTGCGCGCCCCCCGTGGGGAGCATCGCCATCGTGCAGAGCAGGACGCAGACAAGGAGCGATCCGGTTGCCCTGCGCAAACCGCATCGTGGACTACCACTGTGTTGGAACATGTCGTCACGCATCGTGAGGGAAAATCAAACAACGGAGGACAGGGCGATGATTATACTGATTCTCCCAGGCATTTGAAACCACGGCAAGCCGCATCGCGATCACTGCATCTTCAATTCCGTCCAGGCACGGTCGTACAGACGTATCGCCCGGCCCACATCCCGCATCCATTCCAGCCGGTCCAACTGATCGAGGGGCGGATAGATGGCAGGGTTCTCTCTGGTCGAGGCACTCACATGATCACGGGCTCCGCGGGAGGCGGACGCGAAACGCAACCGCTCCGAAGTACGCGCCGCGATCTCAGGCGCCATTAAAAAGTTGATGAATCGCATGGCCAGCCGCGGTTGCGGTGCGGACCTCAGAACCACCAGACAATCGGCCCATAGCGTGGCCCCTTCTTTCGGCACCACATACCGTATAGACGGCCGTTCAACCATCGCGCGCGCCATCGGTCCCCCCCACCCCTGCGCCAAGACCACCTCCCCCGAAGCCAGCAGCTGGTCGTAATGATCGCTCGTGTAGGTCTTCACCAGCGGTTTCTGGCGCAACAGTTGCTCCTTTGCCGCCTCGATCACTTCGGGTTGCGTGGTGTTCATAGACTGGCCCATGGCTCGCAACACGGAACCGAACACTTCCCGTTGATCGTTCAACATGCTGATCCGACCTCTAAAGCGAGGGTCCCAGAGAATCCACCAACTATCCGGCGCGACGGGAATGACGTCGGAATCGTATCCAATCCCCACGGTCCCCCACAGGTACGGGACCGAATACCGGCCCTCGGGATCAAAAGGGAGCGCCTGCAGATGCGGCTCCAGCAGAGAGGCGTTGGGCAATTCCTGCAGATCCAACTCACTGAGCAGACCCTGCTGCATCATGATCGCCACCATGAAGTCAGACGGGACCGCCACGTCGTAGCCCGTCGCACCGCTCTGGAGTTTCGCCAATAACTCCTCATTGCTGCTGAAGGTATCGACGACAACTCTGACCTGCTCACGCCGCTCAAATTCCTGGATGATTTCCGGTCCCACATAATCGGACCAGGTGAAATAGTGCAGAACCGGTCGGGCCGCCGTCGTATGGTCTGAGGAAGATGGCCCGCAGGCGGACAGCCCTCCGATCGGCCCGACAAGGCAGATCGTACAGAGCACCATGCGCAGGAAGGGTGACGGCACTTATACCTCACGACGCTGCAGATGCAGGGAGAGGGCCACGCAGCCCATGGAGATCATCAGCAACAGGGCCGACAGGGCATTAATCTCCGGGGTGACGCCGGACTTGATCATCGAATAGACCTTGAGCGGCAAGGTCGTCGCCCCCGGACCGGCTGTGAAAAAGGTTACCAGGAAATCATCCAGGGATACCGTGAAGGCCACCAGCATGGCGCCCCACAGGGCCGGCCGCAACAACGGCAAGGTGACATAACGAAACACCTGCCAGTCGCTGGCGCCCAAGTCGGACGCCGCTTCTCCCAACGCGGGATCCAGCTTGCGCAGTCGCGTTCTAAGCATGATCGTGACAAGGGGAATATTAAAAACAATATGCCCGAGGATGACCGTGGTGAGGCCGAGTGGCATCCGAAACATCACGAAAAAGAGCATCAGCGCGACGCCCATCATCACTTCGGGAATGACCAATGGCAGAATCAGCCCGCCTTCGATGGTCTGTTGCCGGCGATGAGACATGCGGTCCATCCCGAGCGCAAGGAGCCCGCCCAGGGCGGTAGCCCCGATAGTGGAGACCACGGCAATGAGCAGACTGTTTGCCGTCGCGGTCAGCAACGCCTCGTCGTGCAGAAGCGCCTCATACCATTTGAGCGTCGCCCCGCCCCAGGCCATCGACAGATGAGCGGCATTAAACGAATACAGCACCAGCACGAAGATCGGCCCGTAGAGGAACAGCATCGAGAGCAGACTGATCGCGGTCAGACCGGTCGATCCACGTTTCATCGTGCCTCCAGGGGCCCCTCGGCTTGAGAGGCGCTCCGGTAATAGAGCTTGACCGCTGCCATGACCACCGCCATCAACACAAACGATACAGCGGAACCCAGCGGCCAGTCCCTCACCACGAGGTATTCGTGCTGGATGAGATTGCCGATCATCATGCTTCGAGCCCCGCCCAGGAGATCCGGAGTGATGAAGGAGCCGATCGACGGAACGAAGACCAGGATGCAGCCGCCGACGATGCCCGGCTTGGTCAGCGGGAGAATGATGCGCGTAAAGACCGCCCAGCGCGAGGCGTAAAGATCCCAGGCCGCCTCCACCAGAAGTGGATCCAGACGCTCAATGGCCACGTACAAGGGCAACACCATGAACGGGAGATATCCGTAGACCAGCCCGATCACGACCGCGGTCGGCGTATAGAGGAGTTCCAACGGGCCATCCGCAATCCCCGTTGTGGTCAGCACCCGGTTGATCAGGCCGTCATGGCGAAGCAGAATCATCCAGGCATAGGTCCGCACGAGAAAATTTGTCCAGAACGGCAACATGACGAGCAGGAGGAACACCGGTTGCCAGCGGGCGGGACTGCGGGCAATGACATACGCGAGCGGGAATCCCAGAAGAAAGCAGAGTGCTGTGGTGATCGTCGCGTACCACAGCGATTGAGCGAGAATTTTGCCGTACAGCGGGTGTAGGAGATCGAGGTAGTTCGCCGCCGTGAAGTCCCAGACAATGCCGCCATAGGTCCCCCGCGAGGCAAAGCTGATCGCAAACACCATCCCGAGCGGCACGAGAAAGAACAGCGCCATCCAGATCAACCCGGGTGCAGCGAGCCAACAGGAGCGGCAGGACAACCGGGGAACCCTGCGGAGAGGCTGGAGGTGGCGGGCTGGCATCGTCATTCCAGGAAGAGCCGCCCGTCAGACAGGGACCATTGAAGAAACACCGACGCTCCCGGAACGAACGATGCCGAGTGGGCCGTCGAGGCCAGCCGGACTTCCCATCGTCGATCCTGGCTCACTCGAACAAGATATTTCGTGTCACTCCCGACGAAAAGCACCTTTTCAATCCGACCCGGGACGACCTGGTCGGACACCGAAGGCCGTTCAGTCGTCATGCGAAGGTGCTCCGGTCGGAGAGACAAGGTGGCCGACCGGCCATTCTCGGCGCCGCTACGCCATCGCACCAGCAAGGGAGGTTGCTCACCCGCGGCAGGCTGAAAGGCTGTCTCTCCCCCCCTGCTGCCAAGGATCTTGCCGGGCAGTTCATTGGACACGCCAAGAAATCTCGACACAAACAGATTGGCGGGCCGCTCATAGACTTCCCGGGGAGGCCCGATCTGCCACATGCGTCCCTGATGCATCACCGCGATGCGGTCCGACATCATCATGGCCTCTTCCTGATGGTGCGTGACGCACACACACGTCAGTCCCGCCTGTTCTTGAATGGATTTCAGTTCGACCTGCATCTCCTGCCGTAATTGTTGATCCAACGCCGCCAGCGGTTCATCGAGTAACACCACCGCCGGTTTATTGACCAACGCGCGCGCCAGGGCCACCCGCTGTTGCTCGCCGCCCGAGAGCTGCGCCGGCAGTCGCGCCTCCTTACCGGTCAGCTTGACCATTACCAGGGCTTGCTGCACCTTCTCATGGAGAAGGGACGCGCGTATCCCCCGCATTCTCAAGCCGAAGGCGACATTCTCAAATAGAGTCAGATGGGGAAACAGCGCGTAGGATTGAAAGACCAGATTCACGGGCCGTCGATTCGGCGGCACCCCGAGCATCGACCGACCTTCAATCAACAGATCGCCCTCGTCGGGGTCCTCGAAACCGGCCATCATGCGCAGCAAAGACGTCTTCCCCGCGCCGCTCGGACCGAGAATGGAAAAAAATTCGCCGCGACGAACGTCAAAGCTCACGTGATCGACGGCCATGACGGACCCATGGCGCCGCCCGATTCCGCGGATCTCGATCGTGGGACCTGAAGGGAGGGTGGAACCGTCAGATGCGGATAAAGGAGGAGTGGCAAGCGTCGCCATCAGAGGCTGGGTTCACCGCGGCATACCGGAAGACAACGGTCAGTGTTCCATGCCGACTTTGGAACTCACATCGCGCAGATGTTTGCGCACCCGCACCCGATGTTCGTGCTTCCGCAACAGTTCGCGTCGAATCACGTCACGATCCTCCGCCACAATCCGCACCAACCGGTCATTGTCTTCGGCATGGTTCCGTACCAGTTCGGACAAGCGTTGCACCTGCCGCTCCAACCGTCCGAGTCGCCAGACCATTTCCATCATCGGATTGGCCGCCTCGGTTCCAGACTTGATACCGACCGGCTGCGCATTGACTTTTTTCATGTCTGCTCCTTGATTGAGACCGACCTGAGGCCGGGGAGGCCCGCCGATTCGTAGTATCGTCCCAGTTCGAGATGAAGTCAACATTCTGCGTGCTTTCTATTCCGTCATCGTCCTGATACAATCCCGCCCATCTATGCCTAATATGCCAAAGATCTTCACCATGGTGCTGGCGGGAGGAAAGGGCGAGCGCTTGAATCCTCTCACCGATCAGCGCGCGAAACCAGCCGTTCCGTTCGGCGGCAAATACCGCATCATCGACTTCACGCTCAGTAACTGCCTGAACTCCGGGCTGCGCCAGATCGCCGTCCTGATCCAATACAAATCCCATTCGCTCGACCGGCATATCCGCACCGGATGGAATATTCTGAATCTCGAGCTGGGCGAATACATTGCCTCAATTCCTCCGCAGCAACGCATCAGCGAAGACTGGTACAGAGGCACGGCTGACGCCGTGTTTCAGAATCTGTTCCTGCTGGACAATGATCTCCCTGAGTTCCTTCTGATATTGGCCGGAGATCACATCTACAAGATGAACTATGCCGACATGTACAACCTGCTGATCGAGAAGCAGGCGGATGCAATCGTGGGTGCGATCGAAACCCCGCTGGCCGATGCCAACCGATTCGGCGTCATCGCAGTGGATGAAGACCGGCGGATATTGAGCTTCGATGAGAAACCGGAAAAGCCCTCGCACATTCCCGGCGATCCGACACAGGCATTTGTCTCCATGGGCATCTACCTGTTCCGGACCGAGGTCGTCCGCGAGCAGCTCATCCGGGACGCCAAGGAAGGGACCAAACACGATTTCGGGAAGAACATCATTCCGCGCATGATCAATGAAAACCGCGTGTACGCGTTCAAATTCCAGGACGAGAACAAGAAAGCGGTGAAGTACTGGCGCGACATCGGCACGTTGGATGCCTATTGGGAAGCCAACATGGACCTCGTGGCGGTCGATCCGCTCTTCAACCTCTACGATCAGGAATGGCCCATTCGCACCTATCAGGGACAATTCCCTCCCGCCAAGTTCGTCTTTGCCCAGGATTTCCAGGGCGGCCGGATGGGAGTCGCGCTCGATTCCATCGTCTGCGGAGGCTGTATCATTTCCGGCGGGCGCGTGCAGAACTCGGTTCTCTCCCCCAACGTGCGCGTTCACGACCATGCCGACGTACGGGAGTCCGTCTTGATGGAAAACGTCGTGATCGGCGAGCATGCCCGCATCCGACGCGCAATCATCGACAAAGACGTCATCATCCCACCCAAAACCGAGATCGGCTACGACCCGGTCACGGACCGCCAACGCTTCAAAGTCACCGACTCCGGGCTGGTCGTTATCTCAAAGGGAATGAAACTGAATGCCGCCGTCGATTCATCCGGTTGATCTGGTCGCGACTCTCCGCCAAAGAAATCTCACTCCCGCGATTATTTTCCTTACCTCGAGACGGGCCTGCGACGAGGCTATGCAGTCCTTCGAGCGCAGTCAGGTCGTCCTTCCCAAGACCCGCCAGGCGCAAATTGCCGAGGTCCTGACCCACGTCACCTCACAGTTTCCCAGCATCGCGGAACATCCCCTGATCGACACCGTCCAACGTATCGGTGTCGCGGCACATCATGCCGGGCACTTGCCCTCCTGGAAGATCGCGGTCGAAGAACTGATGCGCACCGGCTCTCTCGACGCCGTGTTCGCAACCACCACGCTTGCCGCCGGTGTCGACTTCCCCGCGCGCACCGTGGTCGTGACTCAGTCCAGCATCCGCAAGGCCCGGGATTTCACTGATTTGACGGCCAGTGAAATTCAGCAACTGGCCGGCCGCGCCGGCCGCCGGGGCAAGGACCTCGTGGGATTTGCCGTCATCACCCCATCGCCCTACATCGACCTGACCGTCCTGACCAAGGGACTCACGGGACAGCCGGAACCGATCCACAGCCAGTTCGTGATCAGCTATCCGATGGTGTTGAACCTGCTCAAGGCGCATCCGCGCGAACAGATTCAGTCGATCCTGGCGAAAAGTTTTGCCCAGTTCCAGTTGAACCAGCGCACCGCCGTGCTCGAAACCAAACTCGACGCCCTCCGCGTGGAGATGGAGCCTTTCGGCCCGCGGGTCTGCTCGGATTGGATCACGCAGTGGCAGGTTTTTGACCAGGCCCGTAAACGAAAGAAACCCCGGGGGCCCGCAGCCAGGCAGGAACCGCCGGACGTCGCGGCGCGCTTGAATTTTCTCACACCGGGACGGGTCATCGGACTGGTACGGGGGCGCGGCATCATCCTCCGCCAGTACCGCAGCAAGGGCCAGCACGCGCCCATGCTGACGCTTATGCGGGAAGGCGGCGCACTGAGCGAGTGTCCCGCCTCGATCGTCACGCAGGTGTTCGACCGCACGTATGACTTCGAGGAATCGTCCACCTACCCGTGGACGACTCCGCAAGCAATGGAACAATTAACTCAGCACCTGGTGGACCTGCCGCCGCGGCTGCCGATCCTGCCGATCCTGGCCCAACCCGAAGAGGACGCGCCGCTCGACAGCTCCATTATTCATACCCTGGGTGATTTCCCCTGTCCGTCCTGCCCTTCACGGCAGGCCTGCCAGCGGGATTTCCCCAAGGCGTCGCGGATCCGTCAGGAAATTCTCCGGCACACGAAGTCCATCCAGGCCCTTCAAACGAGTTTGTGGCATCGCTTCCAGGAACGAATCGATGTCTTGGAGCGATTCGGCTACCTCAACGCCAATGCCCAGCTCACCGCCGACGGCGAATGGGCGAGGCTCATCCGCATCGATCATTCCCTCTTGATCACTGAACTCATCCGTGCTGAAGCGTTTGGTGCGATCGACCCGCCCTTGCTTGCCGCCATCATGGCCAGTATCGCCCATGATGACGACCGTCCGGGGTCCTTTCCCCGGGGTAGCACGGGGCTCGTCACGCTGCTGTTTCAAGTCCGTAAACTGGCAGAGAGCCTCCTCCCCCACGAGGAGCCACCGATGCTTCGGGCCGACGTCGCGGCGTTGACGGAACGATGGGTGGCGGACCAAACCCTCACCTGGATCGGGCTGGCCCGTCTCACGACGATGGCCGAGGGCGACATGTTCAGGCTGTTTGCGCGCACGATCGAGTTTCTGTCGCAACTCAAAACCTTGAAAGGGACGCACCCCTCCCTTGCGGAGTCGGCGTCCAAGGCCATCGAGGCGATGCGGCGAGGGGTACTGGAGGAATTACCGTGAGGACGTACCGCATGATTCGTAGCAGCCGGTCAGCCACGCTGGTGGCCTGTCGGCCATCAGGAGGACCTGCGGAAACGGCTGCCTCTACAGGCACAAGGTCCGCATGACGACACACGAACTCGAACAGCTTCTGTTGAAACAACCGGTCTCACTGCTCCATCGCCTGGCGCGTGGACGCATCAGCCGGCACTTCCGGTCAGGCAAACGTAAACTCGTCGATCTACTCTTGCATGCCTCGCCGGAAAACCGTCCCGGCCTGGAGTCTGATCTCCTCGCCTTGATCGAAGAACAGACTCATCGCCGGCCCGCTGCAACCGCCGAAACCCCGGCCCGGACGCCAATCAAACCCCGACCCCTCGCGCCCCACCAGCCGCAGCGTCCGGCAAAGACCGAAGAGCCTGGCCATCACCATGACCCGCCCGTTTCACTGCACGAATGGTTATCGGGCATCGGGGTGCCGCCGCCGCAACCCTTTGTGCCGGATGCCTGGCAGATTGACGCGCTGGCACGGCTCGCCGAAACGGACGTCGTGGTCAGCGTGCCTACGGGAAGCGGGAAAACATATGTCGCTATCGAGGCCACTGCGCGGGCGATACGTGAAAATCGCACGGTGATTTACACTTCGCCACTCAAGGCGCTCTCGAACACGAAATTCACCGAATTCTCGCGCATCTTCGGCCCCGAGCAGGTGGGAATTCTCACGGGTGATCGCCGCGAGAACGCTCAGGCTTCCCTGTTGATCATGACCACCGAGATTTTGCGCAATCTGCTCTATGATGCAGCGGGCGGGGAAATCGACGTTCGCCTGGATACCCTGGGGCTGGTCATCATGGATGAATCCCAATATTTAGCCGATCCGGAACGTGGTGTCGTCTGGGAAGAAACCTTGATCTTCTGTCCAGCGCAAGCCCGTCTCCTGCTGCTTTCCGCTTCCATCGGAAACCCCCAGGATATTGCCGATTGGTTGACGGCCATCCGTCCAACCCCCTGCTCGCTTATCCGTCACACGAAACGGTCCGTCCCCCTGCGGGCGGGATACCTGCACCCGAACGAAAAGCTGACCCCGCTGTTTCGAACCGCCGGCATCCCCTATGGGCAACCCCATCTACTCCACCCGGAGGCCAAACGGCTGTTCGCCGAGTACGAAGATGAAACCGGTCCCTCCCGGTCCCGATAACCGTTCCACTCCAGGCCCGCCGACCTTGAAGCCTCCGCGCAGCAGAACGGTCTGCGTGTGCTGCCGGCGTGATACCTCGAAGGCAAACGTGCAGGTCGGACCGTTCAGCGATCACCCGGTTTTGCCGACGCCTAGAACGTATAGATCAGTCCGACAGTGGGTCCATGCCGAAGGGTTTGAAATTCAGTCAGAGGAGCCGTCGCCGACGATCCATTCGCGCCGTAGATTTTCCACTGATCAGCCGTGAGCACGCGATTCCACCAGACGCGATAGCCACCCGTCAGATATAAGCGATCCCAGATTCTGACGCGAAGGTTCACATCTGTATTCGTTCCGACGCCAAGACCCGTCATCCGGAAACTCGGATCCTGCGCCAGATCGGTTCTCAGGTGGTGGACATCCTCATTGTTCAGATAGGAGAACAACAGCGCAGCTTTTGCGTCGATACTGACGCGTGAGTCGAGCTTGTACTCGAGCTCGCCTCCGTAGCGCGCCGAAACCCAGGTCACGGAATTGGTAATCACCGTTTGATTGCGGAATCCGACCGTACCCGCCGGAGAACAGCGGAAATCCGAGCTCGGAGAGGACGCTGTGGTACATTCGGCTTGCGTCACCCCGGTTGCAGTGTGCCGCTCCCGCCAATACTGCAATCCCACGAACAACCCGAGACTGCCCTTGTTGTTTGGAAACGTATATGCCGTCACGCCCAGATCACCGTTGAGATACCAAAGGTTGTCGCCGCTAATGTCGCTGTAGGTGCGTGAAAATCGATGTGCGCCGCTGACGCTCGCGCCCTGGCTTGCCGCGCCCTGAGCACTCAGAAAATCATCGTCCGTGAGGCGCCCACCGCCGACGACGCCGTATCCGAACGCGCCCCGGACGAAGACCTTGTTCTTGAGGTGCACCCGCGCGGTGAGTTCGGTCACGTTGGTGCCGGTATCCTTGTACTTCAGTTTTGAACTGGGGTTGCCCAGGTTCGGGTCCAGACCGGAGGCGTTATGGCTCCAGACCGTTTCACCCTGGCTAAACCATTCGGACAGGCTGACATCCACCCGGGGGCTCGAGGATGGGCGAGGAGGAGGCGCGGCTTCCTCTGTGGCGAACGATACACCCTCTACGGCAAGGCACAGCACGAACACCCAGGCCAGAGATCGGAGCGCGATCATAGTCTCAAGACTCCTCTATATTCCGGTCACTTTTTGCCGTGCCACATTTGATCGACTACGTACCTCATCTAAAGGGCGGCACACAGATACCCTACCTATGGGCACCGGTCAACAAGTTTCTGAGCCGCAATATGATGCGACAACCGGCGATCCCCGGCTCCGAGCCTCATTCCAACGCTGTGATGTGAATCGACGAGGAAACTCCGGCGGGTTTGTGCCATCCGGTGACTCATTCAAACCGTTGGTCGTCTCCGGATAGAGCCGTTCTACCTGACCTCGGTGAACAGCGTACCTGACCGTTACGAATTTTTTACTTGCCTAATCGAAGTTCTTTGGTTAGGGTCAGCCCTGATCTTCGTCCTGTCCGGAATCTCACCGAATTCTGCTGAGTGATTCCCGACAAACAAATAAGCGCAACACCTGCTGTACTTGCGGTGGCACGCCTGTTGCCAACCAACAGGCGATTGCATTTTCCATTTGAACATACCTAAGGGGGATACCTGCCATGATCGGCCTACCCGCATCACTCAACGCACATCCAATTCAAGGCGTCCGCTCTCGTGCGACCGGACATATACTCGCCTTGATGCTCATGTTCGGACTGATGGAATGTGCGGCAGGAGGGTCACTGGCCTTCGGACAGAATATTCAGTTTACGCCGGGCGCCGTATCGATCACGGTCCCACAGGGAAGCACCGGCACCGGAACCCTCACCCTCAAAAAGACAGACGCCTCACAACAGACCTATTTCATCAGCGCAAACCAATCCTGGATTTGGCTCAATCCCCCCTATGGCAGCACTCAAACAATTTCCACCGAAACCGACGTCATTACGGTGACGGTGAATACCGCTTCGATGGGACTTTCGGCTGGTACCTATTCGGGGGTCATCTATATCGGACAATCCGGTCCTGGTGTCTCGACCACGTGGCGCATTCCGGTGACCACTACCGTGACCGCAGCCGGGAGCACGCCACCGCCAGCAGCGACCCCGCCGCCGCCGTCAAGCACGCCGCCACCGCCATCCACGACGCCCCCGCCGCCGCCCTCGAGCACGCCGCCGCCATCCACGACGCCGCCGCCCCCACCGCCCAGCGGCTCCTTGAAACCCTTGATCCAGGCCTTCCCTGCCGCCCTCTCGCTCTCGGCCCCCAAAGGCTCACCCGCGACAGGTATTTTTAATCTGCAAAAATCAGGCTCCAGTCAGAGCGCCTATAGCATCAGCACGAACCAGTCCTGGATCACGCTCAACCCGCCCTATGGCAGCACCCAGACGATTACCTCCGAAGTCGATCCCATCACCGTCACGGTCAACACCGCGGCGTTGAATGTCGGCACCTATTCCGCCGTAGTCTATATCAGCGAAAGCGGCCCTAACGGGTCGAACATGTTGCGCATCCCCGTCGCGATCACGGTCGCCGCGTCCGGCACCACGCCGCCGCCAGCAGCGACCCCGCCGCCGCCGTCAAGCACGCCGCCACCGCCATCCACGACGCCCCCGCCGCCGTCGAGCACGCCGCCGCCGCCATCCACGACGCCGCCGCCCCCACCCCCGAGCGGATCCTTGACGCCCATGATCCAGGCCTTCCCTGCCGCCCTCTCGCTCTCGGCCCCCAAAGGCTCACCCGCGACAGGTATTTTTAATCTGCAAAAATCCGGCTCGAGTCAGAGCGCCTATAGCATCAGCACGAACCAGTCCTGGATCACGCTCAACCCGCCCTATGGCAGCACCCAGACGATTACCTCCGAAGTCGATCCCATCACCGTCACGGTCAACACCGCGGCGTTGAATGTCGGCACCTATTCCGCCGTAGTCTATATCAGCGAAAGCGGCCCCAACGGGTCAAACATGTTGCGCATCCCGGTGACAGCCACGGTCTCTGCAACCGGCACCACGCCGCCGTCATCACCGCCGCCGATCGGCAGTGCCACGCCGCCGCCGCCACCTTCCGGGACGGGAACCGGAACGGTCACCGTCACATGGAGTGCGAACAGTGAAGGCGATCTTCAAGGGTATCGGGTGTACGTAGGGACGTCCTCGGGCTCGCGCGCTCAAATGTTCGATGTGGGAAATGTTACAACGACGCGACTGACGTTGCCGTTGGGATCGACCTACTTCTTCGTGGTGACTGCCTACGACAGGAGCGGAAACGAAAGCTCACCATCCGGAGAATTGAGTAGGAGCATCTTTTAACGACGTAACTGACACGTGAGACTTGACCGTTCTTCCCTCAAGCCTGTATAACGGGCGCTGCTTCTTGGAGCCCGCTCCGAAGACTTCCTTCTTCGAGCGGGCTCTCCACAGTACCGATCGCGCCCGTAGCTCAATGGATAGAGCACCAGACTACGGATCTGGGGGTTACAGGTTCAAGTCCTGTCGGGCGCACCATCGAATTGGCTACTTGTCATAAAGCCCCCTGTTCCGGATTCTCGTGAGTGCCGGCTTAGAGCAGGCCTCCAAAGACGAGGCTCGTCACAAAACCTTGCTTAACGTCATTCACACTCCTCCGCGCGGAGCCCGCGCAGAATCTCGTCGATCTTTTGATGCACCTGAATGCTCTGCACCGCATCCCTGTGATCACCGGTAACGGAGTAACTGGATACTTCCCCACGGGTGTATCGCTGCCAGTCGATCGGAGCCCGGCCATGCCGCCCGAGCGTGTCGCTGGTCCACCAAACCGAGAGCGGGGCGTGAAGGGTTCCGGGTTGGAATGCCTGCAGGAAGCAGATTGTGCTCCTTCCCAGGGCGTACCCGATCTTGAGCGCCTCAACCGAGGCCTGTGATTCTTCGGCAGACAATAATCCGTGGGCGAGCGCCCATCGAATCGCGTGGACGAGCCGATCTTCCTCGTTGAGCTGCATTAACTGCGTGCGAAGCGCCTGCCGTTCTGTGTCGGGCAGGGAAAAAAACGTTTCGCGGCGTTCGCGCGAAATGTAAGCCATCATTTCATCGATGATCTCGACATGCCCGCCGGCATGAGTCTCCAGAGGGGGCTGCGTATCCAGAAGCCCGAGGAACTCGATCACTTCTCCTTGACATTCCAACGCCTGAGCGATTGCCAGGGCCATGGCCCCGCCATTCGACCATCCCAGCAATCGATAGGGCCCCGTCGGTTGATGATGTCGGATCTCACGCGCGAACTCCGCCGCCATCCGCGCGATCGAAAGGTCAGTCCACGACATTGAAAAGATCCGGCTCAGGGTGATGCCGTAGACCGGTTGATCCTCCCCCAGCGCATAGGCCAAGGGCCGGTACGCGAGCACATGCGTCCCGGTGGGGTCGATGCAGTACAACGGGGGACGAGAACCAGCTGGCTGTATGGATCGTAACGGCGAGGGACGTTCGTCCTCGAGACCGTCGCAGTAGTCCGCCCATGTCGCTACGGTCGGATGTTGGAAGACCGACATCAATGAGATAGGGCGACCGATCGACTGTTGCAATCGAGAGACGAGTCGCACCGCCAAGAGAGAGTGCCCGCCCAGATCGAAGAAGTTGTCATGAATCCCCACACGGGACAGTCCCAGCACCTCAGCCCATAGTGTCGACAGCATTTCTTCCCGGACAGTCCGCGGGGCCACGTAACGATTCGTGAGCGCACTCCCCAGATCCGGAGCCGGCAAGACTTTGCGGTCCACCTTGCCGTTCGGACTCAGCGGCAGGTGCGGCATCGGAACGATCACCGCCGGCACGAGATAGTCCGGTAACGTCCGCCCCAATGCCTGCCGCAGCGCCGCACAGTCCACGGCCGTCTCCGGGATCGTCGTCACATACCCCACCAGTTGCTTAGGCCCGTCGCCACGCGCCACAACCACGGCCTCTCGAATCCCCGGCTGTTGACGCAGCGTCTGCTCGATCTCCCCCAGCTCGATCCGGACTCCTCGAATCTTCACCTGGTGATCCAGGCGGCCAAGATACTCGATGGCGGCATCTGGCCGGGATCGCACCAGATCGCCGGTGCGATAGAGCCTCGCGCCCGGGTTCGCACTGAACCGGTCCGGCACAAAACGCTCCGCCGTGAGCGCGGGCCGCCGGTGATAACCCCGCCCGACGGCCACGCCCCCGATATAAAGCTCGCCCGGTACCCCTATGGGAACAGGCTCTCCCTCTGCATCACACACATAGATCTGCGTGTTAGCGATCGGACGCCCGATGGGCACGGTGCTCCCCGCCTGGAGCGGACAGGCCCAGGCGGTCACATCGATGGCGGCCTCGGTCGGCCCGTAGAGGTTGTGCAATCCCGCCCCTGGCCAAAGCCGATGCACCAGCGGCGGAAGATCCGCCGGCAAGGCTTCACCGCTGCACATGATCCTCGTCAACGACCGGCAGCGCTCGACCCCGGACGACTCGAGAAACGCCTGCAGCATGGGCGGCACGAAATGCAACGTCGTGACCCCGGTCCGCACGATGCGTTCAATCAGCGCCGCCGGATCCTTGTGTTCGCCCGGGGCGGCCAGAACCAGCTCGGCCCCGACGAGCAGCGGCCAGAAGAGCTCCCATACGGACACGTCGAAACTGATCGGGGTTTTCTGCAACACCCGGTCGGCCGCCGTCAGCCCATAGGCCTCCTGCATCCACTGAAGACGATTGCGCAGCGCCCCGTGCGTGTTACCGGCCCCCTTGGGCAACCCCGTCGACCCCGATGTATAGATGACATAGGCCAGGGCCTCGTCCGGGCGTTCGCCGTCGGGAGCCACCGGCGGATAGGTGGCAATGCGCGGCCAATCCCGGTCCACGTACAAGGTGGGCCCGGCGAAGGACACCCGTACGCCCAGCCCCGTCTGCGTCAGGAGCAGCGCGGCTTCGCTATCGGCCAGCATGTAGGCAAGCCGTTCCGACGGATAGCTCGGGTCCAGCGGCACATAGGCCGCCCCGGCTTGCCAAATCCCCAGCAGACCCACCACCAAATCCAGCGACCGCTCCAGCGCGATACCAACCAGGGACTCCGTCCCGACCCCGTGGGCCCGAATGGCTTGCGCCACCTGATTCGCCCGCTCCAGCAGCGCCGCGTAGGTCAGCGTCTTCTCGCCATCCCGGACGGCCACTGCCGTGGGGGTTCGCACCGCCTGGGCGGCAATCAGGTCCGGCACCGTCCGGTCGGTCGGATAGGCGCGCGCCGTCTGATTCCACGTTTCCACCACCGTCACCCGCTCCTCCGCCCCCATCAGCGCGAGCTCGCTCAGTCGCTGCTGCGGCCTGGTCACGACCGCGTCGAGGAGCGACTGGAAGTGAGCGGCCATACGTCCGATGGTGGAGGGTTCGAACAAATCGGTGTTGTATTCGAGGCTCACCTCAAACTCCGCGCCCCGGTCCGCGACGGTCATTGATAGATCGAATTTGGCGGTGTGCGTGACGGCGGCCAAGGGTGCAAACCGCAACCCGGGCACTTCCGGCGGTTCAGCGGAAGCATGCTGAAAATCAAACATGACCTGGAAGATCGGGGAGGCGCCGAGCTGTCGCGCTGGTTGTAACACTTCTACCAGCTTTTCAAAGGGGACCTCCTGGTGCGCATAGGCCCCGAGGCACACGTCCCGCACCCGCGCCACGACCTCGTCGACCGTCGGATTGCCGGACAGGTTGATGCGCAGGGCCAGGGTATTCACAAAAAACCCGATCAATGGCTCCAGCTCGCGGCGAGTGCGATTGCCCACCGGCGTCCCCACAACGAGGTCTTCCTGTCCTGAATAGCGCGAGAGCAACAACGAGAAGGTCGCCAGGCACAGCATGGACACCGTCGCGCGGGCACGGCGGCTACGTTCTCTCAGGGCGGCTGATAGATCTCCGGGCAGCAGCGATGACAGGGTGGCTCCGTGGGTCCTGTGAACCGCAGGCCTCGGTCGATCCGTGGGCAACTCCAGTTGCGGCAGATCTCCTCCCAACAGCTGCCGCCAATACGACAACTCCCGTTCGAGCACATCGCCCGACAGCCAGCTGCGTTGCCAGATGGCGAAATCCGCATACTGAATCGGCAACTCCGGCAGCGTCGATGCCCCGCCGTGAAGAGACGTTTCGTAAAGCAGGCTCATTTCATGGACCAGAATCCGGGCAGACCAGGCATCCGACACGATATGGTGCAGGCTCACCAGCAGGACGTGTTCTTCCGGCTGCAGCCGAATGACACTGGTCCGCACAAGCGGACCATATTGCAACTCGAACGGCCGGTTCGCCTCCGCTTCAGACAGACGCATCGCCGCTTCGAGGCGAGTCTGTTCGGGGACGTGCTGCAGATCGATCACCGGTAGCGGAACCCTGAGAGAGGCCGCGATGACTTGGACTGCCTCGGCCTTCGTGGTCTGAAAGGTCGTTCTCAGCACCTCATGGCGTGCGACGAGTTCATGAAAGCTCCATTCCAGGGCGGCCAGATTCAATGGGCCCGTGACGCGCAATGCGATCGGAATATTGTAGGCCGTCCCCTCCGGATCCAACTGAGCCAGGATCCACAGGCGTTGCTGCGCAAAGGAGAGCGGCGCTGCTTCCTCTCGCCTGATCGGTACGAGCGGCGGCGCGTCGAGGCCCGGCCTCCGGCAGCGGAACGAGTCCAGCACCCGGGCCAGCTCCGCCACGGAAGTCGTCTCGAAGAGGAGGCGCACAGGCGCCTCCATCTGAAACACCTCCCGCACCCTCGCCATCACTTGCGTCGCAAGCAGGGAATGGCCGCCCAGGTCGAAAAAATTGTCACCCGCCCCCACCCGGGGCACCTGCAGCACATCGCCCCAGATCCCGGCCAGGAGTTCCTCCGTCGTCGTGCGAGGTGCCTCGTACCTTTCCAGCAGGGCAGTCCCGGCATCCGGCGCGGGCAACGCGTTTCGATCCACCTTGCCATTGGGGCTCAGTGGCAAGGCACCCAGGAAGACGATCGTCGGGGGAACCATGTATTCCGGCAGGCTGGCCTTCAGATACTCCTTCACCACCGGAGCCTTGAGTGCCGCCTGTTTGGAGACGAGATAGGCCACCAGCTGCGTTTCCCCGGCGCGGCTCTCGCGGAGAAGCACCACGGCTTCCTCTATCTCCGGATGCTCGAGCAGCCGTGCTTCGATCTCCCCCAGTTCGATGCGATAGCCGCGGAGCTTCACCTGCTGATCGCGGCGTCCGATAAACTCAATGTTTCCATCCGGCCGGTAGCGTGCCAGATCACCGGTCCGGTACAGACGGCTTCCGGCAGCCGATCCGAAGGGGTCGGGGATGAATTTCTGCGCGGTCAGGGCCGGCCGGTTATGGTACCCCGAGGCCAGGCCTGCTCCGGCAATACACAATTCGCCGGGAATCCCGATGGGAACCGGTCTCAAGCCATGATCCAGGAGATAGATGCTTACTCCGGCAATCGGCCGGCCGATCGGCACGGTCGTATTCCCTTCCGGCTGCCGGCACTGGTACACGCTACTCCAGACCGTCCCTTCCGTCGGGCCGTATTCGTTACAGAGCTGCGTCCCCGGCAGATGAGCATGGTGCCGCGCCACCAAATCGCGGTGGCAGCTTTCGCCGGCCACGATGACCGTCCGGAGCGAGCGCAGTTGGTGTACCGGCACCTCCCCCAGTAACGATGAATATAGAGAGGGAAGGCACAGCACATGCGTCACCTGTTCCCGTTCGATAAGGACGCCGAGTTCGACGGGAGCTTTTTGTACTCCCTCCCCGGGGAGACACAACGTGCCGCCTCCGCTCAAAGTCCAAAAAATGCCGGCGACGGAACTGTCGAATGCCACGGAAGACAGCAGCAGGAAACAGGAGACGGCACCGTCGTAATAGCCGAGCCGCGCGCGCGTGGAGTGCACCGCGTTCCGGTGGCTCACCGGCACGCCTTTCGGTTTCCCCGTCGAACCGGACGTATAGATCATGTAGGCCGCGCCGGCCGCAGTGAAAGGAATCGAGGGAGTCGTCCCGCTGTGTTCCTCGATGGTCTCGCGTTCTCCATCCAGGCTCAGGACGACAGCGCCGAGTTCGGTCAGCCCTTCCTGAAACCTTGCCTGAGTCAGAACCAGAGCTGCCCGGGAATCCTGGAGGAGATAGACGATGCGCTCCTTGGGATAGGCCGAATCGATCGGGACATAGGCGCCGCCCGCCTTCAGAATACCCACGATCCCCACGATCAGGTCGGGCGAGCGTTCCATGCAGAGTCCGACCATGGTTCCCGCGCCGACTCCCCGGCTGGTCAGATAGCGCGCAACTTGATTGGCCCGCCGATCCAGGTCGCGATAGGTCACTGACCGGCCCTCATGGAGAAGGGCGATGCGCTCCGGTGTCCGCTCAACCTGCGCCTCGAACAGGTGATGCAGGCAACGGTCGTCGCCGCCCGCCCCGACGCCTTCCCGGCTGAAAATCTCGAGCACGCGATGACGCTCCGCCTCGCTCACCATCTCCAGATCGTCGACGGCCTTTTCCGGGTGCCGCGCGGCATGATCCAGCAACGTGGCCAACTGTCCTGCCAGGCAGGCGATCATGGGCTCCTGATAAAGCCCGGCATCATAATGCAAAGCTGCCTCGATCACGTCGCCCTTTCGCGCGCACCGGAAACGTATTTTGAAGCGATCGATATAGGCATGGCTCTGCTCGACCCTGAACGAGAGACCCTCGTCGCCGGAGCAGGACGACGCCAGGTCGCCGTAGTCGAAACAGAAGGGGAAGAAGGGATCGTGAGCGGGATCCACCAGGTCCTGGACATCCTTCCAGCTGAAATACTCCTGCCATTCGTCAAGCTCGAGCCACCGTCGTTGCAGAGTCTGCGCATACGCATCAAATTGCGTGCCTGGTTCGGAAGCGTGATGGAGCGGCAGGTACTTCGCGAAGGCGCCGCAAGCGTCCTGCATCTCCCCGTGCGGTCGGCCGTCACTCGCCACACCGATGAGAACGTCCGCCTGTCCGATGTGACGCTGGAGCAGGATGCCCCAGCAGGCCAGCAAACAGCTCGAACCGGAGATGCCCTGCCGTGCGGCCAGATCATCCAGGCGTTCAACCGACTCCCGGGAGACGGGAACAGGGACCTCTCGTGGAGTAAATACCGTCCTCTCGGCCGCCGGATGCTCGCCAGGCAGCCGGGTTTCGAGCCAGGCAGCAATCGGCCCGGCCTGCTTGCGCCAATAGTCCCGTCCGGCAGCCCCGGCCTCATCCTCCAGTAGCGCCTGCTGCCACTCGGCCACATCGGCATACTGCAGCGGCTCGTCCATCTCTACCGCTTCAGCCCGGAGACGAGACCGGTACGCTGAACTGATTTCGCGCACCAGGTTCTTCAAGGTGATTCCGTCGGCACAACATGCCGGCAGGCTGATCTGCACTTCATGCCTGGCCGCCTCGATTCTCTTGACGATGATGCGCACCACCGGCGTACCCGCCGCATCCGGCCGGTCGTCGCAGGTGGCCGGCCGGAGCGGGCCGATCACGGCGTCCCGCTCTCGCGTCCGGTTCGCGGTCAGGTCCTGCTCCTCATAGGCGAGGACATTTTCGTCGGCAATGACCTGCACGGGAAACATCATGCCGGGAATGCTCCGGAGGGTCGTCCGGAGAATCTCATGGCGTTGAACGACCTGCCGGACAGCGGTTCTCAACACCCCCGGATCCAGGGGCCCCGTGACCGCGACGATGCAATGGCCCTCAAGGCGCGCCTGTGGGCTGCTCCGTTCCAGAAGCCATAGCCGTTCCTGTGTGGGCGACAGGCGATAGCCCTGGACTGTATGCTTCACGGTTTCGGATCCGGACATGACAGTTCCTCCTTTAGACTTACTTCAAGATCGGCACTCCGGCAGGCTTCGGCCATGGCCACCAGGACCTTCCGGGGTCCGGCAAAAGGCCTGCGGGCATGGAGGGCCAGCATGTTGTCGAGAAACACCACGTCCCCCTGCTGCCAGGGAAACAGGACCATGGCCTGCTGATAGAGGGCACGCAGATGCTCGAGCACGTCCGGCTCGATCGAAGTGCCATCTCCGTAATAGGTATTCTGCGGAAGATCCTCCTCGGCAAATTCTTTCAGCAGCGCCTCGCGGATTGCCGGTTCCAATGTCGAGACATGGAAGAACGTGCCGTGGTTGAACCACAGCGGCTCCTGCGTGCGCGGATGGCGCATGATCGCCGGGCCGACCTGGCGGGTCCGCAGTCGATTCCCGGACTTCCACTCCACCTCGATGCCGATATTGCGACAGTAGGTTTCGACATCCCCTCTGTCCTCCGTCTGGAAGACGGTTTGCCAGGGGAGCCCAAACCCGTCGCCATAATTTCGTACGTACATGATCTTCCTTCGCAGGAATCGCTCCTTGATGCGGGGATCCAGTCCGCGGAGCAGCGCGCGCGTGTCGCCTATCGGTGTCTCCCCGCCCTCCGGCGCCGCCACGGCGCAGTAGAAGTACAGCTGCAGGGGAAACATCGCGGAAAAGGCATGTTCATTGTGAGGGAAGATGCTCTGGTCGGCCGGATAGTCGGTAGCCGTATAAATATTCTTCCCCACCTGCGTCCGCGGCGAGGCGCGGAACTTATATTCGAGGGCCCCGCCGGAGACCGCCTTGACGCATTGCTCGAACTCAGCGACGCCCGCGAGGTTGAAGTTCCGGAATAATATTGCGCCATGCCGAAGCACCAGTTCCTGGATCCGATCCCGGTTCTGCCCGGCCCAGGCCAGCAGACTGACCCCCTTCACCGATGGTTGGATCAGCAGCGGCACCACCTGTCCGGGCATGAGAGGTGTGGCCGTGACAAGATCTTCCTGAGAGAGGCTGATCGCCTTCCGATCAGCTCTTGTGAACGTTCTGATGTCGTGGCTCTGTCGCGTCACGTCTGTCATCGGTGAACCTCGCTCTGTCATAGGGAGATGGATCGACGGCTTTGCGTTTGATGTGTTTCAATCTCAGGTGATTCGCCTCATGACGCTGTTCGTGTTTCCGGCTCTGCTCCCGGCTGTCTGATTCAGCCAACCTCTCCTCAAGCGCTTTCAGGGAGAGGTCGGATCCGGCGGCGATCCGCTCCGCAAGGAGCGTGAAATGTCCGGCCAGCCGCTCGATGCGCGCGCGGTCGAACAGATCGGTGTTGTACTCCCACCATCCGCTGAGTCCGTCGGAAGACTCCTCGAGCGTGAGCACCAGATCCAGTTCCGAGGTTTGCTTCTCGACCTCAAGCTGACTCAGCTGCAGCCCGGCCGGGTCGACCGGTGGTGGCGCCATGTTTTGCAAGACGAGCTTGACCTGGAATAACGGCGGGTACGACAGATCGCGCTTGGGCTGCACTGCCGCCACCACAAGGTCGAACGGCACGTCCTGGTGAGCATGCCCCGCCAAGGTGACGTCTCGAACGCGGTCAACCAATGCAGGAAACGTCAACTCCTCATCGACCGACGTGCGCAGCACGAGTTGGTTGACAAAAAAACCGACGATATTCTCTGTCTCCCCGATATGACGATTGGCGACATCCGTCCCGACCACGATGTCATGCTGGCCCGTTTCATACTTGAGCAGGACCTTCAACCCGGCCAGCAGGGTCATGAACAGCGTGACCCCATGCCGACGGCTGAATGCCTTCAACGGTTCTGTCACTGCTGACGATAGCGCGACGCCACAGGTCGCGCCGGAATAAGTTTGCACCGCCGGACGCGGGCGATCCGTGGGCAGGGACAGCACTGGGCTGTTTTTCAATTGCTGCGTCCAGTAGCCGAGTTGGTTCTCCAGAATGGCGCCCTGAAGCCACTGCCGCTGCCACAACGCATAATCCGCATATTGAATCGGTAACGGCGGTAGCGACGGCCGGTCGCCGGCAAAGAACCCGCGATAAGAGCGGGTGATCTCTCGAATGAGGATGTTCATCGACCAGCCGTCCGAGACGATGTGATGCAGGGTGAACAGCAGCACATGCTCCTCTTCGCCGACCCGTAACAGCGACAACCGGAGCAGCGGACCGGTCGTCAGGTCGAAGGGTTGTCTGGTCGCCTCCTCAGCCAGGCATTGAACCCGGCCGGCTCGATCGTCGATCGGAACGTGGCGGAGATCGACCGTCTGAATCGGGAGCGCGAGTTCAGGCATGATGAGTTGCCGTGGCTCGCTCCCGACCATGACGAAGATCGTGCGCAACGACTCGTGACGGCGCACCAGCTGATCGAGGCTCTGTTGCAGGGCCGGCACATCGAGGGTACCGGTCAACCGGAGGGCCATGGCCATGTTATAGAGGGGGCTCGCCGGTTCCATTTGCCAGAGAAACCACAGGCGCTGTTGGGCAAACGACAATGGGGCAGGGCTTCCGCGATCGCACCGGACGAGCGGCGGGAGGTGTGTTCCCGAGGCGGCTGCCTGAGCGCTCTCCACGGCGGCCGCCAACCCCGCGAGCGTCGGAGCATCGAACAAGCGACGCAAGGGGAGTTCGACCTGCAATGCCGTCCTGATCCGGGAGATGACCTGCGTGGCAACCATCGAATGGCCGCCGAGGTCGAAGAAGTTGTCATGGCGACCGATCGGCGTCACCCCGAGGGCCTCCTCCCAGATCCCCGCCAACATGTCTTCCACCGCGCCCTGCGGTGCGGCCTGTCGATCGACGGCTCGGGCACGACCGGGAGGCGGCAGGGCCTTCCGATCGACTTTCCCGTTCGGGGTAAGGGGGAATGCCTCCAGGAACACGAAGATCGAGGGAACCATGTACCCGGGCAGATGGGCCTGCAGCAGCGTCCTCAGATGCTGTTCCGACACAGGTGAGCCCGGCGCCGGTTGCACATAGGCGACCAGGCGAGTGTCCTCATCGTCCCGCCGCGCCAGGACGATACTCTGCTCCACCTGCGGATGGCTGTTCAGACAGGACTCGATCTCTCCCAATTCAATGCGATGGCCACGGAGTTTGACCTGGTGATCCACACGCCCGAGAAAGTCCACCGTCCCATCCGATCGATACCGTGCCTGATCGCCCGTTCGATAGAGCCGGCCGCCCGGTTCGCGCCCGAAGGGGTCGGGCACGAATCTCTCCGCGGTCAGGTCCGGCCGCTGCCAATAGCCTCGCGCCAACCCGTCCCCGCCGATATAGAGCTCCCCGGGCACCCCGACCGGAACCACGTTCAAGGCAGCATCGAGGAGATAGATTTGGGTGTTGGCGATCGGGCGGCCGAGGGGTACCGCCTCCCCCGCCCCGGTCACAGGGGTCATCATCGACCACACGGTCGTTTCCGTCGGGCCGTAGAGATTCCACGTCTCGAGATCATTCGCCAGGAACTCCCGGGCCAACTCCCGCGGGAATGCCTCCCCGCCGCAGAGCACGCGCAGCCGGGGGCTGCTCCCCGCGTTGAGCAACATGCGCCAACCCGACGGGGTCGCCTGCATGAGCGTCGCACCGGCCCGGACCAGTTCTTGAGACAGCCGCTCTCCATCGACGATCACCTCTCGACTGAGCACGACCGTCCTGGCCCCGGCCAATAGAGGCAGGAAGAGTTCCAGCACGGCGATGTCGAAGGAGACCGACGTCGTGGCCGCCACCACCTCGTCGGCAGTCAGACGTAACGTCGCCTGCATGCTCAGCAGGAAATTCACCAGGCTCGAGTGCCGGATCATGACCCCCTTGGGCCGGCCGGTCGATCCCGAGGTGTAGATGACATAGGCCAGGGCGTTAGAACTTCGCCGGGCGGCAGGGTTGCTCCGTGATTCCGACGCCCATTGCTCCGGATCGTCCAGGCAGACCGGGTGCACGCCCGGTCTGGCCACGGCGTCGCGTAGTTTCTCTTGGGTCAGCACCACCGGCATGCGTGCATCGTCGAGCATGTAGGCCAGTCGTTCTCTTGGATACGAGGGATCGAGTGGCACGTATGCCCCGCCCGCCTTCCAGACCGCCAGCATGGCCACCGGCAGATCCTGCGAACGCTCCAGGCAGATGCCCACCAGCACATCCGGACCGACAGCGTGACGGAGCAAGAGGTGCGCGAGTTGATTGGCCCGGGCATTGAGCTCACCGTACGTGAGCACCGTCTCCTCAAAGACCACCGCCGGGCGATCGGGCTGAGAAGCGGCTTGCGCCTCGATCAATTGGTGACATGGCGCACCGGACAGGTCACAGGATGGTGCGGACCACTCCTGCATCACATGAGCGGACTCTTCTCTCGTGAGGATCGACACCCGATCAATCCGCTCGCACGGGTTCTCCGCCATTCCCTCCAGCAAGGTGATCCAGTGTCTTGCCACACGCTCTATGGTGTTGCGCTCGAAGAGGGCCGTACTGTATGTCAGCGACGCGAACACCTGTCCCGCCGTCTCTTCCGTATCCAGCACGAGATCAAACTGAGTGCGGTCGCCCTCATAGGGAAGGCTCTCGATGCTCAGATCGGTCAACGTCTGCAGCACGTCGTACTTCCGCCATTGATGGTTGTAGACCACCTGAACGAGCGGATGACTGGCGAGACTTCTCTGCGGGTTCAGCGCCTCGACCAATCGCTCGAACGGCAGATCCTGGTGGGATTGCGCCTCCAGAACCTCCGCTTTGACCCGCTGCAGGAATTCGGCGACAGTCAGATTGCCCGATAGATTGGTCCGTATCACCAGCGTATTCACGAAGCAGCCGATCAATCCCTCCGACTCGACCCGAGTCCGGTTGGTCACCGGCATCCCTATGCGTACGTCGACCTCGCCCGTGTAACGGTACAAGAGAATGTTGAAGGCCGTGAGCAACAGCATGGACAGGGTGGCCTCCTGTGATTTGGCCAATGCCTTCAGCCGGCTCGTGAGGTCTGGTTCGATTTCAAACTGGGAACTTGCGCCCTCATAGCGCTGCACCGCCGGCCTCGGACGATCGGCGGGCAACGGCATCGGAGGATGTTCCGTTCCAAGCCGACCTTTCCAATATTGCAGCTGCCGGTCCAATTCCCCTGCTTCCAGCCACCGTCGCTGCCAGACCGCAAAATCCACATAGTGAATACGCAGGGGAGGCAAGGCCGGCTCACGACCGGAGCCGTAGGCTTCGTAGAGAGAGGCAAACTCCTCCATGATGATATTCATCGACCAACCGTCCGAGACGATGTGGTGCATCGCGACCGTGAGAAGATGATCGCCCTCATCGAGTTTCAGGACGGTGACCCGGAGCAGGGGGCCGCGTTTGAGATCGAACGGTTTCCGCCCTTCATCCTCGACCATCGCCCTGGCCTGCTGTTCTCGCTCGGCCGGGGGACCATCGGTGAGATCCGTCACGACCATATCGACGGGCTCCGCGGGATGGATGACTTGATACGGCTGCCCGCCGTCCGTGCCGAAGGTCGTTCGTAAGGTTGCATGGCGGGACACGATCGCATCGAAGGTGCGCCGCAGTCGCTCCACCTTGAGGGTTCCCTTCAACCGCACCGCATGCCACACATTGTAGGCGGCATTCGTCGGGTCCATCTCCCAGAGAAACCACAGTCGCTGCTGGGCATAGGAGAGGGGCGCTCGCCGCCCGTGATCGGCTGAGGCCAGGGACGGTTGCGAATCAAGTGTGTGTATTCCCGGCAGAGCGGCCAGCAAGGCAATGGTCTGGTGCTCGAAGAGCTGTTTCGGCGTCAGCAGGATGTCTCGTTTGCGTGCCCGCGCAATGATCTGCAGGCTCAAGATGGAATCGCCGCCAAGGTCAAAAAAATTATCGTCTCTTCCGACTTCGTCCGCATGGAGCACCTCTCGCCAGATCTCGGCCAAGCGCTCCTCAGTCGGATTACGGGGCGCACCATGCTCCGACTTTCGCAGGACGTGCTGTCCCGTATGATCCGGAAGCGCCGCCCGATCGACCTTTCCATTCGTCGTCAGTGGGAACGCCGGGAGAGTCACGAACGCATGGGGGATCATGTAGTCCGGCAATTGACCGGCCAATCGGGACCGCAGGGCTGCGGGGTCCACCCCGTCCATCCCTACCACATAGGCAATCAGTTCCTTCGCCTCATCGGCCCGGTCACGCACGACCACCACCGCATCCTTGATACTGATGTCGCGCCGCAGCTGGGCTTCGATTTCTCCCGGCTCGATGCGATACCCGCGCACCTTGACTTGATTGTCGAGCCGTCCCAGGAATTCGATCGTTCCGTCCAACCGGTACCGTGCCCGATCACCCGTTCGGTACAATCGGCTCCCCGGCTGCTCACTGAAGGAGTTGGGAATAAAGCGCTCGGCAGTCAGATCCGGACGTCCCAGATACCCTCTCGCCAGCCCGCTTCCGCCCAGGTAGAGTTCGCCCGGGACACCAACCGGCGCCGGCTGGTGCCATGGGTCGAGAATATAGGCCTCGACGTTCGACAGCGGCCGTCCTACGGGAATGGTCGTCCCCATCGCATCATTATCGGTCACCCGGTGCGTCAGGGCTCCCACGGTCGCCTCGGTCGGCCCGTAGTGATTGACGATGGTGCAGGCGGGGGCCAGGGCTCGAATCCTCCCGGCCAAAGCCGGCCTCAGGGCTTCGCCGCCGAGGATGAGGCAATGGCGTGGCAGCACCCGTTCTGGCCTCATGACCTCCAGGAGCGCGGACAAGTGGCCCGGAACAATCTTCAGCACTTCGACTTGATGGGTCGAGAGATAGTCGGCCACCGCGTGCGGATCGAACCCCCTCTCCTCTGAAATGATGTGGAGGGGACGTCCTGAACAGAGCGCTCCGAAGATCGAGGTATGGCCGAGATCAGCGGCAACCGTTGAAATCGCGGCAAAACTGGCGTCGGCGCTCAACGGCACCCGTTCCAATAGCGCGGCAACATAGCAGGCCAATTGTCGGTGTTCGACCGCGACGCCCTTCGGGCGGCCGGTCGAACCGGAGGTATAGATGATATAGGCAAGGTTCTGCGGACGAACCATGCGGGCGACGGATTCAGATGCCTGCGCTTCGATCGCCGGCCATTCACGATCGAGAGCGATAGCCTGAGCTTCCAGCCTGCTAAAACGATCCGTCCATTGCTCGCGAGTGAGCACCACTCGAGCCCCGCTATCCGCCAGCATGTACGCGATGCGCGCATCGGGAAATGCCGGATCGCACGGCACATAGACACCGCCGGCCTTCAACACACCCAGGAGCCCGATGATCATGTCAGCCGATCGTTCGAGGCAGAGAGCGACCCGCGCCTCGGGACCTACTCCCAACGTCTGCAGATAACCCGCCAAGTGAGCCGCACGCCGGTCCAGTTCACCGTACGTCAGCACCAGATCGTCAGAGATCACGGCGGCACCATCGGGGTTTCGCAGAGCCTGTGCCTCGACCAACTGATGGATGCAATGACGCGAGGATCCGAGGTCGTCGGACAGTATCCCCCCGGGCAACAGCTGTTGCCTCTCGACCTCGCTGAGGAGGGACACTTCCGAGAGGCGGGCCTGAGGATCTTCAGTGAACGCCTCCAGCAGGATCTCATACCGCTGCAGCATGCGGACGATCGTCGACCGCGTGAAAAGATCCGTGCTGTACTCAAGGTCGCAGTGCAATGTGTCGTGCGCCTCGGTTTCGGCAATGCGTAAGGTCACATCGAATCGGGCCATGCCCTGCTCGACATCCAGTGGCTCCACCGTCACGCCGGCCAGGTTCATGTGTCCCCGGTCCGGCACGTGTTCCAGCACAAAGAACACTTGAAATAACGGCGAGTAGACCGGATTCCGTTTCAGACCCAAGAGATCGACCAGCATTTCGAAGGGCATGTTCTGGTGCACATAGGCTTGCGACGCCACCTCTTTCACACGGTCCACACAATCCAGAAAGGCCGGATCCCCCGTCAATCTGGTGCGCATGACAAGCGTGTTGACGAGAAACCCGATCAGGTGGGCTGTCTCCGGCCGCGGCCGGTTCGCGATGGACGTTCCAACGCAAATGTCGTCTTGCCCGCTGTACCGGGCGAGCAGGACCTTGAACGTTGCCAGCATGACCATGTACAGCGTGGCCCCGCGCTGGCGACAGAGCGCATAAATCTTTCGTGTGAGGGTTGGGGATAGGGTGAGTGTCGCATGGCCGCCTTCAAACGTGGGTTTCGCAGGCCGTGGGTGATCACACGGGAGCATGAGGACCGGCGGATCTTGCAACTGCTGCATCCAATAGGCACGTTCGACCTCAACATGTTCACTTTCCATCCACTCGCGTTGCCATAAGGCGAAGTCGGCATATTGAATCGGAAGCGGGTCCAGTGCAGTTGCTGATCCGGCACGAAGGACCTCGTAGAAATATCCCAATTCGTCTGTGATCAGCGCCTGCGACCAGGCATCAAAAATAAGATGGTGCACGGTCAACATGAGCACGTGTTCCGATGGACTGCATGCCACGATTCGGACTCTGAAAAGACGGTCCCGGGCCAGATCAAACGCCGTTTCGGCTTCCTCTTTGGCCAGATCACGAAGCCGCGATGGTCTTGTTGCCGGGTCCGCAGACGTCAGGTCCTCGAACGGCACAGGAACAGGCTCGAACGGCTGCACCACCTGTGCGCCCTCACCGTCCGCGCTCACAACGTTGGTGCGCAAAATGTCGTGCCGATGAATGATCGCGTTGATCGCCTGCTCCAATACCCGGAGATCCAGGGGGCCCGTGAGCCGGAGTGCGAAAAACAGGTTATAGAGGGATTTCCCTGGCTCGAGCTGTTCCAGAAACCACAGTCTCTGCTGCGCATAGGACAGCGGAACCGGCCGTAGCGTCTTCGGTTGAGACACGATCGGGAGATCCCAGCGGTCTATCCCCTTCTCACGCAAGGCGGCCTCAAAGGTGATCTTCTTGTCCGGCGGCAGAGCCGCCAGCCGCTTGGCGATATGGATCATGTCAGGCGGTGCGCTACGTCGAGACAATCCACCCACGTCAGCTGTTCCTTTCTTCAAGTTCATCCAACAGACCTGACATCCACGTGAGGTCGGCAGGGCTGAGCGTCTTGTCGGCGGCATCAACAAGCACCGCCAACTGGGCCACCGTCGAGGCAGAAAACAAGCTGGCCAGATCGATATTGACCCGGCAGGTGTCGCGCACGCGGGAGATCAACCGGGTTGCTAACAGCGAATGCCCGCCCAGAGCGAAAAAATCGTCGTGCACACCCACATCCGTCACCCCCAACACCTCGCCCCAGATTCGGGTCAGTGTTTCCTCGGTTTCCGTGCGAGGAGCGGTATAGGGGCTCGCCTGCTCCCTCAGGTCAGGATCGGGCAGTGCGCTGCGATCCAGTTTCCCGTTCACCGTCAAAGGCCAGGTCGACAGCACCACGATGGCCGCGGGCACCATGAAGTCGGGCAAGGAATGTTTGAGATGTCCACGGATCGTCTCGACGCTCACCAGCGCGTCCTCGACCGGGGACACATAGGCCACGAGCCTCTTCATCCCGGACGCGTCGGCTCGCGCGAGCACGACCGCCTCGCGGATTCCCGGCTGCTGGCGGAGCCTGTGTTCGATCTCGCCGGGTTCGATCCGGAACCCGCGGATCTTGACCTGATGGTCAAGCCGCCCAAGATAGTCGATCACCCCGCCGGCCCGGTACCGGACGAGGTCGCCGCTTCGATAGAGCCGCTGCCCCGGCCGGGCACTGAACGGATCGGGCACGAACCGCTCGGCGGTGAGGGCGGCGCGGCCGTGGTAGCCTCGCGACACTCCGACCCCGCCGATGTAGAGTTCGCCCGGAATTCCAACCGGCACCGGCTGCCCCTGCGGGTCGAGCACATAGATCTGGGTATTGGCGATCGGGCGGCCGATGGGCACGGGCATCGTGTCGGCCGCCGGCGGACAGGTCCAGGCGGTCACGTCGATGGCCGCTTCGGTGGGCCCGTAGAGATTGTGGAGTTGAACGGCCGGCAGCTGGGCCGCAACCCGGGGAGGCAACGTGGCCGGCAGGACCTCGCCACTACAGATGAGATGCCGGAGCGAGCGGCAGTGCTCGACGCCGGGGCTGTCGAGAAAGGCCTGGAGCATTGGCGGGACGAAGTGCAGCGTGGTCACACCCTGCTCGATGATGCGGGCGACTAAATCCGACGGACTCTTGTGTTCGCCGGGCGCGGCGAGCACGAGTTCGGCGCCGACCGAGAGTGGCCAGAAGAACTCCCACACGGACACGTCGAAACTGATGGGAGTCTTCTGGAGCACGCGGTCGGCGGCGGTCAGCGGAAAGGCTTCCTGCATCCACTGCAACCGGTTTCGCAACCCGCCGTGGGTATTGCCGGAGCCTTTGGGCCGGCCGGTCGAGCCGGACGTGTAGATCGTATAGGCCAGCTGCTGGCCGGTGAACCGGCCCGGCGGCGCGGCGGCCGGCTCCTGAGCCAGGCTCTCCGCGTCGCGATCCAGGCAGAGGGTGTCACCGTCAAACCTCAACCGGGCTGCCAGCGCCTCGTGGGTCAGCAGGGCCGCCACCTGACTGTCCGCCAGCATGAAGGCGAGCCGGTCATCCGGATAATCAGGATCGAGCGGAACATAGGCAGCACCCGCCTGCAGGATGCCCAGCAGGCCGATCACCAGATCCAGCGACCGCTCCATCGCAATCCCCACGAGCGTCTCGGGTCCGACACCCCGCCGCCGCAACGCCTGTGCCACCTGGTTGGCCCGAGAGAGCAACGCACCGTAGGTCAACGTGCCGCCGTCGGCGCGCACGGCCAGGGCCGTCGGCGTCGCCTGCGCCTGGGCCGCGATGAGTTCAGGCAGGGTCCGCTCCGACTGGTAGGTCCGCCCCGTCCGGTTCCACCCTCTGACAACTTCCTCCCGCTCCCCCTCACTCATCAACGGCAGCGCAGCCAGCCGCGCGTCAGGCTGCGCCGCGACCGCCTCCAGGAGGGATTGAAAGTGGCCGGCCATCCGTTGGATTGTCGAGGGTTGGAACAAATCCACGTTGTATTCGAAAAACCCCGTCAGCCCCTCCGGTTCGAGCGTCATCTCCAACGACAGATCAAACTTGGCGCTGCCCGGATCGATGTCGAGCATGTCGATGGTCAGACCGGGGATCTCCACCATCCGAGAATCCAGCGTCTGCAGCGCGAACATCACCTGAAATAACGGCGCATGGCTCATATCGCGGACGGGCCGCAACGCCTCAACGACATGTTCGAACGGTAGGTCCTGATGACTCTGCGCTCCCAACACGACTTCACGGACGCGGTCCAGCAGATCAATGAAGGGGGGATCGCCCGCGACATCGGTCCGAAGCACGAGCGTGTTGACGAAACAGCCGAGGATCGTTTCCGTATCGAGGGTCGTCCGATTCGCGACCGGTGTCCCGATGGAGAGATCCGTTTCTCCGCTATACCGATGCAACAACACCTGAAAGGCCGCCAACAGGGTCATGAAGAACGTCGCCCCTCTCCGCCGCGCAATGCCTTGCAGGGCGGTCGTTAGCGCGTGTGAAACCGTGATGACATGACGCGCCCCTCGAAAGGTCTGCTTCGCGGGACGAGGAGCGTCGGTGTGTACTGGCAGGACGGCGGGGGCGCCGGCGAGGGTCTTCTTCCAATACTCGAGCTGCCGCCCCAAGACCTCTCCAGACAGCCACCCGCGCTGCCATAGGGCGTAATCCACGTACTGGATCCGTGGTGCCGTAAGCGGAGACGGCCGGCCGGCCCGGAACGCCCTGTAGCAGGACAACATGTCGGTGAGGAGCAGATTCAGCGACCATCCGTCGGCGATGAGATGGTGCAGCGTCACCATCAGGACATGATCCCGCCCGGTCACCTCGAACAACCGGGCCCGCCATAAAAGCCCGCCCTCGATCGAAAACACATACTTGGCTTCTGCGTCCGCCAGTCGCCGGATCTCCTGTTCCACGTCGCCATCATTAGGCGGTGCAACCTTGATGCGCTCGAAGGGAAGCGGGATGGCCTCTGCGATGACTTGCGACGGCCTCCCGTCGATCGTACTGAGCACCGTACGGAGGATCGCGTGGCGACGGGCCACTGCATCAAAACTCGCCCGCAATGACTCGACGTCGAGCGAACCAGCGAGCCGAATGCCGAAGGAAAGGTTGTAGAACCAGCTGTCCGGTTCGAGTTGCGCCAGAAACCACAGCCGTTGCTGCGCGAACGACAGCGGCTGCGGTCCGTCTTTGGGGAGAGGAACCAGCGGGGGAGCTTGCGGACCGGCCTCCTGCACCCGCCTCTCGTCCACGGCCTCGGCCAGTTCCGCCACCGTGGGTGCTTCGAACAATGTCCTGAGCGGCAGCTCGACGTGGAAGGCGCTGCGGATCCGCGACACGATCTGCGTCGCCAGCAGCGAATGGCCTCCGAGTTCGAAGAAATGATCCCGGACCCCCACCCGCTCCACCGCGAGTATGTCCGACCATATGCCGGCCAGCAATTCCTCCGTGGTCGACCTGGGCGCGACATAACGTGCCGCGAGATGATCGTCGGCGCACGGTGGCGGCAGGGCCCGCCGGTCGACTTTTCCGTTCGCAGTACGCGGCAGCCGGTCGAGAAACAGAAACGTGGAGGGCACCATGTAGTCGGGAAGCTGCGCCTCCAGCGACTGCCGCAAGGCGGCGGCATCCGGCGGGTCTGATTCGCCGGTGACGACATAGGCGACCAGGCGCCGGTCGCCTGCCTTCTCTTCCCGCAACAGGACCACGGCCTCCCGCACGGAGGGGTGCCGGCTGAGATGGGTTTCGATGTCGCCCAGTTCGATGCGGAATCCCCGGATCTTGACCTGATGGTCCAGGCGCCCGAGATAGTCGATCGTGCCGTCGCGCCGGAAACGCGCCAGATCACCCGTCCGATAGAGACGCCCTCCTTCTTCCGTCCCGAAGGGATCCGGGACGAACGAGCCGGCCGTGCGCGCGGGATCCTCGAGGTAACCCCGCCCCACCCCGACGCCGCCGATGCAGAGTTCTCCCGAGACCCCGGCCGGAACCGGCTCCATCCACCTGTTGAGGATATAGAGCCGGATATTGGGGATGGCGCGGCCGATCGGGATCGGCAGGAGATCGTCCGGAGGAGCGGCCAGGATCGGGTGCACCGCGACATCGTCGGCGCATTCCGCCGGCCCATAGGCGTTCATCAGGGGAATCTGCGGGTACCGCGCGAACCACCGGCGGCAGAGGGCCGGCGGCAACGCCTCTCCGGTGGGCAGCACCCAGCGCAACCGCGAGAGAGCGGGCGGCAGGGGGACGTCACCGGCCTCGTCCAGCAGCGCCTGCAGGAGCGCCGGCACGGCTTCGAAGATCGTGATCCCCGCCTCCTCCAATTGGGGCAGGAGCCGGACAGGATCGCGGACGATCTCGTCGGGCACGATGTGCGTGCGCGCTCCGCAGAGGAGCGCCGTCAGGAATTGCCAGACGGAAATATCGAAACATTGCGACGCCGTTTGTGCGATGACGTCGTCCGCATCGAGCGGCAGGGAGGAATGTTTGCTCGCCATGTTGTTGAGCATGCCGCCCTGCGTGACCATCGCCCCCTTCGGCACCCCTGTCGAGCCGGAGGTGTAGATGACGTAGGCGAGGTGCCGCAGTCCCCCGCGCGGCGGAAGATTTTCGTCCGATCCCGGTGCCGCCAACACCGCTTCCAACGACAGCAGGCGGGGACGTCCGGCGGCGGACATCTCGGGCAGGGCCTGCGCCATCCGATCGACAGAGCGGGCCGAGGTGACGACCACCGGCGCCCGGCTCAGTGCGAGGACCTGCGCGAGCCGCGACACAGGATAACGGGGATCCAGCGGCAGGTATGCGCCGCCCGTTTTGAACACACCCAGGATCATCGTGAGGAGATCGGGAGTACGTTCGTCCAGCAGGGCGACGATGGATTCCGGTCCCACGCCGGCCGACCGGAGCGCATGGGCCAGGCGATTCGCCCGGCGATTCAATTCGGCATAACTGAGGGTTTGATCCCCACAGGCCACCGCAGCCGCCTCGGGCGTTGTCCGGACCTGCTCTTCGAAGCGGACCGTGAAACTCCGGTCATCCGCCTCGGGCGTCACCTGGTCGGTCCTGGTCGACAGCAGCAACGTGCGTTCAGTTGGATCGAGCAGCGGCAACTCCCCGATCCTGGCGTCGGGCCGCAACACCATCCCCTCCAGCACCCGTTTCAGATGGCCGATCATCCGGCTGACCGTCCCGGAGTCGAAGAGCCGGCGGTCATAGGAGAGCTTCAACCCCAGTTCTTTTCCGGGCCACCCCATCACCGTCATGGGATAGTTGGTATGAACCCGATACTGTTCCTCTTCGGCGCGGAACAGGATGCGGCCTTCGCAGAGGGCCGGATCAACCGGCGCATTTTCGAAGACGAACAGGCTGTGAAACAGCGCCTCGCCGCGCGGGACCTCGCTCGAGCGCTGAATCTGCACGAGCGGCGTGTACTCGAATTGCCGCAGCCGGACATTGGCCGCCAGCACCTCCTTCAGCCAGGGCAGGACCTGACGCTCCGGGGACACCGTCAGGCGAAGCGGGAGCGTGTTGATGAACAGTCCGAGCACCGACTCGACGCCCCGCAGATCCGGCGGCCGGCCGGCGACGGTCACGCCGAACAACACGTCCGGCTCGCCGCTGTAATAACTCAGGAGAATGGCCCAGGCTCCCTGCACGAAGGTGTTCGGCGTCAGGCGATGGCGCTGGGCCAGTGAGGTGAGGGCCGCCGTCGTCTCGGCACTGACATGGACGCACTGATCCGCCGCGTCTTCGTTTTGATCCGCCAGGCCTTCGGGCAGCCGGTCGTAGGCCAGCGGGGTGGGCGTCGAAAATCCCCGGAGGTAGTCCCGCCAGAACCCCTGCGCCGCCTCAAGATCCTGCTTCTGCAGCCACGCGATGTAGTCTCGATAGGGCCGGGGCGTCTCGGCCTCGCAGGCCCGTCCATGGGCGCAGGCCTCGTAATGGGCCAGGAAATCCATCAGCAGCGGCGAGATGCACCATTCGTCGAGCAGGATATGGTGGAAACTATGCACGAACTGATAGGTATGGTCGGTCAGCCGGATGAGCCGCAACCGCATCAACGGGGCTTTGGCAAAATCGAACCCGGTCTCCAACTCGGCCTGCAACAGGGCATCCAGGCGGCTGATCTGCTCCGCTCGATCCGTCCCGCGCCAATCCGTCACCTCGAGCGGCACCTCGACCTGCTTGTGCACGGCCTGCAGCGGCCGTTTCTGGCTCTTCCAGACGAACGACGTACGCAGGATGGAATGACGCGCGATCACCTGCGCCCAGGCCCGGCGAAAGACGCCGGCATCCACGTCTCCCTCTACGTAGTAACGGTTCTGCATGAGGTAAATGCCCGTCCCGGGATTCATCAACGTGTGAAACAGCATGCCTTCCTGCATCGGCGACAGCGGGTAGATCGCCTCGATGTGCTTGGCCGCGTCCTCTCTGGTTGCTTCTGTTCCGTCCCGATCGGTTCTGGTCACGTGTCTCCCCTATCCGATTTCTTCGAGTAAGTTCTCCATGTCCTCGTCCGTCAACTCGACATCAGCCAGACGGGACGCTTCGGCCGCGTCCGTCGACGCCCCCTGCGCATCGCCATCGGCGACCACCGCCACAGCCGCGGCAGCCGCAATCGTCGGATGGTCGAAGAGCTGTTTCGGCGTCAGCGTCACGCCGGCTCGATGGGCCCTGGCCAGAATCTGCAGGCTGTTGATCGAATCCCCGCCGAGTTCGAAGAAGTTGTCGTCGCGGCCGACCTCCGGCAGCCCGAGCACCGCCGCCCAGATGGCCGCCAGGGTTTCTTCCACTTCCGTCTGCGGCGGGACATAGACCGTCCGCGCCTGGCGCTCCGCCTCCGGCTCCGGCAAGGCCCGCCGGTCCACCTTGCCGTTCGGGCTCAACGGCAGCTGCGCGAGCGGCACGATGACTGCCGGCACCATATAGTCCGGCAACCGGCGACCCAGCGCCTGCCGCAAGGCGGCCGCCTCACAGGTCGCCCCGGACTCCAGCGTCACATAGGCGACGAGCCGGCTCGTCCCCGCTCCCTCGTTTCGCGCCACCACCACGGCTTCGCGAATCCCCGCCTGCTGCCGGAGCGTCTGCTCGATCTCCCCCAGCTCGATCCGGAACCCCCGGATCTTCACCTGGTGATCCAGCCGCCCCAGATACTCGATCGCGCCATCCGCCCGGTACCGCACGCGATCGCCGGTCCGGTAGAGCCGCTGCCCGGGGGTCTCCGCAAACGGGTCCGGCACGAACCGCGCGGCCGTGAGCTCCGGCCGGCGGTGGTACCCGCGCGCCACCCCGGCCCCGCCGATGTAGAGTTCGCCCGGCACCCCAACCGGGCAACGGATGGCCCTGGTGGTCGAGTACGTAGATCTGCGTGTTAGCGATCGGCCGTCCGATGGGCACGGGCAGGACGGCTTCCGTCGGCGGACAACTCCAGGCGGTCACGTCGATGGCCGCTTCCGTCGGCCCGTAGAGATTCTCCAGCCGTGCGGCCGGTAACCGCCCGGCCACCTGCGGCGGCAGGGACGCCGGCAGGGCTTCGCCGCTACAGATGATCCGCCGCAGCGAGCGGCAGCGCTCGACGCCCGGCGTCTCCACGAAGGCCTGCAGCATCGGCGGCACGAAATGCAGTGTGGTCACTCCCTGGTTTACGATGCGGGTGATCAGGGCGGCGGGGTCCTTGTGTTCGCCGGGTGCGGCCAGCACGAGTTCTGCGCCCACCATGAGCGGCCAGAAAAATTCCCACACGGAGACGTCGAAACTGATCGGGGTCTTTTGCAGCACCCGGTCGGCGGCGGTCAGGGGATAGGCCTCCTGCATCCACTGGAGCCGATTGCGCAGGCCGCCGTGGGTGTTCCCGGCGCCTTTGGGCCGGCCGGTCGAACCGGAGGTATAGATGGTATAGGCCAGGTGCCGGTCAGTGAGATGGCCCGACGGCGCGGTCGTCGGCTGCCGGCCCAGGAGTGCCGCGTCGCGGTCGAGGCAGAGGGTCGGCCCGGCAAAGCCGAGCTGCGGCAGGAGGGCTTCGTGCGTCAGCACGGTCTTGACCTGGCTGTCGGCCAGCATGTAGGCCAGCCGCTCGGGCGGATAACCCGGATCGAGCGGCACGTAGGCGGCCCCCGCCTGCAGGATGCCCAGCAGCCCCACCACCAGATCCAGCGAACGCTCCATCGCGATCCCGACCAGGGTCTCCGGCCCTACCCCCTGCCGGCGCAGCAGCTGCGCGACCTGGTTCGAGCGCGCCAGCAACTCGCCATAGGTGAGCGCGCCGGCATCGGCCCGCAGGGCGACGGCCGTCGGGGTCGCCTCCGCCTGCGCCGCGATCAGGGCCGGCACCGGGCGCGCCGTGGGATAGGCCCGCGCCGAGCGGTTCCACTCCTTCACCACCTGCGCCCGCTCGGCCGCCCCCAGCAACGGAAGGTCCGCCAGGCGTGCCTGCGGCGTTTCGACCAGGGCCGTCAACAACGTCTCGAAGTGACGTGCGATATTGGTGATGACCTCAGCCCGGAACCGTGGCCGTTGATACGAGAAGGCCACGGTCAGTTCAGCTCCAGGCCATACGTTGAGCGTCAACGGATAGTTCGTTTGTCCACGCAGCGTGGTCTGCTCGACGACCAGTCCGGAGGAACCTTCTTCCAACGTGCCATCGGTCGGGTGATTGTCGAACACGATCAGACTCTCGAACAGCGCTTGTCCGCGAGCTACCTCGCTCCATCCTTGAACCTGTGCGAGAGCACTCTGTTCATGCTCTCGCAACTCGCTATTCCGTTTCAGGATCCCTCTCAGCCATTGATCGACGACCGCATCCGGCGGCACGGACAGGCGAAGCGGCAGCGTGTTGATGAAGAGACCGACCATCGATTCGATGCCGGGGATATCGGCCGATCGTCCGGAGGTCGTCGTGCCGAAGAGGATGTCCGTCTCACCCCTGTACCGGCTGAGCAGAAGCGCCCATGCTCCCTGCACCAGGGTGTTTTCCGTGACATGGCATCGCCGGGCACTGGTACGGATCGCGGCAGCGACCGACGGCGTGATCGTCAGGGTGAACAGCCCCTGGTCCTGTGGTTCATGGGAGGCATCGGCAGGCGTGTCATCAGCCAACCGGCTGGGAGTGGTAAATCCTTTGAGGGTGGCCCGCCAGAACGTTTCCGAACCGCTGTGATCCGGTCGCTGGAGCCAGGCGATATAATCCCGATAGGGCGAGGGACGAACCGGCGCCGGATGTCCGCCGGACCGGATCATGTGATAGTCGTTCAGAACCTCCTTCAACAGGATCGGGAGACACCAACCGTCCATGAGGATGTGATGGTGGGTCCAGACGACCTCATATTTGTCCGTTGCGACGTGGATCAGTGCCAGACGCATCAGCGGAGCACGTTCACAATCGAAGTCGAGCCGCCGGTCATGTTCGATCAACTCTCGCAGGCGAACCTCCTGCTCGTGACGGGGGCAGTCCTGCCAATCCAGTTCCAGCCAGGGGAGGTCCGCCGACGGCAGTACGATTTGCACCGGCGAGGTCACGTTCTGCCACATGAATCTCGTACGAAGCACCGCATGCCTGTCCAGAAGACGCCGCCAGGCCAGCGCGAACGAGGAGCCATCCAGGGCTCCCCGCAATCGGCAATGCATCTGTTCGATGTAGACGCCGGATTGCGGCGCGTAGAGGCTGTGAAACAAAAGCCCCTGCTGCAATGGACTCAGCGGATACAGATCCTCCAGATCGGGACAGGTACGCCGGGCTATGGCGAGGGTGTCCTCCTGAACCAGTTCGCCGACCATGGCAGGTTTTCGAGACGCCTCCTCCCGGTCCTGCCGTGAGGATCCACAGGCAGCCAGCTCCGCCACCGTTTGATATTGGAAAAGATCTCGTGGAGTCAGATGAATCTGTTGCTGTCTGGCCCGGTGGACTACCTGCAGACTGAGAATGGAATCTCCGCCGAGTTCAAAAAAATTATCCTCGACTCCGACCCGGTCGATGCCCAACAGGTCGGCCCAGATCCCGGCCAGGGTCTGTTCTTCGGCCGTCCGCGGCGCGACATACCCGCGCCTGCTCTCCCGTTCGGGGACAGGTAAGGCCGAACGATCGACCTTGCCGTTGGCCGTACGGGGCAGCGCCTCCAGAATGACGAAACAAACCGGCACCATCGCATCGGGCAGATGTTTGCACAGGGCGGCCCGCCAGAGGTCAGTCTGATGCTCCTGTGCCGCGGACGTCACCACATAGGCAGTCAACCGTTTGTGGCCCGGGCTATCCTCGCGCAGGACCGCGACGGCATCCCGAATGTCCGGGAGGTCGCGCAGGCGGGACTCGATTTCGCCCAACTCGATGCGCACGCCCCGCAGTTTGACCTGGTGATCGAACCGTCCGAGAAATTCCAGGTTTCCGTCGGCGCGCCGGCGGACCCGATCACCCGTTCGATAGAGGCGAGCCCCGGCCACGGTGCCGAACGGATCCGGCACAAACGAGACGGCGGTCCGCGCGGGATCCTGCAAATACCCCCGTCCCACCGCGATGCCCCCGACGCAGAGCTCTCCGGGAACACCCGCGGGCACCGGCGCCAGCCACTGGTCGACGACATAGAGCCGGACGTTCCGGATAGGCCTGCCGATCGGCATCCACAATTGTTCGGGGGCGGGCGACGAAATGATGGGAGCCATGGCCACGTCATCCGCGCATTCGGCCGGCCCATAGGCATTCATCAGGGGGACATCCGGAAGCCGCTGTAACCAGGCACGGCAGAGCTGCGGCGGAAGCGCCTCTCCCGTCGGCAGCATCCATCCGAGTCTATGCAACCCGGGCACGGTGGAATTCGACAGCGCATCCAGCATCCCCTGCAGCAGCACGGGAACGGTTTCGGCCACCGTCACCCCGCCTTGCTCGAGACAGGACAACAGGGCCGCAGGATCGCGCGCAATGTCATCGGGAACGATCAACGTCCGGCCGCCGCTCACCAGCGCGGCAAGAAATTGCCAGACCGAAATGTCGAAACAGCAGGAGGCGGTTTGTGCGATCACCGTGTCGGCGTTCAATCCCAAGATCTCAACCTTGCTCATCAGATGATTGATGAGCCCACTCTGCGTCACCATGGCGCCTTTCGGCAGGCCGGTGGAACCCGAGGTATAGATGACGTAGGCCAGTTGATCCGGCGATGACGGCCGACGCGGGTTGCCATGAGCGGGGCGCACGGCGAGGATCCGGTCCATCGTCAGCACCGGCGTGCCGCCCGATTCCGACAGCCCGGTGCATGCACCGAGCAGCTCTCCCCGGTATGATTCCGCCGTCAGGACGACTCTCGCCTGACTCAGCTCGATGAGGTGACTCCAGCGGGCCGGAGGGTGGGCTGGATCAAGTGGCAGATAGACGCCTCCCGCCTTGAGAATTCCCACTATCATCGTCAGTAAGGGAATGCCGCGCGGCTCCAGCACCGCCACGATCGAATCTGCCCCTATTCCGGCTTCGGTCAGGGCGTGGGCCACCTGATTGGCGGCGGCGTTCAATTCACGGTAGGTCATGGAGTGAGTCTGCCGGACGACCGCAACGGCATCGGGACTCTGTTCGACCTGCGCCTCGAACAGTTCTGCGAATCCGGCCCTGCCGGGGACGGAGGAATCGCACTCGTCCATTTCCCCCACGCTCCGGTCGTAGTCCGCCTCTGACATCAACGGCAGTTCATTCAGCCGTGTCTCCGGATCATCGACGACTCCTTCAAGCAGCCGCAGCCACTGGTCCGTCATGCGTTCGATAGTGGACGGCGCAAACAGATCGCGGCTGTATTCGAACGCTCCTTCCAACCCCTGTTCCGATTCCGCCATGTCGAGCGAGAGATCAAACTTCGCTGCCGCGACATCCACCTCCTGCACGTCGACGGACAGCTGTGGAAGCCGAACGGCCTGAGTCAAGGCCGTCTGTAGGACGAACAGGACTTGAAAGAGCGGGTGGTGGCTCAAGGCGCGGGCGGGCTTCAACAACTCCACCAGTTCTTCGAACGGAAGGTCCTGATGCGCTTGAGCGCCAAGGACCACCTCCCGGACCCGCGCGAGCAGTTCCCGGAATGACGGATTCTCCGAGAGGTCGGTGCGCAGGACGAGCGTATTGGCAAAAAACCCGATCAGGTCTTCCGTCTCACGCTTTGTCCGGCATGCCACCGGCGTGCCGACGCAGATATCGTGGATACCCGTATACCGGAGCAGGAATACCTGGAAGGCCGCCAGCAGCGTCATGAACAACGTCACGCCTTCCCGTCGGCTCAGCGCCGACAGTTCCCTCGCAAGCCCGGGAGGGACGGTAAAGACTGACCGGCCGCCGGACGAGTCCTGGACTGCCGCTCGCGGGCGGTCCGTGGGCAGTTCCAGCACCGGCAGCTCGCCGCTCAACTGTCGCTTCCAATAGGCCAGTTGGCGTTCCCGCACCGCCCCTTGCAGCCACTGACGCTGCCATTCTCCATAGTCCGCATATTGGATCGGCAACGGCGGCAAGGGCGACGTCGACCCCGTGATCGCGGCTCCATACAACGAGACGAATTCCCGCGCCAGGATCTGCGCCGACCATCCGTCACAGACGATATGATGGAGCGTGACCACCAGGACATGATCGTCTTCATGCAGTGGGAGCAGGCACAAGCGAATCAACGGACCACGCGACAGATCGAACGGACGTCGCGCTTCTTCGGTAACAGCCTGCTCGATTCCGCCTCGATCGCCGGACCGGCTCACCACGTCGAGATCCACCGCACCCTCCGCGGCGATAATCTGGACGGGCTCGCCCTCATGCGTGGCAAAGGTCGTCCTCAGGACTTCGTGGCGGCGCACCATGGCATTGAACGCACTCGCCACAGCCTCCCGGTCGAGACATCCCCGCATCCGCACGGCGATCGCCGTGTTGTAGGCGGCGCTCTCAGGCTCCAGCTGCGAGAGAAACCACAAACGGCGTTGGGCACAGCTCATCGGAAAGACGTACTGGTCGACTTCCGTCGCGCCGGTGCATGGCGTCTCGTTGACGGCGCTCTCGTCATTCATCGGCATGCCTGCGACGCCTCCGACGATTCCGCCATCGCCACCAGGATCTGCCGCTTGCCCGTGAAGGACGTCCGACCATGCGCCGCCAGCATGTTGTCCAGCATCAGGACATCGCCTCGCCGCCAGGCGAACTGGACGCATGCGCCGCGATAGACCTCCCGAATTTCATCCAACAGGCCGGTCTCGATCGCGGTCCCGTCTCCATAATAGGCATGGCGAGGAAGATCCTCCTCGCTTACGGCGCCCAGCAGCGCCTCTCGAACGGCTGGCTCCAGATTCGACACGTGAAACAAATGCGCCTGGTTGAACCACACCTGCTCACGGGTATGAGGATGTACGGCCGCCGCCTGCGCAATCTGCCTCGTCCTGAGTTCCCCATCCGCCTTCCACTCGAAGAGAATCTGATTCTTCCGGCAGAACCGTTCCACCGCACCAGGATCCCCGGTGTTGAACACCTTCTGCCAGGGCACATCGAGACCGTTGCCGTAGTTCCGCACGTACATCACCCGCTTCCGGATGAACCGCTCCCGAATGGCGGCCGGAATCCTCGCGAACACCTCGCGGCTGTCCGCAATGGGCGTACAGCCGCCCTCCGCGGCAGGCTGTCCGCAGTAGAACCAGATCTTCATCGGCCATTCGGTCGTATAGGCTTGCTCATTGTGCAACGGGATATGTTGATGGGGAGGATACTCCGTGGACGTATAGACCTGGTTCTGTACCTGAGAGCGCGGGGTCGATCCGAACTCATAGGCAATCATCGATGGGGTGAACGCCTTCACGAACAACTCGAAATCGGAGGCGGTCGCCAGCGGCAGCCCTCGGAACAACAGCCCGCCATGGATATGGAGGGACCGCTCCGCGGCGCGATGAGCCGCCGGCAGAAACGCACCGATCTCACGCCCCGCGGTCGCCGTCAGGACCAACGGCAGCCGGCGCCCTGAATCCAGGAAACTCGTCGAGAAACGCGATTCCACCTGGCTGTCGGCATCAGAGGACGCGGTCGCGGCAAAGGCCGCGCGAGATTCATCGTGCATGTCCACACCTCCCGATCATCGTTCATACTCCTCAGCCCGGTTGACGCACTCCTTCGCTGTTCGCCGCCTGCGGCAGAGTCCCTGTCTGCAGGACGATCCCCTCCTCCTTCCCTTGATGGCGCAATGCCGCAGCCAGGCATTCGACCACGGCGGCCTGAGCGGTCCGCAGAAAGAAGTGGTCGCCTTGGAACAACCACAACTGAAATGTTCCGGAGGTATGCTCCCTCCATGGGTCCATCTGTTCCGTGCCGACGCAGTCGTCACGCATTCCGCCCAGGGCGGAAATCGGACAGCTCAAGGGATGTTCCGCGGCATGCGCATAGGTGTCGCGCAAGGAAAAATCCGCTCGCAGCGCCGGGAGCATGAGTTGCATCATTTCCGGATGTTCCAGCACCTCCCGTGGAGTTCCGTTGAATCGGCGCATGCGCTCCAGAAAGTCGTCCTCCGGTAGATCATGAAGCGGGTCCGGATCGGGCAGGTGCGGCGCGGGGCAGCCCGACACGAAGAGATGCACCGGCGTCGCTCCGTAACGGCGGCGGATTTCGCGCGCGAGTTCGAACGCAATCAGCGCGCCGATGCTGTGCCCGAAGAACGCGAGCGGCCTGTCGAGACAGGGCTCGATCACCTCCGCGAGGTCCCCGACCAGCCGTGTGAGATCTCTGATCGGCGCCTCGCCCATGCGCGCCTCCCGGCCGGGCAAATGCACGGCGCAGAGTTCGATGTCCTCCGGAAGATGCTGCGGCCACCCACGGAACACCGACGGTCCCCCGCCGGCGTACGGGATGCAGACCAATCGAGGCCCCGCCGCTTCGCGGCAGGTGACGATCCAGGGTTGTGCTCGCGCGGCGCTCAGCATGAGGAGGCCGTCTTATCGTCCGCCTGCTCCGCCATCCACTTCCGCAAACTCAACGGCCGCATGTCCGTCCAGACCTCCTTGATGTATTCCAGACACTCATCCTTGAGCCCGGTTTTCCCCGCGTCCGTCCACCCGAGGGGATTGTCCCGATAGGAGGGCCAGATGGAATATTGCTCTTCATGATTCACCACTACCTTGTAGATCGTCGTGTCTTCGCGTTCGTCCTGTACCATGGCGTCTCCTCCTCGGGTTAGGGTTACATCGATTGCAGGGCCTGCGCGGAGGCGGGAGTCAGCACGAGGTGATGGACCGCCGGTCCCGCCAATAACGGTGAAGAAAGGCCTTGGCTCCAATAGGGATGCTGGTCACGATAGTGCGGCGACAAGGGGTGCCCGGACTGCCCGCCCGGCATATGGAGGATTCCATCTCCGTGACGACCGGGAGACACGACCATGCGTTGGCTGGCCACCAGGCTTCCGCTCACGACCCGCACGCATTGACTGCAGCCCGGAGCGTCCTCCTGCGGCATGTTCAACAGCAGGCCCAGCCCCGGGAGCGCCTCGGCCAACGGGTGCGTGATCTGCACGCGGTTCATGGATCCCCAGGTCAATGCATCCACGGTCGGGGCGCCATGTTCCGCCATCAACTCCTCGACTCGTCGTTCCAGGACGTGCAGAAGAAATGCATTCCAGTCCCGGTACTGTTCAGGATCAGGCAGGAGCGGCGGCGCCTGCGCCGCCAGAATGGCTCGCAAGGGGGTGTCCAGATCACCGTCGTAGACGAATCGCTCGTCCTGCTCGCGGCACACAGCCAAAAAGGGCGTGAAGACCGACTGCGCCAATGATTTTCTGAAGGCCACCAACAGCCCGAACCCCGTGCTGTCCGCATCAGCCCTTCCACTCCATGCACGGACAACGCGATGGACGTCCGCCAGATGGGGTTTCTCCCGCAGCACGTCCGGGCTCAGCAACCGCTCCACCAGCGCCCGGTAAAATTCATAGACCTCCGTGGTCGTGTCCAATTGAAGGGCCAGAAGATCCGGTTCGCGGGCCGGCCGCAGCATGCGCAACCGCTCCGTAATACGATAGGCCCGGTAGCCACCGGCGAATGCATGGCCGATGAGATAGGGAGAGTCCTCCGCCAGCATGCGTTGGTTCGCGCTGACGAGGAAGCCGGCGGGAGGATCCACGATGCGCGGCATCTGATGCGGCGCGATGAATCCGGACCAACCGGCTCGGCCATCCGCCCAGGACACACTGACGGAACCGTCGAATCCCCGGCGGATGGGGATGCGACCGGTATAGGTCCATGCGATGTGACCATCGGCGTCCGCCAGCAACACGTTATTGCCGGGCCCCGCGGCGCGGTTGAGGACGGAGAGCGCTTCCGACAGCGAGCGGGCGCGATCCATATGTACCAACCCCACATCCACCGCCTCCGGATCGAGGGCGGTCCAGTGCATCGCCACCGGCCGGCCGAGCAGCGGTTCGGCTGACAGGGGACCCCAGATCGTCTCCTTCACCTCCAGAGCCCGGGTCTCACCGCCCTTAACGGTAATCGTCTCCCGCCGGATCGCGAAGGGCCGCCACCCGTCCGGCGTCGCGTATTCCTGGTCCTGGTGGGGATTGAGTTCCAGCCGCACCAAGTCCAGAAAATCCCCTTCCACATTGGTCAATCCCCAGGCCACGTGACCATTCGAGCCCGCAATCATCACGGGAATGCCCGGCACGACCATCCCGGCCATCTCGACATCCTGATAACGAAGCTGCACGCGGTACCAGATATTGGGCACGGCGACATCCAGATGCATGTCGTTGGCGAGAATCGCGCGCCCGTCAGTCGTCCGGCCTCCCCCGACCGCCCAGGCATTCGATCCCGCGACGGGTGTATCCAGCCGGACCACCGATATCTGAGACGAACGAATCTGATCGGCGGGCCGCCGCAGCCCTGCCAGACTCTGCACCGGCACCGGGCGCTGCACGAGTGGCGTATCCGTTCCATGCAGGAGGCGGTCCGTGTATGGATCAATGGTGGGGATCAGAAAGGTCGAGACGTCGGCTGGAAGGGTCGCGTGCATGATGGTGCGCATGCGTTCGTCGTCGTCCGAGCCGTTCAGCATTTGAAACATGCCCAGCACCACCAGCAAACTGTCTTCCGGCCGCCACATTGCAGGCCGATACCCGAGCATCACACACTCGAACGGAGGCCTGTTCATCCCCGTGAGGAATGCGTTGACGCCCTCTGCATAGGCCTCCAATGCCGCTTGCTGCTCGCCCGGGAGGCGACGCATGATGCCCTCCGCCACCTGCGCGAACCCGATCGTGCGCTGCTTCACATCCATGTCGAGGGCCGGCTGTCCGAATATCTCCGCCAGCCGTCCGGCGCTGCTTCGACGCAACAGGTCCATCTGAAACAGTCGATCGCGCGCGGTCACGAATCCCAGCGCCCTCAGGGCATCGCTCCGGGAGCCGGCCGCAATCACGGGAATGCCCCGGTCGTCGGACGTCACCGTCACCGCCGCCTGCAGTTCCGCCACCGTGATCCGGCCGTCCAGAGCCGGCAGTGAGCCGCATAGCACCATCACGCCCCACCCGATCCCGCCGGTCAGGATCACCGCAATGGCCATGCACAGGAGACGAACGATCGTCATGCAGCGCACTCCCGCTCCGCCGCTCTCACGGCTTCGGAAAAGATCGTCGAGATCCTGTCGATGTCATCCGCCGTCACGATTAACGGCGACAGGAATCGCACCACGCTGTTGTTCCGGCCGCCGAGTTCGAGAATCAGCCCGCGGCGCAACGCTTCCTGCTGGATGCGGCTCGCCACTGCCGGCGCAGCGGCGAACGCCCCCGATCGATCCGGCGACTCGCCGGTATTGACGATCTCCACCCCGATCATCAGGCCGCGGCCCCGCACATCACCGAGGCTTCGCGCCTCTGCCTGGATGCGATGCAGGTGGCTCATCAAGCGTTCACCCATCCTGGCCGCATGAACGTCCAACCGCTCGCGGCAGACGAATTCGATGGTGGCCTCTCCGGTGGCCATGGCCAGTTGGTTTCCCCGGAAGGTGCCCGCATGGGCCCCCGCCGTCCACCGATCCAGTTCCGGCCGGTACACCACCACGCTCAACGGCAGGCCGCCGCCGATCGCCTTCGACAACACGACGACATCCGGCACGATGTCGGCCTGCTCGAATGCGTAGAGCGAGCCCGTGCGGCCCAAGCCGGTTTGCACTTCATCCACGATCAGCGGAATCCCCCGTTCCCCTGTGATACGGCGGATGTCCCGCAGCCAGCTCAGTGACGCGGGCACGACACCTCCTTCGCCCTGGATGACCTCCAGGATCATGCCGGCCGGTTCGACGATTCCGCTGTTGGGGTCGTCCAGCAATCGTTCGATATAGGCACTGGAAAGACGAGACCCTTCTTCGCCGCCGACGCCGAACGGGCAACGATAGGCATAGGGATAGGGCAGGAAATGAACATCGGGCATGAGCCCGCTCACGGCATGTTTCGGAGCCAGATGACCCGTCAGTCCCAACGTGCCATGCGTCATCCCGTGATAGGCGCCCTGGAAGGCGAGGATGGACCGCCGTTCACGCGCGATCTTGACCAGCTTGATCGCGGCCTCGACGGCGTCCGCACCGGACGGACCACAGAACTGGATTTTCGCGCCGTCGGCGAATTTCTCCGGCAGGGAGCCGAACAGCCGCTCGACGAAGCGATCCTTGGCGGGAGTCGTCAAATCCAACGTTTGGAACGGCAGGCCGTCCCGCAGCATTCGATTGATCGCCTCCACCACGACGGGATGGTTGTGCCCGAGGGCCAGGGCTCCGGCGCAAGCCAGGCAATCGATATAGGTCCGGCCCTCGACATCCTGAACGTAAATGCCTTTGCCCTTGCTGAGCGCCAACGGCAGCCGCCGGGGATAACTGCGCGCATTCGATTCTCTCAGGGCCTGCCGCTCCAAATAGGGATTGGTCCCGGGCTGTTCGATGGGAGGCGTGACGCCGGTCGGAATTGCCTGCCACATCTCGTCGACATGAGCCGTCATAACTGCTTCTCCTTTGACAATGAATCCCGGCGCACCGGATCGGGGCCCGCATGACCGGGATGCGACAGGACACAGTCCGGCTCGTCAAACGTGCCGCCGGGCCTGGACACCGTCACGATCCGGCCGTAATCCATCCGCACGCACCGGTCGGCGACCGAAAAATATTGATCGTCGTGCGTAATCACGAGCACCGTCTTGCCTCGTGCTTTCAGGTCAGGCAGCAGTTCCGTATAAAAGACCCTGCGAAACAATGGATCCTGATCAGCCGCCCATTCATCAAAGACGTAGAAGGGCCGGTCTTCGACATAGGCCGTCAACAGGGCGAGCCGTTTCCGCTGTCCCTGGGAAAGCGCCTGGGTCGAGAACACACCCCGTTCAATCCGCACCCTGGATCGCAGCTGCAATCGCTCCAAATAGGCGAGGGCTTCCGCATCGAGTGCGGCTTTCCGGATTCCCAGCAGACTCTCGAACAGGTAAAAATCCGAGAGCACCGTCGAAAACAACTGCCGGTACTCGTCCCGGTTGGACTCATCGATCTCGACACCGTCGAGGCGGATCGTCCCCGACTCGGGTGAATAGAGTCCCAGCAGCACCATGGCCAGCGTGGTCTTGCCGCTGCCGTTTCCTCCGATGAGAAACGTCACTTCACCGGGAGCAAAATCGAGGTCGACCGGTCCCATGGAAAAGCTGGAGTCCTCCGCTTCACGGGCATACCGGTGCGTGATGCCGGACAATTGGAGCCTCCGCCATCCGACCGGATCGATCCCCGGCGCGCGGCGCTGCCGCTCCCCGTCACCTCCGGCCACACTGGAGGCGGCCAGCGACAATCCGAGCGTTTCGATTTTCCGCAGCGCGACGTTGGCCCGTCCGACGCCCGGCAGCAATTCGACGATCTGCGAAAACGGACCCATCATGTACAGGAGCACCAGGGCGGCACCGACGACGGTCTCCAGGGGCAGTGGCTGCCAGGATGGCCAGATGAAGAGGACGACTGCGATGACGGCATAGAAGAGCAACGCGCCCCAGCTTGACGCGATGGAATAGACGGTCATCCCGCGCGTGAAGTCGCGCTGGTAGGAGTCGACCGTCCGCTGGAGCGCCAGGTCGAGAAATTCGCGCCGCCGTGACCGGTGCAGCTTGAGTTCCTTGATCCCCGCCATGATGGACCTGAAATGCCGGAAGAGGCTGTCGTTGGTGTCGCGCGCGCTGGTGAAGAACCGTAAGGCGCGTCGTTCCTGCAGCTGAAAGGTGACGGTGCCGAGCAGCATACAGGCCAGGACGAGCAGGAGCATCGGCCACGAGAGCCACCCCAGATAGGCGAGGCAGCCGACCGTCGTCGCCACGTTGACGCAGATCAGCGGCAGTTGCACATAGGCCTGCGCGATGACATCCGTGTCGTCGGTCAGGGCAGCCAGCAATCGAGGATGGCCCAGCTCCTCGACCTGGCGAAGTGGCGCCTCCAGGATGCCGCGGCTGAGTTGCATCCGTACGTGCGCAATGGTGCTTTGGCCGAGTCTGGTCAGCAGGATTTCAGAGAGCGCTTTCGACGCAGCCACCAGGAGGGCCAGTGCGACAAACCCCCACGCCAGCGAGGACGAGACGTCGCTTCCGTTCATGGTCTTATGGATGACCGCGATGATGGCGGCGCCCGCCAGACCGCTGACCACGCCAGCCGCCATGGAACAGAGCAGCAGCCGCCAGGAAATCCGAATCAGAAACCGGAAAAGGCTCATCGCATCCCGTCTCCCGCTGCACATTCGTTCATGCACTGCGTCATACGGAGGCTCCCCGTAGACGCCGGGCCTCTCGCGGGAGCGGCAGGAGTTTCACTTCAGGCTGTTCCCCGGCGCTGCGTGCCCCGCGAATCTGCTGCGTCAAGCCCTGCACGGTCGGCGCGGCGTAAAAATCCCTCAGCGACAGTTCGACCCCGAAGCGTTCCTGGACGCGATTCAAGATCTGCAGCGCGCTCAAGGACTCCCCACCCAATCGGAAAAAATCCTCGTCCACCCCCACCCGATCGATGCCCAACAACTGTTGCCAGAGCCGGGCCACTTCCTGCTCCGACACGTCCTGTCCCTCCGCGATGGTCGCTGACGGAGCCACATCGTGTCCCGCCGTCTGATCAGGCCCGTGAAATTGAGCCAAGGCCAGTTGAGTGACCGAGGTCGCAACGGTCGACAACTCTCGAATGGAGACCACGACCTGCGGCAGGGCCGCTCCCTGAAGGATCCGATGGACAACGTCCTGTCCCTCCCGACGGCTCATCCCATCCAACGCCTCGTCGCTCAATCCCAGGGCCTTCATGCGAGCCTCGGCCTGCACCGCCATGCCGACCTGAGACCAACGGTCGAAATTCACCGACAGGACAGGCATGCGTGCGCTCGTGCTGGCATGCGCCATGGCGTCCAGGAAAGCATTGGCCGCGCAAGAGGCGACCTGCCCGATCCCACCCACCACGGCCGTCAACGAGGAACAGAACAGCACGAACTCCGGAGGGGCCTCCCGTAGCGCCTCTTCCAGCACCAAGGCCCCCGCGACCTTCGGACGGAATTCATCCCGGACGGATTCCGGAGTGGTTCGATCAATGAGGCCGCCGCCGGCAACCGCAGCGGCATGGAATACCCCATGGATGGACCCGAATCGTTGCCCGGCTTCCGCAATCGCCGCACGCATCTGAGGGAGATCGGCGACATCGGCTTGAAGCGGCAAGACCTTCCCGCCCAGTCGTTCGAGCCCGGCTAGCACCTCTTGTTGCTCACCATTCGGCAGCGACCGGCTGGTCAGAATGACGCGGGCCTGCAGGGTGCGGATCAGGTAGTCCGCCAGGGCGAGTCCGACCCCGCCAAGCCCTCCCGTGATCAGATAAACGCCTCCTTCTCGCAACAGGCCGGACATGGGTTTCCCTTCCGGCAGAGGCAGTGGTTCGAATGTCTGCACCCAGCGGTGCGGTCCCCGATAGGCGACGATTGCCTCGCCTGCCGGAGCACCGACCTCAGCCGTCAGCCGGTGGCAGGATGCCTCCGAGAGGGTGTGCGCGACGTCGTGGTCGTCGAGGTCGAGCAGGCGGCAGGTCAGGCGGGGGTATTCCTGGGGAATCACACGGCAGGCCGCCAGCAGAGTCGCCTGTTCCGGGCGCAACCGCTCACGACCGGTGACATCGTGAAGGCCCTGAGACAGCACCAGGATCGAACACCCTTCTCCGCGCCGCCGTCCGAACACCTGTGCAAGAAGCAGCAGATGAAAAAATCCTTTTTCTTGAGCCCCGTTGAATTGCACCGTCGCAGGGGCGGCTGGAGTTTCTTCGCCGATCGTCCAGGCCTGCACGATGTTGGAGGGTAGCCGTCCCCGCGTCTTCAGATCCCGCAGGAGCCGATCATGGTCTTCCCGAGAATCGGCGCGAACGAGGTAGGTATCGCCGTCGCGCCGTTCGAAGGCCTGTCCCGCCAGCACGGTCGTGACCTGGTGCCCCAGCGTATTCAGGTGATTCACCAAGGCCATCCCGACGCGCGGTTCCTCCACGAAGACAAGCCACTGTTCCTGCGGACGGGCGTGGCTGCCTCCCCCTAACACTGATCGCTTCCATGAGGGCTGATAGGCCCATCTCGACATGTCGAGGCGTCTGTCGGACCGCTCCGTCTTCCGGCCTGCATGAGATGAATCAGGTTCCACCCAATAACGCTGCCGTTCGAACGGATAGGTCGGAAGCGGCACCCGGCGGCGCGGTTCTCCCGCGTACAAACCGTTCCAATCGGGGCAGACACCGGCTCCCCAGAGTGATCCGAGCGTCGTCAGCAGGGCGGACATCTCAGGCTGCCCGGAGCTGGCCGGTCCGGCTCCATTCAAGGAGGCCACCGCGGACAGTCCGGTCTGCCCCGCGTGCCGCCGGGCCAGGTGCTGCAACGTGCGGCCTGGTCCGACTTCGAGCAGGATCGGCCCGCCCTGCTCCAGCAGGGTCTTGATGCCATCCGAAAACCGGACCGTCGAGCGCAGATGACGTGCCCAGTAGCGCGGGTCCACCGCCTGATCACGGTGAATCCACCCGGCGGTCACATTTGAAACCCAGGGGATTCGAGGGGGATGCATCGTGAGGCCGGCAAGAAACGATTCAAACGGTTTCAACACGGAATCCATCGTGGAGGAATGAAACGCGTGCGATGTCCGCAGCCGACGGCTCTTGATGCCCCGGGCCGTCAACTCCTGATCCAGCGCGGCGAGGGACTCCTCATGGCCGGACAACACGCATTGGGCGGGAGCATTCACTGCCGCGAGGTCGACTCCCGCGCGAAGGAACGGCGCTACTTCCGACTCGGCGAGTGGAACGGCCAGCATGGTTCCCGGAACCGTGTCCTGCATGAGCCGCCCCCGCCGAGCCACGACCGCCAACGCGTCTTCCAGGGAAAAGACTCCTGACAAACAAGCGGCTACGTATTCCCCCAGGCTATGTCCGATCATGGCGCAGGGGATAACTCCCCAGCTCATCCACAGCCGGGCAAGAGCATACTCAAAGACGAACAACGCCGGCTGAGTCAGCACCGTTTGGTGAATGAGGTCCTGGTCCTCCGGGCGGTTCGCGAAGAGAATCGACCGGATGTCACGCCCCAGTTGTCGCTGCAACAGAGAGGCGCACAGATCCACCTGCTCGCGGAACACCGACTGCTCCGCATACAGCGCCTGCCCCATGCCCGGATATTGCGCGCCCTGTCCGGAAAACATGAACGCCGCCCGCCGCCCGCCGCCGACAGGGCCGGACGTGGCACCCGCAAGCCCCGGCCGGGCAAGCAACTCCGCGGCCTGAGCCGTCCGGGTTGCCACCACCCACCGCCTGTAGGGAAGTGCTTTGCGGCCCGCCTGAAGCGTGTGCGCGACGTCGGCCAGGGAAAGATCCGGATGGTTGCCAAGATGCGCGGCGAGACGGTCCGTCGCTTGGCTCAAGGCCCTCTCCGACCCTGCAGACAACACCAGGAGCTGAGAGCCGGAATCCCGCGCCGGGGACTGAGCCCTGCCGGCAGGAGAGGCTTCTTCGAGCACCACATGCGCGTTCGTTCCGCCCAATCCGAACGAACTGACGCCGGCCCGTCGCAGGTTATCACCGCGTGGCCATGCCTTCAGTGCCGCATTCACATAAAACGGAGTCTGTGCAAAATCGATCGCGGGATTCGATCGCACGTAATGCAAACTGGCCGGGATCTGCCGGTGGGAGAGTGCCAGGATGGTCTTGATGAGTCCGGCAATTCCGGCGGCGGCATCCAGATGACCGATATTCGTCTTCACGGAGCCGAGCGCACAAAAACCGCTGCGGTCCGTGGAGGCCCGAAAGGCCTGCGTCAAGGCCGCGACTTCAATGGGATCGCCCATCGGAGTCCCTGTCCCATGGGCCTCCACATAGGAGATCGATTCCGGCGTCACACCGGCCGCCAGATGCGCGGCCTTGATGACCTTGGCCTGCCCTTCGATCCGGGGAGCCGTATAGCCGACCTTTGCCGCGCCGTCGTTATTGATGGCGGAGCCCTTGATGATGGCCAGCACCTGATCGCCGTCGGCTTCCGCTTCCTGCCGTCGCTTCAGCAGGACGAGTCCGACGCCGCTTCCTCCGACGGTTCCTTGAGCGTCGGCATCAAAGGCGCGGCAATGACCATCCGGCGAGACGATGCCGCCCTCCTGGTAGAGATAGCCGACTTTCTGCGGCACCGTGACCGACACGCCGCCTGCCAAGGCCATGTCGCACTCACCGCTCAAGAGGCCCTGGCAGGCCAGATGGACTGCGACCAGGGACGTCGAGCAGGCCGTTTGCACGGCCAGACTCGGCCCTTCCAGATTCAATTTGTACGAGACGCGCGTCGAGAGGGCATCCTTTTCCACCCCCAGCATCGCCGACATGTCGGCTGCCGACTGGAGAAGCGTCCGGCGGGGAAACAGGTTGAATAGATAGCCGCTACTGCTCGATCCCGCATAAACGCCGATCGTCCCGCCGTACTGCTCCGGGTCATAACCCGCCTGCTCGAGCGTCTCCCAGGCACACTCAAGCAACAGACGTTGCTGCGGATCCATGCTGGCGGCTTCGTTCGGGGTCATGTTGAACAACCTGGCGTCAAAAAGATCCACGTCATCGAGCAACGCCCGGGCCCTCACATAATTCGGCCGATCGAGGACCTGCTCATCCACCCCGGACTCCAGCAGGTCTTCCCGGCTGAGCGTGGAGACCGACTCGATGCCGTCCCGGAGGTTCTGCCAGAACGACTCCAGATTCCGCGCGCCGGGAAACCGCCCGGCCATCCCGACTACGGCGATGTCCAACCCTCCACCGGCCTGACTCCCGTCACCCTGTTCCGCTGTGTTCGTCATTCGCTCCTCAACGCCGCCTGTCTCCGCCGCCGTTGTGTCATCCGGCGGATCCCGGCCTCCCGCTTGCCCTTCGCGTGATCACCGCTGTCGCCCTCCTCGACGGGTCGCGATTCACCCGCCACATAGGCGGCAAGTGCCTGCACCGTCGGATAGCGGAACAGATCCACCATCGAAACCTCCCGCTGCGCCAGCTCGCGCACCCTGGCGAGGACTTTCGGCAGCAGCAGGGAGTGGCCCCCCAAATCGAAAAAGTTGTCTTGCAGCCCCATGACGGGCAGGCCGAGCACCTCTTTCCAGATGTCCGCAATGGCCCGCTCGCAATCGTTTCGAGGGACTCCTCCGCGGGACTCCGCGGGCCAGGCCGACCGGGCCATCCCCTGCAAGGCGGCTCGATCCACCTTCCCCCGGGAGGTCATGGGGAACGAGTCGATGACGATCCAGGCACCGGGCACCATGTAATCCGGAAGACGCTCGCGGAGAAATTCACGCAGGTCAGGAGCGAGGTCCCTCCGCTCCCCGCGCGGGACGATGTACCCGACCAGGCGCGATTCGCCCGCCGTCGCCCGTTCTGTCCCTCCCAGCCGGAGCCGGAGCAAGGCGCGTTGGGCCTCGGAAAGCCGGTCGATGCGTTCAAGAATGGTCGCCATGTCATTTCACCGCCTTGACCACCGCCATCGAATCGGCCCACCAATAGTGGCAATCATCCGGCGGTAGCAGTGATCGCACGATGCTGAGGGTGAAGGAGCTGAAGTGTTGGAACAGGAATCGTTGATGCCGCCTGCTGAAGGAGTCGATTTCATTCGTGTAATACGTAAACACCCCGCCCGGACGCAGCAATCCGGCGGCAGCAGGCACAAACGCTTCGGCAAAGTTGATACTGTTGATGACCGATTCTTCGAATTCAGCTTCACTGGCCGGGTAGGTATCGAAAAACACGCTGTCGAACCGGCCCAGTCCATCGACCACATCCTGCCAACGGCCCTGGACGAGCCGGATGTCGCGATCGGGGTATCCGGCGGACCATGCGACGAACGCCTGCATGACATCCTGGTTGCACTCAATGATGGTGTGGGAACGCGGTCGTCCAGCCTGAATGTAGGAGGCCGAGATGCCCATTCCGAATCCGACCTCGAGCACGTCGCCCTGGGATTCGGTGGCGATGTCAGCCATCGCCTTCATCAACGGCGCTTCCCAATCCTGCATCACCTGCTGTCCTTCGATGATGAGCTCGGTCGGTGTATAATCGGCCCTGCTCCCCGTCCACCCCTGTTCGATGCCCACCCGCTCGGAGCCGGAAACCAACCGTTTTGAGATCGCGTCGAGCGCCACGAGATCATCTGAAAATTCGTCGAGGGCCCGCCGCAGCAGCCAATTGCGCTGATTCTGTTTCGGCGGAGTCACAAACTCCCCGTGATGAATTTTCAGGTACACATCGAACTCCGGTTTTCTCTGAATCACCGTCTTCCTCCGTTCCTCCGCATCCGATTCCACTCGGTGAAGCCATTGGGCCTCCGCCGCCGTCACGCTTTCGACGTCCCGGAGCATCCGTTCCTGGTCCTGCAGGCTCACGCCGCTGAGGAGTGCAGCCCACTCCGGGAGAGCGCCCTCTTCCAGGAACACCCGGCACTCCTTCACGTCCGGATGTTGGCGCGCATGGCACTCGATGTCCCCGAGTTCAATACGATGGCCGCGAACCTTCACCTGCTCGTCGACGCGGCCCAGAAACTCGACCTCACCCTCCGGCCGTCGGCGGGCGCGGTCCCCGGTTCGATACAAGCGCTCTCCCGGACGTGAACTGAACGGATGGGGAACGAATCTCCCGGCGGTCAACGCCGGCAACCGATGGTACCCGCGAGCGAGGCCGGCTCCGCCGATATAGAGTTCTCCCGGCACTCCCAGGGGAACGGGCCGGAGATGGGAATCCAGCAGGTAGAGTTCAACATTCGCGATCGGCCGGCCGATCGGGACAGTGAGGGCGCGAGTCCAATCCATGTCCGGCTCCGGGACATAACAACTCGCGGTGATGGTGGCTTCCGTCGGTCCATACGAATTGCACCACCCGATCTGGGGCCCCGCAACCCGCTGCCACCTCATGACGCTCTCAGGCAAGGCCTTTTCGCTCCCCACCACGATCAGCCTGAGCTCCGCCGGGATCGCCAGGCCGGTCCTGTCGATCTCGTCCACCCATCCGGCCCAGTAAGGCGTCGGCAGGTTCAGGACCGTGAGCCGCTGCTCGCGGAGAAAGGCGTGAAAATCAGAAAATGCCGGCAGAGGCGCATTGGGCCGCACCACCACCGTCGCCCCCGCGAGCCATGACGGAAAACATTCCTCCGCCGCGACGTCGAAACTGACCGAAGCGAATTGGAGCACCCGATCGGTCGGGACAAGACCATACCGTGCCGCGATGGCAATGCTGTGGTTGACCAGTGCGCGGTGCGAAATGCCGGTCCCCTTGGGTTGCCCGGTCGTTCCCGAGGTGTACAGGAGGTAGGCCAGATTATCGGGACGGGAAAGGTTGGGCAGATTGCCGTCAGGATACCCGGCTGCCGCGGCCCATCCGGAGTCCATCGCACAAACGGGAGCGCCGCTTCGTGACAGATCATTCGCGAACTGCTGTTGCGTCAGGACCAATTTCGGTTGCACGTCCTCGAGAATCGCGACCTGTCGGGATCGTGGATAGGCAGGATCGATGGGCACATAGGCCGCACCGGCCTTGAGAGTGGCCCATAGGCCGACCACCATCTCGAGCGATCGTTCGACGCAGAGGGCGACCGGAGTTTCCGGACCGGCCTTGTGCGCACGGAGATAGCGCGCGAGTTGATTCGACCTGCGATTGAGCTCGGCGTAGGTATAGGACCGCCCCTCGCAGGACAGGGCCACGGCGTCCGGGGTCCGGGACACCCTGTCCTCCATCAATTGATGCAGGCATGACTCTTCCGGATAGGACGCGCGGGTGTTGTTGCACTCAACGAGAACCTGACGGGTTTCATGCGCCGTGAGCAGCGTCAGATCGCCAATCCGCGACTCCGGGGCGGTGGCGATTTCATTCAGCAGCGTATGAAAGTGTCCGGCGAGGCGCACGATCCTGTCGCGATCGAACAACTCGATACTGTATTCAAACACCGCGGTCAGGCCGCCGTCGGCACCGAGGACCATTTCCACGGTGAGATCGAACACCGAGGTCCGGGTGTTCACCTCCATCCTGCCGGTCGATAGAGATCCGAACGATGGCAGGTCCGAGAGACGGTCCTCCAACAGGAACATCACTTGAAAAAGCGGCGTATGCCCCAGGTCTCGCGCGACCCGTAGGTCATCGACGACCCGTTCAAACGGAACCTCCTGATGGGCCTGTGCGCCCAGTACGGTCGCCCGGACTTGCGCGAGGAAGGCGGTGAAGGAAGGATTGCCCGACAGATCGGCACGAAGAGCGACGGTGTTGACGAAGCAGCCGACCAGCGGCTCCCAGTCCATCCGGTTTCGATTGGCCACCGGCGTGCCCACGCAGAAGTCCGCCTGGCCGCTGTAGCGGGATAAGAGCACGTCGAAGGCCGCCAACAGCGTCATGAACAACGTCGCCCGCTGCTGATGCCCGATGTTCTGCAGCCTGCGCACGAGCGCCGCCTCCACCGTCCAGCGGTGACGCGCCCCACGATAGTTCTGCACCTCCGGCCGCGCCCGATCGTATGGCAGCCTCAATAGGGCGGGAACATCCTCCAGACGCTGTCGCCAATATTCGATCTGCCTTCTGTAGAGCGCTTCCCGGTGATCCTCGCGCTCACCCGCCACCACGTCGAGATACTGGATGGGAAGAGGGGGAAGCGGAGATACACGGCGGTTCACAAAGGCCTCGTACAGCGCGGCCAACTCGCGACTGACGATTCCCATCGACCAGCCGTCTGTCACGATGTGATGCAGCGTCAGCGACAAGACATGATCCCAGTCCGCCATCCGGAATAGACGGAGCCGGAGCAAAGGCCCCGTCATCAGATCGAACGGCTGGACCGCCTCTTGATCGAGTGCCTGCCGGAGCTGGCGCTCCGGATCCGTTTCGCCTATCGGGATCAACTCCTCGACGGCCAGAGAAAGGTCGAGAGTCGGCGCGATGATCTGTGCCGGTCGACCGTCACGGAGTATGCACCGGGCCCGGAGGATGTCATGGCGCCGTAAAATTTCCTGCAGGGAACGGCGAAGGGTCTCGACATCGAGTCGCCCCTGCAGCCTCAGCGCGACGGGAACATTGTTGACGGGAGTGCCAGGTGAGAGTTGCTCGAGAAACCAGAAGCGCTCCTGAGTCCGCGAGAGCGGCTGTGGATCCTCCGGCCGAGCGGGCCGCATCGCGACGCCGTCCTCGGCAGGAGCAGCGGGCGTCCTGGTCCCGATGTGGCTGACGAAGTCCGCCAGAGTCGGAAAATCGAACAGCGTCTCCAAGGGCACCTCGATCCGGCCCTCCTCACGCAGGCGGGCCAGCACCTGCGTGCCGCGTAGCGAATCGCCGCCCAGCGCGAAGAAATCGTCTTGTGGTCCGATGTTCGGTTGATTCAATACCCCCGCCCAGATCTCCGTGACGAGCTGGTCAAGATTCCTTTCCGATGCCACCCCGCCTCGCCTGACCGCCTCGAATGATGTGCTGAGGTCGCCGGCCTGTAATGGTGCGGGGGCAAGGGCCTGCCCGATCACCTCGAAGGCCTGTTCGAGGAATCTGGTGCGGCAGAGGCTTCGCTGGACCTTTCCACTGGACGTCTTGGGCAGATGCCCCGCCTTGATGAGGACGACGGCAAAGACCGGCACTTCATGCTGTCTCGTCACGGCCCGGCGAATGTCAGCCATGATCGCGTCATGGTTGATGTTCCGGGCACGGAGTTCGATCTCCTGGACTACAACCAACTGTTCCTCGTCCCTTTCCACGACGGAAAAGGCCGCTCCCCCGCCGGGCCTGAGCGCCGGATGGCTGTCCTCCACGGTACGTTCGATGTCCTGCGGATAGTGGTTGCGCCCACGAATGATGATGAGATCTTTCAACCGGCCGGTGACGAACAGTTCGCCTTCGTGCACGAACCCCAGATCCCCCGTGCGTAAAAACGGGCCCTCTCCGGTATCGGCAAGCCTGGCCATAAAGGTTGCGCACGTTTCCAGTTCCTGTCCCCAATACCCCTGCGCGACACTCGGCCCGCTGACCCAGATCTCTCCGACCTGACCATCCGGGCAGGAGGTGCTTGATTCCGGACGGACAATGCGAATCAGTTGTTCGAGCCGGGCGACACCGGAACCTACGAGCACCGGCGTGGGATGACCCGTCCCCATCGGTTGTGTCCCGGCATGGAGATTGAGACCTGACTGATCGAACTCTCGCGTCACGGGTGGAGCGTTGGCGGTCCCACCAGCGACCAGGAGGGTTGCCTCGGCCAGTCCGTAACAGGGATAAAACGCCTCCCGCCTGAATCCACACCCGGCAAACGTTCGAGCGAATTGTTCGATGGTGCCGGCTCGAACAGGCTCTGCTCCGTTAAACGCCACCGTCCAGCTACTCAAATCCAACGAAGCCCGCTGTGAGGGCGTGATCTGGCGCACGCAGAGATCGAAGGCGAAATTGGGCCCCCCGCTGGTGGTCGCACGGTACCGCGAAATCGCGGACAGCCAACGCACCGGCTTTTGCAGGACATGTATCGGCGACATGAGCACGCAAGGGACACCGAGGAACAGCGGCTGCAGCACATTCCCGATCAGCCCCATATCATGGTAGAGGGGCAACCACCCCACGATGCAGTCCCGTTCCGTATGGCCGAAAGCGTCCTGAATCATTCGCTGGTTATGCAACAGGTTGGCATGGCTGACCATGACGCCCTTCGGCTGGCCGGTCGAGCCGGATGTGTATTGGAGGAATGCCAGGGTATCCGCGTCGATGTCGGGGTGCTGCCAGGAGTCTTCGGCGCCGGGTTCGCCGGTATCGGTAGTCAGCCACCGCAGCCCGGCAAGCTGCTCGAGTCCACCGTCGCGCGGCGAGAGCCTTCCGATGGCCTGATGGATGGAGTGGGTGGTCAACGCATAGGCAGCCCGTGAATCCTGGAGTATGGACAGCACGCGAGGCATGCCCCGTTCCCGTTGGGGGGGATAGGCCGGCACTGCAATCACTCCGGCATAGAGGCAGCCGAAAAAGGCCGCAAGGTAGTCCAGACCGGGAGGATACAACAGGAGGGCGCGTTCGCCGGCGGCCCCATAGGATTGCAACCAGGCCGCGATCCCCCGGGCGCGGCGGTCCAGTTCGTGATAGTCAAGCCATTGTTCGTCGGTCTCTCCATCACGCAAATACGTATAGGCTCTGCGCGCGGGGGTCGAGGAGTCCCGCGCGCGAAGAATATCGATCACGGTGTGACGCTTGCCGGAAGGTGGTTGTCTCAACATTGTGCACATGTTTCCGAGCTCGTTGCGTGTGACGACCTAACTTAGAAGACGCAGACGAATGGAAATCTTGCACAGCCGTTTTCTCCGATTGGCATGTTCAATTTCCTGAATCGGTTCATTCGGGAAATACTTATTACCGGGTGAAGGACCTCGATCCATGACCGAAGGAACAACCGGGTCAATGGAACTCCCGGGAAGCTGGAGTGAACGCCGGGACTTCGCAACAGGGTGTGAAAGGCAATCTGACCGGCAAATCGGGCGGTCCGTGATTGGCGGGTACCCTGCAGGGAAAACTTTGCCTCGCGTGGGAAGCCTCCACTGCTGATGGGAGAGATCCAGCCCGAGGATCCGTGAGCGAAGCGGGCGCGATCGAGATCAGCCCCACCCCCCTCTACGAGCGGCCGCACATCTTTCCGTGAAGAGTTCCTATCCCGTCCGGCTTGACAGGATCAGATTCTTTGTGATATTGAGAACCATACTCAATACGAAGTTCGTCTCTGCACCGACAGCCAGCAGAGGCCCGAGGAATCCAATTCCCAGAGCCCACGGTCTTACGATCGTGGGCTTTTTTGTTCATGACGAATAAAAAGGAATGAAATAGATGATGATACAAGCGTTATCCCGGGATCTTCACACCGACCGTCCGGATACCCGACAGCAGGTCAGCCCGCGATTGTGCCCGGCACGTGCGGCCGAACCGCATGAACCACTCCCGATTCATGAGGTCAGGATTCCGACTCCCCTTGCCCGCACACAAGCCGGGGGACCGGCGACCTCTTCCGACAGCATGCAACAGCGCTTGCAAACTTTTCTCTCCGAGCATCTGAAAGAACGAGTCACCCTCAAAGACCTGTCAAACTTTCTCGGCTATTCCCAGAAGTATTGTTCTGAGTTCTTCCGCGTTCGGATGGGTGTGTGTTTCTCGCATTATGTCAAAACTCTCCGGATCACCAGGGCAACCGGCCTGTTACGGGATCATGACCTCCCGCTTGCTCATATAGCGGAGCGGCTTGGATTCAGTGACTCCTTCGCATTCAGTCACTTCTTCAAACGTGTCATGGGCTGCTCGCCTTCCGAATTTCGAAGGCAACAGGTTGTGCAGGTAGGACTCCGATGAGCGTCAATCGTGACGCCCTGCCCAGGATCGGGGGCTGGATGTTATCCCTCTTGCTGCATGCCCTTGGCGTCGGCACTGCAGTGGTGCTGGCGGCGGACTTTACGGTTCTCCCTCGCGAACGGTCCTTTCAATGGGACGTGTCGCTGATCTCCGCCCCCCATCCGGAACCGATCAGTTCCGATCTGCCGACGCCGGTCCCTGCCGCCTCCACCCGCCGCCTGGTGACCACTCAAGGGAGCGCATCCGCATCCGGGCTTTCTGAAACGGCGCCTCATGAACCGATCCTCGCGAGTTCCTTACAGGGGGCGGCACCTTCCAACCTGCCGATCGATGAACCTCCCCGCGCGGAGTCCTCCAAACGAACTCCCTTGCTTCCACGCAAGCCGACTCACCACGCACCGCCTTCCCGGGACATGGCCATGACCGAGCCGTCGAGTCCCCGGACCGACTCCAGCCACAGCGCACCGGAATCGACCGCGATTGTTCCGGCAGATGAGCCGGTCTCCGCAGACATTCCCCCTCCTGCGGTGGACGTAGCAGAGCCATCACGGTTGGCATCCGAACCTTCGATTGAGGAGAGGGTCCGGATCGCCCGCCGCCCCCTTCCACAGGATCGCGATCCGTCCGTGACGCAGACAATTCACGCCGATTATTCGTGGCTCGCACAGGTTCTGTTCACGAGGGTGGAACAACTCAAGCGATACCCTCAGACAGCCAAAACCGACGGATTGGAAGGCCACGTGCTGCTGCAGGCGGTCGTGAGAGAAGATGGCCATGTGGGGGAGGTCACCGTGATCGAAAGCTCGGGACATCCGACCCTGGATCACGACGCCATCGCACTCCTCAAGCGTACCTCTCCGATCCCGTTGAAGCATCCGCTCGGCCAACCAGACATCGTTGTACAACTGCCCATCGGCTATCGCCTGGAATAGGACCTATACATTATGGAAACCGATCACGCACTCCCCTGTCTCTCCGCATTTCAGGAGTATCACCAGGACCTGCTCCGTTTTTTTACGCGCAAATTGGGATGCCGTGACCTGGCGGCTGATTGTGCGCAGGAAACCTATGTGCATCTGGTGCGCATGGGCGAGACCATCGCGGTCCGGAATCCCCGCGCATTTCTTTTCCGCGTGGCAGCCAATCTCTCCATCGACTATCTGCGAAAGGCCAGGACTCGCAGAGGCGTCTTGAGTGTCGAACCGCTGCAGGAGGAGACTGCCAGTTTCGCCCCCAACGCCGAGGACACGCTCGACGCGAAGCAACGGGTCGTCCTGTTGGAGGCGGCCATGCAAGAGCTGTCGGTCAAGTGCAGGAGCGCATTACTACTCAACCGGCTGGACGGCAAAACCCATAAGGAAATCGCTCGCACTCTCGGTGTGTCGGAAAGTATGGTGGCGAAATACATCATCCAGGCCTTGAAGCATTGTCGATCGAGGATGCAGGATCCGGCATGATCAAAGCCGTTCATTGTTGAAAGATCCCGTTGATCCGTCTTATAGGGTAGAACGACCCTAGTGGGTAGGCGATCGAGTTCGCCAACCGATAAGACGGAACAACGGATGCCCGAAGATTTCTCCCCTCGAACCACTCCGGAATCGCCGGATGACCTCCTGGATGAAGCGCTCGAGTGGTTGGTCCGGATTCACTCGGGCCATGCTTCAGACGGTATCCGGGCGGATTGTGACGCGTGGCGACGTCGGAGCCCCGCTCATGACCGGGCCTATCGCACGGCTGAATCGCTGTGGATGGACATCGGACGCGTACCCTCTCCCGACTCCACTCCATCACCGAAAGGGTCGCACCGGCGATCACGGAGAACCGCCTGGACCCTGGCAGCCTGTCTCGCCCTGATCACCGGCGCGCTCCTCATGGAATCCGTCGGGGTCTGGCTCAGAGCGGTGACGGCCGATCATCAGACCGGGGTGGGCGAGCTACGCACGGTGACCCTGGAGGATGGCAGCAGAATCCAACTGAATACCAATACGGCCGTCAACGTCGCCTTCTCGGAGGAACAACGAGACATCGTGCTCATCCGGGGAGAGGCGTCCTTTACAGTCATAGATGATCCGGATCGCCCGTTTACCGTCCATAGCCAGTCACTCCACACCCGCGCGCTTGGCACCGTCTTTTCGGTCCGCCTCCATCCGGATCGCATCTCGGTGACGGTCCTGGAGCACAACGTCCGGGTCGATGCGCCGGAGACCACCACCACGGCCTCCCTGACATTGAACGAAGGCGAACAGGTGTTCTTCTCCGACCGGCAGGGCATGGGCGAGGCTCACCACATCGACATGCAAACGGAAACCTCATGGCAACGAGGCAAGTTGATCTTCGAAGCCCGGCCATTGGCGGAGGTCGTCGACGAGCTCAATCGCTATCGTCATGGACGCATCGTCATTTTGAATCCGGCCCTCCGCCCGCTCAAGGTCACCGGCGTATTTGATCTGGCTGATCCGGATGCCGCTCTGCGGACGATTCATCGGACCCTCGCCATTCATGAAACGGCTCTGTCGCCCTACCTCGTCCTGCTGCACTGATCCGCGACCGAAACACCCGCTTGCTCCCCGTCGTTTCTCCGGCCCTGCTGCATGCTCTTTTTTTGCTGCATTTTCTCCGATTGCGCCGCTTTCTCACTGCAAGTTTTTTGGCCCTGTCCGTCTATACCTGATGTGAACCGGCTCCGAATGACGTGCGAGTGAAAGAAATGATCCGGGCGACAAGACCTCAGGGGGAATAATGCAACGATCAGGGTTTCTGTATATGACGATTTCCGCGTGGGCATTGTTGGCCTATGCGGAATGCACATGGGCCGGGAGCGACAGGCCGTATTCGAATGCGGCCGCCGCCGGCACGCTTCGCATCGCACAGGCCTCCCCGGCCACAGATCAGACGGAACAGGTTGACTTCAATATTCCATCGCAGTCGCTGGGCTCTGCGATCACCTCGTTCGCCGATCAAGCGAACTACCGCCTGCTCGTGCCATCGGAGGTGACAGCAGACAGGAAGAGCAACGACCTGATCGGCCGTCACATGCCCGAAGAAGCGCTCGGTTTGCTCCTGGCCGGCACCGGACTGACCTATCGGCTGACCGACTCCAGGACCGTGACATTGGAACAGGCCCCGATCGCACCCCTTCCGGCACCGATGAACCAGCAACCGGATCCTCTCCCACCGGGGCCTCCGACGAACAGCAGGCTCAAGGCCTCCGCCAAGCCGGTGAAAGTTCCCGAGATCGTGGTCAAGGAAGTCGAGGAACGGGGATACGCCGTCGAGGATTCTTCCACAGCGTCGAGAATCCCCGTTCCCATTCACGATACGCCACGCTCCGTCGAAGTCGTGACCCGACAGGTCCTCGATGATCAGAAAGTCATTCGATTCAGCGAGGCGCTTCGAAATGTCAGCGGACTATCGCAGGCGACGACACAGGGCGGCCAAGGCGGCACCTTCATGATCCGTGGCTTCGCCTCGGAGTTCAACGTCTTCAAAAACGGCTTTCGTGACGACAGCACGTTTAGCGCGCGCACGCAGCGCGATATCATCAACCTCGAGAGCGTCGAGGTCGTGAAGGGCCCTCCCTCCTATCTGTATGGTCGATCCGACCCGGGCGGCGTCATCAATCAGATCACGAAAGCTCCGCTGAAGAGCCGGTACTATTCCGCCGAGATGATCGTCGGCAGCTACGGCCTGTATCGTCCGGTCATCGATGTCGGCGGACCGCTGAACGAGAGCAAGACCCTGACTTACCGGTTCAACGGCATGTACGAATCGGCCGAGAGTTATCGGGACGGGGTGAAGACCCAGCGCATCTTCCTGGCCCCGACCTTCGGATGGGACATCAGTTCGCGAACCACGTTCCGGTTCGAGGGCGAATACCTTCATGATACATCTCCCATCGATCGAGGACTGGTGGCCCTCGGTACCGGCGTCGCGCCGATTCCGGTCAGCCGTTTCCTGGGAGATCCGACGAGGCGGGCGGAGGTCCAACAGGGCAAAGCCACCCTCACGCTGCTTCATCAATTCAACGACATGTTCAGATGGCGCACGGCGTTCCGGACGGCCGCAGGGAGCAGCCGGTATTCAAGCCTCGAGTCCAATTTTTTTACCGATGAGGCGGCGGGCATCCTCAACCTCGCGCGATACGAAATTCCTACGATCGTTCAAAGCCACTATCTGCAAAACGAATTGCACGGCTCCTTTTTCACGGGGTCTATCAAACATCGCACCATCCTCGGCGTCGAACTCGGAAGAGAGGTCTCGTCGTCGAGAGGCTTCAGCGATTTCGGCGGCGATACCACCACTCCGGGAGCCTTCAGCTTTATCAACATCTATAATCCCGCCAACAGACTGTTCCTGGACCCGGCCCTCACGAAATTCAGCGACGCCACTCAAACGAACAACATCATCGGGGCCTACGTCGGCGATCAGGTCGATCTCCTGGAGAACCTGCACCTGCACTTCGGCGGACGTTTCGATCTCTTTGAGCAGAATGTCACCAACCGTCCCGACGGGTTCACGCCGGTCGGGAGCGGCAACAGCCAAACCAATAATGCGTTCAGTCCTTCCGTCGGGCTGACCTATCAGCCCTGGACGCCGATCGCCATCTACGCCAACTATACCGAATCATTCTCCCCCCAGACGGCCGGAGCGAGAAGTATCACCGGCACGCCGTTTAACCCGGAGCGCGGCAAGTCCTATGAAGGAGGCGTCAAATACCAGGCGTTCGAAGGGAGATTGCGATCCACGGTGGCCGTTTTCGACATCACCAAGAAACACGTGTTGACCGCCGATCCCTTGAACGGGTTCTTTTTCTCCGTGGCGACCGGGGAACAGCGCAGCAAAGGCGTGGAGTTCGACGTCGCAGGACGAATCCTGCCGGGGTGGGACATCATCGCTAATTACGCGTATATCGACGCGCGTGTGACCAAAGACCTTCTATTTGAGGTAGGAAGCCGCGTACCAAACAGCGCCCTGCATCAGGGAAGTGTCTGGACGACGTATTTCTTCCAGGAAGGAGTGGTCAAGGGATTCGGCGCCGGAGTCGGCATGTACGCGCAGGGGAAACGAAACGGAATCTTCCAATGCCAGGATCCCGCCAACTGCCAGGCGCCGTTCGATTTGCCCGGCTTCGTCCGGATGGATGCCGCCCTGTACTACCGGAAACAGGAAGTGTTCAACAAAACGAATCTGCTCGCCGCGTTGAACTTCACGAATGTGCTCGATCAACGGTATTTCACCGGATCACAGAATTTTCGTGAAATCGTGTATACCGGAGCGCCGTTCACGGCCATCGGCTCGCTCAAGTTCGAGTTCCATTGAGCGTCGCGCGGGACAATCTGCAATCGGGTATCCCGGCGGATGTCTCCTCGGCCGCTGCAAGCCGCCGGCCTCCTCTCGAGGCCGGCGGCTCGTGTCTCACGGACAAGCGGTGTGAACAGGAACGGAAGGACAGGCGCTGCCGGCCTCACACGGAGCGACAACGCGCCACGATGGCGGGCGATTATGGCAGTTTGCGCACTTTGTTCAGACCCTTGATCGTTGACAAGGTGATCACGACCAGATTCCCGCAACGCTGGCACTTGATGACCAGCCCATGGGGTTCAAGCCGGGCCGTCATCCGGCCGCAGATACAACGCACATCTTCGCCGGAGACCGGTAGGTCGGTTCTGTTCATGTCCATCTCATCCGCTCACTCCACGCAGGTGCCCTCACTCTTATGACGTGTGAGATCGGCGACACTTCACCCCGGTGACCGATTTAAGCCGGGCTGACACATCACCGCCAAGAATGTCTCAGGATGAGTCAGATCTCAGATCACACGATCAACGGATGCCTGTACATCCGGCCATGTCATGACAGCTCCGCCCCTTCGCTCCGGTGTGGATCAGGCGTTCTCATGCGTCTCCTTAAGAGGGACCGTTCTGCCCACAGCGGAATCCGGCCAATATGGATGCCTGTTCGGTTTTCCAGGTGCCGATATGGTTGTTGAACAATCTGAACCGTTGACCAGAACGGACTCCCCGCCCACGGACGCCATCACTCCAACCGATGGTTCCGGGCACAAGCTTCCGGCTGCCCGCAGGACCGGGAGAAAATTCTGGATCACACTCCACCTCTATGTGGGCTTGTGTGCGGGCGGGCTGTTCGTGCTGAGCAGTCTGACGGGCGGGCTCCTGGTCTTCTATAAAACCATCGATGACTGGCTGAATCCGGAACAGATCCTGACTCGTCCGGTCGAATCGTGGCTTCCACTCGAAGTCATTGTCACGAGGGCACAGGCCACCCATCCTGAATTCCCGCCCCTGGAGAACCTCACCTATCCCCTTCACGACCGCGGCCCCTTTCAAGCCTGGTTCCGGGTGCCGGATGCAACCCCGGGGGCCACTCACTGGCAGGTGATCACGATCGACCCCTCTATAGGGCGGATCGTGAGCGACCGGCAGTGGGGCCGGTATGTTATGTCGTTCCTATACGAGCTTCACAAATCGCTGCTGCTCGAGGAAACCGGCGAAACGATCGTCGGGGTGGTGGCCTGCGTCCTGTTCATCTCCGTGGGAAGCGGGATGTATCTCTGGTGGCCGGCCCGGGGCAACCTGCGCCGCGCGTTCACCTTCACATCAGGATCGAGTGTGATCCGCCGCCATCACGATCTGCACAAGCTCGGCGGCATGTCCGGTGCGTTGGTGCTCCTCATCCTCAGCATCACCGGCTTCTATCTTGCTTTTCCCGGACCCGTGACCTCCACGGTGAGACTCTTCTCTCCGGTCCGTGATGACCAGTCGGAAGTCGAGCCTCGTGCCATTCCTCATGACGCCGCTCACCGGCTTCCCGTCACAGAGGTGGTAGCCATCGCCCAACGCGCTCTTCCCGAGGCGAAACTCATGTGGATCGGGTTCCCTTCCCGTCCCGACGCTGTGTATTCGGTCGGGCTGCGCCAGCCGGGTGAGGTGCGCGAGGCCGAGGGACAGAGTCAGGTATGGATCGATCCGTATAGCGGCGCGGTGCTCCGCGTCCGGGATTCGCGAACGTTTACGGTAGGTGAAACCATTGTCACCTGGCTTTTCCCCCTCCATAGCGGGGAAGCGTTCGGACTGACCGGACGATGGATCGTGTTGCTCACCGGCTTCGTGCCCTCGCTGTTGTATGTAACCGCGCTCCGCATGTGGTGGCTCAAGCGGCGCGCGCATCGCCGTCAGCGCCCCGCGTCCCTGTCTCAGGATCACGATCTTTCATCGCTGGCTTACGCGCTGGTGAAGTCGATCAGACGGCCGGGCCCTCGGCAATCGAAGTGAGGCCGCGCTTTTACATGGCCGCTGCTGCCGACCCTTTTCCCTGACAGCTCAGACAGATCCCGTAGAGCTCGACGTTCCGAGCAGTCAGGCTGAACCCGTTTTCCTTCGCGATCTCCTGTCGTAGGCCTTCCATCGTAGGCTCTTCAAATTCCACAATGTGCCCGCAGTGCGTGCAAATCAGATGGTCGTGATCATCCTTCACCGACATATTGTCGTACTGCGTTTCGTTTCCGAACGATCGGGCCTGAGCAAATCCTACGTCGCATAACACCCGCATCGTCCGATAAATCGTGCCCAACGGTGTCCGGCGTCCGTTTCGATTGAGCAATCCGTAGAGCCGGCGGATCGTGACATGATTGTGGGTCAGGAACGTCGTGACAATCTGTTCGCGCTGAGTGCTCCACTTGAGACGGGCACGGACGAGGCGTAATCGCAGGGTCCTGATGGTCTCTTGCGCATCACGACCGGTTTTCCTCAGCGAAACGGGGCACGAGGTCGCTTTCATATATCTGGAGATCCCCTGTGACAGAACGGCCGTTGGCTCCGATGTTTCCCTTGCTCGATTCATACAATAAGACGAATGACGCTACCCGTTCCTCACCGGGCATGAGTCACTACAGGTGCTCAAAACATACATCGACCCGCGCTGTCGTGAGTTGACACAGCCGGTGCCCGTCTCGACGGGATGTCATGTCCGATCTTCCTCCGGACCGGGACCGGCCTTCCATGCCAGATGAAAAATTAAATGCTCCGGGGGTGTGGAACGCATCTTTCCATACGTCATTACTAGAGAGGTCCTACGCGCCACCGCACTTTTTCATAACTCGATATGGCCTGTCAGGGCCGGTTCGCCCGGAACGAGGAAAGGATCCCTTCGATGGAAGGACTCAAGCACCTCATCGATTACGGCATCATCGGGCTGCTGATCGCCTTGAGTCTGTGGGCGATCGCCATTGCTATGGAACGGTGGACCTTTTACCGGCGTGTGGATCTCCGGGGATTTCGCAGCGAGCAGGAATGTGAAATCGCCTTAACCAAACGCCTGGTCGTCATCGGCACCGTGGCAGCCAACGCTCCCTATATCGGCTTGCTGGGCACGGTGCTTGGCATCATGCTGACGTTTCACTCCATGGGCACCTCCGGCACGTTGGCGGTCCAGTCGATCATGGTCGGGCTGAGCCTCGCGCTGAAGGCGACGGCGGTCGGGCTGCTCGTCGCGATTCCCTGCGTGGTCCTCAACAATGTGCTGCGCCGCCGCGTCTCCGAACTCCTCACCACGTTCAGGGTCCTCCATGGAACGTGAGATCCATCAGATCAATGTCATCCCGCTCGTCGACGTCATGCTCGTCCTGCTGGTGATCGTCCTGACCACGGCCACGTTCATCACGACCGGCCAGGTCCCCGTCCAACTGGCGAAGGCCAAGGAAGCAGGGGATCGGAAGGATGTTCCCCTCGTCATCACGATGACGGCCGAAGGCCAGCTCTTCATGAACGACCGGCCGGTGCCACCGGATGGCTTGAAAATCGTCCTCACAGAACATCCTCGGGAATCGATGGTGCTGGTGCGGGCCGACAAAGTGACGGTGCTCGAACGATTCGTCTCGGTCGTGGATGAAGTCCGCAGCATGGGATTTCAACAGGTCAACCTCGAAGTGGTCCGCTCGTGAGCCAGGAACTGTCTCAATCGCACCGCCGGCGCTCGACCCTCTGCTGGATTTTCTCGTTGGCCACCCACGGCCTGCTGGTGACCGCGGCACTGGCGCTGATGGCGGAGATAACCCTGCCTCCTTCGCCGGAGACCTTCAAGTGGGATGTGGCCATGGTGCCGTCACCCGCTCCGCCTGAAGAACCCGAAGCCGCGCCTCCTCCCGTTCAACCGCCTCCTCCGGCACCCCAACCGGTTCGAACGCCTCCACCCAAGAAACCCCGGCCGGTCAAGGCCGAGCCGGTCGTACAGGCACCGCAACCGGTGCAGGAAACCCCTCCCGTGGAAACCCTGCAGCCGGTCCAGGAAACCCGTCCCGTGGAAACGCAGCCGGTCCAGGATGCCGTACCGCTCCAGACTGCACAGGCGATCCAACAGGTGCCCCAGCAGGTCGAACCCGTGACCCGGCCGCTCAAGGAAACGGTGCAGCCGGCGCCGGAAGTGACCGAGACGGTCGTCCGATCCGGAACGCCGGTTGCGGCAACCGATGCCGTCGAGCAGCAAAGCGTGACGTCGCAATCGCAACCTATCGTCACCGCAGCAGTCAGTCCGACGGCATCCCCCGTGACGCAGACGGTCTCCCCCGTCACCGAGCGTACGGTCGTCGAAGAGTCACAGGCCCCCGTCGCCACTGCTCAGCAGGTCGAACAGACCGTCACGGCGCGCGCGGCGCCTCAGGTTCAGCAGCGTGCGGCGGTGCAGCATCTGCCGGTGCGATCGAGACCGGCGGCCCAGCCCGACTATGGATGGCTGTCTCAGGCGCTCTGGTCCACCGTCGAACAGCGCAAGCGGTATCCCCAGGAAGCCAGACGAAACCATTGGCAGGGCAAAGTCATTCTGCGGTTGACCATCGAGCAGCGGGGGGCCGCACTCCACCTGCTCGATGTGACCCTGGAGGAAAGTTCAGGCCATACGCTGCTCGACCGTCACACGTTGGACATGGTTCGCAAAGCCTTTCCGCTGGACGTTCCGCACGTCATGGCTCAACAACAGGTGCAACTCCATCTGCCGTTCTCGTACCGCATGGAATAACCATTTCAGGAATCGGAGGGAATCATGACGCATCGACGACATCACATCCGGCACCGGCTCACCACCCTCGCGGCGGCGGGGGCGCTCCTCTGCATGGCGGGTCTCCCGGCGCAGGCCCAGCACAATGGAGACAAGGCCTTTCATGCCATGGTGACCGATACCAGAGACATGCAGACCGATTTAAAGAATGTCCTGTTTTATTGGGAAGAAAAAGTGAGCGAAACGGCCTTCATCCCCCACGAATTGAAACACCTGCCCGTCAAGCGGGGCACCGCGACCGTCAACATCAAGTTCGACGGCATCAAGCATATCGACGTGAAAGCAGGCGGTGAGAAAACTCCGCCGACGCTGAATATCACCCTGACGAACGGCAAAACCGGAGAATTCCCCCTGGCCATCGAGGGCAGCTTCAAGGGCGACTCGGATTTCGGACAGGTGGAGATGCCCGTACAGGGCCTGAAGAAACTTGAGTTCCAATAGCCCACGCGCCTGCACGACGGCATCCCTGTTCGGCAGCGCCTCTGTTTGTTCATGGCCGCGAGGACGTCGCAGCGAGATCACCCATGAACCATCCTCGCAGGACATATCTGACGTTGTTCGGCCTGTCGGCGCTTTGTCTGCTCCTGGCGCTCAAGTGGAACGGTTTGACGGCGAGCGGAGGACCGGAGCCGGCTGAGGACACCGGCAGCCAAACGGCCGTCGTGCTGGCGCCGGTACAGGTTCACTCGATCCAGCACAGCATCAAGGCCGTCGGCACGCTGCGCGCCAACGAATCGATCGTGATCCGGCCGGAGATTGCCGGCCGGATCCGTCACATCCTGTTCCAGGAGGGCCAGGCCGTCGAAAAAGAGGCCCTGCTGCTTGAGTTGGATGACTCCGAACTCCAGGCGGAACTGTCCCAAGCCACCGCCCAACTCAAGGTGTCCCGGCTGACCTATGAGCGCCTGAAGCCCCTGGACCTCGAGGGGAAACGGTACGTCACCAAACAGCAGCTCGATGAAGTCGCCGGCTCGCTCCAGGTCGCGCAGGCGACTCATGCCCTGTACAGCACCCGTCTCGCCAAAACAAAAGTTCGTGCTCCCTTCGACGGCGTCCTCGGCATCCGTCGGGTGTCGCCCGGTGACTTCGTGACGACCGGCCAGGACCTGGTGAACCTCGAGGATGTCCGGACCCTCAAGATCGACTTCAAGGTGCCTGAAACGCTCCTCCGTCACCTGGCGTCGGGACAATCGCTGGACCTCAGCACGGATGCCTATCCGGGAGAAACGTTTCGCGGCACGGTCTATGTCGTCGATCCCACGGTGGACATGACGACCAGGGCCGTGCAGGTACGCGCCCGTATCCCCAATGCGGACCAACGGCTCCGGCCGGGCATGTTCGCGCACGTCACGCTGCACCTGGCCCAGCAGGAGGGAGCCCTGTTGATTCCCGAGGAAGCCGTCATTCCCACCAGGGACCAGACCTTCGTCTACCGGGTACAGGATGACACGGCTCATCGAACCGCCGTTCAGCTGGGCACGCGCACCAGAGGATCGGTGCAGGTCCTGAGCGGACTCACCGCCCGGGATGTCATCGTCCGCGTCGGACATCACAAACTTCAGGATGGTGGAAAAATCCGGGTCATCCCGCCCGTCACCTCCCGTTGACGCCTCGCGTCCGGAACCGCTCTATGCGATTATCTGAACTCTCCATTCGGCGCCCCGTGCTGGCCACTGTCATGACCCTCCTGCTGATGCTCTTCGGCCTGCTGAGCTATTCGCGCCTCCCGGTCCGTGAATATCCGGACATTACCTTCCCGGTCGTGTCGGTGTTAACGGCCTATCCCAGCGCCGATGCGCAGTTGGTCGAAACGGATATCACGGCCATCCTCGAAGATGCGCTCAGCGGGATCGAAGGGCTGCGCACATTACGTTCCAGCAGCCGCGAGGGCCTGTCGACCATCGCCATCGAGTTCACGCTCACGCGCAATCTGGATGCGGCCACCAATGACGTTCGGGATCGAGTGAGTCGCGTGCTGCCCCTCCTTCCCCGGGGCATCGAACCGCCGCTGGTGATGAAATCGGACAGCGAAGCGGATGGCATCATGTGGCTGGCCTTGATCAGCGACCGCCATACCGAACTCGAGATCACCGACTTCGCGGAACGCCAGATCAAAGATCGACTCTCCTCCCTGCCCGGTGTCTCCAGCGTCATGCTCGATGGAGGACGGCGGTATGCCATGCGCGTGTGGCTCCATCCGGACCGGCTCGCCTCCCGGTTGCTGACCGTCCAGGATGTCGAACAGGCCCTCACGACTCAGAACGTGTCCATCCCCAGCGGGCGCATCGAGAGTACCCAGCGGGAATTCAGTGTCCGGATGGGCGGCGGCCTGGAGAATCCCGCTCAGTTCAATCAACTCATCCTGGCCTACCGGGACGGCTATCCCGTCCGTCTGCAGGACGTCGGCTCCGCCGAAATCGGACCGGAAGATGAACGGAAACTCGTGCGCGTCAACGGCAAGCCCGCCGTGGGGTTGGGCATCATGAAACAATCGAAAGCCAACACGTTGGAAGCGGCCCGCGCGGTGAAACAGCAATTGCCGGTCCTGGAAGCCCTGCTCCCCGAAGGCATGAAGCTGATCACGGCATTCGACAGCTCGGTGTATATCGAGCAATCCCTCCATGAAGTCTATCTTGCGGTAGGGCTTTCGCTCGCGCTGGTCGTGCTGGTGGTGTGGGTCTTCCTGCGAAGTGTCCGTGCCACGCTGATTCCAACCGTCGCCATTCCCGGCTCGATTCTGGGCACCTTCGTGATCATGCATCTGAGCTCCTGCTCGATCAATACGATCACGCTGCTGGGCTTCGTCCTGGCCATCGGACTGGTCGTCGACGATGCCATCGTTGTGGTGGAGAATGTCTATCGCCGGATCGAACGGGGCCTCAGCCCGACGCAGGCGGCCATCGAGGGAAGCAGGGAGATAGGATTTGCCGTCGTTTCCACCACCCTGTCGCTGGCCGTGGTCTTCCTGCCGATCGCGTTTCTTCCCGGCGTCGTCGGCCGGCTCTTTACCGAATTGGGCATCGCGGTCGCCGGATCGGTCCTGCTGTCAGGATTCATTGCCCTGACTCTGACCCCTGCCATGTGCGCCCGGCTGTTAGGACCCGCGGTGGATGCGGCTTCCTCCGGCGCAGGATCCGGCTTGGATGCGGCTGGTTGGCTCCAATGGACGATCCGGCGTTATCGCACGGCATTGCACCTCGCACTCCGCGCCAGGGCGGCCGTGTTCGGCCTCGCCGTCGCGTCGGTGCTTGCGAGCGGGCTGCTACTCCTCCGGTTGCCGGGCGAACTCGCTCCGCTGGAGGACACGGGATGGTTTACCGCCCATGTCAGCGCCCCCGAAGGATCGACCCTGGACTACACGGATGGTTACACCAGGGAGTCGGAACGGATTCTGGCGGAGATTCCCGAGTTGGACTCCTCTTACAGCGTCGTCGCCAAAGGATGGAGGCCGACGCTCGTCAACCACGCCGTCACCTGGGTCACGCTGAAAGATTGGTCCGATCGCCGCCGGCCGCAGGCGGAGATCATCACGGAGATCCAGCCGGCGCTGTCAGCCATACCCGGCGCCACGGCCTTCGCGTTCTCGCCTCCGCCGTTCAATCAGGAAGAGAGTAAAACGCCGGTGCAGATCGTCATTCGCGGTCCGTCCTATGAGACGCTGGACGGAACCGTGTCCAAAATCAGGGCCGACCTGGCCGCCCATCCGACGATAAGTAATTTCGAAAGTGACCTGGACCTGAACAAACCCGAGTTACGGATCGAGGTGAATCGAGACAAGGCGGCGGACCTGGGCGTTCCGGTCGAAACGATCGGCAAAACGCTGGAGACATTCCTGGGCGGACGCAAGGCCACCATGTTCATGCGCGAGGGCAAGGAATATCCCGTGATCGTGCAGACGCAGGCCCGGCACCGCGGGACGCGCTCCGACATCGAGCAGCTCCACGTTCGAGGCACGCAAGGCGACCTGATCCCTCTCAGCAACCTGGTCACCCTGCGGGAAGCGGTCGCGCCGAAACAGCTCAATCACTATGAGAAACTGAGGGCCGTGACCATCAGCGCCAGCGTGGAGTCCGGCTCGACGCTGAGCCAGTCGCTCGACTCGTTGGAGGCGCTGGCCAGAAAACATCTGCCCTCCGGCGCCAGGATCGATTATTCCGGAGAATCCAAGGAATTCAAGGAATCCTCAGGGCACCTGGCTGTCACCTTCCTCCTCGCCCTGCTGGTCATTTACCTCGTCCTGGCGGCGCAGTTTGAAAGTTTTATTCACCCGCTGACCATCCTGCTGTCCGTCCCTCCCGCGATCGCCGGCGCCTTGCTCGCGCTGACCCTGTGGCAAGGCACGCTCAACATCTACAGCCAGATCGGACTCATGATCTTGATCGGGTTGGTGACGAAGAACGCCATTCTCATCGTAGAATTTGCGAATCAACTCCGGCATCAAGGCATGGCGGCGGGAGAGGCCATCGTCGAAGCCTCGATCTTACGCCTCCGCCCCATCCTCATGACGACGATCGCCACCATTCTGGCCGCGCTCCCGCTGGCGCTCGCCACCGGCGCGGGCGCGGAGGGACGCCGGCACATCGGCCTGGTGGTCATCGGCGGGCTCGCCCTCTCCACTCTGCTGACGCTGTTTCTGGTTCCGGCTATGTATCAGCTGCTCGCGGCACATCGGACGCATCGCGGAGCCGCTCCGGAATGATTCGCCTGCGGTCCTGCATTGACAGGAAAATTCAACGGCAGGTAGCATGATTTCATTCGTGGATCCTGCAACCTTCATGAAGGCACAACAGATTCTCATACTCTGCCTGCTGGTTCTTTTCTTCGGGTTCAGCTTCAACGCCCACGCCTGCCTCGTGCCGGTGCAGAGCGCGGCCACCATGGGAAACGGCTGCGCTGAACCGGGGCAAGAACCCGCTCGGCAGTTCTGCGACACCTTCAAAAGCCTCGGGCCGCAATCGGTTTCAGATTCCCCCCATCCTTTCCCAACCCACAGCCTTGATGTATTCTCCGCGAACCTCACGACGTCGCTTCACCATTCGGTCGTCCTCAGCCGATGCGGTCCGCACTGCCCGTCGGGTGCTGCTCCACCGGATATCCTCTCGATCACCACAGTCCTGCGCATCTGATCACTCACCGTCCTACTCCATAGCGACTTCGCGCCCATTGGTCGATGACCCACCGGCATGTCCGGATCCGAGTTGGCCATCAAGGCACGGCCCCGGCGTGCGCAGGCAATTGTGCCGCTGCTGAGGGAAGGAGGTGATGAACGATGTGTCCATTGGAACAGGCCTTGGGTTACTGCCCCTGGGGAGCAGTCACTCAGCTACTGTCATGGCTAGGCTTGTCATAGCGTAGACATGAGGTCGAAGCTCAGGGAGGGGTTCGCATCGCAGCGCAGCCTCTCCCTGACTTCTTTCAGACGAGGGAGAAGCTCGATTTGAAAACCTGTGCCCCGGTCCGGATGAAGAACCTCGGTGAGTCCACGCCGGCGTACCTACGGAGACCGCGCGCCATCCATATATCCATTTCGCGGCACGACCTCATGCCCGTCTCAGCCATCCCCGCCTGATACACCACTTTTGACATTCCACGCTGATGAAGACGACGCACGACAGCACCAGGCTCACGAGCAGTTCTTCGGGATCGAGCGGTTCGGTCTTGAAGATCGGATTCAGGACGGGTACGTAGACGGTCGCCATCTGCAGGGCAAAGGTCAACAGCACGGCGCCCAGCAAAGGACGATTGGTGAAGGCTCCCAGCGTGAAAAAAGACTCCCGCTCCGAGCGAATGGCCAGCACGTTGCCCATCTGTGAGAGGGTCAGCACCGTGAAGACCATGGTCTGCCAATGGGCATGGCCGGTATGGTAGGCCCAGGCCTCCGTCGCCAGGGACACCCCGCCCATGAGCAGCCCGACCCAGACGATGTCCTGCCACATCCCCTGTGCAAAGATGCTTTCGTCCGGAGGCCGGGGCGGCCGCCGCATGACATCCCGTTCTTCCGGCTCGGCGGCGAGTGCGAGGCCGGGCAATCCATCGGTGACGAGATTGATCCAGAGGATATGGATGGGCAACAGCGGGATCGGCAACCCGGCAAACGGCGCGAGGAAGATGGTCCAGATTTCCCCGGCGTTGCTGGTCATGGTGTATTTGATGAACCGGCGGATGTTATCGAAAATCCGCCGCCCCTCCCGGACCGCGCCCACGATCGTCGCAAAATTATCGTCCAGCAGGATCATGTGGGACGCTTCGCGCGCCACATCCGTGCCGCTCAGACCCATCGCGATCCCGATGTCCGCCCGTTTGAGCGCCGGAGCATCGTTCACGCCGTCGCCGGTCATGGCCACGAACTGGCCCTTCTTCTGGAGCGCCTCGATGATCGTGATCTTCTGCTCGGGTGTGGCCCGCGCGTAGACGCGCACCCGCTCGACCTCCGCCTCGAAGTCCTCCCGGCTCATCCGCGCCAGGTCCTGGCCGGTCACGGCCACATCGTCGCTTGTGATAATGGCCAGCCGCTCGGCGATGGCGCGCGCGGTGGCCAGGTGATCGCCCGTGATCATCACCGTCGTCAGGCCGGCGGACCGGCAGAGTTGCACCGCTTCATGCACCTCCGGCCTGGGAGGGTCGAGCAGGCCGACCAGTCCCAGGAGGGTCAGGTCGCGTTCGACTCGGTCCGGCGCAGGATCGTCAGGCAGGTCCGGCCACCGGCGGAAGGCGACCGCCAGCACGCGCAACCCCCGGACGGCCATCCGCTCCGCTTCCTCCAGCATGGCCTCCCGCTTGAGCGGGACAGGCTCCGAATCGAGCAGGACCTGGTGACAGTGCGGCACGACCAGCTCCGGCGCGCCCTTGGTGAAGGCGACGAGGCCCTCGGCATCGCGGTGGAAGGTCGTCATGCATTTTCGATCACTGTCGAACGGGAGTTCGGCCACCCGTGGAGCCTCGGTCTCAAGCCGCGATTTGTCGTATCCAGATTTCCGGGCCGCGACGCAGAGCGCGACCTCGGTGGGGTCCCCCAGCATCGAACCGTCATCCTGAAGCACCGCGTCGTTGCTCAGCGCCAGGGCCCGGCCGAGCAGCCGGCCCGCTTCGCCGGGTTCTTCCATGCGGGGCACCTGCGGAAGATGCCGGCGACCCACGGCCACGTGCTCGACCTGCATCCTGTTCTGCGTGAGAGTCCCGGTCTTGTCCGAACAGATGTAGGTGACCGATCCCAGGGTTTCGACGGCCGGCAATCTCCTGATCAAGGCCTGCTTCTTCACCATCTTGCGCGCTCCGAGCGCGAGCGCGACGGTGACGACGGCCGGCAGCGCTTCGGGGATGGCGGCGACCGCCAGGCTGACGGCGGTCAGGAACATCAGGATGACCGATTCGCCGCGCAACAATCCGATGACAAACACGATCGCGCAGATGCCCAGGGCCGCCAGGGCCAGCCGTTGCCCGAACTCCGCCAGCCTCTTCTGCAGCGGCGTTTTCGCCGCGCCTTCTCCCCGCAGCAGCGCGGCGATCCGGCCCAACTCCGTGCGCATTCCCGTCGCCACCACCAGACCGGTCCCACGCCCGACGGTGACCACGGTGCCCTTGTAGGCCATGTTCACGCGGTCCCCCAGCGGGAGATCCGGCCCCGGGAGCGGGGACACCTGCTTGGTCACCGGCACCGACTCACCCGTGAGCGCCGCTTCCTCGACCGTGAGTTGCAGAGCCTCGATGAGGCGCAGATCCGCCGGGACACCGTCACCGGCCTCCAGCCGGACCACATCCCCCGGCACGAGTTGCGCGCTCGGCAGTGTGGACTGCCTGCCCCCGCGCAAGACCTTGGCGCTCGGCGCGGCCAGCAATCTGAGCGCGGCCACCGCCCGCTCCGCACGATATTCCTGAATGAACCCGATCGCGCCGTTCAGCAGCACGATGACCACGATGGCGATGGCGTCAGGCGGGTCGCCGATCAGGCCCGACAGCACCGCGGCGCCGATCAAGACGAGGATCATGACGTCGGTGAATTGGGCCAGCAGCATGCGCCAGGGACTCCGGCCAGGCTGCTCCTCGATGCGGTTCGTGCCATGGAGGGCCCGGCGCCGATGGACTTCCTCCGGGCTCAGGCCGGCCTGAGGATCGACGGTCAGCCTCTCCGCCGCCTCTGCCGGCGCGAGCTGATGCCAGGCAGCCGGATCGCCATGAGGGCCCGGAGAAGCCGGCCCGGGGACGGCGCCGGATGGCGCATCCTCCGGCGATCGAGTGCCGCCGCCTGAGGGCCCCTGCCGCTGTTCGGAGGTCTTCCCGCCCCCCTGTTCACGCGGCACGGCGGTCACGTCAGGCTCCCCTGCCTCACCTGGCGGGGGCCCGCGTGGCTGGTCTTCCACCTCCATCGCATCCATTTCTCGAGGCCGACGAGGAGGTAGACCAGGAGGGAGGTGGCGAGAATCGTCATCCACGCGAGACCGTCGATCGGGGCGGTGTGGAAGAGGCGATTCATCACGGGCAGATAGGTCAGGATCAGTTGCAGCCCCACCATGGTCAGCGCCCCCCAGATGATCCAGGGATTGCTGAACAGGCCGAGGCGGAACATGGACTGCTCCAACGACCGGCAATTGAACAGGTAAAACAGCTCCACCATCACGAAGACATTCACGGCCGCGGTCCGCGCCGCCTCGATCGGCATCGCCCGCCGCTGTTCGAACAGAAACACCCCGTAGGCGCCGACCAGCATGAGCGCGGAGACCAACAGGATCCGCCCGAGCAACGCGCCGGTAATCAGCGGTTCCCGGGGGTCGCGCGGAGGCCGTTGCATGATGCCCGGTTCCCGCGGCTCGAACGCGAGCATCATCCCGAGCGTGACCGCGGTCGTCATGTTGATCCAGAGGATCTGCACCGGCAGGATCGGCAGCAGGGCACCGGCGGCAATGGCGGTCAGGATGACGAGCCCTTCCCCCGCATTCGTCGGCAGGGTCCAGACGATGAACTTGGCCAGGTTATCGAAGACGCACCGCCCCTCCTCGACCGCCGCTTCGATGGACGCGAAATTGTCATCGGCCAACACCATGTCGGCGGCTTCCTTGGCCACCTCGGTGCCGCCCTTTCCCATGGCGACTCCGATGTCGGCCTGCTTGAGCGCCGGTGCGTCGTTGACTCCGTCGCCGGTCATGGCCACGACCTGCTCTCTGGCTTGAAACGCCTCGACCAACCGGAGCTTCTGTTCCGGCGAGACCCGCGCGAAAACCGCTGTGCGCTCCGCCAGGTCGGAGAGCCGCTCTTTCGGACAGGCGGCCAGGTCCTGGCCCGTCATGACGACCAGGTCTCCACCCTTTCCGTCCGTCGTCCCGTTGAGGCCGATCTGGCGGGCGATCGCCCGGGCCGTCACCGCATGGTCGCCGGTGATCATCTTCACCGCGATGCCCGCGGCCTGGCAGGCACGCACCGCCGCGATGGCTTCAGGCCTGGGCGGGTCCATCATGGCCTGGAGGCCCAGGAAGGTCAGCTCCCCTTCCACGTCCCGCTCCGCCAGGTTCGCGGTGCCGGCGGGGAGCGTCTTGCGCGCGAAAGCCAGCAGGCGCAATCCCCGCGCGGCGCAGCGCTCCGTCTGATCGAGCACGTGCTTGGGCTCGCAGGGTCCCAGCGATCCGTCGGCGGCCAGCGTCCACGCACAACGGCGAAGCACCTGCTCCACCGCGCCCTTCATATAGAGGGTGCCGGGCCCGCCCGGCTCCGCACGATGCAACGTGGCCATGTATTGCCGCTCGGATTCGAAGGCAATGGCGTCCAGACGCGGCAGGGTGAGCGCTGCGCGTACCGGATCAATGCCGGTCTTCCGCGCCGCCACGAGCAGCGCCCCCTCCGTCGGATCCCCGACGATGTCCCACCGGCCGTCGCATTCCACCAGTTGCGCGTCGTTGCAGAGCGCCCCGGCGAGCAGACATTCGCAGAGGGCCGGGCTGACGGTGGCCTCGACCTCGAGGCCGTTCTGCAGGAGGCGGCCGGCCGGCTCGTACCCGGCCCCTTCCACCTCGAAGCAGTCTCCGCCGGCCAGGATGGTCTGGACGGTCATCTGATTTTTTGTCAGCGTCCCGGTCTTGTCCGAACAAATGACCGTGGTGCTGCCCAGCGTTTCCACCGCGGGGAGCTTCCGGATGATCGCCCGCCGCTGCGCCATGCGGCCCACTCCGATGGCCAGCGTGATGGTCACCACCGCGGGCAGCCCCTCCGGGATGGCTCCGACCGCGAGCGCCACCGCCGCCATGAACACTGCCCCCGCCTCCTGGCCCCGCCAGAGCCCCAGCGCAAAGGTCGCGGCCGCCAGGCCGATGATCGCCACCGTCAACACCTTGCTGAACCGGGCCAGTTTCCTGGTCAGCGGCGTGGCGATCGTGGTTGTCTCGTGAACCAGTTGATGGATGCGGCCCAGCTCCGTGTTGGCGCCCGTCCCCACCGTCACGCCGATGCCCTGCCCGTAGGTGACGAAGGTGCCGGAGAAGCCCATGTTGCGGCGGTCGGCGACCAGGGTCTCCGGGGCCAGGATGCGGTCTTCCTTCTCCACCGCCACCGATTCGCCGGTCAGCGCCGACTCGTCCACCCGGAGTTCGCGCACCGCCGCGAGGCGCAGATCTGCCGGGACCTTGTCGCCCGACTGCAGGAGCACCACATCGCCCGGCACGATCTCCGCGGAGGCAATGGCGTGTTTGGCTCCGTCTCGCCGCACGAAGGCCACGGTGGTCATCATCGACGAGAGGGCGTCGAGGGCCTTCTCGGCCCGTGACTCCTGGATGAACCCGACGACCGCGTTGACCAGGACCACGCCGAAAATTACCCCCGCGTCGACCCATTCTCCCAGCAGTCCCGTGGTCGCGGTCGCGGCCAGCAGGACATAAATCAACGGATGGTGGAACTGGAACAGGAACCGGACCCAGGGCCCGTGCCGTTTGAACTGCGGCAGCGCATTGGGGCCGAACCTCACCCGCCGCCTGGCGGCTTCCTCGGATGTGAGGCCGCGCTCCAGATCGGTCTCCAGCAGCACCAGCACTTCGTGGGCCGGCAAATGATGCAACATCGGTTCAATCACGTTCACCATCACGATCCTTTCTCATGAGACGCTGTGCGGCCGACCGGTTCAGGGTCACCACCGGACAGCCTGCTCGTCTCACTACCTGTTCGGCCACACTTCCCAGCATCAGACGACGGAGCCCCCGCCTCCCCTGTGTCCCGATGACGATGGCATCGGCCTGCCACCGGGCGGCCTGCTCCAGGATGATATCGATCGGCCGGCCTTCCAGGCAGCGCCCTTCACCCGTCAGGCCTTCAGCCTCCAGCTCCGACAACAGCCTGTCCAACCTCTGCCGTGCTCGATCCAGTCCAGCCGCCGGTTCGGCTGAGCGGCCGGCCCCGCACGGTCCCCCGTGCGAACGCGGACGCGAGGCCTCGACGGCATGCACAATCAGCATCCGGCTCTCGAAGCGCCGCGCCCACGCGGCAGCATGCAGCAGGGCCTGGTGCGCGCAAGCGGAAAAATCCGTCGCAAGGAGCAGACGGGACCACCGCACGTGCCTGGAACTCCGCAGCGCATCACCGGCCACGATGCCCGGCACCGTCACCACGGGACAGGATGCCTTCCGGATCACCGACTCCGCCATACTGCCGAGTTTCAACCGGTCCCAGCCCGCTCGTCCCTGTGTGCCCATCACGATCAGCTGTGGTGCGTTCAGGTGAGCCATGGTTTCGATGACCGAGGTCGCCGGATCTCCGATCTCCAAGCGAGGCTCGGCAGGGATCCCGGCTTCCTCCGCCAATCGGACGAGACGGCCCAATTCCAGCATCGCCGCCGTGTGAAGCGGTCGCAGATAGCGGTTGCCGGACGAAACCGGAGCGCCCCCATCCGAGACTCCTTCAATGACATGCAGTATCACCAGGCGGGCCCCCGAGGCCTTCGCCAGCATGACCGCATAGGAAAACGCCCGCCTGGCCGGCTTGAGGAAATCCGTCGTGAACAACATGGAGCCCGCATCTCGCCCCGGTCTCTTCATGCGCGCTCCTGCCGCGGCCGCGCGCTACCGCCATCAGCCTGCGGGAATGAGATACTGAGTTGGGCCGTATAGGGCCCGTTGGAGAGGGAGCCGATCTCGTCCGGATCCCCTGCGCCGCGATCCCGGGCTCCGAACGGCAGCCCCATCGAAGCCGACACCACCTCGACGGCCCGTTCGGCCGCGTCCGCATAGGGGACCAGCACGAGATCGGCTCCGGCCCGTTCCAACGCGTCCCGCTCCTCGATCGTCATGGCGCTGACCGCCACCCGTCCCTGATAGCCGTGGTGGCGGAGCGCCTGCAGCAGGGCACGATTCACCTCCCGGGCCACGATCGTGCTCAGGACCCATCGGCATCCCTCCAGGGGAAGCATGGCGGGCAATTGCGGATCTTCGGCGTCGCCATAGTGCGCGGCAATACCAGCCCGGCGACAGCGCCCCATCACCTGCGGGTCGAAATCCACCCCTACCACGGCAAGTTCCTGCCGCTGTAAGCCCTTCGCGATCCGGCTCCCGTACCGTCCCACCCCCACCAGGATGACGTCGACCCTCGGGGACAGGGATTCCCCATCGAGTTGCGCCTCTCGATGGGGGGTGCGCCGTTCGAACAGGCCGAGGTATGGCGCAAGCCGGTCATACAGGGGATGGGAATAGAGGATCAGGTAGGTCGACAGGCCGATGGTGGTGAGCCCGACCAACGTGATGAGGCCCAGGACCGACGTCTCGATATGCCCCAGCGTCAGCCCGAGGGAACCGAGAATGAGGGAAAACTCGCTGATCTGCGCGACCGTCAAGCCGGTGAGGAATCCCGTGCGTTTCCGGTAGCCCATCGCGCCCATGATGGCCATGACGATCAGGGGATTGCCGACAAGCACGAACAGCGAGAGCACGGCGGCGGGACCGGCCTGGACTCCCAGCTGACCGAGATCCAATTGCGCCCCGAGCGTCACGAAAAAAAAGAGCAGGAGAAAATCCCGCAGGCCGGCCAGCCGGGCGCCGATGGCGTTGCGGTACGGAGACGACGCCAGCGACACGCCGGCGACAAAGGCGCCCAGTTCCTTGCTGAACCCCAGCGCGTCTCCCAGCGAGGCGAGCGAGATGCCCCAGGCCACGGCAGACAGCACCAACAGCTCCTGCGAGAGGGCCAGGCGTGCCAGGAGCACCGGGAACACCGCCCGCATCATGAACCCGACCCCCAGCAGAAACAGCGCGCCTTTGAACGCAACGATCACGAGCGCGGTGGCCAGACCGGTGCCTTCGCCTCCGGCGCCGAACGCGGACAAGACGATCATGATCAGCACGACGACGATGTCCTGCACGATCAGGACCCCGACGGCGATCCGGCCATGCAGGGCATCGATCTCCCGTTTATCGGTCAGCAGCTTGACGATGATGATGGTGCTGGAGAAGGTCAGCGCGACCGCCACGTAGAGGGCGGACACCGGCTCAAGCCCCAGACCCCGTGCCAGGACGTATCCGACCAGCGACGTAAACAGCACCTGCCCCAGGCCGGTCGCCAGCGCCACCCGTCCCATGCTGCGGATCAGATGCAGGTCGAGCCTCAGCCCCACGACGAACAACAGGAGCGCAATGCCCATCTTCGCCAGCAGATCGACCTGGTCCGCCGAGTGGACCCAGTTGAGTCCCGCCGGGCCCACCAGAATCCCCACGACGACGAAGGCGACGATGAGCGGTTGGCGCAGCCGGAACGCCAGCGCGCCGCAGACCGCGGCGACCAACAAGAGCGCCGCGATTTCATAAAAGACGTTGTGAAAAACCGGCATCCCCCTCCTGGTCCTGTGACGTTATGTCCGGCTCGCCCGGCTCCGTTCCTGCTCCAGCACCGCCAGGGCGGTCTTGATGACGCTGTCCGGGTTCAACGAGATGCTGTCGATGCCCTGGTCGACGAGAAAACGGGCGAACTCGGGATAATCGCTCGGCGCCTGCCCGCAGATGCCGATCTTCCGCCCCTTCGTTTTGACCGTCCGGATCACCGCCGCCAGCATTGTCTTCACCGCCTCGTTCCGTTCGTCGAACAGGTGCGCGACGATCCCGGAATCGCGATCCACCCCGAGGACCAGCTGCGTGAGGTCATTCGAGCCGATGGAAAACCCGTCGAAGATCTCCGCAAACTCCTCGGCGAGGATCACGTTGCTCGGGATCTCGCACATGACATAGACCTCGAGCCCGTTGTGCCCGCGCGTCAGGCCGTGGCGCGCCATCTCGGCCAGCACCAGGCGCCCCTCCTCGAGCGTGCGGCAGAACGGCATCATGAGTTTCACGTTGGTCAGCCCCATGTCGTCCCGGACCCGGGCCATCGCCCGGCATTCCAACGCGAACCCCTCGCGGTAGCGCGGGTCGTAATAGCGGGAGGCCCCGCGGAATCCGAGCATCGGATTTTCCTCCTCGGGTTCGTAGCGGCGCCCGCCCACGAGGTCCGCATATTCGTTGGTCTTGAAATCGCTGAGCCGCACGATCACGTCCTTGGGGTAGAAGGCGGCCGCGATCATCGCCACCCCCTGGGCCAGCTTGTCGACGAAGAAGTGCGGGCTTATCCACGTAGCCGGCGGTAATCCGTTCGATCTCGGCCTTGAGGGAGGGATCCTCGAGCCGATCGAAATCGACGAGCGCCATGGGATGCACTTTGATGTACGTACTGATGATGAACTCTTCCCTGGCGAGCCCGACCCCGTCGTTGGGGAGAAACGACAAGCCGAAAGCCTCTTCGGGGCTCGCCACATTCATCATGATCCTGGTCTTCGGCCGTCCGAACCCTTTCACATCCAGCCGCTCCACGTGAAACGGGAGCTGCCCTTCATAGACGTACCCGATATCGCCTTCGGCGCAGGACACGGTCACGTCCTGCCCGTCATGGAGCAGATCCGTGCCCCGCTCGCTGCCCACGATGGCCGGCAGGCCCAGTTCCCGGCTGACGATGGCGGCATGGCAGGTCCGGCCGCCGCGGTTCGTGACGATCGCGCGCGCCTTTTTCATGATGGGTTCCCAGTCGGGATCGGTCTTGTCGGTCACGAGCACCTCGCCGGGCTTGAATTCGTGAATCTGTTGGACCTGCTTGATCACGCGGACCGGCCCCTGCCGCGATCTTTTCGCCCACGCTGCGGCCCGTCACCAGCACCGGGCCCCGCTCCTGCAGGTGATAGGTTTCCAACGTCTCGCCCGTCTTGCGGGACTGAACGGTTTCAGGCCTGGCCTGGACGATGAACAGGTCGCCGGTCAGGCCGTCCTTGGCCCACTCCATGTCCATCGGGCTCGGGCTTCCCCGCTTCGCGCTGTAGTGGTCTTCAATGGTGCAGGCCCAGCGGGCGAGGGTCAGAATCTCGTCGTCCGTCACGGCGAACCGCGACCGGTCTTCCGGCGACACCGGCAGGTTCTTGACCATCTTGCCGCCGCCGACGTCATAGACGAGCTTGAATTCCTTGGTGCCGAGCATTTTCTGCAGGATGGGCCGGAACCCCTGTTTGAGCGTCGGCTTGAACACGTAATATTCATCGGGGTTGACGGTTCCCTGAACCACGTTTTCACCGAGGCCGTAGGCCGCGTTGATCAACACGGCCTCGCGGAATCCTGTCTCGGTGTCGATCGAGAACATGACGCCTGAAGCAGCCAGATCCGACCGCACCATCCGCTGGACGCCGATCGACAGCGCGATCTTGACATGGTCGAACCCCTTGTCCGTCCGGTAGGAGATGGCCCGATCGGTAAACAAGGAGGCGAAACAGCGCTTGCAATGCTCGAGCAGCGAGCGATGTCCCACGCACGTTCAGATAGGTCTCCTGCTGTCCGGCAAAGCTCGCGTCCGGCAGGTCTTCGGCGGTGGCGCTGCTGCGGACCGCCACATCCAGGGGCTCGGGCTGCCCTTCGCTCAGCCGGTCGTAGGCGTCCGTGATGGCGTGGGCCAGCGCCGTCGGGAAGGATGCACCCATCATCGCCTGCCGCACCTGCCTGCCGCGCTGCCGGAGATTATTGAGATCGCCCGTGTCCAGATCGCGGAGCATCGACCGGATGGACGCGCCGAGGTCCGCCTCCCTCAGGAAGAGCCGGTACCCTTCCGCCGTGACGGCGAACCCGTTGGGGACCTTGACCCCCTGGCCGGCCAGCTCGCGGTACATTTCCCCCAGCGACGCGTTTTTCCCCCGACCAGCGGCACGTCCCCGATGCCGAGTTCGTCAAACCATTTCACGAGCGGAGTCCCTGTCCCTGTTGCCATGCCATCCTCCTTCGAACGGGCGAAGACCGGCCGGCGATCCGGACCACCCGTACGCTGCCTTGCAGCATCGGTCCGCCGCCGGGGCGGCACACGAGGCCGATCACACGCGACCTCGAACCTCGCCGCTTCAACCCTCGGGGCCATCCGGGCAGGCCGGCCCCTCCACCTCACGCAGAACCTCCTCGACGACCCGATCCAATCCAAGCCGGCCCCCCGGTGACAGTGCCAGACCGGTCCCCGTGTCGCCGACCTCTACTCCAAAGACGATCACGCGAGGCGGAAGCAGACCGAGGGTGCGGCCCAACTCGATCGCGTCCAGGGCAGTGAAGGCATGCGACGAATGCGGGAACAGGCCTCCGGACACGGGACCGGCGGACGCATCGAGACGTTGGATGGTTCCGGGCGGCCGGCCGCTCCTCGCCGCGTCGATCAGGATGAGGGTTGAAGCATCTGCCATCAAATCAAGCAGGTCGAGTCCGCCCGGATCCGCCTCCATGACTTCAGCCCGATCGCCTACCAGGTCTTTCAATCGCCGCGCAGCGAGCAACCCGGCCGCGTCATCGCTTCGGAACAGATTGCCGATGCCGATGATGCGCGCGGACAGTCCTCTGCCGGATCCTGTCACGCCTCATTCCTCACGCCGGATGTCCAGGCGCAGGAAATGCGTCGCGCAGGAGATGCAGGGGTCGTAACAGCGGATGACCTTTTCACATCCCAGCGCCGCCTCCTCGTTCGAGAGATCCAGGACCCGGGGCAGATAGGCACGCAGATCATCTTCGATCCGCCGCTGATTCTGCGAGGTGGGCGCCACGATCGTCGCGTCGCGGATCACGCCGTCACCCTCCACCCGATACCGGTGATAGAGGAGTCCTCGCGGCGCTTCCGTACAGGCCATGCCCACACCGGAGCGAACAACCACGGGCACCGATGGGAACGGCGGCGGCTCATAACTCTCGATGATCCGCAGCGTCTCCTCGATCGCGTACAGCACTTCAAGCGACCGGGCGATCACCGCATGAAAGGGGTTGCCCAGGGGGAACGCCAACCCGGTGTCTGTCAGGACCTGCTTCGCCAGCGGCGACAAGTGGTGGTGGTTGAGGTTGACCCGCGCCAACGGCCCCACCAGATAACTGCTTCCGTTGAGCCTGCATTGCAGCGCGGTGGAATAGGGCGCCTGCTCCTCCTTGAAGTGTTGCTCGAACTCCACAGCCGTAATCTTCAGGCCGCCACTGGACAGGATCGGGCCTTCATTGAACGGATACTCATCCGGAGGATGCAGGGCGACGAAGACATAGTTCTGTGAAAAATCCGGATAGTCGAACCCCCCTGCCCAGCGGACGGTCTCTACCGCCGCATCACGCGCCCAGAGGAATTCGTCTTTCAGCGCCTCCAGTTCCCGGCGCAACGGCACGCGTGAAAACCCGCCGACCTTGACCGAGACCGGATGCACGGAACGGCCGCCCAACAGGGTCATCAGGGCATTGCCGGCTTTCTTGAGCCGCAGCCCGCGCGTCACGACCTCCGCATGGTCCTTGGCCATCGCGATGGCGCCGGCATAACCGAGAAAGTCCGGTGCATGGAGCATATAGATGTGGAGCGTGTGGCTTTCGATCCATTCGCCGCAGTACAGCAACCGCCGCAGATCGCGCAACGCCCCCTCCAGCCTCACCCCGAAGATCTGCTCCAATGCGTGGACGGCGCTCATCTGGTACGCCACGGGGCAGATGCCGCAAATACGCGCGACGATATCCGGCACCTCGTCATAATGCCGCCCCTGCAAGAACGCCTCAAAGAAACGCGGCGGCTCGAAGATCTTCAGCTCGACGTCCTGTACGACACCGTCTTTTACGGTAGCCCGGAGGGCGCCTTCACCCTCGACCCGCGCCAGGATATCGACCGCGATAGTTCTGGTGCCGCTCTGCTGTGAGTCACTCATGACGGACAGGCTCCATGAGTTGTTCGGATCTGATCACGCGCATCATCCCTCGTCACGGTCCCAGGCCCGACTCTCCTCGCGAAACGGTCTGACGGAGCCGTTGATCCCGCGAAACCGGCGCAGGACCTCGGTCGGAATGAGCTGAAGACCCCGATGGAACCGACCGGCCAATGAGGCCGTGTTGGGGGGCAGTCCGAGACCCCCATGCGGTCCCTCCGCCGGCCCGAAACAGCCGTAACAGTCCCTGCCCATGGCGGGGCAGATCGCGCCGCACCCGGTCCGCGTCACCGGCCCGAGACAGGGAATCCCCCTGGCGACCATCACGCAAACGTTCCCCCGGCGTTTACAATCGATGCAGAGACTCTCCGTCGGCAGGCGCGGGGCGACTCCGGCCAACAGATCGGTGATCACCCTCAGCAATTGTGTTTTGTCGACGGGACAGCCCCACAGTTCGAAGTCCACCCGCACATGTTCCGAGATGGGCGTCGACAGGCTGAGGCTCCGGATATACTGAGGACTCGGATACACGACCCGCTTGAAGGCTTCGACATCCGTCCAGTTGCGCAAAGCTTGAATCCCGCCCGCCGTGGCGCAGGCGCCGATCGTCATCAGAAAGGTGGCTTGTTTCCGCACGGACAGAATCCGATGCGCATCCTCCGGCGTCGTGATGGAACCTTCCACCAGCGCGATGTCGTAGGGCCCCTCTTTCATGCGGCTGGAAGCTTCGGGGAAGTAGGCGATGTCCAACATTTTCCCCAGGGCGAGCAGATCGTCTTCGAGGTTCAGAATACTGAGCTGGCAGCCGTCGCAGGAGGCGAATTTGAAGACGCCGAGCCTGGGCCGCGTCGGCTGATTCGCATCCATGCCATGCTGGTCGAGACGATCGTCCATCCTGATCGGCCTCCCTCGCTTCAGACCCCCGCTTTGCCCAACCATGGCATCACCCGGTCATACCGCATGACCGGGCCGTCTTTGCAGAGAAAGTAGGGCCCCAGTTGGCAATGGCCGCAGAGGCCGATCCCGCATTCCATATGCCGCTCGAGCGACACGTAGATCGCGGTCTCCGGGATGCCCCGTTGAATCAGAATCGGCACCCCCAGGCGCATCATGATCTCCGGTCCGCACATCAGCACCATGGTGCCTGCCGGATTCACCGCGACCTGCTCGAAGAGTTCCGTTACGACGCCGACGTGATAGTGCCAGGTCTTGTCGGGCTGGTCGCTGGTCAACAGCACCTCGGTATCCGGGTGCCGCCGCCAGGCATCGAACCGTTCGCGAAACAGCAGGTCGTGCGGAGTCTTGACCCCGTGCAGGATCTTCACGGTTCCATAGTGCCCTCGCCGGCGGAAGATATATTCGATGGCGCCGACGACCGGCGCGCAGCCCAGTCCGCCGGTCACGATCACCACATCCTTGCCCTGCGCCTCATCGAGCGGCCACCCCTGCCCGAACGGCCCGCGGATGCCGAGTTGATCGCCGGCCTGCAACCGGGCGATGGCCTGCGTCACCCGTCCGACCACGCGGATGGTGTGGTCCAGCGACTCCGGCTCGTCCGGGTCCGATACGATGGAGATCGCCACCTCGCCGACGCCGAAGAGATACACCATGTTGAACTGGCCGGCCGCGAACCGGTAGGTTCGCCGGACCCGCTCATCGACGAAACGCAAGCGATAGGTGTCGATACTCTCGGCTTCCCGGACCTTCCCCACGATCGTAGCGGTCTGGATGAGGTAGGGATTGTCCCGGGGCCTGTCGGCAACCGGCAAGACGGACATCATGCCTCCCTATCCCGGGCACCGGACCTCATCAGCGGCGAGGTTCCCTCCCGCCGCCGGACGATCCCGGCCGGATGTGTCATGCCCGGCCCGGCCTCTCCCCGGCAGGGGCCGGGGGCTTCAGCGTCAACAGAGCCGGCAGTTCCTCGGTCAAATCGATCCCGACCGGGCACCAGGTGATGCAGCGCCCGCAGCCGGTGCAGCCGGAGGTCCCGAACTGATCGATCCACGACGCCAGCTTGTGCGTGAGCCACATGCGATAGCGGTCCTTGATCGTCGGACGGATATTTTTGCCGTGAATGTACCCGTGCTCCCGCGTGAAACAGGAATCCCAGACCCGGCTGTGCTCAGTACGTCGTTGCGTCAGATCCGGCACCTCCTCCACGGCGTGGCAGAAACAGGTCGGGCAGACCATCGTGCAGTTCCCGCAGGCGAGGCACCGGGCCGCGACGTCGTCCCACCGGGGATGTTCGTGCGCCTCATAGAGCGCCTGCGGGAGCGCGGATTGGTCCAATCGCCGCGCCTGGCTGCCGGCGCATGCCTCGATCTGCGCGTCGGCTTCACGGACCTGCGCGGCCGATGCCGGCTCGAGCGACAACGCGCGGAGGATCTCCATGCCCGCCTCGCTCCCTCCCTCCACGAGAAACAGGTCATCCATTTCGGTCAGGGCCAGATCAAAACCCGCACGCACACGGGGACCGCTGTTCAGCGAGGCACAAAAACAGGTACTGAGCGCGCGCGTGCAGTTCACCCCGATCAGAAACAGCCCGTCGCGGCGCGCCTGATAGTAGGGATCCCGATAGGCGTCGTGTAAAAAGATGTCGTCCTGTATTGCGAGCCCGGCCAGATCGCAGGCCCGCGCGCCGAGGACCGCCACCTGCTCCTCCTTCGGCAGGGTCGGCTGAGCCGAGACCTGTCCATTCCTGCGCTCGATCACGAGCAACGGTTCCCGCGGAGCAAACGTCAGCGGCTTCAGAGATTGCGGCCCGTGCACGACACCGAAGACACGCGTCGCGTCGGTCTGCTCCAGGCGGTAACGGCCGGGCTCCTGCTCATCGCGCCAGCCGACGGGCAGGTCCGAGACCGTCCTGATGGTGTCCCACAGCACCGCCCCATCCCGCGGGACCGGGCCCACCACACGATATCCCTTCGCACACAGGACATCGATCAGGTGTTGAAGTGATGCTTTAGGTAATCTGTCGCTGTGCCCGTTAGTTGACTTGGCCATTGAAATGGTATTTTAGGTCTCGCTTCAACTGTCCCGGCAACATTCCGTTTAGCCGTTCGGGCCATGTACCCTTCCCTTGAACCGGGAGATCGGGGCACAACCCACATCTGATCACCCGCTCATCTGACTGCCGCGGGTACGCCAGGCCGCAGCGAGGAGATAGAGAAAGACCATCGCGCCCACGAGTTCCGCCAGATGAATGAGATGCCACCCTTCGACCAGCTCGACTTCCACGACAACCAGCAAAAAGGTCGCGAGGAGAAACACCAGTACATGCCGGCGCGGCATACTGATCACTTCACGGAGAAATGCGGCGAACCAGCCCTCGCCCTTCATGAGATATCCCGTCTCTTTCTCCCGGCCGGACGAATGATCGCGCCCCTGCCGCTCCCCGTTACCTTCCACCTCGATCCACGCACGCGGCGTTCCACAGCGGAGCCACTAGAGATCCACGGCAGCAAGAGCAGTGCCCTACCGGCTCTGCCCGGACCGGTCCGAAATGTCGCGTTTTTACTGCGGTTGAGTTGCTCACAGGGAACGACAGGGACAATTAGCCACAGTGTCTGACGGCCATGGTGGCAGAAGACCGCACTATGACCGGGCGCGTCACGAGAGCCGGCAACGACAATGCATGCAACGGGGAACGGGTGGAGAAGTGGGAAGGCCTGCGGCACCCTCGCCCGGCAGAACAAGGTTATGGCCGGGAGACATGGATAGGCTGCCGGCAGCGACCTATACCCTAGAGATGGTAATCGCCCGCGGCCTCCGGCTGATAGAGCACTTCCTTGACCAGGACGGTACGCAGGCCGGCCGGTGCCGGCCAGTCGACAGTCCGTCCTGCTCTGCTCCCCAGCAAGGCGGTTCCGATCGGAGCGAGGACCGAGAGTTTCCTGTCCGGGATCCGGGCCTCAGAGGGGAAGACCAGGGTATAGGTGGTCTCCAGGCCTGTCTCCACGTCTTCGATCCGGACCTTGGAATTCATCGTGACCACATCATGAGGAATGGCGGAAGGGGCGACGACATGCGCGTGATCGAGCTCATACGCCAAGTGATTGAGATGCTCGCGATCCCGCGCCGCGCCCTTGAGGCGAGCAGCCAATACATCTCTCAGACGAGTGAGATCGAGTTCGGTGATAGAGATATCGCGACGATTCATACCGGTACTCCTGTACTTGCCCTCTCTCCGACAGCGTCAACATGTCACGCCCCCGTCCTTCGCGCTCCCTGCGTCGCGACGGAATCCGCTCCCTATTCGGAGAGATCCAGCAGGGACAACCCCCAGAAAACCATGACTCCCATTGCCAACATGATCAACCACAGCAGAAGCGTGGCCGGTACCATGGCTCGTCGATGCTTCATTCCGTCACCTTTTAGAACTCTATTCGCGGCGGGATCGTCCTGATGCGCCCGTCCTGATCACACTATAACCAGGCAACATGAACCGGTGGTGAAAGGCACATGAAGAATCGTTCATATGGGACCCGGGGAGATTCACCGGAAGAGAGGGAGATGACGCAGTCGATCGTACGATGAGCAGGGATCGGGTAGAGCGGGACGTTCAGGCGGCGGGCAAGGTCAACGTGAATGTCGAGCCCTTGCCGACCTCGCTTTCAACTGTAATAGATCCGTGATGAGCCGTGGCGATTTCCTTGACGATCGGGAGCCCGAGGCCGTGGCCCGACAGGTCCCCGGCTCGTACCGGATCGGTCCGGTAAAACCGCTCGAAGAGCAGCGGGAGGTGCTCCCGGGCGATCCCTTCACCCGTATCATTCACGGCCACCTGCACTTGGTCGTGGGAACCGGTCAGACGAACCGTCACCGTTCCTCCCAGTCCCGTGTACCGCAGCGCGTTGTCCAACAGATTGATAAACACCTGGTTCAACCGCTCTGCATCGCCGAGCACCGGCCTGACCGGTTCCTGCTCCAGAACCAGCCGGATGCGCCGGTCTTCGGCCACCGGCGTCAGATCCTCGATCAACTCACACAGGAGCGGCGCAAGGGGAAGCGACACCAGTTTTACGGGCGGGCTGTCGCCGGCGAAGCGGGCCAGGGTCAAGAGCGACCTCGTCAGGACGATCAGCCGCTGGACCTGTGAGAGGTTGGAAACCAGCACATCGCGATACTCCTCCGCCGAACGCGAACGCTGTAAGGCCACCTCGAGGTTGCCCTGAATCACGGTCAACGGGGTCTTCATCTCATGCGCGGCATAATCCATGAACCGGCGCTGGCCGTCGGAGGATTTCTGGATTCGATCAAGCATCGCGTTGAACGCCTGGGCCAGCAATTCGAACTCTTCGAACGGTGCGTTCAAATTGACTCGGGAGCGCAAGGCGGCCTCGGAGATACTTTCAGCGGTCCGGCTCAAGACCTCGACAGGACTAAGCACCTTGCGGGCCAGCCAACCGCTGCCGAACCAGGAGGCGGCCAGGACCCCTACGGACCCCAGCATGAGCAGTCCCATGAGACTCCGATGCGTCCTCCGGAAGAATGCCAGAGACTCCTCGGCTTGCAGCAGGTACTGCACCTCATCCTGCTGCCGGATCGGCACGAAGACCTGCCGAACCGGCGCGCCCGTGGAGATCTCGATGGTTTCGTAGACCACCTCTCCCTTTTTACCGCGTTCCAGGACGCTGCCGTGCACAGCCGGTCTCGGCAGCACCGCACTTCCCTTCCATACAACAGTCCCATCCAACGCCAGGACATGGACCGAATGCGACAACTCCCGCAGTTCTTTCATCCGCTCGTCGGGCAGCTGGGTGCCCCTCGTCGGCACCACGATCTCATGGTCCGGACGCGTCAGCAACGCCGGCCGTCGCTCGATCAACTCGGCCAGCGTATCCGCAAAGCCTAAGAGCCGACCATCCACATACTGCTGCAGGAGACTATGGAAACCGGTATAGACGAGCACGTTGAACAGGCCGAGCAAGGCGGCGATGAGCGCCACCGTATAGAGGCGAAAGTGGGTGCGGAAGCTGCTCACTCGCCGGTCTCCAGCTTATACCCCACGCCACGAACGGTGGCGATCAGGGGCGAGGTGAAATCCCGGTCGATTTTGACTCGCAACGAGCGAATGTACACGTCCACGACGTTCGTCATCGGATCGTAGTTGAGGCCCCAGACCCGCTCCAGGATCGCCGTCCTGGTCAGGACGATATCGCGATTCCTCAACAGGTATTCCAGCAGGGCAAATTCCTTGCTGGTCAGGACGATCTCTTTCCCGGCGCGCCACACCCGCCGGGAGGCAGGATCCATCTCCAGGTCTTTGACCTTCAGGCGGTTGCCGACCAGCGGCCCGCCTCGCCGGAGCACGGCTCTGATCCTCGCCACCAGCTCCGTAAACGCGAAGGGCTTCGTCAGGTAGTCGTCTGCGCCGGCGTCCAGTCCGGCCACCTTGTCCTCGACCGTGTCGCGGGCCGTCAGCAGAAGAATCGCCGTACGGTTCCCCTTCTCCCGCAGACGCCGGCACAAAGCCAGTCCGTCCAGCTTCGGCAACATGACGTCGATGACCAGCAGATCCCAGCTCTGATCCAGGGCCAGGATCAGCCCCGTCTCGCCGTCTGCCGCGGTCTCAACCGTGTGCTGTTCCTCTTGTAGCCCCTTGCGGAGAAAGTGGGTCAGGTCGGCGTCGTCCTCGATGACTAGGATTCGCATGCGGCTCCTCGTTTCGATCACGCCGGCAGGAGGAGGCGCCCCATCTGCGCACCTCCCCAGCCGGCGGATCAAGGTAACGATCTTACCAGGGACAAGCCAGGTTTTTCCCATTAGATGAGAGGTTCTTCACCCGGACTTCATCCGGGTTTCATGTTCGCCGGTTCCGGGTTCGTCCGCAGGCTGCCGCAGGCGTCCTGCACGGCTTCGTGAGAGGACGCTGCTGAACGGGGAAGGAGTTTTAGCGAGGAGAAACGTGACTGACAAAGCCGTCATCGCACCACGGCCACACCACCGGGCAGGGTCATGGTGCGGGGGAACGGTCCGATCAAAGCACCTTGGCATCCTGCAGCGCGCGCATGCCCCCTCCGACACCTACAGGGAGGAAGTCATCCGGCCAACGCAGGGATCTGCCGGTCCGGCAGGCTCACCCGATAGTGACCCGGAGCGGACAATGTCAAACAAACTTCCCCCGCCCTGCTGAGGCGGTCGACCTCCAGGAAGATTTGATTCCAGGTCAATTGCGGACAGGTCCGCACGAGCGTATCCAGATCGCACTCTCCCGTATCAGCAATGATCCGGGCAATCACAGTGGCGAGGTCCGCTTCACCTGGGCCCGACGGCGCGCGGCCCCTGGCGGATTTCTTTTTCAATGGCACGTACTGGCGGAGACAGATCGGGCAGTAGGCATGGGTCAGCCGATAGTCCGCGCCATGAAGCCCATGACGGGTCAGATAGTCATCGAAATCAGACCACTGCTCGCGCCCGGGGCCGTCGCCGGTTGCTTCGTGATCTCTCGCGAGTCCGCATACACAGCACACAGGAATGAACGTTTGAGTCGCGACTGCATTCATGGCCACCCTCCATCGGTGCGGAATTCGATCCAGCATGTTCTACTTAGGGCGACTCTATGAAAGTATCCGCTGTCTTGCCACTAGGAGGCTCCCTAGCGAATCGGCGCGGCGTTTCCTACAGATTTTTCGTCGCTCGAAGAGCCTGTCCACGATTGATCCCAGGGGACCTGCCTAGTGGTGGCCCTGTGGGGATTGTCGTACATCATACAGAGAAAGCGAATGAAGCGACGTGGGGGTCGTGAGGCACTGCGGAGGAATTCGTCCTCACGCGTCGACGATACCCACATCGATGGATGGGCTTGGAAACCGGTTCCCGGGAGGGCGCGATGAAGGGGTTACAGAGGCTTTCGTGTTACGGTTTTGCGGCCACCTGTTTCCTGGCCGCTCATTTGTTGGCTCCGATACCGGTGCTGCAACAACCGGAGCCCATTCCACCGGCGCCCATTCCCAGCCCTTCACCCAGACCGTTACCTCCCGCGCCGATTCCGCCGCCTGCTCCGAAACCGATTCCACCCGCTCCGCCCCAGGAAACGACCCTCTCTGCTCATGCGGCGGATGTGAAGCGACAGACCGTCCGACACACGAAGTCCGGCCTTTCGCAGTCAGTTACGGGAAGTCCGGTCATGGCAGATGGTCCCCCGATGGACCGTCTCACGTCTATCCGGGCAGGTTATGGTGATCGCTCTGTAGGAGCCTGAGTCTCCGGGCGAGAGAATGACCGCACCCTGAGGGGTGCGTTGTAGAAGGAGGGAACATGAAAGAGCCACAAGCGCATAACACCGTGGATGCGGATCAAACCATCCGTGATTACTACGAGAACCAACCCCCTTCCGAGTCGGAGGGGTTTCGGGATCAAACGGAAACCGTGACATCCTCGGCAGAACTGGCCGGGAAGATCCATCCGCTCACCAGCGACCAGACCCGATTGAGCGGCGGAGATCCCGACGTATCCCAGCAAGGCCTCGACGCGGGAACGGAAACGCCCGGCGGATCCAATCCGACGCCGGACCAGGATCGAGTCGATGATATCGGCCGGGCTGCGGGCATCACCTACGAGGATCAGGAGCCCCTGAACTTCGGCGAGAAAATGACCGTGCGGGATGAGGCACGGTGGGAGTTGAACCCGGCCTCCTCGGAAGACTACAAGGAGCGGCTCATGAGGCAGCCGGAGAGAGACCCGGCACCTGCGTCTCCTTCGAAGCGGCGGGCCGCAGCCGCACCACGGAAGACGGCACGACGCAAGCGCTCAAGCTAAGGTCCGGTCATCGAGTGGAAACGGGCACTGTGTACGGCATGTAGAAAGGACAGTAAGGGAAATTGAGTTCAGTTAAAAGGGTGACCCTATGAATTCTACGACATCAGTCCATCAATCGTCCGGCTCGGCAGGTCATGTCGTCGTCGGACTGCTGCCGGACCTGGAAGCCGTGAAGCAGGCGGTCCAAACGCTGCGCGCGCATGGAATAGCCGATGAACAGATCGGGCTGGCCATGCGGCAGGCCGATGGCGACACCTCCTTTATAGAAGACGAAGGGTCCTCTCCCACCGCCCAGGAGGCGACGAAGGGTGCGGTCGGAGGAGGAATCATCGGCGGGCTTGCCGGTCTGCTCACCGCAACCGGACTTGTGGCCGTTCCCGGGTTGGCGCCTTTGTTGGCGGGCGGCGCGCTCATCTCCCTATTGGGCGCAACCGGCGCTTCGATCGTCGCAGGAAGTGGCGTCGGCGCGGTCGCCGGTGGACTCGTGGGCGCGTTGGTCAGCATCAACGTTCCCGAAACCGCCGCCCAAGAATATGACGCAGCCGTCCAGAAGGGCCAGGTGCTGATCACGGTGCGGACCGACGAGGACCCCCTGAAGATCCAGAAGCTGCTGGCCCGCCATGGGGCGGATACGGGAGTTCGATTGTAAGTTCCTTGGCCGTCTGACCGCGCGTATGACTACCGGCCCTGTCGTCCCACGCAGTAAGGGCGGTGTCAGGGCCGGAAACCCTGCGCATCGACAGATCCTGCCTCACGCCGTTCGGAACCGACTGGCCGCAGCGATTGGCAGTTTCACGGGACACCGCTGCCGCTCCGGTGGGATCTCTCAACTTCCGTCATCGCACTGCGGCGCGGGCAGCCGATGGAGGGAGGCGCATCCCCGTCAGGGAGGAACCTCCGGGAGGATAGACTGTCCTGCACGAGACATCCTGTCTTCGTTTCACCGCGTGGCCGGACCCGCACCCACCCTCACGCCCAACCGACAATTCCCTGAAACGGCCATGGATGGAGGTAATACGTAGGGTTAGCTGGCCTTTGTCCGCCGAACTGCCCGGATGACGTTGGACAGCGGCGAGGCCTTTCTTTTGCAGAGGTAGTCAGCGTCACTGGCTAAACCACCAGTTCACTCACTTCACGAAGGAGGAGCGCAATGAAGACCGTGCAAGCATTCAAGGTCGCCTGCCTCGCGGGGGGACTCATCGCATTCGCAGGATTGCCTGCCGTGGCTCAGCATTCCAGCGGCGGCACATCGCCCAGCGTCACTGAGGGGAAGCAGGGTGAATCGGACTCCAAGGGCGGCAAGGGCGTCCCGGGCAGCGGGTGGAACTACGACAAGGACGGAAAACCGATGTCATCCGGCTCCGGCTCCAACAAAGGCACCGGCTCGGGACATGACAACACGGGATCGGGCGGTAACTCAGGTGCGCACGGAGCTTCTACGTCAGGAGGCGGGCACTCGTCTTCAGGCGGCGGGCAGTCGTCCGGTGGAAGTGGCGGGGGAGGCAAATAGCAGCCTCTGACCGCTTCGCCGAACAGAGAGGCAGGGCACGAAGTCTGTTCGTCCCCTGCCCTCTCTGGACGGTGTGCCTTTCAGCACTACGCGTCACAACGGCGATCGAGGCGCCGTTCAACGAGCAGCAGTTCGTACGGCAAGGACTGGCGCGGGCCCTGCTCGTGCCGAAGCAACAGGAGTGTCTGGCGTATGGCAACACAACAACCGGCCCAACAGCAACATCGACGCCCGGGGCTTGAATCTGAAATGACCCCCGCCCCTCGATCCGACGATCCCCAGCACCGCGGCACCGGCAAATTGGCGGGGAAGGTCGCGATCGTGACCGGTGGAGACAGCGGGATCGGCCGCGCCGTGGCCATCGCGTTTGCGAGAGAGGGCGCGGATGTTTCCATCCTCTATTTGAACGAGCACGGGGATGCCAAGGAGACGGTAGGCCTGGTGGAAAAAGAGGGGCGCCGCTGCCTGGCCCTGGCAGGGGATGTCGGAGCCGCCGACTTTTGCATGGAAGGCGTGGATCGCACCCTGAAGGAGTTCGGACACCTGGACATCCTGGTGAACAATGCCGCGGAGCAGCATCCACAAGACAGCATTACGAAGATTTCTCCCGACCAGCTGGAGCGAACCTTCCGGACGAACATCTTTTCATTCTTCTATATGACCCAGGCAGCGCTCCCCCACCTGCCGGAAGGGGCCGCCATCATCAATACGACGTCGGTGACTGCCTATAAGGGAAGCTGGCATCTCCTGGACTACTCATCGACCAAGGGGGCCATCGTGTCCTTTACCCGATCCCTGTCCCAGGCCCTGGCGGATAAAAAAATCAGGGTCAATGCGGTGGCGCCGGGTCCGATCTGGACCCCGCTCATCCCTTCCACGTTCCCGACCGAGAAGGTCGAGACCTTCGGATCGCAGGTGCCTTTGAAACGGGCTGGCCAGCCGGAGGAAGTCGCGCCCTGCTATCTCTTCCTGGCTTCGGACGACTCGTCCTACATGACCGGGCAGGTGCTGCATCCCAACGGCGGGACGATCGTGAATGGCTGAGTTTCAGTGGCTCGCTCAAGCCTTCAGGTTTCGGTATCTTCATCTGAAGACGAAAACCGGTCGGAGCAGATAACACACACAATCAAGAATCCTTTCATTTCACAACGCACGTAACTGCAGGAGGATCGACATGACACAAGAAGCAGGCACCAAAATACGCCTCTCGTTTACCGCTGGCGCGCTCTTGACTATGGCACTTGCGACCATTGCCCCGGCTTCGGCCTATGACCCGAAACAATCGACCGGCCCCGGCACGGTGCAAGGAAAGGACGGGTCGATCACCACGCCTCGCGGCGGCAATACCGGCGAACATACCGGCCGCAACGACCAGAGCGGGTCGGGCACCGGAGCCGTGAGAGACCCTCATCAAGCGGAACCGCCTGCAGCGCGGGATGGCAAGTCTCAGCCGGCCGGATCGGACTCCACCAAGGATTCCCATAAGGGCGGCACGACGGGGAAGACCGGAGCAGACAAAGGAAATTGAACGCAGGCGGAGAGCGAGGGGGATTCGTGACCCCTCACGGCCTTGCGTCGCGGGCCATGCGCCTCGTCCGCCTGCCTCCACGAACAATCATGGCAGGCGACGCTCTTCCGGGTAGAACAGGTGCGGATAACACCCTATTCTGGTATAGTCGCCACCGCTGCGGCCTCGTGTGCCTAAGCATATATCCGGAACAATCGACAGGTCTTCTCAACGGGTGATAAATACAGCATGGCCACTACTAAAGCGAAGTCACGGTCTCCGAAAACATCCCCACCCTCCAAGAACTCAAAGACGTCAGCAGCCTCGCAAGCTGCCACCGCGGCGCCCGCTCCCCCGGAGCATGAGCCGATCAGGACGCTGGTCATCGACATCGGCGGGACGGGAATCAAAGTGATGGTCGTCAACGAAATCGGGGAGCCAATCGGCGAGCGTCAACGGCTCCCGACTCCGGAACCAAAAAATCCGGAAAATGTTCTTAAAACGATTAAAGTCCTGGCAAAACAAGCCGGGAAATTCCATCGGGCGAGCGTGGGATTCCCGGGCATTGTCCGGAACGGAGTGGTATCAGGGGCGCCGAATCTGGACCCCGCCTGGGACCATTTCCACCTCACGAAGGCCCTCAGCAAAATGTTCCGCAAAAAACCGGTTCGTGCGGCGAACGATGCGGACATCCAGGGGTTCGGGGCTATCTCGGGCAAGGGCGTCGAGTTGGTGCTCACATTGGGCACGGGGGTCGGCTCGGCTCTCTTCGTGGACGGGAGGCTGATACCGAACGTGGAAGTCGGGAAGAACCGGCTCCGGAATGAGGAGTTCGAACGGCTCGGCAAGAAACTGTGGAACAACCGCCTGGTCAAGGCCGTCACCAAACTCGAACGGATGTTCCATTACGAGCGCCTTTATATCGGCGGCGGGAATGCGGCGCAAGTCGATATCAGCCGGCTTCCCGGAAATGTCACGATCGTCTCAAATCTCAACGGGCTTTTGGGCGGGATTGCCCTCTGGCACGACCCCCATGACCCCGGGGCTCCGCTTCCGGTCCCCAATTCCAAATAACTCCCGACCCGGCACCCCCGTACCATGTTTCCCGGTCAACGGGTGCGCGACAGGTGCGTGGCCCGGTCTCAGTCTCCTTCGTCCCGCCCGTGCACCTGGGCCGGAGGGGTCGTCGCCTCGACCGCGGTGAATGGTTCGAGGATTTCATAACGGTGAGTCGCCTGTTGGGGAACGACCCAGGAATCCCCCGGCTCCAGCAGGATGGTCTGCCCTTCGAGCTCCAGCTTGGCCCGTCCCTGAATGACATACCCGACGACCTCATAGTCCCGCTTCTTTTGCGGCGTCGGCGGCGCGGGAGGCAAAGATTCCCACAGCCGCATCGAGACGTTGATGCCTGAAGCAAGATACTTCTGTCCCATCCTGCCGTTCGGCGAATAGTCCGACGTAACCTTCTTGACGCTCTTATCTGCCATGAGGGACCTCCTGAGCTGACGTAGAGTTGGGCACACCGCTCTCTTGTCTGTCGTGGCGTATGCAAAGGATCAACCAGTCGCATGGTCTACGAAAAGTGCATCAGTCACCAAGACTTACGGATGGAACTCTGCCGGAGCCCCTCAGACAATTTGTCCCGCGTAAGACAATCGGTCCTGCCGGTCCGGCTCTTCTCACTGTCTGAATCCGGCAGCAGCCGGAACATCCCGCGATTTACGGCTGGATTGAACGGGCTCTCGTCCTGTCCCATGAGGGTGACGATGGCCCCACACTTGCACCTCTGATGTTGCGGAAAAGCAGGGCTGGACCCCGGAGAGCAACGCACCGTTCCAGGGGGCTCCCGGATACCTTCTCGAGACATTCACAACCTGGCCGAAATCAGGAGGAGCTATGGCACATATGCGCGGCGGTATCAGGACAACGCCAAAGGCGAGACCCGCACACAACGGACAAGACTTGCGGAACGAGGAATGGAAAAACGAACAGGGCGACGAGGCGCAGTCGAACGTGGGCGAAACCGAACGGGTCATTTCCGGATTGGTCGGGGGAGGTCTGTTGCTCCGGACCGTCACACGCCCCTTGTCACCGATCACCGGAGTGGGCGCCATGCTCGGTGTCACCCTCCTGTATCGTGCGCTCACCGGATTTTGTCCGGCCTATCACAGCATGGGCGTCAGCACCAGGGATAAGACCGACACGTCTTCCTTGGGACGGAGGAAAATACACAGCAGGCGCGCGCTCAAGATCGAGGAGTCGATTGTGATCGCCCGGCCGGCAAAGGATCTGTATGCATTCTGGAGGAACCTGGAGAACCTTTCGACCGTGATGAGCCAGGTACGGAGCGTGAAGACCCTCAACGATCGCAAATCCCATTGGGTGATCGACACGGTCCCCGGGGCCCCCACAGTGGAATGGGACGCGGAGATCATCAACGAGGTGGAGAACGAGCGGATCGGGTGGCGGACCCTCCAGGGGGCGATGGTGGGTCATGCCGGATCCGTGCACTTCGAACCGGTCGAAGGGGGGCGTAGCTGCAGGGTCACGGTCACCCTTCAATATGACCCGCCCGCCGGTCCTATCGGAGCAGCCATTGCCGGATTGTTCGGACAGGACCCGGGCCGAAAGATTGCGAGTGATCTGGAGCGATTCAAAGAGACCATGGAATCGACCGCATCGGCGTCCCGATGAGAAGTTCTGAAGCCGGCGACCGTCCACGCGCATGAACGCCGCCTGGAAGTGGTCGCCGGCAAACGAGCGTAAAGCGCAACGCCTGCTCGGCGTCAGGACCTATCGCCCCGGTCAACGCCGGCTGATTGAGGCCGTCCTGAGCGGACGTGATGCGGTCGGCATCCTGCCGACCGGCGGCGGGAAATCACTCTGCTTTCAACTGCCTTCTTTGTTTCTGCCCCGTGCCGTCCTCGTCATCTCCCCGTTGATCTCCTTGATGCAGGATCAGGAAGACAAACTCAGGGGACGACAGATCCCGGTTGCCGTGATCAACAGCACCCTGACGGCACCGGAGGAACGGCAATGTCTGCGGGATATCACCCATCAACTACCGGAAATGATCTACGTCACTCCGGAACGCCTGGAGCAGCCCGACTATGTGAATCTCCTTCGAGAGAGCGGCGTCTCGCTGGTCGTCGTGGATGAGGCCCATTGCATTTCTCAGTGGGGACACGATTTTCGACCGGCCTATCTGGCTATCCGCGACGCCATACACAGCTTGGATCACCCACCGGTGCTGGCCCTGACGGCCACCGCCACCCCGGCGGTGGTCTCCGACATCCTGACCCAACTGGCTATTCCCGACGCCCTCGTGGTCAATCACGGGATAGACCGGCCCAGCCTCAGGTACGAGGTCTATGCCACGCCCAACGAAGAGGAGAAGTTCGCGCGCCTCCTGCAGATCGTGAAGGAACAGGGCGACGCGACGGGAATCGTCTATGTAGCCACCATTCGACAAGCCGATGAGTTGTATGCGCGCCTTGTCCGGGCAGGCCTCCCCGCCGGTCAGTATCACGGCAGGATGACACTGATTGAGCGCCGGTCTACGCAGCAAGCCTTCATGCGGGATCGCTACCGGGTCATCGTCGCCACAAAGGCTTTCGGATTAGGCATCGACAAGCCCGATCTTCGATTCGTCATTCACTACGCCTTTCCAGACTCCCTGGAGAGTTATGTTCAGGAGGCAGGCCGGGCGGGAAGAGACGGTCAACCGGCGCTCGCGGCGCTCATGTATCGGCTGGAGGACCGGCGGGTGCAGGCATATTTTTTACGAGGAAAGTATCCGCGGCAGGCGGAATGCGCCCGCGTCTATCACGCGTTGCAGGGGGATGCGTCATTCCAAGACCACCAGGGCCCGCGATCGGTCGCATCCCTGCACAAGACCACCGGCATTGCGCCGCGTCGCCTCCGTGTGATTCTCGCCCTCCTGGAGCGGGCCGGAATTGTGGAGCCGACAGGCCGCCGGTTTCTTTGCCGGCGCGCATTTCGTGACGAGTCCGAGTTTGCCCTGTATCTCGAAGAGTACGACCAACGGCATCGGCAGGACGAAAGTCGTCTTGCGGCCATGATGAAGTACGGACAAACCACCGACTGCCGCGTGCGGTTCCTGACCAGATACTTCTCCCGCGAGATCAGCAGGGACTGCGGACGATGCGACAACTGTCGGACTGGCCGCACGCGTCTGAGAGTGGACATTCGTGACCTGCACCAACATCACACAGCCGTAGTATGAGCCAGCCAGCGACCGCACGACCTGGTCGGCCTTCACCTGTTCCCTTCTGCAATGCACGGTCCAGCTCATCAGCTACGTATCCCGACTGCGGACAGGACGTGCCGGTCAGGACAATTCGTCCCCCGCTCGTCAGCGGCCGCCGACCTGGATTCTCTGATTCCTGGGGTTCCTGCGTTGCCCGCGAGACGTTCGGTGGTATAGCGTTTGCCTGCCCTATGAGAGACCGGTTCTGCCCTGACGCTGGGCGTGAATCAGGCTGGCCCTTTGCCGTCGGGCACGCCAGCCTCACGAGGCCCGGCCAGCAACACCGCGCGGCGGGCTGCATGAGCTGATCCGCGCGGCGGAAGGGCCTCTCCGGCAGTGCGTCGCGCATGTCATGACCGGCAGCAAAGGAGCAATCACGCATGGCCAGGCGTCTAAAAAAACTCCGCGATCAAGTCATCGTCATTACCGGCGCCTCTTCGGGTATCGGTCTCGTGACGGCCCGCATGGCACGCCGGGCCGGAGCCCGCCTCGTCCTCGCCGCACGGAGCGATGCAGCCCTGCTGGAACTCGATCGCGAACTCTCCGACGGGGACCGGCGGGCCGTGACCGTGACCGCGGATGTGGGAAAACCCGCCGACGTTCAACGGATCTCTCGAGTCGCGCGACAGAAGTTCGGCGGCTTCGACACCTGGGTGAACAATGCCGGGGTGTCGATCTACGGGAAGCTGCTCGATGAACCGATCGAAGATATGCGGCGGCTCTTCGAAACCAATTTCTGGGGCCTCGTGTACGGCTCTTTGGAAGCGGCGCGGCATTTCAAGGAACGCCTGCAGCCCAGCGCGATCATCAATGTGGGAAGCACGCTCTCCGAGCGCGCCCTGATTCTGCAGGGGATCTACTCCGCCTCGAAACATGCGGTCAAGGGATTTACCGACGCGTTACGCATGGAACTCGAGATGGACCGGATCCCCACCTCCGTCACCCTGATTCAACCGGGTGCGATCGACACACCCTACTCGCGCCACGCCAAGAACTACATGAACAGTGAACCGACCAATCCGCCGCCCGTCTATGCGCCGGACATCGTGGCGAGGACGATCCTGCATTGCGCCGAGAGCCCTGAACGGCATGTCTTCGTCGGGGCGGGAGGAAAAGGGATGGGGATGCTGGGGTATTACGCCCCGCGGCTGGCCGATCTACTGATGGAATCCTTCTTGGTCCGGCAGCAACAATCGGATCGTCCCCCTGCCAGGCCGCGCCGGGATAATGCCCTGGACCGCCCGTCGGGAGATCTGCAGGAACGGGGCGAATACCAGGGACACGTCGCGGAATCCAGTCTGTACACGACGGCTTCACTCCATCCCGTCCTGACGGGAATGGCTCTGCTCGGGGCGGGTCTCATGATTAAGAACCTCTCCCGCCGGTCGTGAGCCCTCAGGCAGGCGCAAGGGAATCGAGTGGACGTTCACCCTGCGATGGCGAAAGGAAGGATTGTCGATGGCACGGATGGCAAAGTCCTCAGCCGGCACACAGAACAAGAAACCGAAAAAATGGTCAGCCGCGGTTACGCAGAACAGTGACGCCCTGGACCTCGAAGAAGGCGTCTTTACCCAACGAAGCGCTCAGAAGATTGCGGCCTCTCTCAAACGCTCAGCCGAACTGAGCCGCCGGAGAAAAGGCACCGCGTTTCAATCGGCCATGTCCATGCTCAATTTTCACATGAACCGCGCGGGGAAAAACCTCACGGCCGTCCAGCGGGAGCGGTTGGACCGCGCCAAAGACGAGTTGCGCCGCCTCTTCGGCAGAACCGGGCCGGCCTCATCCGCCTCACCTTCGCGGAAACCCAAAGCCTCCTCCGGCTGATCGGACCGCCGAGTCGACAGAGCACCCTTTTTCCCCGGAGGTCCGCAACGGCCTGGTCAACCTCCCTGAACCTGCCTCTCGGACTCCCGTTCAGCGCGTACCGGCAGGCTGAGTCACTTCGCCGCTTTGAGGCTCTCCGGTCGGTTGTTGGGGATGGGTCTCGCCACGTTCGGAGGACGTCGCCCCCGGCGCGGCGGGCCGATCAGATGGTTTGGAGCCCTGATCGCAGCCCGCGGAAACGCTCAACAGAACCGGCAGCGCCATTATCGCCAGTGTGGATGAGAATAATCGCATACTCACCTCCCGTGGGTAAGGGCCTTGTGGTCAGTCACGAGAACCGGGTCTTCACTCCAATCATCTCCCCGTTGCCGGAGGGAACGCACTGGCCGTTCCCTCCGGCATGCCATCCCCATTGTAAAAAACAGATCGCTCTTCCGTCGAGTGGCGACAGGGTGCGCCACCGGCGACTAGAAGTGCATGGCCAAGCCGCCGACCACATGGCTTGCCATGTAGTCACCGGTCAACCCTGCCGTGGTGCCTTGAATCTGGGTAAAGTCAAATTGAGCATAGTTAAACTTGTATTCGGCATAGACAGACAGATTACGGGTCATGAAATATTTCACGCCGGCCAATGCATTCAAGCCGATGCGTCCGTTATCGGTGCTGCGGCCGAACTGATTCGATGTTTCGGCGAAAAAGATGCCGGGGCCCGCTCCCGCATACAGCTGAAGGGGGCAACGTAGATTGTCATCAAGCGCCGACCAATGGGTCCGGTCGTGGTCGGCGTCATGCACCGTGCCGTCCCGATGAACGACATCCCCGCGGCGGACGTCGTCGCGATTCCGGCACCCCACCTTGGTGCGGGCGATGGCATTAAAGGCGAGCGTGGTCACCCGAAGATGGGCGCCGGGCAGGCCGCCACCCTGTTCAATATGAGGGGTCGAATTGAATCCTTCCACTTCGAGTCCCAGCCAGTTCAGACGGCCCGGATGGAAATATCCGATCTTCGCGCCGTACACCCCGGAATTCGCCAGGTCACGGCCTCCGAACGACTGTCCGGCAAGGGTTCCTCTCCCCTCCACATCTGAAAAGTTGTGGCCCCAGGTGAAGCCGCCGAAACCTCCTACGTAGACCTCCCCTTCTCTCCTCCGCTCCACGACCCGTTCCTCCACGACCGTCCGATCGCCGGTGCGTTCCCGCGTGACCACCCGGTCCTGAGTGGTTCGATCGCCTGTGCGCGGTCCCACTTCCACTGGCTGCTCCTGAGCCGGCACCGCCGATTGCGTAAAGCCGGTGACTGCCGATCCAAATACCAGTCCCGAGACCACTACGCATTGCACCGCCCGTCGTTTAGAAAACCGTTTAGAAAACATTGCACGATCCTCCATGTGATAAAGGTGAACCATTGAGTGTGGTAAATATTGCGCTGTCGACCACGCGCCCCCTCCCTCTGCAAATGGCAGGCCTTGCCGTACCTCACCGGCCCGCAGACGCTTCTCCCTGCAGCCGATGCACGCAGAACCGCTGCCAGAGCCGCGTTTCCAACACCTGAGGCACCTAGCCCGAACAGGACTCACGCCAGTCACCAGAGCCCCACGGACTTGTTGGCCGGACTAACTGTCTCCGCTCGACAAGTTGTCCTTCGCTTCGTGCTCTGAACGGTGCTGCCTCCCCGCAGGTCCTCCCGCCGGAGCGCGACATCCCAACAGAGGACAACGCGACCAGGGTTGGACCTAGTAGGGTTGAGGGCTCCCGGCCGTTACGATCAGAGCCGGCCGCGGGAGACACCATGTCTGACCTCGATGCAGCACCATCCCGCCGGTCCTTCAACCGATTGGAGTCATCTTATGAGCTGCGTGCGCTGTCAGGATTTATTAGTGGAACGGCGGCCGGACTTTTCTCCGGATACGTTTATCTGGCGATGCATTCATTGCGCGTCCATCGCGGACCCAGGGGCAGACGAGCCCCTCGCGGGTACGCATCTTTACGCCCATCCGGAAAACCGCAGCACGACGTGGCAGTAACCTGGCGGTGACTGTCGGCTCATGCACAGGCACGTTTCAGTGTGGTCACGAGAAAGAATTTTTACGCAGGAAGGGTCGTTCCAGGGATTTGCCCAGTCGCGTTCTTCTTAACCTCGGATAGAATTCGGATGCTATCCACTCTCCAGGAGATTCGTATGCCGAAGGTGAAAGACATCATGACGTCATCAGTGGATATCATTTCTCCGAGAGCCACCACGGCTGATGCGGCGCGAAAAATGAAAGACCTGGATGTCGGCGCGATTCCGGTGTGCGATGGAGAAACACTCATCGGGATGATCACTGACAGAGATCTGGTCCTTCGGGTCATGGCCATCGGCCGTGATCCTGTCCAGGCCCTGGTCAGCGACGCGATGACGCCGGGAGTGGTCTTTTGTTATGAGGACGAGGAGGCGGAAACCGCCGCGGAGCTCATGGCCGAAAAGCAGATCCGTCGCCTTCCCATTCTCACCCGCACTAAGCGGTTGGTCGGGATCGTGTCGTTGGGCGACCTCGTCGTCGAGGCCCTGGATACCAGGACATCCGGAGCTGTCGTGCAGGATGTGTCCGACCCGTCACGGTCGAAGCGGTCACCGGTTCTCTAACTCACTACTTCATTCATATAAGGAGGCAGATATGGCCACGAAATCGGCATTCGCATCAGGAGTTGTCGCAATGTTGAAAAAGGATCACGCGAAGGTAAAGGAACTGTTCGAAGAATTCGAGTCGGCCGAGGGCCGGGATCGCGCAGAAATTGCGGCCACGACAATTATGGAACTCGAAATCCATGCTGAACTGGAGGAGAAACTCATCTATCCCGCCATCAGAAAGGAAATCGAAGAGGACGACCTGATGAACGAGGCGATCGAGGAGCATCACCTCGTGCACGTTCTGATCAAGGAGCTCAAGAAACTCAAGCCGAAGGACGAAACGTTTCAAGCGAAGTTCAAAGTATTGGGCGAACTGGTCAAACACCATGTTGAAGAAGAAGAAGGCGAGATGCTGCCGAAGGCGGAGAAGAGCGACATCGATTGGGAGGCGCTCGAGGCCACGGTCATGAAACGCAAGGAAGCGTTGATGAGCAAGTCGAAAGGAAAATGAGACGCAGCCGGCTGACGTGATGTGTATGGAGGAAGGGCGGCTCCCGGTGACAGCTCCGGCATCGGTCGTGAGGATCGTGCCGGGGGACGCCTGCCTCGTCTGGATCGGATTGAACGGGAATTGATGTGACCGGATTTCCCGTCATCGGACGCGCAGCATAGGAGTCAACCGACGACCGAGGAACAGGCCATGCAGTTTATTCAGCACGGTAAGGGCTATATCAATGTGAATCGAATCGTGCGCATCGACACAGATGAGGCCGGGTACGTCGTCATCTGGATGAACGAGCACAACAAAACCGAATCATTCAGGCTCCGCAAGGACGCCGGCGACATCCTGCAATATCTTTGGTCCAAGTGAGATGCGACGATGGCCTTGAGTTCAGCCGCGATGAACCTATCGGTTCGAATGACGGGGCGAATCACCTTCCGGCAACGCACTGTGCCTTCGCGGCACGACAAGGGCCCGGTCTCCATGGCTAATGCAGGACATCTAGGACGGGTGCTACGGTACTGTGCCCTCCTCGTGCTCGCGGTCTCGTGTCACTCTCCGCTTTCCGCCGCCGCCCACAGCGCCAACGACCTACAAGAGCTCTTTGAGCGCGGACCGATTCCCAAAGAACTCCTGGAGGCAACCAGGGAGCTGGACGCCACTGCCGGAATGAAATCCTCGCGCGAAGAGGCCCATGCCAGGCAGCATGAGCTTCTCGACGCCTATCTCCGGGCCGCGGCGGAACGCAAATGTCGTGAAGCCGGTGAGGCAATAGGATTGCTGGATACGGCGATCGTCGCCTCACGCGATGCCGGAAAGACGGAGGAAGAGCAGACGCTTCGAGTGAGGCGCGATGAGCAGGCCTCATTTCTGCAAGACGAATGTGTCCAAGCCGCGCCCGGGACCCTTCTCGTCCCCAAACATTGACTCCGACTTTCTTTCATTTTTAGCAGGACGCTCACCGCCCCCCGTCCATGACGCCGGGACCTGTCACCCACGAGCGGGAGCGGCTGACACGTGAGTCACCGAGGCCATCATGTTTCGACGATTCTTGCGAAGTCAGATCTATCCGATCACGGTGACCGGGACATCGCGCCAACCGGCGGGCGGCATCACGGTCGATGCACGCCTTCTCGATGCCGCCGGCATCCTTCCTCATGAAACGATCCTGTGCTCCAATCTGAATAACGGAGAACAGTTTCTTGTGAATGCCAGGAAAGGAAGGCCCGGCCGGGGGGAGATCATTCTCAATGGGCCGTCACCCCGTCACGGCGTCCGGGGAGACCGGTTGATCATTTCCGGTTTTGAACATATTGACGTCAGGATGCTCCGCCGGCAGGAACGGAGCGTCATACACGTCGATCACAGGAATCGTATCGTGCGCCGCTGCTCCGCCGGGTGATGGCACGCGGGGTGTGCCGGGACCCACCCGTCCCCGCCCTCGCCGCATCGCCCCGGCAGTCTGCACCGGAGCTCGACGATCCCCCGCTGAGATTCTCCCCTCGTTGAGAGAGCCGGCTGGATCGCCCTCTCTCTCACCACCTGTTCCGCCTATTCCACGCGCGGATAGTTCGAAGCGCTCGACCCGAAGAGCAGGCACTCAAATGGAAGCAGCGCTTCCGGCCTCGCTGCCGAGGTGCGTCCCCCGTCGAAACGGGTCGACTCGGAGCTGAACAGCAACGTCTGCGGAGTCACTGCCGGCAATCGTTGCGGTTCAGCCGTGAGATTGCAGAAAGCCTGGACCGTCTTGTCGGCGTCCGGCTTCGTCCCCCCTCGAATCAGCTCCAGCACGACGGGACCGGAAGGACCTTGATGCAGCGTTGCCGCCCGTTGGGAGAAGTTTCGCAGCGGAGCGCACGACCGTCTCGCCGCGAGCAACTCTGCATACAGCCGTCTGAGTCCGGCGCGGTGCGGCTGGTCCTGCCAGCGCCAGCTGAGACGGGAGCGATCGAAGGTCTCTTCCGACTGGGGATCCGGTGCCACCACACCCTCCGCATGAAAGGCTTCGAATTCCCTCTTCCGGCCCTGGCGCACCGCCTCAATCAACTCCGCTCCTTCGAAGGAGCAGAAGAACTGAAACGGCGCGGTTTCGCCATACTCTTCCCCCATAAAGAGCAGAGGAAGATGCGGAGCCAGCAACAGCAGTGTCGCGGCCAACCGTTGGGCCGGCGGGGTAATGAGCACCCCGAGCCGCTCACCCACGGCCCGGTTGCCGATTTGATCGTGATTCTGAATGCATCCGGCGAATCGATCTCCCGGAAGTCCGGCTACCGGCGCCCCATGGCAGCGATCGCGATGCCGGCTGAAGCAGCCGTCCAGAACAAAGGTGTCGTCGAGCACCTTTCTGAGCTGTTCCGGATCGCCATAGTCCGCGTAGTACCCCTGCCGCTCTCCGGTCAACAATGCGTGGACCGTATGGTGAAAATCGTCACTCCATTGCGCATCGAGACCGTAGCCGCCGCGCTCCTTCGGTAGGAGGAGGCGCACGTCGTTCAGATCGCTTTCCGCCACGATCTGAGCCTCGTACCCGCGTCCCTCCGCGGCCTGATCCGCCGCCTCCTTGATGTCCTGTAAAATGTGCCGGGCGCCGAAGTCATAGATTGCGTGGACCGCATCCAGCCTCAGGCCGTCCAGGTGGTAGTCCCGGATCCACATGCGGACGTTGTCTGTGACGAAGGTCCGCACGGCTTCACTTCCCGGCCCGTCGTAATTGACCGCATGACCCCAGGGCGTCCGATAGTGGTCGGTGAAGTATGGACCGAACTCCGACAGGTAACTCCCCTCGGGACCGACGTGGTTATAGACCACGTCAAGGAAACAGGCCATGCCCTCGCGGTGGCAGGCATCCACGAGTCGCTGCAATCCTGATGGTCCCCCGTAGCTCTGCTGAGGGGCATACAGGTAGACCCCGTCATAACCCCAATTCCTCGAACCGGGAAACTGGCCCACGGGCATTAACTCCACGGCAGTGATGCCGAGTTCCCGGAGAGCCGGCAGTCTCGGAATGATGGCCTCGAAGGTGCCCTCTGCCGTAAAGGTCCCGACATGCACCTCGTAAAACACGAGGTCTTGGCGGGAAACGCCCTGCCACTGATTGTCCGACCATTCGAATCGCGCGGGGCGCAGCAATGCCGAGGGACCGCCTACTCCATCCGGTTGCCAACGGGAGGCCGGATCGGCTCTGTCCGGTCCCCCATCAAGCGAAAACATGTAGCGCTGTCCCTCGGACACATTCTCCCGGCGAAAAAGAAAATGTCCACAAGGTTCAGATACCATCGATTCGACGTGCCGGTGGCTCCCGTCGATCAGGATGAGGTCGACCTGTTTGGCTTTCGGGGCCCACAGCCGCCATTCAACCGCGCCATCAGCCGCGAGCACCGCGCCACAACTCTGTCGCATGTAACCCATTCCGCGCTCCTTTCCAATCTTTGAACGGCCCCGTACTCCCCCTCACCGCAAGCGGGGCGTGAGTGATGCAAATGATGCACCATCCGCACGCAGGATGCACGGCTTGCTTATTCAACCAGACTGCGCCCTGGCGTTGCCATCCCCGCTGCGACCGCGGACAGGTTGTCCGGTTACGGACAAAACGCTACTTCCAGATCCTGCCGCGCGGGCTCCTGCGGCCCGCCTGCTCTCGTTCTACCTGGGAAACATCCGCCATGGGACACCGACACACGCGAGCCCGAACATTGCATAGGAGGATGCCCGGAGCTCACTTGCACGAGAGCCGACAGATCCCGTTGAGCAGCAGAACATTGCCCCCTGTACCTCAAATAAGCCCGGGAAACACATCGCGTGCCCTGAGAAGCAGGTCCTTGTGTCTCAGCCCATCAGCTTCATTCACGAAAGAGAGGCTTCTATGACGACCCACGTATCTCCTTCTCCGTCCGGCCTGGTTGGACCCGTCCCCCGCCGTTACCCCCTGAAAACGATAATCGTTCTGAGCGCCGTTCTAAGTTTCACAACCGGGCCGTGGGCCGCTCCCCAGTCCCTGTGGGCTGACTCGAACTCCGAGACCAATCCTAAGATTGCCCCGCGGGACGCGAATGAACCCAGCGTGGCGGATGGCACCTCGCTGACGACGAACCAGGGCACCCGTATCGCCGACGATGATAATTCATTGAAAGCCGGCGTGCGAGGCCCCACGTTGCTGGAAGACTTTCAGTTCCGGGAGAAGATGATGCACTTCGACCATGAACCCATGCCCGAACGTGTGGTGCACCCGCGCGGGTCCGGCGCGCATGGATATTTTCAGGTCTACAAGCCCTTGACTCAATATTCGAAGGCGGCCGTATTTTCCGATCCGTCCGTGAAGACACCGGTCTTCGTCCGCTTTTCGAACGTGAACGGTTCCCGCGGGACCGCCGATACGATTCGTGACGCGAGAGGATTTGCCACAAAGTTCTACACCAAGGACGGCGTGTGGGATCTCGTAGGAAATAACATCCCGGTCTTTTTCATTCAGGACGCCATCAAGTTCCCCGACCTGGTCCATGCGTTTCAGTCCGAGCCTGATAATGGATTCCCGACCGGCTCGACGGCCCACAACTCCTTCTGGGACTTCATCTCCCTGACGCCGGAATCCATGCACATGGTCATGTGGATCATGAGCGATCGCGCGATCCCGCGCAGCTACCGCATGATGGACGGGTTCGGCGTGCATACGTTCCGGCTCGTGAACGCGCAAGGCAAATCCACCTTCGTCAAATTTCATTGGAAGCCGTTACTCGGGGTGCATTCGCTGGTCTGGGACGAGGCGCAGCTCATTGCGGGGAAAGATCCTGATTTCCACCGGCGAGACCTGTGGGACGCCATCGAGAGTGGCGCGTTTGCAGAGTACGAACTGGCGCTGCAGCTCCTCCCTGAGGAGGACGCAGGCAAGGCTCCCTTCGACATCCTGGATCCGACGAAGCTCTGGCCCGAAGACCTGATCCCGCTTCAGCGGGTCGGCAAACTGACCCTGGATCGGAACCCGGATAATTTCTTCACCGAAACCGAGGAGGTGGCCTTCCATCCCGGCCATGTGGTCTCCGGAATCGACGTGTCCGACGATCCGCTCCTGCAGGGCCGTCTGTTTTCCTATCTGGACACTCAGCTGAATCGGTTCGGCACGCCGAATTTTGTTCAGCTGCCCATCAACCAACCGAAATCGCCGGTGAACAACTTCCAGGAAGACGGCATGATGCGTTTTGCGAATCGAGCAGGGAAGGCCAATTATCATCCGAACTCTCTGGAGGGATCGCCCAAGGAAGCACCCGCCGAGAAAGGCGGGTATGTCCATTATCCCTCGCGGGTCGAGGGCACCAAGATACGCGAGCGGAGCTCCAGCTTCGGCGACCATTACAGCCAGGCATCGTTGTTCTACAACAGCATGACCCTGCCGGAACAAGAGCATATCCGCCAAGCGTTGCAGTTCGAACTGGGCAAGGTGACCAAGAAGGACGTTCAGCAGCGGATGGTCGCACACCTCGCCAAAATCGACGGGCCATTGGCCAAGCTGGTCGGCACGTACCTGGGCATCAAAGCTCCTGAGGGGCAGGACAGCACGAAGGCAGGCAAGGCCAAAGGCTTGAGCCAGGTCGAGGGGCCCAGCCAATCCATCAAGAGCCGGAAGATCGCTATCCTCGCCGCCGACGGAGTGGACAGCGCCGATCTCCTTCGCATGGAAGATCGTCTGAAACAGAAAGGCGCGACCGCGGAACTCATCGCGCCCCATTTAGGGGTGTTGCAGAGTGCCTCAGGCGACAGCCTCAAGATCGACAAGTCGCTAGCGACCGCTGATTCAATCCTGTACGATGCGGTGTACATCGCGGGGGGGAAAGAAAGCGTGAAACGCCTGTTGGGCGACTATGAGGCCCGCCATTTTGTTCGCGAAGCCTACAACCACGGCAAGGCCCTGGCCGCTGAACAGGAAGGGACTGAATTGTTCAAGGCGGTGGGCATCACGTCTGCGCCGGGGGTGATTTCCGAGAAAAAAGGTTCCGATTGGGGGGATACCTTTATTGAGGCCATTAGTAAGCATCGCCACTGGAACCGCATGAAATAGGAGTCCTCAAGAAAAGATCCGAAGCGGGGAACGGGCAGCTGTGCCTCCTCCAGTGGTCTTGACGCAGAGGCGCCAAGGCCGGCGGAGGCATCGCTGCCTCGCCGCGCGGCCTGACTGCCCACGGTGGAATAGGGAGAGATCTGACACATGAAGACCAGCCTGTGGGGAATTCAGACCACGTACGAAGATGCCGCCGGGAAGAAGCGCCGGGTGTCTCAAGAAGCGCAGGCACGGATCAGGAAGTCCATGGGACCGCCTCCACCCCCTGCCGCTTCCTGGTGCGAAGAACGCGTCAAGATTATCAGACAAGGCCAATCGCCGCGGCTCCAGACGGCATCGACATTGACGCTCGAAGACGGCAGCACCACACAAGTGGCCAACCGGTTGCCGAAGGATCTGCCGATCGGATATCACCGACTCGCAGCCAACGAAAATCCCGACGCGTCTGTGCTCCTCATCGTGACACCGGGCCGGTGCCATCTGCCCGACGACCTGAGGATCTGGGGGTGGAGTGCGCAACTCTATGCGACCCGCAGCCGGGAAAGCTGGGGCATGGGGGATCTTGCCGATCTCCGCCGATTGACGACCTGGGCCGGGAGCCTGGGGGCAGGACTGTTCCTCATCAATCCCCTGCATGCGATTCAACCGCTGCTGCCGCAGGAAGCCAGTCCCTACTCGCCTTCGAGCCGGCGTTTTTTGAATCCGCTGTATTTGCGGATCGAAGAAATCCCGGGAGCGGCGAGACTCGGGCAGGACATGACTCGCCTCGCCGCCCTCGGACAGGCCCTCAACGAAGATCGCCGGATCGACCGCGACCGGGTGTTTCAGCTGAAACAGGAGGCCCTGCAGCTCCTCTGGGCACAGTTCGATGGCGACCCGGACTTCGACCTCTATCGACGGCAGGAAGGCGACTCCCTCCGGCAGTTTGCCCTCTTCTGTTGCCTGACCGAGAAACATGGTGCGAACTGGCGCGAGTGGCCTTCGGAGTATCGCCGCCCCGATCACCCGGGCATCGCCGCGTTCGCCTCCGCCGAGGCGGAGCGGGTCCGGTTTCACATGTGGTTGCAGTGGTTGCTCAATCAACAATTGAAGCGGGCGGCCGGCTCAGTGCCGATCATGCAGGACCTCCCTATCGGATTTTCGCCGGACGGAGCCGACGCCTGGTTGTGGCAGGACCTGATCGCAGCCGACATGACCGTCGGGGCTCCTCCGGATCTCTATAACAAGGCCGGCCAGGATTGGGGCCTGCCGCCCTTCATCCCGCATAAACTCCGCTCGGCCGGTTATGAGCCGTTCAGACAAACGATTCGATCGATCCTCCGTTATGCCGGAGGAATTCGTATCGATCATGTCATGGGCCTGTTCCGACTCTGGTGGGTGCCGCAGGGCTGCCAGCCCAAGGACGGCGCCTTTGTGCGCTACCCCGCCCAGGAACTTTTGGCGATCCTGGCCGTGGAAAGTCAGCGCGCCAATGCCATCGTGGTCGGCGAAGATCTGGGAACCGTGGAAGAAGGCGTGCGCGAGATGCTGGCTGAACAGAACGTGCTCTCCTACCGTCTCCTCTGGTTCGAGGAGCAGCCGCCGTCAAAATATCCGGAGAAGGCGCTGGCCGCGGTCACCACCCATGATTTGCCCACCCTGGCCGGTGTCTGGACCGGGGCGGACCTCGACGTGCAACGGGCACATGGGGTGACACCGAATCAGGCCGCGCAGGATGAGTTCAGGCAGAAGATCATGGAGACGAGCGATCTCGACCCCCGCGCTGATGTCGCCCTCGCGATCACGCAGACCTTCGAACAGCTGTCGAACGCACCCTCCGCCGTGGTGCTCGCGGAACTGGAGGCCGCCTGCGCAGTGAACGAACGTCCCAATCTGCCGTCGTCGGCCGGAGACTATCCCAACTGGTCGCTCGCTCTTCCCACGACCATCGAGGAACTCGAATCCGCCGAGCTTCCGAGAGCCCTCGCAGGGATCCTCCATCGACGAACCCGGCGGGCGTGACCCTTTCCTGATCCTCCGGCCCGGGCCCCTACACCCTCCTCCCAGCTGCTAGATCGCTCCATCCGGCGTCCGGATCGACCGCGGTGTTAAGACCAGGCCACGGACCAGGCCTCGCCGCCTATCAATATAGGGAGGTGCCTAGTGTCGGACGCGCAGTCCCTTCTGGCAGGATGCAGACAATCTCATAAACAGGAGCATCTAACCGCGATGCCAAGTCGGTGGTGGGTTCTAGGGCTGGCCGTCATCCTGTCACTCCTCTCACTGGTCTCATTTCTGCCCCAACCGGTTCGGGCAGAAACTCAACGCGCGCAGATCATTCGCTTCCTGGGTGTCACCATCGTGGAGGAAGTCGAATCGCAACGCGCTCGGGAAGGCGCGGTGGGCGAACTGGTCGTAGGGTGGGAAGGACGCGCCGATCACCACGGCATCGTGGTGAGTTTTCTCACCGGACGCGGGTCCTTCAGCCCCGGCACCGAGATCGCCATTCTCTCAGCTATCGACCGCGCGGCACATGCGGCACGTTTACGTACTGACTCATGGACCGTGAGTCTCTCGGTTCATGAACCGGCCGGAACCATCTATGGCGACAGTCTGTCGGCCATCGTCGGGCTCTCCGTGGTGGCGCTCGCGAAGGGAGACTTTATCCCTTTGGACAGAACGATGACCGGGACCATTACCGCGGACGGGACGATCGGCCCCGTCACCTCCGTCCCCTTGAAAATCCAGGCGGCCTATCTCAAGCATCTCCGGCGGGTGGTCATCCCGGACACGTTCGACGTGGCGGACTCGGACTGGTTCACGCCGTTTCTCATGCAGGTGTCTCCGATTCACACGGCGGCCGTCGCCTATCAGGCCCTGACGGATCACCCGTTTCTCACCGACAATGCGTCGGTGGTGGAGCCATAACGAGTTTCGGAAGGATCGACCGATGTCGATGCTTCACACTTCAGAGGATCCAAAGGTGGAACCATCTGTCGTCTCCGTCAGATTTTTTTGTCATATCTGTGGCGGATCTGAAGCAGACGAGCTCTGTTCCGCCCTGGAGTTACGCGAACAGCTTGACTATCTGCGCCGCTTTCACCGCCGCCGTTTGAAACATCCGCAAGAGTCGACCCCGAAGGACCGTGCGGAATTCACCCAATCGTACAGCACCAACATCGTGGCCTGTCGCGGCTGCGGATTAGTCTGTCGTTCGCCGCGCCCTCCCGCAGGAAGCATCACTGAAACCTATAGCGCGGACCGTTATGGCGAAGAACACCTCCGGTCGGAGTTCGCACTCCAACATGAATGGGCCCAGTCCAAAGCGCAGGCGCTCGATGCCCGGCTGCGGGAGGATGCGTCGAGTGCGCCCTTTGTCGTCGAGGTCGGCAGTTTTGTCGGCGGTTTTCTTGCGGCGGGCCGGGAACGCGGCTGGAAGATGATGGGAGTCGATCCGGGGAAGGAAGTGGCTGCCTTCTGCCGGAACCGGAAACTGGAAGTCTTTACCGGCACGCTCGTGGAAGCCCCGGTCGCACCCGGGACCGCCGACGCCGTGACGATCTGGAATACGTTCGATCAACTGCCGAATCCCGACTCCACGCTCGCGGCAGCGAGACAGATGTTGCGGGAGGACGGCGTATTGGTCATCCGCGTGCCGAACGGCTCCGCATTCCGCCTGCTCCTCTCCTGGCAGCATCGATGCGTGGAACCGGTGAAGGGATGGGTCACAGCGGCGCTGGCATGGAACAATCTGCTGGGCTTTCCCTATTTGTATGGATATACGGTGCCCACCATGAACCGGTTGATGGCCCGCCACGGTTTTGCTCCTTTGGGCATACGTCCCGACACGCTGATGACGGTCGCCAATAAGGACACGGCGGCGTGGGCCCGATGGGAGGAAAGACTCGTGAAATGGACTTCGCTGGCTCTAGCTCGCCTGGAACAGACGCGGCACAAGAGCGCTCAGATGGCCCCCTGGCTCGACCTGTATTATCGTCCTGTTCCATCGGTAGCGGACAGTCCTATCTCAGTCGCCAGAGCCTCGCGCCCTGCGGACGTCTCACAGGCGCGGCGCGTTGTACATCAGCAGACACCGCAAGCCATTCCTGAAGAGAGGACAGAACCCATGGCCTCGCCTATGCAAACCAGTCAACCGGATACAACCGTCGCACGAGCGGCTCGGGGAATACTCCTGCTCCTATTGGCGGGCTGGCTGACCGTCCCTATCGGCACCGTGACCGATCCCCCGCCGGTGCCCAAGCCGGGGCCGGGACCGACGGACCCCGTCCCCCGTCCCCCTGATCCACGACCGGAACCGCCCCTGCCGGGGCCGACCCCGCCCTTGCCAAGCCCCGTTCCGCCACCGTAGGGAGGACCTCATCATGCACTCTGTCGAACCGACCTATCGTGAGTCGCTGTCCCTCGGATGGGCGGTCTTCTGGCGCACCGTCGGGAGCTTCATGTTGCTCATCTTCGCCATGAATGGACTGCTGTTGTACCTCTTCCCCGAACTCACGCGTTCGGGACCCCCGCTGTGGGTGGCGTTTGTTCCCATTACGCTGGTGACGTTGCTCTGCACCTTTGTGATCATGCCCTATGTGGTACGAAGCCTGTTCAAGAGGCCGTTCGACGGTTTCCATCTGCGGTACTCCAGGGAGAGCCCCGACCGTCCAACGCCCTAGATCAAGCGTATGTCTGCCGGTGGTCTTGCGGTCACGCCGCGATCTACAACGCCGCATATCTGATGATCTAACCAACAGGGAGGAAGTATGAAGGGAAGGACATGTTTGACCGTCACGATCGCGTTCCTCGTCGGTGGCTTCATCGGTCTGCCCATCGCACCATCGGGCGCGGCAGAGTCGAAGAAAGGGCCGACGCCCCGGGTGATGGAAGACAGTCGGAAACATCCCGGCTCGTCCGATGGAGCGACCAAGCAGCCTGACAACGGCAAGAAACCCGGGCCATCAGGAACGCCTGGCACGGACGACCAAGTCACCGGCCGCAAATCCAAGCATGAGGATGACAAGTCTTCGGGCAGTGAAAGCGGATCCCCGGAGAAACGCTTCGAGCCGGGATCGGGTGGCGGTGGAGTCACGGGAGCAGTCGGACACTAGGTAAAGCCCCCGGGCAGAGGCATGCAGGAACTTCCTCTCGACAGGTTGTCCGCCCGGAGACAAGCTGTCCCTGCACGATGGCAACATGAAAGCAGAGGTGAAGCAGAACGCCATAATATCCCGCTTGATTCATGTGCGGCTCCCAGGGTGCGCGTCTTGCTAAGAGTGGGGGTGGGGACCGGAAGGGTTATCGCGAAACCTAAGAGCCCGCTTGCACGATCAGCATAACAACTCCCTACTTTCTCTCATTCAAGGAGGCACCAATGCCACAACGACAACATACACAGACCGCGCTGCTCGCCGCTGTCCTGGGAGTGGGACTCCTGGGCGGGACCACCCTCTTTGCTGAACAGCCTCGGACCATCGGCAGTTCCGACACCACCGCCAGTGACGGAACACGCATGCGCAACAGCGATCTGACCGGCGGGTTTTACGAGGATCCATATAAAACCGATAACTGGTATTACGATTTTTACGACAGTCCCGATGCCAGCCGCACCAACAACAGAAATGCAACACCCACGTCCTATGGCGATGACACAGGGTCGTCGGACGCTGCGCATCCCTGGAATATGAACCGCTCGCAGACTCGCACGGAGCAGATGTCCGCCTTTCAACAATATTATGACGAACCGTGGTTTTACGATCAGCGGGATCCGAACTACGGGATGCCGGATGCCCGGACCTCAAGGATGACCAGTTCCTCTACCGCTCACAACGATCATGTCGTGAGGGGAACCGTGACCTCAACCAAACAAGTGCGAAACCGGACCACCGGTGACCAAAACACGGTAGCTCTCATCAAGACGACCGACGGACGGCCAGTCATCACGGACCTGGGTCCGAACCGGCGTACCTTGGACATGGCACTCGCGAAGGGGGACCAGATCCAGGTGGGAGGGCAATGGGAAGAGGTGGGCCAGTACTCAGTCCTGATGGCTGAGCAAGTCAAATCGGGCGTCAACCGTGCGAACCTTCATCGCATGGCCGGGACGTCGTCGGCCGACAACCGGCAGATCGAAGGCCGCATTCAGCAATTCCGCGACGTCCGCACGAACCGCGGTTCGGAAATGCATCGCACCGCAGCGGTCCAGACTTCGGATGGACGTTTCGCGATCGTTGATTTGGGTCAGGACATGACCGCGCCTGGTGTCAGCAAAGCGGCACCCGGTGATCGAATCGTGGCCGACGGCCGGGTCGTTCAAGTCGGCAACTACCCGGTGCTGCTCGCGAACCAGGTTGCGATCAACGATGGTCAGCCTGTTCAAATTCCTCGCCGGGCGGACACCGCAGGCTCCACGACGGGGAGTGGAATCAACAACCCCGACTGCCTCGGCGGGGGCTGTGAGAATCAGTCCATCAACCGGGGACAGCCTCGCGATCCGCACACCAACGCGATGGACGGCACCATCCGGGAGGACAACCGTCGGTAAACCCCGACTGTTTCGTGACCAGGGGGAGAAGTAGCCTCGGTTATTTCTCCCCCGCTCTTTTTTAGGCCCCCGATTCCCTCCTCATCGCCCTACCGGAGGAGCTGACCATGGAAGCGCTCATCCATCACGTTCCGCAGATGACGGGCGCGACTGAGGAGACAGATCTGACGCGCTTCCCTGTACCCGGGGCTTCTTGATGTGGTCGACTCCCTGTGGTAGCGTCACGTCGATAACCCTGGGCCGGGCATCCATGCACCATCCGACGTTGAAACGACACCCCCTGCTCCGCGCCTGGGCCATCCTGTGGCTGATCGCAATCCCTCTTTTCCACATCCATCCGGAGATCGATCCGCATCACGGCCAGGCCGTCCATGTGCATGCCGCAGCCGTGCATACGGTTTTTTCCGCCGATCTCGATGGTGAATTCGGCCATCATCACGACCAGGTTCCGGCTACGATGGATCCGGACGCCGGGCTCCCGCTGTCGAGCGGCAGCCTGCATCCCTTGACGGCTGACCCGGAGTTTGGTTTCTCCCTGCTGCATAATTCGCCCGATCGTAAGTGCTTCAAGCCCGGACTGATCCATCTCATCTTTCTCAGTCACTTGGGACTGCCGCCTCCGCCCCGTCCGGATCTGACGGAAGAGGAAGACGCCTCGACCCCGTGCCCGGGGCTCGTCGTTCACGAGATTCCTGCACGTGCCCCGCCCTCCCCTTCGCTTGGGTAACGTCCGTTCCCGGTCAATTTCTTTCCATCATAGGATCGTGAACCACTGATCGGCAGCAACAGGTCGTTCCTGCGGCCGGGAGGTTTGCGAAGGAGGAGGTGCCACATGATTGCCCGTACCCTCGCTTCACTGTGTCTGGCAGGCACGCTCGTTTGCCTTGGCCAACAGGCCGCCGCTCTCGCCGATGAACCACGTGCCGCGGCCGATTCGCTCCCCGACATCCTGGCATTGGCCGTTCAGCATAATCCCGCCCTGGCCGGCGCCGAAGGGTTGCTGAAACAGCGTCATGGCCAACAGATTGCCGCAGGCGCCTACCCGAATCCGTCGCTCTCAGGCAGCGCCGGACGAGGAGCCATCCGCGACCCGAGCACCGGGGTACGAGTCACCGAACGCACCGTGATCGTCGAACAACCACTGGAATGGACGGGCAAGAGGCAGGCTCGACAGGACGCGGCCAATGCCGGCGTGGCTGGCGCGAACGCCGAGGTGGAAGATCAGCGCCTGGCGTTGCAGGCCGACGTGAAGGTCGCTTTCTACCAGCTGCTCTTCGCCCAGCGTGACGTGGAACTGGCGGCGCAAAACGTCAGCGCGGTCGAGGAGGTTTTAAAGACCGTGAACGCCCGGATCGCAGCGGGTGAAGCCACCTCATTCGACCGCATGAAATCCACCGTCGAAGTCCAGAAGGCACAAAAAGAGGTCGCGCGCGCCACGAACAGCCTGGTGGTTGCGAAGGGCCGCCTGAACGCGCTCACCGCCGGCTCACTCGGCAAGCAGTTTGCCATTCAAGGCGACTTCCACACTCCCACAACGGTCGTGAGCGTGGACGCGACGCTCACCCAGGTCCTGGAGCAACACCCGGCCGTCCGGCGCCAAAGCAAACTGGCGGAACAGGCCGAACATACCCTGCGCTTCGAACGGGAAGCGCGGGTGCCGAACATCAGCCTCATCGGGAGTTATCACCGGGAGGCGGGAGATGAATCGGTCGTTGCGGGGCTCAGCGTGCCGCTGCCGCTCTGGTATCGGCGGCAGGGAGAAATCCAGACGGCACTCGGGGCGAAACTCCGCGCCGACGCGGAGCGCCGACGGGCGCAGACCGAACTGGAGCAGGCCATCACCCAATATGCGCAGGACGTGCGCACGGCGGAGGATCAACTGCAGGTCTTCGAAACCGGATTGCTGAAGCAGGCCGAACAGACCGTGACCGTGGCCCGCACCAGCTTCCGGCATGGCGCGGCGAGTCTGCTCGATGTGCTGGATGCACAGCGGGTCTTCCGGCAGACCTTACTGGAATATGTCCAGGCACGGGCCGATCTGTCGATCGCCCTCGCCCGGTTGGAACGCTCGCTGGGGGTCTCGTTATGAACCCTCCCGCGCGGCTGATGGTTCCTCTCGTCGTTACCGCGCTGCTGCTGCCCGGCTGTCGCGATCAGGGCGCCGAACCGCCCAAACCGACGCCGTCCATGGAAACCCAACCGGCGGCGCGCGAGGTTGCGTCGATCCATCCGTCTGCGGCCGTCCGCGACCGGCTGCAGGTTCAGAGCGCCTCCCTGCGATCGATCCCGGAACGAATCGCCGCGCCCGGCGAAGTCGCGCTTGATCTTGCACAGGTCGCCAAGATCACCTCCCGCATCGCCGGCCAGGTGGAACAGATGCATGTGCAACTGGGGGATCGGGTCACGCGCGGCCAGCCACTCGTCGCGATCAGCAGCCTCCAACTCGATCAGTTGATCGAAGAGTACCTGGTCGGCAAGGCCCAGGCCGATGTCGCTGAAAACAGCTTCCGCCGGACGGAAAAACTCCGTGCCGACGACATCGTCACGGAACAGAAACTGATCGATGCCAAAGGCCGGTATCTCGAAACCCAGGCGCGCTTCCAACATGTCCGCGAGAAACTCCTGAACATGGGGATTCCGACCGTCGAACTCAAGCAGATCGAGCAGGGACGGCATGACAAGGGCCATCAATATACGCTGACCGCGCCGATCGCAGGCAGGCTGGTCACTCAGAACGCCGTGCGCGGACAGGGCGTCGCGCCGGGAGACGAACTCTTCGAGGTCGTCGATACCAGCCGGGTCTGGGTGTTCGCGAGCCTGCCGATCGAGCAGGCTCGAAACTTCAAGGAGGGGGATACGGGAACAATCACGCCCAAGGGAGGTGATCCCATGACCGCTCCCCTGACCTACATCGCACCGATGGCCGATGAAACCACCCGCACCATCCGCGTGCGGTTTGAAGTCGCCAATCCGGGGGGACACCTGAAGCCACATGAATACGTCGAGGTGGCGCTCATCCACGCCAGCCCGCCCCTGCTCGCGATCCCGCTGTCCGCGCTCACGACCGTGGACCGGACCAGGGGCGTCTTCGTCGCCAGGGCTGACGGATATGCCTTCGTACCGGTAGAGGCGGGGCGTGAGGGCGGCGGGTGGGCGGAGATCCGGCAGGGGCTCTCGGTCGGAGACCAGGTCGTCGTTGACGGCGTCTTCGATCTCAAAAACGTGCTCCTCAAGGAGCACATCGGATCGGGTGACTGAGGCTCGCATGGAACGCCTGCTGACCTTCTCCCTTCATTATCGTTTTTTTACGCTGGTGGCCATCGCGCTGGTGATGGCCTCCGGCTTCTGGTCCTTCGCCCATCTCACAATCGACGCTGTCCCGGACCTGACGCCGGTCCAGGTGCAAATTCTCACCCGCGCGCCGGCGCTGGGGCCGATCGAGGTCGAGCAGTTCATAACCTTTCCGATCGAGGCCTCCCTGAACGGCCTACCGGCTTTGCAGGAACTGCGGTCGGTCTCACGGTATGGCCTCTCCGTCGTCACCGCTATTTTCGATGAACGGACCGACATCTATCGCGCCAGGCAATTCGTCGCGGAGCGGTTGGCCCAGGCCATGGAACGCATCCCGGAGGAGTATGGCAGACCGGTCATGGGTCCCCTGACGACCGGTCTCGGAGAGGTCTATCAGTTCACCGTCAAAGGCCCGGGCTATGGCCCCATGGCGTTGAGAACCCTGCTGCAATGGGACATCGGGATGAAGCTGCGCGCGGTGCCGGGCGTCGTCGAGGTCAACATCTGGGGAGGCGAGCCGCAACAATTCCATGTGGTCGTGGACCCCTCGAAGTTGCTGTCCTATCGATTGTCCTTGAAACAAATCTTCGAGGCCTTGCAGCGGAACAACGCCATCGTCGGCGGCGGGTATATCGAACACCGGCGCGAGCAGCTTTTGATCCGGGGCGAAGCCCTGGCCACGAGCGCGAGCGACCTGGCCCGCATCGTGGTCGCGCACGGTCCTGGCGGGGTTCCGGTCTACATTGAGGATCTGGCCGAGGTCACGGAGGGCTCCGCCCTCAGGATCGGCGCCGCCACGGCCATGGGCGAGGGCGAAACCGTGATCGGCATGGTGCAGATGCTCGCCGGCGAGAATGCGCAGGAGGTGGTCAGTCGCGTCAAGACGCGCGTGCGGGAGATTCAAGCCGGCCTGCCGGCCGGCGTCACGATCGAGCCCTACTACGATCGTACGCGCTTCGTTTCTCACGTCATGACCACCGTGCGTAACAATCTTGTCGAAGGCGGCCTGCTGGTGGTCGCCGTACTCTTTCTGTTTCTCGGCGATCTGCGGGCCGGCCTCATCGTGGCCTCGGCCATCCCTCTCTCAATGTTGATCGCTTTTACCGGCATGATGCAGGCGAATATTTCCGGCAACCTCATGAGCCTGGGCGCCATCGACTTCGGCCTCCTGGTCGACGGGTCCGTCGTGATGATCGATAATATCCTTCGCCGCCTGGCGCTCCGACCGCCCGGCAATCGCGAGGAGCGGCTGGCAGTGGTGCTCGCGGCCGGGCGGGAGGTGCTGCGACCGATGACGCTCGCCGTCGGCATTATCATTTTGGTCTACGTGCCCATCCTCGCGCTGACCGGCATCGAAGGGAAGATGTTCAGACCGATGGCCCTGACGGTCATCATGGCCCTGGCCGGATCCCTGCTCTTCGCCGTCGCGGTCACCCCGTTACTGTCATTCTGGTTCGTGCGGGTCCGGCCACAGCATGAGGAGACGCGGCTCCTCCGCCTGCTCCGGAACCTCTATGCCCCCTGCCTGCGATGGGCCGTGGCCCGGCCGGTCTGGCCCGTTGTGGCGAGCCTGCTCCTCTTCGCTCTCAGTCTGGCGGCGGGAACCAGGCTCGGCATCGAGTTCGTCCCCCGTCTCGAGGAAGGTGACCTCGCGGTGCAGGTCTGGCGACTCCCCAGCATCTCGCTGACGGAGTCCGTCACCACGGCGCTCGAGATCGAGCGGGTGCTGCGCCGTTTTCCGGAAGTCACCCAGGTGGTCACCCGTACCGGCAGTCCGGAAGTCGCGACAGATGTGATGGGTGTCGAACTGTCGGATGTCTTCGTCATCCTCACACCTCAACGCGACTGGGTCACAGCCGCAGATCGCGACGGCCTGATCGAGGTGATGAAGAATGCCCTCCTGGAGCAGGTACCGGGCGTCGGCCTGGGATTCACGCAACCTATCGAGATGCGCTTCAATGAACTGATTGCCGGCGTGCGATCGGATCTCGCGGTCAAGATCTTCGGCCCCGATCTGGACCTGCTCAAACAGCAGGCCGACCGCGCCGCGCGGGCCCTTCAGGCCGTACCGGGCGCGGCGGACGTCAAGGTTGAGCAGGTGGCCGGATTGCCGCTCCTGCGCGTCATTGTCGATCGCGCAGAAATCGCGCGATACGGTCTCACGGCCGAAGACGTCCTCAGACTCGTCCAAACCACCCGGGCCGGCACGGTTGTGGGCACCGTGGTCCAGGGCGCACGGCGGTTCGAACTGGTCGTACGGTTCACCGACCGCGCCTCCCGGGATCCCGGCATGCTGGGCAATCTTCTGATCCCGGCCATGCACGGTGAACTCGTGCCGCTCTCGCGCGTCACCACGATCGTGATCGATTCAGGCCCGGCGCAGATCAGCCGGGAACATGTGCAACGACGCATCGTGGTGGAATGCAATATTCGAGGGCGGGATCTGGGCGGCTTCGTCGCCGAGGCTCAGCAGGCGGTGGCCCGGGCGGTCACGCTCCCGGCCGGGTATGAACTGATCTGGGGCGGACAATATGAGCATTTGCAGGAAGCCGCTTGGCGATTGGCAGCGATCGTGCCGGTCACACTGCTCCTGATTCTCGGGGTGCTGTCGGTGATCTTCGGCTCGATGCGCCCGGCCCTCCTGATTTTCCTCAACGTCCCACTGGCCCTGTCCGGCGGCATCCTGGCTCTGTGGCTGCGGGGCCTTCCGCTCAGCATCTCCGCGATCATCGGCTTTATCGCCCTGTTCGGCATTGCCGTGTTAAACGCGGTCGTGCTGGTCAGCCACATCCGTCACCTGGAAGATGAGGGGCTGCCGACGGATGAGGCCCTGTATCACGGCACAATGGATCGCTTGCGGCCGGTGCTCATGACCGCGCTTGTGGCCAGTCTGGGATTTCTTCCCATGGCGCTGGCGACGAGCACGGGCGCGGAGGTGCAACGGCCCCTGGCCACCGTCGTGATCGGGGGGCTCGTCACGGCGACCATTCTGACGCTCCTGATTCTGCCGGCCCTGTATTCCCGTCTGGCGGGACGGGAACGACCGGGAACGGCGGATTACGAGACGTGAGATAACGCTCGCGTCTGGCGGCCGGCCAGGGTAGGATGTCGCGGTCTACGACAATCTACGGCCTCCCTGCTTTCACTCTTTCCTGGACAGAGTTTCAGCCAGGCGGTAAGCTTCGTAGGTGTCGACTTCGACATTGCGCAATCCATAAGCCTTCATACAAACCTGATAGACCCTTTCGAGGAGTAGCTATGGCGACCATCATGGTAATCGATGACGAAGCATCCATCCGCAGCCTGCTGCGCGAGGTTCTGGAAAAGGCCGGCCACAAAGTCGTCGAAGCCAAGGATGGACGGGAAGCGTTGAGCCTCTATCAGAAGGATAAAGCCGATCTGCTCATCATGGATCTGCTCATGCCGGAAGTCGATGGCCTGGAAGCCACCTTGCAGCTCACCAGGGAATACATCGATACGAAAATTATTGCCATGACCGGCGCCCAGGGCGATCGCAACTTTCTCGAAATTGCGAAACTCTTCGGCGCCCATCAAGCGTTCGAAAAGCCTTTTGACCTGAAGGCCATGCTGGACGCCGTCGAAACCGAACTTGCTCACAAATAACTGTATGACAGGCTTACTCGATCCCGGCGCGGGCGCCTGGCGCAATCCCGGCATCTATGCCTATGGCAGAACCAGCCCCACAAATTCGTCTTCTCATCATCGACGATAGCCCCGACTATCAAATCCTCATCAAGGCCTTCCTGCAGGGGACTCGCTTTTGCTGTTTGAGCGCGTCCGACGCCTTTCAAGCCATGGGGATAGCCCTGCGGGAAAGACCGCGCGTGATACTTCTCGATCTCGGTTTGCCGGGCGGCAACGGCCTGCTCGTCCTGGACCGCTTGCGCGCGAATGCGCACACCAAGACGACTCCCATCATTGTCGCCACGAGCCAGACCAAACCGGGCCTCGAAGCGAAAGTCCTGGCCTGTGGCGCCGCAGCCTACCTGCAAAAGCCGATCGCCAAAGAGAAACTGCTGGAAACCCTGGAGCGGGTTCTGCAAGAATCAGGACAGGCGACGCCCACACACCCTTGATAGCCCTCACGCATTCACGCACCAGTTCCCCGACCGTCTGGCTGTTCCTCTGGATGGTCTATGTCTGCCTGATCGCAGCCTCAGGCATCTATCACACCCACTTCGTTGCGCACGGCCATTGGGAGTTCCTCAAGTGGATTCCACCCGCCGAGGAAATATGGACCGCCGGATTCTGGCTCGACATCGCCGTCAACATCCTGCTGTATGTGCCGTTCGCGCTCCTCTATCTCCAGCGGAGTCCCACGGTCACGAGATCGCTGGCGGTCAAAGTCATGTTGTACGGGCTCTGTCTTTCCTGCGCGGTCGAGCTTTATCAGCTCTATTCCCACAACCGCCGCGCCGCCCTGTCGGATATCATCTGCAATGTGAGCGGCACCTGGATCGGGGTCATGCTGCGGCGGAAGTGGCGGGTTGGTCAGGGATAACCGGGCGAAGCCTGAGGGCGATCAGTCCCACCCCACGGGATCGTACCCCCGGTCGTGCAGGCAGCGATTCACGTAATTCATATAGGCTCCGCTCGGCGGCGATCGCCTGAACAGGCCGCGAAGAAATCCGCCGGTGGCGCCGCCGGCCGCCCCCACCATGGCGCCTCGTCCGGGACGTCCGAGAATCGCGCCACCCACCGCGCCGGCCGCCGACCCCACTGCCCCGCCGACCACCGTGCCGGTTGCCGCCGGGGCCGTCTTTCCTTCGCTGGGCGAGGCACCGGCCTCCCGCGCTTCTGCCATACATGCCTCGATGTCCGACTCCGCCGCCTCCGCTCCCACCTCGCGGAAATGATCGTTCGGGTACAGGACCGGTTTGTGCGCGGAGCAGCCGCCGATCATCAGGGCAATGAGACAGAGCAGGATGTTCCGGATCATGACTTCTCCTCCCCTCCTACACCAGCGATAGCGGGATGACCTTCGACCATCAGCCTGGCCCGGATTATTCAGGAATCCCTTCGCGAGGCGTTCGAGACCGACGCCCGCCGAGGCTTCTCGCAAGTGAGGCCGCCGCAGGCGTACTGGCAGTACGTCGAGAAGGCCGAACGAGAAAAGCCTCGCCGGGCAAGAGGATCGGGCGCCGGAGCAGCGATTCGTGAATGGTCCGGGCTAGGTACGGGCGCCCAGGTCCTTCCGCTGAAGGCTCCGCATCATCCCCGGATCGTTGTAGGCCACTTCGCTCAACGCATCCATGAGATGGAGACCCTTGCTCGCCACCAGTTCCTTGGCCTTCACGTAGTTCTTGGCGCTGAACCGCGCCACCGCCGGCTGCCCGTTGACGATCTGGCAGGCCAACACTTCCGGTCCCACTTCCAGCGTGCCGCCCTCCTCGACGAGTCGCTTCGCCTGGGGCACGGTGATCTGGTGCAGCTGCGCGAACTCCTCCAGACCGCCCGTTTCAATCAACCGGCCATCGGGCATAATGCAGAGCCGTTTGAAATGGGGCGACCAGTCTTTCCTGAAATCCATGTACTTGATGTCGCCGCCCTTCGCCACAGCGCGGTCCAACGTGCGGTAGTCGAGTCCCAGGTTCTTCTGCTCCAGCTTCTTCTTGAGGTCGTCGGGCAGGGTTCGATGGAACACCGCCGAGGCCGCCTCCGACAGGGAACAGGCGCGGGATCTGGCCCACTGCTCGGCCTCGGCAAACTGCATCAGGTCCAGTACCCAGGTCTGCTTCGGCGTCGCGCCGCTCGCGTCCACCCGGCAGGCAAAGAGCCCTCGCGTCAGCACACCACCCACTTGCGGGTAGACATAGATACCGCCGTCCCGGAGCAGGGCCGTCATCTCCTCCAACGGCACCTCGTAACTTTCAGCCAGGATCTTCGCATGCGCCGCCAGGTCTTCCGGGAGCGTCATGGCACAGACCGTGACATTCCCCGGCGCATCGAACTCCGAATAATCCTCGATCACGTTGTACAAAATGGGCGGCTTCGGCTTCTCGATCTTCTTCTTGATCTTAAACATGCGTGATTACCCTTCTTGCATTCTCCCAGCGATTCCTGCCAGCTCGATCCGGTGCCGCACGCGGGCGGTTATGCGCGAGGCACCAGATGGTGGTACGGCGGCAGGGTCATCAACCGATCGTCGTCCACCGGTCCACCGATCGTAAAATGATATAACGACTGCACGGACAGATCCTTGATGCCCACGATTTCATGGACCGGATCGTCGAAGAAACAACCGATGCCGGTGCCCCGCACGCCGGCCGCTTCGGCCTCGAGATACAGCACCTGTCCCACCAGACCGGACTCCCAAAACAGCCGTGGGTACCACCAAGGGCCGCCCTGCCGCAACCGTCCCTCGAACTCGGCCAGCATCCCCAACGAAAAGGCACTGTCCCCCGCGATGCCCTGGTGACAACTCACTTGCGCCGCCAGCCGTTGCGCATCGCCCTGAAACAGCCAGTAGAGCGGAAGGCCGGCGGGACAGCCCGGCGCCGGCGTCCACTCCAATTCAGGATTCATCGACTGCTGCAGCAGAGGCAGCTTGTTCGGATCACGCACCAGTACGTAGAGTCCCGGCGGGATGCCCTCCACGCGATGCACGAACAACATCAAATGGATCGCCGGCTCCCAGGCCAACACGTCCCAGGGCATCGGTCGATCCAACTGCGGCAGCTCGACCAGCGGCATCACGCGCTGCAGCATGTGGAAGAACGTATCGGCCGTAATCGACGTGCGGCCGTCGAACGAGACGGCACTCCGCCGCTGCCGGATAATCCTGCCGGCATCCAGGCCCTTCGGCGACGGGGTCATCCGATCGGAAACGCCGGCCGCGCCGGGAGCCGCTTTCACCGAGACCTGCTCGGTGGTGGTCTTCCAGGACTCCTCCGCCACTTCGTCGATGACCTCCCAATGCACCCCGTGCTCGCGGCTCAACGCATTGGCCTTGCCATACCAGGGCCCGGCGGCCAGATCCTTCACGACTGATTGATCCAGAAACAGCGGCAGCTCCGGCGTCCCGTGGCTCACGACTAAGGTCTGGCCGGTTCCCTGCTCCGACGGCCATATCACCGCGAGGCAATCGGGATGCTCCGGTTCCACGTCGCGGAAGTCGTCGGTGCGGTGCGTGCCTAACAGCATGGCCGCCGTATTTTGGTCAAGGCCATCCAGGAGCGTCATGCGCCAGCCGAGCGTGGCCGCCGCCATGCGCGCGGACCCGATCGCATGGCCGACATCGTGGTTACAGTACCGGAACGCCCGCTCGCCATACTTCCAGGCCTCCCGCCAATGGACCGACGTCAGACCGAAGAGACAGGCGCCCGGCGGAAAGCCGGTCAACAGGCGAGCGATATCCGTCGGGGCAAAACCCGCGCGTAATTCCAGGGCATGTTCCTTGGAGGCATAGTGATACAGCCCCGCCTTCAGACCGAGCCCCTCGACTTCAGGCAGCAGCAGGTAGCCCTCCGTCGGGTGGAGGTTGCCGGAGGACGGATTGTTGCGGAGCGCCCACTCCGACTCTCCGGCTCTCTTCCACGCCGAGAGCCCGAGCGACAATTCAAAAAACCTCGAGAACGTTTCCATGGTCAGTGGCTGCGAGGGCACGGCCCCCTGCCGGTAGATCGCTTCATAGGAGGGCGATGACGGACCTTCATCCTCCCTGAGTAAGGGCAAACGGACCAGCGCGGCCCCCTCGAATCGCCGGAAGGGGTTGGGTTGATTGGCCCAATCCAAGAATCCAAGCGACCGTGCATACTTGTGGAAATGGTGTTTGGTGCGCACGTGGTAACCCATGACTCGATCGACCGGATCGGCGGACAGCGGTTCGGACGGCACGGGAGGCAGCGGTTGTTCAGTATTCATGCTGGCAGTCTAACGAGGCGGGGGAAAGAAAGTAAACGCGTCACAGCCCCTGCCTGGCTGATGACAATCGTAGCCGAACCATCCTGTGGAAAGATCATCAAAAAAAATTACCGGCAGACGAATCGGCAGTATTGAAGCGGGGCCGGTCGGTGGGGAAACGTCGAAACCATCGGGGATGACTTGACCGGGAGAGGGCAAAAGTCCATGCTTCCATTCGTGGGCTCGGCCTGGAGAAGCGATTCATCACCCGGCTTGACGAGCCTCCTTCGAGATCAGAGCCTACCGAAAGGAACCCGCATGATACGAGTCGGTCCCACGAAGGAGCCTCAGAAGCTGACCCCCCGCCCCGCTCCGAAAAAGCATTGTGACCACAGACGTCTCGTCGAAGCAGTCCTGGACAGCCGGGGCACCGCCACAGGCCAGCTCCTCTGTATGGAATGCAAAACCCTGTTTCCGGACCCCCTGCATCAACAGCACCAACCCTGACCGACCGGTCGGAGGATCGAGCCGCGACCGGCGGCCCCGGCTACTCTTCCTGGACGCGCACAAACTCTCGTGCCGCACGCAAATCCTGCTGCGTGCAGAGCTTCAGCTCCAGCAGGAGATGTTCCAACGCCGCAACGCGCGCCGCCACTTCCGGCAGCACGACATCGATCCGCTCCACCAGGTCCTGCAGGCGACGGGTCATCCCCGCCTCACCACTTTTGGCCGCTGCGCCCTTCCGTTTCTGACCGGATGGGCGGTTGCGTCCTGACTTCCGTGGCACTTTTCTCTTAGGCGGCATACAGTCCTCCTGATTCGCTGTTGTCCGTGCGCCGGATCATCCTGCCGGTCATCGCGGGGAATTGAACAGGTCCGGCTACCGGAGCCTACACCAATAGGGCCGACGCTCCAAGTAAGATTACGGCAACCACCCGCCAGGCCGACGGGCGGGATCGACGCCGCGCATCGTAGTGCGACCGGCCCAGGATGTAAAGCGCCGCACGCAAGTGACGCGTTCACGGGAGTTCAACCATCGGAGCCGGGGTCAGACTCAACGGAGGCAGGAACGGATCCGATACCATGCTGGACATTCGCCGCATGCCCGCGTAGATTTTCATAGCATGTCAGTGCACCACGCCAAACACTTTACGATGCTCCGCGAGTTTCACCTGGCCGACGTGCTGACCCTCGGCAACGCCGCCTGCGGAGTCGCGGCGGTCTTCCTCAGCATGCTCTACATGGGCAGCAGCCAATCCCCCGGCTATTTCTTCGCCGCCACGGCCATGACGCCGGCGGCGCTGTGGCTCGACTGGCTCGATGGCCGCGTGGCGCGATGGCGGCACCAGCATTCGACGCTGGGCCGCGAGCTGGATTCACTGGCGGACATCATCTCGTTCGGGGTGGCTCCGGCGGCACTGGGCTTCGCCGCGGGCCTGCGCGGAGGCTGGGACGGCATGGCGCTGATCTACTTCGTCTGCTGCGGGGTGAGCCGCCTGGCCCGCTACAACGTGACCGCTGAAAAACTCTCCGAAGGCGCCGACAAAGTGGCCTACTTCGAAGGCACGCCCATTCCCACCACGTTCGTGCTGACCGGCCTGCTGGCCACGGCCGCCTGGCAGGATCGGCTGGGCGAGCACCTCTACTGGGGAGTCTGGAACGTGGGCCCCTGGGACCTGCACCCGCTATCGCTGCTCTTCGTCCTCTCCGGCAGCCTGATGATCAGCAAGACCCTGCACATTCCGAAACTCTAGCAACTGGCGAGCGCCGTTCGCAGCATACTCCTCCTCGCCTTCCCGCGAAAAAAGACGTATGCTGCGACGCCGCCGCGACCCGGACCAACCCTACACCGACGGAAGGAACGGCCCATGACGCAACCGGATCTCATTCGGGTGTTCGACTCGCAGGGCGAAGATTACAAACGCGCCTTCCAGGTGTTCCTGGACCACACGGATCAGAAGCGCAACGCGAAGCGGTTCTTGCAGCGGGTCGTGGACGATCTGCCCGCAAAAAAGGTCTTCATCGACGCCGGTGCCGGCACGGGGGAAGTCACCAGCGCCTTCGCCCCGACCTTCGACCGCACGATCGCCATCGAGCCCAACCCCCATCTGCTCAACCGGCTCAGACAGGCGATTCCTCTTGCCGACGCCATCGGCAGGTCGATTCTCGACGCCAGCCCGGCCGCTCCCGGCGATTTCGTGCTCTGCTCCCACACCCTCTACTACATTCCGGCGGCGGAGTGGCTTGCGCACCTGGAGCGGCTGGTCTCCTGGATGTCGCCCGACGGGGTGACCGTCGTGATCCTCCAGAACCGCGGGACCGCCTGCATGACGATGCTGGAGCATTTCTTCGGCCACCGGTTCGACCTGGCCGGCCTGGCCGACGCCTTCCGTGCCAAACATGGGAACCGCTATGACGTAGACATCACCCTCGACCAGGCCCATGTGGACACCAGCGAGCAGTCCGATGCCTACACCGTGGCGGAATTCATGCTGAATCTCCTGCCGATCAGCCGGCCCCCCGCCCGGCGCGACCTGGAAGCCTACGTCGCCAAACACTTCGCGACGGACCAGCAAGCCTACCGCCTGTCGGTCCATCAGGATTTTCTCCAGATTCGCGCCAGACAGTGAGTCGAGGCATGAGGTCTGCGGCCTGTTCTCCGGCCGCCCGTCACTCTCACCGCAACCCACGCTTCCGGTCCGACGGACCGTAGGTCAGACGCGCTTCTCTTCAGCGTGAGGCCGATCCGCCTTCGCGAGACAACAGTGCTTGTATCTCCTGCCGCTCCCGCAGGGACAGCGGGCATTGCGGCCGACGCCCCGGCGGCGCCTCGGTACCGGCGGGAGCAACGCGTGCGGGTCCTGGTGAAACATCTGACGGAGCATGGCGTAGAGGGCGGGATCCCGCCGTTTCAAAAGATCCGGCGACGTGAAGAAATATTCGGCCAGCACCGCGAAGAATTCGTGGGAGTTCGTGTAGGCATAGGGGTTCACGTGGTCATGATGCCCCGGTGGACCTTCCAATTCGCGGGCCACGTACCGCACCCACTGCCGGACCGCCCGCCAGGGCACTTCGGGAGGCAGCCCGTACTCGCTCGCCTCCCGCTCGACCAGGTGCGCGAACTCATGGACCCCCACGTTCTGCTTGCCTGAGGGACGCGCGAACCCTTCCAGCAGGGCGGGTTTGGAGAGGATCATCACCCCGCTCAAATGGTGCAGCCCGACCATTCCCAGCATGGCCGGGTCCGGGCCCTCGGCCGTCTGGTACGCATCGTCGAACGCGTCGGGATAGATCAGCACCTCGCGCAACCGATGGTATTCCCAATCGCTGAAACCGAAGATGGGGATCACCGCGCTCGCCGCCACCAGCACCAACACCGTCTCGTCGATCTCCGTGCGAATACCCGTGATCCGCACCTCGTCGAGAAAGATCTGCATCATCTGCCGGAACCGTGCCTGGCCTGCCTCATCGAGCGCCGCGAAGAAGGCCACCTGGCCGCGGAGGATCGGCTCCCACTCGGCGGGAAAGGGCTGCGTCATGACCTCCAGACGCCGCAGGCTGCGCTGCCGCAGCCACCAATAGGTTAACGGACTTAAGACCAGCAAGAGGAACATGGGGGTGGCGATCCAGCCCCAGATCGACACCGCCAGGGCCACCAGGGCAGCGGCAGCCAGAGCCTGCTTCCTGTTCCGGCTGTTCACTTCCGGCGTCACGAGCATCGAGTGGGTCTCACAGGTTGGGGGACGGTTACAGAGAGGAGTGTACTACTCAGGGTGCGGCAATGGCGACGAGCAGGCCGGGGCTGCCAATTTTTTTCCAGGATATTGCCTAGGGCCAGGCGGTGTGCCACCAGCCGCGCCGCCGGTATACAACTTGATACTGCAGGTCAAGGATGGGGTCAGGTCTTGCAATCTAGCACCGACTGAATCAGGACGGCAGACACCCGACCAGGATGCGCATGCCAGGGCCGCTCTTTACGCCATTCTCAGCAGCGGGCGTAGCGGGATGCGTGACCGGCTGGCCAGGTCGGCTGATGCTTGCACCATCACGTTCGATGTGGCATCCCACACGTATCGCTCCCTCGTCCACCAGACAGACCCCATGAGGCAGCCTGCAGACTCGGGGGCAGGTCGAACTCTGTAGTTTGCGCCTTAAATGCAAGGTAAGGATCCTACTCGTTCCAGAGACCATTCAAGTTAAGACCTTTCCCCCATCTGCCTCGCATGTGTGCCTCCGCCGGCTGTCCCGGCTCATAGCATATGGCCCGAGAGAAAAAGGGTGATTCTCTTCGGCAAGATCATTACCATGGCGAAGATGGGTTTCATTCATTCAATTCAGGAGGGATCAAATGACAAGTACCAAGGGGATTTCAGGAGTCGTGATTGCGGCGGTCATCTGCAGTGCGGTGGCCTTGGGTACGGCGGGATTGGCCGTTGCGGACGATAAGGGTAAGGGAACGCATCGACATTACAAGGGGGAAGTGGTCGAGAAGGCGGGCAGTCTGGCCATTAAGGATGAAACCGGGTCTACCTATTCTTTAAGCGAAAAAGAGGCGCATCGGCAAGGGCGTGAGTTCAAGATCGGTGACAAGGTGGATTTCACCGTCAATGAGAACAACACATTGATTGACGTCCATCATGCGGGGGAAAAGGGGAAGCACAAGCATGTCACAGGAAAGCTCGTGCATGTTGGATTGATGAAGAAGGAGATCAAGCTACAGACGGCGGAAGGGGAGCAAACGTTTCCGCTTTTGCTGCAAGAGACCAAAACCAAGGGTTTGGCTGAGGGTGCGGAAGTGACGGTGGAACTGAACGAGGCGGGGACCGTCATCGATTTGCATGAAGGCAAACACAAGGAAAGCCACTGAGCGTCTTCGAATTGCTGAGGCTCCGTCACGGCGTCGTAGCCGTGCCGGGGCTTCGCGGATCCCGATTTAGCTGTCCCAAGATGCAAGATGGGGTCAGGTCTTGCAATCCAACATGTTTTATCGGCCGTGATGAAGCCCCGTCACTACCATGATCGGGCCTTCTCCCCCTCAACATGGCCTAAGACTCCTAATCAGCCGCCGATCGTGGCAAGCTACCTTCACGGCGCCGCCTGAGGGAGTTGCCGTCGTGAGGTCTCCACCGCGTCGGATTACATGCCCTGTGGCGGCTCAGCGAGAGTTACGCGGTTGCCATCGGGATCGCTGATCTGGGCAATAATCCCGAAATCGCCCTGAATATTGGGCTCCAGCTGGAGTGTTGCGGCGGCAAGTTGGGCTCGAACGAGATCCATCTCCCGTGTCACGATCGTGATCAGACTGCTGCCCGACTTCTCGACCTCCAGCACCAGTTGCAGTCCTGCGCCGCTGGCGCTCCGCCACTGGACAAGCCCCTCCATGGGACGGTCGTCCGGGGCCGGCCCCATCAACCGCGCATACCATGCGACGCTGCGTTCCATGTCGGTCACGCAGGCCACAGCGAAGATTCCAACCATCTCCATGCGTCCTCCTCTTGCCCATTGGCCTCTGAGCACTGATGCTGCCACCATCACCCTGGATGTTGCAGCCGACACCTGTCGTCCCAAATACGGCGATCCTCGCACGCTAGACACGCGCTGTGAAGCCATCCGCAGGCTCGCAGTATCACCAGGCGCGATCATGTGCAAAAGTGAGTGAAGGGCCTAGCGCCGTAGCAGGGCAAGCCAGCGCCACAGGTTGAGCAGGCTCGCGAGGGAGGCGGCCACGTAGGTCAGCGCGGCTGCGGTGAGGATACTGCGGGCCCCCTGCTCGTCTTCAGGAGACAGATAGTTGCCGTGCCGGAGGACTGGAAGGGCGCGCCTGAAGCTGGCGTCCCACTCGACCGGCAGCGTGAAGAGGTGGACCAGCGTCGCGATCCCCATCGTCGCCATCCCGGCCACCATGACCAGGAGGCCCGCCGCAGGGGTCCTGGCCAGAGACGCGGCGATCGGAATCCCCATCATCAAAAACACCCCCACCTTCTCCGCTCCCTGCGCGACCTTCACGAGCTTCGTCCGTTCTGCGAGCGGCTGGTAGCCTTCGTGATCTTGGATGGCATGCCCGACTTCGTGGGCGGCCACCGTGATGGCCGTCAGGGACTTTCCATCGAAGATGTCCGGCGTCAGGCGGACCGCTTTGGTGACGGGATCGTAGTGGTCTCCCTTCTCGGTCGGTTCGACCTTGATGTGTGACATGTTGAGCCGATTCAGCAGGTGCCGGGCCAGTTCCCCTCCGGTGCCCGGGTAGTCGGGACGGGGCGCACTATGCCTGGCAAAGACCCGCCTGGTCCAGAGTTGCGGACCGAACACGACCAGACCGACAATGATCACGATCAGAACGACACGCAGCATGTTTCCTGATTTCCCTCCCTCTCGTCGGCAGGACACCGGCCCGGGCCGGGTGGCGAGCCTCTAGTAGAATCGCTCCCTCGTCCCACAGGCTAACACAATAAAAGGTGACGACGGAAAAAGCTGACCCCACAGGCGGCGAGGCTCCAGGACTCCCCTGGACTCCAGCCCATCGGGTATAATGACCGATGTCGCTCACCACAAAGCTGAAGATCCTCGCCGAGGCCGCCAAATATGATGTGTCTTGCGCCAGCGGCGGCTCCCGCCGGGCCGGCTCCAAGGACGGTCTGGGCCATACCGATGGCCATAGCATCTGCCATAGTTTCACGCCCGACGGCCGTTGCGTCTCGCTCCTGAAAATCCTGCTCACGAACCATTGCGTCTACGATTGTGTGTTCTGCGTCAACCGGGTCTCAAGCGACATTCCGCGGGCAGCGTTTACCCCGCAGGAGGTGGTGGACCTCACGCTCGATTTCTACCGACGGAATTACATCGAAGGGCTGTTCTTGAGCTCCGGCATCTTTCGCTCGCCGGACGACACCATGGAGCAGCTCGTAGCCGTGGTGCGGACGTTGCGGCAGACCCATCGGTTCGGCGGGTACATTCATCTCAAAGCCATACCGGGCGCGTCCCAGCGGTTGATCGTAGACGCCGGGCGCTGGGTGGATCGCCTGAGCGCCAACATCGAACTGCCGACGCAGGCCGATCTGGTGCACCTCGCACCCGATAAGCACATGATGGTGATCGAAGGCACGATGGGGCAGATTCAGCAAGGGGTGCAGGCGGCACGCACGGAGCGATCGCATCGGCGTTCCGCGCCTTCCTTCGCGCCCGCCGGTCAATCGACCCAGATGGTGATCGGGGCCACGCCCAGCACGGATGCGGTGATTCTTGCTTCGGCGGCGCACCTGTATCAGCGTTACGGACTCAAGCGCGTCTACTACTCGGCCTTCAGCCCCTACCCCAACGCCGATCCCCGCCTGCCGCTGCAGGCGCCGCCACTGGTGCGGGAGCATCGCCTCTACCAGGCCGACTGGCTGACCCGTTTTTATGGTTTCTCCATGGAGGAACTCACCACTGCCGACGATCCCAACCTGTCGCTCGATCTCGACCCGAAACTCGCCTGGGCCCTGCGCCATCGAGAGCGTTTCCCCGTGGATGTGAACCGCGCGCCGCGCGAAGAGCTCCTGCGGGTACCGGGACTGGGATACAAGAACGTCGCCAGAATCCTTTCCATCCGGCGGTATCACCGGGTGACGCTGGATGATCTGCGCACCCTGCACGTGCCCCTCCGACGGGTACGGCCGTTCATCGTCACGCCGGCCTATTCGGAGCGTCTGTTGCGGTTAGACCGGGACGATCTACCGGAGCTGCTCAGCAAACCGGCGCAGTTGGAATTGTTCTCCGCCTCGCTCGAGGCGACCTTTGGGCAACTCTGACCTTGCGTGACGTCTGCTTCACTCCCACGCCCGACGGGTGGCTGACGGCGGCGCTCGAACAGTTGGCCCAGCGGCGTCCCCCATCCGAGATGCTCTGGACGGAGACCACCGCGGCACAACCAACCTTGCCCGGCCTCTTCGCCGACTTCCAGAGCAGCGCCCCGAGGGAACTCCCGGCGGGCCGTTCGATCCCTGCCCCCCGCATTCCCAAAGATTTCCGCAGCATGCTGAAGATCGTCGCGTACCATCGCGATGCCTCGAAGTGGCCTCTGCTCTATTCGGTCCTGTGGCGGCTCACTTCGACCGAACCCCGCTTGCTGGCCGTCGAAGTGGACCGGGAGGTCTCCCGTCTGCTGAAGATGCAACGGCAGGTTCAGCGGGATGTCTATCACATGAAGGCCTTCGTGCGTTTTCGACAGATCACCGATGGGGCGGGGGCACAGTACGTCGCCTGGCACCAGCCGGATCATCCCGTCCTGCCACTCGCCGCGCCGTTTTTTGTGGAGCGGTTTGCCGCCCTGCGCTGGTCCATCCTGACTCCGGACGCCTCGAGCCATTGGGACGGTGAGACCTTGCGGTTCGGCCCCGGGGTCATGCAGAGGGAGGCCCCGACGGACGATACGCTGGAATTGGTCTGGCGCGCCTATTACGCGGCGACGTTCAATCCCGCTCGCATCAATCCAACGGCGATGCAGGCGCAGCTCCCAGGACGGTTCTGGAAGGGGCTGCCGGAATCTCGTCTGATCACACCCTTGACCCAGGGGGTGCGGGCCAGCGTGGGACAGGTCATGGACAGCCGTCAGCGTATGGCCGCCCTGCCGATGGCGACCTCGCTGCCGGATCTGGCCCAGGCCGCGGCCACCTGCACGGGCTGCGAGCTGCACCTTGCCGCCACCCAGACAGTCTTCGGGCGCGGCCCGACCACCGCGCGCGTCATGCTCGTCGGGGAACAGCCGGGAGATCAGGAGGATCTGGCCGGTGCGCCATTCGTCGGCCCGGCGGGTGAGGTCTTGGACCAGGCGTTGGACAGGGCGGCTCTCGACCGTTCGCAGCTCTACGTGACGAATGCCGTCAAACACTTCCGGTTCGTGCTGGATGGCCGCCTGCGGCGGCATCAAGCTCCGCGCCCATCGAACGTCATCGCCTGCCGGCCCTGGCTCGAAGCGGAGTTGAAGGCGGTACGGCCGGAAATCGTCGTCTGTCTGGGCCGCACCGCCGCGCAATCGCTGATCGGCGGGCAGGTTTCGATCGAGCGGCAGCACGGGCGGTTTTTCAGCAGCCCGTTTTCGTCACGCATTTTGCTAACCTACCACCCGTCCAGCATTCTCCGCGCACGGGATCCCTCGTCGCAGGCCCGGTTGTTCGACCTGCTGGTCGAGGATCTGAAGAAAGCGGCGGCGTGAAATGTGAACGGTACAACACATCAAAGATCCTTTGCCGCGAAGAAGATCACCTGCGCGAGAGGGATCGCCTCCCACTCGCAAGATGATGGTCCTCAGGTGTCGATAGACAAGGGGGACGCATCTCCTCCCGGGCGAGGACCCTCCACAAGGCAGCCCGGACGGCCGATTCGAAAGTAGTGAGAGAGAAGGCGGGCCAGTGACAACCCCCTCATTATGAAAACGGAGGCGGGGGGAGGAGGTCGGTCCGCTGGAAGGTAAACAAGAACAAGACGGTGAATTGATTCAGGAAGGCCGTGCCTTCACAGAGACGCGAGCGATGGAGAAGCGCGCCCGTCTTCGCGTCCGTCAGCTCCAGTTGGTACCGTGCCACTCCCTGTTGCCTGGCGGCCCGGTACACGACCAGTTCGGGCAAGGCAAGCGGGATCAAGAGACTGGAGATGGCCGGCACCCCGAAAAACGTCTCGCTGCGTTCGGTCCCCAGAGCCTGGATCAGGACCCGGACGTTAATGGCGGCCTTATCGTCTTCGACGACAGGATAGCCTTGAGCGAGGAACCAGCTCTCGATCTGCCGGTGTGCGACTTCCTTATCGTCGGTAAATCCGAACGACTTGACCGCCACGGCTGTATTGGTGGAGAGGGGCAGACTCAGGTCAGACAGGCCCCGTTCAATGGCTTGCGCCAGGAGCAATTGTTCGCCCGACGTCCGGGGAGTATTGGTGCGATCCTGCATCGTGCTGCAGCCTGCGGCCAGCAGCCCTGTCGCCAGCAGGATTCCGGTGAGCGTCCACCCTGGAGGTTGCCATAGCCCCTGCCTCATGGGAGCGTCCTTCTGCCCGCGGGCTCAGGCGGATTCTTCTGCCGTGCCACGTCATCCGCCGGAGCACAATAGGTTTCCTTGCCCGGGTCCGGGTTGCCCCAGGCGGCGGAAAGCGCCCGACAGGTTGCGATGATCACGTGATTCGAGACGGGCGTGGAGACGTAGTCCTCATACCGGGCGCTCCCGATCCATTGGATACGCCTAGATTTGACCTCCAGCCCCCGGACAAAAATCGAGGGCGCCCTCAGGTCTCCGGCCATGCCTACCAGGATGAGTTGTTCGATGCCGAGACGGTCGGCGATGCCCAGCAGGTCTGTCTCGCTCGGCAGGTGCACGGCCGCCTTGCTGACATCCTGCACCTCGGCCTGTACCTGCGCCGGGTCGACCACGGCCAATCCCCGCATTTTGAGCCACATGGACGCGGTCTTCACTACGGTCGGATTGTCGCCCCAGACCGCCACAAGCGTGTCGGGCGGGGGAATGCGCTGATGCGTCCCTTCCGCGCGGATGTAGGGCCCGCAGCCTGTGACCAGCCAGAGGACCAGGCCACAAGCCAATGCATCGCTCCATCCATAACGTGATGCGTGTAATCTCATGATTCCTCGAATTTAACGTCAAGTGATTCCACGTGCCGCTTACCTCAACCATCGACAGCATCCTGCGAAGTTGCGGGCAAAAAAACTGACTTTCATTATGCCCGATTGCGACGCGCTGATACAGCCCCAGATCCTTCGATCTTTCAAAACCTGATCGATGCGGTCTTTGGTTCACTATTCCTTGAGGAACGGATCGTCAGCCGTTTCAAGACGAACCCACTCGCACTCAGAATGGGGTCAGGACTTGCGCACTCAGAATGGGGTCAGGACTTGCAATCGAACATGCCGCCCAAGACATGGCGGCAGGTGACTGGTGCACATGCGCTGGGAAGTAAGTTTCCCTTTACTCCAGTCTCAGTAGCGAGCGTTTTGACGAGAACACACGGCCGACGCGCCAGGTCGTCGTGAACGCGGCCACGATCGCGCGCCAGCCGAGTGTGGCCGAGACGATGCGATGGGCGCGTTCGGCATGGGTGGCCTTGAGCGCCTCCGTGCCCCCCTTTTGGCACAGGGCGAGGTGCACCGCACTGCCGATCAACGCCAGTTGCGTGTAGGTCTGCGGAAAATTGCCCAGAAAGGCCCCGGTCTCCGTATCGATCTCCTCGGCGTACAGACCGACATCGTTGGCGCAGGCCACCAGACGACCGAGCAGTCCGGCGGCTTCTTCTGACCGGCCGACGTGGAGCAGCGCATCGACCAGCCAGAAGCTGCAGATCAGGAACGCGCCTTCTTTGCCTTCCAGCCCGTCTTGTTTCTTGTACCGATGCAGGAAGTTGCCGGCCCGCAGATCGCATTCGATCGCCTCGATCGTCCTGGTCAGGATGTGGTCATCCACCGGAAACGCTGTGAGCGGAATCAGCAACAAGGCGGCGTCGACCTCCGGGCGATCGTAGGCCTGAACCAGGTGGCCGTCCGGGCCTGACAACCCGCGGGCATGGACCTGGGCCACGATCCTCTCACGCTCCTCATCCCAGCGCGCCTTGTGACCGAGCAGGCGAATCGCCCGGTCGAGCGCCACCCAGCTCATCACCTTGCCGTGAAGGTGTTGCAAGGGCGGACCCCGCATTTCCCACAGCCCCTGGCCCGGCTCATGCCAGTGATCCGCCACAAAATCGGCCAACCCGCCGAGCCACGCCCGCACCTCCTGATTGAAGGTGCCGCCAAGCTTGTGGAACAACAGCGCCCAGTCGAGAATCTCTCCGTACACGTCGATTTGTCGTTGACTGTAGGCTTCGTTGCCCTTCCGCACCGGCCGGCTGCCGCCATACCCGTCTAGATGATCGAGGACCTCCTCGTCGAGTTTGGTTTCGCCTTCCAGGCCATACATGATCTGCACCTTGGGCGCGGTTTCCGCACAGACGCGCGGAAGGTACTGGCTGAACCGCCGGGCCTCGCCGCCGTACCCGGTGACCGCGAGTGAATAGAGCGCGAACGCGCTGTCGCGAAGCCAGCAAAAACGGTAATCCCAGTTGCGGCTGCCGCCGAGTTCCTCGGGGAGGGACGCCGTCGGGGCCGCGACGATGGCCCCGGAGGGGGCATAGATCAAAAGTTTGATCGCGAGGAGGCTGCGTTTGACCGCCTGTTCATAGGGCCCGCTGTATCGACAATAGGCGATCCATTCGCGCCAGAAGGCCGTCGTCACCGACGCGTACATGTCCACCAGCGCCAGCGGGTTCACCTTCGTCCAGGGCTTCTCCGCAAGGATCAGGACCCGCCGTTCCCCCTGCCGTAAACGGATGGTTGCCGCCGCCCTGTCACCTTCGAGCGTAAATCCGGCGACGTCGTGATACAGGGCCGGTCCGCCTTCGGCGGAAATCAGGCTCCCTTCAGCCTGCAACCGGGCCTTCGTCCGTCCGAAGGCCAGAGTCGGCCGGTACTGGATCTCGACCTCGACCGACCCTTCCGTGACTTCCACGATCCGCACGACACATTTCGGTGCCGCCAGGTCGACGTAATTATGGGGTCCACTGCCGGGCCTTCGACCCACGGGCATGAAGTCGGTCAGCACGACGGTGCCCCGGCCGGTCGCGAAGGTCGTCCGGAGGATATTGGTCCCGTCCAGATAGGCCCGCGTACTCCTGTGCTCGTCTGCGGGGGCCGTCGAGAGAAAGCCACCCTCGTTCGAATCCAGCAGGCGGCACAAGGCCGGGTCCGCGTCGAACCGGCCGAGACAACACCAATCGATCCCGCCGTCCCCTGCGACCAGGGCGGCGCCATGACAATCGCCGATCAGTGCATAGTCGCGGATCGGCCGATAGGATCGCTCGCTGCCAGGCTGAGTCATTCCTGTTCCTTCGGATTAGCCCATCCGCCGAACGGCGCGATCAGCGTTTGGGATTCCTTCGGCCCCCAGGTACCCGGCTCGTATTCGTAAACCGGCGTGTGCATCGTGAGCACGGGATCCACCACCCGCCAACTGGCTTCGACGCCGTCCTGCCGTGCGAACAAGGACGGGTCGCCCGCCAGCGCATCGCTGATCAGCCGGTCATACGCGCCCATTTCGTCTCCACCCTGGCGGCAGACGAACAACTCGGTCTCGTCTCCCACCATCTTGTCTCCCGGCGCCTTCGCGCGCGCGCCGATGGCGACCGCCACCTGATCCGGACCCAGCCGGAAGCGCACATAGTTGCGGGGGCCCTTCGACGCTTCGCCGAACACGTTCTGCGGCGGACGCTTGAGTTTCACGACGACCTCCGTCGCAGTGACCGGGAGCTGTTTGCCGGCCCGGATCAAAAAGGGCACGCCGCCCCACCGCCAGGAATCGAGATGCACCTGCAGGGAGGCGAAGGTTTCGACCTGTGAGTCGGGGGCCACGCCGGCCTCATCGCGATACCCTCGAAACTGACCACGCACCAGGCTCTTTCCCGTCAGGGGCCGCATGCGCTTGAAGACCTTGACCCGCTCATCCCGCAATGCCTCGCCCTCGTCATTGAGGGGCGGCTCCATCGCGAGATTCGCCACCACCTGCAGGAGGTGGTTCTGGACCACGTCGCGCAGGGCCCCCGTCTCCTCGTAAAAGTTCCCCCGGCCGTCGACCCCGAACCGCTCCGCCATCGTGATCTGCACGTGGTCGATGTAATTTCGATTCCAGATCGGTTCGAGAAAAGAATTGGCAAACCGGAAATACAGCAGATTCTGAATCGACTCCTTGCCCAGGTAGTGATCGATCCGGAAAATGGCCGATTCGTCGAACAGCGTGTAGAGGGTCCGGTTGAGGGCCTGGGCGGAGGCCAGGTCCCTGCCGAAAGGCTTCTCGACCACCACGCGCGCGCCCTGCGCGCTCCCCGATGTGCCCAGGCTTTCGACCACGGAGGCAAACAGGCTGGGCGGGATCGCCAGATAATGGAGGGGACGTTCCGCCTTGCCGAGCTCCCGACGAAGCCGCACAAACGTGTCGGGATCCCCATAGTCCCCGCCCACCAACCGGAAAAGCCGGACGAGCTTGGCATAGGCCGCGTCATCGACCCCCCCGCCGAACTGCTCCAGGCTTTCGCGGATCCGCACCCGCATCTCTTCCAGCGACCGGTTGGGTCTGGCCACCCCGATCACCGGCATGTTCAGTTCATCGCGTTTGATCATCCCCTGGAGCGCCGGGAAGATCTTTTTGTACGCCAGGTCACCGGTCGCACCGAACAACACCAGGGCATCAGCTTGGGACTCATGCATCTTCACCTCCGGACACATTCAGGCCGCCAGCTTGCGGGCGGTACGGTTTCTCAGGGCAGGCACAGAGCGGCCGGTCTGGTACCACATCCTCTCGACCGCCCTCCCACCTGACCTTCATCATACGTCCGATCCAAAACCAACGCACCCAGAGTTTTATGAGGACGAATATCGTGCAAACAAGTTGCCCGGAGCCGTGGCCTGTGCACGTTCATTGTTTTGGATCACAACTTTGAGATTGGGGTCATGAGATTGGGGTCAGGTCTTGCAAACGAACAGGGTGCCTCAAGCAATGACGTCTCGGCACATCGCCTTGACAAGTATCGTTCGCCTTGACAGAATCCCGGGACTCTGCGGCCACCAGCTTGCTTTTCCACGGTACGTTGCGACGGTCGGAGGCATGCGTTGCGCTGTCTTCCATCCGCTGATCCGCACACTTCTGGCTATAGAGGATTCTCCCGTCGCTCCATTCCGCCTCGTGCTTCACGGTTGACGATCCACTTCGAGAGACTTTCGCTTGAACCGGGCGCCCGCGATCGGCTGGAATGCTCTCGCCGACCATGTAGTCAGCCTCCAATCCATTGCCACGCTCCCGTATCGAGTCGGGCTGCGTCGATTGAACGTGTTCCCCCGTGCTTACGACATACAGCCAGTTGTTTGGTTCCATAGTTGAGCATTGTTGAGTAGATCCGGACCCGCAGGTGGACATGCAACCTTGCTCGAACAGGGTCGTGGCGACGAACACTCAACTGTTACACAGCCAAAGGAGGAGGCGATGGGTTCACTGATCGGCAGGCATAAAATCTTCCGGGGGTTCGGCTATGTGCTGGTCTTCTCCTTCACGATGGGGCTGATATCGGCCCATGGCACAGCGTTCGATAGTGCCATGGCGAAAATGGACCCGCCCAAAACCAAGGTCACTCCGCCCGGTCGATTGCCACAAGGCACAAACTGCTACAGGAGCGCCGGCCACTGGACCTGTACGGCCCCGGACGGCAGTCTGTGGACTTGTAACAGTAACGCGAACGGCACCATGAACACCGGAGATTGTGCCTGTGTGTCAGGATGCAAAAAACCTCAACCGACGCCGTCGCCCACGCCGACCCCAACGCCGACGCCACCCCCGCCTCCCAAGCCAAGGTGATGTGCCCGGCAGAGGGTTGTATGGCGATCCGAGACTGTCGGTGAGGCGTCCGGCCTTGGAAGGTGCTCCGCATCACTTTAGAATAGCCGGCCATGGACAACTCTTTCCTCCCTGTCGTGGCCGGCATCGACGTCGGCGGACCGAAGAAGGGTTTTCACGCCGTCGCGCTCCAGGAAAGACGCATCGTCGCCACCTGCGCCACGCTCGATCCGGGGAAAGCCGCCGCCTGGTGCAGACACGTCGCTGCGGCGGCGGTCGGCATCGACGCCCCCTGTTGCTGGAGCCGGACCGGTCGGGCAAGACCCTGCGAGTGCGCGTTGGCCGCCGCCGGCATCACCACCTTTGCCACGCCGAGCCTGACGGTTGGACAACGTCATCCCTTCTCTAGTTGGATGCTCAACGGGGCCGCATTATTCCGGCTGCCCTCGCCGGACTATCAGCTCTTCGCCGGTCACGCCCCACCGGCAGGGCCAGTCTGTTTTGAGACGTTTCCCCACGCCGTGGCCTGCGTCCTGGCCAAGAGCACCCTTTCCGCCGCGCAGAAACGTATCGACCGGCCTGCCCTTCTTCGCGAGGCCGGGTATTCTTTGGACTCGCTCAGAACCATCGACCTGGTGGACGCCGCCCTCTGCGCCCGCCGCCCAACCGCTGCTGGCGGGAAAAGTCAGGACCTACGGTGAGGCCGGCGAGGGCTTCATCGTGGTGCCACGATCCTAAAGCATTCGAGAAGATTGCGAGGGAGATGGGGGTCAAGGAGAGGGATCGAGGGTCAAGGAGAGTGGGGTCAGGTCTTGCAATCGAACATCCGTAACCCCGACATGCCTGGGCCGAGATGAGCAGGCGATGACCTGAAGTCCCACCCGCCCTCACGCTCCCGCCCTCACGCCGGCTCTGTCCGGAGGCAGTGGCCGAGTCAAATTCCACATTGGTTCCTGAGAGCAGCGCGGTTCGACCTCTACCGTTCCGCGACCCTGAAGACGACCGGGCCACCATCCTCCCTGAGCACTTCTGACCGGACGGCCATCTGACTCTGGACATACGTGCCGCGCCCGGCGTGAGCAGCAGCAGCCCGATCTCGCCGCTGCCGTCATGAAGCAAGACGAATCGCAGCCGGCTAAGTGTCCGGCGTTATCGCGGCCATCGTACCGGCCTTTATCCACCGGTGACGCACGAACCCGTTCAGAATCCACCGGTCGGAACTGAGGGTGCGACCAGTGGAGCACCCTCGCCTAAGCGGCAGTATCAGGAGCGTGGTCAGCGTCATGGCAGGTTGGTTTCCTTGACAAGATTGGCTCACCTTGCCAGAATCTCCCCGCTTTACCGGCTACAGTTTCCTTCCAGCTTCGCGTTAAACCGGTCGGAGGCATGCGTTGCGCTGTTTTCCACCCGCTACTCAGCGGACCGCTCGCGACTCTGTCTGCCCCCTTACGCCCGATCCACCGTCAGCCTTCCCATCAACGATCCGATTCGAGAGCGCATCAATTGATCGGCTGTTCCGGCATCCGCCGGTTCTCTATCGCCGCGAGTGCCGCGTCCCTTCCTGTTGCCCGCGCTCCAGGCTCGACCGCGCCCTGCTCACCGGGTGTACGCCTGATCCTCTCCTCATGTGCCGGCGACCTACGTGCATGTGCCGGTTCCGATGTTCCACAGATCCCTTACCTATAACCCGGAGGACCATATGCCCATCACGAAGCTGACTTTGGCCGGACTCCTCAGCGCTGCCATGATGACGGCCGGTGCCTTCGCACCGGGCTATGCCGCACAAAACACTCCGCCTCCGACGAAAGCGCCCACCGGCGCGGACTGTCAACGAATGGCCACGGCAGCAGCGGACAAAGTGAAGGCGAACGGCGGAACCGAGAAAGAGCAGCAAGCCGCCTATTCACAAGCCAAGATGAGGTGCCAGGGTATGAAGTAAGGAGCTACTTCGGGATGGCGGAGTACAGGAGGGCGCTCAACGAACCTCTACCGCAACCGGCAGCACGTGCGTCACCAGGGCGTCCCGCCGGTCGTGGTCCCTTGTCATCGGCTGGGTGCGTCCTCGGGAATCGGTGGCCCGCGCCATCAGGGTGTGGTGACCGGCTTGTGACGGAGTGTCCCAGTCATATTCCCACAAACGCCAGGCGAACGGCACAGGGCGATCGAGCAACCGTGCTGGCTGCCATGCCCTCCCTCCGTCGGTGCTGAGTTCGACCCTGTTCACATCGGTCTCACCGGACCAGGCCGCGCCCACGACTCGATAGTGTGAGCCGGCGGGAATCACTTCATGAAGCATGGGGCGGGCAATTTCCGCCTTGACCTGCATCTCGGAGACGGGAACTAGCGTCGGAAGCCCGTGCCGGCGCTCCCATACCGAATAGACAAACGTCTGAAAGTACCCGTCGAACGGTCGATCCGTCAGGATGATGCGCCTCAGCCATTTGACCGAGGCCATGCCGTACCACCCCGCGACGACCGCGCGCACAGGAAATCCGTGCGACGGCGGGAGGTCCTTGCCGTTCATGCGGTAGGCCAGGATCACCTCGGGCCGTAGGGCTTTCTCAAGTGACAGGCTGCGGGCATAAGGAATGACGCCGGGGGTGGGCGGATTCGGATCCTGGAACTCTCCGGAATCGGCTCCCTCCATGATGACTTCCACCGCCTGGTTGTTCACGCCGGCACGCGCCAAGAGATCGGACAGCCGCACACCGGTCCATTCGGCGTTGCTCACCCCGCCCAACTCCCACCGGATGCTGGTCTGGGGAGGTTTCAGGAACACCCGACTGTTGCCGGAACATTCCAGCAACGCCGGCATCGTGACGGACGGCATCGCTCGAAGTTCGTCGTAGCTGATCTGCAGCGGAGTGGATACCGCGCCTTCGATACTGAGCGTCCAGTCTTGGGTGCTGAGCTGAGGCACTTCGAAGTGCGTGCGCACATAAAACTGCTCGTTGGGCGTGAAGAAGCTGTTCAGCGTGGAGAAGGGAAATTCTAGATTGTCCGGGTTTCGCTGTCTGCTGATCATGCCGGACGGGGAGGCCTCCTGGGTTGGCCTTTCGCCCGGCTCCGAAGCGGCCGCGAACAAGGTCTTCCCGAGCCCATGGTACAAAAGAGGCACAGCTCCCGCCGCGCCCAGCAAAAAGGTTCGCCGGCTGGGGGGCGGGAGCCGCCGGCCCTTATGCTCCTGGTCCACGTGTCCCCGCTTCCCTGCGCCGGGCTCCACTTTCAGCAATCTGCAGTCGATGCGAGAGGCCGAAGGTCATCGCGTAACCGCCGCCACAATATGTCTGACCTTCCCGTCACCAAGCTCCTGACTTCGTTCCGAAGGCAACTCATCGAAATCCCCGCGGAGCGCTTTCAGGGCATAGCGTTCGACCTCTATCTCACTGGCGGTCCTGACTCCCATGCGTCGAAAGACCGGCACCGGAGGGCACCATCCCTGTACGGCATGTTGCAGGAGGAACCCGGCGACGACCGCGGGGAGCAGAAAAAAACGACGATCGAGGAACGCGCCGAGCCCGAGTCCCACCAGGGCAAGCGAAGCCGCATTGGCTTCGAGCGTCCGTTCGATGTCCCACTCATGATCTAATTCCACGAGACGCCGCCTGATGTCCTCGTCTCCTTGTTGCGCCACATGGAGAATGTTACGCTCGGTCTCTCGCCGGATACATGCGTTGATCTCGTCGTCAGTATGTCGCTGGACGCGAGTCGTGGTGGCTGGCGTCATCGTCTCCTCCGATGGGGCAATGGGTCATTGTATAAGTTCAAGGTCATGAATCAGCCCGACGCCATAGGTCTGCATAGGCCTACCGTGAGTCATGCGCCTGGTGATCAACGAGCCTCCGACTGAGACTGGCGCTCTTCTGGCCTATGCGGCCTGATCAGGGGGAGCCGAGAGACGCGTAAAGGTCAGGCGATCACGCTTCGTCAGCAATCCCGTGACGGGGAGCTTCATGAACTCCCGCGCGGACAAGGGCCATACTTCCTGGCTGCCGGCCGGATTCCGTTGAGGCTCCGTGCGACGAATCGGGTGCTGGATTTGCTTCTGCATGGTGACCACCTCCTTGTGAGGAATGTGGAACGGCTGTTAACGGTAAGACCGCCGGGTGCCGGCCTTGGCTTCTTCTGGTTTTGTTCTATCAGGACTGGCTCCGGTCGAGGACTAGATGAATCCCTGGATTGCCTGGGCCACAACCCTGGGAGCTCCCTTGCTCCCAGAACCCTGTCGGGCCTCCCGAGAAGCCGCTGCCTGAGCGTCCGGCGGCACGATGCAAAAACGAGGGTGGATCGAGTACAGTGTGGCTCGCAGATAACTGTCTCATGGCTTGGAGAATGTATGGTCAGATCAAGACGACCCGAGTTGGAAAAGGATAATCCGGTGGCTCCGCAGCCCTACGTTGGACCAAGGAGTCGAAGGAAGCCGTCCCCGCAGGCCGTCTCCAGGCGCGCCCAGGCACGAACCGAGGCCGAAACCACCCTCTTGGCTTTGCTGGAGGCGGCGGAAGTGTTTATCACCGTCGTCCCACGCGCCAGGAAAACGGACAAGGCCAGGACCGCGCTGGTGGATGCAATCACGCAGGCCCAATGGTTGCTGTCGGTCGAACAGGCTGAGCGCGAAGAGCCGGCCGGGTCCTGAAAGCCAAGAGACCGGAATGGCTGGCCTCGCACCGCAGCCATCGCGATGTCCCAATTTCTGCCGGACTTGCGTTAAAAGGTGTCATAGCGATGCCGGCAGTGGAATCCGAAGAGAGGTTCAACCGGAACCGAAGGCCGTTCCCACTGGTGTCACGTGCGCACAGACGTTGGTGCGGACGCGGCAATTTCAAGAGTCGATGGGAAGCCCATCACGCCTGCCCGTTCCCCCCATTCGATCCATGGTTGGACGAGCCATTGTTCTTCCGGGACGCCTGCCGCTCTGCCAGCACCTGATCCATGAACGCCGCGAAGTGCGCAGACAACCCGTCGGCCCCGTACAGGTGCTCGAGATCGCGGAGCATCTTGTCCAGGGTCGTGATGAGCTGTTTTTCCTCGCGTGCGACCTGGCCGCGTAGGCGGTGCGCTTCGAGGGCACGCTGGACGGCACAGAGTAGCGTGCTTTCCCCGACAGGCTTCACCAGCACGTCGTAGGCCCCTGCCTCGGTCGCCTGCCGGATGAAGTCCTGATCGTTTTTTTCAATCAGGAGCACCACCGGTGTCTGGGGGTGCAGCTTGCGCATGGTCCGCACGAACCCGATGCCTTCCATCGCCGCCTGCTGTCCGTCGCAGAGTATGACGCCATATTCCTGAGCCCTGATCCGCTCGAGCGACGCCACGGCCGATACCGCCGTCTCGATCGGCACCTCGGGCAGCCTGAGGCGCAAGGTCGAGGCCAGCGTGCCGAGGAAAATGGCATCGTCGTCAATGATGAGCACAGGGAACGATGACATAGACATGTTCCGCGAAAACGATCCTGGTTGAAAACGTCCTACGAAGGCCTTATACCCACTTTGCACGGGAGGCGCAAACGAATCCTGCCGCCTTCTCTCCCTGCCCGGGACGTCAACACCCCGGCATGATTGACCCCACCCGTTTCTCCCATTGTATGATAGCCCCATCATCCGACGCGCCGCGAAACCGCTCTGCTGAACGATTTCAACCAAGGAGCATGGCTCACGCATGAGAATCTGGCCTGGACGCCCGTACCCCCTCGGCACGACCTGGGACGGTGAAGGAGTGAACTTCGCCTTGTTTTCAGAAAATGCCACGGCGGTGGATCTCTGTTTGTTCGACGGCCCCGAGGCCGCGAAGGAATCACACCGGATCAGGATCGAGGAATGCACCGATTACGTCTGGCACATCTACCTGCCGGAGGTTCGGCCGGGGCAGCATTATGGCTACCGCGTCCATGGGCCCTTCGATCCGGAGGCGGGGCACCGGTTCAATCCCGCGAAGCTTCTGCTGGATCCTTATGCGAAGGCCATCGCAGGCTCAATCGACTGGTCCGAGGCGTTATACGGATATACGATCGGCGACGCCGAGGCTGACCTGTCCCTCAACCGGGACGACAGTGCCAGGCACATGCCCAAATGCGTCGTCATCGACCAGGCCTTCACCTGGGGCGGCGACCAATTGCTGCGAACTCGCTGGGATCGCACGGTGATCTATGAATTGCACGTGCGCGGATTTACGGCCAGGCATCCGGACATTCCCGAGAACCTGCGTGGCACCTATGCCGGCCTCGCGACGCCGGCCGTGATCGAGCACTTGCAGAACCTGGGCGTCACGGCCGTCGAACTGTTGCCGGTCCATCACTTCATCCGGGACAAACATTTGATCGACCGCGGCCTGACCAACTACTGGGGCTATAACTCCATCGGATTCTTTGCGCCGGACAGCCAGTATGCGACCACCTCCGATCGAGCCCACCAGGTGTGGGAGTTCAAAACGATGGTGAAGGCGTTTCACAGCGCGGGCATCGAAGTCATTCTCGACGTGGTCTACAACCATACGGGAGAGGGCAGTCATCTGGGTCCCACCCTGTCGTTCCGCGGCATCGACAATGCGTCCTACTACCGGCTCGTGGCGGACCAACCCCGCTACTATCTCGACTATACCGGTTGCGGCAATACGTTGAACGTGCGCCATCCCCGCGTACTGCAGCTCATCATGGATAGCCTGCGGTACTGGGTCCTCGAGATGCACGTGGACGGCTTCCGGTTCGATCTGGCTTCCACCCTGGCGAGAGAACTCCATGACGTGGACCGGCTCAGCGCGTTTTTCGACATCATCCATCAGGATCCGGTGCTGTCGCAGGTCAAGCTGATCGCAGAACCATGGGATCTGGGAGAAGGAGGTTATCAGGTCGGCAACTTCCCCGCCGGATGGGCGGAGTGGAACGGCCGGTACCGCGACGCGCTCCGGCGCTACTGGAAAGGCGACGGCAGTCAGGTCGCCGAACTGGCCTATCGACTCTCCGGGAGCAATGATCTCTACGAGGGCGGGGGCCGCCGTCCCCATGCGAGCATCAATTTTGTGACGGCACACGACGGCTTCACCCTGCATGATCTGGTGGCGTACAACGAAAAGCACAACGAGGCCAACGGGGAACACAATTCCGACGGGACGGATGACAACCTCAGTTGGAATTGCGGGGTGGAGGGCCCGTCGACAAAACCCTCGGTCGTGACGCTTCGGGAAAGGCAGCAGCGCAACATGCTGGCCACCCTGCTCCTGTCACAAGGCGTGCCCATGCTCTGCGGCGGCGATGAAATCGGGCGAACGCAGCATGGCAACAACAACGCCTATTGCCAGGACAATGAGATCAGCTGGATCGATTGGAATCTGACCAAACACCAGCAGGCCCTCATGACCTTCACCAAGAGCCTGATCCAATTGCGGCAGCACCATCCCGTCTTCCGCCGGCGCCGCTTCTTTCAAGGCCGCCACATCCGCGGTGCGGACGTGAAGGATATTTCCTGGCTTCGCCCGGATGGAAAAGAGATGACGGATGAAGACTGGGCTCAGGGATATGTGCGCTGTCTGGGAGTGCGCTTAGCCGGCCATGCGATCGAAGAGAAGGATTCGAAGGGACGCCACATCCTGGACGAGACCTTCCTGATCCTTCTCAATGCGCATCACGAACCGCGGGCCTTCACCCTACCGGCCCACAAGCGGGGCGTGCGTTGGCAACCGGTGCTGGACACTGCCGTGACGCACGGCCATGAAAAGACCGTGAGCCTCATGAAAGGCGGGCTGCAATACGACCTCGATGCGCGCTCGCTCGCCCTGCTGCGCCTCCACGAGAAACCTGCCTGACGTTGGTGACCACGGAAGGACTGGTGGTGGCAAGCCCGGCAGAACTCGATCCTCTCCCTGCCACAGGCGAAACGGCTCTTTCGCCGGGCTAGGCTGCGATCGACTGGGGTGCGAAGAGGGAGAGGGTCTCCTGCAATTGCTCCTCGGCCTCTTTGAGCAGGTAGGGCCGCTCTTCAACGTTGAAGCCGGTCAGATGCATCGCATAGGGATCGAAGGGCTGCTCACGGACGGCAGTGGACACAGGCAACCCACTCTGGTCCGCTACCACGCCGGCCAAATGCACGATCGACGCATTCAGGATATGTTGTCCCGCGTCGTGAGGCCTCAACTGGTGACGTATGGCTTGCTCGATGGGGGCCGGCATCCCCCAGGAATGAATGAGTTCGGCTCCGACTTCGGTATAATCGCATCCGATATGGGCCCGCTCGACGTCTGACAGCAACAGCCCGCGATTGCCCGCCTCGATGAACGCCTCCCGGGCTCGCTCGGGAGTGGTCTGGTACAGGACGAGATGCCCGATATCCCGCAACAACCCCTCGATAAAAAACCGCTCGCTGTCTCTGATACCGCAGGCCTTAGCAATTTTCGCGGCCATCAATGCACAGAGGACGCTCTTGCGCCAGTAGGCGGAGAGATCCATGAACTCCGTGGGAATCTTGCTGACACAGGGGCCGAGTGCGGAGGCAGTCACCAGATCTCGAACGGCCTGCATGCCGAGGAGATTCACGGCCCGCGTCACGGTATCAACCTGCTTGGGAAATCCGTAGAGGGGACTGTTGACGATTTTCAGGACGCGGGCGGAAATGGCCGGATCGATTTTCAAGGCCTTCGCCAGATCCTCCATGGTGGACTGCGGATCCTCCACGACATCACGAACCCGAAGGTATATTTCGGGGAGGGTAAAGATATTTGCGCAGGATTGAACGAGTTCTTTCGCCGTTGCCATGGTCAACAATCCCTCCGAGGCTTGGGCTCTCTTTATCGGTCGTCAGGGAGGTTTTCTGAAGCGCCGGACGGGCGCCACAGTCCAGATGCTGCAGCAACATAAACGGCTTCCTGACAGTCCGGCTCAGCGGCAGACGAGTCCGCGCGACATCCGACAGAGACCAGGATGCCGGAGCCTGTCGCTCTTCATCCCGCCCGCCCCTTCAGCGGCTCTGGTCACATATGAACCTGCTGAGCCTCCGGTGCTCACGCATAGGGTGGCGCGTTTCCCGGCTTCCACTTGATACTGCACCCGATACTGGCCCGTTGCTTACCGGCGACAGGCCGGCCGCCGAGCACGGCCTCGATGGCGTCGCGAACGTCCCGGCCGGTGACCGGAACGGCGGTTGACGGACGGCTATCGTCCAACTGCCCCCGGTAGACCAGCCGGTGTTGCCGGTCGAACAGGTAGAAGTCCGGCGTGCAGACAGCCCTGTAGGCCTTCGCCACTTCCTGGGTGGCGTCAAAGCAGAAGGGAAACCGAAACGCGAGACGTTGGGCCATCTCCTTGAGCCGTTCCGGCGCGTCATCCGGATAATGCCCAGGATCATTGCTGCTGATCCCGACAAGCCCTACCGCGCTTTCTGCATAGTCCTGTCCCAGCCTGGCAATCTCTTCCTGAACATGCACCACGTAGGGACAATGCCGGCAGAGAAACATCACCAGCAGGGCGGACTTGTCGGCAAATGATTCAAGACTGACGACCTCGCCGCTCACCACATCGGGAAGCGCAAACGAAGGCGCGTTCGTTCCGAGCGCCAGCATGACCGACTCGACTGCCATAGTGCCCTCACAGAGTTGTTGAGACAATGGTCGGGAATTCTCACCTCGACTGCTCTTCAATCTACAAGCCCTGTGCCCGCGACTCAAGGTGCGACCTCATTGACCTGCTTTTCTCTCCCCGCGTATGCTGAGGCGACACGTGTCCGTATGTGGCGGGTACGACAACGGTAGAGTCACACCTCTCGCTTCACGAAAGAGTCACCCATGCAATTCGATGCCGCGTTGGCCGCTCAAGATACACTCCAGGAATCGGAAACCGAACTCGGAAACGACTGGGATCTGGCCGTTGAACTGGAGGGCACCTTCTCCACCAATGCAGGAACCACGGCTCGCGAGGCCTATGAGCAATTGCTCGCGCTGGGTTCCCGGCATCCCCGGGCCCACGCCTTCCAGGCCTTCTGTATCTATATCACCTGGCAGCAGGTGACCGAAGAGACGATTGCCCGCCATTTCCAAACCGGCATGAAACTGGCCGAGGCCTATCTCGCCTCGCCGGAGGGAAAGGATTCACGCCACCTCGCGTATGTGGCGGAGCTGCTCGAATCGTTTCGCGCCGGCCTGGGACTGGACGAGGAAGATGATATCGTCGTGGAATTCAGGAAGGACACCCCCAAGGGGGGCGACTGATCAATCGGGCGATTACCGGTCCGGCATCCAGAACAAACCCGCTGACGGCTCGCCGGACGATTCCGTCCACCATCCGTTGACCATCGGGCACGAGTCAATTCCGGGCGATGCCGGGGACCAGTACTTCACCAGAAACGAGTCACGCAGGCCATGGCTGAAAACGACAAACATCGCGCGCGCATTTTTCTGCATCGTGGAGATCTGGTTCAGGCCCAGGCCGCCTGGGAAGCGGCCGTGAAGGACGACCGCGTCACGGGCGCTCCCCGCGAGCTTTCCAACAGTCTGGGCAACCTCGGCAATACCTATGCCCTCGCAGGCGATTTGGAACGGGCAGACGCCTGTTATAAGGAAGTGCTGACCATTCAACGGATTGAGCAGGACCCGCACGCCATCGCCCATACGCTGGTCAATCTGGGCAATCTGTACATCGGCGCCGATCTGCCGGACAAGGCCCGCCCCTACTATCTTGAGGCCCTTGATCTTCTGACGCCGCTCAATGATCACCGCGCGCTCGGTATTCTCTACCATAACCTGGCGATGGAGGAAGGGCGGCAGCACCATTGGGAAGAGGCCGTACGGTGGTTCACCAAGGCGTTGGACTCGCATCGGGTGGTCGGCAACGAAGAAGGCCTTGCCGGTACGTACGGTCAATTGGGAAAAACGTTTCGTGAGAGCGGGCGCCCGGTGGAAGCCGAACGGTGCTTCAACAACGCCTCGGAGCATTTCATCAAGCTAGGCAACCCCGCCGGAGAAGCGGCGGTGCTGCGGGAACTGGCCGATCTGTACGAGGAACGACAGGATACGATCGCCGCCATTCGCTGCGTCGAACGGCTCCATCATCTGGCGCTGGGAACGGGCCGGGCGCCGGACGCCGCCGACCGAGAGCGACTCGCACGACTTCGCGCCGCCCGTGGCGCGCATCCCTAGCTGATCGAACGGCGACGATGGTACAATCCCGCGTCACGTGACCTGCGGATCATGATTCAGAAGGAGCCTCATGGATATCAGCGCCTTTCGTCAAATGGTTGAAAAGAACCCCAAGGGATTCCTGGGCCGTTACGGCCTGGGGAACAAAATACTGCAAGAGGGCGGCAGCGCCGAGGAGGCGGTCGAACACCTGACCGTCGCCACCCAACTCGATCCGACGCACGTGGCCTCTCACCTCGCACTCGGGCGAGCCCTGGTTTCCCTGGGCAAAAAGGACGCAGCCAAGCCGGTCTTGCAAGCCGGCATCGATGCCGCCGTCTCAGGCCGATCGAACGGGGGAGTCGACCTCGTGCCCGAATTCCAGCAGCTATTACGTACGCTCGGATAGGTCACTCAGGAGGAAGTATGAATCTCGATACAGCCAGACAACGGATCGAATCCGCTATCACTCAGTACGGCCAGCATGCCGCCATGGCCATCGAACTCGTGATCAATGAGGTCCGCTCGGATTTGGGCCATGAGGCGGTGAACGAACTGATCGACGAATTCGATCTGGAGTTGCAGTACAACATCGCACCGCTGGAATCCGACATCTCGTCGAACAGCTGAGCGGCCGATGGACAGGCATCGCAGAGAGACTGCCGAGGGGCAGTCGGCTACCTCATCCGATCGGGCCGTAGGGAAACCCGATCCGCGAGCGGCCCTTCGACGCCAGGATGAGGCGGGTTCCGCGTCGCATGCGATGTGTGAATCTTTCTGTAACAGGCTGCCATGCCGTTGATCTGGTGTTCCGTCTCCGGTCACGGCTTCGGGCATGCCGCGCAAGTCGCCCCGGTGCTGAATGCCCTCGGGCAGCTGGTCCCCAATCTCACCGCGATCCTGCGCACGACCGTTCCCGCCGGCTTCTTCGAACCTCGCCTCACGATTCCCTGGCAGCTGAGTGTCGCGCAGCAAGACGTCGGCTGCGTTCAAGACGGGCCCCTGAAAATAGACGTGCCAGGCACCTGGGCCGCCCACCGCAGCCTCCATGCCGATTGGGGCGCGAAAGTCCAGACGGAGGCCGCACTCATCCGTTCCGCCGGCCCCGCCTGTGTGTTATCCGACGTGTCGCATTTGGCGATGGCCGCCGGGGCCTCAACGGGCATTGCCACAATCGGCATGTGTTCCCTGTCATGGGACCTGGTGCTGGAGCCATTCATCGATCCCGAAGTGGATGACCAGAGCGGCATCCTTCGCCAGATCAGAGAGGCCTATGCGCAAGCCGATTATTTCTTGCGCGTGGCGCCAGGCACGGCGATGACACCCTTTCGAAACATGCGCGACATCGGTCCCATCGCAGAACCCTCAGAACCGCTGCCCAAACAGCTCCGCGATGCCATCGGTGCGGAGCCGTCGGACCGGATCGTGCTGGTGGGGTTTGGCGGAATCCCCCTCCGGCATATTCCCTTCCCGCACATGGAATCGCTGCCTTCCTACCGCTTCATCGTGGACGGGGCAGTGCCCGACGGGCTCGCGCGGGTGACTTCTCTGGCAGCCCTGGGTTGGCCCTTCAAGCAAGTGCTGGCCTCGGTCGACCTCATCCTCACGAAGCCCGGTTACGGGACGTTCGTCGAGGCGGTGGCATTGGGCAGAGCAGTGGTGTATGTGCGCCGGTACAATTTTGCGGATGAAGATTCACTGGTCGCCTATCTCCAGCTCCACGGTCGGGGTGCCGAGTTATCACTGGCGGATTTTCTGGACGGACGTTGGGCGGAAACGTTCCAACAGGCCTTCGACCAATCCATCCGCCAGCCACCTCCACCGCTGTCGGGCGCGGCAGATGCAGCGCATATTCTGACCCGTCACTTCTGAACCGAGCGGTATCACGCTCCCCTTCTGCCACTCTCATGCGTTCGTGACCGCCGACAGGTGCTCAGCGAATCGCAATCCGATTGGTCGTTTCCTCCGTAGAATGCTATAGTGTGGCGTGCCGAGACCCAGAGGAGTGCCCCGCGCCTAGGCCGACTGCATGGATTCTGCCTCCCGACAAGCCGCATCGAGCATCGAGCCCAAACTCTTGACCCGTGTGGCCAAGGGCGATCCACAGGCTTTCAGCCAGCTCTACGATCAATCCAGCACGCTGCTTTTCACGCTGGCCTATCGCATTTTGAGTGATCGGGAAGAGGCGGCGGAGTTGCTCCAGGAAGTCTACCTCGAAGTGTGGCGAAAAATTGCCAAATACGATCCCGGACGTGGCAACCCCGTCGCCTGGCTGGTGACCTTGACCCGTAGCCGCGCGATCGACCGTCTGCGTGCACGAGCCTCTCGCGGACAGCATCTGGTGCCTAATTCCCTCGAGCACCCGCTGGTGTCGCACACCCCCGATGTAAGTCCGAATCCTTATGAAGCCCGGGAGGACAGTGAACTGCGGCAACTTATGGCCAAAGCCATTCTCGATCTCCCTCCTCCCCAACAACAGGCCATCGAGATGGCGTTTTACCAGGGATTGACGCATACGGAGATCGCCGCCAAATTGAATCAACCGCTCGGCACCGTGAAGACTAGGATTAAGCTGGCGATGACTAAACTCCGGGAGTCGTTGCATCACACGCTGCCGCAAGGTCAAGGGTTATGACGCACGAGGAATTGGAAGAAGCGGTCCCCCTTTACGCCATCGGCGCCCTGGAACGTTCGGAGCGACAGGCCATCGAAGCTCATCTGCTGTCGGGATGCGCCGCCTGCCATGCCGCCCTGAAGGACTATCAGACCGTGGCGTCGCACCTGCCGTTCGGCCTCACGCCGGCAACACCGCCCAGCACGCTCAAGGCCAAGATCTTGTCGGCTCCAGCCCCTCTCGCAGGCACGGCGGAGATGGACAAGGCCGCCGGGCGGTCGAGCCTGGAACCGGGCGAATGGGTGAACCACCTCTTTCCGCCGGTGGCTCCCGCTCGATCCTGGCCGTTTCGCCTTGCGATGGGATTCGCCGGACTGGCTGTGCTCCTGGGCGGCGGTTATCTAGCCTGGCTCGCCTCTTCGCAGTCGGCTCAGCATTCGGGAGAAGTGCAGCAGTTACGGGCCGCCGTGCAGGAGGCAACGGGTCGTGTCAGCAGTCTGCAGGCGGATGTGCAGAAGCGGGAACAGGTCGTCGTCGCGCTCAAATCCGAGCTGGACCGACGAGGGAGCGAACTCGTCGACCTGCAGGATCAATTGCTGCGACGGGAAACCGAACTCGAAGACGTACGGACTCAGCTGGCACAGCGCGAGAGCTCCATGCAGCGCCTGGCCCGCCAGAATGACGAGTTCAGCGCCTTCCTGAAAAACCCTGCATCCAAGGTGGTGTCGCTCTCGGGTTCCGAGATGGCCAAGTCGGCGGGCGCGTTCCTCTTGTTCGACCCGGTCACGAAGAAGGCCTGGTTGTACGCGTTCAATCTGCCGGCTTTGCCCAAGGGAAAGGTGTACCAACTCTGGGCCATCGACGACAAACCGGTCAGCGCCGGGGTGTTCGGCCTGGATACCGGGCAAAAGGGTCGCATGTTGATCAAATCGCTCCAGGAATTTTCACGGATGAAGAAATTTGCCGTCACGGTGGAACCGGACGGGGGAGTCCCGCAACCGACGGGTGCCATCTACCTGGTCGGTCAGATTTAACCGCCTGTCCCTCCCCTTCCCTCATTCCTGCTGCCTTTCCACCACCGCTCAGTGATAGCATGCGCCATCGATGCTGACCGGGCGCGCCTTCTGAACGCAAATGGAACCACGTCAGGCAAGACTATGGTCTCTCTCGACGATCTCGATTCTCGATTCATGCAACAGGCGCTGACGCTGGCTCGCGCGGCGACGCTGGTAGGCGAAGTGCCGATTGCCGCCCTGTTGGTGCGCGAGGGCGTCGTGCTCGCCGAGGCCCATAATGGACGGGAAACCCGGCAGGATCCCACGGCCCATGCGGAACTGATCGTCATTCAGGAGGCGGCGCGGCAGGAGAAAAATTGGCGCCTCACCGGTACGACGCTGTATGTCACGTTGGAACCCTGCACGATGTGCATTGGCGCCATCGTCCTGGCTCGTATTCCTCGTCTGGTGTTCGGCGCCACCGATCCCAAGGCAGGCGCCTGCGGATCCATCATGGACATCCCTCCCGAACCTCGCCTGAACCATCGAGTCGAGGTCGTCGGCGGTTTGTGCGCCGACGAAAGCCGCAATCTGTTGCAGGAGTTCTTTCGCCAGCTACGGAAGGACGCGGCCGGAGGGAAAAAGTTCTAAGGCAACAACGTGCCCGCATCGAACATCTGAACCTGCCAGGACTGACCTTCCACCGCGAGCGCCCCGGCCAGGTGATCAGCGATCCGAAGTGGCTGCACCAGCCATGCCTCGTCCAGACTGCCCGACTCGGCTGAACGGACCTGTGCCTGCGTCAACCGCTCATCGAAGAGCAGTTCGAACCGGTCCAGTCCAAGGGAAAGCCCGACGCCAAGCCCCTTAAGATAGGCCTCTTTGGCTGTCCAATACCGATAGAAAAGCTGCTGCCGCTCATGGCCCTGCGCCCGGGCGATCCGCTGGCGTTCGCCGTCCGCAAAGAACCGCTGGGCAAGTTGTAGTGCATCCACCTCACGGCGGCACTCTTCCACGTCGACTCCGACCGCGCGCCCGTTCGCCACCGCCACGAGCGCATGCTGGCCCGAATGCGTCAGACTGAACTCGATCGGCAGCGACGTTTCCGATCCACGCGGAACCGCCGGTTTTCCATACACACCCGTCTCAAACGCGATCCGACCCGGCTGCACCGCCAGATAGCGGGACAGAATCACGCGCAACAGGCCGTGGGAGAGAATGAACCGCTCTCGATCCCGATCAAAGGCGAAACGGGCGGCACGGTGCTGCTCATCGCTGGAGAGACATGCCGCCAGGCCCGCGCGTTGATGCGCCTGTCGGGACAGGTCGCACATCCAGACATGCACGTCCCCGCGGTCGAGGGGCACTAACGGAAGGGATGCTGTGGTGGGAATCAGCACTGCGGTCATAATTCGAGGGGCGCAACGGATGGGCTTCGCGTTACGCCGAGGGACGGGCGACGGGCTTGAGCTGCGGCCCACCGCGGTGGGCGACGCCACGCGTGATCCCTGCCGATGCGTCCACAATTTTTCCTTCTTCCAATTTCAACACGCGGTCCCCCACATGGAAGTACCGGTCATCATGGGTCACCACGATCACGCCTTTGCCTCTCGCCCGTAACTCCGGCAACAATTCGCCGTAGAAGACCTCCTTGTACTGGGGATCCTGATCAGCCGCCCATTCATCGAACACATAGAAAGGCCGATCTTCCAGCATGGCCGTGACGAGCGCCAACCGTTTACGTTGGCCCTGCGAGACGTTCACCGTCGAGTATTCGCCGTTCTTGATGGCCACCTTATGTTCGATCCGGAGCGTCTTCAACCAGCCGTCCGCTTGACGGTCGACCAACGAGGGGTCAAGTCCCAGAAGTTTTTTGAACAGATAAAAATCGGAAAACACCGCTGCGAAATGCTGCCTGTACCAATCCTGTGTCGTGGACGCGATCGCCTCACCGTTGAGCCGCACCGTGCCCTCCTGCGGCAGGTAGAGTCCCGTGAGCAGCTTCACAAATGTCGACTTGCCGCTGCCGTTGCCCCCGATAATAAAGACCAGCTCCCCCGTTGCCAAGCTCAAATCCAACGGGCCGAGCGTAAAGGATCGCTCGTCTTCATTTTTCGGGTCGTAGGAAAAGACCGCGTTCGAAAATTCAATCTGGTTCATTCCCTGGGCCACCGGGCGCTCCGCCCCTCCCTCCCGATGTCCCTCGTCCAACGCCAATCCCAGGCTTTCGATCTTTTCCAGGGCCACCTGTCCGCGGGTGAGATTCGGCACCATTCCCAGCAATCCCCACATCGGCCCGATCATATAGAGCATAGCGAAGGCATAGCCTGTGAGGGACTCACCGGACAAGGCCAGGAGTCTGGGAAACAGCAGCAGAATCACACCGATCAAGCCATAGAAGAGGATCTGCGTCCATGAATCAGTGGCGAGGTACTGTTTGGTCGTCACCAGGTTGTGGTGACGCAGGGCTTCGGCGGCTTGCCGGATATCCGAGGCGACAAAGGTTTCGCGTCGCCCACGATGCAGCATGAGCTCCTTCATCCCTTCCGTGAGGCTTCGGAAATGCTCGAACAGCGCCCCTTTCGCCTCACGTACCGCCTGGGAGGACTTGAGCACCCGATTGTAGAGTTGCCGATAGCCCAGCAATCCGAGCAAGGCCAAAACCACCACCGCAAGAAAGGCCTGCCAGGAGAGCCATACGAGGTAGAGGGAGCATCCTGCAAGGATGGCGACATTGATGGCGAGCCCGGGCAAGCCGTTCACCGCCCAAGCCATGGCATTGGTGTCATCGGTCAGTGTCGCCAGGATTTCATGCGTTCCCCGTCGCTCGAGAGTGCGATAGGGTGCGCGCACCACTTTCCAACAGAGTTCCATCCCCAGATTCAGGATGGTTTCCTGGGCGAACTTGACCAGCAGTAATTGGGACAGATAGTTCGAGACAACCTTCAGCACGGCTAGCCCGATGAACGCGAGGGCAAACACCGACGATGTGACGCCGGCGCCATTGATGAGCTTATTGATCACCGCCAGAAGTCCCACACTGGACAGACCGGCCAGCAGGCCGGTGAGCACCATCAGCACCATCATGGTTCTGGCACCGCGGAGAAGAAACTGAAGGAACCGGTACATTTTAATCATGCTGGAAATCCAGTTGCCAAGAAGCTGCCGAGAGCCGGAGAGGCCTCACTGCTCCATTCGTCGTCGCAAGCTCCCGGTCGGCGGACAGTTTAGCATGGCCACGCTAACCCCACGCTGGTGTTCGAGGGCCGCGCCTTTCAGGCGGCCCTCGATGACGATCCGGTCTTCTGATCGTCCGGCTTTCGCCGGAGCTGTGCCCTGGCTTCCTGCCAGAACATCTTGAGATGGGCGGCCAATTCCTGCACGTGAGGCGCCGTGAAGAGGCGTCCCGAATCTTCGGCAGGCAGGTATATCGTGCGGCTCATCCCGCTAGCCGCCGCTCCGAAGACCAGACGGGTGTCCTCCTCGGAATTGGTCACAGGATGTTTGGAGGCGATCACATTGAGAACCTGGCCTCGAAACGGTTTCAAGTCATAGCGCGCCGCGGCATGGAACGTGGCGTAGGTCACCTGGTCTTTGTAAAGGAATTCATCCTGATGTTCGGCAGCCTCGCCGTGGTGCATGAGACCCCACAGTCGCTTCACCTTCCCTTGCCAGAACGTCGGCCACTCGCGCACGGGAAGCGGGCGCATGAGGCGGTAGTAGGCCACCAGCTTCATCCCGACAAACAACAGAGGCCACAACAGGTACGGGGCACGGCTCCAGTGGGTGACATAGGATCGCGGGTGCCAGGATTCGACGATAGCGAGTATCACCTCTTCTCCTCTGGCCGTGAGTTGCTGAGCGATCTCATAGGCTGCCAGCCCCCCGGTGCAGGTTCCGCCGATGAGATAGGGCCCATTCGGCTGAACCGACCGAATTTCGTCGACGTAATGCGCCGCCATGTCCTCAATCCGCATGAACGGTTTTTCTTTTCCATCGAGGCCGCGGGCCTGCAGCCCGTAAAACGGCTGGTCGTTGCCGAGCAGTTTGGCCAGGCGCGCGAAAACCAGCACGTTGCCGCCCACCCCCGGTACCACAAAGAACGGCTGATGCTGTCCCTCCGGCTGAATCGCCACTAACGACCGCCATCGCACGGTCCGCCCTTCACCAGCCAGAACGTCGGCCAGTTGCTCGATCGTCGGTGCATGAAACAGCACCGCCATCGGCAGACGTGCGCCGAACGTCTGCTCGATCGCACTGAACATGCGCAACGCCAGCAACGAGTACCCCCCGAGCGCAAAAAAATTGTCCCGTACGCCGATCGGCGTAATGCCCAGTACCTGTTCCCAGATCGCGGCCAGCTGTAACTCGATCCGGTTTCTCGGTTCAATGGCGTGCCCGCTATCATGCACGGGTTCAGCGACCGGCACCGGCAACGCGCTGCGATCAACCTTGCCGTTCGGGGTCAACGGAAACCCGGTCAGAACAACAATCGCGGCTGGCACCATATAGTCGGGAACCATCTCGCGCAGGGCACTGCGCAATGACTCCGGATCGCACAGCTCTTTGTGTTTTGCCACGACGTAACCCACCAGCCGCTTCTCTCCCGGCACATCTTCCCGCACGATGACGACGGCCTGTTCGACGGTGTGATCTTCCGCCAGCAGCGTCTCGATTTCTCCAAGCTCGATCCGGAATCCCCGTAACTTCACTTGAAAATCGATGCGCCCGAGATACTCCAATCTGCCGTCGGGCAACCATTTCACCTGGTCTCCCGTTCGATACAGCCGTTCCCCTGCTCTGAACGGGCTTGCGACAAATCGCTCCTCCGTCAACCGTGGAGCATACCGGTATCCCCGCGCGAGCCCCATCCCGCCGAGATACAGCTCTCCCGGTATTCCAACCGGCACCGGTTCCCGGTTCTGGTCCAGCACATACGCTTGCGTATTGGCGATCGGGCGGCCGATCGGAACCGTCCGTTCCGCTGAACGCACACGCTCCAGGGTCGACCAAATGGTCGTCTCCGTCGGCCCGTACACATTCCACACCGACGACGCGCGGGACAGGAGCTCCTGCGCCAACTCTCGAGGCAAGGCTTCCCCGCCGCAGAGCACCTTGACCTTACGTTTGCCCTGCCATCCGGACTGCAACACCATCCGCCAGGTTGCCGGGGTGGCCTGCATGACGGTCACCGTGCCCTGATCCAGCTCCCGTTGCAACCAGGGTCCATCCATCGCCTGCCGGCTCTTGGCCAACAGGATACGCGCGCCTGTCAGAAGCGGCAGATAGAGCTCAAGACCGGCGATATCAAACGACAACGGCGTGAGCGCGATCAGCACATCGGCGCCAGTCACACCCGGCTCGCGTTGCATCGATCGGAGAAAATTGACGAGGGCGCGATGTTCAATTTCGACGCCTTTGGGCTGACCGGTCGATCCGGAGGTAAACAGCACATAGGCTAGATGCTGCGGCCCTGCCAGAGGCGAGGGGTCGTCCGCCGGATAGTGCGTCAGCGTGTCCGGGTCACGATCAATACACAGGACCGGCAGTTGATGCGGTGGAAGGCCGGCGAGCAGTGTGGACGAGGTGACGAGAACCGCCGCATGGCTCGTCTCGATCATGACGGCCAATCGCCGCATGGGCAGCCCGGGCACCAGGGGAAGATAGGCCCCTCCCGCCTTCAGCACGCCCAGGAGACTGATGAGTAAGTCCAGTGAGCGTTCCAGAAAGATCGGAACGACGGCATCCGGTCCCACACCCCAGCCACGTAATTGATGGGCCACTCTATTCGCGCGACGATTCAGTTCCGCGTAGGAAAGCTCGACGCCGTCACAAACCACGGCGATGGCGTCCGGCGAGCGGGCGACTTGCTCTTCGAACAGCTGCGGAAAGCAGACATCGCTCTCACCCATCGTCTCGGTCGCATTCCATTCCCGAAGGACTCGGTGCCGCTCCTGTTCGGTGAGGATCGGAAGCCGTCCGAGCTGAGCCTCGGGCTGCTGCACAATCGCTTCCATCAACTGCCGGTATTGCGCCACCCATCGCTCGGCCGTAGCGCGATCGAACAGATCCGTGTTGTATTCCAAATAGGCCTTGCGAGAGGCGAACGGGTCGATCGACAAGCCAAGGTCCAGCTGTGCCGCGCCCCGACTCACCTCGTACGGCGTCCAGGACAGGTGCTGAAACTCCGCACGCCCGAAAGGCGTATTGGCAAAATTGAACAGAACCTGCACCAGAGGCAGCCCCCCCTGGCTGCGGTCCGGACGCAGTTCTTCCACCAGTTTTTCGAACGGTGCGTCCTGGTGCGCATAAGCATCAAGCGACAGGTCACGCACCTGCGCCAGAAACTCCCGGAAAGTCAGATCGCTCGAGACATCCGTCCGCAACACCAGCGTATTGACGAACGTGCCGACCAACTCCTCGACTTCGAGGCGATTACGATTCGCGATCGGTGTCCCGATCACCAAATCGCGCTGTTGCGTCAGGCGATGGAGCAGCACGAAAAACCCGCTCAGGAACAGCATATAGAGGGTCACGCCCTCACGGATGCTGACTTGCTTGAGCCGGTTGATCAAGGCCCAGGGGAGTTCGATCGACACGTGGTCTCCTTGAAATGAATGCACAGGGAGCCGCGGTCGGTCGGCCGGCAGGGTCATGGCCGGCAGATCGAGGAGTTTGGATTTCCAATACACGAGTTGTTCGTCAAGCACCGGTCCCGTCAACCAATTGCGCTGCCACAACGCAAAATCAGCATACTGGATGGCGAGCTCCGGCCGCAGGAACGAAGGGCTGCCTGAGCAGAATGCGTTGTAGCTGCTCACCAACTCCCTCGCGATCACACCATAGGACCATTGATCGGAAATGATGTGATGCGTACTCATCACCAAGATATGATCTTCCTCACCAAGTTGGATCAGCAGGACACGCAGTAACGGACCCCGTTCAAGATCGAACACACGGCGGGCCTCGCCGGTCGCCAGCTCTAATGCCCGCGGCTCCCGTATTTCCGACGGCACGGCGCGCAGGTCCTCTTGGGTCCACTGCGGCTCCAACACCTCGTGAATGATCTGCCGTGCGTGCCCGTCGGTCTGTGTAAAGGTGGTCCGAAGCGTTTCATGACGCCGGACCAGTTCCGCGACACTCCGACGCAGCGCTGCCCTATTGAGCGGGCCATGCAAGCGCACGCTGGCCGGAATATTGTAGGCGGCTGCGCCGGGGGACAGCCGGTAGAGAAACCACATCCGCTCCTGGGCGAAGGATAGCGGCAGCGGCATTCCTCGCGGGGCCTTCGTGATGGCCAGGTCCATCCTCTCCGCGATCGGCTGCCCGGCTCCCCGCGTCTGTCCGATCGCCTCTGCCAAGGTGGCAATCGTGGGTGTCTCAAACACCCTCCGCAGCGGAAGGCTCGTCCGGAACAACGCATGGACCCTCGAGACCAGCTGTGTCGCCAAGAGAGAATTCCCGCCCAGCTCGAAAAAGTTGTCCTGTACTCCGACGTCCTTGAGATGCAGGATTTCTCCCCAGATATCGGCCAGCACTTGTTCCGTGGAATTTCTGGGAGCCACAAACCTGGATGTCACATCCACCTTGCTTGCACGACTATCGGCGGCCACGCTCAGCGCACGACGATCCACCTTACCGTTAGCCGTCAGAGGCAGGGCTTCGAGTTCGATAAAGGACGAGGGGATCATATGAGCCGGAAGCTGTCGTCGCAGTTGTTCGCGTAACTGCTCGAGGCCAAGCCGGCTCTGCGGGCGGAGTACCATGAATGCGACGATCCGTTTATCTCCGGGCTGGTCCTCCCGCACTTCCACCACCGCACGTTCCAAATCGGGGTGCCGGTTCAGGACCGCCTCGATCTCCTCCAGCTCGATACGGTATCCGCGAATCTTCACCTGACGATCCACACGACCTCGATAGTCCAGCTGCCCATCCGCTCGCCAGGAGACAAGGTCGCCGGTTCGATACAGGCGTGCCCCCGCGAGATCAGAGAAGGGATCAGGAATAAACTTCGATTCGGTAAGATCCGGACGCCCGCGATATCCCCTGGCCACTCCCACGCCGCCGACGTAGAGTTCTCCCGCCACCCCGACCGGAACCAACTGACGCTGCTGATCCAGCACGTAAACCGAAGCGCCGGTAATCACCCGTCCGATCGGCAACTCGCCTTGCACCTCTCCCTGCACCTCCTGAACGGTGAGGTCCGCGCAGGTGACGGCGACCGTGGTCTCCGTGGGGCCGTAGGTATTCAACAGCCGCACTCGGTGACCGACCAATTTTCCCCAACGCCGCACGATGTGCGGAAGGACACGTTCCCCGCCGATGATCACGGTTCTGACGCATGCCGGGAAGGCCAGTTGCTCCAATTCCATTCGGGCGACGAGTTCATGCCAATAGGCCGTCGGCAAGTCCAGAAGGGTGATTTGCCATTCACGACAGCGATCAAGGAACCCCGATACGGACTCGACCATCTCCGTAGTGCGCAGCACCAAGGTCGCGCCCGCCGCGAGGCAGGGAAAGATTTCTTCGGCTGCGGTGTCAAAACTCAACGAAGCAAATTGGAGCGACCGGTCCTCCGCGGTCACCCCGGCGAGTTCCGTGATGGCCTGGACATAGTTCGCAATGGACCGATGTTCGATCATCACGCCTTTGGGATGACCGGTGGATCCCGAGGTGTACATCACATAGGCCAGGTTATGTAATGCATCGGTTCCTTCGATCGGGCTGTCCGGGCAACCTGCGATCTGATCCCATTCCGAATCGAGGCAGATGGTGTGGGTGTTGGTCGCCGGTAACCGTGCCAGTTGATCCTGTCGGGTGACCAAAACACGAACCTGGCTGTCCCGCAACATATAGTCCAGTCGCTCGATTGGATAGTCGGCATCGAGCGGAAGGTAGGCAGCGCCCGATTTCAGAATGCCCAGCAGACCGACGATCAGATCGAGCGACCGTTCGACACAGAGGGCCACCACGACACCAGCCCCGGCTCCCCGCCGGCGAAGATAATGGGCCAGGCGGGACGATCTGGCATTCAGGTCTCCGTAGGTGAGCCGCTGATGCCCCTGTTGCACCGCAATGGCGCCGGGTGTCCGCCGCGCTTGCTCTTCCATCAACCGGTGAAGGCAGGACAACGTCACAGTCGGCTTCGGCGCCCGGCCCCACACGAGCACTGTCCGCTGTTGCTCGGCCTCAGACATCAGGGGAAGCTCACCGATGCGGCCGGCGGGATCGGTGACCAGGCCGTCCAGGAGGCGCAGATAGTGCTCCTGCAGTCGGGCCACCGTCTCCGGCGCGAGCAGCTGATCCTTATATTCGAAGTACCCTCTCAACCCGTCACCCGACTCCGCCAGTTCAATACAGAGATCAAACTGCCCGCTCTGCTGGGGTATGACGTAGGTGTCCCACCCGGGCCGGCTGTCTTCTGACGACGGCAAGCCTGACTCCCCCATGCGTGCGTCGAGTTCAGCGAGCAAATTGAATTTCTGCAGGACGAAGAGGATTTGTGCCACTGGCGCGCGTTGCTGATCGCGCGTCGGCCGGAGATCCGACACGAGCCGCGAGTACGGGTAATCCTGATGATCCAGTGCGTCCAGGAGCGTGCGCTTGGTCCGCGCCAGTAGTTCCCGTCCGCTATGGTTCGGATGAAGGCGCTCTCGCAGCACGAGCATGTTGACGAAGTCCCCGATGGTCTGCGCAAACCGGGTCCGGCTTCGTCCGAACACCGGCGTGACCACCGTCGTATCTTCCTGATTCGTATAACGGTACAGCAGCACCTGAAGGGCAGCCAGACAGACCGCGTACAACGTCGTCCCCTCAGCCCGGGCAAAGGTCTTGAGCCGTTCCGTCAACGAGGCTTCGATATGGAACGGATGCCAGCTATACCGGCCTGGTTCGACGCTGGTCTGGGGACGGTCATAGAGAATGTCATACTTCGGCAGGTCCCCCGCGAGCCGTGTCCGCCAATACTCGGCCAGACGTCGGCCTTCTTCGCTCTCGAGCAGGCCTTGATGCCATGTGACGAATTCACCGTACGAGGCAATTTCATCACCGACCTCGTCTGCAAGGACCGTCGTGCCGGTTTGAGCCGCCCCATAGAGTCGCTTGAGATCATCAACCAGCTGACTCATCGACCAGCCGTCCACGGCTATATGATGGGCGACGAGCAGAAGGAACGCATCCTGCCGGCGCCGGAAGAGCAATGCCCTCCACACCGGCCCATGGAGGAGATCAAACGGGACCGCCGCTGCTTCGGTCGCCTGCCGGCGCATCATCCCCCAGTCCCACGCCGCTCCATCGACGACCGACCAACTAATGGGCAGGCGGTCGTGGATTCGTTGAACCGGAAGGTCCTGCTGGGTTTCAAAAGTAGTGCGTAGCGTCGCATGGCGCAGACCAAGCTGCACAATCGCTTGTCGGAGGAACGTTTCATCGACGTCTGAGGGCAGGTGCAGCAAGACCGACACGTTGGCGGCGGGATCATCCGGAGCCAACCGGCTCAGGAACCATAAGGCAGCCTGATTTTCCGAAAGCGGGATTAACTCTTCTGAAGAGAACTCAGCCGAAGAGGCATCATTGGGCCGGGTCTCAGGCCGGAGCCTTGCCTCCCCGATCATCGCCGCAAGATCGACAATGGTGGCTCCCCCGAGCAGAACCGGTAAGGAAAGCGATACCTCCCATGCTGTCTCCACTGCGTGCAGCACCTCTGCCGCCATGAGGGAATCAAGTCCCAGCAGATGGACCGGTCTCTCGCAAGGTATGGCGTCCCGTGTACTGCCGAGGCGCGCAGCGATCAGGTCCTGAAGGTGTTCTTCGATGTAACGCAGTTGTGCATCGCGGGAGAGGTCCTGGCCATTTTTTTCCGTGACGAGGGCGGACGAGACCGCAACCCGCGGCAGTTCACGCCGGCTTTCGGCCAGGACCGGGAGTTCACCTTTGATGAAGGCCTCGCGACAGGCCCGTCGCTGTACCTTCCCGCTGGAGGTTTTCGGAAGCCCACCCGCCTTGATGAACATGATGGCGAAGACATGGAGATCATGCTGCGCTGACACCGCAGCGCGAATGGTCCCAGCCACTTCCTCGATATCGAGCATTGTGGCTTGACGTTCGACCTCCTGGATAACGACGACCGCCTCCTCACCCGCCTGCACCACGGAGAATGCCGCCGCGCCACCTCGTCTCAGCAGCCCATGACATTGCTCCACCGTCCGTTCGATATCCTGTGGATAGTGATTTCGGCCACGTATGATCAGGAGATCTTTTAACCGCCCCGTCACGAAGAGCTCGCCGTCCTTCACGAACCCGAGATCGCCCGTCCGTAAAAAGGGCCCCTCGCCGGTCTCGCGAAGAATCCCGCCGAATGTGCGTGCGGTCTCCTCCGGATTGTTCCAATAGCCCTGCGCGATGCTGGCTCCAGCCAGCCAAATTTCACCGATCTGTTGCGCCGCGCACTGTGACAGGGTATCCGGATGGACGATGATGACTTGTGTGTCTCCGACCGGTGTGCCGCAGCCAACGACCGGCCGAACGGGTGAATCTCCCTCCCTCGTGGCGGAGACTAATCCCTGTTCCAAGGCTGCCGGATCGAGGGTTTCCACTGTCGGCAGCAGGCCCTTTCGCTTCAGGGATATCAGTAATGTGAATTCGGCCATGCCATACGCAGGAGAAAATGCCTCAGGCCGGAATCCCGCAGGGGCGAAGGCGTCTGTGAATCGAGCGATCGTGTCCGGCGCAATAGGCTCAGCCCCGCAACTCGCCACCTCCCACCCCGAGAGGTCCATCCCGGCACGATCCTCCGCCCTCATGGATTCGACGCAATGCCGATAGGCAAAGTTGGGGCCTCCGCTGTGCGTCACCTGAAACCGCTGAATCGCGTGGAGCCAACGCAAGGGACGTTTGAGAAACGTGAGCGGAGACATGAGATAGGACGGACGGCCGATCCATAGGGGATGCACGATACCCTTCACGAGGCCATAGTCGTGGAAGTGCGGCATCCAGGAGAGGGTGACGGAATGTGATTCGTACCCGCCAGCCTGCGTGATACAACGGCTTTGCGCCGTCATATTCCCATGGCTGACCATGACGCCCTTCGGAGCGGAGGTGGAACCGGACGTATATTGTAAATAGGCGAGCGTCGAAGCAACTGCCGTTGGCACTTTCCACTGGTGGGAAAATTCGTCGCCAACCTCCTCCAGGGTCATCCACTGTGTGGATCCGACTGACCCCTCACGCAGAGCTTCCTGTCCCAGCATGGTGCAAATCTGAGTCGTGCTGAGGGCCCCGGCCGGACGCGCATCCTCCGCGATACGGTGCAGACGCGCAGTACCATGAGCGAGCCGAAATGCATCCGGCGGGGGAACCGGAACGGCCACCATTCCGGCATACAGCGAGCCCCATAAAGCCTCTACGAACTCAAGCCCGGGTGGGTACACGAGAAGCAGGCAAGCGCCAGGCATAAATCGGGTTTGCAGGTACCCCGCGATCGAGCGTGCCCGCGCGTCCAGATCCTTGTAGGTCAGAACCCCATCAGGGGTAATCCCGTCTCGAAGAAACACATAGGCTATCTGGTCTGGTTGGTGCTCGGCCCGCCATCTGAGGACATCGAGGAGTGTAGCGCCGGAGGGAATGGCTAACGATGAGTGTCTGACCACAAAATGCTCAACCCCAGTGGACCGAGAGATGCATCGTAACGAAGTGCCACTGACCCACTGCCACGGATGCGCAAAAACGCTGGTCCCGCCGGTTTCAGGGCACGACGTGAGTCTACGGCGGAATGTGGGGATTACAAAACGGAATCATTTATTATTCACTTGTGAGATACCCGTAGGGGCACAAGAAAATCACGTCCAAGCACATGATTTCATTTGAATCCTGCCAGTGACCACGTTAAGCTGCACCTCTTTGTCGGCTATGTGCGGAGAGGTGCGAGAGTGGCCGAATCGGACGGTCTCGAAAACCGTAGTCGGGGTAACTCGACCGTGGGTTCGAATCCCACCCTCTCCGCCACATCCCCTTCTCTAGCAAATCGAGCAGTGTAGGGAATGCGGTTCCGGTGCTCCCCAGTCTGTTGGACTTGATCCAATGGCCAAGAAATCTCCCGCCGCCGGTACGGAAATATCGTTTCAATCCAGAATGGAGAATTGGGCCGCCGGCATGGACTATTGCGCCATTCCGGTGCCCGCAAGCGTGACGAGAACCCTGGGCACGAAGGCGGCCGTTCTGGTTATGGCGCATATTAACAAATCGGCACCCTTTAAGGTAAGCGTCTCTCCTGTCGGAAGCGGAAGGCATTACATCCGCATCCGTAAGAAAATCCGCACGGCAGCGAACCTTCAAGAAGGTGATCGTGTAAAAGTGCACTTGCGAGTGTTGGATCGGGAATTAGACTCGGCGATTCCCAACGACCTCGAAAAGGCTCTTCGCGGTGAAGGTGTCTTAGACGACTTCACCGCTATCCCTCCGGGCGCGCGGAACTACATCCTGCGCCGGATCGAGGAGGCCGCGAGATCCGGGACGCGCGAGAAGCGGATTCTAGACGCAGTGGAAGCCGCTCGTCAGAGACGAACCAAGGGGATCGACGGATGATGGTTCCCGGACTATGCCGGGAACTTCTTTTCCTGCAATACGAAACTTGAACCATCTGTTCTTAGTCAGTCTAGATTCCAAGTAGGTAAGCGGGATCGGTCACGTCGCCCAGGCAGCCGCTTCAGTTCGGCAGTCCAACACTTCTCCGTCACACAGCACCTGCCCGGCCGGGGCTCACAAGTCACCTGCCCGTCGCTTCGGATACATGCCCCCCGCATCACCGGTCCTATCAGGTTTCTCTCGACCTGTGGCCTCCTGCTCAACCCCGGCGAAAGGAACTGGTTCAGCGAGTCCTCACCTACCGAGGACAGGGCTATCCCCCGCCTCTAGTGGTCTGTTCGCGTGCGGAGGGCCGGGTTAGTCTCTGCTTCACACGGGAGGGCCGCATGTTTGAACAAACCGATTTCGCGCTGGTGATGACGCTTCTGGCTCTTGGTGGCATTGCCCTGATGGCAGACGAGAAAATCGAGACGACGTGCGTGCAGATGGTGAAATGGATCAGGACGAGAACCAGGTACTAATCTACTCTTTTCCGTAGTTCCTTCCGCAGTTCGACCATCGCCAATGTATCCCTTTCGCAATACCGCAGCAATGCCTCTCCGATCTGTGCCTTCTCAATCCAGTCGCTGACGGCGAAGATCATACGGGCGTACTCACAGGCCGCCACCCCGCCATCCCGGATCACCAGACCCCCGTAACTCAGGGAGGGCACGACCGCCGGCAACACGGCCTTGATCGAATAGCTCCCGTCGAAAGCGGGATGATAATAATGATCCCGGATCACCACATGGAGATCCCACAGTCTGGCGATCACGTTTTTGAGATCCTTTCTGAACAACGGAAAATCTTCGGCGAGCCGTTCCAGAATCGAGCGCTCGTAACTCGAATACACGCAGATGCTCCCCTCCTGCCCAAGCGACGCTAACAGACTGACGGTCAATTCTTCGCGAGGGTCCCGACTGTCCCGACAGAGATATTCGGCATGGCTCAAGGTTCCATCAGACTGCTCGATGTGGTTGGACCATTGAGTAGGAATCACCTGGTAGGGTCTGGTCGCGACGAATTTCGGGACAGCCGGCATGAAGGTTTCAAAATCGAGATGGTGAACGGGATAACGAATGCCGGACAAAGCCGATCTTAAGCCCGGTCCGATCCATTCCCGGTTATCCTTCACCCGCCGCTGCACCGGCGTCAGATCTATATGGGCGGGAATTTCATCGATGGTCTCCACTCCCAGTTCACGCAACAGGGTGACGGTTTTACTGCTTCCGGGCAGGTGATAGATCCACCGGGGCGGCTTCTCCTGCGTGCAATGGGCCCAAAACGGACATTCATAGGGACTTTGACAGTGCTCGTCCGGAGTGACGGGGGGAGCGGACATCTCTCCCAGCATCCCGTGCATCGCGGCCAATCGGGAAGGCACTTCCGCCAACCGCTGCCGCACCGTCTCGCTCAAGGAGCGCACAGTGAAGAGTTGTGCGACATCGAGCTCCCGGCCATCGAATACGTATTGCGTATTGACGTGCATCAGACAGATATCCACCAGGGCCAAGCCGATCCCCTCCAGAACGTAGCTCTGAATGGTCAGATCATCCAGATGCGTGGCTTTTAGTTTCGTAGATGATTTCACCTCCACGAGCCGCCATGTCGGTTGGCCCAGTTCGTTCACGCCTACCCGTTGCAGGACATCGACGCGGACCAGTACCTGATTGAACTGAAATGCGCCCTCGAAGATAGCCGGCAGAGTCGGATCCTGAAGGAGGTCCGCGGTCTGGGCCAACGCCTCCTGTGATTGACGATACCCGGCCGTGACCAACCGCCCGCCGGGGAAACGTTGTCGAGCCAGTTCACCGACGTCTGTGCCCATATCAAGAATGGCCTGCGTGGCAGCGTCAGGCTTAGTAGCCAGTGCCGGCGCGTGAATTTCCAGGTAGAGACGCTTGTGGCACTGCAGCCCGGAGAGGTAGCGCGACTTTGACAGCCGGTGAGAGGAACGAGCGACAGGCTCGGGCAGTATCAGCATAGGATCTTGCAGGCTACCGAAGCTTTCATTCGATTGTCCAGTCCCATCGCCGGACAGGAGACACCCGCGCATCCGGTCGACTTCTGGTAGGATGACGCCCCATGGCCAACGGTATCGCGCAAATCCGACGCTCAGTGATGAGCCTTGCCCTCCCCGTCACAGTCAGCAGCCTGCTGCAACGGACTGAGGGCATTGTCGCGGTCTTTCTGGTGGGAGGACTTGGCGCCATTCCTATTGCTGCCGTCGGCCTGGGCCAATTACTCGCCTTTATCGCCACCACGCTGGTCTCCGGACTCTCGGTCGGAACAAACGTCATTATTGCGCAACAGTGGGGTGCCCGTCGCTATGAAGAGGCGGGACAGGCCGCCCGGCACTTTCTTGGTCTGTCCGTCCTGGTCTCGGTCGGGCTGGCCATACTCGGCCTATCTGCGAACAGACTGGTCATGGAGTCACTCGGCGCGCAGGCAGAGGTCATTGTTCTCGCACTGCCCTACTCCACTCTGATCTTTTTGGTCATTCCGTTCACCATACTTCTCGCGGTGCTCTCGTCGATTCTCCAGGGCACCGGCGACACCAAGACGCCGATGTACGCCATGATCATGGTCAATCTGCTTCACATCTCCATTGCCTATCCGCTGATCTATGGTCGGTGGGGATTTCCCGCGTTCGGCGTGCCGGGCGCCGCCGTTGCCGTCGGAATTGCGGAAGCGGCCGGCTCGCTCTTTCTCTTCTCCCGCTGCCGGTCTATCCTTCGACCCTCGAAGCGGCTCAGATTCGATCTGGTCCGCACCATCTGGACTGTGGGCGCGCCAGTCTCGGGCGAGCGCATCGTCCAGCAGGCCGGAATTCTGCTGTACACGAAGATTGTGCTGGTCTACGGCACGATCTCCTATGCCGCCCATCAGGTGGGACTTTCGATTGAATCTCTCTCCTTTCTGCCGGGGTACGGCTTTGCCATCGCCGCCGCGACCATGGTGGGGCAGAGTATCGGGGCCGGAAAATATACCCGGGCCAAACTTGAAAACTGGGAGGCGAACCGGCTGGCTACCTACATCATGTCCACCATGGGGGTGGTGTTTTTTTTCTTTCCCTACGTCCTGCTCCGTGCCTTTACCAGCGATGAAGCGGTCATCGATTTGGGCACCGTCTTTCTGAAGATCGTGGCACTGCTCCAAGTGCCGCTGGCACTCACCATGGTCTTGGCCGGATCGTTGCGCGGCGCAGGAGACACCCGATTCATCATGATGGCCACAATGATCGGCATGTGGGGCGTACGGATCCCGATCGCCTTTGTCACCGGTTATTGGCTGGGCCTGGGAGTGTTCTATGTCTGGCTGGCAATGATCGTGGACTGGACCGTGCGGATGGGACTGATGTTGTGGCGGTATCGGTCGGAACGATGGAAATCGATTCAGGTGTTCCGTTCATCCGCCACCTGAGTCTCCCCGGCTGTTCCCGCCTGGCGTGCACTCGGGAGGCCTGACCGACGGCCTCGTATCCTTTCCGCGACCCACCCGCAATTCGATCCGCCCGACACCCTTCACATTCGCGCAGAGATCGCCCAAGCCGGGTGCGACCAATCGATAGGGACCGCCCTTGCCGTCCGGCAGGGGCTGTCCGTCGAGTTCGTAAAGCAGCAACCCGAAGCTCTGCGCCTCTTGAAGCGTCAAGGTCGCGGCATATTGGCCGTCGACGGAATGGAAGGTGACGTGGTCGGCATCGACCGCGAGGGCCGGAACTTCGAGGAGGCCTTTGACCCTGATCGCCCGGCCCCGCATGGCCGGCATCACCTGGCTGACGTCCGGGACGTGATGTTCCTGCGGCAATTGCGATAACGCCGCACGGGTCAGGGACACCGGCTGAACGACGGCGCCATCGATCCGGATGACCCCGGGACCGGACGGTTCTCTTTCCGTGACGGCCTTTACCATGGCCGTCAGCGCTTCATTGACCGGGGTCGGAATGCCCAGCTCCCGTCCCAGACGCACGATGTAGCCGTTCAAATAGTCGATCTCGGTCGGCCGTTTGGCTTTCCAGTCGTCGTACATCGACGTGTGGATGTCGCGGAGCTCCTGCGTCCATTTCACCACCTTCTCGGCCATATCCGGCGCAAGTGGAACCTTCAACGCGGCCGACAGGGCTGCGACCTCGCCGACAATCTGACGGATCACGCCGGCCATTTCCGGATGGTCGAGTGCTTTCGCCACCTTGTCGTCGATCAACACGGTGACCGGGTTGAAGACGCAATTCCAGCACATCTTTTCCCATTTGCTCTTCCGAATATCTTCGCTGATCTGGCAAGGGATGCCGGCCTGCTTGAAGATCTCCGCGATCTGCAGGAGACGCTCGCTCTTGTGCCCCATCAGTTCGCCGATCGCCACTCCGCCGCGCTTGTAATGTTCAATCACCCCCGGCTCCACGATCTTCGAATAGATGAAGGCCACCCCGCCGACCACACAGTCGCGATGCAGTCGCGCAATAATGCGATCCTCCGTATCGATGCCGTTCTGCAGCGTGAGAAGGACGGTCCGGTCGGTCAGCACCGGCTCCAGCTGTGCCATGACCTCGTCCAGGTCGTAGGCCTTCACGCCAAGGATGATGAGATCCGGCCTGGCCAGTTGTCGCGGGTCGGAGGCGGCCGGCGGATGGACGGTGAAATTTCCCTTGGCGCTCTTGATCGTGAGGCCCCGGCGCTGCACCGCCGCCAACGTTCCCGGACGAAGCAACAACGACACGTTGGGGTCCTGCTTGGCAAGATGCGCCCCGAAAAAACCGCCTACTGAACCGGCTCCGACCATCATGATCTGCTTCATGAAAATCCTCACTCGTTACGTTCAGAAAGGAGCGTACTATAGCATGCAGCCTCGCAGCGGAAACAGTGACAGCGCCATCTCACACGACCCTTGGAGGCTTGGAATGGTAGCCCCTACTGGGGAACCACCCTCACCTCTTCCCACATAGGGGATGATGGACTCATCTGCCTACTTGAGTCCGCCATTTCCCCCGGTGGACGGTTGGTCTACTGGCAGCCGGTTCGGCTCTGTCTTCCGCCCACTTCAGCCTGGAAAACCAGGCCGGCCTGCCCCCGCCGCAAGGCCTCCACCGGGCCGCCGGTAAAGTTTCCGCAATAACCGACCGAGAAGTCCTCCTACATAACGAGCATGGTCGGGTTGCAGATCCGGCCGGCCTGAGCGGGCAGGAGACAGACCTGCAAGTGGAAGGCGCACTCACGCAGTCTCACAGTTGAGATTGCAGGTTGCGCTTTTTTATTGCCCGGCTCCATCTCGACTCAACAGTGAACAGGATCCACCGGTCCGACGAAGCACGCTTGCGCGACAATAGGAGAACGCTACATGCCGGCAGACCTCAATATGAAAATTCTCGTCGTCGATGACATGTCCACCATGCGGCGGATCGTCAAGAATATCCTCAAACAACTCGGCTTCAACAACCTGGAAGAAGCGGAAAACGGTCAGGACGCTTTGACGAAACTGCAGGCCGACAACTACGGCTTCGTCGTGTCCGACTGGAATATGCCCGTCATGATGGGCATCGACCTGTTGCGTGCCATCCGGGCCGACGAGAAGCTGAAAGCCATCCCCGTGTTGATGGTGACGGCCGAGGCGCAGAAAGAGAATCTGATGGAAGCCGTCAAGGCCGGCGTGAGCAATTACGTGGTCAAACCCTTCACCGCCGAGACGATGCAGGAAAAGATCAACAAGATCTTCAAATAGTGGATTCCTCATACATAGGTTCACACCACGGGAGCCGGCCATGATCCGGCGGCACAATTGGGTTTAACTGAGGTGGGTTATGAGCGATGAAATGCAGGAAATACTCAACGACTTTCTGACCGAGTCGCACGAGATGCTGGAGGTGCTGGATCAGCGGTTCGTGACGTTGGAGGCCGACCCCGGCAACACGGCCCTGCTCAACGAGATCTTCCGGGCCATGCATAGCATGAAGGGCTCGGCCGGTTTTCTCGGGTTTACCCATCTGGTGGACGTCGCCCATCGGGGCGAGAACATTCTGAACAAACTGCGGCAGGGCGACATGGCCGTGAGCCCCCGCATCATCAGCGTCATTCTCGAGACCGTCGATGTCATCAAGGCCCTCATGGCCGACATCCGGGAGTCCGGCACCGACACCCATGTCGCGACCGCGGCCATCGCCGCCACGTTGGACGAGATTCTGGCGGGGAAGTCCGGCGCAGCGGCGCCCGCCACGCCGCCGCCCGCGGCCGCCCCGGCGGCCGGCCCCCCCGTCGCCCCGCCCGAGCCGGCCCCCACGCTCGGCGAGATTCTGGTGACCGAGGGCCTGGCCTCCAAGGATCAGGTGCTCGATGCCCTCAATGCGCAGCAACATCAGCCGGACCCCAAGACCCCCCTGGGCGAGATTCTCCTCCAGGCCAAGGCCATTACCGAGCGCGCGCTGGATCAGGCCCTCCACAAACAGGAAAAACAGCCCAAACCGGCCGAAGAAGACGCCACCATCCGCGTGGAAACCAAGCGCCTCGACAGCGTCATGAACCTCGTCGGCGAGTTGGTCCTCGGCCGCAACCGCCTGATCAAGATCGGCACGCAGCTCGAGCAGAACCATGAGTCGGATCCGCAGGTCCGCGTCCTGAGCGAAACCCTGGCCCAACTCAACCTGGTGACGACCGATCTGCAACTGGCCGTCATGAAGACGCGCATGCTCCCGATCAAAAAAGTCTTTGCGAAGCTCCCGCGCATGGTCCGGGACCTCTCCCAGAAATTGAACAAGCAGGTGCGGCTGGAGATGCGCGGCGAGGAGACCGAACTCGATAAGTCGGTGGCCGACGAAATCGGCGACCCGCTCGTCCACCTGGTCCGCAACGCCATCGACCACGGCATCGAAACCCCGGCGGAACGCCAGGCCAAGGGCAAACCCGGCGAGGGGCAGTTGACCATTGCCGCCAGCCAGGAGGGCAACAGCATCGTCATCCGGATCAACGACGACGGGCGCGGCATTCCGGTGGACAAGATCAAGGCCAAGGCGCTGGCCAAGGGCCTCATCAGCGAGGCCGAGCTCGCGACCATGGAGCATCGCGAAGTCCTGAACCTCATCTTCCTGCCGGGCTTCAGCACGGCCGAGCAGGTCACCGACGTGTCCGGCCGCGGCGTCGGCATGGATGTCGTCCGCACCAACATCCGGAAGATCAACGGCAGCGTCGACCTCGAATCCGAGGCGGGCAAGGGCAGCCAGATCATCATCAAGCTGCCCCTGACCATCGCGATCATCCAGGCCCTGATGGTGGAGGTGGAACAGTCGATTTTCGCCATCCCCCTCAGTACCGTCATCGAGGCGGTCCGCATTTCCCGGAGCGACATCAAGACCATCAACGGGCGGGAGGTGCTGCACCTGCGCGATCGGGTGTTGCCGCTGATCCGCCTGGCGCAGGAGTTCGACATTCCCACCGATGCCGACCGCGAGCGGTTCTATGTCGTGGTGGCCGCCCTGGGCGATCGCCGGGTCGGCGTGGTCGTCGACGAGCTGCGCTCCCAGGAGGAGGTCGTCATCAAGTCCATCTGGGATTATCTCGAAACCGTCAAGGGCGTCTCGGGCGCCACGATCACCGGCGAGGGCAAGGTGGTCCTCATCCTCGACACCTCCGAACTGGTCCAGAACGCCCGCGCCTGGCATGCCATTGGAGCTGCCGCCTAGATCAAGAGACGCCGGCGAGAGGCCTGGCAAGTATCACCCAACAAACACCATGAATGAGAGCGGAGGTCATCGGAGGAACCATGTCAAATCTCATCACTGAAATCGATGCCCGGACCAGGCTGGCCGGCGCGAATCAAATGGAACTCCTGCTGTTCAAGCTGGGCACCAACGAAATCTTCGGCATCAACGTGTTCAAGGTCCGGGAAGTCATGAAACTTCCCGAACTCACCAAGGTTCCGGAGGCCGACAGCCGCATCGTGGGCATGGCCAATATCAGGGGTGTGATGGTTCCTGTCGTCGGCCTCAGAAGCAGCATGAACCTCGGGTCTGACCTGGAACCAGACACAAGCCTCTCGGCAACCTCCCCCTATCTGATCGTGTCCGAATACAACGCCAGCCTGCAGGGATTCCTCGTAGCCGGCGTCGATCGCATCATGCGGTTTTCCTGGTCGGCCATCAAAACGCCGCCGACCATCGTCAGAGAAAATAGTAAGGGGGCGGTCACAGCCGTCACCATGCTGGACGATGGTCGCATGGTGCTCATTCTCGACGTGGAAAAAGTGCTGCATGATATCTGCCCCCGGACCGACGATGACCTCTTCGCAGGCCTGGTCGCATCTCCAGCGTTGCAGGCGAAGTGTATTCTGTTTGCAGACGACTCCTCCGTGGCAAGAACGCAAATCCGCAAAGCGCTGGATCGTTTTGAAATGTCGTACATCATGACCACCACCGGCGGGGAGGCCTGGACCAAATTGCAGGAACTCGCGGATCAGGCCACGGAAGAAGGCAAGTCGCGAGTGGATCAGATTCATGGCATTCTGAGCGACATCGAGATGCCGGATATGGATGGGTTCACGCTCACCAAGCACATCCGGACAGATCCCAGGCTCGCCCATCTCCCTGTGATCCTCCATTCTTCTCTCACAGGCACCTGCAACATCGAGAAGGGAAGAATGGTCGGCGCATCGGACTACATCACCAAGTTCGACGCAAAAATCCTGCGCGAAAAACTAACCACTCATCTCAGTCCCCCCGCACAGGAGACCAGCAAGGCAGCCTGAATTCGACGTCCGGCAGGCCGGAACAACCGCACTGAGCCCTCGTCACCGAGGGCTCGGTCCGACGCGACCTCCCATACCAACAGGTGAAGAGGGCCCGCGGGAGTGACATGCGAATGCATGCGCCAGGAAGACAGCGAGGAGGAGTAGAGCCGTAGTCAAAGAGTTCGTAGACCATCGGCGGCATGGCACATGCCGGGATGGAAGTCGGGTGCGAAGCGACAGCGGGTTGGCCTTTCAGAGTGGACGGCAAACCTCTGGCTCGTGGGCGCGACACGTTGTTTCATCAATCATAATGGAGGAGGTCGGCAGCATCATGGGGAGCATCATGAAGAATATGACGATTGGGCCCAAGTTCACGATATCAATCCTTGCTGTGTCGTTGCTGGTTGTAATGCTCGGGCTCTTTGTCCTGTACCAGCAGGAAGAGAGCAAGATGGGGACGATGCTGACGGGGCGCGCCAACGTCATCAGCACGCAGATCATGATCACACGGGCGTATATCACCCAGAACTATGTGAACAAAATCAAAAAATCAAAAGCCGGAGGAGATATCCAGGTGGTCAAGGACCACATGGGCCTGCCCGATGCCATTCCATTACCCGCAACAGCCGTCAGGGAAATGGGAGAGGAAGCGTCTAAAACCGGGTCTTATAATGCCCGCCTGGTCAGTCAAAGTCCGTTGAATCCCATGAATGCACCGAAAGACAATTTTGAGAACGAGGCGATCAGAGCCATTATGAGCGGAGCCGATAGTTATACACGCCGCGACGACGTGAATGGCGTCGAAACGTTCCGGCGGGCCGTGGCGGACAAAGCCACGACCGTCGCCTGCTTGAGCTGCCATACCAACAACAAAGTCGGCGATACGCTGGGGATGTTGACCCTCACGATTCCGATGGGGGAAGCGATTGCCCTGTCCAATCGCTCCATGTGGCAGACCGGCGGACTGATGGCGGGTATTGTCGTGATCATCATGTCCGTGACCTATTTCCTCCTGCGCAACATCGTGCTGAAGCCGCTGGCACGGATGAGCGAGATCTCCAAGGATATTGCGGAGGGCGAGGGCGATCTCACCAAGCGTGTGCCTTGTGAGGGCAACGACGAAATCGCGCACATGGGCAACTACTTCAATGAATTCATCGGAAAGCTGCAACAGATGATCAAGAAGGTGGCTCACGTCACGGACAAGGTCGCCTCCGCGTCGGTGGAATTGTCCGCGACGGCCGAAGAAATTTCCAAGGGGACTGACAGCCTGACGTCACGAGCCACTCAAACGGCTGCCGCGGTGGAGGAAATGACAACGACCGTCGGGCAAGTAGCACAAAATTCGAACAAAGCGGCCGGTCTGGCGCAAGCGACGGTCAAAACTGCGCAAGAGGGCGGGACTGTGGTGTCCACCACCATTTCCGGCATGCAGCAGCTGTCTGACGCCGTCTCCAGCTCAGCAACGATCATTTCTGCACTCGGCAAGTCATCCGATCAGATCGGGGAAATCGTGGGAACGATCGAGGATATTGCCGATCAGACGAACTTGCTGGCCCTCAATGCGGCAATCGAAGCCGCCCGTGCCGGTGAGCAGGGGCGCGGATTCGCCGTCGTGGCCGATGAAGTCCGCAAACTCGCGGAGCGAACGACCAAAGCGACGAAGGAAATCGGCGATATGATTCGACAGATCCAGCAGGATACCCGGGGTGCCGTCGAGTCCATGCAACAAGGGACGCAGAAGGTGACCGCCGGCGTGGATCTGGTCAATCGGACCGGCGAGGCCCTCTCGCAGATCGTACGCATGGTCTCAGAAAGCGCCGACATGATCCGGCAGATTGCCGTCGCCTCGGAAGAGCAGTCGGTGGCGACCCAGCAGATTGCGAGCGACATCGAGCAGGTCGCAAAGGTCACCAAGGACTCGTCATCCGGAGCGCATGAGTCCGCGAAGGCCAGTCAGGACCTGAGTCAGTTGGCAGTCGAACTCCAGGGCATTGTGGGTGGTTTCAAGATCTAGGGGACCAACCGGAAGGAGGAGCCATTCAGCATGAGTGCCATGGAGCAACAGGTGCAAGCCCAGGGCCAGGCGGACGCAGAACATTCTGCGGACCGTCTGGCCGAGCGCGCGGGTGACGATCTCTGCCAATTGGTCATTTGCCGGATCGGCAGTGAAGAGTTCGCGGTGGATGTCTTGCGGGTACAGGAGATCAACCGGATTGCGGAGGTCACCCGCGTCCCCAAGACGCGACATTATGTGGAGGGCGTGATCAATCTGCGAGGCCGGATCATTCCGGTACTGGATCTTCGGAAGCTGTTCGGCCTCACCGGTGTCACCCAAACCACAGAGAGCCGCATCGTCGTGGTATCCGTTGAAGCCAAGCTGGTTGGATTGGTCGTAGACTCGGTCGAGGAAGTGTTGCGCATTCCCAAAAGCGCCATTGAATCTCCCCCATCGGTCGGCACATTGGCGGGTGCAGAATTCATGCAGGGCGTGGGACGAATCGAGGATCGCCTTCTCATCCTCCTTGATTTGAACCGCCTGCTCCTTGCCCGGGAGGCAGCCTAGAACCGATCAGTCAGGCCCATAGGGTCGTGCCAAGACCTGTTCCAGTTACGATGGAAGGAGTTCGCCGCCATCCTGCACGGATGGCGGCCTCCGCGGCAGGTCCTGCAGCAGACAACCAGTTGTCAGGGGGCTTACATGCAGGGGCAGGCTCTGAAGGCCACTCCTGGGCCGAATCCGACATCGGCTAGGTAAATCGCCGGGACGATTTCAAGACCGTTTCCAGACGCTTTCGCAAGTCGCCCAATTCCCTCGACTTGAATGCGTTCTTGGTGCGGGCCAGCACCTCCACCGTCTCCTCCAGCGCCTCCTCATAGACCGCCAACCGCTCGCACCGCATGACTCGGCAGACGTCCGCTGTTTGGTTCTCGGTCTCTTCGAGACCCCCCACTACCTGACCGACGACCAGCGATAATTGTGCGATGTGTGAGACGGCCTGCTCCACATATCGTTTGGCGGTCCACTCGACCAACGGAGGTCGCTCGGCGCCACCTCTGACGGTGACAGCCTGCTTAAGGTGACCCAGCGCAGCAGTCAATTGAGCGGTTCCAACAGAGGCATCGCGGACCGCTCGCAAGAGTCGTCCCTTCAGTAACGCGCGGGCGACGGCTTGTTTCAGTTCAGCGAACTCGACCGGCTTGAAGAGATAGTCGCTGACGGACAACCGCAAGGCAGCGATTGCCGTCGCCAAGGAAGGATAGCCCGATAAAACGATCACCGGAAGTTCCGGTAGGCGGTCATGCACGGACCGAAGAAATTCTAACTCAGTATTACCCGGCATACGGATGTCCGCAATCAACAAATCATAGGACTGCTCCAAGTGTTTCGCGGCTTCGTCCGAATCTTGGGCATCATCACAGATATAACCCATCTGCCGCAGGAGAACAGCGGTGGACAATCGAAACGTCTCGTCGTCGTCGGCAATCAAAATACGCGCTGGCTCGTGGATCATCGAATCTGTCCTTCCGTCTGAGTTCCCATCTGCGTCATCGGTGCCGGGGAGCGCACCACGGTAACGGTCGACCCCTTATGAGGGACACTGACCACCTCGATCTTTCCACCCATGACCTGCAGGAGGTTGTGGGAGACGGAGAGCCCGAGGCCTAGCCCTCCTTGTGTGCGCTTTCCGCGTTCCGGAAAAAAATGATTCACAAATACGAGGCAGTTCGGCAGGCGCGATACCGGATCCCTGGTCGGACACACCGATGCGGACATGGTCTTCATCATGGCTGATATCAATCACGATGATCGTTCCCTCCAACGAGGCTTCCACCGCGTTTGAACCAGGTTCAGTCATACTTGAAGCAGGTCTCGCTGGACCAGTCGCAACGGCGGAATAGTCGGAGCAATCCTGGTCTGGAGGATGACTTTTCGCTGCGCCAGCTTTGACTTGAGCACACAGGCACAATCTTCAGTGACCGTCTCGAGCGAAAGGACCTCGGCTGGCTGCGATTCATTTCGATACAAGCCGTACATCCGCTTCACGAGGCCGGCGGACCCCACCGTGCCGGCTGCCACGGGCAGCGCAGCCAGATCCGAGTTCAGCCACACCCTCCCCCGCCCGAACCACTCCACAAACGAGAAGACCCCACCATGACCGTTCGTCAAAAATGGGAAACACCGCAGCAGATCCAAGGCCAAGCGACATCAGAAGACACTGCTCGAGCCAGGAGAAATCCTTGACCGGGCCCTATACGGGGAGAGCGCTTGCAGACAGATCCAGCCCCCGTTGAGGCTCCCGCTCCTCATAGGCTACAGCCTGGCGTTCCGGGTTCATCAACCGCGACGGCATTCCTTGAACGACCCATTGCGCGCACAGGCTCGTGCTCAGCCTGCCGGGCCGAAGGACATGTTCTCAAACACACACACGCAATCCGCCTCGGCCGTACGCCCTACCTGACGCAGAACGTTCGGCATCTCCGCCGTCCAGAACAACCGTCTGTTAGTGGCCGGACGGCCGAGACCACCGCAGCAGGAAGGACATCAAGACTTCCAGGCAACTCGGATTCTCGCTTCAGCAACACCCTATCGCCCGCTCTCGGCATTCACGGCCATGGCCTTTCAATAGTCCAGGATGAGCAACCGCAATGTACGATAAAACACGCAACTGTGTACCAGGACACGAGCCGTTGTCTACTCGGAGAATTACCAAGAGGTCTCGATGACAGAAAACTCTTACAACGCGTCGGCAGGCCCGTCGCCGGCGGAGAACAATCCGATTCCGATCCTACGCACTGTGCACAAAGGATGCGCCGAAGATTGATCGACCGTTTCGGGTGGAGGCGGGTGCGAGCGGAACCCAGAGAGAGGGGGAAACGTCAGTGCACGACTCATGAAATTCACCCGTGAACGAGCTGCCGGCGCCTACGTTCGCGCCGAGCCAGAGGAGAACGGGTGGCATCCATGCTTCGGCAGACCAGGCCCGAGGAAGGACTGGACTGTTCGACTCCCCTTCGCCCATACTGCGGTCGGGCTCAACCCAGAATGCGTGATCACGGCAAGCGCCCGTATATGGGCGCTTGATGTAGTCTCAATTTTATTCTGCCTTGCCGTTACCCCACGAACATGCCAGACGGATCAACTCTCGGCCTGATTCAAAAAAAGCTTTCGGCGGCACGCTCCGTGACCGTGCTCACCGGTGCCGGCATTTCAGCCGACAGCGGCGTGCCGACCTTTCGCGGTTCCGAGGGTCTCTGGCGAACATTTCGCGCGGAGGACTTGGCGACACCAGAAGCGTTTGAGCGGGACCCACGTCTGGTCTGGGAGTGGTACAACTGGCGGCGTGAACTGATTGCCACAAAACGACCCAACCCCGCGCACGACGCGGTGGCACACATGGAGCGGCGCGTCGGTCGGTTCTGGCTGATCACCCAGAACGTGGATGGACTTCACCGCGACGCCGGGTCACAGAATCTCTCAGAAATTCACGGTAACATTTGGATGGTACGATGCACTCAGTGCGGAAGCGTAGCCGAGAATCGACAGGTACCCATCACCATTCTCCCCCTCTGTGCCGGCTGCGGCGCGCTTCTTCGACCGCACATTGTCTGGTTTGGAGAATCACTGGCGGCTGAAGATCTTCGCCGGAGCAACGACGCCTTGCAGTCCAGCGACCTCTGCCTCGTAATCGGCACGTCAGGCCTGGTCTATCCGGCGGCGGGGTTTGCTTCCATTGCGAAACAGGCCGGGGCCTTCGTCGTGGAGATCAATCTTGATCCCACGCCCCATACGGGCCTTGTCGATGCGGCGCTTCAAGGCCGCGCCAAAGACATCGTGCCATTACTACTGGAGTCGTGAGAGAAGCGGGAGCAGTTTGTCCAGGCTTGAAATCGTCGTCCCCGTTGAAGGACCTGACGGTTCGCCCCGCGCTATCAGCACCCCGGTCAGACCGACCGCCTGCGCCCCCTTCACATCGTCACGCTCGCTGTCTCCGACATGGAGTGCATCCGAAGGGTCGACCGCGTGTTTATCCAACGCCTGCTGAAAAATGCGGGCAGACGGTTTGGCGGCGTGAGCCATACTCGAGATCGTGATCGTATCGAACAACTCGGCAATCCCCAGTCCCCGCAACACCGAAAACAGCCGCGAGTCAAAATTCGAAATAATCCCCAACTCGTACCCCCGGTCTTTTAACGCGGTGAGCACCTCTCGCGTCTCCGGAAACAGCCGCCATGAGTCCGGCCGCTCGAAAACGCCGAAGACCTCTTCAAAAAAATCGTCAAACCCTTCGAACATGCCCACGCGATAGAACACATTGTGGACGATGTCGAACCACCACAACCGTTCCGATTGTTTGATGGCCGGCGGCTCCGTGGCGGCAAAGACGGACGGTGGAGCTTCACGGAAGGCGCGCCCGAACGCCGCCTTGATTGATCCCCGGGACTCCCCGGTCTTTTTGAACCCGTGCTTCTCGGCATACTGCAGGTAGATGTCCGCGACAGACCCGTGAATGTGAAACAGGGTGTCGGCCGCATCAAAAAATACAACTTGGATTCGACTCTCCGTCATCGTGTTCTGAACTCCTCAAGCTTCCCGTTCGCCGATGGACTGCGCATCTGCACGATGCCGGATTCTATCAGGATGGGAAAAACGTCCGCCAGCTTTCTATCCGTCCGCAGCGGCGGATCGGCGTCAGAATCGGCCTTTTCTTTGACAGTTCGAGAAGCCTTTGTTAGCGTCGGCTGAGTGACATAGGAAGGTGACTGTGACGGGATCCACCATCTTCGTAGTCGACAGCAGTCCCGCCGTGCGTCGCATGGTGGAACAGTTCTCCACGCCCAAAGGCTTCAGGGTGATCGGATTTCCGGATGGCCCTTCGGCCTTGGATGCTGCCCGCAATGAAAGCCCTGCGCTCATTATCGCCGACTTTCATCTGGCAAACATGACCTTCTCGGGATTCTGCAAGGAGGTCGGCCGGCAGGACAATTTGGCCGAAACGCTACTCATTTCCATTGTAAACGCATCCGATCGGCTGGACGAGGGCACGCTACGCGCCCTTGGTGTGCAAGCCGTTCTCAAGAAACCTTTCCGCAGCGAGCAGCTCCTCGACACGATTAACGGCATCCTGAACGGCGCTCCAGGAACACCAGACGGTAGAAAATCGGCGAAGGCCCGCACCTGGCCACCCGTCTCCACCGTCATTGACGACGGGGATGACGATCCGCCGCGGACTGTTGCCGCCGCGAGCGCCATCCGCGACGAAACGGAGAAGGAAGCGACATCCATGGCATCATTACCCGCTGACACAACGCCCCCTACTCCTACCAACCCGGCGCAGGCCCCGGTCAGCGGAGAGGCCATGATGAAGGGACTGTTTGAGCACCTTGTGCAGTCAGTCGCCCTGCAAACCGACCGGGATCTCAGCGAGCGATTGCCAGAAGCCGTTACCAGAGCAGTGACAGAGCAGGTAGGCATGGCAGTCCGGGCGGCGGTACAAAGGGAAGTGTCGAGGCAACTAGCGGAAGCACTCGCCCCGGAACGTATCCGCACGGCCATGCGTGACCTCATTCTAGACGAACTTGGACGACAGGCCCCCGCCTACCGCGCGGGCGTTGAAACGACGATCCGTCAGACCGTCTCAGATATGGCGCCGGCGATCCTGGAACGGTCCGCAGTGGAGCGACTGGGTGACCTCGCGGAGACCGGGGTGAAGAAGCACCTGCCGGAGGCCCTGCAAGCACATCTCCAAATGGTCCAGCAGCTGGTGAAAGAAGAAGTCGGCCAGGTCGCCGCGACCTGTGCGCGGCAGGCAGCCGAGGAAATTGTCCACGAAATGGCACAGGATCCGATCCAACAGGCAGTCCGGCGGATCGTTCCGGAGATGGCAGACACTCAGATACGGGCGGAGATCAAACGGTTGAGCTCTGCCGCCTAACGTCCCGTTCGCCTACCCTCGCTTCACTTTTTTCGCCGCCGCTCGGCGCGACTTGGCCAGCGCCTTCACACGCGCCACGTTCTTCCGATGCTTCTTACGGGTCTTCCGATCCTTCTCTCGTCCCCTCGGCATAGTGTCTCCTTCGACGGTAATGGGCTGTCAGGCTGGCGATTTGGTCAACCTATCTGAACCGCCGGATGTATATCACAGGGCTTCAGTCCGCTACAACCTTTAGAACCGGAGCAGACGGGCAGCCGTTATCTTGTGAGCCCGCACGGCACATGGTAAGATGCGCGCGCGTCGCGCCTTGGACGCATCGAAACAGTTGGGACCGCGGACGAATACCCCCACACGATGCTTAGACGGACGGCACGGCCACCGCAAGCGCGAGGCAATGCGGCCTCCGCTCTCTACCGGTAGCATTACAGCGACGAGAGACGGCCGCTCGGGAATGTGCTTAGTATCCGGGTAACTATGTCCACGCCACAACTCGACAAAACGTATAGTCCGCATGACGTGGAAGACCGCTGGTACCAGCGGTGGATCGACGCCGGACTGTTTCATGCCAACCCTTCCGACCCTGGACAACCCTATTCGATCGTGATCCCCCCGCCGAATGTCACCGGTTCGCTACACGTCGGCCACGCATTGAACAACACCCTTCAGGACATTTTAATCCGGTGGCGCCGGATGCAGGGTCGCAATGCGCTCTGGATGCCGGGCATGGACCATGCGGGTATCGCGACCCAAAACGTGGTGGAGCGGCAGCTTCAAGCTGAAGGCACGTCGCGGGAGATTCTCGGACGCGACGCGTTCATCGAGCGTGTCTGGCGGTGGAAGGAGAAGTCCGGGGGGACAATCATTTCCCAACTCAAACGGCTCGGGGCCTCCTGTGATTGGACGCGCGAGCGTTTCACCATGGACGAGGGACTATCGGAAGCCGTTCGAGAGGTCTTCGTCCGCTTGCATGAGGACGGGTTACTCTATCGTGGCGAACGATTGATCAACTGGTGCCCGCGTTGCCTCACCGCATTATCCGACATTGAAGTCGAACACGAAGAGATCACCGGAAAGCTCTATACGATTCGCTATCCACTCGTTGAGGACCCCTCGCAATTTTTGTTGGTCGCGACCACTCGACCCGAGACCATGCTCGGCGACACGGCTGTGGCCGTGCACCCCAACGACGAGCGTTATCGGCACCTCATCGGCAAACATGTCCGGCTGCCCCTGACGACAAGGGCCATCCCCATCGTGGGTGATTCGATTCTCGTGGACCGTGAATTCGGGACCGGCGCGGTCAAAATCACGCCCGCTCACGACTTTAATGACTTTGAGGCGGGGGAGCGGCATGAACTCAAGCGCATCAAAATCATGGATATCCATGCCGACATCCGGGTGGCAGGCGCGCTGGCGGAGCCGGACGTGGTCGAGGCAGTCGAGGGACTTCCCGTCGCGAAGGCCAGGCCGAAAATCGAGCAGATCCTGACAGATCGAGGCCTGCTCGAGAAATCGGAGCCTCACAAGATAGCGCTCGGCAAGTGTTATCGGTGTAAAACGATCGTCGAGCCGCTTCTATCCGATCAATGGTTTGTGAAGATCAGACCTCTGGCTGAACCGGCCATGCAGGCCGTGGAGGACGGTCGGGTCCGGATCATTCCCGAGACGTGGAAAAACAATTATCTCGGCTGGATGCGAGACATCAAGGACTGGTGCATCTCACGGCAGATCTGGTGGGGCCATCAAATTCCGGCCTGGTATTGCGAGAGCTGCCACGGAACCGCCTTCTTGCGGCGAACGTCAGACGGGGCTCCCCTGATTCCATCCGACGCGTCCGCCATTGTGGCGAAAACCAAACCCACTGCCTGTCCCAAAGGCCACTCGGATGCCTTGGTTCAAGACCCCGATGTGCTGGATACCTGGTTCTCCTCCGCCCTCTGGCCCTTTTCGACCCTGGGATGGCCCCGGCAGACGCCGGAGTTGAAAACGTTCTATCCCACCTCCACCCTGGTGACCGGACTCGACATTCTTTTCTTCTGGGTCGCCCGCATGATGATGATGGGTTTAAAGTTCATGGGGGAGGTCCCGTTCCGCGACGTCTACATCCATGCCCTGGTCCGCGATGCCGAAGGACAGAAAATGAGCAAGTCCAAGGGCAACGTCATCGATCCGCTGCATGTGATGGAACAGTACGGGACTGACGCCTTGCGGTTTACCATGGCGGCCATGGCGTCGCCGGGGCGGGACGTCAAGCTGGCTGAAGAACGCATCGAAGGATATCGCAACTTTACTAATAAGATCTGGAATGCCGCCCGCTTCCTGCTTATGCACCTCGATGGCGAACGAGCCGACGTTCCGCCTGGTCAGAGGTCATTTCCCGACCGCTGGATTCTTAGCCGATTGAATGCCACCATCCGGACGGTCAATCAGGACCTGGAACAGTATCGCTTTGATCGAGCATCGAGCGCGCTCTACCAATTCATCTGGCATGAGTACTGTGACAAATACATCGAGATGGTCAAACCCGACCTCAAGGAAGCCACGTCCAGCAGCGCAAAGGCCACCAGGCATAACCTGGCCGAGACCTTTGAAACCATGATGCGGATGCTCCATCCGTTCATGCCGTTTATTTCGGAGGAGATCTGGCAAACCCTGCCTCATGAGGGCTCCAGCATCGTCCGTCAACCGTACCCGACGGTCCGGGCCGACTGGGACGCGGCTGAAGCGGAGGAAGAATTCGCCCTCCTGGAAGAATGCAGAGGCCTGATGAACCAGGAGCGCGCGATCCTGAACTATGCCGCCGGAAAACGTCTCCACTTCAAGGTCCATGGACAGACGGACCAGGCTCAGTCAGCGTTCAGGAAACACAAAGCGCTGATTGAATATATGGAAAACGTGGACGATCTGTGGGTCGGCAGCACCGCGGAGATCACCGCGCCTCACCTGCTGACGCTGACGAGCGGCTCGACCGAAGTAGGCACAACAATGGAAGGCGCGGATCTTCAGAAGGCCAGGGAAAACGTGCTGAAGCAGATCGCGCTGTTGCAGAAGGAAGTGGCGCGCACCCAACAAAAACTCGGCAATCCCGACTTCGTCTCGAAAGCTCCCCCTGATGTGCTGATCGACCATCAAGCTCGCCTCGGCCGCGAAACCAGAATGATCCACTTACTTGAACAAGCGCTGAAACGAATGTACCCTTGAACGAAACACACCATCAGCACCGCCTGACCTCCAAACCCTTCGATGCGCGGTACGGCAGGCGCTCGACGAAGACCTGACTCACGGCGACGTGACAACGGCCGCACTGTTTCCACGCGCCATTCCTGCACGAGCCTCGATTCTCGCCCATCATCGGATGATCGTGGCAGGGCTTGCGGTCGCGCGCGAGGTCTTCCTGGCCATCGACCCTTCGCTGCGCATCACCAAGAGCCTCCATGACGGCCACAGCGTCCCGGCGGAGACTCCGGTCATGGTGGTCCGGGGGGATGCGCGATCTCTGCTCATGGCCGAACGCGTCGCGGTGAATTTCCTCCAACGCCTGTCCGGCATCGCTACACTCACGGCACAATTTTGTGACGCGGTTCACGGCCATCCGACGACGATCCTCGATACCCGCAAGACTACGCCGGGCCTCCGGGCGCTGGAGAAATGGGCCGTTCGTCTGGGTGGCGGCAAGAACCACCGCTTTTCTCTCGGCGATGGCCTGCTCATCAAGGATAATCATCTTGCCATATTAGGCGCAAAGGGTGTCGACGTGGCAGCCGCCTGCCGACTCGCTCGCGCCGCCGCCCCGCATGCCCTTCGCATTGAAGTCGAAGCCAAGACCCTGCCCGAAGTGAAGAAAGCGTTGGCCGGCGGAGCCGACATCATTTTGCTGGACAACATGTCCCCTATCCTCGTGCGGAAGGCCGTGGAGCTCATACAGAAACGAGCCCTGGTCGAAGTTTCCGGTGGAATGACTCTTCAAACCGTCAAAGACATGGCCCAGGCGGGGGCGGACTTCATTTCGGTGGGCGCCCTCACCCACTCCGCGCCGGCCGCCAACCTCAGCATGGACCTCTCCGCACCACGAGGGCGCCTTGGGCGAATCCCCTAACGGTCCGCAGGCGTCATCCGGTCATCGGTGGGAACTCGATCGGCTTCAAGCCGCCTTGCGGACGCGCGCCTTCGGAAGGCTCTTGCGATATACCCCCTCGACGGGGTCGACCAATGCCGACGCGCTGGCATGTCTGCAACAACACATCGGGCCATCGGCGCTTCATGGCCTGACGATACTCGCCGACAGTCAGACGGCGGGCCGTGGACGACGGGGGCGTGGATGGCACTCTCCGGTCCAGGACAACATCTATTGCTCCGTAATCATGGTGCCGGAACCGGGATCCACGCGCCCGGGCTCCTGGCTATCCTGGATTCCACTGTTCTCAGCCCTCGCGGCGGCCGATTGCCTCTCGCATCATGCGGGCACGGCCGTCTCCGTGAAATGGCCGAACGATCTCCTGATCGGCGAGAAAAAGATCGGCGGCATTCTCTGCGAACAGACATCCACGCCGGACAAGGTCATGGCCGTCGTGATCGGAATCGGCTTGAACATCAACGCCGATGTCGAAACGTTTCCGGAAGCACTCAGGGTCGGGGCCACTTCGCTGGCCGCAGACCAGGGACGGCTATTCGATCGTGTGACGATACTGGCCGACCTCTTGTTACGGCTTGAACAGCGCATGGATCGCCTCGTTCTCGACGGCCCGCAGGAAATGACGGAGGAATTCGCGGCACGCTGCTCTACGCTCGGCCAAACCGTGCGGGTGACAGTAGAGGAGCAAGGCGTCGTGCAAGGGGTCGCTGAATCAATCGGCCGGGATGGATGCCTCTGCCTTCGAGTGCGGTCAGGCGACGCTTCCACTTCACCGGATTCGATTCTGGAAGTCAGAAGCGCGGAGGTCGTACACCTGCGAGGATGAATTTTCCCACCCGACTGCGCTAGAGTAAAAACCTATGCTATTGGCAATCGACATCGGCAATACCAATGTGGTCTGGGGCCTGTTTGAAGGTTCCACCTTGCGCGGTCACTGGCGGTTGGCCACCGAATCACGGCGAACCGACAATGAGTACGGCATTCTGCTGTTGAACTTGCTTCAGAACGCCGGGTTCGTCCCGGCTCAGATCACCGGCTGCATTCTATCCAGCGTCGTACCCGCGCTGACCGCCACGTTCGAATGCATGGTACAGACCTACTTTCATCACATTCCGGTCACGGTGGGCCCCGATATCGACTCCGGGCTGATCATGCGGTACGCCAATCCCAAAGAAATCGGGAGTGATCGCATCGTCAATGCCGCCGCAGCCTATGCGCGTTATCAGTGTGACCTGATCATCGTCGACTTCGGAACCGCCACGACCTTTTGCGCCGTCACGAGATCCGCCGAATATCTCGGCGGGGTCATCGCACCAGGCCTCGGTATCTCAGCCGACGCACTCTTTTCCCGAACCGCCAAGCTGCCCAAGGTGGAGATCATCCGACCCAAAACCGTTATCGGCACCGATACCATTGGAGGGATCCAGAGCGGCCTTCTCTTCGGATATGTGGGCCTGGTGGACGGGATCGTCCGTCGCATGGAACGGGAGTTGGGACATTCCACCACCGTCATCGCGACCGGCGGGCTCGCCTCGATCATTGCTCAGGAAACGGAATCCATTCGCGAAGTCCGTCCATTCCTCACTTTGGAAGGATTGGAGCTGTTGTACCGGCGTCACCGCCTGACCTAGGTGATCATCCTTCCTCGCCCGTCCCCTCCTGATCCCTTATACCGATCGGAAAAAACGATGAATTCTTCACCTTCCCGGTTGACTTCGTTTCCTACGTGGCTATCTCACTCCCCAGTGTAGGTGAACTATGGCCGAAGACGACAATAAGACACACAGTATCGATAACTTAGAAGGAAGTTTCGACGGTCCGGTGGAAGAATCCACTTTGGAGACCGTCGAACTCCAGCACTCGCTCGATGCAAAAGCCGAGGAGTGTAAGTCTCTGAATGAGAAATATTTGCGGCTCGCGGCCGAATTCGACAACTATAAACGGCTGGCCCAGCGGGACCAACGCGATCAGATCAAATTCGGCAATGAACAGATTCTCAAGGAACTCCTGCCGGTGGTGGATAACCTTGAGCGCGCCATTAAGTCGTCCAAAGGAACCGGGGCCGTGGAGGCGCTAACACAAGGCGTAGAGTTGACGCTCAAACAACTAGTGGGCGCGCTCAACAAATTCGGCGTCACAGCAGTCGAGAGTGTCGGCCAGGTTTTCAATCCCGCTACCCAGCAGGCGGTCGCCCAGGTTCCGTCGGATACCGTCCCGGAGAACCATGTCGTGGAGGAGTATCAAAAAGGTTATCTCCTTCAAGATCGCATCCTCAGGGCCGCGATGGTGACCGTTTCAACGGGAGCGCCAAACTAGCGATCCAGCGGCACGCATGCCCGACGAGGGTCACAAACACAGCTGACACGTTCACATATTGATATCTTTTGCGAAGGAGTCACCCCATGGGCAAAGTTATTGGAATCGACCTCGGTACGACGAACTCCTGCGTCGCCATTATGAGCGGTGGAGACCCGGTCGTCATCGCCAACGCGGAAGGTAGCCGAACCACCCCATCCGTGGTCGGCATTACCGATAAGAACGAGCGCCTGGTAGGGCAAATTGCCAAGCGGCAAGCCATTACCAATCCCGATAACACCATTTTCTCCGTCAAGCGGCTCATGGGACGAAAATTCCGGAGCCCTCAGGTGCAGGAAGCCATGAAACGGCTCCCGTACAAAGTGGTGGAAGCGGACAACGGCGACGCGCACGTGGAACTGCGGGGGAAACGCTACAGCCCGCCGGAAGTGTCCGCCATGATTCTGCAGAAGATGCGGCAGACGGCCGAAGATTACCTCGGCGAAAAGGTCACCGAAGCCGTAGTCACCGTCCCCGCCTACTTCGACGACAGCCAACGCCAAGCGACGAAAGACGCGGGACAGATTGCCGGTTTGAACGTGCTTCGCATCATCAACGAACCGACGGCAGCCTCCCTCGCCTACGGACTCGATAAGAAAAAAGACGAGCGCATTGCCGTCTATGACCTTGGCGGCGGTACCTTCGACGTCTCCGTTCTCGAGATCGGTGAGGGTGTGTTTGAGGTGAAGTCCACCAATGGCGACACCTATCTCGGCGGCGATGACTTCGATCAGCGCGTGATGGATTGGCTGGTCGAAGAATTCAAGAAAGATCAGGGAATCGACTTGCGGAAGGACCGCATGGCGCTACAGCGCCTCAAGGAGGCAGCCGAGCGAGCCAAGATTGAGCTCTCTTCTTCACAGGAAAGCGAAATCAATCTGCCTTTCATCACAGCGGATGCCAGCGGTCCCAAACATATGGTGCTCAAGTTGACCCGCGCCAAACTGGAGCAACTCGTCGACGATTTGATTCAGCGCACAATCGAGCCCTGCCGCAAGGCGCTGGCCGATGCGGGCGTGACCGCCAAGGACATTCAAGAGGTGGTCCTGGTCGGCGGTATGACGCGGATGCCGAAAGTCATCCAGGTCGTGAAGGACTTTTTCGGCAGAGAACCGCATCGCGGTGTGAACCCTGACGAAGTAGTCGCCATTGGAGCAGGCGTGCAGGGCGGCGTACTGAAGGGTGAAGTGAAAGATGTCCTGCTGTTGGACGTCACGCCGCTGTCCCTCGGCATCGAAACACTCGGCGGTGTCTTCACCAAGCTGATCGAGCGGAATACCACGATCCCCACCAAGAAGAGCCAGGTGTTCTCAACCGCCGCCGATAATCAGACGGCCGTGACCATCCGGGTTTTCCAGGGCGAACGGGAAATGGCCAATGACAATAAGTTGCTGGGACAATTCGATCTCGTCGGCATTCCACCGGCCCCGCGCGGGATGCCTCAGGTGGAAGTCTCCTTCGACATCGACGCCAATGGTATCGTCCATGTCGCGGCGAAAGACCTGGCCACGCAGAAGGAACAGTCGATTAAAATCACGGCCTCCAGCGGCCTCAGCAAGGAAGAAGTGGATAAGCTGGTCAAGGACGCCCAGTCCCACACGGAGGATGACAAGAAACGACGTCGTGTGGCCGAGGCCCGCAACCAGGCTGACTCGTTGCTCTATACGACCGAGAAAAACCTGAGCGAGCACGGCGATAAGATCACTGAGGACGATAAAACCAAGATCACCGAAGCGATCGCCGGTTTGCGTAAGGCGATGGAAGGCGATGATCCGGGTACAATCGAGACGGCGACACAAACCTTGACGGCGGCTTCTCACAAGTTGGCCGAAGAGATGTATAAGAAAGCCTCCGCCTCAGCCGGTGCCGGGCCGGATGCGACCGCTTCTGCCGGAGACGGCGATGGTTCGCAGGCCAAGACCGATGAAAAAGTCGTGGATGCGGAATTCGAAGAAGTGGATAAGGATAAGAAGTAACCTTCTCGTAATTGTGCAGGCGACCGGGTTTCACGTAACTGTGAGACCCGGTCGTGTCGCACAATAGACCGGATATATCTCCCGTGGCTAAGCGCGACTACTACGAAACTCTCGGCATTGAACGGACCGCCTCCGACGAGGAAATTAAGAAGGCATTCCGTAAACTCGCCCGCCAGCACCATCCAGATCTCCACGCTTCCCCTGAACATAAGAAAACAGCCGAGGAAAAGTTCAAGGAAATCAACGAGGCGTATGAGGTTATCAGCGACCAGGAGAAGCGTCGCCGGTATGATGCCTTCGGCCACGCGGGTGGTCCGCAAGGAGCGGAGGGTTTTGATTTTGGTAGCCAGGGTGGCTTCGGCGACATCTTCAACGATATTTTCGAGGATTTCTTCGGCCAGCCTCGCGGACGGGCACGGGCCGAACGCGGCAATGACCTGCAGTACAACCTCGAGCTTACCTTCGAAGAATCCGTGTTCGGCAAGGAAGCCAAACTCAAGATTCCGCGATGGGAAACCTGTTCCGACTGTAAAGGCACGGGCGCGAAGTCGGCCACCGCGATTAAGATGTGCCCGGCCTGTAAAGGCCAAGGGCAGTTACGCTTTCAACAGGGCTTTTTCAGCGTCAGCCGGCCCTGCGGTCAATGCGAGGGCGTGGGCCAAATCATTACGGAACCCTGTCAGGTCTGCGGCGGTCGCCAACGCCTCCGTAAAGAGCGCATGCTCTCCGTGCAAATTCCGGGAGGCATCGAGTCAGGCATGAGATTGCGCCTGGCCAATGAGGGTGAGCACGGAATGCAGGGTGGACCGCAGGGGGACCTATATGTCGCCGTCACGGTGAAACCACATCCCCTCTTTCGCCGCGAGGGTCAGGATATCGCCTGTGATCTGCCGGTCAATCTCGTGACCGCCATTCTTGGTGGGCGGGTGGAAGTGCCGACTCTGAAGGGTAATACCTTCATGAAAATTCCCGCCGGCACCCAGCCGGACAAAGTCCTTCGGCTCAAGGGACTGGGATTTCCCAGCCTCAAAGGTGGGTCTACCGGAGACCAACTGTTCAACGTGAAGATCGAAATTCCCACGAAGCTCAGTGCGCGGCAAAAAGAGCTAATCGAAGATTTCGCGAAAGAAAGTGGTTATACCAAAGACACTGAGGGCGAAGGATTTCTGGACAAGATGAAAACGTTCTTCGAATAGACCGACCCTATCACCCCCGCCTCATTTCGCCGACCACCATGCCGGCATTTTTCATTTCTTCATCCGCCATTCACGGCACCGAGATCACACTCACCGGGGATCTTTGCCACCACTTGCGCGCCAGCCTCCGGGTTCAACCGGGAGAAGGCTTGTGGCTCACGGACGAACATCGGCGACGGTACCGGGTGGACGTGACAGAAGTCACACAGCAGCGGATGACCGCTCGCATACTCGACCGTCGCGACGGCCCGATTGACCAGGGTCCGACGCTGCTGCTCGCCCAGGCCCTGCTCAAAGGCGATCACATGGATTGGGTCGTACAGAAGGCGAGTGAATTGGGCGTCCGGACCATCCTGCCACTCATCGCTCAGCATGGAGTCGTGCGGCCCCAACCAGGACGTATTGCGACGCAGGTCTCGCGCTGGCAGCGCATCGCGACGGAGGCCGCGCAGCAATCCGAACAGTGGCAATCTCCTCAGGTGCTGGAACCCCTAGACTCGAAACGGTTTTTTACGCTGGGGGGCACTACCCATTCGATCATTCTCGCCGAACGCAGGGAAAGCATGGCATTAGCCACTCTACCTCTGCCTTCGCTTCACTCCGACAGTCTGGCGCTGGTGATCGGCCCTGAGGGCGGGTGGTCGGAGGATGAACTCGCACTCGCTTTCGCGAAGAGCTATCAGGCGGCAAGCCTCGGCCCGCACATCCTGCGTGCGGATACCGCTGCCGTGACCGCGCTCAGCATCGTGCAGAGTCGCTTGGGGCGCTTAGGATAAGAGGCGGGGGTGAATCAGACTCGTTAACGTCGATTCGCGCTGATCGAGATGATAGTTCCTCCCTCTCCGGCCGCCCATCCGGCGGTCGTGCGGGGGAAACTCAAGGCCATGAGGGAACGTTTGACCGGACTGGTTTCTTCGACCCAGTTATATCCGGCATCGCTCGTTCTCAGAATCTGGCCATGCTCTCCTACAATCCAGCCCTGCTGCGCATCGGTGAACCGCACGCGAATCAGGTCTGTGAGGCGGCTGCAGGTCCTGCCGCATGGCAAAGTGCGATCAATCCAATGAGTTCCCCCGTCGGTGGTTTGAAACAACGCTCCGGCATTCCCCACCGCCCAGCCGTTTGAATTATCTGCAAAGGCCACGTCGAAAAACGTCGCGGAACTCTGACTGACTTGCGGCAACCATGTCACCCCGCCATCCGAGGTGCTGAGGATCGTGCCCAACGCACCCACGATGGCCCCATGCTGCTCGTCGGTCAATGCGATCGCGTGTAATGCCGCATTTGTCCCACTGGTCTGATCCACCCAGTTTTCTCCGCCATCCGTCGTCTGGAGAATGGTGCCGTTTCCGCCGACCATCCAGCCTTTAAGGGGAGAGATAAAGGTGATCGCGTACAGAGGTGCCTGAGTAAATACTACGAGCGGACTCCAGGTCTCTCCACCATCCTGACTCAGACGCACCGTGCCGTTGGCACCCACCACCCAGCCCCGGCGGGCGTCTCGGAAATGGATAGCCGTCAACAACGCCGTCGTGCCGCTGGACACTTTCTTCCATTTGCGGCCGCCATCGGTCGTCTTGAGAATGGTGCCACCGGACCCGACGGCCCACCCGAGTTGAGGATCATGAAAGAACATCCCCAGGAGCGTCGCTTCAGAGCCACTTTTTTGCAGGGCCACCGCGATCTGCGCATCCGGAGATGCAGCCTCTGCCGCGCTACCGAGGGATAATGCGGCCAACAGACAGACTACAAGCGACATGGTAGGCACAATTCGTCGCCTCATTGTTGATGGTCAGTGTTTTCAGTTTTCGGATTGCGCCAGTAACTCGCATCAGGCAGGCCGACTGATTGGATCTTAAACGGCCCCGCCTCCAGAGTGATCCATTTTTTCGGAGTACAGCAGGATCCATCCGGAAGAAGGTCCCACGACCCTCGACGGACCACCAAAGGCCCGGAAGAAAGATCAGGGTTGAATTCACCAGGCTTGCCGATCCCGTAGACATTACGGTGCGGGATGCGGACCTTAATCTCATCATCCGTCCATGAGAGCACAATCGCTCCCACCCCGTTGAACAACACTTCGGTGCGCGAGACGTTTTCGCCCAACTCCGGAGCCTTCCGCGCGTAGACACTATCAGTGATGAGCTTACTGGGCTCTGCGGTCTTGAGAAACTTTCCGAAGCCGCTTCCCTTGATGGTGACGACGTCATCCAGCCCACCCGTTGTCGGGCTATACGAGTCGACCTTGGGAGTGACTAAAGTAAAGTTGCCCACTTCCGTCTCAAGCACCTGTTTTTCCGCGCAGCAGGTGCCGTCAGGTTTAGGCTTGTTAGCGGCACGCTTCACGACCACCGGTCCACTTTTCACGCTGTAGGGTACCCAGACGTCGATCCGGTCATGACCCCACCGATACACAATGGCCGGCACGCCACCGATCTCTACCGTATTTTCACTCAATGAAAAGTCCAGAAAATTATAAGGGGTCGATCCGGCCTCCGAATAAAAACCGAAATTCTCGCCGGTAATCTTCATCAAGGTTCCGATCGGAGCCTCCGCCGGGGTGATGCCGGTCGCCACAGGGGTCTGCACTGTGTAGGTTCCCACCGTCCGCTCCTCGCCATTCCGTTTAATCACGACTGGACCGCTCTCCGCATCCAACGGCACGTGGACCACTATGGCAGTATCCTTCCACTGGGAAACCGTCGCCAGGCGACCGCCGAACATAACCCCATCCTCAGGATTCCTGGTCGCGCCAAATCCCTTCCCGAAGATGACCACCTTGGTTCCCACAGGACCACTGACAGGATCCACACGGACGGAGGCAAGAACCTTGACCGGCATCGAATTGCTGACCACCTGCTGAACCGGCGCGCAACAGGATCCATCGGCAAGCGGATCAGATGATGCCATACGAACCATCACTTCCCCGGTCTGAACATTGGCCGGGAGTTCGACCTCGATCTTGTCGTCTCGCCATTTGCGCACGCGCACGGTCACGTCGCCGACCACCACGCTATTGACGCCGAAAATCGTATTGGGGTCGCGAGGGCCTGCCGTATTGCCAAAATGTTCGCCGCTGATTTCCAGAATCGCTCCCGGTTCGGCTTCCGCCGGCGTCAATGAGTGAATCGTCGGTTGTAGGCGGGTGAAGGGTCCGGTTGTCACATGCTTTTTCCCGATCACGACCTCCACAGGGCCGTTGGTAGCCTGGGACGGCACGCGCACTTCGATCAGATCAGGATCCCAGCGTTGGATCAGCGCCGGCGCCCCCTGGAAAAACACCTGATTGTAACGCGTTGACTTAAACGGACCGAAGCCCTTTCCGGTGATTGAAAGTGTCGCGCCAGGCACGGCAGCCTGAGGATGAAGCGCCGGCGCCTCGGCCTGGGCAATGTTGGAAAGAAAGGGTCCCGCGAGAAGCGTGGCTCCGATGATCAAACCTGCGATGGATTTCATGGGATGGTACTCCCTAACAAGAACCAACGAGTATGCCAGGCCTGATGGCCTGGGTCGGCTTACGTGAGTGCAAGGTAGACAAGCGCCCCGCACGTGGCACAGAAACCCCACGCAACTGAGGCAGAAAGGCCGGATGGGGGGTGCGACGTCAATTTCCGAGCAGTGGAACTATAACAAGCGGATTTTTTTGATGTCAAGGCAAGTGGTGCACGGGAAACCGAACGGTGAACAAGAACGTGTCAATGCGCTTTGACCTGGACCAGCAATTCAAGCTCGATCGCGGCTTGCAGCGGTAACTCCGCAGCACCGAGCGCCACTCTCGCATGCCGACCACTCTCGCCGAAGATCTGCACGAGCAGATCCGATGCTCCATTGATCACCGCGGGCTGCTGCACAAATCCTGCGGCCGACGCGACGTGACCCACCACACGCACGATACGTTGCACGCGATCCAATGAACCCAATTCGTGCTTCACGACGGCCAGGGCATTGAGGAGCGCCAATCGGGCGGCCTCCGCTCCCCGTTCCACCGTGACACCGGCACCGAGCTTTCCCGTGACGACCACCTGCCCATCGCGAAACGGCAACATACCGCTGAGGTAAAGCAAGTCACCGGCGAGGACCGCCGGCACGTAACTCGCCACCGGCTTCGGAACAGCCGGCAGTTCGATCCCGAGAGCTTTCAAGGTGGCCTCTACCGACAAAGGAATCCTTTCAAGCGCATATTAGCGGGGACGAAGCGCGTCGAGAAAACTGTCGCCCCAGGGCAGTCTCGTCGCCCCGAGAGCTTCACCGATCGTCTGGCCGAGGTCCGCGGCGGTCGGCCGGACGCCTATATTCACGCCGCGCGCGAGCCGTGGACCGGTCACAAGACAGGGGACGTACTCTCGCGAATGGCCGGGCGCGGGCCTGGCACAATCGAAACCATGGTCGCCGGTAATGATCAGGAGATCACCGACTTTGAGGCATGCCTGAAGATCCCGCAGCCTGCGATCGAATTGCTGCAGGGTGGAGACCGTGGTGTGGAGATCAGGGCTCATCATCGGCAGGCTGGCATAGATCAAACCACGGGGCACTTTACTGAACATCCCCGTGACTTCATCCATGACCGCATCCGCCTGAAACAACGGCACGGACCTCGTGACTCCGCGCCCGCTGAACAGGTCGCCGACCTTTCCCACACCGATCACGAGCTGACTGGCCCGGCTCAAATGATCGAGCAGCGTAAGCCCCGGCGGTTCTACGGCAAAATCCCGCCTCCGCTGCGTCGCCATCCACGCGCCTGGCTGCCCGTCAAATGGACAGGCCACGATACGCACGATCGGCGCGAGTTGCTTCAACGACCTTCTGGCTTCACGCGCCAGGCGATAGAGTTCCTCCACGGGAATCACCTGCTCATGTGCCGCCAGAAAAATGGTGCCGGTCGTATCGATCCAGGCGATCGGAGCACCTGATTTGTGATGCGGTCCACCGAACTCCGCAATCGGCTCCAGGCGTACGGCCCGGCAATTGCCGAGCGTCTTCTGGCCCAACGCACCTTCCAGGGCGGTCGCCAACTCGGCCGTGAACGTCTCGCAGGGCCGCTCCCCGTTTTCAATCATGTGGCCGGCCAATTCCCAATGTCCGGACAGCGAATTCTTCCCCTGGGTAGCAAATCCGAGCATGCCGAAGCAGCCATCCGGCTGCACCATCGGACGGATGCCCTGAAATTGTCCCAGGTGTCCCAGACCGAGTTGTTCGAGATTCGGCAGGGCCAACCCTTTGGAAATGGCAGCCAATCGCTGGAGTGTGTTACAGCCGCCGTCGCCGTAGGATTCCGCGTCGGGCAAGGCGCCGATACCGAAACCATCTAAGACCAGAAGCACAATTCGAGTCATCATGGGCGCACTATATCAAATCCCTTGGGACGAGCAAGACATTCACGCCTCCGCGCCGCACCTACATTCGCCTGTCGCCGGAACACAGATTTGTCCGGGAGAACCTTCCGGTCCGCCTCGCCGGTTACCGGCCTACTCCTCGCTGCGCCGCCCACTGGTTCACTATCGTAAGGCTCACACTGGTTCCGATCCGGTCGGCGCCCGCCTCGAGCAACTCTCGCGTCGCCTTCCAATCTCGGATCCCGCCCGATGCCTTGACCTTAGCGCGACCGGCAACTGCCTCCTTCATCAACCGGACGTCCTCCACGGTGGCCCCCGCCCGGTTAAAGCCTGTGGAGGTTTTCACATAATCCATGCCCGCCTCGACGGCCAAACGACAGGCCGTGATTTTCTCTTCGCGCGTCAGCAGGCAGGTCTCCAAAATCACTTTATGATTGATGCCGGGCGTCGCCTGAACCACAGCGGCCATGTCGCTCCGGACCAGGTCGTAGTCGCCCGATTTCAAGCGGCTGATATTGATGACCATGTCCAGCACCCTCGCCCCATGAGCGACCGCCTCCAGGGCTTCTGCCACCTTCACCTGGGTTGAATGTCCGCCGAGCGGAAACCCGATGGGAATTCCGACTTGAACCTCGGTTCCGGCTACGGCCCCCACCGCCTCATCCACGTAACAGGGCGGAACGAAAATGACGACGAATCCATGCTCTTTCGCCTCTGCGCAGAGCCGCAATACATCAGCTTTCGTGGCCTCCGGTCGCAGCACGGTGTGATCAAGATACCGCGGTAATGCCTGTTGCCAGGATGTCTCCCCCATAGGACTCTCCCTTTCAGATATGGTCGTCTGGAATGGTCAGATACTCACCGGCCGCCGCTCAGAGTCTGTCTACACGCTCAGGCGCGTGAGCCACAAGATTCCCCTTCGCTCGCTTGCGGAACGGCTGTTTTTGATACTTTTCCACGGCTTGGTTATGTTCGGCCAGGGTGGAGGAAAAGTGATGGGTGCCGTCGTTACGTGACACGAAATACAGGTACGGGGCTTCGGCAGGAAAGAGCGCCGCACGCAGCGACCGGGCACCGGGGCTTCCGATCGGTCCGGGGGGGAGACCCTGCACCCGGTAGGTGTTGTAAGGACTGAGGCTGGAGAGATCGCGCTTATGAATGTTTCCGTCAAATGAAGGCAAGCCATAAATGACCGTCGGGTCGCTCTGAAGAGGAATCTTCTTTCGCAACCGGTTGTGGAAGACCGCCGCGATGAGCTCGCGCTCCTCATTCACCGCGGTTTCTTTTTCGATCACCGACGCCAGCGTCAACGCCTCGTGCAAGGACAGATTCATACGAGCTGCTTGAGCTTGCAGATCGCTCCCCCACACACGGTACAGACCGTCCGTCATTGCCTTGATGACGTCCTTGGCCTTGGTTCCTTGCGCAAAAGAATACGTTTCGGGAAACAGATATCCCTCCAACGAATCGGCTTCGATGCCGAGGCTCGCGATAAAGGAACGATCACGAACCAGTTTTGAGAATTCCTTCGCGTCCGTAGCATTCTGCGCCGCCAAAACCTCGGCGATCTGCATCAGGGTAAACCCTTCAGGAATGGTCACGGGGTGCAGAATGACCCGACCGGCTAGGAGCCTGGCGAGGATCTCCTTCGGCGTCATACTCGGGCTCAGCTCATACTCCCCGGGGCGTATTCTTCGATCGACCTCTCGCGTTTTGCCATATAAGAGGAATGCCCAACGGCTGCGAATCAGATTCTCGCGCTTGAGCAAAGACGCAACCTGCTGGTAAGTGCTGCCTTCAGCAATGACGACAATCTGAGACGGCGGCTTGGGTGAGGCCTTAGAGACGGGGCTTTGAGCCCACCGGAGGATTTGAAACCCTGCGAGGGAGACTAGAATCACTGCCAGCAGGATCAGTCTTTGGGTCGATGTCATCTGCCTCATTGACTTGTTCTTCGTTCAGAGACCATGGATCGAAACTATCTGGCTCGCTCGGACCATCACCCGGGACTGCCGTCACCGGAACTTCCAGGCTAGCCAGATAACTTTGTAGGAGAATCGCCGCGGCAATCCGGTCGACGATGCCCTTCCGCTTCCGACGACCGACATCCGCTGCGATCAGCAGATCCTCTGCCGCACAGGTCGTCATTCGCTCATCCCAGGCGATTACCGGGACCGGGAGGGCCGATTCCAGCACCTGGATAAAGGCTTCGACAACCTTGGCGGCGGGCCCGACCTCGCCATCAAGCCGAAACGGCATTCCAACAAGAACCTGCCCCACCTCGTGCTCACGTACCAAGTCCTGAATATGCCGGATATCGGCATCCGGATTACGCCGGTGAAAAGTTTCCAGCGGCTGAGCCGTCCACCCCAATTCATCGCTGAGTGCAAACCCGATCCGCTTGGAGCCATGGTCAATGGCAAGAATGCGCGGGACTTTCATCAGTTTACCGCTCCAAGGCCTTCTGAACCAGTCCAAAAACCTTTTCCAACGCGATACTGAGCCCTTCAGGATTTTTCCCGCCGGCCTGCGCCATTTCCGGGCGTCCGCCTCCGGTTCCACCGACGTCGGTGGCCATCTCCTTGATAAGGTCACCAGCCTTGAGACGACCGACAAGATCTTTGGTCACCACCACGAGTAACGACACTTTGCCATCATTCGCTGCGCCCAGTGCGACGACGCCGCTACGAAGCTTATCACGCAGTTGATCCGCCAGGGCTCGCATGCCATTGACATCAAGACCGTCCGTGCGCTGCGCGTGGACCTGCACCCCGTTGATCTCACGAACCTGCGCGTCACCTGACGAGGAACTCGCCATTTTCAGCTTCACCTCGGCCAGCTCGCGTTCCTTCTCCCTCAACTGCTCGGTCAGTTTGCGCGCACGTGACACAACCTCCGACGGAGCCACCTTCAGCAGATCGGAGAGTTCGCGGACATCGGCCTCCAGACGTTTGACCGAGTCGGATGCGCCGCTACCCGTCAGACATTCAATCCGGCGGACACCGGCAGCCACTCCCGCTTCCGATACGATCCGGAACAGACCGATTTCTCCGGTGCGACGGCAATGCGTCCCGCCGCATAACTCTTTGCTGAACGAATCGATGTGGACAACACGAACCTGATCGCCATATTTGTCGCCAAAAAAGGCGAGGGCTCCGCCAGCTACAGCCTCCTGCACTCCCATTACGTCTGTCTGCACGGACTGGTCGTAACGCACCTGCTCGTTCACCAGGGACTCGATTTCATCAATGTCGCGTGATCCGAGCGGCCGGAAATGGGCAAAGTCGAATCGCAAACGATTGGGCGCCACCAGCGAGCCGTACTGCTTGACATGCGGCCCCAGCAGATCGCGAAGCGCCGCATGGACCAGATGGGTGGCCGTATGGTTCCGGGCCGCATCCTGCCTGGTCCGACGATTCACAGATAGTTGTAGCCGCTCTCCCTCACGAACCGAGCCGGATCGGACGACGCCCTTATGGACGATCAAGGTCGGAACAGGCCTTGTGGTCTCACGTATCTCCACAGTTCCGTCGGTGCCGGTCAGGAGACCTTGATCACCGGCTTGCCCGCCGCCCTCCGCATAGAAGGGCGTCACGTCGAGCACCACTTCAATCTCATCACCCTCGCGAGCTTCCTTGACGAGCTGCTCGCCCTTGAGCAGGGCCTGCACGACCCCTTCTGAATTCAGCTGGTCGTACCCGACGAATGCCGTCGTCCCCACGCGAGTGGCAAGATCACGCAACGCCGGACGGGCGGCTTCCGTCTCGAAACCGCCGGTCTTCCTAGCGCGCGTCCGCTGCTCTTCGATCGCCGCGTCAAAGCCGGTCTCGTCAAGCCGGATGTCCTGCTCACGACAGGCTTCCGCAATCAGGTCCATCGGAAAGCCGTACGTATCGTACAATTTAAAGATATCCGTTCCCGGAAGCGTCTGGTGCCCCGCCGCTCGCACCTTCGCCAGCATATCGTTCAGAATCGGCAGTCCCTGGTCGAGCGTTGCGATAAACCGCTCCTCTTCGCCGCGAGTCGCCTCGGCCACTGTGCCGGCCGCGGCCCGCAGCTCGTGATAGGCCTCCCCCATTTGATCCACGACGCTCGCCGTCAGACCATGTAGAAAGGGCTCTGTAATGCCCAGCAGGCGGCCGTGCCTGGCCGCACGACGAAGAATGCGGCGCAGCACATAGCCCCGTCCTTCGTTAGAGGGCAGCACTCCATCGGCCATGAGGAAGGTGATGGCCCGCAGGTGGTCCGCGATGACCCGCATGGAGCGGTCCGCTGTGTCCTTCAGGCCATATCGGCCATCGGCTCTGGTCCCGATCGCCGCGAGGAGGGGTGCGAATAAATCGCTGTCGTAGTTGCTGAGTTTGCCCTGTGCCACCGCCGCCAACCGTTCCAATCCCATGCCGGTGTCGATACTGGGTTTGGGCAATGGATTCAGGGTTCCCGCGCTGTCACGATTGAACTGCATGAAGACCAGATTCCAGATTTCGATGACCCGGTCTCCTTCTCCATTGGGGGTCGCGTCACCCGGCACGGCCGGGCCTTGATCGAAATGAAGCTCCGAACAGGGACCGCAGGGCCCGGTGTCGGCCATCTGCCAAAAATTATCCTTCTCGCCGCAACGCACGATCCGATTCGGTGACACCCCGATTTTTCTCCACAGGCGATCGGCCTCGTCGTCCTCGCGGAAAATGGTGACCCACATCCGGTCTTTCGTCAGGCCGACGACGGAAGTCAGGAACTCCCACCCGAACCGGATAGCGTCCTCTTTGAAATAGTCTCCGAAAGAGAAGTTGCCGAGCATTTCGAAAAAGGTGTGGTGCCGCCTCGTGTACCCCACATTTTCCAGATCGTTATGCTTGCCGCCGGCCCGCAGGCACTTCTGTACCGTCACCGCGCGGTTGTAGGTCCGCGTCTCCTCACCGAGAAATACGCGCTTGAACTGGTTCATCCCCGCATTGGTGAAGAGCAGCGTCGGATCGGCTTGAGGGATGAGTGGCGCGCTCGGCACGGCCCGATGCCCTTGCTGTTCAAAATACTGAATGAAGGCTCGCCGCAGATCGTTCACATTCTGGCTCTTCATGCGTCCAACCCCGTCTCCAGATTCACCTGCGTGACTTGTTGAATCGTATCGTCATCAAACCCGCGCTGCCGCAGAAAACGCACCCACTGAAGCGGACGCGTGCGACGGACGCGTCCTTCGAGTGCCTGACAGGCCAACTCCTGCTCGGAGATCGACTGGAAGGCTTTCCCCAACGCGCGCTCTGTGACACTGGCTTCGAATCCCCGCATCAGCAATTCCGCTTTGAGCCGTTCACGTCCCATCGGACGCCGCAACAGCCTCGCTTCCGCCCACCGCGTCGCAAAAGCCTGATCGTTCAGGTAACCACGCCGCTCCAACTCCCGGATCACCACACGAACCTGCGAACGGCTGGCGCCCTTGTCCTCCAAATATCGCTCGACCTGCGCCGCAGTCCTGTCGGTGCGCGCCAGATAGCGTAACGCCAGATCGAGATGGTCCGGCATCGCCGCCGCCGGCCGTCTGACACCGTTTCTTGTCGGCATGGCCGCCACCTAGCTCGTGACTCTGGCACCGTGGCTGCGTTTTTCTTCCTGGCGTCCTTCCGGCTTCCGTTCGGGCTTCTCGTCCTTGGCTTCCTTCACGTCGCCCTTTTTCTCGGTTGCTCGGGATGGCAGTCCGGCCAGGTCGCGAACTTTCCCCTCGATCTCCTTCGCAATCGCAGGGTTGGTCTTCAGAAAATCGCGAACCGCTTCGCGCCCCTGGCCCAGTCTCTCGCCTTTGTAGGAATACCAGGCGCCGGCCTTTTCCACCACGCGTTTGTCGACGCCCATATCCACCAACTCACCGGCTTTAGAAATGCCTTCCGCAAACATAATGTCGAATTCCGCCTGTTTGAACGGCGGCGCCATCTTGTTCTTGACCACCTTGACCCGGACGCGACTGCCCGTCACATCCTGTCCATCCTTAATCGATTCGATACGACGGATGTCCAACCGCACGGACGAATAGAATTTCAATGCATTGCCGCCCGTCGTCGTTTCCGGATTGCCGAACATCACGCCGATCTTCATCCTGATCTGATTGATGAAAATCAGGGTCGTCTGGGACTTGGAAATGGCCGCCGTCAATTTGCGAAGCGCCTGCGACATCAGCCGCGCCTGAAGTCCCATATGGGCGTCACCCATCTCGCCTTCGATCTCCGCACGCGGGACCAGAGCCGCCACGGAGTCGACGACAATGACGTCGATCGCGCCGCTGCGGACCAGTGTTTCAGCGATTTCCAATGCCTGCTCTCCGGTATCCGGCTGGGACACAAGCAGATCGTCCGTCTGCACGCCCAGCTTCTTCGCATAGGTCAGATCCAGCGCATGTTCGGCATCGATAAAAGCCGCCACTCCGCCAGCCTTTTGGGCCTCCGCGATGGCATGCAGCGTCAGGGTTGTCTTCCCCGACGATTCCGGACCGAAGATCTCGAGGACGCGGCCGCGAGGAAATCCACCCACCCCCAGTGCGATGTCCAGACCCAGCGAGCCGCTTGAAATCGCAGGGACATCGGCCGCGCGATCTTCGGACCCCAATTTCATCACCGCGCCCTTGCCGTACTGCTTCTCGATTTGAGCCAAAGCCAGGTCCAGCGCGCGCTTTTTCTCGTCTTTTTCAGTCATTCCAAACTCCTTATGGAAGCAGGCCTCGTGAGGCGTCACTCGTCTCCGCCGGGGAAGACAACGCACCATCCGGTCATGAGTTGACCGTCGGGAACTGAGCGCGGGCCCAGGCTAGGGAAACAAAGCGAATTGTGGATTATACCGGAGTCTGAATGGAGAAACCTAGTCCGCGTTGCGGCGCGCCCATGCAGGAAGGCGCCAGGTCATGACGCGTTTTGAAAACTTCAGTTCGCCTCACCCAGCTTGACGAAGCCGTGGCGTACCGGCTCAGGCAATGCCCAGGAGAAACAAGAGACAGGCTATCGGTGGCGGTCTACGTCCCACAAAGAAACTCACAAGATATGCCACAAAGAACAGGATGAACAACACGTAGGAAAATCCTGTGGCACCGGCCACCCCGGACAAAGCCAGGACGCCGGCCACAACCGCCAGGGCCAGAAATACCCATGACCAATAAACAATAGTCGGCCGACGTGCCATGTTTACCATCCCTCTCTTCGGTCCCGACGCCCCTGAGACAGGAGGCCAGACAGGCCCTCGCACGTTATCGCTTCAGGTCGATCAGGCCAGCCGGCCCTTTCAGTCCGCGTTCTCCCGGCGCTCACGCCGGGCCGGTCGAACAGTAACACGCCTCGACGAGGGCCGCAAACGGAAACCCGCCGCCGGAGGCTCATGAACTCACGCGTGAAAAAGGAACACACCAGGAATAACCTGCATCGTTCAGGCTTACTGTATAACCCTGTGCCCCAGCCGACTAGATGAACCCCTCAGTCCCTGGCGGGACTATCCGGTGACTCTGATCCGACCATAGCGATGTGAGGGTTCCAGTGATGAGGAAAACGGGGTGAATAGCGGCGGGGGACACGTCTTTCGACGTGCCCCCGACCGGCCTGCTTTCTGGGCCTGACATTGTCGGTTCTATTAAGGTGCGCATCAGGTGTCCGCACCGGTCAGGCCGATAGCCATCGGCAACGCTAGTTGGGCATCTGGATGTCAGCCGCCTGCGACAGTCGCATGATGGCATGCCTCATATGCTCAGTGGCATCCTTCGTCTCCTGCTTCTGCCCATGTTCGATGGCCTCCCCCAACTCATACGCGCCTTCATTGAGATATTCATTGAGCCCGGCCGACTGAGCCTGTTTTGCTTTCGCCATCGCCTTTTCCGCATGGCTGACAAGGGCCATGGCATCGCCTTGCTGTCCGGCATCAACGGCCTTCTTCGCATGGGTAATAGCTTCGCTCACCATCGGCTTGATCTCCTGAGTCGTCATGGCGGACATGTTCTTCGTCTGCTCCTGCCCGCCGGCGACTGCTGTCGTCTGGCCCCCGAACACCGAAGTGGTAAGCCACAGAGTCATCACCGAGAGGCCCAGTACATACGTATGTGGTGCTTCCATCTCACAATCCTCCTCTCAATTGGATGGTTTATCCTCTGTCTCCTCGCTGCCGTTCGCCATCATAGGGACCCTCATTCGCCTGCTCGCCATCCTGGTAGAAGCGATCCCGGCCTCGTTGATGCTGGGCCCGGTCCTGCGAGATTCTGGGATCGGTGGCCTCTCGACGGCCATCCCCTTGGCGTGATGGCCTGGCGGCGTCGTCGGGATAATAGAAGTCGTCGGTATAGTAACGGGAGGTCCCGCCGCGCTCACCTCGCGCTTGGTGATCGCGGCCACGACTCCGGTCGTTTTCTCGCTGTCGGTCGCGGTCGTCAGACCGTCCCTCGTATGACGCTTGGCTCCGCTGGCCCCCTTGTCGTGAGCGCCGGTCGACGTCCAAACGCTCGGTCAACCCTAACGGTCGGTTTTGCGTGTAACCGGTCCAACGTTCTCCTGTCCTGCTCGCTGCTGGGTCATCACCCTGGTCCGCCTGGCCCTTCATACCGTCCCGCATGGCCCGGTTAAAACTGGACAAGATAGTGCGCTTGATCGGTCTGATATCCGAGTCGGAAAGCCATCCGTATTCCACGCCTTCTTCCAGGACCCCAAGAGCCCGACGAATCAGGTCCTTGGCAGACCGTTCCTGATGCGCCTCCAGGGCGTCCGCCGCATCATTCAAATACCCGAGAATCGTCGCTTGCGGATGTCCGGACGGAGTGTTAATCAGAACCTGCCGGTTTCGCTCCCGGCTCAGCTCTTGTGCCACGTCCTGCACCCACTGAGCCGTCACATGTTCATCTGCAGCCGGCGCCAACCATGGAGCGGCCTGTGCTTCCGCCGAAAGGTCTCCCATATTGACCGCTGCGCTGCCGCACAACAGTAAGACTCCTGCCCCGAATCGAGTGCCGGCATTGACTAATTTCATGGCTTGTCCCTCCTTTGTCTAGTGCGTGTGTATTGCGATTGTCGAAATAGGGCTGTGCCCTACCGCATAGGATGTATTCCCTGCCCATCCACACACTCGGAGAAATGTTCACCCTACGTATCAATTAGCAGCCACCGCGAGATGGTTCCGGACGCTCTTGGCCCCGCCTTCGAACGCATTCTCAGCGGCCATCTTTCGCTCCCACCAGCTATCGACGGTGCCCTTCAACGTGGCAATACCATCGACCACCGAAACCCGCACCTGCTCCTCATTGACAAACGGGCTCCACCACAATTCGTCTTCGATCTCCGCCTGGATTTCCCAGTCGCGTGCCCACGTCCAATCGTTTTGCACGGCAAGATGATTCTTCACTGCCGTGACGCCCTTCACGCCGGAAACCACATCCTCTGCGTGCCATTTCTCGGCATAGGAGTCCACGCTCCCATAGAGCCAGACCGTGCCATCTTGCAAACTCGCCGTGATCTGGTCGCGATCGACGAAAGGGTCGCGCCCCAAAGCCGACCGGACATCGGCCGCCAGGCTCTCATCCGAAGACTGCACAGAAGGTCTGACCTTGAGATAGTTTTTGACGACTCTGACTCCGACCGTGTTGTTGGCATCTTCTTCTGCCGCCATTTTGGCTTTTAGATTGCCAACGATGCCCGAGAGCATGACGCTGCCCTGATGCACCCTGACTTCCGGCTCGAAAGACCAGACGTGCGGGTCATAGAGGAACGCATCTTTGACGGCACGCTTGATTTGTGCATCCGTCCTGTCCGGATATTGCGTGCGGCGCGCGCGGTGGCCCGTCTCGACGGTCACTTTTTCATCGTCGACCGACTTCACGCCGAGCACATAAGCCTGCGTCGCCGCACGCGACTTCTCCAGCGCACTCCCAACGGTCCCGCTGAGCGCGACGACCCGCTCCTTCACCTCCACCTCCAAGACGTCGTCTACCAGATACACGTCGCTGCTGAACCGCTGTTCAATATCGGCTTTGATCTCATCATCGGCCCGGTCCATCCTCGGGTTTACCTGGACATCGTTCCGGATGCCCTTGACTCCTTTGACTCCCTTGATCACCGATTGGGCCAATTCTTTCTCGGCCCAGGAGTGGACCGTGCCCTTAAGCGTCACCACTCCGTTCGAGGCGGTCGCGGTCAAGTCAAACGAGTCTGTGGCGGGATCGACCACCAGGGCCTTCGAGACATCCTGGGCCACTTCTCCATCCGTCCGCTGCCTGCTGCGCACTTCCATATTATTCACCACTGCACGAACCCCCTTGATCGACTGAGCGTGACGAACGGCCTGCTCGGTGGCGAAAAGGGTCGGAACCGTCCCGGTGAGGGTGACGATTCCCCGTGTCGTGGACACGTCAATGCTGTCATGCGAAATCATGTTGTCGCCAAACAGGCTTCGCTCCACGGCAAAATTAATGTCACGGTCGCGAAGGTCTTGCGCCGAGGCGAGGCCGGCATCCATTAGACAGGTGGGGAGTATTCCGGCAAACGCCACGATGATGGATGGACGACAGTCTAATCTCCATTGCATAACGTAACTCCATTGCAAAACATCTTCGATCAAGGCATGATCTGTTGGTCTTTCAAAGGCTCAGCCGCTTCGAGCACACGATCGCGACTCGTCGTCTCGATATGCGAATGAGTGATCCCCTCCGGATCCGGACGCAACAACCGAGGATCGACAATGATGCGGTTCTCCAGTTGCGTGACACCCGGCACCGTCGAGGCCAGTTTGGTTGCCAAAGCCTTGCCTTCCACTGTGCTGACGATGCCCTGGATAACCGCGCGACCGTCATGCACCTGGATCGACAAATCGTTCCATTGAACATCGTCTTCGAGCCGCAGGCGTTTCTCAATTCTCGACTTGACCTCATAGTCGGAAGTTCCTGACTGCATCGCACCAAGGCGCGTACCCTCCTCGCCTTGTGTCATTTCCACCTGGCCGGCCACGACGAGGCTCCCTAGCGCGACGCACGCAATCACGGCTCCCCTGGGTTGGAGAATCTGTCTCACTGTGTTCACGTCATTCCTCCTTTCTGGGTGATAGGTCCGAATCCCCCTAACTGAGAACGACCGTCAATCGCCGGTCGTTCCGTCCCCTACTGATTCAAACTTTAAGTTTTTGATGGGAGGCGCGTGAACTGGCAATCTCTCTAGAGCGCTTGTAGAACTCTCACGGCAGAGGGAGCTGCGAGCAGGAGACCGCTCTGCGGGAATTCCCTAGTACCAGACTCTGTCAATCCAGCACAGAATGAATTTTGGGCGTCATCAGACGTTAAATACATCGTTGAACACAGCTGGGCCAATCGATTCAGACGAGCAAACATGATTCAGTCAGCAGAGGAAACAAGGAGGAGCAATATGACCAGGAAGGGACCTGCAAAAGGAGCGATCGACGAGCGTCACTGGTTTGGTAATGGAGAGGTAACAAACCCGCGAGGCCGCGTGATGATCCTGTGCCTGGGGTTCCTCGTGACGTTGACGGCTGCCTGTACCGCTTCACAAGGCGGTTCTCGGCAGCAGGCTGATGGACGAGCCTATGACAAGGCGCAAGTGGGAAAATTAGCCACGGTATCTTCGACCGACCGGCAGTACCGGCCTGTTATGGAATCGGAAGGACAGCAGCTCCTGTCCGGCAGCCGGGTAGTTATCGGAACCGTGGAATCGATCAAGGGCGATCAGATCAAGGTGGATTATCCTGACTCCTTGCAGCCGCGATTCCTGCCTCTTGAGCAGGCGAAGGAAAAAGGCTTGGAGATCAAGGCGGGAGACAAGATCAAGATGGTGTTTAATGCGCAACATGTGCTCGTGGACTTCCACCCACTCGGACATATTGAAGGACATCATCAGGTGATTCGCGGGGTCATCGACCAACAGATGCCCGTCGGGCAAGAACACGTCGTCATCAAGACCAAGGCTGGAGAAACGGTGAACTATTCATTGCGCCCCCTCGCGCGTAGCAAAATGGCTTCAATGCCGGTGGGAGTGGATGCCGTGTTTCTGGCGGATGAGACCGGAAAAATCGTAGATGTCACGTTTGGAAGCGAGGCAGCGGTAGATCAGGCGACGCACGAGTATCAACGCATGTCCAATCCCAAATCTCCCCATACCAGGATCAATGGCATGGTCTTCGATCCTTTGGAGGAGGGCAAGATCACGATCGAGACTTCGGCAGGCACCAAGTGGACTTATCCCGTGCGTCCCTTTGTCGAGGATCGGCTGAGCGCCTTTAAAAAGGGCGAAAGTTTAACGCTGTTGATCGATACGAACAATACTGTCATCGATGTCTCGCGGGCCGAGCAGGACAGATAATCTCGTTGTTAATCGTGAACGGGAGAGGGACCCTGTGAGGGTGGTCCCGCGAGGGAAGCACAGAATTCCTGGGATGGAGTCGCAGAGGGGCATTCTTGAAGTGGCCGGACAGGGCATCCCCTGCTGTCTGCGAGCGTCCGGACCTTCAAGGATGCGCCTGCGAACGAAGAGTATTCAAGGGAAACGACCCGTCACGATGACCAGCAGGTCTCTGAGGAAGCCGGATAAGTGCCGGTCTCTGGACGACTTCACATCTACCATCCGGAGCGCGTCCCTCATGCTCTCGAATCGATACATGATGGGATATCTCGCCTTGATCGCGACTGCCCTAACGGCCCGTGGGTGAACCAAAAGAGGCCCGATACCTCAGAGTCTACTCAGGAAACCACCGCGAGCAGCCCACATTGGTAGCGACCGCGCGGGAGAGTCCCGCAATATATGTCAGGGTGTTTCACATGCCTGGCGGGTTCCTGGTCCTCCCGGATTCCGCTCTGTTATAGGACAGCTTCGGCTCGACCTGTGATCGAGGCATCCAGCAGGCAGTTGTGCCTATCTACTAGTACGAGGATTGTGGACGGCTTTCATGGATTTCCCTCTCCCCGTCCGCATCCTGTGATCCACTCGCCGACGAACATCGGCCCGGGCTCATCGAGCATGCCCCGTCGTGAGAACCAGTCGGTCCGAACGTCTCGGTCTGTCAGCAGTACATTTTGAGGAGATATGGATTCGCTCAGGCATGCCAGCAGCTCCGAGATCAACCCTCCAATCCAGAAGGCGTTGGAACCCATCCGGACCTTCATTCACAATGAAGCGGCGGGTGGGATCGTTCTACTGCTCTCTACGGTGGTGGCCCTCGCATGGATGAACTCCCCATGGAGCAAGTCCTATCACGAACTCTGGCAGATTCCCGTCAGCATCGGCATCGGAGACTTCATTCTCGCGAAACCAATGCGGCTGTGGATCAACGACGGGCTCATGGCCATGTTCTTTTTCGTGGTCGGACTGGAAATCAAACGGGAACTTCTCGTCGGAGAATTGGCCAAGCCACGGCAGGCGATTCTGCCCATCGCAGGAGCTGTCGGGGGGATGGTCGCCCCCGCGGCCTGTTACCTCTTCTTTAGTTGGAACAGCGCCGCCCAGCCCGGCTGGGGTATTCCAATGGCGACCGACATTGCATTCGCCGTCGGTATCCTGGCACTGCTCGGCAAGCGAGTACCTTGGTCGTTGAAGATTTTTCTGATCAGTCTCGCTATCGCCGATGATCTTGGGGCCGTGCTCGTCATTGCATTGTTCTATACGTCCGATATTTCACTGACGAGCTTGACCGTCGGTCTGGGCTTCCTGGCCGCCCTGGTGGGAGCAAATATTGCCGGCGTCCGGCACCCGTTGGTGTACTCGGTTTTGGGCATTGGCGGCCTCTGGCTGGCCTTTCTTCTCTCCGGCGTACATGCGACCGTAGCCGGTGTCGTGGCGGCCATGACGATTCCGGCGCGGGCGCGGCTGACCCCTTCGGAGCTGATCGAAAAAGGACAACACTTTCTCGACACTCTGAGACAGTCGAATCCGGAGGGCGACGGGGTGCTCGCCGATCCAAAAAAAGCGGACGCCTCACAAGCGCTCGAAGTCTCCACCGCGCTCGCGCAAACCCCTCTTCAGCGACTGGAACATGCGCTTCAACCTTGGGTGTCACTCGGCGTCATGCCGCTCTTCGCCTTGGCTAACGCTGGCGTCCTGCTGCACGTCGACCCGATGACATTGTTTCAGGAAGCAGCCTCTCTCGGCATCCTGGCGGGGTTGTTGATCGGGAAGCCGACGGGCATCATGCTCGCTCTATGGATCTGCGTCCGCTTAGGCATCGCGGATCTGCCCGACAACACGTCGTGGCGCCACATCCTCGGCGTCTCCATGCTGGCCGGCGTGGGGTTCACCATGTCGCTCTTCATCGCGAACTTGGCATTCGGTGAAGGAGCGATCTTAGAGCTAGCCAAAATCAGCATCTTGCTGGCATCCCTTGTGGCCGGAGTTGGGGGGTGGGTGCTTCTCAGGAGCACCATCCGAAAAGACGAAAAGCCCGCCGGTCCCGCCCCGGCGGCAGACACCCCGGGTTGATGGGGAATCGATCATTCCTTTTTGACCCGAGTGTGGGCTTCCCCCACATCGCCATCACAGCTTCGGAAAGCGTGCGGACGGGTCAAATGCCCTGTATTGATGGAATTCCAGATAGTTGTCACGTGAACGGGACCCTAGCGGACTGAAAAGGACCACCAGGGTCAAATTACCGCCACCCTAGGGGCTTTTCGAGACCACTCGGGCCGTTACGTGTAGGAAAATGGAACATGAGAGACGGGCAATGTGATGAATAACAGCCTGGCACTGTCCCAATTCGCATAACGTGCGGTATGCTGACATGAGCGAACGAGACTCGAACCAGTGTCAACCTCGGCTTGACATGACCCGCATCATCCGCCAGGCGGACGATGACGAGTCATAAGGAGATACCTCATGGAACAGGAATTACGGGCCAATGAAATCAGCGAAGAGGTCACGGCGAAAGACCTCCCAACAGAACGCCCACGCGCCTTGACTCACGATGAGAGGAAGGCTGCCGAAGCGGCATTCCGAGGGGAGCCGTTCAATCCCACTTGGTCCGTCGCCGCGGCCAGGGTCTATGCAGGAATCCAACTGGCTCTGGAACAGAAGGATGCTGCTGAACTCGCCGATTTGGAGACCAGTCAGGAGTGTGTGGCCGGGCGGTAAGGTGAACACATGGAATTGATTCATGTCGCACTGACGATACGGAGGCAGTTCCCGGACGCCTTGCCGCAGGAATGTCCTCATTCGGGTGCGCTTTGCCTGTGTATTGTCAGGGTGTGTCGTACAGCCCGCGCCCGCGCGCCCCTCTAGTACCTGTACCTCCCATTGTCCCTTACAAAGTCCTGGTCCCTACGTCTGGAAACCTTGAGCCGACCCAGGTCAAGCGTCGCCGATCCGGACTTCCCAGAGATTCGTATAGACCGACCCGGTCGGGCGGAGTTCGCTTTTAACCAGCACAATCGTGGATACCGAAAGCAGGCTGGCTGCCGTCGGTCGATCCAGCAAGCCGCTCTGAAGCAAAGCCTGCCCGACCTGTCGCTCGCCTTCTTTGATTCGCGCAAGAGTCACGTGGGCAGTGAACAGGCGCCCCTCCGACTGGAAGCCCGCTGCCTCGCAACTATCCTCAATCGCGCAATGCAAGGACAGGAGCCGTTGTCCCTCCTGACCTTGTTCCCAGCTCTCGGACGGTCCGACCCACAACACGCGCGGTTGCTGCGGGCGCGGAAAGACACCGATCCGCGTGCAGGGAATCGATAGGGTCCGGTGCCCAGCCACAGCCTGCTCAATCATGGCACGGAGGGGTTCGACCGATTCATGAGGAATGTCGCCAAGGAATTTAAGGGTGAGGTGGGCTGAGGAAGGCCGAACCCAATTGATCTTCACCTGGCGACCACACCCCGGCTCGAGTCTCCGTTTGACTTCATCTTGAATCGTGGCCAAAGCATCCCGCAAATCCGAGGACAATTGGATTGCGAGAAACGCGCGGATCATTCCTGAGCTCTTTGAGTCAACCAGCGGCGGAGCAGATCGAGGGCAGCTTGGGAAGATTTTTGCTTGATAACATTGCGATCTCCGCCATGAAAACGGAACTCCTTCGTACACGCGTCCTTCGGGCCACCGTCCAGGCCTACATACACCAACCCCACAGGTTTGGTGTCGGTCGCGCCGCCTGGGCCGGCGATACCTGTGACGCTCAACCCGATGGAAGCCCCGCTTCGTTCACGGATACCGCGGGCCATCGCTGCGGCAACCTCTGCACTGACTGCTCCATACCGATCGATAATGGGCGATGGCACTCCTAGCATCTCAATCTTCGCGCGATTGCTATAGGTGACCGCCACCCGATCCAGATAGGCTGACGAGCCGGGGACCTGTGTTAACCGGTGGCCAATCAATCCACCGGTGCAGGATTCGGCCACGGCGAGGGTCAGTTTTTGTTGGCCGAGCAGCCGGCCGACCACCGACTCCATCGTATCGTCTCCTTCTCCATATAGAATGTCGCGCAGGCGTGTCCGTGCTTCATTGAACAACTGGTCGATACCCTCGACCGCCGGCCCATTGATTCCCGCGGGTCCGGTTAACGAAACCATAATCTCTATTGGAGAGGCGTAGATGCCGAGTTGAATCGGACTATTTTCTGGAAGGAGCCCGACAAGGCGCTGATCCACGATGGACTCCGGCACACCGGAGGTGTGGAGCACCCGCCGGATCATGGGCATCCTACTTCCGGCCTTCTGTGCCTGCAGCCATGCCTGCAACCCTGGCACTACTGACTGTCTGACCATCGGCTCCATTTCACGCGGTACACCCGGCAAGGCCGCGAGAAACGATCCTTTCCAAGTGAGCGCAAATCCGGGGGCCGTGCCCACCGGGTTCGACAACACATCCGCGCCGGAGGGAATCATGGCTTGCCGGAACTGCGACTTGTTGGGAGTACGCCCCCACTCGGCCAAGCGCGCCACCATTTCGTCCAGCGCCGCCTTGCGGCGAACCAGTCTGCGCCCGGTGGCTCGCGCGACGGCTTGGCGCGTGAGGTCATCCACTGTCGGGCCCAGCCCGCCCGTGATCATCACCACACGGGATCGTCGCACTGCGGCTCTCAACGCCGTCACGATGTCAGGCAGATGGTCACCCACCACGGTCTTGTACCGGAGTTCTATGCCATAGGCCGCCAATTGTTCGGCGATGAAAAATGAATTGGTGTCGAGACGGCCACCGAGCAGAAGCTCCGATCCGATGGCAATGGTTTCAGCGGCCCAGATTCCCGGCTGGCTCATGAAGGTCGAAACCTTTTCAACATTTCTAGCTGGGACCGGAGTAGGACAGGCGCGGTCATTCGATATGAGCGAAGTCGAGATGGAAGGTGACCTGTCCCCCCGTGGAAGGAAAAACGGTCAGGGTAGTCGGCGCTCGCGGGTCAAGCTCGGCATAGGGAAATTGCGCGATGACTTTGGCCCGGTAGGCCGGCTGCTGCGGCCAGAGTGCCGTCCGATCACCCCGCGCATCGAACCGCACCGTCGCGGGTTTCACCGTCCTGCCGGCCTGCTCCATAACCACATAACTATCGGCGGCGAAATTCACCCGGTCACCAAAGATCACGACATTCACCAGAAGAAGCTCGTTGGCCATGACTTGGGTAATGTCCTGGTCGGTCGGCGAGAGCTTCCGCAAAGCCAGATGATTAGCCATGACAAGGAGACTCCCCAGCTTGGTCATAATGAACCCATGGGGCGCGAGGTCTTCCTTAGAGCCAAACGCGGTATGAAGCTGATCCGGAGACAAGCGCTGTTGGGCCGTCGCCTTTCCTCGCTCGACAGTAGCCTGAATTTGTTCAGCGGTCGGCTGGATCTCGATCGCGTGCGAGGGCCCGCCCATCATGACATTCACCAGCACCGTCAGACTGGATAGAAGGCATGCTCCGGCGGACAATCGTCGGAGCCCCCTCATGCTGACCCGGGTGTTAACTTGGTTTTGGTCGATCACTTCACAGTCCTCAACTGCGGCTCTGTTGACAGCCCGCGAGATGAAATGCTAAACACTCTAACTCTTATTCTTTTACATTATCAAGAACTTGCCTGGAGGGTTCGTCATGTCCAGCCCCGAACAACCACCCCGCCGCCAATACGTCAATTTTACCTTCTATAAGATCGATCCAGCTTGGCGGCGACTCCCCGAAGATGAACGCACGCGCGGCAAACAGGAATTCCTCCGGGCCGTGGAAGAATACCAGGGCAAGGTCCTTGTGATCGCCTATACGACAGTCGGTATTCGAGGCGACTGTGATCTCATGCTCTGGCGTATCAGCTATGAACTCGAACTGTTCCAGGAGATGAGCACCAAAATCATGGCCTCCGGTTTGGGGAAATACATCATGAATCCCTATTCCTACTTGGCCATCACCAAACGATCCATCTACGTCGACCACCACACGCACGAAAATCAGGAAAGTAAGCGGCTGACCGTGGTCCCGGGCAAGGCCAAGTACATCTTTGTCTACCCGTTCGTCAAAACCCGCGAATGGTTCCTGCTCACCAAGGCCGCGCGGCAGGGCATGATGGACGAACACATCGAGGTCGGTCATCGATTCCCCTCGGTCAAGCTCAATACCACGTACTCCTTTGGTCTTGACGACCAGGAATGGGTCGTCGCGTTCGAAAGTGATAAGCCCGAAGACTTCCTCGACCTTGTCATGGCCTTGCGCGAAACTGAAGGCAGCCGCTATACCTTGCGTGATACGCCCATTTTCACCTGTATCCGCAAGAGTTTGAAGGAAGCCCTCGACACCCTGGGTGGGTAAAAGATATTTCAGCCGGTGTCATTCCGCGGCCTTCGGTCCAAGACCGGAGGCCGCGTTGCGTTCGACCTCGTGGGCGACCGTGAGGCTCGCTTCTCTCCCATTCAGTCGCGTCACGCTGCAGGTCTGGCCAGCATGTTTCCTGCCAGGAGCCATGCCGGCGCTCTCTGATTTTGCTCCTGCCTCCAGCGTCGGCGGGCCGCAGGCTTCATTTTGACAGCCAGGTTGAGCCTGTGTTACCTCTATTATCTCTACCATCCACAACTCAGACGGAGCAGCTCCCATGGCTGAAAACAATGCGGTCTATGCGATCCGCTTTCCCGACGGTTCGGTGACTCTGTACATCGACGAAGAATACGCAATCGATCGAGGGGTCGACCCTGCGAAATTGGTGCGCGTCGAGATTCCGCGAGAAATGTTCATAAGCGGCAGCATCCAGGAAATTCGGGAATATGTCGCGGTCTACCTTGAGAACAGCCATCAGGGCACGGCCTAAGCGAACCTTTTACATCGCACGAGGTCCCACACCATGTCTGCTTTGCTCACGCCGGAACTCATCGCTACGACCATCGAACAATCCGCTATCCAGGGTCGGATCATGCTCAAGCTCCTGTTGCTGCAGCATTTCGATATCACTCCGGAAGAGATCACTCACATTGCAGCGGACCGTCCCGATCCTCGTTGTGTCGCTGGCTCCAAGCCGCTGCACCAGGTGGTAAAGCAGGATGCTTTGCGCGATGTCACCAGCCGCCGGGACGAGTATCGCCGTCGAGTCCGGTTGCGGAGGGAACGGCTCTGGCTTCAAATGGAAGGTATGAAGGGCATGACCGCCCTCGCCGAGGGGATGGTTCGTTCGGCGATAGCGCTTCTGCAATCGCGGTACAAGGTCACCCCGGAGGCCATCGACATAATCAAGCAACAGGCCCGCGCGGCCGTCCCCAAACCGGCCATTCGACTCCTCGATCGGCGCTGGGATGAAAACGATATCTCTGCCGAGGCGTACCAGGAAGCCAGGCTGGGGCTCGAAATACAAACGCAACTCCGCCTGCTCGACAAGTACCGCAAGCGGTTCGAGCTCTCTGAACGGGAGTGGAAGTCACTGAACGCTGCCCCGTTGCAGGATCACGAAATAGGGCATATTTGGGGAATTCCCGCCGGGAGTCTTGCCGGCCGAAAAGTCAAACATCTCCACCAATATTTACAATCCATCCAGACCGCGCTGCAACGCGATTCGACAAAGACCTTGCCCGCCACTGCGTCGCTCGACCTTTGGAAGGAAACACTGGCTGTCCTCAGTGAACGTCCGGTGGAACGATCCGTTGCACTCTACGACGGGTTAGAGCGTACCGAGCAGGCCCTGCTGGAAAAGCTCAGCGCATTTGTCTGGGGAACACTGGGCGAGGATCTCGAAGCGAAATTCTGGCTCTCGCTGGTCCACGGAGCCAGCTCCAATGCCGTGCACTCGGAGAATACCCGGTCGCTTTTCGGCTTGCAGCGACTGATGGCGACGCTCTCGGAAATCGACCAGAGCCCTGAGGCGCTTGAAGAAGTATTGCTGAGTCGCACTGCGCCGGTGGCGAAAGAGGCGTTAGAGCTCACCGATCAAGCAGGTCAGCCGACCGAAGAGGAAGTCGGTCAAATGAAACAACATGTGCTGAACAGCTTCATGGGCGAGCTGCACAACGATCTCCAGCGATGACATGGTAATTTCCTCGTGAGCATTGTGGGCTGGCGAGTTGACGCCGCCCCGCGATGGTGGAAGCCATCCGGCTTCTGAGGTTTTTTTCAGGACTGCCTTCTCAGCTCGAGGTGAATTTTGTATAATTGGTTGATGATGTCGCGGACCACCGCCCAGGATAGTCTTCAATCGAAATGTGTCCATACCATGCTCGTGCTCGGCATGTGGGCCCTCGTAGGATGGGTGCTTCATCCCCTGCCCATTTCTGCCTCCGCAATGGTGGAAGTCACGGAACTCCTCGCCCATCCCGACCATTATGATCATCAATCGGTGACGGTGAGCGGGCGCGTGACGAGTTTTCAACTCGCGACCAATCGGGACGGACATCCCGCCTTCGGTTTCCTGCTGCAGGACAGCGCCGGAACAGTTAAGGTTGTGGGGCTTGGCAAAGCAGACGTACGTGAAGGCGACTATGTCGTAGTGGAGGGAATCTTCAGCCGCTTGCGTCAAGCCGGTCGTGCCATCGTCTACAATGAAATTAAGGCCACTTCCGTCCAATCGATGGCCAGGATGAACCCGGACCTGGTGGGTTAACGCGCTTCCAGCCGCCCATCCGAGATTCCCGTGACAAGCTGCTGATCGCTCCGCCTGATGTCCACAATGCGGACATCGAATCGCAAAACTTGCCCGGCAAGCGGGTGGTTAAGATTCAGGACGATGACCTCCGGTTTGATTTCAGCGACATACGGAAATACCGTCCTACCATCCGGCGCCGTTGCTTCTAGTTTCACGCCTATGCGTTGAGCCTCCTGCGGGACCCGGTTCCGCTGCACCTCGAAGAAACCTTCCTGATGGATCTCCCCATAGGCGTCCACCGGTTGAACGGTAACGCTCTTAGACGCGCCAATCGCCATCCCATCGAGGCCCGCCTCCAGCCCCCGCAAAATTTCATTGTGACCATGGGTATAGGTCAAAGGTGAATCGCCCACGGTCGTCTCGATGACGCGGTCGTCCGACAACCGGATAGTGTATTCGACCGAGACGACATCTCCCTGTGATACCACCATGCTCGTTACTCCTTGCTCGCACATCTCACCGTCAAGCGCTTCTATTGCCGACCGGGCGAAACCACCCTACCACGCGAATGCGAGGGTGTCATGCAAATACCAGGAAGGAATCCCTTCTACGCAATGGTGCTACTCACATCATGGTTCAGCCGGGGCCGGCGGAGGGAGAGCACTCGATCGAGGAAGAGCCAGAGGAGCCGACTGTGCGGATTACCAATATCGAAACGGACCGGAATCAAGGTGGACAAACTTGCCGCGCGGATAGTAGCCCACGCCTCCGCATCTATATCGCAATGCGACCTCACGGAGGGTACGCAGTGGCACACCGGGCATCTGCACGTCCATGGCCTGGCCTAACACGTGGTAACTATTGCGGGCCGCACGAGTGCCCATTCTGATCAACTGCTCGTTGTATTCTGGCGAACGATAGCCGGATACGATGTGCACATCGCGACGACCGCCGATCCGGCGTTGGACCAGACTCACGAACTCAATGAGCCGCACGTCCATAATGGTCGATTCATTGGTGTGATGGCACCTCAGGAGATGGTTGAGATCGTTCAGCGCCCCTTGATCATAGGTGCCGCTTTCGGTTCGGTATGTGACGGACAATCGTTCGTCCGTCTGGAGGTTGTAAAGACTCACGCGGCCTTCGGGGAGCCGCGCCGCCCAGGTATCGAGCGGAAGGGCCAGACGTACGGCCGCCAGCGCCATTCCCACCGCGCTGGTGCGCAAAAGATCTCGTCGAGTCCAGAGGAATGGGGCCTCAGATGACATTGCTGTTCTCCTACGTTGGTTTCGGACGACGGCCTGTTCGTCAGGGCGTCCATCCGAAACGGAAGCGACAGGACGCAGATGGGCCGGTCGCCCACCCTTCCTTTGAAAATGTTTCTCAAGGAGATGCGTCTCAGGGAGATCCATCAGGGGATCTCCTCCCAACGCCTCGGAACGCACGAGGATGGTCCTGTATATGGAAGCTAGTACTTAACAAATACCTGTGAAACGGTCAACCATTTTACACTTTTCGCTTCGCCGGTCGTACAGGTTATCAAAACCTTACGGTTCAACCTGCAACCCATCTCCCTCTCAGTGATCAGCCATCCAGGCTCGGGGTGAGACACCGGGGATCCTGCGCGCATCAAGCGTACGATCCATGCCATATTGACGCAGGCGTCGATAGAGAGTGGAGCGACTGATCCCGAGTTCGTGAGCGGCGCGACTCAGGTTCCCATGGGAGAGCGTGAACGCCTTCATGATGAGGTCAGTCTCGATTCGCTGCTGGTTGATTTTGAGAGAAATCGATCCCTGATTCTGGTGCGCGAGCTGGCAAGGTATGTCCAGATCTGCGGGTCTGATGTGAGTGCCTGCCGCCATCACCACGGCGCGCCCAACCCTCTCGGACAATTCTCGAACATTCCCTGGCCATGAGTAGAGCTGCATTGCCTCCAAGGCTTCCCGGGTGAATCCATGAATGGACTTGCCGTGATGAGCCGAGGCATGGCGAAGAAAGGCTGTGGCGATATGCACGGTGTCTTCGCCTCGTTCCCGTAAAGGGGGTACGTTGATATGCACCACTCCAAGCCGATGGTAGAGATCCTCTCGAAATGTACCCTTCTCAATGGATTCCTGAAGGTTCACCTTGGTGGCCGCAATGACGCGGACGTTCACTTCATGGCGCTGCCGGCCGCCGCTTCGCTCAAACGTGCGGTCCTGTAACAACCGCAGCACTTTGCCCTGTAGCAACAGGGGCAGCTCTCCCACGTCGTCCAGAAACAGGGTTCCCCCATCAGCGAGTTCGACCTTTCCCTTTGTCCGACCCTCAACTGCCGGAGAAACACTCCGCTCGTCACCAAACATTTCCGCTTCCAGGAGGCTCTCAGGAATCGCCCCGCAATTGATGGTAATGAACGGCGCCCGTTTGCGTGAGCCTCGTTCGTGAATCGCCTTTGCGGTCAGTTCCTTGCCCGTTCCGCTTTCGCCTGTAATCAATATCGGTGCGTCGTTCGTCGAGACCTTCCTGATCGCCTCAAAAATCCGGTGAATGCTCGAACTGGTGCCCAGCATCCCTGCAACTTCTTCATGATGGCTTGCGGTTTGGCCTGCGCGCGCTTCCTGTTCCAGATCGGCCATTCGCAGGGCCCGCCTCATGATTTCTTTGAGGAGCGTCATGTCCAGCGGTTTGGAAAGGATTTCAGCGGCTCCATGGCGGACAGCCTGAATGGCCACGCGACGATCAGGGCTGCCGGTATAGACAATAAGTTTTCCGCTATGCCCTGCCCGCTGCCTCTCTCGCAGGATGCGGAGGCCCTCTTCAGGGTCCGGGCAAGATGGGGACTCCAGGTCCACCAACGTGACGAGCGGTTCTGGTTCCTGTCCCGCGGTCTCAGAAACCTGAGCTCGTCCACTGATAAGTATCGTGCACTCGTTTTCCATCGCAGAACGGAGTGCAGTGGCGATCGTTTCATCGTCCTCAACGAGTAAGACCTTCGGTTTCGACACCATACGGCTCCTTTCTCACTCCACCAGCTGGTCACTATGCGACGATCGCTCCATCGTCCCGCTTTCATTCCATGTGAATCGAATAACTTCGTACGGAAAAACGAATCCTACTGGGCCGCCAACGGGTCAAGAGAGCGGCACATGAAGACCCCTGCACCAAGTGTGTTGATCAAATCTGAATCAGGGCCGGGCCGCCAATCCGTCAGGCCTTCCTCCACAACCGCGATAATCGGCACATGCGGACAGGTGGTTCTGAGACGGGGCACGGTGCTGTGAAGCAGCGTGGGCATGCCGGACAAGCCGACCACAATGACGTCGGGGTGGAGTTCCAACAGGTTGCGCTCCAGTTGCGGCACCATCGATGTCAGCGTGGGTTGATATCCGCGCTGGGCGAACCAATCAGCAAAGCGAAAGCCCGTCGATACGTCTTCATGAACCACGGCAACCTTCGGGCGTTTGGCGGGACTTCTGTCCCTGAGATTTGTCAGTCGCACCATACATGCCCCCTTTCCGGCCGGTCCGAATGTCCATTAATAATGGCCATCACATGTCGGAGCCGATGTTCCTTGAGCGGGCTCCACCATGCAAACTCGCAAAAGCCTGGAAAGGGCGGGCGTCGACCTAAAAGGATCCAGACCGAACGAACCAGGAGGAAACGCTCGGATGATCCACTTCCAAGGACAGCCTGACAAACGACCGGGAGGCTCGACCCGCTTGAGATCCAGGATGCTGCATGAGGGGACAATACAGTGGGCGCGAGGGAGGGACTATCAGCAGGTGTCGGATTCCGATGTCACATATTTACCCATGACTCTGTCATGGTTTATTCGACGACATTTGACTATTAAACGACCAGGCCATGCTGTAAGGCATACCGGGTCAACTCCGCATTATTCTTTAGACTCATCTTGTCCAAAATTCTGGCCCGATAGGTGCTGATCGTCGTTACGCTGAGATGAATATTTTCGGCGATGTCGCTAACGGTCTGCCCGGAGGCAATCAGGCAGAGAACCTCGTACTCTCGATCCGACAATCGCTCATGCGGCAACTTATCGACCCCACTCCTGACCGTGAGCGCCAGGGCCTCTCCTACGGAGGCACTGACATATTGCCCCCCGGCCAGCACCTTTTTCGCGGCATGCACCAACTCTTCCGGCGCACTCGCCTTGGTCAAGTATCCCGCCGCACCCGCTTTGAACATGCGAATGGCATACTGGTCCTCGGGATGCATACTCAGGATCAAGACCGGCAACGTCGGGGCAAGCTGCTTCAGTTCCTTCAGCGCTTCGGGACCGCTTCTTCCCGGCATACTGATGTCCATCACCACCAGATCATAGGTATGATCGCGGACGTGATCGAGCATTTCCTGGGCGTTCCCGCACTCTGCCATCCGTGCTCCTTCAAATCCTTCCTCGAGAATATCCTTTACGCCGCGACGGAAGGAGGGGTGATCGTCGACGACCAGAATCCGCACCGCTGCTGTTGTTCGCACTGTCGTTCCCATGATTCCAGAGCTCTCCTTCTCACCGAGGCAAATGGAGCAGGATCGTGGTCCCTTCGCCTTCGCGGGTAATGATCTGTACGTCTCCGCCCAGCAACCCGGCGCGTTCACGCATGCCTAAGAGGCCGAACGACTTGGCACCAGTCAGCCGATCAGGCGGAATGCCCCGGCCGTTGTCCTTCACCTGCAACATCAACCCCACGCCTTCGTCGTCCAACCGCACGTGCACCTCAGTCGCATGAGCATGGCGTGTCACATTGGTCAGCGCCTCCTGACAGATCCGGAAGACCGCCGTGGCATGCTCGGGGTTCACCCGTAAATCTTCATGACTGACGGTACAGCAACATACCATCCCGGTGCGCCGTTGGAAGTCACGGCATTGCCATTCGATCGCCGCCACCAGCCCCAGGTCATCGAGCACGCCGGGGCGCAATTCCGCCACGATCCGTTGGACGGAAGTGATCGTGCTATCGATCTGTTCTTTCATGCCCCGGACTTTTTCGTCCACCTTGGCACGGTCCCGCGATGTCAGACGTTCCCCGATCAGCCCGCCCAGTCGAGACAGATCGATCTTCAGGCAGGTCAATCCGACGCCCAGTTCATCGTGCAATTCACGCGCGATGCGTCCTCGCTCTTCCTCTCGAATTCCCTCCATCCGGCCCGAAAGTTTTCGCAACCGCCGCAATGAGTCCTGCAACTGCGCCTCCGCACGTTTGCGCTCTGTCGTATCTTTGAACACGACCACGGCCCCGACGATCTCCCCCCGCTCGTGAATCGGCGTACTGACATACTCAACGGGAAAACTGGTTCCGTCTTTTCTCCAGAAGGTACTATCCACATGTTCCCGCAGGTCGCCTTTCGTAATCGTCTCCACAATGGGACATCCCTGATCCGCCAACGGCACCTCACGGGAATCCGCCGCCTGCACCAGGGCATGGAGCGATTGGCCGATCAGGGCCTGGGCCTCCCAACCGAACATTTTGGCTGCCGCCGGATTAACAAACGTCAGGCGGCCGTCACGATCCAATCCGTAGATCCCCTCGCCTGCGGAGTTCAGCACAACCTGATTGTGGTGATGCAAGCGATCCAGTTGCTGTTCTGCTGACCGCCGTTCACTAATATCGCGCATAATGATCGTAAAAAAAAGATCCGCCTTCCCTTTCCAGGATGTCACACTCAACTCCAGCGGAAATTCGCTGCCGGCCTTTCGCCTCCCCACCAGTTCCAGGGTCCTGTTCGCCAGGTGCGGGCCATGGAGCAATCGCACGTACTGCACATGACGTTCCAACTGCTCATGATGCCGGCCTTGTATGAAGGTGGTCGCCGGCTGCCCGATGATGTCCTCGGCTCCATAGCCGAAAATCTCTTCCGCGCCTTTGTTCCAGAAGGCCACTTTCATCTGCACATTCACCAGCACGATGGCATCAGTCGTCGACTGAACAATGGACCGCAGCCGTTCTTCGCTGATGCGTAATGCGTCTTCGATCCGCCGCCGTTCCGTGACATCCCGGATGATACCCAACACGCCGACCACCCGGCCCTGCAGGATTTGGGGAGTTCCCACGAATTCTCCCGTAATGTACCCGCCGGATTTCATACGAATTCGCATGGAACAGGTCAGCGGCGCCCCGCGTTCGAGTATGGCCTGCACGACATCCTGACAAAAGCCGGTGTCGTCAGGATGCAAGAGGTCGACTAACGGCTCTCCGATCCATTGCGAACGCGGCCAGGCGGTGACCGACTCGAAGGCAGGATTGAGCGAGGTCACGGTACGATCCACGGAAATGGTGAAAATGATGTCCCGCGCGCCCTCCACTACACTACGGAATCGGTCTTCAGATTCAGAGAGGGCATCCTGCGCCCGTTTGAGCCAGGTGATGTCATGAAACACCGCCACGGTCCCTCGCACCGTGCCGTCATCGTCCGTCATCGATCGAGCATTGATGCTGATCCAGCGCCCTGGCGCATCGTGCGAAGCCCGGATGTACACTTCCAGCCAATCGATTTTCTCTCCCTCCAGCGCGCGGACCAACGGCCATTCGTGTCGTTGAAACGGGGTCACCATGTCGGCATGGAAAAATTGATAGTGCTGAGGCCATTCGATAGGAGGCACGGTCCCCGGGGAAAATCCCAGGATACTCTCGATGGCCGGGTTCGCGACCACTAACCTGCCCCCTTCATCCGTGACTACTACGCCGTCACCCATACTTCGCAGAATGGAGTTCACGATTCGAGTCTGCTCATGCAATGCACGTTCGGATCGCTCCAGCGCATCGGCCCGGTCCCGAAACGCTTGCTGGGCTTGCGCAATGCCGGCCGATTGAGTCCGAACCGCGTCTTCATAGACCTGCAGCAACTGTTCGGCAACCCCGATGCGGGATTGCTGTCTGGCCGTCAGCGCGCGGTCCGGGCTCGCTCCGACCGGCATTGCTGATCGCCTCTCCGTTCCGGGCTCTTCTTCAGCCCTTTCATCGAAGGCCAGCAGTGAGGTCTTCATGCTGAGCGCCAACGACTTGCACAGCGTCGCCGTCTCACGGGGCACCGCAGTTTTCGAAAACAAAATCACGGCAAACAAATCCCGCGAGGGTAACATGCCGCCGAAACACAGGACTGACTTCACCCCATGCTTCCGGACAAACTCCTCCTGGACGGGTACGTAGGGACTGTCCAGGGCGTCCGGCACATAAAAGACGTTGTAGGTTTTCTCTTCGAGATCGACCAGGCATTCGGCATGAGGGGTCACGTCGAAAGCCGCGGGCACACCGAACTGATGCAGGAGCTGGGAGAACATCGGGAATTGTTTGACGAAATCGGCATTGACCATCGGGATCACCCGATAATGATGTGACAATTCAACCCGATTCCAATCCGGCTGTTCACCAGCCGTTGCGATCAACGCGAAGCACTTCAAGTCCGGAGAGGGACTGAGACCGCCCAATTTTTCACGGGCGATCTGCTGCACCAGCGGCTCAAGACGACTATAAGCCATGGTCCTGAAACAGCGAACCAAGACACAATCGCGCGTCCCCGTATGGGGATCTCCAAGGATGGAATACAGATAGTCCACCGTGCGTTCGGCGACATCCCGCAGTGACCGGGAATGCTCTCCGAGCTGGCGCAACACAGCCGAACATTCGGTCATTTCCAGTAAGGAAAAGCGAGCCAGACTATACACAGACGGACCCTCTCATCGACGATTGAGGATTGATACCGGCCGTGCCGTCGCCTGACGTTCGTTCGATGATGCCGAGCGCGAGGGTGAGGCGCGTTACCGGGCACTACCTTGCAGATCGAGACAGAAGATCATCATCGCGCGAGTCTAGTAAAGGGAAAAAGGCTTGTCAAGACGAGCAGGCCGCACCGGGCCTCCTGCGACGCAAGGGAATCTGGAACATTCCACACCGACACTATCACGGAGAACGGAAGGTCACGAAGCGGAGGGTCGGTGCGCCATGGCTAGAGACAATAAGGCCACATCCGAAGCATAACTTAAACGGGCGAGTGCCTCCTGACGTTCCACCCACTGCACATCCTCAACTTCTCCGTCAGGCACACCGGCTTGTTCGATCGGGATCATCTTGAACCATACGACCGTTTTACGGAACCGTCGGCCCTCTCGTTGAAACCAATATTCCGTGGTCGACAGATCTGCCTCGATGCGGCAGCGCCACCCTGTTTCTTCCAACACCTCCCGTATCGCGGCCTGGGCCGGAGTCTCGCCGGCATCCAACCGGCCCTTGGGGAATGACCAGATCGCACGGCCTTTCAGATCAGACACGCGAATCAGCAAGACGTCCTGTTGCCGTAGCACAACGCCACCCGCAGACCGCACTAGCCCTGGTTCAGACATGAGATGTTTCCACGTGATTGACGCATCCCCGTTTGCTCCGTTCGAAATGCTGCCGCCCTCCCCGGAAATAGGACAGCTGGCTGGTCATGTCTCGGAAATCGTCACTGCTTACCCATGGTGCGACAATCCCAAGAACCATGCAATCAGGCGATCATGCGCACGATCGGAAAGGATCCATTTCAGCAAGGCCCTGAACCGCGCATCTTTACCCACCAGATACCGTTCCTGTGGACGGGAGGCGGTCAGTGCATGGGTCACGGCCTGCGCAACGACATCGGCCGGGATCGCACGTGCAGCCGCCCTCGCCATCACATCGCGCATACGCGCGATCGGTGCTTCGTAGAGCCGTAACAGTTCCGGCGCCACGCCGCCAAGCAGATGGTCGGCCGACATGGAGGCACGTTCCCAGATCTGCGACTGGACCGCGCCTGGCTCCACCAGGGAAACCGCGATCCCCCATGGTGCCAGTTCCAAGCGCAAGGCGTCGCTCATCGCCTCGAGCGCAAACTTCGAGCCGCAGTAGGCACCGAGAAACGGAGTCGACGCTCTTCCCGCAATCGAGCTGATATTGACGAGACGCCCCTGCCCTCTCCTCAACAATGGCAACAATGCCTGAGTCATCGCCAGCACGCCGATGACATTGACTTCGAATTGAGCGCGCACGTCAGAAAGGGGCAGCAGTTCCATAGGTCCTGCAACGGAGATGCCGGCATTGTTCACCAGGCCTGACAGCCCCGCCTCGCCAAGCCTGTCCGTGAGCATCCGGGCGGCCTCAGCGATCGACCCCTCACTCGTCACATCGAGCATGAGCACACGGAGACGGGTCGAACTCAAACGTGCAAGCTCCTCTCCGTCCTCCTTGCGCCGGACGCCGGCCCAGACCGTGAACCCGCGTGCGTCAAGATATCGCGCACAGGCCGCTCCGATTCCCGAAGAGGCCCCGGTGATGACCACCGTGCGCTGTTCAGACATGGGCATGCATGTTTCTCGCGCCTTCTCGACCCTGGTGACCGCACTGTCGTGATGAAAACGGTCTCAGAGTACCATGCGCATCGTGCAAGAGACATCCTAGACTGCGGTGATTCGTCCGGCTGGATTTTTCAGTAGGGAATCGGCAGGGGCAGCGACAAGAATACTGTAATCTTCGCGGTTTACCTGACTCATGCCAGCAGCGCCTGACGGGGACCAGGGGCGTGCGTGAGGGTTGGCCGGCCTCCATTTGACAATCGACAACCCTCATCTAGACTTGATTCATGCGCACAATCACTATCCATCCGTCGTTCACATCGACAATTACTGTCGTCATGACGTCCCTGATTGGCTTCCTGCTACTGCTTGCCCCCGCAGCTTCCGCCAGTCGAACCGTCACAGTGCCGATCTCCCTCACGATCGCCATCGACCATCACGCAGGATTTCCCACCTTCGTGATGAAATGGGACGAGGGGAACCAGCCGGACCCGTTGGCCTTGCGATGGGGAAGGAGCCAAGTGCCCGTGAGAGGCGCCGGCATGGGCTCCATTCACCGCGCGTTCCGGTTTGCGGTAGGGCGTCTCGCCCCGTCGGTCCGTCCGACCGGTGTCGTCTCCCTGTATGCCTCGTTTGCCGGGCCGCTCAGCCAGGAAGGCTCAACTGCAGAAGCCGGTTTGACTATCGGTTTTCTGGCATTGCTCAAGGGAGATACGTTGAGCAAGGAAATCACAATCACCGGCACATTGGAAAATGATGGTACGATCGGTCACGTCACGCAGGTAGCTGAGAAGACGACGGCAGCGGCTCGTGCAGGATACCGCATGCTGTTGGTTCCGAGGGGTCAGTTCTACGCCCCTCGAATCAATCGAGTGGCGTTCAATATTGAATCGAATGTTTGGGTTCGAGAAGTCGGCACGATTGAGGAAGCCTACGAGATCATGACCGGAAAGAAACTGTAACATCCTGAGCGGTCCCGCCTGCGTCTTCCGGTTCATCAGCATCACGACTTCCGGGGTTGAAGCCTTCGGAATATCGCCTGCTATCCATTCCAGCCTGCGAACGGACCGCACTGAGCCTCAGCGATCAGAAGCAGCTTCCTGATCACATCCAGTTGTTGATTAACAGAAAGGCTGCCCAATAGCTTGGATGGCCGTGACCGCGTTGCGCCAGGATCTTTTGCTGAGCCCGCTGCAGGGCAACTGCCTTCGAAGTCCCGGGATCCTGCAACTGTCGATAAAATTCGGTGATCAGCTCGGATGTGGTCTCATCCTCCGCGATCCACAGCGAAGCCAATGCGGTTCTTGCGCCAGTCTTCACCGCAATACCGGTCAGGCCGAGTGCCGCACGGTCATCGTCGGCCGGAGTTTCACAGGCGCTGAGAGTCAGAAGATTGAGCGGTTGTTGTCGGTATTGTTGCAGTCCCACGAGTTGGGCCAGCCGATCCATGGTAATGCGACCGTCATGGGCCAGCACGAACGATTCCCGTGGATCGTTCGCGACGACCGTGTGCGAGACCACGTGGACGATGCCCACATCCTGATCCTTGATTTCTTCCTCGAGGGTGGCCGTGGAGAACTGCTTGTTCATCAAGAGTCGTCCGCCGTACAAGGTCCTGATGGCCTGGACCTCTGCGTCCGCATATTGCGGAGCAGCCATGCCTTCGACGGACTCGGTCAAGCCGACCGACAGGAGCGTTCCCTTGGGCCTCGAAGCGGTCGGCGGATCGGTCATTTCCAGGCTCGGCGTCACGGCCACGGCAAGCTTATCCACGACAAATTGCCGACCATCATGCAATGCCCCCAACGGAATTGTGCGAAGCGATCCCTGAGCCACCACGACAAGGGTGGTGATACTTGCCGCTTGCAGATTCTGTTCAAGGGGCGCCATCAGCCACCCATGCAATGTCTGCGCGACAGGCAGGTAACCCTGTGAGCGCTGGTCCTGGACCAGCCTCCTGAACGTCCGGATATCCTTCGTCAGTTTATCCGCGCCGACGGGTACCGTCACCTGTTTCAAGCCGTCAGCCGTCTCCACCACCAGTTCAAGACGATCCGCAAATGAAATCGGGTACAATACCGCCGTTCCGTGCGGGATCTCCATCTTGCGACCGTGCGCTCGTGTGGCTCCGACACAGTCCTCCTGAAAATAGTCCTGCAACTCGGCGGCGTGCGACGTTTCGACCGTCTCTTTCACCTGTACGAGCCACTGTTCACTTTGTTCCGGGCTCTTCGCCGCCGAAGCCCGGCGCAACAGGACATCTTCGTATTCTACAAACAGGGGTGCGACGGAATCGTAAAAAGAATGGTGACGATTTTGATATCCCACGGAGTATTCGTATCGGATGGGTTTCAGTAGCGTCACTGCGCGCTGGTAGGCCGCCAGGGCTTCATCTTCTTTTCCGTTCGCTTTCAGCAACCGCGCCGTCTGCCATTGCCACCGGTAGAGCGATTCCGGCGCATTCACCTTTTGTGCAGCGAAGGTCGCCTTTCGTGCGTACTCCAGAGCCTCGGCATTGCGGTGCTCCTTCTCTAGGAGTTCACCCTGATAGCCATAGGCGTAGGATTGCCCGCGGGCATCGCCAGTCCGCGTAGCCACTTCGCCGGCAGCGGTCAACGCCTCGGATGACTGTCGAAGCAAGGCGGCACCCGTCATCGTGCCTCCTCCCCGTTCACCCGCACTGCCTCGATCCTGCTTTCTTCCCGCCAGCGATCGTTCGCCATGAGAATTCTGCCGCGCCCTCATCATCGCCCGGTGAAGGTCTTGATATCCTAACCCGATGTTCAGCAGTCCGGCCGTCTTCGGCTGGCCGTCCTCCAGCCTCTGCACATTCGCGAGGGCCTGATCGAATTGCCGTTGCGCCTGACTCAGCTGCTCGTCCTGCACCAGCGCCGCGGCCCCGTTGACCTCAGCCGTGACCGCCAGGATCGGCTGATTTGTTTCGCGGGCCAAACTGCGGCTTTCCGCATAGACGTCGATGGCTTCAGCAAATTGGCGGCGGGCTACCAGCGTGTTCCCTAAATCGTTGAGTATCCCGGCGACCAATGCGGGTTGCTGCTCTTCTCGCGCCAACGCCAACGCTTTGGTCAAATGTTCTGTCGCAGGCTCTTCCTTCCCTAATGCGTGTGAAGTAGTGCCCAGCTGCCCGAGAATGGTCGCCGTCAATAACCGGTTGCCCAGACCTTCGGACAGGTTGAGCGCAGTCTGCAACGTTGATTGTGCGCGGCGAATCTGCCCCTCCTGCTGTAACGCATGCGACAGATTTATCAAAGCCTGACACTGTTCTTTGGCTTGCCCGTTTTCTTCATAGAGCCGCGCGGCCGTCATCCAATGCATCGCCGCCTGGGCAAATCCCCCTTGCTGAAACTGTGCGCGGCCTTGTTGCATCTCGTGAGCGGGAGACGGGGAGGATGAGAGTATCGGCGATCCCAGAACGGGCCAAGCCATTAAACCGGCCGCAATCACGCCCAGTCCAAACCCCAAGGTCTTCAGCGTTCTGGATGACGGGTGCCTGAGCCGTTGAGAGCATAACGGTTTCCCGGCCCGCGTGTCGTCACGATTGACATTCTTAGGGCTCGTTGGCATGACGTCCTCCTGAGCGGGTTAGCATCCCTGCCATGTTTCAACCACGTTGGTGGAGACCGTACTGGGACTGAGCCCCGTCTGCTGGCCAGGGACACCCGGCTCGCTCTCCACCTCCTGAAGTACCGCGGGGGTGGCCAGAGCAACACCCGGCTGAGAAGGCGTCACATCCCGGGGCGCTTGAACCAGACTGTTAAATTGACCATTTTTCTGTGAAGCACAGCGGGTGGTTAAAAATGGTGCCGGAGCAGTCGGTGCTTGTTGAGGAAAAACAACCGCCGCCCGGTTGAGAAACACGACGGGGTCGATGAAATTGGGGGTTGTCACGGTCGCGGTGGTAAACGAGAGAGGAGTCAGCGTACTTCCTGGCACACCCACTACCTCAATCTGCGTGACGCGGTTCGTTCCAGGCACGGTCGTTCGATTCACCTGAGATCCGGCCGGGACCACAATGTTATTGGGAAACACGTCTACCGATGCGGGAATCACAGCTCCGCCGCCCGCCAAAAGCAGGGTACCCGGCGTGGCCTGAACCTGACCGTTCCCCACCGCGCCGGAAAATGGATCTGCCACCGCAGGTTGCGCGCTGATATCGCCCGGCGAGGCGGTACTTCCAACAATAATTCTCTGCGCTGTAATCTTTGATCCGTTGATTTGTATGGCCCCGCCGATCAATCCCACCGCCACATTAGCCTGCAGGACCGTTCCGGGGGAAAGAACAATCGGGTTATAGGGTCCCGCCCCGAGGAATCCGAATGACACAGGCGACCCCACGGACAGCGTCGAATCCAGAGCGGGAAGCGTGGCTGAAAATACCCCGCCTCCGCTGAGCCGTAGCTGCGGCGCCGTGCTGAAATAGGCAGAAAAGGTGACGTTCAATTGGGCTGCGGGCCCGAAGACGATTCCAGCGGGATTGAGAAAAAACAAATTGGCATTCAGCGCCTGAATCGTCCCATAAATATTCGACGGCGCGCCACCGGCCATGACACGCGTGATGATGTTTTGCACTCCAGGGTTGGAAAAGGCGGCGACGTCCCCGGTTCCAACTGAGAATTGGTTGAAACTGTGAAAGAGGTTGGGACCGCCTCCGGGCCTCGTCCCGCCGGTGATGGTCGTCGTGTTGCCGGCAGTGTTGACCGACGTGCCCAAACCGCCGACTCCCGGCGGAGTCGCCACAATATTGGTGCTCTGTCCGAAGGCAACGGTGGCGGCATAGGTTCCGCTCAGCAGGAAGGCAAGCAACAGGTTGGCCACCATCGACGACCTTGCGGGGTGCAACTTCATGGCAATTCTCCTCCTGTGGTAGAGAGAACGGCCCCTCTCTTACCCTAAACCGTCCGCAACTTCAACCGCCGGAAATCCGGACTGTGGACCCGCCGCTAAAATGCCTCCACCACCAATTGCAGGTGGACTCCATGATCCTGAAGGTTGTCGCCCCCGGTATCGTACCGCTTCAATTGTTTACCGTAATAGATTTCGAAATGACTCCCGCGCCAGAAATTCCAAATGGCCCCGATGCCGACGCTCGCCAGGGTTTTAGGAGGCGTTCCGGGTGTGGCGACCGTTGTCTGCCACCCATGGCCGAAATCGAAGAACGGAGCCACGAACACCGAATCGACCCCGGCGGCGGTTCGGTACACCGGCACCCGCGCCTCGATCGATCCCATGGCGGCGTTGTCGCGTATGAGGGTGAACTCCCGATAGCCGCGGACGCTGTATCGTCCCCCGACCGCAATCTGTTCCAAGGGGAAAAGGTGATCGTTTGACAGTTGCACGACCCCCCGACTGATCAACAGCGTACGTAAAAACGGGAGCTGCCGTGTCCACTGTGCCTCTCCCAACCAGGAGAAAAAACGTGCATCCGGCAGACTGGGGTCGCCGTTAGCCGTCGCGCCCATGGCTCCGATTCCCACCGATAGCCGGGACAGAGCGGAGAATACCTGCTCCGCCGAGCGTTTGACATATTCCTGACCGAAGCGCAGCGCCGTCACGCGAAATCGACCACCGGGCGAACCGAGAATGAGTTCGGTCGGAACCCCCCCAAAGAAACTTTCGTTGCGTAGATGTTCGCCGGTCAGCGAGAGGGCAAATTCCTGTTCGACGGTTTTGTAGACAGGATGCCGGACCGCGATCCCGAAGATTTGGGCTTTGTTCTTAATATCTAACTGATCGAAGGGTTCTTCCTTGACCGCAAAATCGAAGCGGCGATACTGGAAGGCCACCGTCGTATCGCGCGGAGTCACCGGGACTTCGTACCTGAAATTGAGCATAGGATTCACGCCTGCGGAGCGTCCGTACTGCAGACTAAGCGTGTCACCGAATCCCAGGAGATTGCGATGCGCAAGGGTGACGAACCCCTGCTCAGCCCCGACCACCGGCGACTGGTAGTTATTAAACTCCAGCCAGGCCTTCAACGGATTCGCTTCCTTCACCTTGACGTTCAGGGTCGTTTCCCCGATGGCTGGCCCCGGAAGTAGCTCGGCATTGAGGCGTTCGATGCGCGGATTGGACTGAATCACCCGTAGCCGATCTTCCAACTCTCCGACGTTTAACGGAGGACCGGCGGCCAGATTGATACGGCTTCGAAAATAGGCGGGCCGGAACCACTTGAGATCGTCGACGTTGATCGCCGTGATTTTGCCCTCGATGATCTGCATCATCAGCAGACCGTCAGCGACGTCCTGCTCCGGAACCACCGCCCCGGAGGTCACATAGCCGTGATTGATATAGAAGTACGTGAGGCTCAGCCGTAGCGCTTCCAGATCTTCAGCCGTCAGTTCGCGATTGGTATAAGGCGCCGTGACTTCGGTCAGTTGTTGTGGAGTAAAGGCCGTACTGCCGACAACCCGAATGTCCTTCACCATAACCTTCGGACCCGTCACCGCTGCGCCCGGCGTGCGGGACGGAGGTGACGGTAACTCGAGCCCCGGGGGCTGTGCGGGCGGCGGAACCGTCGGCAGTTGAGGCGGTTTAGGCGGCAAAGGAATGAGTTGCGACCAGGCCGGCGAGACCATGAAACACAAGAGGCCGCTGAGGACGATGGGAACAATCGGACGACAGCGACGCTCACCCGTCCCCCTGGCCGCCGTACCGAGGCGCACTATAGGACAAGGAGCATGTGGGTATGCAGTTATGTCGTGCGAGGCTTCCTGTTCGTCACTCTCCTTCACGCCAGCCATCACGGCCTCCCCTCCTTCTTGATGACGGGGCACAAGGGTGTATCAATCCGGTGCCCGCATGATCATCTTGATCGCGACTCATGTTGGTCAGTCACTGTTTGGACCGCAGAGGCCTACTCTCGTGACGTACACGCATCAGCTGGCGATGGAGCCAGGCAACCCGATACGAATCTCGTGGGGAGTATGGTCTGCGAAGGAGTTGCTTATAACATGTCTCGAAACAAAAAACTTCCTGCTGGAAAATTTTTTCGCCGAGCCGGAGATGGCAAGTCAGATTCGGGACAGCAGTCGGTCCACGCGAAGCCCAATATGAAAGGGCACCTGGTCACGTCGATACTGTCAGATCAGAGATGAATGTGGCAGGTGGAAGTGTGTGCGGAACAGAACCGAAGCCGCCCCTACGGCAACGCGCCGGCGTCCGGTGTCTTCGCAGGCGTATCGGAATCGCATGAATGCCTCTCCACAGCCCCCGGTTCTTGAAACCGTGCCGTGAAGTGCCGCAGGAGCGGGGCCTCGTAGGTCATGACCAGTCCTCCGATGGCGTCCCGTCGATTGAACAGCTCGACGATGGATTCCGCGACATACGTAATCTGCATGTTCGTATAGACACGCCGTGGAATGGCCAATCGGACCAGCTCCAATTCGGGGTACAGGGTCCGTCCGGTGGCCGGATCTCGTTTTCCAAACATCACGGTCCCGATTTCGACCCCGCGGATGCCATACTCGCGATACAGCGCGACCACGAGAGCTTGGGCGGGAAAACGGTCTTGCGGAATGTGCGGCAGAAATTCTTTTACGTTTAGATAGACGGCATGCCCGCCGATCGGCTTGAGGATAGGCACACCGCCGGCTTGCAGCAGTTCTCCCAGATACCGAACCTGGCCGATGCGGAAACTGAGATATTCCTCCTCGAGCACCTCTTCCAGGCCTCTGGCCATGGCCTCGAGATCGCGACCCGCCAGTCCGCCGTACGTCGGAAACCCTTCCACGAGAATCAACATGTTCGTGATGTCCCGGGCCCAACCCGCGTCATTGAGACTGAGAAACCCGCCGATGTTCACCAACCCATCCTTCTTGGCGGACATAGTGCAGCCGTCGCCATAGCCGAACAGTTCCCTGGCAATCTCGCGCACCGGCCTATCAGCATAGCCCGGCTCCCGCTCCTTGATGAAGAAGCAGTTCTCTGCAAACCGGCAGGCGTCAAAAATGAGCGGGATGCCGTAGCGGTTCAACAGCGCGCGTGTCTGGCGAATGTTCTCCATTGAGACAGGCTGCCCGCCGCCGCTGTTATTGGTAATGGTGATCATGGCCAGAGGAATGCGGTCTCGCCCCACGCGATTGATGGTGTCCTCCAGACGCATGACATCCATGTTGCCTTTAAAGGGCAGCTCACAATGAGGATCGTAGGCTTCCTTGATCACCAGATCGAGCGCCTCGGCCTGCTGATGTTCGACATTCGCTCTGGTGGTGTCGAAATGGATGTTGTTGGGGACATACATGCCCGGCTTCACGACCGTCGAGAATAAGAGATTCTCCGCCATCCGCCCCTGATGCGTCGGGATGACGTGGCGATAGCCAAAAATGGAACGCACGACCTGCTCAAAGTGGTAATAATTCTTACTCCCGGCATAGGACTCGTCGCCAAGCATCATGCCGGCCCATTGGTGGTCGCTCATGGCCGATGTGCCGCTGTCGGTGAGTAGATCGACGTACACACTTCCGGCGGGCACGTGGAATAAATTGAACCCGGACTCCCGGAGCAGACGTTCGCGTTCCTCGCGCGTCGTTCGCTTGATCGGCTCGACCACTTTGATCTTGAACGGCTCGGACGGGAAGTTCATGGCCGCTCCTTCAGGAAACGCGCGATGTGCGAGCGAAATGGCGGCGCTCCTTCGTAATCGAACACATACCGCGTCATATCGAAGAGGGACGCCGGATTCAGATCGCGCAACAGCTCTGCCTTCCAGGTAATTTCCAGCTGGCTGATCATCGTAATCAACGTCCGTTTTCCCACCATACCCAGGGGGACCTGCCCATAAGATTGCGAGAAGATCAGGATCTCGCCATCGAACATGGCCGCATTGATATCCTGGGGGGCGCCCTGCTTGCGGTAGTCCTCTTCGAATCGCAGGAAGGCCGGAGACCGCTCCAGTTCATCACGGAACGCAAAATAGATCTTGATGCCCGCCCGGCGCTGGTCCTCCATCACCTCGATGGCATCGGTCACCAAGGCGTCCTGCCGCATCTGTTCCTCCGACAGGACGAGCAAGCGGCGGATCGTGACGCCTCGCCTTGTGGCCTCCTGGTTGGCCAGGAGATAGCTCGGGTAGAGAGCCTCCCCCTTCTTCCAGATATTCCAGCGTTCCATGATGGCGTCGATCGAACGCTCCGCCGTTTCGACCAACCTCACCGCTTCGGCATTGGCCGCCGCCCCCTGATAGATCAACGACTGAGATTCCAATTGCCGCAGCTCGCGCCCGATGGCCGCGACTTTTTTCGGCAGATACTTAGGATTCTTCGGCACGTGAAGCATGACATCCACGGCGGTGCGGGCGAGCGTCCAATACTCCTTGGCGGCGGTCGGCGCCTTATCCTTCTGGGCGACCAGCAACAACTCCACCGGATTTTTGTCGAGAAGTTTGGCCATCTTGATGCAGAGTTCGGGCTTGGGAATTTTGAGACCGCGGCGCATGAGGTTGGCTTCGGGCTGGGCAATCCCCAGCTTGTCCGCGAGCGCATAGTCGCTGGTCAATCCAAACCGATCCTTCACGGCTTCAAAGTAACTGGCGATCTCCATCATCTGAGCCTCACCGATCGTTGTTCATGACCAAGCGGGCGGGCACCGCCCGCCATCCCCCGTCTTTTTGTCCGCTCCCGCTCATTACGCCCTTGTGGAGGCGCCCATCCCGTCCCCTTACCCGCCGCGATTCCACCGCCTGGCATCGGATCATGCCACCTCCAGCCATGCGGCCTGGCCGGATAAAATTGAGCGCGCCGTACGATAGAGGCTATTGACGTCAACCCACGAAGAGGTCCGCTCTGAGAGCAAGGAAACAGGGTTGAAATCCGCTTCGAGGTGCGCACAAAATTGGATGGCGAGGATTTAGACATGCGCGTTGTTCCGGATTTCCTGCCGCGACTTGTACCACAGCACTGTTTCGACGGCAAAGAGTTACAGGCTGCTTTGACCAGACATGTCAGCAGCAGTGGTTCACCAGGCCGTCAACGATCCCGGAACCGCGGTGGGCGTTTTTCCAGGAAGGCAGTCAGACCTTCCCGTTTATCCTGCGTCTCGCACAGCCCCCCGAACAGCTGCGCCTCCATGGCCAGCCCTTCGTCCAGTGTCACGCCGACGCCATCGCGGATCGCCCGAAGCGATGCACGCAGCGCCACCCGACCCTTGGAGGCGATCCTCTGCGCCAGTGCCTGAGCCTGACGCAGGAGATCCTCAGGCGGAAATACCTGCGAGACCAACCCAAGCGACCTGGCTTCCTGCGCCGAGATCGAATCACCCGTCAGGATCATTTCAATAGCTTTCGCTTCGCCGACGATCCGCGGGAGCCGTTGCGTGCCGCCGAATCCCGGCATGATACCCAAATTGATTTCTGGCTGGCCTAGCCGGCTACCTTCCGCGGCAAGTCGAATGTGACAGCACATCGCCAGTTCGAGCCCTCCCCCAAGACAGAGGCCGTTGACGGCAGCGATGACCGGTTTCTCCAGAGCCTCGATCCGGTTCAAGATCGCCTGACCTTGCCGCGCGATCGCTTCCCCTTCTGCCGACGAGCCAATCGCCGCCAGAAGCCGGATATCCGCACCCGCAATGAAGAACCGCCCCGTACCAGTCAGGACGACCACTTTGACTGCACCGTCTTCGGCCAGTGCCCCGACTGCCGCCCCGAGGTCCGCAAGGAGCTCGGGCGTCAGCGCATTCGCGGGAGGACGGTTGATCACGAGCGTGGCCACCGCCTCGTCGACGGTGCATGAAAGCATCGAGCCGGCCGTCGTGCTCATACGTACCTCGCATCACTCACGGGGTGGTCAAACCCATCCCCTTTTCGATCCGAGCCGCGAGACGTTCGCATTCCCTCGAGCCCCTGCAGGAGGAACCTCTCTGCGGATCAGTAGGAAAAGAATCCCCTTCCCACGAGGTGGCCGGTGAAGCCGGCGTCCACCATTCGACGCAACATCGGCGCCGGCCAGAAGCGCGTGCCCAGGGTTTCCCTGAACTCGTCCAGTTCCTGAAGCACATTGTCGATGCCGAGTTGGTCAGCAAAATGCAGCGGTCCTCCTCTTTCTGTCGGGAATCCCATACCCGCGACCATGGCAAGATCAATCTCCCGCGCCGGGGCAATCCCTTCCTGCAGCGCGATCACCGCCTCATTCACCATGGCTAACAAGGGCCGCGACCTTGTCCATCCGACCGGCCGCCGTCCGGTCAGTTGCCGCGTCTGCTGCACGAGAGCTTCCAACTGTGGAGGGCGGTGCTGTGCTTGTGAACTCGCATAATCGTAAAAACCTTGTCCTGCGGTTTTCCCGGTTCGCCCGGCCTTGACCAGGGGTTCAAGGAGCGCAGCCGGCGCCATCCGTGGCCCATAGGATCGATGCAGAATGCGGGCAACCTCGAGCGCGATATCGAGCCCCACTGTATCCAAGAGCGCAAAGGGACCGAGCGGCATGCCGAATGCCACCATGTCCTGATCGATTTCGTCGATGGCTGCGTCGCCATCCTGGAGGGACCAGATGGCTTCGTTCAGATAAGAAAAGAGCAACCGATTGACGAGAAACCCTGCACATTCCTTCACAACCACGGGCGTCTTCCGTAGGCTTTCCGCAAAACCGACCATGTCATCGACAGTCTGGGGGTCCGTGGCCAGGCCCGGACTGACTTCTACGAGCGGCATGGCATAGGCCGGATTGAAGAAATGGAGACCCACCACTCTGCCTGGACGCCTGGTGGCAGCACCGATCGCTGAAATGGACAGGGCGGACGTATTGCTCGCCAGAATGGCACTTCTTGCGCAAATACGATCGAGGTCGCGGAACACACGCTGTTTGAGAAACAATTCTTCCGAGACGGCTTCGATCACCAGATCCACATCATCCAGACCGTCAAGGGTCGGCGCCGCCGTTACCAGGAGCATCTTTTCTTTCAGTTGCTGAGGCGTCATCTGGCTTTTGTCCACGCGAGCCTGATAGAGGGCTCGAACCGTCTCGACACCTCGCCTCGCGAGAGACTCCTGAATGTCTGACACTACCACCGGCAAACCGGCATCGCTCACCACTCCGGCAATCTGTGCGCCCATAGCACCCGCGCCTGCGACACCGACTTTGTAGATAGACATGGGGGCACTCCTACCGGGCGATCATGGTCCTGGGCGGGGTAAAACATCTGACAGCCCGTCGCAACGGCCAGATCCATGTGACCCTCCGACCCTGAGCCGCTCAGTGAAACTGCCCGCGCAACTCGGTCGCCCCCTGTTGGAGGGGCGGCATCCATGTCTGCGCGGACAGGGCCGGCGTCCTTTCGAGGCCCATCCAGAATCCCTCGAGGTGGTCGAGCACTGCGACCATGCCACGACAAAAATCCTGTTGTTCCGTTTCCGACATGATGACGTTCGATAGGGAACCTGCGCCTCCCACGGCTTCCATCGCATGTTCCATGGCTAGTTCATGCTGCGATTCGAGCTCACGGTGGAAAGTGAAGTAGGTGATATCCATCTGCGGAAGACGCTCCGTCCTGAGTGCGGTCAATCCCGGAATCAAATGGTCCCACATGGTGATGGCCATATTTTCCAGCCCAAATGAGGCCCCCAACGCGGTGGCGTGATTTCCACTGCCGTAGAGCGCATCCATCCCATCGATGTAGGCACGGGTGGACGGTTTCATCGCGGTGGTCATCGCCGTATGGATATCAACCCCGATAGACCGGAGGAAGTTTCGGTACAGTAACTCGTGGCGGTTCTTCACGATGCCGTCGCCAAGTTCCGAATACAGAACTTTCGTCAACTCATCGGCCACGGCTTCATCTTCGGTGTTGACCAACTGGGCGGCGAGAATGCGAGGAAAGAAGCGTGCGAAGCTATAAAACTCGACGGCGAACTCGTGTAACTCATTGTCGGTCAGATCGCCAGACCGAAATCGGGTCAGGTAGGAATTATTGATCGCTCCATGCCGGAGCACGTCCGAGCGCACCTGTTCGTAAAACGACATCGTGCACCTCCGCCGTCAGACCGGGACGTCCCGTCACGTTCCGGTCCTGTTTCGACGTCATTTCCTCTCCCTTGGATAGCGCCATGACGAAATGATACAAAATCTATATTGAATGATGCAACTATTATGTTATATAGTCTCACTACGGATGATCCCACGACCACTAGATGCCGCGTAGGAGGTCCACATGAAAGAATCCATCGGCATTGATCACATCACCCTCTGCGTGAAAAACCTCGCCGCAGCGGAGTCTCTCTTCACGACCATACTCGGCTTCAATGTTATCTGGTCGGCCAAGGACGTCGGCAGTGACAAATCAAGCATGGACACGGTGGTCGTCCAACGGGGCGATGCAAAAATTGCCTTGATGCAAGGCCGAAACAAGGAACAACGGTCGCAGATCTGCGAGTTTATCGAAAGATACGGCGAGGGAGTTCAGCATATCGCCATCGAAGTCGATGACATCGACGCAGTCTGCCAGGAGTGGGAAACGCACGGCGTGAGATTTTGCGGAGACGTCAAGAACGGCCGCGACGGGTTCGGCCCGCTCAGGCAGCGTTTTACCTATCCACTCTTCCCGGGATGCGGCGTCTTTCTCGAACTGACCCAGCGCCAGCATGGACAGGAGGAATCCAAAACGTTTGTGCGCGCGACGGTCGAGGCGCTGTACAGAGATATCGAACGCAATCAGACCCGGGGCATCGACAAGACCATCGTGGACTACGAGACCCTTCCGCTTCCGTTCGAAGAGTCGCAGTCCGAGTCCTATCAACGGGCGTCGTAGACCATCACGCCGTCCCCGACACGTCAGGAGGTCCCTGATGTACTTGGTGAAAAAAGGTGACGCCCCCAGCCAGGCCCATGTGGGCATTCCCGATGGGCTGTGCGAAGAGGAGCACGGTCGCCAAGGGTTCAGCGGTCCCTCGTCCCATCTCTATCACCGACATCCGCCGACAGGATGGAGCAGGATCGAGGGCCCCCTGCGACCGCGGGCGTTCTCTTGCGAAGCCCTGCCCACCCCCGACCACCATTCCCCTGATGGCCGGCCTGTCACGGTGCTGGAGAGCATGGATGCGCACGTTTCGTTTTCCAGGCGGGTGGAAACGATGCCTCATTTCATGCGCAACGCCGATGGCGACGAAATCGTCTTCGTTCACCACGGACGTGGCAGGTGGGAAACGGACTATGGCACCCTCAGTTATGAAGCGGGCGACTACCTGGTCATTCCGAAAGGCACGACTTATCGGGTGCATGTCGATTCACAAGACGGTCCGAGCCTGTTTTTGATCGTCGAAACCCCCGCTGGGGTGGAGTTGCCGGATCGAGGGCCGCTCGGTCGTCACGCATTATTTGACCCCGGTGTCCTCGTCACGCCTGAACTCACCTCCCCGCCGCTCGACGCCCAGAGCCGGCGCGAATGGGAAGTGCGCATCAAGCGGAATGGTGAGTACACGCATGTCTATTACCCGTTCTATCCCATGGACGTCGTCGGCTGGAAAGGCGACCTGTGGGTGGCGAAACTGAACGTGCGGGACTTTCGTCCCGTTACCAGTCCTCGTTACCACCTCCCGCCCAGCGTGCATACCACCTTTCAAGCGGGGGGACTGATGATTTCGACCTTTGCGCCAAGACCGCTGGAAAGCGATCCAAGCGCGCTCCGTGTACCGTTTTATCACCGCAACATGGACTATGACGAGGTGTTGTTTTACCACCGGGGAGACTTCTTCAGCCGCACGGGGATTCAGGCCGGAATGTTGACGTTGCACCCTCAAGGGATTCACCACGGGCCGCAGCCGCAGGCAATTGCCGGCAGCACAACGAAGGAACGCACCGACGAAGTGGCCGTGATGATCGAATCGAGACATGGCTTCAGGGTGCTGCCCGAATTCGAAAGCGTCGAGGTAAAGGACTATGCCATGAGCTGGAGCAACCTATGAAACTGGTGACCTTTCACGTCCACACATCCGTCGGAATCTTCCGTCGAATCGGTGCGCTGCACGGAGGCTCGATCGTGGATCTCAATATGGCCTATGTCCGTCAGCTGACCGACCGGGACGAAGCGCAACCCCGTCGCCTGGCCGATGCGCAAGTCCCTGCCACGATGCTGGAGTTTCTGGAAGGCGGCCCCTCCGCGGCCGCAGCCGCCCGCGGAGCGCTCGAGTACGTAGTGAATTCCGGCCCGTCCCTGGCTGGTCCCGCAGGGGAGACCATCGTCTATGACGCCGCGACTATCCGGTTAGCGGCCCCGCTCCCCAATCCGTCCTCCCTGCGCGATTTTATTGCCTTCGAAGAACACATTGCGGCCACCTCCAAACGCCGGGGACAACCGATCCCGCCGGAATGGTACAAGGCCCCGGTGTACTACAAGGGAAACCATCGGACGATCGTGGGGCCCGATCACAGCCTGCCTTGGCCGTTGAACACTCAGAAGCTCGATTATGAGTTGGAGCTGGCCTGCATCATCGGCCGCCAGGGGATCGATATCGCAGAGCGCGAGGCCTCGACATACATCGCCGGGTACACCATCATGAACGACTTCAGCGCTAGAGACGTTCAGTTTCAGGAAATGGCCTGCCGGCTCGGCCCCGCGAAGGGGAAGGATTTCGCGACCGCCATCGGCCCCTGCATCGTCACGCCCGATGAAATCCAAGACCTCGCGTCACTCCAGATGATCGCGCGCGTGAACGGCGAGGTATGGTCGGAGGGCCGGTTCGGCACCATCCATTGGTCCTTCCCGCAAATGATCGAGCACGTGTCGCGCGGCGAATCGATCTATCCCGGCGATCTGCTCGGATCCGGCACGGTCGGCGGAGGCTGCGGGTTGGAATTCGACCGCTACCTGAAAGCGGGGGACGTGGTTGAACTGGAGATTCAGCCGATCGGCATACTCCGAACGGCCATTGTGGCACCCGACTAACAGGAGCCCCGTGACGCTCATGACACCATCGACTGCTAAATTGTCCGAAACGGCCATGTGCGAATTAGTGGCACACCAGAAGGCGCTGTACGAGAGGCCGGACATCGACGTCAGAATTCAACGCATCATTCATGATGTCCCGCATCCCACCCTGTCAGCCTGGGACGTCCATCGGCTGCTGCGGACCTCACGCGCGGTCTATTTCGACAGCCACGTGGAGGTGGTCTCCGGCCATCATACGGACGTCTACCTGCGGTTTGAATCCATTGCACGATTTCCCGAATTTATCACCATGATCGCGGGCAACATGGCTGAATGGATCCTGCAGACCTTTCGACAGGATCCGCCGTCGGGCATCGTCACGACCTCATCGGCTGCGCAGCTCCTGGCGGAGCGCACGATTGAGATCCTCGGCGATCGACTGCCCCTGCGCCTCGTGCTCACCCCCTTCGACCCTGAGACGGGCAGGATCGGCATCGACATCGTCCGCGGCACCGTGGCGGCAGGAGAGCGTTTTCTCTCCCTCAACGACGTGACCACACGCGGCATGTGCGTCAACAAACTGGGAAAGGTCGTCACGGATCGCGGAGGTCATCTCGCCGGGATGGTGGTCTTCGCCAGGCGGGACAGCGGACAGTTCCCGCTTATGGATGAACTGACAACAGCCTATCCCTTCTACTTCACCGTTGACCTGGACATGCCGCAATGGGAGCCGTCCGACTGTCCCGCCTGCAGTGAGAAGAAAACTTTATTGTCCTGGAGGCAGCTCCCCGAGCTCTGACGATACGGGTTACCCAGACGAAGAGGAGGAAGGTATGGACCAGGCTGTCGTCGCGAAAGACATCAAACGCAGCGACCTCCTTGAGATGTATTACTACCTCCGGCTGACCAGAAGCCTGGAAGACCGGATCACCGCGCTCTACCGCCAGGGCCGGATCGTGGGCGGCGTCTACACGAGTCATGGAATGGAGGCGATCGCCGTCGGGTATGCGTCCGCGCTGAAACCCGACGACGTCATCGCGCCGTTTCACCGGGATATGGGAGCCTTCCTGATTCGCGGGTTTTCACCGGGTGAGATCATTGCGCAATATCTCGGCAAAAAGGCCGGGCCGACCAAGGGCAAGGACGGCAACGTCCACATGGGCGATCTGAAGCGCGGAATGATCGGTTTCGTCAGCCATCTGGCCGACAACATGCCCGTCGCGGCCGGGGCGGCCCTCGCGTTTAAAATGCGGGGAGAGTCTCGCGTCGCGCTTGCCGGAACCGGCGACGGGGGAACGAGTCGAGGCGACTTTCACGAAGCCATGAACTTCGCAGCGGTGCGCAAGCTGCCAGTCGTGTTCTTCTGCACCAACAATCAATATGCCTACTCGACCCCCTTGCGGCATCAGATGGCGATTACCGATGTGGTGGAACGGGCGAAGGCCTATGGCATGCCGGGTGAAATCGTGGACGGAAACGACGTGGCCGCCGTATACCTGAGCTGTCAACGAGCCATCGCCAAGGCCCGGGCGGGAGAGGGGCCCACGTTTCTCGAATTCAAGACCATGCGCATGCATGGCCATTCCGAACATGACGCCGCGAAGTATGTGCCCCGCGAGTTGCTGGAGGAATGGAAAGCCAAAGATCCGATCCCCCGGGCCGAGCAGCTCCTGACACAGTTGGGATACGGCGATGAGTCCTATTTTCATGAAGTGGGCGAACGGACCAAGAAAGAAGTCGACGTCGGAACGGAATTCGCCGAGCAGAGTCCCCTGCCCGAAGGGGCGGAGACACTGGTAGGGGTCTTCGCCACAGAGGATGAGGTGCAACCATGACGACCGCGACGGCGACGCACGAGGTCACCTACGTAGACGCCATTTCACAGGCACTGGACGAAGAGATGAGCTGCGACGAACGGGTGTTTCTCATGGGCGAAGACATCGGCGCCTACGGCGGAGCGTTCAAGGTCACGGAAGGGTTGCAGAAGAAGTATGGAGAGTGGCGCGTCCTGGACACCCCGCTCTCCGAATCGGGCTTTGTCGGTGCCGCCATCGGCGCAGCCATGATGGGGCTGCGGCCCGTGGTGGAAATGCAGTTCGCAGACTTCATTTCCTGTGCCTTCGATCAAATTACCGAAGTCGCCGCCAAGAACCATTACCGCTGGGGAGCGGCCGTTCCTCTGGTGATCCGGGCTCCATTCGGCGGCGGCGTGCATGGCGGTCCCTTTCACTCCGAATGTCCCGAAGGCTGGTTCTTCCACTCGCCCGGCCTCAAGATCGTAGCGCCTTCGACACCCTATGACGCCAAGGGACTGCTGAAGGCCGCGATTCGCGACCCCAATCCCGTCCTCTATTTCGAACACAAGTTTCTCTATCGTCGGATCAAAGGGACGTTGCCGGCAGAGGACTACATGGTGCCGATCGGGAAAGCCGAAGTGAAACGTACAGGCGGCGATGTCACGGTTGTCACCTATGGAGCGATGGTGCATCTGGCCCTTGAGGCTGCCGAGCTCCTGAGCCGAGAGGGCATCGATCTGGAGGTGGTGGACCTCCGCACCCTGATTCCTCTCGACAAGGAGACCATCTATGCGTCGGTGCGCAAGACAAGCAAGGTGATCCTGCTGCACGAGGACAATAAAACCGGCGGTATCGGGGCCGAAATCTCGGCTCTGGTGGCGGAAGACTGCTTTGACTGTCTGGATGGGCCGATCCTGCGTATCGCGCCTCCGGACACGCCGGTGCCCTTCAGCACGCCGTTGGAAGAATTTTTTCTACCCAAGGTGAGTGATATCGTGGCGGGAGCGAAGAAATTGGCGGCCTACTGATCCCATCAGCGGCCGATGGTCCGCACAGCGGAGACCGCATCCATGCCGACCGACATCGTGATGCCTCAACTGGGTGAAAGTATCGCCGAAGGAACCGTCGTCAGGTGGCTGATTCCTGCAGGGGGTTCCGTGGAGAAGGATCAGCCGCTGCTGGAAGTCGAAACCGAGAAAGTGGCGCTCGACATCCCTTCTCCGGCATCCGGTTTTCTGGCGGAGATTCTCGTTCCGGAAGGTGAGACCGTACCGGTGGGGAAATTGCTGGCCAGACTCGACAGCCAGCCGCCGGCAGGCGTCGTCAACCGTGTCGGAGGGGTCGGCGTCCGGCGGATGGAGCAATCGGGATCAGGGGACCATCACTACTCGCCGGCCGTTCGGCAGCTCGCACGAGAACACCACCTGGACCTGGCGACCCTCACTGGAACCGGCGAAGGCGGCCGGGTGACCAAAAAGGACGTGCTGGACGTTGTGGGCAGGGAAGATCCATCAGGCGCTGCCTCTGAATCCTCGGCCGGGAGACCGGCCCCCCAGGTCTCCTCCCCCGCCCCCTCGATCACGCAAGAGGGGATCGTCCCGCACAGTCAGATGCGGAGGACGATCGCAGAACGCATGGTGCTCAGCCGCCGTACCGCCGCCCATGTGGCGACGTTTTTCGAGGCGGACTTCTCCGGCATCGACATGTTTCGCAAAGGCCGGGCGTTGACCTTCCTGCCGTTTGTGATCAATGCCGTCACGCGGGCCATGCAGGAGCTGCCGCTCGTCAATTCCTCCTGGCGCGAAGCGGGTCTCGTCATCAAGAAAGACATCCATATCGGGATCGCGGTGGCGCTCGACGAAGGCCTGCTGGTTCCCGTCATTCGCCATGCTGATCGGAAAGGGCTGAAGCAACTCGCCCATGAGGTGGCAGACCTGGCGGCACGGGCCCGCAGCAAGAAGCTGGCTCCGGAAGAAGTCCAGGACGGCACCTTCACCATTACGAACCACGGCGGGTTCGGGAGCCTGTTCAGCACACCCATCATCAATCAACCACAAACTGCGATCCTGGGCGTCGGCTCGGTGCAGAAACGGGCGGTTGTCATACAAGACGCCATCGCCATCCGCTCCATGGCGTACCTGAGCCTCTCGTTCGATCATCGGGTCATCGACGGTGCAACCGCCGACCGTTTCATGGCGACGGTGAAACAACATCTCGAACAGAGGCACTGGGAGACAGTCCTGTGAACACTCGATCTCAGCCCGTGATTGTGAGCGCGGTCAGAACTCCCATGGGCAGCTTCAACGGTGCATTCAGTTCGATGCCCGCAACCACGTTGGGGAGCCTTGCCATTGCGGCCGCCTTGAAGCGTGCCCGCCTGCCGGAAGACCGCATCGATGAGGTACTGATGGGGTGTGTCCTCGGCGCCGGGCTCGGCCAGGCACCGGCCAGACAAGCTGCGATCGGTGCGGGAATCCCCCATTCCGTCGGAGCCGTGACCGTGAACAAGGTCTGCGGGTCCAGCCTGCAAACCGTGATCATGGCGGCCAGGGCCATCGCACTTGGAGAGGCGCGGACCATCATCGCCGGCGGAATGGAGAATATGACGCGGGCACCGTTCCTGCTCGAGAAAGCCAGACAGGGCTACCGGTTGGGACATGGCGAACTCACGGACAGCTTGATCAAGGACGGGCTGTGGGATGTGTACAATCAGTTCCATATGGGCAATGCGGGAGAACTGTGTGCCGCTCGCTATCACCTCTCCCGACAGGAAGTCGATGACTTCGCTCTGGAGAGTTATGGCCGCGCCCGTGATGCCATCGCGACCGGCGCATTCAGGAAAGAAATCGTCTCCGTCGAGGTGCCGCAGAAGAAGGGCGCGCCGGTCCTCATCATAGAGGACGAAGAACCGAACCGGGTGGACCTTGCACGGCTCCGACAGCTCAAGCCGGTCTTTCAGGACGATGGCGTGCTGACCGTGGGCAATTCGCCGTCCTGCAACGATGGTGCAGCCGCCCTGGTCATCATGGCCGAACAGGAGGCTCAGCGCCTGGGTCTTGCGACGATTGCACGCATCGTGGGGTATGCCGGAGCCGCGCTGGCGCCGGAATGGTTCACGATTGCGCCGGTGGAGGCGATTCGTCGGCTCCTGGAACAGACGGGGCTGTCGATCGGCGACATCGACCTCTTCGAAATCAATGAAGCCTTCTCGGCCGTCTCCCTGGCCATCAACCGCGAGCTAGGATTGGACACCAAGACAGTGAATGTGCATGGCGGCGCCGTGGCCTTGGGGCATCCCATCGGCGCGACCGGAGCCAGGATCCTCACCACCCTGCTGCATGCCATGGAGGCACGCGGCGCCAGGCGCGGACTGGCCAGTCTCTGCATCGGAGGCGGCGAAGCGCTGGCGTTACTGGTGGAGCGATCGGGAACTCAATGACGATCGACGACGTTCAAACCATCGGTATCGTGGGCGCAGGACAGATGGGCCGGGGCATCGCGCAAGTCCTGGCAGTGGCGGGCTGGAACATTCTCCTGGTGGACGTGGCCGACGAGATGCTTGAAGGCGCCACCAGAAAGCTCTGGCAGGGGGTCATGAAGGCGGTGGAGAAAGGCGCATTGCGCGGGGACCAGGCGGGATCGGCGATGGCGCGCATCCAGCCGCTGCGGCAGCTGAGACACGTTCGGGAGGCACAAATGGTTATCGAGGCCATCCCGGAGAATCCCGACATGAAACGGGAGCTGTTCATGGAACTCGGGCACCTGTGCGCCGCATCGACGGTGCTGGCCAGCAATACGTCTTCGATCTCAATCACGAGTCTGGGAACGGCGTCAGGTCGTCCGGATCGTGTGGCGGGCATCCATTTTATGAACCCCGTGCCGGTGATGCACCTCGTCGAAGTCGTACGCGGGAGCGCGACATCCGAAGACACGCTGCAACTGGCTCTGGCCCTGGTCCGCCGGGCAGGCAAGACCCCGGTGGTCTGCCGTGATTCTCCGGGATTCATCGTCAACCGGGTGTTAATCCCCATGATCAACGAAGCAGTCTATGCCCTGGAAGCCGATGTGGCCACCGCCGACGCCATCGATCTGGCCATGGTGCAGGGCACCAATTCCCCTCTGGGGCCGTTGGCATTGGCCGATCGGATTGGCCTCGACACGGTGCTCGCCATCTGTGAGGTTCTGCATCGGGACTTGGATGACCCGAAATTCCGCCCCTGTCCATTGTTGCGCCGGTATGTGGAGGCCGGGCGGCTCGGCCGGAAGAGCGGCCAAGGATTCTATCTGTATGAGGACAAGCCCGCGACGGTGACTTGAGCACGAACCAGATCCGGGCATCGTGAGGAGGTTCTGCCATATGACGGAGCGGAAATCTCGATTCACTTCCCTCTCGGGTTTGGACGTCGAACGGGTCTATACCCCCGACCACCTCAAAGGCTGGAGCGTCGAGCAGGACCTCGGCGAACCCGGTGCCTTCCCCTACACCCGCGGTATCCACGAGGCCATGTACCGGAGCCGGCTCTGGACCATGCGGCAATTTGCCGGATTCGGCTCGGCCGAGGATACCAATCGGCGCTTCAAGTACCTGCTGGCGCGCGGCCAGACGGGGCTCAGCGTCGCCTTCGACCTACCTACCCTCATGGGTCTCGACTCGGATGATCAGAGGGCGCGGGGCGAAGTGGGCTTTTGCGGCGTGGCTGTTTCGTCGCTCGCCGACATGGAACGGCTGTTCGATGGTATTCCGCTCGACCAGGTCACGACGTCGATGACGATCAACGGACCCGCCGCCGTGATTTTCGCCATGTACCTGGCTCTGGCAGAGAAACGCGGCATTCCATTGCAGCACCTCGGCGGCACGCTTCAGAACGATATCCTGAAAGAATATATCGCACAGAAAGAGTGGTTGTTTCCGCCTGAGCCGCACATCCAAGTGATGACGGATACGATTGCCTATTGTGCAACCCACGTTCCGAAGTGGCACCCGGTCAGCATCAGCGGCTACCACATCCGGGAAGCAGGCGCGACGGCGGTGCAAGAACTGGCCTTTACGCTCTACGATGGATTGACCTACGTCGACGCGGCCGTACAATCCGGCCTCGATGTGGATGCGTTTGCGCCGCAGCTCTCATTCTTCTTCAACGTGCATAACGATTTTTTCGAAGAGATCGCCAAATTCCGTGCGGCGCGACGTCTCTGGGCCCGCGAAATGAAACGGCGGTATCATCCTCACAATCCCCGTTCACTCCAGCTCCGCTGCCATGCTCAGACGGCCGGCTGCTCGCTGACGGCTCAACAGCCGATGAACAACGTGGTGCGGACCACTCTGCAGGCGCTGGCTGCCGTGCTCGGTGGGACGCAGTCGCTCCATACCAACTCCATGGATGAAACCCTGGCCCTGCCGACCGAAGAGGCCGTGACGCTGGCCCTGCGAACCCAACAGGTCATCGCCTCGGAAAGTGAAACCGTCAACTGCGCCGATCCATTGGGAGGCTCCTATTTTGTGGAGAACCTGACCAATCGTCTGGAAGAAGGGGCAAAAGCCTATTTCCGAAAGCTGGACCAGCTGGGTGGAATGGTCAAGGCCATCGAGAAGGGGTTCCCGCAACGGGAGATCCTGGAGGCCTCACTACGCTACCAGCAGGAGGTCGACCGGAAGGAACGGAGCGTCGTCGGCGTCACCGACCATGTGGAGCAGAATGAACGGTCCATTCCCATCCTGAAGATCAGCCCTGAAGTGGAGCAGGACCAGGTGGCACGGTTGTCGGATCTGAGGAAATCTCGCGATCCGTTCAAGATGGCCGGCTCGCTGGAGGAACTCCAGGAGGTGGCTGCCTGCAGCCAAAATGTCATGCCCTCGTTGATCGAAGCGGTGAAAGCCAGGGCGACCTTAGGAGAGATTTGCGCCGCGCTGAAGGAAGTGTACGGGACCTATCGGGAGCCGGTGGTGCTGTGACGCACTGCCGGCGGGAAGGCGTGTAACACCACATGAAGCTCGGAGCCTTTGAAATTTATCCCGTGACGGATGGCCGGTTTCGCCTGGATGGCGGGGCTATGTTCGGAGTGGTGCCAAAGGTACTCTGGCAGCGCTGTTGTCCGGCGGACGGACTGAACCGTATCCCCCTCGGGTTGACCTGTCTGTTGATCCGGGCGCATGGCAAGAACATTCTGGTGGATACAGGGCTGGGCGATAAGGAAGATGCGAAGTTCGAATCGATGTTTGCGGTGGAACGGACGCCCTCGCTGCCGGAATCGTTACGGCGGTATGGCGTGAGCCGGGACGACATCCATCTAGTCGTCAACACGCATCTGCACTTCGACCATGCGGGAGGAAACACGGTCGCCCACGGCGACAGGGCCTTGGTGGCCGGCTTCCCGAAGGCGGGCTACTACGTGCAACAGGGCGAATACGAGGACGCGATCGGCGCCAACGAACGCACCAGGGCGAGTTATCGCTCCGACAATTTCACCCCGATCGCGCGACTGAATCAGTGGGAATTGCTGCAGGGCGATACGGAGCTGCTGCCCGGCATTTCGGTCGTCGTGACGCCGGGACACACGCGGCACCACCAGAGCATCAAAGTGGAGTCGGAAGGTCAGGTCGCATTCTTCCTGGGAGATCTCATTCCCACGGTCTCCCATCTTCCGCTCCCCTACATCATGGGGTACGACCTCAACCCCGTCCGCACACTCGACACTAAACGCGGCGTACTGGATCGTGCGTTCGAGGAGAACTGGCTCCTGGTGTTCGAACACGACCCGGTGATTCACGCCGGCCATCTCAGGAAGGATGCAGAAGGAAAGTATCGACTGGAGGAGGTGACATTATGGCAGTAGCGGCACCTCCCATCCGGGTCCTGATCGGGAAGGTCGGGCTGGATGGACATGACCGTGGAGTCAAACTCGTTGCCCGCGCGCTCAGGGATGCGGGAATGGAGATCGTGTATACGGGACTCCACCAGACTCCGGAACAGATCGTGACCACGGCGATCCAGGAAGATGTTCAGGCGATCGGTCTCAGCATCCATTCCGGCGCCCATAATTCGCTCTTTCTTCGGGTGCTGACGTTACTGAAAGAACAGGGGGCGGGCGACGTGACCCTGTTCGGGGGAGGGATCATCCCGGACGATGACGTGCCGAGACTGAAAGCCGCCGGCGTGCGCATGTTGTTTCGTCCGGCTACCCCGATGCATGACATCGTGGAGTTCGTGAAGGGACTTCGAGTCGTGCGCTGAGAGGTGACCCTATGACGGTCCTGACCACATCAGTGGCTCCGGCCTCCGAAGCCTTCCGGCGGCATCAGGCTCACTACGACAGCCTGATGGCCGATCTCAGAAAACACCTGGGAATGGTACAGGCCGGGGGGCCGGCCGATGCCGTCGCGCTTCACCGAAGGCGCGGGAAGCTGACCGCCCGTGAGCGCATCACGGCCTTGCTCGACCCGGGTTCCCCCTGGATCGAATTGAGCCCGCTGGCCGCATTCGGCCTCTATGACAACCAGGTGCCGTCGGCAGGCCTGATCACCGGCATCGGGTCCGTCGCAGGGCGCTTCTGCGTCATCGTCGCAAACGACGCCACGGTCAAGGGGGGCACCTATTTCCCTCTGACCATCAAGAAACATCTGCGTGCCCAGGAGATCGCACTCGAGAACCGGTTGCCGGCGATCTACCTCGTCGATTCCGGCGGCGTGTTTCTGCCGATGCAGGCCGAGGTCTTCGCCGACAAGGAGCACTTCGGCCGGATCTTTTACAATCAGGCGCGCATGTCGGCCGCAGGCATCGCACAAATCTCCGTGGTCATGGGCATGTGCACCGCGGGCGGCGCCTACGTGCCGGCCATGTCTGATGAAAACGTCATCGTCAAAGGCACCGGCACGATCTATCTGGCCGGACCGCCGCTGGTGAAGGCGGCGACGGGTGAAGAAGTCAGCGCCGAAGATTTGGGCGGGGCGGATCTCCACACCCGTCTATCGGGCGTCAGCGATCATCTGGCAGAAGATGAACGAGAAGCCTTGGAGATCTGCCGCTCCATCGTCACAACCTTGGGACGGAAGGCTCCCAAAACACGCCGGGACAGGATCGACGAGCCGCTCTATCCCGCCGAAGACCTCTACGGAATCATCCCGGACAATCCCCGGCAGAAGTGGGAGGTACGGGAGGTGATCGCGCGTCTTGTGGATGGAAGCCGCTTCCAGGAGTTTAAAACACGCTATGGCGCCACCCTGGTCTGCGGGTTCGCCCATTGGATGGGCCATCTCGTGGGCATCGTCGCCAACAACGGCGTGCTGCTGTCGGAATCCTCATTGAAGGGCGCACACTTTATCCAGTTGTGCGCCCAACGGCGCATTCCGCTCGTGTTCCTGCAGAACATCACCGGCTTCATGGTCGGGCAGGAGTATGAACGCAGAGGTATCATCAAAGACGGCGCCAAAATGGTGCAGGCGGTCGCAACCGCGGACGTGCCGAAATTCACGATCCTGATCGGCGCCTCTCACGGTGCCGGCAACTATGCCATGTGCGGGCGTGGATACGGTCCACGGTTTCTGTTCTGCTGGCCAAACGCCCGGACATCGGTCATGGGAGCGCAGCAGGCCGCGCAGGTCCTGGTCACGGTGAAGCAACAACAACGGGCGCGGGACCAGGCAGCACTGTCCGAAGAAGCGCAACGGCGGATAACGGACGGGACCCTTCGTCAGTATGAGCAGGAGGGCAGTCCCTATTTCAGCAGCGCGCGCCTTTGGGACGACGGCATTCTGGATCCAGTCGACACGCGCGGAGTGCTTGGTCTCTGTCTGGAGCTGGCCGCCGTGCTCCCGACCAAAACCAGCCACGCACCGGTATTTCGCATGTAAGGACGACCGGAGGAACGAATGGGCAAGTTCTTGACCATTGCCACTGCATCACAGGGGCCCTTCGCCCGCGTCGCCCTCAATCGGCCTGAACGGCGGAATGCGCTCGATGGCCGGATGGTCGCGGAGCTCCTCGACGTCTTCGAGGGATTCGCGCGGGACCAGTCGCTCAGGGGAATCGTACTCGCCGCTGCCGGCCCCGTCTTTTGCGCCGGGGCCGACATTCAGTGGATGCAATCCGCTCCGCTTCCATCCGACGGCCAGGCAATGAAGGACGCCCGGGCGCTCGCCCTCATGTTTCGCGCCATCGACGAATGCCCCTGTCCGGTCATTGCTCGAGTGCAGGGCCCGGCATTCGGCGGCGGGATCGGACTCCTGGCGGCCTGCGATATGGTGGTGGTGGCGGAAGCGGCCACGTTTTCGCTCAGCGAGGCCAGGCTCGGTTTGATTCCGGCGGTGATCGCCCCCTATCTGCTGCGCAAGGCCGGAGAATCATTTCTGAGACGCTACGCCCTGAGCGGTGACGTCTTCACTGCCTCGACAGCGGAACGATTCGGCCTCGCCCACGACGTGGTTCAACCGGAGGCTCTGGACGACAGGGTGGCCGAATTGCTCGAAGGACTTCTTCGGCTTGCGCCCAAAGCCGTACGAGGCAGTAAGAGCCTGTTCCGCGGCATACGGAGCCTGTCCGACGAGGACCGTCGGACCGCGTGCATCACATCCAACGCCGACGCTCGTTCTGCGCCCGAAGCCCGGGAAGGGCTCCTGGCCTTCGTAGAGAAACGGGTACCCTCATGGGCCACGCCGCCGGAACCAGGGATGAAGCCACAGGAGCAACGGTCTGCCGATGTTGGAGCGAAGCGCACATAATTCTCCCCGGTCACCGATCCGGATCACGGAGGTCGCGCCGCGAGACGGATTGCAGCACGAACCGGACTTCGTCCCCACGTCGAGCAAGATTGCCTTTATCAATGCCCTCTCCCGCACCGGCGTCGCAGAGATCGAGGCAGGTTCATTCGTCTCGCCGTCCGCCGTCCCGCAACTGGCGGATGCCGATGAGGTCTTCCGCGCCATCGAGCGGACGCCGGGCGTGATCTATTCCGCTCTCGTGCCGAATGAGCGGGGATTCGAGCGGGCGCGGGCCGCAGCCGCTCAGAAGATCGCCGTCTTTACCGCCGCCTCGGAAACATTCACGCGCCGGAACATCAAGGCCACGGTGGAGGAGAGCCTCACCCGCTTCAGACCGATCGTCAAGGCAGCCAAACGGGACGGGATGCTGGTGCGTGGCTATATCTCCACGGCGGTCTTCTGTCCCTACGAAGGCCGTATCGCACCTTTGGCCGTCATGGATGTGATGAAGCGTCTTCTCGACCTGGGCGTGGACGACATTTCGATGGGTGACACGATCGGCAAAGCCTCCCCTTCCGACATCCGATCTTTGCTGGATCGAGTCATGCCGCACATCGAGCCGGCCCGTCTGTCGCTCCATCTGCACGACACGTACGGCATGGCCATTGCTAATGCCCTGACGGCCTGGTGGGACTACGGCATCGCCGCCTTCGACTCTGCGGCGGGAGGCCTCGGAGGCTGCCCCTTCGCGCCCGGCGCATCGGGAAACCTCGCCACGGAGGATCTGGTGTTCGCGCTCAAGGCGTCGGGCGCCGTGGTGGCGATTGATGAACACAGCATCGTCTCCGCACTCCAGCAGATTGTCGGCACGGTGCGGCAACACGTGACTTCCAGACTCTCGAAGCTGCTTGACCTTTCGGCGCCGCACACCGTCTGAAGGGATTCACATGGCCCAGGGGTACGTCGACAGACTGAGCGATCAGGAACAGAGCCAGATCCTGGCGGAACAGGTGACGGCCGGCGACGTCCGGACCGTTTCGCGCATCCTCACCCTGCTCGAAAACGAGGATCCCCGGGGGACCGCGGTGCTGGCTCAGCTCGGCGCTCCACGGAAACATGCCATGGTCGTCGGCATCACGGGGTATCCGGGCACCGGCAAGAGCACACTCATCGATCAGCTCATCCGTGCCTATCGCCAACTGGGGCTCAAGGTCGGAGTCCTGGCGGTCGATATCAGCAGCCCCGTGACCGGCGGAGCCCTATTGGGAGACCGGATCAGAATGCAGCACCATGCAGAGGATCGGGGAGTCTACATCCGAAGCATGGCGACACGCGGCCAGCAAGGAGGCCTCGCCCCTGCCACGCGGGAGGCGGCGCAGGTGCTGGAAACGGCCGGGTATGAGGCGGTCCTCATCGAAACGGTGGGCGTCGGCCAGACCGAAATCGAGGTCTCGCAGGTGGCGCAAACCGTCGTGGCCGTGGTGGCGCCGGGGCTCGGAGACGGCGTACAGGCCATGAAGGCCGGCTTGTTGGAAGTCGCGGATATCGTGGTCGTCAATAAGGCCGACCGCGAAGGCGCCGATGCGGCGATCGGGGATCTAGCTGAGTGGTGCCCCCACGTGCTGCGTACCGTCGCGTTGACGGGCGAAGGGATTCCCGAACTGATTTCGGCCATTGCCGAACGACAACGGGTGCAGGATCTCGCGCCTGCATCGAGCGAACGGCACGGGTGACCGGACGCGGAGAATGCAGACCGGGCAGACCTCGACCGGCAACGATCGAGCCGAGTCCGGCGGAGGCGTAACATCATGCCGGGTGCCAGCATGTTGGCCAATCACCTCGCAGGTTATACCCAGACGCTGTGTTATGACGATCTCCCCGGCGAAGTGGTGCACGAGGTCAAGCGACGGATCCTCGACAGCCTGGGCTGCGCGTTCGGCGCCTGGGCCGCCGCTCCCTGCCGGATCGCGCGGCAGGTCGCGCAGTCGGTGAAGGTTTCCGGCGGAGCCACAGTCTGGGGAGCGTCACACAGGACCCTTCCGGATCTCGCGACCTTTGCCAATGGCGCGATGGTTCGTTACCTCGACTTCAACGACACCTATCTCTCCAAGGAGCCGGCCCATCCCTCGGACAATCTTGCGGCCATCCTCGCAGCCGGCGAATGTGCCCATGCATCCGGCAAACGAGTCATCCAGGCCATTGCCCTGGCCTATGAAATCCATTGCCGGCTCTGTGATGCCGCTGCCTTGAGGCCGCGCGGCTGGGACCATGTGACCTATGGATCGATCTCGTCCACGCTCGGAGCGGCCAAGACGATGAAATTGACGGAAGGACAAACCATTCAAGCCGTCAATCTGGCCGCTGTGGCCAACGTGGCACTCCGGCAGACCCGGGTGGGCGACATGTCCATGTGGAAAGCCTGCGCTTTTTCCAATGCGGCCCGTAACGGCGTGTTCGCCGCGCTGCTGGCCCAGCGGGGCATGACTGGGCCGGCGCCGATCTTCGAAGGGGACAAGGGCTTCATGAAACTGGTTTCCGGACCGTTCGAGGTCTCCAGGCTCGGAGGAGAACGAGCGCCCGGCGACAGGCCGGCGCCGTTCAGGATACTCGATACCTACATCAAGCATTTTCCGGTGGAGTACCACGCGCAAACGGCCGTCGAAGCGGCACTGGCCCTCAGAGCGCTGTTGATCGAGGCCGAAGGCGCTCATGCCATCGAAGGGCTGACCGACATTGAAGTGGGCAGTTACGACGTGGCCATCGAGATCATCGGACGCGATGCGGAGAAGTGGCAGCCCACCACAAGGGAAACCGCCGATCACAGTCTCCCCTACTGTATCGCGGCGGCACTTCTGGACGGACGCGTGACCTCGCACTCATTCGATACGAAGCGGCTCGGAGACCCGGCCTTGCGCGAGTTGATGAAGAAGACCCGCGTCGTGACTCAGCCCGAATTCACCCGTTGCTACCCGGCAACGATGCCGACCCGTATCACGATCAGAACCAACGGGGGACAGATCTATACGAGGCAAGTCGACCTGCCGGTGGGGCATCCGGACCATCCCATGTCGGATTCGGATGTGGAGGAGAAAGCGCGCAGACTCGCATCGAGACGCGTCGGAAGCGCACGGTTTGATCGGCTCGTCGAGTGCATCTGGCAGTTGGAACGGGAAAAGGACATCGCCACACTGATGCCGCTTCTCAAGGTGAAGCACCGTGACACCTGATCACGCTCCGACATCACAAGCCCGCCGCTTGCGTGAGCTACTGGCGACTGGTGCCCATGCCATCCCCGGTGCGTTCAATGCGCTCACCGCCATGCAAATCGAACGGGCCGGCTATGAGATCGTGTATGTGTCGGGCGCGGCCATCTCAGCGGGCCGGGGGCTGCCCGACACCGGCGTGATGACATTGGAAGAAATGGCGAGGGAAGCCGCGACCATCGCCCGCTCGGTGACGATCCCGGCCATCGTCGATGCGGATACCGGATATGGCCCTCCGCCGGTCGTGACGGAGGCGGTCCGGGTGTTCGAGCGGGCCGGCCTGGCCGGCATGCAGATCGAGGACCAGGAGCTGGCAAAGAAATGCGGCCATCTCTCTGGCAAACGGGTGATACCGGTGTTCGACATGGTGACGAAGATCAAGGCCGCCGTTCAGGCCCGACAGAACCAGGATTTCATGATCGTGGCTCGTACGGACGCCCGGGCCGTCGACGGGCTGGATGCCGCGATTCAGCGGGCGCGAGCTTACGCCCAGGCCGGAGCGGACGCCCTGTTTCCCGAAGCGTTACCCTCTGCCGAGGAGTTCGAGACCTTTGCCGTCGAGTTGAAAAAAGGAGGCGTCCACCTGCCGCTGATTGCCAACATGACGGAATTCGGCAGGACACCCTATCTCAGCGTCGGCGAGTTTGAGGCCCTGGGCTACCACGGCGTGCTGTTTCCCGTCAGCACATTGCGGGTCGCGGCCAGAGCCGTCGAAAAACTGCTGGTGGAAATCAAGTTTTTCAGTTCGCAGCGCGACTGGCTCGATCACATGATGACACGGCAGGAGCTCTACGAAGTACTTCGCTATGACACCGATGAGGCAGAGGCACGGAGGCCCCATGAACCAGGCGACACAAGAACAGCCGGCGGGTAGAACGGCGGAGCAGGGTGCTTACAGTCCGGGACTGGAGGGCGTGATTGCGGGTGAGTCGGCCCTTTGTCAGGTAGACGAAGGCGAGGCCGGACTCCGTTACCGAGGTTATGCGATCGGGGATCTGGCGGAATGGAGCAGCTTCGAGGAGGTGGCCTACCTGCTCCTGGTCGGCCATCTTCCTTCGCAGGCCGAGTTGGATGATTTTACGACGCGCGTGATCCTGCAGCGCGGCCTGCCCGATCCGGTGGAACGATTCATAGATCGCTTGCGGGCAGGCCTGCATCCGATGGATGTCCTACGCACCGGCATTTCATTACTGGGGCTGAGCGACCCGGAGGCGCAGGATGGATCGCATGAGGCCACGCTCCGCAAATCCATACGTCTGCTGAGTCAGATACCCCTGCTGATTGCCGGAAGTTATCGCGTCATGGCGGGCAGATTCCCGAGGAAACCGGACCAGAGCACATCTTTTGCGCAACACGTACTGCACCTGATGGCCGGGCCGAAAGAAGGCGAAACCGGCCTGGCCATGACCCGGGCGTTGAATGTCTCCCTGATTTTATATGCGGAACATGAGTTCAATGCCTCCACGTTCGCGGCCCGCGTCACCGCCTCAACCCTGTCCGACCTCCATGGAGCCATGACGGCGGCGGTGGCGACATTAAAAGGCCCGCTCCACGGCGGTGCGAATGAGGCGGTCGCCGCGATGCTCCTCGAAATCGGCCGACCGGACCGCGCGGAAACCTGGGTGCGAGAGGCGCTCGCGAAGAACCGACGGGTGATGGGCTTCGGACATCGCGTGCTCCGGCACGGCGACGCACGATCGGCGATCATTCAGCGCCACGCCGAACGGCTCAGCCGCCTCTGCGGCGACCCCACCTGGTACGAGATGGCCTCCACCGTTCATCGCGTGATGCACCAGGAGAAGGGACTCCATCCCAATCTCGATTTCTATACCGCCGTCGCCTACCTGCTCATGGGCATCCCGCGTGAACTCTCCACCCCGTTGTTCGTCTGTTCACGGATTGCCGGGTGGTGCGCGCACGTCATGGAGCAACAGGATCACAACCGGCTGATCAGGCCGCGAGCCCTTTACACGGGACCACCGCCGAGGACCTATGAACCTCTCCACCGACGTACATGACCGGATCGCGCAGGCCCGGTGCGCATCAGGACGAGCTCCTGAACTGTCGTGGACCTCGTTCGCCGAGTTCTTTCGATCTCGCGTATATGACCCCCAGCTGGCCACCAGGAATTTCCTCACCTACTGTGATGAGGAACGCCACCTGCGCCGCACCTATACGTATGCGGAATTCGGGACGCTCGTCGAACGGTTGGCCGGTCAGCTTCATACCGATCTGCGGTTGTCCCGTGGCGACCGGATCGCGACCGTGCTCTTCAACCACGATCTGACCGTGCTGATCTACTTCGCCGCCTGGACATTGGGACTCGCCGTCGTGCCGATCAACATCGAAGAACCGCCTGAGCGGAAACGCTTTATCCTCGAACATTCAGGCGTGTCCGCGGCGGTCTGTTGGCAGGACGCCTATGAGGAAATCAAAGACCTTCAGCGGGACCTGCCCGGATTATGTGACGTGGTCGCGCTGGACGACCGGGGCCTGCTCACCGGTCGCGGGCTGCCGGCCGCCGCCCGACGGACCGGCGATCCCCTCCCCGCGCATCCCTCATTCTCGTCGTCGCGGCTCGAGGACCAGGCATTGATCATTTACACATCGGGGACGACCGGTCCGCCCAAAGGCGTGATCCTGACCACGGCCAACCTTCTGATCGATGCGGATGCCATCTCGGACTGGCATGGGTTCGGAACCAGCGATCGCGCCATGTGCGTGTTGCCGATTCACCATGTCAATGGAATCGTGGTCACACTGGTGACCCCCTTCTACTGCAAGGGAAGCGTGTTATTGAATCGGAAGTTCAAGACCGCGAGTTTCTGGCGGCGGCTCCACGAAGAGCAGATCACGATCGCGAGCGTGGTCCCCACCTTGCTCGAATTTCTCCTGGATGCCGACGAAGACCTGACGGGCTATCGCCTTGATCGCTTCGGGGGGGTGATGTGCGGCGCGGGGCCGCTCCTGAAAGATACGGCCCTCCGCTTCGAGGATCGTTTCGGTTTTCCGATCCGCCACGGCTATGGGCTCTCGGAAACCACCTGTTATTCCTGCTTCCTACCCAACGATCTGACGCACGCGCAACATCGTCGATGGCTGGCAGAGCTTGATTTCCCTTCGATCGGGGTGGCGTTGCGCCACAACGTGATGACCATTCTCGACGGGGACGGCAGGCCGGTGCCCGAGTACGGCCGGGGGGAGATCTGCATCCGTGGCCGGACGGTCTGCGCCGGATACTTCAACCGTGACGATGCCAACGACGCGGCCTTTCAGTGGGGATGGTTCCGATCCGGGGATGAGGGATTTTATATAGCCGACGATCAGGGACGGCCATACTTTTTCATTTCAGGACGCCTCAAAGAACTCATCATTCGCGGCGGGGTCAATATTTCCCCCCTGGAGATCGACGACGTGTTGAAGAGTCATCCCGCCGTACGATTCGCCATGGCCCTGCCCTTCGAGAACCGGTATTACGGTGAAGAAATCGCCGCCTATGTCGTCCCGAAAGATCCGGTCTCGCCCCCGAGGGAAACGGATCTCCTGTCCTATTGCCGAGAGCGCCTCCCGTTTTCGAAACAACCGAAGGTCCTGTTGATGGGCACTGACGCACCCTACACCTCCACCGGCAAGCCGAAACGGCTGGAACTGAAGGCCCGACTGGCGGGCAGGCTGATGGCCTATCGTGACACGCAATTCAAGGAACACCGGTGATCACTCGAAGGAGGCAGGAGATGAGCAGCCTCTTCAAAGGATTCGAACGGATCGAAGAAGCCCGGGAGCGCATTGCCGGGATCAGTTTCATGGCAAGCCTCTACGACGGCCGGCCGGACTTCACTCTCCTGTGCCCTCCTCCTGAACCACCGGAAGAGAAAGCCGTCGGAGACGCCTACTGCAAACGCGTCGAGGCCTTCCTGATTCGCGAGGTGGACCCCGGGCAAATCGAACGTGAGGCACACATTCCCGAACGCGTCATCCGCGGCCTGTTCGCGCTCGGAGCCTTGGCGATGAAGATTCCGAAAGAGTACGGCGGCCTCGGCTTTTCCTACACGAACTATGGTCGTGTCCTGACGATGATGGCGAGCTGGAGCAACATCCTCGCGCTGACCGTGGCGGTTCCGCAGTCCATCGGCATCGGCATGCCGATCCTCCTGTTCGGCACCGAAGATCAAAAAAAGAAATACCTTCCGCTCGTCGCCAAAGAGGCCATCTCGGCGTTCGCTCTCACCGAACCGATGACCGGCTCGGATGCGGCCAACGTTCGGACCGAAGCGGTCCTGGATTCGACCGGCAGCCATTTTCTGGTGAACGGCGAAAAACTGTGGTGCACGAATGGTCCGATCGCCCGATACGCCACACTCATCGCCCGGGTTCCGGCGCGGCGGGTCACGCACAACGGCACAGTCATATGGATTGCGGTCCGGAATGGGGAACCGGCGGACGATCGAGTCCACTCGGCCTTCATTCTGGATATGTCCGCACCGGGTGTGCGGATCGGCCAACGCTGCCAGTTTGCAGGTTGTCGTGGCATCGAAAACGCCCACATTATTCTCACGAATGTGCAAGTGCCGGTGGAAAATGTCATCGGCGACATTGGAAAGGGATTGAAGTATGCCTTGACGATCCTGAACGTGGGCCGGGGCATCAGCATCCCGGCCATTTGCCTCGGGATGGCCAAACAAGCCTGGCAACCGACCCTGGACCGGGCGAATACCAGGGTCACCTTTCAGAAGCCTCTCGCAGAACGCCAGACTCAACAGATCCGGATCGGCCACATGGCAGGTCATCTCTTCGCGATGGAGGCGCTATCGCTCCTCATCTGGCGACTGGCGGATCACCATCACCAGGACATTCGCATCGAAGCCGCCGTCGCCAAGATCTTCTGTTCCGAACGGACAATTCAATTTCTCAAAGATGCCCAGATTCTGTTCGGAGGCATGGGGTACGAAACGGCCGAATCCAAAAGCGCACGCGGCGAACCGGCCTTCGGCATCGAACAACTCGTGCGGGATGCCGAGATGTATCGAATCGGCGAGGGGGCAACAGACATCTTACGGCCGTTCGTGGTGCGTGAGGGGCTGAGCCACCATCTGGAACGTGCCAAAGGCCTGTATGCCGATGGGCTTTCGATTCTCGATCAAAGCCGGCAGGTCTTGAAACTGGCGCGTTTCTATCTTCCCTGGTACCTGCGGCAATGGCGCAAGCGGCCCTTGCCGGATCGCCCGGAATTCACCCACCTCCAGGTGCGGCCGCTGGCACGGTATGTGGAACGTGCCAGCCGGCGCCTGGCGCGAGAAACGTTTTATGCGATGGTACGATTTCAGACGTCCTTTCAAGATGAACAAGGCCTGCAAAACCGGATCGAATCGGTGGGCGAAGATTTGCTCGCCATGCTCGCCGCTGTTCTGTACGCCGAACGACAGACAAGAACTGAGGGGCGCAGGGCGGTGTGGGAGCTGACGGATGCATTCTGCACATCTGCGAAACAGCGTGTTGAACAACGGCTCGACGAACTCCGGCATCACCGGGATCACCTCACCGCGACGACCGGCAGACAAGCGCTGAAAGGCCACTATCCCACGCTGGATGAAGGAATCGTCCATCGGCGATTAGCGCAATACATCCGCCCAACCAATCACCCGCAAGGGTAAGAAGTATCCCCGGTTAAGCCTGCACTCCGCTTGAGCCGGCCACCACTTCGACCTTGAACGGGCCGGGAGTATCGCTCATGACCAATGTCCGGTATGGGAAAGGAATTTCGATGCCTTGCGCATCGAAGGCCTGCTTCAGGCGGCGCCGGTATTCCCGTCCGATGTTCCATTGCTCCAGCGGTTTGGTTTTGATGCGCGCGCGCACCGTCACGGCAGAGTCGGCAAAATTCTCCACACCCACCACTTCGATGGGCTCAATCATCTTCGGGCCGAATGTGAGATCACTGCGGAGTTCTTCGCCGACCCTCTTCATGACCTCGACCACCCGGTCCGTATCTTCATGGTAGGCCACTCCCATATCCAGCACAAACGCAGACCAATCTTTCGTCATGTTCGAGAGTGTGTTGATCGCCCCGTTGGGAAAGATGTGCACCACCCCGGAAAAATCCCGCAATGAGATGGTCCGGAATGTGATGATCTCCACCAGTCCTCCGGTTCCGTTGATCACGGCGACGTCTCCCAGCCGGATCTGATCCTCAAGAATGATGAAGAACCCGCTGATGAGGTCCCGGACCAGGTTTTGTGCGCCAAAGCCGACGGCCAGACCCAGGATGCCCGCACCGGCAAGGATCGGCGCGACGTCCAGCCCCACGAAGTGCAGCGATTCGATGACGACGATGGCCCAGATCGCGGTCATCGCAATGGTCTTGAGAATTCCGGTCAGGGTCGCGGCGCGCTTCTGGGCAGTCCCCGACTGTTGATCGGGAAGGGCGCTGGTCACGATCATCACCCGTTCCAACTGTTGCAAGCCCAAGCGGACGAAACGAATGGCGACATACCCGACTACGATCACCAGTCCGACTCGCAGAATGGCGATGCCCACCGCCGCCGACATGCTCAACAACCAGGGCAGGACACTGTCCATGGATACTACGGTCATAATACAGCTCTCCTTTCAGTCGTTCGACGCGCCACCGTCCGCGAAATCACGTCCAGGGGCGCGAGCATCTGTGCGAGCAGATCGAACCGCGACGCAGACGGCTCCACTTATTAAGGGACATGTGGGACCGCCGCGCCCGATCCGGGCCCAGGATGCGAAACATCTCGTGCCGGATAACGAGATCCCTCCATGCCTATCTAATCGTGCGGCTCGAATTCACAGCCTCAAGATTGACGGGTGCCGACGAGCAAGGTTTTGGATCTCGTCACTGGACCCTAGTCCATGCGCTCAGCCAGTTTATAGACTTCCACCCGCTTCTTCCATCCTGAGAAAACTGGCATGAGCGGCTCACCTTGATGGATCCCGCCAGAGCCCTTTGCGGGGAGGTCTCCCTTGTGAACACCTCCGGGTGGCGGCCGGATCGTTCTTCTATCTGCGCGGAGGAACGGCTCAGGCAGGTACCGTGACATCCGAAGACGGCCGGTGAATGGATTCCGAGCGATTCTGCCCGGCACGTGAAGAGGTAGACCCCACTGAAGATTCGGACATTCATCGATGAACCGGCCTCCCTCTCCGAGGCAACGGCCCTCGATGCCGCGCTGCGCACGGCTCGCAATCCAGTCACTGTAACCACTGGTCAGACGGAACAAGGAAAAGCATCGGTAGCCTGAGAGGCAGTTCCCTGCCAAGTGAGGACGACCCTGCTTGGCGGACCGGAAGTCGACGGGCTTCACTCACCAGCCCCTACCAGAGAGGCGGCTGCTCTTTTCAACCTGGGCAGTCTCTTGACGCAGTTTTCCTCGGTCAATCGGTAGACACTTCAACTCGTCTTCGGCTATTATTGCGGTTCACTTGCGTTCCCCCTCTCGAGTAAGCCTCATAAAGTGGCGGTGTAGCTCAGTTGGTAGAGCAGCGGACTCATTCCAGCTAGTTAGGTTGCGCCAATTCGATTGGTTCAGGTTGCGGTTGCGGCTGGGTTGCGGATTCGCCCCATCAGGGGAGTGTCTGTTACTGGAACATCTAGCTTGGCGACCCAATCTCGGTTTCCATCTGGGAAAAGATGCGAATAGATATCCATCGTGACCTGGAAAGAGAGGAATGCCCAAGTTGCTGCTGAACAAACTTAGGCGGGGCACCGGCTTCGGCCATTAAGGACGCATAGGTATGCCTCAGATCATGGAACCGAACTTTCCTGATCCCTGCCTTGTCTAGGCAACGATAAAACCCGCGCCTAAGATTTCGATCATCCCAGCGTAGTCCCTCAGGCGATAGAAAAATCCATTCGGACAGCTCTTTATCCTCACTCATGGCTTCCAACTGGCGAATCTCTTTTATGCGTTGAAGGACGCCGAGCAGTTGGGGACTGATATGGACGCGTCTTATTTTCTTACTTTTTGTCGTTGTGACTTCTCCTAAAACAACACCGCGGCGAACATCGATGAACTGCCCACGAATATCCAGATCTCCCCATTGGAGGCCAATCAGCTCACCCTGCCTCATCCCTGTACGAACAGCACAAAGTAGTATCGGGTACAGAGATGGATATTGCGTTTGAGCCACTGTTAGCAGTGTGTGAACTTCCCCAGACGTAAGTGGCTGCATCTCCTCCCGTCGATCATGTGACGGCTGTAAGAGTTTGCCCAATCGTTCCGCTGGATTCGTGACAACCAGACCGTCTTCTTTGGCTTGGTTAAAAGCAGCCTTTAGCGGAACGAGATAATTCTGAATGGTCCCCCTCGCCTTTCCCTCGCCAATCTGAATAGCGATGAATCGTTTTACTTCCTCACGCTTCAGAAGATGCAATGGTCTGTCCCCGAAAGTGGGGATTAGATGCTTTTCAATGGCTCGCCTATAACCACGATAAGTGGAAGGCTTGCAGTGAACCCTCGCATGGGTTTCTAACCACTCAATTAGATACTCCTTCACAGTCGGCATGCTTTGATTCGGCTGTGAAAGAAAGATAGGCTCACCACTGGCTTCCGCCCGCTTCAGCCGAGCCTCTAGCTTCCAGGGCAAACTCTTGAGCTCCTTTCTTGTTATTCCCAAACGCGTTTGACTTCCGTTGGCCCTTCCAATCTGTCATTACGAACCAACCTTTACCCGGGCGTTCTCGGAGTTTGACACTCATAACGTTCACCTCCTTAATAAGATATGATTTCAATGATATCATAGATAGCTTTGCAAGATCACGTGGCAATCAGGGGCGTCCTGTGCTAGCTTCCTGGCAAATGACAACACAGAAACGCCAAGAAGCTCCGGCGCTCTTGGTAAGGGGGATCCCACCAGAGACAGTAAGAAAGCTCCGGGCTGCTGCCGCGCTGACAGGAAAAGGCTTTCCTGCGTATCTAAAGGAGCTGTTGGAGAGCCATGTCACTGAACTTGAGCGCAAGGGCGTGCTGCCGAAATCAAAGGGCTGATGTGCCTGAACCCGCTCTGTGCATCGTTCAGTCATATCCATGCAATATTTGAAAGAAGGGCGGCACCGCACGGAACCGCCCTCCCTGTCAGTTTTTGGTGGTGAGCCCCTGCATGACCTCCTCGACCAATGCATCAAGATCCATTTGTGGCACCTGCTGCTTTTGAAGAAAGGCGTCAACATCTTCAGGCCGTACCAACACCTTTGCTCTTGGTCTAGCTTGGTAGTGAGGCAATCCCTGGTCTACCCACCGCATCATTGTCCGAGGCGACACCCCCGCCCAGTTTGCGGCTTCCCTGATCGACGTATAAGAACCGGCTCCCGCAAACGGCCTTTCCCCTTGTCGTAGTAATCGCTCCCTACCTGCCCTCCCCGATGCCCATATTGCTTGCCGTGCTGACGAATTTTGATCTCCTTTAGTTAATGTGGGACCTCGCGCTCGCCTGAGACTACTAATTGCTCCCAGGCGAGAGTCACGAGGGTATCTCTACCCTGCTACTACCGCTTCGACACTATGCTCTCTCTCTTCTTTCTCTAAGGAAGGATGGTGGAACAGAAAGAGAATCTGGCACGACTGCTGTGTAGGTATGAGGGCTGCCTTTAACGCCCTCCCCGTGGAGTTGAGCCAGCCCCTGGTCCACCAGGCGCTTCATCTGCTTGTAGACCCTACTTCGCGGCACACCCGCTGCCTTTGCCAGGCTCTCAATATCCTGCGGCTCTGAGGTCAGCGCGCCCGCCAGACGTTTCTCTTCAGCCTCGGAGCTCTGAAGGTCAATATCCACCACCACGTACTCACCGTCTTTTAGCTCGACGGTCAATTCAGATGATGTTTCGCTGTATCGGCTTCCTAATTTCTTCAATTCTCGCCGATTACCTCCCCCTTGCGGATACAACCCCAACGCTATGTCCACGGCACCCATCAAGGCGATGGAACCACGGATCTCATCACCACCGCTTCCCTCGGACTTCCGAAAGTGATGAATAAGCACCACGCATGCTCCTGTATTGCGTGCGAGCTCTAACAAAGGCTTAATCTCCCTCGTCATAGCCGACACATCACTTTCATCTTGGAGCCGCCAAAACATGGCGAGTGTGTCGATTACAATGAGATTCACCCCGCGCTCTAGCGCAAATATTTCAATCGCCAGCAGAGTGTCACTATTCGGCACTAAGCTGCCAGAATGGATGAAGATATTATCCAGCCTCCCATCCAACTCCTTGAGCCTCAGCCTCACATCCCGAAGGTGTTCTTCCAAAGCCACGATGAGAACGCCTCCCTGCTTGGTTGAACGCTCCAAAAACGGCTCTCCTTTTGCGATCTTCACGATTAACTGATAGGCCAGTGTGCTCTTGCCTACCTTTGGCTTGGCGGCCAAGATCACCAGCCCCCCAGCCGGGAAATAGTCTTCCCAAACCCACTCGATTTCCTCCTCCATATCCATGTCAATCAACTCTGACGCCGTCATCGGATTAAATTTCGCTTTCGTCACGGGTACCTGCCTTATAGGGTGAATAGAAAGTGAATCGTTTACTGTTCTGCATGCTGCTCCTTTCACGTCGTTTACTTGTGTTATGGGCTTCGCCCGGGTTCAACCAGGCACACCCGATGTTCCCCTCTACGCTCTATTGCGTCGTCGATCAGTCTAACTTTCGTCCATTGCACACCTCCTAGTCACAGGTTAAGGTCACACTCCCCGACTCCATCAATCAGAATTCCCTTTCGTTTCATCAACGTTCTCTTCCGCGGAGACAATGCCTCGTCGGAACACATCGTCCAGGGTGTCCGTCTTGGGGGCTCTACCAGACGCTCCCTGATGCGCCTAATCTCCGCACCTGTCAGGAGCCGTTGTCGTCGTCTCGTCTTGCCATCTGCCGTATCGGGCAGGAAACTCGGCCCGGTGCCTAGACAGGAACTTCCTCAGGCTGTCGTAGGTCATGGGGATAAGTGCAGCGGCCACGTCTAGGAAATAGAGTGCCTCTAGAGGTTCCCCCTAGTACCCACACTGTGGGCATACGGTACCGGGGAAACCTTGTTTTTCTTGATCCGACAACTTATCCCTCCCTTCGAGTTACTAGCCCAGAAACAGAAAAGCCGAGACCAGCATCAACGCCAGCCTCGGCTCTCAAGAAGATAAAACGGCTTAGAGGAAGCCGCCAGGGTACAAAAAAAGTCGTTGTTTTATTGCTGCAGGGAACGCTCATTTTCGTCCTTTATGAGCTTCCCGTAGAGCTTAATCCAGTCATTAGCCCGCTTCTTATACTCGTAAACTCGCTTCCCTATCGTAGTTCTATCGCCCGCCGCGTCACGGACTCCCTCATTGGGATCATACTGATCGGGCCATACCATCCGGGCTATCTCATACGTTTCGTTTTACCCTCTTGCGATAAATCCCACACGCGGAAGGTCGTATCGTCTTTGCTGAAATCTCGTCGGCCATCGCCGACAAGATCCAGTTGTTCTGCTATACCTGCGAGTTGCTGTTTAGTTCGCGGAGCAAGATGAGGCGTTTTACCCGCTAAAGCCCTTGCTTCTCGCAACGCTCTGATGATGAGTTGTATCTTATATAAAATGGCTACAGGGTTCTGGTCCACGTCTATCGACAGGTGGATCTGCCGAGGAATGGACGAACCATCCTGAAGCGTTTCAATAGGCCCGCTGTGTGTGCTCTGCCCTGTAGCAATGGAGCTTAGGCGTTTGAAGTCCTCTGCCCCAAGTAAGTGATAGAGATTGTGGTACTGGTCACATTGAACCACCTTGTCTTCCCCATAGATGGTATCGCCATATAAACGTAGGTACGCATCGCTAAATGTATTCGTGTCATGCAAGAGCACTATTGCCGCCCCGCCCACTATATCTTCGAATGACTTCGCGGGATCAGCTAATGCAACACCCCACTTACGCATAAACTGTTCTTTGAGTTTTCCTGAGGGATCGGACCGATTGGAAGTTAAAAGACGGCAGTCTCGCTGGAAGCCTGAATTTCGCCGAACAGACTCCCAAGCGCGTTTTAATAGAAGTGCTTGAGATGAATCACGAGGGACTTCGCCTGAATAGGCAAGGTATAGTTTCCCTTTCAGCATGTAACTGGATGATACCCGAATTCTTATAAACGGCCAAACAGAAGTGCCATTCGCCAGCGGGGGCCAACCTAATGGGAAGTGTCAGCAGGGTCCACCTTACGGGCTCAGTCTCCTTCTCCATCCAAATCGCCCCTCCGGCGGCGGTAATAGGCGATCCAGCACCAACCTAGAAAGCATCTCAAGCCGACTCTCTCATGGACTGGCGGCAGTATAGCGAAAGGATGTGCGCCACCATTTCAACTATCGCGGGCGAGAGAATGTGCGGCTCGTGTTCGAGGAACCTGGCGAGCGCCTTCGGATTGAGCACCCACACGTCATTCCTGCCCAGACGTGGACCGGTCCACTCAATGTACCACTCAGGAAACACTAGCACCGGTCGAACTCTGTGCTTCGAGACATGACCGTCATTGAGTAGAGCAGCCAGCCAGTGCGCTTGTGCCCGCACTTGATTCAACGGTGCATCCACTGCCCCTTTCCCTTCTATCTGAACTGTATCGCCATCGTAGATAATCTTCCCCCGACCACGTATTGGCTTAGTTCGCGCTTTCGTCTCGATGGAAAAGATACCCGCTGGCCCCACTATGACATGGTCGATATTGAACGATGGCCCAGGAATGTCGTGAAACACGCGGTATCCATTTCCTCGTAACTGTTCGAGCATCTGTCCCACGATCCGTTCACCGTCTCGACCGAGCTTAAGCTTCTTCACGGCCCGCCTAATGGGCCGTAGTTTTATCCATGCACATGCTACGGCGATGATTGCCACGGCGGTGAGAATCAGTGGGTGTAACGGACGCCCTGTCCACCACTGAATCCAGCCATATCCGGCGACCACGACGAAGCACAACGGGATTACCAAGAGATCATCAATTCTGGCGTGAAGGATGCTTATACGTTCATCCACTGACTGTCCTGGCAACCGCAGCGGCGGGGCTTTGAACGGTGATCCACGAGGTTGCCGATTGATATCCCAGGCTGGATCAGACATAGGAAGAGTGCTCCCTTCTTAACGGCTAGGCGGACACGCTATGTTATATCGGCGTGTTGTTAGAGAATAGAAAAGACACGTTCCCTGCTAGGCATGGCGCTTCGGTTTTCGTAGGTGTGTTCTAAGGCCGTTGCACGAGACTTAGCTTGATGGCTGTATGTGGCAAGCTAGCGATTGCTAGAATCCGCAGGGAAAAAGGATGAAGAATGGCTGATCGTTTAACCCCCCGAGAGACTGGTACAAAAGAAGAAGGGATGCTTGCCAATATGTGGGGAATGGAGGCGATTCATTAATTGACGGAAAGGCATCTGCACGAAACATGAGGTTCACGATATGGTGCCTGAGTTACGCAAACGATACGGAGAGCGAACGGGAAGGTCATTGTGCCGGGGCCTCCTCCCAACACCAAAGAGGAGCAGTATCTGATCGATCATGTGTTGGAGCTTGTCGATGCGGTGGATCTCAGGCCGTCTGAAGCGAAAGAGTTACTAAGGCGTGTTTATTTGGCGATAGACCAGATGCAGTCGGCCGAGTCACTAGCTGGCCGGATCTGCAATGCGTGGTCATAAGTGTCTAAAACAATATCGATTGCCAATCAAAGCGATGCTAATGTTTAACTGCGTTCCAGGCATCCATCAATTTCAAAACCTCGACACTATTAATCAGCAGGACCTCATCAGTCATCAGGCCCACAGGGCGTCTGCCCATGTAGAGACCTTATTGCAGCAGGGGTTCATCTCTCGAAGGACCCTAATTCGGCTGCTTACATCCATCGAATCCTACGCGAAACGCAGCAGAACCAGTGACTTGACTTAATCGCCTAATCTGCAAGCGGTGCAGCATCGCCATGAAGAGCTGGGGCTGATATGAAAAGAGCAGTTAATCCCGACAACCATTAATCCTTAACGATTCTGCGACAGGGGCAAGCCGTCGCCAGCAATCATACCATGTCCTTTATTGCAGGCGAGATTCCTTAACACTATCTCCTCGTCATTAATGTCAATTTTGATAAAGTTCGGGGCGTTCTCAACCAAAGCAATTGCATATTGATTAGAATTTAGCGGTTCGATTGCTTCTTTAGAACTCCATATCAACCTATATTTAACTTCGCATCCAGCATGGGAAAAGCTGGAATCATCGTTGACATAAAACTTTATTTTGCTGCTTTTCGTCTCTTGGCCCAAACCCAACCAACCCGCCGTTCCAACATTAAGTGTGAATTCGATCTCGCCGGCTCGCTCACCGGCATATAACAGGTGGGGCTGTCCCAGGAGCCTCAATTTGGGAGTGTTTGATCCTCGCCGCTCTAGACTCTGAACCGCCACATCACCGAAACTGTGAAGTACAGAAGGCGCTATTAGCAGCCAGGGCTCAAAAGCATTCCAGAGTCCATTCACAATTCCCCCCTCAAATGGACGGGATTCCACCGCCATCGCTGCTCTCATTTGCTTGCCGAGATGCATTGGAGCAAATGCACCATCGTCTATCTCAAAATTGCGTAACACAACCGGATCAGAAGGACGCTCTTCTAATTGCGTGAGACCATCGGGACCTTTGTGAGTTTTAGACGATGGACCAGGAACTTCTTCCACAAAGGTTACAAACGCAATGGATAGATCTCGAAATGGTGATAGGTCTCCTGAGAACAGAGGTCTTTCGCCAGACGCATTTGGCGGACACATTCGTGGGTTTATCCCTCCTCCCGAAAAAATACATTCGAGGGCTTGAAAGGTATAGTGCGAGACCCCTGTGACATAAGCTTCTTGGCCGAAGTGTCTGTACGGCACATGGTAAGTGTTCTCTCGTGGCACTCCAGCATACAGTGAACTTGTCGAGTGCACTACTCCATCGCTTAATGCTAAAGCATTAAAAAGATCGTACACGCCAAAATAGAGTAAACTTTTGGCTTAGGAGAGGTGCCATTCAACAAATAGAACAACTCAGTCCATTTCAACGTCAATGATTCCATGAAGGGCGACATTGCCTACCCGAAAATAGTCCATTGTCCGCCATATCGAAAGCTTGTCTGTTGTAGATCAGGGCGTGCTGCTCTTTTACTACCGGTTTAACAAATGTTTGAAGCAAGGCAAAGCCATAGGTTGCGGGAAACAGTACCGAATTCACAAAAGCGTTATTCAGGGTGGCATAAGCAGATGGAAGATTGGGTGTTCCAATCATTATGAGAGTGATCCTATTCACAATATCTTTCGCAGCAGGATCCGAGGCGAGCGCTGCAATCGCATGTCTTGCGATCAATCCTCCTTGACTGTGCGCTATGATAAAAATGTCCTCATCCGAACCTCTGTTAGCTATCTCCCGTAGGTTTGATTCAAAGGCGTTACCCAAATCTTCCAGTCTCTGAAAGTTAGGAAAGAACCTGCTACTCCAGTAGTCCATGATGTGGACAGACTTCGCGCACGCGTAATTTGACTGTGTAGTTAACAATTCGGGAAGCCTTCCAAAGGTCTTACCATCCCCATAAATGCCATGAAGGAGCACAAAGTGTTTGGGCCTGGCGTTCGAAGCACATACCGGTGAGAGGTCGAGGTGTTCTTTATTTGTACCGATGTAACTACGGAATGAGTTTAGTTGATGAGGGCGATCCCATATTAAACAACCACCGGTGGATAGCAACGACAAAACCAGCAGCAACTTGGTTATGGTAGTAGAAGTCGGTGCGATCATACCACCCTCCATGCAGTCGATGATCCACGCTGTTCAATACAAATTCTGTACCGGCGGTACGCGGCCTATTAACTTACGCATTTTCGTTCGCTCATCACTCCTTGATACGAGTGCTTAACTCCTGCTTTTTTAAACGGCACGCGCGCAGTAAGCGCACATGAAAGCCAACTTTGGCGCTTCAGTCATGTGGCACCATTCCCAATAACCTAGCTTCAAAAAGAATAGGAGAAGACGACAAGCCAACCAATTTCAGTCGTCTTTTTCAAACGTACATCTGTCTCATTGCTGGGTAGCGGCTGGTTCTTTACCACGCCATCGCCAAGAACTTGAGCGTTAGGATTGACCAGTACCCCCGCTCCGAGATTGAAGCTATCCCCTCGTTGACGGGCTGTATCTGTCGCAAGGATGCGAGAACGTTTAAATCCGAGCATCCATCCTATTCCTACCGATTCAATAATATTGTCTGTGCCTGGCTGCACCGCGACGAAGGGCCCATGCCCCCACTGTTTAGCCTCTACATTGAAAAATGGAATCCATGGAAGAAAGGGAGCATTCGGTGTAAAGAGATAATGGGTTTCCAATAGAAAATTGGCTCTTGAGTTGTTGTCACGCTCGACTCGGACTATTTTGTTGGCATCCAGCGTGGCAGATTGCACGAGGTCCCTATTTCCTGCCTTTACTGTAAGGCCAATGGCTACGCCGAAACCAAATCCCGCGAAGCGTGTGTCGGCCTCTTTATCTATTCGTTCGCGTTCATTCAGCTTTGTCGCATTCACGGCTGATGTAGTTAAGTCTGCTTCCATGCCTTCTATGGTTTTAGCTAACACAGCCTGTGTTTCTTTCGGATGCGTCAACATTTGTGTACCCAGCTCGTCCAACTTTGATTTCTTATTTACTATTGATATGGCGTTTATAATTGCAGTCTCTGTCGGCCCCTTCAGTGAGGTAGCGTCTATTACTGCTTCAAGATTGCGATTCTGAGCATCAACCAGTGCTTGTTGGGTTTCTAATTTCTTGCGGTCTTCCTCCTTGAAGGTTTTATCTTTGAGCGCAGCCATCAATTCAGCCAACTTCTTCTTCTCAACAATCAATTTCTTGTGCTCGTTCTCTACTAGGGTCGCTTCCTGCCATATTCTCTGCACCTCAACACTTAGGGTAGCCTCGGCGTTTCGGCTAAGGATCAGCACTGCTGTTACAAGACAAAGGAGGACTTTTCTGACCATCTTCATCCTCACTTAAATTGTCACGCGCACATTCGTAATGCATGTACTATTCCAACCACATAAGTATTATTTTCATTGCTCAAAAGTTAGCGGGATAGGACTAGGTAGGTTTTTCTGTATCCTTTCAGATGCAAGGAGTATCCAAATGGATACGCGGCCAATTGGATTTCGGAATACCCTCACTTTGTTGTATCGAAAGATTAAGCTCGAAAGTATTTCATAGCCTTCATGCGCTTAGGATCTGGTGTGCTTGTTGCGTGTGTTGTGACAAAAGCGGGCTTTCCATGAAAGGACACAGCATGAAGTTGATACCGCGACCTCTGTCCGTCTTGCTCGCGTGCTTTGCGTGGCTGAGCGGATTCGTCGTCCCAGCGATCGGCGAACAACCACGTGCAATCTTCCATGCCTTCGACCAGAGCTACAGCGACGTAAAACAATTCGTCTGTAAACTTGAGCAGCAAGGCTATTCGCATGTCCAAATAGCCCCAGTGCAGAAATCAAATCCAGATTCCCGATGGTGGGCGCGGTACCAGCCTGTCGATTATGCCGTGATTGAAGGTCGGGGCTCAGAGCAGGACCTTAAAGATCTGATTTCAATCGCGCATGGATGCAAGATCCGAGTAATAGCCGATGTCGTGCTGAATCACATGGCTAACATGGATGAGTACAAGGACTTACACTATCCACAGTTTTCACCAGCCGATTTTCATGATCGTTGCGGGATTGGGTATGACGACGGTAACCGGAACACTGAAGTCAATTGTTGGCTAGGCGATCTGCCTGATCTTGATCAAACCCAGGCGAATGTGAAGACGATTCACAAGGCTCACCTGCAAAAACTTCTGGATCTGGGGATTGACGGCTTTAGACTCGACGCAGCCAAACATATGTCTATTGAAACGGTTCAGGAGTACATAGGCTATATTAATGAAAACAGCCATAACAAAACCTGGAACTACCTAGAGGTCATTTCAGATCACGACACTCAGGCCGAACATTACTCAGGAGTTGCCGCCACAACGGACTTTGTCCTCTATGATTCAATGAAGAAGGCGTTCAGTTACGGAGGCGATCTACGGTCACTTCGACTCCCGCATGCTGTGAACGATTCTCGAAGCGTCACCTTCGGTCGCAATCACGACACCATTAGCCAACTAAACGATAAAGCGATTAACCCATACGCCGAACCCTCAGATAGCTATCTCGCTACGGCATACATCTTGGCGCGAGAGAGTGGTACCCCTTTAGTTTTTAATTGGGACAATTACGATGTTGCCTATATCTCTTATGGGGTCAAGTTTCGTCAGGTAATGGCTCAGCGAAAGAACGGCGGCGGCAATGTCGCTGAGAACGTATTAGCCGTCATAGATGAGCCAACGATTCTGATGATGGAACGAGGAAATGAAGGCTTCGTCCTCATCAATAAGGCAGGTGGAAAATTTGAAAGAGGTAAATCTCAAGTGGACGTAACATTGACGCATTTAGAGGGCTGCTACAGGGAGCTGCGAAAAGACTTTACAGTGGCCGTGCAGAAGGACGGTGAAAAGAAGTACTTTACTCGCTGGGGCACATGGGCTAAAGATGGCGTCGAAATTCACGGGCGCGAAGCGTTGTATTTCATTCGTGAGCCTTGGGATAAGTGCCAATAGAATCCTTCGAGAAGGATGCGCTTCCGAACCATCGACTTTATGAGAAAAGTGCTTTGTCCCTAGTTTAAACATTAAGGGTGAGAAGTGAGGGAAGTGAGAGAGGTTTATATATTCTTAGGGGGAAACATAATAGTACTAAAGTAATTACCTTCTAGTCCGCCTCACTTCGATCACTTGAGGCGCCAAGATACCTCAACCGGCGTTAATCGCGTGTGAAGACTAGATCTGGGCACTGGGTGGCAACTGGTTACTTCACCATTGAAACTTGACTGTAGCCCCGCAGCTTACACCGTCACTGGCTCAATCTGAAGGAACTTGCTTCTGCCTTCCACAGGCTCTCTGGTGTACGCTCAACCATAAATTGGCCCAGGCGATGGCCCTACCCTATGTTGCCTTCGGGTGGGGCAGCTATAAGCCTATTGGGCTTTCTTTCCTCATCGCGTCTATCCGTAAGCTCCCCTTAGATTGAGACAGCCATAAGGAGAACATTCTGGCACAATCGTCACCCTAGCCAGGAGGTTCCCATGCGCCAGTCGAAGTTCACCGAAACACAAATCGTGTCGATCCTGAAAGAAGCCGATGCCGGGCGCCCGGTCAATGAGTTGTGGCGGCAGCACGGCATCAGTTCCGCGACGTACTACAAGTGGAAATCCAAGTACGGCGGGCTGGAAGCCTCGGATGTGAAGCGACTGAAGGAATTGGAACACGAAAACAACCGCCTCAAGCGGATGTATGCCGATCTCTCGCTCGAGAATGCGGCGCTGAAAGATGTCATCGCAAAAAAGCTCTGAAGCCCGCTGAACGTCGGGAGGTTGTCACGCATCTCGTGACCGTACACGGTCTCCCGGTTCAGCGGGCTTGTCGCGCAGTGGGTTTGGGACGGGCGACGTACTACCGACCACTCATGGACTGGGCTCGGCGGGATGCGCCGGTCATCGAGGCGTTGACGACGCTCGTCGCGGCGAAGAGTCGCTGGGGCTTTTGGAAGTGTTGGGGGCGACTCCGATTGGATGGACATCCGTGGAATCACAAGCGTCTCTGGCGGGTGTACTGCCAGCTCCGCTTGAATCTCCCCCGTCGGACGAAGAAGCGGCTCTCAGCTCGTCTGCGACAGCCGTTGGGCGTGATTCCGTACCCGAACGCCGTGTGGGCCGTGGACTTCATGAGTGACACTCTGTACGGCGGCCGACGATTCCGGACGCTGAACCTGCTGGATGAAGGCGTGCGGGAAGGCTTGGCGATTGAGATCGATACGTCGCTCCCGGCTGAACGCGTGATTCGCGTGCTGGAGCAAGTCGTGAGCTGGCGGGGCCAGCCGCAAGCGATTCGGCTCGATAATGGCCCAGAATTCCTCGCCGACCGGTTCATCACCTGGTGTGCGGAACGGGCGATTCAGCTGTGGCACATCCAACCGGGCAAGCCGGATCAGAATGCCTTGATTGAGCGGTATAACCGAACCTATCGGACCGAAGTGCTCAATGCCTATGTGTTCGAGTCGTTGGATCAGGTGCGAGAGATCAGTGCCGAATGGTTGCAGAGTTACAATGAAGAGCGGCCCCATGACGCGTTGGCGGGCCTGCCGCCCGCCACGTATCGGGCCCAAGTGGAAGCCAGAAATTCTCCCATGAAACTGTCTCCTTGACGGGGGAGCTTACGACTCCAGCCGACCTGCGGTTTACGAATTTCGGATAGTCCTACCTCAGACGACCGAGCCACACAAGAAACTACAAATAGGCTGCTATTGACGTAGCCCATGTTGGTGATGATTTGCCCTGTCCGGGTAGCAGCGTGGTAGCAGATCAGGACTCTAGCGATACATAAGCTAACGAATGGCACACCGGTTCAAATCCCCAACGGGATTGGATGGCCTTTGCATAACAGCTATAAGTCCGTGGGGAGTTCCATTCAAAGGGTCTGTAGAAGCCGCTTAGCAGGCTGTTGACAAACCCTCCCCCTCATTCGCGAAAGATATGATAAGAGGATTCTCCATCAGGAGGACCCTTCCCTATAATGGGCACAGCCGATCCGCAGCCGTCGATGTTCTATCACATCAAAATAGAGCAGTATGTGACCGCCGATCATCCGATGCGGAAGATCCGCCCGTTGATCGACACGGCGCGAATCCGGCAGCTCTGCGAGCCGCTGTATGCCGAGACCGGTCGCCCGTCCATTCCGCCCGAGCAACTATTCCTAGCTCTCTTGGGCGGGTATCTGCTGGGCGTGACCTCGGAACGGGCCTTGGTGCGCGAACTGACCGGGAACCTGGTTCTCCGCTGGTTTGTGGGCTTGGATTTAGATCAGATGCCGTGGGATCACTCGACGTTCTCACAGAATCGGAAGCGGCGCTTTACCGAGAGTGGGCTGCTCGAACGGTTGTTTGATGAGACGGTCGCCTTGGCGATCAAGCAGAAGCTGGTGTCGCATCAAACGACGCTCGATGGGACGCTGGTACAGGCCAATGCCTCGCACAAGAGCTTTGTTCCGATGGAAGTATTTCTGAAGCCAGAGGACTACAAGAAGCGGATTCGATCCCTCGATGCGAGGTCGGAGCCGGACCAGGATTCGGGGAATCCCACGGTCACGTTTCGTGGGGAACGGCGCTCGAACCAGACGCATGTCTCCACGACGGATCCCGATGCCAAGTTGGCCAACAAAGGCAATGGGACCGCGGCCATGGTCGGCGACACCGTGAACGGCCTGATTGAAAATCGGCATCGGCTGTCAGTGGGGATCCATATGGAGCCGTTTCGAGGGCCGGCCTCAGAGACGGACGGCGGGCGAACGTTGATCGATCGGTTTCATGCGACGCACGATCTTCGGATTCAGACCGTGGGCGCGGACAAGGGGTATTTTGCCAAGCCATTCCTGAGGGCTCTTGTGCGACGGCGGATCCGGCCGCACATTGCGGCCAAAACCACCGGACGGGAGGCCGTGCATCAGCGGGTGCGTCGACTGAGCCGGACGGTAGGCTACCGCCCCTCGCAGCGGGCGCGGAAGAAGATCGAAGAACTCTGGGGCGAGGCGAAATGCTGGCACGGCTTCCGGCGCTTGCAACGGCGCGGGCTCTTGCAGGTCCGAGACGAAGCCTATCTCATGGGCTGGCTGCTGAATCTGAAACGGCTCGGCGAGCGTACCCCAGGCACCGGCCTAATGGAGCCCCAGGGGCCGGGGCTATGCGGGAAGGAGGAGAGAACAGAAAATGGCCGGCTCACACTCCAGAGCAGACAGACCAATCGCCACACAGAGACCTGAGTGAGTACAGCCGTGCCAATGAAACTGTTTCAAACGGCGAGTTTGTCAACAGCCTGTTAGTTAGTGAAACGGTGGCAAAGCATCAGTAATCAAGGAACACTTGGTAGTCGTCTTAATACTGTTCTTCGTGCGGTTGCCATCCAGCAGCCTTTCTCTCAACGATATGTGTTTGCGCAGCCGTTTCTTAATGTACCGTTCGTCAGGAGGAGCGAAGGTAGTTTTATTAACAGTCGATCCACTAGACCACTTTCCGAGTGAAATGCCAACGCACGCCGTACACAAAAAGATCACGGAAGACGATCTAACAGATGTACAAAACGACCTGTAACGGTCTCAAAGCCTCTAATGGTTGGGTGCAGCTCATTTTCCCAGGATTTCTTGTAGTCAGCTCCAGAGGAGAGAGTCGCTCTCAAGTCGAGATACGTCACATGATTAAAGTCGGGTAGCTTGGCCACCTCGGCCATCATTTTGTTGAATCGGTCAATGAGTTGTCTCGCAATAGTTTTTCGAATGGCAATATCCTCAAACCCCTTTTCCCTAAATCCTGGCTCGAGCCACGGCCCGGGAAGAAACCACCATCCACCCAGAAAGCCGCGGCCGTCTGGGACAGGATAATCATAGCCATGGGTGATAATTGGAAGTGGACGCTGTAGCCATTTTTGGCAGATTTGAGTAATTGCAGCCAATATTGTGATGAAAGCGAACCGTATTCTTTCATCAATCAAACCAGAAACAACTTGCTCATTAAGTCCCGGGTCCGCGGATGCTGCATGATTGAGGAGAGTCCCGAATTCTGGCCCTGCTATGTCATTCCCTCCGCCGGACAAGAGAATAGCTTTTGGCATTAATCCGTTCCTGAGCAGTTTTTCCAATCGTCGAGAAAGTTCCTCTAGTTGTCCTCCTGAGTAAGCCATCTCTTCAACACGATCGCCTTTATGCGATACCGATTCAACATCATAGCCATGTGTATCTTCCAGGAGTCTGAGTATGTCGGTCCAAGGGTAGTCAAACCATGAATCTCCTTCCGCCACTAACACACCAGAAGACCCCACCGACGCCATTACAGTTTTTGCTATATTCGGGCGGGGGGTACTTTTTAATTTCTGAGGCGGAGCTGCACGTCTCGCTAGCGCTTCTGTTCTACTCTTTAATGCCTTGACGCGAAATTGGACAATTTCATTGCCTTTCGCACGGCCTAACGCCAGCGCCCGGCTAATAAATTTAGTTCTTTTTGCCATAAACTGCTCCTTCCTCCTGTGCGTTTCCCCGGACTTTTAGATGGTTTGGTTTTATACTCTGTACAATTCATATCTATTCCGCCTAGGCCACCGCACAGAGCCTCGGAACCAACAGAAGAAGATTGGCCTCCTTCGCTGGATTTTATCCCGATCCTTCATAAGGAGGTTCTGAATGCGTTATTCGTTACAAGCGCCCTTCCAATGCAACTATCACATTAGTACCCGGCGCACTAATTCCAAACCCATGCTCACGATACGGTTGGTCGAGTATATTCTCCAGCGTGCCATGGAGCGTCAGGTATTTTGAGAGAATCCACCCCACGCGGAGACTCGCCGTGGTCCATCCGGCCGTCCCATTGGGATTGATGCGTGGGTCGGTCAGGTCGCGAGTACTTAAGCGGTCTTGCGGCGAGGAAAAGCGAAAGAAGGGCTCGATCCACACGTTTGACCTCGGACGATAAAGCAAGCCTATGCGGCCATTCAAGGGGGGAATGCGGTCGGCGGGCTGAACCTGACCTTGTGGAAGTGTTTCCCACCCATAGGTATAAGTCAGGTTGCCGTAGAGTTCCAATTCAGCAGTCAGATATATCCGGCCGCCTGCCTCGATCCCTGTGAGTTGGACCCGGTTAAGATTGGCGCTTTGAATCACCTGTCTTCCGTCTGCAGTCGTGGCCCCCGTCAGTTCCCCTTCAATTCGATTGGGGATCAGAGTGTAGAAGCCGAAGAGTTCGCCGGTAAAGCGGTTGAAACGGACCTTTGTCCCGGCATCAAAGGACCACGCCTCCTCTGGCTTCAGGTTGGGATTTGGAATCGCAAATCTGTTCCCTGGTCGGGAACCCAACGTAGACAGATCAAAGACGTTGGGAACCCGAAATCCCCGGCTGACATTCGTGACAAGATTGACTTCGGGGGTAAGGTGATACACCAGGCCGACGTGACCCGTCGAAGCGAGCGGGTTTAACTGCACGCCCACGTCGCGGTCGGCTTTCGGAATATTGATCTCAAAGTAACTGAGCCGTCCTCCCACCACCGCCGTGAGTCGGGGATGTAATGTGATCTCCCCTTCGACATAGGCCCCAAAGCTGTTCAGGGTCGACCCATCCGGGAAGCGACTGCTCTGTGCCACTGCTTGTCCGCTCGTGATGTCCTTTCCCATGCTACGACTTGAGATCGTGTCCAAATAGGCTTCGCCTCCATACGTGAGCGTCAGCCAATCAGGCAAGACGGAGGTGAACTGAAAGTTGCCGCCAATCATGCGGCTTTTATTCCGCTCTCTCACCTCGATTGGACTGTCAAAATCTCTAGCACGCCGATCGTCACGAATCTCTTGCAGGGCGACGTTGAATTCGGCTCGGTCCATAAACGACACGGGCTGGAAAACGCGATATCGGCCATGGATAAACAGCCGATCATTGGGTTGGAAGAAGAACACCGACGAACTCGGCGTAGTTTGCCCAAAGCCAGGGTTCAGTTCATCGTAACGCGGGGTCTTCGGCTGTTGCAGATACTGGACGTTCAGAAGAAGGTCTTGCGCATGGCCCTCAACAAACAATTTGCTATCAAACGCATAAGACCTAAATCCCGACGGGCGTTGAATTCCGATATCACCGCCCCCCCGTAAGTCGTCCGCCGCCTGGTAGGTAAGCCCGGTACTAAACGCGATCCCTTTTTTCCCAGACTCGACGGCGAGGCGAGATACATAGCCCAAGTCAGCGCTGCTGAATTGACCCCGGGCTTTCCCTCGAGTCTGCCAGTCACTAGAATCGAATCTCGGGACCGGCGTCAGGATATTAATCACGCCGCCGATCGCATCACTGCCGTAGAGTGTGGACCCGGATCCCCGGACGACTTCAATACTGTCCACGTTTTGTGGGTCCACCAAGGCAACGAATTGATTGGGCGAGGGACGAAAAAACGCCGTATTGAGGCGCATGCCATCGACGAGCGTGAGGACGGAGCTTCCGACGAGTCCTCGGATGATGGGATTTGCTTGACCGGGGGTGGTCCGCTGTACGAACACGCCTTCCGCACCTTCTAAGAGATCGGGCAGAATGGTAGGTGCTCGTCGCTCTATCTCTTCACGTCCTACAACTGTTACATCCTGCGGAATATCAAACGTCTTACGCTTTTCTCGAGTCGCAGTGACCGTCACTTCTTCAAGAACTATCACTTCAGACGAGTCTCCAGTTTCTTGACGGACAGACGAGTCGTCTGCGGTTGGTGGCGCAGCTATTCCGAGGAACGGAATACAGATAGTGAAGCCGAAAATCAGCTGTGTAAGAAGGGCGACACGGCGTCTACCAATTATGAATCGTTCGCCTGTAATAATAAGCCTGAAAACCTTCATTACTGTCTGGGATCAACCGGAAACCCCATGCTCTCGATATCTGGGACGCACATGGAGTACAATAATGTTCAGGAGGTGCAGCAATGGCGCTCAACCTCAAAAAGTACCTCGGGACATCGGTCATTCTTGCCTGCTTGCTTACTGAAAGTACCGTTCTTTCCAATACCGAAATGAGGCCTCCCCAGGGACCCATCATTCGAGAGCCTGTTTCTCCTAAAGCGAGCGATGGTACAATGCCTATGCGACCTGCACCCAAATGGAAACCAGGCGATCCAGTGCACGTCATGCCAGACTTGAAAATCGTCGGATCCCGCTGATCAGGTTGTCCCTGAAAAAAAAACCGAAGAAAAAGTCGAAGAAGACTCAGGAACTCATTCCCCACGCATCGAGCGTACAGAAAGAGTGCCCGATAGGAAGCAAGGTCTGGAACGGGGCGATTAATATAAGTATCCCGTTTTCTGAAGCTCATTAAGGGGGCACTCGTTGACAGAGACAGAAGATGATGTGTCCTCTATTTCTCTCACCGGCAACCAAACACATTCTTCGTCTTAAGTGCTTCGGAACTACTGAGGCACCAGCGGCTCGAAAGGATTTGTAGGCCTACCCGGTCCTTGGGTGCTCGCTATAATCTCTATCTCTAATCGAGGATACGATGGATCGTTACTGACAACGATCAGTTTAGAGCTATACGTACCGCCAAAGAGCGACCGGAATGTGCCGCCAAGCTGTACGGTCCTACCAGCGGGAACTTTTAATCCAGAAGCATTTTCAATGGCGAAGGTTCTGAATCGTGGATTTCCTATCGATGGCCCCATGCTGACTTCTGAGATCGTAAGCACATCAGGTCCACGGTTCTTTAGATACACCTGAAAGGAGGATTGACGAGGGACCATACCAAGGTTGATACGATCTTGGTGAAAAGGATTGTCGACATCATACGCATGCCCATTTTTATCGACAGCTTGCAAGCGCCGCTGCCAATACACCTGATAATTTACTTGAAGGATTGACTTTCCTTTAGATGGATCGTCGACGTCTCCAACCTCAGGCCATCCTGTTCGATCGTTTTTGGAGCGTCTATTGACGCCGTGACTTGTAGGCCGTCGTCCAATGTCCGAATCGTTCGCAGTTCAGAGAGGTTCCTTCCAGTCCCATTGCGAAGTACAAACTCTCTCAAACCCCACGAGGTCAGCTCGCGGCGAGAATCCAGGGATCGGAGGTGCCTTAAGCCGGATGATTGCCGTCGCACGCTCGTGATAGTTATAGGCGGATTCATGAATGAAGATCTTGCTCGCTACGCCAGCGATCTCGTTTGCGATGTGTTTTCCGCCACCCCGGTACACCCTCTCCACGTAGAGGCGCGCGGCGAGCGAAAGCGTTTCGCTGACTGCCTCATGGTACCGGGCCTCGTACACTAGCTGAATGTCGTCCCAGCGGATAGGATGCAGTTCCATATGAGCTGGGCCGACTTTGAGCCATCCACGATGGCGGCATCGTGATGGCTCTGGAGGCGTGAACTTGCTGGGCATATCACACCACTCGGGATGGTGATCTATCACCAACCGACCGACTACGCGTATATGGTCCCCGACTTGCAGGGGGCGCTTTTGATGCGTCACTGGATCAATAATAACTTCGAAAGGCTGGTTCGGTTTCCTCGGAAGGCTCCATGAGTCAGAGCGGTTAATGTCCAATGGCGTAAGCGGATATGTCTCACACTGGAGAACTCCAACTGATCCCACTGGCTGAAACATCATGGGGTTATTTCCTGGCAAGAGCGAAATGAGATGCTGTAGTTCGGGTCTGGCTCTAATCCGAAAGATGTCCGGTTCCGTCCCGTCCTGAATTGGATCGATCCATCGCACGACACCTTGAACCTCGACGTTGTCCAGTAGCCATGTGAATTTCTTCACTGCTTGTCCGACCACTGGCAGCGCGGTATCAGATAACGACAGGACCGCACATACGACAAGGCTTAGAACCTTGAGGGGCGCTCGGACTATTCGCATGTCGGATCTACCTCGTGATGATCAATGTGGCGAAAAGCAGCATTTTGGGTCTTGAAGGAGCCAACTTACTGAGGCCACGTGCGCATAATCTAAGGTTTGTATACTGCAAACGAAAACCGTGAGGGAGCGGGAGACCCTATCTTGTCTACGCAATAGACAAGAAGCTTTCCGCTTACACTATCTGTTCGACAGTACCGGACGTCTCCTGCTGGCGTAACAATGGTGGCATAACTGGAATAGTGGTAATTCTCTCCGCCAATTGTGATCTCATAGCGATGGCTTGTAGCGTTGTAGGCTGAAGTCCAGTTTGTGGATCCCGACTGTTTTGAGCCGTCGTTGTACACCACCCCATACGCCAATGGGATAGCAGTTGGCGCAGTAAGTGCACCGGCATAAGCTCCCTCCTCGCTATCAGTCAGTTCGTGTCCGGTTGCCAGCATCCAAGCAATGCCACCGGCGTCATCCAACACTTGGCTTGAATCATCCTGATCCTGCTGGGCCAGCGCCTGACAGTGCACCAATATGAGTACACACAAACTAGCTCGGATAATATTGTTCATAACTCCCACTCCCCCCTATATGAGTACTGGCCTCGAGCGATTTCTATTTATAAGTGATAAAGGCAAACCGCGCTGTGGTTGGAATGCCATTCTTGTCATGGCAATAGATCAGCAACTTGCCTCCGATGCTAGAGGAGTGACAGTAACGCATATCACCGGCTGGTGTGATCAGTGTGCTGTACCTTAGATAGTGGTAATTTTCACCATTTATTGTGAGTTCATACCGCTTTTCGGCGCTGTTAAATACTGATGTCCAATTCGGTGTTCCTGATTGCTTGGTCCCATCGCTAAAGACAACGCCAAAGGCGAGAAGAGCAGATGTTGGCGTACTGCCGCTGCACTCGGGGATCCGAACTTCCGAGATTCGCGTCCTCCACGCTGCTTGAGATGTAGAAGCATAGTAAAGCGTCGTAAACCAAAAGGTGCAGGGCTGAACGGGGTCCACGTCCATTGAACTGTAATCTCCCCACCGTGCTGACGAATGCGTTTGCGATCCACCGCCATTCATTAAAGTGATTTCTGGGCCGAATTGACCGGCCCCGTCTGTAGCGGCCCTTGTGGCAACCCGTATACTCGGGGATGTCGTTGAGCTCGAGGCGCTGTACCCCAAGGCTAAGTTGCCCTTTGCGTCCATAGCCATACTGCCCATCCAGCGATCTGTCGCATCTGGTGAATGGGTCTGCTGTTGAAAAATCGACCACGTACCGCCAGGCGTCCGCCGGAGCTCATACCATCGAATTCCGGCTCGATCCTGTCCGGTCGCATCTACTGTATGGTTTAAGAGCAACACTTCATGGGCCCCGAAATTACGATATTGTGCGCGGAACATCGGCCACACACTCAGCGTCTCTAGGCGCTGCGATGTACCAGGCTGTGGTACGCATGCGCCTAGCAGGGTAGAATTGCACAGGACGGAATCAAAGGCGGCAGTCGGCAAACTGTTGGTTAACTGAAATGTGGACGTGGCTGGATTAGCCCAGTTCACAGTGAAGGCGTACACCTCAATTCGATCTTGCCCGTTGAAGCGTTGTCCATCCACCTGCCGAATGAAGAAATTGGGCGTCCCAGCCGGCGGAGGCGGACCATTCAAATCGCTAGGTTGCAGGAACAGAGATGGGGCGGCCACGGCAAACTGCACCTGTCTGGCTGGCTGTCCAGCTAGCATACGATCTCGCTCAAAGACCCACACATCAAGGCCATTATTCGGAAATCCTCGCTGCGTTGCCATATAGTATCCATCGGGCCATACGCCAATTTTGGGATAATCTGGAGTCACGGGCTGTCCGTTTGCATCCTGCGTTGGAAAGGCGTACAAGAACCAACCGCTCGTGACTGGGTCAGCGCCTCGAGAAATAGCAACGCACTGCATACTCTTATCGATGGCAAATTGACTCACGAGCCAACGATCTGCCAAGTGGTCATACCGCACTACCGGATCCCCGTCATTGTCCGTTTCGCATGGCCCACCAAACCCGTTCCACAAGGAATTAATCTGAGACGGTCCGGCGAGCAGGGTCCCAGTTTTGTTGTAGATGGAGAAGGCTGAGTTTACCATTTGAATGTAATGATTGGGTCCTACTGCTCCGACTGTATCTGGAGGTAAAACGCCCGTGGCTTGAATTCCATCAAAGTTGGCGACAATCGTTGGGGCGGCATTCATGTCCGCTCTTGAGCTAAGTCCCGGGGCTCAAGACCGGGTCTACCTGCTTTTGCGGCCGGTATCGCACTGCATCGGCACTATCAAGACCCCTTATATCGTCCTTAACCCGGACGGGATCTCCTTCTTTCCACATCTTCATTGGCGCCGCGTCCATTAACGCACGGGTATCTTTCGTGGTCGACGTTTTCGGCTTAGCAGCATCACGGACCAATGGAGCACTTATTTTCTTTGCCGTCGCTTCTGGTTGTACCGCCGCGACACGCTTTGTCTCTCCTCGATCATCCTGAGCCATAGCAACCAGGCATCCGGTCAACAGTACACTCGCCAAACCTAAAATACTCATGCCTCCCAAGTAACGGTTCATTCTCATAACGTTCCTTTCTGCGGAATCATTTAGAAGAAAAGTGGTGGTAAGCCTTTTAAAAAAAACTCAGCCAATCTTAGTGGCATTGAAGTCTTCGCTTATTACGTACGTATTCATTCAGCAATATCTATTCCATATCTCTGCTTGAAAGATTTTGCTCGCAGCTTCAATAGACCATTCCGCATTTAGCCTTGCTGCGAGCTGCGATGATCATTACGCAGATTTTGTAAAAAACGGTATCTACGGGCTTCCGTCGCATAGGTTCAGAAGGGCGCCGTATCCTTTCCGACACGGGATTATCGAAAAAGATACAACTCCTGGATAATGCTTGGCTCGCTTAATGGAAGGGTATCCCAGAGCTATATTGTTGCGCGACGATCGCTGAGAGAGCGCACCGCTGCATGTCAGGATCACGACGTGCCGCTACGCATCGATATGCAGAGACGCTTGTCCCTATATTGACATGCTATTCCATCGTTCCACCTTCGGATATTAGTTCTTCCTCTCACTTCATATGTCGCCTGGTGACGTGTCAGGCATTGGCCGGACACCTGCTAGTGCTGTTCGTGGTGTGGCAACCTGTAGTCCGCCCCTTCGACAAGGCCTCATCCTTGCCGGCTCCATTCATTTGATAGGGAAGGACAGAGCGCGGGTAGCTCTTTGGCACCGAGGTGTAAGAACTCCTCTTAGGCCAAAAGCCTTATTGTTTTTTCGACTGTTGCTTTCGCATCCCGCCAAAAAAGGCGCGCAGCCTTCTGGCGGGCTAGGATAGCTTTATGGACATAGCGTTGGATTTTGGGAGAGACTTCCATTAGCTTGTTCGGTACAGGCAAAGCGACTAAGTGATTCTCATCGAAACGCGGATGATTGCTTCTGACGTCCCTGGCCTATATCTCAAAAGATACTGACGGTATCGGTTTCGATACTTTGCTGGTATCTAAAAGTGGCCATTCGCGGGGAATGCTAGGGGATTAGAACTGCGGCCACGGCAGTTCAACAGGCTGGCCCAGCCGACGTTAAGAAGCCTTTTCCGTGTTCACCCACAAGGGTTTGGCTGTGATTTTTGTAAATACCAAGGTCCTGTACTGCGTTCCATCGCGGTCGCAGTATGCTAATGCAATTTGTCTTTGGGGGACATGGAATACTTGTTGCTTGCCATTGCTTGCCATTGGTGTTTGCCGTTTGAATAGTACAGCGGAGTTGATTTTGCCCCGGCCGCTGCCAGAAAGACCGGGCATGCGCCCATAGAACACTTGCGAGGTACTTATGAATACGAATAAGTTGGTCATGCTGTGTTTGATAGTGACTTGTACAGGCTGTAGTTCGACCATCTTCAAGACATTTAATGTGGACGAGCCGATCAGTCTCAGCATGGACGCGAGACAGCGGATCATGTTGTCGACCCTAAAGGGCGGGACAAATCATAATGAGCGGATAGTGTGTGCTGAACCAAGCCCCGATGCCATTGTAAGTATGGCTGCTTCCGGGCTACTAAAGGTTCCCGTCGGAGAAAAGAGCTTAGTCGAAATGGATGCACGTTCAGCGGAGGCGGTGGCAAAGCTCGGGACAAGGACATCAACCATTCAACTCCTCAGAGATAGTTTGTACCGAGCCTGCGAGGCCTACCTTAACGGAGCAATTGATAAGGACCTCTATCTAGATATCATTGTTATGTTTGACGACTTTGTGGTGACGGTTTTCGCAATAGACGAGCTAACTAAACTTCAGGTTCAGCCAGTGAACACAGGTTTTGGAGTCACCACAACGGCGGTACAGCCTGCGCTTTCACCTACAATCCCTCAGCCTACCCAACCTTCTTCCCCTTCCCCGCCCCCGGTTTCCGGCCCATCTTCGCCACCAATAATGACCGAACCTCCCAACTCGCCGTTGGCAGACGTACCCCAGGTAATTCAAAACATCGTTTTTCGCTATCTCCAGCACCAGAAGGAAATCTACAACCTTCTCTGGAAATCTACTGGTCAAGATGCAAAGGCGGGCGGATCACCTAGAGTCGGTGGACCTAAGAAAGAGTGACGTCGAGACGGGAATGTTTTTGCACTTAAGAATTTGGAAAAGTCGCACGGGTAACTCATGGCTATCAGCAGAAGAAAGTTTTTGAAGCTTAGCCTTGCGGTTGGAATGGTCTCGCTACTCCCCGCACCGTTCTATAAGCGAGCGTCAGCGGCGCTGCCCATTCCTAATCTGTCCCATACTGGCGTGCCAGATTCTTACTGGCGGGCGGATCCCAATAGACACTATGCCCAAGACGTAGGGTGTGGTGGCACGCGAGGCTATGCGGGCACTGATCCCTCGATGATCTACTGGGATATCCATAGCCAACTGAGCTGGCCTAACCGTGATCATCGCCTTGCCATCGGCGGTACGTGGCCAAATGCCCGTGGTGCACGGATTATTGAACTCCATGGTTGGTTGGAAAAGGAGATTGGTTCATCACCGGGCTGTCATGAAGATCCCCCTGACGCAACCTTTGGATTTGAAATCGATCCTCGATTCACAGACGCAAAGGGAATAGACCTCGGAGGCTTGATGCGTGTCGGCAGCATCGTTCAGCACAATACCAGTGGGAATGACTACGTTGCAGTGTCTCCACCACTCATCCATGTTGAAATAAAGTCATGGCGGCCGGGACAGCGTTGCGGTAAGTGTGAGGATAATCGTGCGATTCCTGAAGATGCTGGTTGGACAGCTCATCCACCAGAATTGTCCGGCTGTGCAGACGGACGTAATTTTGTCTGGCCCTGGGATCCGAGATACGCGTCCAATGACCCGAGCAGGCGATTGCAGGGGGGGGATTATCTCTGCGTGATAGGAGCATTAGTGACGGATGATCCCCACTGGGCTGATGGAAGCGCTCTTCAAGCCTGGGGGGATCGGATATTAAAATGGGGAACAAATCCCAAGGAGCATCCCTACAATCCGGCTCGCTGGACGGAAATTCACCCCCCAGATCATGTTCATGCACTCCCACCTAAAGCGCGGGAGGAAACCGTTCGCTGTGTCGCAATGGTGGCGAAAGCAGGCCCGACAACGGCTCAGGAGCGGATTTTGAATCTTGATATTCACCCTCCATCTAGCCGTCCCGATCCCCTCGCGACATTGGAATGCGTAGAAGCAGTGGGAGGAGAAACCACCACGGATCTCATAGTTGATGGTAATTCGGCCAGAAATGGTGCGCGAATTACGAAACACCAGGACCATGTCAATGTATATGTCTTCATTCGAGGAGAAAGGGGCATCTTCGTAAGAAAGGATGCTGACTTCAAGGCCATCTACCGAGTGTTTTGGAGACTAGGGCCGCCCCAATTACGGCTTTCCTTGAATGTTCAGCGAATCCCAGTCGGAGAGCCTGTTTCTTTCATAGTGAGCGCTCACGATTGGCATAGTGGAAATGCGATCCGTGGTCAGGTAAAAGTCGACGGACAAGTCATAGGAGAGACGAACACCGCTATCACCTATTCCTTTCATGAAGGGAATAAGGTAACCGTAGTGGCGTCTAGCTATAACGACACGGCGATTGGTATGCCGATTATATTGAGGAAATTGCGGGTTTCGACGAATCCATCAAACATAGAAGGTTCTGGGCAAGTTACGGTATACGCTGAGGATGCAGGAACGGGCACTTCAGTCCCAAGTGCTAAGGTCTATATTCGGCCGCCTCGAGGTAATTTCCGAGAGGTTGCACCAGTGGGTGTGCCATTTAGCTTTACTGCCAGCTGCCGGTTTGTCATTACGCGACGCTGTCCTCCACCGTGTCGACGGCCATGCAGTGATCCCCCTCGACCTGGCTGCTGTGAACCTGACATTGAACCTTGCGAACCAGAAGGGTACTGGGCCTGTTCCAGCATTCAAGTCAAAGCTCCTGACTATGAGGAGGTTATAGTGTACCAAGGAAGAGAAGAGCCGTTGTGAGCATGGCATTAAGCCGTGCGAGCCAGAAAGAGAACAGAGTATCGTAGCTTCTATCGGTCGATGAAGGCCGCAACAAAATCCGCTCGCAGGCGTGCCGAACAACGCTATGCCTGGCTTTCGTGAGATTGTCTCGTATCTTCGTGGTCACGTACAATTTCCTGTTCCGCGCCTACCTCAGCTTGATGTTCCTGGTGATCCTCTGCTCCTATCCTTCGACCGGATCGAAGAGCTCGCAATGGAAACGCGCTGCTTCTACAACCTTGGGGACGGCCCGATCTCGAGTGTTGTCTCCACTCTAGAAAATAGCGGAGTGATTATCGCTCGGCACGAACTAGGTGCCGATACGCTAGCAGGCTGTTGACAAACTAGCCTTTTGAAACGGTTTCGCTGTCACGGCTGTACTCACTCAGGTCTCTGTTGGGCGATTGGTCTGTCCGTCATGGAAGGTGAGCCGTCCATCACCTGCTCTCTCCCGCCGCTCCTGCACGCCCCCAGGCGCCCGGTGTGCCCCCGCTAGGCCGGGGCCGGGAGCAGGTTCGCCAGTCGCTTCAGATTCAGTAACCAGCCCATTAGATAGGCCTCATCTCGGACCTGCGTAAGCTCCCCCGTCAAGGAGACAGTTTCATGGGAGAATTTCTGGCTTCCACTTGGGCCCGATACGTGGCGGGCGGCAGGCCCGCCAACGCGTCATGGGGCCGCTCTTCATTGTAACTCTGCAACCATTCGGCACTGATCTCTCGCACCTGATCCAACGACTCGAACACATAGGCATTGAGCACTTCGGTCCGATAGGTTCGGTTATACCGCTCAATCAAGGCATTCTGATCCGGCTTGCCCGGTTGGATGTGCCACAGCTGAATCGCCCGTTCCGCACACCAGGTGATGAACCGGTCGGCGAGGAATTCTGGGCCATTATCGAGCCGAATCGCTTGCGGCTGGCCCCGCCAGCTCACGACTTGCTCCAGCACGCGAATCACGCGTTCAGCCGGGAGCGACGTATCGATCTCAATCGCCAAGCCTTCCCGCACGCCTTCATCCAGCAGGTTCAGCGTCCGGAATCGTCGGCCGCCGTACAGAGTGTCACTCATGAAGTCCACGGCCCACACGGCGTTCGGGTACGGAATCACGCCCAACGGCTGTCGCAGACGAGCTGAGAGCCGCTTCTTCGTCCGACGGGGGAGATTCAAGCGGAGCTGGCAGTACACCCGCCAGAGACGCTTGTGATTCCACGGATGTCCATCCAATCGGAGTCGCCGAAACACTTCCAAAAGCCCCAGCGACTCTTCGCCGCGACGAGCGTCGTCAACGCCTCGATGACCGGCGCATCCCGCCGAGCCCAGTCGATGAGTGGTCGGTAGTACGTCGCCCGTCCCAAACCCACTGCGCGACAAGCCCGCTGAACCGGGAGACCGTGTACGGTCACGAGATGCGTGACAACCTCCCGACGTTCAGCGGGCTTCAGAGCTTTTTTGCGATGACATCTTTCAGCGCCGCATTCTCGAGCGAGAGATCGGCATACATCCGCTTGAGGCGGTTGTTTTCGTGTTCCAATTCCTTCAGTCGCTTCACATCCGAGGCTTCCAGCCCGCCGTACTTGGATTTCCACTTGTAGTACGTCGCGGAACTGATGCCGTGCTGCCGCCACAACTCATTGACCGGGCGCCCGGCATCGGCTTCTTTCAGGATCGACACGATTTGTGTTTCGGTGAACTTCGACTGGCGCATGGGAACCTCCTGGCTAGGGTGACGATTGTGCCAGAATGTTCTCCTTATGGCTGTCTCAATCTAAGGGGAGCTTACGCCTGGAGCAGCCCCCGTCGCTGAAACCGCCGGAAGCCGTGCCAGCATTTCGCCTCGCCTCAGAGTTCTTCGATCTTCTTCCGCGCCCGTTGCGAGAGGCGATAGCCCACCGTCCGACTCAGCCGACGCACCCGCTGATGGATGGCCTCCCGTCCCGTCGTCTTGGCCGCAATGTGTGGGGTGATCCGCCGTCGCACGAGGGCGGTTAAAACTCGACTGGCTATACATGTTTCCTGGCACAGCCGAAGTAGTGAATGAGTTTAATTCATAAGCCTCGTCTTACCGCGTCAGCCTCTTCGCTGGTACGCTTGCAGAAGCTCACCAGTACCATGCATGACATAGCCCCGGGATTGGATCACTGGAACCCGACTTTCAGCCTTCTTAGCTGTCACGGTTTCTGTCACGGTTCGGAGGCGACTCATAAGCCGCGGGTCACCCGTTCAATCCGGGTCACCGCCACCAAATAATTCAACGGCTTACTCTTCCTTTAAGCCCTCTTTCAGGCAGTCACGGTTTAACATTCACTTCTTCGGTATTCGCCTCGACACCGGCAAGCCGAGACCCCGGGGATGTGCTGGTCGATGACTTGCTGTCGCAAAGTCTCCAATCAAAGGAGGCGCTCCTGCGGGCGGCATCGTACGTTGACATCTCTTCATATGTGCTGTGTGCGTACCTGGGGGTCTTCTATTCTGTCCGGGTCCCCTGCTTCTGCTGCATAGGTGTGTATAACGCCTCACAACATTTGCTCGCGCATTAGCGAAAGCAGCGAAGAAAGGTCTTTTTTTCGCTCCTTTCGCACTCTGGCCGGCAGACATTACGGATCAGCTGCACACCTTTCGGCCGGCATAATCTCCCCAAACAGCCAGGAGCAGTATTAACACCGGCCTAATTCCTTGTCAGGAGCCGCTGGCAGGGGTCATCCTATCGTGGTCGCATCTAACGAGTTTCAGCATGGACCGCTTCTTTATTTCGCGATCGCTTGCCAAGAGGCAAATGCAACTTGAATGACGGGCTTATCGAGCGGCTGAATCTGCAGGGACAGCAGGTGTCACCGCCGGGACGTGCATAGCTCCTTGCGGCGCGGGTGGGAACCCCTGCGAGGGTGACTGATGAACCGACACGCCGGCCGGTGGAGGCGGTTGTCGATTGAGTCCTTGTCGATCGCATCCGGTCAACGCAGCGATGACAACCACGCCACAGCATGCAATCGTGCAAGGTGTCCATGTGATCGACATCGCGCCTCGCTAATGACTTAGTTTGTCGCGGGCCTTCTTATGATCGGAGTCTATGCGGTCAGAACCAGGATGGTTATCCGGCTGACTGGAAGGGGATTTTCGCAGCGAGGTGCTGTCATGCGCTGAAGCGTCCGGCTCCGATCTCGTCCGCTCCTGAACGGCGCCCTTGGCTGCTGTGGAGTCGTCTGGTTCCCCGGCGGTCGGGCCAGTGCTAGCCCCCGGTAATGGATTGGCGAACCCACCCTCCGGTGGCACGTCGGTTCCGCCAGCCGTGTTCCCGGCTCCGGCGCTGCTCACGATGTGCGAGACAGTGACCGCAATGAACACCGCGAGCACGAGTGTGAAGTGGATCCAAAAGCGCTGCGGTTCCATTGGTAGCTCCTTGCGGGTGTGGCCCATTCTGCGAGATACCGGTGAGAGGCACTACTGGGAATGGCCCTTGTTCATGAATTACTGCACGAGGCCAAGTGCCTTGACCCGTCGCGTAAGACTCTTGAGGGCTGAGGGTCTCGTACAAGTAAAACGGGGGTTGGGCCTAGTATCCTGATGATCAGCTCCACCCTAAAATCCCATCCATGAGGTTGAGAGACACTAGGATGCCGTGGATGGTGAACATCGGGGTCAGATCATGGCAGGATTGCCCTGAGGAACACGCGATTTGATGTCGGCTCACGTGGCAACCATCGGCACCCAGCAACCGAGAGGATTACGATGATACTTCCAGATATTGTCCGATGCCCATGTGGGTATGCGATAGCTACGAGCGCGTATCAAATGGAGTGGCCGGATACAGCCGTGGACCGCGCGAAAATAGTGGAACAGTACAATCCAAAGCACATGGAATTTAGTTATGCATGTGTCGAGTGTCGCCGGTTCATCGTCAATCGCCACCCCACGAGTCCAAAGTAGACCCGCTCGCCCAATTTAATGTAGGTGAATAGTCATGAAAGAGAGGCTGCATCCAGACCGAGTCGCCACCCGCGCCGAACAGATCGCGCAGGACGCGGCGCCGCTCGTCCTGCGCCGCCTCGCGCGCGACGTTGAGGTCCTGCTAGAGGTCTCGTCCCCGTGCTGTCACGAGTCCCCTGGTCATCGGCTCGTACAGTGATCCTGGCCGCATTTTCTCACGCTCGGTCCTCATTCGACTTTCCTCGCGTGAAGTGGTCATCATCGACGTGACGCTCACGCGACACTACCCCACACAGATTCGTACAGACCGCAACTAGGCCAATGTAGAATCAGGATCAGGAGGGCACGTGACGATTGAACACCAGCATCGACAATTCATGCGAATGGCGATTCAGCTTGCCCGGAGCCAGGCGGGTAAACTACATGGGCGACCATTCGGGGCCGTGATTGTGTCCAATGGAAAAATTCTCGCTCGCGGATTCAACCGCACGATGCTCGATAGGGATCCGACGGCCCATGCGGAGATCGTGGCGTTACGGAGAGCGTGTAAAAAGGCGGCCACCATTGACCTGGGGCAGTGTGTGATCTATGCGTCCTGTCAGCCCTGTCCCATGTGTTTGAGCGCCATCTACTGGGCGGGCATCCGTACCATCTACTTTGGCTGTTCATCCGATAGAGCGGAACAGGTGGGATTCGGCGATAAGGCCTTGTACGACGAGGTGTGCGCGAGTGGACGAGAGCGGTTCATGACGCATCATCAGGTACTGCCGGGTGAGGCATTTCAGGCCATGCGACAATGGAAGCGACAAGGCGGCGTACCATAATCAGGAACAGACAGTCTCGCGTGCGGGCCATGGGTGCATACTTGCGGCGACAGACGTGCCCTTGCCAGCCTTCAAAGGTCCAGGTGGATGTGTCGAAGAGAACAATATCAGAGACGGGAGCCGCGGCAGGGGGGCTGGAGATCACTCCTCCGCACTATGGAATGGTAATTGAGATGCATCCATGGGCCGAGTCGACGTCTCCGTCACCCCAGTTAGATATGATGCGAACCGCGTAGGGTATGACGGGGGAAGCAGTCGTCAGTCCAGCCCTTTGAAAATGTTTTGTCCTTGTCCTGATTCATCGCCTGAACCCTCGTCGTCCCATCCGCAGAAGCTGGACCCACTTCATCATTCCCAACAGTCCTCCTAAGCTCACATTGATACCGAAGCCGCGGGCAAACGCGGTGACCTTTCTGACCACGATGAATCCGATCAGAAGGAGGAGCAGAGAGAGAACAAAAATCAGATAGAAGACCATTCGTGCAGTCTCTGCAGCGCCTGGGGCCAAGTCCGTGAAACCGACCACTGCGGCGGTGATCGCGATCAAGAATGCGATTCCTGCCCAGCCGAACAATATGTACACGGTCCCTCCTTGAACGAAAATGAGCCGCGCGCAATCACGCATGATCAAAGTCGAGGCGCTTTCCATAGGCCGCTTCAGTGAACGCCCCGATCGCCTCCTTTAAGGTCAGACCCGGAAATGTCATCCGGTCCAGGGAGCTTTCGCCGATCTCCAGACGAGCGGCTTCCCATAAATGCCGGACGGCCTGGGACGTGAACCCCAGCAGGCGAGCGCCTACGACATCCGCGGCGAGCGCATCGGTGGACGCAATCGTGATTCCGGTTTCCACCGCATGGCCTCCTAACGGACCCGTCCCGATCATCGCCGGATGTCCCACGGTCACCGCGAGATCGGTGGGGAACCGTTTGGCCATCGCGGCGATGAAGGAGTGCATGTCTTCAAAAAAGTGATTGCCGTGACGCTGCGTGGATCGAGGATGCCCATAGTAGTCAGCAGCCGGGAACGACATGGCGATGTTCTTGAGCCCCAAGGTCACGGTCGCCGTTTCATGCAGCTTCAATTGATTGACCGCAATGAGGGCCTCATACTCCAACACGCGCGGGTTGACCATGACCGCGCGTTGCGGTCCGCGAACTTCGGCATTCCCGCCGTAGTCGAGATCGACAGACACAAAAGGAGCGCGGTTATGATCGAAAAACTGGGCTCCTTCTTCTTCGACGACCTTCATCAGCCCGGCAATGCGGAACACGTCGTCCGTTTCAGCCGATCCGGCGCCCCCGGTCACGATGATCTCCCGTGGCCCATGCTGTTTGATATGCCGCAGCACGGCACGTAAGGTGTCGGGCTGGGTCACGCCGGTGCAGTCGTCTTTGGATGCCCACGTTTCGTTGGGTTTGATCGCGACACGTTTGCCTCGGAGGAAGTCCAGATCGAGAAGTCCCAATGCTTCGTCAATGCTACGCGCAATATCCTGCTTCGCCGTCACTGCCACGATGGCCATGTGATGTTCTCCCAACAGATCAAATGATATTTCTACCACCGACTGCCTCGTGAGGCCCTCGACGGCCTTCTGCTTTGTATCCTCAGGCGTTGAGCGACCCCGTGAGAGGGGACGATGGTGTCCTACCCGAGAGACTCTCCTTGTACGTGACGCTCTCGTCGTGGCGTGGACTCCTTGTTCGATTTATCGGCGCCTGGATGGTCCGTGGCGCATTGCCCTCCGTGCGGTTATCCACCAATACACAGGCGCGGCAGCCTGCGGCCGTGGCCAGTTGAATCAGCGAGATGGCGTCCTGCCGCATCTTTGGCAAGGGTGTTACCAGCCTGTGATATGGGCGGTAGACCTTTACCGCCTCGATATTCGGCGTCGCGAGGCGTCAGAAGGCGTAGCACCGTCAATGAGGCCGAGAAGAGTGCGTCCAACATGGCGTGCTAGTCCAGGAGCGACGGCTGACCCGTATAGTGGCTCCTAGACATGAGCCACGCCGTGCGCAGCCGCCGTGTAGGCCCCTCAGAGCCAGACCGGCACAACCACTCCCGCTTGAGGCGCGAGTAGAAACATGACTCAGCAGGCCGCCACGACGCGTCCGCCCACGTCGCCACACGGTCACGATGTTGAAGAGTCCGTCCAGTAACGCATAGCCGCCGAACAGCCACACGAGCGCCGCCATAGAAGGAGCCGGTAACAGAACGGCGACGCCGCCGATGAGAATGCCAACAAGCCCACGAGCAGCGATGTCGTCATCGGCGCTTCTGTTGTCTTGTCAATTGTCTTGTCCGGTATCACCGATCGTATGATCTTTTTGTGCTGACCGCCCCCCACCTTCCAGGCCCAGCTCGGGGACGCCTGACTCGCCGGCTGTTTCCCGCATGGCACTCGATTGCGTGCGGTCCTTCGTTGACTGATCCGCTTGGTCCGTGGCTTGTCTCGTCAAGTTACGCAGGGATGAGCGAAACTGCGATCCTGTTTGGGGCGCCAATAAAAGCCCGACGCCAGCCCCGACCGTGGCGCCGGCCATCAAAGCGAACAGCGTACGAGACACTTCTTCTTTGTGCATGAGACGTTCTCCTTCATTTTCTAGCAGGGTGGTGTACCGTGGCGGCTCACCCTTATAGGGTGTTCCGCCAGTTGTTATTAGACGCCTCATTCTCCGGCTGCGCAGCTATGCCAAACCCCTGTTGCGGCCTACAGATGAGATCCTCCTCCCATAGAATCCGCCCGTCTCTACCGCTGCTTCTGCCAGCGAGGGGAAGAGCCTTAGGGGCTTCCCCAGATGCCGCTCCGTAGCGGGGCAGGCCTGATTTGATGCTTTCATGCCAGTAGACGATCGTGTCCCTAGGCTATAACAATTCAATGTCTACGATCGGTGTCTGAGTAGTGGATGACCATGCATCGATGCGACGCACATTGCGGGCCATCCTCGACGGGCACCCGATCTAAAAGTCATCGGCGAAGCGGCCGATGGCATGGAGGCGATCCACCTCTGCCAAACGGTCCGGCCAGATGTCGTCTTGATGGGCATGCAGATGCCGCGGATGCACGGGATCGAGGCGGCCCGTCAAATTCGTGAGATCGTGCCCGACTCGTGTATCATTGGGATGTCTTCAGACAGGAGCGGCTGGGTCGAGCGCGCGTTCCTGTCTGCCGGTGCCCGAGCGTTTCTGCCCAAGGAACTCGTTCCGGGGTAACTGGTGGACGTGCTCCATCGAGAGTGTTCTCTGTAGGTTCCCCTTGTCGGGCTTGGTCAGGGATTGATAGATCAACTGACGTTATCCGCAGAAGGCACGGCGGCACATCTCGTCGAGCGATATAGAATCAAACCTAGCGGCTCCTAGGCACCACAAGCGTGGCGCGGGTCCCCGCTCCAACCTCGGAGGTGATGTCGGGACGCCCGTCTATTGATTCCAGACGTTGGCGCAGGACTGACCAGACCGAATGAGTGTGCGCCATCCCTCCCAAGCGACACAGCCGTTACCGAATCGTTTGATCACCGCCGTTATCAGGTCCGATTGGCGCTGGGACGGGCATTGAGCCTTGAGTGGCCGGTGATCCGGCATGAGAGGGGGATTTGTGAACGGATGCCCCTGAAGGCGGTGGGAGCTGCCTATCGTGCTTATGTCCTTCGCAGCCAATTAATGCAGTAAGTGCAAATACGCCGACCATCGAAACCTTGATCTGTAGTGGCGTCATGATAGTCCTCTCATGTGGGTTTGATGCGCGTCACATCGCCTATAAGGCCACAGCCTTTAACTCTATGCAACTAGACGCAGAGACTGCTTTGCCGGGGATTGGGTCTATGAGCTTAAAAGTGGGGAAGTGAGAGTGGTTTAGATAGTTTCAAAATCCGATTCGCAACACTGCGTGACCCGGTAGCGTTTGACACCTTCCTCGCAGGGCGATATGGTGAGACATGTTAGCCCGTGTTCTCACAATGCTGTCCCTCGCGATCCTGGCCATCCTATCCAAGCGGCTAGTGACACGTACCCCTCAATCACACCCCTACCGCAAAGGTGCATCTGACGTGCCTAGCCGAAGCTACCGCGAACCTTCCTAGACTATTCGTCAACGATTGATTCCCGCTCTGCCAACTTGTGGAGTTACGCCCAACACGGAAGTGGTGGAACGTGGTTCAACCGCTCACAGCCAGGTGTAATTGAGCCTAGGGGGACGCACTCAAGCGCATCAGGTCAGCAGACCCATCAAGCCACCCACCGCCCATGTGGTCTTCGATGCCATCCTGCACCCCCTTGAATGGCGCGAAAATAGCTTCTGGCTCGTGTGGGCGGCAACCGCAGCCGATTCCCCAGACAATCGAGTTGTGACGCTGGCTTGACCTCTGCGATTACTGTTGAACGACTGTGCACGCAGTATGCGGGCAAGGACACGTCACCGACTCGGTGGTCACCTTTGCAGTGGACGCACACTCGGGGCTGCAGTAAGGATAATCCCCTGCCACCTGACACGAACACCCCAGATGCCCACAGGTCTTCGCGGTCGAACTGTTCGTGGCGGCTTCCATACCCACGCCTCCCTTCAGATGAAGTGCAGGCTAGGCTTGTACCCGATCTTCCTGAGAGATGGTGCTAGCGATAGTCCTAGTTCAGCTCATGTCGCGATAAGGCACAGAGCATCATGAATGAGGCATTGTGAGGAAACTGTTTGACTAAGAGGAGTTTCCGGTTGAGTGAGAAGTTCTTCACCTGTCCGGAGTCCATAGGTTATGGTGAACAATGGCTGTACGAAACGTTTCGCTGTTCATTCTCTACACCGCTTCAGGGCAAATACTCCTTCAGCATCGGTCGCACGATGCGTTTCGGCTGCCCAATTACTGGGCCTTTTTTGGAGGCGGTATTGAAGAAGGAGAAAGTCCGACGGACGCACTGGAACGCGAGGTCTTAGAAGAACTATCGTATCACGTACGAAACCCATACTTTCTCATGGAGCAGACAGTTAGAGATGAAGAGGATATGAACACGAAGTATGTGTTTGTGGAACAATATCAGGACCAACCCCTCCAATTAGGTGAAGGACAGGCGATGGGATGGTTTTCTCCTGACGAAACCCATGCGCTGAAAATGATTGGGCACGACCGCGCCATCGTTGAACGAATGCGAGAGTATCTGAATCAACTGTAAAGACTGCCAGGCCGGGCGAGGCAGGGCGAAATGTAAGGGCCGTGCCACAGAGAGCCAACCCCTTTGTTGTATAGAAAAAGCCCTCTGTAGCCATGCCTTTTTAGGGCGGTGAGACCACGCCCTTCCTCAAAACAGGGTGCGGAAGGGTGCCGGGTGCCTACCGCTGCCTCATCGTTGGCGGTCTTCTGTCTTCGCTGCACCCCCTGTTCATGCGGTTTTCAGCCAGTCCGTTCAAGCCCGGTGGAACCAATAGGCCGCGGGTCGTCCGGGTTCCCGCCGATCTTTCCTACAAACTAGGCCCCTTTGTCCTCACAAAATCCGCCGCAGGTTGCGCCGGGTGACCGATGTTCCTCATCAGCGACGGGATTCGTTTTCCTGCGGCCTTCGCCACGTGGTTTCAAGCCGATGCCTGCACTCACACATGACGGTTCAGCCGGATAGGTTCAGCTCGGCAAGGGGCACAGGACAGGTTGGGCTGTGGATTACGTCACCCCACGGCCGATCCAGCCCTATCGCATCACAAAGATCTCTTTGCAAGAAAGTTGCTTACTGAGAAGCGCAGGCCGGAACGTCGTTGTCCTTTGCCTGGTCCATGGGTCTGCTGTTGACCTCTGATACGGAGATTGATACGCCGGTCTTTTCCTCCACCGTCTGCTGCAACTGGGGAACCAGCTCGTTCAAGAGCGCGTGGTAGGTGTCTGCAAAGCGTTCCTCCATGACCTGTTCCATGGTCAACCGCGAGGTTACCTGCCGCCAATTGTTATCAACCTCATCTTTCATGAGCTGAGCTGATGGAGACGGCTTTCCCGTCGCCAGATCGGATCGGCTGGCGACGATATAGTAGAGGGCTTCCATGGGCCGATGATCTTTGGTGCAAGCTGCCGCCTTGAAGACCCGGGTGTCGTGATGATCGAACGTGTCTTTTGGGTCGGGCTGGGCAAACAACATTCCCCCCGAAAGCACCGTTCCCAGGGCGGCTGCGGCCATACACATAGAAGAGGACTGGCGGAAAGGTTTCATGGCTGGCTCCATCTCCACGTGAGACATGAAGAACATGGCCCGATGGCGCTCTATGGACTCAGCAGCTACGGGCAGACCATTAGACTCTAACACATGTCGCGTCACCCGGCGCCTGGCACATGCCGCCCGCCTGAAAAAGAGCCGTCACCCGCAACAGCCCGATTCAAACTGACGACGTTGATAGGCCAGGACCAGACAGCGGATACAGACTTCCCGAGTCACTTTGATGTGCTCGTCGAGGAGCGGCGTTCGCCGCAGAACCATCTGACCGCAGTCAGCGCAACAACCGGCAGTCGCTGTGTCAATGTCAGAAGAGACAGAGATCATGGCGTTGGACCCTCCTGTTCTCTCGGATTGGACTCGGGGTGGAGGTGATGGGTTTGAATCCTCCTAGAAACGTTCGTATTCTGGAGGAGCCACCGGACCACCCAATGAACGCACCCTTCCCCTGCTTGAGTTCACGTTGAAGTTCTCCTATCCGCCCGTTCAGCCGGACGATCATCCGTTCCAGTTCAGCCACACGTTCAACCATTGCCTGCTGCTGAGTCATCATCGTGCCCTCCTTGGATCACCTGTTATCGCAATGACGAATCACGCCGACCAGCACCCCCTCGATGGTAAATTCGTCCGCGGCTGTCACCACAAACGGCTTCATCGCGGCATTGGCAGGACGGAGTTCAATGTGGCGTTCGCGCTTGAAGTAGGTTTTGATCGTCGCTTCCCGGTTCACCAATGCCACCACCGTCTGACCATTTTGGGCAGTCGCCTGCTTTCGGATGACGACCAGATCGCCCGCGAGGATGCCATGCTCGATCATGGAATCCCCTTTCACACGCAGTGCGAAGGTGTCGCCCGAGCGCACCATGCTGGGTGGCACCTCGACCCATTCCGATTGAGCTACCGGTTCAATCGGCAGACCGGCCGCCACGACTCCGGCCATTGGAACCTCAACCCTGCGCGAGAGTTGCGTGACCGCCACTTCGACGGCCCCGCCAATTCGCCGCATGCCCGCCTCATAACGAGCGACCGACACACGCGTGGTACGCAGAGCCTCTGCGAGCTGCTCCTGCGTCAGCCCTAATTGTTCCCTGATGTGGCGAAATTCATCGGCGGTCATGGTGTAACCAATGGTTACACGTCTCTACCGGCCCTGTCAAGCACCCTCGATCGGCTTCTTGGGTCATTTTTTCTTTATTCTCTATTGGCAGGGATAGTCCTCAAGACCGGCGCGGCAGGTTATGCATCTCAAGAGGGGCGAAGGGGGGAGGCAACCGATTGTGGAGACAGTCTCGCTCTAATGGACAGGCTAGACTCCAAGCACGTGTGCCCCCCGTTTGGACCGCCCTCTGAACAGACTCTCGGGGGGTGGCGTGCCGAACGAGCCGTGATGCCATGCCGTGGCTCACTCGTGCACCGCCGCACAGTCAGTGCGCCCATACACAGCCCTTCCGGTCAAGGTGCGATCACACTCTCCAACCCCATATCTCCTCATCAAAATTTCTCCCATGCTTCAGAGACTTGCCTCAGGTAGCCACCTCGGCAACCTGTCGGTCCTATTCTTGCTGATACAGTCTCACACATCACGAACCACCACAGTAGGATGGACCATGGATATTCTCTTTCCACTTGTTGCGGTCTTTGCGCCACTCCTGGCCAGCGGCCTGATCGCGCTTCTCGGAACCAGATTTGGCGAGAGAAGCTCCACTCTCGGCGTCAGCGCCCTGTCGCTCTCAACAGTCGCGGCGCTCGCTTCGCTGTATCATGTCGTGCAGAGCGAGCCTGTGTTCCTTACGTTTTCCGGCTTCCTTCCCAAATCTATTCAGTATACGGTCCTGATTGATCGCCTTTCCGCCGTCATGATGGTTCTCATCACAGGTGTGAGCCTGGTGATTCACGTGTTTTCACAGCGCTACATGCAAGGCGACCAGGCCTATGTCCGATTCTTCAGCCTGCTGAGCCTGCTGACCTTCGTGCTCTTGAGCTTAGTGACCAGTGGAAATCTGTTCTGGCTGTTCGGCTTTTGGCACGCTGTCAGCTGGTTGCTGATGGCCCTGCTCTCGTTCAATCCGGCGAGTCTCGCCGCACGCAAGGCGGGACGAATTACGTTGCATGTGCAGGGACTTGGCGATGCGGCCTTGCTACTCGGCTGTGTTCTCATCTATCTCAAATTCGATACGCTGGATCTCCCGGAATTGTTTCGTAGGATCCAATCGTCTGCTACGCCTTCGTTGTGGAGCGGAACGGTCTTCGAACTCAACTCGGTAACGGCGATTACGCTGTTGATCTTGATCGCGATCATGACGAAATCCGCCCAATTCCCCTTTCACGTGTGGTTGCCGGAGACCATCGAGGCGCCGACCCCTGTCTCGGCGATGCTCCACGCCGGGATCGTCAATGCCGGAGGATTTTTGGTCAACCGGCTGGCCCCGCTCTACGGCGTGGCGCCGGCCTCGCTTCATCTAATGTTTCTTATCGGGGGGCTGACGGCCCTGGTCGGAGCCGCCACGATGCTGACCCAATACAGCATCAAACGCACGCTCGTCTATTCTACGATGGGACAGATGGGTTACATGATCATGGAATGTGGCTTAGGGGCCTTTGCCCTCTCCGTGTACCATCTCTGCGCCCATGGACTGTTCAAGGCCGCATTGTTTCTCAATTCGGGAGCCACCATTCAGAAAGCGCGCACCGAGCTGAAACTTCCCGCGCACGAGCATGTCGAAGAAATACCGGGCTTCTCCCTGGTCACCTGGGCGACCGGATTAGGGGTCACGTTGCTGTTACCGCTGATCATCCTGCTCGCCGCTCATGGCCTCGTTCGTATCCCGCTGTTTGAGACGCAGAGCACCTTGATTTTTCTGTTCTTCGCCTGGGTCACCTCATCCCAAGCGATCTTCAGTCTCTATCGCCTCCACGCGGTGGCCTCGTGGAAAGTGTCCCTGACGATGGTCTCGACGCTTGCCCTGATAGGCTGGACCTATTTATGGGCGGGCGAATCCTTCACCCATTTCCTCTATCCCGATCCGGGACAGGCTGCAGCCTATTTTCAAACGGCAGCCTGGCCTACCGGCCTCTTCGATGCGGTTGTCTTTCTCGCGACCTGCCTCATCGTCGCCGTGTGGATCCTCTTATACGGCAGGGCCCACGGCATGCGGTTCTCGATTCCCGACTGGGTCGGTACCCTCGAGACGCGCGCCTATGTCGCCTTCCTGAACGGCCTTTATATTGAGGATGTCCTTCGGGCCCTCGCACAGCGCCCCCAGCGGATGAAGATTCGAACAAGCCGGAGGGACGCACCTGAATTGGAGCTGTGATGACGACAGGGCCTCGACAGATGTCGACGGATGCAGCCCACGGAGGTACGCTCCTCTGTACAGGTCGCAAGAGGGGTGCTCCCCCGGTATCGGCCGATGCGAACATTCATCCATCAGGAGCGTTCTATACAACACGACAGCCTACCTGGATGCCGTAACGTAGGAGGAGAATTGCATGATGAATTTAACGCTGCATTCCATGAAAGAGATTAAGGTGGTGGTTCAGGGCGAGCATCTGAAGTTCGTCACTGATCTGCTGGATCGGGTGGGCGCCACCGGCTACACGATCATCAACAATGTGTCCGGCAAAGGCCAGCACGGCTTCCATGAGGGTCATTTGTTGTTCAACGATATCAGCAGCCAGGTGATTGTCTTCACGGTGGTGCCGGAAGAGCGGGTCGAACCGATTCTGGCCGGCCTGGGGCCGTTGTTCAACAAGCATTCCGGCGCGATGTTCGTCACCGACGTCGCGGTCAGTCGCCGCGAGCACTTCGTCGCCAAGTGAGGAAGACCGCCCCCCTATGCTGCTCGGGGCGATGCCGCCCTCGACGGTCCGCAGCCGGACTGGGTATACTCTCCACGCAAGGTCGAGCATTGCGTTGATCATGTGCGGGATACGAACGGAGTGATGCCATGCCTTCCTCCCGTCGATCACACCCCAAGCCTTCAGCCCAGGCGCGATCGGAAGTGCCCGCCACGGAAGTCTTGGCCTGGCTCAGGGACTGCATCCCGGGGGGCCTCTGTTTTGTTTCCCACGAGACCGTGATCTTCGAAAACAAGCAGTTTGGTGAATTGGTCGACACGCCCTTCAGAGGGTCTGAACCCTCATTGCGAGCGAGGTTGATCGAGGCGGTCAAGGCCTGGAGTCAGGACGCGCCCGGAGCCCGGGAGACCAAGGAGTATCGCCTGACCGATCAAGCCGGCAATCCGCTCATTTACGAATGCCGATTCAACGTCGTTCCTTACCGGAGCGCCACGGGTGTGCTCCTCGTGCTGGAAAATGTCACGGAGCGGGCCCTGCTGTCACGGGAAGCCTCCCAGGTGGCCCGATTTCAATCGGTGCTCGCGCAGATCGGAACGCTGGCGGTGAGCGGAAGCCCGGTCCAAGAGATTATGAACGAGGCCGCGCGACTCACGGCCCAGGCACTGAACGTGGAACTCTGTAAAATTCTCATTCCTCGTGAATCTGACGAGCATCTCTATCTCGTCGCCGGCACCGGTTGGCTCGACGGTCTCATCGGAACATTGACGGTGGAGGGCGGTACCCATTCTCAAGCGGGTTTTGCGATCCGCGAACGACAGCCGGTGGTCGTGCGGGACTTGCGAACCGAAACGCGCTTTATGCCGTCGAGGCTCCTCTCGGAACATGGCGGCATCTCCGGCATGAGCGTCCCGATGATGGTCCAGGACCGGGTGTACGGGGTGATGGGAGCGCACTGCAAGATCGTGCGGGATTTCACCCCGAAAGAATTGGAGTTTCTCTGCTTAGTCGCGAACACGGTCGCCACGGTGCTCGAACGATGGCGACGGGAGGAAACGCAGCTTCAGCTCTATCACCGGATGTTTGAGCTGGTGCAGGACGGCGTGATGCTGACCGATACCCAAGGGACGCTTCTGGAATGGAATCCCGCGATGGAACGGTTGTCGGGCTGGACGAGCACGGAGGTCATCGGTCGAACGCCGGCATTGTTGAGATCCGGAAAACATCCGCCGGAATATTTCGAGCGCATGTGGGGCGCGATCCGATCCGGAGCGGCCTTCGTGGACCGTGTCATCAACCGCCGCAAGGACGGCTCCGAGTTCCTGGCATGGGAAAGCGTGAGCCCGGTCAAGGATCCGGACGGGACCATCCGGTATTTTCTTGCGATCCTGACCGATCTCAGCGAGCGCGAGCAAATGCTGGAAGCCCTGCGTCATACCGAACAGGTGAAACTCGTCGGGCAACTTGCCGGAGGCATCCTTCACGAGGTCAGGAATCCACTCATCGGGCTCGGAAGTCTGGCCACTCATTTAGCTGACCAGGACACCCTTCCTCAGGCTGCGCGCGACCGCTGCCGCCTGATCGCGCGCGAAGCGGCGCGGATCGACGATCTCCTGGAATCCCACCTCGGACAGTTGAGGCCGCGCCCCTTCGAGATAGCCCCCTGCCACGTTCTTGAACTGCTCGATGACGCACTTGCCTTGCTGCGTCCGAACCTGGTGAAGCACCGCGTCTCTGTGAAAAAGCACGCGGCCGCGGATCTTCCATCGATGGAGGCTTCGCGAGCCCACATCCTCCAAGTCTGCCTGAACATTGCCATGAATGCGATCGATGCGATGCCGAACGGGGGCGAATTGACCATCAGCATGAGACCGGAGACCAGGAGAGGCGCGGGGCTGCTGCTCACCTTTGCGGACTCCGGAAAAGGCATTTCAGCCGAAGATCTGGAACGCATTTATGAACCGTTCTTTACGAATGGAAAAGCGAAGGGGGTCGGGCTTGGGTTGACCATCACCCGCGACATTATCGAGCGGCACAACGGCCAGTTACTGGTTCACAGTCCATCCGGGAGCGGGGCTGTCGTGGACATCTGGCTTCCACTGAAACGCGAGGATTAGCATGGGCTGGCAACTTCTGCTCGTAGAGGATGAGGCATCCGTTCGGGAAGCCTTTTCCCTGCGTCTCACGGCGCAAGGCTATGCCGTGCAAACCGCCGGATCGGGGGAAGAGGCCCTGGCGCTGCTTCGCTCCTTCGAACCAGACATTCTCATCCTGGACCTCGTCATGCCCAACCTTTCGGGTCTGGAGGTTCTCGCCCGGGTGAAAGACACCCTTCCGGAGCTTCTCGTCATCGTGCTGACCGCCAGAGGGACGGTGAAGGACGCGGTGGAAGCGATGCGGCTCGGGGCTTTCGATTTCGTCGCCAAATCCATCGACATGGACGACCTCCATCACACGCTGCGCCGCGCGACGGATCTGCTCACGCTGCGCCGGCAGGTCCAACTGCACAGCGGGCAGGATGCGAAACGCTATGCGATCGATCGCATCATCGCGAACAGTCCCGTCACACAGGTGTTCCTGCAACAGATCCGCGAACTGGCGAAGAACGACCGGGTGACAATCCTCTTGCAAGGCGAAACCGGCACCGGCAAGCAATACATGAGCCGTGTGATCCACTTTAACGGACCCCGGGCCGACAAGCTTTGCACAGAAGTGGACTGCCCCTCGATTCCGCGTGAGCTCTTCGAGTCTGAATTGTTCGGACATGAAAAGGGATCTTTCACCGGGGCGATCGGCAGGAAATGCGGTCTGATCGAACTGGCCGAAGGAGGGACGGTTCTCTTCGATGAAATCGGGGATTTGCCGCTCCCTCTGCAAGCCAAGCTCCTCCGGGTGTTGGAAGAACGAACACTGAGACGTGTCGGAGGGGCAACCACCATCCCGGTCGACGTCAGGTTCATGGCCGCGACCAATCGCAATCTCAAAGAAGCCGTCTCGAAGGGCGAGTTTCGAGAGGATCTCTATTTCAGACTCAATGTGGTCACATTGGTCGTCCCGCCCCTTCGCGAACGTGCCGAGGACATCATTCCGCTGGCCGAGCAATTCCTGGCCCGTTCCGCCATCGCCCTCAAGAAGCCGGGTCGTGTGTTGGGCGGGAGCGCGCAGACCCTCTTGCGCCAATACCGCTTCCCCGGGAACATCCGTGAATTGAGCAATCTTATGGAACGGGCCGTCCTGTTCTGCCATGGCCCCACCCTCGAAGCCGGCAACTTCCCTTCCGATCTTCATGGCGCGAACCAGACCTCGCTCACAACGTCACTAGAACATCCGAGTCCTGAGCCAGATGCGTCCGATCCCACCGCCGTTCACCTCTCTTTCCGAGTTGGCGAACAATCGCTGAACGACCTCGAAGACCAGATCATTACCGAGGTGCTGCGTCGGTCGGACGGCAACAAGACCCTGGCTGCCAAACATCTCGGCATCACGCGCTGGATGCTGGACCGGCGGCGAAGACCAACGGGCTGACCATTGCTCCACCTCCCGATGCAACAGGACCTCCTGAATGCCCTCCGCTCCTCAAGGTCTCCTCGCTCGTGGCCGTGCCCCGGGTGTGAGTCACGCTGAGGCGCTACGAGAGCTGAGGGAGCTTCCGATCGTCAACCTCGCCTACGCTAGGACGCCCCCCATCGCGCACGACGAAACGGGAGGCTGTGGATCGCGCTGGAGGGATCGATCGGACTGGTCACAGTGAGGCAGACCACGGCACCATCAGACAGAAGGACTCCATTGCTCGGCCTCGAGTCGAATCGCACGTTCTCCGAGCCGGCAGCCTATTGAAGAGGAGCATACTCATGCAGCACCTGAGAGCCCTGGAAGATCAGAGCGTCTACATTCTTCGCGAAGCCTACAAACACTTCGATGACCTCGCCATGCTCTGGTCGATGGGCAAGGACTCGACGGTGCTATTATGGCTGGCTCGAAAGGCTTTCTTCGGTCATGTACCGTTTCCTCTCGTGCATATCGACACGGGCTACGAGATGCCCGAGTTAATCGACTATCGGGACCGGCTCTGCCGCGAGTGGGGGCTCAATCTGGTCGTCGGTCAGAACAAGAAGGCCCTCGCGGGCGGTATGGGCCCTGAGCAGGGGCGCGTCACCTGCTGCACGGCCATGAAAATCGAGGCCCTCAAGCACACGATCGCCGAACATGGGTGGACGGCCGTCATTCTCGGCATCCGCGCGGACGAGGAAGGCACGCGAGCCAAAGAACGCTACTTCTCTCTCCGGGACGAACATGGGGAATGGGATTACCGCGATCAGCCGCCCGAACTATGGGATCAATACAAAACGACATTTCCTGCCGGTTCTCACGTACGCGTGCATCCACTGCTCGATTGGACCGAGCTGAATATCTGGGAATACCTCGAACAGGAACGGGTTCCCCTTCCGGAACTATATTTCGACCAAGGGGCCGGCACTCGCTACCGCAGCCTCGGCTGCATGCCCTGCACGGGCACCGTGAACTCCTGCGCGAAGACGATTCCGCAGGTCGTCTTCGAGTTGCGGAGCACCAAGACCGCCGAACGCGCAGGTCGCGCGCAGGACGAAGGCCGTGGAATGGAAACACTCCGTAAACTCGGTCACATGTAACCGCCGACCATGCAGGCGGAACGCTCCGCTCCAACGTCCCCGAGGCTTCCAATCCGCGGCCCCGCTATGCCCAACCGCACGTGATGTTGGCGGCTACGTGCAGGCATGCACGCGCGTGTGCTGACGCACGCCTTCCTCGGTGAGTGGTGCGGTTCTCGTTGGTCACCCGATGACGCCAGGAGTCGGTTTCTCTTTGCACACGAAGTAGTTACGTCCCCGCGGCCAAGGGAACCCGTGTCGCGGCCCTCTTCTTGCTTTGCTGGGTGTAAGCGGGACAGAAGGGAGAGGTGAGCAGCATGGCACAAACGACCGGCAGGCCGACATCCTACACCGACGTGCAGCGGATGGAGTTGCGCTCCTATGTCAACCTCGCGGGCGAGGTAGTGGCGCCCCTCTGGCCGATGCGGACCTTCATCTCGAGAAATCCGCTGCAGGGGTTTGAACAGCTCCACTTCGACGAGGCCGTGCGGCGGGGGGAACAGCTCTTCGGGGGGCGAGGGTACCTCTCCTGTGCCGCGTATCGCGACGCGTTTCGATGCGGCCGCATCCAATCAGGACATGTGGATGCAGCGTTGCGCCCGCTGGCCACGGAAACACACATCCGCTTCGGCGATCGCCGGCTGTTCCACCTGGACGTGCTCCGTGCGGTGATGGTGCATGGAGTGGAGCCAACGTCCCCGGGCCGATCCGCCTCAGCTGCAGCCGAATCGCCGGACGAGAACACGGACTCGTTCACACAACTGACGCAGCGGCTTGCGTCGATTCCGGACTCCGAGACCTGGGAGGAGCATGAGAGCCTGCGCTTAGGTGAACCGGATGAGTTGCCCAACCGGACAACGATGGCGGCCTGGTGCGATCGCACGTTCGGAACCGACCTGGAGGACCGGATCGACAGCCAATTAATCAAATGGTGCGCCGCTTTTTGCGACGAGGGGGAAGCCACCTGGCCAATGCCCGGCCGCGAGAATACATTTTTCCGTGCCTGGAAGGCCGCTGCGCAGTATGACCTGGGGCTGTCCCTGCTCGGCATCAAACGGGCATTCGAAAAGATTAGACTCTTATCCGACCGTCCTGAAGACGTCCTCCTGGAATCGCTCGATCGTTTAAAGATCCCCAGATCGGCGTGGGGAGAATATCTGTCACGCCATGTGGCGGCGCTCCCCGGGTGGGCAGGCTTTATCAAGTGGCGCGCCGAGCAAACATCCTATCCCTGGCAAGAGGCCTATCGTATCGACCTCGTGAAGTATCTCGCCGTCCGTCTGTTTTATGAGAGGGAACTGGTGGCAGTCTCCTGTCGGAAACTCTTACACGGCTCGGGGGATGTCGATACGGCTCAGACGTACGCGAGACAGTTTCCCCATGCGGTGTGGTTCCGCCGGCGGCTCGTGCAGGGCGATCTCCCGAGGAAAGCGGCGTCGGAAGCCGCGCGTCTCCAGCGATGGTGGCGCGCGTCGAATTCCCAGGCGTGGGAAGATCTCGGCCGGCGATGGTACGATGAACACCGGATGTTCCGCCGGAAGGAGGCCGCCACCGACCAGGCGCGCATGTTATTCCGTCTGGCTCAGGCCCTCGATGTTCCGAAAGAGCGGATCCACTCGACGGCGTCGAGCGATCTCACGACGCTGCTGCGCTGGCTTCGCGCGTTTCCGGAACGGCGGCACGGCCCCACGTGGCTGGAGGCTTATGAGCTCGCACACCAGCACACCATCCTTCGAGAACTGGAAGTGCACGGTCACGATGTCGGCTTGAAGAGCCAAGAACGGGGCCCTGTGCGCCCCCTCGCCCAGTTCGCTTTTTGTATCGATGTACGGTCGGAAGTCTTTCGACGGCACCTCGAGCAGCGCGGGGGCTATGAGACCTTTGGTTTTGCCGGATTCTTCGGGCTGCCTCTTGCCTATCGCGCGTTGGGCACGGACGTGACCTTGGACCTGTGCCCGGTGCTCCTCAAGCCGAAGCACATCATTCGGGAGGTTCCGAGGACCTATCAGAGCAAGGCCGCGCAGCGCCAAAAAACCAGTACGCAGGTGGCCAAGGCCGGACATGAGCTTCTGCACGACCTTAAGTATAACGTGATTACGCCCTATGTCATGGTGGAAGCGATCGGATGGTTCTTCGCCGTGCCGTTGTTGGGGAGGACACTATGTCCTCGCTGGTATCACCGCCTGGCCGGCCGTTTGAAACAGGTCTTCATGCCGGCGGTCGCGACCACGTTGACGGTGGACAAGCTCCCAACAAGCGAAGCGGAGGAAATGGTTGCGGTCGAGCAGCGGATGCGGATCGTCCGGTGGCTGCGAACCAGATTTCAGATCTCAGGCAGCACATTAACGGCTGACACCCTCGACGGCATCCGGCTTCAAGCGCTGGGAACGGACCATGATTTGAAAATGGTGCCGAGCGATCTCGGGCACCTCCTGGTCATTTCGAAGCATCATGAAACGAGTGTGATCGAGGAACTCCGCCGCGACTGTGGCATCACTCCGCGTGATATGGCAGCACAGCTCGATCGGATCACGCAAACGGGCTTCACCCTGAACGAGCAGGCTTACTACGTGGAGACGTCGCTCCGGCTCATGGGCTTGACCGAAACATGGTCCCGTCTCGTCATCCTGTGCGGTCACGGCAGCACCTCTCAAAACAACCCCTACGAATCCGCGTTGGATTGCGGTGCCTGCGGAGGAAGTCATGGGCTTCCGAACGCGCGCGCGTTCGCCATGATCGCCAATCGGCCACAGGTGCGTGAACTGTTGGCGAAGCGTGGACTCGCCATCCCGCCCGACACTCATTTTCTCGCGGCGTTTCACGACACGACGACGGATCACGTCACGATCGCGGACCTGGAAGATGTGCCGCCGACGCATCGCAAGGAACTGACTCAGGTGCTGGAGGACGTCAACGAAACCGGGGTCATGGCCTCTGCGGAGCGCGGCCGGGCGCTGCAGGCCATGCCCACGAGACGCGACGTGCAGCTCCGCAGCATGGATTGGGCGCAAGTGCGTCCTGAATGGGGGTTGGCAAAGAACAGCTTCTTCATCATCGGGAGCAGGCGGTTGACCCAGGGAAGCGATCTTGCGGGGCGGTCCTTCCTGCACTCCTACGACCATCGGCCGGACACCGACGGGAAGCTCCTTGAGATCATTATGACGGCGCCGCTGATCGTGGCTCAATGGATCAACCTGGAATACTATTTTTCGACCGTGGCCCCCGAGATCTATGGCAGCGGAAGCAAGGTGTATCACAATGTCACGGGCCGTATCGGGGTGATGGCAGGAGGGCGGAGTGATCTCCGGATGGGACTGCCCGTCCAGACTGTCATGAACGGCACGCGTCCGTATCACGAACCCATGCGCCTCGCGACGATTGTCGAAGCCCCGCGGGACCGGATTTCAGCCATCATCAATCGCCAACCGTTACTGGAGAAGCTGTTCAACAATCGCTGGCTTCATCTGATCGCCTTTGAGCCGGTAGAACGGCGCCATTATCGCTACAACGGCGCAGACGGATGGATTGCCGTCACCACCGAGGCTGTTCCCGCCGAGCGGGCCTGACAGGCTGCGGCGCACATGAACGAGGTATCTATGCACGACACGGAGTCGAAGAAGATGCTCCCGTACTGGACCGTGCCCTTTTCCTCGTATGAGGAGGTCACGGACTTTCTGCGCCAGCTTGAAACAGCCTGTATCCTGCGCGGCCGGCCCTCGGATGGCACCGTGAGCTTCGGAGCCAATGCCCGCTGTTTGCAGGAACTGGGACGTCCCGACCGAGCCTATCGGTCCGTGCACGTGACAGGCACGAACGGGAAAACCAGCGTCAGTCGGATGACTGCGGCCCTCATCCAGGCCAGCGGCCTGAAGGTCGGTCGCTTCACCAGTCCCCATCTCGGGCATTTTCGAGAGCGTATCTCCATCGACGGCCAACCGATCAGCGAACAGGAGTTGGTGGACGCCTGTAATCATCTCAAATCGCTAATGGACTGGGGCGTCGTCGAGATGAGTCCTTTCGAATTCCTCACCGCCGCCGCGTTCCTCGCATTCCGTGCCGCCAAGGTAGACTATGCCGTCATCGAAGTCGGCATCGGCGGGCGGCAAGACGCAACCAATATCCTCGCGCCGGAGGTCTCGGTCATCACGAACGTAGACTACGATCATATGGATGTCTTGGGTGACACCCTTGAACAGATCGCAGCGGAGAAATCCGGCATCGTCAAGCCGCTCACGCCGGTCGTGTGCGGGCCCATGGAGGACGGCCCGCGGTCGGTGGTTCTGTCTCGAGCCGAACAGTTGAAGGCCCCGGTCTTGTTGTTCGGTCGCGACTACGAGGCGAAGGACATCATGCGCACCGGCTCTGGCGGATTCTGCTCGCTTCGGGTCGGGGATTCGACTTGGGAAGGAATCAGATTGGCCTCCCCGGCCGAGTTCACAGCGACCAATGCCGCGCATGCGCTCGCAGCCTACGATGTCCTCCGGCGCCGCGGTTTGGTCTCCCCATTGGATGGACCGGCCCTTCGCCGCACATTCGAGCAGATTCGCTTGCCGGCCTGCTGCGAAGTGCTCACCGGACAACCGGCGATCGTGATCGACGGAGCGCACAATGCTCCGGCTGCCGCCAGTCTCTCTTCAACCATTCGAAACATCCGCGAAGGCCGCCGAACGATCCTGGTCGTCTCACTGTTGCGAGAGAAAGAGATTGAAAAGATCATCCGGCATCTGGCCGGCGCAGGAGCTGACCAGGCCATCTTCACCCAGTATCCGCACGACCGCGCGGTCGCCCCTCAGGATCTTGCCGGTGTCTGGCGTTCCTACACGCGGGCCGCGGCAGAGGTCGTGACCGACCCTGGCGACGCGTTTGAGAGGGCTGTCCTAGAAGCAGGCGCCCATGGACTCGTCGTAGTAACCGGCAGCTTGGAGTTAGGCGGCTATTGCCATTCCCTGGCGCAGGCTGCGATCTCGAGATGTGGCGGCTAACCGCGGGATGCACCAGCGGGATTTCTGCCAAGGTTCTGTGGCAAGGGTTAGAAACACTGTCTGAACCCGATTGCACAAGATACCCTGGGCCGTGCGGTGGTGAGTGTAGAGGAATGAGACGGTTGGCGGCATACGAAACCTGGGGGAACGTCCGGGAGCCGATCGATTCAACCGTACCACAAGAGCCAGGACGTTGTGCAGTTCAGGACCCCGGCATCGGTTGTCACCATACTTACGCCTGCCGGATTCTCCCGGTGATTATCCGCCTCTGGTCATCACGTCACGCTTCAGCCTAGACGAGCGATTCCGGGCGCAACTCTGTCAAGCCCAATAGTCACGGCGCACTATGTGCCCTGCGACCTACCCCTCTCTCACCCCCGATATCTGTCGTCGTATCACAGTCTGAGATGAGAGCGTCGAGCAGTGGCGCACCGGCCGCGGTGCAGCTCGTGTGGCGATGCACGGAATGTCCATCAGGCCCGGGAAGGATGCTGCTTCGCCGGACACTCCAGGCCGCGACGAGCCGAGAAATAACAGGGAAACTCCGGGCCTCCTGGCCCACGGCAGTCGTCGGCCAGTCTGGAACCTGACTTGCAGTGATCTCCAACCGAGGGAGCGGATGGTCCGACACCTCTTGCTGCTTAAGGGAGATTTGTTCATGGCCACACAGCATGTCGTGACGATGTTACCGGGAGAGGGCACCGGCCCGGAAATTTGCGAAGCGGTCCGGCTTGTGATCGATGCCAGCGGTGTCGATATCAAATGGGAGTATGAAGAGATCGGACTGGACTGCTTGGATAAGCACGGCACGTTGCTGCCGGACAAGACAGTGCAAGCCATCGCCAAAAACAAGATCGCGCTGAAAGGCCCTACCACCACGCCGGTCGGAACCGGTCACAAGAGCGCGAATGTGACGCTCCGGAAGGTGTTCGATCTTTACGCCAACGTGCGGCCTGCGAAACTGATCCCGGTGCTCAAGCGGCCCTGGGACAAGATCGATATCCTGAACTTTCGGGAGAACACCGAGGATTGCTACGCGGCCATCGAGCATATGGTGTCAGACGAAGTCGCGCAATGTTTGAAGGTCATTACCTGGCCTGGCTCCTATCGCATCGCCGACTTCGCCTTCAAGTGGGCCCAAGAGAACGGACGCAAGAAGGTCTACTGCGTTCACAAGGCCAACATCATGAAGATGACCGATGGCCTCTTTCTCGATGCCTTCCGAGAGGTCGCGAAGAAATATCCCGATATCGAATCCGGCGACATCATCGTGGATAATTGCTGCATGCAGCTCGTGAGAAATCCGGCGCAGTTTGATTGCTTGGTGCTCCCGAATCTGTACGGCGACATCCTCACGGACCTGTGCGCCGGCCTGGTGGGCGGCCTCGGCTTCGCGCCGGGCGCCAATGTCGGCGACGACTGCGCGATCTTCGAAGCGGTGCATGGATCCGCGCCGAAGTACGCCGGGATGAAGAAGGTCAATCCGTCGGCTGTGCTGGTCTCCGGAATCATGATGCTACGCTGGCTAAAGGAGCACACGGCAGCCGATCGGATTACAAAGGCCATGTTTGCGGTCCTCGATCAGCGAAAACACGTGACGTATGACGTCGGTGGAACCGCGTCAACGGATGAGTACGCGCAAGCCATCGTAGATCAAATGCATGCAACGGCCTAAGCGCGAGATCACTCGCTGAATGGAAAAGGAGAAGCGCGATGCTGACATTCACTCACACTGCGAAAGCGACGAAAAAAAAGCGCCAGATCACCCTAGTCGGGATCGATATGTACATTATCACCGAGAAGGGGATCCCGGCGTTCGAGGACATCGGACCGTTCAAATGTGAATTCATCTCGAATCGTGGCACGAAGGTCTGGCCCGGCTTCGTGAGTCCGGATCTGCTGCAGGTGAATTGGTACCGCTGCCGGTTCATGGCGACCAAAGACGTGCAGGACGCGGATGTCAATGTGTTCCTGGACGCCCTGACCCGACAAGGCTGGTGGTGGTCCGCCGCGCAAAAGTTGTGGAACTACGACGGCGAAGCCGGATTCAGCAAGGCCTACTAAGGACGACCGCAAGCGTCCATAAGCAGGTACATTGAAACAGGTGGGGGCGATGCGTGCCTGGCAACAGCCGAGGCACGCATCGGCTCCGGCCTGGCTCCGCTGAGGAGTCGGGCTGTCTCAAGCGACGTTCTCTGCCCAACAAGCCCGTCAGGCCACTCCCGTCTCGCCGGCGACCACACATGGGCCCCAAACGGCCTCCACCGGTGAGGAGTGGCTCATTGCATGACACGGACATGACGTTCGCGTTCCGGCCCAAGTGCGCTGCGACCGACTGGCCATAGCGGGCACGGTGTGGATTTCATCAACCGGGTGTCCAAGAAATAGAGGCGGTACGTTCTTGACTATTCCGGCAGGCTCTTCCAAAGCGGTTATTGTAACTTACAGGGTCGTGATCACCCCCTTGCACAGAACCATTCTGTGCATAAGTCAACAGAGATTTGCGACCCTCCGCGAATAAACAAGCTGCTCACCCGCCGTTCAGGACGTTATTCGCGTCCGTCTAGAACGTGTTTGCTAATACATACAATGCCGCTGCGTTCCACTATATGTTGTGGTCAAGACAATATATCTTCCTATGCCTAAAAAATAGGCAACATGGTATGCGGCATGAATTAGCGGGACTGTTGGCCTACCGCGGAGAGACTATCAACAGAGATATCCACAGATTTTGGGGAGAGGTTTCGAGAATTTTTTTTCATTATTTATCCCGTGATTTTTGCCACTCTTTTGATTGCAAAGCCGGGCGGGATTCACCTAGAATGCGCCGCGATTGTCTCTGGCCGGCAACCTCACACTTCCCGGGAACGCGCAGATGGCTCCAGGCTCCTTCGTTGGGTTTCTGGCAGCGATACTCCTGGTGGCCGGTTGCTCGGCCAACGTTCGCGACACCGATCTCCTGGCCAGCAACAGCATCATCCTGGCGCCCTCAACGGCGCGAACGGTCTTCCTCCAGAATCGAAACTCTTCCGACAATCAGGACGTGTCGCTCACCGACCTGGCCTCGCGACTAAGCGCCAAAGGGTACCAGGTCGTGCAGGATCCCAAAGCCGCGGCCTACGTGGTACTGACCAACATCGTCTACTGCAACCAAACCAAGGTCGAGTTGCCGGTGGAGGACATGGTCGCCGGTGGGTATGGCTCGGGAATCGGAAGCTCGATCCTGTCCGGGCTGCACGGATTGACCGGAATGGCGAGCATGGCTGGTCCGCAGGGTGCCCTGGTCGGGGGCGCGGCCAGCATGGGGCTGAATGCCGCGGAGGGGCTTGGAAGTGCCGTGGGCAACATGTTCGGCGGACCGTCGCGGCCCGATGCCAATGAGAACATCAATTACGCCTGCATCGCGGATCTTCAGATCACAGAGCTCGTCAAAACGGGCGGGAGCATGCCTGTGTCCCAAGCCGGCATGCAGCCCCCGATCGGGGTGTACCAAACGCGATTGGCGGCGAGCGTGCTTCAGAAGAAACTCGATGAACAGGAAGCGACTCCACTGGTGCAGCAGCGACTGAGCGCGGCGGTGGCAGGACACTTCTGAACTGGCGCTGGAGGGATCAACGATGCGCAGGCACCTCACCCACGGTGCAATGAGCAGCATGGTTGCCGGCCTGCTTCTGTTGACGGGTTGCAGCAACGTGTTGCGATCCGGGCTGGTCAACGATACCTCCATACTGCTGCCTCCGAGTGCCGCACGTACCGTCTATGTGCAGATCCGCAACACCTCCGAAAACCAAGGCGCAACCCCCTCGGACATTCCAACCAGGCTGAGCGCAAAGGGCTACCACGTCGTCAAGGACCCGGTGGACGCGGACTATTGGCTACAGACCCAGGTCGTGTATTGCCACAAGGCAGGAGAGGGAGTCAGACCCGAGGCGGTCGCCAAGGCTGGTTTCGGCGCGGGCATCGGCAGCGGAGGAACCCCTCTTGCCAACGCTGGCGGAGTCGACATGGAGGCGATGGGCGGCCTGTTCCCGGGAATGCCCGGCGGCATGAACGGGCAAGCGATGCGCGCCATGGGACTGAATGGCGGGGCCATGCCGGACATGAATGCCCTGATGCGGATGGCCATGAGCGGCCGGGGCGGGTATCCCGGCATGGCGCAGCCGCAACAGAGCGATGATGTGACCTATCTCTGCGTCGCCGACGTGCTGGTCACGGAGCAGGGAAAGGAAGGTCCGTCCCGAGCGTACAAAATGCGATCGGTGGCCCACGTACTCCAGAAACATCTGAACATCGAGGAAGCCACCCCTATTGTGCGGGACAAGTTCGGCGCCAGTATCACCGGGGCGTTTTAACCAACCGCCAGCTGCCCTGAGCCCAACTTCTCGCGTCTTCGGTCGTTTACCATCCTCTAGTCGCCTTGTCTCGACACCAGATGAACGGCGCCGGCCTTAATGGCCGCCACCACGGGAACACCGGAACCCAGCCCGAACTCTTCCACGGCTGAATGAGTCACCATGGCCACAAGCGGAAACCCGCAATCGATCGTGACCCGCGCCAAGGCCCCAAGACGGGTCACCGTCGTGACCATTCCAGACACGTGATTGCGCGCGCTGCTGACGTGCGTCTGGCCTCGCTCCAAGACCACATCTTCCGATCGGATGCAGACAAATACATCAGGTCCCTCCGATTCACCCTCGACGGCGGTTAATGTCGTGCCATTGACTCTCACCTGCAACATGCCGCTTGCCGATCCGACGACTCTGCCCTTCACCACCGTCTCTACTCCGACGATGCGCGCCACGGTTGCGTCTTGCGGACGGCTGAAGACCTCGATCGGCGCTCCAACCTGCAACACGTCGCCCTCATTGATAACGGCCATGACGTCGCCAAGCGTCAGAGCCTCCGTCCAGTCGTGCGTGACGATGATCGACGGCAGGGCCAACTGCTTGAGGAGGCTGCGTAAGTCGTCTCTCAGATGCAACCGCGTCGGGGCATCCAGCGCGGACAACGGTTCGTCGAGCAGGAGCAGCAGCGGCCGAGGTGCGACCGCTCGAGCAAGCGCGACCCGCTGTTGTTGGCCGCCGGACAGTTCACGGGGTTTCGCGGCCTCCAGGCCGTGCAATTGAAACAGATCCACCATCTCGTCCACACGTTTCTGACGCTCCACGCCGGACAAATGACCGAGTCCATAGGCAATATTTCCTGCCACGGTATGGGTCGGAAACAGCGCATAGTCTTGCGGCATGTAGCCGACATGTCGATGCTGCGGCGGGACTCGTATTCCTGCTTTGGTGTCCAGCCACAGTCTGGACACGAACCGGATGCTCCCCTCTTCCGGCCATTCCAGCCCTGCCAGGCATCTGAGAATCGTCGTCTTGCCGGACCCCGAGGGACCGAAGAGGATCAAGACGGTCGATGACTCGATGGAATAGCGGATCCTGGCTCGAATCGGCCCACGGCCAGGGAAGGTCTTGAGGATCTGAATGGCTATTTCTGCGGCCATGCTGCCCACACATTTCGATTGACCGCATAGACCAGGAGCAGGACGGCATAGGAGACGACCAGTAGAAAGAGCGCAGTCTTGGCGGCACCGGCATAATTGAGGGCCTGCACTTCATCGTAGATATCGATCGAGACCGTGCGTGTCTCACCTTCGAGATTGCCTCCGACCATCAGAACGACCCCGAATTCCCCCATCGTATGGGCGAAGCTCAGGACGGCGCCGGTCACCAAACCGGCCTTCGAAAGCGGCACGATCAGCTTGAAAAAGGTCTTGAGCTTCGAGACGCCCAGCGTCCAGGACGCTTCGATGAGCCGCCGGTCGACCTGCTCGAAGGCGGCGGCAAACGGTTGCACGGCAAAAGGGAGGCTGTAGAGAATGGAGGCGAACAGCAAACCTTCGAAGGTAAAGGGCAGAGGATGCCCGACGAGATCGTTATACAACCGCCCGAAGGGACTGTGCGGGCCGATGGCGACAAGGATGTAGAACCCGAGCACGGTCGGCGGCAGCACCAACGGCAGCGCCACCACCGACTCCACGATAAATTTCCATCGCCTCCGCGAAAAACTGACCCAATAGGCAATGGGAAGCCCGATGATCAAGAGCACCAGCGCCGTGAGCGCGGCCAGTTTGAACGTCACCCAGATTGCAATCCAGTTCACACGTCTGTCCCAATCATCGTCGGAGCCGTTCCGGGCGGCGTATTGTCACGGACAGCGCCGGAGAAGGTCAACTTCGCTCCGCTCATTTTCCGATCATAACTTCCGTGGCCTTCACGGCGACGGTCACCCTGTCGTTCATCTGGAGTCCCATGCTCTTGACGGACCCTTCGGTGATGGCGGCCACGAACTCCAGATTTCCGACCTTCACGACGACCTCGGCCATGGCTTGGCCTTCAGTGATGTGAGTCACCGTTCCTTGAAATTGATTCCTGGCGCTCAGTTTCATGGCAGTTCTCCTTCCTGTTGAGGCGACCGTTCGATCTACATCGGTCATGCCGACTAACAACCACGACAGGCAGATCGACGACGCCCATAGACTCACCTAACCCGGCACAGGCGTCGTGGCCGACCATTTCACTCCGACCGGCATGAACCCCAGACATCGGCGAGCCCGCAGCTCAGCTCTTCCCCGCTACGCCGGATTGGGATGCAGCAGAACCTCGGTCCACGGTACTGCCCGAGACCCTACATTCAAACTGAATCCCCCATCGCCTGCCCCTCGATTCGTCTTCGGTTCCTTCGACGATGCCCAGACCGGCGCTGGAATACCCCTTCACTTCCCCTTCACGCAGGATGCGAGATCCCTCACGACACTTGTTCTGAATCGCGTCGAGCGCCTGCTTCCTGTACGGCGATCCCATGGGACCGCCCCGATCGTCTCGATAGCTGTAGGTCATCACACCGCCCTGCTCTGACTCCCGGGTTAACAACACGGCTTCGGAGCACCCCCCGGCGGAGATCAGGAGAAGGAGGCAGAGCTGGGGTAGCGCCCTTTTAATCCGGGACTGTGAAGCCATAACGAGTCATGATCTCCTGCCCTTGAGCGCCTTTCATGAATCCCAGAAACTGCCGGGCGATCTCCTGCTTCTTGGACTGTTTCATGATGATCGCGCCCTGTTCCAATGCCGGATGATTGTCCGCAGGAATTTCCCAATAGGTGCCCGCGCTCTTCATTGCCGGGGCCATCGCCAGAGACAGGGCGATGATGCCGACATCGCAGGCCCCGGATTCGATGAACTGCGCCGCCTGCGAAATGTTCTCCCCGAGCACCAGCCGCTCCCTGACCGCCGCATAAACCTGCGCATGTTCCATCGCCGCCACTGCCGCACGACCGTAGGGCGCATGTTTCGGATTGGCGATCGCAATTTTCCGGATCGTCGGTTCACGCAACACCATCAGGCCTTTGGATACATCGAGGGGCGAGGACTTCGGAACCCACAGGACGATCCTGCCCACCGCATAACGATAGAGCGTGCCCGGCGCCGTGAGACCGGCTTCTTCCAGCTTTTTGGGATACCCGATGTCTGCCGAAAAATAGAGATCAAACGGCGCCCCTTGCTGCAGTTGCGCATAAAAATTCCCGGAGGAACCCAGAGAGAGTTTCACATGATGACCGGTGTGTTGTTCGAATTCAGCAATCATTTCCTTGATGGCGAAGTTGAGGTCGGACGCGGCCGCAACCACCACCTCCTCAGCCTGGGCAGAGGAGAAACCTCCGCCGCACACCGCCGTCATGGCGAACGCCACCATCCAGCCCGCAACCCGCCGCATCCGTCCATGTTGCTTAAAAAGCACTGCTCCTACTCCTTTCCTCGCGAGGCGGCGGAGACACCACCTCATTTCCGGGTTTGTGCCAGCACGTCATCGTGTGACTGGTATGGGAACACGAACAGGATACAGCCGTCCATCCAAGGACCGTTCCTCCGCCCGATCGAGACGCTGACAACGGGACCGTTGCCAATACCCTCTCACAGGTCCACCCTTAGAAGAAGATCTGGTACTGCACCCGAATGGCATGTTCAATCAACGTCCCGCCGACCGCATCGAGCGGCACCGTGCCGGAACCAGGCGGTAAGGGAGCACTCCGGCCGATTGCATACCCGCCGGTCCCGAACTGGGTGTTGCTGTACATCACCATGATCTGATGATCGTAGGTTCCGTTCAAGAACCAGTTCAAGGACACATCGGTTTCTCTGATCAGATCGTTGGCCGAGTGGGTATCAGGATCCCAATAGGCGAACCGGGCTGCCAGCTCCACCGTGCGCGGAACCACATAATACCCGCCCTGCACATACCAACCCGTGGCATGACCGAAGGTATTGGGCGCCGTCGCCGTACAGGCGACGTTCATGCAGGCCAAACCTTTTTCATGGCGATTGATGTTCTTGAAATAAAACTCACCCTGGAGCGAGAACCCGCGATACTTGAAGATTCCATCGGCCGCCCAGGTTGAATAGTCCACAATACCGAGACCGAGTTGCCGTCCGTTTCCAAAGGCAGCCAGTTGGCGCCGGATGTTTAAATTGGCAAGGTCCAGACCGACAAACGCGTTGTCGGAGCTGGTATTGACGCCGGGATTGTAGGAATAGCCTCCACCCACCGCCAATTGCGGTGTTTCGGAATAGGCGAGATCGCCTTCGCCATATCCGGGCCGGCCTAGAATGTTGACGTTCAACCGCCCCACATACATGAGCCGATCCACATCGAGCCGCAGATTCGCGTTCAAATTCCGTTGATTGACGGGACAGTTGGCCGGAGACGGGAACGGATTCCCGCCGGTCTGGCCGCCGGGGCAGCCCTCAGTGGCTTGTTCTGAGCCGAACGAGCCAAGCCGGTTGAAACTCGGTCCCGCGCCGTTGAAGACACCGAAGTAGTAGTTAACGGGAAACAGCTCTTCGTCATTCATGATCGTAATACCGACATCGCGTCGATCCAGGCCGCTGGCCGTGAACGCATCCTGAACCAATGCGCGTTCCGCAAACTGCATCGAGGCCGTCGAATTGATCTGTGACCGGTTGAAATACACTTTGTACTGGCCGAACTGGACATTCATCCAGGGCACGTGCGTGGAGGTGAAATTCACGTCCATGAGCGAGAGGGACCCGGGAGACTGTGCATTCTCCGCCGTCTCTGCCCGCATTTGGATATAGTATTTGAAGTCCGGATCAAAGAGATGCCCCATGAAATACAACCGCAACCGCCTGATATTGAATGATGAGGCGGTGCTCTCCGAACGATTGGCGCGGTAATCGCCGAACACCCCCAGCAGTTCGGGAAAGTTCTTGGCTTCTCCGGGATTGCGCCAGGCCTCGTTCCTGAGCCGTTGGGTAAACCGCATCTGGCTCCGGAACCGGATCTTCAGAAAAAAGGCGTTGTCATTGAACGAGAGGTTGAATCCGCGGTCGTACCAACCACGAAAACTCGGCATCAACAACTGCGCCCGTTCCTCCGAGTCCTGGACCACGCGGTTATATTCCTCTTGCGTGATCATGCCGTTCTGGACCGACCGTTCGAGCAGGAGCTTCAAGGACGGATCCATACTCTCGACGAAGACGTAGTTGCCATTTTTTTCCACCAACCTGCCGGTCTCTGCCGCCAGTATCCCCGCCGGGCAGGTGAACGATGCGACCAACACAATCAGCAGCTGGAGCAGAACTCTGATTCCCGGGTCGTGGTCGCTATGGCTGCGTGGCCATCGTCTGATCATGGGGCCGTCTCCTGTATGGGCAAAGAGTCCCTTGCGGTCATCAACGTCCGGGCAGAGATGCCGGCAAGGAGAACCTTAATGGGCACCGGCTGCGCCGGCCTCTCCCGATTTGAGAAATTGTCGAAACTCGACTGCACGGCCCCCCTTGTCGTCGGTGACCCAAAAGCGGCCCGGCTCGAAATAGAGGATGTAGTTTTTCGGCGTAGGCGGAGGCAGGGGATAGTTGTAATCGTACTGGTCTGACTTCCGGATCGGAATTTGAACGTGAAAGTATTCGACCGTCAAATACAGGTAGGGGTCCCGCGCAGCGATCCAGCCGGCCACGGTATCGCGTCCGTACTCGGGATTGAGGCCAGGCCCACGGACCTCGAAATGTGCCCGTTCATCGGCTCCTAACTGCTGAACGGCTTTAGTGAGGGGGGGCACCAGCGCCTGAAGTTCATCCTCCCGGAATAAGGGTTTGGGCGGCGTCTCTTCGGCAAACCACCGCAAGGGCAAACGCTGTTGTTCACGTATGGAAAATCCCCTGAGAATCGCGGTGACACCTGTCGCGGTTACCCGGATCGGATGCGTGTACCCACGCGACTGAACCTCCTGTTGCACGCTGACGACCGTCCGCTCATCCTCATGCACCGTCCTCGTCGTGTAGGGTAACCTCGCGCAGCCGGTGATCATGAACCCGGTGGCGCATGCGAGAGCGAGCGCAAGCGGCACAGCGCTTCGCCAACCTGTTCCGGCCATTCGGTTCCTCATACCCCCTCCTTCACGGCAGGTCCGACCGTCATGGGTACGACTCATCAATTCTTCTATTTTTGATCATGCGATAAACAAATCGTTCCTTACGGCTTGCCTGCCGGTACGGCATATCCGGCCTGACGCACTGCGGCCTGCCCCTCGGCGCTGTGGAGAAAGGAGAGAAAATCCATACACAGCGGACGATTGGGACAGGAACGCTCCATGGCCATCGAGTGAACGGTCGCCACGTACCCTTTCTCGACACGTGCGACCACACGCAGACGCTGTTGCTGTCTCACCGCCTCGTCTCCGAAGATCATTCCCGCCTCCGCCTGTCCGCTCAGGACATGATCGATGACCCCGCGAGAATCGGTCGCCACATCCAGCCGTCCGTTGAAAGACTCACGAAGACCGAGCGAGCGAAGGGTTTCGGCAGTCTGCGTACCGAGTCGGGTCTGCGACGGATCTGCGACGGCGAGCCGGGTGGTCCTGCGGCTCATGTCTTCGAGAGACTCAGGCCCTTCGACCAGGGACTCCGGAACAACCAAGACAAGCTGGTCCACCGCATAGGGGTGCGTCGTGGCCGGCAGGATATAATATTTCTGTTCCAATCGGGTGAGCATCTCATCGCCTCCGGGCGCGACGAGGTGTATCGGACCTTTCCCGAGGGAATACCGGCCCACCATGCTGTTTTCCATGCCGGCAATGGTTTGCCGGAGATCCAGTCCCGAGCCGAAGTAGAGTTGCACCCGCACGCCAGGATGAGTTTGCTCAAACGCGTTCGCGAGCCGCTGCAGTACACCCTTGAGACTCGGCGACGCCGCTATGACGAACGCTTCTCGGGCTGTCGCATCGGCAGTCGTCAAGACAAGTCCGGCTAGCACGAAGGCTGCAACCCACAACATGATCCGACCGGGACTCCTGCCGGGATCACTCCGTTCCATCGATATCCTCCCCCGACAGCTGATGCCCTCGATCCGGCAGACAGTCGCGGACGTAGAACCGCCCGCCGTCTACCCGGCACGGAGGCTGCGCACCTTCCCGGTTTCGGTCATGTCATATCCGCCCAAGGCTTCGACCTCGGTTCGAAACTGCCGGCTGGCAATGGCATCCAGAAGATGCGCCAGGCCTGGATGCGTAGCCAGATAGCGTTTTGGCAGGACCAGATCGTACCGTGCCTGCTGCAACGGGATAAAATCGAGGCCGAAAATCTGCGCGGCGGATCGCACGCCGATCCCGGTATCGGCCTGGCCTTCCGCGATGTGCCGTGCGACCTCAAAGTGGGAGCTGACGTTCACCCCGTATCCCTTTACTCCACCACCATCGATGCCCAGGCTCAGGAGGCGTTGGTCGAGAAGCATTCTGGCTGCGGCACCCTCTTCACGATTCACCACCACCACAGTGGGACGAACCAGGTCCTCGACGCCGCGGATCCGCTTGGGGTTCCCCGCGCGTACAATGAAACCCTCTTCCCAGGCGGCAAATGCCACGACGATATAGTCATCTCCCTGAAGGTGACGCCGGAGATAGGGCAGATTGGATTCCCCCGTCTTTTCATCCAGGATATGCAGTCCTGCCATATGCACTTCCTTACGCTTGAGCGCATCCAGCGCCGCCGCGCTTCCCATCGACCACCCGACGACCGTCGATGTATCCTTATGCCGATGGAGATATTCGCTGGCCAGATTGATGGCGGGATCGCAACCGGCGACTGCGATTTCCCGTTCGACGAGCTGGCGCTCACGCAAGAGACGCACGGGCACACGCCTACCGGATTTGGTTGAGCGCCCGGCAGCGCCTGGTTTCCCGATGATGAGGCCGTCTGCGGGGACGGTGTAGTTCAGGATTTCACCCAAAGCCGCAACGGGACGGACGACAAACCGATCTTCGATCCTGGCCACCTTGACGCGCGTGCGAGGCTGCACGGCCGAGACGGCCATCCCGGGCCAGACCCAATCGCCCTCAATCAATTCGCCGGTCGTCTTGAGGCTGAAGATGTCTTCCACATGACATCCCAACACGCTGGCGAGGCGCAGGGCCACCGCAGTGGTGGGCAGATACTGATCGGCCTCAATAGCGCACACGGCCTGGCGGGTGACCAAAGCCCCGTCCGCCAGCTGACCCTGAGACAGGCCCTTCGCCATACGTAATGCACGCAGCGAATTGACGACATTGGAGGCAGGTTCGGCTTTGCTTTTTTCGCTCATGGATAGGCCGTGGATATCACGATATGTTAAATTATGTCAAGTATTGAGAACCACTCACGACGACCCGTGAAGAAATGCAGATCCTGTATCGCGAGCCGCTGGCCGTCATGCCGGTCCGGCCAGGCCTTGATCAGGGCAGAGGAGACCCGTTGCCGACGCACAAGGACTCCCGCTCAGCACGGAGTGCGGCGATCGGTCCAGGCCCCGGCGGGTCTATCGGGCAGAGGGCGGGCGATCACGTGACCCAGGCAGGGCACTCGCGTCCCTTGTGCGCCGGCAGCCGATCAGGATCAGAGCTTCTGCAGTTCCGCATTCACCCGGCAGTGGACACTGCAGTGAGTAGGAGAGCCGTGAGACAGCAGCTTCAGACTGACAGGCGCCGGGTCTCTATGGTACGTTCACGGTTCACCATGAGGCCCGCATGCGCTGGCTGCACGACCGCTCCATCGGACAGAAATTCTTCGTCTCCTTCGGAATCATTCTCAGCCTTCTGGCGCTGAGTTTGACGGCCCTGATCTTGTACCTCAGCCGCATCAACAGTTACGTCGACCGCCACAAACGCATCACCGTTCCGGCCATCGTCACGGCGGCCACCATGCAACGTTCCACCTATGAAATGAATCTGGCCCTGCATCTTTTTATGGAACAGGCTGGCACACGCAATGCCACCAACACGCTCTCGGAACTGAACCGGCATGCCGACCAGATACGTAGCGCACTGGATCTGTATCGATCCACCCATGCGGCGCGGACCCATCCCGTCCTGTTCGGCATGCTGACGGAACATCAACGGGACGATCTCGTCGGCCAGGAGGATCGCGCCCTCGCGCAGATCGATGTGACCCTGCAAGAGCTCGCGGGCTTATGGAAAACCGTGCTCACGCCTGCTCCTCGGACGAATGCGGCTGCCATGACGCCCCTTTTGAAAGCCGACGCACTCATCGTGGATTTAATGAATAGCCTGGATCAGTTGGTGGCAGCCCATCGCGATATCGATGTGGAAATGAAGGTGGAAGGCGATTTGCTGCTGCGGGAGGCTCGACTGATCGCTCTTGGCCTGGTGGCCGTGCTCGGACTCGTCATCACCACGATCTACATCCTGGTCAATCGGCAGATCGCCCGGCCGCTCCAGCGCCTGTCGGTTACCGCCGACCGGGTTGCCCACCATGACCTCACGGCTCAGTTCGAAAGCTGGCCGAGCCGCGACGAGGTCGGCACGCTGGCCGCCTCGCTCTCGACCATGGTGACCAGCCTCCGCGAACAGACTGCCGCCACTGCGCGTAAGACGAAGGAGCTCGAAGCCTTCACCTATTCAGTGGCTCATGATCTCAAGGGCCCCCTGCGGGAAATCGAAGGGTTTTCTTCCCTGCTGGAGAAGCGATTTTCCGATGCAGACGATCCGCAGGTGCGTCATCAGATCGACGTGATCCGGAACTCCGCCCTGCGCCTCACGCACATGATCGACGCGCTGTTGAAATATTCGCGGTTGGAGCAACAGGACCTGCCGCGCCAGCGTTTCAACGTCCTGGAGATGATCACGACCCTCATCACCGACCGGTTCAGCGGCATCCAGGGGCCGAAGCCGAAGGTGCACGTCGAACTGCCGTTTGCCGACCTCTATGGCGAACCGGTAAGCGTACGCCAGGCGCTCGCGAACCTGGTCGACAATGCCGCGAAATTTTCCCGCCGCACCCTGACACCTGCCATCACCATCGGCGGGACCCAGAATGCGGACGAACGCATCATCTGGGTGCAGGACAATGGCATCGGATTCGATGCGTCCCAGCATGACAAAATTTTCGGCCTCTTCGAACGGTTGCACGGCCCGCAGGATTACGAGGGCACGGGCGTCGGCCTGGCCATCGTGAAACTGGTCATGGATAAACACAACGGCCGGGCCTGGGCCGAGTCCACGCCGGGCTCAGGAAGCAGGTTCTCCCTCGCATTTCCCGAACGAGCCGACACCAACATCAGGCGTCCATCGAGGACGGAGTAGAACAGTCCGGTGACGATCCACGGCATGCACATTCTGCTCATCGACGACGAAGAATTCGTGCGCCTGATCGTGGAGCAGACGCTCCGCGAAGAGGGGTGCGAGGTGCAGAGCGTGGGCGGTGGACAACAGGGCATCGAGCGCCTCCGCACGGCCTCGTTCGATTGCGTCATTACCGATCTTCGTATGCCCGGCATCGATGGCCGCACAGTGCTCCGTTGGGTGAAGGAACATCAACCGGATGTCGATGTGATCGTCCTGACCGGCCATGGCGACGTGAAGGATGCCGTCGCGGCCATCAAAGACGGGGCCTGGGACTTCCTCGTCAAAGACACCCCGTTCGACGGCGAGGCCGTGAAGGCCGCCCTCGCCAAACTGCGCACCCTCCGGGGGCTGCGACGTGAAAATCTCGCCGCCCGCCACGGCGGTTACAAACAGGACAGAATCGTTGAGGGAACGAGCCAGGCCTGGCGGTCGTTGAACGGGCAAATCGCTCAAGTGGCGCCTTCACAAGCGCCGGTGCTCATTCAAGGAGAAACCGGCTCGGGGAAAGAAGTCGTGGCCCGTCTGCTGCACACCCGAAGCCATCGGGCCGAGGGGCCCTGCATTGCCGTCAACTGCGGCGCCGTGAGCCGCGAGCTCCTGGAGAGCGAGTTGTTTGGCTATGAGAAGGGGGCTTTCACCGGGGCCACCACGGCAAAGGCCGGTTTGATCGCCGCAGCCGACGGCGGCTCTCTGTTTCTGGACGAGGTCGGCGAAATGCCGGGCCCGATGCAGGTGAGCCTGCTACGTTTTCTCGATCGCAACGAATATCGTCCCGTCGGGAGCACCCGCACGCTCCGTGCCGATGTACGCATCATCTGCGCCACCAATCGAGACATCCAGGACCTGGTATTGCAGGGCCGATTCCGCGACGACCTCTTATATCGCATCAACACCGTCACCCTGATGGTACCCCCGCTTCGCGAGCGACCGGCCGACATCCCGGCCCTGGCGGATCATCTCCTGGGCAACCTTCGAGTGGCAGGCACCACGGCACGGACGATCGCCGCAGAAGCCTTGCAGCATTTGACGACATACCATTGGCCGGGCAATGTCCGTGAACTTCGAAACGTCATCGAACGGATCGTGCTGATGAGTCCGCGTACAGGACCGATCACAGCCGAGGAAGTCCTGCAGGTCCTCCCACCATCACGGTCGACGAACCAGCCGGTCGATCAGTCACAGCTATCACTCGACGAAATCGAACGGCTACACATCCAACGGGTCTTGAGCGCCCACGGGGGCAACAAATCGAAAACCGCCCATACCTTAGAGATCGACTACAAAACGCTTCTGACGAAACTCAAAAACTACAACCTTTCCGGTTGATGTCCGCCGACTACCCTTCCCCGTGCACCCACGCCATAGCTTTCAGCCGTGAAACGCGCTAGCATGATTCCCCGGGCAAATCTATTTATTCACCCCACCAAGGAGGCCATTATGATCCGTACTGTCGTGCTCTCGCTGCTCGCGGTCCTGCCGCTCAGCTTAGCGGCCGATGTCCATGCGGCGCCGAAGAAAAAAGGTGCCACAGTTAAAGACGTCAAGGCCCTGTCTGAAAAGGAACAGACCACGCTGGCCCTCAGCGCGGCGCCGAAACACATCTCCAAGGAGGCCGGAGTCATGGTGTTTGGCGCGGACGGAACCCTTACCGAGGTCAGGAAAAGTGAGAACGGATTCACCTGTATCCCCACGGTCATGAATCTTCCGGACCCGGATCCCATTTGTATGGACGGCGCGGCCCATCAGTGGATGACCGACATTATGAACAATGCACCCAAGCCATCGAACACCATACCGGGCATCGCCTACATGGCACGCGGCGGATCACATTTCGAGAAGAACAAGAAAATCGTGATGCAGAAGGAAGCCGGAGCCCAGGTCGTCAAGGAGCCGCCGCACTGGATGGTGATGTGGCCGTTCGATGCAGGGACAACCAAACTGCCCACGTCCCCGAATCCCTCCGGCGCCTACGTCATGTTCGACGGCAGCCCCTACGCCCACCTGATGATCTATCAGGATCCCAACAAGATGAAGTAGGCGTTCGATTGGTGCAGAGAGCTTCGCCCAAAGCTCTCTGCACGGAGAGATCTCCCCTCACCACCCGCCCCCCCATCACCGGCCTTTACCGCCGCGGTTCACACCTGATCGAAACTGGAAGGACATACCGCTCGCCGACGCCACAATGCAGGCATCGACAGCCAGCCCCTTGGTGCGCGACAATCACTGGGTGATCGGGAGACACGCGAGCATGGAAAAGGAGCATTGGCAATGACTTGGCCGGGATCCACGGGCGAACGTCGGGCACAGGAGCGTTTCGGCACGTCCAGTCGTGCGGAAGCCTTTTATGCAAATCAGCTCTTGAACCATTTGAATCAGCCCATGCAGGAGTTCATCGCGCGAATGGAAATGGCCTTCATCGCCACGGCCGACGCAAACGGTGAGTGTGACTGTTCCTTTCGTGCCGGAGCTCCGGGATTCGTCCAGGTGCTTGACGAGAAGACCCTCGCCTATCCGGAATACCGGGGCAACGGCGTGCTGGCCAGTATCGGCAATATCCTGGAGAATCCGCACGTCGGCCTGATCTTTCTCGACTACTATCAGACCACCATCGGCCTGCACGTCAACGGACGGGCGCGCGTGCTGGATTCGGCTGAAGCCGCCTCCTTACCGAATCTTCCCCCGGGCATGACCGAGGCGGCGCAGAATAGGGGTGGTCGCCGTGCTGACGCCTGGGTCGTCATCGACGTAGAAGAAGCGTACATCCACTGCTCGAAACATGTCCCGCTTCTCAAGCGCCTGGACAAACAGATTGCCTGGGGCACCGATGATGAGCGGCTCAAGGGTGGAAACTTTTTTAAAGTCAGACCGTAACAATCATCAGCAGCAGCCTGCCGCCGGCGCCACGCTGGCCGGTCCATGGACCACAGGCCTGTTATTTCTTCAACTTGGCCTTGGCCATCGCCATGGCAAATGCGCCGGTTGGCTGAGGCTGCCGGACAGGCGCCGGCTGTTGGTTCGACGGACGTCGATCGCGCGCCTCACGTGGCGCTCCCGGGCGTAGTTCGGAAGGCGAGGCGGCGGCGGGGGTGTCATCGAGCCGCATGGTCAGAGAAATCCGTTGGCGAGGCGCATCGACTGCCAGCACCTTGACCTTCACAATCTGGCCGGCCTTCACCACATCGTGAGGGTCCTTGACGAAGGTGTGTGACAGAGCAGACACGTGCACCAGACCATCCTGATGCACCCCGATGTCGATGAACGCCCCGAAGGCCGCGACGTTGGTGACCACCCCTTCCAGCAACATGCCGGGCTGTAGGTCGGCCAGCGACTCGACCCCCTCCCGGAAGGTGGCCGTCTTGAATTCAGGCCGCGGATCGCGCCCCGGCTTCTCCAGCTCCGTCAATATGTCTTGGATCGTCGGCAGCCCGAATGTCTCGTTGGTGAAATCGGCGGGCGAGAGTCCCCTCAACACCGCCGGACGGCCCATCACTTCGCCGATCCCCTTCTCGAGATGCGTCAGGATCCGTTCTACCACCGGATAAGCCTCCGGATGGACGGCGGAGCGATCCAACGGATTGTCGCCGTCGTTGATCCTCAGAAAGCCGGCCGCCTGCTCGAATGTTTTGTCGCCCAGCCTCGGCACCTTGCGGATCATGACACGATTCGGAAATGGACCGTGCGTATCGCGATAGTCCACAATATTTTGAGCCAGGACGCGATTCAGGCCCGACACGCGAGCCAGCAGCGGGGGTGACGCCGTATTGACGTCGACGCCCACGGCATTGACGCAGTCTTCGACGGTGGCATCGAGCGATCGCGCCAGGGCACGCTGATTCACATCGTGCTGGTATTGACCGACGCCGATGGATTTGGGGTCGATCTTCACCAGCTCCGCCAGCGGGTCCTGCAACCGCCGGGCAATCGACACCGCGCCCCGCAGACTGACGTCCAAGGACGGAAACTCCGCCGCGGCAAAGGCCGAGGCCGAATACACCGACGCACCGGCCTCGCTCACCACGATCTTGGCCACTTTTTGCTCCGGTTTCTGCTCAGCCACCAGCTTGATGACCTCGATGGCAAGTTTATCGGTCTCACGGCTCGCCGTGCCGTTGCCGATCGAAATCAGTTGGACGCCATGACGGATGATCAGTTGGGCAATCGTCGCCAACGCCCCCTGCCAATCATTCCGCGGTTGATGCGGGTAGATCGTCGCGGTTTCCAGCAATTTCCCCGTGGGATCCACGACCGCCACTTTGCAGCCGGTGCGGAGGCCGGGGTCCAGGCCGAGCACGGCTTTCGGGCCGGCGGGGGCAGCCAGCAGCAGTTCGTGCAGGTTGCGCCCGAAAATTTTGATGGCCTCGGCTTCGGCCGCCTCACGGACTTGCAACAGCAACTCAGTGCTGAGATGCAGATGCATCTTCACCCGCCAGGTCCAGTAACACAGGTCCGTCAGCCATTTGTCCGCACGGCGTCCGCGGTTTTCAATCCTGAAATGTGCTGCGATGATGGCGGCGCAGGGATGGGGAACGAGAGTTTCGAGACCCTCGCCCAGGCCGAGATCGATTTTGAGAACTCCCAGCGTACGGCCGCGAAACAGGGCGAGCGCGCGATGTGATGGAATGGTGCGAATCGTTTCGGAATAGGCATAATAATCACGGAACTTCTCTTCTTCAGCCGTCTCCTTGCCGGGCATCACCGCCGAGCTGACGATGCCTTCGTTCCAGAGTTTGGCCCGGAGCGTCGCGAGCAGCTCCGCGGTTTCGGCGAATCGCTCGACCAGAATATCCCGGGCTCCTTCCAGGGCGGCCTTCGCATCGGGAACGTTGATGGCCTCGACACCCTCAGCCGCCGGCACCACCTTCACGTACTTCGCGGCCTCCAGCTCGGGATCGAGCGTGGGATCGGCGAAGAGCGCCTCGGCCAACGGCTCCAATCCCGCCTCGCGGGCAATCTGTGCGCGTGTCCGGCGCTTGGGTTTGTAGGGCAGGTAGACGTCTTCCAGCGTTTGTTTGGTGGCCGCCTGTTCGATGGCGCGGCGCAGCTCATCCGTCAGCTTCCCCTGCTCGTCAATCGACGTCAGAATCGCAATACGCCGCTCCTCCAACTCGCGCAAATACAGCAAACGCTCTTCCAACGTGCGCAGGTGGGTATCGTCAAGGTTGTTCGTGACCTCTTTGCGATACCGGGCGATGAAGGGGACCGTGGCTCCGCCGTCCAGAAGGGTCACCGCCGCCGCGACCTGCGGGGGAGTGACGCCCAGTTCCTTGGCAAGGAGGCCGACGATGTTCCGTTGTGCAGCGTCTGAGAGAGTCTGAGTCGTTGAAGAAGTCATGTGGCTGGCGTCAGGCTTTCCGAAAGCGACAGGCAACCGATGGCGATCCACCGGTCCCGGGAAGCTCTCTTGTCAGGTGAAATAGAATATCCGGACCCGGGTGATGACCATCCTCTTGTGCGATGGCCGTCGGGGAATCTAGCAGAAGATGCCGGGAACTTCCAGGCCGCACAACCACGCCGGCTTCCGCCCGGAACCACGAGGGTGCCACGGTCCGCCGCCGAAGAGCGCTTCACCCAGGCAGTAGAAATGGTATAGTGCGGACAGGCTCCCGGCTACGGCATCGCCCGCTCGCGGTGCCCGGCTGAGGTCTCTATCAACCCTGGTGGATTTGTGAATCGCAAGCAGATCTTCTCCTTCACCTTCTTCGCCATCGTCCTCATTCTCATCTGGCAACTCGGCGTCATCCTCAGCCCGTTTTTTTATCCGATCGTATGGGCGGTGATCCTGACGGCCACCTTCTACCCGCTCTACCTGAAGATTCTCGCGATCTTGAAACAGCGACGTGAACCCGCTGCCGCCGTGATGACGGCCATGGTCATGTCGATCGCGGTGTTACCCGCGCTCTACCTGATCTTCTTAGGCATCAATCAAGGGGTCCAGGCCTATGACTCCGTGACCCAGTGGTTTCGTGAAGGCCGGCTGCGTGAATTGGGTGTGTCTATTTCGCAATTACCGTTGATCGGCGGCTTCAGCCAGGAACTCTTCGGCCGTCTGATTCTGTCCAACAAGGGCCAACTCGAATCATCCGTGTTGGAAGGCGGAAAAGTCATCAGCTCGTTTCTCCTGTCACAGGGCGCCGATCTCGCCAAAAACGCGCTATTGTTCCTGACCGATTTTCTGGTCATGATCTTCACGCTGTTTTTTCTCTTTCGCGACGGCGATCGTTTGTATCACGGGTTGTACAAGGCCATTCCGTTGGATCCCGACCACAAATCGAAGATCTTCGAACGGATGAACGGCACGATCAGTGCGGTGATGCAGGGCACCCTGCTGACCGCGTTGGCGCAAGGCACAGTGGCCGGATTGACCTACTGGGCCCTCGGCGTGCGATTCTCCATCTTCCTCGGCGCTATCTCTGCCATGTTCTCCCTGCTGCCATTCGGCGGTACCGCCCTCGTCTGGATTCCGGTTGCGGGCTACCTGTTCTTCACCGGGTCGATCGTCAAAGGTTTTATTATGATCGGAGTCGGGGCAGGGCTCGTGGGCCTGCTGGATAATCTGCTCCAGCCGTTTCTCATCGGGAACAAGGCACGGCTGCCGATGCTCTTTCTCTTCTTTGCCTCGCTCGGCGGGCTGGCCTCCTTCGGCCTCCTGGGGCTGTTCCTCGGCCCGATTATTTTGGCCGTCCTCCTGGAAACCTTCCGTATCTATCAGGACGAATTTCAAGACCACCCGAGCGACCTACTCATTAAATGACGCAGCAGGACGATCGGATCACTCCCGTGATGGCCGCCTTACAACCATGACCGTGGCTACCTCATTGCGCCGGGACAAGCATCTGCTCGAACCCCAAGGTGCCCCCTCCCCACCCGTCTCACTCGCCGTCGCTGCCCTTGGAGTGGTGTATGGCGACATCGGCACGAGCCCTTTGTATGCCCTGCGCGAATGTTTTCATGATTCACACGGGTTGGCGGTGACCACCGGCAATATCCTGGGCATCCTCTCCCTGATCGTCTGGTCGCTGGTGCTCGTCGTGACGGTCAAATACCTTCTGTTCGTCCTGAGAGCGGATAACGACGGCGAAGGCGGCATGCTGGCGCTCATGGCGCTCAGCCAGCGCTCCCGCCCGGCGAACCTTCGAAAGGGACTCGGCCTGGTCGCGACGCTCGGGTTGATCGGCGTCTCCTTTCTTTACAGCGACGGTATCATCACGCCGGCCATTTCGGTGCTCAGCGCAGTCGAAGGGCTCACGTTAGCCACAGATTTCTTTACTCCGTACATTCTGCCGATCACCGTCGCCCTGGTGGCATTGTTGTTCACCATCCAGCGCAAAGGCTCCGGACAGATCGGCAGTATTTTCGGTCCGATCATGCTGGTGTGGTTCACCACCATGGCCCTGTTGGGGTTGGTGAGTCTGTGGCACACTCCCGAGGTGTTGCTGGCCGCCAATCCCCTGTACGGAATCGAGTTCCTCACTCACCATGCGGGAATCGGATTCCTGGTGCTGGGAAGCGTCTTTCTGGTGTTGACCGGCGCCGAAGCGCTCTATGCCGACATGGGGCATTTCGGCCGTCGCCCGATCCAACTCGGCTGGTTTGTGGTCGCCCTGCCGGCGCTACTCCTCCAATACTTCGGTCAGGGCGCGCTTCTGATGCGAAACCCGGCGGCCCTGGCAAACCCCTTCTATTACCTGGCTCCTGACTGGATGCTCTACCCGCTGATCATCCTGGCGACCCTGGCGACGGTCATCGCCTCCCAGGCCATGCTGTCCGGCGCCTTCTCGCTCACCTTACAAGCCGTCCAACTCGGTTATCTCCCGCCGCTCCGGATCACCCACACCTCCGCAGCGCAACATGGCCAGATTTATTTTGGTGTGCTGAACTGGTTGATGTTCATCGGCACCGTTGGCTTGATTCTCTCCTTCGGATCGTCGAGCAACCTCGCGGCCGCCTATGGTATCGCGGTCTCCGGCTCCATGGTGATCACCACGCTGCTCATGTTCCGCGTGGTCCAGACCCATTGGGGATGGAGTCCTCCGGTGGCGGCCCTGGCCGTGGGCGGATTTCTCTTCATCGACCTGGCCTTTTTTCTCGCGAATGCGCAAAAGATTCCGCATGGCGGATGGTTTCCGTTGCTCATGGGCGCGGCTATTTTTACCGTGATGAGCACCTGGGCTCGAGGCCGCGCGATCGTGGCCGACCACCTGCGCATTCAGTTTCCTCCCCTGCGGCGATTCGTCGGGGAGGTCTTGTCGAAGGTGGAGTGCCGAACAGCCGGACGTGCCGTTTTTCTTTCGCAATATCCGGATGTCACCCCGCCGGCCCTGCTGCAAAACGTCAAACATAATAAATCGATCCACGAACAGGTCTACCTGCTCACGGTCCACACGGAACATGTACCGTTCGTCCCGTCGAGCAGCCCCCTGGAGATCACCCCGATCGGGGATAATCTGTTTCAGGTCGTGGCGCGATGCGGATTCATGGAGCGGCCGGATATTCCACGTGTCCTGACCCAACTCGCGGCGCACGGCCACATGCTTCCGGTCGAGGACACGACGTTCTTTCTCAGTCGGATCACGTTCCTGGCGACGCCAAAACCGGGGATGGCGATCTGGAGGGAGAAACTGTTTGTGGTCCTCTCTCGAAACACCCAGCGCGCCAGTTCGTATTTCAACCTGCCGGCGGAACAGGTCGTCGAGATAGGGCTGGTGCTGGAGATTTGACCCGCCGGACAACGGGGGTCCGGAGAGGGCCGGAGTAGCGGCTGACGCCTTAGACGTCTTCGAGCATCTTTACGCTTTTGAGAAACCGGCCGAGTTCCGGATCGGCTTCAGGACCAAAGGCATCGGCAATGGTCCCGCGGGTGCCGTCCTGCGCCTCGATCGCATACACCACCGACATGTCGTCCGGATCGCTGGCTCCTTCGAACCGGTGATGCTCGACGATCGTCAACTGATCGGCCGTAAATGTCCGGCCGCTGTTGACCGCCCTGAACTGTGTATGGAGTAACTCAAAGTTTGCCGCGAAGCCTCTCTGCCTGAGACCCTCCACGGCTTCGGCCAGCGTCTTGTAGGCATGCTGTGCCATGGTTCTTTTACCTCACCCCCAGTTTGGTCAGGATCGACTGCAGGAACAGGCGGGCGATTTCGCGATGACCGGCATCATTGGGGTGGAACCCATCCACATCGAAAATGAGTTCTTCGCGAACCGGCTGCGTGAAGAGATCCACGACTGTCGCCCCGACATCGCGCGCCTCCTGCGCAATGGCGTCGTTATACGCAGTGACCCGTGCCAGGGTCACACGCGGATCGGGGGCCCGCTGGAATCGGGGAAGCCGGGTGAGATCGGGAAGATTGCCGATCACGATATTCTCCGACACGTCGTCCCGCAGCATCTGAAGAATAAACCGCAGATCCTGACGGAACGTCTTCGGATCGTCACCGCGCACGAGATCGTTCGCCCCGGTCCACACCGTCACGAGATTCGCCTTGGTGCCAAGTTGCCCGGCCACGCGCACCTGCTCCTTGATCAGATCGATCCTGGCCCCCGGTATCCCCAGGTTAATCAGAAAGACTCCTGCCATCCGCCGGTCCAGATCCTGTTTGATCAGGAACACGTACCCTTCCGTCAATGGCGTAGCCCCGACCCCCGTCGCGTCACTGGCGCCGAGCGCGAGGTAGACGAACTCGATCTTTTTCTCGCGTGGGCCGCTCGCGCACCCGGAAACGCTCAGACTGACGACCGCCGCCATGACAATGGTGATGAGCGGAAGAATTTTCATAGGCCCTCCACAATGGATGCGCAACGGAGAACGGAGTGATGGATCGTCTGCCGCTGTCGGCGTCTTCATTATGAAAGAACGGGCGACCCGGTTCAACCAGCGCTGTCCTGCGGCACATTGCGCCTGCTCTCGGGGGTGAGTTAGAGTGACCGATGACCGAGCGGGAGGAGCGTGCGATGGGACGCAGTGCGGACAACCCAGCAGAGTGGCGGGACCTGAGACAACCGGGCGCGATCATGCTCGTCTCTTGCTACGAGTTGGGCCATCAACCCCTCGGCATCGCCCAACCGATCGGCTTTCTCGAACAGGGGGATGGGCCCCGGTCGGCCTCGACATCGCAGTGGACAACATCGACGAATCAGCCTTTCAAACAGCTCGGTTCGTCGGCATCTCGGTGCCCATGCACACGGCGCTCCGGCTCGGGGTGCGGGTCGCCGAGCTGATCCGCAAGATCAATCCCTCCAGCCACATCTGTTTTTACGGGTTGTACGCCTCCATCAATGCGGAATATCTCCTTCAAAACCTGGCCGATTCGGTGGTGGGCGGCGAATACGACCTGCCATTGATCTCGTTAATCGAGGCACTCGAGCGCGGGCAGCCGATCGGTCATCTCGAGGGAGTCAGTTCACCGGGGCGTATCACCGAGCCCTCGCTGCAGCGTGTCTACAAGTCCACGACCTCGAGTCCCTCACAGCCGATACCGAGTCGGAGCGGGTTGCCGATGTTGGACCGGTATGCGCGGCTCGAACACCACGGCAGGGAACGGTTGGTCGGCTATGTCGAGGCGAGTCGCGGATGCCTCCACCATTGTCTCCACTGCCCGATCGTCCCGGTCTATGACGGGCGCTTCGTCCTCGTCCCGGAGGCCGTCGTCCTGGAAGATATTCGACGCCAGGTGCGAGCGGGCGCCACGCACATCACCTTCGGCGACCCTGATTTTTTCAACGGCCCCGGCCACTCCATGAGTATCGTTCGCGCACTGCATGCGGAGTTTCCGTCCCTGACCTTCGATGTCACCGCCAAGGTCGAGCACCTGCTGAAGCGGCAATCCCTGATCCCTGAGCTGAGCGCGCACGGATGCCTCTTCGTGATTTCCGCAGTGGAGTCCTTCAGTAACCCTGTGCTGGAAACACTCCATAAGGGGCACACAGAGGCTGACATCATCACGACAGTCGGCATCCTGCGTGAAGCCGGCCTTTCGTTGCGTCCCTCACTGGTGGCGTTCACCCCATGGACCAGTCTGGATGATTACCTTCATATGCTGGATATGCTGGAGGCACATGACCTGATCGATGCGACCGACCCCGTCCAATTAAGTATTCGCCTGCTGATTCCGCCCGGATCGGCGCTGCTCACGAATTCCGATGTTCGGCGGTTCCTCGGGCCGTTGGATCAGGCTGCATTTCAATATGTATGGACACACCCGGATGAGCGGATGGATCGGCTCCATCAGGCGGTGAACGCCATCGTCGAGGCCGGCGCGAAAGCCGAAGATGATGCCCTGTTGATCTTTCATCGTATCAGGGCGGCGGCGGAGGAGACGGCAGGCCGTCCCCCACGCCCGACGACCCGGACCATCGCGCGCCAGACTGACCGTCAGAAACCGCCTCGCCTGACCGAATCATGGTTCTGTTGTGCCGAGCCGACGAGCCGGCAATTCAGACCGCTGGTCACGAAAGGGCATGGGGAAATATGACGGCGTGCCGACCAGAGATGGCCGGCTCCGCTTCCACTTCCGGCAGGCGCACGAGTCGAGTAACAGACTGACTCAGGAGAACGGATCCCGGTTGGTCTGACGTGGATTCAGGCAAAGCTTCATGCGCGACTTCTGCGCACAGCGGGAACAAACACGTTCGGATGGAGTCACATACAGGAGAGAGGGGAACGACCGGTGAACGCTGAATCAACGACACAAGGCAGGCAGATACAAGAGCTTCTGGGTTTACAGGTACCGGCCGTCGCCATCGCGTTTCGCGATGCCGCTCCGGTCGGCATTCCGCATGTCGCCACGCCGGCGCCGGCGGGCTGCGGGTACTGGAAATTGGCGGCAGAGGGACAGGTCTTCTACACGGAAGCCACGGATCACTATACCTGTCCGGTCGGCGCCCATACCCACGGTGTGGAGCTACCGCCGCAGGTGGCGACTGAGTTGAACGGCCTGGTACAGACCATGGTAGGCCTGCAGTATCTCACGATGGCAGATATTCCGATGATCCCGCGGCGACAGAAACCGTTTCATGTGGCCATCTATGCGCCACTCACCAAGGCCAGCTTCGCGCCCGACGTGGTCCTGGTTCGCGGGACCGTCAAGCAACTGATGCTGCTGGCGGAAGCCGCACAGGCCGCGGGCGTGGCCGGCGGCGGCGCGACGATGGGCCGGCCGACCTGCGCCGTGCTGCCGGAATCATTGCAGTCGGGACGGACGGCCACCAGTTTTGGTTGTATCGGCAACCGCGTCTATACCGGACTCGGAGATGATGAGGGCTATTACGCGATACCCGGCGAGAGAGTGGCCGCCGTGGTGCAACAATTAGGCGTCATCACCGAGGCCAATCGTCAGTTAGAGGCGTTTCACAAAGCCCGCGCAGCCGCCGCGCTTCCTTCGTGACAGGCCGTTCCTGACATGAGCCGGAGCAGGATCTTTTCGAACCGGCTCAAGGCCAGTCGTCAGATAGGCTTATCCGCAACGAGAGACGTTGCACGATTCACCGGTGTCGCGAACGATGTCGAGACTTCTGCTTCTCCTGCCGACGCGAACGTATCGAGCGGAGGCATTCCTCGAGGCAGCCCGCCGCACTGATGTCGCCGTGACCATCGGGACGGAGGAGGCTGACGAGGCGCTGCCTGACCTGTCAGGCAATGTCCTGACGCTGGATCTCCGGCATCCGCAAGCAGCCGCACGAACCGCCCTGGAATTCGCCCGCCGCCACGCGATCGATGCGGTGATCGGCGTGAACGATGCCACCGCCGTCACCGCCGCGGTCGTGGCAGAGGCGCTCGGGTTACCCCACAACTCCATCGCGTCCGTGACCGCCGCGGGCAATAAGCGCCGGATGCGCGAGTTGCTCTCGGCCCGGGGCATTGCCGTCCCCCTGCATGCCGTATTCCCGCTCGATGGCGATCCGACGACGTTCGCCCGGCAGGTGCGTTATCCCTGCGTCGTGAAGCCGCTGATCCTCTCCGCCAGTTGCGGGGTCATTCGCGCGAATGACGAGGAGGAATATATTCGTGCGTTCCGTCGGATAGGCGCGCTCCTCACTACCTTGGGTCTGACCGCAGCCGATGAACAGGCCCGCTGGGTGCTTGTCGAAGATTTTGTACCCGGGATGGAGTTTGCACTCGAGGGCCTGCTCACCGACGGAGTCCTCCAGCCTCTCGCGCTGTTCGACAAGCCCGACCCGCTCGACGGCCCCTACTTCGAGGAGACGATCTATGTGACTCCCTCTCGTCTCGCGGCCGACGTACAGCAGGACATTGTCACCTGTGCCGGCCGGACAGCCGAAGCTCTCGATCTCCGGGAGGGACCGGTACATGCCGAATTCCGGGTGAATCAGGAGGGGGTGTGGGTCATTGAGATGGCGGCGCGAGCCATCGGCGGACGCTGCTCCAGGACGCTGGACTTCGCCGCCGGAATGTCGCTCGAAGAGCTGATCCTCCGCCACGCGTTACGGATGCCGCTTCCTGCTCTCACCAGGCAAGCGCGCTCGGCGGGCGTGATGATGCTTCCTATTCCCTACGGGGGCCGGCTCCACGAGGTACGGGGACAGAGTCAAGCGAAGGCCGTGCCGGGGGTCGAGGAACTGACGATCACGGCAACGCCCGGTGACGAACTGGTCCCGCTCCCGGAAGGGACGCGCTATCTGGGATTTCTCCTGGCACGCGGGAATACCCCGGAGGATGTTGAGCGGTCGCTACGGGAGGCCCATCGCCGGCTGACGGTCGTCATCACCGCCTCACCACGGGCCGCAACCGGCCCGTCGCCCCTGCCGCCGGGCTCACCGCCGATGATTTTTTGAATGCCACCGGTGGAGCCATGGCGGCCCGGCATCGGCTAGCTCGGTTTCTTGCGAAGCTCCGCGATCGTAGTCCGAAACCATTCGTCCAGACTCTTGCCCTGTGCGGCGACGTCCGGGAGGCCGGTCATATCATGCACCCATGCGCCTTGCACAACCTCACCATCGTCCGCGACTCCCTGCTTGATCGCCTCAAGCTCTTTGTCAAACCGCTCAGGCTTTTGTTCGAGGATGCGCCTGATCTTCCATTTCGTGGTTGGGTTCCCATCCGCATCCAGCGCACAGCCGTAGTGGACGAGATCCACCTTTCCAGTCTGTGCCACCTTGGCCAGCATGCGATAGGTGGTGCCCGATTGGGACTGCACCAGCGCGGCCTTAAAAAGACGCTCGCATTTGGCCGGATCCACCTCCAACGCCGTCAGATCTTCGATGACCTTGGCGGCAACTTCCGGGGCTGTATCGACCTCTCCCATGGTAGCGTTCCTCCGTTCTCGGGGTTGACCTGCTTCGTAGCAGAAGACATCACCCTAGCAGACTGCTCTTGAACAGAGCAAGACGAGCAGCCTGGCATCCACCTTGTTGACCCGCGCAGTTCACAGGGAGAGGCCCAACACTCTGAGGCACCCGTCCGGCCCGGAGCTTATTCCTCCATGACGGCATCCGTATTCCATGCCGAGATGACGAACCGCAGCGTCCCGCGGATACCGGGCGTGGTGCCGCTCTCAAACGGCACAGCCACCTCCACCTTGCCGCTCCTGAGACTCTTGGGATCGATCTCGCTGTCCGGCAGGGTCTTGCCCTGATTCTGCCAGGCGTAGGTCACCTTCCATCGCTCGCCCTTCGCCTCCGGCGGCACCATCTCCATCAAGATCGTATTCCGGTACAAATAGCCCCCTTCATAGTGCTCATTGATCCAGAGTTTGCGATCGATTTCATAATCCGGCACTCGCACGCCGAGCGACATGCTGTAGGCCAGCGACCGCCGGGCCTTGATGACTTTCGCGCGGTTGGCGAGAAACACGCTCGAGACGTACAACGAGCCGTTCTTTTTGGGGGCGGCGAGCCATTCCTCGTGCGTGAGACAGGCGACAGAATCTTCCTCGGAGGTCCGGCGCGTGAGAAACCACAGTTTGCCGCGCGTGGAAGCCAGCACCTCGAACTGGTACAGCGCGTTCACCTTCCGGCCCTTATCGACGGCTTCCTGCACCGTGACCGGGAGCTTGATCTCTTCCACATCGACCCACACGTCGACGCGCACGTTGCCGAACAGAAACCGCGTCAGGTTCTGATAGGCTTCTTCGCTGTTCACAATGCCGAAAAATCCCGAATGGGCGCGATACGCAAAGGCCTTCGCGCAGGGGGAACCGGGCGCGCCGTTTTCCTTCAGACCGCACAGGGTCGCGTTATGGATGCGCACCAGGCCGTCACTGCCCTGACCCGCAAACGTGCGCGAGAGGCCCAGGCCGGCTTCATAATCCATCCGGTTGGTACCGACCATGCAGAAGATCCGCGCCGGATCGAAGCGATCCTCGGGCATCCAATCGACCCTCTCGGTCTTGTCGTACGCTGCTTCCAGACCCAGGTACTTCGCCATCCTCTTGCGATCAAAATTATTCATGTCGGCGAGCGTCAGCCACGACGGCACATTGACCCCCGCAACCTCGATTCCGTTATGGGGCGTCGCATAGGTAAACAGCTTATCGACGTATTGCCGGGCATTCTTTTTGTCGCTCTTGGGATTCTGCAACAGGCCGCGGCAGACCAGACCACCCATCGAATGGGCTACCAGGTAACAACGGAAATCCTTGGGCGTGATGCCGTTCTCGGGGTTGGCGCAGACGAGATCGCGGACCTTTAATATCAACTCGCCCAGCTTGGTCGAAAACACCTCGATGGCCGGCGTCTTTCCCAATCCAAGCAGACGCGAGGCTTCGTCGTAATAGCGGTAGATGATGATGGACCGGCTCGTCAGCACATTCCTCTCATCCGTGCTCCACTCGGGGTCGAGGATGTCGTACCCATCCTCATAGACGTCACAATATTTGAAGTCCGAGGCCAGCCGCACGACGGGCGATTCGAAGATGTATTTGCGCGGCTGGCGGGTCTTGTCCGGCACGGCGCGGTACACGGTGGAACCGAGGTTGAAGCCGCAGAAGGGATCGGCGGTCGTCTCGTCGATCTCTCCGGGCGTCATCGCATAACCGCGCACATAGATAATTGGATAAAACGGTGCGTGTGGGTTCGACATGATGCCTCCTTCGAACAATCAGCCGTGCATCGAGAGGTCCCGGTTTCCAACGGGCCTCATACCCTCGACGCGTTGTCTAACCTCTGTGAGAGTTGCGTGCCTTGGTGCTCTGTCCCGACGAATCCCTGAGCGCGTGACCGGCCATGGACGAACGGCCTGGCAGACGTCGCACCGGAACAGAAGGGTCAGACGCCCCACTCAGCTAGCAACCGTTTCCAAAATCGAGCTGCCGCCAGGCTTCATAGACGACCACCGCCACCGCGTTGGAGAGATTGAGGCTGCGGCTCCCCTTCACCATCGGCACGCGAATCCGCCGGTCCGGGCCCACACTTCCCAGGATCTCGGGGGGCAACCCGCGGGTTTCGGGGCCGAAGACGAACACGTCGTCCTCAAGGTAGTTCACCAGATCGTAGCGCTGAGTCCCCTTGGTCGACACGGTGAAGAGCCGCCGAGTTTGGAACTGCCCGACACATTCCCCCCAGCTTTCGTGCACCGTCAGGCTGGCGAATTCATGGTAGTCCAGTCCGGCCCGCAGCAATTGCTTGTCCTCCAGCGTAAATCCCAGCGGTTTGACCATATGCAGCCTCGCGCCGGTATTGGCGCAGAGACGAATGATGTTGCCGCTGTTCGGAGGAATTTCAGGTTGATACAGAATGACGTCGAACATGGAGCGAGTAACCGGATTGATGACCTCACGAAACTGGCGCAGTCTAGCACGTCCGACCTGGACGACCTCAACTCTGATGTGCAGATGTCCGCACAATGGCACCGGAAGTGGCGGACTGCGGAGATGGTCATTCGGTCAGGTCGGATCCTCCGGCCCACTGTCCGACTCGAAAGACGACAAATTCGGCCGGTTTGATCGGAGCAATGCCGATCACCAGAACGAGCCTGCCCTGGTCGAGATCGGCTGGGGTCATCGTCGTTCGATCACACTTCACAAAAAACGCTTCATCCGGAGTTTGTCCCTGAAACATGCCGGCTCTCCACAACTCCGTGAGGAAATTACCGACGCTGCTCCGCAGCGTCGCCCACAACGGCTCCTCATTGGGCTCACAGACCACCCATCCGATGGCCTTTCTGATGGAGGCTTCGACGAAGATGAGCAACCGCCGGACGTTCACATACCTCCATTCCGGATCCGATGCCATTGTCCTCGCCCCCCACAGGAGGACTCCTTTCCCCGGAAAATACCGGAGCAGATTGACTCCCTGCGGATGAAGCGCTTCCTGTTGCGCCTGAGTGATCCGGAGGGCTAGTCCTCGCTCAGGATCCAGCGGATCGGCCAGCAGACCACGAACCGCTTCATTCGCGGGAGCCTTGTGCACTCCTCGCTCCTGGTCCGTCCTGGCATAGATACCCGCGATGTGCCCTCCCGGTGGAACGAGTACTTCCCGGCCATTCATGGCATGCCTGACGCGCACCCAGGGCAGGTAATAGGCCCCGTAGCGCGAATCACGTGGAGGCCGGTGATGCAGCAGGTCGGGAACCGACAGCGGAGCCTGCAGGATGGCGAATCGATCCTTGAGGCGTGCACAGTGCTCCAGCAGCTGCCCCGTGACGGATGGGAAACCCGGCTCATCCGGACAACAGACTAGAGCGATCTCATCCACCTGCCCAAGGAGATCCAGGGCCGCCTGACAGTCACTGTCGGCACAGGCCCCGCCGTCCCTCCCTCGAAACAACCATCGTTCCGTGGCGGCTGCCGGACGACCGCCCCTGCCCGCCCTTTCAAGCCTCACCAGACGTGACGTGCCATTGACCCTCTTCACATAGAAGTCCGGCGACGCTTCGTCCGACGATAGATGGGCGTACTCTTCGCGGACAGTGGCTTCGCCCGGGTGGATGGTATGGGGACCCCAATACCTCACCGTGAGTCCGAACAGATGGCGCGACCCCGCCGGTAGGATGTCCACCGCAATGCGATTTCCCCAGGCTCCAGGCCCAACCGCGGAAACCCTGAGCTTCCCGGAGACCGTCGCGCCGGCCGCCGCGGCCCCTCTTCCACACACCCGTTGGACATAACAGCGCCGCCCCCCGTTTTGAAAGTAGCCCTCGACGGCGTAGGTCAAGTAACGGTCCTGCGCGCCATCCATCACGTAGTCTCCAAACATTGCGCGATACTCAGCAACGCTCGACACGAGAGTCGGCACTGTCGGCCCACGCTCGGCGATGCCGAGAAATCCCCCCGTGCCAGTCGCCACACCTGTGATCGCCTGGCTTCCGGCCTGGATTTCAGGGACGTAGATTCCGGGCGAAAGAGACTCTGGCATGGCGGTCTCCTGTGAGAATGAGGCAACGCCGGTCTACGTACTGCTGCGGTGGTGCTCGAGGCACCGCATCAGCAGGCGTGGGCCCCCGGGCGAAAGACGATGCAGGCTAGCCCGAGCCGGGAAGCCTGTCAACACATGGGTTGTAGAACTACGCAGGGGCTCACCGGGTTCCACACTGTATCCAATCGGTCATGGCCCGTATCGCATCAGATACACCAGCGCGAAGATGGAGCTGCGGCGATGACCTGGTGTGGCGTCCACGTGATTTCCTGGAAGACTCATGATCTCACTGCCCGCTAGGCACGCTTATTGATGCATCTCCATTGGTCCGACGCGTGCCAGCGAGGAAGATCTTCCTGCACGTCGGCCATTCACGTTCAATCCAACCACAGAGGAGGTCGGTCAATGTCCACCGGTACACACAACCCTAACGCAGGTATGTCGTCGCGCAGAGCATTCCTGCGCCAACTCGGATTTGGCGCAGGTGCACTCGGTGTGAGCCTGTTCGCAGGCCTGGCGCTACCGCAATCGGTCCTGGCCGTTTGTGAGCCGCCCGGGAATCCCGGCACGGCGAAACGGTGGCGAAAGGATTGCCGCATCATACAGCCTCGACGACCGGCCTCGACCCTCGGCGCCGATGAACTCAAAAAATTAAAGGAGGCCTATCAGGCCATGCGCGCCCTGGACACGAGCGACCCCGCCGATCCGCGAGGGTTCACACGCCAGGCGAACATCCATTGCTGGTATTGTGGCGAGGGTACGCAGGTGCATTTCTCCTGGCAGTTTTTTGCATGGCACCGGGCCTACCTGTATTTTCATGAACGGATACTCGGCAAACTCATCGGCGATATGAACTTCCGGCTCCCTTACTGGGATTGGGACAGTCCGGCCCATCGCACCCTTCCAGGCGGGTACACGTCTCCCAACGATGGCAGCAATCCACTGTGGAACGGCACTCGAACCATGAGCCCGACTGACGTGATTCCGGACGAAGATGTGGGAGACACTGTGATGGACGCGGCGCTCAACGCCGGAACGTTCGCCGAGTTCGGCGGAACGGCCGGAGGCAGCGGCATCCCCGAGGGCGCACCGCACGGCTCCGTACATGTCGATGTGGGCGGCGACATGGGGTTCTTCGACTCAGCAGGCAAGGATCCCGTGTTTTACGCCCACCATGCCAACGTGGACAAGATCTGGTCCGACTGGAACAAGGCCTCCTCGAGCCACACGAACTCCACCGACAGCGCCTTCCTCAATCTGACCTGGAACTTTTTCGATGAAAATAAAGTCTGGCGTTCGATTACGGCGGCACAGGTGCTGAACCACGAAAACCAGTTGCGATACAGTTATGGCCCCTCGCGGTTCTTTGAGATTTTGCCCTGCCTCCTGGACTGGATAGTGATCCGCACTGATTGGCGCATCAGCAACACGGTGACGGTGGCCCGCGCTACGCGTGATAAGATCGTGAAGATGCTGGAACAGGGGGGACGGGCGCGGCTCCACCTGACTGCGCTCTCCTTGCCATTGAAGAAGAGTGCGGTCTATCGATTGTATGCCACGCCGGAGGCAGCCAAGGCTGACGAGGGTCCAGGCAGCAAGGGCTATCTGGGGACGGTCCCGGTCGTCCTGAGCGATCGGGAAGGACGCCATACCTCCAAACAGGCTCGGAACGTGGCCATGAATCTGTCCCTGCCAATGCTCGATGCATTAAGCGGCATGCAAGGCCCTGTGCGGCTTGCTTTGGTAGAACGAACGGACAAGACTCAAACTCGCACGGTGATTCCCGTGCGAGCGAAGGACGTCCATCTCACAGTCGCGGAGGTGGAACGCGAGGACAAATGACGAGACAAGTGGCGTTCACCACGCTGTTCCTGATCGCGAGCTTTTGCATGCCGGTTCATGCCGATGAAGGAAATCCCCGGTTCACCCTGGCCTTGCCGCCGGCATCCTCGGACGCGAGCAGGATTCACCTTGTGTTGGAGGGAGTGACTGTTCCGGGAGATCAACCTCTCAAGCTTCGCGTGATCAGCGTAACGGACCGGCACCAGACCGTGGTCCTGGGCTCGGCAGGCATCGTGGCGGCGCGACCAACCATGTCGGAGCCACGACGCCTGCCCCTCATTCGCCTGGACGTGACGCAGGCTCTGAAGACGATCACCGGAGGCCGTGAACGCACCCCCCAAGTCATCATCGAAGTCGAGGCGCTGGATGGGCACAACCTTCCATTGAAGGACCTCCGCTGGTCCATCGACCGGGTGCGGCTGGAAATGAAGTCTCCCTGATCGCCCTCCGGAGGGAACCGGCGCAGGCTCCGTTCACTCGGCGGGAGAGGCCAGTGGAGCGCGCCTGCGCAACCACACCGCTTTCGCGGCTCGAAGGCCCCAGAACAACAGACCGGCGGGGAGCCAGATCCATGTCACTTCGCTGACCAGCACCGCCAGACCCTGTTCGTCAAAAAACTCACGGACGCCGATGGGGGACACCGCCACGGGCCGGAATGGGAAAAAGTATCGAGTCGGATCAAAGGGGGAGAAAAACGCGACACCCAACCCTCCATCGGTCAGCGCATCGAGCATCCCGTGTGAAGCGGTACAGAGAAAGAGATAGAGGCCCATGCCTCGCCTGACCGCACCGGATTCCCGTCCGTACAACAGGGCCACGAGGCCTGCGCTCAACAGCGCGGCAAAGGCCAGCGAATGCGTCAGCCCGCGATGTCCCCACAGGTCGCCGTACTGAATGCCATATCCGAATCCGATCACGTCGAGATCCGGCAGCACCGCGCAGAGGGCACCCAGCAACAGGGCGCGGCGGTCCATGACGGCATGGGGGGAGACCTTGCCCATCCCCAGGGCCACGAGCGCATGCGAAAATGCCGATGCCACGATGGATGGGTTGCGGGCCGTTACACGTTGAAGCGGAAGTGCATCACGTCGCCGTTCTGCACCACATACTCTTTCCCTTCCAGCCGCATCTTTCCTTTCTCCTTCGCCCCCGCTTCCCCTTTGCACCCGATAAAGTCGTCGTACCCGATGACTTCCGCGCGGATGAAACCCTTTTCGAAATCACCATGAATCACGCCGGCCGCCTGTGGAGCGGTGTCACCAATATGAATCGTCCAGGCGCGGACTTCCTTGACCCCCGCCGTGAAATACGTCTGTAAGCCCAAGAGCTGGTAGGCCGCGCGAATCAGGCGGTTGAGGCCGGGTTCGGTCATGCCGATGTCGACGAGGAACTCCCGTTTCTCCTCGTCGGAGAGCACTGCAATCTCCGATTCCAGCGCCGCGCAGATGGCGACGACGGGCGCGCCCTCGCGAGCGGCATAGTCCTCCACGGCAGCCAGCAGAGGATTGTTTTTGAATCCCTTTTCCGACACGTTGGCCACATACATCACGGGTTTCATCGTGAGCAGACAGAGCGGCCTCAGCAAGAGACGTTGCGCGGCGTCCAGTTTGAGCGTGCGTGCCGGCTTCCCCTCGTTCAAACAGGCGGCCACCTGCACCAGCACCTCACCCAGTTTCGCGGCATCCTTATCCCCCGAGCGAATGACCTTCATGTTCCGCTCTTGAGCTTTCTCCACCGTCGTGAGGTCTGCCAGGGCCAATTCCGTCACGATCGTCCCGATGTCCGAGATCGGGTCGACCTTGCCCGAGACGTGAACCACATTGTCATCTTCAAAGCAGCGCACCACGTTCACGATCCCGTCGGTTTCGCGAATATTGGCCAGGAATTGATTACCCAGGCCTTCGCCCTTCGAGGCACCGGCCACGAGCCCGGCGATATCCACGAACTCAGTCGTCGCATACTGCACCCGCTGCGGCTTGACGATATCGGCCAGGGCCTGAATCCGAGCATCGGGGACCTCCACGATGCCGATGTTCGGCTCGATGGTACAGAACGGATAATTCTCCGCCGCAATCCCCGATTTGGTGAGCGCATTAAACAAGGTGGACTTGCCCACATTGGGCAGCCCGACGATTCCACATTTCACACTCATGACGATCCCTTCCTGGTCATGTTGATAGTACGCGAGTAGGACGCTTCCGGAGCACCGTGAGGGCGAGAGGAATAGCGACCGCGGATGCGTATTGTACGTGCTCAGGGTCTTTGCGGTCCACTCCTCCGGCGCTGCGGGAGGCGCCGGGCCGTTGAGCATTCTGATTCGAATGTTCCATCCATCGGCAACAAGCAGCGGCCTGTGCCCTTTGCCGGTTGCAACAGCGTGACTCTGTCCGACCATCACTTGGAGGGGGCGGAGAGTGCATCCTGGGCCACGTGGCCGCTGAGTGATTTCTCATGAATATTGTGCTCAATTTCGGATGCGATGACCCGCGCCAGCCGATCCGCCGAGAGTGCCCCCATCGGCAATCCTCCGCTGTCCGGATAAAACGGATCGTCCGGCGATGCCGTCCGATAGGTATTCACCAGAATGGACGCGGGCTGGACAGGGTGCGCCCGTTCGCCGACCACCACCGATTTATTTTCCGGCAGCACCCTGGTCCGCGTGGCCCAATCCCGCTGATCGATCTTGACGAAGGCGACATTCCAGATTTTTCCATTCAACAGGCTTCGCACGGCTTGAGGCTGATTTTCCGCGAAATAGGGATCGTGCACGATCTTCTGCAGCGCTTCCCGAACCCGGATGTCGTACAACCTGGTCGTGGACTCCGGTTGAGCCGGCGCCACCAGGCTCGTACTCCCCACCTCGTAATACGATTGTCCGTTCAAACTGTTCTGGTCATCCACGGTCCGCAGATACCTGTCGAACAATCCTTGTAGCACCTGCAGCCGAGCCTCGGGCGGAAGAGACAGAATATCCTGATCCGGACGTACCGGTGCATGGATGAGATCGCGTTCGACCGCGACGGATGTCGCTTTGGGCGCCGTATCCGCTTTGCTGACGACCCATTGGAACTCTCTGGCCAAGACCGGGACAAGCCGGTCCGGATGGTCCAGGAAGTCCTTCTCCTTCAGCGACGAGGCGCTGATCAGGAGTCTGACTTTCCCGGCTTCTTCGTCCGCGCAACCAAAAATGGGAACTCTTTGCCCTCCTGATTGACCACGAACGGCTCGACAATGACCTGCTGTAGTGCCTCTTCTTGAGGCTTTCATCAAATCGCGGATAGTCCGTCCGGTGCTGCAACATGTGGGTGAAGGCCTGGATGACAGTCCGGACGGCCGCATCGGCCTGGTCCCGGTCGAGTCCGGGGCCCTCGCGAGATTCTTTGCCTGGCCCTAGAAACACCTCCAAGGCTGCGCCCGGGATCGAATGTCCGGCACCGGTCACGGGTGACATGTCCGGCTCGTGCTGACCGGCGTGACCGGAATGATTTGCCCCGGCCGGCGTGGCAGGCAATACAGCCCAGACGATGGCCAGGGCTCCGGCCACAATGAGTTCACGGATGCCGCGTAAGGAGCCGCAGCCCGGAACGATCCGAAGCCCGGCTGACTCTCGTCTCTGTCAGGCGTTATCCGAACTGTATGTGTATCCATAGGGTCCTCCAAGGACGCAAGAGGGCAGGCCGGGAAATCAGAGGCATCGTTATCCCGATATTCTACACATTCCCGGGATGAGGCACGATCCGGTCGCCGCTTCTCCACACGGAGCGCCAGGAACTCCCCGCCGAGGGTGACGCAAACTCCCTGGGCCACGATGCTCCGACCCGGTACGGTGGGCTGCTTTCCCTCACGTACTCAGGCATACTGGCGCGGCATCCTCCACCTTTGGCTGCGGCGCGCAGCGCGTCATGCGCCGGAAAGGGAACCAGGTGAACTTTCGCGACTGGCTGGACATCTTTCGAGAGTCGGTGGCAGCAAGCCTCGCCATGATCGTCGCATTCCTGCCCAAACTGCTCGGCGCGGTCCTTCTCCTGTTGGCCGGATATCTCCTGGCCCGGATGGTCGCGGCGGGAACGGCGGCACTGCTGAAGCTGATCGGCTTCAATCGCCTCCTCGCCAAGACGCCGATCCAAACCCTCCTGGCGAAAGCCGAAGGCAACAGGACCAGCGCCGACATTCTCGGCCTGCTGGTCTTCTGGCTCATCTTTCTGCTCTTCGGCATCTCGGCCACCGAAACGATCGGCCTTCCGGCCGTGTCGGAAGCCCTCACCACCTTTGCCTTCTACCTTCCCGGATCGGCACCGCGATCCTCATCATCGTATTGGGCATGTTGGCGGCCGGCTATATCAAGGATCTCATTGCCCTGGCCTGCAGTTCGGCCGGCGTCGCCCAAGGCGCGATCGTGTCCCAGACCTTTTATGTCGCGGCCATTCTGGTCGTCTTCGTGACGGGGATCAACGAATTGGGGATCGACACGACGCTGCTGAACAGCACGATCATGATCGCCTTCGGCGGATTGATCGCGGGCGCCGCCCTGTCCTTTGGACTGGGGGCCCGGAGCGCCGTGGCCAACCTGATCGCCGCGCACTATCTCCACCCGTTGTTCCGGGTGGGACAGACGATCCGCGTGGCTGACGTACAAGGACAGATCGTCGCCCTCACCCCGGTCGCCATCGTCGTCGATACGCCGAGAGGCCGCGTCGTCGTGCCGGCGTCCAGTTTTCAGGAGTCCAGCGCGACCATCGAAAATCCCAGGTAAACTATGGACGCGGACGCACGCTTAACATTGACCTATCTCAGGGCCTACCCGCTCGAAGCCACCAAACATATGGAGAACTGGACCGCGGTGGACATCGCCGCCGTCATGGCGGAGTTTGCCGCGCAGGACTCGGCTCGGGTGCTCGAACAATTCTCCCCGGACCTGGCTGCCCCGGTCCTGTTGTTATTGCCTCAGAAACAAGCCGTGGACATCCTTGCAACACTGCCCACCCACGCTGCGACCGGGATCCTGCGCCAATTCGAGCCGGCCTTGCAGGGAGACCTGCTCGCCTCCCTGGATCAGACCGTCGGCCCCGGTCTCCGGTTGAGCGTGACCTATCCTGAAGGCACCGCCGCGAGCCTGTCCGACCCTCGTGTCGTCACCCTGCCGCCCGACATCGCGGTATCGGCGGCGATCGACCGCATCAAGCGCGACCCCCGACGGGCCACCTACTACCAATACGTCGTCGAACGGGATGGCGTGCTCGTCGGCCTGGTGACCACGAAAGAACTGGTAGTGGCGGCTCCCGACGAGTTGGTGGCCACCATCATGAGAAACCAGCTGGAAACTGTGACCGCCGAGGCCACCGAAGGGGAGTTGTTGCAAAACCCCAATTGGCAGCTCTACCACACCCTTCCGGTCGTCGACCGGGAAGGACATTTTCTCGGGGCGCTCCGATACCGGACGCTTCGGCAGATCGGCGACCGGTCCGAGGTGCGGCCCACGGGAGGGTCCCTTCCCGAGGCCCTGTTGCAGATGTGGGAAGCCTATGCACTGATCGGCCTGCACATCATGACCGATGTGGCGCAGGCAGTCGGTACGACAGTATCGGATGCAGCGCCTTTGCTGCACCAGGAAGGCGAGACCCCCGATGGCACTCCACCAAAAACTTCATGAAGCGTTTTTCGTCGACCATGCGGAGGAAGCCGGGCAACTGCTGGAATCGTTCGATCCGGATGACATCGTCCACCTCGTGGAAACCACCCCTCCCCGGATCGTCGCCGAACTCCTCTCCTCGATGAATCCCCCCGTGGCGGCCGATACGTTGGATCGTCTACCGGATGAAGTCGGGACGCAGACGCTCCGGTGGCTCTCTCCCGGAGATTCCGCCAACCTCCTGTTGCGGCTGAAAAAGAAACGGCAACAGGCCCTGTTGCGCCATCTCCCGCGCCAGCTGGCCAAAGACATTCGGTTATTTATGGAGTACCCGCCCGAATCGGTGGGCAGCCTGATGGATGCCAGGGCGTTTGCGTTGCCCGAAGACTTCACGGTGGAAGAGGCGGTGCGGCATGTGCGCGTACATGCCCCCAAGGACCTGCACGACATCTATGTGATCGACCGTCGCCGGCACCTCGTGGGTTTGCTGTCCATGCGGGATCTGCTCTTGCTCGATGCGGATGAGCGATTGCAGTCAGTCATGCGGCGGGACGTCACGCATATCCATCCGATGGAGAATCGCGAACAGATCGTCGACCTGTTCGCAGCCCAACGATTCATGACCATTCCGGTCGTGGATCTGGACGAACGGCTGCTCGGCGTGATCAAGAACGAAGACATCATCAAGGCCAGTCAGGAGGAAGCCACCGCGGACCTGCAAACCATGGTCGGCGCCAGCCGGGATGAGCGCGCCCTGTCGCCGGTCTGGTTTTCGGTGCGGAAGCGTCTCGGGTGGCTGGAAGTGAATCTGGTGACGGCCTTCCTGGCGGCCTTCGTGGTCGGCATGTTCGAAGATGTCATTGCCAAGTTTACCGCGCTGGCGGTCCTGCTTCCGGTGGTCGCCGGCCAATCGGGCAATACCGGCGCGCAATCGCTGGCGGTGGTGATGCGCGGGCTCGCCCTCCGCGACATCCGACCGGCGCAATGGCTGCGGGTCACCTCCAAGGAGGCGGGAGTCGCGCTGCTCAACGGTATCGTCATCGCCGCGACGACCTCGCTCGCGGTGTACCTCTGGAGCCGGTCTCTCGGGCTCACGATGATCATCGGGAGTTCCATGGTGGCGTCCATGTGCATCGCCGGTCTGTCCGGAGCCGTGATTCCCCTGATTCTGAAATCTCTCAACCAGGACCCGGCGCAATCCTCGTCCATTATCCTTACCACCGTGACGGATATCGTCGGATTCTTCAGTTTCCTCGGCCTGGCCACTGCCTTTTCCCAACTCCTGGAATAGCGTCGGCACGATCATTCCGGCTGTCCCAGTTTCACCGCTGGCAGCCATAGTTTCCTCAACCGCGCCCGGTCAGCCCTCCCGGCCGGGTCCCTCAGGCTCGGACTCTTCCGTGCGCGTCCGTTTCACGATCCCCCGTAGCAGGCGGCCCAGGAGGTCGGCACCGGTGACGAGGCGCGGCTCGCTCCGCCACAATAAAATCGTGTCTTCCGCGATCAAATGATCACTGGGCGAGGTCCGATCAAAACTGAGCTGCTCCAGCAGTTTGCCCAGCGGCTCCTTGGGGTCACGGACGATGACGGGTCGATGGCAATAGGCCGCGGGATCGGTCTCCTGATCCGTGAGGAGAGCGTGGCGCAGAAACCCATCGGCATCCAGAATGAACTGTGGCTCCTTCCACTCGTCCACGATGACCACCCAGGGCTTGTTCGCGGCATTGACCTGCCGGAGAAACGCATCGTCCGGAGACTTCCGGAAGGAAGGAAATTCCGGGACCCCGTCATGAAACGGCACTTGGAGAATGCTCTCCGGGGCCACGGGTACCCCCTCCTGCTCGACCGGAATATCGTCGATCGTCAGAAAATTCAACGCGCCGATCGCCTCCAGACGGCTGACCTCGGTCTTCTCGTTCATCATGTGCCGGCGGAGGATTTCCTTGATTTCCGCCTCGCGCAAGTAGGCAATGGCTTCCTTGCCGAGCCATGCGTCCAGTACCATCGCGGTGGGCTTGACGACGGGAAAGAGCAGGAGACGGTAGGCCCGAAGAACGGAGGAGAAGCGGGCCGCCACCAGCATGGCATGACGGGAACAATAGGCCTGCGGGGCGATCTCACCAAGAATTGTAATGATGAACGTCGAGAAGAGAAAGGCGCTGACCCCGGCCATGACCGAGTTCGACAGCAGGGTGAGCAGGACGTTGATGCCGACATTCCCCCAGAGGATCGTGGCCAGGATGTCATTGGAGGAGTCGCGCAGTTTCAGGACGGTTCGCGCGGCGTAATTGCCGCTCGCCGCTTCCGCCTCCAGTCGCAGCCGGCCCAGGCTGAAGACTGCGAGATTCAGCCCGGAGAACAGGGCCGATTGGCTGAGACAGATCGCGATCCCGATCCAGGTCACCAGTTCGACTGTCATGCTCGCTGAGGCCGTGCCATCGTGCGACGGAGTCTACTGCTTTCCGCGCTCCGGCGCCAGGCGCCTGTTCCAATGCGGGAACGAGCCATGCCGGGTGTCTGGTTCACCCTACGTACCCCTTGGGATTGGTGCTTTGCCAGCGCCAGGCATCCGCGCACATTTCGCTCAGGCCACGCGTCGCCTGCCAACCTAACATCGTCAACGCTTGCTGGGGGTCCGCATAACAGGCGGCGATATCCCCGGGGCGGCGAGGCGCAATCTTGTAGGGCACCGGCCTGCCGCTCGCCGTTTCAAATGCCCGCACGATCTCCAGTACGCTGTAGCCCTTCCCGGTTCCAAGGTTGACGGTCAGGCAGTCGGCCTGATGATCCAACCGGGCAAGCGAGTCCAGCGCCTTGAGATGCCCCAACGCCAGATCGACGACATGGATGTAATCCCGCACCCCCGTGCCGTCCGGAGTGGAATAATCGTTGCCCCACACGTTGAGACATGCCATCCGCCCCACCGCCACCTGCGCCACGAAGGGCAGCAGATTGTTCGGAATGCCCTGGGGATCTTCACCGATCAACCCGCTGGCATGCGCCCCCACCGGGTTGAAATACCGTAAAATCCCGATTCGCCACGAGGCCTCGCTCCGATGCAGGTCGCGCAGGATCTCTTCGACCATCAGCTTGGTTCGCCCGTAGGGATTGGTGGCGGACAGCGGCTGGTCTTCCGTCAGCGGCAGCCGTTGCGGATCGCCGTACACCGTGGCGGAGGAGCTGAACACAAGCTGCCTCACCCCGCATTCGCCCATGGCTTCCAAGAGGCGAAGGGAGCCGGTCACGTTGTTGTCATAGTAGGCCAACGGCTGCTGGACAGACTCTCCCACGGCCTTGAGACCCGCGAAGTGAATCACCGCGGTGGCTCGACTCTCACGGAGCGCCGCCACCAGGGCCGCGCGGTCACGACAGTCCCCTCGTATCAGGCGAAGCGACTTTCCCGTGATGCGCTGGACCCGTTCCAATGACTCAGGATGACTGTTGGAAAAGTTATCGAACACCGTGACATCCCGACCCGCCTGGAGAAGTTCCACGCAGGTATGCGACCCGATATACCCCGCACCGCCTGTGACCAGAACCATGAGCCTTGCCTCCGATGGAATGGATGTGCACTCAGATTGTCCGGATGCGTACCATACACCGGCTCCCCGTCACGCACAATGCCAAGCCGTTTTGCGCGCAGACACCCGCCGGCCGGTGATTTCAATCTGGCGATTTCCCCTTGGACTCCGTTACACTTTGCTGATCCTAGCGGGGAAAACCGATGCGGGACGAACGGACCACCAACTACTACGCCATCCTGGAACTTTCTTCCACCGCCACCGAAGCGGAAATCAAACGGGCCTGGCACGAGCACATGCAGGTCTGGCATCCGGATCGCTTCGTGCATTCCCCGACCCTGCATCGAAAAGCCGAAGCCCGCACCCAGTTGATCAATCAGGCCTATCAGATCCTGAGCGACCCCGCTGCGCGCACCCGTTACGACGCCGCCCGGCAACAGACTCCCTCGACCAACCCGCCGCCACGAACGTCGCCGCCGCGGCCGCAGCCGGCCCCGCGACCTAGGCAGGAGTTGCGCGGCCCTCAAACCATGCTCAACGTGACTCGTTTCAGCCATCCCAAGATCATGGTCCCGGCCATCCATGTACTGGTGGACATCCATGAGCAGCTGCCCTACGAATTCAAGGGACTGGTGCGCATCGCCGGCACGAAGCGCCAGGCCTTGCAGGCGGGTGATTACGCGATTGCGGAAGCGCCCCATATTTTTTGCGTGGAACGCCGGCGGGTGGAGGAACTCAACACGATCTTCTCGAACCATTCCGACCATCGTCCCCGATTCTTACGTGAGCTCGAGCCGCTGCTCACCGTTCCACATCGATTCCTGCTCATCGAAGGCACCATTCAATACAATACGGGCGGCGGGCGCCTGGGCCAGTACCACCGGAACGGCATGGTGGACTTCCTCGACGCGCTGACGGCGCGATATGGCGTTCAGATCGTCTATACGGACAGCCGGGAGGAGGCCGAGGAACGTGTCGCGAATCTGGCCGCCCTGCATTACGCCTATCATCTGGCCGAGCAACAGGGCCTCGGACGCTGCCTGACGGAAAATGATGTCTAGCTCCATGGACCAGTACGAAGGGCTGCAGGAAGACTGACATCTGCTCGCCCCGGGACTCTCCTGAGCTGGTCTGGAACAGGGCGTGCCGGTGCTCCCCATGGCCACCTTCCCAATTCCCCCTTGTCACCAATCACGCATCGGCGAGTCGTCTGTCCGTAGCAGGCAGGCCCCGCCGCAATTGCCGCTTTTCTTGGTGACGTGCATACCCCGTGTTAGCATCGCACTCCTATGGCCCGCTCAACCAGTGTCCATGATCTCCGCACCCTCGTCCGGTCCTGCCATCCGATCATCGTCATCGAAACGGTAGAAGAAGAGCGGGTGCTCACCTTGCTGCAATCGGTGGCCGGCCAGGAGCGCATGCCCCTCTTCGAATGGTCGATTACCAGGGGCCTCACCAGGCGCGACGATGGATCGACGCTGAGCAAGATGACGTCGACCCCCTTAGCCGTCCTCCAGCATCTCAACGGGCTGACCGTGGAAGGGATCTTCTGGCTCAAGGATCTTGCGCCGCACCTGCAGGAGGCCGCGGTCGCACGGCAGCTGCGCGAGGTGGCGGCCCTCTATGGCCGCTCGCGGTCGACCTGCCTACTGACCGGCCATCCTATTACCCTTCCAGCGGATATCGAACAGCTCGCGGTCCGGCTCGATCTGCAGCTGCCGGACCGGAACGAGCTCCAGTCCATGCTCAGCAGTGTCCTTCAATCTCTCGGGTCGGGAACGCCGGCTCGTCGTCCACGATCCACCACGGTCGTACAAAGCCTCCTCAACTCCATGACCGAGTCCAAACCGGCGGAAACCCAACTGGCCGTGCAGGAACGTGAGGCTATCCTTCGCGCCTTGCAAGGCATGACGCTCCACCAGGCCCGGCAGGTCATTACGCAATGCATCGTGGAAGACGGTTCGCTGTCCGCGGATGACGTGCAGACGATTCTGAAACGGAAGGTCCAGACGATCAAGGACGGCGGGCTGCTGGAATATTATCCGCTGGAAGACAACCGGTTCGAACTGGGCGGGTTCGCGAACCTCAAATCCTGGCTGGAACGGGCAAAGGTCGGGTTCACGCCTGAGGCCCAAGCGCTGAACCTGGCCCCTCCACGAGGGCTCATGCTGGTCGGCGTCCCCGGCTGCGGCAAATCGCTGGCCGCCAAGGCCATCGCCCGGGCATGGCAACTTCCGTTACTCAAACTCGACGCCGGCCGGCTGTTCGACAAGTTCGTCGGGGAATCCGAAAAGAACTTCCGCAAGGCCATCGAACTGGCGGAATCGCTCTCCCCGATCGTGTTGTGGATCGACGAAATCGAAAAGGCCATGGTCGCGGGCGGCGGTAGCGGCGACGGCGACGCGGGGTTGAGCCGACGGCTGTTCGGCGCCTTTCTCACCTGGCTCCAGGAAAAAAGACAGGACGTGTTCGTGGTCGCGACCGCCAATAATCTCAACGCCCTGCCTCCCGAACTCCTGCGGAAAGGCCGGTTCGACGAAATCTTTTTCGTGGACTTGCCGGATCAGGCGGAACGGGAAGCCATCTGGAGGATTCATCTGGCGCTTCGCAAACAGGAGCCCCCACAGTTCGATCTCGCCACCATCGTCAAGATGAGCGATGGTTTCAGCGGTTCCGAAATCGAACAGGCCGTCGTTGCCGCGTTATATCGTGCGCTGCATGAAAAGCAGCCATTGACGACCGCGCTGTTGCTCAAGGAACTGGCCCAGACCGTCCCCCTCTCGATCACCCGTCGCGAAGACATCGATCAGCTGAGAACCATGGCACAGGGCCGGTTCGTCACCGTGCGGTAATGCCGGGCGATGGCGTCTCGGCACCACCGCTTTCCCGGGCGACGCACGAGGGTTGAACCGACCCGGCAAGGGAGCCGCTCCCCCGATCCCATCCCCCCTCCGGACCCAGGATCCCTCGCAACAACAGCCGTTCGTGCAGTAAGCTAATCCATCGGCGTGGGACCTGCGGCTTCGCGAATCCTTCCCCGGAAGGATGACTCTAATCACCAAGCCAGGGAATGTTGCTTGGACACCTGACTATTGTGTTGTGCGCTCGCGTTGGACCATGACTGTAGATATCCCACACTAACTACGAGATTCCGATCATGCTCATACATCGCATCATGCCACCCCTCCTGCAAGGAACCGTCGAAGGTCTGAGACATCTGTCCCCTGGAAGGATTCCGGCCCTGTTGCTGTTACTCACCCTGTTCGCCATTCCCCCGACAGGGGCAAACGACCTTTCGCCCCGCCCGGAAGCCCAGGTCGCGCAGCGCGCACAGGCCGCCTGGGAGCAGGGCACACTCGACCTGGCACTCGACATCGTGGACCGCGGGCTGCGTGACAATCCCCAGGCACTCGCTCTGTATCAGCTCCGCGGCGACATGTTGGCGACGTCGCGTCACACCCAGGAAGCCCTGGAATCCTACGATATCGTCCTGGCCACCACGCCCACTGCGCTGGATGTCCGATGGGCCAAATGGAGTGTGCTGGTGCGTTCGGGACAGGGAGAGGAGGCCTTCAACGAGTTACAGCGCATCGCCGCACTCGATCCCGACAATCCGCTGATCCACCTGCGGCTCGCGCGTGAACTGCGCAAACTGGACCGCCTGGAAGAATCGTTCAAGGCCTATCAGCGAGCCGTGGAACTGGCCCCGGATCTGCTGGGCTGGCGTTTGGCCATGGCGCGAGCGCGTTTTGATGTGCTGGACTATGACGGGGCCAACCGGGACGTGCAGCTCGTTCTGGAGCGAGTCCCGCCCGGTTCTCCGCTGGAATTGTCCGCCAAAAATTTAGTGACCGCCTTTTCTGTCTCGACGGAACGCGGGCGGCGATTTACTCCCGTGATGACCCCGGACGCCACTCCGCAACAACTCATCGACTGGTCGATGATTCGCGCCGAGGGGTACAGGTTGTTCGAGGCCGGACGGTTTCAGGAAGCCGAGCCGGTTTATCGACAGCTGCTGCTCCTCAACCCGATGGATCCTCTCGCCACGCAACATCTCGGACTCATCCTCATGAATCTGGGCCGGTGCAAGGAGGCCGTCACGATTTTCAAGAAGGTGTCCGATCTCGATCCCACCGATGAGGATTATGCGGCAACGGTCTACCGAATGGGCCAATGTCTGGTGGATCTGGGGCAATGGGAAGATGCCTATATCCAGTTCAAGGTTCTCTACGATGCGACGGTGGAGTTCGAGAAGGCGACGAAGGACGTGATGCTTCCTACGGGAACACGGGTCTTGGATAAACACAAACTGGCGCGCTGGCTGGATACGATCCGGCCGCACGTCCCCGACCTTGTACGGGAGATTGAAGCGGCGAAAAAGGCCGCCGCGAGCCAGCCCGCCGCTCCGGCCATTGCTTCGGAACAGGAATTGGCGGCGACCGCCATGAACAAACTGGCACCGCAGAAATACCTCGATACGGCGGCCTCACTCGTGGGCAGGGACGCGGATTTTGCCTGGTTCCGCTTCGTCATCCCGGCCAGGAAAGTCATGCGGGACGATTCACCCACAGGGGCCCATGACTTTATTCCCTTGAATCCGGGAATCAGTTTTCCCACCACGCAGCAGGAGATCTATCTGGTATTCGGCCTGGTGACGGCCTCCTACGATGAGGTTCCGCTCGCCGCGCGATGTTTCAAGGAAACCGCCGAGGTCACGGGGACACAGACCGCCGTCGCACAGGATCACCTCATCATGTCCACGAGCGACCAGTCGGGATATTTTGTCCTCCCGCGTCCGGTCGCTGGTTGGACTCCCGGCCTGTATCGGTGCGGCCTATTCGCAGGCGAACAGGCCTCGGCCTATAACCAGGTCGATGAGGTGCGATTCCGCATTATCGAAGCCAGCCGGCCCTCGTGACGGAGCTGGCATCGCCAAGACCTGTGGCTGAGCAAAGGGATCTATCGCTGCGATGCAGGCGGCGGCGTGCAAAGCCCAGCAGGAAGATTTTCCGGGAGCAGTTTACGTCCGGCCCGGTCTGACCAGGTAACGGCCGGCGAAGGATTCTGCGGGGAGGAGCCGCTTCAAACCCCACTCGGGATGGTTCAAGGCGTCAGTCGCACAGGTCATAGGTTCAATGGCCAATGCCCGTCGGGGAACGTCGGCAATGGCATCTCCGGTGTAGACCACGACAGCGGAGAATGACCGGTCCATCACGATGTCGATCGCCCGACCGGACCCCTCATGCCGTAGAGAAGCGGTAGCCATCCCCTCCGCATCGCGCTCCAGATTCACATAACAGTGATTGAACCGGCGGACGCCGATCCTGCGATACCGACGGTAGTCCCATTCCGTTTCAGCCACATCCAGAACGGCGCCCGTCGGCGCGAGCCGATCATTGAATTCCAGATACCCTGCGCAGGGGATCCTGGCTTCGGCTTCGTCGATGCGCGCCGTGCCGACCGTGAAATAGGGGTGAAAGCCGACCCCGACCGGCGCTGCCGGCCGGCCGGCATTCCGCAGGGAAAATGAGCAGGCCAGACCCTCCTGCTGCAGGCTATAGCTCACGCTGATGGCCAGTGTGAAGGGATATCCCCGTCGTCCATAGGCGTCGGCATCGAGCGTCACCTCGAAGGTGACGCCAGCCGGTTGTAGATCGCGCACCGCCCAGGGCAAGGTACGGACAAATCCGTGAATGGCATTCGGCCCCTCCTTGTCGTTTCGTTCGAGCTGAAAGGTCCGTCCGTCGAACGAGTAGCGGCCCTCCGCAACGCGTCCCGGAAAGGGAATGAGGACATCCCCCTGCCCGCCCCTCTTTTGTCCGCCTCCGGAATAGCCCCAGACCACGTCGGTTTCGCTGCCCTCTGCCTCCAGCAAAGAATACCGGCGTAAGGCGGCCCCCCAGGGAGACACAACAGCCCGCTGGTTTTCAAAGGAGAGATGAATCTCACTGTCAGGGGTGGGATCAACCATCAACTCGATAACCCAATCCGGCTATCAGCATCCTCTGTCTGCCGATCCATCATTGAGAGATCACAGGTTCTGCGACGTCAGGTACTCGAACCGCTTGCGAAAGTCGTCCGGTGACAATCCGGCGCTGGTCGCGAGGCGAGCCAGATCTTCCGGCTGGCTCAGGTCATCCGGGGAGAGGCGAATCATGTATCGACGGGCGATCACGTAGGACTCCGACTCGACGTCCACCATGCGCACTCTGGTGCGGCCTGTCGCGGGATCTAAAATCTCCGCAAACGGGATCGGGATGAACCGACCGTTCTGGATCGACACCATCGCCGCATTTCCGCCCTCCAGCAGGAACTGCGCCGCGCAGTACCCGAGATCACGCGTGTATTCCATGTCAAAGCTAATAGGGTCCGCACAGCGGAGCTCGTAGCCGATGTTTTTGTCGACGACCGTCATTTTGACGCCGAGCGATCGCAGCGCCTTTTCCACTGCCCGCTTGAGCACAAATCCGAAGTTGATCTCCGCCAGCCGCACATGGCCATGCTGATCACGTTCCACATCCTCCAATCCCTCCAGATCCTTCTGATCAAGGATTTCAACCAGGCCTTCCGCCAGCACCGCGACGCCGTCCGACCTCCCCGCACCGAGGCGTTTGATGATCGCACCGGCCAGGATATCCACCAGGGTGGTCAAGCGAATGGGCTTGTGCCGGAACTCTTCAGGAATCAGCGTCAGCGTCGCGCCGGCGGCCTTGCCGATCCCCAGGGCCAGATGTCCCGCCTTGCGACCCATCGTGACGATGAAATACCAGCGCGAGGTCGTCTCCGCATCCACCATCAGACTCTTCACGAGCTCGACCCCGATGTGGCGTGCGGTTTGAAACCCGAATGTGGGAATGCCATGCGGCAGATCCAGATCGTTGTCGATGGTTTTCGGCACATGCACGACCTGGAGCCGACCGGCGGCCCGCTGCTCCAGTTTGAGCGCGGAAAAGGCCGTATCGTCCCCTCCGATGGTGATCAGCCTCGTGACGCCGAGTCTGGCAAGGGACGCGAGGCAGGCATCCAGGCTCTCGATTTTTTGCGTAGGATTCGCCCGCGCCGTCCCGAGGCAGGATCCGCCGCTGAAATGGATCCGGCTGATGGCTTCGATCGACAGGGGCCTGACTTTGCTCGTGTCGCCCTCCATGATCCACCTGAAGCCGTCCCTGATGCCGATGACGTCGCAGCCGCCCAGTATGCTCCGGATGGTGGCTGCGCCGATCACGCTATTGATGCCCGGCGCCGGCCCGCCTCCGACGAGGATGGCCACGACCGGTCGTTGTTGACTCATTCCCATCTGCGTTCGTTCTCCTCTCGCATTCAGACGCCGCTCTTTCAAACATTTCAAAGGCTAGCGGGTGACCACCCGGGGTCCGCTCAGACCGGCGCCTCACGGCGTCATGGATCAGGGCGCGGATCCTTCTCCGGCCAACGGCCACCCCGCGTTCCGGGCTGTTCTCACGTTACCGAGTCCGTCTTCACTGGTCTCCGCTCGCGCCTTCTGATTATCGCCATAACCCATCTTATCCTGCTGGCCGGTGGCATTGTCGAGACCCCGCTGATAATTCTCCGGAGAGGCGCGCAGCTGTTTCCCGCACGGGCTTTGTGCCGAGCCGGACCATCCGGCCGCCGCCGCCGCAGCAAATAGAAACATTACCATGGTCCGGGACATGAAAGCCGATCCGGGAGTCGATGCGAGCAGTCACCTCAGGCAGCCATGAGGCGACCCTACACGGAGCCTGTGCGGGCGTCAAGAACGAGCCGGTCGGGAACCCCCGGCGACTTCTGCAATTTGATTCGCGTCACCGCAAACTTATGTTAGCGTAAGTACTGCAGCCTTCTGCCTTATTCGAAGGAGGTCACCCATGGTCGAAATTCTGGTGGTCGATGATAATCTGCAGCTCAGGGAAACGTTACGGACGATTTTAAATAAACGGCCCGGGTTCCGCGTGGTCGGCGAAGCAGCCGACGGAATCGCCGCCGCTCAGCTGGCCCAGACGCTTCGGCCGAAGGTCGTTCTCATGGACGTCGGAATGGCGCGTATGGACGGGGTCGAGGCTACCCGGCGCATCCGGGCGCTCCTGCCGGACACGATCGTCATCGGCATGTCGTGCCATACCAGCCGGGATGTGGAGACGGCTCTTCTGGCCGTCGGCGCGAACGCCTTCGTGCCCAAAGAGTTCGTGCCCGAAAAGATTTTTACCGTCATTACCCAGGAACTGGAGCAACAGAATACCGTGCACTGACGGTGGGAAGAGACGCCGGCGCGATGCAAGCGCCGCGAATGCCGGAGTTCGCCGCCTGACGGAACCGGATCAAACGCCGGTTGATTCCCCTCCCTGAAACTTCCTCTTTCCCCGTTGCCGGTGGGAATAGTTCGCCGACCGATCGCGACATCCTGGAGACGCCTCACTGTTCGCTGCTGCCAGCCGCCCTCCGGCACCGCTTCCATCCGTTTAGGAATTGTGACCCGCCGCCTCGACGATCGCGTGGCAAAGCTGCTCGCCGGCGCTCTCCTTCGTCAGATAGTTGGACGCGCCTGCCTGGATCATCCGCTCAATCATTTCGGGAGAGTCGTGCATGGACAGCGCGACGATCCCGATGTGCGGCGACTCCTCCTTGATGCGCTTGCTGGCGGCGATGCCGTCGCAGCGCGGCATGTTGACGTCCATCACGACTACGTCCGGCTTGAGTCTCCTCGCCAGGTCGATCGCCTCCAGACCATCCGCCGCCTCCCCGATGACTTCCAGTCTCACATGCCGGTTCACAATGGCCCGCAACCCCTGGCGCAACATGAGATGGTCGTCCACCAACAGGACGCGCACCTTGGGCGGGGGCAGGAAGGTCGTGGCCGGCGCGATATGAAGCGATCCCGCATCGAGCGCATCAGCAGCAGCGACGGCTTTCGGTGCGGAGCTTCCCCAGGCGTCACCGATCGACTCGGCACGCGACACCTCTCTGTGAACAATCGGCAACAACAGGGTTGCCGTCGTGCCGACTCCCGGGGTGGAGTGCACCTCAAATTCTCCCCCGAGCGCTTTCATTCGCTCACGAATGCTGAACAGGCCAAATCCCGGCGCCAGGCCGGTCTCCGTCGTCCCCAGCTCGTAGCCGGCTCCTTGGTCCGACACGGTGATCCGCAGCGCTCCATCCACCTGCGACACCACGATCTTCGCTTCAGCCGTCGCCGCGTGTTTCACGATATTCATCAGGAGTTCCCGGACCGATTGAAACAGCAGCACAGATTGCTCTTCAGGCAACAACAGCGTCTCCGTCTCCAATTCCAAGGTGACGGTGAGTTCCCGCTGCATCTGGTCCGCCAGCCATCGTAAGGCCATGGGCAGGCCGAACTCGTTGAGAACCGGCGGGCTGAGCTGTGCGACCAACGTGCGCGTATAGGACAGCGCCTGGTCCATAACCTGCTGAACTTCCGTCATGGCTTGGGCCGCCGACGGCGACACTTCTTCCAGCTTGGCCTGCCCGAGTTTGATCCGGCTCAAGACCAGGAGCTGCGCCAGATAATCATGCAGATCGGTGGCGAGTTTTTGCCTGATGCGATGCTCGGCCAGGTTCAAATCGGTCGTCAACGCGCGAAGCTTATCCTGCGAGACAGCCAATTCGCGGGTGCGTGCTTCGACCCGCCGTTCCAAATCCTCCGCCAGCCGGAGCATCTGCGCTTGCGCTTCTTTCCGACTCTGAATGTCCTGCACGATCGAAATGAAGTTTTGCGGGCGCCCCTGCGCATCACGCTGCAGCGACACCGTCAGATGGGTCCAGACCGCCGTGCCGTCCTGTCGGATATAGCGCTTCTCCCGGAAATAGGTTTCAATCTCACCGTTCCGCAAACGACGGGCGGCGGACCAGTCGGCATCGACGTCATCGGGATGGGTGATATCGAGAAAGGTCTTGGCCCCGAGTTCCTCGCGGGAGTAGCCGGTAATCGTGCACATCGCATCGTTGAAACGAAGCCACCGTCCATCCAAGCCGACGTGCGCAATGCCGACCGCGGCTTTGTCGAACGTGGCCCGATGCCGCGCCTCGCTTTCTCGCAGCGCCTCCTCGGCGCGCTTGCGCTCGGTAATGTCTCGCGCCACTTTGGACACGCCCACGATCACCCCCTCATCGTTCTTGATCGGGGAGACCGTCAACGAAATGTTGCGCAACCTGCCATCCTTGCAGCGGCGCACCGTTTCGTAATGTTGAATGACCTCGCCACGCCGGATTTTTTCCAGGATCGGCGGTTCTTCATGCAGGCGATCCGGCGGAATGAGGATGGTCACCGACTGACCGACGGCCTCCTCCCGGCTGTATCCGAAGATCCGTTCAGCTCCCTGGTTCCAGCTGGTGATGAACCCGTAGAGATCCTTGCCGATGATGGCGTCATCGGAAGAGTTGACGATGGCCGCAAGGGTCGCGCGGGCCGTCTCCGCCTGCTGTCGCTCGGTCACATCAACGATCGCCGCAATGAATCCGGTCACCCTGCCGCTCTCAGCCAGCTCCGGCGCATAGGTAACTTGGAGGAGGCGTTCAGCGAAACCCGCCCGAGGCAGTTTCAGATCGTACTGGATCTGCCGACCGGCGAGTACCTGCTGGATGAACGGAACCGCCTGCGCATAGACCGCCTCTCCCAGCACCTCGCGCGGATGCCGGCCGATGATCTCCTCGGGTTTCCACCCGAACAATTTCCCATATTGTTGATTGACGAACCGATACCAGCCGTCTGCTCCGCACTGGGCAATGCAGACCGGTGCATGGTCCGTCACGAACTGTATCTGCCGCTCGCTGGCGCGTTGCGCCTCTTCCGCCCTGGCGCGTACTTGGAGTTCGCGACGCAATCGTGCCTCTGTGGCCCGCGCGAGGAGGGCCTCCTCCTGTGCCCGCATGCGCGCCAGCGTCACGGCTTCGGCCAATGAGATGATGATGATGTTGGCGGTCACGAACACCGTCAAGGCGATCGCTTGCTCAAGAAGTGAGGATGTCTCGTCAAACAGCAGCCCCGCGGACAGCGCCGCCGCGATCAAGGTCGCGCCGATGCCATACCGCCAACCGGATGCGAGCGCGATCACCACGATCGCCGGATAGTACGTGATGAAGATATAGTCCGCACCCCATAGAGAAGTCAGCGCGAGGCGCAGACCCGTCGCCAAGGCGAGGACCGCTGTGGCAAGGACGAGTGGATTCAACCGGGTGAAAGGGGCCCAGGAGATTTTCGAGACGGGCGGGTTCCCTTCCGGTACGCTGAGATCTGTCAGGGTTGGATCGGATGCCATGTTACCCATCAGCGAGTGATGCGGGGCACCGTTCGAATATTGCGGGTCCCATGCTCCTGAGCGCCATGATTCGCCACACCAGGGCAGCTTACAGGAATGGGGCGCACAGATCCATGAAACACTCTGAGATCCCTGCCCGGACCGACACAGCAATTCTTTCAAGATCGGTTGAACAGGCACGAAGCCGCTTGTTTTGGAGATGCGATCTGGATAGGCTGCGGGCCGATCCATGCCTGCTCCCGCTCGCCTGGCTATTCCTGGTGAGGGGAGCGGGAACCGCTGCGCGATCGGGCGGCTGATAAGAGCTGATAAGAAAGGGTTGACGATGCAAAAGTCCATACGCATTGCCATGTTGATGGCTGTCCTGTTGCCGTTACAAGGATGCCTGGGCGTCGGGGCCTGGACGCTGGGGAGTCGTACCGAGTCGAGCGATCGCCCGACAATAAATCAGGCCAGAGGGTCCTTCGATCTTCGCAGCAGCGAGAGGCCGGGACTGCATGCAAGCGCGAGCGATCTACGCGCGGGATGGGGGGAGCCGGACCAGGTGCTGGCCCGGCCGGACGGAAAAGAAGAATGGACCTACAAGACCGACGGGTTGCGATGGTCCGGTCTCGTCCTCTTCGTAGTCGTCATTCCCCTGCCGGCGATGGTTCCAGTCGGATCACAATACGTATCCTTCGTCATACATGACGGGCGGGTCGAGAGCGCCACGCGCGGAGACTGGGCCTTCAAGGCCGGAGCCTATTGCGGGTTCTTCGGCATGACGTACGGAGGCTTGGGATGCGGAACTGGGACCTTTGAGCGGGTCCAGGGGCCGCCGCACACCTCTTGAGCAACAGCGATCGCCCTTGCGCGCTTCAGCCCGAAGAGCAACCTGCGTCCCGGTTCTTCCTCGCGGCAAAAAGTCCGCAACAGTTGCGCGCTAAAACATTCCGGGATGTGCAGGAGCCTTATCATCCCTTTTGACGCCGCTCTCCGTCGCAGAGGAAATATCCTGGGCGTTGGCCTGCTTGAAAATTTTCTCCGCCCTGTCTGTCTCCGCGGAGTTCTCCGAATGCACGGAGATCAGAATGTTGCCTGCCATGAGTTTGCCTTCGTAGCGCTTGGCCTCGAATTCCGGAATCCCGAGTCCGACGAGCGCGCCGGTCAGGCCTCCCACGGCAGTTCCCACCGCTGCGCCGCTCAACGCCGCCATGATCGGTCCGGCGGCCACAAACGGTCCGACTCCTGGAATGGCCAAGGAACCGATGCCGGCCAGCCAGCCGAGCACGCCTCCCACAACTCCGCCTGTGCCGGCGCCGGTGGCAGCGCCTTCAGGAGCTTTTGTATTTTTCTCGTGCGCGAAATCCCGCGTGCCGTCCTTGTCGGGCAAGAGTACCGAGATATCATTGTTGCTAAAGCCCGCCGTCTTGAGTGCGTCAACGATCGTTTCCGCCTGCACGTCACTGTTCGCGATACCGAATACTGCTTTAGCCATCACATACCTCCGTGAGTGTGAATCACCGCAAATTATCGCACTGTCACTTCGAGTTGATTATCCACGCGGCCTTTCGCGAGCTTCTGCGCTTTCTTGCCGATGACCGCCTTCTCCTTCGCTGTCGCGACCGGGCCACGGAGCGTGACTTTCCCGTGGCTGGTAATGATCTTGATATTCTGGGCTGTCGTGGAAAGCGTGTCGTCGGCCATGAGCGCCTTGCGAATGTCCCGCGTCAACTCCAGATCTTTCGGATCGTTCGACTGGTCCATGGGGGTCAACGTCTGATCGTCGCGGTCCCGGACATTCCGGCCCGTATCGTCGGCGGCAGGGACTGGTTCTTTGATGAGGAGCACGAAACCAGCCGGAGAGCCGGTCACGTCAACCACGGGAATCTGCCACCTTGCGCCAGCATCAGCACTGGTCCCCACACTGCAGAGCGTGAGCAACAGAAGGGCGAAGGTGGAACGGGGCCAGAGGGGCAGGGGCAAGCCTTTCATAATTCTCCTTTGCATCACGTGCATCACGACCGTGTGACGACACGTTCTTTACTTCTCTTACAATGGCCCGGATCATGTCTTCCTTCCACTAGGTATTCCGCTAGTGCTCCATCGAGAGTCCCGCGACCTGGCCATGACAGCGGCAGGGTCGCGATGACCAGCTTGGTTGTCACTCCGATGAGCCAGGCAGGCTTGACTCGCGCTTCGTCAACCTCCAGCCCTGCATACAGGGGTAGATCAGCCTCTACTGGCTCGCGCATCATTCCTACTTGAACGAAGGCGGCGCTGAGTCTACACTTTGCTGCCTACCCTCCCCCTGACTAAGGAGGTCTTATGGCCTCGCTCCGCTACCTGCTGATCACAAGCATTCTCGCGACCGTGTCTTTTTTGGGCACCGTGCCTCTCGGCTTGGCGTTGCCCGCGTCGGGAGTCGCCCCCTATGCCGAAGGGTTGGATGCCTTGAACGAAGGCCGCTGGCCTGATGCCCTGTCGGCCTTTTCCCGCGCTCTGGACCAGGCAGGCGATGATCCCGACATCGTGCTCGCGCGCGGCGTGGCGAACACGCTGGCAGAGAATTTCCCTCGCGCACAGAAAGACCTCGACCGGGCTCAACGCCTGGGACTCAAAGGCCGCGAGGCCCAGCTGTGGCTCTGGGCAACCGAGGCGATGAGCGGAACCATCCTCGTCCCGGACCATGCCCTCGGAGGCGGGCCCAGAAGCCTCAACTCCGGACGCCCCGCCGTCGTCAGCATCCCCGGACATATGGCTCAGGGCCATGACGATTACACGACCGACTACGGCTCCTTTATCATCTACGGGCTCGCGATGGAATATCAGAAGCATCGCCTGCCTCCGGATCAGGGAGGATCGGGCAACCCCAACACCCTTAAGGGACCGCAAATGCGGCAGGCTCTGCTGAAAGCCGGTCAACTCTTCGCGGAACGGAACTACCGGCGTCCCGAGCTGGCTTCGCTCAACGTCTCACGAGCCAAACACACGTCCGGCGGAAAAACCCCCGATGCATCCATGGCCCATGTGGAGCGCGCGCTCGCAGCGAACCCCGGTGACCCCGATGCGCACTACCAGGCAGGGAAGGCCTGGCTCGACGCCGGTCGACCGGCCAGCGCCCGCCACGCATTCACGACGGCGCTCGCCCTGAAAAGCGATTACCCGGAGGCCTATGCAGGACGGGCCACGGCCGCGGCCCAACTCGGCGATGAGAAACGGATGGCTGCGGACCTCGCCGTGTATCAGAAAGGGGGATGGCTCTCGACCAGATCCGCGCGCCTGGCTGTGGAGGAGCAATTGGGCGGCAATAGGGTGAGCGGGACGACCGAATCATTGATGAAGGCGTTACGAGAGTCGGCCCGCGGCGGCAAACCGATGGAACACCTGGTTGCCATCGCCTCGAAGCTGCATCGCGTGATGGGCGGCGAGCGGCGTCGATATGACGAGCTCTACCAGGAACGCTTGCGGGTCCTCGACAATGCGGTGCGCGACAACCCCAAAAATCCCGACACACTCGTCAACCTGGCCACGTACCTGATCGAGGAGGCCGACAACCGCGGTGAGCACGTGGAACCGCGCCGGGAACTCCAGCCCTACCGCTTCCAGGAGTCTCGCGAGAAGGAATTACAACGGGCGATTCACATCGCTGACCAAGCCCTGGCGCTTCACGCCAAGCACGTGGGCGCCATGATGCAGAAAGCCTTGGCCCTGACGGCCCTGAAACAATACAGCCAGGCGGACAAGCTGGCCGATCAGGCCGTGGGCCTGGCCGGCAACAATCCCGATGCCTTGCGGCTCTATGCAAAATTCAAAGCGATGCGCGCCAACCAACTTTCCAACGAGGCCTGGGGTCTGCGGCAGGAGCGTTGCTCGAGTTCATCCCATGACGAAAACCGGAGCGACGGCATCTATCGCGTGACGACGACGACCTGTTATCCGCCCTCGCAGGCCGATCTGAACCGGGCTGCGCAGCTTGAAGCCATGGCGGCCGAACTTCGCCGCCGGGCCAAGTCAGCCTTGGAAACCGCCGCCAAGGTGACCAAAGGCACCGTCGATGGTTATCTCATTCTGGCGGACCTGGCCCTGTGGGACGGCAAGGCAGCCGAGGCACAGGGTTATCTCGAGCAAGCGGTCAAGCTCGACCCGAAGTCGTTGGAAGCCCAGGATCGCCTGGTGCAGCATTACGCGCAAACGGGGCAGCGGGAGAAGGCGGAAGAACAGCGACTGATCGCCGCCAATCTCGTCCAAACCACCGTTGCTCCCCTGCTGCGGCTGGCCTGGACACGCATGGAGAAAACGGCCTGGCAAGCGGCGACGGGTTATCTGGCCCGAGCCCAGCCGATCGATCCTGAAGATGCCCGCATCCCCGCCTATCTCGGCGTGATCCACGAAGCCGACGAGAAACCGGAGGAGGCGTCAGCCGACTACCGCATCGCCCTGGCATTGGAAGAAGCGCGTCTGCAATTGGACGAGCGGAAACCGGAGGCCGGCGCGCCTCTGGGCCGGGATGCTTTAGAGTTCGGACTGGCCATTCAAACGCGCCTTCACCTCGCCAGCATTGCCGAGCACAACGGCAATCAGGATGACGCACTGATCCATTATCTGGCCGTGTTGGGATATGAAAAACGGATGAGCCGGGGATTTGAGTCACGGCAGATGTTCACCGCCATGTGGCCGGATCAGACACCCGAAAAGGGAGCCGTGGTCATGGCGCCCAAGAACGCCTCCACGCTCGTGGCCGACGCTCATCTGCGAACCGGCAAACTGCTCTCGGCGATGGGAAACCATGACGAATCGATCGAGCACCTCCGGGCCGCCGCCATGTACGGACCATTGAGAATGGCCGGCATGCCACAGATCGGGAATGCAAAAGGCGATACCAATTTCAGCGGCCTGGCCGGCGCGCCAGCAGCGGAGGCGCAATTCTATCTAGCCAAGGAATTGATGACGAAGGGCGATCCGGAAGGCGCGCAACAGGTCTTATACGAAGCCGGCCGCAACCTGCCGGACCACCTGCGGGGACAGCTCAACGAACTGAACATGGCCATGGGCCGCCTGCATCCGCGCCGGCCTCGCGACCCCTATGCCGGCATGGGCGGGGAGAAACGCCCCTATATCGACATGCAGCTGCAACAGGACCAGGAACGGTCGCGCTTGGCCGTGCGACAGATGGCACCACGCGCGCGCGTGGTGCCGGAAGTCGTGGGTCGCTGGAAGATGACGCCGAACAATCAGTTCCTGCCGGAGAAGACGCTGACGATCGAGGCCAACGCCAAATTCACGCTCGTCTCGACGGACGGGACAACATCGGAAGGCAAAATGGACGTCAAGATCGGCCGGGATCCGGTTCGCGGCAGACCCGAACCCTCTCGCGGCCAAATGGTGCTCTATGACGAACGTTCAGGACAGATCGGCACGATGTGGTACGAATTCACAAGCCAGGATCTGATGGAGATCACCGAGATGGACAGCACCAGATACGCCACCACACGACAACGATAAGCGGTGACGGCCCGACTTGCCATTCCTCGGATCGCCTGCCTACTTGTGGTCTGCAGTCTGACCGCTCCTTCGTCCGGTCAGGCTCAGTCGCGGCGATCGTACGTGTAACTCAACAGGCTGGTACGATCGCTTCGTAGTTGGCGGTGCACCCCGCCGGTACAACAACCATTCGGCAGATTCAGACAGAAGGTGAGCCATCGGCTCACGATTCTTGACCAGGCCAAGGCCGATCACGATCAGGCGCTGACGCACTTTGAACGGCCTTGACGTGACGGTACCGGACATACATCCGAGTTGAGACGGCAGGCCGATGAAAAAAATTCAGACCCGCGGGAACAAGCTGTCACGATTTTGAATAGCGAACCTGAATTTTGCCGCAGGTCGCGGAGAGACCGCCTCAACCTTTAACCAACGCCCCTCTCCGAGCGCTAGAACCACCCTCCAATTAAATCCACGGTTTTTCAGTCGAATACAACTAATATTTCTTGCGTGCGACGTCCAAAATGTATTGACAGGATACGTCGTTGCACTTAGTGTATGCCAAACCATTCACAGTGGATCTACTGATGGTTTTAGCGTGTGGCTGCGCTGCTCGGGACATCGACGTTGGGCAGTTGTAGAAGGAGGCCTGAGATGATGACCGTAGCCGTTGATCGCGCCCCGAGTTCGGTGGTAGCGAAGACCTTTCCCTACGACAAGTGGCACGACCGATATCAAGAGTACTATCAAACGGGGCTCAGGCAATTTCTCCGATCGCAAGGACTAGACCTCCGGGTCTTGTGTCGCACACACTTTCCCACTGTTCTCAAAGTGCTTCGGCGGGTCCGCGATGCCTCGACTCTTCGACGCGTGTTAGGAAGCAGGGTGGTAGCAGTCGGTGAATATCTCGATTGGGTCGCGCAACATGTCGGCGCGCAAACCGCCCCTTCCGCTTCCCTCGTGGGTGAATATTTATTCTGGCTTGACGCGCTTTGTAGTGCGAAAGTCTGCATTGACACCCATGACTCTGGCGCGATCAATTCTCCGTCATTGCTAGATGGATGCGATCTCTACCTGAAGACGAATTACTGGGCGGGGCAACGATACGACCCGCGAGTGCGCCCGTTCTACAACTGTAATCCCGTAATTCTTCCCCATATCGAGAAGCTGAAAGCGCTGAGGGAGTGCCCGCCGGTCTTCGATCTCTGCTTCTATGTACGCGTGTGGGGGGGACCGAGCGGCATCGAGGGGGTCGAACACAGCATACGGCTACTCGAAGCGATGGCGAAGGTACGGGCCAAGAAATTTTTATTGGCAGAGTTGGTGATCGGGGATACTGAAGCTCAGGCCAGACGCCTGCGCCTGAGCGGGATTCCAACAATCACCGCGCGCTTCGGCCTGAAGCAACTCTGGGATGTGACAGCCCGATCCAAGCTGAACATTTCCCGTCTGGGCAATCACCACTGTATGTCCTGGCGCATGACCGACCTCCTGGCACTGGGAGCCTGCACGGTGCTCGATCAACATCCAAAGACGCTTTGGCCCGCTCGCTTGGTTCCAAACCAACACTACTATTCGCTCAATGCGACAACCTCCAATGAGGACCCGGTCGCCTCTGACTCCCACTACGCCATGATTCCTGAAATGGTGCAGGAACTGCTTGGTCAGCCTAATTTGCATGAAGACATGAAGAGAGAAAGTGCCCAGTACTTTGACCGCTATCTCCACCCCATCCGAATTGGTGCACAAATCCACGACTTATTGCGGGAAAACGTTCCGGGGGTGGGAGACGAGGCTTTCCCTCTCACGGGTCGTGGTTCCAAGCACCTCGTGATTTCCTAGATGGAACCGGTTCGAGCAAGTTCTACCAGCCGACGCCTCAGAAGATCCGGTGGGGTCACCCCTCCGTGGTGGTGGCTTATACTATCGTCCCACTGGGAGAGCATTACCTGTTGGGCCGGTGGTTCGCAGCGCCCGCCTTTGGGAGCAGGAAAGAGATTCTTCCGGGGGCTGACTACGTGGTTACGGCATCACAGGCCGAGAGCGCAACCCTCGGCTTTGGATTGCATACGATGTGGCCAGATGGTGTACCGGTCTCGCCGGGTTGGGTGGCGAGATTGCCTCGCCAAGACCGTCGGTTACTATCCCTTCCGCTGCCGGGTGTGCAATCACCGTTTCTATCTGGCGCGACGGACGCATACTCAGCTTGCACCGGGCATCACCGAATAGGGCCACAGATCTTGGAACTGTGGAACTAACATCGGAGGGTGACATTGCAAAGTGCGTCAGTCTTGAATGAATGCCGAAGGGGTCAGATCTTGCAAACCAACATTTACGACAATATGTCGATCGCACAGCTGCCGCCAGGCATACAGATCATGAGCCATCCCCTTTGATCGTGCTCACAGATCACTCGGGCATATGGTCCATCTTTCCGTTGAGCAGTATTCTCCGCTACTCCACTGACGCTGAGGCTTTCAACGCCCCTTAGCCACCGCCTGGGAGTCTACCTCGCGAGCGGGACCGGGCATCCCCCGAACCCCGGCCAACCATCAGGCTGTCCGCCGGAGGACGACAAAACCCAACCCGCTCGGAGCATACTTATCCAAGTCTCCGGCTCGCGATTCGCACCGCCGTGGTGTGGTATGGTGAGTACCTAAAGAAACGGGGGACCTGATGCACTTCTCCCGCGGCGCATTGAAACTCTGCACGGCACTTCTTCTTTCGCTCGCGACCCAGGCAGTCGCGGCATCACTCAGCCTGGGATCGGCTGCCATCTATACCTATACCGACGACGCGGGCATCCTCACCTTTACCAACGAATTGCACTCAATCCCTGAGAAGTATCGCGACAAGCTCGTGGTACGGGAGGCGGATGCCCCGCAGACGGCTGCCCCGGCTTCCGCTTCCATACCTGCTCCTGCCGATGGCCGGCCGGCAATCCCCGCCAAGGTCCGGAAAGTCACGGCCAGCGCGGAGTACCGCATGGGCGCACACGACACCAGGGCCGATGCTCTGCGTTTGGCGGTCGAGGCCGCTAAGAAAGAGGCGCTTGAACAGGTCTCAACTTACTTAGAGAGTGTCACCGAGGTCAGGGATATGGATGTGACGCGAGAGGACATCCGCACCTATACGGCGGGCATCGTCAATATCCTCAATCAGTCGATCACGACCCGGATGGAGCAGGGCAGCACCATAGTCCGAGCCGACCTGACGGCGGAGATCGATCCCCATGAAGTGGCACAGGCCATCACGGCCCTGCGGGACAACGAGAGCGCCAGGCAGGAACTCGCGGCGCTCCGCGCCGAAACCGATCAACTGCAGCAGCAGCTCGATGCCGCCAACCAGTCGCTGGCCGCCGCGACATCGCCGGAAGAGGTGCAGACACTCACCCAACGCCGGCGGGACATGTTTGACGAGCTGCAAGCGAATGCGCTGGTGTCCCAAGCCTGGACCAGTTGGACCTACCCGACGATGGGCTTTTACTCCTATCCCGGGATTGTCGTAGGCGGCGTCAATGGGCTCCTCCTTCAAGCGCAACGCCTCTCTCCCCGCCACCGCCATCTGGCGCTCGCGCAACGCATGATCACGATGCAGAACGGCACCGTTTCGCCTGACATGGCGCCCCTGTCTAAGCAAACTCTCCGTCAGTCGTCGGTGACGCCACCCAGACCGCCGGTGTCTTCATATATCCCGCCGCTGCTGACGCCCGCAGGCGTGCCGGCAAAGGTCGGCGATATCGTCAACCTCCAGGCACCGAGGTCTGCTCCGCCAGCGACCTATCAACCTTCACCTCAGCCGCCACCCTACCAACTCCATCCCTCTCATTTCTGGCAGCCGAGCCCCCCGAACATTCGCACCTCACCCTCACTCTCGCAGCAGAGTCCCTCCGTTGGTCCTCGATCCGGGGGTGGCCCAATCGCGGGTGCGAGCGGCGGCCACTCTTTCAGTCACGGGGCAGGCCGCGGTCGGTGATGGCACTCCGGCGGCCTCGCTTGAAGCGAGGGGACCTGCCCCCATAACCGAGCGGCGCGAGATGCCGAGGCGTCAGACGGCAGTGCCGTCCACCGACGTTTTCACAGCTCTGGATTTATTCCCTACCGCACTGGAATTTCTCCCCACTCCTTCCACGTCCACACGCCGTAGATAGATTATCAATCGCATCATCTATATAGTGCACACTCTTGTTTTTTAAGGATTAAATATAACTTATGTGTGACGAAGAGAGTCGGGCACATTCCGTGCTGTTCTCTCAGGCATGCCCAACTCCTCTTCTATTCTGGTGGTCGATGACAGCCCCGGTGAATGTGAACTGTTTCGCCAGGCGCTTGAGCAGGCGGGGTACAAAGGCAGGTTGGACATGACCGACGGCGGCCTCGCGATGATGAAACACCTCAACGATCACTTGAACAGGGACGAGCCCGGCCTCATCCTCCTGGACCTCAAGTTACGAGGCGAACGCGGCCTGGATCTTCTGAGACAGCTCAAGCAACATCGCCTCTATTCGCATATCCCCATTGTGATCCTCACGAGTTCCGACGACGCGCTGGATATCCACGCGTGCTACCAGGCTGGCGCGAACGGCTATGTCGTAAAACCGGGCCAGTTTGAAGACCTTATCACGGTGGTCCACCACCTCTGGAAATTCTGGATCGAACATAACTGTACTGCACGACTGACCTCTCCATGCTGACTCGCGCCGCGCTCAAAAACCCCTATGCCGTGTTCGCTCTCTGCATGATCGCGCTTATTCTGGGGGGCGTGTCCTACCAGAAAATGCGCGTGGACATCTTTCCCGAGATCAAGCTGCCCTCGATTCTCGTCACCACGTTTTATCGAGGGTTGAGCCCCGGCGAGATGGAAGGCGCCATTACGCTCAAGATGGAACAGCGGTTCGTCGAAGCGAGCTACGTGGAGCACATCGAATCACAGTCGCTTGCCGGAATGAGTTACATCAAGGTCTTTTTTCAGCCGGACTACAGCATCGATGCGGCCCAATCCGAGTTGACGAGTCTGGCCTATAGCATCATCCGGCTCCTGCCGCCCGGCGTGTACCCGCCCTCGGTCTATAAATTCGGCGTCTCCAGTCTCCCGGTGGGCCTGCTCTCCATCTCCAGCGAGTCCCTCGGTCCCAAGGAAATACGCGACCTGGCCTACTTCACCGTGCGCCAGCAGATCGCCAACATTCCCGGCATTTCCTTCGGTCCGCCGCTGGGCGGCAAAGTCCGGCAGATCACGGTGTTCCTCGACCAGCAGCGCCTGCTGGCGCGCGGCATCTCTCCTTCCGAAGTGGTCACGGCGATCAATTCACAGAGCGCCATCATTCCCGCCGGCAACCTCAAAATCGGCGATCTGGACTACTACGTCTATTCCAACAGCCTCATCGACGTGGTCGACAAGATCAACGACATTCCCATCAAGATCGTGAACGGCACCCCTGTGCTAGTACGCGACATCGGCACGGCGTCCGACAGTGCGGCCATCCAGACCTCCATCGTGCGCGTGAACGGACGCGAAGCCACCTATATTCCGATCACCCGCCAGGAAGGCGCCAACACGCTCGAGGTGACGGACGGCATGCGGGACAAACTGTCCAAACTGACGGAGATTCCCGCCGACGCCACGGTCAAATTCCTCTACGACCAGTCGCTCTACATCCGTCAAGCCATCGCGAATCTCCAAAAAGAGGGACTCCTCGGCGCCGGACTGGCCGGGTTGATGATTTTTGTATTTCTGGCGAGTGCCAAGGCCGCGCTCGTCGTCGGTCTGGCCATTCCGCTTTCGCTGACCGCCGCTTTGGTCGCCCTGTACCTCACCGGGCAAACCGTGAACATCATGACGCTGGGCGGGTTGGCGCTGGTCATAGGAACCTTGCTGGACAACAATATCGTGGTGCAGGAGAACCTGCACCGGCATTTGGAGATGGGCAAAGACGGGCGCTCCGCGGCGGAAGACAGCGCGACCGAACTGACTCTCCCGATTCTCGTGGCGACCATCTGCATCCTGATTGTCTATCTACCGATCATGTTTTTTACCGGCATCATCAAGTATCTCTTTGTCCCGCTCGCCATGACGGTCGCATTCGCCATGTTGGCGGACTATGTCGTCTCCATGTCGGTCACTCCCGTCATCCTGGCTTGGCTCTATCAGACCGGGCACGGTCACGGGGCCCCGGAGGATTCCTCGGCCGACGAAGGGTGGTTCCGCTATGTACTCGCGATCTATGAACCCCTCCTCAAAACCGGGCTGCGACTCAAGGTGTTGGTCATCGCCCTGGCCACCCTGGCCTTGATGGCCACAGGCCTTGTGCTCGTCCCTCTGCTCCACACCGAGTTTTTCCCTAAGGTGGACGCGGGCAATTTCACCATGATGGTGATAGCGCCCGAAGGATCGCGCATCGAGAAGACCACCGCGATTGTGGGGCGGATTGAACAACTGGTGCAGGAGACCATCCCGAAAGCCGAGCTGGAAGAAGTGATTTCCAACTCAGGCCTGTATTATGGAGACGCCGCCCGCTTCGCCCCCAACACCGGAAACCATACCGCCTTCGTGCTCGTGAATCTGATCTCCGGCCACGAGGGCCGCTCGGAAGACTACATCGCGTCGTTGCGCGAAAAACTCGCCTCCGAACTGCCCGGCGTGGAAGTCGCGTTCCAAACCGGCGGCATCATCAGCGACGTGTTGAACTTCGGGCTGAAGGCGCCGATCGACATTCAGGTCAAAGGGCCGAACCTCGACCTCATCCGGCCCGTGGCGGAGCGGATTCAGCAACAGATCGCGCAGGTTCCCAACACGGTCGACGTGCGCATCAAGCAAGGGAAAAGTTATCCGGAGTTGCACATTGACGTGGACCGGACCAAGGCGGCCTATTACGGCGTCAATCAGAACCGGGTGGTCGTCGACGTCGTGACCGGCATCAGCTCGAACCTGGCCCTGTCTCCGAATTACTGGTTGGATCCCAAAACCGCGAACGGATACTTTCTTCTGGCGCAGTACCCCGAGCAATCGCTGACCACGACCGAGGATCTGCTGAACATTCCCATCATCGGCGCCCGCACGCCGCTGCTGCCCACCGCCAGCCTCACGGGGGGCGGGATGCAGGGGTCCACCCTGGCATTGCAGAACACGCCCTTCGCCGGACGGCAGATGGAACTCGCCACCGGTTATTATGCGTCCGGCGACGATCGGCGCGGGCCACCGCTCTTGCTGCGGGACGTAGCGTCACTGAATTTCAAGACCGGCCCCGATTCGGTGGACCACTACGATTTGTCGCGATTGATCAATGTGCTGGTGACGCCGGTCGGAAACGACCTGGGCCGGGTGGCGAAGGATATCGAACAGGTCTTGGCCGGTATTACCCTGCCCAAAGACGTCACCGTGCAACTGCGTGGGGAGGTCGCCAACATGCGGGCGGCCATTCAGAACTTCGCCCTGGCGCTGCCCCTTGCCGTGATGCTCATCTACCTGGTGATGGTGGCATTGTTTCGCTCCTTCATCGATCCGTTGATCATCCTGGTGGCCGTGCCGTTGGGATGGATCGGGACGGTTCTGACACTGCATGTGACGAACACCTCGGTCAACGTCGAGTCCATGATCGGGACACTGATGATGATGGGCATCGTGGTGTCGAACAGCATCCTCCTGGTGGATTTTGCCAATCGCATGGTGCGCCATGGTGCCCGCGCCGAACAGGCGGTACTGGAAGCCGGTCGCCGCCGCATCCGTCCGATTCTCATGACGGCGCTCGCCACGATCCTCGGCCTTCTCCCGCTGGCGCTCGGCTTCGGTGAAGGGAACGAAACAATGGTGCCCCTGGCGCGCGCAGTGGTCGGCGGATTGGCCGTGAGCACGATGATGACCTTGCTAGTTGTGCCCGTGATGCATTATCTCGTGCTCCATCGTCGGGAGCGCCAGCTGGTCCCGGCGACAGCCGACGCGACCTCGGAGGACAACTAATGGACGATATGCCGACGACTTCCCGTCTGATCCGGTCCTCACGGCGGCCCGCTCCCTGGCTTGCTGGTGCGATCGCGCTCACGCTGGTCATCGGTGGGCTGTTGTACTGGCGCCATATTCAGGCGGCCGGCGAAGAGGGTTCCGCTCCGTCGTCCGCTGGCGGCGATGCGCCCCAGCCTGCTCACCAGGGGACGGCTGCTGAGAGCGTGCCGGTCGACGTGCAGGTGACGAAAGCGACGCGACGCGATCTGGTCTACACCATTACTCTCCCGGCCAACATTTCGCCGTTCTACCAGACCACCCTCTATGCCAAGGTGTCCGGATATCTGAAATGGATCGGCCCCGACAAAGGCGACCGCGTGGAAAAAAATGAGGTCGTGGCGATCATCAATGCCCCGGAAGTGGAAGAGCAGTATCAGGAGGCGGTGTCGGACTACAAGATCAAGAAACTCACCTACGAGCGCCTCGCCAAGGTCTGGACGGAATCGCCGGATGTCATTGCCAAACAGGATGTGGATGTTGCCGAAGCGACCTACCAAGGGGCCCGGCACCTGATGGAGCAGCGAGTGGTTATGCGCGACTACACGAAGGTGCGCGCGCCCTACGCCGGCATTGTCACCGCTCGTTTCGCCGATCCCGGCGCACTCATACAGGTGGCCACCTCATCGGCATCCACGGCGATTCCGCTCTTTACGATCATGGATCTCGACACCGTCCGCGTGTATGCGAACGTGCCCCAGGACGACAGTCCCTGGGTCGTTCCCGGTAAGACCATGGCGTCGGTGAAGGTATCGGAATTTCCAGGGCGCGCATTTACCGGCCCCGTCACACGCACCACTCTCGCACTGGATCCCGCCACGCGAAGCCTGTTAGTCGAAATCGACCTCCCCAACGAAAAGCACGAACTCCGTCCAGGAACCTTCGCGCAGGTCTCGCTCGGATTACGCGACATTCCGCAGGCGCTGGTTGTCCCGCCCCAGGCGGTCGTCAGTACGCAGAAGGGTAAATCGGTCTATATCGTGGACCAGGGGAAGGCCACCTCCATCCCGATCCAGACCGGCATCAGCGATGGCCGCTGGATCGAGGTTGCTTCCGGATTGCGAGGGGACGAAGAGATCGTGGTCGTCGGAAAACGCACACTCCCGGACGGCACACGTGTCACGACCTCGCCGTTCAATTTGCCTGACGCCAAGCCGTCCCAACAGAAGTTTGAACGGCGGGCACCGGGCGGCACACCGCCGGCCACGGTTGCCCCCACGGCATCGAATCCGGCACATACGAAATAAGGAGACCTCTCATGAGACGCTCGTTGCATCGCACCGCCAGGGTGACGTTGTTCGTTCTGGCGGCAGCTGCCTCCTTTGTCCCAGCCTCCGGGGCCGACGAGGCTGCACTCTTATCCTCCGGTAGTTTCCTCGGGGTGCAACAGGCCGTCGACATTGCCGTCAAGAATCACCCGATGCTCCTCGAAGGCACCGCGAACTTGAAGGCATCGGAGGCGCGCACCGAACAGGCTCGCTCGCTGTATTATCCTCAGATCTATGCCAATGCCAACACCATAGCGGGCGCGGGCGTTAGTAACCCTCGCTTCCTGATCGGCGGCGGACTGCTCCGGGAAAACCAATCGACCTTTACCGGCGGCGTGATCGCCAACCAGCGGCTGTACGATTTCGGTTACACCAGCAATCTCATCGCATCGAACAAACTGGCTGAGCGCGCGCTGGGCCAGGATGTCAACGCGAGACGTGCCCTGGTGCTGCTCTACGTCCAACGTGCGTACCTGAACAGTCTGAAGCGACGCCGGCTGGTGCAGATTGCGGAAGAAACGGTGCGGGAAAGGGGGCAGATCGCGGCCCGGATCGAAACTCTCTACCGCCAACAGCTGAAGTCGAAACTGGATTTCGACCTGGCCCACGTCGAGTTGGTGAACGCGCAGTCGCTGCTGGTCCGGAGTCGCAACGATTTGAAATCCAGCTTCGCCGACTTGAACCGGACCATGGGGATCGCCGGCGCCGAGAACTATGTGCTGGAGAATATCTCCGTGGACGTACGTCCGCAAAAAACCCTGGAAAGCCTGATCAATGAGAGTCTCTCGCACCCGGAGGTGAAACGCGCCAAGGAGCAGACCGCATCGGCGGATGCCAGACTAACGGCGGCCAAGCGTCAATACATGCCGACAGTATCGGCGATTGCCAGCGGCGGCACGTTCGACCCTTTCGATCCCCGCCAGAATCAACAGACCGGCGGATGGTGGATGGCAGGCGCCTTGGTGTCAATGCCGCTGTTCACGGGATTTCTCATCGAAAACCAGGTCGTGGAGGCGACCGCCATTCGCGAGGCTGCCTCTGCGGCAACGACCAATATCGAGCAGGCGCTGACTCAACAGGTCACCAATGCCTACCTCGATACACTGACCTTCGCCCAGCAAATCACCTTGGCCGAGGAACAGGTCAGAACCGCCGAAGAGGCCCTCCAACTGTCTAAACAGCGCTACAAACTGGGACTGGGAACGGTGGTAGAGGTGACTCAGTCCGAAGTGGCCGTCACGGCAGCGCAGACGCGCCTGGCCGAGACGCAATACGACTACAAGATCGCCGAGGTGACGTTGGCTTATACGTCTCAAGGCGACGACACAGCCCGGATACTCTTGCTCAGCCGTTCCACTCCGGTCAATGGTCCCTCCACTCGAGTCAGCCGGGTGGAAGATCCGCATGAGGAGGCCTATTGACCGACCATCCTCGTGTCAGAGCGCAGGACTGTGGCGGTCGACTGTCGGCGAGAGCACGGCCCGAAGGTTCAGGCCCGGGAAGACCTTGGCAAGATCGATGACGAGTTCGTCCTTGGTGTTGGCCAGTAGCGAGTCCCACAAGCTGGTGCTCTGCTGCACCATGGCCTGGTCGAGATCGAAAAATAAATCGAAGCCTTTGGAGACGACGGGGTTCATCGGGTAACGACGGTCGTAAATCATCCCGTACGCCGGAATTCCGTAGACCGTCTGCCAATTACCCAATATGAAATGGAGTTCGGTGCCCTTGAGGTAGAGTCCTCCCGACGTGATGATGCGTTTCACCGACGTTTGCGGCTGACTCATGTAGTAAGTCACCCGCTCATTTTCACGGGCCATGCGCAAGGCTTCCACCAACTGCGGCACCAGCATCGCGATTTCCGCGTCCCGAAACATCGGCAACCGCCGCGAGTCATCCCCTAGCCAGCGTTGTACAGCCACCCGGTGCTCGCGAACGGTGAGCCCCATCAACACGCGTCGCATTTGCTCCTGGGAAAATTCAGCCGGATGGCTGAAATGACCGGGCGGCCACTCCGGCAACACGTTGGCATCCACTTCAAGACGGACAAAATTGACCGGGTCTTCGTAGACTGTGCGGGAGGGTACTTGCGGGATGGCGCAGCCCGCGACCACCAGGCAGAGCACCAGGCTTCGTGAGCCATGACGCGCGAAGCGCAGGAAGAGCCGGGTCACGCTCATTGCGATATGCTCTCCTGGCGCTTCACGAAGGGTGCCTTGGGCTACTCGGTGATCGCCACCGTCATCTCGACGCGCTCAAGCGGATTGTCCCGCCCGTCGCGCTTGACGCCGACGACCTTGTCCACGACCTCGAGTCCGCTCTGCACTTCCCCGAACACCGTATATTGCCAGTCCAGAAAGTTGGAGTCGTTGACGCAGATAAAAAACTGCGACCCAGCGCTATCCGGATCATTGGCGCGAGCCATGGACAGGGTGCCCCGCTTATGCGGCTTACTATTGAACTCCGCCTTCACCTTGTGCCCTGGCCCTCCCATGCCGTGGGAGGCTCGATCAGGATTCTTGCTGTTGGGATCGCCACCCTGAATCATGAAACCGGGGATGACCCGGTGGAATGTCGTGCCGTCGTAAAAGCCCTGCTTCGCCAGATCGACAAAGTTTTTGACATGATTGGGCGCGACGTCCGGAAACAAACGCAGAACAATTTGTCCCCACGGCTCGTTTTTCGATGTCACGGTGATAGTCGCTTGAGTGGAACCTGCTTGTGCCGTCATCTCAGATCCTTTCCTGCTCAGTTAAACTTGAAGGGAGCGATACTCTCCCCTTCCAAACCCTGGCTGACTGCGGTCCAGGAGAGACCATCGTCATCACTGCGAAACACTCCTGAACTGGTTCCTGCATAGAACCCGCCTTTTTCACCTTCGATCAACACTTGGATCGACAGATTGCTGAGCCCTTTGTTCAAGGGTACCCACTGCCGGCCCTTGTCGACGGATTTGAAGATCCCCCGGCCCGTGGCCACATAGACGCCGCGGTCGTTACTGATCAGCCCCCGAATGGAATCATTCGGTAAGGCCCGGCTGATCGGCAACCAGGTTTTTCCGCCATCACTGCTCCGAAAGACCCCGCCGTCGAACGTGCCGGCATACACGCCCTGTTCTTTATCCACTGCCAAGACTCGTATGAAGTTCTCCACCAGTCCTTCGTGATCACGCAAGCCCTGGCGAAGGCGCGTCCATCCCCCTGACCGCTCCTTGTAACTATGCACCCCTTTCCCGGAGGTGCCGGCATACAGCGTGCCGTCGTGGGTCCGCGCCAGCGCATGCACCAGCACTTCATCCAGACCGGTCGTGAGGACTTTCCATTGATCTTCGGCGACATTCAACAAATAGACGCCATCTCCGGTGCCGGCGAAGAGCCCCTTAGGATCCACCATCAAGGCTTTGATCTCGAGACGCTTGAGCCCGTTATTGACAGGCTGCCAACTCTTACCCGCATCCCGTGACCGGAACACCCCGCCGCGAAAGGTACCGGCATAAATGGCGCCGTCTTTCGCAGTGGTGAGACAGAGCACGAACGGGTCCGTTAATCCCACATTCACCGCGGTCCAGCTACCCCCTCGGTCCTCACTCCTGAAAATACCCATCCCGAACGACCCGGCGTAGACGACCCCGCCGGCTCCGGTGGCGAGGGCCTGAATACTCGTATTGCCGATATCGACTGGGTTTCCGGGATCGACGCCGGGGTGCGCCTGCTCCAACGTGGGCGAGCCAGGCCTCACACTTCCGTCCGGGGCGGAGACCGCCTGGGCCGTTCCATACAGAGAACCCAGGCTCAGTGCCGTCAACACCAATAGGTGACGTATCATGGCCGGACCCTCCCCCCTAAGATTGTGGGCATCGGCTACCTGACTCGATGCCCGGCAGTACCTATCGGTATATCAGGATCCACCGGCACATTCACACCGGGCGTCGGCCCTCCTGCACGCCCGAAGATCTTGGCACCCAGAATCCCGATCTCATACAGTACCATGAGCGGCACCGCCATCAGTAGCATCGTGAACAGGGTGGCGTCCGGCGTCACGATGGCCGAAATAATCAATGCCGCCATGATGGCATGTTTACGATAGTGGGCCAATGTCGTCGCCGAGATCACTCCGGCCCGCGCAAGCAGGGTCAGGACCAGCGGCAACTCAAACGCGCAGCCGAAGATCAGGAGGAATTTGACGTTAAAATCAATGTAGGTACCCACCCCCAAGGCGGGAGTGATATCCCGATCCATACCGAAGCTGATGAAGAAGTCGATCACCAACGGCAGAATGACGAGATTGCAAAAAACGAGTCCCAACGTAAAAAGCAGCGCGGCCAGCAGGAAGAGGGGAATGGCCCACCGCTGTTCCTTGGGAAGCAAGGCCGGAGCAATGAATTTCCACACCTGGTAGAAAATCATCGGCAGGCTGAGGATGATGCCTGCCAGAAATGACACCTTGATGGAAGCGAAGAGCGCTTCGGTGGGACCGTAGAACACAAGCTGATCGGGAAAGGGCCGATTGAGCCAGGCGACCATCTCGGAGGAGTACGCGAACGCCGTCGCAAACGCGATGCCCAAGGTCCCCGCGATGATCAGTAGTCGCTTCTTGAGCGACTGAATATGGGCGGCTAGTGGTGCGAGCATCGCCTCTCTAAAACAAACGGACCCGGCTCTCCGCCACCTCAATCGTGAGGCCGGTCGGGGGACTCTTCGATCTCCCTAACGGGAGGTGCGAATGAGCTCGGCCATCCTATCCTTCGTGGCTAGTTTTTCTTTCTGCAATTGTTTCTTCAGTACTTCTTCGGCAGGGGTCAGGACGTGTCGACGCTGCAAATCGGCCAACTCCGCATCGAGGCGATGGTGAGACTCCTCAAGGGCTCGAAATTCTGTGTTGGATTGTCGTAACCGATCAGTGATCGCAGTCTCAGCCTGCATAGTGCACCTCCTGGTTGACTATACCCGTCCGTGAACAGTCGTCTTGTGACCCGGCTCCTGCAGTGTGTCTTGCGGCAACCCACAGAAAGTGCTCACCTGGAGCGGCGTCATCTCCATCAGCACCCCATCTTCCTCCGGATTCGTATAGTAACGCGCGCGCGTGGCCGTCGGACGAAACCCCAGCCGGTGATAGAGCGTGATCGCCTGCTGATTTGACGCCCGGACCTCCAGCATCGCCCGATTGGCCGTTCGTTTCAGGCCCATGCGCAAGGCCGCGCAGACCAAATGCGTCGCGATTCCCTGCCTGCGGAACGGCTCCAATACAGCCAGATTCATCAATCGCACTTCCTCAAACACGATCCAGAAACAAAAATAGCCTGCGATAACGAGGTCTCCAGACAGAGGGTCGGGACACTTCGCCAGCAGGAAGTGCGCGAATGGATTACCAGACAGTTCTGCTTCCAACATTTTGCGCGTCCAGGGAGCAGAGAAGCAAGCCTGTTCGATTGCCCACACCGCATCGAGCGCTTCGGCGGTCGCCGGTTCGATCGTCAAACTGTCCGGAGTCATTCTGCCACCATTTTGCGGACCGTCTGCCTACGTTGTGGCTCGCGGATCAGCACCCTCCCGTTTCACTCGCCGCCGACCCTGCGCCATCTTCTTGGCCACCCGCTCCCGCCGCCGCTCCAGCGCCGACAGGCCCTGCTGTTCCTCAAACTTCACTTCGGCCTCGGTGCGCTGCACGTAGAGCGGAACGATGGAGGTTTCGGGAACCTGCCCACTTTGAACGAACCGCCGCGCTGCATGCGCCACACTGATAGCAGAGGGGCGCTGCTGGTCTGACCCGGCCTCCACAACCTGTCCTCCGATCGACTCAACCGCCTGCCTGATTTCCTGTCCATAGGTCTGCCACCCATCGCCGAATAAAGTGACAGTCTCATGTCCCTGTAAGGCTCGAGCGACGGCAGAAGGCGACCCTACCTGTTCAGTGATGCGCGTGTTCAGGACCGATCCCGGTAACCACTCATACGCAGCCCAGTACACTTCATTGTGTCGGCTCTTGAGTACTGGCACCAGCAGCCCTTTGGCCTCACGCAGGTTCCACGCCATGGCCTCCAGAGTCGGAACCGGTGTCACGGACAATCCCAGAACGGCACGGAATCCCAGCATCGTGGCAAGCCCCACGCGCAGTCCAGTGAATGATCCGGGCCCGATGGATACCGCCAGGCTCTGTAACTCGCGTAGCTCAAGACCGGTTTCTCGCAAGACCCGATCGATGGCACCCATCAGCGAACGCGCGTGAGAGCCCTGGGCATCCTGCTCGGCGACGGCTAAGACCCGCTCATCCCGCAGCAACGCGACGCTTTGCCAGGCCGTGGCCGTATCGATCGCCAGCATATGCAGCGCCGATCGCGATGTCATACCCGCCCCAACTCACCCGGCTTGATCGGCTCGTTAGGAATCAATTCGTGAAAGGTCACATGCACACTCCCGGAACGTTGCCCATCGGTCATATGGATGACAAAGGGCCGCAGAATTGGTCTGGTCGCGCCGGGGTCCTGAACATTGACCGCGCCGGCCTTGTCAGGAGCGCCAACCGCGCGATAGTCGTCGAACTGCATGGTCGCTTCAATCTCCCCCGCCGCAGAAACTTTTTCTTCCTGCACGACCAGTAAATTGCGCCGATCGAACCAGATCCGCCTGGTCACCGTCAGGGCCGTTCCATTAGCCCCTGACCCGCTGAGCACATCCAGTCGATACCGGTCACCTTCCTCTGATAACTGCACCTGCTCTTGTGGCCCTACCGACTGCGTGCCGATGATTCCGCTCATGGCCCACACGCTCAGTTGAAACGAGCGGGTGAGCTGCCCGAGCCCCTCAGGCTCAGAGGGGCGCCCGATCATCTCCCGGCCCATGGTGGGCAGCCGGAGTTTGAATAGATCATCGACCTGCACGAACTCAAACAGTTCACTACCCACCGCCGTGAAACCACGCAGCCTGATGGCATTGGGGCGTTGATAGAAGACTGTCCCTTGAACTCGTTGACCGATGGGCAGAATGCCGCCGGTGATCTTCGCGGTGAAGAGGCCCTTGATCGTCCGTACTTCCTCCGCCTGCTCCTGCAGAAGCGTGGTCAACTGCTCAGCCGTCGCCTGCTTGAGAGGCCTGGTATCCGATGGCCCGAACAGCGCACAACCGGGCAGCGCCCCAGTGATCACGACACACAGGAGCACTGCGCTGAAAAGGTTGATGCTACGCCAGCACCGCATCCAGCGCGTCTCCGACTTCATGAATGCCGATCAATTCGATACCTTCGACCGGTTCGAGTTTCGCCATGTTCCGCTCCGGCAATAGACAACGTTTGAATCCCATTTTGGCCGCCTCGCGAATTCGAAGCTCCGCCTGGCTGATCGCCCGAACCTCCCCGCCCAGCCCGACTTCGCCCATCACAAGCGTCGTAAAATCGACCGGACACTCGCGCAGGCTCGACGTCACCGCCGCAACGATTCCCAAATCAATGGCCGGCTCGTCGATGTGAATACCGCCGACGACGTTTACGTAGACATCCTGTCCGGAGAGGTGCATGCCCAAGCGTTTTTCCATGACCGCGAGCAACAGCGAGAGGCGGTTGGGTTCCACCCCGTTGGCCATCCGCTTCGGCATCGCATAATTAGATCCTGACACCAACGCCTGCAGCTCCACGAGAATAGGTCTGGTCCCCTCCAGGCTTGAGACCACAACAGAACCCGTGCTGCGTTTCGGCCGCTCGGCAAGAAACAATTCGGACGGATTGCTGACTTCCTCCAGCCCGCCATCCTTCATCTCGAACACACCGATCTCGTTGGTCGAACCAAACCTGTTCTTAACGGCTCGCAGAATGCGAAAACTGTGGCTTTTGTCCCCTTCGAAGTACAATACCGTGTCCACGATATGTTCGAGCAACCGGGGGCCCGCGATGGCTCCTTCTTTCGTCACGTGCCCGATAATAAATACCGGCACGTTGCTGCGTTTGGCGAACCACATCAACTGCCCGGCCACCTCCTGCACCTGGCTGATGCTGCCCGGCGCAGAGGTGAGTTGCTCCGTATAGACCGTTTGAATCGAATCCACTACCACCGCCGCCGGCTGGACTTCCTGGATGGACTTCAAAATTTGTTCGAGCGAGGTTTCCCCCAGAATGAGAAGGTCCTTGCCGTCGATACCGAGGCGCTGGGCCCGCATCTTGATTTGTCGGGGGGATTCCTCGCCTGACACATACAGCACTTGCTCGCCCGTCCCCGCGAGGAGCGGCAAAGCTTGCAATAGCAGCGTCGTCTTGCCGATGCCGGGGTCGCCGCCGATCAGCATGACCGACCCGGGGACCACTCCGCCACCCAACACTCGGTCGAACTCACCCATCCCCGTACTGTTGCGGGGCTCACCGACGATCTCGATGTCCGAAATCGGCGTCGCCACGGCCATGGCCGTTTTCAAGAGGGCTTGTCGGCCTTTGGGAGCCGCGGGCAGACGCTCTTCCTTAAGGGTGTTCCAGCCTCCGCAGTCAGGACAGCGCCCGAGCCATCTTGGCGCCTGATGGCCGCATGCCTGGCAATGAAAAGAAGTCTTGGCCTTCATCTCCCCTCGCCTCGTTTGCCCCGGAAGCCTATCCACGCGCATCGTAAAGGAAACGAGAGACAAAAAGGAAGGACGCTCGGCAGTCTCAGATGGACAGAGGCGCTCGTTACTTCTGAGATCGGTCAGAGATGGAACAGGATCACATCCTCGTGGCTTTATTGCGAGGACTCGTCAGACTCGACCGGTAGTCCGGACAAATGAAACAGTGCGATAGCAGCGGCTGCCGCTGCATTCAGCGATTCGACTCCCGGCTTTAGAGGAATGGTAAAGCGGCGCTTTGCCGCCGTGAGAATTGCTTCTGACAGTCCTCGAGCTTCACTACCAATCGCGACAATGGTCCTGGCCGGAATGGTCTGGATCGCCCGGAGGGAAACAGGCCCGCCAGCGGCCCCCGAGTCGGCCGCAAGAATCGCACAATTCAGTGCGGAAAGTGCGTCCGGGGTGGTGTGGGGGAATATGGGAAGCTGCAGCAGTGTTCCAGCGGTCGCCCGCACCACTTTCGGATTAAAGACATCGACGGAGTGGGGCGCCAGCCACAATGCGCTTACGTTGAGTCCCGCTGCGGTTCGAATAATCGTCCCGATGTTGGCCGGGTCCTGAAGCATGTCGCCATACAAGCCGAAGACCGTCGCTTGCGCAAGCACTGCGGCTTGATTCCAGCTGGGTTGATGAACAATGGCCAACACACCGGCGGACGTTTCAACCTCAGACAATTGTGCCAATGTATGTTCCGGACAGCTGTGGAGGGTACAACCGCTAGTCAGAATGTGCTGCCGGACTTCCGGCGATTGCCGAGCCAGAAAACTGGGTGCGACTATGAGGCAGACTACTTGCTGAGGAGCCGACTGCAATAATTCTAGGATCGGTCTTGTACCTTCGAGCACGAAGACCCGCTCCCGATCACGAGCACGCTTCGTCTTGATGACGTCCCGGATATGGGAGAGAAAGTTTCGGGAGATAGTGCGGGGTGAGAAGGTCAACAGTTTCCCAAGGTCGGCGACACTAGGGAGGCCCTGCTATCCAGCAAGGCCCCCTCGAGAAGGTGCTTATTTCCGTTTCTTTCCGGCGGCGGCTTCGGCAGCTCGAATACGCTGCGCACGAACTTTGGCCCGTTTGAGAGCCGACAACTTCCCCCGGGTGCGGTCCCGCTCCGCTTTCAACCGTTCCAGCTGCGCCCGAAGGTGGACGCGTTCTTCTTTGTAAATATTGGCGCATTCCGCTTGGGATAAGTTGGTCCAGTCTCCGGTTCCACGGGCGCGCTTGATCCGCGCTTCCAGCGATTCACGCAGCAACCTCTCTCGCATCGACATCAGTGACTGCAAGGCTTCCTGCCGCCGCTGAACTTCTTCCTCTTCGGCCATAATGCCGCGAATGTCGGTTCCTAACATTGGCTGATCCTCCTCACCTCAAGTCCATCCAACAGAGAACCTTATTCTACCCGATTTCGGCACCTTGTTCTACCTAGGATAATGCCGCATAAGCCATTGATGTTCCAGTGAACTATTCCACGAACACTCCGCACAGTGTGATTGCACACCCGGGATTGGATACAGTAATATCGGGGCATGCCGCATATAGGATCATATGTTCGAGCATGGCGACAATCGCAAAAGTGTTCCGAGAATGCCCTCGCCGAACGGGCCGGAATTACCGCCCCCCTGCTCCAGGATCTGGAAACAGAAGCGTCGGATCCGAGCATATCGATATTGGAAGCATTAGCCACCGCGCTTAAAATTCCCCTCCCCTGGCTGTTCAGCTATCCGTCGGAATTTGATCTTGTCTGTAAAGACGACGATGAGGATCAACCAGCACTCTCCAACCTGACGGGAGCCGATCCGGTACTTGAGAGAATTCTTCTGGCGTCAGGGCATGATCGATCCTTGTACGTGCTGCTAACCGCACTCATCCAAAGCGGAGATCCCAAGCTGTTACGAGCGGCAGAAGTGAGTCTGCGAAGTCTGGTGAAGCAGTCAAAACAAGCGACGGTGCCCTGGCAGTCACGTCCACCGGGGCATTTCGAACCGCCCAGTGATTGACAGCGTCACGACAAGCCTCACGCCGTCAGAATAATCATCTACCATGGCCGGCCGGCAATTCCCTCTCCTCTGAGGAGACCAGCGTCCGACTAGCCCGCACCAGCACAAGTCCCACAAATCCCAGACAACCTAGTCCGGGCCAGCCTCCAAACGGTGGATCGGCAAAGACCTCGAACGGCTCTGCGGAAAGAGGGAAGCCGAAAGAGCCGAACGCGATTGGCAGGGCCAGGAGAATTCCGACCAGTGCTTCACCGGTTACCAGCCCGGCGGCGAACAATAGGCCTCGGTCGTCGGCAGGAGTGCCTGAAGATGTCTGACCGGTTCGTACGTACTGCGCCAGCAGTCCACCGACCAGAATTGTCGCCGATAGCTTCAGCGGCAGATACATGCCGAGCGCAACCGCCAGAACGGGCAGGCGGAAGCCCGACTTCCGCCCCGCCTGTCGCACATCGATCCCAATCACAACCATTCCTACCAGAATGCCGACTCCAACCAGGTGCCAAGGCAGAGATCCACCGAACACCCCTCGAGCAAGATTCGCCATCAGGGTGGCCTGCGGGGCTAGGAGCGGATGGGGATGGGCATCTGTGGCATCGCCAATTCCGTACTTCGCCTGCAATATGGTTAGAACCGGCACGATGACAACGGCACCGGTCGCCACGCCGATAATCTGCATGACCTGCTGCTTCCAGGGTGTGGCCCCGACGAGATGGCCCGTTTTCAAATCCTGAAGGTTGTCGCCTCCCATGGCCGCAGCGCAGCAGACCACAGCCCCCACCAGCAATGCTGCCGCTGGTCCGATAGAACTATCCCGCCCCAATATTCCCAATAAAAGCAGCGAGGCGAGCATGATAGTCGCAATTGTCACACCCGAAACAGGATTGCTCGAACTTCCTACTAGCCCTGCCATGTAGCCCGCCACGGAAGAAAACAGGAATGCCGTGACGGCCATCAAGAGGGTCAATCCGATTCCGCCCCAGAAATGGTGACCGAGCAAGTGTTGATACAGCAGGACCATGAGGACCAGCGAGATAACTGTTAGTCCAACTAACCAGACGAGGGAGGCATCACGTTCGGTACGTGGGACGGTCCCAGGCGCCTGCCGCTGGCGATGAATTCCATACAGCGCCGTGATTTGACGCAAGCTTTGGAGAATGGGACCGCGGATTTGAACCAGAGTCCACATTCCTCCGACCAGCATCGCGCCTATACCGATATAGCGAATCTGCCCGCTCCATGTGGTTTTAGCTGCCGCCAGACCAGTCAGCGCGCCGGGCTGACCGACGAAGAGTTGAAAGAGCGGCAGCAAGACCAGCCAGCTGAGCGCCCCGCCGAGAAACACCACCACGGCAGTGTTGAGGCCGATGATGTATCCGACGGCTAGAAGCGCCGGTGACAGGTTGAGCCCACCGTACAGTGTGGCTCGCCCGAATTGAACCACCCCTTCGAGCGACTCGCTCCAGAGTTTCAAGCCGCCTTCGGCAAACTTAACGCAGGCGCCCGCGGCAGCCGCTCCCAGCAACATCCGGACGCTGCCGGCCGCATCGGCACTCGACGAGGCTCCGACTTTGAGAACTTCCGCCGTGGCCACCCCTTCCGGAAAACGCAGCCGCGCGTGGATGATCAAAGCCCGGCGAAGTGGAATGGTAAACAACACGCCGAGTATTCCACCGACAAGCGCCACGGCGAACGTTTGCCAATAGTCGAATGCCGCCCAATACCCGATCAGGACTAAACCGGGAATGGTGAAAATCACCCCGGCCGCCAGCGCCTCACCCGAGGACGCAGCAGTTTGGACAATGTTGTTTTCTAAAATATTCGACTCACGGAACAGCCGCAGAACCGCCATAGATAGGACGGCGGCGGGAATCGACGCGGAAACGGTCATGCCGGCAAACAGACCCAGGTATGCATTGGCCCCGGCTAGGACGGCGGAGAGGACAATCGACAGTACCACGGCTTTGACGGTGATTTCAGGAAGCGTGGTTGAGGCGGGGACGACAGGCTGATCGACGTTCTCCGGGGAAGCATCGTGATCGGACATGTGGCACTCAGAATACTTGCACGATAAAACATTTGAGATATTGTGTTTCCGGCATCCCGGCGAGCACGGGATGGTCCGGCCCTTGCCCGCGCTGTTCGAGCAGGCGAATGTGCCGTCGGGCATCGCGAGCCGCAGCCTGCAGCATCATCCAGAAATCCTGGGTACCGATGGGTTGCGAACAGGAACAGGTGACCAGCACTCCGCCGGCCTGTAGCAGGCGAAGTCCGCGCAGGTTCACTTCTTTATAACCGGCCAATGCGTGGGGCACGGCCTTTTTGCTGCGGGCGAACGCCGGCGGATCGAGAATGACCACGTCATACCGTTGCGCGGTCTGCTCGATCGCGCGCAATTCCTCAAACGCATCGGCCTGACGATACCGACAACGTGAGCCGACCTCATTGTCCACCGCATGGGCCTGGGCCGATCCAACGGCCGTCGCACTCACGTCCAGGCCTTCGACTGATTGCGCGCCGGCTAGCGCCGCCTGAATACCAAACGCGCCCGTGTGACAAAAGGCTTCCAACACCGTTTTCCCCTGGGCGAAGACGGACGCCGCCAATCGGTTCTCGCGCTGATCGCAAAACCACCCGGTTTTCTGGCCCTCCGCGAAGTCGACCGTGAATCGGGCCTTCCCCTCGTGAATCTCTACCGTTGTCTTGTCATTCCCACGGAGAAATCCTTTTGACAGGGGCAGGCCCTCCAATGTCCTGCTCTTCCCATCATTGCGCAAATAAACGGTGCGCACGCCACCTTCCTGCAGGAGCAACCCGGCTAACATTTCTTTGCGGATGTCCATGCCGTAGCTCAGCGTCTGCATGACCGCAACGTCATCAAACCGGTCGATCACGAGCCCTGGCAGGAGATCGCTTTCACCATGCACGAGACGACAGGCATTGGTATGGCCGGCCACAATCTGCCGTAGCGCCGATGCGGCTCGAAGCCGTGAAGCGAAAAAAGTCTCGTCGATCGGTTCGTCATGAAAGCTCAAGAGGCGAACCCGAATTTTGGAATGCGGATTGTAGAAGCCACGACCGAAAAAACGCTTCTGATGCGTATAAACATCCACGACGTCTCCGGCGCCGGGACTCCCCAGCACTTCGGCGACGTGGCCGTCGAACACCCAAAGGTGGCCATAATACGGTGGCCGTTCACGCTCAGGCCTGAGACGAATCTTGGCAGTGGGGGTTGCGGGGATCTCTGTCATGGTCGTCGGTGTTGCATGCGCGTGTCGATCTCCGCGGCGTAGGATTTGGCGGATGGCTCACGAGGGTGCCTGAAATTAGTCCGCGAAGCAACCAGTGCCGATACGGGCAGGAGGATGGCTCCCTGCTTGACCTTCCCTGGCGCCTATGGTTTGCTGCGGCAGACAGTCGGATTATCGGCCGCTCAATCACCGCTCTTTCACCAGGCGAGGCGCAATGACCAAGCAGACTATCGGGACCGCAGTGTTACATCGACTCCATCAGCTCGGCGTGCGCCACATGTTCGGAATCCCCGGCGACTATGTGCTGGGCTTGTATAAATTATTGGAGGCCTCTCCCATTCAACATGTTGGCACGACCCGGGAGGATTGCGCGGGCTTTGCCGCCGACGCCTATGCGCGCATCAACGGGATCGGCGCCCTCTGCGTGACCTACTGTGTCGGAGGACTGAATACGGTCAACGCCATCGCCTGCGCCTATGCTGAACGATCGCCCGTCGTGCTCCTCACAGGCTCGCCGGGGCTGTCGGAACGAGCACGCAACCCGTACCTGCACCACATGGTGCGGGAATTTTCGACCCAGCGGGAGGTTTTTGAAAAAATGACGGTGGCTGCGGTGAGTTTGGAGGACCCTGTGACCGCGCAGCGGGAGATGGACCGCGCCTTCGCAGCGTTGCTACGTTATCGACGGCCGATTTATTTGGAGATCCCCCGCGACATGGTGCATGTGCGGCTTGCCGGAAGCTCGCAAGCCACCGCGACCCAGGATGAGCGGACTGACCCTGCGGCCCTGGATGAGGCCCTGGCTGAGGTGCGGACGATGCTGGAGTCGGCCAAGCGACCGGTGATTTTAGCCGGCGCCGAGGTGGGACGCTTCGGTCTCCATAACGAACTGACCCGGCTTGTGGAACGCCTCAACGTGCCCATTGCCTCGACTCTCCTGGGAAAATCGATCATACGCGAGGACCATCCCCTCTATGTCGGCGTGTATAGCGGCCTGGTGGCTCGAGATGAAGTAAAAGAGTTCGTGAACCAAACCGATTGCCTGCTCATTCTTGGCTCCATTCTCTCTGACGTGGAAGACCTGGATGCACGAAGCGCTTTGTTCTCAGACGGGCACACGATCCATGCGACCGCCGATCGTATCGCCATTAAACATCATCAGTATGATTCCATCCGGTTTGAAGATTTTGTGAAGGGACTGGCCGGCGCGCATCTCCCCTCGTTTCCGGCCCCTACATTACCATCGGCCCAACAATTCGATGAACCACTGCCGCCGGCTGAGGCCTCCGTCACGCTCCAAGGCGTGTTCCGGCATCTTGATACCGTCCTGGACGAACAGACTCTGGTCATCGCCGACGTGGGAGAATCGCTGTTCGCATCCGTCGACCTCCACGTCCACCGCCGCTTCGAGTTTCTGTCGCCCGCCTACTACACATCGATGGGGTTTGCCGTCCCAGCAGCCATCGGAGCCGGCTTTGCCGATCCCTCGCTCCGACCGATCGTGCTCGTGGGTGATGGCGCGTTCCAGATGACGGGGTCGGAATTATCGACCGCGGTGCGTTATGGACAGGCCCCCGTGGTGATCGTGCTGAACAACCGCGGGTACTCGACCGAGCGAGAAATTTTAGAAGGCCCTTTTAATGATATCCATGAATGGCACTACGAACGGATCTGCGAGCTGATTGGCGGCGGACAGGGCTCGCGGGTAGCCACGCACGGGGAATTCGTGCAGGCCCTGGCCAAGGCCCTCGGAGACACGAGTCAACCCTATGTCATCAATGTGATGCTCGATCCAGCCGACCGCTCACCGGCCATGATGCGATTGGCTCGACGGCTGGCCAAACGCCTTTCCACCGATCGACCGTAGTGCACTGCCGGCCACCGGTTCAGCCACTTGCTCATCAAGGAAAGCCACGGCTGCCTATTCCAACAGAAACGGCTGATTCCATGTGCCGGCAGCCATACCATGGCGATCTCCCAACCCATTGACCGTTCATGGACAAATATGGTCTTCTTACAGACGCACTTGTCGAATTGTAATTTCCTGAGGACCTGGCCATTATGTCGTCAAGATTACCGGACGGAAAGACTATGCGGGACGGTCAGATTTTCTCCGCGCGACTGAACAATGTCGTGACCACCGAACGCGAGTTCGATGAACTGGTCACCAAGTCTTTGCCGGAATTATTGGACCGGGCGACAGGTCAAACCAAACGGTTTCTTCGTGAGACAAATCAATGGGGCGACGATATCACCCACGAAAAGCTCGCTCTTCGATGGGGATACGAGTTGGTCGAACGGTTTGTGGTCTTCGGTCGAACGGAGGTTCCCTGCCGACCGTTTTTTCTATTAGATAGCTTGATTGCCAAATCGTTCAGTCAGCCTGATCCGCTCTGTTATCATAAGGAGCTGCTGACCCCGGTGGGACGGTTTCTCGATGGATTGGCATCACGCGCCGTCGTCAGCCGCGACGCCCTGATCGCTCTGTTCTATCACTTTTATGGCTTCAGTCAGGCTCATGTGGTGAAGCTGCTGGGGTTCGGCCAGGCCGAAAGCCAGAGGGTCTATAAAAATTTCGAACGTTGGCGCCAGACAGGGTGGCAGCGAACAATGAATGAAACCGGGCTGAGCGGGTCGGAAATAGAGGTGTTGGAGCAGGAATTGCGGAGCAGACCTGACCGCCTCAATCACGAAGTCGACCGCTTGATGCCGATTCTGCAATCACATTATCGAAAGAGCGAACCGGAACATTATCCCTGCCTCTCCGAACAGAAGTGGGGCCAATTATTTCACGATGACTACGGCCACGATTACCGCGTCTGGCATTTGGCCTTTTGTCGCGATTGCTTCATGGAAGTCGCAGATCGCCGGCAAAGCGAGGTCACCAGCGGGTGGAAACCGCAAGTCAATCTCCATATCCATCCGCTGAAAAAGGGCGGCGTATTGGCTCTCTTTGGAGGGGATCGAGGAGGACGGCACCATGGAAGTCCCAGAGCTCAACGACTATCGCGAACATCTGCTTGACGCTCTGGATGACCAGCCGCGCCGGGCGGCTGCCGAACGTCCGGGCCTGCTCCAGGTCCTCGTCAATCATGAACGCGTCGGGACATTGGATTGCGCGCAGGCCAATCCCTCCTTTGCCTTCACCGCCCGCGAGCGGAGCATTCAACATCTCGAAATTCGCGGCGAGTCCGGAGTCTTGATCGGCGGCTGTGTCGCGCCTGAGGCCGGCCACAAGGATGTGCGCCTTCCTCTCGGCAAGGGAACCGCGACCATTCAGATCTACAACCATTTCGATGGCGGCTCACTCCAGGTACGGTACGAGACAGCCCCCAGCTGGTGGTCTCATGTGGTGGCCGCGATCGGCATGCCCTCCGGGTCATCCAAGCTGGCTCCGCGGGTCACGTCCGTCTGGACCATGACGACCGCCTTTGCCCAAGTCGTGCTGGCCCTGGGGGTGGTGGCATTGCTGGCTGAGCGGATACCGGGGTGGCTGGCATCAGATGACCGGGCGCATCAGATCGAAGAAGAAATGGCAGCCCGGCAGTCTACGCAAGAGCAGATCGATCGTGTACACCAGCAACTGGCGCAGTTGATTGACGCACAGGCCGTAGCGCTGGCTGTTTCTCGGTCCGAACAGGAACGTATTGCGCAATTGAACAACCTGGTCGATAGCGTGACCCACACCCAGCAGACTCTCAACAGCCAAGTCGCCGCCGTAAAGGAAGACCTCTACGCCGTCAAGAGCGATGTTGCGCAGGAAGTGCAGAACGGCATGCGGGTCGCGGTGAGCGCGGTCGAAGCCGACCGGGAATTAGTGCGCCAGGATCTGCAATCGATCAAATCCGTCAATGAAACCTTGATCAAACAAGTCGCGCTCCTGGAAAGCCGCAATCGGGAGTTACATGCCCGGCTTGCTCTCACCTCCCTGGAAGTGGCCAAAGCCAATGCCGCACCCAAGCCCACGGTGTTGGCCAAAACCGACACCGCAAAGGAAACGGCCGTTCCGACCACTGTTGCAGACGGACTTCGCGAGGCGGACCGTCAAGCCTTCATGTTTTGGGTCGCCTTTGAGGACGGCACCACAGAGAAAAGCATCGAGGAACTGGTTCAGGAACTGAACGGGATCAAAAAAGGTCCGATGAAGTCGGGCTGGTACTCTGTCGAAGTCAACTTGCCGAAGCCGGAACCACCGGACCGTTTCCTGGAATCCGTCAAACGGGCCAAGATCGTGAAGTCGGTCGTGACCAGCAAGGCCATGCCTCCGGCTCAGTAGTAGCGGTTTCACTCAGCCGCCTCGGCGGTTGCTGCTCAGCACCTGTCGCGGCCCGTGTGAGCGCTTCGGGAACCGCCGCTCTTCACTCACCATTCATCGTCCGCTCGAACCCGCTACTGGAGGGACCATGTCGGATTTTCATCAGAACGGACTCGTGACGGTGCTGCACCGTCTAGGCACTTCCAATCTCGAGCAACTGGAAAAAGAGTTGGAACGGCATGCGGCCACCAATCCAATAGCCCTGGTGCTCCCCTCGCTCTATTCCGAGCTTGAAAATCCAGCGCTCAAACACATCGTGCAGGTGTTGAAAGACATCCGGTATGTGAATGAGATCGTAATCTCGCTGGATCGAGCTTCGCCGTTGGAGTTTCGCCTGGCCAAACAGTTTTTTGCCGTGCTGCCCCAGCGGGTTCGTATTGTGTACAACGATGGGACGGGCATTCAGGACATTCTCAAGCTGTTGGCTCAGGCTGAGATCGACACCGGACTCCAAGGAAAAGGCCGCGGGTGCTGGATGGCCTTCGGGTACGTCCTCGCGCGCGGTCAGAGCAATGTGATCGCGCTTCACGACTGTGACATTCTGAGTTACAATCGCGAGTACCTGGCCAGACTCTGCTATCCGATCGTCAACCCCAACTTAGGATATGAGTTCTGCAAAGGGTATTACAGTCGGGTCACCAATCGTCTCCATGGCCGCGTGACGCGTCTGTACCTTACGCCGCTGATTCGAAGCCTTCAGCAAGTGGTGGGATCCCATCCCCTGTTGACCTTTCTTGACAGCTTTCGCTATCCCCTCGCGGGCGAATTCGCCATGGTGCGAGACCTGGCCTGGATTAATCGCATTCCAGGCGATTGGGGGCTGGAAGTGGGAGTCTTGGCCGAAATTTATCGCAACTGCGCACTGAGAAGGATTTGTCAGGCCGACATCGCCGATGCTTATGAACACAAGCACCAGACTCTGTCGGCGGACAATGCTGACCTGGGGTTGCAGAAAATGTGCGTGGATATTACCAAGTCGCTCTTCCGGAACCTCGCGAGCGAAGGGGTGGTCCTGTCGGAAGCAGTCCTGAAGGCATTACGGGCGACCTATCTGCAGTCGGCACAGGAGGCTATCACCCGCTACCAGAATGATGCCGCCATTAACAGCCTGCAGTTCGACCGGCACGAAGAGCGGATGGCTGTCGAGGTATTCCTGAAGGGCATGAAAGTCGCGACGGAAACATTCTTAGAAGACCCGTTGGGGGTACCGATGATCTCGAACTGGAGCCGAGTCACCGGTGCGATTCCCGATATTTTCGAACGGTTGATCGATGCGGTCGATCGCGACCACGATTGGGATCCCACATTGGAGACCGCACCAGAAAAGCCGGCCCTAGTTGAGGGTTCGTCAGGCCGGGATACAGGCGGGAGGGGCTCAGAGCTAACGGCTAAGTCCTGACGTTTTCGGCCGTGTCCCACGTGGCAGGATACCGGTTCCGAAAGACGATAGCGCGCCCTGAACCGGCTTGAGTGCGCACTCTTGCAACCAGGAGAGTTGATTCATCGGCTCACTCCCCTCAATCCGCCTGATCGGGGACCAAATCGCTACGACCCGTTAAAGAAATTTTACAGAAATTTTCTTTGCTCTGTGAGCCAGGCATTGCTGAGGCAGGGCTGCATCCTAGTCTCTACGACAACCTCGTCACTTTCTGCGCCTACTTGAATGATTTGGCCCACGCGTGGCCCGGGCTTACCATTCTTATCACCGGGATCAAGGTCATAACCATGACGACGCCCAGGATCGGGTCGAGGCGTTCACGGGTTTCCCCTAGTTTTTCTGGAGTTGCGATGACTATACTCTGTGCGGACTGAGAGGTCTGCACAAGCTGGGAAACACTGATTCGATGCTGAATACTATGAACTGGAAGAATCGTGCAGCTATCCGTTGGGCGCGCTTCTGGATGCGGTTTGCGAGCCTGAGCACCCTGGGCCGTCTCGCCACCCGGCTCGCCACCTCGGTACCGTTGCCCCACGTCCGTTACTATATCCAACAAAATCTCGCGCACTGGTTTGAGTTCGGCTATGTGGCGGCGTCGGTTCGCATCCATCATGACGCCCTCAATCTGGGACGCCATATTTTCATCGATCGGGACGTGCGTCTCGTGCGCGATCAGGACGGCGGGGCAGTCACCCTAGGCGACCGGGTCTGGGTGGGCGATGGGTGCGAGTTCACCACGGGGCAACAGGGCTCCATTTACATCGGTGAATACACGTCAATCGGGCGAGGATGCACCTTGGTTGCCTATCTATCGGACATTCGTATCGGCGCCCATGCGATGATCGCGGCAAATTGTCACTTCTACCCCTATAATCACGGGATCGTCCCCGGTGAGATGATGCAGAAACAGCCGTTACAGACGAAGGGGGAGATTGTGGTCGAGGATGACGTGTGGATCGGCCGAGGCGCGACCATCCTCAGCGGAGTCAGAATAGGGAAAGGCGCGGTTGTGGGAGCGGGAGCCATTGTGACCCGGGATGTGGCGCCTTCCGCCATCGTAGCAGGCAACCCGGCGCGTGTCGTCAAACATCGAGACCAACCCCAGGGCAAGCTCGTCCGCGATCATCGCCAGGAGGCCCTGATAGTACGTCGCTTGGACGGAACCATTAAATCCTGGAATCAGGAGGCCTGTGTCCTATACGGATGGGATTCGGATGAAGCGGTGGCCAAGCGAACACATAGCCTGCTCAATACACGGTTTCCCCAACCCCTGGGGCTTATTGAGCAAGAGTTACACTCAAAGGGGCGCTGGGAAGGGACGCTTGTACATCTTCGACGAGACGGGGCGCAAATGATTGTCAGGAGTAGATGGGAACTGCGCCAGGCGGATGACGAAGTTAATGTCCTGGAGACAAACTGTTTGGCTTCCTGATCCAACCGCGGTTATGTCTTTGATTTTTGTGCGAACACCGTCGCATCGCACGCGATGTACTTGATCTGCTTCATGGGTATGATGATGACTTCTTTGGCCGAATCTACTTCCAGCACTTCCATATCTTCACTGATCGTGTGACGAATGGCATCCTTCACGAGCAGCTCTTGATTGTCGGCGAATACGACTTTGACCCAGTATTGCATTGATCACTCCTCCTAATTTTCGGATGGCCCCGCCTTACCCAGCTCCTGTGATCGTGTGGTAGCCGCCTCCACCGTCGCCATCAAGGTGGCGCGCAAGCGTCCCTCTTCCAGACAACGAAGACCCGCAATCGTCGTGCCTCCAGGTGAGGCCACACGATCTTTCAACACGCCGGGATGTTCCGCCAACTCGAGAATCATACGGGCCGAGCCGGCCATGGTCTGTGCCGCCAGAAGTTGCGACGTCGCCCGGGGCAATCCCATCAATACCCCGCCGTCCGCCAAGGCTTCGATCATTGCGAATACGTAGGCTGGTCCGCTTCCGCTCAGGCCGGTAACCGCATCCAACAGACGCTCTTCCACCACCACCGCCTGGCCGACCGATTCAAATACAGTCCTCGCCAGCGCCAGATCGTCTGGTGAAAGGCTTGCCGGAACGCTGAGTGCCGTCACGCCTTCCCCGATGGCCGAAGGGGTATTGGGCATGGCACGGACTACTTTGGTCGCGGACGGGAGATGCCGCCGGATGCGGGCGATAGGATAGCCGGCGGCGACTGAGATGACGAGTGTCTCCCCCTGAACGATCGATGCCAACTCGAGCAGCACGTCATCAAGCACCTGCGGTTCAACACACAGCACAAGTAGGTCCGCACCTGTAGCGGCCCACCGATTATCGGCCGAGGCGGCGACGCCAAACAGTCGGGCACAGTCCTCTCGACGGGGCAGGTGGGGGTCACTGACGGTGATGCGCTCCAGGCTCGTCAGCCCCTTTCGGAATAAACCAGCGAGCAATGATTGAGCCATGTGGCCGCCACCGATGAACGCGATTCGTTTTCCCGTCAACATGGCGTGATTATACGGACGCTCGCTCAAGCGGCGCAACTTGCAACCGCCGGAAAGGGTTGTATAAAGTGGGGAATCTGATATTCCTCCTCGCCGCTTTTCAGCAGAACGGAGCCGACATGAAACCTATCGTGACGCTGATGACCGTGGCTGCACTGTTCCTCATGAGTGACGTGAGCTGGGCGCGTCGCGACGCGTTGACCGTGGAGCAAAAGGCTCAGATGGAACGAATTGATCGCGTCCTGATCGATGTGCTGGCCTTGTCGAACAACGGATCCATCGATGCCGGCCCGTTGCTCGAAGTGGCAGCCAACCGCATGAAAGAATTCGGGTATACGCCGGTAACCGATGCGGCCCAGCCCTACGATGTCGAGCTGAAGATCAAATGCGAGCAGCGCAAAACCTGGGAAGGTACGACGAACATGGGAAGCGATGCCGATCTTCCAGACGCGCCTTCGCGGCTCTGGAAGGGACCAGCCTGTCAGCTCGCATATATCCTCAACGGAAAGAAAATGGCCTGGCGGAAAGAGGTCCGGACGGAATTTGACAACCCGCAGGCCGCGGCGACTCTCGCCAAATCTGACGATCCGACCGCCTTTACCATGACGAAGCTCAAGAGCCGGCTGGAGGAGTACGATTTCCCCGCCCTCATCACGGCTGAATGGGGACAAGAAGAACGGCTGTTTCGTCTCTACGACGATCCGACCACGCCGGTCGCTCGAAAAGTTAAGTTGATCGCTCTCTTCGGCGAACTCTTCTCCGAGAGTGCGGTTCCACGGCTCTTAACGGGGTTGAATGGAACGGATCTTTCCATCGCGAGAGCCTCGGCTCTCGCCCTGGGCAATATCGGTAAGAAAGAAACGATTCCGACCCTGATTCAAACGATGAAGACCGGGGCGCCGGAGCTGCGTGCCGCGGCGGCAAAGGCTTTGGGATACGTCGGCGCGTTGCACGGCGATTTCACGATCATCGATCCCCTGCTCGCAACCTTGAACACAGAGGACGTCGCCGTAAAAACTGAGGTTGCCTGGGCCCTTGGAAAATTGCCTGACAGGCGGGCCTACGAACCCCTGTTCACCTTGCAGAAATCCCTGTACCGCGTTCACGAGAATGATGCCGATCCGAAGCTTGTCAAACTGAAGGAAGCCGTCAATTGGAGTATCAAACAAATCGACACCTGGGAGTATGTCCAGTAGGCTCCCTCTCTCTTCCCGCCGGCCATGGTGAGTCTTGGGTCCTCAGCCCCATCGTCACAAGGTATGGCTCAGTGCTGGTTCTTCTTGCCTGCTTCGCCCTTCCTGTTCAAGCGCAGGTCATGGGCGATGAAGCGGAACTGGACCGGCTACGCACGAAAGCGGAGGAGGCCATGGGCAATGAGGATGCCGAGGGTGCGGCCATGAGCATGGGGCGAGCGGCACTCATGGCCGCTCAATTGGCAAAACGACACTCCGGTTCTGCGTTAAGCCAGGTATTCACCGTGGCCGAGCACCTGTACCGATCCCAAGAACATGGCTACCGGGCCGTCGCTCTGTTTCGTCGGGCCGGCGGAGGGTTGCCCGCTTCAGCCGGAGTGTGCGGCAGTCTTCAACTCGGGCAACTCGAACTGAACCACGCACAGGCTGCCATTGAAAAGCCGGATCAGACCCCACCGCCCGACGCTGCTCACCCGCGAATGAAACCGGTTCAGCAGTCCATGGAAGATTGGGCGATCGTGCTCAGTTCTATGCGAGTTGAATTCCAGTGTCCGGCGTAAGCGCCATGCCCTAATCATCCTCCGGATTAATGATGTGGAGACCTGCCGGACGACAGGCCGCCAGCAATTGCTTATCGGCGCTGACCACCGTCAACCGTAACGGCTTGAGCTCCAACGCCAGAGCCAGATGCTGCAACTGCACGGAGCGTAAAGCCGGATAATCAAGGATCAGCTCCCGTGAAGCCAGGTAGGTACTCATCGTCGGAGAAATGAATTGAAAGAGGCCTTGAGACGCTTCCATTTCAAACTTGTACAACACCGAGTAACAATCGTCCCTTGTGATTTCTCCCTGCTGTGCGCGAACGGAAAGGGCCGAATAAAAATCCGTAACGCTCCACATGGGCACAATCGCCACCTTACCTCGCTTCACCATGAGCTTATTGACGACGCGGGTTCCACGTTCCATGCTGTACCGCTTGACCAACGCGGTTGAATCAAAATAGTAATACGGCATCCTACACCCTTCCCTTCAAGAGGCTGGCAGCCAGCGGCGACTGAAGCTTGGAGAGGCGATCCTGCAACTCATCCAGCGGCAGCTCCTCATAGTACCCCTGCTTACGAAAAATGCCGACAATTTCGCTGTGAAGCACCTGTCGGGTATCTGCAGCCAGGCGTTCGCGCAACATTTTCTTCATGGCTTGGCTGGATAATTTTCGTCCACCGGTGCCCTGGTCGGCGGCCTTTTCCGTCCCTGTTTTACGCATCCCTTTCCTCTCCTCCTTGTGTGGTTACCTCACGACCTTAATGAACCGCTTGCGGCTGAAGCGCCTCACCCGGACAGCCGGACTGCAGCGTCTCCGGAGCCGGTAGATCCATTTCCCCATAGACATGCGCTGCGACCGAACGAACGAAATCCGAAGCAAACTCCTGCTGCATCACCCGGACGGCTTTCGCGATTGCCTCACGCTCTGTTACATGGCCTTCTCTCCCGCCTTTTGAAACGGCTCCAATAATGCGATGGCTGGACGTTTCCTCCACCACCGCATCCGTGCACCATCGAACATAGCGAAAGTGGGGGTCCTGCGCGTCAATCGACCGCACTCGCACCATCCCCTTGATCAGCAGTTCCAGCGGAACGGCGCCGGAATCGGTTTCGTGACCCAGAACTGAAAACCCCGCTCGGGTGAGCCCTTCGACGACTGCACGCTCGACGGGGTCGGCTTGATCACCGGACATCTCCACGGCCACGCCGAAATTCGAGCCAAGCAACTGCTCCAACTCCCTGGTTAATTCAGCTACCCGATAGGATGCCGGATTGCCCTGGCCACTCGCCCGAATGATACGAAGGTCGGTATTGTAGGCCTCCCGCAGCACAAGATGCTTCCCCGCCCGTTTGAGGTTGCGTACGTGGATGAGCTTATCCGTGGTGTGATGAGCCTCTTCGACCTCAGTCTGGATGGTGCGATCTAGCGCATCAATGCGTTCGAGCATGGCCGATTCTGCCTGTGCCCGATTCATCCCAGCCAGAGCATAGTACTGTCTGGTGTTGCGGTCAAACCAGGTATCGTAGACCTGCACGTTTTCCAACACCTTGTCCGTCGTGACACGGGTGACATTGTCCAGCGTCAGTCGATGTTCGGTGCTGGTACGGCCGCGAGTGTCCACCAGTAAATAGGATTCCCAGTCCTTGGCTTGAGCCGTAATCTCCGCTTTGAAAATTCTGGACACCGCGGCATAGGCCCGTTCCGTGGCTTGTGGCCGTGTATCAGCCTGGCCCACACCTACTAAGTACTGCCCGGAAGGAAACTGAGCGGTTCCGCCATCGATCCAGACCGGGCGGGATGGTCCCATACCCCGCCCGCAGCCGGCCAGGGCCAGCATCAGGAGCACCGACAGGCCGGCCCGCGTGAGACGACTTGGAGTGGTCGAATTCGGCGGCCTCATAGGACCACTCGTTGGATCAAGAACACTGTCTGTCCGGCTCGCAGGACCAGCGGACGCGTCCCGACGGTGCGAGGTGCTCCGCCGGCCCGTGTCACGGTCTGAATCCGACTCTCGTATTCACCGGCCGGCACCCACAATCGGGAGATTTGAATCTCATCAGGCAACGTTCTCCAACTCCGGGTATCAGCCTCTTCCGAGGCCACCGCGAGTCCATGGGCAAGCAGCCCGACCACGAGTCCGACCCAGTGCGCATCACCTTTGTTGACCGCATGCTGGGCCCCACGTGTGGCCCCTTCGGCGGCTGCAAACTTCAACGCCGCACGTGCGAGCGCTTTGGTCATAATGCCCGGCATGCGATCCGACAGGGACCTCTCCGCCAGGGCCGTGCCGTTATATACCAGCTCGGATTTTCTCGAAATGGCTTCCCCACCTCTCGGGACCAGCGTCACGTCCTCATAGAGCACTTGAGTTTTTTGCGGGATGAGCCGGGGCAGCGCCACCCTGACCACACGACCATTCAGACCGTACAGAACGCTGTCCGCTGCCCGGCGCTCCTGCCGATTGGAGGAGTGGATGACGCCCCGATTCAGCAGCACCAGTTGGAGTGCGCTCAGGCTGACGGGGAGATCGACATAATTATCCTCTTTACGCGGCGCGCGCCCATTATAGCTGATCACCACCACCTGGGCGAGGTCGGGATGCTCCCCTGAAGAAAGCCAGCGCGTCTCTGGAAATTGGCGCCGGTATTCCTCGAACTCATTGGTCATGTGAAGTGCTTCGCTGGTCCGTAGAAGATCCCCCTGAAGCATCGACGGAATCGGCGTACCGGCCCATCCGCGCGTGCGTTGATAGATCTCATAGGCGTTCCGATACGCAATGAAGGCATTGTTCAGATCGCCGGTCGCCTCGTACAGCACCCCGGTCAAATAGCGCGCGAATGCATCCTCACGATATCCATCCGTGTCTTTGGTTCTATCCGACAACACATTCAAACGATGATCAATCTGCCTGGCCTCGACGACGGCGTCGGTCAATTGTCCCATGGCGGCATAATTCAATGCTTTAACGACATTAATCATCACATGTTCATAGGCCTCGCCTTCGTAGGGCAAGAGGTTGTCGTTCGTGAGGAAGGCCGCAGTTTCAGTCCTGATGGTTCTGGTATATAAGCGTTCGACGTCCTGCGCTGCATGTTCGAGTTGGACATTGCTCTGAAGGTAGTCACCCGCGAGATGTAGCGTCATCCCTCTGTCCATGTCGTACAACAATCGGTTACGGGCACCATATTCAGACACGGCCCGCGCCACGATGGCATCGGCCTCACGCGGATCGTTCGCCAGAAGACTCTGATCGATGAGCACGTAGCGATTTCCGGAGAGGCCGCACCCCGAGAGCCCGCTGAGTAGCGCCAGCAGAAGAAAACCAACCGGCGGAAATAAAATGAAACGGCCTCCGTGACAGGAGGCCGTGGTCGATGGAAGGTGCGGTTTCAACAGAGTACGCAGGGCTAAAAAATCGTTCGCTTTCTCTCGATGACCTTTTTGATTTTTTTCTGCCCGAACCAGGCTTTGACGTTGCTCTCCATATCCACCATTTCGAGGTCGACCTGGTAATACACGGCCTTCGCCCCGTCCTGCTCGTCCAAGATGGTGGAAATGCTCCCGCGCATCATGTAGTCGGCGCCCAATTCCTTGCCTGGAGCTTTTTGCGTATCCTCCCGTGCATGGACGGCTTGTTCGCGCCGCTCCTCACGTACTTCTTCCCGTTCGCCTTTACCGGCAACGAACGTGACCTTCTGCGAATTCGTCAATTCCCGCTCCAGGTCGCCCACGAACGTCTGAACATTGATATGCTCATGACTTCGATTGAGTACCGTGCCAACCACCACCACCGGTTCCCGATTCTTGCCCTTGGTGAAGTTTGCGAGCCATGGGTTGGACAGCGCCTCCTTCACCATCCCCTGCGCCACCGTCTGGGAATCCGTATCGTTCCAACGTCCGCTTAAATCCGTGACGACGCCGGTATCCACGCGAGTCACTTTCGTTTCGTGTCCGCAACCGGTCAGAGAGGCGGCCGACGACAAGAGCACCATCGTCGCGACTGCCAGGCCCAGTGAACGCTTGCACGGCTCCATCATTCCATCTCCTCCAGACCACCCATTGCAACGTCGTCGATGCACCGTCTGATTATTTAGTCGCCCGCTTATCCTCTTCCTTTTCAAGACGATCAAACAACCGGTCTGCATTCTTCCGTACAAAATCGCGGACCTGCCCGTTTAACTCCTTCGCCTGCTCGAGATTGTTTTTCATGTCTTCGAGGCTGAGTTTCGTCAGAACATAGTAGGCACCGGATTTTTCGTCATGGTATCGAGCCATCGGCTTCACCCCGTTCAGAGTCACGGCGGAGAAGGTCTTCACAGCTCGTTCGATGTTCTGTTCCTCACTGTTACGAGAAAAATCTCCGGCAGTCGTCGAAGCGGCATAGTCTCGCATGAGATAGGCGGTGTAGGTTTCAAACGTCTTGGCAATTTCGGCGCGGCTCCGGTTCTCGGCTGTATCCCACGCTAACGGTTCATTCCGCACGCCCACCACGGAGCCCACCCCGTAAAATGACTTGTCGTTCTTTTCGTTATAGGCGCCCGACCCGTTTTTGACCCAGTTGGGTGGACCACCACAAGCAGCCAGCCCGATCAACAATGCGAGCGCCAGGGCGCTCAAGGCACATCTCGAGAAAGCCCCCCCTACTCTGCTCATACGATTCCTCCTTGGTGTGACGCATGTGAGAGCTGACGGCTCAGCTTCGCGGGCGAGATGCAAAATGAAAGTGTCAGACGTGCGAGGTTCAATTGTGACAGGCACACAATTGCGCGAAAATTCAGGTTTTTTTATGCTAACATGCACCCTGAGGAGAGTCAACGCGCAACAACTTATCCGGTTGATGGACTCACTGACCACAGGAAACAGAAATTACCGGAGGAGACCAGCCCATGGCAGATGTTCAAATCGAAGACGGTATCATCAAAGTCGTGCAACTCGATATCCAGGATCCAAAAGCAGCGGCGGTATTGGCCGAGTACCCCCAAGCACGTTGGCCGGAAATCACGCGCCGTGCGTTGAAAATCGGACTGGGTTACTTAAAAGGTGGTGGGAAAGACTAAGGTCCTGGCTTCCCGGTCGAGGAATTACCGCCTTGCACGGCGCCGGCCGCACGCTCATTTTGTCCACCTAACTCAATGTACCGGCGAAACGCGTCGACCGATTTCTGCGGCTCATTCAAGTGGTCGGCGTACAGCGTACCCAGCGAGAGGTACACATCCGCATAGGCCGGGTTGACGGCGAGCGCCTGCTGCATGGCGGCCTCGGCCTCGCGAAACTGCGTCTTCTTCTCCAAGGCAAGTCCAAGCGAGTAATGCGAATCCGGATTCTGAGGAGCATATTGAACGGCCGCTCGCGCAGCCGCCAGAGATTCTTCCAGGTTCGGCAAGACCTCGAGCCGCACGTAACTTTTCAGCACATAAGCATCTCCAAATGACGGGTCGTAGGCAATCGCACGGTTCAACCGCTCCAGGGCCTCCTCAGCCGATTTGTGCTGCTCGAGCAAGGCGAATGCCTGTTCATATTGTGTGCGGGCCGCCTTTAATCGATCGGCCTCGCTCGTCGGGTCGCTCCCAAGATGAAACAACGCTTTCTTTCCCTCGATGAGTACGACATCCCCCTCCCCCTCCAATTGAACGAACTGAGGATGTTGTGCCCCCTTGGTGGCAGATTCCACTGTCTGCGTCACATACGCCGCTAGTTCGCTAGCCATGACCCAGCCATTCTTATTGAGGTCCGCCGAACCCGTCATACCGGCAACCAACGCGCTGGCAAATGGACTCACTCCCGAACTGTGTGCCACCGTTTCAGCGTTCACGGCGGAGGTCAGCGCTTGGATAGCCCGTTTTTCCGTGTCATCTTCGGGAGATAATCGTCCCTCCAACGACAGAGGTTGCGGCGCGGTCACTTCCCAGCCTCGGAGGTTGGCATCGAAGAGCAAGAGCATGTGTTTTGAAGCGGATCGCCGGCTGAATTCTTTTAATTGATCCAGCGTAATGGTCTTGCTGGTGTTGGTCAGCTGGGCATCCCAGGGAACGAAGTAGCCCAGTTCAGTGGACGGGGATTCTTGCGCGATGCCGGCGTGACCTGCAAAAAACAGCACGACCCGGTCCTGTCTCCCGACCTTTCTCGGCAGGTAGTCGTTGAGAATTTGCGTCAGACGCCTGAAGCTCGCGTCCTTATCCCGGAGTTCAATTACTTCATCGAACCCGAGTCCTCGCAGAGCCCCGGCTACGGCGGAGGCGCTTTCCAACGCCCCGGGCACTTTCGGCACTACGAGATAGTTCTCGATGCCGACGACTACGGCCCAGGACTTATAATAAAGTCCCTCCGGCTTTCCCAATTGGGCAAGGCCATCGGATCCGCTCCCCCATATTCCGGCAATACCCAGAAAAAAGAGACAGACGGCAATTCGAAACAAACGGTGAGGTATTAGTGAGGACATCACAAGTGCATCCGGTGAGGTGCGACGGTTTCAGCCTACCCTCGTCTCGCCTCGACTGTCAAGAAAGCAGAGTAAGCCCTTGTCCTTATACCATGCGGTCTCGCCGCTATTCAGTCACGCCTCCCTCACAAGGCGAAGGGTTGCAGTTCCTCAGGCCTATCCGCATAATGCCAGCCACGAATGAACGCGCGCGCAAGAGGCTTGCGCATTGTGGAGGCACGACGCATATGGACGAGAAGATCGATACCCTCGTGAAGGAGGGCCGCATCATTCAGCCGACCGCCCGCACAAAGGCAGCGGCGCATATTCAAGACTATGACCAGGCCTACAAGGCCTCTATCGCAGACCCGGAAGGGTTCTGGAGCGGCGTCGCCAAAGAATTGGAATGGTTTACGCCGTGGCACCGCATCCTGGAGTGGAACTATCCCTGGGCCAAGTGGTTTGTAGGAGCGACCTGCAACATTGCCTATAACTGTCTGGATCGCCACGCCAACGGTTGGCGCCGGAACAAGGTTGCCGTCATTTGGGTGGGAGAGAACGGCGAAGAACGCATTTTCACATATGGAGAGTTGCTGCGTCAGGTCAACCGCTGCGCGAATGCCCTCAAGGCACTCGGGCTGGAGAAAGGCGATCGTGTCACCATCTACCTTCCTAAAATTCCCGAACAGGTCGTGGCCATGCTCGCCTGTGCCAGGATTGGGGTCATCCACAGTGTCGTGTATTCCGGCTTTAGCGCCCCCGCCCTCGCGAGCCGCATTCAAGACGCTGAGGCGCGCGTCGTAATCACAGCGGACGTCGGCTACGATCGTGGGAAAACCATTAACCTCAAAGGCGTCGTCGACGATGCCGTACGATCCTGCCCCTCGGTCGAGAAGGTCGTCGTGGTGCGTCGAGAGGCGCAGGGAATCGCGCTCATCGAGCCGAAGGAAATCGATTGGAAGGATTGGCTCAAAGGACAGACCGCTGTCTGTCCCGCTGAACCGCTCGACGCAGAACACCCGCTGTACATACTGTATACGTCGGGAACCACGGGGAAACCGAAGGGCGTGGTGCATGTTCACGGTGGCTATATGGTCGGCACCTACATCACCACGAAGTACGTCTTCGACCTCAAGGAAGAAGACGTCTATTTTTGTGTGGCGGATCCGGGCTGGGTCACTGGACACAGTTACATCGTCTACGGTCCGCTCTTGAACGGCGCCACGGTCCTCATGGCCGAGGGTAAGCCCGACTACCCGAACCCCGGCCGCTGGTGGGATCTCATCGAACGATATGGCGTGTCGATTTTTTACACGACCCCCACTGCCATTCGCCTCCTGATGAAATACGGCGAAGAGTGGCCGAAAAAATTCGATCTCTCCGGCTTGCGCATTCTCGGCAGCGTCGGGGAACCGATCAACCCGGAGGCCTGGGAATGGTTTTACCGCGTCACCGGAAGCAACAAACCCATCATGGACACCTGGTGGCAAACCGAGACCGGCTCCATTCTGATAACTCCGCTCCCTTCCGTACCCCTCAAACCGGGGTCCGCGACCAGACCTTTTCTCGGCATTGAGGCCGACGTGGTGGATAAGGAAGGCCGGAGCCTGCCCAACAATGCCGGCGGCTTCGCCGTTATCAGGCAGCCTTGGCCCTCGATGATGCGGACAATCTACAAAGATCCCGACCGCTACAAAGTGTACTGGAATACGATTCCCAATTGTTATACGGCGGGCGACGTCTGCCGGAAGGACAATGACGGCTACATGTGGTTCATGGGTCGAGCGGACGATGTGATCAAAGTGGCCGGCAATCGCATCGGGACCGCGGAGGTCGAAAGCGCACTCGTAAGTCACGAGGCCGTCGCCGAAGCCGCAGTGATCGGCAAACCGCATCGCACGGCGGGCGAAGCCATCAAGGCCTTTGTCATATTGAAGCAGGGATATGAGGATTCGAAGGAACTAGTCCAATCGCTTAAAAATCAGGTACTGAAGGAACTTGGGAAAATCGCAGTCCCGCAGGAAATCGACATAGTGGCATCGTTACCGAAGACACGTTCGGGAAAGATCATGCGGCGGGTACTCAAAGCCAAAGAATTGGGACAGGATGTCGGCGACATTTCGACCATTGAGGACTGAACCGGTTCTGGTTCAGTCGGGCCACGATTTTTTAACGGTATGCAGGGAGGCTGGTCATGCAGAGGCTGAGAAACGGACAGGGCATCGTGGTCGCGGCGGCACTAGGGATCATGTTATTGGGCGGGATGTCCTATGCGACTGCAGCGGAGGACGCAAAGAGGCCGGCTGAAAAAGCCACGCCACCGGCCGCGAGCAAGGCGCCAGTGGTCAAGAAGGCTCCCGAGAAGAAACCCACCTCAAAGGGCGGAGAAAAGAAGGCCACACCCGCTGCGGCCCCCACGACTAAAGCCCCGGCGCCCAAATATAGCTCCGCGGAAACGGCAGCCAAGGGCCAGGCCTGTTACGGTGAAGCGCCGATAATCGCGTCGATGACGCCGGATGAAGGGACAGCCGGTGACAAGGTGACGATTGCCGGTAAGAACTTCGGTCCTGCCGACTGCCTGCGCTCGGTATCGTTCGGACCCGGTTACCCCGCCACGTTCAAATTCGAGAGTGACACTCAAATCACAGCCACCGTGCCGAGCGGTAAGCGCAAAGGCCTGGCCATGACGACGGTCACCACTGCTTCCGGCGAAGACTCCAAGGTATTCGTGGTGAAATAAGCGAGAGACGGCTAGGGCCTGACCGACCGTCTGAGACAGGACGGACGTACCAGCACGCCGGCATGCGCAGGCAGCGGTGGAGGCAGACCCTGGGTGGGGGATTGCGCGATAGCCGTCCAACCTCCCCAGCGGAGTGATACATCCGGAACGAGTAATCGGGGTGAGTGTCGGGACAAAATTCCCTCCTCAATGACAAGGCGGGATCGTTGCAGGACAGGACTGCAGGGATTGAGAGTCCGAGTTTTCTCAGTTACGCCTATCCGGCAGACACTGCAGATTATTTTTCCTGGAAATCACAAACGCCTCAAACGAGGCAAACCCATCGGGCAAATCGATCGTTGCGTCGGGATGCTCTTTCAAATAACGTTCGTTGCTCTCGAGGCTTCTGCTGAACCAGTCACAAGCCTGCTGAGGCTGATGATGTATTTCATACGTAATGGCGCCATTCAGATAGATATTAGCGAGCCGATCATGTCGCTGGTGCCGGTCTAGGATTTCCGCCGCCCTGCTGAAATGTCCGACGGACTTTTCGAACCTGTTCGCAAAAGCGGCGCCAGGTTCCAGAAATCCTCCTTCATAGTGTTCGCGCCATTCTTCGACGGCGCGCGACCGGAAGAACAATCCGTAGGCGCGGTGGGCTTCCGCCAAACCAAGATCGTCCTGGTTCTCTTCGTATATTGAAATGGCTTCCCGAATCCGGCGTTCGGCCGGAACCGGCCGATGCTTCCTCTCGAACAATGCATAGGCCTCTCTCAATTTTTGACCAGGATCGCTGGTTGCAACGACTCCAGGCGCCGCACAGCCGGAAAACATGACAAGGACAGCCAGGCAACCGAACACTGCGCGCCTACTGATCACGCGATCTCCGTGCGACGTGTCATCGTAATTAGAGCAATCCCCGCCTCTTTAAATAATCCTTATCGATGACCGGGGCCGGTTTGGGCGGGAGGATGCCGCGTTCCTGCAGCAGGCGTTCGACGTACTTGCCGATGAGGTCCGATTCGAGATTTACCTGGTCGCCCACCTGCTTCAAACCAAGCGTGGTGACTTTGGCGGTATGGGGAATGATCGAGACCACGAATGACCGCTCGGTGATCTCGTTGATGGTAAGACTGATACCATCCACCGTGATCGATCCCTTGACCACGCACAAGCGCAGGATATCCTTGGGCGCTTCTACCTCCAGAATCAGCGCATTGCCGTCCTGGTGCCGGCTGCGGAGCGCCCCGATCCCATCGACGTGCCCGGATACCATATGCCCGCCGATCCGATCGTTCAGTTTCATGGCCCGTTCCAAGTTGACGGGCGAACCGGATGCGAGACTACCTAGAGTCGTGGCCTGAAGCGTTTCCGGCGAGACATCTACAGAAAAATCGTGATCCGTTCTTGCCACCACAGTGAGGCAGGTGCCGTTCACACTGACGCTGGCACCGATGATGAGGTCCCCCATGATCGTCGAGGCCATGATGGTCAGACGGGTCCCGGCCAAGCCCCTGTTCTGGAGGGAGACCGCGCCCACTTCTTCCACGATACCGCTGAACATACCTTAACTTCCTTTGCGATGGTTCAGTAGATACAGACAAAAACTCAGCAGTCCAAGGGCACCAACCGCCGCAATGGCGCGTTGCACAATCTCGAGAAAATCCGTATCCATTTGTCAAACGTCCTTTTGAAAAATGTGATGTCCCTCAGAAAAATGCGGCGGCATTATAACACTACCGGGGACATTTCCTCATCGTGGCCCAAAAGGCGACGGCGGCCACAATTTGGAGGCCCGCAATGACGGCAAACGCGCTCTGGTAGCTGGCGCGAGCGATCAGGATACCCGCCAACAGGGGACCGCTGGCGTGGCCGATGTCCATCACCATCCCTTGCATGCCCATCCCCGCCCCAAGCCGTTTGAACTCCGAACTATCCGCCACCAGCGCGGCAGACGAGGAGGAAACAACAGCCTCCCCGAAGCCGAATCCAGACGAGAGCAGCAACAGGGTGGCAAACGAACCTACATAAGGCATGCTAACAAAGGTCGCGGCGCAGATGGCCAGCCCGGTTACGATTAACGGCTGTCGACCCACCCGGTCCGAGACACGTCCCATGATCGGCTTGGAGAAAAAGGACGTCACGGCCTGCACGCTGAACAACAAGCCGACTTCGCCAGCGTTGAGTCCCACGGACAGTCCATAGAGCGGGAGAAACGCCATCAAGGCGCCGTTGGCAATCATCTTCGCCGCATCCGTGGAACTGGTAATCAAGACTCGGCGGTTGCGTGCGACGGCAATGAACCCCTTGCCCATTTCGGTCAGAACGGGAGCCAGGCCCCTCTCCCTCACTCGTGGCGGAGGCTCGTTCAAATGGAGGCTGAAAAAGATCAGGATCGCAATGCAACCGAACAGGCCGGCGGTGACAAACGCGGTAGAGAAACCGGCCGTATATACCAACCACCCGCCCAAAAAGGGACCCAACAGTGCGCCGGACTGGGTGCAGGCCGTATAGGTACCCATCGCTTTGCCGCGTCGCTCCTTATAGAGGTCTGCCACGGTTGCCAGCGCACTCGGGGCAAAAATAGCCGTCGCCAGACCGTGGACGAATCGAAGTCCCGTCAGCACATCCAGGTCTGATACGAATGGATAGATGAAGGGCGGCAGCCCAAACGCCACCACCCCGACTCGTAGCAACAGCTTGCGTCCGTAGATATCGGAGAGGGCACCGGACGGTAATTTCAACAGCACTCCCGTAAGCGTTGACACGGACACGATCAACCCGATGCGCTCCGGGCCCGCACCCAGTGATTCGGCGAACAAAGCCAGCACCGGCATGCGAATGAGGTTGTAACTGATAAAACAGAATATCCCGATGGTGCAGAGGTAGAAAAAGCTGCGGCCGGTGGTCATTTAGACCTCATAGGGGCGTCAAATTCCCCCTCGCCGATCAGAGGCCAGGACGGATTGACTGAATCGATTCGTCCGCTACCGGCGAAACCGACACCGGCACCTGGCCGACTGCCATTAGAGTATTGCGGCGATAAGATAAACATGGTTCTCAGTATATTGATCATATTCCAGGTGTCGGATGGCACAGCCGAAACCCCAGAGCAGCCGCGCAAACTCGGGAACACCCAGTGAGCTGTACTCGAATCGTGTCCCGCCGAATTCCCCCTGGCTGCGTTCGTCCGCTGCAGCTCCACCACAGGTCAACAACAGCACACAGCCCTTCGACAGGCCTTCGCAGAGCTGTCGGAGCACGGGCTCATGACGGTCGAGAGGGAAATGAACCGTACTGTCCCACCCCGCGATCACATCGTACTGCCGCGGGAGCGGCCACGTGCACATACCGTCCACCACGAACGTCGCTTGAGGATGCCGGGGCTTCGCCAACGCAGTCATCCCTCGAAATGTCGAGACCCGTGCATTGAAATCCTCGCTCCAGAAGAAGGTGCAGAAACCGCCCGTCGCATCCGCAGCCGACGTCCAGTGCCTGGCCGCCCGGTGCAACAAATGTGAGGGCGCGCTCCAACGCCGCTAGGCCATACGCCGAGTCCTTCATCTGCTCAAGCCACCATGATGCGAGCGCAGCATAATTGTGTCCGGTTTGTATTGGGGTCCATCGGTCAGAAAGTTGTCATGGCGTGGGCCGGGAGGGTACGGCGGGGTTGTGCAGACTGGCGAGAGCCTGTTTCAAGAAGGCCACCTCTTCGTCCGGCAGGGCGGGCGGGTCCGTCGCCTCGAACAATACCCGCTCGGGGTGCTCGCGCATCGCCCCGCCCAGCAGGCGAGCCGCATCAAATGCCTTGACCAACTGCCGGTTCATTACACTATCGATCAGCGGGCGTAGTAGCGACAAGATGCCTGACAGGAATCGATTGTCGAGCCGAAGATAGGCGACCAACGTGCTGTCCATCGATTCGATACCACGGCTGTCCGTGACCGGCTGAAGCCTGAGCAGCACCACGGCTTTGCCCGTCACCTTCGGCAATAGTCTTCCGTCGTGGCTGCCCTGCGCAATGTATATCTTTGTCGTGGGGTCTTGAAAGACCGGGTTTATGATTCCTTCGGTGCCCTCCCCATCGGTCGCCCAAAATTCCTCTCCGTCCCGCATCTCCGCCTTGTACAGGCCCAGATCGAGGCGATTGACGAGGGCCGCGGTCATCACCGGATGGGTCAGCAGGTACAGAAAAATACGTTCGGGTAACGGAGTGCGCATTGGTCCGATTTTCGTCGCCGTCGTGTAGTGACTGACGACCGGGTACATCCGGCAAGTCCAGGTCGGATGCACCCGCTCCAATGGAAATGTCAGGCCCGCATGCTGTAAGGGAAGAGTGCAGGTCGCCGGCTCGGCTCGCCCGTCAGACAACGGTGCCGCAAGCGCGACGGTCAAGACGAGCACGAGTGAACAGCTCCGTCGCACAACCGGTCGCGGCCCGTTCATGAAGGATGCTGCGGCACGGCGATAGTGATAGAAGCGGGAAAGAGTTGTCCAAAATCCTGCCGGAGATGAGCTTGCCGCAGCAATGTTTCGATCCGGGGAACGACGGTGCCTTCAAAGGAGGTCTGGCCGTTCGTCACAATGGTGAGCGGCTTCGACAGGTCGACGAGGTCCTCATTGAGGAACAACGTATATCGACGAACCTGGTCGGTGCGCACCTCGATTCGATTGGGACCCGTCACGGTGACGGTCAACCGGGCATAACTGCGTTGCCGAATGCTGTCATTGCGCTGGTCAATCAGCTCCTCTGTGAAAGAAGCGATCTGATCCGTTGCATCAATCCGTATCCATCCGAATGGTAAGAGGTGGCTGGCATCACGAACCACTGTCAGGGCTTTGGGGGCCGGATTGCGATGCTGTGCGTCGAACCATTTTATGAGGTCGGGTAGTTCCTCACGCGGGAAAAAATGGCCGCCGGCCATGGCGTGTGTGCGGTCATGCTCGCGATACACAAACGGATAGCCGAGGTTTTTCAGCTCGCCCGCCAGCTTCCGGCTCAGTTCCACCGGCATGACTTGATCTTGCGATCCGTGAATGATGTAGACCGGCGTTGCACGGAGGTTTTCCAGAAAAGGAAACAGCACATCGTCGATCCCGCTGGCCATCGGGGCGAGCCCGGCAAAGAGGGTTGCGTGATGCATGCCGATCAGCCAGGCGCCGATTCCGCCGTTGGACATGCCGCTGAGAAAAATCCGATTGGGATCGATCCGGTAGCGTTCCTGCACGGCCCGCACTGTCGCTAACACCAGATCTTCAGCGCGCCTGGTAAACCAGGCGCCGGCAGGATATGTCGGGCACGCAAGAATGTACCCCTCACCCAGCCTTGTCTTCCATCGATCCAAATAGGCCTCGCCGGTGAAGCCCGCACCGTGCAGACAGACGACGAGCGCGTACTCTTTGGTCGGTTCGTACGTTTGCGGGATTGAGAGACTATACCGGTAGGTCCGGTCCCTCACCACGACCTGTTCATCCGGCGATGCGCCCAACGGCTGAGCAGTATAGGGGCGGCCCTTTCGCAACAGCTCCTGTACTGTGTGTAGGGTCGCGTCCTCACGTCGAAGGATCGCGGCGAGCTCTGTGTCGGCCTGCTCACCATCCTTGGCCGCGATGTATTGCCACAGTTTCGCGCCGAGGTCCGTTGTGGAACGTTCCTCCGCGGCGTGAAGTATCGGAAAGGTACCGAGGAAGAGGCTTGAGAGGACGAGCAGAAACCAGACCCGGGGAGACACTGCTGGCCAGAGCCGGATAAGAAGTCGCACGATGCTCCTAGGAAGCGGAAAAATCAGCCTGGATCAGCATATCACGCCCCACCGGCTCGATGCGTAGATTCCTGAGCGCGACAGCATCTCGAAGGCGGCGCGCAGCTCGTCCTCCGAACAGGCCCCTGGCATCCTGCCCACCAAAGATCAGCGGCGCCACGTAACACATCAGCCGCTGGCAAAGCCTCGCCCGAAGCACCGCGCCGTTGAGGACGCTTCCGCCTTCAACCAGCAAACTGGTCACGCCCAATTGCCCCAGTCGCATCCACAGGGTACTCAAATCGACCTGGGCGCCTGCCTTAGGCATGACCAACACATCGATGCCCCGCCGCCTCAGCAGCTCCATTTTTCTCGCTGAAGCCGCAGCGGTCGTGGCGATCAGCGTATGCGCGATCTCTTGCTGCCGAAGGACCGCAGCCCCGATGGGAGTACGTAACCGGCTGTCCACCACGATGCGCAGCGGTTGTCTTGTAGCCAGCCGGAAGGGCTCGGCAGAAATCCTGGCAGTCAGGGAGGGATTGTCTCGCAAAAGGGTCCCGACGCCGATCAGGATCGCATCGACACCGGCGCGTAACTGGTGGGTCTGCTCCCTGGCTCGCTCACCGGTGATCCATTGAGATTCCCCGGCCGCTGTCGCAATCTTTCCATCGAGCGTCATTCCGGCTTTTAGGATCGTGAAGGGGCGGCCGGTCTGTACCCAATGGATGTAGGCTTCATTCATCCGTTCGGCTTCAGGCCCGGCACAGCCGACCTCGACCTTCATGCCCGCTCGAGTGAGCTGCGCAACGCCACGACCCTTTACCTGTGGGTTGGGATCGACCATCGCCACGACGACCCGGCGGACGCCTGACTTCACGACGAGCGGGACGCAGGGCGGGGTCCGTTTCTTCAGGTGGCTGCACGGTTCGAGGGTGACGAAGAGCGTGCCGCCCTTGGCGCGTGAGCCGGCCTGACTCAAGGCGATGACCTCAGCATGCGGTCCACCAGCCTTGCGATGGGAGCCCTGGCCTACAATTTCACCGCGACTGACGACAACTGCGCCGACCATGGGATTGGGGCTGGTGTGGCCCCGGCCCTTCGCCGCGAGACGGAGGGCCAAGGTCATGTACTCCAGATCGCGTGCGGAGGACCTCACCGTTTCGTACGCTTGGGGCGGCCGGTGACGCGTTTGCTCGCGGGACGAGCCTTCACGGCCACATGCTTCGCAGCCTTTTTCACGGCCTTGCCGGCGTTTGGCTTGGTCGCTTTCCGCCGGGCGACAGCCGGCGTGGCTGTCTTCGGCGTGGCTTTCTTTGACTTGGTTTTCACCGTTTCAGCTTCGGCCAAGGCCGCCTGAGCGGCGGCTAATCGCGCAATTCCGACCCGGTACGGCGAGCAGCTCACATAGTCGAGACCCAACTGATGACAGAACTCCACGGAACTCGGATCTCCGCCGTGTTCGCCGCAGATACCCAATTTGATGGCGGGACGGGTCTTGCGGCCGCCGACGATGGCCGTGCGCATCAGTGATCCGACCCCTTCCCGATCGAGCACGGCAAAGGGATCGGTATCGAGAATATTGGCGGTCTTGTAAAAGTCGATGAACTTGGCCGCATCGTCACGCGAGAATCCAAATGTCGTCTGCGTCAGGTCGTTCGTCCCGAAGGAAAAGAACTCGGCCTCCTCCGCGATGCGGTCAGCCGTCACGGCGGCGCGCGGAAGCTCGATCATCGTCCCCACGAGGTACGAGAGCTTCACGTTGTACCGCTTCATCGTCTCCGCCGCGACCTCCCGCACGAGATCCTTTTGCGCCTTCATCTCCGAGACCATGCCGACCAGAGGAATCATGATCTCGGGAACGATCCTGGTCCCTTCTTTCGCCAGCTCACAGGCCGCTTCGATAATGGCGCGGGCCTGCATGCGCGTAATTTCCGGCATGGTAATACCCAGACGGCACCCGCGCAAACCGAGCATCGGATTAAACTCGTGGAGCTCTTCCACCCGGGCCAGCAGACGCTTCTTCTCTTCGAGCACCGATGGGGCGCCGCTGGTCAGTTCCAGCTGTGCGATCTCGACCATGAGTTCCTCGCGCTTCGGCAGAAATTCGTGGAGCGGTGGATCGAGCAGACGGATCGTGACCGGAAAGCCTTTCATCTCACGATAGAGCCCGATGAAATCCTGCTTCTGCAGCGGCAACAACTGGTCGAGATAACTTTCCCGCTCTTCGCGTTTTCGCGCCAGAATCATCTTTTGCATGATTTGGATGCGGTCTTCGGCAAAGAACATATGTTCCGTCCGGCACAGTCCGATTCCTTCGGCGCCGAAACTCCGTGCGATACGGGCTTGATCCGGCACGTCCGCATTCGCACGGACCTTGAGCCGGCGCACCCCGTCGGCCCACTTTAGGACCGATTCAAACATCTGATACTTTTCGGACGCCGAGGCTTCCATTTTCCCTTGCAGCACTTGAATGACTTCGGACTCTACGACGGGAATATCGCCCGCGTAGACATTGCCGGTCGAGCCATTGACCGACAGGTACTCGCCTTCACGAAACGTCTGGGTACCGATCCGCACGGTCTGGTTGTCCACCACTTCGATGGCATCGCACCCCGCCACGCACACCTTGCCCATCTGTCGCGCGACCACCGCGGCGTGCGACGTCATGCCGCCACGGGCGGTCAAGAATCCCAAGGCGGCATTCATGCCATGAATGTCATCGGGACTGGTTTCCTGCCGCACGAGCACCACGCGGTCCCCTGCCGCCTTCATATCTACCGCGCGATCAGCCGTGAGCGCGATTTTCCCGGCGGCGGCTCCGGGACCGGCCGGCAACCCTTTTCCGAGCGCCGTGCAGCGGGATTCTTCCTTCGCGTCAAAAATCGGATACAGGTATTGCGACAGTTGGTCAGGCCCAATGCGCTGCAGCGCTTCTTTCCTTGAAATCAGGCCTTCCTTCACCATATCCACCGCAATTCGAACGGCCGCGACACCGGTGCGTTTCCCGACCCGCGTCTGAAGCATGTAGAGCTTGCCTTCCTGGATGGTGAATTCCAGATCAAGCATGTCGCGGTAATGGCGTTCAAGTTTTTTATAGGTCGCTTCGAGATCCTTGTAGGCCTGCGGCATGTACTTTTCGAGTTCCCGGACAGGAAGCGGAGTGCGGATGCCGGCTACGACGTCTTCTCCCTGCGCGTTCGTCAAACACTCACCGAAGAAGTTCCGTTGGCCGGTAGCCGGGTCGCGCGTGAACGCCACCCCGGTCCCGCTCGTTTCACCCATGTTGCCGAACACCATGGCCACGACGTTCACGGCTGTTCCCCACGTCTCGGGGATATTGTACAGTCGCCGGTAGGTCACGGCGCGCGCGCCGTACCAGGAGGAAAACACCGCATCGATCGCCATGCGCAACTGTTCGAGCGGATCGTCAGGAAAATCCCGCTTGGTCTCCTCCTTCACCAGTTCCTTGAAGCGGATCACGAGTTCCTTGAGCGCCTTGGCATCGAGATGCGTGTCCTGCGTCACGCCCAGATCCCGCTTCTTGTGCTTCAGGATGTCTTCGAAATGCTCGCGATTGACTCCCATCACGATGCTGCCGAACATGCCGATGAAGCGGCGGTAGCTGTCCTGAGCGAAGCGTTCATTTTTGGTCTTGAGCGCCAGTCCGTGCACCGTCGTGGTCGTCAGACCCACATTCAGCACCGTGTCCATCATCCCGGGCATCGAGGCACGCGCGCCCGACCGCACGGAAACCAGCAACGGGTTATCCGGATCGCCGAAGCCGGCCTTCAGAGACCGCTCGACCCGTTTGAGCGCCTGCAGCGCCTCGTCCATCATGCCGGGCGGATAAGCCTTGCCCCGTTTGTAGTACTCCACGCAGGCTTCGGTTGAAATCGTAAAACCGGGTGGAACGGACACCTTGAGGTTCGTCATCTCGGCCAGGCCTGCGCCCTTGCCGCCGAGGAGCTCTTTCATGTTGCCGGTGCCCTCGGCCTTGCCATCTCCAAAATAATAGACGTATTTCTTGGCCACGCGACGCTCTCCTTCTGCTATGAGGTCAATGAGTCGGGACCGAATGACGGGCGGCGGCTTCCAATCGCATGCGGTAGCGGTTTACGAGATGCCTCGTGACACGAATGCCGCACACGATGATTCCCACCACGAACGCGCCGACCGCAAAGAGCCGGTAGTCCACGAACGGTCCATAATCGAAATAGAACTTGCCGTCAGCACCCTGCTTGATCTCTGTTTCTTTCTGAAAAGTATGGGTTGTTCCTGTTTCATCCGAAAGGTTGAGCCACTCCGAACAGAACTGGACGGGATTCGCCGCGCCGGGAACCTGCCGGTAGGCCAACCGCAAACAAATGTCGTGTTTGGAGTCATAAATATCCGGTGTCCGCACCAGCCGTTCGAAGTTGACGCCGGTCACCCAGATGCCGAAGAGAAATACCGCGTTGCACACCACCATCATGACGACGCTGATGCCGGACGCAAATCGCCGGACCTTTTTTGCCCTTAGCTCGGCTGAGGCTTCTGCGTCGGGCGGCTCAGAGAAACGCGCTGACGTGGAGTCCAAAGGCTCACCATTCGCTAAGTCCCTTGTACCATAATCTGGGAGAAATCAGCGAACGACATGAACAAATCATCGACGCCTCTGAGCAGCGACAGCCGGTTTGCACGCACCGCGGGATCCTCGGCATTCACCATGACGGCATTGAAAAAGTCGTCGATGGGACCTTTCATTCGAACCAGCACGTCGAGCGCGTGCCCATAATTTCCGCCGGCCATCGCAGCGGAGTACTGCCCCTGACTCTTCTGAAGCGCTTCGTGCAGGGCGGCTTCGGCAGCCTCCCGAAATAACCCGACCTCTACCGGTTGGCGATCCCACTGTTCCTTTTCGGTGAGTCGATGCGCGCGTTTAAACCCGACGATCAAGGGATCAAACTCCGCCCGCAGGGTAATCTCTTGCAACGCTTTCATCCTGTCGAACAGGTCCACGAGGTCGATGACCTGGCGATCGGCCGACCTCAGCACAGCTTCCATGACGTCGTCACGAAGCTGTCGTGCGCTCTTCCCATAGAAACGCACCCGCTCGAACAGAAACCCGATCACATCCGGCGAACCCCCCTTGACTGGCTGTGAGGCCGCCTTGACCTCCTGCTCACGCAGCGCTTCCTCCGCATGCCGGATGGCCTGAGCCATGTTCACCCGCAGGTTACTTTCGATCAGGATGCGCACGATGGCGGTGGCATGCCGGCGGAGGGCAAAAGGATCTTCAGATCCGCTCGGAACCAGGCCGACGAGAAAGAAGCCCACAATACTGTCCAGCCGATCGGCAATCGACAAGACCTTTCCAGCCAACGACTCCGGCAACTCACCTTCCATCGCGCGAGGCATGTATTGCTCCCGGATGGCCGCGCTGACAGCCGCGGACTCGCCGTCATGCTTGGCATACTCACCGCCCATGAGGCCTTGCAGGGTTGGAAATTCTCCGACGATGCCGGTCAGCAAATCAGCCTTGCTGAGCTCCGCCGCCCGCCGGCAATCCTGAATCAGCCGGTCGTCGCCGAGTTGCCTGCCGAGATGGTCCGCCATCGCGATGACGCGTTGCGTTTTCTGATGCAGACTACCAAGCTTCTGGTGGAACGTCACAGCTTGCTGCTTCGCCAGCCGGATGCCCAACGACGTCTTACGATCTTCGTCAAAGAAAAACCTGGCGTCCGCTAAACGTGCCGCCAGCACCCGCTCGTTGCCTTCGCGGATCAACTGCATATTGGGCAGCTTCATGTTGGTGACGGCGAGGAAATTCGGCAACAAGGCGCCCTTCTGGTCCACCAGGGAGAAGTAGCCCTGGTGTTCCTTCATAGAGGTCATCAGGATTTCCTTGGGGAGCGACAAATAGTGCGGCTTGAAGGAACCCAGAATGGTATGCGGGTATTCCACCATGTAGACCGCTTGTTCGAGCAGGTCGTCGTCCTGATGCAGATGCCCTCGTGCCGCCTTGGCCAGGGACGCCAGCTGGTCAAGGATCATCGCACGCCGCCGTTCCTGACTCACGATCACACCCTGACGTTCAGTATCCTTGAAGTACTGCGCGATCGACTTCACCGTGAAGCCTTTCACCCCGGAAGCCTTGGCACCCAGCACCCGGTGTCCCTGACTGACATTTCCGGCTTTGATCGCCGCGAACTGAATCGGCAGAATCTTCCCCCCACACAAAGCCACCAACCAGCGCACAGGTCTCGCAAAGCGAACCGCGGTCTCATTCCAATGCATGGCTTTCGGGAAGGATAATTTGGCGAGGAGCTGCGGCAGCTGCTGCGTTAGCACAGCCGCGACCGGTTGTCCCTTCTCCTGCTTCACCGCAAAGAGATACTCGCCCTTGGGAGTCTGACGTACCTGCAGTTGGTCGATCGGAACTCCCTGACCGGCGGCAAACCCGAGAGCAGCTTTGGTGGGTTGACCTGCCTGATCGAATGCCACAGCTTTTGATGGGCCCATGGCTTCCTTCACGGCGGAAGCTTGCTGCGACGCAACCTGTTCCACAAGCAGTACCAACCGGCGCGGGGTCCCCATCGTGCGGATTGACCCGTAGCCGATGCGCAGCTCGGTCAGCATGGTCTCAGCAGCCTGGTGCAGGGTGCGCAGGGCCGGGCCGACGAATTGGTAGGGCAGCTCCTCCGTCCCGACTTCGAGCAGCAACTCCGTCGTGAGCAGAGTTTTTGGAGCGACAGACTTTTTTATCGCGGGTTTTTTTGATGGCATGGCGTCGAGTGGTTTGCGTGTTACTTGGTCGTAACCGGTGCAGGGACAGTCTCTCCCCTGCCAATGTGAACAGGCTGTTTGATCAAGGGGTGCCCCATCGACTCCCGGTCCACAAGGTACGCTTCCGCACAGCGACGCGCGAGCGCCCGCACGCGGGCAATGTATGAGGTCCGTTCAGTGACGCTGATCGCCCCTCGCGCGTCCAGCAAATTGAACATGTGCGAGGTCTTGATGCAGTAGTCGTAGGCCGGCAATGTGAGCTTGGTGTCCAGCAGACGTTTGCACTCGCCTTCGAAGGCTTGGAAGGTGGCCATGAGCATGGGCACCTCCCCCTCCTCGAAGTTGTACCGTGAGAACTCGACCTCGCTGCGGTGGTGGACATCGCCATAGGAGACCCCCTCGGTCCAACAGAGGTCATAGACATTGTCCACCTGCTGCAGGTACATCGCGATGCGCTCTGTCCCATAGGTGATCTCGCCGGTAATGGGGGTGAGCGGAATGCCACCAATCTCCTGAAAATAGGTGAACTGGGTAATCTCCATGCCGTCGAGTCGGACTTCCCATCCCAAGCCCCAGGCCCCGAGCGTGGGTGATTCCCAGTCATCCTGTACGAATCTGATGTCATGCTTCTTCGGGTCGATACCCAACTGCTTGAGACTCTCGAGGTACAGGCTCTGAATGTCATCCGGGGCCGGTTTCAAGACCACTTGATACTGGTAGTAGTGCTGCATGCGGTTGGGGTTTTCGCCATACCGGCCATCGGTGGGGCGCCGGCAGGCCTGCGGATAAGCGGCGCGCCAGGGTTCAGGACCGAGGGAACGAAGGAACGTGGCCGGGTGGAAGGTCCCGGCGCCCATTTCCAAATCATACGGCTGGTGGATGACACATCCCCGGTCGGCCCAAAAGCGATGCAGGGTCAGGATGAGCTCTTGAAAATTCACCGGATGTCCAGATCTAGCAGCGGGCTGCTCATGAAGGCCCATGAAAAGCAGGCTGAAGCTAGCAAGAACCGTCACAGGGTGTCAAGAAATACAGCGTCCGATTTCAATAGGTTGCAATGACCATGGCGATAAGCGGGCCATGCTGACCTGTGCCTCTGAGTTGCGCGAGACGCTTGAATCACAACACGGGCTGGTTTATTCTGGGAATTCTTGAGCAACTCACTAGACAAATTCATTCTTCATGAAGTTTTCAAAGAAAAGTGAGTACGGCCTGCGGGCTCTGCTCGAACTCTGCGAGACCTACGGCGGACCTGTCCTCCAGCGACATGAGATTGCGGAACGCCAGAACATCCCCGTAGAGTTCCTCGAACAGATCCTCCTGGCCTTGAAACGCGCCGGTCTGCTGGCGAGCCGCCGTGGAATCCGGGGCGGATACGCCCTCATCAAATCCCCGGAAGACATCACGCTCGGCCAAGTCATCCGGATTCTGGACGGGCCATTGGCTCCCATAAGCTGTGTCAGTAAGACGGCTTATCAAAAGTGTTCGGACTGTCCTTACGCCACCAAGGCCTCCTGCCCGCTTCAGGAAGCCATGGGAGAAGTGCGCGATGCCATTGCCAATATTCTCGACCATTACACCTTGAGTCGATTTGCCCTCTCCAAGCAGGCGGAAGGATCCTATGCCCATCATGACCGTTCATAAACTGACGACCTGGACAGCGGTGCTCATCATTTTGTTTTCCGTCCTCGGCCTGTCTTTCGCACCTGTGCAGGCCGCCGAGACCCGCGAACTCATTCTTGCAGCCTATAGTGTTCCGAAAGAAGCCTACGAACGCCACATCATCCCCGCCTTCCAACGGCATTGGAAACAGAAAACCGGCCAGGATGTGCGAGTGCGCAGTTCCTACGGCGCATCCGGTGCCCAGGCCAGGGCGATCATGGGAGGATTTGACGCCGATGTCGCCGTGCTGTCTCTCGAAGGCGACGTCGATCAGATCGTCAAGGCCGGCATGATCTCGCATGACTGGAGGAAGGCCCCTCACGGCGGCATGATTTCGGCATCGGTCGTGGCGCTCGGGGTGCGCAAGGGCAATCCGAAAGGGATCAAAGGCTGGGAGGATGCAACCCGCCCGGGCGTGGAAGTCCTCTATCCCAACCCGAAAACATCCGGCGGCGCCATGTGGGATGTGATTGCAATTTATGGAGCCGGATTGAAATTGGCCGAGCAGCCGACGGCGGGAACAGCGGTCTCGCCGCAGGCGGCCGATGCTTGGGCAGTCGACCTGCTGACCCGCCTTCAGCGCAACGTGAAGGTCATGGATAAGAGCGGTCGGGAATCGGTGACGACGTTCGAGCGCGGGGTCGGCGACGTGATCGTGACCTATGAAAATGAATTGTTGCCACGCGTGAAGAGTGGGCGACCCTATGAAATTATCGTGCCTGCGGAAACCGTATGGATCGAAAATCCGGCGGCGGTCGTGGACAAGTATGCGGACCGTCACAAGGTCAAGGACGTCGCCGATGCCTTCGTCGCGTTTTTGCATGGACCGGAAGCACAAGCAGCCTTTCTCGAATTGGGATTCCGTCCGTTGGATCCCGAGGCCACTCCTTCCGCAACGGCAGCACTGCCTCGACCGGCTCGCCTCTTCACGATCGCAGACCTCGGCGGTTGGGAGCAGGTGAGCAACAAACTGTTCGGCGCCCATGGCCTCTGGACCAGAGTCGTCGAGGACGTGTCCAGGAAGAAGTGAGCGAAGCGATCGCGTGACCTCTCATCAACTCCTACAGTTGGCCCTGCGATCCACCGCCGTGGGCTATGTGCTGTTCCTGATCTTCGTTCCGCTCGCGGCCCTGGCACAGCAATCCATCGCGGCGGGGCTGGACCGCTTCATTCAGGACGTGGCCGCCCCACAGGCCGCGGCGGCCCTCTGGCTCACCGTAGAAACCGCGGCCATTGCGACGGCCATCAACGCCATCTTTGGTACCCTCTCGGCTGTGGTGCTGGTGCGGTATGAATTTCCTGGACGCTGGCTGTTGAATGCCTTGGTGGATTTACCCTTCGCGATTCCCACCCTGGTAGCCGGGCTGATGATTGCCGCCATTTATGGCCCGACCAGCGTGCTAGGCACCTGGCTTCAGGAGGGCGGCATGACAGTGCTGTACAACCAGCCAGGCATCATCCTGGCTATGCTGTTTGTCACGATGCCCTTTACGATCCGTTCTTTACAGCCGGTCTTGATGGGGCTGGAACGGGATCAGGAAGAGGCGGCTTTCACCCTGGGTGCCAGCCCTTGGCTGACCTTTTGGAAAGTCACCGTTCCTTCGGTCCTGCCCGGACTGCTTACGGGCATATTCCTGACTTTCGTACGCGCGCTTGGCGAGTTCGGGTCGATCGTGATTGTGGCGGGCAATATCCCGATGAAGACGCAGGTCGCGTCGGTCTATGTCTATGGAGAGATCGAAAGTTATAACCCCCAAGCCGCCACGTCCGTCTCGGTGCTGATTTTGCTCATCTCCTTCCTCGTCCTGCTTCTTTTAGAGCGGTTGACCCGCCGGCCGGGTGAACGAGTGCCACGATGGCTTCGGTGGAACGGGACTCGAGGTAGCCGTCGAGCTGAGGCAACCCTACCGACCGCGGCAATCTAAGACGTTGGAGTGACCTGTGAGATTTGTGACAGTGGCGATTGGAGTATGGGTATGCGCCGGGTCCTGATCGGTATCGTCTGGTTCTATTTTTCCGTTCTGCTGATCGGTCCCATTTTTTACATGGCCCGGCAAAGCTTCAGCGAAGGGCTGACCGCGTTTTGGACCGAGATCTTAAGGCCGGAGGCGCTGCACGGATTTTTACTCACGGCTGAAATCACCCTGATCGTCCTGGTGCTGAACCTCCTCTTCGGCACCATGACGGCATTGGTGCTGGCACGCCAGCAGTTCTGGGGCCGCACCCTGGTCAGTGGTGTTATCGATCTGCCTTTTGCCGTCTCTCCCGTCATCGCGGGATTCATGCTGATCTTGCTGTTCGGCCCGGACACGTTACTGGGCACCTTCTTCGGCGAGGTGCAGATCAAAGTGCTCTTTGCCTTGCCGGCCATGATCCTCGCCACCCTTTTCGTGACCTTTCCCTTCATGGTGCGGGAGCTCACTCCCCTGCTCCAAACGTTGGGCAACGAAGAAGAGGAAGCGGCCAGAACTCTGGGGGCCGGCGAGTGGCAGGTCTTTCTAAAGGTCACGCTGCCCGCGCTCCGCTGGGGCCTCGTCTATGGAGCGACCCTCACGGTGGCGCGCGCAATCGGGGAATTCGGGGCGGTGCTGGTGGTCTCCGGCAATATTCTTCTGCTCACGCAAACGGCCACCTTGCACATCTATCAAAGTTATGTCGACTTCAATTACGTCGCGGCGAATGCTGTCGCGCTGACACTACTCGCGGTCTCCTTCGCGATCTTAACGATTCTGGAGATTGCCAAGGCCCGGGCAGAAACGACCGTGGCAAAAGCGGGGGCACAGTAATCCAGTGAAAATCGAAGTGCGGGGGCTCACCAAGAAGTTCGGTGCCGGAACGGCAGTGGGGGACGTCTCGTTCGTGGTGCACGAAGGAGAACTACTCGGCCTGTTGGGGCCAAGCGGGAGCGGGAAAACGACCGTCCTGCGGCTGATAGCCGGATTGGAAGTCCCGACCGCCGGGGACATTTTTATCGACGGCAAGCGGGTGAATGACCTGACCGTGCAGGAGCGCAATATCGGCTTCGTTTTTCAGCATTACGCGCTGTTCAAACATCTGACGGTGTTCGATAACATTGCGTTCGGACTCAAGATCAAAAAATGGAATCGACGGGACTGCGAACAGCGCGTCCTGGAATTGCTTACGCTCATGAGTCTGGAAGGATTAGGCAGTCGCTACCCCCACCAATTGTCCGGCGGGCAGCGGCAGCGCGTAGCCATTGCCCGGGCACTCGCGCCTCGCCCTGCCGTCCTATTGATGGATGAGCCTTTCGGGGCTGTCGACGCCAAGGTGCGACAGGAACTGCGCGAGTGGCTGATCCGCCTGCATACGGACTTGAATGTCACCAGCTTGTTCGTGACCCACGATCAGGAAGAAGCGATGGAAGTCTCCGGTCGCATCATTGTGTTCTCCAAGGGAAAGCTGGAACAGGCCGGATCTCCCGCGGACGTCTATGAAGAGCCCGCCACGGAGTTTGTGGCCCGGTTCATCGGGTCCATGAATATCGTCGAAGGAGTCGTGCAGCGCGAACAGGTCCAAGTCGGCTCGCTCGAGTTTCCGGCGCCCGGATTTGCCGATGGTCTGAAGCTGCAGGTAGGATTTCGTCCGTACTATCTCAAGGTGGCGGAAGACCCGACCCGGTACCGGCAACAGGCTAAATTGCGACACATTTACTTCCTCGGCGTCGCCTACCGGCTCGAAATCGAAACTCCCGACGGGTTGATCCTCCGGTCGCGCATGAATAAGGAAGAATTCCGCCGTTACCGCTTTACCGTTGGACAATCCGTCTCTTTTGCCGTGACGCACTTCCGGATTCTTCCACAAGAAGGCATGGCCGCGGCGGATGAAAAAGAAAACAGGACACCAGTCACCGGTCCGCTGACGCCCTGATACGCTACCGTCGTTCGCCTGATTACATTCCACTCATCAATCTGGCACACATTCGATAGGTTCAGATTTGTCACGGGTGGCATGGGGCAGATGAGCTCCCGACTGCCCGCCGCCACTTCGTCTTCGCACTAGGGGAGCTCCCAGCTTGTAATGAGTGTCAGTCTGTTTAAAATGACGGTCGAGCGAGATTGACCTAATCGATCCAGGTAATTCGGCCCGTGGTTCGATTAGCCTAAGAATAGATCATGACTCCCGGTAGCCGTGCCCCACAACTCAGCATCATCATTCCCTGTCATAACGCGGCGGCAGTGCTAGGCGCCCAACTTGATGCACTCACCCGTCAGACCTGGCGGTACCCCTGGGAAATCGTCCTGGTCGACAACTGCTCCACCGACGCGTTGACGGACGTCGTTTTGAGCTACCGGGAGAAACTGCCCCAGCTCCGCGTCATCACGGCTCCGGCTCGCAAGTCTCAGGCTTACGCGCTCAACAGGGGCATGGCTGAGGCTCGCTCGGACGCGGTTGCCCTGTGCGATGCCGACGACGAGGTGGCCTCGGGCTGGGTACAGGCCATGGGCGAGGCGCTCCTGGAGCATGAGGCGGTCGCTGGCCGCATCGACACGCGAAAACTCAATCCGGCCTGGTTGGAGGCCACGTTTGGACAGCATCCTCAGCAGGAGGGCCTGCAAACGAGTTTTTATCCGCCCCATTTCCCGCATGCCGGAAGCGGCAATTTCGGGATCCGTCGAGCGATCCACCATGCGATCGGCGGCTTTGATGAAGGTATTCCCTACCTGTTCGACACGGAGTATTGTTGGCGTCTTCATCGAGCAGGCGTGAAGCTCCACTATTGTGCCGACGCGTTGCTGCATATCCGGTTACGGTCCACCTTGCGGGGGATCTATGCACAATCCCGGAACTGGTCCCGGTGGGAAGTGCTGGTGGCTCACAAAGCCCGCGGAATGCCCCAGCGCGATCTGTGGCGGTGGCGCGCCTACGTGAACCTGTGGGTCCACATATTGAAGCGCTCACCGGTTTTGCTGAAGAGTCAGGAGACTCGCGCCTTGCTCGCGTGGAGGGTCGGACGCCTAGTCGGACGGCTCCACGGTGCCGTCCAGTTTCGATGTGCACCCTTACACGAGTGAACTCCCACCCCTCCGCCGGCCCCACGCCGCTCTTCATCGACCTGGCAGGGCTCCGGTCAAACAACCCTAAACGGAGCGGCAGCGATCATCCCAAGCCCAACCGTCATTGAGGATCCGGAGCACAACGACAATATCCGCCCACTTCCCAGCGTTTAGGATTATGATGGGTCACGGCTGCTACAGCCGCGGCATGGCCGGGTTCAATAGAGAAGCAATCCGCCGGAGCTGTGTAGACGGGCTCTGCCGGTCATTACCCGGTTTTTGTAGTTTAAAACGGTGGGTTGGCCACGAAAGGGGAGTCGATGAGTCGCAACAATCTAGATCCGCTCATGACCTTTGCTGACGGAACGCACTTGGTGATCAGCACTCAATGTTTAAAAGAGGGAGACTTTTCATGCGCCCTGTATAGCGCCGTCATTCAAGCCGACGATCAGGCAGCCTTCCGGGTCCTGTCGGACCAACTTCTGGCCTCCACCTGCATGAGCGCGCAAGAACACGCCTATAATTATGCGCTCCGGCTCTATCCACGCATTGCCGAGTCGATCAAGCGACCTCCCTATCTCATCTGGGCCGGCCCGCGATCATGAATCGTCTCAGCGGATGATTGCCCAGCCCGACGGGATGAGAACTCCCATACCGTGCCTGGCATGCCCCGCTCCACCTTGAGCCAATGCCGATCTCGACGTTCGAATCCTCAACGCCACTCCACCGCGCCGAAGCCGCTCTCTCCAAGCAACACATACATCAAACTCACCGCTCCGACCGTCTGATTCCGAAACTCGATGTTGGGATAACTTGCATCCCGGTGTGAGACGACATACCGAAGGGCGACGCCATGCCGATCGAACACACGCAGCGTAAACGAGGCGTCACCGCGTATGATATTCTCCCTGCCTTGCGGTTCAGGCGAGAGAATCCCGGTCACGTAATACTCCCGTCCGGTGAAGTCGAGCATTGCTCTGTCTCCCATGATCAACCGGAGGGCCAGCAGCGCCTGCGGGCTGGCGCCGTAATGATAATCCCGGTCTCCCGAGCGTTGAATGCTGCCCGCGGCGCCATACCCAGCGCCACCGAGAGCGGTGCCCTGAAGCGCCACATCCTGCGACAGCCACGTCTGCCAGGTGGTTCCAAGTGACAGCGCGGTAGTAGATACCCGAAAGACCTGGGGCGAAATGTAATCGTAGCTCCCGTACAGCCCCCAGATTCCACGCGTGGTATCATTCGGCGCATAGGTTGACCCGATCAGAAGCCCGCGGGTGTCGATGCTCTCCAACGTGTTTGCGGTCACGGCGGTGAGATGAAAGTCAAAATAATCAAATGGTCGTGCATAGCGGTACCCGGGTTTCCCTGGCAGTCCATAGGCGAGCGTGACGTCTCCGACCGCCCCACGTTCTCTGACGCTGGAAGACACATTTTGACTACTCGACGTCAGCGTCCCGCCGACCTGCAGACGCATGAATGTAGCCGGTTTGTGGCTCGGGTAGACTTCATCAAACCGACTGTCGAACACCAGGCGGTTGAAGCCCGTCGGCGGGGAGATGACCGCCGCGCCCAGTTCCCGCCAGAACCCCGGCTTGCCCTCGTCGTCCGTTTCCAACAGGAGATTGGCCATGCGGAAGAGCGGTTCTCCGAGAAACGTTCCGCCGAAGGTGGTCGTAATCTGGTCGTTGATGGAAGGCAGTGTTTTCTCCCCTCCCAGTTCCCAGAGGAAGCTGCCTGCGCCTGCGTAGAGCCATGATTCCCAGAAATTGAGGCCTGCCGATCGGGCCAAGCCGTAGTAGACCGTGCCGCCATACGGATGCAGGAACTGGTTCACCGAAAATTGATCATTGTCGAGCACCCACTTCGAATCCGTCCAACGACTCAGGAAGGTATTCCAGGTCGTGCGATACTCCTCCCTCGGTTCCGTGAAATGACGATCATAGAGATTCAACAAAAATAGATAGACTGGAATCTCAAGCGCGGGGATCAAATAGCTCCTGCCCGGTCTCCTTTCCCAGGCCAACTCGAATGGAGGCACCGCGGAAGCTGACGAGTCAGCCGTCCCGGCCCGCTGCGCTGGAGAATGCTGTGCGCCGACGGGATCGTAGACGTCCGGTCCCTGCACCGCGCCCGGATTTCCATCGGTCCCCTCAGAACCTACATCTTGGGCAAGGCTGATGGTTGGGATCACACAAGTTCCTAACATAATCGTTGCCAGCCATCCCGCCCGACACCACTCGATCAACCGCTCGGATAGAGCCATGAATCTCCCGTCGGGGTCTACATCGGACGCCTCAGTGTGCGCGACGGTTTCAACCCTGACCAGTAATACGTAGGACGTGAACTAACGGGGCCTGATTTCTCAGTGGTACGGGAGGGGAGATGCTAATGCAAGAGGTCTCTTGACTTTTCCCGCATCGTGGCAAGCCACCACCACGGATTCTCTAAATCAGAGCCTCGCCATCAAGGGAGCGGGTAATAGGAGATGCTGCGCTCGCGGATGTGGAACTGCTTGAGTGTTTCACGTCGGTCATGGACCTCCCACCACTGGAGCGCTTCAGTGATCCAGTTCCCGACGGCATCGTATTCGTAGCGATAGATTTTCCGGGCTGTCGGCCGGCCATCGGCGGTAAAGATGCGCTCCTCATTCTGGTTGCCATGCTCGTCATAACGAAACACCGAACGACCCTGTGTCACTCCCCTGAGATCGACCACTCTCTTTTCTCGGATTCGACCACGGTTGTCATACTGGATCGTGACTTCATATCCCAGATCGAACCAATCGGACCTGAGCACCTGCCCCCCATTGACGTCGTATCGATAGTTACGTTCAAACCGCTCTCGCGTTAGACGTCCCTCGACGTCGAAGATAAAGAGATTCCGATTGATGACCCGTTCCGCATTGTAGTGCAGACCTCGCGTTCGGCGGTGCCCCTGGTCATAGTCGTACAGCGATGCATTCTCGAAGGTCCCATCACTCCAAGTGGCGACCTCTGCCGATCGATTGCCATGATCATCATAGGCGACCCGCGTTTCTTTCACGAGCCTGCCGCGGCCATCACGTACCACCTCAGCACTCCTTCTACCCGCCTGGTCGTACTTGTAAACGAAGTGTAACGGCCACAGTCCCTGGGAGGTCTCCCGTCCATCCTGGATACGCTCGATGAGGCGGCCCCCGGCGTCGAACCGATCCGTCTGTACCATTAGGCTTTCCTTGGTTTCAACCGACTGAACGGGCCCTGCCAAACCCTCCTCTTCCCGATCTGAGAGTGCTGCAGCATAACCTGATCCCGCACCTGCACAAAGGAGGGTTCCGAGGAGGATGAGTGTGGTGGAACGCAAGGGAGACAGCCATGCCGGTTTACACCAGCGGTTGGCATGGATTCGACCGGGGCACAGAATCGGGACGGAGCCGGCCAAGAGCGCTCTGGGCGTCCTACTCGACGGACGCCAGCGACCCAAGGATGTGGTACCCCCCATCGACGTAGATCACCTCTCCGGTAATGCCACGACCCAACGGGCTCACCAGGAATAGCGCCGTGTCACCGACTTCGCCCTGCTCCGTCGCTCGCCGGAGTGGAGCAAATGCGCGATGGTGGTCGACCATCTTGCTAATCCCTGACACGCCGCGCGCCGCCAAGGTCTTGATCGGGCCGGCCGAAACGGCATTCACCCGGATATTCTTCGGACCCAGATCATGGGCCAGATAACGAACCGTCGCCTCGAGCGCCGCTTTGGCCACACCCATCACATTGTAGTGCGGCACGACCCGCTCGCTACCGAGATAGGTCAGCGTCACCACCGATCCACCTTCCGTCATCAGCGGCACCGCCGCCCGTGTCACGGCCACCAGTGAATAGGCACTGACATCAAGCGCCGTCGCGAAACCCCGGCGTGTGGTATTCAGAAACTCTCCGGTCAGCTCTTCCCGGGGAGCAAACGCCAGGGAATGCACGAGAAAATCCAACCGTCCTAACTTCTGAGCGGCCTGCTGCATCATTGCGTCGATCTGACCGTCATCGCCGACATCGCAGACACAGGCCGAGGCGCCCGGCAGGGTCGCGACCAATTCTTCGACGTTCTCACGTAACCGTTCGTTCTGGTAACTAAATAAAAGCTGTGCGCCCTCACGCGCCGCAGCCTGCGCGATTGCCCAGGCAATGCTGTGCTTATTGGCGACACCGATGATCAGCCCCTTCTTGCCTTCTAACAACATACCCGCTGTGACTCCTTCAATGAGATAAGGCCCCTTCGGGCGCTGAACATAACATGATTTGCCTCGGGAGTGAATCGTCGTGCGTCATGAACTCCCGACGCCGGGTCAACATCTGGCGCCGCGTGCCCTATCGGGTTCCGGTCTCTCTCCGGTCTCTCTCCCCGTGCCTTTCGAGGACGGGGCGGCCGGACGGTCACGATCTCCGCATCTCCCAATAGCCCCTTCCATGCCCCGGAGGTTAGCGACGAGGGCCTGCCCCAGACGCCGCGCCCTTTATAACTTTTTTCTCACCTCTGCCCACTCCTTCGCCCGCTTCGCTTTCCGCGGCAACTCGCCTTTAGGCGATTCCGTTACGACCACGACCTCCATCCGGTGATGGAGCAGTGTTTCCGCAAAAAATCGAGTGCGTCCAATCCCTTCTTTCATCGTTGTCCAGCCATCCGCCGCAAACGCCTCGATCGTAGCGCTGAGGCCGCCTGCAGGCGGGATGACTACCAGGCCTCTGGGAAACTTGTGCGATTCCAGCCAGCGCCGGACATGTGCAGCAGACGCCTCATCCGAGGACGACCGCTCGCCGGTCGGCACATAGACCACGTTGTAGTAATACTGAGTCAGAAGCGACAGTTGTTCGACCGCGTCAGGCATCGGCCGTACCGATGGGTCAGGCTCCACCGTCGTACCTGAAGAGGGGGTCGAAGCAGACACAGTGGGTTGCATCACTGCTTCCACCTCGACCAGCAGAATGGGTCGGCGACGTTCCCACACACACAACGTCGCCTCGGTCTTCTCTGCGGCGACCGCCGCCGTCGCATCCACCGCGACGGTGATGACATAGATGCCTCGCATCTTCGGCGTATAGTCGAAAGAGGCCAGGCCCGCTGCATTGGTTTTTACGGTCTCGACCGTCCTGCCGTCGATGCGCAATTCCAGTGGGACTCCGCCCCAGGCCGGGTCTCCTGCCGATGTCTTACCGGAAAGGTGCGCCTCGATTCGAGCCGTCCGATTCGGCAGGGTCAGGACATCCTTCACCGTCAGGATGCCGGAAACCTTCCCGATAGCTTCTCCGGGAATCACCATCATCCAGCAGAACAGAAGCACGGGAATGAGGCCGTGCCCTCCGAGACGAAGCAGTTCTGTCATGGTCCTGTCCGATATTCTCCCCGTAAGGCAGTGGGTCTGTTTATTGTAAAAGGCCGCGATTCCGGCTGACGGTGAGATACGCATCAAGCATACAAAACAGCACGAGCCCGATCAATGGTACGAGAGCAGCAGAAAAGACATACAGCCAGAGGAGCAAAAGCAGGATCCCTGCGAGGAGAAACGGCCCGCCGCGCTTCTCGCCTATGTAGAGATGTCCGAATCCCGGCACGATAGACAGCGCCGCAGCACGGCAGGCGTGGGAAGTTTTCTCAAGAGGATCCATAGGGGGCGGTACGTCGCAGCCGGATACATCCACAACATCACTCTTTTAGAACTGCCAACACCTGGTCGACATGCCCGGGCACCTTGACCTTCCGGAACAGTCCCTTCACCCGGCCCGTGGCATCGATTACAAACGTGCTGCGTTCGATACCCCAATACTTCCGGCCGTACATACTCTTTTCTTTATAAACCCCATAGGCCTTGCACGTGTCCGCCGCTTCATCGCTCAAGAGCGCAAAAGGCAGTCCGTACTTCCCGATGAACTTCTGATGCGAGGCTTTCCCATCCATGCTTACTCCGAGCACAACCGCCCCTGCCTGCTTCATGGATGCAAGAGAGTCCCGGAAGTCGCAAGCCTGCTTCGTGCAGCCCGAGGTGTCGTCTTTGGGATAAAAATATAGCACCACCTGCTTGCCTTTAAAGCTCTTCAACGAGACGAGGCTGCCGTCCTGGTCGGGCAACGAGAAATCCGGCGCCTTCGTACCAACTTCTAGCTCGCTCGCCATGTAGGTCACTCTCCTGGAATAATATGTCGCGGCATCGGTCTATCGCGGCCCGCTGCCGATATCCGGCTTTCTTGTCCCGTACGGATGCTCTTTGACTGCCTTTTGCACCGAGGGACTTCCGTAAGGACGCAACGCGGGAGAGTCCCAGATGACCTTATCCCCCGGCGCCAGATTTGCCGCCTCGATAAAGTGCTGGTGGGCGAGATCCGTTTCACCCAGGGCATTCAGGGCTAACGCATAATTGTAGTGCGCCTGGCCTGAGTCAGGGACTGCCTGGATGACCTGGCCAAAATAACTCTTCGCTTCTGCGAACTGGCGACCTTGATAGGCCTCCATCCCTTGTGTATTCAAGGCCACGACCGGAGCACCGGCCCCAGAGGTAAGTTCCAATGGAACGAGTGGCTTTGGTTTGGAGTGGGTACAGGCTGGAAGGAAGAGCAGGGAGACGTATAATGAAATCAAGAGCACCAGTTTCATGATAGGACCTCGTCAGGATCGTGCGTGGTACGCCTATGGCTTGGCGCGTTTCTTTTGTTCTTCTTCGCAGGCTTTCCGATACATGACGTCCCATTCGCTGCTTCCCTCCACGATAGGTCTGGAATAAGACGCAAGCCTGGCTCGCACTTTCTTGTCGATCACCGAATCCAACTCCAATTCTGCCGCCATCACCCGTTTAATCTCGCGCAAAACCTTTCCGTCGTCCTCAAGCAATCGGCACAATTCACTCTTTTTAAGAACTCCCAATACGAGATGGGAGAGATGGCTGGCTTTATCGTCACTGATCACAATGTGTACCGCTCAGGATGAAGCGTGCCGCGTTATGCACCGGAAACCATCTACGGTGGTGTGCACCGTCAGGCGTTACGTTTCAAGCCCTTATAAAATAAGGCCTCGCTCGCGGACCAACTTCTGTTTGATCATCGTGAACATCTTCTGGTAGTCGACCTGACCTTGCTCAATTTGCCTTTCATAGGGCTGCATCAACCGGCGCACCTCGACGTTCAACCGATCCTCAACTCCCAGCTCTTCCGTCATGGCCCGCTCGAGTGACTCTCGCAGCAGCTTCCGGTCCCCGGTAACCTCCAGAAAAGCCAGTTCATGCAACCGGGTGATCAACGACTCGGCCATATGATGAACCCGCTCTTTCGCCAGCCTCATCGTGGCCTGTTCCTTTAGGATGTTCCCCCGCGCATGATCGAACCGCGAAGGGCAAGATGATCGGACTGAAGCCCCCTACTCAATTCGCTCCACACGGATCGTACTCGCATTTATGGCCTGACGTAGCGTTTCCGCGTCCCCCAGCACCCGTCCCACCACATTTACCCGGTCGGCGGGAACCGGATCAGGCCCCATACTCATCGGCGTGCGTCCGAAGAAAATCGCCAGGACCTGCCCGGCGCCCCAGAATGCCACGTCGCCGATTTTAACTTGCGTTGTCGCCGTCTCTCGATGGTCTTTCACTCCGGCAATCTTAAAATAAAACTCTTCCCCCCACACATTCAATGGTCCCTCGGCTGGCAACGCCTTGTAGATCTCCTCAGCCGTACGGGTCCCTTTCAACTCTGCGTCGAGATGAACCCCACCTACCCTGATCCTGATACGTCTCACGGTTCCATTCGTATTCATGACTCCCCACGTGCACGATAAATCGGCTAGTGACGAAACTCCGCACCAGTCGCGGACTCTAACTTGTTTATCCCTTGAAATCAAGGCTACAATCGCACCCAGGGAAGGTCTCTACCACTCGTTATGTTGACTTCAACATTCATCCATTTAAACGGTATCGGGGCCTCAACCGAACGACGGTTGTGGGAACAAGGCATTGCTGATTGGGCGATCTTTCGTCAAACGTCCCAGTTGTCCGGCATCTCACCTGCCCGCAAAGGCCTGTACGATGCTGATCTTGCTGCTGCGCAAGGACACCTCGACCGGCGAAACGCCCGGTACTTCGCCGACTGCATGCATACGCGCGATCACTGGCGCCTCTTTCGAACGTTCGGGGCGCGGGCGCTCTACCTCGACATTGAAACGACCGGACTCTCTCCTCACGACGGACAGGTTACCGTCGTGGGGCTCTATCGGAATGGTCGCATGACCACCCTGATCCGGGGTGATTCCCTAAACAGGGAGATTCTTCAGGAAGAGCTCGACCAAACTGACTTACTGATCACGTTTTTCGGCAGCGTCTTCGATATCCCCTATTTGCAGACCTGCTTCAAGGGTCTTCGGGTTTCCGTTCCACACTTTGATTTATGTTTCGCGGCCCGACGGGTGGGATTGCAAGGCGGACTGAAACACATCGAACGGGAAGTAGACATCTCACGGGAATCCGACCTTCATCAACTTGACGGGTTGGAAGCGGTTCGGTTATGGCATCAATATAGGGCAGGCGACGCAGCCGCGTTGGATCTGCTCGTGCGATATAATACTGCGGACACGAAGAACCTTGAACCCCTGGCGGAGTGCTTGTTTGACCGACTGTTTGCACGATACGGTCCCCAGTCATTAGTCCCTCTCGGATAGAACCAGATGACCTCAGGAACAGGGGAATGGACAGCATATGGGCGCACGGAACGCGGGCTGGTCCGTTCTAACAATCAAGACGCCCTCCTGGTCGATAATCGTCACCGCCTATGGGCCGTTGCTGATGGCATGGGTGGTCACCCCGGCGGAGATGTTGCCAGCCGACTCGTGGTGAACACGCTCGCCGATTTCGCGCCAGCCATTGGAAGGAATGCCGCTTCATCAGCGGGCACTGAAGACGACGCCGCTTTTAGCTGTGCTACCATGGTGGAGCAGGCTCATGCGAATGTCCTCGCCCATGCCGCCCGGCATCCGGAACTGGAAGGCATGGGAACCACGTTAGTCGCCGCGCATATTCTTCTACTACCCGCACCGCGCCTGCTGGTTATGAATGTCGGCGACAGCCGGGCCTATCTGATCAGGGACGATACCATCACCCAGTTAACCCGCGACCATACAATCATCGAAGCGATGATTCGCGAAGGTCGGCTCAGTCCGGAACAAGCCGCCCATCACCCAGAGCGCCATGTGTTAACCCGAGCGATGGGACTGGGCCCGACCATTGAGAGCGACCTCTTTCCTTTGGACTTGATCGATGGGGACCTCATCCTGCTCTGCTCCGACGGCCTCACTAAAATGTTATCTGACCAGCAAATTCTGCAGACCGTGCTTCCCCATCGAAGGAACCCGTCGCTGTCCACCCACGCGCTGATCGAGTCAGCGCTCGAGACAGGTGGGATCGACAATGTCACGGTGGTCGCCTGCGCCCTGCCAGAGCTACCTCGGACGGCAATTAGACATTGACAGCGCCTCTGGCCGCCAGGTAGCCTCCATGGGTAAAGTCTTTTTCAAGGAGAAGATTTCCCTGCCCATGATCAATAGGCTGCGCCGGAATTATTCCAACCTGCTCCCCCTCTGGAGCCGACTGACCCAGATCTCAGTATTGAGCGTGTTACTCGCCTCAGGTGCATCTGCGGAGGAACTCCTTGATGCGGAAGCGACATTGCGAAGACTCGTGCGCGCCAATGCAGAACTCGACCTCGCCACGATGTCGGAATATATGTCCCACGACGCCGATGCCATTGGCTATACCATCGACGGACGCAAATATGAGGGCTGGACTCTCCTTGCGTCCGATATGCGTAGCGAATTCGATTCAGTCGTCAAGCTGGAGATACCCATCACGAAGCTGCAGCTGTGGCGCAACGGAAACATTGCTTGGTTCGCAATGGAATTGGACTATATCCGTCACGTCAATACAGACGACCAACCAATGGTACTACCCCTGCGCGAAACGGGCGTGTTAGAGCGCCGGAATGGACGCTGGATTCTCGTGTCCTGGCATGAGTCCGCCCGTCATCATACCCTTCAGCCAGGGGTCGCGTCGGCAGACAACTCTCCGCTCCTTCATCGAACCTCCGACAACCAGGCAGATACTCACAATCATGTGGATTTGAGTGGCGAATGGGAAGTCAACGAGATCGAGGATAATAAAAAGTATGTTGCCACGCTGAATCAGGAAGGAAATGGTCCCTATACCTGGCAGGGGGGACAATTCTCCACCACGAGCTTTAACGACCGTCGCTGGCAGGGTACGTGGAAGCAAACGGGCAACGACCGCGAAGGCGCATTTGAGATCGTACTTTCAGAAGATGGACGAGAAGCCAAAGGGATCTGGTGGTACGTTCGTGTCGGAACCAGAGACAACATCCCGCCTCGAAAACACGGCGGCACCTATTTGTGGAAACGACTCACGCCCCCTCCGGGGGCTCCTTAACGCATTGGCGACAGACCCCCGATTTTTTCACCCACATTTCACCGATGCCTGATCTGTCACAACGAGGAGGGGCTATGATTCGTGTGCTGTTGACACTGCTGATGTTGGTAGGCCTAACGAGCGCCGCCTATGCCGATGGCGGCCATGACCATCATGCCATTCCGACCATGCCTAGTACGGGCGACACCAAAATCACCATCGACGAGCACGCCGTCACCCTCACATTCGGGCCGGTCGATCTACCGACAGGTCACGACGGCGATCTCGCCTCCAGTATGCCCAAGAAGGTGTTTCAGTTGCCCGAAGACACTTACATGATCGGGTATAAGTCCGAAGTGTTCACGAAGGACGGCGCACCGCTCCCGAAAAATTACCTGCACCATATCTTGATGCTCAACAATGACAAACCCAGCGTCTCATGTGATGGCGAGCCATTGTTTTTCGCCGGCGCGGGGTTGGAGATGACTGAAGCCCGCTTTCCGGATGGGTACGGCGTCAAGCTTGGCAAGGGACAAAACCTGATGTCCGTGGTTGCCTTCTATCACAAGGCCCCTAATACGAAGGACGTAATGGCACGGTTCACGATGTACGTCGCACCCAAGCACGCGAAAATTGAGGAGATGGACGTGTACCAGGTGGGCGTCAACATCGTTTGTTACAGTAAGTTTGGACAGCGGGGCGCGGATCAGACCGATGAGGGAATTGAAATTAAGCCAGGCGTTTCCGTCCTATCGGCACCATTGAAATTCAACATGGATGGCTGCGTCAAATTTGCCTATCCGCATGGGCACGACGAGCTGCTCCTAGTCGCGCTCGAGAACAAAACGACGAACCAAACCCTGTTGAGAACCGTTCCTGATGTGGATGCTGATGGCACCTTCCGCGATTTCAGGCCTTACCAGGTGTACCGGAATGGCCAGGGCTTCGCGGTCACCAAGCAAGATGACTATGAAATGGTGATGGTACACCATCACCCCTTACAAAACCCAAACATTCACCATGGAATGGGAAACTACCTTCTCTATATGACCCCCGGCGCCTGTCAGTCAGCTAACAATAAGGCCGCCGCCCGCTAGACCATCCGAGTGATGACCCACCGCGGCCGACTGGTGGCGGTGGGTCATACATTCTCCCTCTCTACCCATTCGGGTCCAGACCGTTCATTCAACGCTTCGGTGGTCACACTCCTGAACTCGATCCCTGGAAAGTTCGATTGGACTGACCCATCCTTCCCCTACTGAAGTAAAATCGTCCCCTCACCCGGCGGACTGGGAATATCAAGAAGTTGTATGATATTGAACCATACATGTGTGCTAACCCGTTCGCCAGGATAGAATCCCCCTCCTGAAGGATGAATGTGTTCATTCTCGAACGTGAAAGTGAAGCAGTCTTGAGGTAGAGTGCGGTCAGCTCAAGCAGACTCTGGTTGTGAGGACTGAAGATCTTCCAATGTCCATGCCTGAACAGTCGCTGAATATTCTCCTCATCAACGAACATCCTGACGAAGTCAAACTAGTGACCTCCAGCCTGAGAGCATTTTTCTCCGACTGCAGAGTAGAGGCTGGGTTTTCTTCGGATGAGGCCCTCACATTCAGCCGGCGTGCCGATTGGCACGTCATCCTAATTGATCAGGACTTGAGTCCTGAGAGCGGTCTCGACATTCTCGCACCTGTCCGCCGCAATGCGCCCAACGCGGCAATCATCCTTCAGACAAACGTGAGTGATTCCCGTACGGCTGTCCAGGCGTTGCAGAATGGCGCCGATTTTCTTCTCTGTAAAAATTCACCAGGCTTCGTCTCCGAATTGCTCTTTGCTGTTCAAGAAGGCATGGAAAAAAGAGACCTCCAAGTGAAGCTGGATCGCACTTTTCAACGATACCTTCGTTTCATCGAAACCGTGAGCGATCTATTGTACGAGCTGGACCAGGATGGACGGTTCATCTATGTCAGCGCAACCGCCCCGGCTCTGCTCGGATATACAGCCGAAGAACTCGCCGGCCAGCATTATTCGATTCTGCTCCCCCCGCTTCAGGAAGCCGCTGGACGTTGGCGATTGAATGAACGCCGAGCGGGTAACCGCTCAGTCCGCAGGTTCGAACTGACTCTCCGACGAAAGACACTGCCCCATGCCCCGCCACTTCCAATAACTGTAGAAGTGACAGCAAAGGGCCTCTTCGATAATGCGCATCGATTCATCGGTACGGTCGGCTTGCTGCACGATCTGTCGCAGGAAAAATCTCAGCAAGAGCGCCTCGCACAGTTGGAATCCAGGCTCCGAGAAACCGATCGGCAACTGAATCTCTCGCAGGAGGCTGCGAGGGTGTCGCGTCAGCTCCAACAACCGCTCCATACTCTACTTCAGGACTCACAGCGTTTACTGAGTGCGATCCAGCACAGCAAATTCGAACAGCATGTCCAGACCATGGTCACACGAGCCTCACAGGCCAGCCTACTGAGCCAGCAATTGGTGCAAGTCATTCACGCACCACCGACAGGAGGCGAAGCACTCCTTCTCAACGAAATCCTCCAGGGGGTTGTACAATCTGCCCAGCGAGGCCCACGGGCCGAAAAACTGCTCTTGACGGCACATTTTTCAAACGATCTCCCAACCATCGTGGGATCCCGTGCTGCAGTCGAAGACCTCGCGCGAATTCTTCTCGATTATGCACAACGATCGCCCTCCGACCCGGCCACACCTTCCCGTCTTACACTACGGACCGAATGCCTCACCGTTCCCGGCACGACACCACAGGGAGATGAGGCGTCTCACTCGAGAAACACACATACGTATGCAACGTTCATTATTCAAGAGGTCGGGGCCGGCCTTGGTGCTGCACCACTCGCGTTACCTGAAGGAAACTGTTCGCCAGAGGATTTCTTGCGGGCTCACCAAATCATACAGTCGCACGGCGGAGCCATCGAAATCGAAACGGCGCCCGACAAGGGACTGACAATAAGAGTTAAGATCCCCGCCGCGGCAATGTGGTCTTCGCAAGAAATCCGCGAACATCGTCCCTCTTCAGCTGCAGCGTCCATCCCTGCCGCCAGTCCATCTGGAGTAAGCATCTCCACTTCAGCCGCACATACCCACGACCGCCGTCAGGTTGAGCGAAGGCCGTTGTCGCTGCCGGTTGAGTTGACTGTAGGCCACAACACTTTCCGAGGCGTCTTGCGGAATATAAGTGCACGCGGCGCGCTAGTATCGGTTCGCAACTTGTCGCCGTCCATTGATCTACAACCTGCGTACGTCGTCATCAGGACGCCGGTAAGCTTTCTTGAACTTCAGGGCGTGGTTCATGAACGTCCGCCAGCGGTGAGTGAGACCGCCCTGGAGTCAATCACGGACATTGTCATATTGTTTGTACTTACGAGGGAGCGCGATCGAGAGGTTCTGGAGTCGCTTCTGGATGGATTGCAGGAAGGTTCGACAACGGTGACATTCGAAGCCATGATCCATTCCACCTTCCCCTCGGAGGAGGATCCGCGCATAGAAGTATCATCAGCATACAGAGAGACCGCTGAGGACCGTCGCGAAACGATCCGCCTGACGGTGACACGTCCCATCCGTTTGGCCGGGACAGAGCGGACGGATCGCCCACTAGGCCTGATTTTAAACCTAAGCCGAGATGGGGCCTGCCTTGAACTATCCGGACATCCAGATTCTCTCGTGCTTCACCAACTGATCCACTTGATCCCTGCCGGCCAAAGCGCTCGATCCTCCGATCTTTTGAGCGCGAACGAATCGGGCGACCCATGGACCGCTCGTGTTGTTTGGACACGTCTCCGCCGTATCAATTCGACGGCACACCTGATGCCGGAAACGGGAGGACGATTCCGAGTAGGAGTACGCTTTGTGAATCTGTCTGACGCTCAGGAGTCCGGAATCCGGAGGATTCTCGTGCCAGCAATGGCCGCACCTCGCGATTTCGCCGAACCCATCTCAGACGCTCCCGTGGTCACCATCTCGCATACCTTGCGAAATCGTAATGGACATGTCATTGCACTCTCGCATGACTTTCCCAAACAATCACAAGACACGGCACTTCCCGTGGTCGTCCTCTGCACCGGCTACGGAATGACTCAACAAGCTTACGTGGCTTTTGCTTACTTCCTTGCTAAGAGCGGGTTGCGCGTCATCCGCTACGATCACACTCGACACATAGGTATGAGTGACGGCGACCCCGTGGAAACGACCTTCACGTCGCTGGAAGATGATCTTGATACTGTGCTGGCCTTTATACAAAGAACCTGGCCTGAATCTACGCTGACCATTCTGGCGTCAGACCTCCTCGGGCGAATTACCCTGCGTCGTCAAGACTGGCACCGACAGATTCGACGGCTTATCCTTCTCAATCCAACCCTCGACCTCAGAAGTTCTCTCACGGCACTTCATCAACGCGACCTGGTCCAGGAACACCTGGTTGGAAACCGATTCGGCCTGGGCAATCTAATGGGAATTCCCCTTGAGATCGATACTTTTTTGACCGATGCCATCTCAGCTCAATACGCCGATCTGTTTGCCCTCCACGAAGATGTCAGGCACTGCGGCACCGACGTCGTCCTGATAAGCGCCGGGCCAGAGACCTCGGACTTCGCTATCCCGGGTCCCTCACCGGCCCTATTGGACGACGTCATGGGTCTCTTGGGGCTAAAAGGCACTCGCATCAGCCTGTCATCTCCCACTCTTGCTGCCGTCGATGCTGCGCCGAAAAGCCAGCAGGGTAATTGGCAACGTCTCCAACAACTCTGCCATCAACGTGATGCATCGACGCAATCATTCTCCGAAGCCCATCGCCCTATCGTACGAGCTACCGCTATACGCGCTCGCTTCGAACGCGATCAACTCCGCGCCAAGTTCGCCGTCGGCGCCGCCGATTGCGAACGGCTGTGGAACGGCCAAACTAACCTTAGTCAGAGCCTCGATGAACTCCCGAGCTACTGGCAATACATTGATCAGCTCTATCAACTACTGCAACCGCTTGACGGAGGCCTGACGCTCCTCGATGCCGGATGTGGCCTTCATTCCTTCGCCAGATTACTCTTGTTGAATCTGTCCTACCGTTTGCGCGCTCAGACCTGGCGACGCAACCAACCACTTCGCTACGTCGGAATGGACCTAACATCAACTGCGCTCCATGCGGCTCAAAAAGCCACGATGGACGCGTTAAAACACGTGGACAGCTTATTCTCCGGACGCATCTCAGGCCGGACACCCGTCACTCAGAGCTGGGCACTCGGCCGATCGTTGGAAGCGCTTCCCTTCGTAGACAATTCGTTCGATCGTATCGTGGCGAATTTGTCGCTCAGCTTTGCACCGTCACCCCTGCATGCATTACGGGAGCTCTTCCGTGTACTTCGCCCAGGTGGGAAGCTGGTGATTAGCGTTTTTACACCATCTGCGGATGTGGCTCTCTTGTCTCGCCCTCCCTTGCAAGAACTTGGCATTGACGCATTCACAGGAGAAAGCCGTTTAGCCTTGAGTCGTATGGCTCAGTGCTGTAAAGCGCTTCGAGTCGGTCCATTGCAGGCATTCGACGAAGAGACACTGAGCTCTCGTCTGTCACAGATCACCACCACGCCAGTGAGGCTCCTTCGCGGCCTCTCAGGGCACCTGATCCTCGCCGCAGCAGAAAAACCTGATTCCTCTGGCTGAAAAAAAAGCTCGCATATATACTGCCGTTACTAGCACAAGACCGGCGCCTGTCGGTAGATGCCAGCGCTACAATTGTGACTAGCCTGACGTTTTCTGCGCACGACCATGACATGCGACGAGCATAACCCGCACGCCGTTAGCCCATTACATTCCGAGAAGCTGGTCGTAATGATCGGTGCCTTTGCCGAAGCTGCGGGGCGTGCGAAGGATCTCCCTCGCCTCGGAGAAGACATTCTCACCACCCTTTCACAACAATTTGGTCTCGCAGAAGGGAGCATCTGGCTCCGATCGGTCGACTCGCGACAATACAGTCTCCTCGCATCACTTGGGCAGAATCGCCCATCCGTCGTTGGTACGCTGTCGAGTGATCATCCCCTCATCCAATGCCTCGGCGAAAGCGTACGGATGCTGCGATACAAACCTCAGCAGGCCTCACCTGCTGAAGCCGCACTAAGAGCCTTGGGGGCGGCGCTCTGTATTCCGCTGCGTTCAGACAAAGGGCTCCTGGCACTCTGTGTCCTGGGCCCGTTCAGTAGGGACCTTCACGTGAGCGAATTCGACATCTCGGCCGCTGAAACAATTGCGCACATCGCCTGCAGCACCCTGGAGCATCATATGGCGCAGGAGGATCTGCGGCGGTCCTCTCTGCTGATGAGACGAACCGATCGTCTGCGTTCTCTGGAAATTATGGCGGGCGGATTCGCTCATGAAATTCGCAACCCTCTGACGTCGATAAAGACCTTCATCCAGCTGGCTCCGCAACGTCAGCAGGACCCCGTTTTCATAAAAGAATTTAGTCAACTGGCCATTGAGGACGTTCATCGCATCGAACGCCTGCTGCATGAGATTCTTGACTACGCCAGTTACATGACGCCGCAACCCACCGATGTGGATTTGAATGAACTCATCACCTCCTGCCTCTGTTTCGTATCGGCCGCCGCGTCACAGCGGGGCACCCGCCTACGCACCGCCCTGACGCCTGACCTGCCGCTTCTTTTGCTCGACCGGCAACAATTCAAACAGGTTCTCCTCAATCTGCTTTTGAACGCACTGGATGCGATGCCGCAGGGTCACGGAGTGGTTTGTGTTCAGACCCGTTGCCTCACCCAGACAGACGGCACTTCCTGGGTGCAACTGCGGGTCGAGGATGAAGGATGCGGCATCGCGCCTGAAAATCTGGAACATATTTTCGATCCATTTTTCACCACCAAACACTCCAACAGCGCTAGTGACGGATCAGGTCTTGGACTCACCACCGCTCATCAGATCGTCCATGATCATGGAGGTAAGTTGTTGGTCGAGAGTCAGGTTGGTATAGGTTCCGCGTTTTCCGTCAATTTGCCTGCACCAGGTATACGTACCATAGTCTCAGCAGCACGGGAGTAACATGAAGAAACGGGTACTGCTAGTCGATGACGAACCACGAGTTCGAGCATCGTTAAAGGCGGTCTTGGAACCGTCCTATGAAATTCTTGAAGCGGCGGACGCCGCCGAGGGTCTTCAGTTGTTCAAACGCGAATCCCCAGACCTGGTTCTGCTGGATGTAATCCTGCCTGGAACAGACGGTCTCGCGGTTCTCCAGACGATGCGCACTGAAGGTCACGCCGTCCCCGTTATTATGCTGACCGGAACGAAATCAGTAAAAACGGCTGTCGATGCCATGAAGATGGGGGCAGCCGATTATCTCTCCAAGCCGTTCGACGTGGAAGAGTTGCAAATCGTCATCGAGCGCGCCCTAGGCAAACAGGAACTGGAACAGGAAGTGCGACAATTACGTGCACAGGTGGTGCAGCGATATGCCTTTCACAATCTCATCGGCAAAAGTCAGTCCATGCAAGAAATCTACGCCAAGATCGAGCAGGTCGCGGACAGCCGCACGACCGTCCTGGTCACGGGCGAAAGCGGCACGGGAAAAGAACTGGTAGCAAAGGCTATCCATTACAACAGTGCGCGACGGGAGCGTCCGTTTGTGGCTCTCAACTGCGCAGCGCTGCCGGAAACCCTGATTGAAAGCGAATTATTCGGTCATGAGAAAGGTTCTTTCACCGACGCCACGGCGCGGCGTGTGGGACAGTTCGAGCTTGCGCATACAGGCACACTATTTCTGGATGAAATCGGCGACCTGAGTGCGGCAACCCAAGCCAAACTCCTGCGTGTCCTGCAAGAGCGCGAGTTCACTCGAGTTGGAGGGGTACAGTCGATTAAAGTGGATGTCCGAATCGTTGCCGCCACCAACAAAAATCTCGACGAGCAGGTTCGAAAAGGTCTCTTCCGAGAGGATCTGTATTACCGCATTAACGTCATTGCGCTCTATCTGCCGCCGCTACGTGAGCGGGGCGAGGACGTCTCGCTGCTCGCCAAACACTTTCTTGCCAGACGCATCGAGGAAGAAAAACGACCCGCGCAGGAATTTACCAAAGAATCGTTGGAACTGATCTCACACTATGCGTGGCCCGGCAACGTGCGGGAGATGGAAAACATAATCGAACAAGCGTTCATCTGGTCGAAAGGCTCTCCGGTGATTTTACCCGAGCATCTGCCGACGATCTTGCGAGCTGATACGCGCTCATCCTCTCTCCGAGACGACACGCTGGCCGGACGGATGTCTCTTGAGAAGGCCGTGATGGAATTTGAGCGTGAAATCATCCTGGATGCTCTTAAACGAACCACATACGTACAAACACATGCGGCCACCATGCTGGGCATCAGCCGGCGCATGTTGAAATACCGCATGGACACCTTAGGCATCAGCAGACCGGATAATGGCCCACCGGCTGAGCCTCCAGTGACGCAAGAATGACACAGATGAGATGGGAATGGCCTGACCACTGTCTCATTTCGTTCACAGGGTGAGCACCGGAAACCAAACCAGGGGCAATCTCGAAATATCTTGTGGCTGGAATGATGTGGACCTGCTATATATTGGCCGTAAAAGGTGGGGACATGGCCGGTATGTATCTTGCGGTTCATTTACCCTGAGGTTGCACTGCACCCGAGGAGGAGCGGTCTGAATGGGGAATCACACCGAAGCCGAACATGCAAGCGAGAAACCGTCTGTGCTCGTCGTCGATGACGAAACAGGTCCCCGAGACGCTCTCAAGGTTATTCTTCGACCCTTTTTCACAATCCACTCAGCCGACAATGCCAAATCCGCTCTGCAAGTCCTGAAAGAGCGGCGCATCGATCTCATCACACTCGATCAAAAATTACCCGACCGTCAGGGAATCGATCTTCTGCAAGACATTAAGCAGGACTACGCAGACATTGAAGTCATCATCATTACCGGCTATGGCAGCTTGAAATCGGCCATGGAAGGGATTCGGTTCGGAGCCGCTGGATACTTGCTCAAGCCGTTCAATGTCACCGAGCTCATCACGCTGATAAATCAAACGCTGGAGAAAAAACAGCGCCTGGACTATTTACGGTCCTTCCTTAAAAATTCGACGGCCCTGTGGGGTACCGAACACGAAGCGGCACAAGCCTGGAAAGACCTTCAATCACAATATTTTGCCATCGGCAAGTCTTCTCCCGAGGTAGCCAGGGGGATAGTCGACGTAACCGCTTTGATCCCATTGTTATCCGACCTTCTTGAAGCCAAGGATCGTCAATTATTGAATCATTGCAGCCGAGTCAGTTTTTATGCGTCGCTCCTCGCCAACCAGATGACTCTCCCCCTCCCCGAGCAGAAAGCGCTGGCCCTCGGAGCGTTTCTCCACGACATCGGGAAAGTCAGCCTGTTCAATTACAAGTACTCCGCGAATGAAGACGATTGCGTCGGAAATAGCGCGTACGGCAGGGAGTATTCTGAGGCCGGCGCGCGCATGCTCTTACCGCTGGGCTTCCAAGCCGAGGTGGGGCAAATTGTAGCCTATCACCATGAACGTTTTGACGGTGTGGGCAATCCCCATGGACTGCAGGGGGCCGGCATCCCGCTGCTGGCGCGCATCGTTGCCATCGCACAGGCCTTCGACAATCTCACCGTCGACATGCCCGGGCACGTTCCTTTGTCCATCGATGATGCCGTTCACCAGATTGCGCTCCAGGCGGATGCCAGCTTTGACCCCAAACTGACGGAACTGTTCTCGCGGGTCGTGCGGGAATGCAAATCCTCCTTGCCTGCCCTCGCGATTGCCAAAACATCGCCTAACGATTAGGCCGATGGCCGCGGCCGGTCCTTCACGTTTCCAATCAGTTCAGCCGCTGCAGCAAGCGCGCGCTTGGTCACCGTCACCCCAGCTAGCATCCGCGCCACCTCTGCCTCCCGCTCTTTCGGCTTCAGCAGCCGCACTTGCGTGACCGTGCGTTCTTGTCGAACCTCTTTTTCGACCAGGTAGTGTGCATGCGCTTGTGATCCCACCTGAGGGAGATGGGTCACACAGAAGACTTGATGGTGTCGGCCAAGATCCCGAAGCCGGGCACCCATCACCTCGGCCACTGCTCCGCCGACCCCAGCGTCCACCTCATCGAAAATAAGAACGGGCACCTGATCACTGTCGGCCAAAATCGTCTTGAGCGCCAACATCACCCGGGACAATTCTCCCCCCGAAGCCACCCGGGCCAGTGGCTTGAGCGGCTCACCAGGATTTGCCGAAAACAGAAATTCCACAGCGTCCCGCCCTGTCTGCCCGCATCCCACCTCGCCGGAAAGGGGAGACACCTGAACAGTGAAACGCGTGCGCTCCATGCGCAAGGCGGCCAACTCTTGAGTCGCTTGAGTGGTGAGCTTCTTCGCGGCTTCGATTCGTTTGCGCGAAAGCCGATCGGCGAGGTCATATACACAGCGCCCGTCATCTTCCACGGCTTGGGTCAGTACATGCAGGCGCGTCTCCGCGGTGTCTAATTGGGCGAGCTGAGCGCGCAGGGACTCTTGCAGTGCCAGCATGGCTTCCACTGATCCGCCGTACTTCTTCGTCAGACGGTGAAGCCGGTCGAGGCGTTGTTCGATCTCCATTAATCGTTCAGGGTTCGCATCCACCCGATCACGATACTGCCTAACCTGTTCAGCCAAATCCCGTAGGGGAATCACGGCGTCGTCCACGATGCTGCCCCAGCCGGCGGTTGTGACATCGACCGCCTCCATCTTGGAGATAACCTTGCGAGCATAAGTCAGCAGGCTTAGAACCCCCTGATCACCCCCATACAGCAACTCATGCAGTTCCTCCGAAAGTTCACCCAGCTGCTGCCCGTGCATGAGACGCGGGCGTTCCTGTTCAAGCCGGGCCACTTCCCCTGCATCCACACCGACCTCCGCAATCTCCTGAAACTGGAACCGTAATAAATCTTCCCGTTCTCGACGCTGGTTAATCTGCGCGGTGACGGCCTCAAGTTCGGCCATCCGCTCCCGCCAGGTCTTGTAGGCGGTGTGGTAGTCCCGCCGAAGCGACTGCAGCCGTCCAAAGCTGTCCAGCGACTCTAACTGAGCGGATGACGACAGCAGCGACTGTTGCTCATGTTGGCCGTGGACATCAACCAATGCCCCCCCTAATTCCTCCAGAAGGTGGACCGGGCAAAAGCTGCCATTCAGGTACGTGCGATTTCGGCCCGTACGGGAGATGACCCGGCGGATGAGAATTTCAGACTCGCCAGGACGGGAGAATCCCTGGGCCCGGAGGGTATTAAGGAGAGGATGCCCGACCGATAAAACGAAGGCCGCTTCAAGCTCGGCTTCTTCGGCCTGGGCGCGGATATGATCGGTAGACGCGCGGCCTCCCACTAAAAGCGTGACCGCATCAATAAGAAGTGATTTGCCGGCTCCGGTTTCACCGGTAAAGACGATAAAACCGGAGCCAAAGCGTACAGCCAGCTGCTCGATCACGCCGAAATTCGAGATTCGCAGCTCGGTCAGCATGCCGCTGAGAGTCGGACGCTAGGCAGCGCCAGAATGTTGAGTCAGGAGTGAATCGATGATTTCTTTAAACTGGCGCTTCGGCCTGGCGCCCACCAATCGCTCGACCGCTTGACCATTCTTGAAGAACAGAATGGTGGGAATGCTCATCACTTGGTAACGGCCGGCGATTTCTGGATTCTCATCGGTATTGAGTTTACGGACCTTGATCTTACCTGCATATTCCGTCGCCAATTCATCGACAATGGGAGCAACCATCTGGCAGGGCCCGCACCAAACTGCCCAAAAATCTACCATGACTAATTCGGATGCCTTCATGACATCCTCGTCCCATGTCGCATCAGTCGCTTTCAATGCATCGCCTGCCACAGTGCCCCCTCCTTCTCGCAATTCACACGCATGATACAAATCTTGATCCGTACCGGGATCGTTCGGTCATCCTATAACAGGGTTTCGCGGAGAGTCAAATCACGAGCCATTCGAGAGCCACTCAGGCGGAACACCCGTCCACCAGTCGGCAGGCCGCGCTTGCCGCCATGCCGCCTGCACCATCCAGAGACGTTTCACGAGTGCCTCGTCAAGTCGATCGGCCATGGCAGCCGCCACGTCAGCCTGACGCTGCACAGCCTGCTGAATGAGTTCCTTGGCAATACGCGCCAGTACATCCGGCGGGTCGACGAGGTCTTCCACTCGACCTGCGGCCAGATTCAAGTAGAGCTGTTCCACGCGAACCCACTGGTCGGTGGCCGCCAGATGCTCCAGATACCCATTGAGCGCGTGATACACATACGTCAGGTAGACGTAACTTTGGGGCGAGGGAGACTCTCGAACGGCAGCCTGACATGACTCCACCGCCTGTCGATAGTCGGCCGCCTTCAGAAACACTGCCGCCCGTTGCAGATGGGTCTGGCGTTCGGCCGACTGTACAATCAGCGGGAAGGCAAGCTGGGTCATCATCCCGACCAACATTCCGGCTACTAAAAGAATCGTATTCAATTCCGCCTCACCCACCTGCTCAAATCTTACTGTAGTGTCAAGAAGGGGCCGCCCCATTCAAGTTCATCGGTCGCGATCAGTATCGACCCATCGGCATCGACTGTAGAGGAAGAGGGTTCTGAGATCGGCCATAGGGCCCACCAGGCGCGGCCCACGGCAACCCACGATCCCCGACCAGCAAAGGACCCAGCACCGTCCGGGCGACAATCGTGCCGAAGTTCTCAGTCCATCCGATACCCGTCATACTCAGCATGAAAGAGTAACTTTGACGATCCGGGAACTGCAGATAATACAACCCAAGCGACCAGCACTTGCAAGGGTTCTGGTAAAGCGCCACCACATCCCATTCAGGACTCCGCCCGCCTTTTACATCGTAGTAGCCTTTGGCGCCGAAGGTCCAACCCCAGGGCGTTCGAAATCCTCCGCCCGCAGTGACGAACTGAATTTCATTTGTGGGAGCATACACTTCATTAAAGGAGATGGGATTCCAAATGTCGCCGCGTCTGACGCGGTTACCATCGCGGCTATATCGCTGCCCTATCTCAGCATACCAATAATTGGATTGTTGCACCCGAAGGTCGGTATTCCATTGGCTGAATGTTCCACGGTAGGGATCCAGGAACGCATCCACAGTGACGTAGGAATTGGTGGGCGGCAGGATCTGTCCGCCGATCACGTTTTGTCCGAGCGTATCGCTGAGATTGGGAGGTCGGAAAAATTCCGGCGCTGTGTTTCCGATGACGCCCCTGATCCAAATGTCGGACATTTTCCGCCCTTGTATCTCCACCGTCGCGGGCTGCAACGGCTGCGTCAGCGACCCGAAAAATGGCAACACACCGGGGGTGAAGTCCCGTGCCCGCGTCTGCACCGCGCCGAGATGATAACTCTGCGCCACGGTCAGATCCAGCCAGTTGAAGGTCTGCCCGTTCAGCTGCTGTTCCAGGAATTTGGTCCGGAGCGAATAGGTCAACAAGTTCTTCTTGGGGATATCGTCCACCTGATCGATCTGCGCGATGTTGGATTGGTCGGTCCCCGGCACATATTCATAGATCACGCTCGGCTCAATGGTATGCAGAAGACTTCCGCCTTCGCTCCCGTTATACCGACGGGCCAGTTTCGATGTCGCGTCGACGGCGCCCCAAAAGGTCTCTCGATGCAGCGGATTGGTTTCCGTGATACCGCGGGTGTAGTACAGCTCCTTGAACTTAAAGTGCGGGGTGATCCCGATCACATGGCCGATGTCCACCACCTCCGTGGTAATCCCGGGACTGAAATCCATACGGTTCACCGTGAAACCCTGTTCACGATAAAAATTCACGAAGTTGCTGTCTACATTCAGCAACAACGGCAGTCCGAAGGGAGAGGTATTGGGCAGCACGTACCCGACCTCTGGAAACCGTTGGAAGGTGTCGGGACCACCGGAGTTCAAGGGTTGGAGATACTGACCCAGAAAATACGCACTTCCATAGGGCAGCCGCTGCGTTGCCAGTAGGGTCGATGCGCCGCTCGGCGATGCCCGTTGCGTCCCGGAATTGCTCAATTGTTGCAGGTATTGCCGATCCGACACGACGGAGACCTGCCCTCGGATTAAGAGGGTATCCGTCACCTGCTGCACATGCTGACCGCTGATCAAGCCTCGCAGGCGCCGATCGTCCGTACTGGTCTGATCCACCCCAGAGACGTTCGGCAATTGCGTCTGCTGAAGAAAACTTGCAAACCACTGGCCCCGCGAGCGCCGATCTAGATAATAGCGATACAGGAAATCGCTCCCATAACCGAGATTCGAATGGTACGAGGGTGAAATCGTCAGATCCTGGCTTGGATTGATCGCCCAGAAATAACCCTGTTGGTAACCGAGACCGAACCGGTTGTCATAGCTGGGGGTGGGGATGAGAAACCCGCTATGACGCATGTCGAGCGGGTAGGTCAAAGTGGGCACCGGAATAATCGGCGTGTCGCGCATGCAGAGCCATGCCCGCTTCATCCCGATGCTCTCGCCCGTATTCACGTCGAGATCCTGGAATTTGAACCGCCAGTCCGGGATCTCGCCGTCCTTGGCGTCGCAGTTGGTGAAGGTCCCGTCCTTGATCCGGTAATGATCTTCGGATAAACGCCTGATGATCCGTCCTGTGAAAAACGAATTACTCGCCCGAAGATACATTGTTCCATGCGTAACGATCCCCGCCTCGGTGTTCACATTCAACTCCAGACGCTCCGAGCTCAATTCTGAATTGGGATCCTTGAGGTGGACATGCCCGGTCGCCACCAGCGTACCCGGCAACGCATTAATCGTCACATGATCGGCAGTGAGACGAAGCGGACCCTGCGTGACCACCACAGACCCATCCGCCTCGTAAACATCTTGCTCCTGAAGCTGATCGATCCGCTCGGCGGTGATCGTGAGCGGTTGATTCGTCGGCGATGGCGTGGTGACCGTCGATTGTGCCCAGGCAACTCCACTGAGCCATGCGAGGAAGAAGAGGGCCGGGCAAACAAGAACTAATGTCTGGCGAACGATGTCCCGACAGGTTTCCGACGTCGAGTAGCGGTCTGGCCCCATCTCAACCACGAATAGGTGAGAGGGAGCACCCTCGAAGGAGAGCCTTGATTTCGCCGACCAGCATCAATGAGCCGGTGACGCAAATGAGGTCGATAGGGGCGGCTGAGCGTTTTGCGCAGGCCAACGCATCGGCCGGCGTGGCGGCCACAGAAGCAGCCGGCGCACAGTCCTGCAACAGGGCACGCAGATCCGAGCCGGAGGACGCTCTCGGCAAATCTGCTTGCGTCAGGATCACGCTGTCGATCAGAGGCAGCAATGGAACGAGAAACTCACGGGGCCGTTTGTCCCGCATCATACCGAGGACCAGGTGTATCCGCGCCGCCGGTCTCTCATGCCGCCAGGCACTGAGATATTCGGCCAGGACGGAGGCTGCCGCGGGGTTGTGCGCGCCATCCACGAGGACGGCGGGAGCCTCTCCGACCATTTCCATCCGGCCTTCCCAGGCAACATGCTGAAGCCCGGCTCGAACCGCTGCCTCCGACATCGCCAAACCTCGCGCTTGCGCCAGCTCGATCAACGCGAGGGCGCAGGCGAGGTTGTCCAATTGGAATTGTCCCGGCAGCGAACAGCACAAATGGTCATACTGCACCATCATCCCCGCATAATGGCAGTCAGCCGTAGAGGATCCGCTGCAGCGAAAGTCACGATTCAGCGCGTAGACAGCGGCTGCCGCTGCCGAAGCCCGTTCTTCGATCACTCCCCGAGCCGGCTGGTCGATGCGACCCATCACCAAAGGCACCGCACCCTTGACGATCCCGGCCTTTTCGCCGGCAATCGCCTCTAACGTCGAACCGAGGTAGGCTTCGTGGTCTAAGCCTATCGTCGTAATGGCCGTCGCCAGCGGCTCTACCACATTGGTCGCATCAAACCGCCCGCCCAAACCCACTTCGAGCACCGCCGCATTTACCCCGCACTCGGAGAAGTACAGAAAGGCCAGCGCGGTGGTGAATTCAAAAAAAGTCGGGGCAAGGTCTGGAGCGGCGGCAGCCTGCAAGGTTTCCACCAGCGCGGTCACTTTCTCCTCGGAAACCATCACGCCGTTAATCCTGATGCGTTCACGAAAATCGATGAGATGCGGCGACGTGTAGAGGCCCACCCGATGGCCCGCGGCCTGTAGCATGGACGCGACCATCGCCGCAGTCGAGCCCTTGCCGTTTGTCCCGCCGATGTGGAGAACCGGATATCGGCGTTGCGGATCCCCCACTCTGGTGAGTAAGGCGCGGATCGTCTCCAACCCCAGTTTGATACCGTGCTGCTGCAGGCCGAAGAGAAACTGCACCGTCTCGGAATACGTCATCGTGGCAATCCGGGGAAGGGCATTGGACCTAGAAATGACCAACCAACGTGCTGACCGCCTCTTTCAATTGCTTTCGTTCGACGATCATGTCGATCATCCCATGATCGAGCAAAAACTCGGCGCGCTGAAACTGATCAGGGAGCTGCTGCTTGATGGTCTGCTCGATGACGCGCGGGCCCGCAAATCCGATCAACGCCTTCGGCTCAGCGATAATCACATCTCCCAGCATGGCGATGCTCGCCGTCACCCCGCCGAAGGTGGGATCTGCCAAAATTGACAGGAAAGGCAACCTGGCCTCCCCCAGCTTCGCCACTGCCGCCGCGGTTTTCGCCATCTGCATCAATGAGAGAATGCCCTCCTGCATGCGGGCGCCGCCCGAAGCCGTCACGAGAATCAACGGCAACCGCCCCTCCAAGGCGCGATCGACCGCGCGGCAAATTTTTTCGCCGACCACCGAGCCCATGCTCCCGCCCATGAATCCAAAGTCGAACACGCACAGCGCCACCTTGCGACCATTGATCGCCCCCTGGCCGATGACCATGGCGTCCTTCCTACCGGTCTTCTCCTGTTGCGCCTTGATCCGATCCTTATAGGAGCGAGTGTCCTGAAACTGCAGGGGATCCTGCGGCATGAGCTCTGCATCCCACTCCTTGAAAGTTCCAAGATCGACCAACAACGTGATGCGTTCGATGACTGAGATAGGGAAGTGATAGTCACACTTCGGGCAGACCTTGTTATTGCGGTCCACTTCCTTGCGGTAGACGATCTCCCGACAGTGATTGCACTTCAGCCACATCCCTTCCGCGACCTTCGAACGTTTGGGGGGCTCTGCCTCCTCGGTCTTTCCTTTTTTAAACCATGCCATCTCGGATCACCTATAGTATGAGGGTTTGGCCCTCTTCTAGCGCGCTCAAATGCGGGAGATCCAATTGACCAAGCTCCTGCCGGATGCGCTCGCGAAACCTCGGTTTCAGATGGTAGGCATAGACCGGCAGATCCGGCTTGTCCACCTTCGCAAACTCTTCAGCCAGTAATGCGGGAGTCAGATGTTTGGACACTCTCGCCAGCTCGCGCATGTCGTTGGGAAAGGATGCCTCAATAAACGCCGCCTTCAGACCGATCACACCCTTTGCCGCCTGCCAGAGCGCGTCCGTCCTGTATGTATCCCCGCTATAGACCAGTGCCTGTTCCCCTTCACGGATCAGAAATCCAACGGTCGGCACAACGTGGTTGACGGCAATCGGTATCACGCGCAGTCCGCCTAAGAAATCTTCCCGTCCCGGCTGAAGCTCGTGAGTCACAAAGACCGGCCGCCCGGGGTCGGGTAACCGGAAGAAGTCTGGGTACACGGCTCCATTAAAAATATGCCGGCGCAACCCGTTTAATACCTCGGGAATGGCGGCAATGATGACCGGTTCATCGATCTCTCCGATCAGGTTGTCAGCCAGCGTCGGCAACTCGCGAATATGATCGAAATGCAGGTGGGTGAGCAAGACCACCCGAATGCGCCGCTGCTCTTCGAGGTATAACCGAGACCCAATCGTACCGGCATCGACCAGCACTTGTTCATTGACCAGGAACCCGCAGGTGCTGCACTGAATCGGACCATTGTCCCCCGGAATCATTTGCCCCGACCCGTGACAGCCCAGCACGCGAATTTTCATGGGCGGGGCTTCCCGCGATAGTTTGCATGCCTCAGCGCGACCTCACGCTTCTGTTGATGCGACGTCTGCACTGCGCGGGAGAATAACATACCTCTCCGGAAGGCGCACACAGATTTGCACGTTGGTCAGACCTGGACGGCTCATGACCGCAGATGCAAGACAGACGACATCTGCGCTTCACTTTCAGGAAAAACGGTGAGCCCGGGTAAGAGCCGACCGGGTCATGACCAGCTGCCGCTCAAACCGATCCGCGCCATCATCACGAGTCCCAGAGCGATGCTAGTAAGAGACGCAAGCCCCTGCACGATCCGATAGGCCCGGGGCCCCACCGCCACCGAATAGACGACCGGCAGACTGAACAGCACTCCGACACCAACCATGCCGAGAATCGACCCGATGCCAAAGATCAGGATATATCCGATCCCTTGGCCCATTCCCGTCACCGTCGAGAGCACGATTAACATCAGGGCGGCTGATCCCGCCAGTCCATGCGCCATGCCGATCAGGAGCGGCCGGAGCGATCCCTGATACCAGTGCACATGCTTGTGATCCAGCTGCGCACGATGACTGTGCAAGTGCAGATGGGCTCTTCCCTCATGCTCATGGGCATGCAGATGCCATTGCTCTCGATAAATCCTCCGAGCCAGCGACAGGCCGAGCCCCACCAACATCATCCCCACCGCAAACTCCAACGCAGCGCCCAGTGATTCAGGAATGGTCAGGTTCCACGCCAACAGCAACATCCCCACACATAGCAACATGAGCGTGTGGCCCAGCCCCCAAAAAAACCCTATGATGGTGGAAGCTTGAACGCTCGGCCGTTCTGCCAGGACCGTCGACAGGGCCGCGAGATGATCTGCGTCCAAGGCGTGACGTAGCCCCAGGACGAACCCGAAGCTCAAAATAGTCAGGGTATGAGGATCGAACATCCTCTGCTCCAAGAATAGTACGACGACCGATTCGTCGGTGGGAGCAGCACGAAGTGACGGTCATCCCCCTCGCGCATGCATTTCCAAATGGGGATCTTCACGGAGGCGGTTGATTTCAATCAGACGCTGTTCTCGTAATCCCAGCCCTTCCAGGGCTTTCCTCTCCTCGGCTCCCCGATCTGCTCGTCCCTGCCAGGCTTCGGTGATCAGGGTCTTGAGTTCATTGCGGGACCGGCCCGCCCGTAATGGAGCCCGTAAGTCGAGACCATCCTTGGCATAGAGACAGAGGTACCACATCCCGTCAGCCGTGAGCCGACTGCGATCACAGGATCGACAGAACGGGGTCGTCGTTGATGGAATGATACCAAAGCTGGTTCCATCGGGCAGGACGAACCGTTCTGCCGGCGCGACCGAATGCTCCACGATCGGCTTGACCGCTCCGTAATGCCGGCCTAATTGATCCAGCATCTCAGCCCGCGACAGGACCTTGCTCATGGACCACTCCGTGGCGCCCCCCACATCCATGTATTCGATGAACCGCACCTCAGCGCCAACCGTTTTGCCGTACTCAATGAGATCAACGAGTTCGTCGTCGTTGTAACCCTTCATGACCACCGTATCGAATTTCAGCGACGGAAATCCGGCCCGCACGACCGCCTTGATGCCATCGAACACCTGATGGTGAAGATCGCGCTTGGTCAGCGCGCGAAAACGATCAGCGCGCAAGGTATCCAGACTGATTGTGACGCGATTCAATCCGGCGAAGGATAGATCCGCGGCCTGGTCCGCCATGAGTACGCCGTTACTGGTCAAGGCGATTTCGGTGATCCGGCGATTTTCGGAGAGTTGCCGGACAAAACGCGGAAGATCCCGACGGAGCAGCGGCTCCCCGCCCGTCAGCCGCACTTTATCCACGCCTAACTCGGTAAACAGCGACGTGAGTTCGGCCATTTCCTCGAACGTCAGGATGGTGTCCCGCGGCAACCAGGCGTACTCATCCTCGGGCATGCAGTACTTGCACCGCAGGTTGCAGCGATCCGTCACGGAGAGACGCAGGCTACGGAGCGGGCGCCCCAGCCGGTCGTGGATCGTGGGAGCGGGTGTATCGAGCGTGGTGTGATCCATATTGACTCGAAAGCTCCTGTCTCCTGCCCGTAGCTTGCACCCTGACGGGCTATGGATGTTCCTCGACCCACACCTCCCCTTCGGGAGTATGTTCGAGTTTCCAGATAGGGGTAATTTGCTTCAGTTCGTCGATCGCCCACTTACAGGCCCGGAACGCTTCTGCGCGATGCTCGGCTCCCGCGATGATCAGCACGATGTTCTCTCCGATGCCGATCTCTCCATAACGGTGCAAGACCAGCACTTCAATCACATCGAAGTCTTTCAGCGCGCGCTCACGGATCTCACGCAACTTCTTCTGCGCCATCCCCTCGTAATGTTCGAAGGTAATGCTGTCCACATCCTTCCCCTTCGAGCGGTCGCGGGCCGTACCTAGAAACATGGCAATACCACCGATGCGCTTTGACCGTCGGCGCAGCCGGCCCAGCTCTTCGTCAATGGAGAAGTCTTCCCGTTGCACGCGGACCAGCATCGCGTCATCGTCCGTGACAGACTGGTCGGCTGTGGTGACCTGTTCGGAACTCATCAGTTTTTCCCTCTCCTTGGCTGTCCCGCCCTCATTCGGAAGCATGGTCGTGAGGGCTATCTCCCCCGGTCTCACTGCGGAGACGGCGTTGCGACCGACCTGACACCTCGCCCCGTCAAGCCAGGCGCGTTCCCCTGGCAACCTGTCTCAGCATTCGTCATCCACCGGCAAACGGGGGCAACAGCGCAACCTCATCCCCATCCATGACCACCAGGTCTTCGTGCGCAATGTCCTGATTGACCGACAGGAGTACCTTTTTCTTCCGCAGTAATTCCCCGATCTTCGGATAGGCTGTTTCAATCATGGCGACCAGGTCCTTCACCCGCTGTCCCTCCGAAAGCGCGAATGACAGCGTGCCCTGATTCCCCGCCAACATTTTTGTCATGCCGAAAAGCCGCACCGTCACCATGTCAGAATTCCACCTTCATGTGCGGGGACCCAACCTTCATGGGTTCAGGCCGGTCGCATATAGGAGCCCGATTTTCCACCGGATTTTGCTAACAAGCAGATGTCGCCGAAGCTCATGCCGCGGTCCACGGCTTTGCACATGTCATAGATCGTCAATGCGGCCACTGAAGCGGCCGTCATCGCTTCCATTTCCACGCCGGTGGGACCTGTCGTTTTGGCGGTCGCCGTAATGGTGATAGCGCAACGCCCCTCGCGATCCGGCTCGGGGGTCTCCTGGAATGAGATATCGACGCTGGTCAGCAGGATGGGATGGCACATCGGGATGAGATCAGGCGTCTTTTTGGCCCCCATGATGCCAGCCACCTGGGCGACAGCCAACACATCACCTTTAGCGATTTTGCCGCGCTGAATTTTTTCGAGGGTCTCCGGCTGAAGAAACACCGTGGCTTGCGCCGTCGCGAGACGCTCGGTGGAGGCCTTCGCTCCGACGTCGACCATACGCGGCACGCCCGGACTCATTGAAATGCGTAAATTCGGCCATTCTCTGCGCCAAATCAGTTGGTTATCAGGTTCAGAATCACCGAATTATAGGAGCCGGGGAAAAGGGGAGTCAAGCTATGCGGCGCTCGTTCTCTTCTTTGTGACGACCATTCCGACGGTATAGCTATCCCATGCCGGGCAAGAGGAAGGTCCATTGTGTTGTCGGACCGACCACCAGGAGAGTATCCTTCCTGGCGCTGAACTCTGTAGCCGCAGACCTGAACCCATTGTACCAAGCCGGCCGGAATCCTTCTTTCTGCCGTCAGGCCTGCAGACATACAGCGCGGACCCGCACGCATGACACGCAACGCTCGCCCTGAGCGCACTTCGGTCATGGCGCATATTGATGGGGGACAATCCGGGTCACGAATCTCACATCGCTTCACGGACGAGAGGAGTCAATGTGAAACAGGGATATCGCTTGATGGTAGTGGATAAAGACGGTGTGCTGGTGTCGGAATTCCAACTGCGGGAAAGCGACCTGGCTGACCCGGCGGCGTTCGTCGCCGCGCTCCAGCAGGCAATCGAAGATGTCGAGGACGAGGACCGTAGACGCGGACCGCGGTCGATTCCGGCAGTTACGCTTCTCTCCTGCGCGGCTCAGGTGCGAAGTCCGCTGAATACCCGTATTTGTCGTCTTCCTCCGTTGACAGTTTTCCCTCCAGAGATTACCGTGTCGCCATCTTAGGATCAGACTTTTGCGACCCTCGCTGCTGCCCGACCACTCAAGTTAGGTCTGCATGGCATCCAGCAACTGCGATCAGGCGGCATGAAGGACGGTCTGCCGGCGAGCCGGACACCTTATCCCCTACGCCCGGGGCCGCCACTCGCATTGCGCAGCAGCAACCCTTCATGATCCTGTAGACAAGAGCATGGGCCGCCCTGACCATGGACATAGGTTTCCCGGAATACGGGGCTCGCGAAAACATTTAGGCGAAGGACGCGAAACAACCGGAAGGAGCAACTCATGCCCGCAACACCCTTTGTTGGTATCACGACGAGTCTGTGCCTGCTCTTGATGGCCGTCACACTGAACGCAGCGGATCTGACCGGGGGGTGGAAAGGAACACTGACCAGCTCGGACGGCAGCCAGGCCGAGGTCCAAATTGATTTCAGTGCCCAGGGCTTGCCCCTCTATGCCTATACGAACAACAAAGGGCTGTCCCGGCAGGTCGAATTGTCTCACGTCGGTCAAACGGTGGAATACGTCCCTCAAGGGGGCGGCGTGCAACGAATGGTCGTGAAGAGTTTTGAGAAAGGCCCGGGCAGGCTGTCGGTGGGAATAGTCGGCTCATTCGAACGCGCAAGCCAGGGGTATATGGATCAGCGAGAGGAAGCCGCCCTCTTTGAATATTCGCTCGCGCCGGGAGGACTGAAGGTGCGGGTCACGACCAGATCAGCCTCCCATTTCGGCGATAAGGACCTGCTTGTGGGGGGCCATCCGGACTCAATTGTTGCCGAGGGAGTCTTGCAAAAACTGCGTTAACATCCGAATGCCTGACTCTTCGGAAACACTCCCGATATGCCACTCGCCCGTTCAGGGGAATCGTCCGATTGTCTCGCGCCTCACTGGCGCCCCCGCCCCATCTGCGTTCCCAGGACGGCGTGGGACCACCGTTCCTCCGGCAACGTCCGTCCTGGACGATGACCGCGATCCCGAATCCGTCGCCGGTCCGGCTGGCCTAGTCAGCGGCCCTTCTTCGCACTCTTTTCGGCCCGCTTCTCCATGAGTGTCTTCGCGGGTTTCTTCTTGGTCGATTTCTTCTGCTGCATGCCCTTCGCCATTGCCTACCTCCTGTGATGGTTGTGTGAGTCGACTCGCTCCCGAGTCGTCACTCCACGTTCATACACGCAATCAGCAGCAAATGGAATAGCCAATACGCATTCACCACACCCTCATTGCGCGACAAGCCTGGCGGGGTGGCGGCTCCCAGGCTGCCACAGGCCGAGGTGTTCGGCGAATGGCTTGCCCACACCTTGTTCCAACGGATATGCCTGTCGTCTGTGTAACCCTGTCATCATCTCAATCCCGGATGGAGCAGTCGTGCCTGACAACAATCCTTACGACGCTCACGGGATGCCCCGTGGCCTGTAAAAACTCTATCTTTTCTATTCCAATCCCGCGGCCTGGCCTACAATGCCCACTTACCGTCACTAGGCTCACAGCAGGAGGTGTCCGCAATGATCCGGTTGGCGCGATTCTTCAACTCGAGAAACCGTCGCACCCCCCTCTATACGATTCCCTTGCGGTTCCCAGGGCAACCGGCGGGAGAACGCATTCGTCTCCTGCGCTCTCACCAAGCGGATTCGCTCGTGCTACCGAGCTGCCTATCGATTCTGGCCCTCTATGAATGGTGGCGATGGCTCTTTTCCGCTCCGCCGAATCCTCTTCTCCTTACCCTAGTGGCAGCTGCGGCGCTGGCTCAGATGTGGCGACGGCAGAAGGCGTACAAGGCGGAGTTGAGCAGTCTTCCAACCGATCGACAAGCCGCAGCCGGATCCAGACAGGTCATCGAGTTGATAGGCTCCGGGGCGCAGCACCTTTGGCAGACCGTCCGAGACCAGCTATCAAGGGAGGTGATCACGCCATTAGCCCGGTGGATCGGTCAACTTTCGAAATTCATGAGATACACGGGACTCAGCAGGCTGCTTCCTCCAACTATCCTGTCTGCTGTATCATCCAGCCTCAAAAGAAACACGATCTGGCTGAACCGCTGACTCACGCACCGGATCGGACGGTGCCCTGACCACTTTGCCGAATCACGAGTCAAACCGCCCTTTCTCCGCTGACCTCCCTTTCCCTTGCTTGACAGCCTGAAACACCATCCATGACAATGCCGCCATGTCAGCGCATATAGTGATTGAGCGTCTGGAGTTTTACGGCCATTGCGGCGTCACCGAGGACGAACGCCGGAAGCCACAGCTTTTGGCCGTTGACCTCGAGTTGGAGACCTCGATTGCCTCGGCCGCACTGTCGGATCGTCTGAACGACACGATTGACTACGCCCGGGTAGCCCACCGCCTTGTCTCGCTCGGAAGCTCCCTGGAATGCAGCTTATTGGAAGCCCTGGGGGAACAACTTGTCGGCATGCTGTTTGCGGAATTTCCGCTGGATCGAATCCGTATGTGGATTCGCAAGCTCCACGCTCCGCTCGCGATGATTACCGGCTCGGTCGGCGTCCGTCTGGAACGAACACGTGCGGCACATCACGCGCAGGCAAAAGAACCGCTTCCCGCCCCATTCCTCGAACAACAAATGGGGAGACTGCCCAAGGGCAGGGCCCTCGATGTGGCGGCCGGCCGTGGCCGTCATACACTGCACCTGTTGTCTCACGGCATGCAGGTGGAGGCCATCGATCGAGACGCTGAGTCATTGACCATCTTGGAAGCGAACGCGCAAGCCCGGCATCTCACAGGGCTCACCACCCGGGTGGTCGATCTGGAACAAGACCCGGACCGGGCCCCGAGCTTGGGGCAGGACATTTATGACGTCATCCTTGTGTTCTTCTATCTGCACCGACCGCTCTTCCCCGCGTTGCTGGACGCCTTGAAGCCGAACGGGGTCCTGCTCTACGAAACGTTTACCATCGACAACTACTTCCGCCATCAACATCCGCGCCGATGGGAATTTTGTCTGGCCCATAATGAACTGCTCCGCCTGACATCCGCGTTGCGGGTGCTTCATTACGACGAAGGAGAACACTATGGAGGCCATGGCGCTGGACCCTCCTATACCGCGCGCCTGATCGCGCAGAAAGCGGGGCCTGAGACACCACAATGAGTCGAATCGACCTCCATCTCCACACCACCCATTCAGACGGCAGCTTCACCACCCGCGAGGTGATGACCTTCGCGAAGCAAGCCGGCATCACCGCTTTGGCCATTACGGATCATGACATCGTGGATGGGGTTCCGGAAGCCATCACAATCGGGAACGAACTCGGCATTGAAGCCATCCCCGGCGTTGAAATCAGTTCACGACAAGGAGAGAGCGAACTCCACATCCTGGGATACTTTCTGAAGTGGACCGATCCGGTGCTCGCACAACGGCTGGTCAGTTTGCGAGACAGCCGCCATACCCGCAATCCGAAGATCGTCCAGCGCCTCAATGAGCTGGGGATCCCCATCACCTATGACGAGGTCCGTGCACTGGCCGGTACGGAATCCGTCGGCCGTCCGCACATCGCCCGCCTGTTGATGGAAAAGAAATTCGTCAGCTCTGCCAAGGAAGCCTTCGATCGGTATCTGGCCAATGGGCGGCCTGCCTTCGTCGATCGCGAGCTGCCTGAACCGGCTGAAGCGGTGCGCTGGATTCGCGAGGCCGGCGGCGTGCCGGTTCTGGCTCATCCCACGTGGGTGCGAACATCCGCTGAGGGCCTGCGCACGTTGATTCGACAGCTAAAGGAATCCGGATTGGGAGGGATCGAGGTTCACTACAGCACCCATACTCCCAGCCAGACGTCCGAGTATCTGGACCTTGCACGGCAGTGCGACCTCCTCGTAACCGGGGGAAGTGACTTCCATGGCGTCACCAAGCCCGACATCGAGGTGGGCATCGGCCGCGGTCAGCTGAAGGTTTCGGACAAACTGCTCGATCCCTTGAGAAAAGCCGCCACCGCCTGATCGTGCGCGCCACTTCTCCCGCATCGAACGGCTTCCGCTTCGAGGACGCAGCCAGGGCCGCCCATGGCTGCGTCATTCCTACGTTTCGTTGACACTCCACCACCTTTCGCTACACTGGGACACAATCCCGCGAATCGCTCTTATGGCAACATCCTGGGGCTGGATCGGCCCGTATCTCATCGTCATCATCCTCTCCATCCTGATAGGGCCGTTTTTAGCCGCCCTCCCCCTCTTCACCCAGACCTTCCTCCCCCCGTTAGCAATGAATGCCGCCCAGGCGGTTCGATTTCTCGCGGACGGACTTTGCCTGCTCATGATCTGGCTTACCGCCGCCCGGGCACGGCGGGAGCTTCGCGAGGACGGCACGGGACAAGCCTTTTTCCGTTCAATCATCTTTCCCGCCGCTTTCCTGCTGATCGTCATCCTCTCCTCTCGCATGTACGACGCCCATGGAGTATCCGTGCTCGGTCCTCCCAGACAGCCGTTGTACAACTGGCTGGTTACCGGCGGCCTCATCGGCTCGGCCGCCTGGTTGACATTCGCTTGGGTGCGACATGCCGATGCCCTGACTCGGACCCTTGACGGACGGCGTCGGCGGCGCCTCGCCGAACCCGAAGAAGCAGAGCCCGCTCCAGTCGCCGGAGTCCTGAGTCGCAACGAACGACCCTCTCCCACCCCCACCCGTGTCGCAGTCCCCGTAGTCGCTCGTGCGAACGCCGGCGTGCCCGCTACGCTGGGGCGATATCACATTGTGAGGGAACTCGGCCGCGGAGCGATGGGAATCGTGTACCTCGGGAAGGATCCGACGATCCAACGTTTCGTCGCGATTAAGACGATGCGGCTGGACGAGATCGATCGTGACGAAGAGCTGAAAGAGTTTCGCGATCGGTTCTTCCGGGAGGCGGAGTCGACAGGCCGCCTCTCGCACCCCAATATCGTCACGGTCTATGACGCGGGGGAACAGGAAGGCCTGGCCTACATCGCCATGGAATATCTCGAAGGAACCCTGCTCAACTCTTACTGCCAGAAATCCGCCATACTCCCCGCGAAACAGGCCTTGCAGATCGTAGCCACTGTCGCCGATGCGCTGGATTACGCCCACAGTCAGGGCGTCGTGCATCGAGACGTGAAACCCGCCAATATCATGATTTTGAAACAGCGCCTCGTGAAGGTCATGGATTTTGGCATTGCCAAAATGGCTAGCGCGTCAAAAACTCAGACCAGCATGATCCTCGGTACTCCGCGGTACATGTCGCCTGAGCAGGCCACCGGAAAAGATGTGGACGGTCGATCGGACGTCTTTTCCCTTGGCATCGTCCTGTTCGAACTTCTGAGCGGCGAGAGGCCATTCGATGCGGAAAACATGGCGGCCCTCGTCATGCGTATCGTGAAGGCTCCTCACCCCCCGATGCTTAAATACCGTCAAGATTTACCGACGCGCGTCCAATGCATCCTCGATCGAGCGTTGCAGAAAGAAATTTCCCACCGTTACCGTCATGCGAGCGATATGGCCCAGGACCTCCGGGATGTCTTTCAGGTTATGCCGAGATAACACCAGCCATGCACCCCTTGCAGGTCAGATATGGAGCCACTTCAGATATCGGCCTCACGCGCCGGTGCAATGAGGATCGGTTCCATGCGGATTCCGCCACAGGCCTGTTTATCGTCTGTGATGGAATGGGCGGACATCGGGGAGGTGACATTGCCAGCAGCCATGCGATTGAGACCATTCCCCGCCACCTCGCGGAGGCCGACACGGAAACCCTTCTTCCGCTGATGGGCGTCGCGCGTCCTGAGTTTTCCGCCGCAACCAACCGATTGGCCAGCGCCATCCGGCTGGCCAATCACAGGATCCATCAGGAAGCCACCGATCACGCGGAGCACAGCGGAATGGGCACCACGGTCGTCGCCGTCTGGTTAGTGGGGTCTGTTCTGTCGATCGCTCACGTAGGGGATAGCCGCCTCTATCTGGCTCGAAATCAGGCGCTGCACGGGCTCACCGTCGACCATTCGCTGGTGAGCGCGCAAGTGCAATCTGGACTACTGGGTGCTGACGACGCCTCGTATGCCCCGCACAGACATGTACTCACCCGTGCGGTCGGAGTCCATGCCACGGTGGATGTCGAATTGGCCGAACTTCCGGTGTTGGACCGCGATGTCCTACTGCTCTGCTCGGATGGCCTGACTGGCGCAGTTTCGGCAGACACCATTCTTCGCACCATTCAGGAATCCCGCGACCCACAGGCCGTTTCCGACCGTCTCGTCGCTCTCTCGAATGCCGCCGGTGGAACCGACAATACGACCGTCATCGTCACCACTCTCACTCGGAGCAAGCCGGGGATATGGAATGGCATTCGTGCCCGGCTGTTCGCGGGGCCACCCACCGGCTCACAATAAGGAGCGACCATGTCCCAGAACCAAGCCCCATTGCCGATGCTACTTGTGAAGGCGCCGCAAGGAGGGACAAAGGAAATCGAAGTCTCACGCACACCCTTCACCATCGGGCGCAAGGCCGACAATGACCTCTGCCTGGAGGACGGTGCCGTTTCCGGGCATCATGCACGCATCGCGCAGATACAAGAAGTCCTGTTCCTTGAGGATCTTAACAGCACGAACGGCACTTTCATCAATGAACGGAAGATCGACCGGCGACAACTCCAGGATGCCGATAGCGTCCGCATCGGCGACCATCGCTTAATTTTTCGCGATAATCACCTGAGCCCGCTGGAGCCCGCACCGGCAAGCGAGTTGCTGATCAGCGATCAGACCGTGATCGTGTCGGACTCGCATGCGAGCGCACGCCGGGAGACCCACCAGAAGGTCGGCCTGATAGAAATTCTTTCCGGCAAAACGAACCAGCCTCACTATCGACTCGCCAAACACCTCTCCCTGATCGGAGCCCAGGACGATGCGGTAATCCGGCTCACTGGGTGGTTCGCGCCAAAAACTGCAGCCGTTATCGGCCGTCGCGGGGATGGCTATGTGGTAAGTCCGACGGATAGCGGGAAGCGCATCAGGGTCAACGGCCGGCCCGTTCTGGGTGAACACAGACTGCTGAACGGAGATGTCGTCGAAGTGGCAGGCATCACCCTACGGTTTCTCGAACGCGCCCTGAAATAGCACTTACCGTAGGGGTCGACTACTGGGAGGATCAGTTCAACAACCGACCACGTTTGGGCAAGAACTGAAAACAGTGATCCGAGACTTCCTGCGCGTGAGATTCCAAACATTGGACAATCGCCCCTCCGCCCAGAGGCTCTTCGCGACAATACTGCAGTCGGTCCGTCTCGCAGGCCGCCCGCATCTGTCGCATGGTCTCTTTCATGCGGACGAGCCGCTCACGAAGGATCGGTCGGCAGGGAGCAGATAATTGCGTCGCTTTTCGTTGCAGACAAAGCGGCCGTTCCCCGTCGTCCTCGGAACAGAGACTGTCAATTTCCATTGAACACTTCAGGTCCATGCGGAATGGAGGGCCACCCCCCTCACCCACGAGTCGCCCGGATGGAGCCGTATGAGCGACAGGCACATCCCTGCCTGTGACCGGCGGAGTGGCCGGGTCTTGAACCCCGGGAACAATGAGGCTCAGCGGGGGAGAAGATGGGAGCCTCGGAGGGGGCACTGTCAATGAGTGCGATGGCGAATAGGTGAGAGTGTCGCTCTCCGGCAACAAGTGGATGACGAATCCCCACACCGAGCCCAACACAACGCAGCTCAACCCTGTGACCATGAGGATGGCGCCGAGTCGGGATGGACCGGGCAAGGGACTCCTTGAGGTGAGGAATCGGTCTCGTTCCGTCAGGGAATTTTCGAAGCAGCCTTCAGCACGGGGCCCGTCACTGTCGACGGGCGGATCATCTAGTCCACAGCCCTGATCCGCGTTTGCTGCACCCTGTGAAACCGGCTAGTTTTCCGGTGCTTCAACGATATGATTTTCGAAACGTGTGCAGCCTTCAGCCAATAGCCGATTCGTGAGCATTTCCCCAGGCCATTCGATCGGCAGATCGGCCGTGAACACCCACACATCCGGCGACGTCCACACCGGACCGTGCTCCTCCGGCAATTCCGGGTCGAAAAGATCCGTCCAGACAGGCATGTAGACTCCATTTCCACATTGCGTATGGAGATGGGCGATTGTCCGTGCGCGCACCATGGGATCGAGATCGCGCCATACCGCGGCGGTTTCGTCGGCCAGGCGGTGAAGCCGCACCGCGTTCTGCGCGTCGAACAGCGCATACGAGGCGTAGACCGGCACCTCTAAGGTATCCGGCGCCAGCGCCAACTCTGCGCATTGCGCGACCAGACCTTCGAGCAACGCCCGACGTTCCGGTTCCTCCAGCGAATCCGGCAATCCCGGGTCGGGCATCCCAATGAGTTGAAAAAAGAGAAACGCCGTGTTTTCCACAGGAGGATACAGACGAGACGCAATCGCCTGGGTGCGTTGCGAATCGGCAATGCTCGCGAGGTGTTCATTTAAGGTTTGGAGCGTCAATCCTTCGAGTGTGGCGTCGGTCAGCAGTCGAGGCTCCACTCGCACGACCACTCCGGCCGGCAGTTGAAGATGGCGGTGAAGGAGATCCGCCGTAGCCACAGGATCAATCTTCAACCCGAGGGGCTGCCCCAAATTGGCTTGGAGCGGCAATTCCAAGGCGGCCATCAGGGCATAGGCGCCTTTTTCATCGTCCGGCCCGTCCATGATGACGGCGCAGGAGGCTTCCGCTACCAGGTCAAACATCCACTCTGCCATCTCCTCGTCCAGAGCAGCCAGGACCGTCAACAGATCCTGCTCGCGTCCCTGCTCGATGAAGGCTTGCAACGTATCGATGGCGGCGTCGGTGTCACCGTGATCATGACGGCGCGCATTGATCAGATGTATCAAGTCTCTCGTCAGCGGATCCGGTCGCGACCAACTCAACATGGCCGGCCTCCCACGTTGGTGCGAATTCGTACGATGTGGTTTCCGTTCATTCTGTTGTCCATGTTGCCAAACTTTCCAGAACGTGGCAAGCCTGTTGCGGTTCTTCGTCGAGGCCAGTCGTGAACGGCCCGAGGCGGTTGCTGCCTCACCTTCGACCCGTCATTCACCAATGACCTTCACCAACACGCGCTTGCGCCGCCGCCCATCAAACTCTCCGTAAAAAATTTGCTCCCACGGTCCAAAATCCAGCTTCCCGTCCGTGATGGCAACCACCACTTCTCGTCCCATGAGTTGCCGCTTGATGTGGGCATCGCCGTTATCTTCGCCGGTGTCATTGTGGCGATAGGTCGCATCCTGCGGGACAAGCCGCTCGAGGACGGTCTCGTAATCGTGCAGCAATCCCGCTTCGTCGTCATTGATATAGACGCTGGCGGTGATGTGCATCGCATTTACCAGGACCAGTCCTTCACGCACCCCGCTTTTGCGCACGGCGGCGTCCACCTGGGCCGTAATGTTGAGATAGGCACGTCTCGTCCGTGTTTCAAACCACAATTCTTCGCGATAGGCCTTCATGAGACTCCCGGAACAGGGTCGAGATCGATTCTGCAACGAGGATGTTCGAACTTGCAAGCCCTCACACCCATACGAAGGACACTCTGCCGATCCACCGCATCCAGGTCCTGAGACAGCTATGTTCGAAATACTCCCTGAGCCTGAGGGCCAATCGAGCAATGACCGAGCGCGCTGTCGGAAACAACCAAACAAGGCGTCGTTTTCTGGAACAAAATTGACAGGGTGGAGGGGCAGTGATAAGTACCTAGGAGGATTCAGACCATCCCCTTGTTCGATGAGGAGGTTCCGATGTTTCCCACAACGGGCAGTCCCACGCTCAGCAGTGAGTGGACGTACTGGCAGCTCCTGTTCGCACGTCAGCCCGAACCGGACCTGGAGTTCTCCGAGGAAGACTTGGACGAAGCGGTTCCGCCCCCTCCGCCGCTGATGAATGCACCCAAGCGATCCGGCAACCGGCCTCTTCTCTGGATTCTGCTGATCCTGGTTCTGGGAGGGGTTGGTTATGTGGCGATGGACCCCGACGGCGCGATGCAGCTCATCGAGCCGTACCTCGACACTGACACCGGAACTACCCAACCAGCAGCTGGTACGGCATCGAACCCCGAACCGACTCCGAAGATTGCCCCTCCTGAGCTCATCGAAAGAGGTTCTTCACGCGTTCCCGACCAGGAGCCGCAACCACCAAGTGTGGCAAACCCCGCCGCATCCGCAGTGAAACCGCCGCCGGCGTTCGTGAACGTCACCAGCCCGCAGTTTTCCGAAGGACAACGAGTGACGGTCATTCCCAATCAAACCAGGACCAATGCTCCTGTGCCACTGTTCATCGACGCAGCCGGGACAAAGACCAGCACCACTGTACCAGCCAGCGCCACGCTCACCATCCTGGATGGAGACTACCAAACAACCGGCTGGGTTTATTCCGTACGAACCGAGGATGGTCGCAAGGGCTGGATTCCGGAACGAGGCTTGAGACTGAAGCGCTAACGCCCACCCTTCTGCTGTTCCGACCTACGACGGCCCATTTCTCATCGAGTGGGCCGTCGCTTTTTTTGTGCTCCTACCCTTGATATAATGCCGCGCCCACACAGTCGACCCGATCACTATCTGACGATCGACGCCCTAAGGATGAATGAGTCCCGATCATGAATGAGTTACGCGCCATTATCTTTGATTTCGACGGAGTCATTGCGGACACCGAGCCGCTCCACTTCGCCGCCCTGCGGCACGTCCTGGCAGGCATCGATATCGCGCTCACAGAAAAAGAGTACTACGCTGACTATCTTGGCTTTGACGATCGCGGATGTTTCCTGGCGGCATTGCACCGGCACCATCGTGAGGTGTCTCCGGCCGTCCTCACCCGATTGATGGACCAAAAAGCTCAGGCCTACCTGACCGCCGTCAAGCAACACCTGGCCATTTTCCCCGGCGTACGGGAACTCATCCGAGACGCCGCAGACCATTACCCGCTCGCCATTGCCTCCGGCGCGCTACGGCACGAGATTGAATTGATTCTAGAGGAAGCAGATCTTCGCAAAGCATTTCGACAGATCACGAGTGCGGAAGACGTCATCAATGGTAAACCGGCTCCTGAGCCTTTTCTTCATGCCATGGCCGGTTTGAACAAGCAATTCGAGCGCCTCTCACTCACTCCCGGTGATTGCCTGGTCATCGAAGATTCCTTGCCGGGCATAAGGGGCGCACGCACCGCCGGCATGAAGGTGCTGGCGGTCGCCAACACCCATGCGCTGCAGGATCTCGGCGAAGCCGACAGCATGACCCATTCGCTGGTCGACACCCGCCTCTCCGACCTCCAGTCACAGTTGTGGGGCACGGCCCAAGGACATACATGAAAATTTGCTCACTCGTACCAGGAGCCACGGAAGTGGTTGCGGCCTTGGGACTCCAGAACGACCTCGTTGGCATCAGCCATGAGTGTGATTACCCCTTTGGTCTCTGCGACATTCCTGTGATGGTCCGCCCGCGAGTGGAGAGCCGTCGACTGTCGAGCGCACAAATCGATGACCAGGTCGGCACCCTGCTTTCGGCAGGCGAAAGCTTATACGAATTGGACGAACCGCAGCTGCTCGCGGCGCAGCCCGACCTGATCATCGCGCAAGATCTGTGTGATGTCTGCGCCATCACCCCGACGCAGCTGAATCATGTCTTGCACAGGTGTACACCACGGCCATCTCTGGTCACACTGAATCCCAAGCGACTCGAGGACGTTCTTCAGGAGATCGAAAAACTTAGCGTGGCGTTGGGACGGGAAGCTGCAGGCCGACGTTTCGTCACGGAGCTGCGCCGAAGGCTTGAGACCGTGCGCAGCCGACTCTCCTCTGTAACGCAACGCCCCAGAGTCGCCTGCCTTGAATGGCTCTCGCCGCTCTATACTGCGGGCCACTGGGTTCCCGACATGGTGGAGGCCGCGGCAGGCATTGATGTGTTAGCGACTGCCGGTACAGCCTCTCACAAGGTGGATTGGGACAGGCTCTGCGCCGCCGCACCTGACGTGATCATCCTCATGCCGTGCGGATTCACCATCGAGCGTACGAGAACCGAACTGGCAACGATGACGGATCGACCGCAGTGGAAGACCTTGCCTGCCGTCCGAAACGGAGCAGTCTTTCTTGTCGATGCCCTGGCGTACTTCAGCCGCCCCGGTCCCCGCCTGATTGATGGCGTAGAACAGTTAGCAGCCATACTTCATCCGGTCCACGTCGACCATCTTCTTCCGGCCTCTGTCGAGCGCCTCGACAAGCCTGCGGCGCTGCCACGATGACCCATACTGACGCGCAAGCCTACTGCACCACTCTGACCAAAAAGAGCGGCAGCAACTTTTACTACTCATTTCTGTTTCTTCCCACGGCACGCCGCGAGGCCATGTACACGGTCTACGCTTTCTGCAAGGAGGTGGATAATGCCGTCGATGAGCCACGTCCGGGAAGTCACCCGCAAGAAGAGCTGGCCCGCTGGCGTCGGGAACTGGCCGCCGCCTATGACGGAACACCGACATTGCCCGTGACCGTCAGCCTGGCTCGTCACGTCCGGGCGCTGTCGATCCCGCAGGCGTACTTCGAGGAGCTGATTAAAGGCGTCGAAATGGACCTGACCGCGAAACGGTACGAGACGTTTGAGGAGTTGTCTTTGTATTGTTATCGGGTGGCGTCGGTCGTGGGATTGATCTGCCTGCACGTCTTCGGGACTACGTCGGCCCGCGCGCAGGACTACGCCGTCAACCTCGGTATGGCGTTTCAATTGACCAACATTCTTCGCGACCTCGGTAACGATGCCGAATGCGGCCGTGTGTATCTACCGCAAGAAGATTTCACCCGCTTCAGTTACCGGGAAGATGATCTCATGCGCCGACGGTATACCCCGGAGTTTACGGATCTGATGCGATTTGAGGTCGGACGTGCCCAGGAGTTCTACGCGAAAGCCGCACGCGCCCTGGCATCGCTGCCTCGCGTCGAGCGCCGAGCTTTGACGGTGGCGGAAATTATGCGGGGTGTCTACAGCCGCATTTTGCATCGCATCGAAGACTCCGGGTATCGCGTGTTGGGTGAGCGGGTCACGCTGTCCCCCAGCCATCGCCTGGCCGTAGCCGCCAGCGTGTGGCTGCAGTCGCGTCTGCCCTTTTCGACTTCATGAGCGGAACGGTCCTCATTCTCGGCGCAGGAATGGCCGGTCTGACAGCGGCTCTGCATCTGAGCGCCAGCGGCCATTCCGTGACGGTCATTGAACAAACCGACCACGTAGGAGGTCATCTCTACCATGGTCCTCCCCCACTACTGCTGGAAGCCCACCACGCCACCTGGTCTTTGCTCGAACGCTTGAGCAATGACGTGGCCACACACCGTCTTCGACATACCCCGCTCGAGTTTCTGCAATCCAACGGCGCCCGCACTCAGTTCTTGCACCTTCCATTACCCTCTCCGCTCAATACCTTGATTGGAACCACCTTGTTTCAAGGACTGTCGATGCGAGACCGCTGGCATCTGCTGTCGTTCCTTGAGCGGACATGGGAGCAAGATCCCCCCATGCCGAACGATCTGGATCTGCGGACGGCCGACGACTGGCTCGCCAGCATCGGCCAATCCGAGAACGCCAGAGGAGGAGTCTGGAACTGCCTCGCCCGATTGTTATTAGGGGCTCCGCTCTCACGGGTATCCGCAGGTCTGTTTATGCGAACCCTACGGCGATGTTTTCTGACCGGTGCGAAGGCGACGAAACTGGTTGTTCCATCCCAGGGGCTTGACTCATTTCTCCTCGCGCCGCTCAAGGCGCAGCTTGATAGGATGGGGGTCACGTTCCGGATGAATACCACGGTATCCCAGATCCACTTCGACCGGGAGCGCGTCACTCGAATAACATCAAATGGAGGAACCGAGCTCACCGCCGATTGGTACCTTTCGGCATTACCTCGTCAGCACCTCACGCCTCTCTTGCCGGAACGGGTGGTGACCCACTACGCGTATTTTCAGCAGCTCAGTCGTCTCAGCGAGTCCCCCTTGCTGATGATGTGCCTGCACCTCAACCAGGAGGTCACCCACACACAACTTGTGCTCCTTGAGCAACACTCCTTTCATTACATGATCCGACATCCGGATGGGGAACGGCACCAGCAGGCCTCCGTGGTCTGGGCCCTCGCCGTGGACGCTCCGGAACTCATGGCGCAATCGAATGACGCCCTGATCCATCTTGCCTTGAAAGATATAGAGTCGGCCTTTCCCGCCCCCTCAGCCCCTCGCCTGATCGAAGCGGGTGTCATGCGACAGCCCCAGGCCTATCTCACACCCAAACCGGCGACACAACAATGTCGGCCGCTGCCGAGAAGCCCGTTCCACAATTTTTTGGTGGCTGGCGATTGGACCGATACCGGCTGGCCGGCCAACCTGGAGTCCGCCATTCTCAGTGGCCAACGGTGCGGCGAGGCCATCCCCGCATAATCGCCGACTGCGCAAGACTCTCCGCCGCCTCGACCCTCCACATCACGATCACTTACCGCGACATTGACAAGGTCTTGACCCGCGACTAAGATTCCACATTCAATCTGAACCGTACCTCTCATGTTTCAGCCCCTCACTACACTCAAGGAACTTTCCGACTCGCTCCACGATTGTCAGCGATGCCCGCTTGCCAAACTGGGCCGCAGGCAGGTGGTCTTCGGCGTCGGGAATCCTCGCGCATCGGTCATGTTCGTGGGGGAAGCCCCCGGCTTTCATGAAGATCAAAAGGGAGAACCATTCGTCGGCGCGGCGGGGCAACTGCTCAACGAATTATTGCAGTCGGCCGGACTGTCGCGTGCCGATGTGTACATTGCCAATGTCATCAAATGCCGACCGCCGAACAACCGCGATCCCGATCCACAGGAAGTGGAGACGTGCAAACCGTTTCTCTTGCAACAAATCGCCGCGATCAAACCCACACTGGTGTGTTCGTTAGGCAACTGGGCAACACAGACTCTGCTGGAACGGAAGGTTGGCATCTCGAGGGTGCGGGGGCAAGCCTTCTATCTGAAGGAGTTCGTGCTCTTTCCCCTGCTTCATCCCGCTGCCGCGTTGCATCAAGCGAACCTCCTGGAACCATTGCGGGAAGATTTCCATAAGCTCAGGGAATTTCTTGACCGGCACAACCAGACCCCCGCGACACCACAGAACTCGGCGACGAGCGCAACCCCGGCGCCGCAAAGCGAGCCGCCTGCCTCGTTAGCACAACAGATGGATTTATTCGGGTCCTAGTGGAGCCACCGTCGATCTGGCCGCTTGACTCCTGAGCGAGCTCAGCCAGATCGAAGGAGCCGCCTATTCAGATACGTGCGGGGTTTTTATCGGAGTCGGTTGGGGCAGGAGTCTCGTCCGTGCTGGCTTCAGGCTGTTCCTCCTCTTCTGGGGCTCCGAACCAGGCCACCAGCATCTCATCCCACCAGGCCTCATCGATTTCTGGTCCTGGATCAACGCCCAGGAAGGACACATCCTCTGATGAAAGCCCTTCTCCAAGAAGCTTAGGCTGGAATTTCGCCCGATCGATCACTTCCTTCGTGGCATATCCGCCTAAGATCCACGAGTCAGGATCCGCCCGCCGCGATTTGTATGCCTTGAGCTCCAACTTCAGGTACATAAACACCTGTTGCTGTTTCGCATCGCCTACCCCGCTATGAGGAAGGCTAAGCGTCTTCTCGATTTTTTTTCTCCAATGGCGATCGTCGTACCGCGAGGTAATTAATTGGAGCATCGTTCTGCCGAAATCTGCATCAAGTGCCATGGTGCCTCTCGATTGTGTCCGCTGTGTGAAACTCCCTCAACTCCAGACGTTACTTTCGTTCAAACCTCGATCTCGGAGACCGTCGCACCAGATACCGATGAGAACACTCCCGCATCTGTACCCGAGCATCTTTCCTTCCGCTGCTGTCGAGACCTGTCCTGCTATCCAGAACAAACGGGAACCACGCGGATATATCGTCCCATTGTTTCGCGAAACTCAGTCATGATCGACGAAGGCAGCTCTATTGTCCGGCGATGGTCATCTCGGCCAGCTTCACGGTTGGACAGGCTATACGGCCGCGAAACACCAAGTCGGTCCCGATCGTGTCGATGTTCCCATACATCTGCTTGAGATTGCCCGCAATAGTGATCTCTTCTACCGGGTAGGCCAGTTCACCGTTTTCGATCCAGAATCCACTCGCCCCGCGCGAATAGTCGCCGGTCACCATATTGATGCCGAAGCCGATGAGGTCGGTCACGTAAAGGCCTTTTTTGACCGACGCCAGGATCGCTTCCGGTGAGGTGGTCCCGGGCACCATGTAAAAATTCGTCGGTCCAGCCGACGGACTTTCACCGATACTGCGCGCCGCATTCCCGGTAGAAGCTAAACCCAGCTTCCTACCTGAATAAGTATCGAGCAGGTAGCTTTTCAATCGACCGCGCTCCACGACGGCCTGCTTTCTCGTCGGCAATCCCTCGCCATCAAATGGGCGCGTGCCCAGCCCTCCCGGCATGAGACCGTCATCGTAAATAGTCACGAAATCAGGAGCAATTTGGTTGCCCAGCTGTCCAATAAGAAATGAGGCCCCCTTGTAAAGGGCATACCCGGAAAGGGCGCTGCAGAGATGGCCGAGTAAACCTCCTGCCACTTCAGGATCGAACACTACCGGCGCGCTGCAGGTGGGAACCTTTCGGGCGCCGAGTTTCCGCACCGTGCGTCTCGTGGCTTCTTGCCCGATCGATTCCGGACTCTCCAGTTTCGCAAACGACCGATCGACGCCATACCAGTAGTCGCGCTGCATCCCAGCGGCGTCCGAGGCGATGGGAGACACGGAGAGCGAAAAACTACTGTTGGCATAGTTACCAAGGAAACCGTGACTGTTGGCGAGAACAATTCGACCGGATGACGAGTCGCACTCCGCGCCCTCCGAATTGGTCACGCGGGAATCGGCGGCAAAGGCGGCACGTTCAGCACGCATCGCAAGATCAATCTGCTGGTCGGTCTGCAACTTCGTGGGATCGTAAATGTTGAGCTCTGGAAACTCGGTTGCGTACGCTCCCGGCTCAGGCAGGCCGGAGACCGGGTCTTCGATCACCGCCTGCGCCAACGAACAGGTTTCGCCGACGAACCGCTCCAAAGAATCACGGGAAAAATCAGACGTGGACGCGCTCGCCGATCGCTGACCGAAGAAGACCCGCAGTCCGAGGCGCTTCTCACGTGCCTTCGTCAATCGGTCAACCGCCCCCACCCTGACTTGCACCGACAACGTCTCTCCGTCGGCCACCATCACATCCGCCCCGGTCGCCCCTTGTTTGGCTGCTCTCGCGAGAAGATCCTGCGCGAGATTCGAATAGTCCTGTTCACCCACCACGCGTGTCATGGTTATGCCTTCGTTCCGCCGACAGTGATTTCATCGATGCGGATAGTCGGGAGACCAACGCCGACTGGGACCGACTGCCCTTCCTTTCCGCAAGTCCCGATGCCTTCATCCAGCTTCAAATCGTATCCGACCATGGAGACCTGTTTCAAAATATCCGGCCCGCTGCCGATCAGCGTCGCACCCTTCACCGGCTTCGTAATCTGTCCATCCTCGATGAGGTAGGCCTCACTGGCTGAGAAGACAAATTTTCCGTTGGTGATATCCACTTGCCCGCCCCCGAACGACACCGCGTAGAGCCCCTTCTTCACCGACTTGATAATGTCTTGTGGATCGGACTCGCCGGCCAGCATGAACGTATTGGTCATTCGCGGCAGCACCACGCTCTGGTAACTCTCCCGGCGACCGTTTCCAGTCACGGGAATACCCATCAGACGCGCATTCAGTTTATCCGTAATGTAACCGCGCAAGATCCCCCGCTCGATCAGGACCGTGCGGCTGGTGGGCGTGCCTTCGTCATCGACGTTCAGCGACCCACGGCGGAAGGGAAGCGTTCCGTCATCCACGATCGTGCAGACTTCCGAGGCTACTTTTTTTCCGAGAAGATTGGAGAAGGCCGAGGTCTTTTTTCGATTAAAGTCCGCCTCGAGACCGTGCCCGATGGCTTCATGCAGCAAAATTCCAGGCCATCCCCCGCCGAGCACGACTGGCATAACCCCGGCGGGGGCATCGACAGCACTGAGATTGAGGATCGCTTCCCGAGCCGCTTCTTTGGCGAACTGGAGGTATCGCTGATCCTTCTGAAAATATTCCAGTCCAATGCGGCCGCCACCGCCGAACGTACCAACCTGGCGATTGCCGTTTTCCTCGGCAATACACGTCACCTGAAGCCGAGACAGGGGCTGGATATCCCCCACCATCAGGCCGTCCGAGGTCGCGACCAGCATGACTTTGTACTCAGTATTGTAAGCGGCCATGACATTTTTGATCCGGGGATCGTACCGACGTGCTTCGGCGTCGATGTCATTGAGCAACGTGACGCGATCGCGAGTCGCCACCTCGATATCGGTGCGGTCGTGGGGATAGAGGTTCTGTGCCAGGGTCGGACGATGAGTCACGGACACCGGAGAGGTGCCATGGCCGGAATCGGCGATATATCTTGCCGTCTCAGCTGCGATGTTCAAATCGGTAGGTGTCAGTTCGTCGGAGTATGCAAATCCCGTCTTTTCACCGACGGTCGCACGAACACCGACCCCCTGCCCGATACTTTTGGTCGCGCGCTTGACGATTCCCTCTTCCATGGAAACCGATTCCGACTGACAATATTCAAAATATAAGTCGGCATAATCGACCGTCGATACCTTGACCCGCCCCAGCGCCTGCTCGATCTCTCGATCGGTCACCCCGAAACGTGCCAGCGCTCCGGCCTCGTCCTTAGCCATAAAGATACTCCTCCTGTACAGTCGCTGAGTATAACGCACTCTTTTCAGCAGGCGCAATGCAAAGGCCCTCGAACCATCTGCAAATACAGCGAATTTGGGAAAAATTGTTTGACATTGCCATACCTCACGGATAGACTCGCCTTGCCTTCTCGGAGGTCCACCACGGATAAACAAAGGTGTAGACGCCGCTCCATGAATGATTCTCGATCACGCGATATCGAGCCTATCCCTGACTCTGACCTGCTCTCGCAACTCGAACCAGACCTCCTGCCGAAACATCTGGCCGTAATCATGGATGGCAATGGTCGATGGGCGGAGTTACGCGGGCTACCGCGTATAGCCGGCCACCAGGAGGGGATAAAATCCGTCCGCGAACTAATCTCGCTCTCGCTTGAGCTAGGCATCAAAATCCTGACGATCTACGCGTTTTCGCAAGAGAACTGGAATCGGCCGGCACAGGAAATCAAGGCCCTCATGAGCCTGCTTGAACACTACCTGTCCACTGAACGTTCGAGTCTGATCGAGAAGGGAGTGCGATTCCAAACAATAGGCAGGGTGTCCTCGCTTCCGCCGACCGCTTTGCAGTGGGTTCGAACTACCGAGCAGGAAACCGCCCATCTCGGCAAAATGATTCTGAACGTCGCGCTCAGCTACGGTGGCCGTACAGAACTGGTCGATGCGGCCAGGGATCTCGCCCGCGCGGTGCAGGACGGACGACTCTCCGTGAACCAGATCGATGAACAGGCAGTCCAACAAGCCTTGTATACACATGCCCTTCCGGACCCGGACCTTTTAATCCGCACCAGCGGGGAGACCCGTATCAGCAACTTTCTGCTGTGGCAGTTGGCCTATACGGAACTCTACTTCACCCCGACATTGTGGCCGGATTTCCGTCGGCGCGAAACATTAGTCGCGTTGATTGAATACCAGCGGCGTGAACGCCGTTTCGGCCGCGTGTTGAGCAGCGTCTCCTCCTAATCTCTTCGTGGTGAAACCAGGAGCTATCCAGTGCGAGGACAGGATGCCGAGACCCTCGGATGCCGAACGGCCACGCTCCTCATCGGAAGCCGTACGCCGTGTTCTCGCGGCCGTCGTGTTTATTCCGTTTTTCTATGTTCTGGTACACGATCTCGGACCCGTCGCATTCTTCGGGTTGGTCACCCTTGCCGGGCTGCTGGCGGTGGGAGAATTTTATCGGCTTCATCTCGGCCAGACATCGTGGCCCTGGTGGGGTTGGGCAGGTGTGGCAAGCACCGCCCTATTGCTCGGGAGTACTCAGTGGCCCGCTCTGATTTCAGACCGCGCCGTGTTAATGGGCACCGTAGTCATCGCACTCGGCTTGCCGCTGTTGTCAAAAAAACCGCTCGTCAGTGCATTCACGGACGGCCTCGTATTGATAATGGGCGTTGCCTATGTGGGATTGGCACTCGGCTACCTCCTGCTGATCAGAGGAATGACTGAGGGAGCGCTGCTGATCTTCTTCGTAGTGCTCGTGACCTGGGCGGGGGATACTGGCGCCTATATCGCCGGAAAGTCATTGGGACGGCGCCCGCTCGCGCCGGTCATCAGCCCCAAAAAAACCTATGAAGGCCTGGCCGGCGGCCTCGTCCTCGCCTGCATCATGGCCGTAGTGGCGCGTGCCTGGTTTCTCCCGACGTTCTCTCTGTGGGATTGCGTAATGTTGGGCATCCTGCTCACGATGACGGGACTGCTCGGCGATTTGACGGAATCGGCCATCAAACGAAATGCCGGCATCAAAGACTCCGGCGCGCTGATTCCAGGACACGGTGGCATGCTTGATCGATTGGATAGTCTCTTGTTCACGGGTCCAGCCTTCTACTACTATGTCAGTATCACCAATAATCTGTAACGGATGACCGACCGTCAGCGCTGGAGTTCGCCATGAAGAATATAGTCCTTCTCGGATCGACGGGATCGATCGGAACCAACACCCTCGATATCGTGGAACGATTTCCACTGGAATTTCGAGTTATCGGCCTGACGGCCGGGTCAAATGATGACAAACTTGAAGCCCAGATTCGACGGTTCCGACCGGCCTTCGCGGCGCTCGCGAATGCCGCGGCGGCAGCACGATTGCGCGAACGATGCGCCGATCTCCCCGTGCAGATCCTCTCGGGGAACGACGGCGTTATACAGGTCGCGCAGGCGGCGGATGCGGAATTGATCGTATCAGCAATTGTCGGCGGCGCGGGACTGGTACCGACGTTGGCCGCCATTCGCGCTGGAAAGCAGATCGCTCTTGCCAATAAGGAACCGATGGTCATGGCCGGCGCACTGATGCAAGCGGAAGCCAAGAAACATCATGTCCGCATTTTCCCGGTTGATAGTGAACACAGCGCCATCTTCCAGTCACTCGAGGGGCATCGGCGTGAAGACGTCAAACGTATTATTCTCACCGCATCGGGAGGGCCTCTTTGGGATTTCACCCGAGAACAATTGCAGGACGTCGGCCCTGAGCGCGCCTTACAGCATCCCAATTGGAAAATGGGTTCCAAGATTACGATTGATTCCGCCACCCTGATGAACAAGGGGCTGGAGGTCATCGAGGCGCGCTGGCTCTTCGATATTCCGGATACCCAGATTGAAGTGCTGATCCATCGCGAGAGCATCATCCATTCTCTGGTAGAATACAGCGACCGATCCGTGATCGCACAGCTCGGACTACCCGATATGCGCACTCCTATTTCCTATGCCATGCGTTACCCCGAACGAATGCCGCTGGAACTGCCCTCTCTGGACCTGACGGAAGTCAGCAAGCTCACGTTCTTCAAACCCGATCACTATCGATTCCCCTGTTTACGTCTTGGATATGAAGCATTGCAGATCGGCGGAACCATGCCGGCCACGATGAACGCGGCCAATGAAGTGGCCGTGGAGGCATTTCTTCAGAACGGAATTCGTTTTCTCGATATTCCAGACATCATTCGGAGTACAATGGAATCACATGCCCCTCGACAAATTGATGACTTGGCTGATGCGCTGGAAGCTGATCGCTGGGCCCGCGAAAAAGCCGAATCTCTCGTGCATGCGTTGACTCAGTAATATTCTGAACCCAAGGAGTGTGTTGTGGGAACAGCCTTTGCCTGGTCACCTGATTTTGTCTCCCTTCTGACCCACTGGGCGCTTCCGTTCCTGGTGGTGCTGGGCGTCCTCGTCGCCTTCCACGAAATGGGGCACTTTCTGGCCGCCCGGTGGGTTGGGGTCAAGGTCTTGAAATTTTCCCTGGGGTTCGGACCGAAGATTTTCGGACGACAGATCGGTGAAACCGAATATTTATTGTCCGCGGTGCCGCTGGGAGGATACGTCAAGCTGTTTGGCGAGGACGAACACGAAACCATCACACCGGAAGATAAAAAGCGCGCATTCGCCCATCAGTCACTGTGGGGGAAGACGCTGGTTGTGGCCGCGGGACCGATTTTCAATTTTATTCTGGCCTACTTCATTTACACGGTCTACATCGGCCTGGGATATACCCTTCCGGTGCCAAGTTTCAAAGACATCATTCCAGAAGTCGAAGCCGTCTTGCCGGGATCCCCGGCCGACCAGGCAGGATTGAAGCCAGGCGATCGCATCCTTCGCGTCAACGACAAAGAAATCTCGACGAGTGCTGAGTTGCTGAAATACATCTCACAAAGCAACGGCAAACAGCTGACCTTGGACCTTACGCGCGGAGAACAAATCAAGACGGCACTGGTTACGCCTGCCAAAACCACACTGCAAGACAACGGCAAAGCCGTGACCATTTACCAACTTGGCATTGAGGAGCGGGCCCCCATCATTACAGCGGTAATCCCAGGATCCCGTGCACAAGCCGCCGGCCTCGAGGCGGGAGACCGGGTCGTCCGCATCGACGGGCACGATATCTTCACGTGGTCACAGATGACGTCGCTCGTACGGGAAAGTCCTAATAAGCCACTACAGTTCGATGTGCAGCGAAGCGGCGCGGCCCGATCACTTTCGGTGACTCCTTTGGGTGAAAAAGCCACGCTGGACGGGAAGGCGGTGGAAATCGGTAAGATCGGCATTTCCGCTCAGAATCAAACGATTCTGCAAACCAATGATCCCCTGAAGGCGCCCTGGCTTGGAGCAAAAGCCACCTGGGGGTGGACCGAACTGACGGTGGTGGGGATTTATAAGATCATCACCGGAGAGATCTCCCGCAAAAACATAGGAGGCCCTCTCACGATCGCCAAAACAGCGGGAGATGCGGCAGAACAAGGGACCTCCAGTTTAGTATTTCTGATGGCTATGCTGAGCATCAATCTGGGTGTGCTCAACCTATTGCCCATCCCGATCCTGGATGGAGGCCATTTGCTCTTCTTTTTCATTGAAGCCGTCCGTCGAAAACCCTTGGAAGACCGGCAGCGCGAACTGGCCCAACAGGTGGGCTTGGTTTTGCTCGTCGGCATCATGATCTTTGCCTTTTGGAACGACATCGAGCGATTGATCTCTCCGTAACCGCATGCGCGTCTCTCAGACCCTTATTCCCACTTTGCGCGAAGATCCAGGCGAGGCTGAAACCGTCAGCCATCGCCTGATGCTTCGCGCCGGCATGATCCGCAAAGTAGCAGCCGGTATCTACATTTACCTCCCGCTGGGCCTCCGAGTCCTTCGAAAAATCGAGCGCATCGTGCGTGAGGAAATGAACCGGGCCGGAGCCCAAGAGCTCCTGATGCCGGTGGCTTCCCCGGCCGAGCTGTGGCGTGAAACGGGACGTTGGGATTTTTATGGCAAAGAGTTACTCCGGTTTAAGGACCGACACGAACGAGACTTCTGCCTCGGACCAACCCACGAAGAGGTAATCACCGATCTATTCCGGCGGGAAGTCCGGTCGTATCGACAGATGCCGCTGAATTTCTATCAGATCCAAACGAAATTCCGCGACGAAATCCGTCCGCGGTTCGGGCTGATGCGCGGTCGTGAATTTATCATGAAGGACGCGTATAGCTTCGACAGAGACGAGGCCGGAGCAAGGCTAAACTATCAAAAGATGTACGATGCCTACACTCGCATTTTCACGCGTTGCGGGCTCACCTTTCGACCTGTTGAGGCTGATACGGGCTTGATCGGAGGCACCTCCTCACATGAATTCATGGTGTTGGCTGACACCGGAGAAGAGACCATCCTCTACAGCGAAACCGGCAGTTACGCCGCTAACGTCGAACGTGCTGAAGCGGTCCCCCCGGACATACAAGAATCCGACAGTCCCCGGCCTATGACCCCAGTGGCCACGCCGGGACGACGGACTGTTGAAGAAGTGACGACCTTTCTCAAAATTACGCCAGGTCGACTCGTCAAAATGCTCCTGTACAACACGGGCAAAGAGGTCGTGGCAGTCCTAATCCGGGGCGATCATGAGGTGAATGAAATCAAAGTCAAACGGCTGGTGGGCGCCACCGATCTTGAGCTCGTGAAGCCCGAGTTGATTCCTGAGCTCACCGGCGCCCCGGCCGGCTATGTGGGCCCAATCGGTCTGCAAAACATCCGCATCCTCGCTGACTGGGCCGTGAAGGCCATGGTCAACTTCGTGGTCGGCGCCAACAAAGCCGATATGCATATCGTGGATGCCAACTGGGAGCGTGATTTCAGCGTCGAGCAATTTGCCGATCTCCGTAATGCGCAAGCCGGCGATCCCTCGCCGCGAAAAGACGGTACTCTGAAAACCGCCAAAGGCATCGAAGTCGGCCATGTGTTCATGCTGGGCACGAAATACAGCCAAGCCATGAAGGCGACTTTCTTGGATGCGCAGGGACAGGAGCAACTGGCCGTGATGGGCTGTTATGGAATCGGGGTGAGCCGGACCGCCGCGGCCTCAGTCGAACAAAACCACGATGCCAAGGGGATTAAATGGCCTCTTCCCATCGCTCCGTTTCATGTCACCCTCCTCCCGCTGAGTCAATCTCAAGCGGTAGCGCAATTGGCTGAAACCCTGTATGCCACTTTGCAGGACGCCGGGATCGAAGTACTGTGGGATGATCGGGATGAACGGGCTGGGGTCAAGTTTAACGACGCCGATCTGATTGGTGCACCTTATCACCTGGTCATTGGCGACAAGGGTCTCGCGCAGGGCCAGGTTGAGCTCAAGCGTCGGCAGACGGGCGAAACCACAAAAGTATCTCCCGACCAGGTTCTCACGACCCTATCGTCCTGGCTCGCCACGGCCACCTAACAACGCTTCATTCTTCCCCCCGCACATCCTGATTGCCCCCCGAGACGTACACGCACCTGAGAGTCAGGCGGAAACCAGCTTCGTGAAAAGACCTTTTGCTTGCCTTGACGTCGCATTCGGATACACTGACTCACGGGGAGACGTCCGGCCAAGAACCCCGTCCCCATAAAGGTTTCCAGGCTCAGCATCCAACTGCTGATCGACACCATGCAGCGCCTCGTTCGATCCGTCTGGAGATAGTCCCATGCAGTCCAAAGCCCCGCTACCCGGATTAGGCGACAGTCTCCTCAAGTCCGGGTCCGCGGAAAACATCAAACGCATCAGCACACAAATCCTCGCAGCGAGCGACATCGATCAGATACTGCTGGATCTGCGACATGGAATTCTGAGTTGTTTCGATGCCGAGGATCTGACGCTCTTCGTAGTCGATTCCGAAAAGAAGGAAATCTTCTCCAAGATTCCGCATCTCGATACCATCCAGGAGGTTCGAACCCCGATTACCGAATTGAGCCTCGCAGGCTTCTGCGCTAAATACCTTCGCCCGGTCAACGTGGGTGACGCGTACAATCAGGCTGAACTCGTCGCCGTACATCCTTCCCTGACTCACGATGCCAGGTACGACAAAGACACCGGATTTAAGACCAAGCAGGTCCTCACCTATCCGGTCGTCGCCGACAACAAATACCTGATGGGTGTGATCCAACTGCTGAACAAAAAGAGCGGAGGACGTTTCACACGCAAGGACGAAGAGAGCGTGGCGGAAATCGCCAAATCGCTGGGAACCGCATTTTATGGTCTTCGAAAAACATCCAAAAAACCCCCTTCCAAGTTCGATATCCTGCTGACGAGCGGCAAGATCTCACAAAGCGATTTGGACAACGCCCTCGCAGAATCCAAAAAGGGCACCGGCGACATTGAGTCGGTCCTGATCGAAAAGTATAAAATTCCCAAAGCCGATCTTGGCAAGTCACTGGCTCAATTCCACAAGTGCCCCTACATAGAGTACAGCGAGCGCACGATCGTCGACATCGAGTTACTCAAAAATCTGAACGTCGATTACTTGAAAAAAAATCACTGGATGCCGCTCAAGCGGGATCGCGCTGCGATTGAAATCCTGACCGATGATCCGGGCGACATGGATCGGGTTCAAGACATCAAGCGCACCTTCCCGGGATTGAATATCCGCTTTGCGGTCAGCCTCCGCCGCGATATCACGCTCTTTCTCTCGACTACGACCGGCACACCGGACGTGACGACCAAGATGAACGAGAATGTTTCGGACATTCTTGGAGAATTGGTCAACGAGGCTCAACTCGAAGCCCAGGAGGACGCCGCCGGTTCAGGGTTGGACGAAAATGACAACGCCATCGTGCGTCTCGCCAACCAGATTATCGCCGATGCGTTCCGGCAAGGCACCTCCGATATCCATATCGAACCTTACGGCGAGAAGCGTGACACGCTGGTTCGGTTTCGGGTCGACGGTGATTGTTTCGAGTACATGAAAATTCCGCCGAGTTACCGTCGGGCCATCGTGTCCCGCCTCAAGATCATGGCAAGCCTTGATATCGCGGAACGGCGGAAGCCCCAGGATGGAAAGATCAAGTTCAAGATCGGCGAGAATAAGGAGATTGAACTACGTGTCGCCACGATTCCGACCGCGGGATACAACGAAGACGTGGTCATGCGTATTCTCGCCGCCAGCGAGCCTTTGCCTCTCGACAAGATGGGCTTTTCCGACCGAAACCTGCGCGAGATCAAAAGTATTGCCGAAAAGCCGTATGGCATCATCCTCTGCGTGGGCCCAACCGGATCAGGAAAAACGACGACGCTTCACTCCGTGCTCGGTCACATCAATACCCCGGATATCAAAATCTGGACGGCGGAAGACCCAGTAGAAATCACTCAATATGGACTCCGTCAAGTGCAGGTCCATGCCAAAATCGGCTTCACATTCGCCGCAGCCATGCGCGCATTTCTTCGTGCCGACCCGGATGTCATCATGGTCGGCGAAATGCGGGATAAGGAAACCGCGGATACGGGAATTGAAGCATCGCTGACCGGGCACCTTGTGCTGAGCACATTACACACCAATAGCGCGGTGGAAACCATCACACGCCTATTGGACATGGGTTGCGACTCGTTCAGTTTTGCCGACGCCATGCTGGGCGTTCTGGCGCAACGGTTGGCTCGACGGATCTGTAAAGAGTGCCGGGAGGCCTATCCTCCCTCGAAAGAAGAGTTTGAGGAACTGCGGCAGGGGTACGGTCATCAACAGTGGGATGCACTCGGCCTTGTCTACGACCACAACTTCCGGCTCTACCGAGGCAAGGGGTGCGATACGTGCAACCGTACGGGCCTGAAAGGGCGCGTCGCCCTTCATGAACTCCTGTTGGGAACCGACAATATGAAACGCCTAATCCAGAACAAGGCCAAAACTGATGAAATGGTACATATGGGTATGTCTGAGGGAATGACCACCCTTGTCCAGGACGGCATCCATAAGGTATTGCAGGGACATACGACCTATAAGGAGGTGAAAGCCGTCGCCATTAAGTAAGCCGGGCTGCGATGCTATCGTTTTCCCTGAGCCTCCTTCAGCACAGCCAATTCATTCTGTAATCGCGCCAGTTCCTCCCCCAGTTGTGACTTGCCGGCAGATTCGACGGCATGGGTCAGGGCCCTGACCGCGAGGGGCATATTCCCCTGCGCCAAGTAACTTCGATAAGCCCTCTCGAAATAACCGAGCGCACGATGGGGAACGCCCCGACGATCATTTATTCCACCCAGTCGATACAGATCGGCCGCGATCTCATTTCGGCGTTCTCCGTCCTTGTCCAGTTCCAAAGCTCGCTCGTATTCCCGTTCTGCCACATCGTACTGCTGGCGAGCTTCTGCCAGGAGTCCAAGATTGACATGGTTACTGGCCTCGGAGGCCCCGTTCCCCATCGCCTGGTTCACGGCCAGCGCCTCATGGAACAATTGTTCAGCCTGCGTATCCTCACCCATCGACTGCCGCACCAGACCAAGGTTATTTAGCAGGACCGCTTCCGCCGACCGATCCTTTCGCTGCTGAGAAACTTCCAGAGCCCGCCGATAGAGGTCCTCGGCCTGCCGGACATGCCCCGCTTGATGCTCGGCGGCCCCCAACGCAGTCAGGCTTTCGAGCAGAAGGCCGGCGTCCCCGAGTTTCATGGCCAGCCCGACGGCCCGGCCATGAAAACGAACGGCCCGAGACGTATCCCTTTGACGGAATGCGACCTGCCCGAGACCATGAAGCGACGCGATAAGCCCCTTCGCATCATCGAGCCCCTCCGCCTTCTGACGCGCCATCTCGTAGGCTTCTTCCGCGCGGACCAATTCGTCTCGAGCTAGCCAGCGACCACCCTGCATCAAGAACGAATCCATCTGAGCAATCAATGGTCCTGAAACAGGTTCCGGAGCAGGTGGCACCGGTCGCGCGCAACCCAGCCAGACGATCTCTGCCATCGCGAAGACCCCCGGAAGAAGCTTGCGTACCAGCACGTTCATCGTGAAAGTTGGTCTCCACGCAGACTCTGTGAACCGGGTGGAACACCGTCCGCATGATGCGTCGGCGCCGGTCCGGCATTCTGCGCAAAGCGATTAAAGGGAAACGTCTGTTTCGCGCCGCGCACCAGGATTGACACATCCGTCAGCGTACTGTGAGCAGTCTGAATGACGGAAGCCAGCTCCTGGCTGAGTTCGCCTGCGGAGTCTGAAAGCCGTTTGACGCTGCTCAATGTGGATTGTGCGCTGTTCAGGATGGCCGGCAGTTTATCGGTGGTGTGTTGTACGTCCGTCGTGACCCGATCCACGACTCCTAACGTTCGCTGAATGGAGCCGGTCATGGCGGGAAGTGTACCAGCCGTTTTTTCGATCGAGGCAACTGTGCGCTGCACCGAGGCGACGACGGCCGGCAGGTCTTGCATGGCCACCGCCACCTGCTCCAGCGCTTTGCTTCCGGCTTTGAGTCCGCCCTGCAAATCCCGGGTAATGGTTTCGACCCGCAAAAGCGTTTGTTTCACCGACACGAGAACGGGCTCGATTTCATTGATGAGATCTCCGATGTCTCTCGGCTCGACGGCGCGAATCGTCGCTCCCTCGGTCAGGATCGGACTGCCGATGGTGCCCATTCCGATCTCAACCTGTGTCTGTCCCATCACGACGCCGCTCTTGGTCACACGCAACTCCGAATTGTCCTTCACCATGTCCTGATACCGGGTTAAGAGCTGCAATTGCAGATCGACCGTGCCCCGATCGTTGAGATCGACCTGCTTGACCCGTCCGATTGAGATTCCTGATACGAGCACCGGCGATCCCGGTTCCAGACCGTACGATTTACTCATACTGGTCCGTAGTTGATACGTCGGCTCAAAAAGATGTTCGGTTTTTGACATCCAGAAGCCGGCCACCGCGAGAATGAGCACGGGTATCAACACAAATGTCCCAACGATCTGCGCAAGCCGTCCGCTGGACAGTCGATGTGAATAATGCATAGCCATCAATCCACCCCTCCATCTCGCTGAACCATGGATCCATCATGCATGCTCTCCGAGATATCCTTTGAGCATCGGGCCAACGGTGTTGACCAGTGCGGCACGGGGCCCATCGGCTTCCACACGACCGTCGCGAACCAGTATGAAGCGGTCGGCTTGTTCAATAAACGGAGAGAACGAGCGCAGGGCGGCAACGACGGTCACTGCTTGAGTACGCCGACGTTCTTCCACATAGGCTTTCAACGTCAGAATGGTTTCCGCGTCCAGTCCTCCCACGGGATCATCCAGCAATACCACCTCCGGGTCGAGCATCCAGGCACGAGCGATGGCACCCCTGCGCACTTCCCCTTCATTGAGCTCAGCGGGAAAACGATCGCGCATGGTAGCCAGATGCAGCTGCTCCAACTGCGTCATGACAGCACGTTCACGGTCCCGCTCCGAAAGCGACGTGTGGTGATAGCGGAGGGGCAAGGCCACATTGTTGAACAGCGTCATGTTACTCAGTAAGCCCGGCTGTTGCAGCACGGTTCCCAAGCGAAGACGAATGGCACTCGGCTCCTCGTCCATCCCCGCGGTCCACTCAGAGCCGAGCAGAATGACCCGACCCGCTTGCGGTGAGACAAGCCCCGCCGCGAGTTCGACGATTACACTTTTCCCGGCGCGGCTCGGCCCCATGAGGGCCACGAATTCCCCGGCATGAATCTGTAGATCGATCTCCAGTTGATACGGCACCCCGAATAGCGGCATCCGGACCCGCTCGAAGGTAAGCACGATCCCTTTCATAGGTAGAGCGGTACCGTCACGAGGACGTCGATCAGTAGACAGAGCACGAATGAATTGATCATGGCCCTGGTCGTCTGCTGCGGTACCTCCGTGAACGAAGTCCTGACAGACAACCCATGATGACAGCAGATGGCTGCGACAGCCGCCCCAAACAGTAGTCCCTTCAGCACGGTTAACGCGATATCCGACGAGGACAGCGCCTTCAGCACCCCCGCCAAAAATGCAGAGAAGGGAATCGTCAGCCTCGCATGAGCCACGAGGTAACCGCCCAGCACGGCGACAACGTCAAAATACAGCGTCAGGCAGATCATCGACAGCACCATACCGACCATGCGGGGCATGATCACGAATCGACTGATCGGAATCCCCATGAGCCGGAGAGCCACCACCTCGCGCGTCACCGACATGTTGCCCAGTTCGGTGGCAATTGCGGCCCCCGATCGGCCGACCACAATGAACGCCGTCAACAAGGGGCCCAGTTCACGGACCACAACCACGACAATGATGCTCCCGACCAACCCGCCGGCACCGAGCTTCGGAAGCTGCGTCCCTGCTTGCGTAATGATGATGATGCCGACCATCAGGGCAATGACGGTCGTTACAGGCAATGCGTCCACCCCTGTGAATAAGATCTGCCTGATCAGGACTAGCAGAGACTCCTGACGCCCCTGCCTCCTCGGAAGAATGAAATCAAGAAAGGCTTGCGAAGCCAGTGTGCCCAAGGCTGCGAGGTAGGTATAGCCCGCGATGGTTTTTCGTCCGACCCACTCGATCATGCGTTGTGAGGAACCTCCATCACATGGTAGAGCGACTCGCCGGGGCCTCAGAGCGAGGTCCCAACGTCCGGCGAAATTGTAGGGAAGCCTTGGAAGTAAAGCAATGACGGTGAGTCGTAATCCGCTAAATCAGCAACCGGCTGAAAGCGCAGAATGATCCTAAATGATGAATTCGAGGAGTTTGCGGAGTCACCCCGTGGCCTGTCACCGCCTGGCGAGCTTAGCGAGGCTTGGTCTCGATGACATACTGCTGAATGCGCTGAAGCTGAGGGGGGCGCATCGCAAGGAACTCAATACCGAATTCACCTCCCCGCGCCCAACGGACGATGGCTTCATCCACCCGAATCGGCCATTCATGCCCATCCGCCAAAAATAATGCGACCTTCATCTGGAGTCCGGGCGGCACCGCACTATTCGATTTGACCATGCAGCCGCTCAAGGAGAGATCGAGCACCTCTCCTTCGCCCTCCACATGATCCTCTCCTGAGAATTCTAATCGACAACCGATCGTGATCCGGCGTGGTTTTCGCTCTGCTTTAAGTAACGCCAATGACCCCTCCCCTTCGTCAGGACGATGCGTCGAACGTACCTCTGCAGACAGACTTACGGTTGAGACATCCCGGCGGATTCCAGAAAGCCGCGCAACCGGTTCACCTCGGTTGTCCCGATAGAAATGAATTCCAGCCCAAAACATGGTCCGTGGGTCCAACGCACCAGGGCTAGATCGATGGTCGCGGGCGCTTCTCCCCCCGGAAGGAGCAGAATCAAGGACATGGCGTCTCCCACTTTGACCGCCGCGTCACTCTCGACCTTGCATCCTTTCAGAGAGAGATTCACAATCGAGCCTTCGCCCTCCGTATCGCCGTTGAACGTAATCGAAAGGGCAAAACGGGAGAATGAGAGCACACAGGTCGGCGGCACATCACGTCGCGGATGACGTCGTAATTCAATTCTCTTGTCGGGGCGCTGATTGGATCGGTTCATGACAGAGCGCGGCTTGAGCCCCTGTTTTACATCCAGCTAGGGGCAGTATAGCCCAAGACCCCGCTGAGGCCGACTACTTCTCGTCTTTTGAGCACGGTGAGAAATTTACTAGGACGGGAAGCGATCCTGGCTCGAACGGTCGCCACACATTCAAGTCAGGGAACTCATCGCTTATATACCGGCGGTTCGCCGGGAGGGCGGCTCTTGAATCGGCGATGCTGCCAAAAATACTGCTCCGGCACTCGGCGGACGGCTCCCTCGATCAGACGATTGATACGCACCGTATCATCCCACTCATCGGATGGAAACCGGTCGAGCGCCGCCCCCACTTCGATATCGTACCCGCTGCCATCCGCTCTGCGGAAATAGAAGCAGGGAACCACCGGCGCCCCGCTCACTTTGGCCAACCGGGACGTGGCCGTGAGTGACGAGGCTGGCACTCCGAAAAAAGGAGCAAACACGCTACGCTTCGATCCCGCATCGATATCGGGGGCATACCAGACGACCCGATTCTTGGCCAAGGCCCGTAGCACGCCCCGCATATCCCGATGCTGGAGCAGATCTGAATAGTACCGGCTCCGACATCCGTTCGCGACCGTTTCTGCCACAATATCGTTTTGCGGCCGGTACACGATTGCGATGGCCTGTTCCAGGGCTAAAAAGCGGCCGGCAAGTTCTGCCGTATGCAAGTGTGCCCCACAGAGCAAGACTCCCCGTCCCAGCTGCAGTGCCTCCTGAATGTGCTCCAAGCCTTTGATGGTACACTCACAATAGCGGCGTGGATCTTTCGCCCACCAGGCAATACCGATCTCCAACATACCCATCCCCATGGATTCGAAACAGCGCAGAGCGGTCTGATTACGCTCGCCAACAGATTGGTCAGGGAAACAGAGCTCCAGGTTCACACGGACAATATCCCGCCGCCTGGTGAGGAGCCCATGTAACAGACGTCCGCATTGTCGTCCAAGGGCGAGCTGCCAACGGTACGGAAGAGCTGACAGCAGGCGAAACAGTCCGAAGCCGAGCCTGGTGGGCCAATGAAAGGGATGATAGGGACCACGCGGCTCCTGCCGCTGACTTCGTGTATGTGTGCTGGGCATGGCCGAATGGGGAAGTCATTCTAGAGAATTGAGTCGAGGAGCGCAATGTCAAGTTGCAGTCAGCGGGTCGAACGCTGGATGGGAATGCGGCACCGTCTCCCGAACGATGAGAGACATCGCATGATATTTCTTGATACCGGCAGTCCTGGAGCGGGCGCGGCATTCTGCCACAGACGCCGTCGAGCCTGATTGAACGGTGCGAACGAGCAACAGCTTCAAGAGGCCGGTTTCGTCGTAATGGTGATGAATTTTCGAAGCCGCATTTCGGCGACCGGTGACAAATCCACGAACTCCAACCCGTAGACATGATCTTTCTCCCAACGCACCGTCGCTTCTTCGACGGTCATCGGAGAGGCCTGATTTGGTAAAGACAGCCTCACGGCCAACCTGTCTCCACGTTGAATGCCCGCCTCACTCATCACCTTCGCCCCCTTCATCGACACATCGAACACCACCCCGATTCCGTCAGCTCCACGACCGAGCCATTTGGCCAGTCCCAGGCGGGAAAGCGAGCAGGCGAACGGGGCCGGCACTCGCAACCGTGGATGCTGGCGCAAATCAACCGAGAATTGTTCCTCCCCTGTGGCTCCAGTCATACGTAACCTCCCGTATGTATGATGGCCCACTCTATCGCAACCATCCCCCTTCTAACATCAAATACACAAAATCAACGAAAAACTTCCTCACGATACCGCCACGAGCCGGCCCGCCTACGCCGCGCCTACGCCGGCTCCGAGACAGCGCTTCAGGCAGGACGGCAAGTCGGGAGATCTACCTGCCGGGCACCGGCCCTCACTGCCGATGCTTGCCTCGCTGCATGGCGCTGGCACAGTCCTGGGAAAGAGCTTGTGTTTGTTGTCTGAACGATTCGCCCCTCTCCGGCCTTCACGTCAGGACAAAGTTTCTTGACGTCTTCCGCGCAGGCTTTCCTCACGGGATGGTTGCCCTTTCCTTCACGTGCTTTCCTCGAACTGTTTGGCGAACCCGCCGGCGTGGAGGCATGGTCTTGGTCGGTTGAGGACGGAGTATCGGTGGCCGACAAGAGAGGCTCGATCAGTCCGGAAAGCCCAAGGAGACACCCACTCACAAACACCACGAGAACCGCCCTTCGTACATTTACAGCCTGTACACGCATCCCCGTCCTCCCTTGGGTATTGAAACGACTCGATGCATTGAGCCGACTCTCCACGATGTAACAACTTCAACGGCCTGACCAGCAGCCGGTTGACCGGCCATTCACCCTAACGTCTCTCTGGCAAGGGCCGCCGAATCGCACCGAATTTCCAACGCAGGATACCCTCCACTGAGAATGCGCTTGCGAAAATGTCTGGGCTTGATTATTCTGGTGAGATGCAAGATGTCTCTCAGGTTGCGGTTCCCGTCGACGTCGTACATCGTATTCACCATAAATTCTGGACCTATCTGCTTTTCTGGTCGATCGTCGCAGGCTCGATGATCGCCGTCCCGGGGTACGGACTGATCTATGGATATTCCTGGCTGGATTGGACGATGTTTGTGGTGCTCTACGTCATCACCGGACTGGGCATCACGGTAGGCTATCACCGCCTCCTGACCCATCGCAGTTTCGAATGCCCCGACTGGGTGAAGGCTTGCCTGCTCATCGCAGGCGGCTGGGCACTACAGAACTCAGGTGCGAAATGGACGGCCGACCATTTGCGTCACCATGCGCACTGCGATGACCCGGCCGATCCCTACAATGCTCAACGAGGGTTCTGGTATAGCCACTGCGGCTGGCTCCTCAATCCCGTACCCTGCACTGACGAGCGATTCGGCTCCCGCGTCACGCAGGACCGGGTCGCCATGTGGCAACACCGCCATTACGCGGCAATCGTCATGATCGGCCTGGCGCTCCCCTTTGTGGTGGGATTTCTTCACAATGGCTGGCGGGGCGGAATCGGTGGCTTTATGCTGGCCGGAGTCGGACGAACGTTCGCCGTGCTGAACTCCACCTTCTGCATCAACTCGGTCTGTCATTTGTGGGGAGAGCAACCTTACAGCAAGGCCAATTCAAGCCGCAATTCATGGTTTGTATCGTTGCTGACCTTCGGTGAAGGCTACCATAACTATCATCACACCTATCCCAGCGACTACCGGAACGGACCGCTCTGGTACAACTTCGATCCGTCCAAGTGGCTCATATACCTGCTGTCGAAGGCAGGTCTGGCCAGATCGCTCCGGACCGCCTCGTCCGGTTCCTCAGTTTAATGGCAGCCGGAAGCCAACCGATTTTTTTTACTTGCTCAATAAAGAGATAGTATTCTCAAACCTCTTCTGCTAGGATGCGCAGTAATCTCATGACGGGCCGCATGAGAAACATGTTTTTAGATGGCCCATCACCGATGTTGTTTGTTACCGAGAAGTTGATCGGAAGTCAGACCCAAGCCGCCTCAATGATTGCGTCTTCGGCCAGCTCATCCCCTCATATGTCTGTTCTCGCGTCGCCGACAATGTCATCATTCAAAAGGAGAGACCCCCATGGGTACTAAATTGTACGTCGGCGGATTGCCGTATGCAGCTACTGAGTCACAACTGAGCAACTTGTTTTCGACCCACGGCACCGTTGAGTCGGCACGCGTGATCACGGACAAGTTTACCGGACAATCGCGAGGCTTCGGCTTCGTCGAAATGTCCACCGCGGAAGAAGCAAAGGCAGCCATCACGGCCTTGAACGGCTCGGACATGGATGGCCGGCAGCTCACCGTGAACGAGGCGAAGCCCCAGGAAGCTCGTTCCGGTGGCGGCGGTGGCGGTGGTCGGTTTGGCGGCGGCGAAAACCGCGGCGGCCGCAACCGCTTCTAAGTCGATTCAAGATTCGTCTTGTCTCTGAAGGGGCGCCTCGCATGAGGCGCCCCTTCTTTTTTGTTTTACCCTTATGCTTCAATCCTCCGCGAGCTTCCCGCGCAACGCCTTGAGCCGCGCACGCTTGGTTTTACTCTGTAATCTCCGCTGAGCTGATCCTTTCGTCGGCTTCGTGGGACGACGTGGGGTGCGCGGTGCCGCTGCCGCCTGAATCAACTCCCGCAGCCGGTCAAGAGCGAGGGAACGGTTGCGCTCTTGGCTTCGTGAATCCTGCGCTTTGATGATAATCACGCCTTCACGGGTGACGCGATGGTCCCGCAAAGCCATAAGCCGCTCCTTGTAGAAGGGCGGCAGCGACGAACCGGCGATATCAAACCGCAAGTGAATCGCTGAGGACACTTTGTTGACGTGTTGCCCGCCTGCCCCCTGAGCACGAACGGCGGTGATGTCGATCTCATCGTCAGGAATGGTCACGTGTGTGGAGATGGTCAGCATGCAAATAGCCGTATTTTATGTCTGATCAGACCGTACGCGGCGGCTACACTGGGAGTCAACCCCACGCTCGCATCGTCACTCTCTGAGCATGAGGGCTGGCCCCGGCGCACAACGACCACGCCACGAATGACGATCCTCCTGCGACGCTCACAGATGAAACTCTCCATGAGAACGAGTTATGATATCGCGCCTTCGAAACTTTGAAGTACAGCCTGTTTTATGAAGACTGCTGTTCACAACACGCCTGTTTCAGGGGCCTATTCTGGCAATAAAAAAACGGGGATGGAGGGGACCCTTCCCTTGGTCCTCTCGCTATGTTTTGTCATCGCCGCAGCTCTAGGCCTCTACGCCCTACTATTCTTGCGCACAGTGTTGGTCTCCGAACGGGGGACCGACTTGGCCATGAATGCCTCGGCTGTCGCTAATGGCATTGATCGGGTGTTGTATGAACGGTTCGGCGATATCCAATGGTTTGCAAATGACGGAATACTCCTTGAGGGCACACCCGAAGTGAAGACTGCCCGACTGCTACGGTTCAAACAACTCTATTGGTATTACTCCTGGATAGGTGTCACCGACGCAAGCGGGCGACTGATCGCAAGCACCGATCAACCGCCGCCGCCGGATATTCAGGCCTTGAACCCGGTCTCTGTGCAATCGGTACAAAGCAGTGGACTGGTTCACTTGGAAGATGTCTCCCCTTCCTCCGGACCACAGGGGAGTCAGTCCGTGACATTTATGGCGCCGGTGTATGGAGCGCAGAAAGAATTTCGTGGGACGGTGGTCACTCGGGTGCCCATTCAGAATCTTCGGCCGATTTTTGAACAGGAAGGCAAGTTGCGATACGGAGCGGAAACCTATGACTGGTTGCTACTTACGCCTGCAGGAGAGGTCATCACCGAGAAACACCTTGAACGAGACACGAACAAGGCATCCTTTAAGTTAGCGCTGCCTTCGCAAGCCAGAGCCATCGCCAACCCGTATCAGCCAGGCTTCGTGGAGGAAATCCATAACCGGAATGGAAAGTCCGTGGTTACCGGCTACGCCCACACCCAAGGGTACAAGGACTTTCCGGGATTCGACTGGATCGTTCTATTCCGCTTGGACCACGACCAGATCTATGCACCCGTCAATCGACTTATATGGATGGTGGGCGGGATCGGATTGCTCGTTGTGCTTCCTCTGACCGGCTACGGTATCTGGGTATCCTGGAGATTGGGACGCGAACGGAATCACCTGATCACCACGCGCCAGGAGCTGCAGCAATCTGTGGCTGAACTCGCCCGCTCCAACGCCGACCTCCAGCAATTCGCCTATGTGGCATCCCATGACTTGCAAGAACCCCTGCGAATGGTCAGTAGTTACACCCAGCTATTGGCTAAACGCTATGCAGGAAAATTGGACTCCGACGCGTCTGAGTTCATCGCCTATGCGGTGGACGGCGCCAACCGCATGCAAAAACTTATACAAGATCTCCTCGCCTATTCACGGATCAGCCGGGAGGCACGCTCATTTGCGCCTATCTCCGCGCAGACGTCACTCAGTTATGCGCTGGTCAACCTGGGAAACGCCATCAAGGAAAGCGAGGCTGTGATCACGCATGACCCGTTACCCACTGTCATGGGCGATGAAAAACAGTTGGCCCAACTGTTCCAAAATCTGTTGAGTAATGCGATCAAATTCAGCAGTCCTCAACCTCGAATCCACATTTCGAGCACACGAGGTCATGACGAGTGGGTGTTGGGGATACGGGATCAGGGCATCGGGCTCGATCCCCAGTATGCCGATCGTATCTTTGTCATTTTTCAGCGGCTACACTCGAGAGACGAATATCCCGGAACCGGCATCGGCTTGGCGATTTGCAAGAAGATCGTCGAGCGCCATGGCGGGCGCATGTGGGTGGAGTCCGAACTCGGCAAAGGCGCCACATTTTATTTCACCATCCCGGATCACTCCCCCGAGCCATCACATCCGGAACAGCCCACGGACCCCGCGCCACCGATTCGTACGAAGCTTGCAGGGTCGGTGTGAAGTCACCTTAATAGGGCAAAGGAGCTATCTCATGGTCCCCCCAGAATTAGTCAAACCGATTGAGATTCTTTTAGTGGAAGACAACCCCGGTGACGTACGCCTGACCATCGAAGCCTTGAAAGAAGCGAAGGTCATCAACCATCTGACGGTGCTCAAGGACGGCGTGGAGGCGTTGGCCTTCCTTCGCCGGCAAGGACAACATGCCGGTGCGCCACGCCCCCACCTCATCGTGCTCGACCTGAACCTTCCCAAAAAGGATGGCCGGGAAGTGCTTGCCGATATCAAGTCCGACGATAGCTTGAAACGCATCCCGGTGGTCGTGCTCACGACGTCACAGGATGAGCAGGATGTCTTGAAAAGTTATAACCTTCACGCGAATTGCTACATCACGAAACCCGTGGACCTAGACCAATTTATCAAGGTCGTTCGATCCATTGAGGACTTCTGGCTTGGCATCGTCGTGTTACCAGTCCCGGAGCAACGCGGAAACAGGTGATCACCCATCCCATTCATATCCTGTTGGTAGAAGACCATCCCGGCGATGCCCGTCTGCTGAGGGAACTTCTGGCAGAAACCGGCGCAGGACGCTTCACGCTTACCCACGTGGACCGGCTTGAGGCCGGCATCCAATTTCTGAAGCAGACCCCGGTCGATGTGATTCTGTTGGATCTTTCGCTGCCCGACAGCCAGGGGGCTCAGACGCTGGCCCGCACGCGTGAGGCGGCCATGGGTACGCCTATCGTGCTCATGACCGGTCTGGAAGATGAGGAGTTAGGTCTGCGGCTGATCCAGGCGGGAGCTCAGGACTACCTTGTCAAAGGGCAAGTCACCGCTCCCCTGTTAACTCGCGCGCTCACATATGCGATGGAGCGGACCAGGCTCGAGACAGAGTTACGGGAAAAAAGCCGGCTGCTTCAATCCGTACTCCACAGCATGGCCGATGCTGTGGTGATGGCCGACGAAACCGGCTCGTTCCAAGTCTGGAATCCCGCCGCTGAACGCATCATGCAAGCTGGTCCCACGGGTGCCGGGACCGACGGCCGGTCCGAGGGTCATCGTCTCTATCTCTTGGACAAGGTGACACCCTACCCGCCCGATGACCTGCCCCTGGCGAGGGCAGTTCGTGGCGAATCGGTCACCAACGTGCTGCTATTTCTCCGCAGGCCCGATCAACCGGACGGAGCATGGCTCAGTGTCAACGCACGACCACTGCGGGATGAAACCGGCCAGTTGAAGGGAGGCGTAGCGGTCTTTCGGGACATTACCGGGGCAAAGCGGACCGATGAAGCGCTGCGGGAAAGCCAAGAGCGGTACCGGCTCTTGGTGACAAAAGCGAATGACATCATCTATCGAACCGACGCCATGGGGCGGTTTACGTTCGTGAATCCCGTCGCCACCCGAATCATGAAGTATTCCGAGCAGGAGTTGCTAGGACGCCGCTTCATCGAGTTGATCCATCCCGAGCATCAGCCGGCGGCCGAGCGGTTCTACGCCCGGCAGTTCGTCCGGCGACGGGCAAGCACCTACTATGAATTTCTGTCCCTTGCAAAGGACGGGAGCGAAGTCTGGATCGGCCAGAATGTGCAAGTCCTTCTTGAGGAGAACAGAGTCGTCGGGTTCCAAGCCGTGGCACGGGACATCACCGAACGCAAACGTGCCGAGGAGGCGAGGCAGGAAAGTGAAGAACGATTACGCTCCATCGTCCAATCGACTGGCGATGCGATCATTCTGATGGATACCCAGGGAAAGGTAGCCTTTTGGAATAAGGGCGCAGAAAAAACATTCGGTTACACGTCCGAGGAAATGGTGGGCCATCCGGTTGCCCGCATCGTGCCGCAACGATTCCGCGAGGCTCACCAACGAGGAGTCGAACGGGTCGCCGCCGCCGGACGGTTGACCGTGCAGGCTGACATGTTCAAACTGGTGGGCTTGCGGCGGGACGGTACCGAGTTCCCGTTGGAGTTCAGTCTGGCGGCCTGGACCGCCAAGTCAACCGTGTTTATCACGGGGATCATTCGCGACATCAGCGAACGCACGCGGGCGGAAGCGGCCTTACGCGAAAGCGAGGAACGGTTCAGGGCGATCATGGACAACAGCCCGGCCTTCATTTTCATCAAAGACGTCGAGGGTCGCTATCTTCAGGTCAACCGACGGTTCGAGACCGCATTCCACCTGCCGAATCGGCTTCTCATTGGGAAAACCGACCAGGACGTCTTCCAGTCTGATCAAGCCCTCGCATTTCGCACCAATGACCGCAAGGTCTTGGCGGCCGGCGTGCCGTTGGAGTTTGAGGAAACCGTCCTCTATGACGACGAACTCCATACATGCCTGGTCGTAAAATTTCCCTTGCTCAACGCAACAGGCCATTGTTACGCCCTCTGCGGCATTGCCACCGATATTACCGATCGGAAACGCGTGGACGAAGAACGACATCGACTGGCCAAGGACCGTCTTCTGCTCCTTGAGTCCACGGGAGAAGGGATTTATGGCATAGACCAAGACGGACGTTGCACATTCATCAATACAGCCGCGGCCCGCATGCTCGGGTATACATTGGACGACCTGTTAGGCAGAGACCTGCACGAGCTCATCCATCATTCCTTTCAGGATGGCACGCCCTATCCCGGGGAATGCTGTCATATCCATGAGACGCTCAACAGCGGAAAGGGAAAACAAATCGATTATGAAGTCTATTGGCGGGCGGATGGCACCGCGCTTCCCGTCGAATACTCATCCTTTCCCGTTCGAGAACAGGATCGGATCATTGGAGCCGTTGTCGTCTTCCTTGATGTTACCGAACGGAAACGGGCAGAACAGCAACTGACCCTTTCCCATGACCGTCTGAGAAAGCTGACCGCCCGGCTGGAATCCGTTCGAGAAGAGGAACGCATCCGCATCGCGCGCGAAATCCATGACGAACTAGGGCAGCAATTGACGGGGGTCAAGCTCGAGCTGTCGCTTTTGCGGGACCAGTTGCCGGAGAACAGCTCGCCGGTGACGTCCAAGCTGGAGTCAATCGTGGCCCTCATCGATACCACCATTCAATCCGTACAGAGAATCGCCACAGAGCTTCGCCCCATTGTGCTGGATCAATTAGGCTTGATCCCGGCTATTGAGTGGCAGGCCCACGAATTTCAGGCCCGCACGGGCATTCAGTGCACGCTAGATATCTATCTCCGAACCGTGAACTTGACTCACTCCGAATCGACCGCGATGTTCCGCATCTTCCAAGAAATTCTGACGAACGTGGCTCGACATGCGCAGGCCACCGCGGTCACGATCACGCTGCAAGAGCAGGCGGGCGGTCTGGTGCTGGAGGTGCGCGATAACGGACGCGGTGCAAGCAACGCCGAGCTATCGGATCCGACGTCTCTTGGCCTGGTGGGGATGCGCGAACGGGCTCTGCTTTTGGGAGGGGAGATCACTCTCACGGGAGAACCCGGACATGGAACTGTGGTAAAGGTATGGTTGCCCCTGGCGTAAATATCGCTTAGAGTATCTCAGAGCATCCAATGAATTGAGAGGCCCTTGCACCGGTGGGCCGCCGATATGCCCGAGCTCCCTACCTGTACCACCTTGCTACTTCTGTTACGCCCTGACTCGATGCGACGAGTGCAACACATCGGGGAGGAGGCAGACCGTCCCTCGCAGAACCCCATTTATTTCAGGCAGAAGCCATGCGATAGGAGCCGATCATGACGAGGATGTTGGTCGTCGATGATCACGCAGTCGTACGGCACGGCGTCAAACAGATTCTCAGCGAACAATTTCCGGGTGCCCTGGTTGGCGAGGCTCAACATGCCGAGGAGATGCTCGCGCTGGTCCAAGAAACCAGCTGGAACATCGTAGTGCTCGATGTCGGCATGCCGGGGAAAAGCGGCCTCGATGCGCTCAAGGAACTCAAGCAACTCTGCCCAAAACTTCCCGTCCTTGTGCTCAGCGCCTATCCCGAGGATCAGCTCGCGCTGCGTATGTTAAAAGCCGGCGCCTCCGGCTATCTCACCAAAGACAGTGCGCCGAATGTCCTGGTGCAAGCCATCCGAAAAATTCTCAGCGGAGGTAAGTTCGTGAGTGCATCGGTGGCTGAATTATTAGCCCTCAACCTCGAGAACGACACCGAGAAACCCCTACATGAACAACTATCAGACCGCGAGTATCAGGTCATGTGCTTGATTGCCGTCGGCAAGAGTCTGAAGGAGATTGCCGATGATTTGCGTGTCAGCATTAGTACCGTGAATACCTATCGAGCCCGTATCCTCGAAAAAATGCTGCTCAAGAATAATACGGAATTAACGCACTACGCGATCGAACATCGTCTTGTAAACCGCCTCGTCAAGTGACGTCGTTCCCACTTCTCACATCCCGATTCTCACATCATCATCCTCGCGGACAGCACTCTTCGTAGCATAAACGTCGACAGACAAAACCGGCCAAACGGCGACGCACAAACGACTGAAAAGGCGATGTTATTTGCCATCTTTTCTCGCTACAGATAACAGGGCCGCTGCAGTCCACGCATGACCGGCCGTGATCCGGCCTCCTGTTCGGTTCAAATCAAGCGGCCAGTCGGCACAACACATACGTGGATGCCGAGACCATTTGTGGTGCGTTGGAGGATGACATGACCGGGCACAACATTCGCTCGCTTATCACTCAGGAATTGGAAAAACAGGGGCCCTGCACCTTGGAAACATTGGCCCGCAAATTCTCTGCTTATAGCTGGAATCAGGTATTTACCGCGGTCGACGGCCTGTCGAGAAACGGCGCCATCAGACTGCAACCCTATGCTCGTTTCCAGTATCTGATATCGCTGGCTTCTGCCCCTCAGCATCGCCCCCTGCAGCGTGGAACGGCAGCGACCTAGACAACGTCCCGCCTAGCGCACGCGTCACAGGTAACAACACGTCGCATATAACAGCAAAGGAGGTCATGACCAGATGAATGTCGGTACGAGTAGCGTTAAGCAAACCGAGCGAACGCGGGTGATGATCGTCGACCCGACGTGGCACCTCGGCCTGAAACTCGCTGATTGTCTAGCGACGGGCGGCTACCATGCAATCCTCGTTCGGAACTTGGATTCCATGCTTGCGGAACTCAATCAAATTCAGCCCGAGGCCATTCTACTCAGTTCCGCCTCGCGCGCCGAGCAACACAATGCGATCAGGGCCCTCCATTGCCTCTACCCAAAGGTTTCTGTCCTCAGCCTGTCTCACGCGGGCAAAGAGGGCACGGCATTAGCCACGCCACAGCCAGCCTCCCGCGAGACGCAACCCTTGCCCTCCCCGCGGCATCGCGTGGAAGAGTGGATACGGGCAAGTTTGGGCATGCCTTGCGTACGGGTTCAGTAAAATAGCCGACCCCACAGCATTGTTCGCAACTTAGGAAAGGTCTGAGGAATGGCACAACGACGGAGACAAACCAGCAATAGTGAACCCGCACCAAGCCGGCCAGTCATGAAGACACCAATGACGGCATCACAGGAATCCCGCAGCGAATTGACACCTCACCCTGCCAACGGAAGGGCGAGTACTCAGGATGTGCGGGCACGCATCGAAAAATTAGCCTATGAACTCTATCAACGACGCGGAGGACAAGAAGGCTGCCACGAACAAGACTGGTTGGAGGCGGAACGTCTTACCCTGGAAAGCCGACCAAACGGATAACTTGAGCCGGCTCTTGCCGGCATGTCCCCTCTATGGACTCAGCAGTGGAGGACATCCGAGATGATACCGGAGAAAGCCGTCATGGAAAAGCTCGGGACCCTGTGCCCCGCCGCTCACTGCGGCAGCGTGATGACGCCTGAGGTCCGTGCCCAGTATGACCCACGCACCGGTCTTGAGTATTTACAGTGCGGTCAGTGTGGTCATCGAGGCATGAAGGCACGAGACGGAGTCCAGCTCCTTTTCGCCGGACCGCAAGAATATACTTTTAGTTACGGTCCTTCGCTTTCTTATCTCAAAGTCGTGCTGTCGACTGTGACGCTGAACCTCTTTAAGGTGCACGGCCTCGCACCCACCATGCTGGCTGCTCACGTTGCCGAATGGGCCCTGCTTATGGGACAGGTCTGTGGAACAGTTCGGCCCTCAGGTGATCTGGTGCTTTCCAGCTGTTACGACTATTGCCGGAGGCAGGGATTGGGAGGCCCGGAGGAGGGCTCCTCGCTCTAATTGTGAAGGGTTGACGAATTGCCGGGTAATCACTCGCTTCCTTTTAGGTGTAATCCGCCCGAGCTTGCTCACCTGTGATGATCATCTTCATCAGGAAACTTGAATCATGATCGGACCGGGAGGTGCAGATGCCTCTATCACCGCCGCCATCGTTAGCGCGAATCAGTTGGTACGGCTCGGCTTACAGACCGTTATCAAGGATCGCCCGCAGATTGAACTGATTGGCCAGGCGTCAAGCATCGATGAGGCTGAGGAACTGGTTGCGCGCCGAGCACCTCACCTGCTGATGCTCGATATGGAAAATGACGGACATATACTAAAATGGGCGACCGAGCTGGATGTGTCCATTTCCAGAACGAAGATAATTTTACTGACTGCCATGAAAGACGCGCCGTGCACGTGGGAGGCGTTGTCAAAAGGAATAGACGCCATCGTGTTGAGTAATCAGCCGAGGACGGTCCTGCTTGCCACTATCGATTACCTCTGTCAGAGCCTGGCCAAAACGATAAGATCCCGTCAGAACGGGTCAGACCGGAGGGAGGGGACCGCTCTCGGAATCTGCGCTGTCGGCTCCTCGCTCAGACGTTCCGCTGAGACCCTGACCAAGCGAGAGCGTGAGATCACCCACTTGATTGGGTTAGGACTGTCTAACAAAGACATCGCCGGCCGCCTCAGCATTAGCCACACGACGGTGCGACATCATCTCACGACCATCTTCGGCAAATTTGGCGTGACCAACCGGCAGAATCTTTTAATCAAAGCCCATCAGGAAGGCCTGATGGAGTTCAAAACGTCTGCATGATACCGATCTATTCAGGAGGAGAGAGCTGCCAGGGACGGACTAAGCGCCAGGAGCCAGTTAGGAATTAACTTTCTCGGTGACCCTTGCGATGATCGCCTTCTGTTTCATATGTTCCATCAAATCGGAAAAGGTTCCCTCGCTCAAGATGCGCGAGAACTGTGTCCGGTAGTTTGTCACAATGCTCACACCGTCATGGATCAAATCATTCATAATCCACGCTCCGGATCGTCGCACCACCTGAAACTCCATTCTCGCATCGATATTCGAACCGGCGGGCGCAGTCAAAACCTGAGTCGATTCCTCATTGCCTTGCTCGGAGAGATACGCGATCTGCGCTGAAGAGTATTCATGCAGCTTGTCGGCGACCTCATCGCGCAAGAGCTGCACAAAGAGCCGTACATACTGTCGCCGCTCCGCGGCAGTCAGTCCGGCCCAAGCCTCTCCCAGGGAGCGCTCAGCCATCGCTTCGTAATTAAACGAGCGCCGTATAACTTGTTCGAGTTCCCACTGCCGTTGCGTCGACCGGCTAGCGTCCTTCAACTCGGTCAGGATATAGAGAATTTCTTTCAAGGTACGCTGGACAGCCGCGGTGGGACCCTGGTCAGAAGCATGGATCACTGAGGAGCCGTGGTCGGGTAGTAGCACCAGCAAAACTAAGAAGACCGCCAGTCGAGGCCAACGACGGCCGGTTGTACCGAGTTCAGCCCTCACGTTGCTGAGAAAGCGCTCCATACACCCTGCCTTTCGATCACCTTGGTCCTGAGGGTAGTATGGTACCGGTCCCCAAAACCGCCCGTCAAGCACGTGGATCTACCTGGTTCCTCGTCTGGAGATCGCCTCAATTATCGGCCTTTTGTGAAATTTCCCTTCGGATTTTGAGCCCCTAACGAAATTTTCTTTTCCTCTCTTTGAAAGCTTCGGTATACTCCCGCCATGCGTGACCGACAATTTTCTTGGCTGTTGCTCAGTCTCACCATTCCTGCTCTCATATCCGGCTGTGAAACGACCGACAAAATGCTCGGCGCCGCTGAACGCGTCGTCGGGAGTAACAGCGGGAGAGCCGTCCGGGATATCGTCAGCGGCAGGGACCCGGCAGATATCGCCCGGCGACGAATCGAGAATTACGGGCGAGATCCCCAGGCTCTGCTCCGAGATCTTCGGTCGATGCAACGCGACTTTCAAGCGTTGATGGCCGCGCTGACCGGGGAAGTCGGAAAGAAGTGGGGCAGCAAGGAAGTTAAACTTCCGGAGCAGAAGAAGTATGTCAAATACACTCAAAACTATCGCAGCCGGGCCATCGTCGATTTCGACGCAGGGAGCATTCTGATTGAGACACTTGACGAGAAGGATCCTCGAGCCAGTCTGAAGAACGCCGTAATCACGACGCTTCTGACGCCAGACGATCCCCGCAGTGTCGACCTCTTTACGGATAAAGAAATCAGTTTGACCGGAGACAAGGAGCCCTATCTCCTGGGTCTTGTCTTGGATAAGACTGGTAAACCGGTGCGAACCCCCCCAGAGGCGGAACAATTCGCCGAAACCCTGGTCTCGAACATGGCGACCACGCGCGAGGTTGAGCAGGATACTGGGTCAAAGACTGCGCACCTGGTGACCATCCCCATGGTATCCAATTTTTCACACAAGCAGGCTGAGAAATATCGTGGGGTGGTGAGCCAGTTCGCGGAGCGATACCAGATCAGTCCGAGCCTCGTATTCGCCATCATTCGGACGGAGAGCAATTTTAATCCATTCGCTGTGAGTTCAGCGCCCGCTTATGGGCTCATGCAATTGGTTCCCACCAGCGGGGGGCGGGACGCCTACCGCAAAGCCAAAGGCGAAGATAAGGCGCCCACGCGCGATTTTCTGTTCGTTCCGGAAAACAATATTGAGCTGGGAGCGGCCTACCTGAATGTCTTAACCTATTCTCAGTTAGACAGTGTCACGGATCTCGTTTCACGGGAATATTGCGTGATCTCCGCCTATAACACCGGTGCCGGTAACGTCTTCAAAACGTTTGCAAAGGACCAACGCACGGCCCTGCAACAAATCAACGGCCTCCAGCCGTCCGCGCTTTATGATCGCCTTCGCACCGCGCTCCCCTATCAGGAAACCCGCGACTACCTCGCCAGAGTGGTCGGATTCCGCAAGCAGTTCGTCATCCTGAGCGATTCCACCGCCAAATAGTCTGAGACCGCCCTTCAGCCGAAGATCCGCTTCTTGTTCTTGCTTTGACCACGCTTTCTTCACTACAAACGATACAGGTTTGCCACCGGAGCAGGACTGCCATCTCCACCTTCCACAAAGGGCCGCTGTTCCGAACTCTCACGGCAGCTGCCATCTTGCTCAGCATCGCGTTGGTTCCCGTGATGATGGTGCACATCCCTCCGCTCGTGGACTACCCGAATCACATGGCCCGCGTGCATATTCTGGCCGATGCCGGACGGTCGTCATGGCTCAGCCGATACTACGAAATTCATTGGGATATCCTGCCGAACCTTTCCATTGATCTCGTGGTGCCTGTACTGACTCGCTTCATGCCGGTCGAAACAGCCGGCAAAGTCTTCATCGGCCTCACATTTGCCTTACTGGCAGGCGGTGTCATGGCTTTACATGCCGCCTTGCACCGGCGCTGCTCACCCTGGCCGCTCCTGACGTTTTTCTTCCTTTATAACAGTGTCTTCCTATGGGGCTTTCTCAATTACCTCTTCGGGCTCGGACTGGCCCTGTTCGCCTGCGCGCTATGGGTGACGTTACGTGATCGCCCGGCCATTCTGCTAATCCCTTTGTGTTCGCTCTTCGCAACCGTGTTATTTTTCGCGCATCTCTTCGCCTTCGGCATTTTCGCCATGATCGTGTTGGCCTATGAAGCCTCGCAATGGGTGATGCATCGTCGCGAGCCTGTTCGGCCCCCGGTCTCCTGGTGGAAACCACTACCGGCCCTTCTGGTGCCGCTTCTCCTCCTGGTACTGGCCCCCACTTTTCAAAACCGCCCGGACCAGTATCCATTCTGGCTGAGAGGATCGCAGCCCCCGCCAGCAATGACCTATGCGCCCCTCAGCGGCAAGTTCGAGGCCCTGAAGGCCACGATTCGAACGGAGCATCAACTTCTTGATCGGATGACCGGACTCCTGCTGGTCGGCCTCATCGGGACCGGGCTGCTCCTGCGCCGTTGCTCCATACTTCCCTCGATGTACTTTCCGCTCAGCGTGGTGGTACTGACGGCCCTGGCGATGCCCGGCGGGATCGGTACGACCGCGCTCGTTGACATTCGCATGCCGATAGCCTTCGTCCTGCTCGCTATTGCAAGCACAGACTGGCCGAATGTGCACCGGCGGTGGAGCGTTCCATTGGCACTGATCCTGATCACATTATTTGTAGTGCGGGTGGCCTATGTCACCGACCATTGGAAGGAAACCGATCGTCATTATCGTCAGTTCATACAACAGCTCGACCAACTTCCGGAAGGAGCCCGCCTTCTGTCGGCCATTAAGCTTGCTTCATTCGATGCGTCGTCTCCCGTCGACAGTCGGGTTCCTGAGCGTATGCCGATGGCGAATTTGTCTTGCTGGGGCATTATCCGTCGATCACTCTTCGTGTCGAATATATTTAGCGCACCGGGCCAACAACCGGTTCAACTCACTCCGGAGGTTCGGCACATGCTGACGATAGAAGAATTCCTTGTCCAAGGGGTGCCGATTCCATGGGACCAGATTCGCACCCAATACGACTACGTGGTGATTCGGCGTAGTCAGCGCCTCCGCCCGCCGCTGCCTGAGCAGTTCCGGCTGTTTGGCTCCGGTGGGGAAGAGTTTCAATTCTATCGAATCGATAAGGAAGGATCGTAAGGAACTGCCTAGGAGCACACCGGCGGAGGAATTACCGGGCCTTCGTATTCCAGGTATAAGACGAGGTCACGGCGTAATTCCACACCGTCCCCACAGCAATTCCCGCTAGTGCGGACAGACCCCAGTTGAATTCCTGATTGAACAGATATGAAGCGACTCCAACATTCCCCACGGCTCCTAGACTGCAGACAAGCACGAAGGAGAACCACCCCCGGAGCCACCGCCAGCCGCGTAGTCGTTGATCCCGGTAGGTAATCACGTTGTTCAGGAGGAAATTGCTGCTCATCGCAATGAGCGTCGCCGTTCCTTGTGCCCAGGCAAAAGACCATGCGAAGCCCTCGTACAGCAGGAATAGCGCCGAGAAGTGGATCAGGACACCGGAACCGCCGACCAACGCGAAGGTAACCAGACGCACCGGCACGAAGCGGCCGAGCGATTTGTCGAGCAACAACATGAAATAATCCCAGGCCACCTGGCTGTCGACTTTGCTCTCCCCAGCCTGCCGTGTCCTGAATTCATAGGGCAATTCTTTGAACGTCAAAGGACGGGGTGAGGAGGCGAAGAAATCCAGCAGCAATTTAAAGCCAAGGCCGGACGTCCGTCGCACAAGCTCTTCGAATACCTCGCGACGTATGGCAAAAAATCCGCTCATCGGATCCGTCAGACCGGCAGGGACCAGTGGGCGGCTGAGCCACGTGGCCCATCGGCTGGTCGCAGCGCGAAGGCCCTGCCATTCGCCAATGCTCCCGCCCTGGATATACCGGCTCCCGATGACGATGTCGTATCCCTTCTGCTTCAAGTGGCTGAGCATGTTCGCGAGCAGTCGCTCGTCATGCTGGAGATCACCATCCATGACCGCGAGAAATGGGGCCGAACTGGACAACATGCCCTCGATACAGGCAGACGATAACCCTCGACGCCCGATCCGCTGAAGACAGCGCACGCGAGGGTTGGAGCGGGCCAATCGTCGAACCTGATCCGCCGTCCGGTCCGGAGAATCGTCATCGACGACGATGAGCTCCCACTCCAGATCAGCCAGACAGGCTTCGAGAAGTTCGGCAAGCCGAACAACATTGTCCCGTTCGTTGAACGTAGGAACGATGATCGACAGTTCAGGCCCTGGCAAACACTCAGCTCCGTTAGACACAGGTGGACAGATTTGATGCGGCGGACGACATCCTATATCACAACATTAGTCTGATGTAATGATGACCTCTTGGTGAACGACCTTAAATAGACCGTGGGGCTCAACCCGGCTCAGACTCTTTGTCATGCGATTTCCTGCGGTGTTCACCGTCGTGATGGGAAGAGCGAGAGGTCCTGCCTGCCCCTGGCAGGTGACGACCCGATACCTGCGTGCCGCACGGCGATGTTGACACTCACTCCATCCAAATGGTGGCGTGTATGACACGGAAAGCCGTTCGGGTGAGGTGGAGCATCGTGTAACCAATACCAGGAAGACACTCTAGTATCAGCTAGGTCTTTTACTAGCCTTGATGCCTCCGTCATGGAATTATAGTAAGATGCGTCTCAGGCACAAAAAAAATGAGCAGTTGCTGTGGACGGCTCACTCCTGCCGACGGCGGGCAGCCTCGCTTTTGCCGACTTCTCACAAATGAAAGGGTAACAGAGAGTGACAAACATCGCGGAGGCCCCCTTTACGTTCATTGGTTGCAGCGAGTTACAGGAAAGCATAGCCCATCAAGCGGATGATGAAAAAGAATTGGCGGAACTGATCGAAGAAGTTCCGTTAGATTCCATTCACTTCCATACCCATAGCTATTTTCTTAGGCATGGCTTGATTGAAGGGGCTTATCCGAACGATTTCGCCCAATGGGTCGTACTTCAAGTCGGTGATCACGTCTTAGGGGAACGACTGGCGATTATCGACCCCTTTGATTACCCTGACCTAGAGAACCTTCGAGAAGAAATTATTTCCATCATCGACGACCATCTGTCTCGCTCACCGATCATTCCCCGGGTTGTGTTCGGCCAGCCGTTTCATTTCAAGCGATCGCGAATTCTAGAGGTCCCGATCGGGTTGGAAGCGCGCACCCTGCAAGAGTTCCGCGACCGGGTGGCCGACATCGATGTCAGTACGATTTATTATCACATGTTCGAAGCTCGTTTCCGCCTCGGACGCGAGGAGAACGATTTCTCCGCTTGGATACGTTCGAGTCTCGGCCTGTTGAAACTGGCCGATTGCATTCGCGCAATCAACCCCTACCAGGGAAGTCTTGAACGGTTACGCTCCAAACTTATTACCGCCTGCGACGAATTCCTCGCCGGCGATTCGGCAAAGGTCTAATCGATGCTGAATCAGGATCCTCTCTGGTACAAAGACGCCGTGTTTTATGAACTCCATGTCCGTGCATTTTTTGACGGTAATGACGACGGGGTGGGCGATTTTGCCGGGCTGATACAAAAGCTCGATTATCTGGAATGGTTAGGCGTGGACTGCCTCTGGCTGCTTCCGTTTTATCCCTCGCCCTTGCGCGATGACGGATACGACGTGGCGGACTTTCGCAACATTGCCCCGTCCTACGGCACGATGGAAGATTTCCGCCGCCTCCTGGATGAAGCCCACCGGCGCGGCATGCGGGTGATCGTCGACCTGGTCCTGAACCACACCTCCGACCAGCACGCCTGGTTTCAAGCGGCCAAAGCCGCCGCAGACGCCCCGACCAGGCACTATTATGTCTGGAGTGACACAGACCGGAAGTATCCTCGCGCACGGATCATATTTATCGATACCGAAAAGTCCAACTGGACATGGGATCCGGAAGCTCACGCCTATTTCTGGCACCGCTTCTTCAGTCATCAGCCGGATCTCAATTACGACAATCCCGAGGTCCGACGGGCCATGGTTCAGGTCATGGAATACTGGCTCGATCAGGGATTGGATGGGTTCCGATGTGATGCCGTGCCCTATCTCTTTGAGCGCGAAGGCACCATCTGCGAAAACCTGCCGGAAACCCATGAGTACCTCAAAGAGATTCGCAGTAGCATTGATCAGCGGTATAAAGGGCGCGTGCTCCTGGCGGAGGCCAATCAATGGCCCAGCGACGTACGCCCGTATTTCGGTGACGGCGATGAATTCCATATGGCCTTCCACTTCCCGCTCATGCCTCGCCTGTTCATGGGTGTACGGAGCGAGGATCGCCAGCCGATCATCGACATGTTCAAACACACCCCTGAGATACCGGCGGCCTGCCAGTGGTGCCTGTTCTTACGCAACCACGATGAGCTGACCCTCGAAATGTGTACCGGTGAGGAACGCGATTACATGTACTATGCCTATGCTCGCGACCCTCAAATGCGTCGGAATATCGGCATTTCCCGCCGTTTGGCTCCCCTGCTGGAGAATGACCGGCGGAAGGTGGAACTCCTGAACAGTATCGTTTTCACGCTGCCGGGAAGCCCCATCATCTACTACGGCGATGAAATCGGCATGGGAGACAACATTCACCTCGGAGACCGCAATGGAGTTCGCACGCCGATGCATTGGACCGCCGATCGCAACGCCGGTTTTTCCAAAGCGGACCCCGCACAATTGTTTCTTCCCGTGGTCGCCGACGCGGTCTACGGGTACCAATCGGTCAACATCGAGGCCCAGAAGCAGGCGACCCATTCTCTGCTGAACTGGATGAAGCGGATGATCTCCATCCGCAAGAAGCGTAAGGTGTTTGGGCGCGGGACTTTAGAGTTCCTCAGCCCGACGAACGAAAAAGTGCTGGTCTACCTCCGGACCTACGAACAACAGACGGTGTTGCTCGTTCATAACCTTGCTGAATCGGCCCAGGCTGTGGAACTCGATCTTAGTCGGTACAAAGACGTTGTTCCGGAAGAATTGTTCGGGGAATCACGTTTCCCGGTGATTACCGAGCGGCCCTATGTGTTGACTTTGGGCCCCTACAGTTCCTATTGGTTACATCTGCCGGCCCTGCGGTCGGGAGCCAGCCCTTACAGCATGGAATGGAGTGCCATCTGATGAAGCAGATGAGGCTGTTGGCGGTCGATTCTGAAGTGGAGGGAAAGTGGTGAACTCTGCATTGGACGAATATCGCGAGGTATCACCGAAAGGCACCGTCGATTTCCTCTACCGATTAAGCGACCTGGTCAAGGGGAAAAGCTTCCTACATCTCAACGCGGTCCGCTACGGCGGCGGCATTTCGGAAGTGCTCCGCCGATTGGTTCCGATGATGGTGTCCCTGGGTGTCGACGCACGATGGGAAGTTCTGGCCGGCACCCAGGAGTATTTTATTGTTGTCAATCGCATGTTGAACGCCCTTCAGGGGCGAGACGAAAAACTCACCGCCGAAATGTATCAGACGTATTCCAGCATCATCGAGAGAAACGCCAAGGCCTTGAAACTCGACGCAGACATGGTCATGGTTCACGACCATCAACCGGCCGGCCTGGTTGACTACCGAACCAACGGCTGTTGGCTGTGGCGTTGTCATTTGGATCTGGCACAGCCTCAGCGGCCGGCGTGGACCTTTCTCCGACGCTCTGTCCTGAAGTATGACGCCGCGATATTCTCGCTGTCAGGATTTGCGCAACGCCTCCCGATTCCCAAGTTTCTGATCTACCCCTCTATCGATCCATTAAGTCCAAAAAACCGAGAAATGAGCCGATCAGAGATTACACAAGTGCTTGATCGACTCGGCATCAACCGGACCAAGCCGATGGTCCTACAGGTCGGCCGCTACGACCGGTTCAAAGATCCGTTCGGCGCCGTCAAAGTCTTCCGCCTGGTCAAAAAGCACCACGACTGCCAGCTGGTTCTGGCCGGCAGCGGCGTCATGCACGATCCAGAAGGCGAGGCGGTCCTGGCAGAACTCCACGAGGCGGTCGGAGACGATCCCGATATTCATATCATCCAGCTTCCTCCCGAAGCGGACCTTGAAATCAACGCCCTGCAGCGGAGCGCAACCGTCGCGCTCCAGAAGTCCATCAAGGAAGGGTTCGGTTTGACCGTGTCGGAAGCGATGTGGAAGGGGAAGCCCGTCGTGGGAAGCACGGCCGGGGGGATTGCCGCTCAAGTCGTCGACGGAGTTACAGGATACGTGGTCCATTCTGTCGAGGGGGCCGCATTCCGGATTCGTCATCTGCTGAACAATCCCGGGCTCATGAACAGAATGGGAGGCATGGCGCGCGAACATGTGCGTCGCAATTTTCTCATCACCCGGCAATTGAGCGATGACCTCACATTATTAAAGCTGTTATCCCCTTCCTGACGGCACCGCCGGACCCATGACGACCTTAATCTCAACGCCGCAGGGCGGGAGCAGTGACACGGATATGGCGATACACCCGGATGCGACGGTAGGACCAGCCGGATCGGATGGCAAGCCGCCCACGGAGTCCATCGATCTCATGGTTGGCCTGCTGACACTCAACAATGCCGGCACCATTGAATCACTCGTAAAATCCATAGTGGACGGACTGCGGCAATCGTTCCCTGATGCCCCGGCTCTTCTCGTAAATTGTGACGCCGGGTCGCAAGACGGGACGTCCGGCCTCATCGATCGCATTGCCGCGGGCCTCATCCCCGTCCGTACGATGTCAAATGCCGCGAGCACCTACGCTAATCTGACCAGGGAGTCCGGGTTTCCCGGACGAGATGAAGCGATCCGGAATTTCTGCCGGGCCGCCGAGCAACTTCAACCCAAGGTATGCCTGATCCTCGAAGGGCAGCTTCGCTCGATCAGCCCTGCCTGGATCGATCAACTGGCCAGGCCGATCTTCGAATCAGGGCAGGATTATGTGGTCCCGCTCTACCGACGTCACCGTTACGAAGGGACTTTGGTGACCAATCTGCTGTACCCGCTCACACGTGCGCTCTACGGCAAACGATTACGATACCCAAGCGGAGGGGCCTACGCACTCTCGGGGACATTCGCACGTGAGCTCTCCAGCCGGTCGACTTGGACTGGGACCACGGGCAAATTCAGTGTCGACGGCTGGATCACAGCCGCTGCTCTGGCAGGCGATTATCACGTTTGTCATACCTTTCTTGGCGCCCGGGATCAAGACACCAAGATCGGGGCCGTCGATCTGTCCGTCGTCCTGGCACAAACCGTCGGAGGAATTTTCCACTCCATGGAGGAATACGAATCTTCCTGGGAACGGACAAAGTCCTCCGTCGACGTGCCGATCTATGGCACACCCGAAGCGGCGCCCGACGCCGGTCCGTTACAGACCGGTCGCATGGTCAGCGGATTCAAACAAGGGTTGCGAGACCTGCTCCCGCTGTGGGAGCTGATCCTTTCTCGAGATACCTTGGGCCAGATCCTCGCGCTTGACATGCAGGACCCCGAAGACTTCCGCTTTCCCCCGGCTCTGTGGGTGCAGACCGTGTATGATTTCGCCCTGGCCTATCACGACCAAACCTTGCATCGGGAGCACATGCTGAAATCACTGACACCGCTCTACTTGGGACGCACCGCCTCGTTTGTCCTGGAAACCCAGCACGGCGATGGGACACAGGTGGACAGAACGGTGGAAGCCCTCTGCGGTCAGTTCGAGCGCTCGAAACCGTATCTGGTTCAACAATGGAGGTGGCACGATGAGTGACCTGTGGAGAGAAACGATGGTCGCCGGCTTTCGTGACACCGTCATGCAGATTGTGCTGGTCTTGCCACGACTGCTCGCGCTGCTCACCTTTCTGGCCTTGGGACTCCTCGCGGCGTGGTTTATCAGGGTTTTAACGCTGCGAGTTCTCAAAACATTTAAATTCGACTCCTTCTGCGAGCGTCTCGGTATTGCCCAACCGCTGTCCCAGGCAGGCGTTCGACAACCGGTCTCCCTGGTCGTGAGTAGAGTCCTCTTTTGGATCGTCTTTCTTTTATTCGCCTTTATGGGCGTCGATGCCATGAACTTGCCGGCCACGGCCAATTTGATCAGCCAGATCGTCGCCTTTCTCCCCAATGTCCTGGCCGCATCGCTCGTACTCCTCATCGGCGTCCTCTGTGCAAATTTCTTCGCCGAAGCGTCGCTGATCGCTGCCGTGAACGCGCAGCTGGAGGAAGCCCGCATTGTCGCGGGCCTGGTACGATGGGGACTCTTGCTCTTTACCTTCGCAATGGTATTGACCCAGCTGGGGATCGCGAAGGAGATCGTCATTGCGGCCTTTTCAATCACCTTCGGCGGTGTCGTATTTGCACTCGCGCTAGCTGTGGGCCTGGGCGCGCGACACCTCATGCGAGGCGCGCTCGAACGCCGCTTCAGACATCAAGACCATAAACCCGACGAGTTGTCACACCTATGAAAAAGCCACCAACACCAGATAAGAGACATGAGGCATTGACCGGACGCGTCGCCCCCGAGGTCGCCATGCCCTCCCTGTCCGCAATGAGTGACGGGCGGCGGAGAGTCGCCATTGAACATCTGGAACCGGAGATCGACGGTGGCCGGTACCCAGTCAAGCGAGTGGTCGGTGATACAGTCGTCGTCGAGGCGGACCTGTTTGCAGACGGGCACGACGTGGTATGCGGGATTCTGCGTTATCGGCATGCACAGAAAACAGAATGGCAGGAGACGCCGCTCGAATTCCTCACCAACGACCGGTGGCAGGCTTCGTTCAAGGCGACAGAGCTGGGACGCTATTATTATGGAGTGATGGGCTGGGTCGATCATTTCGCCACCTGGCAACGCGACATGCACAAGCGTCTCGGCGTGCAGCCAGATGTGAGCGTGGATCTGGTGATCGGGAGGCGCCTCGTCGAGGAGGCGCTCGGCCGCGCCTCCGGAGAATCGGGACGTCGACTGAAAGCCATTGTCGAGACCCTTTCATCGGCGGAAAGTCAGTCGCAACTTCAAATTGATATTCTCCTCGGAGAGGATCTGGCCAATGTCATGGCAACTTGTGCGGATCGCCAATGGGCCACCACGTACGATAAGGAGCTCACCGTCGTGGTCGACCCTCCCAAAGCACGGTTCAGTGCGTGGTACGAAATGTTCCCACGCTCTGCCCTCACCCCGGATCAGTCGCACGGCACATTTCGGGATTGTGAAACACGTCTTTCCTATGTGGCTGAAATGGGGTTCGATATCCTCTATCTGCCTCCTATCCATCCCATCGGGAAAACGCACCGAAAGGGACGCAACAACAACCCCCGGGGCGACGCCGATTCGGTAGGCAGTCCCTGGGCAATCGGCGCGCGCGATGGAGGCCATACGGCTATCCATCGTCAACTCGGGACGTTAGACGATTTCAGGCGCCTGGTCACCGCCGCCAAGGCCCAGGGAATCGACATCGCTCTCGATCTCGCTTTCCAATGCTCTCCCGACCATCCGTATGTCGCCGACCATCCGGAGTGGTTTACCCAGCGACCGGACGGCACGATTCAGTTTGCCGAAAATCCTCCCAAGCAATATCAGGATATCTTTCCGATCAATTTTGAAAGTCCGGCCTATCGTGAGTTATGGACGGAACTTCGCAGAGTGGTGCAGCACTGGATTGATCACGGCATTCGCATCTTCCGGGTCGACAATCCGCACACGAAATCCTTCCTATTTTGGAAATGGCTGATTGCGGACCTCAAGGAACGGCATCCGGACCTTATCTTCTTGGCTGAAGCCTTCACGCGCCCGAAAGTCATGTACCACCTCGCGAAGATCGGGTTCACGCAGTCCTACACCTACTTTGCCTGGCGCGCCACTAAGGCCGAATTGACCGACTATTTCACGGAGCTGACCCGCACCGAGGTGCGGGAGTATTTCCGACCCAACCTGTGGCCGAATACACCCGACATTTTGACCGAACAGCTGCAGCATGGCGGCCGTCCGACGTTCATGGCCAGGCTCGGCCTCGCCGCCACGCTTGGAGCCAGTTATGGCATTTATGGACCGGCCTTCGAACTCTGCGAGGCCCGTCCGCAGAAGCCCGGCAGTGAGGAGTACCTGGACTCCGAAAAATATGAAATCCGTCATTGGGACATCGCGAGGCCAGACAGCCTCAGGGAATTTATTGCGCTGATCAATCGTATACGCCGCGATCATCCCGCGCTACAGCATGACGCAAGTCTACGTTTTCATCCGGTCGACAATGACCAGCTCATTGCCTATAGCAAACAGTCCCCGGACGGCATGAACGTCGTGCTCGTCGTGGTGAACCTCAGTCCACATCATGTGCATTCGGGCTGGCTCGATCTGGACCTGACCGCCCTGGGAGTACAAGCTGATCGTCCCTTTCAAGTCCACGACTTACTGACGCATGCCTATTATCAGTGGCAGGGATCCCGGAATTACGTGCAGATTGACCCCCATTCCGTCCCGATACAAATCTTTGCCGTGCGGCGCACCATGCGGCGAGAACAGGACTTCGATTATTTTCTGTAGAGAAGCTGGCGCTGGAACTAACACCATGATCACGATCCAAGACAATTGGGAACGCGCCCTTGAGGGCCCCGCTCGCAGTGAGGTCGAGGCGCTGCTGCCCCCGTTCCTGATGTCATCCCGTTGGTTCGGGGGAAAGGCAAAGTCCATATGCTCGGCCCGCTTTTCAGAGATCCTGCCCTTGGACCTGGGATACGCCAGGCTGATGTTGGGGTTCGTCGAAGTCTCCTTTACCGAAGGAGGTGCGGACACCTATACAGTCCCGATGACCGCCGCCCTGGAGGAGGAGGCAGATCGAGTGGCGCGCGACTGTGCACACGCGGTCATCGGCTCCTTGACCGTGGTCCGTCCCCAGGGACATCAACGAGGGGTCCTGTACGATGCCATGTGGAATAAAGACTGCGCCTATGCCTTGCTGGCCAGTATGGGCAACCGGGATCAGCTTCACGGCTCAGCAGGCACGTTAGTGGGGTCGGCCACGACTCTGTTCGACGAGATAGCCGTAAGCCGGGAGACGACCCCTATTTCCGTTATGAAAGCCGAACAAAGCAATACGTCGGTGAAGTTCGGCGATCGCGTCATCATGAAGCTCTATCGCCGGGTCGAACCGGGGACAAACCCGGAACTGGAAATCGGACGGACTCTCACGGCTCGTCACTTCGATCATTCGCCGGCGCTGGTCGGGGCCTTGGAATACACCCGGAAGACCAGCGAACCTCTCACGCTGGCCCTTGCGCAAGGGTTCATCTCCAACCAGGGGAATGCATGGGAGTACACGCTGGCCCAGCTCGCCGGTTACCTGGACAGAGTTTCCGAGCCGGACCCGGCACAGATTCCCTCAGAGTCCCTCTCCGTTGGAGATCAGACTCGCCCGCCCAATACCATCGACCCATTGGGTGGTTTTATTGATGAGGCGCGCCTGCTGGGATGCCGAACGGGCGAGCTTCACATGGTGCTTGGTCAGCCCAGTAATGACCGGGCCTTCGCCCCTGAACCCTGCGTGTCGTCATATGTGCAATCCCGCATTCAAGCCATGGGCCGTGCGACCACCGCCGCCCTGGCATTGCTGCGTAACAGATTGTCTACCCTCCGCGAATCGGATCAGGCGCAAGGGAGACAGGTGCTGGGACAGGAAGAGGCCATTCTGGAACGATTGGGATCCCTGAAGAAGGCACCGCTCACCGCGATGCGTATCCGCTGTCACGGCGACTATCATCTTGGACAGGTCCTCTATACGGGTAAAGATTTTGCCATCATTGACTTTGAGGGCGAGCCAGCCAAGCCGTTACACGAACGCCGGGCCAAGCACATTCCACTAGTGGATGTCGCAGGAATGGTGCGCTCATTCCATTATGCCTCCCATGCCGCATTACGACAAAGGCTTGCCCTTCCGACGACCGAGACGGAGAGACAGGGGCTGGTCACCTGGGCCGAACATTGGTACCAGTCTGTCCGCACGGCGTTTCTCGTCGGCTATGGCTCGATTGCCGGTCAGGCGCCGTTCTCGCCTCGGTCTCAGCAAGAATTCCAGCTTCTGTTGGACGTACACGTCCTCGACAAAGCCCTGTATGAGCTCACCTATGAACTGAACAATCGACCGGACTGGGTCGCACTTCCACTGACGGGCATTCTTCAGTGTGTACGTTCATCCAACGCCGCTGGCTTACAGCGGTGACAGGGCGGATCGCACAGGAACGGCAAGTAACTCTGTCCGACGGGACAACTGACAAACGAGGTGAACAGTGACCCAGCACCGAACCATACCCACACCGATTCACTCGGCCAGCAAACTGACGCCTGAGGATGTATACCTGTTCAATGAAGGCTCACACTTCCACCTCTATAACAGGCTCGGTGCCCATCCCGGCAACGTGAATGGACAACCGGGCACTCACTTTGCGGTGTGGGCGCCCGAAGCAGAACAGGTGTCAGTCATCGGCACCTTCAACGACTGGCAAGCCGGGATGCATCTGCTCCAGGCAAGAGGGCACTCAGGAATCTGGGAGGGATTCGTTCCGGAGATCGGCAAAGGCACGCTGTACAAATATCATATTCGATCCCGCCATTCCGGCTATCAAGTCGAAAAAAGCGACCCTCTCTCGCTCTTCAATGAGATTCCCCCCAAGTCGGCATCCATTGTCTGGGACCTCGAGTACGAGTGGTCAGACATCAACTGGATGCAGAACCGCCGAAAGTCGAACGCACTGGATGCTCCGATGGCAATTTACGAAATGCATGTGGGATCCTGGAAGCGAATCGCCGCCGAACACAATCGGTCCCTGAACTATCGGGAGCTCGCCGTTCCCCTGGCCGAATATTTACAACAGATGGAATTCACCCATGTGGAATTTATGCCCCTGACGGACCATCCTTTTTTTGGATCCTGGGGTTATCAAACCACTGGCTACTTCGCGCCCTCCGGCAATTACGGCACACCGCAGGACCTCATGTACCTTCTCGATACTCTGCACAACCATGGTATCGGCGTCCTGCTCGATTGGGTGCCGTCCCACTTCCCCACCGATGAACATGGGTTGGGATTTTTTGACGGCACCCATCTTTACGAGCATGCCCATCCTCAACAAGGATTCCAACCAGACTGGAATACCTTCGTCTTCAATTTCGGCCGGAACGAGGTACAGAGCTTTCTCATCAGCAGCGCACTATTCTGGCTGGACAAGTATCATTTTGATGGTATCCGCGTGGATGCCGTCGCCTCCATGCTGTATCTGGATTATTCCCGAAAGGAAGGGGAATGGATTCCCAACCGGTTTGGCGGACGCGAAAATCTGGAGGCGATTGCATTTTTGCGACGATTCAATGAAGAGGTGTATCGTCGGTACCCCGATGTCCAAACCATTGCGGAGGAATCCACGGCATGGCCGCTGGTGTCCCGCCCCACATATCTCGGAGGGTTGGGATTCGGGTTGAAGTGGGATATGGGCTGGATGCACGATACCCTCGCCTACATGGAGCAGGATCCCATTAATCGGCGATACCATCATCACAACCTCACCTTTCGCATGCTCTATGCCTTTCACGAGAATTTTGTGCTTCCGCTCTCGCACGATGAGGTGGTGTACGGAAAGGGATCGCTTCTGGGGAAAATGCCTGGAGACGAGTGGCAGAAATTCGCTAATCTCCGGGTGCTGTTCGGTCATATGTACGCGCAGGCGGCAAAGAAGTTATTGTTCATGGGCGGTGAGTTCGGCCAGCAGACCGAATGGGCGCACGACGGCCAATTGCAGTGGGAATTGCTCGATTTCCCTTACCATCGCGGGATCCAACGGTGGGTCGCCGATCTCAATCGTACCTATAAGCACGAGCCGGCACTCCATCAGGGAGACGTTGATCCTTCCGGCATCGAGTGGATCGACTGTCTGGATGTTCAATCGAGCGTGATCAGTCTGATCAGAAAGGGGCGAACAAGCGGTGATGTCATTCTGGTGATTTGCAACTTCACTCCTGTTCCGCGCCCGAATTATCGAGTTGGAGCGCCGCGCGGAGGATACTGGAAAGAGATCTTGAACAGCGATGCCACCCTCTATGGAGGAAGTGGCTGGGGCAACGGCGGAGGAGTCCAGGCGACACCCGTGCCACTGCATGGACGGAGTCATTCAGTCACCGTCACGTTGCCCGCACTGTCCGCGATCTTTTTGAAACGCGCGAGCGACGGGCCGTAGGTACCACGCTCTCAACCTTCAGCCTTCCCATCGCGCTTTAAATCATCACGGCTATCCTAGCGACTTCACCGTTTTATTTAACGTCTAAACCGTCCCCCTTAACGGGCCGATCGGCAGGCTTGGACAAGCCTAATATTAACTTATTGACTAATAAGCATATTTTACATCATGCCCATACTTGCTGTGCAGGCATGGGCATTGCTATTACCTACGAATAGAAACACGCAGTCACCAATCACATACACATACCTGCCCGGCTGACCGTCGTGGCTATCAGGGAGGACAACATGAATCGAACGATCGTTATTTATTCGGCGACCCTGCTCCTCGCTGGCTGGAACTTTTTAGGCCTTCCCCCCGCTCACGGATTCTCGAGCACCCTTGAGCCGGTCCTATGGAACAGTAACCAGAAGTCGTCCGCCTGGGCTGAAGAGTTGCTTGGCCAGGTAGTGACCTATCAAACCATGGCCGAGAAGAATCTGATTCCAGGTAGCTTTCAGGCCTATGTCGATCAAACGAGTAAGGTCCGTGAGTTGCATCGCGCCGGAAATCGTCGTGCCACCTATGATGGCGTCAACCAGCTCATGGTCATGTTGGAAGCTCGGGTCGGGGGCATTGATGAACATAGCGCCGATGCCTTATGGGATTTTTGCTATCGCGTGACCCCCGATGAATTCCATGCGCGCGACCGGCACATCCGTGCGAAGGGCGCTGACGAGGTCAGAGAGCACGAAGAATTCATCCGCAATATGGAAGAACGCGCGGGCATGAGTTTTTAACACTCTTTGGTTCATCGAACAGTGAATCTCTCGGCAGGGCCGGCGGCTCCAATCGCGGAGGCGCCGGCCCTTGCCGTCCCCGAAGAGGGGGATGGAGGATTCCCATGTTCCCTGATGATCAATGTTGCGACGTACGTCCACGCGAAGACTACTCCTCTGGTGCGCTGTCCTTACCGTCACCGCGAGCATCATGTTGCCCTCGACATTAGTGCAGGCCGAGGCTGGACGCGCGGACTATGGGCCTGCCGCCCCAACCCTTTTCTCGCCGACCGATTCCCTGCCGGTTGAATGGGACGATGCCGTGAGGTTACCGGCTTGGATGCATTTCGATCTCAGAAACTTTTGGATGAGAGCCGATCTGCGCGTCCGACCGGAATGGCGTAACGGTGTCTGCTTTGGAGGCGGGCCGCCGGTTAATGCCGCCTGCAATAGTTTGAGTGCCTCGGGGTCTGGCACCACGGCCAATGGCGGTCCTGGCGCCAGCGACTTCTACATCCAACAGTGGGCCCGACTGGGACTGGGATACGACCCTTCCCCCGATCTCAACTTTTACCTCGAATTGCAGGACTCGGCGACCTGGGGCGGAAACGGCGATCCTACCGCAAGCAGCAACAGCGGCGACGCGTCAAACCATCAATGCGGGACGCTACGCTCGGGGCAATGCCGGCTGGGCGTTCGTGCCGGTTATGCGCTGATACGCAATTTGGCCGGCATCGAAGGTCTCAGCGTGAAGCTCGGACGCCAGTATGTCGTATTCGGAAATCAACGCCTGTTCGGACATTTCGATTGGGCAAACACCGGCTACTCCCATGACGGCGTCATGTTCAGTTACGCCACCCCTCAGTTCGACATGAAACTTGGTTGGTTTCGGAACTCTGAAACGGACCTCGGCCAAGGCCGGTCGGAAGGAAGCCTGAGCCCGAATCTTTTGTCCTGCAGGTCTGATGCAAATTCGCCGGGCACCTGCGACCCGGCCATCGCACAACGTGCCTCCGACGCGGGAAGCGACGTCGACATGGTTGTGTTGTACAACCAGATCCGCAACCTTCCGCGTATGGTTGTCGAACCTTATTACGTGCTCTATTCCAATCGGCTCCCGGAGCGTGCCAATCCGGGCCTCTACACGCCTAAAGCGGCGGGGCAACTTCGCCATATGATCGGACTCCGCCTGGAAATCCGTGACGGTGATTGGGACTTTGTTCAGGAGACCGCTTATCAGTTTGGTCGCACTGCGGATGGAATTGGCTTCGACAACCAACGCAACCTCACGATCAATGCCTGGGCTTCCGGCACGTGGCTTGGGCACACCTGGTACAACCACCGATGGAAACCCAGACTCGCCGTCGGATTCGATTACGCCTCGGGAGACGGCGATGCCAATTGCGTGACCCCTGGAGGAAGTCTGGCCCGCAGTTGCGGCGGCAACGCCAATACGTTCGAGAACTTTTTTCCGACAAACTTTCTGCACGTCGGATACATGCTGAATGGCGCCTGGCGCAACAGTGTGCAACCCCAAATCAACCTGCAGGCTCGCCCGACGGCCCGCGACCATGTCGAGATTTGGGCCCTGCGTAAGTACTTGGCAAGCGCCCGCGACAACTGGTACCGTGGCTCACAGAGTCCGTTGATTTTTTCTCAATCAGATAATACGACCACGCATATCGGCGACGAACTCGACATCGCATGGAGCCATATGTTTGCGGATGGGAAGGTATCCTTGGCGCTCATTTACGGCCATTTCTTCTCCGGTCCCTATATCCGGCAACAGCTTGGCACTTCGGCTGATCAGGACTGGGGCATCGTGCAACTCTGGACAAATTTTTGAGCTATCATGCAACGCGCCACCCTAAATTTTGAAACGCTTCTCGAAGTTACCAATGCCCTGAATTCGCAGCGGGACATTGAGAGTCTGTGGCGTGTGATCGCCGATCAAATTCAAAAGGTCATTCCTTGGGATCGGGCCGGCATCACGCTCTACGAACCAAGCAAAGATTCATTTCGCTTTTATGCCGTCGTGACGAACCTCCCGACACCGGCACTCGCACATGACAGCATAATTCCTCGTGAAGGCAGCGCGGTCGGCTGGGTGTATGACAACCGGCGCTTGCACGTACGTAGAGATCTTCAGCAGGAGCAAATGTTTTTGGAAGATCGCTATTATGTCCAAGAGGGATTGGGGAGAATGATCAATTTGCCGCTGCTCGTCCGAGAGCATTGTCTCGGCACCTTGAACATCGGCAGCGTTCAACCCGGAGATCCGGATCCGGACGACTGCAAATTTCTACAGCAGGTCGCAACCCAAATCGCCTACGCCATCGATCACGTATTGGCGTACCAGCAGATCAAGCAACTCAGCGAACAATTACGTCGAGAGAACGAATACCTTGCGGAGGAGGTGAAAGCCAGTCGACACCTGCGACTGGTGGTGGGCACCTCGCCCTCCTTCACCAAGGTCGTGGACCTTGTCAAAGCGGTCGCGCCGACCGATACGACGGTCCTCCTGATGGGGGAAACCGGCACGGGCAAAGAAGTCCTCGCGCAAGCCATTCACGACTTGAGCGCCCGCAACCCAAAACCGTTTATTCGCGTCAACTGCGCGGCACTGCCATCCGGGCTGATCGAAAGTGAATTATTCGGTCACGAGCGCGGCGCCTTTACGGGCGCACAGCTTCGCCGGGCTGGACGATTTGAATTGGCTCACACCGGCACGTTATTTCTCGATGAGATCGGCGAAATGCCCCTGGAGACCCAGGCTAAGCTGCTGCGCGTTCTCCAGGACGGGATGGTAGACCGAATCGGCGGCACTCAACCCTTCCCCGTAGACGTTCGTCTGATCGCCGCGACCAATGTCGATTTGTCGGCTGCAATTCAGCAGGGAACGTTCCGCGCCGATCTTTACTACCGCCTCCACATCTTTCCCATTGCGTTGCCGGCCCTACGGGATCGACGCGAGGATATTCACCTCCTCGCACAGCACTTTCTGGGGCAGATCGGCAGTAAGCTGAAACGGCCGCACCTCACATTCGATCCACAATCCATGGCACGCCTGCTCAACTATACTTGGCCCGGAAATGTGCGCGAACTTCACAATGTGATCGAACGGGCGGTGATCCTATCCGGCTCGCCTTGCGTCACGGTCGATGAAATGCTGCTACCTGCCCTTCCCCTTCAGGAAGGGCAGAGTCCCCCCAAAATACAGCCAGAGAAACTCGGTGAGGTGGAACGCAACCATATTCTGGAAATATTGGAACGAACAAAGTGGCGGATTTATGGTGAACAAGGGGCCGCTCATTTGCTCGGACTCAATCCAGAAACTTTGCGCAGCCGCTTGAGAAAATTAGGCATTCGACGCCCCTCTCGGCGATCGCCGGATCCCAGGTTTATCGCCTGATCCCGTTGGAAGGCAAACCTGTCCACCGCGCGCCTTCGCCTGCTCCCTACCGAAAAGAACCGAAGACTGACAGGAAGTCTGGGTGGCTCACTGATCCGCTCCCCAGCTGGCTCATTGACCGGAGCACCGAAAGCGTGATAAGTTACCTTACCGTACGAGCTACAGCAACGCTACGCTTCGCGTTCCTGCGATATAGCTGCGTGACCGTTCCCCTACTTTCCGTTCCTCCTACGGCCCATTCCATGCTCATCGAATGAGGGAATGGGCAACGCATGGGGCGGGATTTTGTGTCTGCCCTACTGCACCCAGTTTGATGGCCTGGACATCGCCATCCTGTTGTTCGCCGAAAGGAGTGTACGATGAAAATTACGTCCGTCTGGAGGGGCAACAAACCTGCGCACAAAAAGAAGCGGGCCGTCCCAAAGCTGAGAATCCGTTGGACGCAATTGGGACTCGTTGATCCTTCACTGGAATCCCAGGAGACTCCGATGGATCAGATCCGCCGCGAGGTCACCGCCTTGGCAAGTTCAGGGTTTGGAGCAGAAACCAGGGCCAGGTCAGAACAGACTCAGGCGCGCCCTGCGCGAGCCCACGCGCGCCCCACTACGACTCGTACCACCCGTCGGCCGTCCGCTACCTAACGAGGCAGGGCTATTCGATTACCCGTTCAGGGACACGAATAGGAGGAGGGAACCATCGCACGAGCAGGCAAGACCACCATCGCAAAACGCGATCGAGAGAAGGCCAAACAAGTTAAACAGCGGGAGAAGGAAGCCCGTCGCGTGCAACGTAAGGCTGATAAACCGATGCGGCCCGCGACTTCTGAGGGAAGCGATCCTGATCTGGAAGGATTGCAATGGGGACCCCAGGAGCCCCTGTACTAACAGGGGTCCTGGGCCTCCGCTTGGCTCACACACCCGGATGGCTTAGGCTGTCTTTACGAACCGGTCCTCACCAAATACACCGCGCAATTGCTTGTTGACCAGGGAGCGGTACTCGCCTTTCTCCTTGGCCATCTTTACCAACCCTTCGGCATCCGTCACGATCAAGAGATCTTCTTCCGCAATGAGCACCCGGTCACCCTTCCCGACGTTAATCCGGTACTGCGTCCGGCCATCCGGGTTTCTGCTTGGGCCCGTCACAATCTCGGTCAGTCCGTCGATGTGTCCCTTCTGTCCATCCAACCGATGTTGCACCATGGTCCCGTCAGGAATTCTGAGCCACTGAGCCACGGCGCGTGGCGCATCCGGTTTCTGGTCACTCACCATCATTCCTCCTTGCAACATATGATCGTAGAAATTAAGACACCGGCCCCAAATCACTGCCATGTTTGATTCCGCCGTTCGGCTCGCGCAGTCCCGCCTCGGGAGCCTGCCTCCAGCCCTGGGATGATCCCCCGCGACGGCGCCGCCGTTCCGATTCGTTACGAGGCAGATGGCCTTCGGGTCGTGATGCGACACTGGTCGAGGCGGCACTCGCGTCCGCACGCGGGACTGCCTGACCTAATAAGCGCTCGATCGCTCGCAACTGTTCCTGGTCCTCGGAAGTGACAAAGGTTGTCGCTCGACCGGTCGCCCGCATCCTGGCCGTTCTTCCGATACGGTGAACATAATCCTCCGGACAATTGGGCACATCATAGTTGATTACATGGGCGATGTTCGCCACGTCAATCCCTCGCGCGGCAATGTCCGTAGCCACCAGCACCCTAAACGTTCCACGTCGGAATCCTTCCAGTGCCGCTCGGCGTTGGGGCAATGTACGCCCACCATGTAGAACCGCGACACGGTGCCCGGCCGAGTCGAGCATATTGCCCAATCGGTCCGCCCGGTGTTTGGTCCGTGCAAACACCAACACGGTATCGGATTCAGACTCAAGAAGCGACATCAACAGGGCATTCTTGCGGTCATGCGTGGTGTGATGCACGGCTTGAGATACACCATCTGCGGTCGTCGCAGACTTCGTAACCATGACACGAACAGGATCCTTCACGCTGGCCTGTGCCAAGCGGGCGAGATCAGTCGGCATGGTGGCGGAAAAAAGCAACGTCTGACGCTCTTCCGGCATGGCATCCAAAATTTGATTGATCTGCTGGGAAAATCCCATGTCCAACATCCGATCAGCCTCGTCCAAAACCAGCATGGTCATGGCGAGCAAACTGATCGTACCGTTCCACATGTGATCGAGTAACCGTCCCGGAGTGGCAACGATGATGTCAGGACGTTGCCGCAGCCCTCTGACCTGAGCTTGCATATCCGCTCCGCCCACGACCGTGGTCGCGAACAGTTGGAGATCACGCCCTAAGGTATCAATCGTTCCTTGAATCTGGATCGCCAACTCACGTGTCGGCGCCAGAATGAGCGCGCGAGGCTGGCCTTTCGGCGTCCCACTTAGCCGTTCTAACATCGGGATCACGAAGGCGGCGGTCTTCCCCGTCCCGGTCTGCGCGCAGCCCAAGACGTCGCGACCTGCGAGCGCATGAGGAATGGCTTGAGCTTGAATGGCGGTGGGTTCGGCAAAACCTGCTTTGGTCAGATTTCGCAAGAGAGTAGCAGACACACCAAGGGTGTCAAAACTAGTAAACGCAGTCGTCTGCACGGAGCTATCCTTTCGTTGTGATCGCATTAAGACGGGATCAGAGAACCGAGGGGAGGGTGAATCCGAAAGGAGTCAGCTCCGGACTGGACCTGGTCGCGATGCGATCGCGCGGCCCACGTAGAAGAGACGCAACATCGGTGGACCGATACAATGCTGCACTAGGCTCCACTGTATCCTATGCTGGTATGGATGGTCAACAGGTATGCTGGTTTCAGATTTCATCTGCCTGCTGATTTCCTTACTCAGTTCCACGTGGGTTCCCATTGCCGAACGTCAGAATCTTCGATAGTATTCCAATAACAGTGAGGCTCTGAATGCGAACAACGTTTGTCATACTGTTCCTTTCTTCCCTGATACTTGCCGGCATGGAACGGGTGTCGCTGGCAGGCTCAGAATCCACGAATACAGGCAAGGTCGGACCAAATCAGGGACTCACGCTCGAGAATATAGGACGAGGGCTTAAAAGCGCCGCAAAGAACATCGAAGAAGAGATCCCAAAGATCGGACCGTCGATCGGGAATACATTCAAGAAGGTGACGGGCAGCGACAAAGAGAACCAGCCGCCGAAAACGGCACCTCAAACTTCGCTTAAATCGAAGAAATGACGACGTAGGAACGGCGCCCCACCTCTGGCCAGCAGGTGAAGTCGGTCGGGATTCTTTTCTGCCAGTTTATAGTAAGCCATGTTGCTCAATCGAATTCTCCAAATACTGACCACCCAATCCATTCCCACTGGCTGCGGGGTGAACCAAACCATCTCCTGCTTGCCAAGCGAACACGCCATCGTGACAGAGACACTCTATTTCGGCACAGCAAAGCTGGGAGGCGTTATAAGCGCCCTGGAATGGGAAACGTGTATCAACGAAGTTGTGCTGCCAACGTTTCCGGACGGGCTCACTTCCTGGGCGGCAACCGGTTGATGGAGAATGGCCACCGGCGTAATCGAACACGAAACTTCCCACGCTCTCCAGTTGACATATGACGAAAGCGGGCAATACCACAGTGCCATCTTGAACCTCAAACGGAAGTACAAGAAGGACTTTCAGCAGGAAGGACTCATGCGGGTTCGCGCCCAAGCCTGTCGATCTTTCTGAGCGCTATCATCCGAGTCGTCCCTTCACTTCTTCCTACGACCCTTTCCCCCTTTCTCGACGTCGTTCAGAATCTTCCGCAGGAACTTCTCAGTATTCAGACCTCCGACCTGAGAACCCCCTACCCCGGCACCAGCACCCTGCACAGGCGCGGCCACCGATGGAAAAGAAACGGCTGGCGAGGTGGGAAAGGATGGCACGCCTGTGGAGTTAGCTGATGCGGTAGCCTGGCGGATACCAGGAATTATAGGCAGGCCGGTACTCGTCGAAAGGATCGCCCCCTTGCCAGTCGTACCTGGCAGCTCCCTTTCCTCTTCCAATATCGTTAGTTGCTGGAGCTCCTCCTCGACATCCAGCGCGAGAGCAACCTGGGCGTTGACGATTTGACGCATGACCGGATGAGGAACGCCCTGATCCTCTTCCGTAATGGCAAGCGGTTTCGTCGCAGCCGCCCCCCGTTGAATCTCCGAAACGGAGGACACCGCACCCGAGGTCAAACTGACTTCTGACCCTTCCTTCAGGGTAAAGGGTTTCCCCTCTCCGTTTAATGGTTCAACCCGCACCTGCCCCTCAAACACCCGAAGGGTTTCAACCGGCGCCGCATCGAGCAATCGCGCGAAGAAAGAGCGTGCCTCGCCTCCCATAACCCTGACCTCCAGAATTCCGCCTCGGCCGACGATTCGGGCGAGCGGCGTCTGAAGCGTAAGCCTGTCTGTCATCCTGCCGGCATTATAGGATAGGGCGACCTGGACGGAACCATGGTGAAGATGCACTTCAGTTTGGCCGTGATGGGGTTCTAAAATGTGCATCCGTGCATCTTTCTGCAGTGTCAGCAGCGCGCGATGGTCCCACAGTACATCCACTTGGGCGCCCGCGCCTGTATGAAGCAGCTCTCCAGCAGCAACGACATCACCCCTCCTTAGGACTCGAGAAGAAGCCCCGGCGGACACGATTGAACCCGGTCCGCCGGTGATCGCCATCACCACCCCCACCGCAGGCCCCTCGCGGAGTTGGGACCGCGGGGGCTCTTCCGCGCAAATCCCTGAAGTGGCGGTCAGTGACACCATCCATGAGTATGCGAGTACCCGCATGGGAAGGCCGATACTTCTCATAGTCCACGACTCCTCGCCCCCCTGACTGTTCAAAAACGAGCATCTCTCCGTTGAGCGCATGCCCTGAAACCATTGCTGGCTAACACTTTCCAGCGACTAAGGCTCTACCATCCACATGAGGTGTCGTATAGTAGGAGCCTGATCACGCTCAGGTCAAGACTGGGAAAACGGCCTGCGTCACACTGCGATGGAGAACAATCTATGATGCGACATCAGGAGTACCGCTACGCTTTATCGAATCGATCAGTCGGTTTGCTCAGCATGAGAGACCTGCTCTCGATCTTCGTTCTCCTTACGCTGGTATACCTGCCCGATTCTGTCCAGGCCCAGATGGCGGACTCGGAGATATTGGTCGCCGAAGGAATTATTGCCTATGATGCCAAACACTATGATGAGGCTATTGCACTATTTTCGAGAGCCGTTGAGCTCAATCCTGGTCATGCACGAGCCTTCTATTATCTATCTCAATGTCATCTGGCTCGTGGACAGGCAGAAAGGGCGATCGCTCCTCTCACAGTCCTCCATACCCTTCGCCCTTCCGATCTTGAAGTTACCTATCAACTGGCTACCGCACATTTTGCAGCCAGGCAGTTTGACAACGCCGCACCCCTATTAGAGGAGGTATTTCGTCGGGATCCAGCACGGGAGAATTTAGGGTTCTACGTAGGATTCCTACGATATCGGCAGAAGGAGTACGATAAGGCGGCGGCCGCATTGAGCGTGAACGTATCTTCCGATCCGGATCTCCGGCAGCTCGCCTTATTTTACCGCGGGCTCTCGCTGGGGTTTCTCGGTCTATCAGATCAGGCGCAAGCCGAGCTGGCCTCCGCGCAACGCGCCCAACCTAGCTCGCCCATCACAGGGGTATCCGTGCGCGTTCAGGAAGCCCTCGCAACGTCGAAACAGGGCACGGAGCGACAACGCTTGCGTCTGCAAGTAGCGGTGGGGGGCTATTACGATGACAATGTTGCCGTTAATCCTCGAAAGAGCAGCGATCCGGTGGCGGAGGCGCTTCGCTCGCGGACGACACAGTCAGCGGGATTTGTGACCTCGGCCCAGGGTGACTATGCCTGGTATCGCAACGGACCGATCGAGTCAACCGTGACCTATTCTTATTACCAAACAGTGAATACGAACAGTGGCGTAGGAAACTTTAACATCCAAGATCACTTAGCAGGATTGTCGGGGGTCTATCGAGGCACCATAGGGGCAATGCCCTACGAGGCCGGGGCGCAGTATAGTTACGACTACGTGTTTCTTGACCACACCGGCTTTCTCTCACGCCACAGTCTCACCCTCCCCGCGACCGTTGTCCCGCCCGCTGTCACATTGCCGTTCCTGGGTAGGATGGAGAACCTGACCACCCTTCTTTATCGGTACCAGCGCAAGGAGTTTTACGCTGAACCCGGCAACAATGACATTCGGTTCCGACCGGAATCACGGGATGCGTTCAATAACATGATCGGGTTTCTCCATGCCCTCCGATTCCGGCAGGACAAATATATTATTCGTGTGGGCTACCAATACGACACCGAGGCCGCTCGAGGGTCGAGCTTCGCCTATTCCGGCAACCGACTTCAGTTTGGTGGGCAAACCACTCTCCCCTGGTATGATCTTAATGTGCGGCTCGACTATGACGTCCACTTGCGCGACTACAACCATACCCAGGTTATTTTCCTAGATGACGCCGGTCGACCATCTCCACGTCGGGACCTCGAGCAAGACGTTTTCTTTCAGGTAGCGAAGGTCCTGCCCCAGAACCTTACATTGGCTTTACAGTATCAAGGGCTGCTCAACAGCTCCAATATATCCGTCTACAGTTATAGCAAAAACGTTTTCACCACTCTGCTTACCTGGGCCTATTAACCCGTGCAAACGCAACTCGCAGAGCGTCGTTCCCTAAGGCAGGCCAATTCCGCCGGACGGGGATTGACTGGCACATCTACACCAGGGCATGGATGGCCATCACCCGTCTAGGCAAAGTGTACCGCGACGGCAGGCTAATCAAGCGAGTTTGGTGAACTGCAGTAATCTGTCATCATCGGGGAGCACATACATGACTTCAATCTGTACGACATGTGGGGTGTGCGTTGCCATCAGGCTGGACGGGAGACCACAGGCAGGATCAAGCGCAACTGCTTCGTGACCCTGCCTGTAGCTGGATAAACCCCGAGAAGAGGCTAAGTGAATTCGCCTTCGGAGAGCAGGGCTTCAACCGCCCCTTCGTGACAGGTCAGGTTCCCCAACTTTCGCTTCGAGCGCCGCTTGCCCAAAGAGATTCCGGAATTATCAGACCTCGCCAGGGTGGGATTCACGCCCGGATCGGTCGGAGGAAGCACCGTGTCTCATGGTGTCATCGTTCAGCTCCAGGTGCGGTGCTGTTCGCTCACGTGCTCGCTTCCATCTGCTTTGGCAATGACCCAGGCCACGTTCTCCGGAATGGTCACTACTTTGAGCTCGGCACAATGTCCGTTAGCTTCTGCACGCAGCTCTTCCACTACCTGCACAAGCCTGTGGTCATCACGCGGTATTAACGCCCCGCACTGATTGAGGCTCGGCTCCAGGGGACCGGCGGCAGAGGGCCAATAGGCTCCCAGGTCTGTTTCTTTGAGTGCGTCCGGTTGACCGAGCTCTCGCAGACGGAGAAAGGCCTTGTGGCTGACGCAGAATCGATCATAACTCTTATTGATGACGATCTTCGGCATAAACACCCGCTCTCTTTGTTAATCCCAGCGAGCCATCAGCGCACTGGGAGGGTTCGGTCTTCCTGATCACGGTAATGTTAGGCAACCGGCTGGGGGTCCTTGTACCCGTAATAATTGCCGCTCCAGTGTGCATGCCGACGATCGGCCCAGATTCGGACTTCATCCTTATGCGTTTCTCCATAACGTTTCTGGAGAATATCCGTAAACGTCGATAAATTCCCTTGAATCTCTCTGAGATCCGAATCGGTAATTTTCTCCCACTTGGCTTTCAACGGAGCCTGGAGCTGCGCCCAAAATTGTTGGAACTGTTCTTGTGTCATCGCGTACTCCTTTATAGGTGCCTAGCAGAACCGACACCCTGGTGTGAAGGCCGATCTGCACGCAGGCATGCTCGGACCAGTGATCTAAGACGGAGAATCTGGCGTAGAAGCAGCGAAGACCGGAGAATCAGACGCGCAGAGTGGAGGGGATGGCGCGCAAGATGGAACAGTCGGCGTGGCTCAAAACGTCATACGGGCACCCTACAGCGTCGAGCGTGGGCTGTCAACGGACGACGCAGGCCTTGAAACGGCAACTCATTGATTGTACGCGACTTAATTATTTTGCAGTGCAAAGTCTTAACAGCTGGCTTGCCAGGGAATGATCCAGCCTATTGTGTGCCTGCCCGCGAGACTGAGGGATGAGTTGATTGGCCTAGACGTCGGCATGTAGTTCAAAGAATGCGTCAATACTTTCGAGAAGCCGTGCCTTGATTTCTTCTGGCGTACCGTTCATGACGTGCAAGGCCATGCCGCCCTCGGATCCGTCGGGCAAAGGAACGGAAACATGTGGGTGAGCACACTCCGGAGCCGTCCCCCTATCCAACCGCATACCATAACTCAGCGTAAATTGGGCCTTCACCAATGTGAGTGTAGGTTTCTGTCCCGCCATAACTTCCTTTGCATCCTTATAGTCGGTGCTCACCGCCTGCCATGCGCGAATCGCTGCATCTGCAAAGTCATTGAACAACGAATTGTCACGACGGCGGGCAGGCAATTCAACCCCTGCCCGCCGGCGACACTCAGGCTAGTGTACCTCTTGAGTCCAGCAGTTTTCTGTCAGCGGATCACGCCGTGGTGACTGCAGCGGGCGCCTTCGGCATGAACTCTTTATAACCGTATCGCTCTGCCAGGTAGGCTTTCGCTTCGTCGCTGACGTACTCGGTGAACTTGTAACGATCGTCCTCAACAGTCTTCGCGTCTTCCATCACCTTGTCAGTGGGAATCGCATATTCAATATTGCATGACGTATAGGCTTGGATATAAGTCGGGCCGATATCTCGGGCAATCAGCACCGCTTTCTTGATGACGCTTTCGACTCGCCGCGGGTTATTCGGAACGACCGTGGCAATGTAGGAACAGCCGGCGACTTTGGCCATCGTGACCATGTCCATCTTTTCAAACTTCTTCCCGAGCGGGGCCATCTTTAACACCGCGCCTCGCGTCGTCATCCCGCTTTCTTGCCCGCCCGTATTACCGTACACTTCGTTGTCCAACATGATGGTCGTAAATCGTTCCTTTCGGAACCAGGAATGCAGAACCTGCTGGAATCCGATGTCTGCGGTTCCACCGTCACCCGCGATGACCACCACATCCTTGGGCTTGTCTCCGAACCGGAGCCGCAGTCCGCGTGACAAGCCGCTGGCGACGCCGTTCTGGTCACCATAGTTCCCATACACAAAGGGAATGGCCGCCTGAGAGATCGCCAATCTCCCACAGCCAGCTGTCCCGACCGTAATGGTGTCTTCTGGATTTGGGAAGGCGATGATGGCCAACCGGATAAACAGGGTCATGGCGCAACCGGCGCACATCGGATGCTCTTCAAGAATCTCTTTAAAACTGCCCATCTGCGAAACCGTCGTTTTTTTCCCGAATGGTCCGTGCTCGACCATATCCCGATATTCTTTCGGCATGAACTGTTCAAACCCCGGTGTAAACTTCACATAGTCAAGACTCATTTGGACCCTCGCTCTTTTCTAGCCGCAGGTACGGCGATAATTGTGGCGCCTCTTACGAAACTAACTGTTTCGCTGCGGCTTTCTTTTCCTTGGCTTTCGCGTCACGTTCGGCCAGAAGTTGCTTCGCCGGTTCGCTGATGTACTCCTTGAACGCGAACCGTTCGGCGGGTTTTTCGGAGTCCCGCATTTCCTGCAAACCTTCCATGCTGTTCTTGCCGATTTCTAGGATGCAGGGCGTGTAGAGTTGAAGGTAGGTCGGCCCGATTTCCCGGGCGATCAAAACGGCATTACGAACGACCTTCTCAACCAACGACGGTTTGCTCACCGTACAATTTACGATGTAATGACAACCGGATTCCCGCGCGATCTCGGGGAGGCGAACTTTGTCGAAGAGTTTGCCGACCGGTGCCATTTTAGCAACGAAACCCTTCTGCATCAGCCCGCTCTCTTGTCCGCCGGTATTGGCATACAGTTCGTTGTCAAAACAAATGGTGGTGAATTTTTCCTGCCGGAACCAGGCTTGCAACGTCATGTCCAAGCCGATGTCTACCGTCGCGCCGTCACCCGCCAGGACCACGACATCCTTAACGCGATCGGGGAATCGAACGCTTAATGCTCGCTTCAGGCCTGAGGCAATGGCATTCTGATTGCCAAACAGGGAGTGAATGTTATGGACGGCCACCATGGGGAACACCAGACTCGTACATCCGGTCGAGCCGACCATAACGGTGTCTTCCGGATTGGGAAGCGAGGCTAAGATATAGCGAAACGCCATGGACTCCGGACATCCGGCACAGAGTGAGTGCTGCTCAATCAGTTCCTTGGAGGTACCGATATCTTTCCAGCCCCGGTCGTCCTTGCCATAAGTGGCTTTGCTGACGAGATCCTGATAGTCCGCCGGCATAATGTCATATAACTCGGGGGAAATGGTGATGCGCTCTTTGCTCATGTTTATCTCTTCTCTCAGCCCTGCTGAGTTTCACGTTGCCGGATATGCCGACTCCTGTTGCACATTGATCCTCTGTCATCACCCGCGAGCGGCAAGCGTCGTAGAACGAATGCCGAGTGCGCGCTTGATTTCTTCAACGATAATTTCCGGTGGCATCGTCATGCCTCCGCAGACTCGCGGGCCTGCAACGACGCGCTCGCTCCTGGGAATGGTAGCTTTGATCTCCCTCGCCATCCATCCGATAACATTGAATTCCGGAACAATGATGTGAGTGGCGTGTTTCGTAGCTTCCTTAATTTCCTCCTCAGGCCAGGGCCGGAGCGTCTTGATCTTCACAAGACCGACTCGTATCCCCTCATCGGCCAACAGACGGATGGCTTCACGCCCCTGGGACACCGCCGTGCCGGAGGTAACGATGAGCACATCGGCGTCGCTATTCTCCGTCTCAATCAACCCATTCAGCCATGCAATCGTATGCTTTCGCGACCGTTCGGCAGCGGCCCAGACTTCCTGCTGCCAACTCGCGTGAGTAGCATAGCTAATGTAATTACTTTTCATGATAAAGGGATCGCGCATCATCCGAACAGGCGGACATTCCATGTCCATGCAGGGGACCGGCGACCGATAGGGGTCGTACGGCGGAAGACACATGTCGGTCGGTGTGAGGTCGACCACGTCTTTGGTGTGCGTGACAAAGAACCCGTCACAACAAAGGGCTAACGGCAAGTGCACATCCGGCTCCTCCGACACCATATACCCCATGAGAATCCAATCATAGAAATCCTGCGCCGTCTCCGCATGCCAGACCAGCATCCCGGTCTGCATCAGATAGGAAATCTCGATCGTGTCCGGCTGAATGGAGAGAGGGGAATTAATGCCGCGACAGGTCACGATACATTGGATCGGCAACCGCGCGCCGGCCCACATGGGAAAATTTTCCATGGCCCGCATAGTGCCGGGACCAGCCGTCGTCGTGAAGACACGCGCCCCTCCGAATGCGGCTCCCGCACACTGAGACATGACGGCAAATTCACTCTCTCCTCGGAAATAGTCCCCGATATAGCCTTCGGCGAAGAGTTCGCCAATCAATGCGGCCGCTTCGCTTTGGGGTGTAATTGGATAGGCAATCATCACGTCGATGCTCGCACGCCTGATGGCTTCCTTAATAACTTCGCTGCCGGTATAGAACGACGGAGTGCGCGGAGCATCGCGCATCATCACCCGGGGGTCGGTAAAAACTTGTCCTTTTTTATTCTTGGTTCCGATGGCGGATGTGGGTTCCATAGCAGGCCTCCCTCGATCGTTGTGGAATTCGCACCGACCCGTTAATTAAGCGGCAAGATTACGCACTGAAGGAACTGCCGCACCCGCACGTAGTCTTCGCTTGAGGATTCTTAATCGCGAAGCCGGAACCCTGGACGCTATCGACATAATCGACTTCACAGCCGTTCAACAGGGGAGCGCTCTGCGAATCCATGATCACCTTCACATCACCCTTTTCAATGACGGTATCGTCCTCGCCCATCTTCGACTCGAATGCCATCCCATACTGATAACCATGGCAACCGCCACCCTTTACATACACGCGCAAACCAAGCGTGTCCTTCTCTTCCAGCATCAACTCCCGAATTTTCTCTTCCGCTGTTGTCGTAATGGTAATCATGCTCCAATTCCCTTCTACCGCTGTCTCAATCGACCAGACTGTTTCAATCGAACCCCGTATAAAGACGGTTCCCCCGCCGAAAGCGACAATCGCCCGTACACGAGGAATCGCTCACAGATCAGTGCAGGACACTCTGGCGTAAGAAGCGACGAAGAGCTGGCAATCAGTCGCGCGGGAAGGAAGAGTGAAGCGCGAGGGAGAGAACAGTCGGCGGAGCTTGACACGTCATGGTTTTAGGCTAAGCCCAATGGAGAGTAGAGTCAAGCGCTATTGAGGCCTAGACCAGGCATCTTCCTCACGTGTTAGGCCTTTGCAACAGGATTGCAGCAGGCAAAACATCGAAGGCGCATACAAAATCTCGCGTTCACCGTTGAGTCCCGGCAACCGGATCGACCAAGCAGGCGCAATTCCCATCAAACTCAGGTCCGGCCCTAGGTCTGAGCAACTGTCCCCGCAGCCATTGACTTTTCTTGCGGGGCCGCTTGCATTGAGACTTTCAAGGCTTGAATAGTCCGCGCCACATCTTCTTCTGTCGACCCGAAACGATCCCCCATCACCTTGATTGCCTGGTTGATCGCTTTGGTCATGTTCGTAATTCGTTCTTCCTGTGTCATGTTCCCCTTTTGTCCACTCGTGGTAATAAAGTCGTGCCAGACTCTCCTAGCCTAACCATGTAACATAACCGCGGAGAAATTGTTGCTGGTTTTTCCGGACTCCCTGAACGGGCTCTGTCGCCATGAGCGTGGTCGCCATAGTCCCGCCTCATCACCACACACGGGCCGGCCTTCTCGTGATCACATGAATCACCATCAGAAACATTCCGCCTACGGTAAACAACCAGTAGATCATGGTCGGCGTGTCGGCCAGCCCAGTCCAATTAAGACCCCAGACCATGAGCCCAAGCGACAGGCAGATTAGTGCAGCATGCAGCATGAGGGAACTCCTTCATTGTTTTCCAGCTCACACTCGCGCCTCTAGAGGGAAAGGCACAACAGCCACACACTTTTTCACGTATCCGTCACGTCGCCGTTTGTCAGCCTCGGGAAACCTTTTCGATTCCGATCATCACAAGATTGTGGCTTAAGACGACGAGATGGCCAGGTGAGCCCACGTCGCGCGCGGCTCCAAATGCCATTGGCGGTGAATATCAATGAGAGAGTCGATGACTGCGCCGCATTGCCGACAGCCCCAGCCATAGGTCATCGTTCCACTCACAATGTCCTTCATCTTGATCATCAGCATCGGACCATAACAGCGCGGACATCTCATTGCTCTATCTCCCTACCCGATTGACCCCATCCTGCCCTCACTGCGGAGTCATATGTTCATGGACTACTCTTCTCGAACAATTTTACGATCAGCGTCTTTTCTTTGATTCTATCCATCAGTTGTGCGCAGGAGGCTTCGCGTATAATGCTCGCAAACTGGGCATGATAACTCCCCACCAGACTGGCTCCATCCAGGATGGCGTCATACACCAACCAACGTCCATCCTGTCTCATGAGCCTGAAATCAATGAAGGTGTCGACTTTGTCGCCCACGAGCCTGGTCTTTACTTCAGCAAAGCCCGACTCCCGACGCTCTGAGAGGTAACTAATCCGTTCTCCGGAATACTCGACCATTCGGTTCGCGAGACAGTCGCGGAGCAATTGGACAAAGAGCCCGACGTACTCCCGGCGCGTTACTTCATCCATCTGTGTCCACGAAGGCCCCAGCGACCGTCTGGCCATGTCTTCGTAATGCACGCGGTGGCGTATCACTTCCTCAATCTTCCAGCGGCGCGCGTCGGAGCGGCTAGGACCTTTGAGTTCCTTCAGGATGTCAAGGAACTCGGTGACTGTGCCCTTCACTGTTTCGGTCGGCCCTGGCTGATCCACCGCGGCGACGGCCTGCAAGGCGCTCATCACGCATGCGATGAGTACTGCCGAGATCATTCCCCGCCACGCCCTTCGCATGGTCCCCATTGTCTCCTGAGTGTCTGCCATAGAGGTGCCCCTTCTCATCTTGGAGGTCCACGATTTAGGCCTGCTGAAAGCACGAACGGCTTTGACAGCCCGCATGGTCATCGGGAAGGCTTGCGTTGACAACGCTTTCACACGTCCCCGGACTTCTCTCCCTCATTCCCTGACGCAGAGCCGCTCCATAATACGGCCATAAATGTAATTCGGCAAAATCTGTCTCGTCAGCAATTCTTCCCGATTCCGGTAGGGCCGTCCGGCGATAATCCGCTGCGCATAATGCTCACCAATGCCGGTCAGTGATTTCAGCCGAGAAGAAAGGGCGGTATTAATGTCCAATTCCATATCGCGAGCGGCTCGGCTTAAATTCTCTATGGGTCCTTCTATCTTTCGTTCATCCAACATTCCCAACCTTCCAGCCGGCCTTGATCGAACACGATGTTCCATTCGCATAAAGCCTCCTGTACAACTGTCCAACTCGGTCGGCCCCGTTAGTACGCAGCCGGCTGGCAATGTGCGACCTCAGGCTCTCGACCCCAGCCCGGCGCGCTTTCTCACCGGTCTATTCATCCTGAGCACAAGCAACGATAGGCCAATATCATCACACGCGGTCCATCATCGTCGAGGAACAGCTCGAATCAAAGCTCGATCAGCGTCATCGCGCCGCCAGCTTTGTTCGACAGTGAGCCGTTGTTCGGTCGTAAGACTTTGCGAGATCCTCGCCAGACATCCTCAAGATGTCTGCGGTCGCTGAAAATGCGACCGCTGCAGAACGGGTCGGCTCTCCGTTCGTAGAAGACTTCTTGTCTCCCGCTTCGGCAGGCCACGGCGGGAGACCAGCGCCTGCCATTGTCAGCATGACACTGATTCCCATAATCCCATGCAATGCTTGTCAACCATCGATACACCTGCATTAGCAACGCCCTGGCCGAGCAGGTTACTGACTTCGACAGTAGGGCATAGTCATGCACGTGGCTATACGGCGTGATCATGAGCGCAGTCGCACCGAAGCCGATCGCTACAACGCTGAGAAGATTTTAGGTAGCCCAATGAACGACCGAAATCCGCTCTCATCCCACCCTCCACTCACCACGAATGCAACTGCGAGACTGCTCCGCAAGTTGGTCGAACACGTTTCCGACCTGTAATGGCATGAACGATTCTTCACGAGTCAGGGGACCAGACGCCAACGGGACAAGCCTATCCCCGATGCTGGAAGGACATGCAGCAGCGTGCATCGCAACCTCATTGGTTCAACATGACCCTCTGCGGAACTAATCGATGGCTCAAGCGTCGGACCGATCACTGCAGGTCCTGCATGGCTGCGGTTTTCTTCTGTAGCGTCGAGGCGGCGGAGCCTTGAGACTTGCACGCGCAAAGTTGAACAAGCAGCGCGCGAAAGGGGAAAGCCGACGTGGCTCAGGACGTTATGCGTCCACCCTATAGAGGGATGAGCTCAGAGTCAATGTGTTGGTGGGCTTCGTGCGATACAAACGCATGATTCTATGTGGCAATAAATATTATCTTAAACGTGCTTCCGTAGATAATACTTCTAGGCCAGTCATTTGACCTTGCTTCACAGCATCCGAAACCATTCGCCTGTCACGCTCTTTACGTCGAGCAGTCCGGTCGCGCGCAGACTCTCCAGCACAGGCTTTGTCGAGCCTGCCCAGTTCCTGCCCAAGGAATAGCGGCCAATGACTTGCAGCGTCGCGATGCGCAATCGGCGCGCCTGACTTAAAGAATTATTGTGTGCGTCCTCTCCATCTGTCTCAGTATTCTTATGGTCGGGGTACTCGTTTTCCTAAGCTTGCTTCAGAAGGAGAAAGCCTTGCGGCCAAACGACTGCACTCCCTATCTCACCATGCTTCAGGCATCCTGCTTCGGGCACCAGCCGTCCACTCGTCCTACCGAGGGCAGTGATGCCAGATTGCCGATACTCGAGAAAAGAAGCATGACAAACAGCTTAAGGACCGATTCAGACGTCGGGAATCTGCCAGTCGATTGGCTCTATGCCAGCCTCGGTGAGCGCCTGATTGGTGCGCGAGAAACATCGAGATCCAAAAAACATCCTTGCGGACAATGGCGACGGGTGGGCACAGGTGATTACAACATGCTGCGAATTTGTGATCAGTGTTCTCTTTTTTTTAGCTTCACCACCCCAGAGAACAAACACCACACGAGTGCGTTTTGCATCGACCATCCTGATAATCCTGTCAGTAACCACTTCCCAGCCGCGTGCCCGATGGGAGTTGGGCTCATGCGCTCGAACGGTTAATACCGCATTCAGCAAGAGCACGCCCTGGCGGCCCCATTGCTCCAGACATCCGTTATTCGGCACACGACATCCGACGTCATCCCGAAGTTCTCGATAGATATTCTTGAGCGAAGCCGGTAAGGACCGTACCTCTGGTTGAACTGAGAAACACAGCCCATGCGCCACTCCTGGCGTGTGATAGGGATCCTGCCCAAGCAATAACACCTTGACCTTCTCGTAGGGTGTCACCAGAAGGGCACGAAACACGTCTTCGGATGGTGGCAGAATGGTCCGCCCATCAACCAGTTCCTGCTCAAGGAAGGTATCAAGAGCTCGATACGTGTCGCTCTCCGTCTCGACTCTCAGCAAACGTTCCCAATTTGAAGGTAAGGGAGGCAGCATTGTCATCCACAACGAAGTAGTCTGAATGAGCAGCGGGACCGGAGAATAACGCTCCGGGCAATACTTTCAGCATGCAAAAAGGTAGTGGTACGGCGTTGCCTCGGACTAACCCACGTGCCAAGCTTAGCTGCGTCAATCCCTGGCAAAACATGCGGTGCTTCGTCGTGATAAACGCCTGGTACAAATTTCTGCCTCACTGTTCTCCACCGTTAACGTCATATACATACAAAACTGGAATCAGCACCCAGGTGAGAGAGAAGGCGCAAATAAATTCGGCGCCACTACCAGAACATGAGTCAACGGTCATCCTCACTGGAAGTAACGGCGTCATTGAAAATGCAGGCAACCCAGATGAATACCAGTACTGGCCAAGCGGGCTGATGCAAACTCGAAACTCCAACAGCCCAATGATGATGATCCGAGCGCTCCCATCTCCCACTGACCGTTAACTATCTTAGATGCTATACATTTATCTCAGGGGGTCAAAATCTCATTTATGTGTTGTTCGGCTAATGTGCGGGAAATAAAAAAGCCTGCTCGATTTCTCGAGCAGGCTCTTTTTATAACCCGGCAGCGTCCTACTGTCCCACTGCCTCACGGCAGCAGTATCATCGGCCTTGGAGGGCTTAACTTCCGTGTTCGGTATGGGAACGGGTGTGACCCCTCCGGCAAGGCCACCGGGAAATTTCTTCATGGATAGTCGATGTTCCATCACGCCATGTGATCATATGGGGAATTTCCCTGACCATGGACGGCGCAATGCAGCACTCGCTTTTTCATGTTACAGACCACGTCTATCAGGAGCAAAGGATGTTAAGCCGCACGGACGATTAGTACTGGTTAGCTACAGCCCTTACGAGCCTTCCACACCCAGCCTATCAAACTCGTAGTCTACAAGTGTCCTTTAGGGGGCTTGCGCCCCGGGAGAGCTTATCTTGAGGCAGGCTTCCCGCTTAGATGCTTTCAGCGGTTATCCCAACTGAACATAGCTACCCGGCACTGCCGTTGGCACGACAACCGGCACACCAGAGGTTCATCCTTCACAGTCCTCTCGTACTAGTGAACGCCCCTCTCAACTCTCCTCCGCCCACAACAGATAGGGACCGAACTGTCTCACGACGTTCTGAACCCAACTCTCGTACCGCTTTAATAGGCGAACAGCCTAACCCTTGGGACCAGCTTCAGCCCCAGGATGCGATGAGTCGACATCGAGGTGCCAAACCTCCCCGTCGATGTGAACTCTTGGGGGAGATCAGCCTGTTATCCCCGGCGTACCTTTTATCCGTTGAG